>NZ_JBIOTB010000003.1:0-26534 GCF_051715065.1 Enterococcus sp. AZ062 | reverse complement strand
TCTGTTAATTTGTTTCCTTCTTCTTCTACTTCAATACCGGAAAAGCCTGTTTTAAAACTTTCATTTTTAGAAATGGAAGGTAAAGAAACTAAACTAAATTTTCCGTTGTTTTCAACTAAATGCACGACATATACGGATTGATCTTTGACTTTTTCTTCTGCTTGTTCCGTCAAGGAAACAACTCGATACTTAGCATGAATGATTTTATCGGTCGTATCCACATCAATAAGTTCTGACGAAATAAACTCACGATTGACCGTACTACTCTCTAATTTTAATGAGACGTTATCCGCAAAATAAGATTTTAATGCTTCATTTCTAGTACTCATTTCTACACTATTTGTCGATAAAGGAATGTACGTTTCAAAAAATTCTTGCATATAAAAATTCATTCGATAAATGGACGAATAATTGGATTCATTTGAACCAGCGAATTCTTTAGGAAGTTGAGTAACACTCGCCTGTACCTTATCGACACGAGAACTTAACCCTAACGTACGTGTGAAACCAAGCACACTGATACTAACCAATAAAACTAAACTAGCTAAAAATAAACGATTAAATGTTTTAGCTTGCATTGGTTTTAAAGACTGTTTCCCAGTCTTATCTTTTTTAAAGAATTTTTTTGGCTTAGACTCTAATGCAACAGTGGAAAACTGTTCCTCATTTGATACATTCGAGTCGTTGTCAATTTCCTGTTTTTCTTCTGTTTCTTCTTTACCCTCATTCTCAGGAATCTTTTCCTGTTTCAGTACTTCCTGTTTTTCTGGTACTTCTGTTACTTCTTGTTCTTCCTGATCAATTTGACTTGTTAAAATCTTTCTATGAATAAAATCAATACGTTCAATTGCCTGTTGATTGTAATAATGCTCGCCTTCTTCATCAATCAATACAATTTCTCGTTCATTTACGTAATAAAATTCATTTAAAATTTGTTCACGTGAAATAGTTGAATCATACGCATAATATTCTTTTTCATAAATTTCATTATTTAACCGAACGGTAATTTTATAACTATCTGTCCGATCACCTTTCACAAGATAAATTTTCGACTCTTCTTTTTTAACGCTTGTTGGTGCTTCTAATTCTCTAAAATGCACTGGCTGTCGAGTTTCTTCCTCCTCTCTTCTTTCCTGTTCCGTTGCTTTTGTCTTTTTTTGCTGTAAAAAATGAGCTAATACATACCCAGCCACTCCAATAACTACAACAAGACAAACAATAAATAAAACTATTTGTAACGCCACATCAACACCCCTTTCTTTAAGTTTTGCTCATCTTGACCCACAATGGCTTTTGCTTCAATTCAGCTATTAGCCATTACTGTTTGGCTCTTATTCTGTGAAAAAATAATCTAGTGACACATCAAAAAAATTAGCAAGTTTTAACACACGTTTAACATTTGGTAACGTCGTTCCTGCTTCATAACTGCGAATGCTTGCCGTTGATACCCCAGCCAACAAAGCAATTTGTTCTACGACCAATTCACGTTCTTCTCTGATTTTTTTTAACTTTTTTGAGAAAAGCTCTGCTTTTAACTTGTCTTCCTCATAACTAAAACGAAACATGTTCTTTCTCCTTTTCTAAAAAACTGAATTTAGTCAAACGCTGTAGTAATTCTTTTCTGCTTACATTTTGGCAATAAATTTTAATTTCATTTGGTTCTGATTTACCAAAATATCGAACTTTGTAAAAATCATAACGATAACCTAATGAAAGTCCTGTTTCGCTGTACATTACTGTACCTTCAATCATCAAGCTAGTTGTCTTTGATAATTTTCGTTCATAAAGTACTGGCACCCTTGGCGTAAAGGGAAGATCATTGCGTTTTGTCCACTCACACACTTTTAAATAGTCTTCTCGATCTTTTGGAGTTGGACTGCTAACAAATGAACAAAATCCATACTTATTTTTTAAAATAGTATTTAAAGGTGGGCTAAACGACCGTTTCACTCTACCAATTCTCCTTGAACGATTACTCGATTATCTGTTGTTTGAACAGTTTGACAAGTAATTAGGGTAATCGTTGGTTTTCGAGTTAAATTTAATTTCTCTGTATTTCTGAAATCGACAACATCATTTGAAATCACTTGATAATGATAGGTTTTTCCTTGTTTATCTTTTAAATAGATATCCTCACCCTCTTTTAATTGATAAATAGACGTAAACATACTTCCTTCAACCCCCATGTTATGAGAAGCCAGTGCATAGTTTCCACGCCCCATTATCGGATTAGCTAATAAAGTTGTCGCTCCATAAAGCATTTTTTGATACGTTGTTCCTTCTAAAATAGATAATTTCAATTGAATCGTTGGGATTTCAATTTCACCAACTACTTGATCAGACATACCCTCACGATTACTTTGCGCATGATTAATTTCTTCAAGTGTTGGACGCTCCATTTCAGAAAAATCTTCATTACCTGCGGAATCAAGCTGACTTGTATTCGTCAATTTGGATTCTTTTGTCGGTGGTGTACTACTTTCCTTAGACGCAGTCTCGCTCTTCTTGCTTATCCCCGATTCAGTGATTTCTTCTTCATAAATAGAACTATCTGATAAATCGTTCCTTCGACTTTCTTCTATAAAGCTTGTATCACTCGGTTTAATTTCCCTTTCTTTTCCTGCTGAATGGTCAATACTGATATGAATGATAAAAAAAATCATATAAGAAAGAGCAATCAGACCGATTCCAATTGCTCCAAATAAATGTTTTTTTTTAGTTGTTTCTCTCATTCTTTTTACCTTTCACCAAAAAGACACCCATTAGACACAAGGCAGACACAAGACAGACTAAAACAGTTACCACTAATAATTGATTATTTCCATTATCAATAGCTGTTGGTGGTAAAATTTCAGGTTTTTCTTGTGGCACAATAACATTCACTTGATTCGTTGTTTTTTCTTCATCGCCAATTATTTGATAAGCGATATTCGGTACACGAATATTTCCCGAATCATCAACGTAACTTGAAAAGTCAACATCTGTCTTTACCGTTCCAGAGATAGTTAATCGATATTGCTTTCCTGCTAAAATAGAACCATCTTCAATTGACCATGTAGCTTTTTCCGCCTCTTTATCAATAAGCAAGTTCCCTTTCTCAGTAATATCTGTAAATTCGACCTGATCCCCTAGATCAGCGATTTCCATTTTGATTGATTTATCATCTAACATGAAAACATCTTCTAAATCATCATAAATAGAAACTGGCTTTCCAATCGAAGAATACGGTACACCTGTTGGATTAGAAATAACAAATTCAACAACTTCGCCTTGTTTCACTTGTGATACATCTACTTCTTTCCCATTGGAATCTTTAATTTTTTTAATTGGGTTATCATCTGGTGTCTCGCCAACTTTTGTTTGCGTTTGATTCGTTAATTTTTCTTGATTATTGATTACCGTTTTTGCTTGATTTGGAAAATAATACATCTTCTCTTCTTGATTAAAATATTTATCGAGATTCATTGCTTCACGAACGTTCGTATCAAAGCTAAATGTATACGTATGACCATAAAAATCTTGCGTATTCAAGGCTTCTTCTGTAGCTACAACATGTACTTTGTTTCCTTCAGATTGATCTTTAAAAAAGTTGGAACGATCTTCGCCAGATTCATCTACTACTTTGACCTCTGATATTCGTTCTAGTTCTGGTATAATTTCATCAATCATTTCAAACGAGCGGTGATAAAATTGTTCTAATTGCCCTGAAATGTTTTGAGTAATACTATAAGTGAATGTTTCATTCATTTGCGCTAATTGATTTTGTGTCACTTCTTTTTCATCAATATCCGTTACTGTTTTTTCAGGATTAGGATCATCAGATCTTGCAGGTTTAACCGCTGTATTCCCAAACCAACTCCACTCCCAATCATTATTGACTGGTAATTTATCGGTCGCATGGGCTGATCCAAAACTAACTGTAAATTTTGATAAATCTCTAAATAGCACTGTAAACATCGCATGAATGTCATAATCATCACTTCCTTGATTATTCACTTCTGCAAATGTCTTTGATTTGTCCTCATTTTCTGTTAAAACTAACCAGCACGTAGGATCTGCCAGAATACCTGTGGATTTATCTAACATATCACTATGCAACGTAATATATTGTGTCCAATCGATATCAGAAAAAGTATAAAAACCATCTAAATGAATAGGTTCATTTGTACCAGCTTTCAAGAACTCAATACTGAAAGTCGCTTCTTGAATCCTATTTTGATAAACCCCTACTTGATCTCTCGTATTAAAAGCAATTTGACCATCTGTTGGTACCTTTCCATCAGTCGTCTTTCCTTCCTTAAAATCCTCGATAATAAATCTGGCGTCCACTTCTTCCCCAAAAGCACTCACATTGCGATAGATAACCCCTGACTTTCCTTTTTGAACATCTTTTATTGGAATACTAACCGACCGATCCTTTTGTTCACCTTCTGGAGTCTTCATTTTTTCACTCCAAGAATCACCAATGGTTTCGACCGTTGTCTTCCCCTTAATAAACTGAACAAAAAAACTATAATCAGAAGAAATAACTGTATCATCTGTAACCACAGTAGTATTAGGATCATCAATTAATTTGTTTGAACCATTCGTCTTAGTAACTTGTCCTAACTGCTCTGAATTTAATTTCACGCTTTCTGATAAACTGCTTGAATCACTACTGCTTGTTTCTGTTGCCCAAGTATTCACACTACTCGTTGCAACACCAGCAACCGTTCCTACAAGCATCATGGCAACTGCCACATGCTTTTTCATATTACTTTTACTAAAGTTCTTCACGTCACGTCCTCATTCCTATTAAATTTGAAACAACTAAAAAGGACACGATTTCTTTCGCCTCCTCTAAATTTGTTACTATTTTTATCGATCGTGCTAATTCCATGTTAAGCGGAACAAATCATTTCTAAGATAGGTGTCGTTTGAACTTCTATCACATGTTGCTGTTTCTCACTTAATTCAATTTCATCGATAATTTCTTGAAATTCTTGTGTACCTTTAATCTCATCAATTTCTTGTATGATTTTAGCAGTAGCAGCTGCTGTCCGTTTAAACCAGTTCTTTGATCGTTCATACAGCTGTTCGTTTGGTTCAACAGCTAAACGCATTTTTTCAGCGTCCCCTAAGAAAATTTGCCATTTTCGGTTCACGCTCCAGTATTTTCTACTAACACCTGCTCTTCGATCAGTAAACAATAAATAATCTTTTATGATACCCAAGACAATATTTGCTAAATCTCCAGAACGCATGAACTCTTTTATCACCAACATTGCACGTTCGTTCTTAAATCGTAGTTCATAACGATTTTTTATTGGCACTTCTTCGACAGGAATCCCTAATTTCCGAGCTTGTTCGTAATTTTTTTGATAAAAAGTGATATAGAACTCACTTTTCTTCGATCCAAAATAAATACTTGTGCCTTCCTGTTTCTTTTCGGAAATACTTCCTGAGCCATTAAAATCAAATTTACGAAATCGTGAAATTAATTCTTGCCGAAACACCTTGTTTAAGAGCGTTGGTATACTTAAATATTCTTGATAATCATTGATTGCCAAATCAAGTCTTGTTACTCGGCAATTATATTCAAAACAGCAATAAAAAAAGTCGAACCACGTTCGACCTTGCGCTTCAAGAAAGGCTTCAAATTGACGACAACCTTGTCCTGATAGTTGAATTAATACACCACGTTCATCATTCTTCTTTGAATAGAGAACTTGGATATAATCTAATTGATAACCACCTATATAACCGTACAAATGTGAATCCACTTTGGCAAAATAAGCTTTCTCAATCTTTAACACATCTTTAAATATACCAGCAACATCATTTACAGGAAATGTGACTCTCAGATAATCAATAATACATTCTAACGGATCATGTCGATCTTGCATGGCAATATAGTCAAAAATTTTATTTAACGTTTCCTCAGAAACTCTCACTATATCACGCTCTAATTCACTGATAACCTGACGACTCACACCTATTTCCTTTGCAAACTCCGTTTGCGTCATACGAAACCTTATTCTTGAAGCTTTTACGCTTCTTCCTAAGTCATTTAATACTAAATTATCAATCGTTTCTCCCCCACTTAATTTAGTTGTCAAAATCACGATTTTTTTTCGAGAGTGTGCAACCAATGAAAAAGCTGTTATATCAGTCTTTAGAACCTCTGAAACTTGAATTTTACATCTCCACTACCCCCCTGTTAGAGTACGGGGGTCACAGCTTGACGAGCAAAGCTCGCCAAGCCTATTTTTCCCTATATTTTTGCTTGAATATGGCGCAAAACCAGCGCCTTTCACGAATTTGTAAGCTTACTGTTCAGTCCTCACACGAGGAGACCTCGTATTCGTCGTTGCGTTCAACGGTGGGCGCTAAAGCGCCCACCTCTCACAAGGAGACCTTGTTCGCTCCGCACAGTAAGCAACAACTTCGGAAAACTTTTCATCCCAGCAAAAATGGGAAAAATTCTTTTACGCTTTATTCCTATTTACTAACGTTCTGCAGAAAGAAATCTTCTGTTACTAGCTCTGTTTGAAATTTATTTTGGTTTCCACCCAAAAAAATTGTTCCATTCCCATTAGGATTTCCTAAAAAAATACGTGTTGCCATATTATCTTCTATAGGTTCCAAAAATGGCTGGCTTCCTTCACGT
Source organism: Enterococcus sp. AZ062 (assembly GCF_051715065.1). Taxonomy (NCBI): domain Bacteria; kingdom Bacillati; phylum Bacillota; class Bacilli; order Lactobacillales; family Enterococcaceae; genus Enterococcus; species Enterococcus sp. AZ062. Next base: position 19,885 of record NZ_JBIOTB010000003.1, on the reverse strand, counting down.
ACACCAATAAGAAAAACGCCTACTTCTCTTCCTTTTAGCACAATATCCTTTATTATTTTCAATAAGCAATCATAAGATAATGGGTCTTTATTTTTTAAGAATAGCAATCCTGAATCTAGTTCATCTATCATAACAAAATAAGGCTTCATATCTAAATCAGAATAAGTTGCGCCAGAATTTCCCTCACTATATTCTCTAATATATTTATACCGCTCCTGAAACTTCTCTTGAGCTAAATAAAGGATTTCCGCAAATTCATTTTTATCAAAAGAAGCTGAAACAATGCCAACTTGTGATAAATAATCAGCCATTTTTTTCAACAGATAAGTTTTTCCTGTAGCTGTTCTTCCTGTAATTAGCATATGCGGATTACTTTCAAAATGCCAAACTAAATTTTCTTTATCCTCCATTTTACTATATACCACCTTCAATTTCTAATTCTTTTTCAAGTTGTCCTTTCTCAACTTCTGATAAACTTAATCGTGAATAATCTTCTTCAATCATGTTCGGTATTTTAGACAAAGCTTCTTTAAAATCAAAGCTTTTAGGAACTAATGGGGAATAAGCTTCCCTTGGCATTCCTCCATCACTAATATAGCCACGTCCACGTACTTCATTATTGAAGAAATTCTTATTTTCTCCAGCTTTCCCAAAAATCATTCGATAGCCGTTTCCTTCCAACTTACCAAGAGAAAGACGTAAATTAAATTGATCTCTTAATTTACCATCAATATCTTCTGTGTCAGGGCGTTGGGTTGCTAGAATAATAAAGACACCTGCTTGACGACCTTTTAGAATGATTTGAGTTAAGGGCTTCATGATTTCTTGACGTTTTTTAAAATCATCATTTACTTCTGCCATTAACGCACTCCACTCATCAGCAACCACAAAATAAGGTGCCATATCGTAGTACGTATAATCTGCTCCCCATTTATAATTCGAGTGTGTTTTCATATGCGCAAAACGATTGATCATTTCTGTTTCAGCGTCTTTTAAGCAACGTACAATTCGATCAACACCACTAAAAGCGTGATTCTTAAACGCTGGTAATTCGCCAATTGCTACTAAGTCTGCGTTTTTAGGATCGCAAATATACACTGTACCTATCTTTGATAAATGTAAAATGAGCGTAAACAAGAAAAAGGTTTTTCCCCCACCAGTACCTCCACCAATAAGCATATGTGGCATTTTGGCAAAATCCCAAGTAAAATCTTTCATGATTTGAACTGACGTCTTCGTTACTTTCACATCATTAATTGAAATACGATTCGTTCCCAACCCAATTAAAAGCTCATGTTGCGTAAAACCAAGCTCGCTTCTTGAATCAATTAGATCCGCAAAAAACATTTGTTCTAATACAGGACCAATTTTCAACATTTGTTCATGATACCTTTTACCGTCGGTTGGTACGGTAATTAACGTTGTAAACTTTTTATGTCGATAGTATAACTTAGGAAATTTAATTTTTTCTTGTGTTTTTCCATCAGTTCCTTTTTTTGTTTTTCGATCAACCCAATTACGACTAACAATCATTTGAGCTAACATTTGTCGGTGTAAAACTCGTACAAAAAATTTCCCTCGTACTTTTGAAGTTCTTCTTACACCTGCTAAAACAACAAAAATTAACGTAATTAAACCGACTAATTGGGCTGTTGGAAGTAATAAGACTTGATACTCAAATCTACTATTTGCAATCATCGGTTTTACAATAGGATAGATTTGAAAGTAACAAAAAAAGCCTACCCCAACTAAAAAAGGTAAAGCCATGAAAAACAAATAAAAGCGATAAATGTTTGTATGAATTTTTCTTATTTTAATCCCACGATACCGAATAAATTTAGAAATAGTAAATCCTCCTAATTATTTTGATTCTTTTTTGGATCTTTTGGAGTATTCGTCGTTCCAACTGGTTCAGTTGTTGGTTCATTCAATTTTTTGATATCTTCCGCAAACACTTGAATGTAGCTACTTGCAAAATTTCCATTTCCAAAACCCAGTAGATTAGTTGTCGGATTCACTAGTTTTACTTTATCACCAGCAACCAATTCACGTAATGGTGTTTCAACTGGCACAGTAATAATTTCTTCAGATAATTGTTTTCTAGCAATTACAACATAGCGTAGCGCTACTGGAATACGCTCACCTGTATCTTCATCTACTTCTGTTTTTGGTGACTTCATACGTAAAAAGGTCATGTCTCCAAACGTTTCATCTGCATCAATTTCCATGCCTGCATTCAATTCATTTCTTTTAGCCATTTATTTTCCCCCTACACAGTTCCTTTTTTAATACTTTGTGCAAATATACGCCAACCTGTAATCGCTCCGCTACCTGTACTCTCACTGATAGGTTCAACTCTGACATCTTCAATTGACACCACATCACCGAAAGCAAAGTCACTTAAATTCACACGAGTTGGAAAAATAACTTCAATTGCTTCTGACTGCTTAGAGCTTAGTAAACGACAATAGTTACCAACATGTTTACGAGCCTGTCCTGAACCTTGTGTATATTCTGCACCTTTAATTGGTTTTCCAACAAAAGACAATGTTCCAAATGTTTCTTGTGGTTTTATCTTTAAAAATTCCATGTATCGTCCTACTTTCTGATTCTTGTTTTACTGTATTTGTTAAGTAAACATTGTCTGACAATGTACCAGTTTTTCCTGTAACTCTTTTTTGGCTTCTTCAAAATAAAATTCCAAAAAATTATCGATCTTTCCGTCCAACAGTTTATGGCAATAAGAGATAGAATCCCTTTGATTGGTAAACTGCTGTTCTTCATATTCTTGCAAAGATTTTAAGTGAAGCTTTTCTGAAATTTGTTTTAAACGAATTATTGCTTCGTTATACTCTTGTTCCAATTTGTTTAAAGGATTTGATCCTTTCATTTCTGCTAATTGATCTCTACACTGATCAAAAAAACGGCTATAATCCGAAAAATAATTTCGAACTTTTTCTGTAAATAATTGATTAAAGTAATCTGTATTATACACTGCGCCTGCCTCACTTATATTTTGCCTTTTTTCTTGTGCTATCTTTTTTTCAGGAATCATCATGGCATTTCTGCTCCAACCGCACACCTGAAATACAGACACTTTGTCAGTCAAATACCCTTGCTTATTCTCACGAAATCACAAGTTCCATCTAGTATCATCAGCGCTCGCTTTAGCAAGCGTCTTAAGGATTTTATAAATGGTTCCTCAACCAACTACACAAATTAACTAAAACATGCTATAGTATAGTTTCCTAGGCTATGCTATGCACATTTATTAATGTGTATATGGAACAAGAAAGAAGCTATTACTGGATTTTTTCTTGTTCACTATTCAGTTGTCAAAGATCATTCGTTAATAATTGAGTTGATTGTGATAACCGTAAAAAAAAAACGAAAAAAAGAGTCAGTCGCCGTAATAGCAACTGACTCCTTTTTTCACCGTTAAAACGTTGGTTGCGCCGATAAATAACATGAATAAACAGACAATAGAATTTCTACGTCTCCTAAAAATTATATATAAAAATAAATATAATAATTATAAATCGTAGAACTATTAGCAAGACTGTGTTATCATATTACCGTTGTGGCGCAAGCCATAACAGTGAAGGAGCCTAGTGTCATTAGGTCTTGTGGCTTTCTGGCGTCGAAGGGTTACCAGCCCTGAGCCTTTAAGCCTTCCTTCATTTTTTTTTGTATCTACGTACACATAACTGACTGTGCTAAGTATCACAATCAACTCGCTTACGACTTTACCCTTAATTAAAATAATTGTCAAGTAAAATATCGGAATAAGCATATATGTAAAATTTAATCAATCAAATCTTACAAGTAAAAAGTTTAACATAACAAAACCAAATAAACAAACGCTTGTTCTTTTTTTATATCCAAAAAATCATAACCGTTGAGTTTGGAATCATAATCGTTATTTTATATTAAAATAAAATTAGAATTTTTTGTTTTCTATCATCGTGTTTTTATATTTGTGCGTTCAATACTGTAGTCCGCCTACTATATGTTTGCGAATATGATAATATTTTGCTATAATTAAATAATAAAAAGGAGCTATGCGTCAACATAGCCCCAATGTAGAACCGTTAAAAAGACGGTGACAGATATTAATTGTTTTTTCAAACCATCTAACGACCTGTCAAAGTGTTTAGATGGTTATTTTTTTTGGTCTTTATGGTCAATAATCAGCAAAACTAACGTCGCAAAAGCGATCATCAGTTGAATTGCTTCAAAAGTTGACACTTGCTTACTCCCTTCTAGGGATAAAGCTATGAACCATAGGCATCACCCCTTTTTCAAGAGACTAGCCACCATCTTTTCACTTCTCTACCTTTCAATTATATCATATTTGCTGATTTACTATTATTTTGCCATAATTGAATTTCCACATAGGAGCTATACGTCAACATAGCTCCTATGTGGAACCGTTAAAAAGACGGTGACAGTAATAAATAGTTTTTCTTTCAACCATCTAACTACCGGTCAAAGTGTTTAGATGGTTATTTTTTTGGTCTTTTTTAGATTGTGACGTACAAAAATATTAAGCATTTTATTTGTAATTAAAACTTTGTAAAAACATAAAAAAGAAGCCATTCTTTTGACGAACGACCTCTCCTTTGATTTGTATTATCCAAAACTATTATAGCACTTTATTTTCTACTGTGTCCTTCCACTGAAAAAAATTATGATCTAGCAACTAAGTAATTGGATCATCTGTCCAGATATTCCAGTGAACAAATATCAAGAATTTAAATCATATCAATCTTTTCTTTGAATAGACATCCCTATACCAGTAAGTTCAGATAACTCATCTAAACTTAAATAATTTCCAATTTTTACAATTTGTTTATCAATTTCAATGATTGGTAAACTTTTAATGTCTTCAGTTCTCAATAGCTCGAAAACTTTAGAATTTTCAATAAAAGGTATAATTGAGTCACTTAAAATAAACAAATTTGTTTCTAATTTTTTTACATTTGTACGATTATAAAACTCTTTTGTAGCAAAATCTTCATGTAACGATTTGAAAATAAATAGTTCTTCATCATCAACTTGATCAAACACATAATATGAAATTATCATTTTCCTATTGTCAATCCTCCTGCAGTACTTGAAACCGATCCAACACCAAAAGTATTGTATACCTGCATAGCCAATCTAACATTATAATAATTTCTTTTTCCAGTATACGTAAAATACATACCTCCGCTATAACCAGTCACATTATATAAATTTACTGTCTGTGTATATGATTGTACATTGCCTAAATTTAATCGTGTAGATATACGATACATTGGTGAATTTGGACTTGTTATAATATATTCTGTACGACCTTGAGTATTACTTATTTTTTTCGTTGAAGCTGTTAATCGTAACACATTTGCAGATAAACGTAATTTAGAATCTTGATCAGACACAGTTTCTGTAGTATAAAAAGTATCTCCACTATCAAATCCTTTAGACTTAAAATATTCTTGTTCATCTAACGTTAATTCATGGAATGGAATAGCTTGTTCTTGTGTCTGTAAATCAATCTCTTCACCATTTACTACCATACTTGACAATCCAAAACCAATAAAACCAAATAAAGAAATTAAAACTATAGTTAATACTTTTTTCATAATACGATTTCTCCTTTAAGTTTTCTCCAAATTAAACAACAACAAAATATCTTTAATATTCTCTAAACCTATTTTTTCAATTTTCTGAATTTTCAGTCTTAAACAGACAACAAATTTCTCCTAATTATAATCCATCGCTAACCCTCCTAAAATTTCCATAATGAGACTATAACATGACTGAAATAATTTTTAGCACAAATATCATAAAAAGCTATTTTAAACACATAATCGTTTTCCGTATGTTAGAAGAAACTAAAAAAACTTATGATTTTAAAAGTCAAAAAAAAAGCCGTTCTTTTAAAGAACGACCTCTCCTTTGATTTGTATTATCCAAAACTATCATAGCACTTTATTTTCTACTGTGTCCTTTTCCTGAAAAAATTTATGATTTATCAACTCATACACAGATTCATATTTGCTGATTTACTATTTTTTGCTATAATTGAATTAATAAATAGGAGCTATGCGTCAACATAGCTCCCATGTAGAACCGTTAAAAAGACGGTGACTGTTATAATACGGATTTAACCATCTACAACTGGTCAAAGTGCTAGATGGTTATTTTTTTTTGTCTTTATGGTCAATAATCAGCAAAACTAACGTCGCAAAAGCGATCATCAGTTGAATTGCTTAAAAAGTTGACACGTACTTACTCCCTTCTAGGGATAAAGCTATGAACCATAGGCATCACCCCTTTTTCAAGAGATTAGCCACCATCTTTTCACTTTTTTAATTATATAATATCTTACTCTTTTGGAGGAAAACTAAATTAAGTCCTATCTTCTTCTATTCTTATTATTGTCTGTCCCTTTCCAATAATTTCTTTTGTTGCGAAGATAACAACATTTCAATAAATTTCAAATCCCTTTCAAATTTCAATTCATAATATTGATTCTTAAAATAATTTTTGCGTAAGTTTATTTTAACCAGATTCCTAAAAGCAGACTTTTCATTATCATTTAAGTTACGATACAATTTTTGTAGACATATAGCTTGTTTTATAGAAATAGAATCTCTGTTTTTAATGTGATTAGTAATATCTTGTTCAAAACCTTTAGTATTGAATTTTTCATCCAAAATCTTAAATAAAATCTTCTCCCAATATTTTTCTTTATCACTTTTCAATCTTTCTTTAGAAACCACTAATCCTTCTGTATCTAGCAAATTATTTTCTGTAGTATTTAGTTCTGCAATAAATTTTTCTATGCATGAACTTCCTACAATCATCTCATTAAAATTATATTTATTTTTTATAGTGTATTCATATCTCAAATTTTCTTGTTCACATAATTCACAGGTGGATTCAGCAGTCTCAGTATCTTCTAATCCAACATAAATCCATTCTGTTTTAGCTTTAAAAAAATCTTTCTTCTCTCTACTTAAAGGCAATAAATTATTTTTTGCTCTATACAACCATGTAGACATCTCTTTCAAATTATCATCTCCCTATTTTAGAATACGAAAGCTTATATTTCTAAACTATATTCATTATTAATTTTAAAATATTTCGTTATTTAATGATTTAGTTTACATAATCTCGAATATACCAAGTATCAGCTCTATCAAGCCTTTTCTTCCCTGACTTTGTGAAATGAAATTGGTCTAGTTAAAAGTCACATAGTTTCATTGATTTTTACTTTACAAAAGTTTGTGAAATTCTTTAATTAATAAATAACCACTTTGTTATATTTAACCAACTTTTTAACATCTTTTCGCAGACAATCCCCCAAGTTAAGTTTTGAAATGAGCTTAGAATGCTCTTCCTGACTTCCATTAAACCACCTTAAACCAAAGAATACCAAACTTGCAAGTACTTCTAGCGGGCTAAAACCCGACTGTTATTCCTTTAATCCCCTTAATTGTGCTACCCAAAGGGTTGCTAAGGCAACCAGCGCTAAGGCGCATATTATATAATTTCTTAAAATCTTTCTCTTAAAACCATTTGTTCCGAAAAGCGAGCAAGTTTTTATACTTACCCTTCATTTCTTGCTATCAAGCTTCTATTCAAGGTTATTAAGAGTTCTTTATTCACTAAACAATGTAAAAAAGTTAGAATAATCGTTGCAATTCTGCACTCGGTAATTCTAACTGATTGTTGTGCGTTTTGGTGTTGGGCATAGTTGTACCCTAAGAAGGACATTTCAAAAAAAAATATGAAACATCGATCAGAGTACAACCTGCTAAAAGTCTAACGTCATGCCGACGCCTTGGAGCCACTAGTAACATCTCTCATGAGTTGGTGTTTTCACACATTGTCATTCCCTACGATCAAACAGCCCAATCGTAGCATTGAATGACAATTACCGATTCTTTCGGAATCCTGTTTGCCACCCTAGCCGTTAACGGTCGCCACCACCCTTAGGACACAAAGTCATGAGAGTAACCTTTGCTTATGTCCGCAACGCCATTTTATAGAATCGGCTGGCATATGACCTGTCCCTTTATTCCTAGTAAAAACTAGCAAGAGTTTGTCCTCTCTTGTCTTAAAAACTACCATTACAGCAAAAAATATGCTATAATACAACAAAATGGATATTGAGTTTAAAACTCTTTTGCTGGTCACGAACGCCAATTCGTGGGCAGTTTTTTTTATTCAATTAAATTCAAAAATAATTTTTTATATAAGTAATTTAACTTACACTAAAAAAGTTACCTTATTTTTATAATTTTGTAAAGGAAAAAACGAGACTCATTTATAAAATATAATTTATAAATTATATTTTATAAATTATATTTGACTTAAAAAAACCTTGTGGTAAAATGAATATTAGAGATATTTATAAAATATATTTTATAATTTATAAATTGCAATTTATATTTGGGAGGGTTCATTAATGGAATTAACTAAAGAAAATTTACAAATAGTCTATAACTACCGAAATGTAGTAAACAGACCACTAACCGTTACTGTAGCAAATTCTAAAGGCGGAGTTGGGAAAACTACTATTATAAGATACTTGAGTTATGTGTTAGCTAATATGGGATTTCGTGTATTGGTAGTAGACGCCGACCCTCAAGCCAATACAACTAAAACTATGTTACTAACAAAAAATTATCATTCTAAAGACGACGAGATATTTATAATAGAAAAAACTATGCTTGCTGGTATTGTCGAAAAAGACTTATCACAACTAGTTATACCAATTATTGACAATTTATTTTGTATTCCATCTCATGTCGATTTCAAAAATTTCCCTAAATATTTAAATAAATTATACGGCGACGCAATAGAAGGAATCGACGATAATTACATGGAAATTGAAAAAAATAGAATTTCTGTATTAAAAAATCTAATTGATCCAATAAAAAAAGACTATGATTTTGTTCTTATTGATACCCCACCAACAATGTCTGACTTTACAAAAAATGCTGCATTTGCTTCTGACTATATAATTATGGCATTTCAAACTCAATCGGATAGTCTCGACGGAGTAGAAGATTATCTAAATGAAGAAGTTGGTCCACTCGTTGAAAAATTTGGTTTAAAAACAGAAATCGTTGGTATCTTGCCTAACCAACTAAGCAAAGGAAGTATAGATAATACTGTAGTAGCAGACGCCATAGAAAAATTTGGTGAACAAAACCTATTTGATAATATTTTACCTTTTGTAAAACGAGTTCAATCTACACCAAGAACTGGTCTAAATATAGACACATATTGGGATAAATTAGCTTATGACGAAGTTTTCGTTCCCTTGGCACAAGATTTTATCAATCGAATTAAAATATTTGAAGGAGAAAACAAATAATGACAAATACAAAAATGGGATTTTTCTCAAACAAAGATAAACCCGATACATCATATAAAAAAATTCCTACACCAAAATCTTCTTTTAACGCAGATAACGAAGAACTTTTAGAACATGTTCAAGAAGAAGAAGACGTACTAAAAATAAATTCAAAATCTCTAGGGATTCCTGCTTCTGTTTGGTGTGAATTTATGGCTCTATTAGATACAACTACCGAAAATGATTATACTTATGAATTATTAGAAGAACTTATCCATGAAAAAACAGCTAGATTTACTCATGAACAACAAGTTTCTTACACACGATCACTTGAAAGAAAGAAAGAACAAGAACGTGAACGTATTATCAAAAAGCAAATGAAGAAAAGAAAATAAAAGGCATTATAAATTATATTTTATAATTTATAATTTATAAAAAGATAAATATGATAAAAGATAAATTATCATATTTATCTTTTTTTTCTTCAAAAAACATTTACACAAATGTAAATGTGTAAATGTCTTCAAATAGCATTGTAGCAAGGATTAATCAATATATGAATAAGTAAAGATTAGCCGATTTTCGTCTAATCTTTTTAAAATCAATTAAATTTCACTTCTTTTACTCATACTTCCCACTCCTTGTTTCCACTTGATCGCTTTTATGACCGTCCAATTCCGTATGTAACGATCAATAGCTGTTTGTTACAGTATCACAGCCAGTCGAAAATAAAAGGGTATATAAACAAGCAAGCTTGCCCTTGTATTTTCGACTGCCCATGATCCTTTCTCTGCACAGCAACCGATCGAAACATACTGGCGAAAATGAACAATCAAATCTAAAAGCGAAAGGAGCAGAATGAAACAAGTCATAGTATGAGTAAAAGAAGCGAACAGCTTCCCTCCCTCACACCAAACAAAAATGGTTGTTGTAAAAACTAAAAAGAAAAGAGAGAAAAACAATGAATAGACTAGATCAAGCACATAATAAATTAAACCGTATTCGTACAGAACAAGCAGATACTCAACAAGCAATTAGAAAAGAACACGATTTAATTCCATTCGGACAACCAAATATAATAGGGCGCCCAGATATTTATAAAACAGTCAAAAGAAAATACGAAAAATCAAGATATCTATTACAAGAAGAAGATAAACAAGAAAAACGTATTGAAATGCTCGAAAAAGTTGAAAAATTCAAAGAAAGCAATGAATTAATAAAAGATATTCATGTCGTTGGAAAAACTGGCTATGCAACGGTTGGCGTTAAAACAAGCGTAAATAATCTTGAATATTTTAAAAACCAGCTAAAAGAAATGGAAGAAAAAAACGAAGAAGCAAAAGCCTACAATAAAACAAAACCTAAAATAAAAATGAAAACGCTAGGCGCTGATATTACAAAGCTAAAAAAGAAAATTGCTTATCTGGAGCAAATGGAAGAAAGAGAAAAAAATCAGGTTTTAAGTGAACAAACAAAAGAATTAATAGACAATGGCGCAGTTGTCCAATGGAAGAAAAAGCCTATCTATTACTTTGTCAAAGGACTTAAAAAAGTAGCATTAGAAATTGACGAAAACGGTAATTTTATCATTTCCCCTCGCTATCCTGCGTATGACGAAAGCGACAAAGATTTTATAAACAACTTATTAAAAAGCACAAAAAAAGAAACCTTTTGTTAGGAACAAAAGATTTCTTTAAATAAAACCTATTCTATATTTAATAATACAATAAAAAGCACTGACTAACAATCATGTTAAACAGTGCTTTTTTATATAACGAACTTTAACGAGGCCTGGCATTCATTTTCATTCGTCTTTATAATCAAACGTCTATCATTTTTTTCGACTGCAGACGAACTATTTAAATCTAATGCCGAACAATAAACCTTGTTTCCCAAAAAAACTTTAAATAATTTTTGTCCCTATTTATCTTTTATCACTTTGAATACTTGAATACCGCATTATCTATTCTATTAAATCTATTGTTAAAGTAAAAAAGAACCTTCAACAACCATCTAATAGCTGTTAAAGGTTCTTTTTTATAAATAAATTTTTCAAAAAAAGTTCTACGGAAGTCATAATTAGAAATTTTACCCCATGTTAAAGACAGCCCCTTTTGTTAAAAAATTTGTGTTATAATGTTCTTAAGTTAGATATTAGTTCCAACTTCTTTTGATTACATAACGTATTTATATGATTAAAAAGAAGGAGCTGATTATATGAAAAATATTAAATTTATTTTATATGTATACTCTCGCTCTAAAAGGTTAGGAGAAAACATATGGAAATAGAAAGACTTTTCTTAGTAATTTCTTTACTAATGGACTTTCTTTCATTACCTCCAGAAAAAATGGTAATTACAACAATTCTCATGGGAATTGTTACCCTTTACTGGATCTATACAGATAAAAAAAACTCATTCAATTAAGAATGAGTTTCAGATAACCGACAATTAAACACTTGGTTTTCCCGCCACCGTTTAATTTGTCATTTGTAATTGGTTAGAAGCTAATCTAACATCTAACTTATGACTACGATGGTTGCACATCGTAGTCTTTTTTATTTTGATTAAATACATAACTTATATACTTATCTTATATACATATCTTAACATCTAATACACCAATTGTAAATGAAAGAAATATGTTTTATTGCAATTTATCAAATCGTCAATATAGTATTTAAATAGTAAAACATTACCTCAACATCCCACCTTCTTCTGCCCAAAGGAATTTGTCTCTATTAAATTTAAAAAGAACCTTTAACAACCATCTAATAGCTGTTAAAGGTTCTTCTTTAATCTGCAAATTGCCCTGATTTATAAACGACTTCATAATTCCCTGATTGTTTGTCATCATCAAACTGAGAATCAATCTGATAAAATTCTATTTTATCTTTAGATAAATTTACTTTATATTTGCTGTTAAGATCATTGGGTTCATCTTCGAATGGAACCAAGCTATCAACTAGATATAATTTAGTATCCGAATCATAATAAATTAGAAAACTAAAATCATCCTCTGTATAGCTAAATTTTTCTTCGCCTGACTCTAATCTATTATTAGAAATATTAGTATTTCTTTCAATAATTTTATCAATTACTTCTTGTGTTCCCTCATCTTTTGTTGAAGATCCTCCACAAGCACTTAATAACACTAACGCCATACCAGAAACCAACACTAACAACCATTTTCGCACAATATCCGACCTCATCTTTTTCTTTTAATTATAACAAACCTCAACCAAAATAACACACTTAATTAAATTATTCACATGCTCTCAGTATTTTTCTTTGAATACCTGTTCTTCAAAAGACTCAATTTTCTTCTCACTCGTGATTTGACAAATTAACACACTTTGAACCGTGACATTGTTTACTGTGGACTCACAAAAAATAGAATAATGTGCTGGGTCGTCCAAATTTTGATAAATTCCTTTGACAAAACCAACCGAATCATAAGCGACTTCAACCTCAATAGCCAGTCCGTTTTCTTCAATCATTTCTGGTGTTCCGTACTTTGCTAATGCTTTGTTTCGATCATTAATCGACTGAAAATTATAATAGGCTTTCGCAAATTCGTTTAAGACTTCTTTCTCTGACACTTCTTCTCCGCCACTCTCTCCATCAATTTCAGCTACAACGCTCGTATTAGTACTAGGAGAAGAGTCTAACGTTTCCTCGCTAGTCGATATTTCTGTTTGCGGACTATGATCAGTGTCATAAAAAAGGTCTTTCGAATCAGCTTTTATTTCATTCGATTTTTCAATACTACAACCACTCAAAAGAACAACTAATCCTAAAATAATAAGGCTAAAACTCGCAATTTTCTTCATAAACTTTCCTTTCTATTCGACTTATTTAGGTGGAATAACAATCGAGGAGATCGCTCCGGAATGATAAAATTCTCGATCTAACTTCGCACAGACCATCCCTAATTCCGTATTCTGTTCATAGGTTTGAATCCGACCGCCTTGTAACCCTCGGATAATGCCTGTATGTCCATACGTAGGATCGGCATTCCATGAACCTACTTGTCCACCTCTTGACCAGTTAATAATCGCACCCACCACTAATTGATCATAACTAGGATTTTTAATGACTTTCCAGCCGACAGCTGACCAGTCATAAGCAATGCCAATATCAGAAGCAGACTCTGTATTACCAATGACATGGCTTAACGTATAACGAGTCCCTGCACCTAAGCCACAACCATTTAAAATACCTGAATATTGGGCTGTTAGTCCATAGCACTGTCCATTCCCAACACGTTGTCCTAAAAGGTTTTCTAACTCTTTTAAGCCTTGCGATCCAGTTGCCTGCCCTGTTGGAAGACTAGGAGCCAAAGTTTGCCATTTTTTTATCGCAAACTCATCATAATTTGTTAAATGATTGGCTTCAATAATGGAGATACAACTAGTGAAATAAGGACTACTTTCAGTAATTCCTGCTGCGGCATAGCCACCCCGCCCTAAAATGAGTAAACACTCTCGTGGATCTTTATTCCCCACAACGGCATTAAAATTGGATTGACTAGCCAGCATAAAGCCATAATAACTAAAACTTGCTTTTACAGAAGGAAACTTCATGTACCAGCCCCCTTCTGAGCCATTCACACCTCGAGCGGAACCTTTAGGAAAAGGACAGCCGGCAAACCATGTAATACCAAAAAAATTATTATCTTCTTTAGCGGGCTGAGAAGTCCCCCATGCACTTTCATACGCCCACTGACTCATCACGACACTAGGTAACAAGCGATACTTGACCGCTGTTCCTACAGCGAACTGCGCCACTTCATCAGGGATATTCCCTGTGCCTGTTATTTCAGGAAATTCAGGTAATTCTTCGGTATATTCGCCTGTAAATCCGATCTCTTCCCCACCAGTTGAACCGACATCATCTAAAACACCACCAAAGAAAAAGATAAAGAAAAAAAGAAAGAGACAAGGGACAGCGACAATCCCTAGCCATTTCCATTTTCGATACTGTTTAACTGCTTTCATCTTCTGCTTCTTTCACATCTTCCATATGAATCATTACTTCTTCTTCCATTGTTAGCTGATCGTCGCTGGCTTCATGATTATCGGTTGAATGTTCAGGAGAAATAATCGGTTGATCTGTCTGATTGTTTTCTAAATCGGACGAATCTGTTACTTGATTTTCAGAAGGAGTCGGTGACTCATTGGAAACGACTGTAGAAGGTTCGACATTCTCGATAGATACAGACTCTTTGTCATCTATTTCTTCTATCACCTCACGCTCTTTGATTTCAGAAGGCGTTAGGTCATCAAGTGATTCCTCCTCAAGTTCTCCCTCTTCTGGCTCTATTTCTAAAGGTTCCACTTCAGATTCTTGCTCAAAATCATCAGCTATTTCAGGTAGTTCGCTTAACTCGTCTTCATCAAACGCTTCGTCGTAGTCGTCATACTCTTCTGGAAGGTCAAGTGCCTCATAATCTTCCTCAAATTCATTTTCCTCCGCCCAATCTTGTTCTGGTATACCAAGCGAATCTTCCTCAAGTTCTTCTAGTTCTGACGGCTCTTCTTCGTATTCAAAAGTCTCTGAATTTTCTTCCTCATCTGACTCCATCATGGTTGGGGCTTCCTCCGTCAACCGATCATTCGACGTATGATCCTCCTGATCAGAATTGGAGTCGGAATCCTCAAACCCTTCAATTAACGACCGTCCAACCTCATCAGAATTCATAGTTGATTGACGCCCAGTTAAATGATTCGCATTGTTTCCTTCCCCTTCTGACTCTGTCTCTGGATCTTCTGTTTCTGCTATTTTGTCTTCCGTTAACCCCTTCTCTCGGTCGCTTGTGTGTAATCCTGAATCAGGGATCGTCACATTTCCAGTGATACGACCACCAGTTACAAAGGATAAGATTTTTCCTGAATTTTTATAAAGTAGTGTAATAACAATAATTTTAACGATTAACGCTAAAATACACGTGACAATATCGACGGTTCCAGCCATACGAATAATCGAATAGTCAATCAATGTCATAATAAAATAAAAGATAAACAAACCTAAAGAAATAAAGGCGCCACCTAAAAAGACCGCTAAAATCTTTCCTAACGCATTGAACAAGGAATTGCCAAATTGTGGGATCATACTTAACATGGAAACAATTGGCAGTAAGAATAACATACAAAAAATCAATAATTTTAGTAGGAATTTCGTGACCGCAATCAATAAAAAGACCCCGCCCACAAAAATATTATTCACTAAGGAAAAAATGGAAATAAATAATTTATCCCAAATACTATCAGGTGTCAGATAAACATTTTCTTCACTTGCTTTTTTCACTAATCCATTAATATCTTCTATTTTTTTTTCTTTCTTGTCTCCAGCGACTTCATTTTCTTTATACAAGAATTTTTCCTGTTCTTCGGTAATTTGGACGGTTCCAAAATTGATCATAGAATAGGGTTGTTCGATCGCCATCGTAAAATAGGCTTCTCTAATGCGATCTACGGACGATTGTTCTCCCACATTTATCGTCTCTTTCGCAATCTCACCATTTTCTCCAAACGTTGGTACTTTGACCGCTTTAACAAGTTGCGTTTCAAAATCATCGGCTAAATGGTTAATGTCTTTCATATACTGTTCGCCATTGCTATAGATCACTGAGTTAATCCCAATAATACAAAAAAGTAAAAACATTTTCTTTAGCGCTTCATTCGGATTTTTGAACATAAATACACAAAAGATTGAAAAAATTGCCACTAAGAAAATTAATATCCCAACAGAACTAAACAATGAATTATACATGGCAATTATGGTTGTAAAAACCGAGCCGATTGTTTGATCAAACACATCATTCGATAAAAAAATCTGTAACCCCAAATCAAATACACGATAAATCCACGCATTCGCAGTCAAAATAAAATTGATCAAACCGTTCATTGCTTGATAGAACGTTTCACTGGCGCTAAACCAAAAAGAACCTTTTGTGTACAGTAAGGAACGATATGAATTAAGTGCATAATTTCCCATGTCATTCCTCCTTAACTAAACCGTTGTTCGGCATTTGAGCCACTGGTTTCTTTGACTGTTTGGAACAATTGAAGCATTTCTGGGAAAAGAGCATGTACACTGATTTTTTGCACATTTCCATAAGGATCAAGCATTAAGCACTGTCCTTTTTTCATACCAGATAACCACTCTTTATTTTTTTCTGAAACAGTCACCCCGACATGTTCCAAAATTTTATCTTCTTCTTTTGGTTCATTGAAAGCAAAAATAGTACCAAAATTTCCATGATCGTCTTCTTGATTCACATCTGCAACTGACTGTGTAGAATAGATCAACATATTATTTTGTGACCGACCAACACGTTTCATTGCATTCAAGACTTTTCGACCGACAGGTGACGTATTGAACAGCCATGCTTCTTCAAACACTTCAAACGTTTCTTCCTCTTCATTCATGGCACCGAATCGTTCACAAAACTTACCTAATGGCACCATTAACGCTAAGCTACTTTTTTCTGCCGTCGTATAAAATCGTGGATCATCTGTTTCTTTTGGTACAGATAAACCCAAAACGCCTACAATTGTAATTCGATTAGTAAAACTTAACCCCTCCGTGTTTCCATTACTAAAACCTAAACGCAAGACACTACCAGCTACTTTTTCAGCTAATAGATCCCCTACTTGTTTCACTTCTTTTTCTTCATGTCCTTGAAGCTTTTCAATCACATTCATCATACCTACACGATTACCTTGCGCTCGTTCTTCAATGGTTAAACGGATATTACGTGAAACTTCTGTTTGTGCTAAACGACTATCATCTAAATTGATAATTTGATAAATCATTGCTTCTGCGGTATCTTTTGCGTCTGTTCCTTTCAAAAACACAATAGGATCAAGAACGCCCCAGTTTTCTTCTTTGTCAGGATCAAGTGCGACTAAATGAAAAGACCGAACGAGACGATAAAGATAGGGATATTTCTTTTGATTTTCCTTTTTGGCTAGGAAAGCCTTAATTTGTTTATTTTTTTCTGTCTTCGGATCAATAAATAACCCTTTGACGTCTAACATTGCCATATACATGAATAATAAACTGACTAAGAAGGATTTTCCTTGTCCAGTTTCACCAGTAACGACTTGGTGTAATGAAGCAGTTTTCATTGCCTCATTATATTTATTGGCGACAAAAGGATTAGATAAAATAATATTACGACTTCCTCGAATCGCACTTTGCAGTGTACTGGCAGGTGTTAAATGGGGATCAACACGCCCTAAATACCAACCAGTATGATAGCCAACACGTTGATTGATCGCTAATAAATTTTCGCAAAACCCTGCTACAGTCGTTGTTTGAACCCATTTTTTATCCGCTGTTTTTAAGCTCTCACCCATCATAAACTTGTAAAATAAATAAACTTGTTGGAATTGCGCACGAGAAATCTTGATTTTGCGTGCTTTGAATAAAGAAATAATCATTCCTACACGTTTTCGACACTCTTTCTCATCTTTGGCATATACGACAATTCCGCCTAACCAATCGACAATTTCTTTTTCAGCGTTTAATTGCTCTTGCAAGTTTCCAACAACTTTACGACTATCTGAAATTTCCCGACCTTCTGCATTTCCTACTGCTCGACTCTCTCGAACCACATTCTTTAAACGTAAAGAAGATCGATTCGCCTTCCCTTCCATGCCTAAAGCGCCTTTAGTTTGCGTGAAATTCAATTTAAATCGAAGTTCCACCGGAAATGGCAAGGTCTGTACAATCTCCGCTACGTGCATGTAAGAGACTTCTAAAGGGGTATCAGAAATAGGCAACAACGCAATCGCGCTCTCACCTTCAATACTTTTTAATTTCAATACACCTGCTCGACTGCTTGGATCAATTTCAGAATCAGTAATATTTTCCAATGTATCATTGGCATACTCTTCTTCTAATGTATGAGGCATATTCCGAATAAAATTCAATCGGTTCAAATAATTCATTTCTTCTTCATTTAATGGTTTTCCTTGAAACAAATTCATTTTCCGTCTGATTAATAATTCAGCTTCTCGATAAGCTAGAAATTCTTTTTCGCCAACAACAACATCATACCCAAGTTGTGTCACCACATTGGTGCGGAATTTTTCATACGTTTTTTTCATTCCGTCTTTAAATGAATCAATCAATTCATTGGATTTCAACGGAACCCCAATAATCCAATCATAGGTATAAATCAATCCCATTTCATGTTCCAAGCGTTTAATCGTATTTTTTGCATAGTATCTTGCTACCTCTGGTAAATCCTTACAAAACGAATCTGACAATTCTTCAAATCGTTCTTCTAATGTCATATCTTTTGGTACCATAAAAATATCGACATTCCCACTTTCCTTTAGCTCACCTATCAAGTGTCGAAATTTTGCCTTTACTTCTTCTTTCTTTTTATCTGCTGTCACTGGCATACTGACAGATTGAATACGATAATATGCCCATATTTCATTATCTTTTGTATACATCATATTCTCGTATACATGCTTTAATGGTATTGCTAATTTCACAAGATCCCTCCAAAAAAGCTAGGAGAATTTCTCCTAGCCCATTTTTTCAAATTGTATTTTTTCATCTACTTCTGCTCGATACTTTTTATCCTGATAAATTCTTTTAGGAATTAACTTATATTGAAGAATATAGCTCACAGAATCCCATAGATAATGATAAATTTTCAAACCGTCTGGCTCAACGCTATCGTACATCATCGTGACACTGATTGGGATCAACGCATAACAAGCTAAATCAAGCCCCGGTATCACACGTAACATGATCATCAGCGGTTTAAATATGGTAAAAAGAGAAAGCAGTGTTAAGGCAAACACCGCAATCTTTGTTACTTTTATCGGATTTTCTAATGAGAATTTTTTTGTCAATTTTTGTACCATATAAGGAACATTAAGTGCTTTTTTATAGTTATATAGATTCTTACGTTTCATGGCTTATCCACCAAAGATTGGTTTAAATAAATGACCGATAGAATCGAAGATAACTGCTGGATCACTGGCTAAGAACCAAATAAATGCCCCTACAACAACGGTTGATACCATCATGCCAATCTTTTGCTTAAAGATAAAGTAACAACATAAGGCTAATACAATAATCCCTAATGCTGTTTTCATTTCTCCAGTAAACCATGTTTGTGTGCCACTTAGCGTTGGTTTGGCTGCTGCTAGATAAAAACTCGTTGATAAATTTACAAAACTGGTTGATAACATATTAATTTAGTCCTCCTAAATAATGATTCATTTTTATAATTTTGTATTGATCGCCTTCTTTTGAAATTTCAAAAGAGAAGTCTTCTTGGTGTAATGCACTTGTGGCATTTTCTTTAAAGGTCGCTCGAACATAGCCATGAATCGAACCTTCTGACTCATAGTATTCAGAAGTATCAATCGATTCTAAAGTATACGCTTCGCCCATCGATTCCACATCGTTCATCATGTATTCAAGTTCTGCCTCTGTTCCACTCGCATATTTTTTTAAAAATAATTCGCAAAAATCATTTACATTTGTATGATCAGTA
>NZ_JBIOTB010000002.1:0-122232 GCF_051715065.1 Enterococcus sp. AZ062 | reverse complement strand
TAGCTAACATTTATAATTTTATTTTACACTATTTGAAGATTATCGTAAAGTCATGTTACGCTATATTTTATTTTAACTTCCATTGACTTTTCTATAAAATTTTTAAAATTCTAGTGTCTTGACTTTTAAAGTGAACGAACGTTCTATTATTTATATAATAAAGGACTTTCTTATGGTTCTTCAGTTTGGTGTAAATTGTTATGGCATGCTCGAGACTTAGCTAGAATCATTCAATAGAAAATAAGATAGAGATGGTCAAAAATGAGTACTACTAGCCGTTTTTAGAAGACGATTCAAGGAACTGTGCATTATAAAGTTCCAAAATTGCCTTAGAATTGCTCTATAAACACCTATTTTTTCAAGAAATATTCAATTAGGAGGAAAGGTCATGTGTGGAAGATATTTATTTGATTTAGGATCTGACGAACTTAAAAATTACTATGATCAATTAGGACCTAAAGCTGCTGCAAACGACATAACTCTTGCTAGTAATGAAGTATTTCCTTCAAACCATGTTATCACTTTAGGACTTAATCAGGACTCAAAAGTTGTTCCTGGTATCACACGTTGGGGTTTCGAAGGATTCAAAAAAGGGCAACTTATGATTAATGCACGTTCCGAGACAGTTGAAGAGAAGAAAACTTTCTCAAAAGATCAGGATTCAGAAAAAATCCGATCAAGACATCATAAATAGTAATACAAAAGTAATAAATAATATTACTTTTGTATTACTATTTTATAAAGAATTTAATGCATCAATAGTAGCAGCATTATCAATATGTGTATACAAAGTGGTGGTATTAGTATTGGTATGACCTAATTGTTGGGCTGTAAGAACAAGTGAATTAGTTTGTTTATACAACCTTGTTGCTAACGTATGGCGTAGCTTATGAGGGCTAACTTGTACTTTGAATTCCTTTGAGTATTTCGCTACCATGCGCTCAATTGCTATGCCTGTCATTCTTTTGGACTCACCTTTATAAATAGTCAAGAACATGGCTTTCTCACTGTCAGTAGCCTTATAACGGCTGCTACGAATCTCTAGATAGTTTGCTAAATACTCCATAGCAAACGCTGCAATATTTACCGCATCTCTTTTATTTCCTTTTCTAATCACTACAACTTTATTCTTATCTAAAGATAGATCATCCACATTTATATTTACTACTTCAGATAACCGTAATCCTGAACCTAAGATTAATGCATTAATAGCAAGATCTCGCTCAACGTCACGTACGTAATAAGGAAGAGCCTTAGCGCTCAAAGAATCCTTGTATTCAAACTCAATGTAATCTAAGTAATTTTGAGTATCTTCATCTAAAAATAGTTGTTTTTCAATTGCATTTGCACGAGCTGCAAGTGTTGTTCTGTCGGCTATCGTCGCAACCTGTTTCATAGGATTAGTCTCTAAATATGGTACGCCATTTGGATTATTTGAGCTAGAGGAGAGATACTTGAACAATACCTTTAAAGCAGTAATATTGCGATTTATTGTTGCAACAGACAATCCTAAATTATTACTATCTTGCAGATAGTGTTTCGTAGATACTTTTTTTATATTCTCTTTAGAACGGCGTTTTAGATATGATTTATATAAATTTAACTCATAAGGAGTCAATTCTCTCAATGAATGAATAGAAGTATCTGCTACAACAGCTTCACTAATTAACCATTGAAAAAATAATTTATAATTCTTCAAATATTCCAGTGTAGTTTGTGGAGACTGATCTTGGTCATCACGAGCTTGAACAAAATCTTTTATATAATCTGGCATATGACTTAATAATTCATCGATTTTTTTATACGTGTCTTTATAATTCATTAAAATCAACCTTTCCTTACAAATAGGGGAGGGAAACCCCTTATAATTGGACTATACCAATCCAAACGGAGTATGTCAACAAATAAAGCACCTTTTTTAAAAAGTTTTGTATCACTAACTATATAGAAAGACTCATCTTTCTATATAATTAGACATAAGAGACAGTACGATTGATTTAATATCAACAAGTGTATATACGGTATATACAAAAAGAAAAGGGGAGGGAGAAGACTATAGCAATTGAAGATAGAAAATCCAAAGAAGTGGGGGGGAACTCAATAGTATCAACAATTTCAAAGGAGTTTCTTAAAGAAAATGGTTACATCCTGGAGATACATTTTTTTAGATTTTTAGATAAGAAAAAATTCAAGCAGCAATTCAAAAAAACAAAGCTTAATTGATGATATGGATGTATTAATATCTCAAGCATCAACAGAGTACGATCCTGCCTTTCAAGAGCTTGTTAATAAATGATTATTCACTTTTTTCATCAAAGTGGTAATGATAATTCGTCTATTATCTATTAATTGTATTTTTTAGTAGATATGGTATAATTATTTTAACGAAAAGGTAATTCATGATACACCAAAAACCACTAGCTGGCGGGCTAGTGGTTTTCTTTTACGTTCTATTCAGATTAACGGGTAGACTTACTGTCTTTTTTGGCAATAATTTTGCAATCAAGCCATTTACAGATGTAATGCGCGGTTACTTCTGCTACGATTGCAAAAAACATATCGAAAAGGTAATTCATAATACAACCTCCTCCCCTTGCCAGAATAGGCCGGGGTAGCAGACAGCATAAATATTATACCATAACTGAAAATCTCATTTTATTACATTTCTATATATATTGATAAACCATCACAATAAAACATACCGTGACTAAAAGAAAAACTTCTTATTAAACTCAATATAACTTGTAAGACATCCAATTGTATAGAAAACGGTAATTTTCTATACAATTAAAAAGGTTAAATTAATTACTAAAAAACTATATTATAAGCTTTATGCTATAATTTTAGAAAACACATTAGGAGATGTATTCTATGTTTTTATGGCCTATAGCCCTACAATATTTCATATATACAATTTGTATATTACTCATCGATCATCAAATAATACATAAATCTCTTTTTCTAATTGTTACTTGTTTAAATGCTATCCTATTAAGTTTCTTGTACCCAATATTTGGTATTTTTTCTACACTAATAGCAATTTTTATGTTAGCTATGATATTCCATTTTTTATCTTCATCACATCGACCATTAGTGTATGCTTTAACTTTGGGATTACTATCTTCTCTGCTAGGAGATCATCTAGCAAGTATAGGAGACTTTATAGTACTTGGATCTTCCGTGATCGAACCCGGAGACGCCTCGCAGTACTTTCATATTGCACTTTCAGCTCTTTTGTCTTTTATACTTGCTTATAGTTTTAGAAAAGCCCTTGATAATTGGTCTTATGCAATTGATTACCAAATAATCGGTACAATCGGTGTATTTATTCTTTCAACTTATTATATTATTATCTTATATACTCGTTTTTCGGGAGGAAATCCGGAAGTACTTGCGTTAAATACTACTTTTTTTATTCTATATTTATGTATTGGTTTAATTATTTTTATTTATTATTGGAAAATTTCAAATGCAAAAATGGAAGAACAACTATTGGAGCAACGTATCCAGCTACAACAAGATTATATAAGAGATATTGAGAAAAATTATCAAGAACTTAGAGAATTCAAGCATGACTATCAGAATCTATTATTTTCGATGAATAGTTATATTAGTGAAGGGGATCTGGAAGGGCTAAAAAATTATTACGATCAAAATATATTACCTACACGTGAGATAATGAATCTTTCCCCAGCAAATCTTAGTTTATTAGATAAAATAAATGTACCGGAAATAAGAAGTGTATTGTCATTAAAATTAATGATGGCAATAGAGAAAGGTATCTCTCTACAGTTAACCATACCTGAAGAAGTCAAAATTGATTCCAAGCATACGGTCAATTTAGTTCGTATACTTGGTATTGTCTTAGATAACGCAACAGAAGGAGCTGCTGTGGCAAAAAAGAAAAAAATCGAATTATTAATTTTAAAGAAGAAGAATTCGTTAGTTATTAGAGTAGTTAATACAACTATCAATACACTGCCACTTAATCAGTTAAAACAAAAGGGTTTTTCTACGAAGAGCAATCCTAAAAATGAAGGCCTAGGTCTGCATATCCTGGATGATTTGGCAAAAACGAACCCTTATCTATTGATTGAAACTTCAATTGAAAATCAGCGTTTTTCTCAAACAATTTATATACAAACACATTAAAAGGAGCTTTTTAATGATTCCAATATATATATGTGAAGATGATTCGAAACAACTGGAGATGATAACTACTGTCATAAAGAATCGAATCATGATCGAAAACTTAGGCTGCTATATCCATTTCGTCACTTCAAATTCCCAAGATTTACTCGCAAGTGTTCAAATAAATACATCTCCTTTCGGTATTTATTTTTTAGATATCGAATTAAAAGACAGTGAATTGAATGGGATCGAACTCGGTAAAAAAATTCGTGATCTTGATCCATCTGGTAAAATAATTTATGTCACTTCCTATACTGATCTTTCGTTGATTATTTTAAAAAACAATATTGAACCCACTGATTATATTATCAAGGAAGATATTTTACATTTAAAAGATAATATCGAACGTATTTTAAGCAAGCTATTTAAAGATCTTCAAATAGCTCCTTTAGAAAAAGAGATGTTTAAAATCGAATTCAACGATGAAATCAAATTTTTACCTATTAAAGATATCCAATACTTTTCTACTTCTCCTGGTGTACCTCATAAATTAGAGGTACATCTCCCTTATAGTCAATTACAGTTCTATGGCAACATAAAAGAGACTGAAGATAGAAACCATCACTTTATTCGTTGCCATAAATCATTTGTAGTAAATACCCAGAATATTCAAATGATTAATAAAAAGATACGGGAAGTCACTTTAGAAAACGGGGACATTATTCCAGTATCCATTCGTGGTCTGAAAAAACTAATTACTTGAAAATTAAATTTAATTGGCTATTTATATAAAATACCACACAAACTGAACTGATCATTCAGTCTGTGTAGTATTAGTAATTTCAACAAAAGATACTCTACTCAACAAAAAATTTTATTATTTCGAGACTAATGTTGGTATATTCCACGTGAATTATTGCGAATTAATTCAAAAAATAAATTGAATAATTTAATATAGTAGCAAATATTACCCATAGATAGTAGGGAATCATCAATAGCATGGCTTTACGCCTATTTACCCACAATTGATAGAGTAAAATCGTTAAGAAAATTAAAAGTAAACTGATATCAATAGCTGCAATAAAACTATTCTTTAAATTAAAGAATAGTATCGTCCATAAAAAATTACAAACAAACTGAATCGTAAATAAGATTAATAATTTGCCTTTCATTTTTGTAGAAGGCAGATTTATTATTAAATACAACGCGCCCCCCATCATAATATATAGGAGGGTCCACATCGGTCCGAATATCCAGCTAGGCGGTGCAAATGGTGGTAATTGTAAAGAATAGTAATAGTCTCCTGGGTTGCCACTAAAAATACTTGATAAAAATCCTAACCCAACGATTCCTACAAGACATAACCATAAACGATAATCTTTTAAATAATTCATGTTTGAGAAATTCCTTTCTATTATTTAATCACTTTCTATCAACTTTTTTACATCATCTTATCTTTATCGAGTAGAAATTCTAGCAGTTTTATTGATATATTTTTCTTTTAACCTATTCACACTATTTGCTTTATTTCTTTCCTTTAAGAAAATTATAATATGAATATAAAAGGATAAACTATTTTTTTCATAAAGTGTTCTTTTTAGAGCATAATCGTATCTTACTCAAAATTTCATTCATTAAATATGAATTATCCTTCTAAAAAAACTAAAACGAGTTTCCCTGAATTTACTCCTATACAAAGAAAGGAAAGAGAACGATTCTCTTTCCTTTAATTACCAGGAACTGCACTTAATTCCCATGTCAGCGTTGTCGAATAACTAGTTGCTTCTGGATTCGCTCCTCTCGGTACATAGAGACCGACACTTTTATTTGCCGTTTGTTGATTCCCTAAACGATAGATCCATGTTCCTGTCCCAGATTCTTCATCTGCTTGTAACAAGATTTTTTTTGTATTTGGTATGATTCTTTGAGTAGTTTCTTCTTGTAACCTAGGCGCCGTTCCACCTTGTGCAGTCACTAATTCTTGATTGAATAACTGTATTTCAGAGCCAATTAATTCATGTCCGCTTTCATTACGGAATTGTTCATTTTGAGTAACTGATAACTGCCAACCACTGCGTTCATTGCCGGCACGACGATCACTGATCTGCACAAAGTTTGGTCTTTCCTCGCTTTCATTCACTGTTCCATCTTCATTTAATAATCGTTGCGGTTGTGCATAATAAGTTTGATCACTAACAGATATTTTTTGCGTATCAAAGTTAAATTGAGACACAAAATCTAGACTCAAACGACCTTGATCTTCTGGTATTTCAGGCTTATTCTCTGGGGCAATTTCCGTTTCAGGATCTAATGGGTCCACTGGTGCCACCACAATTTTTTTCTCTACAATTGTACTAGCAGTATCATTTTTTCCATTTAAAAAAGCATAGGCTGTCACGGTATTCCCAGCAGTAAACCGTCGATCTTCCGGTAATTCATAGCGATAATCTCCATTCTCATTTGCCGTTGTATGATACTTTTCACTTTCAGAAATATCAGGTGAAGTAATAGAGCCTGAAGGAATCGCTGGATCGCCTGAGAAGCGGATCACACTATTAGGATTCGCCTTTCCAGTAATCGTATGAGAATTCACTTCATTCGGATCTTCTGTTAACGGATCAATTGTGACTTCGACATCTGGAATTTTTTCAAATAAAATCCGTTGGACATTTTGCGTAGTGAAATATTGCTTAAAACTATCTGCCGTTTCTTGTGAAATCGAAGAAACAGTCTCAATACGAGGAACTACTCCTGTATAGCGTAGATTCAAATTAAAGATCGGAGTCCATGAATGATCGGGTGTCGCTTCAAAATTCCCTCTTGCCCATTGTTTCAGTGATTGGACATCGATATCTAATAACCCGGTGCTTCCTGCGATATTAATCAATCCGTTGGCGGTCGACGTTCCGGCGATCGTTCCAGTTCGTTCTAGATTCACTTCTTGAGCATCAGAAAATTCAAAGGTTGAACCTGCAGAAGCGAAGTACATCAAATTTTGAGCGTTTGAAGTACTGTCACTTTTTATATTCAAGGTAGCATCTTTGCCGATGGATACCGTCGCATTCCCATTAACATGTACAATATTTGATGGTGAGGCAGCCATTTCAGTGGCAACAATATTCAATATACTCCCACTTTCTACTAGTAGATTGCTTCCTGCCGCCATCCAAATAATATTATATAGAGCCCCATTGGCATTCGCCTTTGTTCCTTTAGAATCGATGGTAAGAACACCTTTTTCTTTTATTCTGAGCGATGAGTTCGCAGTACGTAAAGAAATTGCTGATCTTAGATTTTGTGGTACTAAGTTCAGCTTTGCACCCTCATCTATTTCAACACTGCCTCTTCGAACGAGTAAACTTGTTCCATCAGCTTCGCCAGCATTTCCTTTTGATACAGCATTTAAAGATGAATTTTTTTCCATTCTAAAGTTGTTATTGGGGTGTACTACTCCTCCTAAATCTAAATTACCTGCGCTAATTGTTTCTAATTCAACCTCAGCATCTTCAACTATCGTTAAATTTTAAGCATAGATATTCGTTTGATCTAGTGCATTGATGCGCCACGTACCAAAAGAGGAAGTATACTCTGATACTTGTTTACTACTTGATTTACCTGAGATTTTAATACTACTGTAAGGTGAATGAATCAGTTGATTTCCGTAGTTCGTAATATTATGGTAAGTGATCTGACTAGCAGTTTGATTCGTAACGTTCAAATCATTGAAAGTCAACGGTCCATAATAGTTTCCGTGGTATATCTCTAAATCTTTTAACGCGATATTCCAAGGAGTTGAAGAATTAGCCGTAATATTGTTAAAACATAAAGTGATTGCGCGAAAATCAATTTGATGGCCATTTCCTTCGACCGTTAGATTTCTAGAGATATTAGCTACATTAAGATAAACAAATGCTGTTCCACCATTAGGGTTATTCGTTCCACCTGTCGTAATATCCGTTAGATTGAGTCGAGGATTATCTGGTGTTTGGAAATCAGAAATAACATTAATCGTTGTTATTGACGGATCTACAAATGCACGGATGAACTCTTCCCAATTCGCCACATCTTGGACACTTGCTTCTTTTGTTGACCGAGCGCTTTCTGTTACTTGTTCTGGATCATTTTGCGAAGTATCTGTGGGTGATGATTTTTCATCACTTGATACACTCGCTTCTTCTTCGACTGTTGATTCTTCGGTCTTCGCTATTTCTTTTTCTTCCGAGGAAGTGACTCCTTGTTCACTTGTTTCTTGGCTCTCCTCTGCTTGAATGTTAAGCGTTATTTTTGATTCTCCGACAGCTATCTCATATGCTCCTGCTTTTTCTACAACTAGTGGAATGGAAAAGGTCATTTGTGGAGAATTCGTCCGTACTTGCCACTGGTTTCCTTCTATATTAGTGAACTTACTATCAGCAGATTGCTTGTCTTCTACGATACTGACTCCCTCTGGGAGATTCAACACAAACTCGGAAACATCTTGACTGGAACGTACGACTAATTGAAACTGTTTATTTGCTATAGGTGGCTCTTGATTTTCTTCGAATGAAAAAATAGGCGCCTTTGTTTCTGTTGTACTGGTCAGTGGATTTATCAATTCTGATTCTCTCGATAGTTCCACAGAATTCTCAATGGCAGACACAGGAATACTCGTTGAAATCACTGGGAAAAAGAGCGAAGGAAAACAAAGAAGACTAACACTTGCCATGACCAAGACCTTTTTAATTTTCATCTCGCTGGTCCTCCTTATTTTTAGCTCTTTGCTTCTTAATAAGTAACCAAACAATAATCAACAACAAGAAAAGAATCAGGATGACCGCGGCAACGAGCCACCAATTGATACTCGTATCAATCGTGACATCTTGCTGATTCAATGCTCGGGCTTCATCTGCTTCAATAGTAAATTTCCGTTCCCATTGCCATTCCTCTTCTCCTGAACGTGCCGTCATTTTCAACAGATACTCGCCACTTCGAAAGCGATCGCCTTCTAAAGAGATTGGAAAGTTGAAATTAGAATTAGGTGCCATTTGCATCTGTTCTTGCTTGGCTCGATAGAGAATATCGTTCTCCCCCTCTTTTTGCACCGTTGCTTCTACTTCTAAGTGATTGACAAAGGTAGGTGTAAAGTTCTGTAAGTTCGCACTGATCACATTGCGATAGTTGAGTTGATCGGCAAAGACATCCAATAAATCTAAATCAGGCTTTACGGCAGAGCGGTCATTACTTGCCACCACTCCTACGACATAGGCAAATTCATTTTTAATCGCCACACCTTCTCCACTTGTTTCTGTTTCCTGTGGCTCTTCGCTCACCTCTGCGATTCTTAAGCCACCCGCTAAAAATCCTGAAAATGCTTCTTTAGGCATATTTAGCGTGACTTTGACAGTCTTCGTTTCGTTTCCGGCCAATTCAATAGGCGTCGGGGGTTCAATTAAGTCTGCTAAAGAATAGGGTAATGTTGGGTCTGCCTTTTCGGCATCTTTACCATATTCCACCACTCCTTGGACATTAGTAAATGCCGTATGAGCCGTGATTTCAATCGTCTTTGCTTGATCATTGGCATTTTGAATTTTCAGTGTCAATTCCTCTGTACTTCCAGGTTCACTGTTAAGGTCGAAGTAACGGCCACTTCCTTCTACTTGACTGTCTGGAAACTCTGGTGTGACATAAAAACTTAAATTTTCTTCTGCAGAAACAAGAATTGGAGAGTACAAAAACGATAACATAATAAGTAATCCCCCCCCCCCATTGAAACCTCCTCTTTATTTGATATGTCGTACTTTTTATCATCAAACACACTCCTTCGATGTTTCATTCAAAAAAGCAGCGCTACACATTATGTAACGCTACTTTAGTCATGTGCGACTTACGCCCTAATCCATCATTAGATACATAAATCTATTAGGCTCCTACATCGCTACCTGGTGTAGTCGTTAATTCCCATGTCAATGTTGAGGTATAAGTGGTCGCGTCTTTGGCTGACGCGCCAGGTACAGATAATTGAATGGCATTGTTTGTCACAGGCGCACTTGCATTTGCCTCAACTTGGGCATCTAAGTCTGCTTGATTTCCCCAAACAACAGATGAGCGTCCCGCTCCTTTGTTTGATTCAGCGGTCATAACTGAAACAGCACCACTATTAGGCACCAATTCCAAATTATTTGCATGTGCAGCTGGAGCTAACTCTTGATTATTCCCCGTGTATTGAATTTGTGGATCCTTTAAAGTAACTTTGGCTCCTCGCAAGATAGCATTTTGCGTATTTTCCGCTTGAAAGTCACTTAGACTGACTTTCAAATCCCAACCTGCATTGCTTCCTCTAGTATCAGAAACTTGTGCAAAACTGACATAAGGAACTTTATTCTCATCACCAGTCGTTCCGGTCTTCTGTTGTCTTTCTGCAATCATATTGTACGTTTGATCTTGATTTGAAATCACTTGTGAACCAAAATTCATTGTCGCAGCCTTTACAATTGACAAAGGACCCGTGGTTCCGGGTACTTCTGGTCCAATCTCTACATCTGGTTCTTCTACTGGTGGAACAACGATTTCTGGTTCGTCTGTACTAGGTGTAAACTCGATATTTCCGTTGGTCGTCACTTGACGAGTCTCGTCGGCAAACGCAGAAACCGCTCCTCCGGCGAAAATAGTAGTTGATAATGCTGCAATGGTTGCTAATCTAACGAATTTCATATATTTAAATCCTACTTTCTTTGATTGTTTTTTTCTTTTTGTTTTTTCCAAAACCAAAAGCCAAGTATGACTACGATGATCAGAATGCCCAATATTTTCCAAGCACTCATCTGACTCTCGTTCGTTTGAGGGAATTTTTTATGTTCACTCTTTCGCACTTCTGATGGTGATTGAACAATTTCTTTGGGAAAGCTTGGTTTTACCTCAACTTCTGGTGCTGGCTCTGGTATTCCTGGTGTTTCATATACCCCAGTAAAACCAATTGTTCCTTCAGTTTCCACCGAGTGTACTTCTGTCCCATGAACAACTAGTGGTGCATAAACTTGAATCAATACTATACCTATACTTACTATGCATCTTTTTAAGTGTTTCATACCCCTCCTCCTATATTCTTAGATGTCTCAAAAATCTTCGTTTTAAGGACAGCACAAAAAAAGACATCTGATACCATAAGATGTCTTGAAAAAGTGATTAGATTAGGTTTCCTATTTATAATGATAAATAACGAATTTAAATTACTAAAAACGAAGGTTTTTGAGAAATAAAAGTTAAGCCAATACCTATTATACATGGCTTATACTTACATCATACTATACCAGAAATATTTTTCAAAATAAAGTGATATATTTCTTTGGTCACTTAAAAAATACTGGGGCCATAAGAACTAACTCAATTCAGAAAGATTCCTCTCTAGTTTTAAATAGCGATAAAAAGTTGATTGTTTAATCCCAGTTTTTTTACAAACTTCTGAGACAGATAATCCTTTTGTAAGGTGTAATGAGAGTGATTCTTGAAGAACGTCTTGATCTACCTTTGGCCGGCCACCAACCTTACCTCTTGCACGTGCAGAGTTTAATCCTTCAAGGGTCCTTTCAACAATAATATCTCGTTCAAATTGACTAAAAGCTTGGAAAACAGTGATCATTAATTTTCCCTGAGGAGTTTGAGTATCAAAATTTTCTTTTATACTGATTATTTTAACTCCTTTTTTTTCAAAAAAATAAACAAGGTTAATTAAATCTTTTGTGCTACGACCAAACCGTGAGAAGCTCTCAATAACTATTTGATCACCGGAATTTACACGTTTTTTTAGTTTATTTAGTTCAGGACGACTTGCACGGACACCACTAATTTTTTCAGTATAGATTTTTTCACAGCGATAAGTTTCTAATAAATCTAATTGCCGCGAAAGATCTTGCTGTTTAGTTGAAACCCGGGCATAGCCGTAAATTTTTCTAGTCATATAATTCCTCCAATAAGTTTTCTAATAAAAAACTCATAATTACCAATAATATATTTATAGAATAGATATGAGTAGAGACTATTATACAATGACTGAACTATAAAAATTACTAATGTAATAAAAAAAGCATCCAACGAGTCGCTTATGATTACCATAACTTTCTAAATTCCCATGAATATTTTTCCTTGATCTAGGGCTTAGTTTGCCAAAATCAATTCAGAACAAAAAATAATCAATCGAAGTTTATTTCTGCTTCGATTGATTAATGGCGAAATTCTTTTAATTGAACTCACTAATATTTCTTGTGTTTTTTTGATTTTACTATCTTGCATTTTAGATTATATGTTCCTTTCATTCCTTAATTTAACGCGATTAGTAATGCACACCTATATTCATAGATTCCTTCACTTGTCCATATATTGAATTTCAGCATGACGTACTTTATCATAGTGAAATTTCTAATTTCCTACAGATATCTCTTAAATTAGATCTTTGCGTCTAACTTAAGAGACTCACTACATTTTTATTTATTATTTTTCACTGATTTTGATTGATTTTGTCTTCCAAATTCTAATTCCTTTATCAATTTCAGCAATCAGTAACACGCATATTCCTGCAAGAATTGTTCCCCCCCATTCTAAAGGCGTCAGTCCTTCTGTATAAAAAGCTACTTGCATGAACGGAACGTACGTAAGAACCACTTGGAACGCCAACATAATCCCAATAATAATAAACGCCATCGGATTTGAAAAAAAATCTTTTGAGAAAGCTGATTTGGCAGTTCTAATATTAAATAAATAGAAAATTTTACACATGACAATGATATTCACCATCATTGTACTGGCTGTTGCTTGATTAGCTCCTTCGCTAATTAGCCATTCATAAGAAAATAAACTAATTAACGCGATTATCACTGATACGTATGCCATCTGAAAAATATCATGGCGGTTTAGTAATGAACCACCTGTTTTTCTTGGTTTTCTATTCATAATTCCTGATTCTGCAGGTTCAAATATGAACGCAAATTGAATCGTAATAGCCGAAACCATATTTATCCATAATAACTGGGTTGGTTGTAAAGGTAGTTCTCTTTGCATCATAATAGTAAATGCAATAATTAAACCCTCTGCAAAAGATGTGGGTAATAAAAATAAAATACTCTTTTTGATATTGTCATAAATTCTACGACCCTCTAGAATAGCAACAGACATTGTTGAAAAATTATCATTTGTCAAAATCATATCTGCGGAGTCTTTCGCAACATCTGTTCCTTTAACACCCATTGCTACACCAATATCAGCTCTTTTTAAAGCAGACGCATCATTCACTCCGTCTCCTGTCATCGCAGTTACTTTTCCGTTTTTCTGAAGTGCCTCCACTATTTCTAATTTATTCTTTGGTGTAGTACGAGCAAAAACTTGATGATTTAAAACAATATTTTCCAATTGTTCAGGTGATAATTCATCGATTTCCGTACCTGTAATAACATTAATTTCTGATGCTAATCCTAATTTTTCAGCAATGGTTTTAGCTGTTAATGGATGATCACCAGTAATCATTTTTACATCAACACCTGCTTTTCTCATGTCTGCTAATGAACCAATGACTTCTTCACGAGGTGGATCTATAATTCCTGCTAAACCGATAAGATGAATTCCCTCAAGCAATAAATCATGTGTTACTTCATCTATACTAGATGG
Organism: Enterococcus sp. AZ062; assembly: GCF_051715065.1. NCBI lineage: Bacteria > Bacillati > Bacillota > Bacilli > Lactobacillales > Enterococcaceae > Enterococcus > Enterococcus sp. AZ062. The sequence continues at coordinate 108,468 of NZ_JBIOTB010000002.1, read as the reverse complement.
AACTTTCTTATACCCAACTGCGACTACTCGTTTGCCTTGTTCAGACAAGTCTTGGACAAGATGGTTCCATTTTTCTAATGGAAAATCCTCTTCTATCGATTGAGACATAGGAAATAATTTATCTGGAGAACCTTTGATGAAGAGAAGATGCTCTCCTTTTTTATTTTCTACTAATTTTGCTATATAACGGTAATCAGAATCAAAGGGCAACATGTCAAGTTCTTTGAAATCAGGATGTTGATTGTACGGGAATATTTTGTGATATAGGGTTAAAAACGCTCCGTCTGTTGGTTCTCCGTTAATCCCCCAAATACCATTATTATGAGTTAATACAGTATCGTTAGCCTCGAATCCGGCTTCCAAAAATAATTTCAAACGTGGTGTTAGTTCCGCTGGTGATCCATTCTCCATAATATTACCTTCAGGTTCATATCCATTTCCGGATACTTGAAAATAGCTCTCATCGATTAAAATATCTGTCACAGTCATTTCATTTTTAGTTAATGTTCCTGTTTTGTCGGTAGCAATTACATCTACAGATCCAAGTGTTTCTACTGCAGGCAAAGTCTTAACTATCGTATGTTTGTTTTTTGCCATATCACTAACACCATTCGCTAAAACTACAGATGTCGTAGCTGGTAAACCTTCTGGAATAGATCCTACGATCATTGTAACTACTGCTAAAGATAAAACTGATAATGAATATGTTTTAAAAAACAGGCTGAATACAAATAGAAAGATAGCTACGCCCATTATCACATAGGTAATTCCTTTGCCTAATCTATCAATTTCTTGCATCAAAGGAGTTTTTCTTTCACTTACATCATTCACTTCCCTTGAAATTTTACCTATCTCCGTATTGTCGCCAGTTGCAATCACCACACCTAAACCACTTCCATTGGTTACTAAGGTTGAAGCATATGCTATATTAAAACGCTCAGCTAATGGTGTTTTTCCATTCAATAAAGCTTCTGATATTTTTTCAACCGAATCTGCTTCACCAGTCAAGGCAGACTCTTGAATTCTTAGGTTGTCAGTATTAACAATTCTTAAATCTGCTGGTATGTTATCGCCAGCTTCTAAGAAAACAACATCTCCAATGACTAGTTCCTCAGCGGGGATATCTATTCTTTTCCCGCCTCTGTAAACTGTTGTGTCAGAAGACAGCATTTCCTTAATTCTTTCTAATGCATCTGATGCATTAGACTCTTGATAATATCCTATCAATGCATTAATAACAACAACTATCCCGATGATTACACCATCTGAATAGTGCCCCATAAAGAAAGTCAATAATGCTGAAAAAATTAATATATATATAATCATATTGTTAAACTGCCTGATTAATAACTTCCATTTAGGTGTTTTTTTATTTTTTAATTTATTTGGACCGTTTTCTTTTAATCTCTGGGAGGCATTTACTTTATCTAGTCCTTGTTCTAAATCATCTAGCCCATATTTTTTTTTAATTTCAGATATTGTTAATAGATAGTCAAAATTATACATTTAATACTCCTCATATTCATAGAATTTTTTATACACAAATAGGCACCTTACCATTTCAACATGGCAACGCGCTAATATAAAACTATTCTTTTAAATAATAAGGAACTATAAGAAATACCGTCGAATCGCTTTCGTCCGAACTATCTGACAATATTATCACACCTCCGAAATTCATTTTGAATAACAATGCTATCAAAGAGATTTCAAATTGTCAAATTTGCATGACATTCTAAATAAGAAGGTTGCTATTTTATCTCTGGAGTAATTTTTTTTTAAAAAGGCGGAATTATATAATAACGGCATAAAGGACAATATTATAATTTATAGAATTAACTGGACTTACTTAGATTTCCAAATAAAATAAACTAACTGTTATATACAATACATATAACTAAGAGGGAATCCATTTTTCTAAAGAATATTGAGCATTTTCTTGGCATTTTTATACCACATTTTGAACAAATTCGACTTGATGAAAACCATGTATCTATCTTGATAATTTTATATCCATATCAGTCAGTTTTATAATGTAATTTACTCACAAAACTATTTATGTTCTCGTAAAATATAGTTCTTAGTTTATAAGTATGTATCATAGCTTTTTCGATTTAGTTCTTCATTATAGATAGTAGTTATTGAGTATTCGCTTTCCTAAAAAAGAAAAAGAGCCGAAGCTCTTCTCCTAACTTATTAATTATCGGGTACAATACTTAATTCCCAGGTTAAAGTCGTTTGGTAAGTGGTCGCTTTCGGAGCAGCTATTGGTGGCACTTCAAGAACGACACTTTCCCCAGCATTTTTTCTATCCCCAAACCGATAGATCCAAGTTTCTGCACCTTGACCATCTTTGGCTGTCAATAATTTTGTCTTGACTCCAGGAAGTAATATGACTCTGTCAGTCTCATTTAATTCAGGTTCCCCTGTCTCTTGGATAGATGCCAACTGTTGATTGGTCAACTGTAAACTAGCTCCCTTTAATTTATGATCATTTGGATCTGAGAACTGTCCGTTTTGGGTCACTGACAATACCCAACCGTTACGTGTGTCTCCTGGCCGTCGATCACTTATTTGAACATAATTTGGTCGTTCTTCCTTCTCATCGATGATCCCGTCCTCATTCAATAATCGTTGTGGTTGAGCATAGTAGTTCTGCGTTCTTGTAGAAATACCTTGTTGGCCAAAGGTAAACCTAGAGACAAAATCTATACTTAATTTCCCCTGATTTTCAGAAAGAACTGGTGGATTTTCTGGTTCTACTTTTATTCCAGGGCTCAATGGATCAACAGGTGAGACTTTACTTGCTAGCTCAACAATATAAGTTTTAGCACTTGGAAAAACTGCATCATGATATTTATAATCCTCTATTTGAGGGTTTCTATTTCCATTATCATTATTAGTTTCTGGTCTTTTAAAAACACTAGTTATAGTACTATAACTATCGATTATGCCCCCCTGATTATCTTCCATCAAAACTTGCACTTTGTCACTTTCATTTAGTTTAGTGTTTAGTTCGAAAGAAAAACTACCATCATTTCCTACTTTCTGTGTCGCTATATGCTGATTATTAATATACAACAACGCATTATTTCCAGGAATGTTTATATGATTTGGAAATGCCTGAATGGAAGTGGTCTCAGTGGTTAACTCTATAAAGTGGCCAAAATCAACTAACTCTGGTGGAGTTACATTCATAACCGTTATTGGACGGATCTTTTCCAATTCTTCTTGTGATAGGGATATCCCTCCCTCTTTCATTCCTCTACTTATTGATACAAACTCAATAATCGTACCTTCTTTGAGGAGATTTCCAAATTCAAAAGATACTCTTCCAGCTTTTCCGGGAGTATTATTTTCTTTTTCTTCCCATGTTTGAATCGGTGATTCGTTCCCCACCGTAGAAGCCGTATAATTATTAGAATTATTGTCTGGATCCGTTACTTTTATTTCGACAGTAATTTCATCCGTACCAGCTTCCCTTATATCATCTAATCCTTCTTTATAAGAAAACTCAGCTATAAATGATTTATCTGCATTGGTTGGTTGCCTAACTCCGTCTAAAATAGGAGCTGAATTATTAGCAGATATTCTGGATACTCTTCCAGATAGTCCAGGTAAAGAGTCTGTTAGGTTCAGATTATTACTCGAAGATGCGGAAACAAAATCTCTTCCTTCATAAGCGACATCAATTTTTTCAAAGAAACCTATTTTGGGATTATCATCAAACTTACTTCCTGTGGCCCATGCGGAAAAAAAAGTATCTGTTATATTTAAGCTAGATCCATTTTTAGTTCCGAAAATATCACCTCCATCTTTCCTGACGTTTTTAAAATCAAAATAGTACGGGGAGTGTACATTGAATTCCATAGTGTCTTGGGCTACGAAAACCCCCCATTCACGAGTATTAATTGAAGAGCCTTCAGCATAAAAAATAGTATCCGCTTTTTGATTAAATTTTAGATTTCCACCGTCAGAATACAAAGCTGCTGCATAATCATTCGTTAAACGTAATTGTGACCTAGCTCTATCTGCGCTATTATTATCGATACTAAAATTATTCTCTCCATTCCCAAGATAAATAGTAGAATAATTTGATGAAACAGAGCCACTATTAGGACGATTGGTATAATGCCTATTATTTAAGTGGAGATTTCCACCACTTGTAATAATAATATTATTGTTAGAACCACTCATAGATAGTGCTCGAGTATTAGTACCAGGATTATCAAACTCTACGTGCTTGCTAGCAATAGATGAATTATTTCTTATATAAACATCATTTGACCCCGTAGTAATGTCAATCAAAGAATTGTTTCTTCTCGCAGAACTCTCAATATCTATTTTCGAAAAATTATCTACTGTAAGCTGCGCATTAGTCGTGCTCATTCCAATAGAAGTACCATATAAATTCTTACTGATAATTTCAGAATTATTCTCCACTTTTAAATCGGCAGACTCCCCATTCATAAAAATACTTCTAGGCCCACCCGATAAAACATCAATGGATATTTTAGAATTTTTTGAGACCTCTAATATTGGTGAGGCTCCAGCTATTCGGATGGAGTTATTATTGTCAATTGCTGCAGTGTTTGAGGTACTCTGTGCTCTAATCGATAGGTTTGAGTTATCAGTTACCTTTAATGATGGATTAGCATTCCCATTTCCGATTAAGATATTTTCATGTATGCCGTTTCCTCCATCTATAGACATTTGACTGTTATTAGTCAATTCTAAAAAAGAATTTTGCCCATTCAATGTTACTCCATTGGCTGACCTCATATTTTTGATGTTGATTTCACTATCAGATGAAAGGAATTTGGGTTTGTTACCCACGATTTCTACTCCATAACCAGTTGCCCCACTAAAATCTATAAGGCTAGATTGCGCATTAACTACAGCATTGTGTCCAGATAGAGATATACCTGCACCCTCTGTAGTATTAAGCTTTAGATTTGATTTATTAGCATTTAGCGTGCTACTTTCTCCATTGAGATTGAGTGCTCGACCGGATATTGTATTTATATCTAAGTGACTGTCATTTAAATTAATTTCCGCATTTGTACCGTTTAAATATAGCCCGCGGCGTGCATTAGAAGTTACGGAAACTTTGAGCTCTGACCCACTGGTAATATTTATTTTTGGTTCTACTCCTCTTAAATGAATAGCATTATTTAAAGTGTCTGTCGGAGATCGAGTAGCACTGGATGTTGTAACGGACAACTTTGAGCCACCTGTAACGGAAAGCTCTGGACGCGCATTATTGTCTCCTATTGCAATGTTTTCTAACGTCCCAGTTCCACCACCATTGATGGACATCTCACTTTTATTTCTCAAAGAAAGTAACGCATCTGTTCCTTGTAAAATCATTGCTTGAGAGGGATCAGTATCCGTCATTTCAATGCTACTCTCATTCATTAGTATCTGTGGAACTATTCCTTCTAGGTAGACACCTCGACCTGTAGTAGCTGTCAGAAAAAATTGTGCCTGATTTAATGACAACTGTGGATTATCGCCAATTAAGTTTAGTCGTTGCCCTGTAGTACTTGTAAAACTCCCGGTCCCACCCTCATAATCAACTTTAGGTGAGTCTCCAGCCAAGGCAAGTGTCGCTCCTGTTGTTGAGCGAATGTCACTATTACTTTTAGTGGCCGAAAACAATGGCTCACTACCTATCAGACTAATTGCTGCGTGTGTAGCAGAGGTCACAGATAATTCTGAATCAACAACTATTATTTTAGGATTATTTCCAGATAGATATAGGCCTCTTTTAGCAGCCGTGCTTGTAACCGTCAGCTTACTAGCTGAATTAATAGAAATTTTAGGATTTGCACCGCTGAGTATAATAGCATTATTTGTTGTATTGCTCGGAGTTGTTGGAGTCCCAAACGTACTTATAGATAACTTTCCATTTGTTTGTAAAGCTATTTCGGATTGTTCTCCTCTTAAATCGATCGTATTTGCCGTCCCACTAGTTGTCATAATCGTAATTGCTGAGCCAGCTTCTACTACAATTTTTGGCGTTGATACTAGGGCTGAAGAAAAGAAGATAGTCATATTACCTCGGCTAATTGTCACCTGTGCTTGATTTACAGCTTTGACTTCTTTTGCTTCAATAAAAGCCGCAGAAGAAATTATCCGCGTAAAATTGGAGTTCCCACCTGTAAAAATAATCGTTCCTTCTGGCATAGAAGAAAGTCGCATCGTATTTGCGTTGATTTCTGCTACATCTTCTATTTCTAATACCCAATTGCGACTAACTTGTGTTGTTGCATTGACTAAAGGAGTAGCGCCAGTCTTTGTAATTGTTGCGTCCTCTATCCGAAAGGTCGTTGGTTCACTCACTTCTGCTAATTGAAAATAAAAACTATTGTTACCAAAAGTCAGCGTATGACCGTTTCCTTGTATCTTGATTGGTCGACCGATCGTCATGATATTTGCTGTAGTTTCAGTTAAATTTGCTTGAACAGAGATAATACCGACTTCAGGATTTGCAACTGCTTCTCTAAATGCGACCATTGTTGCGACTTCTGCCGTATTTCCTTCAAAGACTTTCTTTTCGAATTTTTTGTTCTTAGAAGGAATTGATTCTTCATTCGATTCTTCGGTTGCTACAGGCGCTTCTTTTTCTTCTGATTGTTTCGTTGTATTCGTCTCTTCATTTGCTTCATCAGACGAATCCTGATTCATTTCTGATTGATCTTCAGCCTCCGGTTCTTCCTTTTTCGATATTTCAAGGGTCGCAGTTGCTTTTTCGACCGACACCTCATAGTTGCCTTCAGATTCAAATACCACAGGAAGTACAAACGTTTGTTGTGCACGCTCTGCTTGAATCACCCATGTACGTGATTGTTCTTCTTGTTCGACGATAACCCCAACTTGTAACTGGTCTTTTACCAGCTTGGCTTCCTTCGGTAGGGTAATCCTTGCCTCTGACACCTCTTGATCTGAATAAAAGATCACTTTCAATGGTGCTTCAACCGTTCCCTGCATGCGAGAACGAGGAAAGGAAAAGCGAGGTTCGCTTTTTTCTTCCGCTTCTAGATAGTTTTTCATGGCTGGAAGTTCCAACTGTTCTTCTTCCTGTACTTGCACTTCTTCTCTCTTCTCCGTAGTTTCTGCATAGACGATGCCTACTGGTAGGAGGAATGCATGCAGAACTAGAATCACCGCCCCTAAAATGAGCATCCCTTTTTTCATGAGCTTTTTCATGGAATCCTCCTCCCTACCCTTCTTTTTCGCTTTCGCGTGCTCTTTTCTTCTGTCTGATCAGGTAAAACACCAATCTAAGCATTAAAATAAGCAAAATAATCGCGCCGATTATCCACCAATTGATACTTGAATCAATCATTACGTCTTCTCGATTTAACTTGCGGGCTTCATCGGCTTCAATCGTAAACTCACGCGTCCATGACCATTCATTTTCTCCAGAAGCAGCTGTTAATACTAAGACATAGCTACCACTTCGAAAACGTTTCCCTTCTAAGGGGATTGGGAAGTTGAAATTAGAATTGGGTGCCATCTGCATCATTTTTTTCTCGCCCTTATACAGAACATCGTTCTCCCCTGCTCGTTTCACGGTGGCTTCCACCGCTAATTGATTGACAAAGGTGGGCGTGAAGTTTTGTAAGGTGGCACTGATCACATTGCGGTAATTCAATTGATCCGCAAACACGTCTAACAGTTCCAACTCCGGTTGCACCGAGTTTCTGTTATTACTGACGACCACACCAACCACATAGGCAAATTCATTCTCAATGGCCACGCCTTCCCCTGTGGTTTCATCGGCTTCTTCTGTTTCCTCTTTTAGTTCGGCAATGCGTAAGCCTCCGGCCAAAAAGCCGTCAAAGGCTTCTTCTGGCATCTGTAAGGGAAGCTCAACCATCTTCTTTTCATTTCCAGCTAATTCAATGACACCGGAAGGCGTTATCAGCTCATCTAAGGAATAGGTTAAGGTTGGATCCGCTTCTTTGGCATTTTTGCCGTATTCGACGTTTCCTAACACGTTGGTATACGCTGTGTGCGGGGTCACCTGAACCCTTATGGGTTCTGCACTCGTGTTCCCAATCTCCAAGCGCAAGGTTTCTTTTTGATTCGCGGCTAGATTCAAATCGTAATAGCCTTTGTCCTCATCTACTTGGCTATCTGGAAAAAGTGGTATGGCATAAATATTTAGCGCCGTTTCTTCTGCTTGAACTGACGTTGGAAAGAAAAAGAAGAGAATAGCGAGTACCCACAGGTGTCTATCGTTCTTTTTTGTAGGTTTCATTCTATGAATCCTTTCTTAAAAGGTAACGTTACAAGGTGCTGTGATGCTGTTGGTTTTTCATTTGTTAAACAAATTTTTTTTTTAGACTTCTATACTCTCAGGATCTGGATTATCTGGGGTTGTAGTTAATTCCCATGTCAGTGTGGAGCGATACGTCACGGCATCTTTCGCGGTTGAACCTGGAATAAATAGTTTAATCGCATCATTTTCTACTATGTCCGCCCCCGCTGTGACTTGTTGTGCAATGACAGCATGGTTCCCCCAAACAACGGAAGTTGATCCTGCACCTTTTTTAGCAGCCGCTGTCATCACTGGCACAGCCTTTTCCCCAGGTAAAAGCTCCAGGCCAGTAGCATGTACCTCAGGTTTTTGTTCAGGGTCTTCAACGCTATAAATTAGTTCTGGATTAAATAAGGTGATTTTCGCGCCTTTAAGTATGGAATTTTGTGTATCCTTTGGTCCCTCAAATTCAGATAAGCTAACTGTTAGTTTCCATCCTTTATTCGTACCACGTGTGTCTTGGACTTGTGCCAAGCTCACATAAGGCACTTTATTTTCTTCGCCCGTTGTTCCTGCCTTTTGTTGTCTTTCAGCAATCATGTTATAATTTTTATCAGTAGTTGAGATAATTTGTGAGCCAAAGTTCATCGTTGGAACTGTCGCGATTGTTAACGGTCCTTTGTTTTGACCACCCGGTCCTGTAATAGGTGGAATTTCTACATCTGGTCCTTCGGGTAGTTTATCCACTTCCGTATCATCATTCCCTGGAGTGAATGTGATTTGCCCATTGGTTGTCGTTTTACGGACTTCGCTTGTTTCTTCCGATTCTCCATCAGCAAAAGCTTGAACGCCCCCAACTAAAATGGTCGTAGATAATGCAGCAATACTTACTAATCGATTAAATTTCATATGTGATTTCCTCTTTCAATTTTTATTTTGGGTTTTCTTAGTTTTATTTTTACACCGATAATAACAACTAGAATAATGATTAACCAACCTATTAAAATCAGTGAGTGATTTTGCATAACAGTGTTTGTTTGTGGCAGCTTACCACCTGTTTGGGTGATTAAAACCGGTGGTGGATCTGGTGTACCAATGGGCTCGTAATTTCCTGAGAATTGAATTGATCCTTCAGACACAGTCGACTGAACCGAGGCGGCTTCTACACTATATGGCACGTATAGTAGTAACAATATACTGTTGTTAACAAGCTTTTTTTCATTTTTCATTTCCCTCCCCCTTTTACAAACCGATATATAACCCATCATATTTTGGTTGTATGTTTACAGAACGGTTTTTAGATATATCCTCTCTGCAACTGATACTTTATCTAAAATTTTCATTAATTAAAATCCATTATTTTCGTAATATAAGGAAGTTAAAAAAATATCTATAAAGATTTCTCTCACATCTGAGTATTTTAAAAATTGTAAATACGTTCAAATAAAATCGAGAAATAATTTTTTATTTATAATTGTCTTAGCACATCATAATAGTGATAAGTTTATTCACAAAGAGTACTACAATGTCTTCTTTTTAATCATAAGTTACTGCTAAATCAGCATATGTTAGACTTTTTTAGTAAACTATTGTGTAATTTATTTATAAAGCAAGTTTAGAAAATATTCTGCTCTTATAATTATGCTTTAAGTTTGAACTTCCAATTTTATAATTATCTTATTTAAAGGTTACTTCTTCTTTTAAAATTATTTCTATTTCTACGACTGGATTCATAATTTCCTGAGAATGCGGCATTCTCCTTATTTTCCATATTATTGAAATAATGTAGAAATATCTTTCTATTTTTCCAAAGAAAAAATTTAGTATAAATGCTGATTTAGTTGATTAGTTATACGTGTCCAATCATTCTCACTTGGAATCGTATTTACTAACAAATAATCTTTTTTAAATAAATACTCCCAGAGATAGGGACGATAATTCGTCACAACTAAATCAATTTCCTCAGCATCAATTCGATCTGACGTCAATTCTTGCAAGGGAAGTAATTGAATCCGATGAATGTGTCCTATACGTTGCTTGGCCTGTTGGTAAAGCGTTTGGACCACAATAGAATTACCTGCTAATAAAAATAAAACAGATTTTTTAGGATAATAAGTTCCAAGTAACAGATTAGTGAACAAAGTAAATTCGACAACGACATCATCAAAGAACTGATCACCTAATCCAAGCACCTTTTGATGCTGGCGTAAAAATTGACGGTTTGTTTGATAGGCTTCTGAGTGGTTCACAATAGCTTGATCTCTTTCTTCTGCTAATTGCTTATTCCAAATAGGATGAAGTGTGTAGGTGAGGCTTTTTGAAGCCAAAAATGAAGATAATAAATCGATGAGAAGCTTACGATCCCAGCCTTCAAACTGAGAATTCGAAAAATACTTCCATGCGACTGATTTTATTGAAGGCCATTGATTAAATAGGCTGTAAAAATGTCGTTCTTGTTCAATCTGATTAATCGTGCGCTGTGTCACAAGTATTAAATAAAGCCAGATAAACTCATCCTTAGGTATATTTACATTAAATGCGTTAGCTAATACATCTCGAAGAGAATACAGCAAGATAAAATCCTTTTCTTTTGTAATCCTTTGCTTTTTTTTTAAAATAAGGGTCACGAGTTTTCCTTGTTGGACTCGGTTTATCATAAGATATACCAAAAAATAAAATTCTGTAGCAGATACCCCAGTCCCAACTTCATAATCGCCTAAATAATCGGATAAATTTTCCAGAATTAACGAGTGTATAATTTTGGGTGGCTGTATCGTATGCGTTGTGTATTCGCCCAAGTAGTAAAAATCATAAAAAAATTTCCTGATATTCTCTTCATCTCCAACTAACGTGACAGGGTTCAAACTAAGTTTTAAATCATAGGCTTTTAGAGGCTTTTCAGCGCGAAGTAAAAAACGTCGGAATGAACTTTCCCCGTAGTTATATTCAAGAGCTAATTCTTGAAAAGGTTTTAATTCGCCTCTAAAAATCTGACCAATCACAGCAAAAAGTATCTCTGGTTTTACCAAATCTGCCTTTTGGTCCATATAGCAGTCATGGTTAACCTCTTCAAATCTATATCCCGTTTGTTTAGCAGATAAGATAATATGTTCTCCAAAATACTCTCTAATGCTGTTAATATCTTTTCCTAGCGTCCGTTGTGATACAGAAAGTCTTTCCGATAATGCAACAAGCGTAAAATTAGGTTCTTTTTCAATATTATTTAAAATTTGCATCCATCTAATACTCATAGAATTTACCATAAAATCTAATTGGAGTTGACGCATCGATTCCGTTCCTCCTTTTGTTAATTATATATCTTATCTTTGATTACAATATGCCATGATACTTATGCTAAGCATTGGGAGATTGCCTTCTGTATCTCTTCCTTTCTGGGGAACTGAGATAGTTGTAAGACTCTTTCCTTCTTATCTATTTCCGTGAGATTACTCACTTCAAGAAAATGTTGATAAGAAGTCTTATCAAATGCAGATATGTTCACGACTAACCAGCCAGCTTGTAGTAATTCTGATTCTACTTCCTTTTTTATCCATCTCTTTAGTGCATTGGATCCTGTCAATCGATAGGTAACGTAGAGAGATTTATAATAGAACTCTTTTTGATGAATAACCTTACTTTTATTACAGGGCAATAGTTGAAAAAAAAGATACATTAATGATAAGTAGGTGCTAAGGAACTGAGAAGCAAGTTCTTCATCTGTTCGTATGAACATATAAGAAGAGATATTTGACAGAGAAAATTCTCTCAGAAACCTCTTTTGTAGCATTGGATTAAGAAACTGTTCCTCCTTTAAAGATAAAAGAAATAATGCTGCTTTTTCTTGATTTGGCAACGAAATTGTTACTTGAGAATCGAATGCTCGTACCAGTATCTTTAGGAGCGGAGTTTCCTCGTTATTTTTTAGCTCGTATCGCTGTGTTATTCTTAATTGTGCAATAACTATCCATTGGTTCATTCGTTGTTCATCTATCTGCCATGCTCCTTTTTTTACTCTTGTTTGTATCTTACGTAACTGTTTATTATTTTCTATAGCTACCTCTGGATAGGTCGGCAACGAAAAATAAAAATCATAGAGTAGCTGACGAATCATCACTTCTTCCCCCACAAAAAAGTTATTCTTAGCATCTAACTTAACTTTGTACTGCTTAGTTAAAAAAGATTGGAGTTGGTGCTTCATCCGACCAAAACTGGAACTTGACACGTTTAGCTCTTTTACCCACTGGGCATTAGATAGTTTTTTTCCATTGGCTATGCAGTCAAAAAAGAAAAAAAATTGTTCTTCGGCTAATAAAGCACATTTTTTCTGTTCATAAGTTTTGGGATCTTGTAAAGAAAAATGATAACCAGTTTCATCTCCAATCCAAAGAATCGAGCAATCAAAATATGCTTTTAATTCTTGGACATCATTTAAAATTGTTCGCCGTGTATAATTGGTTTGATTTACAAGCGTATTCAGCGTTGTATGTTCATCTTGTTCTAATAGACTCAATAAATTAAACCATCTCCGAATCTTTTTTTTACTAATCAATTGCTCAAACAAAGTTTTCATTGATAGATATTCTCCTTTCGTAAAATAGGAAAAGGTCTCTTTTTACAGTTTTTATTGTTCGTTTACTTGTACTACACTGAGACACCGTGTGAAAGTCGTTTAATAATTTATAGATTTAGTTCCAAAAGCTTAAGATACTTCAAAAAATTGGCTTTTCCTGCAGTATTCTCAATATCAAAGAAATACTGACTCCTTACATATTCTTACTAGTAATAAGGTCCATCATTTCTTTAGAAATCAATGATATACTTTTAGTTTCTTCACTATCTATACGTAGTTTTTTTATTTGTACGTTCAACAATAATCGTTAATTTTTCCTGAAACTTTTGTTAAGCGTCGAGGCTGTGAATGATAAGTTTTATCTCTCACTGTAAATGACAGAATCCACCTCCAATTGTCAAAATAACTCGCAGCTTCAATAGGCACTTCACTTCGTTCAAAAACTGCTGTTCTCAGAACTTATAATAGAGCAGTTGAACTTACTCCCAGTTTTACTAACATTAGTATTTTTAGTATTAGCATTGTATGTTTAGTTACTGAACCAAGCGTGAAAATATTTGATTCGAAATTAATCTCGGATCTATTTCCTGTATAATTAAATCTCTGATAAGAGTTTTTATTGAAGAATATAATATAAAGTTGTTCTGCATACTTATTTCGTCTACTGAACTATTATTTAAATCATCAATAAACTTAACTGAATCTGTGACTTGATCTACATTCTTAAATATATCTATATCTATTTTAATTTATTCTGATATTTCTTTATTATGACCTTCATCAAATCCGCTATCGTCTAAAGTTAAAACCTTTTCTTTCGTGTTCTACTCGTTATTAATCGATTATTCTCAACTATTTGACTTGCCCTCTAGTTGTTAGGCAACTTATCCCATTCACTTTTGATTATTAAGCGGCAAAGCCATTTTTTCGATATACTCAGATCTAATTATTCAAGGTTTTAAGGTGATTTCGAAATTTTTATTTTACTATCTTTTTTTAGTTTGATTAGATAAACCTTCTTATAGAAAGACTGAAATACTGGATCATGAAGAAATTAATACTATAGTTTTAGCAAATGATAATCCAGAAGATAATTCCTCTTTCTAAGTATATTCATTGATCTTTTTAAAAAAATTTCCATTGAAATACCAAACTAGAAACTTCAAAGTATTGATAATCCCCTATTAAAATCGTTACTGCGACACTACGATATATTATTCTTAAATTTGTTTAATTTTTATTTATTATCATGTGTAACACCTATAAGTAAGCGCTTCCTATTTATTCAAGAATAAATAAAACGACAATAGTTTGTTTACAGTAAGACCTTGTAATATCAAATAATAGAAATTATCTAGATTGTTATAGAAAAAAGAATTGATTAATATGACTCTACTGGTTAAATTTAATAATAAAGATTCATGCATAATAATGCACATCGATAAGCAATCGTTATCTAAATTTCAAGACTCATTTCACTCCTTATCTTTTTAATATTCAAAAAAATATTTTTTAAAGATGTTTTTATTTATATTATCCGAAATATACTTCAAATAAAAATCATTATTTGCACCTTCTATTGAACCTGTGAAAATTATTTCATTATTTAAAATTTGTAAACTGGTATCATACTATCTATTTAACATAATATAATTTAAAAAATATCTACTATTCTGTGTTTATGTTAATTCTATATAAAGATTAAAAAACACTTGTTTTCTATACTCTTTGCCTCGATATTTACATACTAACTGAAAAGATACTGAATTACTGTCACTTAGATATATAATCTATACTACCTATCAATAGCTGGAAATTTTTTGCAAAATTAGAAATAAATCAAATAAATTTGTGAACTATTACCCTTAATTAGTGCAATAATTTTTTATTTGAAACCTTAAATATTCTTAAAATAGCGATAGCCTATTAATCAAAAAAATTCTACTAAACAGCACATCACTACAGACTAAATAACGATTTGTGTGTCATCCAATTTAAGTACAATACAATTTATCAAGTATAATAAGATTTGGGTGCTGAGTGCTCCAAATTGTAATAGAAAAAGCTGTTAAGAATCTATACAACTATCTCACTAAACATAAAGAGACTTGATATTGTTTTACCTAGAATTTTTAGTGCATCAATCAAATAATTAGAAAATGTTCAAATTGGTTCCCTTATAAAATTAGTAAAGAAATAAAACGATATACAAATAAAATAATTGATTAGTTATCAACTTCCATGTACTCAAAAATAATATAATATAAAAATATCCATATTTACGATATAACTATCATTTTTATAAGCTATACTTATTTTTAAATTAGAACAAATTTTTTCCGGTCCGCATAAATCATTACAGATTGTTTTCATACTTTCTAAATACATGTATCAAATACACAATTTTTTCTTAAAAAATTATTTTCTTTAATAAGTACAAAAGGGAATTAATATTGTTTATCAAACGTCTATAGTGATTATTAAAGGAAAAAGTGAATACTAGAATCAAAGTCCTAGAATTAGCACCTTAAGTCTCTAGTATTTACTTGACTCACAAGTGAATTTTTGATAAATATGTAAAGTACTTTTATTATATTACAAATTATAGTAGTAAAAATTATTATAATATACAGTCACATTTAATCTCTAAAAAAAATATATTATGTTCTTTTTCAAGTATTTCTTTAATTATAATTTTTTAGCATTGAACTTTAGCTTATGAATTAAACCGGATAAATTTCTTCCAAGCTTTTTATTGGAGGGGGGATTTAAAGTGCAAAAGCTCTACAATAAAGTAGGCTGATGAATCAAAAAATAACGGTTCTATAATATCTAGTGTTGGTGGGAAAATTTTGTTTTCTACTAACACTATTTTTTTAAAAGTAAAAAAAAAAAGAGAAATTCAAATTGATTCTCGATAATTTTTTCCATTTGAACTCACTAAAACTACTTGTCGAAGAGCCTAATATTGTATGCGAAAGAGAAATCAAGGAATAGTAGAAGAATCTATACAAAAAGAATTCAAGACTGCGCGAACGTAGTCCTGACTTCTTTCAATCTATCACAACCTGATTGCACAACTGCTACTTACCAGGGACTAAATTTTCTACAAGAGTTTCTAGTACGTTGTGAGTTTTTTGATCATTTTGTTCTTACTATTTAGTGGTATGGTATAGTGTGGTTTTGTACATTCCAGTTGAGTGTGTAAAAATAAAAAATCAAAGTCCCTGGCAAATAGCAGTTGTGCAATTTGGCTATTAGCTTCGCTACCATCACAAAAATATCCAATAAATCTTGTGGCGACAGACCGTTTATCCTTTAGCGATACCATCGATCAATTTAGGCTTCTTCCACTAAAAATGACAGAAAAGCACATTCTGGAATTAGCAGTTGACTTGAATGAATACTCCCAGCCATATTTTTCAAAAAGTTGTTGTACGATAAACAATCCTAAACCAGAACCTCCAGTATCTCGACTTCTGCTAAAATCCGGTCGATAAAAAGGTTGGAAAATCTTACTTAATTCCTCCTCCGTAAGTATCTGATTCACTTCATTTTCAATCACTAATTGTTTACCATCAAAAAACAGACTGATTTCTCCCTCATGCTTCGTATATTTGAAGGCATTACTTAGTAGGTTATCTAAAATTTTATCAATATCATTTTTATTACCGATGATTTTCTCCCCTTTTAGATTGACGACTAGTTTTTTCTGTTCTGCTTCAGCAAGTATCCGGAAAGAAGTCAATTTATGTTCGATCATTTCTTTGATTGAGACTTCTTCATAGACCACATCATCTGAGGGCAAATTGTTTCTTGAGGCAAAGAGGATATTATTGATCATTTCTGTTTGTTCTTGCAAAATATTTTTGCAAACTTCTAAATATCGCTCTCTGTCTTTAAATTTTCCGACATTATAGATCATGCCATCAATCAGCCCCATCAATGAAGCAACAGGTGTTTTCAATTCATGAGAAGCGATTTGCATAAACTCTGACTTTGCTTGTTCCAATTCTTTCGTTTTAGCTACTTCAAGCTCTAACACTTCAATTGTTTGGATCAAAGAAACATATAGATGGTTGATATCTTGCGCTAAAAGTGAGATTTCATCCGTACCTTTGACATCACAACGAATATCCGCATCTAATTCGATCATTTTTTCTGTTACTTTGGATATCTCTTTGATTTTTTTTGTCGAATAAATACTATAGTAGTAAGCACCGATCCCCCCAATGATTAGTGAGACGATGATGATAAATGGATATAAATGAAGTAACACTTGACTTGCTTCTGCGACTGGTTGCATTGAGTACATACCAACTAAATAATAAGTGTGACCTTCTTTGTCAGTAATTTCTTGATAAAGACTCATTTCATCATAAAAAATGCTTATTTCTGAATACTCAACATTCTCGTCAAAGAAGGGACCAATGACTTGAGCGTTGTTATTAAGAAGCATGACATCAAGACTTTGTTCTCTTCCAAACCAGTATTGATCAACAACCTTTTGCATGGTAGCTAAGTCTTTATTCTCTATACTCTTTGCCACTTGATTGAATTCCTTGTTTATTTCGTTCAGCTTCATTCGTTCATAGTAGACTGGCATCGTAAAATATAAGACAATCAACGAAAGAATCGAAACTAGAAAAATGATGATCCCAGAAAAGAGAAAGTTTTTCAACATGATACTCATGGGGTGTCCTCAAGCTTGTAGCCTCTATTTTTGATCGTTTTTATTGATAAAAGTGGCATTTTCTTTCGGATATTTTTTAAATGATTATCTAATATTCGACTTTCCAACTGATATTCATACGACCAAGCTTGATACACTAATTGTTCTCGCGTGATGATTTTCCCTTTGTTTCTTATTAGAATCACTAAAATATCATACTCTTTTCTTGTTAAATGGATTTCTTCCTCTTGGTATTTTACAAGACCACCATCGAGATCAATGGCGTACTCCCCGATAGTGATGTGGGGATTTCCTTGATTCATCCGAAACACATTTTCGATCCGTTTGATCAAAATAAGTGGGGAAAAAGGTTTGACGACATAGTCACTGATCAAATGGGAAAAACTGAGCAACTGCGTATATTCATCATCCAAGGCAGTCAGCATGATGATCGGCACATCCGACGTTTCCCGAATTTTCTTTAAAACATCCGTCCCCCTTATCCCAGGCAACATAATGTCTAATAGGATCAAGTCAAATGTTTGATCAGCAAAAGCTTCCAATGCTTGTTCGCCACTTCTTACCGAATAAACTTCATACTTGCGTTCTTTTAAAAATTCCGTCACGATCTGATTGATCATATATTCATCTTCAACAACTAAAATTCTTTCCATATAGCTCTCTCCTTATTCAAAGCGTAATGCCTCGATAGGGTTTAATTTCGATGCTTTCATCGCCGGTAATAGACCAAATATCACACCCATCAGGGAACAAAATACTAAGCTACCGACAATGGAAATCACGGATACGATATAAGGATAATCCAGTGATAGCGTAATGGCATAGCCACTTAACAAACCAACAAGCACACCTAGTACCCCACCAATCAAAGTCAGGACGACCGCTTCTACTAAAAATTGTTTTAAAATTACTTTTCTTCTTGCGCCTAGTGCTTTCTTTATTCCGATTTCTTTCGTTCTTTCCGTGACAGAGACCAACATGATATTCATCACACCGATTCCACCCACTAATAACGAGATACTTGCTATACCAGACAAAAGAATAAAACTTGACTGGTTCATTCGTTCCAATTCTCTGGCAAATTCTTTCAAATTCATCACCCCATACTCATAATCAGATGGTGGGATCTGTTGATTGAGGATCTCTGCAGCTTTTTCTGCAGCGCCTTGTAATTGATCGGTATTATTTGTTTGGATCGTGACAAGGGGAACAATATCCAACTCATCAGATAGTTTATGCGCTTGCTGTAAAGGAACATAAGCTCTTTTCTCAAAGCTAAATAGATTACTACTATTGGGATCTAACTGAAATACACCTTGAACTTTGAATGGCACCCCATTCACTTCGACAAACTGTCCGATCCCTTCTTCATTTGGAAATAATTCGTCATACAAGGAATCTTCCAGAAAAATTGCTTGTTGTTGCTCTTTGAATGCTTGGGCAGTAAATCCTTCCCCTTTGATGAAGTTTAACTGCTCCAAATCGGCTACAGAAGAAGTGACAGCAGAAACTTTGGCGTCGGTCCCTTTGGCTTTCCTGTAGATTTTCCCTTCCTTTTGATAAGACAAACCACTTGCTAAGACCTCTGGTATCTCATTGACTTTCTTTAGTACATCCTCGTCTAAGAATGGAAAATATAACGGTTTTTTCTCTTCCTTTCCAGATAAGATTCCATCTGACATAGTGTTCTGTTGGAAAGCACTTTTTCTGTCATATTGGATATTCATCGTATTATTGTTACCACCAATCATTTCTCGTTTCATTTTTTCGGTGTTTCCTCCGATGATGCTGAAAATCGAAATAATGGCAGCAATCCCAATGATGACACCTAGCATAGTCAATACCGAACGCATTTTATGAGCAAAAATCGATTGTAAGGCAAATCTGATTTCTTCCATTCTCGATCACCTCACTTCATTTTGTTCGTCGCTGATTATTTGACCATCTCGTAAAGTGATCGTTCGCTGACATAACGCTGCGATTTCTGGCTCATGGGTAATTAGAATAATTGTTTTTCCCGCTTGATGAAATTCCTTAAAGAGATCCATGATTTGGCTACTGGTTTTTGTATCAAGTGCCCCTGTCGGCTCATCACCTAAAACAAAACTAGGGTTAGTCACTAAAGCTCTCGCAATTGCGACACGTTGCTTTTGTCCTCCTGATAATTCCATTGGTTTAAAGTCACTTCGATCCTCTAATCCTACGAGTTGCAACATATCCAAGGCACGCTTACGCCGCTCTTTTTTATTGACTTTTTTATACGTTAATGGCATTTCCACATTTTGCGAAACGGTTAATTTTGGCATGAGATTGAAATTCTGGAAAACAAAGCCGATTTTTGCATTACGAAAATCAGCTAATGAATTGTCCGCTAACGTTTTGACATCCGTTCCTTCAACGATATAATCCCCTGATGTAGCTGTATCCAGACAACCAATGATATTCATCAACGTCGACTTTCCTGACCCCGATGGCCCCATGATTGCGACCAGTTCTCCTTCATTGATTTGCAAAGAGATATCTTTAAGGACTTTTAGTTCTTTCCCGCCTTGCCAATATGACTTCTGAATGTTGTTAAGCGTCAACACTTGCACCAACCTCCATTCCCTCGACCATTCCTGTTTGAGGCAAAGCAAGCTGATCTTCAACAGTCAATCCTTCGACTATTTCTGCAAGTTCATCATCCATAGGATTTACCTTTACTTCATGCTCTTTGATCCGATCATTTTCTACTTTCCATACATAATATTTTCCATCTTTTTCCATGAGGTATCTTTGGTTGATGATCACTTTTCCTGACACAAAATCTTTCGGTAAAACATTGACATACACATTGGAACCAATCAGTGGCATTTCTTCTTTTGGATCGATCTTAACTTTATAAGGAAACTTAGATAAATTAGGATTCTCTTCTTTTTGATCCTCTTGTTTTTCATCTCCAGTTAAGTTTGCCACCTGTACAATATTTCCTTGCCAAGTTTTCTCTGGGTCTTTACGATCCATGATTTCAACTCGCTGATCGACAGCGACTTTTTCACGATCAAATTCAGTGACTTGACCATCTACATACAAGTTCGAATCATCAAGGATCTCCATAAAATTATCTTCTTTTTGACGTTCTTTTGATTGATTGACTAAGTCACGATTCAACGATTGGATTCTTCCTGAGTGATCAGCTGTCACTGTGTCTTCATTCAGTCGTTCTTTTTCACTTTCGTGAAGTAGTTGAACTTTTCGCAATTCTGTTTCGGCATTCTTCACTTCATTGTCGCTAGCAATAGCGTCTGCATGTAGACCTGTGATTTCTCCTTCTAATACTTTGATCGTACTTTGTAACTCTTCGGATTTTTCCTTCGCATAATCTTGTCTTGCTTTTCCAAGCTCTGCTACTTTTTGGTTATGTGCTGTCCATTTTTGATTTGCAGTCACTCGTGCTTGTTCTACTGCTCTCACTTTGATTTCTACGTCCATTTCAGCTTCCACAACTTTTCTCTGTTGATCCGTTTGGTATGTAAACAAAGGTTGCCCTTTTTCTACGACATCTCCTTCATTTACCAGAATATCTTTCACTGTTCCTCGTTCTGGATCAATTTTGATTTTGTTGCTATTGTTTGGCATGACTTTTCCTGCTAAAATCAAATTCGCCGCTTTCACCTCATCAATAAGGGATTTGACAGACCGGGCTTCAATATTTGTTTCTGAATTTTCTTCTTTTGTTTTCCCACTAGAAGCAACTATACTGATTGCACCAACCACTAGTAAAACGGTGATGACTGCTACTGGCAAATACCATTTTCGGTTGAATTTTTTTCTTTTTTTAGGCTTCATGTACCTACTCCTTCATTAAGATCAGTCATAAAAAGCGCTTACTACATTCTATCCAATGCTTAGTCTTCGACTGTTTCCGACACTTCGTCATCAAACTCTTGAACAATCATTCCATTATCAAAAACTTTTTCTGTTCCTTCTTTCCCATCCACGGTTACTTTTCGTTCACTTTTTACTTTTGGCATCTCTGATTCACTTGTATCTTTGGTCTCTGAACTGCATGCTGCTAAAAGACCGATAGAACATACTAATACCAGATACCCTTTATACTTTGTTCCTTTTTTCATCATAAAAAACCATCCTCTTCTATTTGTTTTAGTTATGTTTCTCTTGTTATATTTACTATCATACATTACAGACCTATTCTCTTTCTAAAGCTAATCTGTTTTTTGTGTAATTTTTTTGAACAAAAAGATAACGCTTAAATTCCACAAAAAAAAAAAAACAATCCAAGTGATCGTTGGATTGTTCAGACTACAAAACACACACACAATTTAGGAGGTTGTCTACAGCCTTAAGTATCGTAATTAAATTTACAATGCTTAAAATATATACTGGATAATTTGATCAATTTTAGCCATATCTTGTAAAGGTAAATTTTCTATTTTTTTGAGTTTTCTTTCTTTGAAATCAAGTGATTTTAATTGAGAAATAAGTACTTGCCCATTTGTATCTAAATCTTCAGGCAGAGAATAGCGCGTCGGTAGGTTCTTTATAGTAGAAGTAATTGGACAGATTACCGCAAACATTGTCTTCCGATTAAACTCATACCGAGAAACAACTAATCCTGGACGTCTCTTTTGAATTTCGTTTCCTGTTAAAGGATCAAAATCAATCCAAACAATATCTCCTTTTTTAGGAATGTAATTTTTATCTTCTGACACTATAAAATTTCTCTCCCTTCAGGAGTTAAATCTTCCCATTCATCTTTTTCATAATACTCAGATTCTTCTCCTCCACTAAATGGATCATCGATTTTAGGAACTAACGTAATTGTTCCATCATCAGAATATACAACGATATATTCTTGGTTATCTGAGGGTTTTTTACCATTATCAGACGGAAGAGTAATTACTACAGAACTTCCTTGTAATCTAGATTTTGTAATAAGCATAGATATCACTCCTTTTATGTCATGATAATACACAACACTGAGTAACGCAATGGTTTTAAAATATTTATTTAAGCATTCAGTGTACATAAAATCACCCGTTTCTGAACACTCGATTTTTTTACCTCAAATTTAAATTTTTCTATACTTTTAGTGTTCATAAACCCATATCGAAATCTATGTTCAACTAATCTATATGAATAAAGTTATGTTACAATAGACTTTAGTTGGGAGTGATTTTTTTGAAAATAGGATACGCCCGGGTGTCAACCGGATTACAAAATTTAGATTTGCAAGAAGATAGTTTAAATAAATTTGGTTGCGAGAAAATTTTTACCGATCATATGAGTGGTGCAAAAAGTAATCGACCAGGATTGGAAATGGCCATCGATTTTGTTCGTTCTGGAGATACTCTCGTAGTTTGGCGTTTGGATCGGCTGGGAAGAAATATGGAAGATCTGATTTCGATCGTCAATCGTTTGAATGAACGTGGTGTGAGTTTTCATAGTCTTCAAGAAAATATTACAATGGACAAATCTAGCTCTACGGGACAACTTATGTTTCATTTGTTTGCGGCTTTTGCCGAATTTGAGCGCAATTTGATTTTGGAAAGATCGGCTGCTGGAAGAGAAGCTGCACGTGCAAGAGGAAGGTTTGGTGGCCGTCCTGAAAAGCTAACTTCTCAGGACTTGGAATTACTGAAGACTCTAGTAGATAACGGTACGCCTATTAAGACGATTGCCGAACGTTGGAATGTTTCTCGAACAACTATTTATCGTTATCTTAGTAAAATAATGGATAAGGAAACACCTAAGTAGTTATTAGGTGTTTCCTTTTCTTAGAAATTTATACTACATTAAATACCATTGAATATTTATTATTTGCACTCAGATCATTGCCACAAAATTCCTTAAAATACGTACGGTAGTCCGTCTCCACAAGCCGCAAAATCTCTTTTATTGGCAATTTACTATAGTCGTAACAAATTATTTCTGCCATTAGTGTTAGTTTCGCATCAATCCCTATAATTTTAGGGAGATTTTCCCAAAAATTGTCTGGTGAAATCGTGCTTATCAATTGATTAAGTTCCTCGAACTGTTGCGTTAAGTACGCATTCAGTTCTTCATTTTCTCTTTTGTCATGTGACATTCTTTCTTGAAACTGACGCAGATATTCATCCTTTGTTAGAGTGGTTTCATCTTACATTCTCCTTTCCCTTTGTCTTTATTTTTATGGATCTAGCTACAGTATTTAGATTATCATTCTGGATAGCAATTTTTGGATTTATCAAAGTTTGTAAAGTTATAGCAAGAGTAGAGAAAATGGAATGCTTTTCTAATTGTCAGGAACACTACTTAATTCCCACGTCAACTTGGTCGAATAAGTAGTTGCTTCTGGATTCGCTCCTTTTGGTACATTGAGTGCCACACTTTCTTTTGCCGTTTCAGCATTCCCAAAACGATAAATCCAAGTACCTATCCCTTCATTCCCTTGTGCTTTTAATAAGATACGACGATTCCCTGGGATTAGCTCACAGGGAGCAGATTGCAGTCCAGGCGCTGTTCCGCCTTGAGCAGTAACTACTTGTTGGTTCGACAGACTTATACTAGCACCATTCAATACTTGGTTTTCTTTCCCTTTAAATTGTTCTTTTTGCGTGACTGCTAATTCCCAACCATTACGCTCAGATTCTGGGCGTCGATCACTGATCTGAACATAGTTTGGGCGTTCTTCTGTCTCTTTAACCGTCCCATTTTCATTTAGTAAGCGCTGTGGTTGTGCATAATAGGTTTGGTCATTAACCGAAATAGATTGTGAACCAAATTTAAAAGATGAAACAAAGTCAATACTCAATAGTCCTTGATCTTCAGGTAGATTTGGTTTACTTTCTGGATCAACTTCAATTTCTGGATTTAATGGATCTACAGGATCTACTGTATTTTTCATGTATCGAAAAATGACGGGTTGTTCTTCTTCAGTAAATCGACCGGAAGTATTATCTGGAATTTCTTGTAACGTATACCCTTCAATTGCTTTTTCTTCAATTTGAAATGGTTCACGTATCCCACCAGTAATGATTTCTGAAGCGATAATTTCTTGATCATTGATATCTTTGTAATGAACGACTACTGATCCTTTTTTTTGCCACTGATAGGTACCTGGATTACTGCCATCGTATTCCCGCCAAAAATTAGCTGAAGAAGAGGCAATATAGGCTTCAGGAATTGTATTTGCTTGATTCAAATAATAGACCCAACTGCCAGTATAGTTATCTGAAGAAGTAATGGTAGGCATAGTAGGAGGACTAGCCAAATGGTCAAATCGGGACTTTGTTCCTAGATGAAGCTCTGAAAGATTGGTCGTATTAGAAAACATACTGGTAGCTCCAGAGACATTTGTAGTATTCCAATTGGAAACATTTAGGGTTTCTAGATTCCTTGCACCATTGAACATCCATCCCATATCGGTAACATTCGACGTATTCCAGCTTGAAACATCTATCGCTGTTAGACTTTCGGCATTCTGGAACATTGCTTCCATATCGGTAACATTCGACGTATCCCAGTTTGAGACATTTAAGGTTTCTAGATTCCTTGCACCACTGAACATATATCTCATAAGGGTAACACTTGACGTATCCCAATTGGAAGCATCTATCACTGTTAGACTTTCGGTAGCCTGGAACATCGCTCTCATACTGGTAACATTTGACGTATCCCAGTTTGAAACATTTAAGGTTTCTAGATTACTATTAAGATTGAACATAAATGCCATATCAGTAACTTTCGATGTGTCCCAGTTTGAAAGATCTAACGTTTTTATGTTGTTCGTTCCACCAAACATATTATACATATTAGTGACATTCGAGGTGTCAAATCTCCCAGCATTATCAATACTTTCCAAATTTGCCAATGCCCAAAATAAAGCGGTGGAATTTGATGGTAATATCACTTGATCTTCTACGATAATTTGTTTGACCGAAGAGTAGGTTTTCCATGGAGCATCTCCTCTTGCGCCAGCTTCCCCACCATATAATGTGATTGTTTCAGTTCCTTCCTCATACGACCAAGGGACCGTTCCCCATAGATTCTGTTCAGGCTCATAAGTATATACAACCGTTTGTTCTTCTACTCCAAAAGTTCCAGAGGCATTTTCAGGAATCTTACTCAATTGCCAACCACTAATGTTTAGCGCTTCAGTTGTGTAAGTTTGATCAACTAAACCAGTCAGCACGCTAGAATCAGCTAATTGATTCCCTGCCTCATCTTCATGCTTTACAGTAACATTTCCACCTTGAACTGGCTCAAAGACTGCACGAATCACAGAGTTTCCAGGTTCTCTTTGGCTTACACTAAGATCTTCGCTATTTGGACTAAATATAAATATCGGACCTGAGGCGACTTCCCAGTGTAAAAATCGATAACCGGGATTGGGAAATGCTCTCATATTCCCCATATTATCTCCTACCCGGAGCCATACCACATTCGATCCTGCAGAATCAGTTCGTCTTGGGTTGCCACCGGCTGGAGGGCTTGCAATTAATTCTAAACGATATTCAGTAGCACGATTACTTACCTCTTCACTTTCATTTTTTTCTGGCTTTTCTGAATTTTCCGAAGTTGCTGTTACTTCATGATTATCAGAAGAGCTTGAATAATCATGTGTATAAGTTAGTGGATCCAATACTTCTGCTTCTTTTGTTAGTTCCACAGAATTATCGATCGCAAACACAGACATACTCGTTGCAATCACTGGAGAAAAAAGCAAAGGAAAACAAAGAAGACAAGTGCTTATCAAAACCAAGGCTTTTTTAATTTTCATCGGGCTTGACCTCCTCGTCATTTTTAGGTCTTCGTTTTTTAATAAGTAGCCAAACAATAAGTAATAACAATAGAATAATCAGGCTAATCGCTGCAACGAGCCACCAATTAAGACTCGTATCAATCGTGACATCTTGTTGATTCAATGCTCGAGCTTCATCTGTATCAATTGTAAACTTCCGTTCCCATTGCCATTCATCTTCCCCAGAACGTGCCGTCATTTTCAACAAATATTCACCACTGCGAAAACGAGCGCCTTCTAAAGAAATCGGAAAATTGAAATTAGAATTTGGTGCCATTTGCATTTGTTCTTGACTTGCTTGGTATAAAATATCCTCTTCGCCAACTCGTTGCACCGTGGCTTCAACTTCTAAGCGATTTACGAACGTCGGGGTGAAGTTTTGTAGATTCGCACTGATCACATTGCGGTAGTTGAGTTGATCGGCAAAAACATCTAACAACTCTAAATCAGGTTGCACGGCATCTTGATTGTTACTCACCACCACACCGAGGATATACGCAAACTCGTTTTGGATGGCGACTCCTTCTTCCTCGCTTGTTTCTTCAGTTATGTCTTCTTTGACTTCGGATACCCTTAAGCCACCCGCTAAGAATCCTTCAAAGGCTTCTTTTGGCATCTTCAGATCAAGTGTCACCGTTTTCGTTTCATTGCCACCAAGTTCAAGGATTTCGGGTTGTTCGATCAATTCATCCAGCGAGTGCTTGAGTGTGGGATCTGCTTTTTCCGCGTCTTGCCCGTATTCCACAACCCCCATCACGTTCGTATACGCAGTATGTGGCGTGATTTTGATTTTCTTTGCTTCTGCATTGGCGTTTTGTAGTTTCAATGTCAGTTTTTCTGTCGCATCCGGTGCAAGTGTCAACTGAAAATAGCGATTATTTCCTGACTGTTGATTGTCTGAGAACTCCGGTGTCACATAAAAATTCAAGGTTCCCTCTTCTGCCCCCACACGCATCGGTGCCACCAAACTGACCAATAACAGAAACAGTATCATTCCTGTTTGTTGGATTATATTTTTTCGATATGTACTGACTTGTTTCATTCATTTACCCCTTCCTTTAAAGAAAGTAGCGCTACAAAATTGTAACGCTACATCTTTTGTTTCTATCAACTGAAACCGTTGGTTTCGTCATGACTATACGCCAACATTTTACTCAGGTTGGTTTACATCTTCGTTATCGTCATTCTAAGGAGTAGAAGATAATTCCCAAGTCAGTGTGGATTTGTATTGTGTCGCATCTTTCGCTGTCGAACCAGGAATAAATAATCGGATGGCATTATTTGTAACTACATCAACCTTATCGTCCGCCTCTTGTGCATCTAAGTTTGCTTGATCCCCCCAAACGACGGAAGAAACACCCGCACCTTTATCTTTTTCCGCAGTCATCACGGATACAGCAGACTCATTTGGTATTAATTTTAATTCAGCTGCATGAGCCACTGGTGCATTACCAGGCGTACTTCCTCCATACTGGATTCTTGGATTCAATAATGAAATCTGTGCACCACGCAAAGTATCATTGACTGTTTCAGTCGTTGCTTTGAAATCTGTCATACGTACTTGTAGATCCCAACCCGCATTCGTCCCACGGACATCTTGTACTTGTGCAAAACTGACATAAGGGACTTTATTTGCTTCACCAGTCGTACCGGTTTTTTGTTGTTTTTCTGCGATCATATTGTAAGTTTGATCCTGATTCGAGATCACTTGTGAACCGAAATTCATCGTGGCAGCTTTCATGATCGATAAAGGTCCAGTTGTGCCTGGCACTTCAGGCTCGATCTCAACATCTGGTCCTCCTTCTGGTGGAACAACGACGAGGTCTTCCTCTTCATTTGGTGTAAATTCAATTGTTCCATCGGTTGTGACGTTACGTATTTCTTTTGATGTTTCTTCAATTGTGTCGTCTGCGAATGCTGTGAGTCCTCCGGCAAAAATGGTAGAGCTTAGCGCTGCAATAGTTGCTAATCTAACAAATTTCATCTATTTAAATCCTACTTTCTTTATTTGTTTTTTTCTTTTTGTGTCGCCAAAACCATAAGCCAAGTATTGTGCTGACAAGCAATAGACCAGACGTTGACCATATGCGCTTCTGACTCTCGTTTGTTTTCGGTAATCTTCTGGATATTGAGTGATTGACCATTGAGGGGTGTTGAGCAATTTCTTTTGGTAAATCTTGCTTGATCGCACCTTCCGGTGCTGGTTCAGGTGTTCCAGGTATTTCATATACCCCAGTAAAACCAATCGTCCCTTCGGTTTCCACCGAACGTATTTCTGTTCCATGAACAACTAACGGTGCATACACATGAATAAGTAACATACCTATACTTAGTATGTATCTATTTTTACGTTCCATATTCGTCTCCCTCAGTATTCCCAAAAATCTTCGTTTTTAAGGAGACGACAAAAAAAGACATCCGATTGCATCAGATGTCTTGAAAAAGTGATTATATTAGGTTTTCAATTAAAAAATATAAATAACGTATTTACATTATTAAAAACGAAGGTTTTTGATAATTTTTAGTAAAAATGTACTAGTATATAAGCATTTACTTTCTAAAAGGATAACATTTTATATTTTCAAAAAAAAACAATTTTTTCATATAAGAGCGAAAAATTTGTTTTCTTTTATTTTTTATCATTTCATTTAAATTCCATAAAATATTTATTTGTAGGTTCTATTGATAACAAATATTTGTTGATAAATATTAATCCTTCTAATTTCCTGATGATGTCTATCTACAGTAAATTCAATTGTACTCATACAATATCTTCCTGTAATTTACACACATTTACGCCTTATCCGTTCACTAATTCTTGATTGAATAACTAGATTTTAGACCAACTAAACTCTTTTCCGAATAGAAAAAGTCATTCTTATTGTTGAAAAAATCGATCGAAGTGATTATTTGGAAGGTGTTCTTGATCCAGATATTACTTCTCTTTAATTGGAGGATACAAATCAACGGGCAAAAAAATAGTTGAAGCTTTCTTTACTGGACTTTCTAGAGACATAAAAAAATTTTAGTAGATTTTTGATCTTTCAATCAAATACAACAAATTTAAAGCAGACTTATTTCAACCTCTTGATACATTAGTCTCGTACATTATGATTTTTTACCGAAGAATTTCTCACTGATCCTCTGGAGACGTTTGGCTCTATAAACATTGACATAGTTAAAGCTTTCTCTTTGATGTTATTAAAATTCCTATTTATTTTTTCTTTATCTTTTTCTAAGTTTTTTCTAATATCATTGACGTTTGATCGTATTACCGTTATTTCTTCCTTAGTCAATTGATTGGCTCGAACTTTCGTTCCTTCTAATTTTATAAACTTTTTAAATCTACTAAGAAGATTCTTTTTTTTATTATTATGAAGTGATGCTTCAATATTATAAGAAGCTACTCTTTTAAATTCTGGAATGCTATTAGTAAAATGTTTATTTAATATTTTACCATTTTCTATCTTTCTCATAACTTTAATGTCTTCTGGATATTTGTTTCTATCATCTTTTAAATAACAATACATTTTATATTGCTCTCTTAAATAATTACTGATATCAGTTCCATACCCCATTTTTTCTAACCGGAAACACGCAACTTCTGTAAGAATACCGTTCAAAGAATCTGTTCTACCTTGTTTATCAGTGGAAAAGATTAACTGCCCTGGAGAACTTTTTTCTGAGAGTACCCTTTTCAATGAAGCTACCACCTCTTTCATTAAACAGTTTCCTTGTATATATTGACTTGATGTAACATTGCGTCCATAATACTCGCTATTTGCTATCTTACTAAGAAAGTGTAACGGTTGATATTTTATATCAGAAGGTTTAAATCCT
This sequence comes from Enterococcus sp. AZ062, assembly GCF_051715065.1. NCBI lineage: Bacteria > Bacillati > Bacillota > Bacilli > Lactobacillales > Enterococcaceae > Enterococcus > Enterococcus sp. AZ062. The sequence continues at coordinate 78,314 of NZ_JBIOTB010000002.1, read as the reverse complement.
CTATCTGTAAACCCACTTGCAATAGCTTTAGCCATTGAATTAATGCCATCAGGAGTATTATCTATTTTATAGAAATAATTGCTTACAATATAATTTTTTTCATAATTATTGAAATTCTCATTTGATTTTTCAAGACGTTCAGGAGGAGAAGCACCAGCTTTGTCAAATATTTCCACTTGAATTTCTTCACCAACTTTTTTTATAATGCACGATACTTCATGCGCTCCAGTTTTGGTTTTAAACCCAGTTGGCACTACTAAGAAACTATCATCATTATGATTGATAAGTTGGTCAGTATAATGAGATAAAAGAGTCGCATTTTGGGAAGCATAGTAGCTTCGATCTAAAGAAGACTTTATTAAATCAATATTACGATGTTGAAGTTCTTCTGGATAAGATTCAATAGCTTGTTTTACGAGCGGAAATATTTCTTTTTGAACATCTAATTTATCTAACGTATTTCCTTTAAAATTAAAATTTTGAAGGAATAATTCACATATATCTTTACCATACCTTTTACTCTTCATATACTCAGTTCTTTTTTTATCGATTTCTGCGATTAATTTTTTTTCTTCTTTATTACTAATCATTACTTTTCCCCCTGGCGAATCTTCTTAAACACGGAAAATTTTATACTAACACTTCACTAACTTATCTAAGATCAATACAACAATTTTAACCATAGATGCATAGGAAATTTTTTTATTTATAAATGGGATAATACATTATTGATTTTGTTTCTAAATTGAGCATATATTCTACGCAAGCTTAATTACCCATATGTTTAAACTATCTATCTGTTTTCATTCAACTAAATTAGTTGGTAGTTAGCTTAGTCATTAAATAAAATAATCAGATAATCTGTGATTTTTTGTTTAATGCGCTTGGGTGCCCATTACTATACGCTCGTTCTTTCAATAAAGTATAGTATATCTAACACAGAAAAATATAATCCTTCTTTTTCATAAACACATGAAAAAATTTACATTAGTGTAGATTATGTATCATTAGGGTGTTTTTTAAATGGTTCGAGAAAGTAGGTAGAATTTTGAAAATTACTGGTATTTGAGTTTCGTCGATTGATCCAAATGAACAACGACAAATTACATAAATGAAAAAGTTCGACGCAGAAAAAATTTTCATCGAGAAACAATCTGTAGCAACAATTACCCATCTATCGATTAGGGCTGAAGTGTTTGGCCATGATTGCCGAACAGAAACGTACAGAATCAAAACGACGCCAGGCACAAGGGATAAAGATTGCGAAAGCAAATGGCGTCGCTATTTCAAAAAATTGCAAAAAACTACAATATTACTAGACAAACAGTTTATAGAATTAAAAATGAAATCAACAATAAGAATGCCTATATAAGGAAAAATAATCATTAACCAATAAAAAAACTCTTACCAAAGTAAGGGCCTACGCATTTTAGTTATTCCAATCAGGAAGTACTGTGGTGAATTTCATGCTACCTTTTTCAAAGAGTGAAGCTTGATTCAGATAGCTACTAAATTTTTGTAATTGATCACCGTTTTTTCTGAAGTAGCGGTTACTTTGTCCATGCTTAAAGTGACAACTGCCGAATTATTTAGCAGAGTTACAATGGTTCCGACGACTTGTTTCTTGTTATGTTTAAATGACACCTGTTGATCTTCTTTAAAAGCCAAGCCTTCGATCGATGATTCTATTGGTTTCCATTTTCCAAAACTCATAATAATCTCCCCTTTTTAAGTATTAAAAAAACCGTCTCAAACAATTGAGACGGTTGAACAAATCATTTATGCTGTGCAAATGTTAACGGCTTGCATGCCACGTTGACCTTCTTCAGTATCAAAGGTGACTGCTTGACCTTCATCAAGAGATTTGTAGCCATCTGCTTGAATCGCAGAAAAATGAGCAAAGACATCTTGGCCATTCTCTCCGGTGATAAAACCAAAACCTTTATCTGCATTAAACCATTTTACTGTACCATTATTCATACTATTTCCTCCTTGTGCATCACTACGTATGCGTTTTGTTGCAATAATTGTTTGATAAGCAAAAGGAGAGTATAAATGGAAGAATAGCACTCTTAATACGTTTCAAAGTATATCACTATATTCAGTATATTACACAATTGGGTGGTATACTAATTTTATAAACATTGGGTCATTTTCTGTACGCTCTAGAAATTAAAAATGAATAGGCTCTTTAAAAAATATCTTGTAAATAAATATTTTTATCACATTTTTTAAAGTTCAACATTTTCTCTAATGAATTCATAAATACTTGGTTTAAAGCGAACGGCCATATTTTCACCACTAACAGCACCAAAATGAATTCCGATTACTTCATTTTGATTATTGAACACTGGTGATCCTGAATTCCCGCCAAAAGTACTAGCATTGTAATAAATTCGATTCGTTGTTTCAGTCGTAGATACGCCTTTGCTCTCCCACATGGTAGCCCATGGTTTATCTCCTGGATAACCAATCACTCTGATAGGTGTTCCAACTGTAGTAGTGGGATTATTTATATATTTAGCTGGAGTTACAACGTCACCGATATTCTGTCCCTCTGTATTAGGTTTTAAATAAACGATAGCTAAATCTTGTCCATCTGGACTATATTTGATTTCTTCTCCATAGAATGTTCCTTTATACTCAGTATTAGAAACTCGAGCTGCATTTACTTTTATATTAGCGGGATCTCCATTATTTGCAGCATTTGCAACGTGTCTGTTAGTCAGGATAGCATTTTTCCCTACTACCACACCAGATCCTTGAGTAGCATTATTCACATAAATAAAACATACTGACTGATAAGGTTCTATTGAAGTATCTATTATTTGGGTTCTATCATTATTAGGTAGTATTGCTCTCGTATGGAAATCGATTTCTTCTGCTCGTACAATAGGACTTAAACTGATAAAGTTTATAAAAGATAGGATTAACAAAAGGTTCCACATTCTAAACTTTCTATTCTGCATAACTACTTTCTCCTTTAAAAATATTTTATAATTACTATCTTTTCCGATCAAATATACTAAGCAACTGTTTTAGTTTTTATCTCCCTTAAATAATATAGGCTTCAACTTTTAACTAATAATATCCTCCTATATTTTAAATATAAAACATTGTGAAATAAAGCACATAAAATAGAGTAATATTTCGTCTATTTTTTTGTGTAAGGATTTCGTATAGTTTTCGATAATCTATATAGCCATTGAGAATGCTTTATATTTTTCAACAAAAGGAAAATATTAGGTACTGATATTATAAAATTAAAAAAATTTGAAAAACGAGTCTTGAAAAAACAACCATTCACTTCACCCTCCTCTAAGTCAGCTTTTCCAGTTCTTGAATATAATCCACAAGCAGTCGATCCATCATACCACATTAAAAATCATGGAATGATTTGGATGCATACTACGATTGTACCCACATAGTTCTTTGAAGTAGGTGAGATAGTCACTTTCAACGATTCTAAGTATTTCTTTCACATCTAGAAAATTATCAAAGTTGAGCAAATCTGCTAATAGCCTCATCTTGGCATCGATTCCTAAGATCTCCGGAAATATTTCCCAAAAATTTTCCTGACAGATCTGACTCACTAAGGTCTCCAATTGTTGGATCTGGGTGTTTAAATAGACCTTTAGGTCTTCACTTGCTCGCTTTTCAGCCTCTTCAAAGATACTTTTAAAGCCCTCCAGATACGCTTTTTTTGTAAAAAATGTCGTCATTTTTTTCATTCCTTCTTTTAAAATGTTTCCTGATCGATCAGTGGATTCAACTGATGCTTGACTCTTGCCCAATCTTGCGCCGTAGGAATACTGCTCATAAGAATATGATCCGTGTCAAGAGCGAAATCCAAAAGATACGGTCGATAGTTCGTTACAATCAAATCAACATGCACATCATTTAAACGTTCCGGCGTCAATTCTTGAAGCTGCATAAACAACAGCTTATGATATTCTCCTAATAGTACACGTGCCTGCATTCGAATCGATTGAACTATTAAGTAGTCACCTTCTAATAAAAATAAAACTTTTTTGACCGGTTGGTAATAGTGGAACAATAAGTTCATATATGTCGTAAAACTCACCACGATATCTTCAAAATATTGGGCAGAAAAACTGAGTACTTGGGCGTGTTTTAAGAGGAATTGTTTATGGGCCTCATAAATCTGTTTATCGCTTTTCTTCACCATCCAATGGATTTCTTCTAGCTCTTTGTTCAACACCGGACCCACTGCTTCATTCATCAAACGCGAAATGAAAAAAGAGGTCATAAACTGTCCTAGAGTATTCGTATCCCACTGTTCAAAGAAAGGGTCAGAAAGGTAATCTGACACGATAAACTGAAGATCCTTCCAGTGGCTGAATCGTTGGTTAAAAGTTTGTTCTTGGTCCACACGATGAATCGTCCGTTTGGAAATAATCAATAAATGGATCCAAGCAAATTCTTCTTTTGGTAGATAAATCTCATATTCCTCTTTGATCCTTTCTTGTAAAGAATAAAGCAACTGAAAATCTTTTTCTTGATAAATGCTTGCTTTTAGCCATTCAGGTAAGGACACAAAATGGTTTTGATGGACTCGGACCATTGCGATATAAAGATGGTAATAAAAGGCTGAAATCGTGATTCCTGTACCCAATTCATACTTCCCCAATTTACCAGACAGTTCATTCAAGACCAACGTATGTAAGCTTTCTGGCGGACGGATTGTATACGGAGTCTGTTCACTGCTATAATAAAAATCAAAAAAGAACTTTCGGATATTGACTTCTTCCCCTAAAAAATTGACTGGATTAAAAGCCAATGTTAACTCATACTCAGCTAATACCGGTCGGATTCTTAAAAAAAACCTTCGTAAAGTACTCTCTGCGTAACTGTATTGGTGAGCTAAGTCAGCTATTGTAAAATCTTTTCCACAAAAAACATTTCCCACGATTTCAAATAGCACTTCGTTTTCCAACAGTTGTTCTTTTTTCTCTTGGTAGTCACTACGATTTCGTTCTTCAAAATGATACCCACTGTAATTCGAACGTAATTCGATGCTTGTACCAAAATATTTTTTGAATGTTTGAATATCTTTTATTAAGGTACGTTGTGAAATAGCTAGTTGTTCACTCAGCTCTCCAATCGTAAAACGCCGTTCTTGTTCCATCACACTTAACACCTGCATCCATCGCTTGACCTCTGCGCTGGTAATAAAAGCCATCTGAAACTCACGCAACTTTTTTCCTCCTCACTTTTTCAAATATTTATCTTTCCTGACCGTTAAATCATCTTGACTCAGAAAATACAGAGAGCACTTCAGCGATTTTCTCCTTGCTAGGTACGTAGGGAAGTTCAATCGTTGCACGAGCGTTTCTAGCTTGTGGTTGATTCACGATTTGTACATAGCGTACTAGTCCGAGCGGATTCATTTGGGCAGCTTCAACCGCCTGTAAGCCAGATTTTTTTAAAATCGTTTCAACTTCCTGTTTGATCCATCGTGTCAAAGCACGTGGGCCTACTAGCTGATAGGAAACATAAATCGTCTGGCTATATTTTTTCTTCTCGGCTAAAAAACGTTTCATGAGTACGTCTAAAGGAGACGGTTTCTCACGGCTTGCATACGGCACTTGTGCTGGTGCTTCAAGTGTAGGCAACTGGAAAAAGGCCTCCATTAAAAAGAGGAGTGTTTCGAAAAAACCATAAGTCAGACCTTCGGTCTCACGCATTGGTAACTCATACTCACTCACAGGTGAAAATGTGTGGATAAATACTTGTTGTGTCATAGGGTTCAGAAACTGGCGTTCATCTAATGAGAGGAGGAACAACGCGGCTTTTTCTGATCCTGGAAGAGCCACACTGACCTGTTGATCCAAAGCCTGGGTTAGAGTCGTCTGAACTTGTTTATATGCCACTTTTTCATGTAAGCAATGTCCCTGGTCAACCCGTTGCTTGGCTATTCGCAGCCATTGATTAAACAAAGTTTGGTCTAGGTGCCAAGGTCCTTCTCGAATCACCACTTTCTCCTGATATAGGTCCTGAATATGTTCTGAAAGAAACCTGGGATACAATGGTAAGGTGAAATAAAAATCATAAAGAAATTGGCGAATCTCCGCTTCTTCCCCCCATAGTTGATTGGTTTTAGATTCAATTTTTATCCCATAATAGTTCGTTAATAACGTTTGAAGCTGTCGTTTCATCCGTTGAAAGCTTGTACTCGAAACATCAAGATGTGCCACCCACTGTTGATTGTCTAAACACTTTCCCGCAGCCAACTGATCCACCAAGAGAAAAAGTTTCTCTTTATCCAGTAACGCTTGTTTCTCCTTATAATACCCTTTAGGGTTAAGAAAGGAAAAGTGATAGCCCTTCTCATCACCGATCAAATGGATCCTCTCACCAAAGTAGTCCTTGATCTCCTTTATGTCCTCAATAATCGTCCGTCGCCCAAAACCAGTTTGCTCAACTAAGGTGTGGGCGATAACGTGTTCCTCTTCTTCTAACGTTGCCAATAAGACCAACCAGCGTTTAGTCTTATCCGCCATGACTAAATGATCAAATAAAATGTGCATATTTTATCTCTCCTTTCTAAGAAGAAAAAGAAAAGAGCCGCAGCCCTTCTCTTTCTTGTGACTAATTGTCGGGAACTACACTTAGTTCCCAAGTGAGTGTTGTTTCATATGTGCTTGCTCTTGGATTCGCGGTTGGAGGGACTTCAAGTGCCACACTTTCGCTTGCACTTTCACCGTCACCAAACCGATAGATCCAGGTACCTGCTCCTTGGCCATCGAGCGCGGTCAAAAGTTTAGTCTTTTCTCCTGGAATTAAGGTGACACCGTCTTGATTATACAATATTGGTTCGTCGCTTCCATGAACAGACTCCAATTGTTGGTTAGTTAAAGACAAACGCGCCCCTCTTAGTTTATTTTCCTGTAGATCCGTAAATTGATTGTTTTGCGTAACTGCTAATTGCCAGCCGTGACGTCCCTCTTCTGGCCGTCGATCACTGATCTGGATATAGTTTGGTCGCTCTTCAGCCTCATTGACGGTTCCATCAGGATTTAACAAGCGTTGAGGTTGCGCATAATACCGCTTCGTTCGCGTAGAGATTGCTTGTTCGCCAAATGTGAATTGAGAAGCAAAATCAATACTTAATAAGCCTTGTTCTTCTTCCAGCTCAGGTTTATTTTCTGGATCTACTTCAATTTCTGGATTCATCGGATCTACCGGTGAAACAGGACCAAGATTCCCAACCGTTAAAATCGTCGCTGGTTCAAATGCCACATCATGAAACAGTAACTCGGTTGCCGGATTGATATTACCTCGATCATTATTTGTTTCAGGTGGAGCAACGACCTCTGCGGCCTTTGCGGATCCTGCATTATCCCGTAAAAATATTTGAATTTCATCGTCTTCTTTTAGTACGAGTTCACTTAGATCAAGCGTGAATCTGCCATCATCGTTAACAGTGACCTCCGACGTATCAAAGGATTGCCCATTATGCGTTGCGGTCACTTCAACCTCTTTATTTTCTGAAATCCCTTGGATGGTTTTACTATTTTCACCAATGATAGAAGATGAGAATTTCGCAGGTACCGGAGGGACAATTGGAAAGACTTCCACAGTGTTCGTTAGAATCTGATGGTCAAAGCCTTCGGTCAGTTCTCCACTTGTTAATTCTACATGGCTGATTCGAACTTTTGATCCCGCTTCAAGGGGGGCAGGTAAGGTAATTTCAAAAAGTCCGCCACGTGGGGCTTCTCCGTAGATACTGATACCTGGTGATTCGTCTGAATGACCGACGGTCTTAGTCGTATAGTCTTGTGTGTGTCCTGATGGAGCTTCTACTTCGACTGTCACGATCACTTCATCATCCCACGCTGGACGGCTATCATCTAGTCCTACAGGAAGACTCACGCGCCCATAGATTTTCTTATCAGCATTGGTTGGTACTCTCAGCTCATCTGCGATGGCCCAGCGCCCATTATTACTACTTAATCGACTATACGCAGTTAAACCTGTGTTGCCAAATACTTCTGTATTTAGTTGTGTGGGGTCACTTGTCTCTCTTAACGTATTAAAATTTGTTCCAGTAAACGAATAATCAATACTTCGGAAATCTAAATTTGGGTCTCCATTTAAATCAGCGCCTTTTCTCCAAACAGATAAATCACTATTTATTGCGTTTAATGTCGATCCACTACTAGCATTAAATATATTCCCACCACCGACACGAGTATTTCTAAAGTCCATAAATAACGGATTATCAAACTGAACAGTTAAATTTCCAGCATTGAAAATCCCTCCCGCATCTGTTGCTGTTCGTCCTTGGGCAATGAAAGTAGCACCATTTCGTGCTTCAATTTCTCCCGCCTGATTTTCCATATCGATCGCTGCACCGTTGTCCGCAATAATTTGAACTTTAGAACCCAAACCATCAACTACAAAAGAATTACCCCCGGTCCTAGGATAATGTACCCCTTGATTTGCCAAGCCAGAGGACGTGTCTTGATCTCTAGGGACACCATCTCCAGGATTATAGATGAAAAATTGCCCTCCGTTCCTAACTAAAATATGATTATTACCACCATACATACGAATACCTGGTGTTCTTCCTCCAGATTTACTTATGTTCATTTTTGCATTGTCTATTGTAAACTGATATCCTCCTGCACGTATAAAACGTAAGACAGCAACTGCACCGTTGGCTGATGAATCAGTGTTCCCTGCTGTTAAATTTAATTCCGATAGATTTAATAGGTTAAATTGTCCATTCGAACTAAGTAAACTTAATGCAGAGGCTCGATTCGCATGTACATTCATTTTTGCACCTTCAGTCAATCTAACTTCTGCATTAGGATTTGTAGCTCCCGCAGTTGTAGTAGCTGCACCTAAAAAAACTGCTGCATTTAACTCAGCCTCACTGACATTACTAACAATGTCCATGTTTGATTTAGAACCGCTCATTTGTAATAATGCCCGTGCACCATGTATCGTTATACTGTTGGCATCCTCAGATTTTGCATTTAACTGAGCGCCATTTTCTACAGCTAGAACTGAATCTGCTCCATCTAACCAAATATTCCTACCAGAGCTGGCTGCTTCAAAAATAGCATCAGAGTTATCAAGTAATACCATACTATTGTCCCCGTCCATATGAATATTGTGTCCGGAGCCTCCGTTCGCCTCCCACTTACTCTTTGAAATGGCTAATTTATTAGTAGCTCCAGTTGCAGAATAACCTACGCCGCTACCTCCTAACTTCAAACTTACATCACTAGACTCAACGAGTGTGGATGAATTATTCCCAGTCAACACTATGCCACGGCGATTGCCAGAAGTAACATCAATAGAAATGCTTGATTTGTCTGCTACATTTAGTTCTGGATCACTTCCTCTGAGATGGAGTGCATTATTGTTTGTGTTAGATCCGGCACCTGATCCACTAGTAGTAGTTACTCCTAATTCTGAGCCATATTCTAAGTTTATCTTAGGTCTTGCATTGTTATTACCGACTTGAATGTTTTCAGTAGTACCTGTTCCACCACCAGAAATATTGAAGGTACTATTATTTTTTAAAGAAAGTAAGGCATCTGTACCTTCCAAAATCATTCCTTGCGAGGCACCAGTATCTATCATTTCAATATCACTCTCATTTAGAAGTACTTGTGGAGTGGTACCTTGCAAATAAACCCCTCGTCCAGTCGTAGCATCCATCCTTAGATGGCTGTTATCCAATACTAGTTTAGGCAAAGCACCAATAAGATTCATCCGTTGTCCAGTAGTAGATTGAATCGTCATATTTGTACTCATAGCTCGTATAGCTGGATTTTCGCCGGAAAAATCAACACCTGTACCACTAGTAGTTTGAATGGTCATATTTGCACTTATGGTCTGTAAAGAGGAATCTTTACCGGAAAAACTAACACCTGTACCACTAGTGGTTTGAATGGTCATGTCTGCACTTGTGGTCTGTAAAGAGGAATCTTTACCGGAAAAACTAATACCTGTACCACTAGTAGTTTCTAGGGTGGTTTTACTGTTTGTAGTATAGAAGGCGACCTCGTCTCCATTAAGGTTTAAGGCCTGTCCTGTCAATGTATTTACATTTAATTGACTGTCCTTAATTGTTAGATCAGCCTTTACTCCATTTAAATACACTCCTCGTCGTGCGTTGGAAGTTACCGAAATATTAAGCTCTGATTCTTCTGATATCGTCATTTTTGGTTGCTCGCCACGCAAGTGTAGAGCATTATTAGCCGTATCAGAAGCGCTACCTATACCACTCGTGGTAGTGACCGTCACTTTAGAAGCACCAATCAGTGAGAGTTCTGGACGAGGATTGTTGGAGCCAATTTGAATATTTTCGAGTATTCCTGTACCTGCTCCATTCACTATTAAGTTACTATTCTCTTCTAACGAGAGTAATGCATCTGCTCCAACTAAAATCATTCCCTGAGAAGCACCAGTGTCTGTTATTTCAATGTTACTTTCATTTAATAAGACTTGTGGTGTCATTCCTTCTAAATACACTCCACGACCAGTTGTAGCTGAGATTGACAATTGGGTCTGATCCAATGATAACTGAGGATTGTCTCCAATCAAATTTAACCGTTGACCAGTAGTGCTTGTTAAACCACCTGTAGATCCCACATAGTTGACTATAGGTGACATACCTGCCAAGGAGAGTGTGGCTCCTGTTGTAGAACGAATGTCAGTATGACTATTCGTTACAGAAAATGATGGTTCATCCCCTGATAAATTTACTGCTGACTGTGTGGTAGAGATAACTGATAGTTCTGAGCTATCCACCATTACTTGAGGTTTATTTCCTGACAGATTCATTGCTGACTGTGTGGCTGAGTTCGCAGATAATTTCGAACCATCCACGATCACCTGTGGGTTATTTCCGGATAGATGTAACCCTCTTTTAGCAGCAGTACTTGTCGTAGTCAAATTGCTTTTATCACGAACGGTGATTTTCGGTCCTGCTCCAGTCAAAGCAATCGTATTATTCCTTATATCAGTAGGAGCAGTAGCCGTTCCTACTGTACTAATCGTTAAATACCCACCAGATTGTAGTGCAATTTCCGCATTTTCTCCTCTAAAATCAATTGTATTTGCCACACCCGAAGTCGTAGTAATTGATAAATTTGCGTCGTTTTCAATTGTTAGTTTAGGTTCAGAAACCGTCGCGGCTGCCAGAAAAATTGTGGAGTTACCTCGACTAATCGTTACCTGCGCTTGATTGATTGCTTTGACTTCTTTTGCTTCAATAAAAGTTTCTGTAGAACTTGTGCGTGTAAAATTACTCATACCACCTGTAAATTGAACCATACCTTCTGGAATTGATGCTAGACGCATCGTATTTGCATTGACTTCTGTTACATCTTCTATTTCTAAGATCCAATTGTGACTGACATCTGTTGCTGAATTGACTAAAGGTGTTGTGCCTGTTTTTGTAACTGTCGCATTTTCTATTCGGAAGGTAGTCACTTCTTCTACAGCTTCTAATTGAAAATAAAATCCATTATTTCCAAATGTCAAAGTATACCCATTCCCTTGGATAAGTAACGGACGATTCACATGCATAATATTTGCGACAGATTCTGACAAATTCGCTTGAACAGAGATAATGCTGACTTCAGGATTTGCGACTGCTTCTCTGAATGCAGCCATTGTTGAGACTTCTTCTGTATTTCCATCAAAGACTGCCTGTTTGAATGTTTCGTTCTCAGAAGGAATAGCTTCCTTTTTCGATTCTTCGGTTGCTACAGGCGCTTCTTTTTCTTCTGATTGTTTAGTCGTATTTGGATATTGCTCATGTTCTTCATTTGATTCATCAGATGAATCCTGATTCATTTCTGATTGATCTTCAGTCTCCGTTTCTTCCTTTTCCGATATTTCAAGTGTCGCAGTTACGTCTTCGACGGACACATCATAATTACCTTCAGATTTAAATACCACTGGAAGCACAAACGTTTGTTGCGCACGCTCCGCTTGAATCACCCATTCATCTGATTCTTCTTCTTGGTTGACGGTAACTCCAGCTTGTAACTGGTCTTTTACCAGCTTTGCTTCCTTCGGAAGGGTAATTCTTGCCTCTGTCACCTCTTGATCTGAAACAAATGTCACCTTCAATGGCTCTTCAACCGTTCCTTGAAGGCGAGAGCGAGGAAAGGAAAAGCGAGGATTGCCTTCCTTTTCCACTTCTAGATAGTTTTTTATGGATGGAAGTGCCAATTGTTCTTCTTCCTGCACTTGCCCCGCTTCTTTTTTATCCGTGGTTTCCGCATAGACGATGCCTACTGGCAGGAGGAATGCATGCAGAACAAGAATCATCGTCCCTAAAATGAGCGTTCCTTTTTTCATTAGCTTTCTCATGGAATCCTCCTCTCTATACTTCTTCTTCGCTTTCACGTGCTCTTTTCTTTTGCCACATCAGGTAAAGAACAAGCCCAAGCATTAAAATGAGCAAAATAATCGCACCGATCATCCACCAATTGACACCAGAATCAATCATTACGTCTTCTCGATTTAACTTGCGGGCTTCATCGGCTTCAATCGTAAATTCACGCGTCCATGACCATTCATTCTCTCCCGATGTAGCTGTTAATTCTAGGACATAGTTCCCACTTCGAAAACGGTCGCCTTCTAAAGAAATCGGGAAGTTGAAATTAGAATTTGGGGCCATCTGCATCATTTCTTTCTCAGCCTTATAGAGCACATCGTCCTCCCCTGCTCGTTTCACGGTAGCTTCCACCGCCAATTGATTGACAAAAGTGGGCGTAAAGTTTTGTAGCGTGGCACTGATCACATTTCGATAGTTCAATTGATCCGCAAACACATCTAATAGTTCCAACTCCGGTTGCACCGAGTCTCGGGTATTACTGACGACCACACCTACCACATGGGCAAATTCATTCTTGATAGCTACGCCTTCTCCTTCTGGAGCATCTCTATCTTCCTCTTCTTTTACTTCGGTGATCCTTAAACCGCCCGCTAAATACCCTTCAAAGGCGTCTTTAGACATTTGAAGAGGAATTTCTATGACCTTTGTTTCATTTCCCGCTACAGTAATGACCTCCGAAGGAGTCATCAACTCATCCAAAGAGTAGGGTAAGGTTGGATCCACTTCTTCAGCATCTTTACCATACTCGACATTCCCCAAAGTATTAGTATAAGCCGTATGCGGCGTCACCTGAACGTTGATTGGTTCTGAACTGGAATTGCCGACTTCTAGTCGCAAAGTCTCTTTTTGCCCAGGAGAGAGTAACAATTCATAGTATCCTTTACTTTCATCCACTTGACTCTCTGGAAAAAGAGGGGTAACGTACGTATTCAAACCCGCTTCTTCGGCCTGGACTGTCGGATGTGGCAAGAAAAAGAAAAGCGCTATAAGCAGCCATAGTCCTTTTTGCATCGATTGTTTGTGTATCATTTGTCATAATCCTTTCTAAAAAAGCAGCGTCACAGAAATCTGTAACGCTGCCAGTGACTAATGGAACATGGAAATAGGAATGGTTACTTCTTAAACCTCATTCTCAGGTGTTAGTTCTAATTCCCATGTCAATGTTGAGCTATACGTCACCGCATCTTTGGCGGTCGAGCCAGGAACAAACAGTTGGATCGCCGTATTTTCAACGACATCTACCCCATCTTCCACTTGTTTTGCAAGCGCATCATGATCTCCCCAAACAACGGAAGAAGTTCCGCCACCCTTTTGGTTAGCAGCCGTCATGATCGGCACGGCATCTTCATTTGGAATCAACTCTAAACCACTTGCGTGAATCGTTGGTGCCTGATCTGCATCATTCACACTGTAACGAAGAGAAGGATCAAGTAACGTGATTTGGGCACCTTTTAACACACTATTTAGGGTATCAGTTTCTGCTTGAAACTCACTTAAACTCACGCTCAGTTCCCATCCTTCATTCGTTCCGCGGGTGTCTTGAACTTGTGCCATACTGATATAAGGAATCATGTTTTCTTCGCCTGTTGTTCCGGCTTTCTGTTGCATTTCAGCAATCATATTGTAATGTTCATCCGCAGTTGAGATCACTTTCGTCCCAAAGTTCATTGTTGGAACTGTTGCAATAGTTAGTGGTCCTGTACCAGGAATTGGTGGAATCGTCACCTCTGGACCTTCCGGATCAGGTTCTACTACTGTGTCTTCAATATTTGGAGTGAAGGTGACCTGACCGGTCGTTGTTGTTTTACGTACTTCTTTTGAATCTTGGTCTGTATCTTCAGCAAAGACTTGTACTCCTCCTGCGAAAATCGTTGTTGATAATGCGGCTACAGTTGCTAAACGAATAAATTTCATGCTTAAATTCCTACTTTCATTTAATTGTTTTTTGTGTTGCTTTTCTTCTTTTGTACCCTAAGACTAATAAAACGCCACCCACTAAGAAACTGCCGATCCATAGTCCAAGTGAGCTACCAATCATATTGGTTTTCGGCAAAGTGCCTCCTGGCTTTTGTGGGCTGGTGCTGGGAGGTGGATCTGGTGCTCCGATCGGATCATAAGTTCCTGAAAATCCAATAGATCCTTCTGACTCGACGGATTGGACCTGTGTACCATACACATGTAACGGAAATTGTAGCGCTATGATTAGGGCCAGCAGACCAATCATACGACCGACTATTTTTCGCATCTTCCCTCCTCCTTTAAGATCTATCTCAAAAACTATCGTTTTTGGAATAACGAATACTTATATGTATCAAGTTATCGAAACCCCAATTTAACAACATTACTTTAGACATCTGATAAGTCCGGATGTCTATTTTTGCTGTACTCCCAAAAACGATGGTTTTTAATAATTTTTAGCGTACAAAAAAGGCTTATCTTTCAACCTTCTTTATATTCATTATCTTATAATAATTTATTCAATATTAAAAATCACAATTTTCACCTCGTCATGCATATTTAGAAAGTAAATCCTGAAAAAGAAATAAAATCACGAATTCATCAGAATGAATGGGAGAGAATAATTAGCGCGCAAAAAAAGAGAAGATAAGGAACAAAAATCTTTAAGTTTTTGTTCCTTACCTTTTATTTTTCCTGCTCAACTTCGATGTCATTTTCTAATTTAAGTGTTCAACAGCTAAACAGAAAGACCACCAGGGTATACTCTGTTGGACTCTAGGAAAATATCTTACTGAACCTAATTAAGTTAACTGCTAAAGGAACAATAAAAAAGAAGCAATAACTTTTAGTTTTTGAACACTCTACAAAATCTTTTTCCTAACGATTGGGACGGTCCCCCATTGATCCATCATAAAACATTGAAAATCATGGAATGTTTCGGTTCCATACTGTGATCATACCCGCACAGTTCTTTGAAATAGGTGCGATAATCCGTTTCAACCATTCGAATGATTTCCTCATTTGAAAAATCTTCAAAGACAAGCAATTCCGAGACAATTCCCAGCTTCGCATCGATCCCTAAGATCTCTGGCCAGGCTTGCCAAAAATTATCTTGAGAGAGTTGTGCAATGAGGGTCTCCAATCGGTCCGTTTGCGTGTGTAAATAGTCCTTTAGGACTGGGCTTTCTCGTTTTTCTGCTGCTTCAAAAATTTTATGAAAGCCCTGTAAATAGGCCTCCTTTGTCGTAAATCCTGTCATCCTTCTTTTCCTTCTTTCTTTTACAAAACGATCCGATCGATCAATGGATTCAACTGATGTTTGACCCGTGCCCAATCTTGATCGGTGGGGATACTGTTCATCAGAACATACTCCGTTTTAAGCACATAATCTAAAAGGTACGGGCGGTAGTTTGTCACAATCAAATCAATCTGTTCGTCATTCAAGCGTTCTTGCGTCAACTCCTGCAGTGGAATAAAGAGTAAGTGATTATGCGCGCTCAAAAGTTCTCGGGCTTGTAGCCGGATTGATTGAACCACTAAATAATCACCTTCTAATAAAAACAAAACCTGTTTGACAGGTTGGTAATAACGAAACAACATGTCCATGTATAACGTAAAACTGACCGCCACATCTTCAATGGTAGCTGCGGAAAAGGGGAGAACCTGGGCATGCGTTTGTAAGAAGTAGTCATTGATCTCATAAATTTGCCCATAGGTTTCTTTAACCATCTGACGAACTTCCACTAATTCTTTATTTAAAACTGGACTTAGCGCTTCATTCATCAGACGTGAGACCAAAAACGACGTCATAAATCCCCCTAACGTGTCGGTAGCCCATTGGTCAAAGAAGGGATCCGACAGATAATCTGATACCACTTGTTCGAGGCCGTCCCACTGGTTGAATCGTTGACTGAATGTGCGTTCTTGATCCACACGATGGATCGTTCGCTTAGAAATGACCGATAGATGGACCCAAGCGAATTCTTCCTTTGGCAGATAGATCTCATATTCCTCATGGATCCTCGCTTGTAAAGAATAAAGTAGCTGAAAATCTTTTTCCTGATAATCGACGTTCTTTAACCCCTCAGGCAATGAAATAAACTGGTGTTGTTTGACGCGAACCATCGTGATATACAGATGGTAATAAAAAGCAGAAACGGTCGTCCCTGTCCCCAACTCATAACTCCCCAGTTTGCCAGATAGTTCGTTTAGAATCAATGGATGCAGCCCTTCGGGGGGACGGATCGTAAAGGGTGTCTGTTCACTGCTGTAATAAAAATCAAAAAAGAACTTGCGGATATTGATTTCTTCCCCTACAACATTCACGGGGGTAAGGGTCAATGATAGGCCGTATTCAGCCAAGATCGGTTCAATTTTTACTAAAAATCGACGCAGTGTACTTTCTGCGTAATTGTATTGGTGTGCCAAATCAGCCAGTGCGACAGGTTCTCCGTAAAAAATCGTCCCAACAATCTCAAGGAGAACTTCGTTCTCTAACAGCTGTTCTTTCTTTTCTTGGTACCCTACTCGGTCACGTTCGTCAAAATGAAAACCGTTATACAGTGAAAGCAATTCAATGGTCTTCCCAAAGTAACTTTTGATTGCTTGAATATCTTTGACCATCGTTCGTTGGGAGATCATCAAGCGTTCACTCAACGCCACGATCGTAAAATGGTGTTCTCGTTCAATAATAGTCAAGATTCGCATCCATCGTCGAACCTCGGCATTTGTAATAAAAGCAATTTGTAATTCGCGCATCCCTATCTCCTCACTTTTTCCACTCGTTTTTTTTTAATACTTGTTAAGAATAACCAGACAATACCCGCTGAATCACTTCTTTGGTAGGAAATGTTGGCAATTGAATCTCCCCGGTAGAATTCAATTGTTGTGCTTGATTCGTTACTCGGATCTGTCGAAGGACTCCTAGGTGGTTCGCCAAAGGGGCATCGATAAAATGGAGGCCTCTTTCGTTCCCCGTTGCTTCCACTTCTGTTTTGATCCAATGCTTTAACGCTGAAGGACCCGTCAAGTCATAAGAAACAGCGATGGTATTACTGTATCGCTTTTTCTGGGCAGAAAACTGTCTCATGAACGTAGCTAACAACACGTCCTTCTTTCGGCTTTCCTGTATCTCTTCTTCAAGAGGTGGCAGTTGGAAGAACCTCTCCATCAAACAAAGCAAGGTATCAAACAGCTGATAGGCCAGCCCTTCGGGCTCACGTACTAGCCTGTATGGCTCCTTTGTTGGTGAAAAGGTTTGGATAAAGGCTCGTTGAGTCGAAGGGGTCAGAAATTGGTTTTCATCTAGGGAAAGCAAAAACAATGCCGCTTTTTCTGGATCTGGAAGTGCAAGGTTCACTTGTTGATCCAACGCCTGAACAAGTGCCGTTTGTAGGTCTCTGTGTATGCCTTGATCCGGTAAAAAATAGCCTTGGTCGATCCGAAGTTGAATCAGTTTCAGCCATTGATTGAACAGCGTGGGGTCCAAATGCCAAGGACCTTCTTTAAAAGTTGCTTTTCCCTGATGTAGGGATCGAATGTGTTCCTGAAGAACTGTAGGGTATAAGGGCAAAGTGAAATAAAAATCATAGAGAAACTGGCGGATCCCCGCTTCTTTCCCACTCAATTGATTGGTTTTAGATCTAAGTTTTATTCCATAGTGTTTGGTTAACACCGTTTGAAACTGCCGCTTCATCCGCTGAAATCCTGTATTAGAAATCCCGAGGGAAGCGACCCACTGCTGATTGTCCAAACACTTTCCGGAAGCTAACTGATCCACAAAAAGAAAAAGCTTCTCTTCATCCAGTAGTGCTTGTTTCATCCTATAATACCCCTTTGGGTCAAGAAACGAAAAATGATAGCCCTTCCCATCCCCAATCAATTGGATCGAGTCACTAAAATAGACCTTGATCGCCTTCAGATCCTCTAGAATCGTTCGTCGGCCAAAGCCGGTTTGTTCGATCAGATTCTGGGCTATGACGTGTTCTTCTTCTTCTAAGGTTGCCAACAAAATCAGCCAACGTTTGGTCTTGGTAGTAAAGATCAACTGATGAAATAAAGTCTGCATCTTTTTTCTTTCCTTTCTACGAAGAAAAAGAAAAGAGCCGCGGCCCTTTTCTTTTTCGGCTAATTGTCGGGGACAGCACTTAATTCCCAGGTGAGGGTCGTTTGATAGGTTGTTGTTCTTGGATCCGCCGTTGGCGGCACTTCAAGGGCAACACTTTCTCCTGCACTTTCTCGATCACCAAAACGATAGACCCACGTGCCTGAGCCTTGGCCGTCTTGTGCGCGCACAAGGGGCGTCTTTTCTTCTGGGATCAAGACCACGCCGTCTTGATTTTGTAGCATCGGTTCGCTGGATTCTTGGACAGACGCAAATTGTTGGTTATTAAGCAACAATCGCGCCCCTCTAAGTGGATTATTTTGAGAATCCATAAACTGACTATTTTGTGTAACTGCTAATTGCCAGCCGTGGCGCTCTTCTTCTGGACGACGATCAC
Source organism: Enterococcus sp. AZ062 (assembly GCF_051715065.1). Taxonomy (NCBI): domain Bacteria; kingdom Bacillati; phylum Bacillota; class Bacilli; order Lactobacillales; family Enterococcaceae; genus Enterococcus; species Enterococcus sp. AZ062. The sequence continues at coordinate 59,465 of NZ_JBIOTB010000002.1, read as the reverse complement.
TGACTTGGATATAATTTGGTCGTTCTTCGGCGTCATTGACGGTGCCGTCCAGATTCAACAAGCGTTGCGGTTGGGCATAATAGCACTTGGTCTGTGCAGAAATGCCTTGGGTTCCAAACGAAAAATGTGACGCAAAATCAATACTGAGTGCTCCTTGGTCTTCAGGAAGTTCTGGGGGATTTTCCGGATCCACTTCTTGGTCAGGTGCCAATGGATCGACTGGTAACACAGGATCTAGAGTATCTTTAGTATATACATAAGTAACAGTCTGGGCCTCTTCGGTAAATTGTCCTGATGCATTTGTGGGTATTTCCGTTAAAGAATATCCTTCAATTTCCTTGGCCTTCGTCTCATATTCTTCATCAATCAGCCCGCTGATAATTTCTGGTTCTGCCAGTTCCTTTAGAGCATTATCGACATATTCAACCGTTATGTCTCCCCCTTGTTTCTTTTGATAGACTGCTTGTACAACTGTATCAGTAGTCCCCATTGTAAAAGTAGTCGTTGCATTTGTGGGGTTTAAAATACGGCTTCCGGTTCCGGATACTATTTCCCAACGAAGAAAGTCAAATCTCTCCGCTGGATTCGCATGAATCATGGTTGTCTCCCCTTGAATAATCGTTGTTGTTTCTGCCATAGGCATTCCCCCAACAGTAGGACTCGCTTCTAAGGAAAGTACATAGGAAGGGCGCGGGGGAGCGACCCAAGAAATCCCAGATCCATTAAATATAAGTGTGCTATACCATGATTCTCTGAACAGTTGGGTGTAACGTTCTTCAAAGTCATTTGGATCCGATTCACTAGTTAGTACTTGTGAGCCATTCACCCCAGTGAGAGTGGCATTGACAGAATGCCAAGATGACTTAGGCGTAGAAGAATTCATTGCCATTGTCAGTCTATTTGCATTTATTATAATCCTGCTGGAAGAGTCAGATTCAATAGGTTTTATACCATTATTGGCAACACCATCCCTAGATGATATATAGCTTCTTCTATCTGGTGCTGGAGTTATAGTTAGTGTTCCACTACGAACCAAAGATATCGCAGGACCAACCCAAGGTGAAGACAAGTCAAAGTATCCTCTTAGATTAATATATTGAGCATGAATAATAGATGCATTGTTATTATATGCTGCAAGCATATTATTTATATCAACTAGACCGCTACCATTATGTTTAATAATAGGATCATTGCTGTCTCCCCCCAATAAAGAAAAATCACTTACTTCTAAAGTAGCTGCTCCACTCAGCTCTAAATTATTGTTAGAGCCAGACATATTGAGTACTACACGAGCTTGAGTTGCGGGTCTGCCTATAATATTCACCGAGGTGTTTCTGGTGTTTAATGAACTTCCTAAAATCGAGCCAGAAAAGGAAATTGACTCAGTAAGTACTATTGAGGAAGTATTTCGGTCATTCCATGCACTTCTAAATTGAGACCAATTTCTAATTGGAGCTGACCTTGTCTGAGGATCAACAGAGGCTTTCAAAATCCGATTTGTTTCTGTTTGAATTAGTTCTTCGGGTATCGATAGGTTCTTCTCAGCTGCAATGACTGGTTGAACTGCAACGGGAATATCACTCATCACTTCTGCATCTTGACTTTCAAGTGGCGGCTCTTTGAAATCAGTATTTTCTTGATCCTTTATATCAGAAGATTTCTGGTCCTCTGATTTTAGAGTGCTTTCCTCTACTTCTAAATAGAAATGATCCGCGTCATGATCGACAGTCAAGAAGTAGTTTCCCGCTGTCTCAAACACCACAGGAAGAGTAAATTCTGTTTGTTGTCCTTTGGTGTGAAGCGTCCAGTACTCTCCATGGGAATGCGTGATGGACTCCCCATCAGAAAAATAACTTGCCAATACTTGGCCTTCCTTCGGTATCCGTACTAGAACCTCATCTGCAGGATAGGTACTTGTAAAACGTAAGATAACCGGTTGATTTGTGCCTGTCCGAGAAGTCTTTTCTACAAATGAAAACTCTTGAACTGCTGGTGGTGCTTCCTCGACCGGTGTAACAGTATTGGTACTCATTGCTACATAATCTGGTAGATGGCTGCGAAAAGCAGTGAGTGCCTGCTCATCTACTGGTCCATTCGTTTCTGCATAGACCTGACTGATAGTAACGGGTAGCCATTGTGCTAATAGTAAAAGAGTCGTGCATACTACAACGTATTTGCGAATGTTCACTCTAAATCCCTCCTACTCTTTTTGCTTTTTTTCTTGCTTTCTTTTCTTTAAAACGAAGTAAAGCAGGATGATGACCAATAGAATCAATAAACTGATGGTTCCGATCATCCACCAATTTGGACTGTTGTCGATCATGACGTCTTCTCGGTTCAACTTACGGGCATCGTCGGCATCGATCGTAAACTCACGTGTCCAAGACCATTCATTGTCTCCTGACTTTGCCGTTAGTTCTAACACGTAGTTTCCGCTGCGAAAGCGATCTCCTTCTAAAGAAATCGGGAAGTTAAAGTTCGAATTTGGGGCCATCTGCATCATTTCTTTTTCCGCCTTATAGAGAACGTCGTTCTCCCCTGCTCGTTTCACGGTAGCTTCCACCGCCAATTGATTAACAAAAGTAGGCGTAAAGTTTTGTAACGTGGCACTGATCACATTGCGGTAGTTCAATTGATCCGCAAACACATCCAATAGTTCCAACTCCGGTTGCACCGAATCTCTGCTATTACTGACGACCACACCGACCACATGGGCAAACTCATTCTTGATCGCTACACCTTCTCCTTCTGGAGCTTCACTTTCTTCCTCTTCTTTGACTTCGGTGATCCGTAAACCACCGGCTAAATACCCTTCAAAAGCGTCTTTAGGCATTTGAAGAGGAATTTCTATGACCTTTGTTTCATTTCCAGCTAAGGTAATGACCTCTGAAGGAGTCATCAGCTCATCCAAGGAATGGATTAAGGTTGGATCCGCTTCTTCGGCATCTTTGCCATACTCGACATTTCCCAAGGTATTCGTATAAGCCGTATGCGGTGTCACCTGAACGTTAATTGGTTCTGAACTGGAATTGCCGACTTTCACCTGTAATGTCTCTTTTTGATCAGGAGCAAGTAGTAGCTCGTAATAGCCCTTACTTTCATCTACTTGGCTTTCTGGGAAAAGCGGGGTGACATGTGTATTTAAGGTCGTCTCTTCGGCTTGGGCTGAAACGGGCAAGAAAAAGAAAAGCACTACTAGAAGCCACAGCCCACTTTGGATCGATCGTTTGTGTCTCATTTGTCATAATCCTTTCTAAAAAAAGCAACGCCACAGAAATCTGTAACGCTGCCAGTGACTAATGGAACATGGAAATGGTTACTTCTTAAACCTCATCAGGTGCCTCATTATCAGGTGTTAGTTCTAATTCCCATGTCAATGTAGAGGTATACGTTACTGCATCTTTGGCAGTCGAGCCAGGAACAAACAGTTGGATTGCCTCATTTTCTACGACAGCTACCCCATCTTCTACTTGTTTTGCGATCGCGTCATGGTCGCCCCAAACAGTCGTCGAGGTTCCACTCCCTTTTTTAACTGCTGCAGTCATAATTGGCACTGCATCATTGTTTGGAATCAATTCTAACCCGCTTGAGTGAATAGTAGGCGCCTGATTTTCATCGTTAACACTGTAAAGAAGGGTCGGATCGAATAACGTGATTTTCGCACCTTTTAATACGTTATTTAGGGTATCCGTAGGAGCTTGGAATTCAGTTAAGCTAACACTTAGTTCCCATCCCTTGTTCGTTCCGCGAGTGTCTTGAACTTGTGCCAAACTCACATAAGGCACCTTGTTTTCTTCACCGGTTGTTCCTGTTTTTTGTTGTCTTTCAGCGACCATGTTGTAATTCTTATCCGTCGTCGAGATAATTTGAGAACCAAAGTTCATCGTTGGCACGGTTGCAATGGTCAAAGGCCCTTTGTTTTCTCCATCAGGACCAGTGACTGGCGGAATAGTTACATCAGGACCATCCGGTCCAGGATCAACGATCGTATCGTCATTACTTGGGATGAAAGTGATCTGACCATCAGTAGTTGCTTTACGGACTTCTTTTGTTTCCTCTGGCACCGCATCTTCAGCGAAGACTTGTATGCCTCCGGCAAAGATCGTGGTTGATAATGCAGCTACAGTTGCTAAACGAATAAATTTCATACTTAAATTCCTTCTTTCATTCCATTATTTTTTGTGTTGCTTCTCTTCTTTTGTACCCTAAAACTACTAAAACGCCACCCACTAAGAAACTGCCGACCCATAGCCCGATTGAACTACCGATCGTATTGGTTTTCGGTAAAGTGCCGCCTGGCTTTTGGGGGCTGGTGCTGGGGGGTGGATCTGGTGAACCGATTGGTTCATAGGTTCCAGTAAATCCAATCGATCCTTCTGACTCGACGGATTGGATCTCTGTACCGTATACCAGTAGCGGAAACTGCATCGCTATTATTAGCACAAATAGTGCAATCATCTGACCAACCGTTTTTCGCATCTTCCCTCCTCCTTTAATGTTTTTCTCAAAATTCTTCGTTTTTAAGGAGACCACAAAAAAAAGACATCCGATAGAATCAGATGTCTTGAAAAAGTGATTAGATTAGCTTTTCTATTTTAAGTGATAAATAACAAATATCCGTTCTTAAAAACGAAGATTTTCGATAAAAATAATTAAACAAAATAAGGCTCAACTTGAATCCTTATTTGCATCTCTTATATTACAAGATCCTCTATAAAATGAATAATCGAAATTTTCACCTCGACATGTAAATTTAGAAAAACGAATATTAAAAAAGAATCATTAAAAAGAGCGTACAGCAATTTTTTCTCTGGATAATCTTTTTGGATTCATATAATTTAGAAAATATTTTTTGGTCATAAATCGTTACGAAACCTAGATTCAGTCAATTAACATATTCACTATTTTTCAGAGTAATCCTTCTAAAAAGTTAGAAAACTAAAGTTTGATGAGGTTAATTGTTCATTGGGAGTTGACTTAATTAAGCTCGTTTAATTAGTTGGTAGGAACCCAATAGAGTATACTCCAATGTCATTAAGTTAAGGCAAAAAGCAGGAAAACATTTAAGTTTCCCTGCTTTATTTTTTCTATGTAAAAGGACACTCTCTTGATACAATTATTTTAACAATAATAAAACGTCATAGCGCTACGTATTCTGGAGGTGCCCTTATGTCTAATACTATCAACATTTCATCCACACTTCAAGCAGCTCATAAAATCAAACAAAATTTAGAAGATCAAATTCGCTGTATTACAAATCAACCTGAAATTTTTGCTCAATCTCCGCTTGATTTTTCACGAAATAGAAAATTATCTTTTGAGACCACTCTCAAAATTATTCTCTCTTTCGGTGGACAAAGTCTTTCTAGTGAATTACTCTCTTACTTTGATTTTACACTTCAAACGCCAACTGCTTCCGCATTTGTACAGGCTCGAAGTAAAATAAAGATTGAAGCTTTCAAACAACTCTTCTACCGAACCATTCCTTCAAGTAACCAAAACAAGCAATATAAAGGGTACCAACTATTGGCTCATGATGGCTCCGATATTAATATTCCTTATGATGAAAACGATCCTGAATCCCATTACACCATCGGAAAGTTTGATAAATCTGTAGGATCTTTTCATCTCAATGCTTTATATGACCCATTAAATAAATACTATGCATCGGTAAACTTCCAAAAAATTAGACAGCTAGACGAACGGAGCAGTTTGTGTCAAATGGTTGATGAGTTTACTTTTGAAAAGCCGACAATTATTATTGCAGATCGTGGTCATGAGTCATTTAACGTGTACGAACATATTAGAAAAAGTGGTCAAAAATTCGCGATTCGAGTAAAAGATACCAAAAGTAATGGCTTTCTTAAAGGACTTGGATTACCTCAAAAAGGAACATTTGATAAAGAGGTTAACCTTTGGTTAACAAGAAGACAGACCAATAAAATCAAAGCTGACAAAAGCTATCAATTTGTGTGTAAAAAAGCCAGCTTTGATTATCTCCCACCCGATTCAAAAGAAAGCTATCCCGTTAGTCTCAGAGTCGTTCGGATTAAGTTGAGTGAGGATAGTTATGAATCTTTAGTCACGAATCTTGATTCCTTCACTTTTAAAAGCGAAGATTTAAAAGTACTTTATCACTTACGCTGGGGAATTGAAACTTCCTTTAGAGAATTAAAATATGCCTTAGATTTAAACCAATTCCACTCAAAGAAACTAGAGTTTATTATTCAAGAAATTTACGCTCGTCTTATTATATACAACTTTTCAATGGAAATTGCTCAGGTAGTGGCGTTATCAGCTCCTTTAAAGCAGTTCTATCAGCTTAATTTCACACAAGCTATAGGCATTTGTAAAAGATTTTTTCTTGATCAAACCGTCAATGTAGAAATTTTGATAAGAAGATATCTCCTCCCCATACGACAGAATCGGAGTGACCAGAGAAATATAACAAAAAAGAAATTTGTTGGTTTTTTATATCGTATTGCCTAATATTATAAATCGGACTATACCATATAGGACGTTTTTTTGTGTTGCTTAAAAATATAAAATTGGTCAAGTTAATAAGAAAAAAGCGATATACTTGAGACTATTATTTACTTTTTTGCCTTAACTTAATGACATTGGGGTATACCCTGGTGGGCTTTTTGTGCATTCTATTATTTTCTTTTTTAAGCAACAATTTTTCACAAATTTATCACATGAAAATTTGAACATTATCAGATAGTTAGAAATCTAGCAGCTTCTGACTCTTTGGAAAAATTGGTCATACCTTGACAAATTATATTTTAATTGAACAATGATTCATTGACGAAGATCATGAACACAAAACACAATGAGTCACCCAAATTAACCGTAGAAAAAAGAGTGCCCAGATAATAATTTTCTGAACACTCTTTTACAATGACCTAATGCTAGGCTCACTCTATACGACATGAAATACTAGTGAGTGATTGGTCTCCACACTTAACTCATTGCCGCAAAGTTCTTTAAGGTACGTGCGATAATCTGTTTCAACGAGTCGCAGAATCTCTTGCGTCGAAAAATCGTCATACCGAATCAACTCTGCAATGAGTGTTAGTTTTGCATCGATGCCCAGGACTTCAGGAAGTGTCTCCCAAAAGTTGTCTGGTGAGACCTCACTCGTCAATTGATTCAGTCGCTCGAATTGTTGAGACAGATAATCTTCCAGTTCGCCGGTCTCTCTTTTAGCTTGTGTCACGGTGTCATAAAACTGACGCATATATTCGTCCTTCGTTAGAGGTGTTTCCATCCTAACCACTCCTTTTTCTTCTTCATTGATTCTGAATGTAAAAAGATGGAAAAACCTTGCGCTCTGTTCCTCTTTTTAATTGTCAGGAACAGCGCTCAGTTCCCACGTCAAGGTCGTTTCATAGCGAGCGGATTCAGGGTTGGCGCCTTTTGGCACATCTAAAGCCACACTTTTATTAGCCGTTTCTTGATCACCCAACCGATAGATCCAGGTACCAGTCCCTACGGTTCCTTGGGCCATTAACAGAATCCGTCGGTTTTCTGGAACAAGGGCCAATGGATTGGTTTGTTGGAATTCCGGTGCACTGCCCCCTTGGGCGGTCGCCAGTTGCTGGTTTGTCAAGCGCAAGCGTGCCCCGTTTAATTCTCGATTATTGGTTGCGGTAAACTGAGCATTTTGTGTCACAGCAAGCTGCCAGCCGTTGCGGTCGTTTTCTGGTCGACGATCGCTGATTTGAACATAGTTTGGCCGTTCTTCTGTCTTATTAACCGTCCCATCTTCATTCAATAATCGTTGTGGTTGCGCATAATAGGTTTGATCAGTTACTGAAATGCCTTGCGTGCCAAATTGTAACTGTGAGACAAAATCAATACTTAACCTTCCCTGATCTTCAGGAAGCTGCGGTTTGTTTTCTGGATCGATTTCTGTTTCTGGCGCTAATGGATCCACAGGTGAAACAGGTCGTAGATCTTGAACCGTTAAAACCGTTGCTTCATCAAACAATTTATCACGAAAAGAAAGCGGAGATTTTGGATTGATATTCCCTTGCTCATCATTTGTTGCAGGAGGATTCACAACTCCAGCAACTGCAGCAGATCCCTCAAAGTCTTTTAAAAACACTTGAATTTCATCGTCTCCTTGTAATGACAGCTCGCTTAAGTCTAATGTGAAGGTACCATCATTTTCAACAACCACATTTTCTGTATTTATCGGTTCATTATTATGGGTAGCAGTAACCGTTACTTCTTTGTTTTCCGTGAACCCTTTAATCGCTGTACTATCATTTGAAACCACAGAAGAAGAAAACTTAGCTGGTGTTGGCGGAATGATTGGAAAGACTTCCACTGTATCTGTTAAGATAATATTTTCATATCCTTGTGTTAACTCTCCAGAAGTTAAGCGAACGTCTTTAATTTTAACCTTATCTCCTTTTTGTAGGTACTCTTCTAACTCTACTTCAAATAATCCAGCACGTGGCTCTTCACCATAGATACTGATGCCTGGTTCTTCATTTGAGTGTCCCACAGTTTTCGCATTATGCTCTGTTTTCCTTCCATCGGCACGTTCAACTTCTACAATGACTGTAGCTTCCCCATCCCAAGCAGAGCGGCTTTCTTCTAATCCAACTGGAATACTAACATGCCCATGGATTTTCTTATCCGCATTTGTTGGGACCCTGAGTTCATCTGCAATTGCCCACCGGGCATTATTTGAACTTAATCTAGAATATGTTGTCAATCCTGTGGTACCAAAAGTCCCAGTATTTAATACGTCTGGTTGACTAGTGGCTCCTAAAGTATTGAAATTTATCCCAGAGAAAGAAAAATCTAAAGTTGGAAAATTCAAATCTGGATCACCGTCTAAGTTTGACCCATTTTTCCAGACTGCTAGATCGCTATTTAATGCCTTTAAACTAGATCCGCTTGCGACATTAAATAGATTTCCTCCTCCAGATCGATTATTTCTGAAGTCCATAAATAAAGGATTGTCAAATTCTACATCTAGCACACCTGCTCTAAATATTCCACCAGAAGCAGTCGCAGTTCTGCCCACTGCTTCAAAATAACCACCATTGCTATTCTTTACTTTCCCCATTCCAGATAGATCTATAGCTGGTCCATTTTCAGCTAAAATAGTAACTTGTGACCCCGGATCTGTTACTGAAAAAGACGTGTCATTTCCAGATGTTAAATGGACTCCTTGATTTCCGCCTTGTGTATTTCCATCACTAGGGGTTCCATTACCTGGATTTTTCACCTGAAAAATACCACCATCAACCACCTCTATGGAATTTTTATCTCCTAGCATACGAATTCCAGGGGCAGAACCTCCACTCTTTAAAATTGAAAACATACTGTTTTCAATTTTGAACAAGCTATCGCCTGAATTTAAAAACCTAAGTGTAGCAAATGCCCCTGTACTGATTGAAGTAGTAGACCCAGAATACAAATTAATTTCACTTTTATTTTTAACGTAAAAGCTATTAACTCTTCCTTCCAAAACAATAGAACTAGAAAGATTGGATTCTGTTAATATGCTTGATTGCTCATCAACTTCTATTATAGAGTTACTGGCTCCATTCATTCCTATATACAAACTAGATCTTTGGTTATGCTCGTTAGTGCTACCATGAACATTCCAATTACTTTTTAGAATTAGCGAAGATTTACCGGAAATAGTTGTTTTTTGATTAGACCCCTGCATATGCAGTGAATTTGCTTGTTCTGTATTAATTTTAGCCTCTGATTCCTCATCAATATTAAATTTATTACTCGAATTTTGGAAGAAAACCCCTCTCTTCGCACCTGCTATCACATTAACATCTAAAATAGATTGATTTCTCACTGTTAGTTCTGATGATTCTCCTACGAATTGAATGGCATTATTAGCTGAATCTGTTGCATCACTTGTCGGTCCACTTGCGTTCAAAATTAATTTGGATTGATTTTCAATAATCATCTTTGAACGTGCCCCACTAAATAATATATTTCGGGCTGTCCCACTTCCACTGGTTAACTTTACTTCACTGTTGTTTGATATTTTTAATAATGAGTCTGTACCGCTTAATCGGATACCGTTGTTAGAACTACTCATGGTTAAATTCAGTTGGCTCTCATCAATAACGATTTCTCCATTGGCATTATCCGTAGATATAGGCAGTCCCATTGTAGAGTTAGTAGAAAGGTTTGACCTTAATATATTAATTTGTCCGTTTACTCTCATTGCTCTCCCAGCTGTTGTAGTTAAATTCATATTAGAGTTTGCTATCGTTAAAATCCCGTTCTGCCCTTCTGACTGAATTGCTTCTGCGGTCTCAGAAGTTACAGAAAATTCCGAGTTATTTGCCGTAAGTTGTGAATTGTTTCCAACAAGATATATTCCTCTTTTTGATAATGTCGTTCGAAGAGAGAATGTACTTTCTTGATCCAAGCTAAACTTAGGAGATACGCCGGAAAGAACGATCGTATTGTTAGTTGTGTTTGTTGGTGTCGTTGCAGTAGCTGGCCCTATTGTACCTACTGATAAATGTCCATTTTGAACGGCTATTTCTGGATTTTCTCCTCTTAGATCAATCGTATTGGCATTCCCAGCAGTAGTTGTGATCGTAACTGTGGCACCTTGTTCTACCGTCATCTTTGGATCCGCTACTGTAGCAGAAGAAAACAAGACCGTCGCATTCCCTCGACTAATAGTGACCTCTGCTTGATTTGTTGCTACGACTTCTTTTGCTACGATGAAAGTTTGTGCAGAAGCTGTACGTGTGAAGTTTGATACCCCCCCGGTAAAATGAATATTTCCTTCAGGAAGAGAAGCTAATCGCATGGTATTCGCATTCACCTCGGTAATGTTTTCTAATTCAACAGTCCAATTTTTACTGCTTTCTACCGTTGCATTGATCAATGGTGTTGTGCCAACTTTTGTAAGTCTTGTATTTTCAATTCGAAAAACACTTGGTTCCACTACTTCTGCTAGTTGAAAATAAAAGCCATTTATGCCAAATGTTAAGGTATAGCCGTTTCCTTGGATAAGTAACGGACGATCCACAGTTAGTACATTTGCTGTCGCTTCCGTCAGATTGGCTTGAACGGAAATGATCCCAATATTAGGATTGGCAACGGCTGCTCTGAATTGCGCCATCGTAGTGACTTCTTCTGTCTCCCCATCAAAGACGGTCGGCTCCTCTATCGCTTCATCGGTCTCTTCCGCATCGATTTGTTGCTCCTGCGGCGCTTCTACCACAGGCTCACGTACTTCTTCTGCCGGTTGTTCATTCTCTTGATCTTCTTCTATTACATTTTCTTCTTCTTTTAAATCTTCTTGTCCTGCTGAATCCTCATCGGAAGATTCTGTTTCTTCGACCGGAACTTCCTCACTTGTCTCTTCTGGTTCTTGCACCTCAATAGTCGCTGTCGCATCTTTCACAGCAACCTCATAGTTTCCTACCGAGTCAAATATTACTGGAAGAACAAAGGTATTTCGTACACGTTCGGTCTGGATTATCCATTCATGAGAGTGCGTTCCTTGTTTTGCAGTAAGACCCACTGGCAACTGCTCTTTTAGTAGTTTCGCTTCGTTAGGTAAGGTGACTCGCGCTTCTGACACTTCTTGGTCAGAAAAGAAAATCACCTTGATTGGTTCTTCTATCATTCCTTGCATACGCGATTGTGTAAAGAAAAAGCGTGGTTCACTTGTTTCTCCTTTTTCTAAATAATTTTTTATGCTCGGAAGTTCCAATGGTTCCAGATCTTCTTCTGTCTCATGTATAGGCGCCTCAACCATTTCTGCATAAATCATGCTTACCGGCAGGAAGAGTACGTGCAGAACTACTAAAGTTGTACTTAGAAACACCTGCGTTTTTCTCCAGGTCATCGTCATCAAACTCACTCCTTTCTACTTCTCTGATTCATTTTCACTTACCTGCTTCTTCTGAACCATCAGATAAATCACTAAGGCTAGTAAAAGCAGAATCAGAAGCATCGTCCCAATCATCCACCAGTTGATGCTCGTATCAATCGTGACGTCTTCTCGGTTAAAGCTGCGGGCCTCATCGGCTTCAATCGTAAACCCCCGTTCCCACGACCATTCTTCTCCTGAAGTGGCTTTTAGTTTTAACACATAGTCACCGGCTTGGAAACGATCCCCTTCTAGCGAGATTGGAAAATTAAAATTTGAGTTTGGTGCCATCTGCATCATTTCTTCATTCGCTGTGTAGAGCACCTCGTCTTCTCCTGCACGTTGAACCGTGGCTTCGACAGCCAGTTGATTCACAAAAGCAGGTGTAAAGTTTTGTAGGTTCGCACTGATCACATTCCGGTAGTTCAATTGATCCGCAAACACATCGTTCAATTCTAAATCCGGCTGAACCGAATCCCGAGAATTGCTGACCACAACGCCTGCGACGTAGGCAAACTCATTTTGGATTGCCACACCCTCTTCTTCACTTATCGGTTCTTCTTCTGCTTCTCTGACTTCCTTAATGCGTAAGCCGCCGGCTAGAAATCCCTCAAAAGAAGCCTCCGGCATACGTAAAGCGACCTCGACAGTTTTGGTTTCATTGCCAGCTAAGTCAATCACTTCAGAAGCCTCAATTAATGCATCCACTGAATAAGGTAACGTTGGATCGGGTTCTTCTGCATCTTTGCCGTATTCTACCACGCCATGAACATTCGTATAGGCGGTGTGGGGAGTAATTTGCACTTGGATAGGTTCACTACTGGCGTTTTGTAATTTTAAGGACAACCTTTCGGTTTCTCCAGCAGCCAGATTCAAATCAAAGTAACTACTCGAACCCTCCACCTGGCTCTCTGGAAATTCTGGCGTCACATAAAAATTTAAGGTCCCCTCCTCGGCATGTCCGATCACGGGAACAAAAAGTATGACTAGTGCAAAGAGCATCAATAGCCAGCGAATCCCGTTGTTCAATGGCTTCAATCGTATTTGTTTATTCATCACATGTTTCCTTCCTTTTAAAAAAACAGCGCTACAAATAGCTGCAACGCTGTCGATAGTCAATTCATCTAGTAAGAAAGCTTATACACCTACTGGTGGATTTTCTGGAGTAATAGTCAATTCCCATGTCAGAGTTGACTTATAGGTTGTCGCATCTTTGGCAGTTGAGCCCGGGATCGATAAGCGAATCGCGTTGTTTTCGACTACCTCTTTTGTAGGATCCAAAAATTGAGCATTCAATTCCGCTTGATTTCCCCAAACAACGGAAGAAGCACCCGCACCTTTGCCTTTTTCTGCGGTCATCACAGATTGTGCCGCACCGTTAGGGATCAGTTTCAATCCGGCCGCATGTGCCACTGGAGCATTGGCGGCGTTGGACCCTTCGTATTGAATACGAGAACCCACCAATTCAATTTCCGCTCCGGTCAATGTTTTATTGAGTGTTTCAGATTCAAACGCACTTAAACTTAATTTTAGGTCCCAGCCATCATTGCTTCCTCGTACATCTTGAACTTGGGCAAAGCTGGTATAAGGGACATGTGTCGGCCCATCTGTGACTGGATTTGCTAGTTTCTGCATTTCAGCCACCATGTTGTATGTTTGATCTTGATTTGAGATAATTTGTGTACCAAAGTTCATAGTCGCAGCTTTCATAATAGACAATGGCCCCGTCGTTCCTGGTACTTCAGGAGAAATCTCGACATCTGGTGCTTCTGGTCCCGTTTCAGGCGGAATGACTTCTAGCTCCCCATCTTCTTCCCCAGCCGATCGAAATTCGACTTGACCTTCGGTCGTCACTTTCCGTACTTCATCGGCAAAGACAGCCGAAGAGCCTCCTACTAATATAGTGGTTGATAGTGCGGTAATTGTAGCTAAACGGATTAATTTCATTGAATAAGTCCTACTTTCATCTATTAGTTTCTATGTGTGCTTGTTTCTTTTGTTTCCAGATAAAGAAAACCAAACTAAGAATTAGGAGTCCTAACCCGATCAGCCAATGATTGGTAGTCATATTGGTCTTGGGCAATACGCTTTCTGGTTTGGCAATTTCAGTGATCGGTGGTTCTTTGATGCTCTCAGGTGGTGTAGGATCTGGTGTCCCGATTGGCACGTAAGTGCCAGTAAAACTAATTGATCCTTCGGTTTCTACTTGTTGAACTTCTTTCGCACTCACTGAAGGCAGTGAAAAGAAAAAGAAGAACAGCAGTATGCCCGTCAAAATGAGTTGTTTCTTCCTAATCATGTCCCTCCCCCTTGATTTTTCTCAAAACTCTTCGTTTTTAAGGAGACCACAAAAAAAGACATCCGATAGAATCAGATGTCTTGAAAAAGTGATTAGATTAGCTTTTCTATTTTAAGTGATAAATAACAAATATCCGTTCTTAAAAACGAAGGTTTTTGATAATGATCCTATAAGAATATGCCTTTATGATAGATTCTTACCCAATAAATATTAACAGTTTTTCCACTTTAAAAAAAACATTTATTTCACACATGCATGAAATAAATGTTTTTATTTTCTTCTTTGATCGTCTTAAAAAAAAATGATCATATTTTCCAATAGGAACTAATTTTTCTTTTACGCGTGTCAACAGCTGTATTCAATAAAATGAAGTGACGTCAGGGTATACTCTGTTGTCCCCGAAAGAGAGTAACTTTCTGTCCTAATTAATTGAGCCACCAAAAGAGCTATGAAATGAGGAATCAAAAAGGGATCAAAAACTATCAAGTTTCTGACCCCTTTATATCATTGAGTAACTAGCCTTCATAAATCGTTTCTCGCTTGCCAGCTTTTATAACTAGAACCAAAGCATAATCATCACGAATATCACATATTAATCTATATTTTCCTATTCGATATCGCCACAAGCCACTTTTATCAGCTGTAAGACCTTTTCCAGTCCATCTCGGATTTTCGCAACCATCAATATTCTTATTTAACCAAAGTAGAATCTGTTTTCGAATGGGTTTGTCTAACTTCAAAAACTCTTTTTGTGCGCGTTTATCAAATTCAACGTGATACTTCATAAACCTTCAGCCTTCATCATATCTTTAAGGGAGACAGATTCACCTGATAGATTTTTCAGAGCTTCAGATCCCGCTTGCAAGTCCAGGTAATCTTCAATTTTTTCTGTTAATGCTTGTTTCATTAAAGTTGATAAAGGCTGACCAGTTAATTCAGCATAGCTTTGAAAAAATGCCTCTTCTTGTTCATTCAATCTTATAGTAGTAACGCTCATTGTAATCCCTCCTTTTCTCTATACAACTATTGTATTACAATGTAATACAATAGTCAATCTTTTATAATTTAGAATAGCGATTGATTATCGAATCTACTTTTTTGTAATTTTGGTTCTTCAGCTGATTTTCCTTTTCTGTTAGATTCTCATAGCATATGAAAAAGCCAATCATATCTTTTACTTTCAAAATTCCCAATCGATTCGATACATAGCAATGCTCTTTTGCTGATTTATTAACGATGAGCGAACGTTTATTGTTGAAATAAACAAAGGATCAAAAACTATTAAGTTTCTGATACTTTGGAAGAGTTCTTCTAAAATTCATCGACTCCTATTTTTAGTTGTACCCCTTTATTTTTGAATTGGCAAAAACTAAAAAAAAGTGATCGCTCGTACCAAAAGCGATCACCCACAAACAGAATAAGAATGCTGATAAATTCATACCGAAAAATGAATTTAACATGAATCTAGATTCATGGCATAAGAGTAGTAAGAAACCCGAACCTCTAAGTGTCATTCGACTCTTACGCCAACCCAATTATAACATTTATTTCTGTTTTTATAATATTGATTTTTAATTTTTTAAGTATTAGCGTATCATAGAGAAATTTTCTTAAAATATTTTTTTAATTGCCATTCAGAAATCTTAATCCATTCTGTATTGTTTGATAATTTGTATATGTTATCTTCTTTATTTTCTAGTTCCCACTTTTCCCCTTCAGAAATTACAATCTCATTTTTATATGGTCTAATTAAATCTGAAAAAGGTAATACTAAAGTTTCAATACACTCATACATTTTAGTTTCTCTCCAATCGCTTCTTAAGAGTTTTTCTGCTTCTATATTTTATAAACTTAGAATGGAATAAAAATTAAGCCATAACAATTATTATTTTTTATTCCTCTCAATCATATTTTCCATGTCATTTACTTTGATACTTTATTTGAATATCTTTAAACAGTTAGTCTCTCTTTGTCAGTAAAGCGGACCCCATCTGCATATCCGGAGTAAAATGCTTCTCTATCTTTTACGTCATGGGACGTGTCTTTTCCAGGAACAAGTCCAATCTTTTCAACTGCGGTTTCTACAACTTCCGGCACTTGTAAAGCAAGTTCATAGCCGTTTGTTAGCACCTGCTTCTTGAAAGTTTCAGTCAACCCACGTAAATAGCCTTCAAGATAATCTTGCTTCAGCTGCCATTTACGCTTGTATTTCCGACGGATCTCCGGTAATTGTAAAAATTGTCTAGCACAATAGCTGGCACTTCCACGAGCATATTCAAATGTAATCTGAGCGATTTGGACATCTGATTTAATTCCTACGAAATGTAGTTCAATTGGTGGGCCCGATACGTAGTAATAACGAACTCGAAAGTTCTTAGCAATGATCAAAGCAAGTCGATAGAGCCATTTTTGAGGACGTCCCTCGTATATGATCGTATTAATCACTGTCTCCGTTTTTTGTTCCTGCTTATAGCTAAAGACATCTTCTTCATCTATATTGTGCTGGAGCATCAACTCTTGTGCTTTTGCTAGTGCTGACATTGATTCCTCATCGTTTGCATCATTTGCTAAAGCAAGTAACTTAACAATTTTTTGTTTTGCTTTTTCATCCATATAATTTCACCTTTTATATATTTTCTAGTTTAATATCGCGAAAACAGAAATATTAAATACCTTCTCAACTTAATTTATACTCGCTTTGCCTGTACTGTAATCAATAGATAACCCATCTTGCACGTTGTGGATTAACACATTGAATTGAATATCATTGGTTTCAACGCTGCGTGCTTCCATTTGAATCGCCCTGGGCAATAATTCTCGCTCTCTGAATATCGGAGTGACTCGATAACGGACGTGGTTATTGGTTTTTCTTAAATAGTTGGCCACTTCATTTTCAAATTGAACCATGTGGATCTGGTTCAGTTGTTGTGTGCCGGTAAACAAGTTTTTCCAGTTATCATTCTCACCGGTCATCTGAAATCCAATTAAATGGCTTCTATTATAGAGCCAAACATTATTTTCAAGCTTTTTTTGATTCCAACCAGTAGGGTATACGTTTGAGATATCCCCTCGTTCTTCTGTCGGCATCATCGATCGATGTAACAGTGCATCTGCAACACCGACACGATTTAGTGAATCGAGATCCGAAAATGTTTGCCAGGTCCCAGCATCCATCGACATCTCTTCAGCTGTAAAACTCGGATAATTTCCGTTTACTTGAATGACAACATCCTGACCATCAAAATCAGGTAGATTTTCAACCTCTTCAGCTGAGATTTCTTCCTGATAGGCCCAATCACCGAAAAAGCTAGGCAACTGAACATCGAGTTCAGATAAGTCCATCAAAGAAGCAGTAACCCCAAACAAACTGAACAATGCTGCGAGTATGAATTTTGACTTACGTTTCATATCAATCTCCTTTTATTTCATATAATTACGGATTTCTCCATTGTCCTTAAAATAAATATTTCCATGCTCTTTTAGTAGCCGGTCGATCCTTTTTCTTCTATAGGTCAATAGTGACAGGACTCTAACTCTTTTCGTCACTCTTTTCGTCACTCTCTTCAGCCATCAGCTTCTCTGCTAGTTTAGTAAGCAAATAAGCATTATCAAAGCGCATTCTATCAATCGACGACTTTCCATGTTTAAGATCCG
This sequence comes from Enterococcus sp. AZ062, assembly GCF_051715065.1. NCBI lineage: Bacteria > Bacillati > Bacillota > Bacilli > Lactobacillales > Enterococcaceae > Enterococcus > Enterococcus sp. AZ062. The sequence goes on along the minus strand of NZ_JBIOTB010000002.1, from coordinate 41,628 downwards.
AGATTGTCATCTTTGCAACACCGGATCTTTTACTTAATTCAGCTATTGATTTCCCACTTTTCGTCAGTAACCATTGAATTTTTTCTTTGTTAGCATACATAGTTATTCCTCCAGAGTTGGAGTGTAGCTATTATTATTTGCTACTACTCACTTTTATGATATATTTTGAGTAGTAGCAAATCCGGTCTATGGTTTTGTTACTTTGTGCTTATTCTGTGTCCGCAGGGTAAGCATTTTTTTATTGCCATAGTCATCCTTGTAATAATAAGCCACCTCCTACCTCGTTGAAGCAACACCAGCTAAACTCTGAATATACCTCATAATCGACGTTTACAGTGAAACACAGCATCATTTTTTGTTCCTGTAATTCTTCTCTATCATTTTCCCACTCAAACTCATGTGGACTGACCTGAAGTAAAGTCAATAGCAATCCATGCTTAGTACTTGTTTCTATTATATGAAACACAATGAACCCATATTTTTTCTCGTATTTATCAATTATTTTCTTTTGTTGATCTGTCACGCTATAGATAACTGGTAGTACAAACTTCTTGCGATTAACCACTATTGCAGTTCGCCTAGAACAATAGATCTCTCCTTTCCCGAATCCTGCTTTAACGTGGTCCTCGATCGATAATATATCCAAACGTTTCTTTGCTTCTTCCACTAATCTACTTTTTGCTTCATCTAACAATTAACGTAACCTCCCAAAACAATTTATAGACGGTTTACCGTCTATAAATATTATAGCACGGTAAACCGTCTTTATCAATTGATTTATTCTCTTTTTTAGGAGGTATCAGTAGTTGAAAAGATCCATCTGCGTGACATTATTCTGAATTCTTTCTATAGACCTAGTATAGTAATCCAAGTTAGTTTCAAAACCAATGTAGTGTCGCTCAGTATTGATACAAGCAATCGCAGTTGTCCCACTCCCCATACAATTATCTAATACAATATCTCCTTTTTGTGTGTAAGTTTGTATCAGATATTCAAGTAAACGTACCGGTTTTTGCGTAGGGTGGAACGTGTTCATTGACTCTTTGTCAAATCGCAAAACATTATTCGGATATCCTGTATACTCTTGGCAATATTCTTTGCCTGAAAGAGAACTCGTATTATAAATCCCTTCAGTCTCATTTTTCTTCTTTATAAGTGGTTGTTTCATCCTCTCTAACCCTTGAGGATAATAAATAGGTGACCCTTTTGAAAAAACAGAGATTGTCTCAATTGAACGCATTGGCTGTTTTTTGGCAAAGGCAAAGCCAGTTACGGTATTTTTAACCCAGTACCAATCATATTTATATTGTTTAAAGTTACTCATACGTAACTGTGTAGAAAATGGTTCCGCTCCAAACAAAACGATCGCACTATTCTCTTTGACTACACGCAAGTATTGTGACCACAATTCTTCCCAGGGCAAAATAGTATCCCAGGAACAAGCAGTAGTTCCATATGGCAAGTCGCAAATGATCGTATCGATCGATCCATCCGGAATTTTTTTCATTCCTTCTAAGCAATCTTCAAAGTAAATCGTATCTTTTTGAATCATAGGTTTCTCCTCTATGATTCAGGCCTGAATCCAATGGTTTAGTCAAGTCTTGATACATTTACTATACAGGGTAGCTATTCCCTGTTGAGTCTGCTTAAACGCCTATGAAAGGTGGAAATGCTTCGCAATAAAGTAGATCACATCTACTGTCACACTATTTCCTGCTTGTTTATATAGTTGGCTGTCAGAAACCTTCTGCTCAAAGTGAGAGTTATAATGATCCATACGTTCAACCAAAATTCTTTGTGCGACTTGTTTGCTGCCGAATTTGGCTGCTAGAAATGCCCAATCCGGAAACGATTGTAGCCTCCAGCACTCTAAAGGTGTTAATTTACGAACCTGAAAATCTCTCTGTGCTAAATTATTTGGGTCCTCATCCGCATTATTGCGTATTTCATTCACAACAATTTTCGGCTGTTGCCCACCTCCTTGCATGGTATTTAACGTTGGACAAATCCCTTCAGGAGAATAGACACTGACCGCTGATCGATAACGTCCATCAATCTTTCCTTCTACTATGATTCCGTGGCGATCTTGTGCGGTAAGTGTGAACATTTCTTCTCCATTATTTTTTATTCTTCGACCATTCTGTCGAACTTCATCTTTATCTGGAGATATTATAGGAATCGCTATCTTATTTCCTTCTCCTTTGTTTGTCGTAAGAGTTGGAGCGATCCCCTCTATACTACTAACCTGACCATTCATACCATCCCCACTAGGATTTACATTTCCGACTACAATTTGTTTTGGCATTTTATAATCAGTAGCCGTTAAAGTTCCCATTAATCCGTTAGTATAATAGGTTCGTTCTCGAAAATTTGTATTTAAGTTATTGCGTTTATTTGTCGTCCCAGCTATATTGATTTTTGCTGATTTTTGATCAACTGATTTTTCTTCTCCTGTGAGAGGTAAAAACTTTCTGGCACCTGACTCTCTAAAATGTCCGACAATAAAGACACGTTCTCGATTTTGCGGGACAAAATCCTTGCTGTTAAGCACTTGCCATGCCACGTCATACCCCAGTTCATCCAGTGTTCTGAGTATTGTTTCAAACGTAGCTCCGCCATTGTGGTTGAGCAATCCTTTGACGTTTTCAAGGAATAAAATGCTAGGTCGCAAAATATGTGCGAAGCGTGCAATCTCAAAAAAGAGAGTTCCTCTAGTATCTGCGAAACCTCGTCTTTTTCCTGCAGAACTGAAAGCCTGGCAAGGAAATCCTCCTGTGATAATGTCCACACGTCCGAATCCTCGAATAGTGTCGTCTGAGATCCTCGTAATATCATGCATTTCCACCTCATTTTCAGTATTAAAGATCGCTTTATAACTCTGTCTAGCATATTTATCAATTTCACAAAAGCCGACACATTTATGTCCTGCTTTTTCCATTCCCATCCGAAAACCGCCTACACCCGCAAATAAATCAATAAAAGTTAGTTGTTTCGATTGTTTCATTCAATATTCTTTCCCACAGCTGTGTTCTCGTATTCAAGCTTGTAAGATAAGAATAATAAAAGAGCGGGTGAAAGAAGGGCATTCAAAAGTCTCAGAAATGTTTAGATTTTTGTTTCTGCTTTAGGACTACCCTCGCTTTTGATCCAGTAATTGAATTGCAGACGTAAACTGAATGAGCGATTTTTTTGAGTCAATCAAAATAATATTCTTCTGATAATGAACTCGCTCGCTGACTAATGATATTGATAAGCCATAAAAATATCGAAGTAAAAATATTTTCCTTCTTCGGTCAGTAATTTCAGGCTTATAAGGGTGATTGATTGAGAGATACCCTTTTATAAATAGTCTGTGTAAATACTCAAACTCTTTATACATTGGATCATTAATTACTTCTGGTGAAACATTTTCTCTGTGTATCATCGAATATGTTTCTTGAATCCTCGGAGTAGCTGGAATCCCAACTTTTTCTCGTAAATTTTTATACTCTGATAGAAATATACTGAATTTTTCTTTGGTGGTTTCCCATTCTATATCCACATCCTTGGGCAATTGATATTTGGCCACATCAAAAAGTTCCATTCGTCCCTCCATAATACAAAAAGCATTACCTCTCAAAAATGAGTAGGCAATGCTTTTATGTCATCATTATTTTTATTATCAGTTGCACCATGATTTTTCCTTCACAACTCTGGCTCATTGTCTTTTTCCATTGATCGAAGTTCAGATTTTACTCGAAAAGTAGAAAGATCTTGCCCCACATTGCGCTCTTCAATCGGTTGACGCAAATACAACTCACGTTCTTTTTTCGAAGGTAATGTACGATACAATCCCTCAAATGCTTGCTCTTCTTCTAAATGATCCTTTGCTCGATAGAATGACATCAGATTAAAAGTAAACTCTAAACGTTTTATATCATGAAAAGGAACCATCAAATAGTTTTCGCTGTCCAATGTGCCGTATGCAGCATTGGCTGAAATTAGCGCTGTGCGCTTGTTGCCATCTTGAAAAGCCTGTAATTTAGCCAGTCTAGCGAAAACCCACCAGGCATCTTTTTCTGTTCGTTCAGATTGTTCAAACTGATCCACGATTTCTTGTAAATCGTCCCTAGAAATAATCTCTTTAGGGAAATAGTGTTCTTGACTAGCTTGATCAAGAACAATAGCTATCCGATCATCTTCATTGTAATATGAATTTCGCAAATGACCAGGTAATTTGGGCTGTTCTTCAGACGGTGAATCAAATTGCTTGTTCACTTCGATAATACCATCTACAGAAAAACCTTTTTCTTTTATCGCATTGATCCCTTTTAAACTATCCACAAAAATAGCTATATCATCTCTATTTTGACGGAGTGGTTTCGTAGATTTCAAATCTAAAGCTTTTTTCGTTTGATAAACAGAGCTGCCGTAATTATTCAAACTACCCAACGATTGAATGAATTTTGCGAGTGCCGTAGTATCCATATGTTGACCACCTCCATTATCAGACATTTAATTTTTGAGCTAATGCTTCAGTCATCGTTTTAGAAAAATTAATTCCTTCATTCGTCGCACGCACGTTCAACCAATGTGGAATTTTGATTGTTTTTTTATCAAGTTGGACATCTTTTAAATAATCATTTAAGTCGACAGAAATCAATGTCGCAAATTCTGTTTCAGGGTTTACAGAAAGGGCATTGATAGCCGTAGGTGTTGGCAAAGGCATGTTTTTTTCAACTAGGTCTCCAAGCATAATACCTAACGCATCTGCCGCAAGTTCTAATCCTTGGGCGATATCATCCGATTGCGTGACCGCTCCTTCAACATCAGGAAAATAAATTCCGTATCCAACAGGATCTTTTTCAAATATAGCTGGATAAACTTTTTTCATTTCTATCCCTCTCTTTCTTATAGACACAGTAGGCTTATTTGCCCACTGCTTTTCGAACAGAATCCTCTACTCTTCTAGATAACTCTTTTGAATGACTGGTAAGAATAACTGGTCTAGGAAAATTTTTCTTTATAAATTTCCTGTGTGACCCCTTTCCACCCTTCACTTCAACAAAGCCAGCATCTTTGAGTAATTTCTCTGCTTCTCTAATTGTCATGGGCATTTCAAGCTACCTCCTGACAATAATATTATAGCACGTACAGGACGTACAGTAAAGTTTTTTCGTGTCTATTTATCAAGATCAATCGAATCGGATACTGCCTTTTCTGTCAAAATACTCAATGCTGCATCGTAAGTTTTTAATTGTTTCTCAAGCAACTTTACTTGTTTCTCCAGTTCTTTTTTCTCACCATGTAAGGATTTTACTTTTTCTATTTGTTCAAGATTGGAGGGATCGTACTTTAGTTTTTCGTTCGCTCTAAATAACTTGTCATCCAAAGTTGCTCTTGCCTCTTGCACAATTTCATAATTATCATAAAAGTCTTTCCCTAAAACATGTGGTAGTTGATCGCTGCTTACTTGACGGGTTGACAAAATATTTAAAGCTGTAACCATTTCTCGGACATTTTGAATAGCAGAATTTTTTCGTTTTGGAAACAGTCCGCTTTCTCCAGAAAGATAATTTGCTAAAGACGCTCCCTTAACAAATTTATTTTTTTGTCCTTTTTCATCACTCCAAAAATAAAAAATATCTTTATAATTAAAATGCGCCTCATAGCGTCCGTCTTCCAATTTCTCTAACATGTAATCAGGAACTTTGACCACACCTGTTTCATACCGGCCATAGGCAATCTCAACATAAATCCCTGTCATGGTGTCTCTTTGTATTTGCCAGGGTTCAATGACGAAGATTAGATCGGGTAAAGATTCTTTTTCTGCTTTTTGTTCGACATATTTTTTTGCAATATCCATTGCATTGAAAACTGCTTCCGGTTTATTTTTACTTACCCGCTCGATAATATTTTCTTCATTGTAGATTCGTTGTTTTTTGTTTATCGTATAATCACGAGCTGGACGTTTTTGTGGCAGATCCAATAATTTGTAGTTCATCACTTTCCCATATTCTTCTGAATTATGATTAGGGTCAACATCAATATTTAGAAGCCTTGCCTTCACTAAAAAATCATCCCAGCTTGTACTATGGGTAAGCAAAAAATTTAACCGTTCTTTTAATTCAACTCGATACGCATTCTTTCTTCGATATTCTTGATACTTTTTATGTGAGTTTCTTTTAGGCGTATCGAGGATCATTGCCCCGTGATAGTCCGCTACCTTATCGGAGTAATTTCTTAAATGAGCCGCTGTTCCTCGTTGCCAGCGAAACTTCGTTAAATCGACACTTGAGGTTGTATTAAAAATAATATGATTATGCAAATGTTCTTTATCTACATGGGTCGCAATGACAAATTCATAATCTTCACCTAAGAAGTCGAGCGCAGTTTGTCTCCCAATTTCATGAACTTCTTCAGGTGTGAGATTGTCTTCAGGATCGAACGATTGAACAATATGTCTTGCAATTACTTCCTCAGTCTTTTTTTTATTCATTTTTCCACGGACTCTTTGAGCCAATGTTCTTGTTAAGTTCATTTCAAAAAAAGCATTGTTCACGGCATTAACTTTATGACCACTCGTTAAAGTTTGGTTTTTTGTTTTCTCTGGATCTAGAATGTATCTTATCGCTTCTTTTAGATATCTTTCTTGCTTAATCGTGAGCGTTTTAGTCGTTGGCACTTCACTCACTCCTCGTTAGCTTCTGAATTTCTTGTAGCAAAATGTCTTGCGAACGTACGTAGTTGTTTTGCATTTTCGCGAACTCAGAAACAAGATACTGGATATCTTCTGTTTCAACAATATCTGTCTGATTTAATTTATGAGCAATCTGGTTGATATTATTGCCAATCATATTTAACTCAGAAACATATTGCCCTGTTTCAGCCAATGATTCTCTCAAAGTAGTAAAGTCTATTTTGACCACTAGTCCATTAAGCGCCATTATGCGGACATAATTGGTCATCGTCTTCAGGCCAGAGGTCTCCATATTCTCTTTTATCCGCTTCTTTTCTTCCTTCGTCAAATAAACTTGAACAAATTCGCTTCTAAACAATTCCTTTTTCCTCATATTTCTCCCGCTTCCTAACATGAAAATCAGCCAGCAAGGCTGTGCCTTGCCCACTCCCGAACCAAAATCTTCCGCCCAGGAGGGGCGGAGTTTCGACAGTGGCAAGCATAGCGAGGTACATGTACCTCACGAAAAAATAAAAAAGAAGGAAATCCCGAAAATCTACGATTTTCGAGTTTCCTCTTTTTTTGTTTTTAAACTTGGGGCATGCCCCAAACCCCATTTTCTTTCATTACATCAATGACCTTTTCCGAATTCTTCGAGATCCGAAATGAGCTTTCTGAATGATTGTTCAGATTCATTTTTTAGTATTTCCTCTAACAAAGCAAGGCTAGAAATGTGAAGAGCGATTGATTCTTTCTCAACTTTTTCTAAGTTTCGTCTTTCTGATTGCAACTGACCAATCACTGCTTTTAATGGTGGAAGAATAAGTTCTTGAGATTCGTCTCGTTCAAATCGCTGACAAACTTTCCAAAGATAATACAGACATAAAGGTCGCTTTTTAATCAGTTTTATCATCTTCGCTACTTTCTGAATTGCCTTTTAATTTTTCTAAAGTATCCGCTAAATTATACTCTTCCTCAGATCGTTCTTCTTTTTTATTCGCCTTGTCTGTTGCGACATTGTCCATTGCTCGACTTTGAAGTTCTCGCGCACGTCTAATTTCTTCTTCTAATGTTGGTCGAACCGATTCTGTTTCCTTTTCATACATATGCGCAGCAATCTTTTGTAAAAAATTATCGCTTCGAACAATCAAGTCAGTAAATAATTGTTGCAATTTCACTTTTTCGTTATTCATCGATCGTAACTGAGTTAACAAACTCAAATTAAGAGGCAAAGGATTAAAACAAAAAACAGTCATCACAATAGAGGCGATACTTTCATTTTCAAATCGAATAATCTCTTCTGACGATTGTTTCTCTTTTTCTAAAAGGCAAACAATCAAATCAGCAAGTGTTTGTTCTTCTCCCTGATTCGCTTTTATTCGAATGGTATGATCTTCAAGGACTGATTCTTCTCTTTCTTCAAAAACGATTGTCTGATTCGCAATCTTTTCTAAGATAGCGAAAACTTCTTTCGGACTCGTTTCTATTTTTTTAGTTTCTTCTTTTCCTTGCGTTTCCGTTTTTTCAAAATATGGAACGATTGGGACATGAGTGATTTGTGTAAGCTGCGTTTGTTTTTCTTTTAGGATCTCCCCAGTTTCACTATTCACTTTTTGTTGGTTTCCTCCAAATAGAAAGACAGGCTCCGCATTATTCTTCAACGTCCTATTTTCTCGAATCCAATCATGGACTTCTTTTGACTCAACTGCTTCTGCACGTTGATAAAGCAGCAACAACTGATTCATTAACGATAAGTTTTTTGTCTTAGGTATACTTCTTAAAAAGCGTAGATAATTTTTTTCATCTGTCCAGTCAGTTAAGTGATCCATAACATAGGAATAGATACTATTTGAATCTCCTTCATCTAACAATTTTTGAAAGTGATCATCAATAACAAAAGCTTCTTCTACTTGTTCCGCTATTTTATTTTCTAACAAACCAAGCAACATATCCTGCGTTTCTTTTCGATAAAACTTTTGATTATTTCGATAAAAATATGCCAAAAACATTTGACGTGCTTTTTCAATTTCATTCCCTTCAGGTTTTCCTATGCTTTCTTTTGTCTTCAACCATACTTGTTGGACAAAAGCTTGCAAGAGCTTTTCAAGATCATAAGCATCCAATTTTGTTTCAGGCAGTAATCCCCCTGCCTTTACGTATTCCTTCCAAAATGAAGTGGGAAGTTCTTCAAACAGGGCAAGGCACATCGAATAAAAATCGATGGTTATCGGAACGATTGGTAAATCTTGTTTGTCAATAATTTTTGCGTTTGGATTGAACAAATAAGAAACAGCGAATAACTCTTCTTCTGAAAGAGGCGTTTGTGTAAAAAACGCCTCTTCAATTGTTTCATATGGTACGCCTAACGCCTCTGCCGCATATTGAAACAATGAAACAAATGCACTATTCAGCCTTTCTACTCCGTGTCCCGTTAGATAATCGAAAATATCATGGGCATGTAAAGCAATGTCTAAAGCTGACAATTCATTCTTGAGTTTTAAATTTCTGGCCAACTTTTTTCTTTTCGCTATATTCGCTATTTCGTAATTGTCAGGAAACAATGTTGGCATTCTTTTTGTCCTCCTTTATCCCACTTCAAGTTCCGTCTCTGTCTCTTTAACGGAAACAGATTTGTTTTTTTCTTCAACAGCTACTTCCATTGATCGAATCAACTCTGATTTTTGTGTCTGTGTTAAATCTTTAATCGTTTCCGTTTGTTTTTCGCTCGCCTTAAATCCCAACTGATTGCTTAAATCTTCGATTCGTTTTAATTGTTGTAACTCGATATTATTCATTTTCTTATCTGCTTGATTCTTTTCAGCTTCTGTTACTGTACTTTCAGCTGTTGATTGTTCAGCTTCTTCAGCAATTACCGGAGCATTTCCCTCATCTGATAGTTTAGGCTCATTCTGTAGAGTAGGTTCTTCCGAATGCTGTTTATTTTGATCACTCACTGATTCAGCTGTATTTATAGTGGGCTGTGTTTCAGGTTCAGTAGCTGGCGATTGATTTTCAGATACGACAGGACTCTCTGAAACCTTCTCCTGTTCTTTTTTAGCTAGTTCTTGCGAATCCTCTTCCTGTACCTCTTGCATTTTCTCAGCTAAAGGCGCTTGATCACTTTTTTCCTCTATAGTTATATTGGGCTGTGTTTCAGGTTCAGCAGCTGCTGATTGCTTTTCAGATACGATAGGACCCTCTGAAACCTTCTCCTGTTCTTTTTGAGCTGCTTCTTGTGAATCGTTTTCCTGTACCTCTTTTGTTTTCTCAGCTAAAGGTGCTTGATTTCTTTTTTCCTCAATGACAAATTTTTGATCAATTGTATTTGTAAATTGTTTTAACAAGTCGTTGATTGATAAAAGTTTGCGATTAAATGAATTTTTCAAACCTAAACGAATATCATCCATTGTGTTCGTCACTTGATACACTGTATTATTCTTTTGTGTTCTAACATACTGTTTTAAGTTCTCTTTGAAATCAGACAAAATTTGACCGATTGTTCGTTTTACTTTGGTTGTTTCTTCTTTTATCTGATTCTCAGTCGGCACGCTCAAAGAATCCACTGCCTCTATTGACTGTTTAACAATGGTTTCCACTTGTTTTAAATGTGTGGCTAGAATGTTTTCTATATCAGCCATGCTACCGAATTGCTCTCCTTTATATCCCACTTGCTTAAGAAAGGCATCGACTTCCTGCTTCGTTTCATCAAAAGAAACATTGATCTCCTGGATAAAAGAGTGATTAGAAGGTTGAAGTTGTTCGTTCGAAGAAACAATACTGCTCGACTGATCTTGTTCTTGCTGTTCTTCTTTTGGTAAACTATTTGAGTCTTGTGGTGAAGATTTGATCTCTTCCCCAAGTCCTTGCTGATAAAAGTTAGAATAATCGTCCTTCATTTCTTTTAGCTCTTTAATGTAACCCTTTGAACGATTAATCCTTTCCAATATAGAGTTGGACTGTTCTAAATTAACATTGGATCTATCGATACTTTCCAATCCAGCAATGTCTATTTCAAATTCAGCTATTTCACTTAAAATAGGCTCGATAGTATTCTTGTCTAGTGTTTCCACAGCTAAATTTAACTTCCGTAGTTCCCAATCGGTTTCAGAAACTTTTTCCCAATTGGATTGATCTCTAAAATCAATACGTTCTTTCTTCAATGTCTCAATTTTATTGCCTAACTCAATATACTTCTTACTTTTTCTCTCTTCTAAAACTTGTACTTCTGCCATATCATTCACTCCTTGTACTCGTTTGACTGGTTGATTGTCTATTTTATTATTATGGTTTCGTCTAACTTTAATATCCCCTACTTCATTTTTTCGTAGTAAAGCCCCTATCACTTCTTTTTCTGTCTCTGTTTGAGGTTTATATTTCTCGGATGGAAGAAAATCGCCAGTTTCTTGTAGCTCTAAGGCCACTGTTTTCAATCCTTTAACAAAATAAAGTGTTGGATTTTTCTCCCCTGGCATAACTGCTTTACTGTCGATGAGCGCTTGTGCATGTGCGCTAATGTTTTGGTGCGCTTGTTCAGCTTGTCCATTAACTTCTAACAGTACTTCCTGGAACGAATTTCCATAAACATCATTAAATACTGCCCTTTCTGTAATCATTGTCAGCATTTCATTCAAATCTGTTGAATAGTCAGCAAGTTCAGATCCATCAAATAAAAAAAGCGTCTCTTCAGACTGTTCCTTCATTTCTTCCAGGGAATCCTTGAGAATCGCTGTAATTTGTTCCATCGTGTCCGTTTGAGGAATAGCGTTCATATATAAATGAATAGCTTCTTCTTGCTTCTGAATAGCTGAAGCTTTATCTATTAAAGTAAGTTCGCAAGTTTCCAAAGCGTCTCCAACATTCAGTTCTTCGTTCTCATGAATAAATTTGACCGATTTGATACTTTCTATTTTTGTATCAACTTGTGTCTTAAGTAACTCTTGATCAAACCTTGTTCCTTGTTCTACATCAATTTGTTCTTTATTTGATTCTAAGACTGCAGTTTTCAAATTCGGAAAGGCACTGTCAAAAAAAGTTGTGAGCTTATCACGCATATTCTGATCAAACAAAGCATATTCAATATTTGTTGCATAAGTCTCTTTTGATTTAAGAAAAATACTATTCAGTCCAGCTTCGTTCACATATAACTCAAAAGCTCTGGCGAATACTTCTGTAGGAGCCGTGTAATATCCTGCCTTCTCGGCTACGTAGCTGCCTTTGCCGTTAAGTGAAAGGTTTTCTCTATATCTTGTAACAATTGGCTTAAAATCGTCTCTCATGCTCAATAAACGACCGTTGTCTGTACCATAATCTAATGCATGACCATACTCGTGAACAAATGATTGTATACCCACGCCACCAATTTCATCGTTTGTATCTCTAAAGTCTATAGCAATCGTATTCTTGTTAGGTACATACAGTCCAAGAGCTTTATGATTCCCAAGCTTCCTCAAACGCAACTCTGGTAGTTTATCGCCAGTTTTCGGTAGAATGTCGTGCATACGTTCCATTTCCTTCTCAAACTGTGAAAAAAGCGTTAGATCCACATCGTTATCTATTTCAACAAATTGGAAATACTTATTTAACGACGTTGATTCCATTATTTTACGCGTATCTTTATTAATATTCTTTTTTGTCTGCCATGCAGAAGCCCGGGTTTGCTTATCAATATCTTTTTCATACTCTCGTTGAAGAAAAATATCGTAAGTACTTTGAATATATTCTTCTACAAAACTGATTAACTCGTTTTGTTTCCGAGCGTTCTGAATCGTTTTCGGATAGAGATAGGTTGTTCGGTTTCCCTCTTTGAGTAGATACGGAGACTTATCTAGATTTACTTTTACTGGATTTTTCGGGTCATTTGATAAATCTCCCCAATTGGCAGCAAGTTGATCCTCTATCCATCGACGTTCTTCACCTTGTACGTCATTATTTTCTAGCATTGATTTCATTTGTGAGGGATTATCAAGATACTTTTCTCTTTCATCTCTAGGAAGTGTGGCCAAAAAAGCATTCGTCAATTCTCCATGAGGATTCTTTTGGAATAAATGAGCATTCTTTTTTCCGGTATAACTTGCAATTGATAGCCTCTCCAGTAATCGTTCTAAGTCCCGTCTATCAAACTTAAGCTCCTGGACAGTATCATCAAATTCTTTTAAAATATCTCGCTGTAATTTATCGTATCCAATCGCTCGATTCATATTCCCTAATGCGTAATAACTTGGATCTTTAGAATTGCTAGACGAAAAATAATAGAATTCACCGTGTTTTGTGCCACTCTTGTTCTTTGGATCTAAAAGTACATCAACACTTTTGACGTGTTCCTCAGATCCATTGATTTTTCTTCTGATAGCAGTAGCTGAGTAAATTTTCTTTCCCTCGGCTTCACTTCTAAGAAAAGAACTTTCAACTACATCAATCGGTCTTACCTTAACTTCCGTTGACCAGGGTTGGCCTTTCCAGTCATGAAACGTCGCGTCTTCTTTGCCCACCGGATAACCATCTCTATTCCGAATAAACGTGTCTACTGCTCTCAGCTCATCTTCTTGCGTCCACGTACCATTCTTATAAATATTATCGGCCAGCTTTCGAAATGCGGTATATAAAGTATCCTTTTCAGTAAACACTAGCGGAGACGAAGTGGTTGTCCCATATTTCTTTTTGAGTAACGAAGTTAATTGATTTTCCACTTAACATAGCTCCCTTCCTTAGTCTCTATCAAAAGCTTGCTCGGTATCTTGATATTCATCCTTTCTTAAGTCGATTAAATTCTCAATAGAGGACGTTTCTATCACCATTTTTTGGAATTGATCTGAAACTTGTAAAAGAGCTGAAACCGCTCCTCTTTTGTATTCAGTCAGTTCTCCTTCTTGATAATCCTTGATCAACCGAAGAATAAAGTTACTGAACTGCGTTTCGTTAAATGTATTTTCTTCCATAATTTCCTCCTATAGCTGGATTGCTGCCAGATCTTTCGTCGCAACATCTTGTTGAACATTGTTAATCATTTGTTGTAGAGAAGCTGTTGCTTCTATTCCCTTCAGTAAGCCTTTTTGGAACTTCAACTCATCGTTCCAATCATTTTTCTTCATTCCTTCGTGGCATTTTGGAAAGTGTGGGATTACATCGATGTTGTTTATACCAAAACTGTTATAAAAGTCTTTCGCCGGCCTCTCGATTTTCCCTCTTTCTGGATTAAATTTTGCTTCGTCATTATCCAAAGCGAGAACAATTTTCAACTTTTCATGTCTTACGCCTGCAGATCCTGCTAAATCATCAATTTTTTGTAACCAGCGATCGGCACTCACTTTTTCTTCGATTTTCTGTACATAACTTTTATCTGCACAAAGTGCCTCAACGACTGCACGTGAAATAATTCCTTTGTTTAAGCCGTTCATTGCGACCAATCGACAGTTGGTTAATTGGTTTTTGTGCAATTCGTAGTAACTCATCATATCGATAGGGGCTTCAAAAGCGTAAACTGTGAAGGGATTTTCTGGTGTAGCTTTACTAAATTCTGCCTTATCACCAATATCCACAATCACGCCACTGGTCCCCTCACTATTGTATAGAGTCTTTTTTAATCGACCTTTTTCCGGATAAAGCTGCTTGTTATACCAGATTCCTTGTCTAGCGCCTCCAACAATCTTTCCTTCGATATCTACGTGCTTAAATATAATCATTGGTTCGGTTTTACCTGTATCGAAATCTTTATGAATTCCTTGTACCATGATCTCTTTATTCAGAAAAAAATCGATTGTTTCATCCGATAAGCCACGTTCTTCTCGTAAATACTTCCTGGCGTAATCAAATGTATTCGCTTCTCTGACTCGATAAACAAATGGTTCTTTCTTTGGAATTTTCGCTCCATCAAAGACGCCAGCTTCTGTTTCAAGGAGATAATGTAGCGCTTCTTTGAACGATATATTATTGATCACCTCAACCATCTTGATCACGTCTTGTTGTCGAAACTCATCCCCTTTTGAATACCAAGAAAAGGTGTTTTTTCTCGGATCAATTTTAAAACTTGGATGTTCAATCCATGCATACTGATGCCCTACACGTTTTAACTCTAATCCTAAAGAACTAGCCACATCCAAAATATTCTTTTGCTTGGCCATTTCCTTCAATCGATTGGGATTGTAGTTAGCCATAAATATGCTCCTTCCATAATGAAAATAATTTTTTTTCTGAGGTAATATTAGATCTAAACAAAAAGAAGTCAGATACATTCCTTGAAAATTAAGGATTGGATCTGACTTCTTGAACAATAATTTACTCATATTAATCGATACTTGATTCTTTCTTTTCTAGCGACACTCGCTTCCGTTCCCAACCAATTGATCCATCTTCTAGAACTGTTTCATAGTATATTGTTGCGCCATATTTGTTTAGATACTGCGTGCGTAAGGTTCGATATTCTTGGACTAATTCTTGTAAATCTTCTATTCTACTCATTTTACTTGTTACATGAATAAAACGATTTGACGTTGAGATAACTGTAAAATTCGAGTCCGTAAACAACTTAATTAGGTACACTCGTTCTTCCATTGATTGTGGTGAAAAAGGTAATGCTTCATTAGAAATTTCTATAATACCGTCTCTGTACAAACAAATATCTACACTATCGTCACTGACATCCTCGTACTTATTTTCAAACAATGTAAATAATTTTAGCGCTTCATCGTTTATTAGTTCTTCACTTCGATCTTCGGAAATTCCAAGTTGATCTAAATCTCCCTTAATTTGTTCAACAAAATTTTTGTCCATTTCATTCTCCACCTCGTATTACATCTACGATTGCTCGTTTTTTAGGAATCGATACCAGTAACGGAATTGCTAGAATAAGATATTTTGTTTTGCCAGCATCAAAATTTTCCCCTTTTATCAATTTAAGCCTGTAATCTCAATCGCCTTTCTTCTAAACTGATTGGAGACTGTTGCTTTTTTTGCTCCACCTCATGAATCACTTGTGTATGCTCACGGTTAAATGTTTCCAAAATCTCCTTAAAGTTCGCTTCTAAACCTGTATTTACCGTATGTTGCCGAAGTTTTAGTTCATCCATTTTCCCTTGTAATACACGAGACAGTTGCTCCGTTTGTTGTTCATACTCTTTTTTGATTGTCTGATCAACCGTTTCTTTATAGCTATTTTGAATTGCTTCAGTTTCTCCTTCAAGCTGTGTGGTAAAGGACTTTTCTATATTCTGTAACGCTTGCTGGTGTCGCAACTTTTCTTCTTGTACTTGTTGCTGCTTTTGATTGATCAACTGACTTTCTAAATTAGCTAATTCTTCTTGTTTCTTTGCTTCTAAACGCTTCGTAACTGATTCCTCGATCAAATGACGCTTATCTAATTGTTGGATCTCTTGGTTGATTTTCTTCGTTTCTGTCTCAATAAATTTGGTCAATGCTTGTCCAAACTCCACTTTCGTAGATTGAAGAACCTCTTGTACAATCTCATCTGTAGCAACTTCAATGTCGAGTGATTCACCTTTTACAGGATCTGTATCCAAAAGTTTTGTCATTTCCTCTAACATATTATCTTCTGACAGTGTTTCTGCAGAAGCAGTTGTTGATTGGATTTCTGTCGCTTTTTCTTCTCTAAATTGTTTTATTTCTTTTTGATGACGGTCAAGTGCTTCTTTGATGGATTGTAGTTCACTTTTTGAAATCTGTACGAATTCTTCACTGTTTTCTTCTGCTAAAACTTGTTCTTGCTCCATATCTGAAGAGCTGCTAAGTACTGATTCTATTTCTGACTCTGTTTGTTCCGGTTTATCTGTTTTTGTTACTGGCTGAATATCGGCTTCAAAATCATCTAAAGTGAGTGCTTCATCTGAATTCACGGAAAGAACAGGTTCTGAATCTTTCACAGACTCGACAATCGGCTCCTCTAAAAAATAATCGAGCGGTTTTTTCGTATAAAAATCAGCTAATTCTGCGACCCAATCAAATCCTTCTTCCTGTGGTAGATGAAGTCGCTTCGCATAATAAACCGTACCTTCCAGATTATTCCTCACTTTAGTCACAACGACTGAACCCTTTAAATAGTCTCTTCGAAACCGGTAATCTTCCTCCTGAATAAATTGAAAGAGATCATCCGGATTAAAGATCTCTTCTTCTTTCAATAAGGTACACTCAGATAGTTCATAGATAAACTTTGGCTTTCTTCTAAACATTATTCTTTAGCTCCTTTCCTTCGGCATTTTGATAATCACTTGGTGGCGCTGCTTGATTAAATGAATGAGCCAACTGTGCTGCAGATGGTCGATTTTTCTCTTTAAGAAAACTTATGGCCTCTTCAACAGACAAGTCTAATTCTGTCAGCGTCATTCGAAAGCTTTTGGTCTCTTCTTCACTGATTTGACTTTGTAATCTTTTAATTGTTTTATCTAGCTGCACTCGTTTCTTTTCGGCATCTGCTAATTTTGATTTAAGTTTTTCTAATTTACTCTGAGTCATTTGTGTCACTCCTTAATTGATCTTTTGGTCCGTCTAGATCAGTCACATGGTTATCTTCAAAGCGTAAATGGTACGCTTCTTCTATCATAAAAGGTGCGTCTTGATATGGTGCCTGCTTCGCCATACGTACAGTTACTCGATAAAGCGTCTCATCGTTGGTATCTTGATAAATCTGAGAAGAAAGATAGCGACTGGACAAGAGTTGCATGGAATTGGAAGTATTTATTTCATTCGTTTCATTGAACGTATCAATCAACTCCTTCAAAACTTCACTATCTGCCTCTACTTCCTTCTTATCATAGAGTTTCTCTGTCATCAATTCTTGCAATAATTCAGCCCTTTCGGTCACTGAGTCTTCTTGCAATTCCCAGGTAAAGTAAACACTTAAAAAATTTCGGATATTAGAAACTTCGTCTACTTCTCTCACTGGCGGCCGACTCGATTCAGTGGTCTGTATGGTCTCCTCTTTGCTTGATGACGAACCATCAACTAAAGCCACACGACTACTTTCCTCCGTTCTTGTTTCTTGGGATTCAGTTTGAGAAGACTGAATCTGATTTGGTACTTCCAAGGTTGGTGGTTCAGCGTTCATAAAATGACCAACTAATAAAATCAAACCGATAAAGATCAATGCTGAGGTAACCACACCCAACCCTGCTAATAGCCTAAATTTCCGCTTATCTTGCATTCATTTTTCTCCTTGCTTAATTAGGTGGACGAACTACTGACGATACACTGCCAGAGTGAAAAGTCACTGTCCACGTTTTTAATGGTCCTGGATTTTGGTCATATAATAAATACTGGTTGTTTCCTAACGTTTTTCCTACTACACCAGTATGACCGTACATCGAATGGGCAAACCAGGAACCCATATTTCCACCAGTATTGTAATTGATAATATCACCTGCTTTAATTTGGTTATAGCTAGGATTTCTAATGACTGACCATCCCCAACTTTCCCATGGATAATCAGTACCAATATCACTGGCTTTAACCCCACCTGTTAAAATAATGGACGAATTGATAGAATTGGCATAATAAGCCGAAACAGCATAGCATTCTCCGGTTAAACCACCAAACTCGCCACCAATCACTGTACCAAGCCTTTGATCTAATACAGCTAAACCAGCGCCACCACCGCCAACAGGTCCATACCCACCAGGTGGCTTCGGTGTTCCACCATTATCATCAATCCATTGATTGAATTTTTCTGCTGTCTCAGCTCTTGATTTTCCTGCATTTAATTTGGTCCAGTAAACAAATTCTCCTGGTTTTAATGTATTGTCATGAAAAGCTTTGGCACGTGCATCCATGATTGCTAAGGTTCGATTTCCATACGTATCGATCTGCGTATTTCGAAATTCAGTGACTGCTCGTGTATTGTCCCACGAAGCTCCTTGATTAGGATCATTGTCAAATGCACCATAGCCGAAAATGTTCGATTTCGGGAACTGCAAGGCGACACCGGCTGTTCCGTAAGAACTTTCCCATTGGGCAAATGCCACAAGTTGACGGACATCAATTCCTGATAATGATTGAAGACGTAAAAACTCTTGGCCGGTTGCTCTAGAATCTACCGTGTAGCCCTCATTGGCTATAAACCCATCAATTTGTTCGGCAGTGATTCCATACCGCTGAGCCAAAAGTGAGGAGTTATAGGCGTCAGGGCCATCCCATTTTTCAACATAAAATACGCCATCCTCAGAAGACGCGCTGCTTTGGCTATTAAAGATAAAAAATAAACCAATAAACACAAGAAAAAGAAGTGCTATCCCTGTAATGATCCACCCAACTGGATTACTCACCGTGAAACTGCTAAGTGCTTTACTAGTTGCGCTTGTGATTGCCTGTTGGACTTTTAAAGAAGCTTGCGAGAATGCAGTCTGCTGAGTAGCCGTTTTGGTTGCTGCTTTCCCAGCTACATCTGACACTGGTTTTGCAGCCTTTACAGTATTACTAGAAGTAAAACGCAAATCATCAAGTTTCCCAATGGTTACAGATTGAGAAAATTTCTGATTTTTTGTCAAAAATTTATTCGCTTTTTTCGTACCTTTAAAAACACGTTCCCCATCTTTAACATTAGATTGAAATTGTTTTAGCTCTTCTGCATCTTCCTCTTGAGCCATCACATTGAATCCTTGATTGATCAATTGCTTCGTGGCCACCTGTTTGGTAGAAGAAGCAAAATTGCCTTTTGAGTCGGAATTGATCGATTGATTTTTGCTAGTCGCTTGGTGAAAAGACTCTTTCTGCTTTGTATGAAATAGATCATCTTTCTTTTTCTTTAGATCATTTTCAAGTTCCTTCTTTTTCTTTTTATCATGACGCTTCTTTCTCTTTGCTTTTGATACTGAATCTAGTGTTTCAGACTCATTATCTGTAAGAAACGACTGTTTCGATGAACGTTTCTCATGAATTTTTTGACCTTTCTTTTCTAATTTTGAAAATGAAGACTCTTCTGACTTTAGTTTTTCTTCAGATTGTGCTTTTTTTCCTTTGAATGAGTTTATACGGCTTTCATTCTTCTGCTTGCCGAGTGTATAGCCATATGCAGCTCGTTGATTGAATTTGGCGATTGTTCCCTTACGAACAGTTAAAGACCTCTGCTCTCCCTTAAAGCGAGTGCCTTTGGGTAATTTAAAGTACTCTTTAGGCCGGTTGTTGATCCGCATGACTTGTATTCATCAATTCAAACAGTTTTGTGTCTTTGGGGATTAGGTTTGAGAAGGGAATCACCTGACCACCAGCGATAATTAGCCCAGTTCCTACCTTATTATTTTCGAGATAGAGCGATTCTTTTTCCGTTAATTTAAATCGTTCGACTAACGCATCCAATACCTCACCTTTTTGTTCAAGTAGAATCAAAAAGTCAGAGTTAAACAGGATTGAGCGACCTTCTGGAGTTAAAAGCATCGTTTCAGCTGACTGTGTCATAAACGTGGGACAACCTTTATATTTACGAATCCGTGAGTAAATTTCAGCCGCTTGAACACGCAATATCTCAGGTTGTGACTGGTTGATGATAACTTGAAACTCATCAATATAGACCCTAGTCTCAATACCTTTCGCACGGTTTTCTACCACCTTATTCCAGATTCGATCTAGAATGGCTAAATAACCAAAGGTCGCCATTTGATTTTTCAATAAATACATATCATAGATCATTAAATTTTTTGAAGTATTGACGGTCGTTTCTTTGGCAAACATGTTTAATGATCCCGTGACATATAACCCCATTGCATCGATCAGCTCTTTTGCTTCAAGACTGGTATCACGTTGCAACACTTTATACCAGTCTTGAAGCGTTGGTTTTTCAAGCTCACGAAAAGTCTGTTGTGTGACTGAATCAATTTTGGTTTGTTGACCAGCTGAGACATGACCCACCAAATGAGAAATTAAACTGATTAAGAAGTTTGACTTGATGGAAACCGGATCGTCCCCGACCTCTAGGTATTGTTCATCTGCTAGTTCCAAAATATTAATAGAAGTGCCACTTCCTGGAGCGACAGTGACGATTTCACCATCCAATGCGTTCGCTAGTGGCAGATACTCACGCTCCATATCCAGGATAATAATTTCTGCTTCAGGTTTTCTCAATCGTGTCGCTATGATTTCATTCTTAGCTGCAAACGACTTACCTCCTCCAGACACAGCCATAATGCCACCATTGGAATTCTTCATTTCACTACCCATTCGATTAATAAGAATGTTGTTCTTTGATAACTGATTGGTTCCATAGTACGTGCCATTTTTATGTTGTACATCTTGACTAGTAAACGGAGAATTGATTGAAATATTAGGCGTGATCAAGTCGCGCAAAAAGGTTCGTTCAAAATCTAAATAATTTTTACCAATCGGCAAACATGAGTTAAATCCCTGTTCCTGTGTAAGATATAACGGTTCAAATACCGCACCGAACTTTTCACCTACTGCTTTCACTTTCTCAATCTGATGGTACAAAGCTTCCTTTGATTCATCCCATACATATATCAAAAAAGTAGAAGAAAGCTGTTTGTCACCAGTTTCTTCTACAAATTCTATTTGTTCATTGATATCTTGTTGATGTTCTCTTATTACGCGTGCAATATGCTGTCTCGAATATCCTCGCTCGCTAGCTTTCATTTCACGCTTGATTACATCTGTTTCAAGGTTAGTCGCTTCTGTCCGCAATTTTTTTGTTGTTTGAGAGATTGAATACGGACTTGCGTGAATAGTGATTACCATCTCCATTTCTGCTTCTGTCAATTCTTTGCACATATGATCAGATAAGTTTCGAGGAAAATCGCGCAGATACAGCACTTGTCCAAAGTTATCGTCCACCTGAAAATCAATTTTCCCTGATTTTTTAAAGTCTAAATAGCCTGGAGCAATCAAATCTTTGGTGGATCTTCTGCTTCGTTCAATATCTTCAAAATTTCCAAAAAGTGGTTTACCAGGTCGCAAGATTTTATTCATCGTCCGTAACCGCTCCATGCCATCTTGTACATCAACTGTTCCTTTTATACTCATCAGTTCATCCGCAAATGACTCGCCAATATTTAACAATCTTTTTTGGGCATTGCGAAGGTTTGTTGCGTGTGTCGCTAAAGTCACAAAGCGTTCAACTTTCCAATTGTTTCTTCCAGAATCATAACTAGACTCGATTAGTTGGTTCAACTCTTCTCTAAGGGGATCGCCTGGATCGCCTTGTAAAGGATAAGCTGTTTTTTTCATATACTCACCTTTTGGATTCTTAGTTACCAATAGCGTGAGTTGAAAATGGTCTTTTTCAGACAATAAATTGATTGCCTTATTATATTGTGAAAGAATTTGTTTCTGCTTATCGACATGCGCGGTTGTGTAGTTAACTGCACCTAATGTATACGTACTAGAAAATAGGTCTTCTGTAACATGCATAATCCCATCTTCAAATAAAGAAGTATAATACAACGAGTTTTGCGTGCTAGCGGCTTGAATTTTTTGGCTTTTTGGTCGTTTCTTTGATTTTTTTTCCTTTTTTAAAGTCTTGAACACGATAGATTCTCATCCTTTCTCCTTTTTTATAAGTTCTTACTTGAATCGTTGTTTGGAATTTAAAAAACAGCTTCACCCAAGTAGAAAAAGTATAGCCATGTGGTTTGTACATTGCGTTACACGCACTTAGTGCTAACAAGGGGAAAAATATCAGTCGAAATAGCCCAACAGGCAAAACCGAATAGATAGCATTTCTAACATCTAATCCGATCACTAAAATGAGACTTACAATAAAAATCCACTGTGCGCCAGTTAAACCAATAAACGTTTTTTCCCTTTTTGAAGCATCTTTGAACACTTTGATTTCCATTTCTTACACCCCAAACATTTCTGAAGATTTTTTATGTGTCTGCCACAAAACAATGATGAATACGATCGCTAAAATCAGATTCTGAAAGAATTGGACTTCCATATCCAGATTCATTGGATTTCCTAAACCAGTCAGATCCAATACAATATCGGAAAGAAAATGATAAACACCGAACACGACCATAATGACCGCAGGTTGAAAAGCATAGGCTAAAATTCGCTTTAAATACCCTTTTCCTATATTGTCATGTTCTTCAGACGCAAAAGAGGCCATCGGAACAGGCATCAATGCTAACATGACATAGAGTTGAAAGAATCGAAGCATAACGATCACCCATACCATGACATAAGCAGCTAATGTTACTAAAGCACCGATAACAATCAATAAAAGGACCATGATCCCTCTTCTTAGTGCCTCTGTCGGATTCAATAATGCTCCGATTAATTCCCCTAAAATCGATAGTGTATCCGTTGGTACTTCCACACTTGGCAGAGTAAATACATCGAAAGCACCCCTCGCATTTCGGGAAATGAGATTTGCCATTCCAATACCGATAGATAAAATGAAATTTAACATGACACTCGAAAAAGTGACCATGATTCCTCCCAATGCCGCACGAAAAGAAAGACCTTGAAACATTTTCAAGGTCACGATTCCTGCGTTTGAAGAGTTCGCTTTTTCAAACATTTTTGCAATTTCTAAAATTAAGAGTATCCCTACTAAATAAAGACCAACTTCACGGGTTGATTTAGCCACGATATTGTTGACCCAATTTAATGTACTTTGGGAAAAATCCCCCATATTCTGAGTGAGGGCTTCAACTAAATCCATATGAATCCTCCTTTAATTTATTTACTACATACCTGGAGGATTTGAAAATACTCCAGTGATCATGGTTCCCGCGCTAATCGCAAGCAACAGAATGCCACCAATGATCAACCAAGAGCCTTCCATTTTCCCTTGAGAGTCTCCTTGTCTCCCAGCTTGTGTGATCTGAACGATCCCCCAAACAGCTAACAAGGCGCCCCCACCGGCGATCAGCCACTGCAATCCTCCTGCAATTGTCTGAGCAGTTGCATTTGCATTTGCCACAACTAGCGGTTCCAAACTGGTTGTTACATTCATTAAAAGTGATTTCATTTTTCATTCTCCATTCAATTCGCTATTTTTTTTACGCCGCAAAATCAATATCCAATACTACTGGATCTGAAAATGCCTCTTTTTTAACATTTGCTTCGAATTTTTCTAAGCTGTTTTTGTATCTTTTCACCTCATACCAATTCGGATCACCTTCTTTGTGACCGAACTCTTTGGCATTTGGATGAGTTTTATAATTGTATTTTGGCACTTTAAACATAGGGACTGAAGCAATTTTTACTAAGGCGTGAAGTCGATCTAACTCCCCGACTTCACTGACTGAAATAACATCTTTTCCAACGGGTTCACTGCGAACAGAACCTTTGTCACGCTTACGAATATAGATTGTCTTTTTTCCAGCTGCTTCAGAAAAGAACTTTGTGGTATCTGGTTCTGTCGATCCAGATAGATAAACCCACGCGTCACAGTTTCCAAAAAAGGATTTCCAATCCTCTTTGTACATAGCAACGATTTGATTGACGCTTTGTAATAAAATCGTGATACTCATCAAACGGCTTCTAAATACAGACAAGGCCTGCTTGATATTTGGTACTTTTCCGAGATTGGCAAATTCGTCCATTAAAAATTCGATAGGGATATCTGCTTCTCCGCCCATTTCATTATCAATTTTGTGTTCAAGTGTTCGAAAAGAAAGTATAAAAATAAGGAGTGGTAAGAAGTTAAACGTCTCATCCATATCCGGTATCTTCAAAAAGACCGCTGTCTTCTCCTCAACCCATTTTTCAATCTCTAGATTATCCTCTTTGATAAAGTCTTTGACTTGTTGTAAATCAAATAATGAGAAGCGAGTGATCGAAATAGCCAAGACACTGTCCCTAGTCTTTCCTTCAAAGTTTCGGAGGAAGTTTTGCCATTGGAGGTAGGCATAATTTTCTTCGCCAAATTCTTCCGCAAAACTTTTAAACATAAATTCAAGGGGACTTTCTACGTCTTTATTCTCACGATTTAACAGTCGAATCAAAGTGCCGATTTGATCCAGGCTAGGCATAATGCCATCCCCTTTCACTTCTTCATTTCCTTTTCTTCCCCCACGGTAACGGTAATATAGATAAGCAAATAAGGAGGTAATCAACAACTCTTCTGCTTTGTCCCAGAAAGGTTCTCCTTTTTTCTCGTGATCCGCATTTGTTGCATCAATCAATGCACTGATCACTTTTTTGAGTGTGATTTCGTCTTTAACATAAGCAAACGGGTTGAAATGATCGGTATTTGTCAACGTATCAAAATCAACAACTTTGATCTTATACCCTCTACGTTCTAACATCTTCCCTACTCGATTGACTGTTCTCCCTTTTGGATCTGTGAGAACAAAACTAGACTTCATTTGAGCAATATTCGACATGATGTAAGATGTCGTCTTCCAAGATCCGGAACCTCCAATGACCATTACATTGTTGTTTCGATTTAATCGAGGATTTCTTCCCTCATAAAAATTCTTATAGCAACCGTCCCCTAGAATGATATTGTCTGAAAAGTTCTTTTTATTCCTGAACTTCTTGATTTCTTTCTTTGTTCCCCAGCGACCGCTTCCGTATTCTTTCCCTGGCTCATACTCTCTTGTATCTCGCCCAAGATATGTTAAAGACGCTAACGTTAAAACAGCACCACAAGCGAGTAAGGAAGAATTTTCTAATGAAAAATGGAATGGGTTATAAAATATTTCTTTATTCACCTGAAGCGCTCCTAAGAGCTTCTCCCCTTCTGGTGCATGCATAGCAAGCTCGGTTGCACGATTGGCTACAAAACCTCCGACACCACCAAAAAGCGCGTAAGGAATAATTGACTGTTTTTTTGTCATAGATCGATCCCTCCGCTTATGTCATCAAATAGAGACAAAGCATCTAGGCTTGCTTTGGCCTCTTTTGTGGTATCTACTGCAGTTTTTGTTCCATCTTTAATAGCAGTGACACTTGATTCTTTGGTCTCTTCGACTGCCGCAACTTTTTCTTTCGTCTTTCCTTTCGCCTCTTCAATTAGCGCTTCAAGTGTTGGCTTTGTCACAGTTTCTGGATCGTTTAAAATTGTTTCTACGGTCCTCTCAAGCGCACGAGCAGCAATATTAGCATCTTTGGCATAAAAGTACATTTCCGACGTCATGTCAGGAAATTCTTTTACGTGGAATTGTAAACCATACTCTGTCATCATATTTTTCAATTGATCCAAATTTACCGCTTGATCTAAAAGTTGTGGCTCTGCTAGCATTTTATTTGAGGATAATAAGAACTCGTAATCTTTTTCTCCAGCTTGTACAAGTAATTTTTTCTCACAATCACGAATCAATTCCATTTGTTTTTCTCTCGGCAATTGTTTAAATTTGAATTCTAATTCCGGTTTATCAGGCAGTCCAAGCTGTTCTCTAAGATTTTTAAACTTTTCCCAATTGTCCGCTGTAAGTTGTTCTGCTTGTTGCTTCATTTCTTTACTTTTAGCTGCTTGCTTCAACATGGATAGTAAGCGAAACACTTGATATAACTTTTGTGGCGTCCCCTTACAAATCACTTGATAGGCTTCTTGTTGCGATTGACTCATACTCTAGCCTCCTTCTTCAAAAATTAGTAGGAAGGTGCGCTGTAATATCTGAATCTGCCAAATGTTCTGATTCATCTTTTGATAAATCGTCTTCTAAATGATTCTTTAAGGCTATCAAGAGGTTCGCCAACGTTTGATCAGTAAGTGTGATACCCTTTCGCATTTCCCCTTCAGGTGTCCAATTACGTAAATCATATACCGCCTCACGGCCGTTATAAGAAACTTTATTTAGTTCAACTGTCGCCCCCCATTTTGTGCGATTGAGAATAGCAATCTCTTCTACCTTCTCAAATGATATATTGGGATTCTTTTTTTCTTGCTCTGGTTGGTTTTGTGATAAATCCATTACCATTGAAAATACCTCCTAAATTTTGATCATATCTGTCACTCTGTCATTGTTGCTCGAACCATCAATCGATAGTCCGTACCAGCCCGACTTCCATCACATGTCAGCAAGGTCAAGTAATGTGGTTCTTCCGGATTATCCAACATATACTGCCCTTCACTTTGGTGGATAATTCTTGTCTCTTGTATTTCATACGTAGCTGTTTTTCCATAGAAAGTAATTTCTACTTGGTCGCCAACTGAAACATTCTTCAATCCACCAAACAATAGTCCGCTATTGGTCATATAATGCCCCAACAGAGCAAAATTTCCTCGTCCGATTCGTTGATTCGGTTTCACAGTTCCTGCTCCAATACTAAGATTGGCCTGTGTCATACCTTCCAAAATGGGCAATTCCAACCCTATCGTCGGTATCCGTATAATTCCAACCCCATATTTTTGAATCAAATCGCTCGAATCAATCGATAGATTTGTGGGGCGTAAATCTTCAACATCGTCTCCTGAATAATCGCCAATAACTCTTCTATATGGCGTTTTCCCACTCATTTCGCTTAATCCAGCTTGTTGTAGTTCTGAAATTTGTTGGTCAAACTGTCTCTGCCGATAGTGCATCATACCGATAATCGTTCCTATTAGTAAAACCACACTCAATATCCCAAGAATAATTTTCTTTTTGTGTGGGTGCTGCTTGAATTTCAATCGAATCCTTCTAAGCATTATTTGTAATTCCTTCAATACATTGCTCCTTTCCTTCGGAGATAAATGAACCAAAATATTTTTTCGTTTTTTGGATCAAACTTACTAAAAAAGAGACAAGGAATTTCTTCCTTCGTCTCTTCTTAATCATCTATTTTGATTTTAAAATAGGTTCGAAAAAACAGCCTTAAGCTCTTCCAAAATACTTGCATTTCCTGCTTGTGGGATTGACGGAACTTGTGGTGTCTTTAGATCTTTTGGTATAACTGGTAATTCAGGTTCTTCTTCTGGAGTTAAGAAGAGGACTGTTTGATCCTCATTTTCTAAGTCGAAATGCTCATTTACCAGATTCTCCATTTCAGGATCATCATAGATCATATGAGTCGCTACCAATTCATATCCGCTCTCCATTGTGTTTGCTGGCAAATCCAGTGTAATTGGTAATTCGTGTTCTTCGTCACCAGTGGATACAAACGATGAAGTATCTTCGGAAACAACTGCTACTTGCTCTTTTGTGTCTTTATTGACTTTAATGTATTGCGTAAGCATATAGTATTCATGGTCTTCTTTCCCCCCACGAATCCAAGTAAAGTCGGTTAAATGATTGTCTTTTGTCGGATCTAAAACTTTACTTCCAGTTTCAGTTTCCACAAATAGCGTCTCCACTTCTAAATCTAAACGGTGATTTTCTACTTCAAAGACAATAACTTCACCATCATTTTCTGGTGAAACTTCAAACGTATACTCTTCTTCGTTTGCATGATACCAAGGTAGTTCTTGGGATTCTACCAACAAATAATGTCCAGTTGGCAATCCATCGATATTGATCTCACCATTTTCATCTGTCAAGAACGTTCCAATAAGAACAGCTTCTTCAGGAGTTTCCTCATCGATTTCATCTTCACCTTCTAGATCCGTTGAGTCTTCTGACTCAGTTGAATCATCGGTATCGATTTCATCAGAATTGGTTGTCTTTACAGCGTCTTCGTTCTCTTCAGTATCAGTATCTTCTTCAACGTCTTCACTTTCTTCAGGCGCTTCCTCGCTATCTTCTTCAGGATCAATTTCTGGTGCTGGCACTCGGTATAAATCAAAAGCAACGCCTTCTAGCGGTTTTTGATCCATTCCATCGGTTTTAATAACTTGAATACCTGCACGAGCTAAACGATTAATAATTGCGCCTGTCAGGTCCTCTTCTGGCTCTTCCTCCAGATCTATATCCTCTTCAGTACCAGGAGTTTCAGCATCTAAATTGGCATTAGTTGTCACTCCTTCTGCGTCGTCCTCCTCAGAATCAGCGTCAGGGTCTTCTTCAGCTTCGTCACCTTCAGCTTCGTCTTGACTTGCTTCTACTTGAATATCAAAAGAAACATCGTTGTTCTCTGGATCGTATACAAAATGGTGCTTCGTGTCATCCATTACATGATCGGGGCCTGCATAGAGTTCTTGGATATACATAGGAATTGTTTGATTTGGCAATTTCAGCCCTTCAAAAGCAATTTTGCCTTCTTCGACTACTGAATAGCCTAACGTAGTATCAGCAGCTAATTCTTCTTCTCCAACAAGTAATTCTTCTGCTAATCGTAGGGCAAATACTTGCCCGTTTTTCGCATTTTCTAATTCAACAACCGCTTTACCATCTTCCCAACCAGTTAGAACTTCTTGCATTTTTCGACCATAGATATTTAGGTCTTGTAGGAAGTTTTCTACTTCTAAAGAAGAGGACGTGATATCAACCGTTTGTCCTGCATAATCGATTGAGAACGGAATTGGTTCGTCTAAAAGCACAACGCCTGCGGGTGCAGAAACTTCAACGACTTCGTACTTACCGATAAAAAGTAATGGATCTGTCGTAAATTTACCATCTTCGCCTGTAGTCCAAACGATATCCTCACCATCTGCTTGTAAGAATTTTCCTGCTTCATAACGCAGTGTACCGTCACCGGTCACGATATCTTCTGTTGGGCGAATCTTAAAGCCAAATCCATTCCCATTGCGTTGTTCAAATTCAATCGTCGTGTAGTCACCATGATCGCTTTCATTTGCAACTGTAGAAACACCTGTTTCAACTGTTTTAGAAAGCTCCAGTTGTCCTTTTTGAGGCTTATTATCAAAGGTGGCCGTGACTGTTTCATTTACTTTGATTGTAATTGTTTGTGGCTTGCTGTTAATCACATAACCATTCGGTGATTGAATCTCTTCTATTGTCACCTTTTGATCATGGATTAAATCACGCCATTCACCAATTCCTTGATTGTTCGTTGTGATTTCTTTCGTTTTTCCATCATTTGTTGTAAAACGGAAAACTGCTCCCGCTAAAGGTTTTCCAGTCGTTTCATCTAATTTACGAACAGCTGCATGACCTTGTTTTTCAACTTTAACATTTAATGCAGCAATTCCTGGATCGGGTAAATGCAGACGAGAAAGATCTTGTGTTGTCCCATTCGTGTAAGCAAACGTGGTTCCTATCCCCGATCCATTAGGATCATATTTTGTTAGTCGAACTACTCCTGAATCATTAGAATTTGCAGAAGCAGCAATGACTAAATCATTTCCATCTTTTCGTACACTCACACCAGCCGTATTAGTTGAAACAGTACCATTCCAAGAAGAAAAACGGTTATGAGTATCTCGAACGCGTATTTCTTCACCAGCTTTAACTGTTACAGTAGTGTTGTGCCAAGAAGGATTTAGATCATGTTCAGCAATTTTTTTATCGACAGTAGCTTTAAATGAATCATATTTTGCTTTACCAATTGTTCCATAATTGATAAAGCTACCTCCCATTTCGTCCCACACTAGCATTTGTGTTAACGCATAATTTTCCATGCTACGCTGGTTATAGTAACCAAAATATCCAATAAAACGAAGTCTTTTTGATCGACTTTCTGGAGATACTACATCATTAATGTCTAATTTTTGATCATATAAAATGCCCGCTTCCGTAAATACCCCTTCTTGAATACAGAAGACATCTTCGCCATCAATTTGCCAACGAATAATCTTGTCATGCGTATAATGTAGACCAGAAGGTGTATAACGTGCGACATTAACATCTAAACTACCATTTTCAGACAAACGATAAGATGAACTTCTAGTCATTTTCTCTTCTTTAAGTTTTTGCCATTCATCTGATTGTGCAGCTAATTCCTGTTGCTCAGAATACGACCCCAATTCGTGAAGATCTTTTTCTCCGATAAAGAATTCTTTCATATCATTAGGTACTTCTTTAGTTATTAATTCCGGTCCATCATTAGCCAGCTGGCTCTCTCCAGTTTGGATAGATTCAATAAAATCTCGATTGTTCATTAAGGGCAACAACACTGGATCACTAACAGGTTCATTAGTTTCCTTATTGCTATCTATTTCTTTCGTATCAGAAACATCATTGATTTTAATACTAGTTGATTGATCTAACAGTACCGTTGCCATACTATTTATCGGCAAACCTGTTGTAAGCAAAACTGTCAGCAAGAACAAGCTGATCACTTTTTTCATTTTCTTATATTTCATAATCGTCTCCTCATAAGCCTTTTAGCAACAAAAAAAGACCAATGATTAAGCTCATTAGTCCTTTACAACAATTCCCGAATATGACGGGCTTCGGCATCTATTATTCATTTTTATCACCTCAACGTATAAAAAAAAGGCAAGCTTTTCAGCTTTACCTCTTTTTTACATTATTTTTTAATTATAAAATACAACTGTCCATCCAATTATATCGCCCTTAGCATTTAAGGCAGGATTTATTAAGAATCTGGTAAACTCAACAAATTTATCCTCAGCCCATAATGCATATGCTTGTGCATTAGCCTCTTCTTGAGTAGCTGCAAAAATGCCGCTGTTTCCAATATTAACAGGAATATTGTCAGTTTCATTACCTTCAGAGCCATTGTCTCCACCGGTACCATTATCGCCTTCACCTGGAGGGGTCGTTTCATTTCCATCGCCAGTAGAACCGTTATCGCCTCCTGTTGGTGGTGTCACTGTATTGCCGCCCTCAGTTGAGCCATTGTCTCCACCTGCTGGTGGTGTCACGGTGTTTCCACCGCCTGTTGAGCCATTGTCTCCACCTGTTGGCGGTGTTACTGTGTTTCCAGCATCCGTTGACCCACTATCTTCTGTTGCAGGAGGGGCAGGAACTGTCATTGCTGGAGAACCTTGATCATTATTAGAATCGGTTACTGGTGCTTGTCCGATTGGTTGCCCTGGATTTACTTTGTCGTTTTCGTTGATTACTGCTTGGCTAATAGTGTTCCCACTTTGATCTTGTACAGAAGCAACGTTTCCTTCAAATACTAACTTATTTCCTTCGAAAATGACATCTACATTCCCAATGCTATTCCACTCAGCTAATTTTTGTACTGAAATATTTGTCGCTCCGCTAATGGCGCTTAGAGTATCGCCCCACTTTATCGTGTATTCATTGCCAGAAATTTCAGCTTTGATTTGTTCAACTGATCGAGGCGTCCATTCTGCGGCCTCTGCTTTTTCCGTCTGAATAGCTAACGCTACTCCTCCAACGGTTACACCGATTGCTAACACTTTTAACATTTTCATTTATTCTTCCTTCTTTCTTTTTTGTATTATATAAATATAATAATATACATACAATGATAGACCAACAATTATATCGTGGATTTTTTTCTTTTTTTCATCTATACTACTTCTATAGATACTTAGGGGGTGTTAACATGAAAGATACCGATTCAAAAGAAATGCGAGAATGGATCTTAGATAATCTTGTTACAAAGCAAGGTGCTATGAAAATTACGGGTCAGTCCGGACCTGCCTTTCAACAAGCAGTAAGAACGAACATGGTCACTCCTTTTGTTGAATACAATGAGTCCCCAGTAGTGCGTTTATACTTAAAAAGTGAGATTGAAGCTTATGCAAAGCAAGTCGCACTTAGAAAGAATAGATTGAAAAAATGAATAATCAAAAGAACTATCATTCAAATGTAGGAATATCTTTTCCATCATGCGTACTAATTCCTGCGTCTAGTAGTGTTACCTCATATTCTGCTGCTCGTGGATAAGGTGCTAAAATATCTTTGACTAAAATTCCTGTTGGGTAAGTCTCTTCTACAATTTCAAACGTTGCATCGGCTTTATCTGGTAAAATTTTCAATAATTCTTTTAGTTTCATTTTCAGTTCGTCCTATTCCATAAACTCTCTCTTTCATTAACTTCAATATCCCAACGTTTATCACCGTAGAGGTATTCTAGTCTTTTTCTTTTCACTTCTAGAGTCAATTCTTTTTCCGAAATTTCTTCTAACAAATCACTAGCAAAACCACAATAGAAAAAGTCAGGTGCTTCAACTCTGCATTCAATTTTTCTTCTTTTTAAAGCTTCTTTCAAAGTTTCCATAACTTCGCCTTTCCACTATTTTTTCTCATTCCACAATCTCTATCTTTTTAAGAATATCGTTAATCTATTTAAAAGAAAAATCCCACCATATTTAATAAATCAGACAGAGGCTTCTGTCTTTTAGTAGTTCCGAAACATTTCTTCAGCAATGACTCCTGGAAGTTGATTACGCTGTTTTCGTTGATAATACGACTGTGTGACTCTTTCTCGATCGACGATAAAATAAATCCCTGTTTTCGAACGAATAATTTTTGCTACTGGGACTTCCTTCACCAGTCGTCCTTCTTCCAAATTGTTCACGACTCTCAACGAATGGATATAACGTAAATGGATCAACTGCTTCTTGTATAAGGGGGTAGACTGGACGACTTTATGCGTGACAATATAGGCCCGTTCTCCAGGTAATACTTCATCATGTTTGAACTGGATATTATTCGCAAACAAATCTTCTTGTCCGATCATAAACTCCAAGTCCTGCTCCTTTAACAATAGTTCCTCCAATTGGAAAAATCGCTTCTTTTTTCCTTTTATACTTTTTTTTGCTGTACCTTTTGCCATCCATTTTCCCCTTTCTTTTGTTTCTAGTGTGAAAAGACCACACCAAATTCAGTTATTTTCATTGTCTCTGTGCATTGTAACTGTCTAATCAGTCGTTCCGTTTTTTTCGCATGCCAGGCTGATTGATCGGTCAACCATCGAGAAAAGTGATCATGTGATAATTGTGACTTTCTTTGATTTTGCATATAATCAAACAACGCTAAATACTCCTGCATTGCCTCGACTCGAATGATTTCACCAGTTCCCATGACTCTTAATACCTTGCTATGCTGTAGCTGTTGGAACAATTTGAGTTGTCTTTCTTTTATCCAGTAATCATTCGTTTCAAACCAATTATCCAAACTACGACGCTTGATTGCATTACGCTTAGACTGCCGCATAAAAGTAAGTAATACTTGTATTTCAGTCATTCAACTCACTCCTATTTCTTATGCTATAAAGACATACCTGTTCACAAAGAACCGCAAACAAGTAGTAAAAATGGTACAACACTTTTCGGATAAGTGGGAACCTGACCGTTTTAGGATTACGGACAACCTGTCTCTCTTCATCATTTTGAGAGGTCCAAAGTATTTCTTTTCAGAACAAACAGCTGGTTTTTAAGGCGTTCAACTGCGCTACTTTTCTCGCCACATGCCAGAGACACGATCTTCTGCTAGAGTTACCAAATCAAGCAGTCTGTCATTTTTGAATGTATCTATCTCGCCAGACAGAAAACAGCAAGACCTTTCTCGTTTGATTCCAAAGCCAAACACTGCGCCCTAGATAAACGTCCGATACTATCCAGTTTTCAAGGATCATGTAAACAACGAAAAACGTTCTTTACAAACAGCTATGTCTTTCGTTAACGATCTTTCAAGCCCAGTCCTTCACTTTCATTGGTGGTTCAAGTATGATCAGTGATTGAGCCAAATGCTTTTTCTTCGCCATAATTTTTCCGCCACTTTCAACGACTGTTTTAATTTTGGGATAAAGCACCTCTATTTCTTTAACCGTTAGGTTTGTTTGATGAACAAATTTTCCATTTCCAAGATTTGCCCATATACTGCCATCGATTAAACGAATCGTAATCGCTCGTTGTAAAATCAATCGGGGCGAACAGGGCTTCATTCGTGTAGGCTTATTCATTTTTTACCCCTCCTTCACTAGCTGCTCGTGCGTAGATCAGAAAATAAAGGCAAACAAAAAGGAGGAATTCCACATGTGTGAAATTCCTCCTCAAAGATTGTAGTTGTCGACAACGCCCCATAACAGCTAATTTGATCGCTCAATTTACACCTACTCCCCCACTGAATCAAAGGTGTAAAAAAACGACTCGTATTAGTCTAAGCCAGTACACAAACGGCCTCACTCACCTTCTGTAAATCTCTTTCTAGGAATGTTTCATAAAAAAAGATTTTAAAAAATAAGTAAAAACGAATGAATACCACTCAGATGTTTGTTATAATTAGCAACGTTGTAGACTTCGTCTACAATTATCAAGGAGCAATCCAGCAACATGGTCGAATGTTGTTTGGACCCTTTGACTCTCAACGACCTTCAAACTGACGCCAATCAGTTTGGAGCGAGAGAGCTAAAGGTGCTCCTTTTTGTTTGCCTTCATTTCAAGAACTAGACTAAAATGTCTAGTTGCTTTTCGACAAACAAAAACTAGTACTTTATTTAATTCTTTTTAACGATAACATGCTTCTTATCCCTCTTGCAACAATAAATTATCCTAAATCTATTTAGACACTGCTCCCTTTGAAGAAAAATATCCTTTGATAAATACCGCTAATCCTTTATTTAATTTAAGAAATAAACACATACCTAAAGGTTTTCTAACTAGAAATAATTTGTCTTAATAGTTATTCTAATTTATACTAAATTTAGACAATTTACTTGAAAAAAAGATAATAAAAAGTTTCACATGATTCTTTAAATAAATTGGTCTATTCGTTTATTTGGGATAAAAATAACTTTTTAGGGACGTGTTACTTGTGCGTCACGTGGATCAATTGGAAATGGAAACATAGTGTTTCTCCTCCTTTTTTTATTACTGTACAGCTTTTAATATTGACGTCATATAAATCATACAACAAGTTTTTACAAAAATCTCCAAAAAACTGCTGACTTGTGAATTTCACAAATGGCCATTTTTTTGTTGACATTACTGAAAGGACATGGTATGAACATTCATTTACTTATACGAAAACTACGTATCAAACAAGGGGTGAAGCAATCTGAAATTGCAAAAGGGATTATGGACACCTCTGCTTATTCAAGATTTGAAAGAGGTGAACGTGCGTTAACTTCAACCGAATTAGAGTTGATCATGTGCCGACTCAATGCACATATAACGGATCTTAGCGACATCGAAAATATGGAAAATGCTGTCGCAGCAAAAATTAGAGAACTTACTCAAAAATCGATCACCAATGAGGTGGATTTAGACGAATTAAAGGACTTATACGAAATTGCTAAGGCAGAAAAAGATAAATCCTTGCGATCTTACCGAAGCTATTTATATATTAAACATCAATTTGAACAAACTGCACCATTCATCGAACCAATTACATCTGAAGAAATGGACAGACTTTTTGATCAAATAAAAAGTAAAAACTATTTAACAAACTATTATCTCCAACTGATTGCAGATTTTACCCCTAAGTTTAAAATTGTTCACTTAAAATTTTTCCTAGAAACTTTAAAAGATTATGAAGTAGATCATATCAGCTCAATTGATTGTCAATATTTACACGTACTTCCTGCAGCAATCTCTAACATAACCGATTCGTTGATAGATCATGCTGTTTTAGATCCAAATAATATTGATTTTGATCTATTAGCTAAAGCAGAAGAATCCTGCAACAAGCTTGGTGAAATATTAGACTCTCGGCCAATATTTAATTTCAACTTATTATTCACCTTGTTCAGAATTAGAATTGAATATTACAAATCATTAACTCCAGCGGACAAGGAAGTAGCCCTACAAAAAGCCAAAAATTACAAAAAAGAAGTAGAATTTATTGTTAACATGACAGACTATCATGGGAATAAAATTAAAACTACTGCTGATATTACTTTGTACAGTCTGAATAATTTAATCACTTCTGGAACACCTGGTGAAGTAGCCTATTTTATAGATTAGACAAATAGGTTTTTAATTGATCATCAGTCAAAACAGAAACTACAGCTTCGCGGAGACATTCCTAGATCTAAAACATACAAATTTATCTAGTCAATTCCTTCAACCCAATTATGCATTGGTACTTCTGGTAATCCTTCAGTTGATTCTACAAATTTCTTAACTGCGATCAGATATTCAATAAACCAGTTCTTAACATAGACAAAAATAAGGTTGTGAATATTATCAACTTTTTCTGTTTTTGCTTTTGGTATGCTTTTAGGATTGTTTTATATAATTCATTAGCTGTGTCGATTCCGTAATTCCCTATATCTTCAAAAATAACTACCGTACTAGTTTCCTTTTCTGCTTTGGCTTTTGATAGTATTTTTCCCTATATATTTCTTTTAGCTTATAATAAACTCTGACATTTGATACCTCAACATACTTGGATCACTTTTGTATTTCTTAAAAATACAAAAGTGATCCAAGTTATTCACCTAATTTATAAATAATACATAGCAAGAAAAGAAAAAAGAGAGTTTCCTCCTTTTTCTTCAAAATCAAACAAAAATTAATCGATATTTTCCTTTTTCTTTTTTGGATTTAATCCTTTTAAAAACTTATCCTCCAAGGCTAATAGTTCATCATAAACACTCCCCATAGACTGCCCCGATGATAAACTTAAACAGTACAAAAAATCGCAAGGTAACGTTGCTACAGAACGATTTCGGGTCACCCAACTTGCCACAGTAGACTGTCTATAATCATGAATCTCACAAAATTGTTCTACAGTCATCCCTAAGACACCGATAATAAAAACATTGATAGGATAAGGATAAACATAAGTATTGACACTCATGGTCAGTAAGTCCTCCTTCAAGACATATTATTGCATATGCGATAATAGTACCCCTCTTCGTAAAACAAAGCAAGCAGCGGACAACTAAAAAACTCCAAGAAGAAAAGGAACAGTATCAAAGATATATTGTAAAAGGCAATTTGCACCTTTTATTTTTACCCTGTATCTAATTCAAAAAGATTCACTTCTTTAAGGGGGTTCAAGGTAGCTGATAATTGTTTAAATGTCTCTTCTACCAAGCTCCCGTTTAATTCAAATACCTCTGTGATCCTTGTTGAATAAGCTAATCTGTTTTCTTTTCTTAATTGGAGGATCCTAATGAACAACATTTTGACTGAAGCAATGATCATTCCACCATTTCTTCCTCGTGTTACCTTGTAGAAAACCTTATTCTCCTCCCTTAACTCGGTTAAGATCTTATCAAGTGTTCGCTTGGGCATCGTGAGTTCTGAAGCCAACTCTTTTTTTGACATATTCAAATAAGGCTCACTAGCATGACTTTTTTCGCTTAGATAAGCCAATAGATCTTCTTTCCATTCTTTTTTATGACTATATTTTCTTTGTTCTCTTGGCTTTTTAAATTTCCACCAACCACGACGTTGAATAAACAAATCTTTCTCTTGCAGTCCTGCAGAAATCCATTGCTGGCACAGCTCTAAAACAAAATCACGTTGTGCTGCCTGGTACATTCCAGAATAAGCGCTTATAACGATTTTTCTTACTTCCGCTTCAGTCAAAGGTTCATTTAGTCGCTCATTAAACTCGAACATGTTGTATTCACATGTTTCCAGCGCATATCCTGAAGAGAAATAAGCAAGAGCCAATGTGAAAATCACATTATTTCGACCTAAACGGCCCTCTCCACCGATAATATCTGCTTTACGTAATAATAGATCGAACCAGGGTTCATCCACTTGTCGATACTCTTTTTTCTCAGGGAAAACAACAATTTTAGCTTTTCGTTCCGCTTCAGTTTTTTGACTAGAAGCTGTTTTCATTGACCAATTCAACCATTCTGAAAATGCGTATTGATAAGCTTTCTCGTAAAAAACTATATTTTTTTTGTTTGGAAAACGTGCAATTCCAAAGTGATTACAGCCCACATCGATTCCAGGTAATTGCTTTGCTAATTGCTTACGAATCGTTGTAGAAATACGTTTTGCAACTTCAACTACTTTGAAGTTGCTCTTTTTCGTTACGTAAGCTGGGCTACTTAATACGAAATACACTTGATAGCCATGATCAGACTCTAAAATCATTGTTGGCATATAACCAATCTGATCTAAACAAGCAAGAACAATCTCCCCTTCATGATTAACTTTTGTATCGATATCTACAACAAAAGTATTGATTTGGCTTAAATTATTTTCAGAATGTCCCTTAACTACTGAGCGATTTTCGTCAGCATACGTTCCATATCGATACACATTCGGTGTCCAATGTGTAAGCTTATTTTCGTTTTCAAGAATCGCTTCTTCAGATGTGATCACCATCCCACGTCCAGCATTCATTAATTGTTTTGTGCGGTACGCAAAGATAGCACCATTCCTACTCGTATTTTCATACTGAATAGGCTTAATGGTGCTGTTTCGATATTTATATGTTCGAATACCACTTTTCAAAAGCGTTGTATACAAATTAATCAACATCAACTTTACGTCCTTCCCACAGATTAAAAGAGAACACATCGAATATCTGCCGAAACAGCTATACTATGTGTTCTCTCATCAATGTTGATTAATATACTCTTAAAAAGCACATCAAATAAACGTTTTTATGTTGAGTTGCTCGTCTTTTTTTGGTAGAATACAGGTAGTCGGAATTGATTTCCGAATCCTTTTAAATATAAGTAGTTGGTAGCTACTTACATATTCTTGAGACGAGCGTGAACACATGTCCTAACCATGTGATTCAGAAAAATTAGTGGGGTCCAATCCATTAACTTTTCCGTCTCTTTTTTTTATTTTTAAATTCCTTTTTAGGTTACCACCTAAAATACGGTTGTGTAAATAGTTTTTTTCTCAACAATAGTTTACCATTTATTTCAATTTACGTAAAGTCACTTTCTTATTTTTTTTATTATGCTATAGTTGACTTAACGCTAGCAATAATGACATCAATAATACTATTACTATCTTTATTAATATTAATTTTGTTAACATTATTAATAATAGTATCAATATTGTTATTGAAATTGCTAGCAATATTACTATTATTATTAATATCAATATTAATAATAATTATGATAAAAGAATAATATCCGCGTGAAAAGACTGTAAAATAAGGTTTTTTCAAGCTATTAATATCATTAGCAACATTACTATTAACATTGCTAGCAAATTTAATAGTAATTTATTCAAAAAAAGAAGAGCTTGCACTCTTCATTTTTTTGGGGGAAATTGTTTTAATGCTTGATCCACGTATTCTCTATTTCTCTCAAAATATTCTTTTAGAGCGTTCTCCACAATCAAAGACTTTCCTCCGTTTTGCTTACCTACGAATTTTCCCATAGCATATAACTCATTTCGAAGGTCATCGTCATACAAATAAACATTC
Source organism: Enterococcus sp. AZ062 (assembly GCF_051715065.1). Classification (NCBI taxonomy): domain Bacteria; kingdom Bacillati; phylum Bacillota; class Bacilli; order Lactobacillales; family Enterococcaceae; genus Enterococcus; species Enterococcus sp. AZ062. Next base: position 2,004 of record NZ_JBIOTB010000002.1, on the reverse strand, counting down.
ACTTGTGCATTTTTACTATTTTTCTTCTTTTTCCCTAATATGCTCGCTAGATCAGTGCTATTTTCCGATGGGGAAGTCTCTTCTTTTATAACTACTTTTCTATCTTCCTGCAATTCTTCTTTAGGGGCTGCTTTAACGTCCTTGGTTTCATTTTTCTTTTCGTCATTGATTAATTTTTTTTCTTTTGTATTAGTCTGATTAATCTCTAAATCTAATCCCGCCGTCAAATTTTCGGGAGTAAATCCTGATCTACCATTTACTGATCTGGCCATATTTTATCCTCCTCATACACATCTATTAGTAGCCCAATTCATCTACAAGATTTTTGAATACTTCTTTTAGCATGATAAGTGGTTCTCTTTCTTTTTTTGTTCTTACTGTATCAGTATCAATCATTGTATACGGCATATTGTATTTTGCTAATGCTTCAGCTGGCTTGATTGATTCTGGAATTACTGTTTTTGTGATATCAAGAGAATCGTTGTTTGAGCTAATAATTTGGCTGGAACTATCAAGAAACACAGAGTGTGTGATTGTCTGTTCTTTAAGTTTGACCGGAATAATCGCTTTAACATTAAGATTAGGATTTGTTTCTTTCCATGAATTAATAGTATTTATTGTTTTTATCAAACTTCTAAATGAGTATTTTTCTGGGTGGAATGGAATAAGAATATCATCTACTGCATTATAAACATTACCTGCGACAATTCCCAATTGAGGTGGAGTATCGATAATAATAAAATCATACTTTGTCTTCAAAGGGGCTATAGCCTTTTTAAGCAATACATAGATATCTTCAACACTTATTCCGCTATCTGCAATTTTCATTTGTAACTGTCTTAAGTGTCCTTGTGCCTCGTTTTCAAGACTCTCGACTTTAGATAATAGTTCATCATCCTCAACCATAGCTTTCAGAGAATTAATAATTAAGAGCAAATTCTTAATCATAGGTAATATATTTTCCATACCTGCTAACACTTCTTTATTGGCCATACCTGTGAGAACGTCGAGTTCAAAAAAGGCCATGTCATCATTCGCAGGAATAATATGCAGATTATCATTTATTTCAATTATGGCTTCTTCAGCTGGTAAATCATTTAATAAAACATCGTAGATAGTATTCTCAACCTTATCTGGGTTGATACCAAAAGTTAATAAAGCATTTCCCTGTGAGTCTTTATCAATCAATAGTACTTTATTATTTCTCCAGGGTTGCAATTTGTTAGGTCTTTGAGATAATTCTCCAGCCAAATTCACATTGATAGTAGTCTTTAAAACTCCACCTTTTTGTGTAGCAGAGGCAATACTTTCAGCATTATAAACAGGTTCTTTACTAATTTCAGTGTTATTCATCTAATCCTCCTAGTTGATTTATTGACTAAACTAGTTGCTATTAACATTGCTAGCAATGTTAATATTATTTTCACTAGTGATATTAATAGTATTGTTATTAGCAATATTATTAATAAAAATGCTAGCTTTATTCTTGAGCTTTTTGCTTTTTCCTTAACGCATCTTTGTAAACTGTATAAAGTTCCTCTAATAGATAGCTATCTTTTAAAACCTCAGAATTAACTCTATTTAATACTTCTTTCATCGCTTCATCATTGATGGATTCTGGAACAATTTCTTTTATAGTATCTTTCATAAATTGATCCAACGTACTTGTGAATGATAAGAACGCTCCTTGATCCTTAAAAACTAAAGTTGATTCTCTTTGTTCATCATAATAGTTTGCTAATTTCTCACCAATCTGGAAAGACATTTTTGAGAAGTCGTATGTATCTTTCCTCATGTTTACGATAGAGGGTCTGGTTACTCCAGTTCGCTTCTCTAACTCATATGCAGATAAATCTGAACTTAAAACGCTTTTTATTTTGCTTAAAGTATCCACTGAATCACTCCTAAATTTAATTTTCATACTATTTAATATTGCTATTACGATTGCTAGCAATATTATTAGTAAAATTACTATTAATATTAATGTCGCTAATAATATGATTC
>NZ_JBIOTB010000001.1:3287500-3311691 GCF_051715065.1 Enterococcus sp. AZ062 | reverse complement strand
ACAAGGCCTCCTCCTTCATTAAAAGTAAATAGCTAGTACTAATTTAGCATTTTTTACAAAAGTTTTCCACAGAAAGAAAAGAAAAAAATTTTTTATAACAATTATCCACATTATCCAGAAGAAAAAAAAGAAGAAAAACACAGAGAGGAAAAAAAGATATCCACAAGAGTAATCAACAGGTGGATAAGTGGTGTAAAACTAGAGATTTACCCAGTGGGTTGTGGATAAAAAAAGTAATAATGACAATACTTACAGAAATCAATGCACAGGAATTTATGAAGTTGTGGATTACTTATTTTCAGGTGTTTATTCTGTGTAAAAACTAAGGGTAAATTACTGTGGAAAACTTCTGTGTATAACTTTATCCACATTGAAAACACAGCGCGAAAAATACCGTTGTGGATAAAATGAGAGAATTATTTTCGAATAAAAGCTTTTTTTTATATTGACAAATCACCTAAGTACTCGTTATACTATCAAAGTATGTCTGTGTTTAATTCATGTACATGTAGATAAGAATTTCTGGAGGTGGAACAAGATGAAAAGAACATACCAACCAAATAAACGTAAACGTCAAAAAGTTCACGGATTCCGTAAACGTATGAGTACTAAAAATGGACGTCGTGTTTTAGCTAGCCGTCGTCGTAAAGGAAGAAAAGTTCTTTCAGCTTAGACCACTGGGGTTACAGTGGTTTTTTTTATGCCCTTTTTTAGAGGAAAAGGTGAAAGACTTATAGGAAATATGGTATGATTGGGAGCGTAAGTGAGAGATAGAAAAGGAAAGAAAACGAATGAAAAAAGCGTATCGAGTGAAAAAAGAACGAGAGTTCCAAGCGGTGTTTCAAACCGGCGCTTCCTTTGCTAACCGTAAGTTTGTCGTGTACCGTTTAGAAAAGAAGGAACAACCGCATTTTCGTGTTGGCTTATCTGTAGGTAAGAAAGTCGGAAACGCTGTATGTCGCAATGAAGTAAAACGAAAAATCCGTGCGGCGATCTATTCATTGAAAGAAGAGATCGAGCCGGAATTAGATTTTATTGTGATTGCTAGACCAAGCATCAAAGGACTGACTTACGATGAGATTCGCTCCAACTTAGTCCATGTCTTAAAGCTTGCAAAAATAATCGACAGAGAGGAAAAGAGTAAGTGAAGAAATACAAACGTTTACTTTTGATGGCCGGACTTGTCGGTCTGATCATCGTCTTATCCGGTTGTGGAACTGGAGAAGTCAGCGCACAAAGTACAGGAATTTGGGATCGCTACATTGTTTATTATTTTGCAGAAGCGATTAAAGCATTGTCATTTGGAAATGTTGGGATCGGGATCATTTTATTCACGATCATCATTCGCGTAATTTTATTACCATTAATGCATTTCCAAACAAAAAGTATGCGTAAGACCCAAGAACTTCAACCAAAACTAAAAGCGATCCAACAAGAATATAGTTCAAAAGATCCTGAAACACAAAGTAAGTTAAGAGAAGCACAACAACGGTTATATGCTGAAAATGGTGTAAATCCATATGCAGGTTGTTTGCCTTTATTAGTACAAATGCCAATCTTAATGGCTTTATGGCAATCAATTTCTCGTGTTCCTGCGTTGAGTCAAGGTCACTTCTTATGGTTGAACCTAGGGAACGCTGACCCAACCTTTATTTTACCAGTGTTGGCTGCCATCTTTACATTTGCAAGTACGTATTTATCAAGCATGAGCCAAGTGGAATCGAATGCTTCATTGAAAGTCATGAATTTTGCGATGCCAGTGATGATCTTAGTTATGGGGGTCAATTTAGCCAGTGGACTTTCACTATACTGGGTAGTATCAAATGCTTTCCAAGTGTTCCAAACACTATTGATCAATAATCCATTTAAAATCAAACGTGAGCGTGAAGAAGAAGCACAACGTATCCGTGAAAAAGAACGTGCTTTGCGTAAGGCACAAAGTCCTAAGAAAAAACGTAAAAAATAAGGGAGGGAATGCAAATGCCGATTTATGAAGCTGCAACCGTAGATGAAGCTGTTGAAATTGGATTGAATGAGTTAGGACTAGCAAAAGAGCAAGTCGCTATTGAGATACTTGATGAAGGAAAAAAAGGATTTCTCGGAATGGGAAAAAGAAATGCCAAACTTTCAATCGAACCGAATATCAGCGAAGTTGTCTCTGAAACGATTGAAGAAACCGTAGAAGAAGTGTTGGAAGAAACATCTGTTCAAACAGAAAATACGGGTGAAATCGAACCTGAGGACTTGATTGAAGAAAAAAGTGAATTAGGTGACGACGCAGCTTTATCGGAATTAGCAACCTATCTCACTGAGATCTCCCAGCAACTAAATGCACCAGCTGTAGTAAAAATGACAAGAGAAGCGAATTTGATCGTCTTCCATTTAGAAACGGATAAACAAGGTCTGTTGATCGGCAAACATGGAAAAACGTTAAATGCTTTGCAATATTTGGCGCAAGTGTTCATTCATCGAGTAGCCGGTAATAAACTCTCTGTCGTGGTAAACGTAGGCAACTATCGTGAAAAACGACAAGAGATCATCCAACGTTTAGCTGAGCGCACCGCAGAAAAAGTCTTGCGTACAGGACAGCCTGTATTTTTAGAACCGATGCCTGCGTTTGAACGCAAACAAATTCACGCGGCGTTAAGTAAACATGACGGAGTACAAACCCACTCAGAAGGTGATGAACCATATCGTTACTTAGTTGTCGAACCAGCCAAATAGCGATTACGAAGAGAAGAACCCAAAATCTTGCGATCAGATTGACAAACTTTTCCAAACAAAGTATATTTTATTAGAAATCATTCTTATCGGAGTATACGATGGTAGTCTTTACTTTGGTAGAAAAAACGTGCAGGGCGAAAGCTCTGCACGTTTTTTTGTGATTAGCCAATCGTTGTCTGGACAAATTGGATCACGGTACCGTAAGCAAAAAGTTCGATGATCTGTTTGCCATCTCGGGGTTTTTGTTGATATTCAAAGTGACAATTGATGACTGCATTTGCGCCATAATCTAGCACTTTCTTTTTTAATTTTTGTTTTGTTGTCAAGAACATGTCATCACTATTGAATGTAGGGTCGAATAAGTCCCCTTCGATACATTCTGCGACAAATACGATATCTCTGACGATATATTTTTGATTGATATTCCCTGTCGATAACACCACTTCATTGATTCGTGGATCATCTACTCCGTCTACTGCACTAGGCTTAAATTGGGCCATAATTTTTGCTCCTTTCGGTAAAGAAAAAGTATGTAGGTACCGCTACCATTTAAGTGTAACGTTTTTTGCCACAAAGATAAAGGTATAAGAGTAGATTTACTTCTATAGAGTGTTATCTGATGGGACATCCAGTCAAAAGGCACCTGTGCAGAAAAAGTTTAAGAATGATTCGTTACTCTCTTAAAAATAAACAAAAAAGCTTGATTACTAGAATTAGATATGATAGTCTATGACCAGAATTTAAACAGAACAAGCAGTCAAAGTGCGAAGTTCACCATTTATTGCAAAGGGTGAAGTGGGCACTTTTTTTGTGCGTAAAATGAAAAAGGAAGTGAAAAAATGGCTGAAATAACCTTAGAATTTGATACGATTGCAGCAATCTCTACACCACCGGGTGAAGGGGCGATAAGTATTGTGCGATTAAGCGGTGATCAAGCGCTGACCATTGCCAATAAAGTCTATCAAAGTGGCAATAAACAGTTGTTAGATGTTCCTAGTCATACGATTCACTATGGGCATATCGTCGATCCCAAAAGTGAACAATTAGTCGATGAAGTCATGGTATCCGTCATGCGCGCACCACGAACATTTACCCGAGAAGATGTTGTAGAAATCAATTGTCATGGGGGCATCGTTGTCGTCAATCAAATTTTACAGCTTCTATTAAGAGAAGGCGCACGTTTAGCAGAGCCAGGAGAATTTACAAAGCGTGCCTTTCTAAATGGACGTGTTGATTTATCCCAAGCTGAAGCAGTCATGGATCTGATCCGTGCGAAAACAGACAAGGCGATGGGTGTCGCGTTGAACCAATTAGATGGGAATCTGTCTGCATTGATCCGTTCCCTTCGACAAGAGATTTTAGAGACATTAGCACAAGTGGAAGTGAATATCGACTACCCTGAATATGATGATGTTGAAGAATTGACGACAAAACTTCTATTAGAAAAAGCGCAGATGATCCAACAACGTATTGAAGTTCTTTTAGCGACATCACAACAAGGCAAGGTCTTGCGAGAAGGGTTAAGTACGGCGATTATTGGTCGCCCCAATGTTGGGAAATCAAGCTTACTGAACCATTTATTACGAGAAGAAAAAGCCATCGTAACGGATATTGCGGGAACGACAAGAGATGTGATTGAAGAATACGTCAATGTTCGTGGCGTACCGTTGAAACTAATCGACACAGCTGGTATTCGGGAAACAGAAGATATCGTGGAACAAATCGGTGTGGCTCGTAGTCGTAAAGCCTTGGCAGAATCTGAATTGATCTTACTTGTCTTGAATCAAAGCGAGCCGCTGACGATTGAAGATGAACAGTTGTTGGAAGCAACAAAAGGATTGAAACGGATTATTCTATTGAATAAAACTGATTTACCGAAACAATTAGAGGAAGACAAGCTTTTATCATTGATCGAGGATGAACCAGTATTCGCTGTTTCGGTTGCCAATAATGAAGGATTGGACCGATTAGAAACGGCCATCTCTGAGTTGTTCTTTGGTGGGCAAACTGGTGAAAGAGATGCAACTTATGTATCCAATACCCGTCATATTGCCTTGCTCGAAAAAGCGGCCATCTCTTTACAAGAAGTGATCGCAGGAATCGATGCGGGTATGCCTGTTGATCTCGTTCAAATGGATATGACTCGCTGCTGGGATTACCTTGGTGAAGTTGTAGGAGATAGTGTTCAAGATGAATTGATCACACAATTGTTTAGTCAATTTTGTCTTGGAAAATAAAGGAGGAACAGTTCTTGAATCAATATCAAGCAGAAGAATATGATGTGATCGTTGTCGGTGCAGGACATGCTGGTTCAGAAGCCGCTTTGGCTGCTGCACGCATGGGGACAAAAACGTTACTGTTAACGATCAATTTAGATATGGTAGCATTTATGCCATGTAACCCTTCCGTCGGTGGTCCAGCCAAAGGCGTTGTCGTACGTGAAATTGATGCACTAGGCGGCGAAATGGGTAAAAATATTGATAAGACATACATTCAAATGAGAATGTTGAACACTGGGAAGGGACCTGCTGTTCGAGCGTTACGTGCGCAAGCAGATAAGCATGCCTACGCCAGTGAAATGAAACATACGATTGAAAAAGAAGAGAATTTGACATTAAGACAAGGAATCGTTGAAGAATTGATCGTTGAAGATGGGGTTTGTCGTGGTGTAGTGACTTCAACTGGTGCAAGTTATCGTTCAAAAGCAGTCGTTATCACTGCGGGTACCGCATTACGTGGTGAGATTATTATCGGTGAATTAAAATATTCGTCTGGTCCGAATAACTCACAACCATCAATTGGTTTAGCCAATCACTTAAAAGAATTAGGTTTTGCCATTGATCGTTTTAAAACCGGAACGCCTCCACGTGTGAAATCAAGTACGATCGATTACTCTGTCACAGAAGAACAACCGGGAGACAAGGAGCCAAATCATTTTAGCTTTGCCACACCGGACAGTGCCTATAACTTAGAACAAGAACCTTGTTGGTTGACTTATACAGGTGAAACGACCCATCAAATCATTCGTGATAATCTTCACCGCGCACCAATGTTTACAGGAATCGTTGAAGGCGTCGGCGCACGTTACTGTCCTTCAATTGAAGACAAAATCGTCCGTTTTGCAGACAAACCACGTCATCAACTCTTTTTAGAACCAGAAGGATTGAATACAGAAGAAGTGTATGTTCAAGGGCTTTCAACTTCACTTCCAGAAGACGTCCAAGTGGATATGTTGCATTCGATTGCTGGATTAGAAAAAGCAGAAATGATGCGTACGGGCTATGCCATTGAGTACGATGTGGTCGAACCACACCAGTTGCGTCCAACATTAGAAACGAAAGTCGTAGAAAATCTTTATACGGCCGGTCAAACCAATGGGACAAGTGGATATGAAGAAGCAGCGGGACAAGGGCTGATTGCAGGAATCAATGCAGCGTTGAAGGTTCAAGGAAAAGAGCCATTAGTCATCAAACGTAGTGACGGCTATATCGGTGTCATGATCGATGATTTAGTCACAAAAGGAACGAATGAACCTTATCGCTTACTGACATCCCGGGCAGAATATCGTTTACTTCTTCGTCATGATAATGCTGATCTACGTTTAACGGAAATGGGTCACCAGATCGGTTTAGTAAAAGAAGATCAATACGCTGCTTACTTGAAAAAGAAAGCAGCAGTTGAACAAGAAATCAAACGTTTGATGAACGTTCGTATCAAACCGACAGCAGAAGTCCAAGCCTTTTTAGCAGAATTAAATGCTGCACCATTAAAAGATGGTGTGCTAGCAAGTGATTTCTTGCGTCGTCCAGAAATCACCTATGCCGATCTATTACGATTTATTCCAGAAAATGCGGAGTTAACACGTAAAGAAATCGAACAAGTTGAAATTCAACTAAAATACGAAGGATACATCAAAAAAGCATTAGAAAAAGTAGAAAAACTAAAACGGATGGAAGCCAAACGCATCCCAGAAAACATTGACTACGCTGCGATCAACGGATTAGCAACGGAAGCAAAACAAAAGCTTCAAAAAATCCGTCCAGAAACCATCGCACAAGCAAGCCGCATCAGCGGTGTCAATCCAGCAGACCTAAGCATCTTGATGGTCTACATCGAACAAGGGAAGATTGCGAAAGTGGAAGTGTAGAACCTTGGTACTAAAGGATTTGTGTGAATAAACGAATCCTTTAAATACCAACTGACTACGTTTTTGACTACGTTTCTCAACCGTTCATGTAAGAAAAGAACAAATTAATCGTTTCTTCTTGCCGATTTTTCGATACTTGAATATAGATGTCCATGGTTGTTTTAGAAGAAGAATGTCCTAGTCTATCTTGTACATCTTTTATCTGTGCACCAGCCTCAAAGAGCAAGGTAGCATGGGTCTTTCTAAAACCGTGGACTTTGATTATTTTCATATTTAAGGAACTTCCTAGCTACTTTATCAAGGTAACCTTTGTAGTGGAAGTTCCTTTTTTTGTTAGCTTTTATTGCATATTCACATTTCTATTAACTGTGAATGAGCTAATTGGGTGTATTTTTATGAGTTTTCAGATACGCCTTAATAAATAAAAAAATAATGATGGATAATTTTACAATACAGGTGCTAACTGACCAATGATGACATGACTACATTGTAAAGGAGTAAAGCCGAATGCTATAATATTCTAACAATTTAAATCTAAAGGAGTTGTAGTGAGTGGTAGAAAAAGGAAAAAGTACTGATGGTTTAATGAGACATATTAGAAATTCACATGGAGTAGAGATCAATGGAAGCACTGAGAAACAAGCACTATTAAACATGGGATATTATCATGGCTACAAGGCGAGTAGATACATAAAAAAGAGTTCTAATTTACAAAATTATAATAATTTTCAGGAAGTGAAAGCTATCTATGATTTTGATATAGAAGTAAAAACGATATTTTATCCATTACTAGTACGAATTGAAACCTCATTAAAAAATCGTTTAATTGATTATTTAGTTAAGGATAACAATTCTGATATGGAAAGTATTTATCAAAATAAATTAAATGATTATGAGGCAAAACCTGTAGGGAATAAAGAATATAAAAAATATTTAAATAAAAAATTGGAGTTACGTAACAAAATAGACAGTACTATTGCGTATAACTACTCTAAAGGACATCCATGTATTCAGCATTTTTTCCATAGCAGTAAACCACTTCCATTATGGGCATACTTTGAAGTAATAACTATGGGTGAGTTTGGAAATTTTATCTCTTGTATGAATATTTCATATAGAATTGAATTTACTCAAGATATGAATATGCATCATACTGGTTTTAATCAGAATGGTAGAATGTTAGAAAATATAATTTTCTGTTTAACAGGTATTAGAAATGCAACAATGCATAATTCTATGATTTTTGATTGCAGATTTAACAACAGCAACTTTTCTTCTCAACTTATAAAATATTTAGAAAATTCTACAGGGATTAAAAACATTGATTTTGAAAGCATAGTAGATTTTTTAGTGTTGCTTATATTTTTAATGAAGAAGCAATATACAACAAAAACAGAACTGAGCCGTGTGGTATCACAGTTTGATAAAAAGAGAGAACTTCTATATGCCTCTATTCCAATGAAAGCCTACAGTGAAATACTAGGAACAGATGCTAGAAAGAAAATAGCGGGGCTAAAAGAGTATATTTCAAATGGTTAGAATTTTTTTGCTTTACTCTGTATATTGCTCGTGGTATCATGAGTATACTAAATAGCGGTGTATTACTTCGGTATGCACCTAAAAAAGTCGGATGCGTCCGGCTTTTTTGTTTGACCTAGGCAAAATCGTGAAAGTGGAAATATCTGCTTAAATAAAGCACTAAATAAAAAAACAGCTGACGAATGATTAATTCGTCGGCTGTTTTTTCATTAGCAAGAACATAGAGTAAATCACTTATGTAAAAAAGAAGAAACCTGAATATCCCATCGACTGATCAGCCACCTATTTATACATGCACCAATAAGAAACCCACAAGTATTTACAAAAACATCCCCTAAATCAAAGATGCCTAGGTAAAAGAAATATTGAATCCATTCAATGCCTATGACAGATGAAATGACTAAGATAGTATTCTTCCAACTTAATGGTAAAAACCAGCCTAGAGGTAGAAACAATAAAATATTAAACAGAACAATCATTGGATCACCATAAATCAAATCCTTCACCCATGAAAATAATTGAAATTCTACACCTCGTATCCCGATATTTTTTAAGAAAAGTAAATAAATGAGAAAGGTGATGTAGAGTAAAGAAAAAAAGATCAGCCATTCCCAATAAATGTTTCTTGTGAAAGCACAGTGAAGACTGACATAAAGGAATAACGTAATGATTATCACTAAGAAGAAAGGAAACCAGAAGTCGACAGGGCCAGATGGTGGAAAAAGCGTAATAGAATAATAATAGAGATAACGCATGAAAAACCATCGAGAAAAAAGTAGGCAAGAAAGTAGCATTAAAAATTTAAAAAATAACAATTTTATTTTTATTTCGATCTAAAAAACCTCCTTATTTTTGTTATAATAAATTGAGATGAGCTGTATAGATGAACATACGTCACAACACTTGTCTTTCTCTCTATAAGTATACATAAAATAACTTGATATTGAAATGTGATCGCAGAATAAAATGAAGTATACGTATCTTATTGTGAAGCATTGACAAAAATAGTAGCTAACTGAAAGGAGGATCTATGAAAAAACGGCATTGGTTAGGTGTGTTAGTAATCATTATTTTAGGAGGAGTCGGAGGGAAGATGCATATGGATAAAAGGGAAGAAGATCACCAAGAATTGCTGGAAATACAGAAAGATCTGGCGAATTATGTGTACAATAACTATCGAATTTATACGAGAGATAGTGAGAAACAAAAGGAAATCGTAGAAGAATATCAAAAAGAAGAAGGAATAACAACGGAAGAATATTTAGAAAAAATGTTGAGTATCAGAGAGTATTCGGATATTGAGAAGATAGAATTTACTGGATATTCGGTTAGTCCGATGAATTCATTAGTCATCTATTTCACAGTTAATGATGTTTATCAAGAAGAAGTATTGTTAAACACAAGATCTGCAGAAACAGATAAGTTTATTTACAGAATAACTAGTGGCAGAGGTCAAGGACCTTATTTTATTAATGAAAGAAAGGAAGAAAAAGGGATTGATATCTCAGATGATCAAATTGTTTATTATACAGGAGGAATAAATTAATGGATCAAAATAGATACTTATCTGAATTTATATATCAATTAGAAAGTGGCAAGGTAAATTATGGCGATAAACCTCTTGGAACAAACCATATCGTTATAGGAACTTTAAATACAGATAAAGATAAAATAGGTAATGAATCTAAACCAAAGAAAAACAGTACGCAGGCAATGGTTGTTGCTGAACTTAAGGATCGGTATAAGACATTTGATGATGAAGAGCTAAAGAAAGTCAATGGCTTCCCCGACTCCGTCATCACCAAAAACCTGACGATTGCCTATGCTGGCACGACTTCGCTCAAAGATTGGCATACTAACCTTGAGGAAATTGGTCGAAGTAATAAACATCCAGATGGCGCATTTGTCTCCGCTTTAAACTATGCCCGTGAAATTGAAAAGCAGTATCCCAAATCAGCTGGCTATACGATCTCAACGACAGGGCACTCATTAGGTGGCGCTAAAGCTCTTTTTGTCGCAGGGCTCAATGGTTATGACAGTGTGACGTACGGCGCGGCCGGACCAGGGCTTGCACAAGCATTATTTGATAATCACAACGGTACCCTGATCAATATCTACGACACTTCGGATGTCGTCACGAGTGGGCTTTTCACTGGTGGGAAAGGGATGCTTCCAATCAATAGTTTTGGAATCGACAATTCGGGCTGGGAAACATTTGGACATTCGCTGGATCAATTCAGAACAGATGAAGAGGGAAATTATATCGATAAGCATGGCCAGATCATTGTATACGTAGATGGTAAAGGTTCAAATCAAAGAATTCTTGACATTAAAAGAGTTACGGCAGAAGCTGACTGCAAGTGGCGACGGACTTTCTCGGTCAGAAAAAATTTATTTAGAGGATAGCCAAGCATTAACTGTAGTACAGACAGTAGCAAGTAAATTTGATGAGGCAATGGGAAATGTTCGTGTGATTTACCAAAACGGGATCACCGAGTTGGAAGACTTATGGAATGACTGGTTGGGGAGAATACGTAATTATACGCCCCATTTGACCTATAACGAGGTGATTGAAACATTAGCCGAAGTTGGTTGTACGAAATGGGAGATCGTCGATGAACCGACACAGGAATTTAGAGATAAGATCCGCCAAATTGATCAGATGTCAGAACAGTTTCAAACACTCGCCGATGAAATTACCCAAAAAATCAATGAAATGGTGGCACGTGACAAAGAATTAGCGAATCAATTGTTCTAACACTTGCTATAAAAGTGAACGATCGATAAAAGCCCAATTGAGAAGTGACTGTTGTCTAACTAAATAATAGAAAATAAAGGAGTGTGAGCAATGGGCAGAACACTCTTTTTGTGTTGTCCGGGGGTTGATTATTTTTTTATTTTAGAAGTAGGATTTACATACTTCCAAATTTGGCATAACCTCCTTTAAATTTATATATAGAAAGATTGCAACTCGACTCATTTTGCGTTAAAGTAGGAAGAGATTCTGTGAAACAATTAGCTGTTTCACAATGAAAGGACAAATTATGACACCAGAAGAATTTCGCCAAGTCTTGGCAGAAAAAGACATTCATTTATCGGATAAGCAAATGGCGCAGTTTGACCGTTATTTTCATTTATTAGTGGAGTGGAATGAAAAAATGAATTTGACGGCGATCACTGATCGAGAAGAAGTTTACTTAAAACACTTTTATGATTCATTGACGTTGGCATTTGATGTTGATTTTTCAAATGGCCTGACTTTATGTGACGTCGGCTCAGGAGCTGGGTTCCCAAGTATTCCTTTAAAAATTGCTTTTCCTGAGTTACAAATAACGATTGTTGATTCCTTGAATAAGCGAATCACTTTTTTAACTGAGTTAACGAATCAATTAGAAATCGATGCGTCTCTTTACCATGATCGTGCAGAAACATTTGGACAAAATCCGCAATTCCGTGCATCATTTGATTTTGTGACTGCTCGTGCAGTGGCACGTTTGAATGTATTGACGGAACTGTGTTTACCATTAGTGAAACAAGAGGGTTATTTCTATGCACTGAAAGCTGCGAAAAGTGAAGAAGAATTGGCAGAAGCGAAACCAGCGATTGCGCAATTAGGTGGTAAATTTATTGGTGAGCAAGCAATCGAACTACCTAAAATCTCGGACAAACGCCACATTCTGATCATACAGAAAAAGAAACCAACACCGAAGAAGTATCCAAGAAAACCTGGGTTGCCGAATAAGCAACCAATCAAGTAGGAGGAGAAGAGATGGCACAAATTATATCCGTTGCAAATCAAAAAGGCGGCGTTGGTAAAACAACGACAACTGTAAATCTAGGTGCTTGTTTAGCAAGTTTAGGTAAACAAGTGTTGCTAGTAGATATGGATGCACAAGGAAATGCCACTAGCGGAGTAGGCATTCGTAAACCTGATGTGACACAAGATATTTATGATGTATTAGTCAATGAGTTACCAATTGCTGAAGCGACAATTGCTACTGAACATGAAAACTTGAGTATTGTGCCTGCCACTCTTCAATTAGCGGGAGCGGAGATTGAATTAACCTCAATGATGGCAAGAGAATCACGTTTAAAAAGTTCACTGGCTGAAGTCAACGATCAGTATGACTACATTTTAATTGATTGCCCGCCATCTTTAGGTCATCTAACCATCAACTCATTTACTGCAAGTGATTCGATTTTAATCCCTGTGCAGTGTGAGTACTATGCGTTAGAAGGGTTAAGTCAACTACTGAATACTGTTCGCTTGGTACAAAAACACTTCAACCCTGAATTGGAAATCGAAGGGGTATTATTGACGATGTATGACGCTCGAACGAATCTAGGGAATGAAGTGGTAGAAGAAGTACGGAAGTATTTCCGTGAAAAAGTGTATGACACAGTGATTCCTCGAAACATTCGTTTGTCAGAAGCACCAAGTCATGGAAAACCTATCATTGATTATGATCCGCGTTCCAGAGGCGCTGAAGTGTATCAAGCATTAGCAAAGGAAGTGGTCGATCGTGAAGAAAAGTAAAGGACTAGGTCGGGGAATCGACGCGCTGTTTCAAGATTTGGAAAATTTAGAAACAGTCAACGTGAAAGATGAAACTGTTATTCAGTTGCCACTAAACGAATTGCGTCCTAATCCGTATCAACCACGTAAAACATTTGAAGAAGTATCATTGCAAGAATTAGCGAACTCGATCGAGTACTCCGGTGTCTTTCAACCGATCATTGTTCGTCGTTCGTCGGTGAAAGGGTATGAGATCATCGCAGGTGAACGTCGTTTCCGAGCGTCTAAGTTAGCTGGCAAAGAAACAATTCCTGCAATTGTCAGGGATTTCGACGAAGAAGCGATGATGCAAGTTGCAGTTTTAGAAAACTTACAACGTGAAGACTTGAATCCTTTAGAAGAAGCAGAAGCTTATGAGATGTTGATGAAGAACTTAAAGTTGACACAAGCTGAAGTCGCAAGTCGTTTAGGGAAAAGTCGTCCTTATATCGCAAACTATTTGCGTTTATTGACATTGCCTGATTTAGTGAAAGAAATGGTCCAAGATCAACGATTATCTATGGGACAAGCTCGTACGTTACTTGGATTAAAAAATAAACAATTGATATTAAAATTAGCCAATCGTGTCGTCACAGAAAATCTAACGGTTCGACAATTAGAGCAGATCGTTTCCGAGCTGAATCAAAATGATGGGCAAGAAAAGAAAAAAATTCCACGTTTAGCGAAGGAAAAACCGTATTATATCCGTGAGAGTGAAGATCGCTTGATGGATAAATTTGGAACAAGTGTCGCCATCCAAGAAAAGAATGGGAAAGGTAAAATCGAAATCGAATATCTTTCACAAAATGATTTAACTAGAATTCTTGATATTCTAAATATTCAATTTGATGAAGAATAAACAGAGGGAGGCTATGTTATGTACGACTTACATGATATCGTAGAAATGAAAAAACCTCATGCTTGTCAAACGAACCGTTGGGAAATCATCCGAATGGGCGCTGATATCAAAATCAAATGTATGAATTGCGGTCATATCGTGATGATGACCCGTCGAGAATTTGAGAAAAAAATGAAAAAAGTACTTGAAAAAAATGTAGAGAAAGAGTGAATGAATTTATGGCATTAACTGCTGGAATTGTGGGTTTACCCAACGTAGGAAAATCAACTTTGTTCAATGCAATTACAAAGGCGGGAGCAGAGGCTGCCAACTATCCTTTTGCGACTATTGATCCAAATATTGGAATGGTTGAAGTACCTGATTGGCGTTTACAACGTTTAACAGAATTAGTAAAACCAAAGAAAACTGTACCAACAACCTTTGAATTTACAGACATTGCTGGAATCGTTAAGGGTGCAAGTAAAGGTGAAGGATTAGGAAACCAATTTTTAAGTCATATTCGCCAAGTAGATGCAATCTGTCATGTCGTTCGTTGTTTTGATGATGACAACATCACACACGTAGAAGGACGCGTCGATCCTTTAGCAGATATTGATACGATCAATTTAGAGCTTGTCTTAGCAGATTTAGAGTCAGTGACGAAGCGCTATACACGTGTGGCAAAAATTGCAAAAACAAAAGATAAAGATGCAGTCGCTGAATTAGCGGTGTTGGAGAAAATCAAACCAGTATTAGAAGATGGACGTTCAGCACGTTCGATCGAATTTACAGAAGAAGAACAAAAAATCGTTAAATCTTTATTCTTGTTAACAACTAAACCGATCTTGTATGTTGCGAATGTGGCAGAAGATGAAGTAGCAAATGCAGATGCGAATGAATATGTTCAAGCAGTCCGCAATTTTGCTGCAGAAGAAAACGCAGAAGTTATTGTCGTTAGCGCCAGAGCAGAAGAAGAAATTGCTGAGCTGGACGACGAAGATAAAGCAGAGTTTCTTGAAGCATTAGGCATTGAAGAGTCAGGGTTGGATCAATTGATTCGTGCGGCGTATGACCTATTAGGATTAGCAACATACTTTACAGCAGGTGAACAAGAAGTTCGTGCGTGGACGTTCAAAAAAGGAATCAAAGCGCCACAAGCTGCAGGAATCATCCATACCGATTTTGAACGTGGCTTTATCCGTGCAGAAACAGTCTCATTTGAAGATTTAGACCAATACGGAACGATGCACGCAGCGAAAGAAGCAGGACGTGTACGATTAGAAGGGAAAGACTATGTCGTTCAAGATGGCGACGTTATGTTATTCCGTTTTAATGTATAAAAAGGCTATCATACGGTGTATGTGATATGTTAAAATGTCTTTTGTGACAACCGTCAGCGTCTAAGGAGGACTGTAAAATAATGGAAGCAGAACAGTTACGCGAAATCGTAAAAGAAAATGCGCAGTTAGAAGAACAACTAACAAAACGTAATCAACAATATATTTTTGACTTAAAGAAGTCGCTAGAAGCAGCGAATTTATCAGAAGAAGAAAAAGTAACGGCTTTGCATGAGATGTTACCCGTTTTAGTATCCGAACAAAAAGGTGGGAAAACAGCCCGCCAATTATTTGGAACGGTATCTGAAAGAACAGAAGCAATCATCAATAAACCGGTCGAAGTAAAAACTTCTTCGACGCCAACGTTGATGTGGTTGGACAATACATTGCTCTTACTGGGATTATTGAGTGTCATGATCGCAATCACTGGATTGTTTTCACGTGAAACAACGCCTGCTTATGGAATCACCACACTTGTACTAGGTTCAGCTATTGGTGGATGGGTCTTTTACTTGATGTACAAGTATATTTACCAGTACGAGTATCCAGGTGCTGATCGCAGTAAAAAACCAGGAATGGGTAAAACCTTGTTGATTCTAGGTGGAACGACATTGATCTGGGTCATTGCTTTTTCAGCAACAACCTTATTGCCACCAATTGTTAACCCATTATTAGATCCAGTGGTGATCATCATCATCGGTGCAGCGGCTCTTGCGTTGCGTTACTACTTAAAGAAAAAATATGGCATCGTTGGGAGTCTTTCTGTTCCAAGAAGATAGTTCATTGGACCTAGAAATTATGTGACTTACGAGAAGATAAATAAAAAAAGAATGTGCAGCGTCATGCTGGCACATTCTTTTTTTTATCTTCTATCCATCTCACAAAGGCAATCATGAGATTGAAAGATTATTTTTTATTATTATAAAAAATAGTGTTACTATCAAAGAAAAGAGACAATCACTGATATTAAAAAACATGTTGAGCAAGATAGTTAAACGAGGAGGGGTGAATGAATATGAAAAAAGTCAAATGGATATTTACTATCAATGCTGACGGAGTGCCTCTGTTTGGTTATGCCGGAATCAAAACTGGACAATTTATTCTTGGGCATGGAAGAAAGTTTCAAAAAGAAATGCGGTCTGTTTTAGGGCCAGAAATCGAGCTGGATTTCATTAGCTATAATACAAGAAAGCCGGAGACACTAACTGCTGATTTATTTGTGTATACAGATGTCGATGAAAAGTATCTTGACGAAGAGACGAAGAAAAAAGGCTTAAGCATTCCCTATAAACTATATTATTTGAATGAGATTGAAAAGATCAAAGAATCGATCGAAGCAAATGTTTAAAAAGTGAATCGCATCTTTTCTTTCTTGAAGTGTACTCGTTTCAGTTTAGTAAAAATATTGAGTAAGAAAAAAGAACGTGCAGTGTAAGACGAAAGCGCTAACTAACATTTGATTTTGATCAAATATTAGGAGACGCTTCATTATACTAGTACGCTCTTTTTTTAGGATTCACTGAGTAGTTCCTTAGAAAAAACAAGGGATTAGTAGAAGTTGTTGACTTACAAAAGAAAATCGATTATTTTAGTAGATAAACTAAACAAGAGGAGTGGTACTAAAAATGTCCAACTGGGAAACAAAGTTCACGAAAAAAGGATTTACTTTTGATGATGTCTTATTGATACCAGCAGAAAGTCACGTGTTACCAAACGAAGTGGATATGAGTGTACAATTAGCAAAAAATATCAAATTGAATATTCCTATCATCAGTGCAAGTATGGATACAGTTACTGACAGCAAAATGGCGATTGCTATGGCAAGACAGGGTGGCCTAGGTGTCATCCATAAAAACATGACAATCAGCGAACAAGCAGATGAAGTACGTAAAGTGAAACGTTCTGAAAGTGGCGTAATCATTGACCCATTCTTCTTGACACCACAACACTTGGTCGCAGACGCTGAAGAATTGATGAGCAGATACCGTATCAGTGGTGTGCCAATCGTTGAAACATTGGAAAACCGCAAATTAGTAGGAATCATTACAAACCGTGATATGCGTTTTGTTACAGACTTCCATATCGAAATCAGTGAAGTCATGACAAAAGAAAACTTAGTAACAGCCCCAGTAGGCACTTCTCTAAAAGATGCAGAAAAAATCTTACAACAACATAAAATCGAAAAACTACCGATCGTTGATGATGCAGGCCGATTAAGTGGTTTGATCACGATCAAAGATATCGAAAAAGTGATCGAGTTTCCAAATGCAGCAAAAGATGAACATGGTCGTTTGTTGGTAGCTGCCGCAGTTGGTGTCACTAGCGACACATTTGAACGTGCACAAGCTTTACTTGATGCTGGCGCAGATGCCATTGTCATTGATACGGCGCATGGACATAGCGCAGGTGTGATCCGTAAAATCCAAGAAATTCGTACCACATTTAAAGATGCAACATTGATTGCTGGTAATGTAGCAACAGCAGAAGCAACAAAAGCTTTATACGATGTAGGTGTTGACGTGGTGAAAGTAGGTATCGGACCAGGTTCGATTTGTACGACACGTGTGGTTGCTGGTGTGGGTGTTCCTCAATTAACAGCTATTTACGATGCAGCTTCAGTTGCACGCCAATATGGAAAAACCATTATTGCAGATGGTGGGATTAAATATTCTGGTGATATCGTCAAAGCTTTAGCAGCGGGTGGACATGCGGTCATGTTAGGTAGTATGTTGGCAGGTACTGATGAATCTCCAGGTGAATTTGAAATCTATCAAGGTCGTCGTTTCAAGACGTACCGTGGAATGGGCTCATTAGGCGCCATGGAAAAAGGCTCAAAAGACCGTTACTTCCAAGGTGGCACGAATGAAGCCAATAAGTTAGTGCCAGAAGGTATTGAAGGCCGCGTAGCGTACAAAGGAAGCGTGGCAGACATTCTCTTCCAAATGATTGGTGGTTTAAAATCAGGGATGGGTTATGTTGGATCAGCAAACCTAAAACAATTAAGAGATGATGCACAGTTCATTCAAATGAGTGGCAGTGGGCTGAAAGAATCTCATCCGCATGATGTACAAATTACGAAAGAAGCACCAAACTATTCTGTAGAATCATAATCAAACTTTTTGATCATAAAAAAGCAGCTAAGCAATTCGTGCCAACGAATCACTTAGCTGCTTTATTGTTTATTTGATTACTTTTAGGTTCCCCATGTAAGGCACGAGTACTTCTGGAACTGTGACTGAACCATCTTCATTTTGATAGTTTTCAAGGATGGCAGCAACCGTACGGCCAACTGCTAAACCAGAACCATTTAATGTATGTGCATAATGGATTTTTCCATCAGCATCTCGGTAACGGATCATCGCACGGCGCGCTTGGAAATCTTCACAGTTTGAGCAAGAACTGATTTCACGATACGTATCTTGTGCAGGGATCCATACTTCTAAATCGTACGTTTTCGCTGCTGAGAAGCCCATATCTCCAGTTGATAATGTCATAACACGGTAAGGTAAATGTAGTTTCTTCAAAATGTCCTCTGCGTCAGCGGTCATTTTTTCAAGTTCTTCATATGAATGTTCTGCATCAG
Organism: Enterococcus sp. AZ062; assembly: GCF_051715065.1. Taxonomy (NCBI): domain Bacteria; kingdom Bacillati; phylum Bacillota; class Bacilli; order Lactobacillales; family Enterococcaceae; genus Enterococcus; species Enterococcus sp. AZ062. The sequence continues at coordinate 3,292,968 of NZ_JBIOTB010000001.1, read as the reverse complement.
CGAATTTCACCATTTCTACTTTATTGAACTGATGAAGACGAATCAATCCACGAGTATCACGACCGGCACTACCTGCTTCTGAACGGAATGCTGGGCTAAGTGCAGTGAAGTAAACAGGTAAATCTTCTTTTGCTAAGATTTCATTGCTGTAGTAGTTTGTTAAAGGAACTTCGGCTGTTGGGATCAAGGTTAAATCTGTATCAGCTAATTGGAAAACATCTTCTTTAAATTTAGGAAATTGACCAGTACCAAACATGGCTTGGCTGTTGACAGCGTAAGGTGTCATCATTTCAGTATAGCCATGTTCATAGACGTGTTGATCTAACATAAAATTATAAAGGGCACGTTCTAAGCGAGCACCTAATCCTTTATAGTAAACAAAGCGGCTTCCTGATACTTTTGCCCCACGTTCAAAATCAAGAATACCTAGATTTTCAGCAATTTCCCAGTGAGGTTTTGGTTCAAAAGCAAATTGACGAGGTTCACTCCAACGACGAGCTTCCACGTTATCCTCTTCATCTTTACCCACCGGCACAGTGTCATGAGGCAAATTTGGGAGAGTTGTAGCGATTTGTTGTAATTTTTCATCAACTTGTGCAACTTCTTCATCTAGTGCTTTGATTTTCCCACCGACTTCTTTCATTTCAGCGATCTTCGCAGTTGCATCTTCTTTATTACGCTTTAATTGGGCAATTTCAGCAGATACATCATTACGATATTTTTTCAATTCTTCACTTTCAACCAACAATTTTCTACGAGATTCATCTAACTCCACAAACTCCGCTAAGATTTCTTTTTTAACGCCACGTGACGTTAATTTTTCTTGTACATAATCAACATTTTGACGGATCATTTTAATATCTAACATTTCTTTTCCTCCTTTTTTGTATAAAAAAAACCAGCTCATCCAAAGAAATATCTTGGGACGAACTGGTTTGAGTTTCGCGGTACCACCCAAGTTCAGTCTACTGAGACTGCACTTGTAAACAGATAACGGCTGTTACCGACCTTTCTTATTTCGAAAGGCACAATAGGTGAACTGGAACTTCGAAATTATTTTTTACTGATTTGCACCAACCATCAGCTCTCTTGAAAAAAATAAAATGTACTGGGTTCACTGTTTTCTTTTATTTGTATCCTAAGAATAGCGAAAAATTTAGTTTCCGTCAATATGTTCTGTCAGATTGCCGACTAACTTTTCATTTTTTTTAAGCGGGAAATGCATGATAAAAGACGTCCAATCTTGATCTGACTTCGCATAGATATAGCCACCATGTAATGCTACGATACTTTGTGCAATGGCTAGACCAAGCCCTGTTCCGCCAGTTTCTTGTGAACGGGATTCTTCCACGCGGTAAAATCGATCAAATAGATTGTCAATGGCTTGTTGGGGAATCATGGTACCATTGTTTTTGACAACAACGATGACTTCTGAACCAAGTTGTTCAATTTCAATGATGATTTTAGTAGCTCCTTTGCCATATTTTAGGGCATTCGTTAATAAATTATTGAATACGCGAACTAACTTTTCGGTATCACCATCCATGATCAGTGAATTGATTGGAGATTCAACAAAAATTTGGATATCCTTTTTAGAAGCTTCTAGTTCAAAATCAGCTGCTAATTGTTCAATCAATTGGATCAAATCAAATGCAGAAAAATTCACAGGAACCGCCGGCTGACGTACCTTGGTATACTCGAACAGATCTTCTACCAATGATTTCATTTGTTTTGCTTTGACATAAGCAGTATGGGTATATTTCAACAGATCTTCTTCTGTTTGGTACTGACCATCTTCAATAAGGCCTAAATAGCCAATAATTGATGTTAAAGGTGTGCGAATATCATGACTGACGTTTGTAATCAGTTCGTCTTTTGATTTTTCAATTTTACGTTCATCTTCAATCGCCGCCACCGTACTATCCACTAAGCCATTGATACTTTTGACTACACGACTAAGATCGCCACTTAATTCGAAAGGGATACGATGGTCATAATTGCCATTAGCGATATAATGCAATTCGCTAATAATATGTCGTAATTGCATTTGTCGGTAGCGACGAATCAATCGCCAGTATAATACACCAACATCTAATAGAAAGAAAACAGGAAAAATAAAGTTTCGACCATTCCAAAACAAATCACTATCTAAACGCTGGGCAAAAATATTTTTAGAATCCCAAATAGCATTTGTCAAAGAAGGTGAACTACTGATGATCGAACTGATAATGACCAACATCGCTACATTCAATAGAAGCAGAAGGATGATCGTAATGATTCCTTCTGCTAATAATTCACTGATTTCTTTAGATGTCAGATTGATCCGGCGTCGTTTTTCGATCACTTTTTTATCTTGCATCAATTTTATAGCCCACTCCCCAAACGGTTTGAATGACTTTTTCTCCACCTGTTGCTTCTTCGATCTTGTCTCTTAAATGACTAACATGAACCATTACTGTTTTAGCAGAGACAATACTTTCTTGTTTCCAGACACGCTCAAAGATTTCATCTGCACTGAATACATGGTTAGGATGACTTGCAAGAAGATATAGAATACCAAATTCTAAGGCAGTCAGTTGGATTTCTTTTCCATCGATTGTTTTGACTTCATGTGAGTCTTTATTGATGATCAAGGCATTTACTTCTAGGACATCTGGTTGATCCGGCGTCACTTGCATTTTTGTGCGACGTAACAAAGATTTCACACGAGCCATTACCTCAAGAGGATTAAATGGTTTCGTCACATAATCATCTGCACCAGCAACTAACCCTTTGATTTTATCCATATCAGTCGTTTTCGCTGTTAACATAATGATAGGGATTTGTGATTCTTTTCTTAATTCTTTGACCACTTGCATGCCATCCATTTCAGGCATCATGATGTCTAGAATAAGTAATTCAATATCAGGGATTGTTCGTACTTTTGATAATGCTTCTTTTCCATCATAGGCTTTTACTGCTTCGTAGCCTTCATTGTGTACGTAGATACTAAGTAATTCAACAATTTCCTTGTCGTCATCTGCGATTAATATTTTCATAAATAGATCCTCCATCGATTAATGTGTTTACTCTTAATATTTTAGCAAAAAAAAAGATAAATAGATAAAAGCAGCGCTTTGTTAAGGAAAATTTTAGAAGAAGAGGGGGGAGAAGGGGGGAAATCTAAGATAAAAGAGGAGTCAAAAATAGAAAGTGATTTAAATCAAGGAGAAACATCATTTAAACGAAGTAATAAATTGAGAACACTTACACAATAATAGTAAGAAAAAAGAAATTTGATCAAACAAATGAAAAGATGAACATTATCATAGTGAAACTAGTTTAAATAGGAGAAAAAACACGTAAAAAACGAATGATTTTGTGCTTCCTGTTTTTAATGATCGACTCTCTTAAAAATGTTGATAAATCAGCCTTTTTTTAGTTGACTTTCAAAATTGATGTTGGTATATTATTATTTGTTCGAAAGAACGGAAAACAAACAAATCGATTCTTAAAATTAGTGATTGACATGTTTGTTGACACATGATAAGATAACGAAGTTGCTTTTGGGTGATTCACTGATTGAAGTTAGTTTCGCAAAGAAAAAGACAAAAAAAGTGATTGACAAATAACAAACAACAAGTTATTATAAGTGAGTTGCTAAAACGACCTCGTGAAAAAAGAGTTCGAAAAACTTTTAAAAAATAGTTGACAATCATTTGAGAGTTTGCTAAGATATAAAAGTTGCTACGGCAATCACAAACGATAAGTCGAGACAGTTGTGTTTCACTTATCACGTAGACCTTTGAAAACTGAACAAAGTAAGACAAACCAAATGTGTAGGGCGTCTTGATTCAATTCAAGACAACAAACATTTTTAACAAGCAAGCAATATGCTAGCAAACAATTGAGCTTAACAATCGAAAGATTGTTCTAACTTTTATTTATGAGAGTTTGATCCTGGCTCAGGACGAACGCTGGCGGCGTGCCTAATACATGCAAGTCGAACGCTTCTTTTCCCACCGGAGCTTGCTCCACCGGGAAAAGAGGAGTGGCGAACGGGTGAGTAACACGTGGGTAACCTGCCCATCAGAAGGGGATAACACTTGGAAACAGGTGCTAATACCGTATAACAATCGAAACCGCATGGTTTCGTTTTGAAAGGCGCTTTACGGTGCCGCTGATGGATGGACCCGCGGTGCATTAGCTAGTTGGTGAGGTAACGGCTCACCAAGGCCACGATGCATAGCCGACCTGAGAGGGTGATCGGCCACATTGGGACTGAGACACGGCCCAAACTCCTACGGGAGGCAGCAGTAGGGAATCTTCGGCAATGGACGAAAGTCTGACCGAGCAACGCCCCGTGAGTGAAGAAGGTTTTCGGATCGTAAAACTCTGTTGTTAGAGAAGAACAAGGGTGAGAGTAACTGTTCACCCCTTGACGGTATCTAACCAGAAAGCCACGGCTAACTACGTGCCAGCAGCCGCGGTAATACGTAGGTGGCAAGCGTTGTCCGGATTTATTGGGCGTAAAGCGAGCGCAGGCGGTTTCTTAAGTCTGATGTGAAAGCCCCCGGCTCAACCGGGGAGGGTCATTGGAAACTGGGAGACTTGAGTGCAGAAGAGGAGAGTGGAATTCCATGTGTAGCGGTGAAATGCGTAGATATATGGAGGAACACCAGTGGCGAAGGCGGCTCTCTGGTCTGTAACTGACGCTGAGGCTCGAAAGCGTGGGGAGCAAACAGGATTAGATACCCTGGTAGTCCACGCCGTAAACGATGAGTGCTAAGTGTTGGAGGGTTTCCGCCCTTCAGTGCTGCAGCTAACGCATTAAGCACTCCGCCTGGGGAGTACGACCGCAAGGTTGAAACTCAAAGGAATTGACGGGGGCCCGCACAAGCGGTGGAGCATGTGGTTTAATTCGAAGCAACGCGAAGAACCTTACCAGGTCTTGACATCCTTTGACCACTCTAGAGATAGAGCTTCCCCTTCGGGGGCAAAGTGACAGGTGGTGCATGGTTGTCGTCAGCTCGTGTCGTGAGATGTTGGGTTAAGTCCCGCAACGAGCGCAACCCTTATTGTTAGTTGCCATCATTTAGTTGGGCACTCTAGCAAGACTGCCGGTGACAAACCGGAGGAAGGTGGGGATGACGTCAAATCATCATGCCCCTTATGACCTGGGCTACACACGTGCTACAATGGGAAGTACAACGAGTCGCGAAGTCGCGAGGCTAAGCTAATCTCTTAAAGCTTCTCTCAGTTCGGATTGTAGGCTGCAACTCGCCTACATGAAGCCGGAATCGCTAGTAATCGCGGATCAGCACGCCGCGGTGAATACGTTCCCGGGCCTTGTACACACCGCCCGTCACACCACGAGAGTTTGTAACACCCGAAGTCGGTGAGGTAACCTTTTTGGAGCCAGCCGCCTAAGGTGGGATAGATGATTGGGGTGAAGTCGTAACAAGGTAGCCGTATCGGAAGGTGCGGCT
>NZ_JBIOTB010000001.1:2965000-3282500 GCF_051715065.1 Enterococcus sp. AZ062 | reverse complement strand
AAGAAGAAGCAAAACGCTTCAAACATCAAGCGGTAAGTTCAGAACATATATTATTGGCTTTAGTGATCGAACCCAACGGGATTGCTGGGAAAGTATTACGAGATATGAAATTGAATGAAAAAGATATTTATGAAGAAATCGAGCATTTAGTCGGTTATGGTACAGTGAAAACTTATGCAAAAGGTGTATTTCTCCCTTATTCTCCTCGAATGAAACAAATTTTTGCTTTGGCAAATAGTGAAGTGAATAAAATGGGTACACAAAAGGTAGGAACTGAGCATATTTTACTTAGTCTATTAAAAGATGAGAGTATCATGGCTACTCGTATCATGATCAACTTGGGGATTAGTTTGAGCAAAGTTCGTCAGTCATTGAAGCGTACGATGGGTACGGAAAGTAGTACCGGTGGTATTCGCCGTCGCAATCCACAAGAAAAGCGAGCAATGACACAAGGTACTCCTACGTTAGATTCTTTAGCTAGAGACTTAACTAAGTTAGCAAAAGAAAACAGGTTAGATCCAGTCGTAGGTCGTTCAAGAGAAGTCAAACGGTTGATCCAGATACTTAGTCGCCGAACAAAAAACAATCCTGTTTTAGTTGGAGAACCCGGTGTCGGTAAAACTGCGATTGCAGAAGGATTGGCTCAAAAAATCATTTTAGGTGAAGTACCTGAAGAAATGAAAGCAAAACGTTTGATGATGTTAGACATGGGGGCGTTAGTCGCTGGGACGAAGTATCGGGGAGAATTTGAAGATCGAATGAAAAAAGTCATTGATGAAATTTATCATGATGGTCAAGTTATTCTCTTTATTGATGAATTACACACATTGATTGGTGCTGGTGGTGCAGAAGGTGCCATCGATGCATCGAATATTTTGAAACCAGCGTTAGCACGTGGAGAATTACAAACGATTGGCGCGACAACATTAGACGAATACCAAAAATACATTGAAAAAGACTCGGCATTGGAACGACGCTTTGCACGTATCCAAGTAGATGAGCCGACAGCAGATGAAGCGGAAGAAATCTTACGTGGTTTACGTTCACGCTATGAGGAACATCATCATGTGGAGATCACCGATGAAGCAGTACGAGCGGCAGTCAATCTTTCTGTTCGATATATCACTTCCAGACAGTTACCAGATAAAGCGATCGACTTGATTGATGAATCAGCAGCGAAAGTTCGATTGGAACAAGCGGACGATTTGTCAGAAACGACGATACTGAAACAAGAGATCGATCAAGTGAATAAAGAAAAAGAACAGGCGATTCAAAAACAAGATTTTGAAACAGCTGCGCATTTACGTAGACAAGAAAAAAGCTTAATGAAAAAACTAGAAAAACGTTTAGCGATTGAAGCAAAACATCAAAATGGCTTTGCGGATCGGGTGACTGAAGAAGATGTAGCTACTGTTGTTTCGGAGTGGACAGGTGTACCATTGCAACAGTTAGAAAAGAAAGAAAGTCAACGATTACTGGAACTAGAAGCACTGCTTCACGAACGTGTTGTAGGACAAGATGAAGCGGTCAAAGCTGTTTCTCGTGCGATCAGACGGGCGCGTAGTGGCTTAAAAGATCCAAATCGCCCGATTGGTTCCTTCATGTTTTTAGGTCCAACAGGAGTCGGAAAAACAGAACTTGCGAAAGCATTGTCAGAAGTGATGTTTGGTGAAGAGGACGCATTGATTCGTGTCGACATGTCTGAATTCATGGAGAAGTATAGTACGAGTCGTTTGATTGGTTCGCCTCCAGGCTATGTGGGTTATGATGAAGGTGGACAATTGACAGAAAAAATTCGTCAAAAACCTTACTCAGTTATCTTGCTAGATGAAGTGGAAAAAGCCCATCCAGATGTCTTCAATTTATTATTACAAGTGTTAGATGATGGTCATTTAACAGATGCTAAAGGAAGAAAAGTAGACTTTAGAAATACGATCATGATCATGACTTCTAATATTGGTGCTACTCAAATCCGTGAGGAAAAAAATGTTGGATTCAACGTCCAAGATATTACTAAAGATCATCAAGCGATGCAAAAACGGATACTTGAAGAGCTGAAGAAAGCTTTCCGCCCTGAATTCTTGAACCGTATCGATGAGACAGTCGTTTTCCATTCATTAACAAAAGATGAAGTCCATGCGATTGTTCAAATCATGAGTCAATCGATCGTCAAACGATTGAAAGAACAAGATATCTTAGTGAAAATCACACCAGCAGCAGTTGATGTGATTGGAAAAGTCGGTTTTGATCCAGAGTATGGTGCACGGCCACTAAGAAGGGCATTACAAAAAGAAGTAGAAGATCGTTTGAGCGAAGCTTTGCTTGGAGGAGAAATCCATTTAGGCGATCAAATCACTGTTGGCGCTTCGAAGGGCAAAATCACAGTAAATGTGCGTGAACCTAAGAAAATAACTACTAAAGTATAATGACAGAGTGAGATCCCAACAGAAATAGCTAAGCCAGAAACCCAAAAATCATTTGATTTTTTGGGTTTTTTGTTTTCCTAAAGAGCTACTTCTAAATCAATAGGGATACATTGTATAAAACAGAAATTATTTTACAGTATCGTTACAATCAATAATAAATGTAAGAAGTATTGGAAAGTTTTCAGAGCTGTGCTACTATTATGGAGTTGTAGGAGGAGGAAATGATGATCGAAATCATAACTACTATAGAATCAATGAAACAAGCAGAAGAATTGCTTGAAGCAGGAGTGGATACCTTATATTTTGGGGAAGAACGCTTCGGTCTACGCTTACCAGCTTCTTTTACAAGAGAAGAACAACGCGAATTAGTTGCGCTGGCACATCGGTACGGTAAAAAAGTAAATATAGCTGTCAATGGGATCATTCATCCTGAAAAAATGAAAAAAGTTCCAGAGTATCTGCTTTTTTTAAAAGAAATCAATGTGGATAAGATCACAGTTGGTGATACTGGGATTATTTATACCATGAGAAAAAATCCAGAGTTGAACATTCCTTATGTCTTTGATGCAGAAACATTAGTGACGAGTGCGCGACAAATCAATTTTTGGGCAAAAAAAGGAGCGATTTCTGCTGTTTTAGCACGAGAAGTGCCATTTGATGAGATGAAAGAGATGGAGAACAAGTTGATGATACCTGTCGAAACTCTTGTGTATGGAGCTACATGCATCCATCAATCGAAACGTCCATTGTTACAGAATTACTATAACTACACGCAACAGGACGAAAAAAAAGATCGTGAAAGAGGACTCTTTCTCGCTGAACCTAAAAAAGAAGATACACATTATTCGATTTATGAAGATTCACATGGTACGCATATTTTTGCGAATAATGACATCAATTTAAGTAATGAACTCCCACAGCTTTATGCCCATCATTTCCGTACCTGGAAATTAGATGGCGTTTTTACGCCTGGTGAAGCATTTGTTGAGATCACTAAATTATTTGTTGAGGCAAAAAAAGCATTATTAGCAGACACATGGACAGAAACGTTAGCACAAGAAATGACGAATAAGATCAATGGATTACATCCAACGAATCGAGGACTTGATACAGGTTTCTTTTATATTGATCCTGAATCTATCAAGTAAGGAGTATGGTGAAATAAAATGACAACAAAAAGAAAATTAAAACGTCCAGAAGTTTTAGCACCAGCCGGCACGCTTGAAAAACTAAAAACAGCTATCCATTATGGCGCAGATGCTGTGTATATTGGTGGTAATGCTTATGGGTTACGTAGTCGCGCAGGAAACTTTACCTATGAAGAAATGGCAGAAGGCGTTGCATTCGCAAAAGAACATCAAGCGAAAGTGTATGTAGCAGCAAATATGGTCACACATGAAGGAAATGACGAAGGAGCCGGTGAATTTTTCCGTAACCTGCGCGATGTGGGGATTTCAGCAGTGATCGTCTCTGATCCAGCACTTATTGAGATCTGTGCCACCGAAGCCCCTGGCTTACCTATCCATCTATCGACTCAAGCTTCTGCTACCAACTATGAAACATTAGAATTTTGGAAAGAAGAAGGCTTGGAACGTGTAGTTTTAGCTCGGGAAGTTTCGATGGAAGAAGTCGCTGAGATCCGTCGACATACTGATGTAGAGATTGAAGCATTCATCCATGGAGCAATGTGTATCTCTTATTCAGGACGTTGTACGTTGTCGAATCATATGTCGATGCGGGATGCCAATCGTGGAGGCTGTTCACAATCTTGTCGTTGGAAATATGAATTGTATGATTTGCCATTTGGACAAGAGAGAAACTCTTTGACAGATGCTGGCGAGATCGAAGAAGAGTTTTCGATGAGTGCAGTAGATATGTCGATGATCGAACATATTCCTGACTTGATTGAAAATGGCGTAGATAGTTTTAAAATCGAAGGTCGAATGAAGTCGATCCATTATGTATCAACTGTCGCAAATGTCTATAAAGCAGCTGTAGATAGTTATATGGAAGATCCTGAAAACTATGTGTGCAAACAAGAATGGATCGATGAGTTATGGAAAGTGGCTCAACGAGAATTGGCAACAGGATTTTATTACGATACACCTAGCGAAAATGAACAATTATTTGGTGAACGTCGTAAGATCCCTGTATACAAATTTGTCGGAGAAGTTTTATCTTATGACGAGGAGACGAAACAAGCGACAATCCGTCAGAGAAACCTCTTTTCTGTAGGGGATGAAATCGAATTTTATGGGCCTGGATTTACTCACTTCAGTCAAATGGTTGAGATGATGCACAATGAAGAAGGAGAATCCATTGATCGCGCACCAAATCCTATGATGATTTTGACCATGCCAGTCGCACAACCAGTTAAACCTGGAGATATGATTAGAAAAAGAAAATAATTTTTTAAGCAATCAAGCGAAATGAGCATCTCGTCAACAGAATGACTAGAAACGTGCTACACTTATTTTTTGTAAGAGCTGATAAAAAGTTTATTGAAAAATAAGCGGTAGGATGTTGCATCAGCTGCTAAAAGGAGGAACAAGATGAAAACATATGATTATATTGTCATTGGCGGAGGATCTGGAGGCATTGCTTCAGCGAATCGAGCTGGTATGCATGGAGCAAAAGTATTATTGATTGAAGGCAATGAACTAGGTGGAACGTGCGTCAATGTCGGATGTGTTCCAAAAAAAGTGATGTGGCAAGCAAGCACGATATTAGAAACAATCGAACGTGATGCTTCAAGCTATGGTATCCAAGCGGACGTTAAACATGTTGACTTTAAAGAACTAGTAGAGAAACGCGAGAAATACATTGATTTCCTTCATGGCGCTTATCAAAGAGGTTTAGATAGTAATAACGTTGAAGCAATCAAAGGCTATGCTCGCTTTGTAGATAGTCAAACCGTTGAAGTAAACGGTGAAAGCTATCAAGCAAATCATATTTTGATTGCTACCGGTGGCAAGCCAAGCAAGATGACGATTCCTGGCGGAGAATATGCCATTGATTCAAACGGATTTTTTGCATTGACAGAATTACCAAAATCGACGATCGTATTAGGTGCGGGTTATATTGCAGCTGAACTTTCAGGTGTGTTAAATGGCTTGGGAAGTGAAGTGATGTGGGCTTATCGTAAAGAACGTCCATTACGTACGTTTGATAAAATGTTATCTGATAACTTGATTGAGATGTATCAAGAAGCAGGAATACACACTTATGCAAACTTTACGGCTCGTGAAATAACAAAGAACGGGGATGTCTACACCGTTACCTTTGAAAATGGGGAAACACTAATGGCAGAGTGTGTGTTATTTGCTGGCGGACGTGTACCGAATACAGATGCATTAGGAATCGAAAAAACGAATGTTGAATTAGATGAAAAAGGATTTATCAAAGTGGATAAATTCCAAAATACAACCGATTCACACATCTATGCCATTGGTGATGTAATTGGTAAAATCGACTTGACGCCAGTAGCGATTGCCGCAGGTCGTCGTTTGTCAGAAAGACTATTCAATGGAAAAGAAAATTCGTATTTAGACTATGATTTAGTTCCAACAGTCGTCTTTACTCATCCACCGATTGCAACCATCGGCTTGACAGAAGAGCAAGCGTTGACGACATACGGTGAAGGACAATTGAAAATCTATCGTTCACGATTCACGCCAATGTATTTTGCTTTAAACGATTATCGACAAAAATGTGAAATGAAATTGATCTGTGTGGGTGAAGAAGAAAAAATTGTTGGGCTGCATGCCATTGGTGTAGGTGTCGATGAAATGTTACAAGGTTTTGCAGTAGCGATCAAAATGGGGGCAACCAAAGCAGATTTTGACAATACAGTAGCTATCCATCCAACAGGCGCAGAAGAATTTGTTACAATGCGTTAAGTCGTTAGTATGTTGAGGAAATACTCATACAGAAAAAGCAGACGGAATATGCGTCTGCTTTTTCTGATTTATGCAGATAAACCTATGTATAAAGAACTGTTTCAATGTTATTCCAAAAAGAGGTTGTTGGTATTTTAGAAATTTTAATCGTTTTAGCTTTCGTTTTAGCTTGGTTCAGTTCGATGTCTGTTAAAACTAAATCATATTGATTGACTGTATCGTAGTTTACTTGAAAAATATTATCAGTATATGTATGGATACTATGAATCGCAGGAATTTTTTTGAATAACAGTTGCTTATACAGTGCAAGTGTCCTTTCTTCCTGATAAGAAACAATCAAAATAGACACCTTTTTCTTGTAAGGAAAAACGGCCGTCAGTAAAGAAGGTGACAATGAAATCAATTCTAACAGTAACTCTTCATAGAGTAATTGATTCCGTTTGATCATCATTAATCCAGCATGGTCAATAGCTTGATTGTATGCTTTTAGTATCTGGGGCGAATGTGTAAATAGGATTTCTGATAAAATCTGTAGATACGTTGTTTTAAAGAATTGTCGGTTTTTATTGTAATTGATCAACTCACTCAATTTCTGAATACCATCTTGATTCAAAGAGAAGTCTTGGGATAATGAACGATAAAAGTATTCTGAAAATTGTCGAATCCGTTGATATTCCCCATGATTGCTAGGTGCTGACTGAATACAAGGGAAATAGATTTTTTTATCTAATAGATTTGATACAGTTGTGGTTGTCACATTAAAACCGTATTCTTTTTCAATGATTGAACAAAACACTGTATTATTTTTTATGATTTCAAAAAAAGAAGGATCGCTGATTGGCTTTTCTTTATTCGCTGATAACAAATGACCTTGTCCAATCCGAATGATTGCTGTGTAAAGATAAAAACTATTTATAATAACTTTATATGTACTAATTGTTTGATGTGTTGCTTGCTTTTTATAGTAACGTTGTAACACATCGAATATGTGATAAAAATGGGGCAATTGCTGTGGCGTATATTGCTCACGAAACATACTACAGAAGAATTGCCTGATGTAACTTTCATCCCCAATGATTTTGAGTTTTGAGGAGATATGTATGGATAATGGCGCATTGATCTCGCTGAAATAAGTATTGATATTTGCAATGATCCGGCGAATACTTGTTTCACTTAAATATAGTTTATTTGCTAATTTAGATAACGTTGGCTCTACTTCAAAAATCATCTGTAGTATTTGTACATTCGTTGATTGATTGAGTATTTGTTTGATTAAATCTTCCAAATTGATCTCTGGTGGTAATAGTAAAGAAGCTACTTGATATTTATCGGTGCTGATACAAACTGGTGCATATGTATGGTTAAAAAACACAATATCGGTCAATAATGTTTTTTTTGTTACCCCAAGTTGTTCCGCTAAAGTCGAACAGTCAATGGCGGCCATACCTAAGAGTAAAGCTAGTTTGATCTGCCTTTCAGAAGTCTTTTCAAGCATATTTGTTCGTTTTATCATACTTTTCAGATCTCCTAAAAAATAGAAAATCTGTTTTTTCACATCCTTTATTCATATTATAAACATTATTTTATCATACTTTTCTAATTATTCGAGTTTTTCTTTTTATTCTAATCGGTGGTTATTTAAAAGTGAGATTGCCTTCATTATTTAATAAGTATTATTTTAAAAAAAACAGTATATGATAATCTAAATAACTAGAAGTAGTCAATTGACACACGCAAAAGTAAAATTTTCTGATACATGTTTTTTTATTTCTATGATTTAAATTTTTTATCTAGCAAAAAAAAATTAAGAATAACATCTATCGATGGACTAAATGGTCTATTTCACTTACAAATCTTTAACTATAACATTCAAGCGATGTGATCATTGAACTTGTTTTTAATAAAACAGAAAAACTAATATTAAGAAATTATCGAAAAAGCTGTACGATACATTATAGGTTTTTTAAAAAAGAAAGGAGCTTGTTGACTATGGGTGTACTTGAGAAACAATTAGAGAGACAAATTTCATTGCTTTATTTGCTAAATATTGAGTCATCGAATATTAGTAATCTGGCCAAAGAATTGAGTATTACAGATAAAACGATTGCGGCAGATATCGATAGTTTCAATACCACTTGTTTTCCTGCTCGTATTGAAACCAATCAATACAAAGAGGTATCGCTTTCGATACCGAAGAAATTGAATTTGGATGATATATTTGTCAGGATACTTAATAATTCAACAAATGTGAAAATTTTAAAGTACATATTCATTACAGAACCTTCTCTATCTGAGATTGCGACAAAATTATTTTTAAGTAAAACGAGTATTCGTAGAATTGTCGCGAAAATCAATACATATTTCTTGAAAGAAAAAATCAATGTCCAAATTAATTTAGAGAACAAATTAACGATTACTGGAAATGAAATTGAGATTCGACGTTTATTTGCTAGTATGTTCAAGGAAATTTATAAAGTAAAAGAATTTCCTTACTTCGATACGATTTATCAGATGCTCAGACGTTGTTTGAAGGCACAAAAAAGAATGGTTAGCACACCTAAAGTGATTTATTCGGTGTATTATATTTATTCATCAATTATTCGAATTGGCAATAAACATCTTATTCCCGAGAAAGAATTGATCGACAATGAGCAAATCGTAGGTACCATCTTGGAGATCATCCAAAGTGATACAGTCTTTTGTACGTTGATGAGTCAAAAATATAAATTCAATGTCACACAAAAAAATGTTTCCAATATTCTCACTTCCTATTTTGGTCTAATGTTTACAGAGGTCCAACATCGTGATCAGAGATTAGAGCAGAATATTGAAAAATTTCTTCAAAGCTTTTACAGTCTATTAGCGATTGACATGCCGATCAACACTACGGAAATCGAATATTTTTTTGATTTCATCAATTTTTATAAAGAATTAGCCATCTTCAAAGTAAGCTATGCAGATATATTTTATAAAAAAATGATGGAGAACAATCCTAAGATCTGGCAAGCCTATCAAAAATCTTTGCAAATTGCTCAATTAAATTTTGTCGAACAAAGCGAACTATTACATAAAGAACTATTACTCGAATTAATCATTTCTTCAAATGATTTGTTACGGATGATTGAACCAAAAATACAAGAGAAATCGATTTTATTATTAAGTTCTCAAGAAATTGGCTTATCTCTTTTATATAAAAATTTGATTTTACATAAGCATCCATTTTTAAAAAATATTGATATCTATGAGAAGGACGTTTTTTCTATCGATTATCAATTAATTAATCAATATGATTTGATCTTGACTGATCTATCCTTAAATTTTGATCGGATCACGTCCGAAATTTTGAAAATCTCTAAAGTTCCTACTTCTATTTTTTGGAATAATTTTGAGCAGTGTCTTTACTCTTCTTAATAAAAATCGTTATGTGGGACGTTTTTTTCATCTTTTTATCAATTTTGAAAAAATAGATAGTAGTGGCAGTCGAAACTCAGGTACGCTTAAAGCACCCACTAGTTAGTATTGGTTAGGATAGGTATATTATGGAGAAAGTGAGCTGGAAAGTTAGTTGAATAAGTTAGCGATTTTATTATTGTTTGGGGTATATAGTGCAGCATTCAAAGTGTTATCTTTAGTTTTTAAAGTACTTTGGTTAGTCACCAAAGTACTTGGTAATTTCATTGGAAAAATGATCAAAAAAGGCTGGGAAAAAAGGGCACAAAAGAGAGCACTTGCACGTTCACATAAATTAGCTTCACAGCAAAGAGAAAACAATCTAGATCGTACGTCTGTTCATTCAAGCATGTCAAAAGATAGTCGATTGAACACGCGGGTGTCACAAGCACAAAAACAAACGAATCGTCTTGGTACCTATTCTGGTCAATCTCTAATGACAGGACATTCGAGATAATGTAAATCAAGATGAGAAGGGAGTGAGACAGATATGTCTATAGAAGATAAGCCTCTAGAAGATATGTCTACAGAAAGAAAGCTTAGAGAAGATAAGCTTAAAGAAAATAATCAAAGTAACATCAATGAATCATTTCTGTCTATATTTTCATATAACAACGAAGCGACTATCAAAAGGATCATTGGATCGCCAATTGATGAAAAAATAAGAAATGAAAGCAAAGAAATAAATTATGATACGACTTCTAAGGAATTGGTCAATGAGAAGAAAGAAAATATTGCCAAAGAGTTGAAAAATAATGATTTACAACAAGAAATTATTCGTCTGACACGGGACATAGCCACGATCAAGGGGATTGGAACTATCACTTCTTCTGACCAACAGAATATCGATGCTAAGTATATTGAAGATCAAGCGAAATTAAAAAAAGTGCAAGCAACTCTGGAAAGTCATCAAAAAGAATTAAATCAATATGGGGATGGTCAAAGTGTTTTAAAAGTGAATACAAAAGACCAAAAAGTTGATGCAGCAATCTTTCTCGCATTAATCAAAAAAGATGAATTTAAAAAAGAATTGACTGTCCATAGAACAGGACTAATAGCAAAAGAAGACGAGGTCAATAAGTTAAGGGCTGAAATTGGTAAAATAAAGAGAAGTAAAAAGACAGTTCTTGAACAAAAGGTCCAATCAGCCGAGGATAAGGTTAAAAAAATTGAGATCGTCCAAAAAGAATTAAAGGATAAGTTAGAGAAGGTCGCGATCAACACAGATCAACTAGAACCTTTGCCTGAAAAACCACTGCGACGTTCCAATTCTTTTTCTGAATTTACGGCAAATAAAAATGATTCGGAACAAATGTTAGTATCAAAATTTCAAGCAATTAGTGCAATAAAAGAAGGATTTCAGAATGAAATTGCTGAAACAAAAGGGCTGATTGATTATACCGATAAGGTGGAAATAGAAGTTGTTCGTTCGGTAGAAGTAAAAGCGGAGCAAGCAAAGGAAGCAGTTGTCCTAAGTAAGGCTGATCGCGAAGCGACTGTTGTTACACCTACGATTGAACGCGAACCAACTCCAGTGATTGCGGAAGAACCAAAAAAAGATCAAGTCGATCGTGCTAATGTTGAAAAAAACCCGCCTCCGATCGAGGTCAATGTGATCGTGAACGAGGCGCCAGAAAAAACGAAGCTACAGAAACCAATAGTGGAAGAACCTAAAAAAGAACCTGTTGTAAGCGAAAATCTGGAAAGTAAAAAAGCCGAGCTTATCAAAGCATATGTCGAAAATCTTCAAGCAAAAGTTGGCTTGATTGAAGCTAAAAACAAGAATACCGATGTTTTATTGAAGCGGATCAAGCAGAGCAATACGACCGAGGATGTGCAGTTTTTAAAGGAACTTAAAGCGGTTTTAGCTGATCCTGAAAAACTGCAAAAAATGACCAAAGATTTATCTGCTGAAAGTATCAAGCAGATGGATAAAGATATCAAAGGCTTACAAGAAGAAACTCGTGGAATAAAAGAACAAACGAAGAAGTTGAGTGAATTAGATCATTCAAAATTAAAACAATCATTTTTCAGAAATTCTCGAAAAATCCGTGCAGCTAGATGGTTGCTGAATCTATGGCCGATTGCCATGTTACCACTAGGTATGTCATGGGTAGGTTCCATATTACCGTCTACAGCTATGGCTGTTTTTGGGCAACAGTTTGTGAACGCTGCAGTTGGTTTTGTCGCTGCTAGTTTTTTTGGGTCAAAAGCAATTATTTATGCGAAGAAGAAAATCCCGCAAGCATTCAATAAGTTAGTACAGAAGTTCCCAAGAGTATTTGGTCCAATTGCTCGTGGATTGTCGAAAGTACGCGAAAAATTACCTTTTGGAAAACAAAAACAGCCAGCGGAACAAATGAAAGAAGCAACGCCGGTTAATGAAAAATTAGCAGAAGGAATAGCGAAATCTGAAGTAACAAAAGAAGGGTTAACTTCTAAGGATCTCAAAGGCAAAGACAAAGTTGTAGCGATGGAAGCACCAACCAAAGAAGGTGCAAACACAGCTGAAATAGAAGAAAAACAATCAAGAGCCAAACGTGCGTGGGAAACAGTCCGTCATGCGCCGAAGCGGATGTTTGATTATGTAATGAAGAATAAATTATCCTTGTTTATCATGTTGGCTGTGCCACTGGCTCTAGGGATAGGTGGAATGTTTGCCCTATCTGCGCTAGTGCCAATGCTTGCAACCTCTATGGCTGCCCCATTCTTGATGCAGTTAGGTGCCGTGGCTTTGATTGGTGTCAGTATTGGAATCGGTATCCAATTATTAGACAAGTTTGTGTTCAAACGAATTGAAAGCCGTGTAGCCAAAAGAGAGGATTTGGCATTTGAAAAAAAAGTTAACGAAAAAATTCTAGAATGCCAAGAGCTAGGGAAGTGTCAATCGTTAGATTCAAAAGAATTTAGGGAGAAAGTATCTGTAATCGCAGGTCTTGATGAAAAAGCGAAAGCGCCTGAGCATGTTCAGTCCAATGAGCAACAAAAAATGACAGAAAGATCTGAACGAACCTCTGAGACGGCGAAAGAATCGAAAGTCATTGAGATGAAACCGAGAGATAGTACACAGTCTCAACCAAGCACCTCACAAACGAAAGTAGAACCAACACCATCGGGCTCGAAAGAACCAGTCGCATTGACAAACAGAGCAAATCCGGCGATCGAACGTCGCGCAAGTTTTTCCGGTACGAGTCCGGATATCGGGCGACAAGTAAGTTTTGAGTCATTAAGAAGAAACTCATTGCAATTATCAAATGAGCGAAATAACCGAGCACGTAGTCAGCAAGCACAGGCACAAATTCAAAATAATAACAAGAAAGCTAAAACGACACAATTATAAAAAATAACTTTGACTGAAAGGAAATAAAAAAATTTGAAAAATTCCCGGCAGCTTATGGTAGTGCATGTGTTAGTAATTGGTATTCTGCTTTATGTGGGTAATCGTATCGGTTATTTATTTTTAGCAGAGAATACTGGGAATTTATCATTTGCAGATAATTTACTAACAGCATTCAACCGAACATTTGAAGAACTTTCTAGATTTGCCCCTCAATTTTCTTATGAACCGACGTCGTTAGGGATAGCAGCGGTTGCTGCTATCTCCTATGTACTTTTTGTCTTATATAAGACGTTTGATGAGAAGAATACACGCCCCAATGAAGAATATGGAAGTGCACGATGGGGAAAGTACAGCGACATCCGTGCATTTCTTGATAAGAAAAAAGACTTCAATATCTTGTTGACGAAGAGCGAAAGCTTATCATTATCAGGACGTATGAAGATTACACGAAACGATAATTTCAACCGAAATAAAAATGTCGTTGTGGTTGGAGGAGCCGGTAGTGGTAAGACACGATTTTATGTAAAACCTAACTTGATGCAAATGCATTCCTCCTATGTCGTCAGTGATTCTAAAGGCTTATTATTAGCCGAAACAGGCAAAATGTTTGAAGAAGCGGGTTATCAAATCAAGATTTTTGACTTGATCAACCGAAGAGACACGCATCAATACAACCCGTTTCAGTATATCCAAACAGAGGATGATATCTTAAAAATCGTGAACAATCTAATCAAAAATACGACTAACCCAGATAAAAAAGGTGGAGATGATTTTTGGGAAAAAGCTGAGACAGCCTTATTGATGGCCATTTTTAGCTATTTGATCCAAGAAGTAACTGCAGAAGATCGGACGTTAGGAAACGTAATTGAATTAGTCCGTTTAGCAGATATTGAAGAAGATGTGCCTGGCTATGTCAGCCCACTAGATATTTTATTCAATGAGTTAGAACAAAAAGATCCGACAAATTTTGCGGTATCACAGTACAAGATTTTTAAACTTTCTGGTGATAAAACGACGAAAAGTATCTTAGTCAGTCTAGGCGTGCGATTGTCACCATTTGATATTCCAAGTATCAAGGAACTTGTTTCACAAGATACACTTGAGCTAGATACAGTTGGTGATGTCAAAACGATCCTATATATCTTATTGCCTGATACAGATACCAGTTTCAACTTTTTAGCGAGTATGATGTATCAGCAATTGTTTGACATGTTAGTTTATAAAGCAGATAACGTGTATAAGGGAAGATTACCTTGTCATGTCCGTTGTATCTTGGATGAGTTTGCTAATATTGGACAAATTCCTGATTTTGAAAAAGTGATTTCGGTTATTCGAAGTCGTGAAATCTCTACGAATGTCATTTTACAAAATATTAGCCAGTTAAAAACCTTGTATAAAGATACGTGGGAAACGATCATTGGGACCAGTGATGTCTTTTTATATTTAGGCGGAATGGAACAAAGTACGCACGAATATATCTCAAAATTGCTAGGGAAACAAACGATTGAACAAAGAAATACAAGTGTCACCAAAGGGAGCAATGGTTCCTTTAGTGAGAACTTCCAGAAATTAGGAAGGAACTTGATGGACCCCGATGAAGTGGCGAGTCTCAAAGGACAGGAATGTATTTTAAAAATTCGCGGAGTCCATCCGTTTTTATCAAAGAAATATGATATTGTGAAACACAAAAACTATAAGAAGTTAGGCGATGTGACAGATTCCTATATGTATGAACGAAATCTATCTGCTTAGCTAGCTCGATCAATGAGTCACTCATAATAAATAGAAAGCACCTTCATTCGAATGTTAGACTGAGAATGTGGTGCTTTTTATTAGCTAAAAAGGATGGAGCACTGAAAAGAACAATAAAATTTGTCCATCTCATTCATCGTATGTTGAGGCAATATAGAAATAGCAGTAAGAATAATAACATGTAGGCGGTTTATTATCGAAGGTTAATTGTAAATGATAGTTCTGGTCCTAAAACAAAATTCATTTGCTAATAGGCGATTATCCAGTTTATCTACTAAAGGAACGGACCGTATTTATTCTAAAATTTCTAATGGAAGAAATAACTGATACATGGAAACAGAGAATTTCGCATATACTAAATTTAAGAAATAAAATAAAAAATTATTTTTACAAAAAAAGGAGATTAGCAAAATTATGAATGCACAATTATTAGAACAAGTATTTGGATTAGTTTCACAGTTTACATTAATTGGTGGTGGACTATGGTTGATTTGGGGAACAATTATCCTAGCTGGTGCGTTAAAAGATAAAAATGGCCCTCAATTACAACAAGGGATTTGGCAGATTGTTGGTGGTGGATTGATTCTAGTCGCTGCAGGTTGGTTTGCTACTTCATTCAACATTGGATCGTTTTTACCATAATCGTTAAGCAAAGGAAAGAGTAGGAGTATAGCATATGGAATCTGCAATTATGACTATCTTTGAGCAAATCATGACCTTTCTTAATGGGGACGATCTAAAAAATGTTTTAGGAATGGATTTACGAAGTTACATATATGATGCCTACAGTTTAGTGGAACGACTACAGCAACACGTAGTTGGGCCACTTGCTTTATCCATTCTAGCAATTTTTATTCTTTTAGAGTTTCAGAAAATCTCAACGAAAGTTGAAGGTGCAGGCGGAGCTCCCATGTTAGGATTTGAGATGATTATCAAAGCATTGATCAAATTTGTCATTTGTTACATAGTTATTTTAAGAATTCAAAATATTTTAGATGGTATGGTTATCATTGCCGGCAATTTAACCACTAGGATTTTAACAATTGGAAATGCTTCAGCTGTAAGAGATACAGCAGATGCAGTGAGACAAGCGGTCTCTCAATTAAGTTGGTGGTCACAATTAGTCGTATTACTCGTGATGTGTATCCTATTTTTAGCATCACTTGTTGTTCGTGTATTGGTCCAAGTCACCATTTATCTTCGCTTTTTGGAGATGTATATATTTTGTGCAATGGCGCCAATTCCGATGAGTGCCTTACCAAGCCAAGAGTTTTCAGTGATGAGCAAGGGTTTCTTCAAAAATTTCGCTGCACTCGGTTTACAGGGAACATTCATCGCGTTAGTATTGGTGATTTATCCGACGATCTTCCATCGTATCATGGAAGAAGTTGGTTCAGGAATTTTTGGGATTATTTTAGGTTTGACAGTTTACATGATTGCTTTATTGCTTTCTGTAAATAAAACTAAAGGATGGGCAAAAACATTGATGTCAGCATCGTAAGGAGGAACTATGGCAGTTGAGGTAAAGGTACCAAAGGATATTAAAGAATATAAAGAAAAGGTCATTGCAGGAATGAATTTAAAGCAGCTGCTTTGTTTAGCTATTGCAGCTGGAGTAAACGTCATGATTAGTTTGATTTTCATTGCCGGATTAAAGATTCCTATGGAAATCACAAGTTGGTTTATGATTCTTGCATCCATTCCAATCGTTTCATTTGGCTGGTTTAAGAGAAATGGCTTGACATTTGATATCTATCTTAAACAATTTTTCAAATACCACGTGGCACCAGGGACACGAAAAAAGAAGCCTAAGGAAGAAATAAATAAAGAAATCGAAGATGTAGGCGGGCAAGAAACATGATGAAGTTAAAAGCGCTCAAAGCGTTAAAACCAACTAAAAAACCAAAAGATGAGGAAAAAGAATTTATTAGTAAACCTAAATCAAAGAAGAAAGAGGATATTGATCCTTTTAGGGATACATTTAGGTTTGAAGAGATTTATGAAAGTGGTATTTGTAAAATCGATGAATTCACCTATTCATTGACGCTTGAATTACAAGATATCAATTATCAATTATCTTCTGACGATCATCAAATTGAAATTTTCTCTCAATACTGCGACTTTTTAAATTCATTGAGTAGTAAAACAAAATTACAACTAACTGTTTATAAAAAGAAACGACCGCTTGCTGATTTGCAATCGGTTCTTTATTACAAAGCAAAAAATGATTTCCTCGATTCATATCGTGAAGAAATGAATCAAGTCATTTCAAGGAAATTAGATGAAGAAAAAAATGGTTTCAAAAAAACGATCTTATTTACCTTTGTACAGAAGCATCCTACATTGGAGATTGCGCAAAAAGAATTAGATATGGTAGCAGATCGTTTTGAAATGTTTGCTAGTCGCTTAGGCAGTCAAGCAAAAAAGGTAGAAAAAACAAAATTATTACATATGATTTCCGAAATATTATTAACGAATGACAAGACGGTTAAAACAGAAGTCGATGAGGTACTACCTGAAGTCATGGAATTTAAAGAAAACAAAAACCACGTAAAAATTGATGATCACTATGCAAAAACATTATATTTACAAGAATTTCCTTCTGAATTATCAGATACTTTTCTTTTTGAAATGTTAGAAATTCCTCGTGAAATTGTTGTATCTTTACATATTGAACCAATGGATCAAGATGAAGCATTTGATTTAGTGAAGACGAAATTGGCTTTTATGGAACAACAAAAAGTGGATGAGCAGAAGAAGGCGTTACAAAGTGGGTATGACTTTGAGATGCTCTCTTATGAACTTTCTTACTCACTAACAGAAGCCAAAGGTCTGGTAGATGATCTGCAAAATAGAGGACAAAAATTATATGCGCTAACAGGATCTGTCTATTTCCATTCACCAACGAAAGAAAAGTTAGCTGAAGTCCATGATGAAATAAACTCAGTGTCTCGTCGCTTCGGTTTTAAACTCATTGAATTAGAGTTCATGCAAGAAAATGGCTTGAATGCGACATTACCGTTGGGAATCAATGCGATTCCATTAGATCGAACACTTTCAACAGCGAGTACCGCCATTTTTATCCCATTCACGATTTCGGATTTGATTCAAGAAAATGGGAAGTATTATGGTGTCAATGCGATTTCAAAAAATATCCTTTCACTCGATCGAAAATTATTAAAAGCACCGAATGGATTTGTTCTAGGAACACCTGGTTCTGGTAAAAGTTTCTCAGTCAAGCGTGAAATCGTCAATGTACTACTACGCGATGCAGATGATGAAGTTATCATTATTGACCCTGAGCGAGAATATTCTGTTATTGGTCAAAATTTCAACGGTGAGATCATCAAAATCTCTAGTGATTCACCGACAACGATCAATCCCATGGATATCAATGAGAACTATGGAGATGATACTGATCCAGTCGTGCTAAAATCTGAGTTTTTGATTTCGTTATTTGACCTGATCATTGGTGGCGCCTTGGGGCTAAGTTCGGCACAAAAAACATTGATTGACCGTGTGTGTCGTCGAACGTATGAAGTGTTGAATGATCGTACACCAACATTCATTGACTTTTATAATATCTTGAAAGAACAAGAAGAAGAAGAAGCCAAGCAATTAGTCATGGATCTAGAAATCTATATTGAAGGAAGTTTGTCGGTCTTTTCTGCAGAAACGAATGTCGACATTACCAAGCGTTTAGTGATCTATGATATCAAGGACCTAGGGAAACAATTGAAAACGATGGGGATGCTGATTGTATTAGACCAAGTATGGAATCGAATCACGACCAACCGTGAACGAGGTGTTCGCACGTGGTTATATATTGATGAGATGCAGCTTTTGTTTACGAATGAATATTCTGAGAATTACTTCTTTGAGCTATGGAGTCGTGCACGAAAATGGGGAGCGATCCCGACTGGCATTACCCAGAACGTCGAAACCTTACTATTGTCCGATTTAGCTCGACGGATGTTGTCAAATAGCGATTTTATCATGATGTTGAATCAAGCGAAATCAGACCGTACACAGCTAGTTAGACTGTTTGATATTTCAGAAGAACAAGAAAAATACGTAGTGAACTCTCCAGAAGGGTATGGTCTTATGGTGTTTGGGGATACAACGTTACCCTTTTATGATCATTTCCCTAAAGATACACAGCTCTATAAGATGATGTCAACGAAACCTGGAGAAACTTGATAGGCATACGGGAAAGGAAACAGGAAAGTGGCTGATTCAAAAATTTTAGACAAGAACAGGGCAGGTAAGAACGCTACAACTACTAGCAAAAATAACAAAAAAATGGTAGTGAAAGGTAGTAAACTATCTTTAAAAAAAGGTAATTCCATTAGTACTTCTCGAAGAAAAAAGCTGTTGAAGTTATTAAAGGGGAACAATCCTCATATCAAAAGAAAATCGCAACAAGCAATTTTTCAGAGAAAACAAAGTAAAAACGATAAAAATAATGTGAATAAGGAATCTTTCGATAGCATCGATAAAGGTAAAACGGTCAACACCCAGAGCATCAGTCGCCGACAAAGAATTCGAGAGAGTCGAAGAGATGAGCTAAAGCAACAGCAACATGACTTAATGATGCGCCCTAATAAAGTCGATACAACCATCGCTCCTGCTTCTGTTACTAATAACAACACAGAACAAAAAAAAGAAAAAGCGAATACTCAAGCAATTTTTAATCAAAAGAAGCGTCATCAAAAGATTCGTGACCGACAAAAGAAAAATGCTACCTATAAAGGATACATCAGTAAAGTAAAGCTAGAAAACCAAGCAGGTCAACAAGAAAAAATTAGCTCTACTACATCGAAGATACGTCATAAAAATCAAAAAAGAGCGTTACATCTGTCTAAAAATGAACAGCTTGAAAAAAAGAAAAGAAACAATAAGCGAAAAGAAGGAAAAAAGAAGGTTGCAGCTAAAAGGAATATGCGGGCCAAATTAGATAATATGTTGAAAGATCAAATTTCGCCTAAAAATCCTTTTAAAAATAAAATCAAAGACTTGATTATTGATAAAGTTGGGCGAGATGAAGAGGGTAATTTAAATTTGGTTGGTATGCTTATCACCATACTTATTATTCTAAAGTTACCTATCTTATTGAAATTGATCGTAGTCATCTTGATTGTTGCAGTGGTTATTGCGATCATTTCGATCTTCGTTTCTTTTTGGACAACGATTTTAAGTTTATTTGTCGTAAAAACAGAGTCGATGATGATTACCGAAGCATACAACTATGTCACGTGGTTAGATACTTATAAAAACAAAGAGGTATATGATACGTACAATCGACTAGTTGATGACCCGGAGCATGATGAGGTTTATTTTGAAGTGAACGGGATAGAATCGGACCCAGAGCAATTTATGTATATATCCAACGGAGATAACTATATCTACTATTTGAATGCAAAATTTGAAGATTATGATATCGATAATATTGCCATTGCTACCTATCGAAAAAGAGTAGCAGAAAAAACGGGTGTCTGGATTCCGTGGTCATTGAGGGATAGCACATATGCCGTTTTTCATGAGGCACCACATCCATTATCACCTGAACCAATCAAAGTATTCACTGTAAAAGATGAAATCCACGCGTTACATGACATGGTCTACAACTACACGACCGTTATTGAAAAGGACAAAGAAGTTGAAACCGTTGTGATAACGGTCGATAAAGAAACAGGTGAAGAGCATACAGAAGTAAAACGTGAGAGAAAAGATGTTGCTACCGTCAAAATTAATGTACAAACGATTGGTGAAATGTTCGATTCGGATCCTGAAGTAGATATCTATGTGGATATACGTTATTCAGGTGAGGATGATTACTATGGACGAGTCATTGCTTTTGATGAAGATGAAGTAGATAAATATTACCCAATCATGGAGAAAGATCGCTTTGAAGATAAAATTTTCATGGCTAATCCATTTGGTAAGATGAGCTATGCAAATGTGGTGGATAATTTTGGCTATCGTGGACGTGATCCCAATACGCAACATTACCAAATCGCTTTGGAAGCAGAACCTGGAACCCCTGTTTATGCCACCACCTTTGAGACAGTGGAAAGTATCAACTATAGTTATCAGGCTGGTCATACAGATGGTTCAGCGCCTGTAACGACAGCGATAGAAACGGATACAGGTCTATATTATGCGTATTATGTCAATATTGATCCGGTAGTGAGGCCAGGAAGAACCTTAGAAGCAGGTGATTTGATTGGCTATACAAGAAATCAGTTTGATGGGAATTTATTAGTTGCAATGAAAGAATATCGCTTCTGGCATAAAGATCCTGACGTTTATCCAGCGATTTATATCAATAATTTAGTTTTTAGTACGGATACCAACTTAGCATATATGCGTAATGGTGGCGGACTACGAGGGAATCTAATCAATCCCCCATTAGCCGTTACTAAATGGCAAAATAGAGTTGCGGAACAAACGAGTAAACATGGCATTGAAGCATATACGAATGCGATTTTATCCATGATATGGGTGGAATCTGGTGGAAATGAAGCCATTCAGCCAGATATCATGAATGCGCAACTGGCACTATCATCTCCAGAACGAATCACTACACCAGAGGAATCAATTGAAAAAGGCGTCGAATATTTTGCTTATCTGCTCAAAAAAGCACAAAGCAATAATCTCAATGGTCTGGCAGCGGTCCAAGCCTATAATTATGGCGAAGCGTATCTTGATGATCTGATCAATCGAAATGCACCGTATTCCTTTGAAGATGCGCGCTTATATGCACAAATGAAAAGTAATAATCAGACCATTCCTTTCAACCATATCGTCGCACAAGGATTGGGCTATAACTGGCGCTACGTTTTTGGCAATATGTTCTATACCGCAATGGTTACAAGAAATATCATGGCAGATACAGGCAGATTAGCTGAGCTCGCTAGAAGAGAATTGGGAAATCCGAATGGTGAGAAGTATTGGCGATGGGCTGGATTCAACAATCGAATAGAGTGGTCAGCCGTATTCGTTTCTTGGATAGCGAATGAAGCGGGATACTTGGAACAAGGCCGAGTATTGAATACAGCAAATGTTCTTGATATGAAAGAATGGTTTGAAACGAATGATAAGTTCAAAACACATGATGAAAACTATGTTCCTCAATCTGGCGACCTTGTATTTTTTGACTGGTCTGGTGGAAGAACAGGAAAAGATCATGTAGGGATCGTTGAATATTCTGGCGGAAATATTATTCAGGTCATCGAAGGTAACTCTGACAATCTAGTAAGAAGAAGAACTTACGCTATTGGGAGTAATGTTATTTCAGGATATGGCCTGCCTTAAGAAGATAACAC
Source organism: Enterococcus sp. AZ062 (assembly GCF_051715065.1). Classification (NCBI taxonomy): domain Bacteria; kingdom Bacillati; phylum Bacillota; class Bacilli; order Lactobacillales; family Enterococcaceae; genus Enterococcus; species Enterococcus sp. AZ062. The sequence goes on along the minus strand of NZ_JBIOTB010000001.1, from coordinate 3,260,305 downwards.
TGAAAATAATTGATAGATGGTTGAGAGGATATCTTGAAAGGAGGAAGTATGTTAAAAAATTTTTTAGAAACAGAGTCAGGTAAAAAAATAATTATCGGACTTGGATTATTTGTTGTTGTCGTTGCTGGGCTCGTGGGGTATTCATTAATGAATACTACACAAGCAAATACAGATCAATCAGCAGACTCAACGACAGAAGAACAAGCAACGACAGAGTCAAGAGATCGTTTTAACGCGACGATCTACAGTGGTACCTGGTATTCTAATCTACCAGATGATGCAGAAATCGAATTAGCAACTGATGGAACATATAAAGTCTCCAGTGATTGGTTTGAATCAGGGATCTATTATTTAAATACAAGTGGACAGGTAGTTTTAGAAAACGATAATAAGCAAACCAAAGAATTTGCCCTACAAACCAAGATGGGCAACACGATCTTATATCGAGAAGAGGATGGGGAGGATTTGTATCTTTATCCTACAGAAGAAGTAAAAGCGCAGTTAGAAGCAGAAATTTCTGAACAGATTGAAGCCGCGCAACGAGCAGTTTCACAAATGTGGATGGATATCTTGATGCAAGGAACATGGGAAAATACGAACAACAATCGTTCCTTTACGTTAGTGTTTGGAGAAGACACATTTACTCAGAAAAAAATTGAAGAAGGGAGATCAGATGAAGAAGTAACGTTTGAGTATCGAATTGTTTCATTTGATACTGATCATGAGGGTGCCAACTTTATCGTCAATCGAACAGACAGTGGGAATCTACAAAAAACAATCACTTTTAGAATCACTGAAGAAGCGAATCAATACAGGTTACTCGGAAATGAAGGAAGCTTCCAATGGAACACTCTATTTGAAAAGCCCTATGAGTCTGTACAAATGACACAAGATGGGACGAGTCGTTCAGACACCTCAAGAACACAAGAAACCACAGATGAAGAGGGCAATACAGTCACTATAACAGAAAGAGATGTGACCTAAATGCATAATAACACAGATAAAGATCCAGAAATCGATAAGCTCGAGAATATTTTTAAAAGAATGTTTCAAAAAGGCCCAATTTGGCTCTATAGATTCGTAAAAAAAGTTTTACAATTAGGAATAAAAGTATATCGAAAAGTCCAAGTATTTCGAAAAAACCGTAAAGAAGCACGAGAAAATCCGAAAAATAAAGATCTAAAAGAAAAAGGTCAAAAAGAAAAAGGAATTTTAGCCAGAGCTTGGAATTTTTTAAGGCAAAAATTCAGAACATTTCAGCAAAATCGCGCAGATGGGCGAGAAAAATTAATAGACAAAGGTTCAAAAGAAAAAGGAAACTTATCCAAAGCCTGGAACTTTGTCAAACGTAAACTTGTCATTAGTAGAGACCACCTGACAAGGGAGCAAGGGACTGCCTCAATGTCCCATGGCCGAAATTCAGCTGAAAAGCCCTTACTGTCTAGAAGTAATTCAGCTGAAAAAGGAGGCACTCCAGATGGAAAGCCGAGACTTTCCGCAATGACGAGTAGAGCGAGTAGCCAAGCAAAACTACACAATGATTCATTAAGAAGTCATGGCTTGGCAAGAAACCCACTAGCAAAAGGGGCACCATTACCAACGAGATAGATCGTAGATCCATAGACCAAAAAACAGGTGGAGAATTTCCACCTGTTTTTTATGTCTACAGTTGATTGAGAAGAATCGTTGCGAATAAACCAAGTGCATAACTACTGTTGAACAAAATCATATTTTTGATCGAATAGCTAAAACTGATAGGCTGCGGTAGACTCTCTTTGAATAGTTGGAGATTAAGATGGATTTTTGGTAAAGTCAAGAAAGCCAGAAGAATCGGCCATTGAAATATACCACTGATCAGTCCTATTAAAAGAATCAGGTAGCACGCATACATCAAAAGTTGAAACAGCATGATCCCGATTGGACGACCAATGTAGAAAACTAACGTATACCGATGATTTTCAATATCTCGCTCCAAATCGCGTAAATTATTCGCTAACATAATATTTGCTATCGTAAAAACAAGTGGGAGTGCTGCAAGAAAGATGGCGGCTACTGCCCAGATATTGCCAGATAAATTGAAGGTGCCAGTTGTTAAAGATAGGGTTAAATCAAATAGATCGCTACGATGAGTGTTGATATAGATGACCATCGTAAATATCCCTAAACCCATGGTAAAACCGCTGAAAATCTCTCCTAATGGCATACGTGATAAAGGGATAGGACCAAAAGTATAAAAGATTCCGATAAAACAACAAATCATACCCATCAGCAACAATAACCAACCGGTCCTCAATGTCAGTAATATACCGATGACTAAGACAAAAGCAATCATGGCCAAAATCATGTTTCGTACAAGCTTTGGTGAAATACCAGTCCGTCCAATGACGTTCTCTTCATATTTATAAATTTCCGAATGTGCTTTTTCATAATCCATATAGTTATTGATTGCGGTAGTTGCTAAGTCAAAGACAAGCATACCAATAAAAAACAGTAAAGTGTTCAACCACTGTATTTCGTGAAAAAAAGCGATAGAGAATAAAACCCCTATCGCAAAAGGAAATACACTAGCGACTTTCGTACGTAGTTCAACTACTTCTAAAAAGATTTTTAGTGTCATATCAGTTACTCCTTAGTTTAATTCAGAACGATTGCCCATGGTATATTTTGAATCTTCAGCGAGTTTGAAAGTGTCTTTGATTGGGTCTGTCACATAGACCTTATCATCTTTTGTAACAAAAATCGCCTCCGTTCCGTCATTCAGTTTATCCTCGATGTAAGCCAAGCCATCTTTGACACCCATGGCAAAGACCGCAGTAGATAGTCCGTCTCCATCAATGGATTCATCTGTGATGATCGTGACACCAGCAATGTCATTATCAAATGGATAACCAGTTTTTGGATCAAACAAGTGATGATATTTCACGCCATCGACTTCTAAATAGCGCTCATAAATTCCAGATGTGACTAATGTTTTATTTCTTTCTTTGATCGAGCCGAGGATCGATCCACGGGCAAGATTCGGATCTTGGATACCGACTGTCCAATCTTGATCTTCTCCTCTAGGACTGTGTCCAAGAACATAGACATTCCCACCTAGATCGACGATCGCAGTCGTTACATCATTGTCTTTCAAGACTTTGACGACTTCATCGGTAATGAACCCTTTCGCAATTGCCCCTAGATCAAGGATCATGCCTTTTTCTTGCAAGTAAACAGTCTTTTCCTCATCATTGAATTGGACTTTATGGTAGTCGACTAACTTCAATGCTTCATCAATTTCTGCTTGTGATGGCTTACGGGCATCATCGAAACCGATACGCCAGAGTTGTGTGATTGGACCGATTGCCATATCAAAGCCTCCATGTGAGTCTTCGCTATACTCATATGCTCGTTTTAATAAACGGTACACATCATCGGACACTTTGACTGGTTGGATTCCTGCTTGTTGATTGATTTCATCAACTTCGGAGCCGCTTTGATTGATCGTGATTTTATCGCCCAACTCTTTGACACGGTCAAAAGCAGGTTTTAATACGTCTTCTTTCCCTTCATCGTAGATACGGATACGCACGTAAGTACCAAGTAAAAATTGTTCATCTGTGTAAGGGTCAGAAAGCAGTGAAGTGTTGTTCTCTTGTTTTCCTTCCGTTGTTTGATCTGTGCTACAGCCCGCAATAGTCAGTAGGCACAAGAGCAAGACGAAAGGGAGTAATCGTTTCTTCAACATCTATTCCTCATTTCTTTTTATCTATTGCTTATTTCACATAAAAGAACTCTCTTAGTGAAATCAAAAAGTAAGCTCATGCTTTGTATTCTAATATAATCTGGCAGGAATGAACATCTTTTTTTCGGGGGATGTACGTTTATATAGAATAGAATAGAAAAAGAGATGTGACAGTTGCCACATCTCCAAAAGTATTATCGTAAAGGCAGATGAGCCTTTTGTAGGACAAAGTTTATTTTGTCACAATGTTGTCGACTTCAATTGTTTGTGTGTCACCTTTTTCAGCGGCATTCACTAATTGTTGTGCGTACATGATGAATGAATGTGCACTGTGTGTTGCACCAGTAATCACTTCAACATCTGCTGGAGAACCATCTTCTTCGCCCATTGCTGAAACAAGTTCATCGTTTAATTCTGGGATGTAAGTTTGAGGGTCAGTACCAGATTTTTCTTTCATCTTTTCGTTGTACTCTGTATCATCTTGTTTTGATTTGCCATCTGCATCGATGTAATCAAAGTTTGAGTCAGTAACTTTGCCATCTGCAACTGTCAATTCAAATTGTACACGGTAGCCATTTGAATAGTTTTTCTCTTCTAATTTGTATGTGCCGTCTTTAAGTTCAGCACCATTGTCGATTTCAATCGTTTCTGTGTTGCCTGCTTGAGCCGCTTGGATCAATTGTTGTGCATAGTTTTGGAAACTTTCTGATGAATGTGTCGCACCAGTAACAACTTCTACACCACTTGCGCTTTGTGCACTTAGCAATTGCTCATTTAATTCAGGAATGAACATTTCTGGATTTGTACCAGATTTCTCTTCCATTTTTTCGTTGTATTCTGTGTCATCTTGTTTTGATTTGCCATCTGCATCGATGTAATCAAAATTTGATTCAGTGATCTTACCGTCTTTCACGACCATTTCAAAGACTGAACGGTAACCATTAGAGTAGTTTTTCTCTTCTAACTTATATGTACCGTCTTGTAATTCTCCACCAGCAACGATTTCCTTAGATGATTCTGTTGTACTAGTTTCTGTTGTAGAAGATTGTGCAGTAGAAGTAGAAGAAGATGTACTACTTGAACTATCATTGTTATCTGATCCACAAGCTCCTAGCAATAATGTTGAGAATGCTAATACCGCAAACCCCGTAACAAACCGATTTTTCTTCATTTTTTAACCCCGCCATTTCATTTTTTGTCCACAAATTCCTTGTGATTCATTATACATTCTAATGGATATCATCAATAAGTCAACCGTTTTACAAAAATAACGGAAGTGATTTAATTGAGCGTTTTCTTTCTGGAATTTTCGTGAAAAACAGGCGTTTTTATTGTAACAAAAAAAACATAAAAAGGTGTTAGACAAATATATAAAACATCTATATAATGTATAAAGATTGTGTAATCATTATCAAATTGAAAAAACGATCAACTATTAATAATTTATATAGATGAAAAATAAGGAGCGGATATTCAATGACAAAGCAAAATATTGTCGTTGTGGGTGCTGGTTATGCAGGTGTTTCAGCTACAAAACACTTAGCAAAGAAACTGAAAAAAGAAGACGTAACAATCACATTGATTGATCGTCATTCGTACCACACGATGATGACAGAACTTCACGAAGTTGCAGGCGGACGTGTGGAACCAGAGGCGATCCAGTACGATTTACAACGATTATTTGCAAGACAAAAAAATGTAGATCTAGTTACTGATACAGTAATCGGCATCGACAAAGAGAAAAAAATCGTCAAAACCAAATTAGGCGCTTATCCATTCGACCAATTGATTTTAGGTATGGGTGGTGAACCAAATGATTTTGGTACGCCAGGTGTGAAAGAAAACGGCTTTACTCTTTGGTCATTTGAAGATTCCGTTAAGATTCGTAAGCACATTGAGAAAACAGTCGAAAAAGCAGCATTAGAACCAGACGAAAAATTGCGTAAAGCAATGTTGACGTTTGTTGTGTGTGGTTCTGGGTTTACGGGAATCGAAATGATCGGTGAGCTAGTAGATTGGAAAGATCGTTTAGCCAAAGACTACAAACTAGATCCAAATGAGATTACACTAATGGTTGTTGAAGCAATGCCAACGATTTTGAATATGTTGGACCGTAACGATGCAGCCAAAGCAGAACGTTATTTAAATAAAAAGAATGTTGAGCTATTATTGAATGCGCCAATCGTTGAAGTCGCTCCTGACCATATCAAATTAAAAGACGGTCGTGAAGTGCCTACGCATACATTGATTTGGACAGCAGGTGTCAAAGGAACAACAGATGCGGCTGATTTCGGATTAGAGACTGCACGCGGTCAACGTTTAGTAGCAAACGAATATATGCAAGCAAAAGGCTATGAAGAACAAAATATCTATATCATTGGTGACTTAGTGTATTACGAAGAATTCCCTAATACACCAACACCACAGATCGTTCAAGCCGCAGAACAAACTGGTCATACAGCTGCAGCGAATATCGTGGCTTCGATCAAAGGTGGCGAGAAACATAAATTCAAAGGCAATTATCAAGGATTCATGGTTTCAGTTGGCGCAAAATGGGGTGTAGCGAACCTTTTTGACAAAATCCATTTAAGTGGCTTTTTAGCAATCATCATGAAGCATATCGTCAACTTGAAATATTTCTTTGATATCCGTTCAGGTTATTATATGTTCCAATATATGATGCACGAATTCTTCCATATCAAAGATGATCGCAATGTGACTCGTGGTCATTCTTCTCGTTACGGCAATGTTTTATGGAGCGTCCCATTACGAATCTTCTACGGTCTCGTTTGGTTAGTCGAAGCTTCTAAGAAAATGATCGGTAATGGTGAAGTATTAAAACCAAGCACTTGGTTTGGTGAAGGTTCATGGTTTACTGGTAACAGTGTGTTCCCTTGGACTTGGGAGTACAATGTAGCAGATGTAGCAAGTGGGGCTTCAGCAGCAGGTGATGCAACAACAGCTGCGAGTGGCGCAGGTGCGACAACTGGAGAAGCAGCAACGCAAGCGGCACATTTTGGGTTGAGCTATGCGTATGGTGAAGAACCAATGGCAGTGCTTGATAAATCACCAGACTGGTTCAATAGCATCATGCAAGTCATCATGCCAAATAACGATGTAGCGATGTTCTTCCAAAAATTCATGGTCTTCTTTGAAATCGCGTTAGCGTTAGCATTGATTGCCGGTTTATTCACTTGGTTATGTAGTGCAACAACGATTGTCTTAGTCATCACTTTCTGTATTTCTGGTATGTTCTATTGGGTAAACATCTGGTTCATCTTTGTGGCTTTTGCATTGATGAATGGTTCAGGTCGTGCGATCGGTTTGGATCGTTGGGTGATTCCTTGGTTACAAAAAACACTCGGTAATTGGTGGTACGGGAAACCAAAGGCACGTTACGGCGAATAGAGAAAGTTAACAATTCAAACAATCAAAATGATTTTAGCAACTAAAATCATGACATGAGAAGAAATAAGGAGGAGCTTGGGGTGTGCAAACATTCCAAGCTCGTCTTTTTCTTAAATAGGTTCGTATAGAAATGATGAATGGATCAAATCCTTCGATTAGCTGAGTTGTGCCTCTCATTCACAACCTTCGTTATTCATGGTAAAATTGGAGCAATCAAATGAGGAGAAAAAGGGAGTGAGTACTTGAAAGAATTTATTCAAAAAAGTTTATTAAAACCTTGGGATATCATCATTATTCTTTTGTTAGTCATGCTCTCATTCTTACCGGTTGTCATCTTTAGTTATCAACAAGTGGATGCAACACCAAATAAAGAAGCGGTGCTACGAGTCGATGGAACAGAAATCAAGACTTTTCCGTTGGTAACTGAAACCAAAGCTTATACCTATTTATACGAAGATGATCATGGTGATAAAAACGTGATTGAGATTGATGGGGAACGAATTCGGATCAAAGAAGCAGACTGCGACGACCAGATTTGCGTTCGCCGAGGCTGGGCAACGAATAATGGTGAAACAATCGTTTGTTTGCCTCACAAATTAGTGATCGAAGTGCGATCAACAGACGGGAGTGGGGAAGACAGTCTGATTTATTAGACGGTTCACGTCATGAGTAAATTACAAAAAATGATCTATATATCTTTATTAGTTGCCCAAGGTGTGATCATCGGTTTATTGGAAAATATGATTCCTTATCCTTTCGCTTTTGCGCCAGGTGCAAAACTAGGATTGGCTAATTTGATTACGATTGTGGCAATTTTTACAATGAAAAAACGAGATAGCTTCTTATTACTTTGGTTGCGTTTATTTTTAACCACGTTATTAGGCGGCACGATTTCGACGTTTCTTTACAGTATGAGTGGTGCGTTATTGAGTTATGTAGGTATGTTGATAGTCAAACAACTGGGTCCTAAAAGGGTTAGCATTATTGGGATCAGCGCAACAGGTGGATTTATGCATAATGTTGGTCAGTTATTGACCGCGTCGTTTATCGCTCAATCATGGACAGTCATGCTCTACTTACCGATTTTATCATTTCTAGGCATTCTATCAGGATTGGCTATAGGGATAGCTGCTAATTATCTGCTGAAACACGTGAGAACACTTCAGCGATTCCAAGCAGACTATGATCGGCAGACTAATAGTCAATGGCAATCGGTATTTCTGAAAAAATAAGCGTTATACAAGGAGTTTTTTTATGAAGTTACATCAAATGTGGGTGGACTATCCAACGATCCAAGTGGAATTGAACCAAACACTAAAAAAAATGGAAAGTGTTGTTCGGCTGAAAAACAAACCAGTAGAAGAAGCGATAAAAGAAACGATTCATGCAGGTGGAAAGTTACTGCGTCCGGCGTATCAATTATTATTTGCTCAATTTGGGCCGGAGCAAGATCGCGAAAAAGCTATTTCGTTGGCAGCATCTATTGAGATGCTACACATTGCTACGTTGATCCATGATGATATCGTTGATGAAGCTGACTTACGCAGAGGACAGCCCAACTTACGTAGCCGTTTTGGCAATAGTGTCGCTGTTTATGCCGGGGATTATTTATTTGTTTGTTGTTTCAAACTTTTATCCGAATATACCTCTTCCTTAAAGAGTATGCAATTAAATGCACGAAGTATGGAAAAAGTATTGAATGGCGAGCTTGGGCAAATGGATGATAGATACAATACCCAGTTGACGGTTGAGGAATACTTACAGAATATTTCTGGTAAAACCGCTGAACTGTTTCAATTGAGTTGTTTTGTAGGGGCATATGAAAGTGGGACAAGCGAGCGTTTTGCAAAAAAAGCCGGGGATATCGGTTTAGCGATCGGTATGGCTTTTCAAATCATTGATGACATTTTAGATTATACAAAACAGAGCGAAGATATCGGTAAGCCTGTACTTGAAGATATTCGTCAAGGGGTGTATTCACTCCCTTTGATCTATGCGTTACAAACAGACAAAAAAGCAGAATTACTTGAATATTTGTCCAAAGAAAAACAAATGACACAAGCAGAAGCTGAGAAGGTTCAACAACTAGTTGTTGAGGCACAAGGGGTCGAAAGCGCCCAGAAGTTGGCAGAATCCTATACGAAACAAGCACTAAAAGAAATAAAAAAATTACCAAATACTTCGGTACAAACAAAAGAAACATTAGAAACTTTGACGTCATTGATTCTAAGACGAGTAGACTAAGTTATATAAAACTGAGGTTGTGACAGAAGTGTTCACCTCCGAGAAATATGCGTGAAACCCCGAAAATTGTTTTTCAAATTTTTTGGGGTTTCACGCTTATTTCTGAAGGAGTTACTTCTGGAACACCGTTTATTCGGTTCTAGGGGATGCAAGGTGACTAATGTCCCAAGCTCATTTTTTTCTTTGCACAGAAAAAGTGGTTTTGCACCCTCTGAAAGAAAGAGGTATGCTAAATAATAGGTATCGCATGGTTACTGATTTCCATTTAGTAGTTCCATACGTATCAGTAATTTGTTGCTCTTAAAAACATGAACCATTAATAGAATGGACATGGATCGTTTATCGAACAGGAGCTTACATCGTTTTATTTATGGACGTAAGTACATAAAATGACGGAGGAAGAATAAAGGAGGGAAATCAAAGCACATAAGAAATAATACATAATATTGAGTGAACCATGGACAAAACAAGTAGTTAAAACATTCATTTTTTTGTTTATTCTGACAATCAGTAGTGTTAACATTTTGGGGGAAATGTCGCTGAATGACAAGAATAAATGAGTCGATAAAAACCAGAGAAATCCTTATGCAGTCTTGACTGATAAGGATTTCTCTGGTTTTTTATTTTTTATCTTCCAAGGCTCGGGCTAGTTTGTGGTCGATTGCTTAGTGTTTGGTTTAGACGATTGTTTTCCTTTTGGTGGTGCGCATGATTGATCCTATCTTTCAATGTAAGTTTCTGAGTCTCAGGTAAACTCTTTTTTTGTAATGATGTGGCCTGTAACTTATGACTAGACTTCCCAATTGCTTTATCTGTGTGGTCACGTTTTCTGGGAGGTTCAGTCCCTTTCGCATTACTTTTAGCATTTTCAGGAATCGTTTCGTAGATCGGTTCATCTCTCCTGTGAGACTTTTTATTGGAATCCACTTTTCTATCTATTCCATTTGCTAGTTTTTTTGTATCAAACATTACTTTTTGCTGTCGATTCGCATAAGGTTCTTTAGAAATACTTTTATGTATTTCATTGAACTTACGATTCGCTTCCACAACAGCATCAGGCACTTCTTTTTTTATGCGGTCACGTATTTCAGGGAGTGGCACATCTTTTTCCCTGCTTTTCGTATCATCAGACATCATTTTGTAGACCGGTTCAGCAGAGTCTGTATATCGTTCTACCAGTTTATCCACTTGTTTTGGTGACACCTTGTCGATTTTATCAAGTAAATCCTGCGCTCTTTGTTCATTATTTTTGATGCCAGCGGTTAGTTCTCTATATTTTTTTGAAGATGTGGAACGATCGGTAAGCTGTTCTCTTTCTCCCTTTAGCTCGTGAATCCGAGCTACTGTATTCATCAGGCTTTTTGTCAGTTGTTTGATTTCTGTACCTGGACTTTTTGGTAGGTGCTTACTTAATTCCCTTGAGCGCTGTCTCATCTTTTCTACTGACATATTGTTTTCTTTACGATTATCCATAATTAGTTCCTCATCTCTTGTCTTGGTTACATAAACAAAAATAGCATTTTAATCTTCTTGATTTATACCGATAATTTCTAAGTAAGGAAAATTAGTGTGACCATTTCTTGCTCTTGAAACATGAGCGAGAAAGCAAAGAAGGGAAAAGCTTGTTTGGTAGCATAAAAAAGGATATTGACCATTATTTTTTGGTCAATATCCTAGATTATTTAGTTTAAAGTTGTTTTACTTTGAAAGAGCAGGATTAGTTTTTGGTCGATTATTTAGTGTTGGATTTGCTTTTTCTTGGGCGTTAGCTTTGACCTTTTCCTGTGCGTTAGCTAACTTCTCAGTCAACGGCGGTTTCAGAATTCCTTTTACAGGTTCTCCTTTTAAAATTTTTATTTGATCAATCAATAATTTTTTTTGGTTCATTAATTCTTCTTTATTTTTCCCACCAAATAAATTCATGATTTTGCCAGTTAACGTCTTATTTCTTTTTTTGAAAGTAGCTAGGTTTTTTTCCGTTTGGTGTAACTTTTTGTTGGCTTTATCTAGCGTAAGTTTTTGACTCCTATCATCCTTAATAGGTTGTTTTTTGATTTCGATTGTTCTCTCTCTTTTATCATATGATTTTGAAGATATATCTTTATGGGATTCATTGAATTTATCATTAGCAGATTTAACAGCCGACTGAATTTCTTCTTTTGATCGAGGCCTTTTTGATGTGATTGGGACATCGACCTCTTCCATCCTATTTTTCCTATCTCCAGGAATGGTTTCATAGATAGGTTCATTAACGATTTTCTCATTGCTCTTCGTGACGTTTTTGTCTTGGCTGAAATGGTTATCTATGTATTTCTCCAATCTGTCGGCATGTGGGGGTGAAATTTTTTCGATTTTTTCATACAAAACATGAACTCTTTTTCTATGGGTTCTGATAGCTTCTGTTAGTTCTTGATATTTTTCTGAAGATTTCGAAATGTCCCCAAGTGCCTCTCGTTTTCCTTTTAACTCTTCGATCTTATTTTCAGAGTTGATAATTTGATTCGACAGTTGAGTGATTGCTGTTTTCTCCCCCTGTGTGATAGGTTGTTTATCTTGCTCATTCTTAGCCATATCTATCTCCTTTTCTTATTGGTTATATATAAACAAACATAACATTTTCTCATTGATATACAGTGCCGATAATTTCTATTAAGAAAAATTTTTGATATAAAACGTGTAATTGTAAAACGTTGTAAAATGAATGATAAAACATGTATATTGATCGAATGATAGAACTTCCTCTTTGGGATTTCGTGTATCTTTTTGTAATGAAACAAAGTAAATAAAATAACTAACTATAAATATATGGATTGCTTGAGCCACTTTAGCTAGAAAATCTTTATCTGTTTGGGCGATGATCATGATCTGCTAAAACCAGGGGATTGTGTTCGATCTCCACGCTGTTTTTGATTTTTCATTTGTTGTTCTTGTTTATTATGAGCGTCAGTTACTTGTTCTTTAAATGTTGGTTTTAGGATACCTTTTTGCGGTTTTTTTTGCGGTTGTTCGAGAGTGTTTATCAAATCAGTTTTCTTATCTTTTAAACTTTGGATTTTTTTTCTTTGAAAGGCATTCGCAATCAGACCGAAAATATTTTTTTTACGATTTTGGTACTTTTGTAATTTTTTCTCGATTTTCTGCAAATTATGTTTAGTTGCTTGCATCAACTTCTTCTTCTCAGCTATTTTTTCGCTTTCGGACAGGGTTTTTCCCGTGTCTATTCTTAGCTTTTTGTTCATTTTAGGTTCAGGAGATGAGTTGCGGTAAGATTGATTGAACTTTTCATTGGCCTTCGCTACTTTGATTGCAGAAATTTCTTTAGGTGTTAGTGGACAAGCGACTTTGCCATAAGGGGAATCAGCAAATTTTTTTTCTAACTTCGTTGCAATTTTTGAATCAATAGTCCCCAGTTGATGGTAAAGATTATCTGCTTGTTTTCGATGAAGTTGGATACCTTCAGTGTATATAGCGAATTCTTCTTTTACGTTAGGATTGCTAACGAGACCATCTCTTTCTTTTGCAAGCGCCTGTATTATTTTTTCTGTATTCATGATCTTTTCTGTCAGGCTGTCTATTTTTTCTGTTCGTTTTTCCTGTTGCTGTGCGAGTGATTGCCGGGGCGTAGAAAGCTTTTGTACAACGGACTGACGAGGTTCAGATTTTACTTGAGAAACGGATTGTCGTCTCGGCGACTGATCAACGGATTCTCGACGATTGCTTTTTACTTGTTGGCGTTCTTGTTCTTTTAGGACAAGTTTCATTGCGCGATGACTGTAGATGTTATTTCGATTATTGTTTAGTTCTTTATTTACGTTATTGAGTTTTGTTGTTGCCTTGTTATATTGATCCGGATTGGCTGTTCTGCTCGAATATTTTTTTACTTCACTTTTAATTTCCTTGATTTGTTCATTCAACTCGCTGTCTTTTTCGTTTAAACGTTCAATTTTCTGGTCGATTTGTTTAGCAGACAACTGGATATTTTCAGCTGTGATCGATGTTGTCTGTTGTGAGAATCTTTTCACAACATCTAATTGTTTACTGATCCTATGAAAGGCGTTGTCAGAAAGATTCGGCGCTTTTAAATTTATAGTTAACGATTGCTCTTTTATCAATATGTGTAATCTCAAGCGAGATAAACTTTCTTGACCGATTGCTTGTGGGTTTAAAACACCATCTCTAATGGCTGTATTTAAAAATCTTGTCACCTCTATATTTTTTTTAAGTTTCTCCATTGTTTCTCCTCAGTTATCTTTATTAATATATAAAAAAAATATCATTTTTCAACTGTTGGTATGTACCGATTATTTCTATAATATGTAAATTTTTAGTATTGATCTTTTGCTAAAAGATGTTATTTTGGATGGATTGCAGAGCAGAGGTGACTTTCGTTCATGTTATGGATTAAATTACTCAAATGGATCGATTCGTTTATTTAAAACAATCTTTTTTTGTTTTTGGAAAAAAATTGTCCCCAACAAGAAAAATTCCATGCTATATTCTGGATTAAAGAACGCTATGAATAAAGGAGAGCAGCTGTGAGAAAAGAATATACATCAGAATTAACGCAATTAACGGTGATTGAAATCGTAACAAAATTAAGTGAGAAGAAAAGAAATTTTTCATTTCGTGATATTGAAGAAGAGTATCAGCAACCTTTGTCTGCGGCAGATAAATTTTTGATCCGCTGTTTGATTGTAAAAAAATTCAACTTGAAGATCGAATATTTTTCTTCTTCTAAAGCAAATCAATTACAATTTTGCAAAATTTGAGAATAGTTAATTGAGGTTGGGATTAGCCAGTAAGAGATCGTTGAATTTAATGTGGAAATAAAAAATGTTGTAATTCAATACAAAACAATTCATTCATTTTCTTGTGCGTTATGATACAAACAGAACGACAGCAAAACAAAAAAGGGGGCGTTAAATGGAAGAGGGTTCTGTATAGGAAGAAGCTGAGAAAGCGATCGTTGGTCTTCAATAGATACGCTTATGAATGAATTAGAAGTAGTAAATAGAGGAAACAACACACACATAGAACACCACTTGATTGCCGAAAACTATTTCGGGGAAAAATAGTTACTCGGTCTCAATTGCTTGACGACGTGCATCACAGTTTGCGACAGAGCATCTAGATAAAAGCGTAGGCAAATGTTATCAGGTGTCCATTAGTATTGACAGGCAGTAGTTTGATTGTTCTACTGCTACTGACAATAGCACATAGTACTATCCTATTTAAAATAGGGAATCGAACATAGAACAAACATATAGAACTAAAACATAGAACTAAAACATAGAACTAAAACATAGAACTAAAACATAGAACTAAAACATAGAACTAAAACATAGAACTAAAACATAGAACAAACATATAGAACTAAAACATATAGTTAAAACATAGAACAAACATAGAAATTAGATGTAGACTCAGAAGTAAAATAAAACACATCATGTAGGACCTCAAACATAGAACCAAGCACATAGTAGAAAAAATATAGTACATCGTAAAGAAGCTTGCATGTTTTCTCGCGACATCAAGCTTATGAAAATAAAGCGAGCATGACAAATCCACCATTGATAAAAAAGAGGCTAGGAAACGAACTAGCCTCTTTTTGCTGATGGTAGCCCATCGATTTCTGTTAAGCTGACTTCACCAGAGAGTAGTTGGAAGCGCTGGTTTGGCGTATCTACGATCAGTTCTCCTTTTGGACCGATTGCTTGGGCAATTCCTTGATAAGATTTTCCTTGTCGGGTAAAGCTGACAGACTTACCTAGGACAAATGACCGTTCTGTGTAAAGATCAAAATAGGTGTGCGAAGGGTCGGCTAAATACCTAAAGAAATGTTTCCAAATCGCGCAGATCAATTGATTTCTAGTCATCGATGCTTCACCATCAGGAAACAAGGAGGTCGCTTTTTGCTGGATCTCATCAGGAAATTGCGTTTGAGGGATCGAAAAATTCAAGCCCACACCAATAATCACCGAACGGATTTCACCAGCTTCCATATCACTCACTGCTTCGGATAAAATGCCACAAATCTTCTTCCCTTCAAGGTAGATATCGTTGACCCATTTAATGGTTGCCTGTTTTCCTGTCAATTCTTGGATTGCTTTGACACAAGCACTGGCAGCGATCAACGTATATTGTGGCAATTCCTCAAAATGTTTTTGTGGATGTAATAATAGGCTCATATAGATTCCTTGGCCAGGCTGAGCAAAGAAGGAACGCCCAAAACGACCATGGGCTTGTTCTTGCGTGTCAGCAACGAACAAACTAGGTTTCGTCGTGTCGATGCCAGAAGCAAATTTCGCATCTTTCATAGTGGATTCAGATTGAGCTAGCACGTTCACTTGCACGTCAAAAGGGCGTAATTCTTGCGCGATTTCTGTAGCATCTAACACATCGGATGGGAGATAACGGTATCCTTTTGCTTGGTGCTCAAAGCGAAACCCTTCTTTTTCTAATTCTTTGATGGCTTTCCAAATACTTGTCCGAGAAACATTCAGCTGTTGCGCGATTTTCTCTCCGGATAAAAATGTGGGCGTGCTTTTTAAAAGGTGTAGTACCTTGGCTTTTGTCGTCATGGATCAAACTCCTTTCTACTATATATATTAGCAGATTTATGATCGAATGAGGACAGTGTGCCATCCTTTTTGTTTTAGTATCTGTAAAGACAAAGAGGTTTTGTAGAAAAGAGTCACTCAATTAGGATTGGACGAAATTGGAACAAAAAAGAAAGATTAAGAAACAATTACGAAAATTTACAGGAAACGCCAGGAAGTGTTGACTTTTACGTTTAAACAGTGTATTATATGAAGTTGCAAAAACTATCTGATGAAGCGAAGGCAGAAACGAAATATTGTCCGTTTCGGCTTTAATATAAGGAAACAAAAGTAGAAGCTCACGTAGGCAAGTACTCAAGAGAACGTTCTATTTTTGGTTTTTTTTTGCCTAAAAGCCGCAAAAAATGTCTGTTGTTACCTAAATATAATATTTTTAATATTATTGTAACAATTGATCGGGTAGTCTTTTTGAATGACATTTTAGAGGGGTGAAGAGCTTGGCTGGACACGTAGTAAAATACGGAAAACATCGCGAACGTAGAAGTTTCGCACGAATCAGTGAAGTGTTGGAATTACCAAATTTGATCGAAATTCAAACAGACTCGTACCAATGGTTCTTGGATGAAGGACTAAGAGAAATGTTTGAAGATATTTTGCCAATCGATGACTTCAATGGCAATCTTTCTTTGGAATTTGTAGATTATGAATTGAAAGAACCAAAGTACACAGTAGCAGAAGCACGCGCACATGACGCAAATTACTCTGCACCATTACATGTGACTTTACGTTTAACAAACCGTGAGACAGGTGAAATCAAAGCGCAAGAAGTATTCTTCGGTGATTTCCCATTGATGACAGAGCAAGGTACATTCATCATCAACGGTGCGGAACGTGTTATCGTTTCCCAATTAGTCCGTTCACCAGGTGTTTACTTCCATGGGAAAGTAGACAAAAACGGTAAAGAAGGATTCGGTTCAACTGTGATCCCTAACCGTGGCGCATGGTTAGAAATGGAAACTGATGCAAAAGACATCTCTTATGTACGTATCGACCGCACACGTAAGATTCCATTGACTGTGTTAGTTCGTGCATTAGGTTTCGGTTCAGATGACACGATTTTTGAAATCTTTGGGGATAGTGAAACATTACGTAACACGATCGAAAAAGATTTACACAAAAATGCAAGTGATTCTAGAACAGAAGAAGGATTAAAAGATATCTACGAGCGTCTTCGCCCAGGCGAACCAAAAACAGCAGATAGTTCACGTAACTTGCTGAATGCCCGCTTCTTTGATCCAAAACGTTACGACTTAGCAAATGTTGGTCGTTACAAAGTAAACAAAAAACTAGACTTGAAAACACGTCTATTGAACTTAACGTTAGCTGAAACGTTGGTTGATCCTGAAACAGGCGAGATCATTGTTGAAAAAGGAACAGCTTTGACCCATCAAGTGATGGAAACATTAGCACCATTCATCGACAATGGTTTGAACTCTGTGACTTACTACCCAACAGAAGATGGCGTAGTCACTGATCCAATGACTGTCCAAGTGATCAAAGTCTTTTCACCAAAAGACCCAGAACGTGAAGTCAACGTGATCGGTAACGGCTATCCAGACACAACAGTGAAAACTGTTCGTCCAGCGGATATCGTTGCTTCAATGAGCTATTTCTTGAACTTGATGGAAGGCATCGGCAACGTGGACGATATCGACCACTTAGGAAATCGTCGTATCCGTTCTGTCGGAGAACTTTTACAAAATCAATTCCGTATCGGATTAGCACGTATGGAACGTGTCGTACGTGAAAGAATGTCGATCCAAGATACAGAAACATTGACACCACAACAATTGATCAATATCCGTCCAGTTGTTGCAAGTATCAAAGAATTCTTTGGTTCTTCACAATTATCTCAGTTCATGGACCAAACCAATCCATTGGGCGAATTGACACACAAACGTCGTCTTTCTGCCTTAGGACCTGGTGGTTTGACTCGTGACCGTGCCGGCTATGAAGTACGTGACGTTCACTACTCCCACTATGGCCGTATGTGTCCGATCGAAACGCCTGAGGGACCAAATATCGGGTTGATCAATAGTTTATCTAGTTACGCGAAAGTAAACAAATTTGGTTTTATCGAAACGCCTTATCGTCGTGTTGATCGTGAAACAGGACGTGTGACAGAGCAAATCGATTATTTAACAGCAGACATCGAGGACCATTATATCGTTGCCCAAGCAAACAGTAAGTTGAATGATGACGGTACATTTGCTGAAGAAATCGTCATGGCTCGTGCCCAAAGTGAAAACTTAGAAGTATCGATCGATAAAGTCGATTATATGGACGTTTCACCGAAACAAGTAGTTGCGGTAGCGACAGCATGTATTCCTTTCTTGGAAAACGATGACTCCAACCGTGCCTTGATGGGTGCCAACATGCAGCGTCAAGCAGTGCCATTGATCAATCCACAAGCACCTTGGGTTGGTACTGGTATGGAATATAAATCAGCTCATGACTCAGGAGCTGCGTTACTATGTAAACACGATGGTGTAGTTGAATTTGTTGATGCTTCTGAGATCCGCGTACGTCGCGACAATGGCGCATTAGACAAATACTCAGTGACAAAATTCCGTCGTTCAAACTCTGGAACAAGTTACAACCAACGCCCAATCGTTCATTTAGGTGAGAAAGTCGAAAAAGGGGATACCTTGGCAGACGGCCCATCAATGGAACAAGGTGAAATGGCTCTAGGACAAAACGTCTTAGTCGGTTTCATGACTTGGGAAGGATACAACTACGAAGATGCGATCATCATGAGTCGTCGTCTTGTCAAAGACGATGTGTACACATCGATCCATATTGAAGAATATGAATCAGAAGCTCGTGATACAAAATTAGGACCTGAAGAAATCACTCGCGAAATCCCGAACGTCGGTGAAGACGCATTGAAAGACTTAGACGAAATGGGGATCATTCGTATTGGGGCAGAAGTCCAAGACGGTGACTTATTAGTCGGTAAAGTAACACCAAAAGGGGTAACTGAACTTTCAGCAGAAGAACGATTATTGCATGCGATCTTCGGTGAAAAAGCACGTGAAGTACGTGATACTTCTCTACGTGTACCGCATGGTGGAGGCGGGATCGTTCACGATGTGAAGATCTTTACTCGTGAAGCTGGCGATGAATTATCACCAGGTGTCAACATGTTAGTTCGTGTGTATATCGTTCAAAAACGTAAAATCCATGAAGGGGATAAAATGGCCGGACGTCACGGTAATAAAGGGGTTGTTTCCCGTATTATGCCGGAAGAAGATATGCCATTCTTACCTGATGGAACACCGATCGACATCATGTTGAACCCACTAGGGGTACCATCACGTATGAACATCGGACAAGTATTGGAATTGCATTTAGGGATGGCTGCCCGTCAATTAGGCATCCACGTTGCAACACCAGTATTTGATGGTGCAAGTGATGAAGACGTATGGGAAACAGTTCGTGAAGCTGGTATGGCTAGCGATGCGAAAACTGTTCTTTATGACGGACGTACAGGTGAACCATTTGACGGACGTGTGTCTGTCGGTGTGATGTACATGATCAAACTTGCTCACATGGTTGACGACAAGTTACATGCACGTTCAATTGGACCTTACTCACTAGTTACGCAACAACCATTAGGTGGTAAAGCGCAATTTGGTGGACAACGTTTTGGGGAAATGGAAGTTTGGGCACTGGAAGCATACGGTGCGGCTTATACCTTACAAGAAATCTTGACATACAAATCAGATGACGTAGTCGGACGTGTGAAAACATACGAAGCAATCGTCAAAGGTGAACCAATTCCAAAACCAGGTGTACCTGAATCCTTCCGCGTATTAGTTAAAGAATTACAATCACTAGGATTAGACATGCGTGTCCTAGACATCCAAGACAGCGAGATCGAACTTCGCGACATGGATGACGAAGACGATGATTTGATCACAGTGGATGCTTTGACAAAATTCGCTGAACAACAAACAGCAAAAGAACTAGAAAAACAAGCTGCTGAACAAGTCGAAGATGAAAGACAAGATATCATCCAAAACTTTGAAACCGCAGAAGATAATTTAGACTAATCCGGTCTGAGATACTGTGAGGCGGTCGAAGATCAGCCGCCTTACGGTTTTGCCATTAAACGAAATGGAGGGAACCCCTTTTGATCGATGTAAATAAATTCGAAAGTATGCAAATAGGTTTGGCTTCTCCCGAAAAAATCAGAAGCTGGTCTTACGGTGAAGTAAAAAAACCTGAGACGATTAACTATCGTACCTTAAAACCTGAGCGCGAAGGGTTGTTCTGTGAGCGGATTTTTGGTCCTACAAAAGACTGGGAATGTGCCTGCGGAAAATATAAACGTATCCGTTATAAAGGAATCGTTTGTGATCGCTGCGGTGTGGAAGTGACTCGTTCAAAAGTTCGTCGTGAACGTATGGGTCATATCGAATTAGCAGCACCTGTTTCACATATCTGGTATTTCAAAGGTATTCCTTCTCGTATGGGTCTTGTATTAGACATGAGCCCACGCGCATTAGAAGAAATCATTTACTTTGCCTCATATGTTGTCATTGAACCAGGAAACACAAGCTTAGAGAAAAAACAATTGTTGACTGAACGCGAATACCGCGAAAAACGTGAACAATATGGTCAAGAATTCCAAGCAGCAATGGGCGCGGAAGCAATCAAACAATTACTTGATAACGTTGATTTGGATGGCGAAGCGGCTGAATTGAAAGAAGAGTTGAAATCTGCACAAGGACAAAAACGTACACGCGCGATCCGTCGTTTGGACATTTTAGAAGCATTCCGTGCTTCTGGCAATGAACCAAGCTGGATGGTCATGGACGTTATCCCTGTCATCCCACCAGATCTACGACCAATGGTCCAATTAGAAGGTGGACGTTTTGCAACAAGTGACTTGAACGATCTATATCGTCGTGTGATCAACCGTAACAATCGTTTGAAACGTTTGTTAGACTTGAATGCACCAGGAATCATCGTTCAAAATGAAAAACGGATGTTACAAGAAGCGGTAGATGCGTTGATCGATAACGGTCGTCGTGGCCGTCCTGTTACAGGACCAGGTAACCGCCCATTGAAATCTCTTTCTCATATGTTGAAAGGGAAACAAGGTCGTTTCCGTCAAAACTTACTTGGTAAACGTGTCGACTACTCTGGTCGTTCAGTTATCGTCGTAGGTCCTTTCTTGAAAATGTACCAATGTGGATTACCAAAAGAAATGGCGATCGAATTGTTCAAACCATTCGTGATGCGCGAATTAGTTCAACGTGAACTTGCTTCAAACATCAAAAATGCGAAACGCAAAATCGAACGTCAAGAAGATGAAGTTTGGGATGTCTTAGAAGACGTCATCAAAGAACATCCAGTTCTATTGAACCGGGCACCTACGCTTCACAGATTAGGTATCCAAGCATTTGAACCAGTTCTTGTCCAAGGTCGTGCGATCCGTTTGCATCCATTGGTATGTGAAGCATACAATGCCGATTTCGATGGAGACCAAATGGCCGTTCACGTACCGTTGAACGAAGAAGCACAAGCAGAAGCACGTATGCTGATGTTAGCTGCTCAAAACATCTTGAATCCAAAAGATGGTAAACCAGTTGTTACACCTTCTCAGGATATGGTTTTAGGAAACTACTACCTAACAATGGAAGAAGAAGGTCGTGAAGGCGAAGGAATGGTCTTTAGAGACCAAAACGAAGCAGTCATCGCATGGCGTAATGGCTACGTTCATTTACATTCACGTATTGGTGTGAACCCAACGACATTAGGGGACAAACCATTTACAGAATGGCAGAAAGAACGCACGATGATCACGACTGTTGGTAAGATCATCTTCAATGAGATCATGCCACCAGAATTCCCTTACTTGAATGAACCAACTGACTTCAACTTGACTGTCCAAACACCGGACAAATACTTTGTTGAAGCTGGAACAGATATTCCTGCTCACATCAAAGAACAAGAACTAGTTTTACCATTCAAGAAGAAAAACTTAGGAAACATCATCGCCGAAGTCTTCAAACGTTTCAAAGTAACTGAAACATCTAAGATGCTTGACCGTATGAAAGACTTAGGATACAAACATTCAACACATGCAGGTATCACTGTAGGGATTGCCGACATCAGTGTCTTGAATGAAAAACAAGTGATCATTGACGAAGCACATAAACAAGTAGAGTCGATCACGAAGCAATTCCGTCGTGGTTTGATCACTGACGACGAGCGTTATGAACGAGTAATCGCTGTTTGGAACTCTGCGAAAGACAGCATCCAACAAAAACTGATGGAAGGTTTGGAAGCGAAAAACCCAATCTTCATGATGTCAGATTCTGGTGCCCGTGGTAACATCTCCAACTTTACTCAGCTTGCTGGTATGCGTGGATTGATGGCCGCACCGAATGGACGTATCATGGAATTGCCGATCATTTCGAACTTCCGCGAAGGACTTTCTGTCTTGGAAATGTTTATCTCAACTCACGGGGCTCGTAAAGGAATGACCGATACAGCCTTGAAGACAGCCGATTCTGGTTACTTGACACGTCGTTTAGTTGACGTTGCCCAAGATGTCATCATTCGTGAAGAAGATTGTGGCACTGACCGCGGTCTTGAGATCCAAGCAATCCGTGAAGGAAATGAAATCATCGAATCTCTTGAAGATCGTTTGATTGGACGTTACACTCGTAAAGAAGTTCGTCATCCTGAAACCAACGAAATGATCATCGCCGGAAATCAATTGATCTCTGAAGATGTCGCAAAACAAATCGTTGATGCAGGTGTTGAAACTGTAACGATCCGTTCTGTCTTCACATGTAACACAAAACATGGTGTCTGCAAACATTGTTACGGACGTAACTTGGCAACTGGTTCTGACGTTGAAGTCGGAGAAGCAGTTGGTACGATCGCCGCTCAATCAATCGGTGAACCAGGTACTCAGTTAACAATGCGTACGTTCCATACGGGTGGGGTTGCCGGAGATGATATCACTCAAGGTCTTCCTCGTGTCCAAGAAATCTTTGAAGCACGTAATCCGAAAGGGCAAGCAGTGATCACTGAAGTAACAGGGGATGTCATCGATATCTCTGAAGATCCTGCTACACGTACCAAAGAAGTAACAATCAAAGGGAAAACAGATACACGTACGTATACAGTGCCTTACACTGCACGTATGAAAGTCGCTGAAGGCGATATGATCCATCGTGGTGCACCATTGACAGAAGGATCAATCGATCCAAAACAATTGTTGCAAGTACGTGACGTTCTATCTGTTGAAAACTATCTATTACGTGAAGTACAACGCGTTTACCGTATGCAAGGGGTAGAAATCGGCGACAAACATATCGAAGTAATGGTTCGCCAAATGCTTCGTAAAGTGCGCGTCATGGACCCAGGCGATACAGAAATCTTGCCAGGTACACTGTTAGATATCGCAGACTTCAAAGACCAAAACTACAATACGTTAGTTGCTGGTGGCGTTCCTGCGACATCTCGTCCAGTCTTGCTAGGTATCACAAAAGCATCATTAGAAACAAACAGCTTCTTATCAGCTGCATCCTTCCAAGAAACAACTCGTGTCTTGACTGATGCTGCGATTCGAGGCAAAAAAGATCCACTTCTTGGTTTGAAAGAAAATGTTATCATCGGTAAGATCATTCCAGCTGGTACTGGTATGCCACGTTACCGCAACATGGAACCAAAAGAAGTTGGCGTTGCAAGTGAAAACGTGTATAGCATTTCTGACATCGAAGCACAAATGGCTGCTGAAGATGCGATGAACGAGCAAACACGATAAACCATGAGTTCACATAAAGAAGGTCAAGTTCCTGTTTGAGGGACTTGACCTTTTTTTTGTGGATAAACTAGAATCAAGAAAGTAAAAGGTAACTGTGGATAAAAGAAATGGCAATAGATATCCACAGGGGATAATTATTATGTGTACCAAAATTTATCCACAAGTTTTCAAATAATAAAAGAAAAACAATAAAAATAGGCTAAAAATACCGGTAGGGGGTAAAACAAGCATATTACTATTTATTTCAATGAAAACGAGTATGATAAAACCAAAGGAGCTGATAAGAAATGGCAGTGAAAAAAGCTGTATTTGCAGGTGGCTGTTTTTGGTGTATGGTCAAACCGTTTGAAACACAACCAGGTATCCTCTCCGTTACTTCCGGTTATACTGGAGGACATGTACCAAATCCAACCTACGAACAAGTGACGACTGGAACAACTGGTCATACTGAAGCGGTAGAAATCGAATATGATCCTGAAATCATCACCTATGCACAATTGGTCGAGATTTATTGGCAACAGACCGATCCGACAGATGCTTTAGGGCAGTTTGCTGATCGTGGGGACTCTTATCGTCCGGTCATTTATTATAGTGATGAAGCAGAACGTGAAGCCGCAGAAAACTCAAAACAACAGTTACAAGCAAGTGGCCGTTTCGATCAACCGATCGTCACAAAGATCGAACCTCGTACGACCTTTTATCCCGCAGAGGAGTATCATCAAGATTACTACAAGAAAAACAAGATCCATTATCAGTTGTATCGTGAAGGCTCTGGTCGGGCGGGATTCCTTAGAAAAAACTGGAAAGACTAGCAGTATATGTTACTAGAAAATATGAATTTTAAGTAGTAAGAAAAGAGGAAGGTCGGACATTTTGTTCTAGATGCTTCTTCTTTTTTGTGCTATCGGAAATAGAGGACCAACCATAAGGCAATACTCAGAAAAGGAACGAAGGGGAGATGCTTTCTTTTCTTATGGAGTAAAGCAGTGATACAAAAATAACTTAAACCAAGACAACTGGCGATAAACAAAAGCATGAGTAGCTGTGAAGAAGGGAGTCCGCCGCTCCAACTAAGTAAGAGTAGCGTATCACCTGCGCCTAAATAAGCTTGCCCATAACGCAGCAAACCGTAACTGATCAAGCCGAACGCTAAGCTGGTTTCTAAGTGAAACTGCTCAGTCAGCACCCAGTAGGCCCATAAGAAAGTCCATGAGAAATAGAGGATGCGAGTGTCGATCGCAAGGTAAAAAATATCCATCAACGAAAATAAAAAAGCAGTGAATAGCCAAATCAAATGAACTGTATCTGGCGAATAGCATCCTGCATACATAAATAGCGTACCGCTGATCAACTCGGCCAGTGGATACATGGGTGAAAGTTTGGTCTGACAAGAGCGGCAACGAAATCGTTGCATGAGGATCGAAAGTAATGGAATCAACTCATACCAACGCAATGTTTGGTGACAGTTGACACAATGTGAACGAGGGGAAATAATAGAAAGGTCTTGAGGAACGCGTTGTGCGACCAAGCACAAAAAAGAACCAAAGCAACAACCAATGATAAAATAAAGAAACATCAGACCAACCTCCTTTTGATTAAGATACGCAAAAAAGGAGAAGAGAGGTGGAAAAAATAATGATTGCAGTCGGGGTCGATATCGGTACTACGCAAACGAAAGCAGTTGCATTCAATGAACAAGCAGAAGAAGTAGCTACAGCCTACTTTCATTACCCGCTGATCCAAGAAATCCAAGGGATGGCTGAACAAGATCAGGAATTGATCGTCCATGCAGTGTATACGGTCATCAATGAAGTGATCCAACAATTGCCAGCACAGACAATCCAATTCATTTCATTTTCAACAGCCATGCACAGCTTGATTTTATTAGATAAAAATAAAAAACCTTTAACTCGTATGTTTACTTGGGCAGACACTCGTGCCGTCAATGAAGCAGAAAAATTAAAAGCAACTGAAAAAGGTCGAGTGATCTATGAACGGACGGGTACGCCGATCCATCCAATGACACCATTGATCAAAATCAATTGGTTGAAAAACGAGTTTCCTGATTTATTTGAGCAAGCGGTTTATTTTGTAGGGATCAAAGACTATCTTTTTTATGAGCTGTTTGCTGAATTAGTCAGTGATTATAGTACTGCTTCTGGCACAGGGTACTTCGATATCCACCGTTTCCAATGGTCAGAGCCTATTCTTGAAGAGTTAGGGATACAAGAAGAGCAATTACCGAGAGTAGCACCTGCGACTACCCAGTTCACGAAATTAACAGAACAAGCTCGTACGAGATTTCATTTTGATCAAGAAATTCCATTTATTTTAGGTGGAGCCGATGGGCCATTATCCAATTTAGGCTTAGGTGCATTTGGTGAGACGACGGCAGCGCTGACTGTCGGTACCAGTGGCGCATTACGATTTATTTCGAATCGCCCAAAGCTCCATCCAACAATGGAAACCTTTTGTTACGTTTTGGATCAAACACACTGGGTCATCGGAGGAGCAACAAGTAATGGCGCAGGGATCTTTGATTGGGCGGTCCATACATTGATGCAAGATGTCGTT
Organism: Enterococcus sp. AZ062; assembly: GCF_051715065.1. NCBI lineage: Bacteria > Bacillati > Bacillota > Bacilli > Lactobacillales > Enterococcaceae > Enterococcus > Enterococcus sp. AZ062. The sequence continues at coordinate 3,233,946 of NZ_JBIOTB010000001.1, read as the reverse complement.
CAACGAGCTAAGGAACAAGGAGAAGATCCGTATCAAGCAGTCCTTTCAGAAATCGCTTTTGTCCCGCCTGGCGCCAATGGGCTGATTTTTCAACCGTATTTATTGGGTGAACGAGCACCTTTGTGGGATGCGGAGGCATTTGGAAGTTTTATTGGTCTGCAACGATGGCATACAGAAAAAGACATGATGCGAGCGGTCCTGGAAGGGGTTTGTTTTAATCTCAAACGAATTTTGCGAGGTATCTGTCCACCCGATCAAGTGATTGAGTTACGTGCAACTGGTGGCTTTGCTCAATCAGTGTTATTTCGGCAGATCATGGCAGATGTATTGGGACAACCTATCCGTTTTCCAAAAGTTAAAGAAGCCTCAGCGTTAGGGGCAGTCATATTAGGTTGGCAGAGTCAAGGCAGAATCGAAACATTAGGTGAAGCTTCCGCATATATTGAATTAGCACAACAAGTGGCTGTTCAGAAAAAAGCCAGCCGCATATACAACAAAATATATCCTTTGTTTGTTTCGACACAACAAGAATTAAGCCGCTATTCTCAGTTATTTGCGGAACTACGAGAGGATCTATCAATAGAGATGATAGATGAAGAAGGCGAATCGTAAATGATGACATTAGTTATATTTTCTATTTGGTTGGCGGATTTTTTGCTATTTAAAAAAAGCATTACTCTGGGGATGAAAATCGTTCTCATCTAAAGGATTTTAGTGTACTTTTCCCTCAAAGTTTACTATGATTTTAATATAGGCAAATGCGAGGAGGCAGAATTACATGAAATTTCAACAAACAAAAGAAGTATTGAATCAATTAGTAGCAGATTTAAGCCAAATGTCGGTGATCGTCCACCAAACTCATTGGTATATGAGAGGTCCTGGATTCTTGACATTGCATCCAATGATGGACAGCTTCATGGACGACTTGAATGAACAATTAGATGAAATCTCAGAACGTTTGATCACATTAGATGGTTCACCTTATTCAACGTTACGTGAATTTGCAGACAACACAAAAATCCCTGATGAAGTTGGTCGTTGGGATCGCACGATGGAAGAACGTTTAGAAACATTAGTCGCAGGTTACCGCTATTTAGCAGATCTTTTCCAAAAAGGAATTGAAGCTGCTGGTGAAGAAGGCGACGATCCAACACAAGATATCTTCATTGATTTTAAAGCAGCAACAGAAAAACGCATCTGGATGATACAAGCACATCTAGGTAAAGCACCAGGAATTGACGCATAAACAAGCGAATCACAACTATAAGAGACACCCTGTTGACACACATCCTTTGAGACGTGTTTCGACAGGGTGTTATTTTTTCTATTAATTACAGCAGAAATTTATTTTCTGAGAATGGGAAAAAGAAATGGTTCTCGTTGTTGATGGTTGTAATGTTGTTGTCGTCGGTTTTCCAACCGACACTCTTAGCCTTTGCGAGTGATCGATCCTTCAAAGAAGCAACCTCACGTCCGGCTGTTGAGATTGATTTAAGTGGCACATCGCCAGCAAAAGATGAAAAAACATGGAACGAATGGGTAAAACTCCGAGGATTTACGGATACCCTTACAAGAGTCTTTCTGTCATTTTTTTGTAATTGACTGAGCATTGAGTACACCCTTTTGAATATTCAGGAGTGGATTTGTCGTAGCCCGCGTTCTTTGGAATCAAGGGCTTCAGATTGGAATTTTTCAGTGGAATAATGATCACGCCAGTAATATAGATTATGTAACTGATATTGATGAATAATAGCTAAAGTAGGGTTATTCAATCGCTCTCTTAAATCAAGATAATCAATATTCAACATCCATTTACTGTAAAAATCTCCATATATACCAAAGCTTATGTTATAGGGAGAACAACCAAATAGAGGAATATCTTCATAGCAAATCTCATATTCTTCCTCCGATAGACCACGTCTATCGTCGTCTAGGTCGTCTTCCTCTGGATCATAAGGACACTCAGCAAGAAAATATCCATCACTTGGACCAAAATCAATAAATGAATCATCATGGGTCACAGTTAGTCGAGAATCTAATTGATTTAACTGAGTTTCTAGAAATTCCGTATTCTTTTCTACAGCGGCCAAAGGTCGATGCTTAGGGTCAGTGAAGGTGATTAGTCGACTACTTTTTCTACCTTCACCGATCATCTGTGAAGTTCTTTGATAATGAGATGCGATTGTTTGTTGGAATTGTTCTTCTGGAAATAAATCCTTCCAGTAAGATAAGTTTTTTGCTTGATAAGTGTGAATAACAGTTAATATCATATCGTCAATTGCTTGTAGCGTTTTTCGATCCGAATGATTTACTTTTCCGTAATGTTCATCAATTTGTTCGCCATAAGGTGTAAAACAATAGAGCGTATAAAATTGATATTTCAATCGATACTCCGAATACACAAAATGTTCCATCGGATGATTTGGCACACGAGGATCCCAGTAAATCGACGAAAGTTGTGGAAAGACCTCTGGACCATAATCAATAAAGTTATCATTATGTATCAAAGTCAAATCTGGATCGATTGCATGAAATTTTTGTGTAAGTTCTTCTGTCATTTTTTTGATCGCTGCTTGTGGTCGACGGTTGGGATCGACAAAGGGGAAGAAATGCATAATAGTTTTTCCTTTCTGTATGAAAAAGTTTTTTAAAATAAAGTATGACATGTTTATTCTTGAAAGACTGAACTTTTTTTACATATTTTTGAAAAATGTAAACTAAAAAAGAACATCTTGAGACAACGTGTGGAAACATTGTCTCAAGATGTTCTTTTAGTTCTTGTCTATTTTCAACTGATGTAGTGCTTGTTCAATTTGTCTTTCTACTTGGTCAAAACCTGTACCACCTAATGAATTGCGACGTTTTACGGCAGTTTCCGGAAGTAAGGTGTCGTAAATATCGGCTTTGATCAGCGGGCTGATTGCTTGGAATTCTGTTAGTGGGATGTCTTGTAATGAACAACCTTGTTGCGTACAATGTAAGACGAGTTTACCGACAATCTCATGGGCCTGACGGAAGGGGATGCCTTTTGCAGCCAAGTAATCGGCTAACTCAGTCGCATTGGAGAAATCTTTTTGAGTGGCTGCATACATTCGGGCTTTGTTCACTTCCATGGTTTTGACCATGCCTTCCATGATCGAGAGACTAGCTAAAATCGTTTCACTCGTATCGAACATGCCTTCTTTATCTTCTTGGAAATCTTTGTTATAGGCTAAGGGCAAGCCCTTCATCAACGTGAGTAAACCAAATAAATTACCATATACTCGACCTGTTTTTCCACGAATCAATTCTGCCATATCTGGGTTTTTCTTTTGGGGCATGATCGAACTGCCTGTTGAAAAAGTATCCGAAAGTTCAATATATTGGCATTCATAACTACACCAAAAAATGATTTCTTCGCAAAAACGTGACAAGTGCATCATCAACAAAGAAGCATTACTTAAAAACTCTAGAATAAAATCACGATCACTGACGGCATCAAGACTGTTTGCATAGACAGCAGAAAAGCCTAATTCAGTCGCGGTGAATGAACGATCGATAGGGAATGTCGTACCTGCTAATGCCGCACTGCCTAACGGGGAAATATCGATTCGTTTCAGGCTTTCTGTGAAGCGTTCATGGTCACGAGTAAACATCTGATAGTACGCTAAGAGATGATGGCCAAAGGAAATCGGTTGGGCGTGTTGCAGATGAGTATATCCTGGCATGATCGTAGCCGTATGCTCCGCTGCTTTTTCCACGAACGTTTGGCGCAACGAATGAAGTTTGTCGATCAGTTCAAGTACCGTTTCTTTTAGATACAAGTGCATGTCTGTTGCGACTTGGTCATTACGGCTACGAGCAGTATGTAGTTTCCCGGCAACAGGTCCGATTTCCTCATGCAGGCATTTTTCAATATTCAAGTGGATGTCTTCATTTTCCACCGAAAAATGCAAAGTGCCATTCGTTAAGCGTGTTTGCAGTTTTTCCAAACCAGTGATGATCTGTTGCGCTTCTTCCTCGGACAAAATCCCAGTATGGACCAACATTTTCACATGGGCGAGACTACCTAAAATATCTTGTTCAGCTAATTTTTGATCAAAGGAGATCGAGGCGCCGAATGCATCGATCCATTGTTCACTTTTTCCTTGAAACCGTCCACCCCAAAGTTTATCCATGTGATTCCTCCTATGTTTTGAATGAAAGAAAAGAAGGTAAAAGGTCCTGTTTGAGTTCGCACTCAGCTTTTACCTTACTTTTCTTTTGATTGCTTTACTCGCTACTCTGATCCTACGGCTGTTTGTTGCTTCGTTTGAACTTCCGCATAGACTTTCGATGGCAGACCCCAAAGCTTGATAAAACCGACAGCAGCTTGTTGATCGAAGGTATCCGCTGAAGTATACGTTGCTAGTTCTTCGTTATACAGACTATTGGCTGATTTACGTCCTTCAACGATGACATTTCCTTTGAAAAGTTTGACGCGGACCGTCCCATTGACTGCAGTCTGGGTTGCCTTCAAGAAAGAGATCAACGCATCGGTCAATGGATTGAACCAGAGACCATCATAAATCATTTGGCTCAACTGTTGCTCGATCATTGGTTTGAAATGTGCTAATTCACGAACGAAGGTCAAATCTTCCAGTTCTTTATGTGCCTGCATCAAAGTGATCGCTCCAGGGCATTCATACACTTCCCGCGATTTGATCCCTACCAGACGATTCTCCACATGATCGATCCGTCCGATTCCATGCTTGCCGGCTAATTGATTCAAAGACAAGATCAATTCAGACAAAGGTAAACTTTCTTGATTCAAAGCAACTGGAACGCCTTGTTCAAAAGTGAGTTCAATGATATCCGGCTGATCAGGTGTATACTCCAAGGCTGTCGTAATATCATAAGCACCTGCTGGCGGAGTCGCCCAAGGGTCTTCTAACACACCACACTCACAAGCACGTCCCCACAAGTTTTGGTCGATAGAATATGGATTCTCCAAATCTGCTGGGATCGGCACATCATTTTCTTTTGCATAGGCGATTTCTTCTTCCCGAGACCATTGCCATTGACGAACCGGTGCAATGATTTTCATTTCAGGTGCCAAGGCATTGATTGCTACTTCAAAACGAACTTGGTCATTGCCTTTTCCTGTACAGCCATGAGCAATCGTCGTTGCACCAGTTTTTCGAGCTAATTCCACTAATTTTTTTGCGATCAAGGGGCGAGAAAGCGCAGAAACCAGTGGGTAAGACTGCTCGTAAAACGTATGACCTTGTAGCGCGATCAATGCAAATTCTTGAGCAAATTCCTCTTTAGCATCGATGGCATAAGACGCAATTGCGCCAACTTGAAGTGCTTTTTCTTTAATAAAAGCTGTATCTTTGCCTTCACCAATATCTAGGCAACAAGCAATCACCTCATAATCTTTTGCCAACCATTTGATTGCTACAGAGGTATCTAATCCACCTGAGTAAGCCAATATAATTTTTTCTTTCATAAAATCGCCCCTTTATTTTTAAGTGTTTTCAAAATAGATGTTTCAAATGATAACACCATAAAAATAAAAAAGCAATCAATAAATTAAATAAATATACATAAATAAAGATAAAATAAAAATAATATTCAATAAATATAGAAATAAACAGTTTTTTATACAACCGGGTATATCTTTTTAAAAGACATCAAACTAGTGAGAAATCTAAAATGAAAGGAAAATTAAATTTTTCAGAAGCACAGAAAAACGTTGACATTATCGGTATTTGCAGGTAATATGTTAAATGGTATTGTTTGCCCCACAAAGAGCCCCGGAAACTCGAAGTGTATGTCAAACATCAGAACTTAAATTGGAGGAAAATAACGTGCGTACAACATATATGGCCAAACCAGGCGAAGTAGAACGTAAATGGTATGTAGTAGACGCAACTGATGTTCCATTGGGACGTCTTTCAACAGTTGTTGCATCTGTACTACGTGGAAAAAATAAACCAACTTTCACCCCTCATTTGGATACTGGCGATTTCGTCATTGTTATCAATGCAGATAAAGTGAAATTAACAGGTAAAAAAGCGACTGATAAAATTTATTACCGTCACAGCAACTACCCAGGAGGATTGAAATCAATCTCAGCTGGTGAATTGCGTGCTAAAAATTCTCGTCGTTTGATCGAAACTTCTGTAAAAGGCATGCTACCTAAAAATACTTTAGGCCGCAAACAATTTACAAAATTGAATGTATACGGTGGAGCAGAACATCCACATGCAGCACAACAACCAGAAGTTTTAGACATCACAAACTTAATCTAATAGGAGGGAATTTCATTGGCACAAGTTCAATATATCGGCACAGGCCGTCGTAAAAATGCAGTTGCTCGCGTACGCTTAGTACCAGGAACTGGTAAAATTACTATCAACAAAAAAGATGTTGAAGAATATATTCCACATGCTGACTTGCGTGAAGTTATCAATCAACCTTTCGGCGTTACTGAAACAAAAGGCGCATATGACGTATTTGTTAACGTAAACGGTGGAGGATACGCTGGACAATCAGGAGCTATCCGTCACGGAATCGCTCGTGCATTGCTAGAAGTTGATCCTGACTTCCGTTTAGCTCTTAAACGCGCTGGGTTACTTACACGTGACGCACGTATGGTTGAACGTAAAAAACCAGGTCTTAAAAAAGCTCGTAAAGCTTCTCAATTCTCAAAACGTTAATATTGCTGGAGTCGTTGCGAATTTATTCGCTTACGAATACAGTATGGGACGGAGATTTCTCAGGAAATCGAGTACCAGTCAATTGTATCGTTTCAAGACACTTTCCAAATTTGGGGAGTGTCTTTTTTTGGCTCTTCGACAAGTAGTGTTGGTGAGTTCAAATGGAAGTGATTTTATTGAGAATCAATCGAAGCAGAAAGAAGCGACTGCAAAAAAGATCTAGTCAATTTAAAGAAACTAAGATATATTTAGCCGATTACTCCGCCATTAGTTGTTTTTCTCCGCCAAATGATATAAAATGGCGGAGAAAAGAGGTGGATGGCGGTGAAAGAATTTGATTATCGTGAGTTGCATAAGCTTACTCTCAGTCATGACTTGTTGAATATGCTGACCAAGATTCATGAATATAAAGGAAAACAAGAACTCTATATTGCAACAAAACCAGAGATTTTAAGTAAGCTGACGGACTTAGCATTGATTCAAAGTACAGAGGCTTCCAATAGAATTGAAGGGATCGCGACAACTGACGGTCGCTTAAAGCAAATTGTGGCGGAAAAAATTAAGCCTCGTAATCGAGATGAAGAAGAAATTGCCGGTTATCGAGATGTTTTGAAACTAATTCATGATAGTTATGAGCATATCCGAGTAGTGCCGAATGATATTTTGACGTTACACAAGAATCTTTATAATTACTCAGCTAAAAGTTATAAAGGAAAGTTCAAAAGTGGAGATAATGTTATTACGGAAAAAGATCAGGATGGTAACGAACGTGTTCGATTCGTACCGGCACCAGCTTATTTGACACCAGATTTAATTGAAGAGCTATGTTACCAATACAATCAAGCTATTCAGAAGGCTGAGATAGACCCGTTACTATTGATCCCTTGCTTTGTTTTAGACTTTCTCTCGATTCATCCATTTAGTGATGGAAATGGGCGGATGTCCCGACTGTTGACATTGTTGTTGCTGTATAAGTCAGGGTATTTAGTTGGCAAGTACATCAGTATTGAGATGCTGATTGAGGAATCAAAACAAACTTACTATGAATCGTTACAGGCAAGTTCTGTTGGTTGGTTGGAAAATGAACAAGATTATACGCCGTTTGTTCGCTATCTTGTTGGCATCATTTTGCGAGCATATGAAAATTTCTCGGAACGCTTTGAGATCATTATCAATCGTGAGCTAACACCAGTAGAGCGGGTAATAGAAGAACTGGAAAAGTCTTTTGAACCTTTGAGAAGAACTGACCTAGAGAACTTATTGCCGGATATTAGCCAGCGGACGATTGAACGGGCTCTGGCTGAGCTACAAACAGAGAATAAGATTCAAAAAATCGGAAGAGGTCGTTCGACTAAGTATCAACTATCAAATGATGTTAAATAGTAAAATATGAATTACTACCTATTACTGGAAGAAGAACAAAAATCCACCGTACTTCTTCCATCACTCCCCAGAGCATACTCAGCTTGCTAGGTATGCTCTGGTTTTTTATTCTTTAAATCATTCAAAAAGAGAGCGATTCTCAAAGTTTGAAACATAGTCTAAAAAATAAATATCTCTATTATCTAAGTGCTCTTGTTCGATTCCTTGGCGTATTCTAAAGTCGATAGCTAATAAATTGCAATTTGTTTCCATAATCCCGAGTGACTCCTCGAAGATAATATAAATTGTTTCTTTCTTTAATCCAGGGAGTGTGATTGGATTTTTTGCATATGACTGATAATAGATGTTGCTTTTTGAATTGTCTGATACATAAAATAGGCGAAATTCGATCTTTTTTTCTTTTCGAGCATAGATCGAGTGAAGAACATTGATTTTTAACATTTCAAGATGTTCTTTATAAATAATGGAAATAGGGGTCTCTTTTACATCAACTAGTTCTTTCAATGTAGCTAAAGGTTCATTTCTCGTTTTCACACAATGTATTTTTTCTTTATATTTTTCAAAAAGAAAATCCGAATCTAGCAATATTCTGTTCCTCCTGAAATGTCATCAATTTATTACTACAGTAGCGTTATTTATCAATGCGGATCTCCAGCCAAAAGAAAGATAATAAGCTTGTAATGTCGAAGCATAAACATTTGCACGGGACTCGCTTGTAGGAATACTCATCGTACTAACATAACAGGTTCCAGTAGCTGCAGCAGTTGTTCCTTGATAAAAATTATTTACATTTAAGTAAGTATATGGATTTAGCAAGCTCAAATTCGTTACTCTAATATTGCTGGCACGCCATATATTAATTGGGTCTGTACCGACCAAGCAATGTATAATTGACAGGTGGTTTCACTCATTCTAATTATATATCCTGAAACAACGGTGATGCCTTTAGATAAGCTATTGTTATCCAGTTTAGCATTTTTTTCTTTATTTAAGTTTATTGTAGCCTGTTCTAAAGTATATTTGAAGGTAAATCTCTTCTATTTATTATTGTTGTATCAATATTTATTTCATTAGAAGGAGCCATTTGATCACTATAGACAATACTCTGAGTAACCATAATAATAGATAACACACTGAAAAGAAAAATAGAAATTTAAAAAAACTTTTTTGGTTAAAAACTTTTTTCATTAATTCACTAACTTATCCTCACTTTTTTTAGCAAGCGCTTGCAATTGCAGTTTATGGAAAACGAATTAGATTATAATGTAACAACAATATATTTATTGTTGATATAACAAACAATATCTTTAATAAATTTAATTAAGTGAAAAATTATAGTAAAAACAAAGGTTCAAGACTATTGAAATTGGAGATCTTCCACCTAAAATAAAGGGATAATTTATTTTTTTTGTCATTGAGCAGTATTTATCTGAATATCTATTGAAGTGGTGGATTACAAGTATAGAGAAAATAATGGGATCATAAAAAAATAGTGTTAGAGCGATTACTTCAGCACATAAAGAGACTGGGACAATCGTCCTTTCGCACCTCCTGAAACCAAAAAAACGGTGGGAACAGAAGTAGCCTCTTTTTTTATATCTATTTATTAGGATACATAAGACGTGAGTGGATGATCGAATGTAAGCATCTACATTCTATGATCAAAGAATGAAATTTTTCAGATAGTTATCTTCATAGTTATCAAAATTTAATTATTTTGTTCTTTTTTTTTATACTATTTATTATTTATTTTAATTAATTACAAGTTTTATTTTAATAAATATGAAATGGACAATACCAATTATTCTATTAATAAAAGGATTTGTAAATTATTTAATACAGAAGAAATAAATATTAGACAACTTGTTTATACAAATTTAATAGTTATTTTATATTTTTTTTAAAATTTTTTATAAGAGTGACTCGATAAAATAGTGTATATTTTTCCAAGGCTTTTACAGAGGTGACTTTTTGTTTAATTTTTTTTCAGGAACTAACAGAAAATTAAGATGATGAAGAAACCGCAGAAAGGTATGATGAACGAGTACTAAGGAGGAGGAAGCAGGGAAAGATGTTTAAGTCAAAGCAAAAATGGATGACTTGTTTGGTTTTGCTTTTGCTGTTATTAAGCAGTAATGCAACTGTCGGTAGGGCAGATACTCAATCTTATGGAAGTTATGGAGAGACCGGATTTTATGGTAAATATGAATATATGACTCCCCCTAGCTCCGGACATTTAACAGAGGATGAGAAAAATGTTCTTTTGATAGCTCCAGACGAACAAATGAAAATACCAGCTGCCGGTGATAGCTCCAATGTTCTAATGTACGTTCTAACTGTTATTACTATGTTGGCTAGCTTGATTTTATACCGAAAATTGAGCCTAAATAAAAAAATCGCCTAAGCGAAAAAAGGAAGGAACAAATAAAAAATGAAAAAAATACAAAAATATTCTTTAGTAATGCTTGCCGGTGTTGGAATGATCTCTACATACGGAGCAACACTTGTCAATGCAGCAGCTGTTGGGCAGTACGATTCAAAGTCTTCGGTTGAATTTAAACAAGGGACAACTGTTACCCCCCCAGTCGATCCAGAAGACCCAGATCCAAGTATTCCGGTCGTACCGATTGATCCAACTGATCCAACAAATCCTCCAGGACCTGGCACGGGCGGGCCACTAGCGATTGACTTTGCTTCCTCGTTAGCGTTTGGTGAACAATCGATTACTTCTAAAGATGAAACTTACTATGCGCATCCTCAAGCATTTGACAATGGAAATACGACTGAAAACTATGTACAGGTAACGGATACCCGTGGGAATTTCGCTGGTTGGACATTATCAGTAGCGACAGATGCACAATTCCATTTAGACACAGTGGACCCAAGTGTGACAGATGAAAGCAGTGCTGAAGTAGGTGACTATTTAACAGGAGCACAATTATCTTTCAGTGGTGGTCATGTGAATACAGAAAAAGGCATAGATTCGTCTATCTATCCTAAAGAAGTAAAAACAGGTTCGTACGCAGTTTCTACCGCAGAAACAGTAATCGTTGCAGCAGCTAAAAACCAAGGGATGGGTACATGGACTTACGGATTGGGTACACCAACAGATTATGATACAACCGCAACAAGTGCAGATGCTATAGCAACAAAATCACCAATCACACTATCTGTACCAGGTGCCACAGTAAAAAAAGCGGGAACTTACACAACGAACCTTAATTGGACACTATCCGATACACCAGCAAACTAATGACATTTAGATATTTTCCAAGGAAGGAGGACTATATGAAGAAGTTTTTATTGGCAAGCGTACTTTCTATGCTACTTAGTGTTACTGCCACTCAAATGGTTGATGCAGAACATCATGAAGATTTAGGAGAGTATGATGCGGTAAGATTTCAATCATCGAAAAAACCGACACTTCCTGTAGATCCCACCAACCCGGAAATTCCAGTTGATCCCATGAATCCTGACGGTTCTAAGCCTAATCCTGGAACAGGAGGGGCGTTGTCAATTGATTTTGCCAGTAGTTTAGATTTTGGGATGAATCAAATATCCAATAAAGATGAGTATTATGAAGCCCAGGCACAAAAGTATTTTAATGATCCGAGTTTAATCACCCCGAACTTTGTTCAAGTCACAGATAATCGCGGAACATTGACTGGATGGACGCTGAAAGTAAAAGAAACTCAACAGTTTCACACTGAAGAAGATGTCCAATACAAAGAATTAACTGGTGCAACGTTGTTCTTTCTGAAACCAGAACTGGTAAGTAACAGTAACTCTCCAAACCCAACTGCCTATGAAGTATTAGGAATGGTTCCCAATCAAGAAAGTGTAATAACCAGGGCAGAGTTCAATCAAGGAGCTGGGACATGGATCACTCGATGGGGAGATTTAACAGATTTATCCGAAAAAAAAGAAATAATTGAAGGAAAAGAGAAAACGACTACATTCACTTCCGCGATTCAATTGTTTGTTCCTGGATCAACCCCTAAAGATCCAGTGAGCTATAAAACGAATTTGGTCTGGATTCTTTCGGATCTACCAACAAACAAATAAAAAATGAGTCATCAAAAAGGAGAAATTCACATGAAAAAAGTAACATTGTATACAACAGCCGTATTAGCGTCATTGATCGTAACAGGTATAGCAACAACTGCATCAGCCGACGAAGTAGCAACTTACGATGCCTATGGAGCAATCAAATATACACCATCTACTAACGTAACTGACCCTATTGATCCATTGAACCCAACACAGCCAGTGACACCAGAAAATCCTGATCCAACTATCCCGGTTGTTCCTGGAACGCCTGGACCATTATCTATCGACTTTGCTTCATCATTTGATTTTGGAACACAAGAAATCACATCAGAAGATATGGTTTATAGTGCAGCAGCACAAAAGTACAAAGATGCTACAGGTAATGCAACTACTGGTCCAAACTATGTCCAAGTGACAGATAATCGTGGGACACTAGCTGGTTGGTCTTTAACTGTTAAAATGGGTGATTTTGCTTCGACAGATTCAGCTTCTGCTGGTAAACCTGGAGCAACTTTAGATGGTGCTAAAGTGTACTTGACTAATGCAACGATTGCTTCAGCATCTAAAACACCTGCGGATAAAGTAAAAACAATCACTACACTAGATCCAAATGTTCAATCAGACATCGTCATGGGTGCGACAGATGGAAATGGTGCTGGTACAAACTTGGTAGACTTTGGTAACGATGCAACAAAAGATTCTTCTGTAAAATTGGAAATTCCAGGTGCTTCAACAAAATTAGCAAGCAGCTACAAAGCAACAATGACTTGGTCATTAAGTGATACACCAGCAAACTAAAAATAGTAGAAAACAAATGAAACCAGATATGTCCGAATTCGGGAAGTAAAAGGAAGAACCCGGAAATACCCCCCTATTTTCGTCATTCTCCAGTATTTTTTGAATACAACATATTTGAAAAAAATAAATCTTTAAAAGAAGAGAGTGTGTCGAAAGTTTATCCGAAAAGTTCGGAAGCTTTTGGCACAACTTTTCTACATATAGAAACGAAGGAGAGCGCAACAGAAATGAAAAGGGCAAAATTTTATTTAACGATGTTCGTAATGGTGATGGTAATGATGATAACTAATCAAGTTGTCAAAGCCAACGAGTTTCAATTTTCAATGACACCAGTCTTACCAGAAAACCAAGCAGAAGATGTTTCTTATTTTGATTTATTGATGACGCCAGGGCAAAAACAAACAATCCAAGTCTTGTTAGATAATTCAACAGATAAAGTAGTTACTGTCGAAGCAAGTGTAGCAAGTGCTACCACCAACATCAATGGGGTGGTCGAATACAGTCCGACTGAAAACAAAAAAGATAAAACATTGAAGTATGATTTGGCAGAGTATGTGAAGATGCCTGATGAAATTGCTTTACAACCGCAGTCACAAACGAGTATTGCAATCGAGGTAACTATGCCTTCTGAAAAATTTGATGGTGTAATTGCGGGCGGTTTGACGTTCAAACAAAAGTCCTCCGAAACAGATACCTCGTCAACAGATAAAAAAGGTGTTTCATTGAAAAATGAATACAGTTATGTCGAAGCGCTTGTGTTGCAACAAACAAACACGAAAGTTGCGCCATCTTTAACGTTAAATGATGTTGCTCCTTCTCAAGTTAATGCTCGTAACGTGATCAATGCCAATCTTCAAAATTCAAAAATGGGCTATTTAAACCAAATGAAAGTGGATGCAACAGTCACCAATGTTGACGATCCAAACATGACGTTCACTTCAGTCAAAGAAATGATGCAAATGGCACCAAATACAAATTTTGATTATCCTATTGCAATCAGTAATCAAGGGATGTTGGATAGTGGTAATCCATCCAAACCGATGAAGGCGGGAACGTACCATTTAGCCATGGATGTGTATGGGCAAAAAGATCCTAGTGGAGAGTATGTCCAAACAGAAAAAGATCAAGAAGGCAAGGAAACGGATATTCATTATGTCTACAAATGGCATTTTGAAAAAGACTTTACTATCACTGCTGAAAAAGCAAAAGAATTAAATGCAAAAGATGTGACGGTCGAAAAGGATAATACTTGGATTTACTTCTTGATTGGTGGCATCCTTCTGGCATTACTTGCGTTTCTTTTGTTCTTTATTCTTTGGAAACGTCGCAAAAAGGACGAAGAAGATGAAGAAGATAAAATTTCCTTGCCGTAAGTTGATTCTGTCAGTTAGAAAAGGTGACACAAAATGATGTTGGAATTTCTAGATAAAAAATCCATAGGCAGACTTAGACTCCTCTTCTATCTGGATGCTCATGCTTCAGTTCCTCTGTTACAAGCCAATGTAATGGAGGAGTTGAAGATGAATAGATACGAGTTAGAAAGTTGCATAAAAGATGTTCAAGCAGATGTGAAAGAATTTGATTTAGCCGATCAGTTCGTGATCGAAACTGGGGTAAAGCCCAAGACTGTAAAATATACACGAAAGACATTTGCGAACATCTCTTGTTTGATTAGCTGTTATGCGAGCCAAAGTAAGTTGACGCCGTTAATCAAGGCAGTACTTATGGAACAAGTGGAAAATACGTTTGATCTAGAAGACGTACTGTATGCTTCGCGGGCAACTGTTTATAAGATTATGGCTAAAGCAAATGAATTATTGGAAATTTTTGAGATAGAAATTTCTAGCAGTTGTCAATTCGTGGGAAAAGAAAGAGATATCCAATCGTTTTTGTATGGCTATTACTACACGCTTTATGGAGTAAATGCGTATCCTTTTACAGATAGTATGAAAGATGAATTGGTCGAAATCATTCATCAACTTTCTTTAATCACTCACTTTCTTGACGATGATCTTTCAAATTCTCAGCAGGTTAAGTTGCTGTATCGTTTGTTTGTTTTAAAGGTCAGAAATCATTTTGGTCATCATGGGGAAAAAATCGTATCAACCTGTCAAAAAAAAGAATTAGTACAAAATATCACAGAAGTATTGAATCCATATTTCCAAAACTTACAAGAATCAGAAGTTTACGAATTATTATACTTCATTAGTAGTGAAAATTTGTCTCCTTATTGTCAACTGGTGCAAACAGAAACAATAGAGATCTTGAACCAGAAAGTTATTCATAGCGTCTTAACTGAATTTCAAGCAATTACCTCTTGGGGTGTCACGCATGAGGTGACTAAGGAACTTTCATTGATTCATAATAAACTGTTGTTTCAGAAGCGGACAAATTTTGAAAATTCAACGATTCAACAATTTTCATTTATCAAAGAAAACTATCAATTAGCAGAAACACTTGCTTACCGAATCGTGCAAGAATTATTAGAATTTGAATGGTGTACGGATACTGTTAAGGCAAATTATGATGAATTAGCAAAAGAATATATATTTCTTTTTTTATCTAGTTTACCTATCGAACTACTTTCGCCTAAAGTAAAAATCGTGATCGATTTTTCCTTTGGTCAAAGTTACAGCCGCTACATTCAAGAACAAGTGGATGCTTTCGGTAAGTTGAATATCGAATCGTATATTGGAGCGACAGAAGAAGAAGCGGATATTTATATTTCAGATATGTTAAAGCTTCATAGTCATCGTCATCAGGTGATTTGGTTATCACCTCCTACATCTTCTGATTGGGAAAAATTGGGCGATTTGATTGTACATGTCAAAATAAAGAAGAGTGGGAAGAATGATGAAAAACAAACCGAAATTATCAATGAATAAAATTAGTAAAGGTTATCTTTATGCGGGTATCTTTTTGGTTCTTTTTCTTCAGACGAATTACACGGTAGCTCTAGCAGAGGAAGAAATACTTAATCCAGTCAATCCTTCCGAATCGGTTACACCAAAAAATCCAGAACATATTCAACTTCCAGAGGAAGCAACAGTAACTTCACCTGAGAAAAAACAAATAGAAAAAAATGAGGAAACAAAACAAGTCCCACAACCTCATGTGAACCAGCAAAAACAATTGAAAGAATCAAAAGCAGTAGTGAAGAAAGATGATTTTTTTCGTCCAGTAGAGCGTGTGGTACTAAATAAAAAAACGCACTCTACTGCTGGATCGAATGAAGATGCAAGAGTGGGAAAAACGAATACGGGGATGATGCTAGCAGCATTGTCCGGAAAAATGCTCTTTGGTATTGACGGATAGTGGGGAAAGATGACGTGACCAAAATGGCCAGTTGCTGCTAGTACAAAAATGTAGATAAAGTTGGGATGATGTTTGATAGTTACCATTTATTTAAAGATAAGTCAGCCAGTTCAGCACTGGTTTATCCAACATTGTTGAGATACTTGATTCTTGTGGGTGTAAGACAAGTTTAGATGATATTGAAAATACTAATTTAAACATACGAAGGTAAGTACGGAGATGAAAATGAAGATAGGGAAAAAAAGAGTAAGACAAAATCGAAATCGACTAACTGGTTTAGTGTTAAGTACGGTTGTATTTATTTCTGCACCATTGATCTCAATGCAAGTCAATGCACAGACGAAGGAAGTAGTGAATCAGGATATTAGTACAATCACACAAACTGATG
The DNA here is from genome assembly GCF_051715065.1 of Enterococcus sp. AZ062. Lineage (NCBI taxonomy): Bacteria > Bacillati > Bacillota > Bacilli > Lactobacillales > Enterococcaceae > Enterococcus > Enterococcus sp. AZ062. The sequence goes on along the minus strand of NZ_JBIOTB010000001.1, from coordinate 3,217,329 downwards.
ATTATGGGGAAATTACAGGAGATGGTTCTCTGGCTGCGAGAGATTGGATGTCCTATTCTTCCAGAAAGAAATTTGGATCTGGAAACTATGAATATGAGGCAGGGAATATGCCAGATATTAATGGGACGTCCGTTGGGCTAAAAGCAGTCGATCCAGTATTTGATTCAACTGGAAAAGCCGTATTGACAAGTACGGATAATCCACCAGGAATGACCGTCAATTCGGAGATCAACACCAAACAAAAAAAAGGACCTTACGGGCAAGCAGCCATTTTTTTAGATGCGATGATTGATTGGACATCTGATTTTACAATGACCTATGGGATTGATGGAAGTACGGGTTATGGTAACAAAGGAACAGGGTTATACTTTGCTCCTTTACGAGCAGAAGATTGGTTAAATTATGAGAATGGTGGGACTGTGCCATTTCCGATGGGCGGCACGGTCTTGCCAACACTTACCCTAACAGGCCCTACATTAGGATATCTAATATCAGAAATCCCAAATGCATTTGGATTGAATGCCTCAGGAGATCAATTGAGCTCCATGAGAATGGCTTATGTAAATGTCGATCGATTGGGAGTGACTTATTATGAAGGCGGCGCTACTATGTTCGATCCAAAGAATCCAGGAAAGACATTTATTTGGAAAAAAGGAGGAAGTTCAACCACCTTAGCTAGTGGTTATAGCCAGACTATTGCAGAAAATGGTGTAGAAATTGCTACTCCTTCAGAAGATTTTACAAGTGCTACCTATAGTGTCAAATATACTGCAAGCTCCGGTTTACTCACGATTACTTCTAGTGCGAAACTTCCCAAAGGTTTTACTGGAATAGGGAATCTAGCATCTGCGGCAGTCGGATCGACGCCTGTTTTTCAAACAACCATACCTTCTCAGTTAAAAGGTCAGATATATTCATTGGGTATTGGCAGAAATACTTATTGGACGCTAGGAATTGGACATGGAAAAGCGGTCTCTTCTGCCGGTCAGTCATTTCCAGATTATCCTTCTCAACCGCTAACGACTTCGGTTAAGGTTGGTGATTACTCATTTGGGGTGGCGACTTCATCTGTTGAAGTCCACTATGTCGATGAAAGTGGGAAAAGCATTGCCACTAATACGACGATCAAAGCAAATGTTGACACAATGATCGGAGTAAACGGCTTGTCACCGGATGCGGCCAATGCGCGCTGGTCGTATGATGCGAAGCCAATCAGCGGCTATAGCCCAATTCGTGCAGAAGATGTATTGGTAAGTAAAACGGATAAGAACGTGCTGACCATTACGTATGAACAAAAGTCATCACCTGCAACAACCACTTTTGATTTTGCTTATGATCCGACAGCGCAACATACACCAAGTATTCCAAAAAGTATTCTTGAAAATGGGTATGTCGGCGATAAGATTTCGACGACAGAAGCACAAATTATGACTAATGTACCTCTTGGGTATCAAGTGGCAAAGGTAACATGTCCAGACGGCAGTGAGAAACAGACAATTGCTGAAGCATTGAAGAGCTATCCGTCGATGACACAAGAGAAAAATACGTTTACTGTCCAGTTAGCTCCACGTACAGATAGTATGGTACAAATTATTTTTGCGAAAATAGATCCGTCGCAAAATTTTGCGTTGCCTGAAACTATATCGTACAAAGGAACTACCGGGGAAAACCTACCAGACATTGTTAAAGATGTGAATGATCAAGTGGAAGACCACCTAATAATCAAGACTGTAACTGGTCCTAATGGCAAGACCTACGATAATATAACTGATGCACAAATGGAAAATCCGTATTTTGTCGATCAAGGCGAATTTATTGTCCATTTGCTTGATCGCGGGGAGATTAACTTGACTGTGCCACATACGATTGACTTTGGTCTTAATGAAGTAACGAGCCAAACACAGCGACTCGTAGGAAAGCTAGACGATAAGATTGCGGTAAATGACAGTCGAGATTCAAGTTATCAATCGAATTGGTCTGTGGCAGTGGCTCAAAGGGAAGCAATTCATGAAGTAGATGCAACTGGCCAAACTGTTTTGAATGGGATCTCTTTTGATGGTAGGCTAGGATTTTATGATGGAACAAGCAATCAATTTTTAAGTAGTAGTCCATTGATCATTTTTAATCAAAATGCACCATCTACTGGTCTTACAGATATATCAGATAGTTGGGTCAATCAAAGATTTTTCTTAGAAGCTCCTGTAATTAATCAAAAAACGAATACTCGTTTTACTGGAACTCTCAGCTGGTCCTTGATTTTAGCGCCTTAAAAAATCTTTCGAAATCACTCTGCTGAAATCACATGTAAAAAATGACAATAAACTGCAGTTAGCTTATTTTTGAACGAATGGAGGTAGAAACAATGAGTAGCAAGTATAGACCAACGGGATATGTAAAGAGCAATGTTACTTTAAAACTTGTGATCAGTTTTCTGTTGATGCTCTCACTCATACTTTTTGCTATTCCATTTTCAAAATATTTTATGATTTCGACACATGCACAATTGACACAGACGGCGTTTCGAACAAATTTACCAAAAATAATTGACGTACCAGAGAAGATCGAGCGCTTGAATGTTAAAGATATCTTTACGCATACAACAGAAAAAAATACCTCAGCAATTGGTCAGATAGTGATTCCAAATGTAAAGATCATACAACCGATTTTTGTTGGACTAACGACAAAAAATATGATCAATGGTGTTGTCGACTTGTTTCCTGAACGTGAACCTGAAAGAGGGACATTGACACTTATTGGACACCATGTAGGTGAGTATAATCTTTTGTTTGCTCGAATCGATGAGCTAAAAAAGGGAGATGTGATCTATGTTCAATATTTTGATCACTATTACCAATACTTGGTAGAAGAAAATACGGTGATTGATGAAAAAGACATTGATCAACTTGCGAATAAGGGAGCAGATTACCTTTTCTTAGTAACATGTGATCAAGTGCAGCAAACCTCAAGACGCGTGTTTATTCAAGCGCGAAAGGTCAAAGGGAAATCACCGAATGCTAGCCAGTTCAGCCAAACGGCTGCAACAATAAAAAACGTAGAAGGTCAGCAATATATCACTACGTTTCTGCTACCATTCATTAGTTTGATTCTTATAGCTACTTTCTTCTTGATTTTCGTTTGGCGTACGTGACTGAAGACACTCCAAAAAAGTTTATCAGCGTTATTGCCCTTTCGTTTGATAAGGTTTCAGTTGTACAGGATGGTGGATAATCGAGATTTTAGATAGATTAGGCTGCCAAACTTAGGTTTTGGCAGCTTATTTTTTATTTTATAACAAATAACCAAATTGTTTTTTTGTTCGAACTGCATCAATGAAATTCACTATTTCAAGCCATTGAGACGGTGTCGGTTTCACACTTATAAAAAAGATTTCTGCCTGTGGATTGAGTATTCGTCCCTCTTTTAGTGGAAAGTCACAAAAAATAATATCAGGAGATTGATCATACGCAACTATTTCAATCGGTCGAGGATTGAGTTTTATCAAGTAGCTACTTAGCTCTGTCTTATGGATTTTTCCGAATTTAGATAGTATTGCTACTTTTACCGGTTCATGGTGTATTTCAAGAACACACGACAATAGTTGGAAAAGCGACGAACGAAAAGACTGACTAGTAATGATCCGTTGCCATTTTTCTTCCTTCAATGGCATTTGTGCGATGATCTCATCTATGATTTTATGGTAATGGTTTCTAGTCGGATCATTAAAATCAAAGTACTCTAAGTCGGAATAAGGAGGCACAAACTCGTCACTGCCATAACTGAGAAAATAAGTCGTTCGATAGATTATATTGACGGAAAGAAAATCTTCTTCTTGTGTCGTTAATTTTCGTTTCATATGTTGAGATAACTGGTGGAAAATCGTTTGTTCAATTTTGTTGTATTCTTTGTTATAAAAGTCACGAAAAGGTGGTAATTTTTCTTCAAAACAAGTATAAGTTGGTACGACGGTAAACACATAGTACAGATAATTGATCTCAACTTCATTCAGATTTTTTTTGAAAAAAAGATTAGTTATTTCTTTTCCTTGTATTTGTTGTTTAAAAACCTCATAAGAAATTAAAGGATTTCTTACTTTAGCAATCACTTCTGGCAATTCAGTGATCATATAGCCATTTTTCAATCGATGTTGCGTGATTTTCATAAATAGATAAAGTTTACGTATGTCTTCATGAGAATGCATGGGGAGACATTCATGAATCATAGTTGCTAGAGCCTGAAAACTTTCAGGATATTCAGGGATAATTGGATCTTCTTCGTCATGTAAATGCCAGAACAGCGTAAAGAAAAAATGACGAGTACGATATTCATCGCCACTGATTTTCTTCTTAAACAATAAATATTCAAGTGAGTATTCTTTTAATAACATACGAATGGGTTTAAGTTTAGGTAGAACGCTTTGTTGATGCAGGTGGACGGATTCAGCAAAACGATCCAAATTCTGAAAATTTTCATTATAAATAGAGAGGAGAAATTTAAATCCTACGGTTTCTTTAAACAGTAGAATATAAACTTTGAGCAATAAAAATTCTTTTGAAAAATGAATAGACAATCCATGTTTGTCATATTGAAATTGAAAAGTAGGGTATTTTAATTTGATTTCTTCCACACTATTACCAATCGCTTTATAGCGATATTCTGAAATATTGAGTGCCTCTTGGATACTTTTTTTAGGATAGTATTCTTTTTTGTTTATGTAACAATATTGGAAGAATTGTATGATTTCCTTTTCTTTATAGTTGAAAAAATACTCTCTCATGCTCTCACCCCCATTGAGTTTATATCTAATTGAAAATAAGTTTTCTTTTACTCATATTATATAGATATATGAAGGGAAATCCTAATGTAATCTACACTTAATAAAAAAATTCTCATAAGGGAATATGTGTGCTACTACCAACTTCAAAAAAATGGTATTTCTTTTCTGGAATGTTTATATTATATCGTTTGTTCGAATGTTTTTTGTAGGAAGGATTTGAATCTTTTTAAAATGAATATCTGTGTGATATTTTCCTTTTTTTTCAAAAAAAATATAATAATGACCGAGTCTTTTCTGCTACTATAAATCAAGATGAGTTTTAAATATGGTAAGTATTAGGGAACATAAGAAATATTCATGCGAGACATCATTTCTTTACATGAACATCTAAAAATGAAGATGAAAAAGTAGATGACAGGTAACGTTATATAGTGATTAATCAAGTGATTTATTAGATATTTTTTTGTTGTTGAATATATACCATAGTCTAAGTGAATTATGAAGTGGGTTAACTATCCCAAAGAAAGAAGAGAACATTTATGTACAAAAAGAAAAAAATACTGGCTCGAGTGATTGTTGGAATGTCAATTTTTTTCCTACCAACCCTTACTCTTTTGAGCCATAGAATTGAGCTGAAGGTCGAAGCTGCTGTAATTACTTCGGGAGCATTAGAACCTGGGGGAAATTCCGATACAGGCAACCATGAATTGGATAGCGGATTCCAACAGAATGCTAATAACTGGAATATCTTAGCTGGTGACAGCAAATGGTGGAAATGGGATCCTTCGGGAAATAATTATTTATGGTTAGCGAACTCAGTTAAAAATTCATGGGTGTATCAATCAATCAGAGCAACACTTGATTTTTCTAAACCATTAACAATCAAAACGCCCTATTGGTATGATAAAGCAGATGTCTGGAAAATGGGGGATGCATCGGGATTCTTTTTGACTCCGGCAAATAATGACATGATCAAACAAAATGCACCCAATGCAACAGGACAGCAGCTAGGAATTGCAGGCTTGAAAGATAGTTTCTTTATAGGACGTGATATTTGGTATAACGGAACATTTGATGGACCAAGTGGCACCAATAAAGGACAAGATAAAATTGAAATTCGTAAAACAGATGCTAATGGCGCAATCGAACAATCAAGTTCTACCACTGTGCCGTGGGTACAAATATCGGCACCGTTACAATTTCAAGGTTCAGGAAGTACTAGATGGAGTTCTGAAACGCAAACAATGACATGGTCAAATATTGTGGATAATAAAAATGGTACTTATACGGGTACACTGAGTCTTACTGCAGCGCCAGATAGTGGGTATAACAACAATGGCGCATACAAACCACAAACAATTTCAAGAACAATCACCCTAAAAAAGAACATGTCATTTGGGAGTTTAGCCATTACCGGAAATAACACAGGAGTCATTCAAGGAGCGAATGCTTCTAAGAATGCATCGTTCTCTGCAACACGCGGAACAGTTACTTTCCCGGTGAATTTTATTGATAAAACGACGAATCAGCCAATCAAAGGTGTAACTGCTGCGAAAATCACTGCGAATACTGGGGATACGATTGGTGTAACAAATAGTCTCGCAAATGCATCAGATAATTACACATTTGTTGTGCCTAGAATCAATGGCTATAATTTTTCTTCTTCTACTTCAATCAAAGTCGCAAACTATGATGAATATAATGAAGCAAACCCTAATGCAATCAATGTGTACTATTCACCGATAGCCGAAACGGCGGATTTTAAGACATACTACACTGAAAAAACACCAGGAACGGGTATTGTCACAGATGCTATCACTGGGTTAACTGGAGGCGATCCGTCTTCAACTATGATAGTAACAGAAGGAGTAGCGGCAACTTTACCGGTCCCAAATCCAGCATTGGTTACCGGTGATTTTGGTCATTCAATTACGAATATTCCTTCGTTGACTGTACCAGCTGGCTATAAAGTGGATCATATCGTGGGGCCAGATGGAAAGAATGGGCAGACATATCCAGATCTAGCTTCTGCGATTGTAGCTAATCCTACATTTGATGACCTATCGAATAACAAGTGGGCAAACCATTTTAGTATTTATCTGACAGCTGAACGTGCCTCTGCGAGCTTTTCCTACAATTATGTCGATAGTACGCGAGCTGTAGCACCAAGTTTACCAGACATTCCTTCTGAGGTAGGTGTAACTGGTGGGGTCATCAAAGATCCTAGCGAGCAGTTACCTGAACTTCCTGCTGGTGTCACAATCAAAGATGTGACAGCACCTGATGGAAACACGTATGGAAGTCTGAGTGAGGCTTTAGCCGCTGGGGCGAATAAGTACTACCAAGCAGGCACTGTAGCTTTTACTCTAAATGTCACAGCGCCGCCAGCTATGCCAACACTTGATGAAGTACCAACTGTTGAGTTTGGCACACAGACATTGAAATCGGGAACTCACTCATACGGCAGTGAGACACAGACGGGTTTAAAAGTCACCGATGAATCCTATACAAACAAAGGTTGGCACGTTACAGCATCAATGTCACAACAATTTACGAGTGATACAATGGCTGATTTGGAGACTGCACCGTTCGGTACATTCTTAAAAGGTGCAAGTATCAGTTTTCATGCAGGCACTTTAAACACAACGACAGAGAATACTGCAAAAGCACCTCAAGCGCTTGACTTTACATTACAAGAAGATGGTGCTGCGGTTTCTGTCATGGATGCCGCCGCTGGAACTGGTCAAGGTGCTTGGGAGTTAAGTTATGAAGATGTCCAGTTGCAGGTCGATGGCGATAAAATAGCGGTAGGAAAACCTTACCAAGCGACCATCAATTGGTCATTAAGTGATGTACCAGCAAATTGATGAGAAATACCGTTTTTCATTGCTGTTAAAAGCGGTAATCCTCAAAAAATCAATATTTAACAATCAAAAAATTGAGGTGGGACGGTAGTTGTTAATCTCAATAAATAAGGTGATATCCATAAAAATCATTGGAATTTTTATGGATATCGCCTTATTTGCATGGAAGCTATCTCTGTGACAGATTGTGTATCCGATAGTAAAGACATTACGTGATTTGTGAGTCCACTTGTTTAACTTATTTGTAAATCATGAGTTTGGTAAGAAAGTTATCTTATTTAATAGTGATAGTTATTTTAAAGCTGTGAGGTTGTTCAAGTGATTTAAGTTGGAATTACGATTAAATCAAGCCAAATGAGGGAAATAAAATCTCTTATCAAAAATATTTCAAAAGGATATTTATGATGTTCGCTTTAAAATTGATGAGCAAAATGTTATGTTTTCATATAGTTATCTTTAGTTTCAAAAAATATAACTATTTGGTTGTTAAAATAGCTGACCTTCAAGAGTAAGCTGAAAAATAAAAAATATGAAAAGTTATTTTCTGATTTTCCATCTTACTGCTCAGGTCAAAACGCTTTTCTCACAACCTATGATAAACGGTGTTCAAGAAGCAACACTTCAATAATAAGCCAAAAAAATCAAAAATGAAAAAGCCATTTTCGATTTTTCTGTCTTATTACTCAGTGCTGACCACTTCTTTCACAACCTTGTGTAACCGAATACATTTTGTCCGCTGCAAGGGACATTATGTAGTGAAGCAGAATAAAAAAAATCGCTTATGATAAAGATACGGGGGGGATAGAGCTATGACTAGTCAAATGGATCGAGGGAATAAATTAACGCTTCTTTTATCAAAGCAAAGAGATTATGTTACTGCTGAAGTGTTGGCAGAGTTAATGAGTACCTCTACCAAGACGGTCTACCGCTTGGTTAAAAAAATAAATGACGAGTTTCCGAATGGGCCACTGATTTTGTCTGAAAAGGGTCGGGGGTACAAACTGGATTATGAAAAATATATTGCACAGACGAACCAAACAATTGTGTCTTCTGTGGAAGTGCTACCGTCAGAACGGCAAAATAATGTGATGGAAGAATTATTATTATCCTCGCCGAAAGCCCTTAAAGTCATTGATTTGTATCAAACCTATTATGTTGGTGATTCAGCGATCGCGAATGATGAAAAAATCATTGCGGAACGGATTTCAGCGTATGATCTGCAATTGATCCGCAAAAATCGAACACTAGCCATCAAAGGAAAGGAAGAGAATATCCGTCGAGCAATCACTGAGTTGATTCAACGATTGAATATTTTCGACATTGATGAAATCGCTTTATCGGATGAATTTGCGTTTAATCGCTACGATGCGAATTTTGTCATCGAACAGATCAAGCTAATTGAAAAGAAACTCAATGGCACGATTCCTTACCCATACAATATCAATATTTTCTCCCATCTCTACATTGCGGTACGCCGCGCAAGAAAAACGAATTATCAAGCCACTGGAGAAAAATTAACGATGGAACAATTACAAGTTTTAGATAATGAATCTTTGATCCGTGATATTGCCATTGAAGTGATCCGCCAAGTGGAAGTGTATTTGAAAACGAAATTACCATTAAGTGAGATCTACTATCTCTATCAATATTTACTTTCTTCCAGAACGGATAATAGTCAAACGAAGACCCAAACGTTCACAGAAGAAGTGATTGAGATTACTTCTTATTACTTGTATCAAGTAGGTGAGAAACTAAATCTCAATGTAGCAAGCGAGATGATTTTTACAGATCTTGCTAATCATATCAAACCTTTGATTAATCGGTTGCGTCATCAAATCAGAGTGAAAAATAGTTTGTTGGATCAAATCCAATTAACGTATGAAACGATTTTTAATGCTGTTGCTGAAGTGTCTGAACAGGTGAGTCAAACGTTTCAGCTACCAACAATCACGCCTGATGAGATCGGGTTTATCACCTTGTATTTTGCACGAATCATCGAGACGCACCAATTTCCAATCCAAACACTGATCATGTGTACAACTGGCGTAGGGACTTCTGAATTATTGAAAGTGAAGTTAGCCAAAAAATTCCCGGAATTAGAAATCGTAGATGTGATCAGTACTAAAAATTACCAATCGGTGTTAGAAAAGACGCCAGGAATCGAGTTGATTTTAACGACAGTTGGGTTGAAAGAAGCGTTTCCTGTTCAATCTCTGATCGTTAGTGCGATGTTGACCGCTGATGATCAGTCAAGAATCCAAAAGAAAATCGAGGATATTTATCATGATAGATAATTTCGTGGAAACATTCGATCAGATTACATTAACGTCAAAGGCAGAAACCTATGAATGGGTCAGTCAACATGTCTTTCCTGCTTCAAAAGAAGAGGCACAAGCGATCCAACAGGCATTGTTTCAACGAGAAGCGGTAGGAGATATCCAAATTGAGGAAGGCGTGATTTTACCTCATCTTGAACATCCAGCGTTAGCCAAAACACAGGTCTGGGTGATTCGTCCCCAACAGCCAATTACTGAATGGTCGGAACGAATCTTACAAGTGGAATTGATCATCGTTGTCTTACTAGCAGAAAACGAAACACTGGCAGTCAAACGACAGCTTGCTGATTTTATGCGACAACTGGCTGATCCTGACTATCTAGATGAATTGAAAGCAGGTAATTTCACAGAACGATAAACATACTATCAAAAATTGGAGGAACCAATAATGAAAATCGTTGGAGTAGCAGCATGTACAGTGGGTATTGCCCATACGTATATTGCACAAGAAAAATTAGAGAATGCAGCGAAAAAAGCGGGTCATGAGATCCATGTCGAAACCCAAGGAACGATCGGCATTGAAAATGAATTGCCACAAGAAGCCATCGATCAAGCCGATATCGTGATTCTAGCAGTGGATGTCAAGATCAGTGGACGGGAACGTTTCGAAGGAAAGAAAATCATCCAAGTACCAACAGAGATCGCGGTAAAATCACCAAACAAATTAATCGAAAAAGCAATGGAAGTTGTCAGTAACTAATGAGGAGTGAGGAAAATGGAGATCAAAGAAATCATTGATCCAACAATCATCAAAACGAACTTAAACGGAAAAACGAAAGATGAGGTCTTGTATGAATTAGCCAATCGTTTATATGAACAAGAATACATTACGGATGTCGAAGCATTTGTGAAAGATATTTATTTACGAGAAGCGCAAGGTCAAACAGGGATCGGTAATTATATCGCTATTCCACATGGAAAAAGTGCGTATGTGAAGAAGGTCGGTGTGGCGATCGGGGTGACCGAAAATGAAATCCCTTGGGAAACATTAGATGGTAAGGGCGTGAAAGGGATCATCTTGTTTGCAGTCGGAGACGATACGGAGGGCGCGCAAAAACATTTAAAATTGTTGTCCTTATTTGCCCGTAAGTTAGGAAATGATGAAGTGGTGGAACGTTTGATTGCTGCAAGAGAAATCGATGAAGTAGTTGCTGCATTTTGCTAGAGAGTGAGGAGGAAGAAAAAAATGAAAATCGTTGGAGTAGCAGCATGTACGGTGGGTATCGCTCATACGTACATTGCGCAAGAAAAGTTGGAGAATGCCGCAAAAAAGGCAGGGCATGAGATACATGTGGAAACACAAGGAACGATCGGGATCGAAAATGAATTGACGGCAGAGCAAATCAGTCAAGCAGATGTCGTGATTTTAGCTGTAGATGTCAAAATCAGTGGTCGTGAACGTTTTGAAGGAAAACGAATCGTACAAGTACCGACAGAAGTTGCTGTAAAATCACCGAGTAAGTTGATTGAAAAAGTAGAAGAAGTAGTCGTACAACAATAATTACCAGAATGGGGGAGACAAAAAAATGGAGGCAATTAAAAAGTTAAATTTAAAAGGACATTTATTGACAGCGATTTCATATTTGATTCCAATCGTATGCGGTGCCGGATTCCTAATTGCAATCGGCATGGCATTTGGCGGAACAAGTCAAGGAACACTTGTACAAGGCGAGTTTTCGATTTGGGATGCGTTAGCGACGATGGGTGGCGCTGGTTTAGGATTATTACCAGTTGTGATCGCTACTGGGATTTCTTATTCCATTGCAGCTAAACCAGGGATCGCACCAGGTTTCATTATTGGTTTAACAGCAAATGCAATTGGTGCTGGTTTTATCGGTGGGATTTTAGGTGGTTACTTAGCAGGGTATCTGGTTTTAGGTATTTTAAAACATGTCAAAGTACCAAAATGGGCAAAAGGATTGATGCCAACATTGATTATTCCATTTATTGCTTCAATTGTTGGTGGCTTGGTCATGGTGTATATCATTGGCGCGCCAATCGCAGCATTAACGCTATTATTAACGAATTTCTTAGATGGATTAGGCAATTCTTCCTTATTGATTTTTGGTGGTGTGATCGGCTTATTAAGTGGGATCGACTACGGTGGTCCAATCAACAAAACCGTATTTGCCTTTGTTTTGACGATGCAAGCGGAAGGGTTGAATGGCCCAATCACCGCATTGCAATTGGTGAATACAGCCACACCGATCGGTTTTGGGTTAGCTTATTTTATCGCAAAAATGTTCCGCAAGAATATCTATACAAAAGTGGAAGTAGAAACACTGAAATCAGCCGTACCAATGGGTGTCATCAATATCGTTGAAGGTGTGATTCCTTTAGTTATGAACGATATCGTACGTGGCGTAGTCGCAACAGCTATCGGTGGATTTGCTGGTGGTGCAACAACGATGATCTTAGGTGCGGATGCAACGGTTCCTTTCGGTGGTGTCTTGATGATCCCAACGATGTCTCGACCATGGGCAGGTGTGATCGCAATCTTAGTGAACGTCTTAGTAACAGCCGTCGTTTTAGCTGTGATCAAAAAGAACGTGCCGGAAGAAGAAATGGATTTAGTAGTAGAGAAAGAGGAAGAAGATATCAGTTTAGATGATATTCAGATTTTTTAAAATAAGTGCGTAAAAAAGAGGGGCAAAATCGATGAAATTTTTTCTAGATACAGCAGATGTAACAGCAATCAAAAAAATCAATGCGCTAGGTTTAGTCGATGGGGTGACAACTAATCCGACGATCATTGCCAAAGAAGGACGCGTGTTTGAAGAAGTTATCAAAGAAGTCTGTTCGATCGTTGACGGACCTGTCTCAGCAGAAGTGACTAGTTTGGAAGCAGACGGTATGGTCGCAGAAGCGAAAGAAATCGTCCAATGGGCGGAAAACATTGTGATCAAGATCCCTATGACAGAAGAAGGATTGAAAGCGACGAACGAATTATCTAAATTGGGGATCAAGACCAATGTCACATTGATTTTCTCTGTGGCACAAGGGTTGCTAGCAGCAAAAGCAGGTGCGACATTTATTTCACCATTTTTAGGTCGATTAGATGATACCGGAACAAGCGGGATCGAGCTTGTCGCAAAACTACGTGAAGTACTAGATACTTACGGGTTCTCTACAGAAATCATTGCAGCAAGTGTCCGTAATTCGGAACATGTGGAAAAAGCGAGTTTAGTTGGCGCACATATTGCCACTGTACCGCCATCATTGTACCAAACGTTGTGGAGCCATCCATTGACAGATAAAGGGATTGCTCAATTCATGGCGGACTGGGAAAGCTTTCAAGGAGGGAACAAATAAATGGGAAAAGTGGAATTTTCACCTTCATTGATGACGATGGACTTAGATAAGTTCAAAGAACAAATCGAATTTTTAAATGATCATGTCGATTCTTACCATATCGATATCATGGATGGTCATTATGTACCAAATATCACATTATCTCCATGGTTCATTGATGAGGTACGTAAAATCAGTAATCTACCAATGTCTGCGCACTTAATGGTTAAAGACCAAAGTTTTTGGGTGAATCAATTAATCGAGCAAAAGTGTGAATGGATCTGTATGCACGCCGAATTATTAGATGGTTTAGCCTTTCGTTTGATCGATCAAATCCATGATGCAGGGTTAAAAGCTGGCGTCGTTTTGAACCCAGAAACACCGATCGAAGCCATCTTCCCATACATCGAATTGGTCGATAAAATCACGATCATGACGATCGATCCAGGATTTGCTGGACAACGGTTTATTGAAAGTACACTGGATAAAATCGTTGCTTTACGCGAACTCCGCGAAGAAAAAGGGTATAATTATGTGATTGAAATGGACGGCTCTTCTAACCGTAAATCCTTCAAACGAATCGATGCAGCAGGACCAGATATTTATATCGTTGGTCGTAGTGGCTTGTTTGGTTTAGATGAAAAAATCGAAAAGTCATGGGAAATCATGAAAACCGATTATGAAGAAATGACTGGGAAAACGATCGGGTAAAAGAAGGTCGTGAGAAAAGCGCATTGACCTGAGCAGTAAGATGGGAAATCAGAAAATAGCTTTCTATATTTTTTGATTTTTCAGCTTAATGTTGAAGGTCAGCTTTTTGAACACCATTTATCTAGGTCGTGAGAAAGTCGGTCACCATCGAGTAATAAGACAGGAAAATCGAGAATGCCTCATTCATTTTTGATTCTTCTGTCTTATTTTCAAAGTGAAATTTAAGGAATGGACATTATTTTATAGAAATGAACAAGGAGGAATTATATTGTTTGATAAAGTAGATCAGCTTGGTGTGAATACGATCCGTACATTGAGTGTTGATGCAGTACAAAAAGCAAATTCAGGACATCCGGGGTTACCAATGGGTGCCGCGCCAATGGCTTATGCCCTTTGGACGAAACACTTGAAAGTGAATCCGAAAACTTCTAAAAACTGGGCAGACCGTGACCGTTTTGTCTTATCTGCGGGACATGGTTCAGCGATGTTGTACAGCTTGTTGCACTTAGCAGGGTACCAAGTGACGATTGATGACTTGAAACAATTCCGTCAATGGGATTCAAAAACACCGGGACACCCTGAGGTCAACCATACGGACGGCGTCGAAGCAACGACTGGTCCTTTAGGTCAAGGGATCGCGATGGCTGTGGGGATGGCAATGGCAGAAGCGCATCTAGCAGCGACCTACAACAAAGACCAATTCAACGTCGTTGACCATTATACCTATGCGTTATGTGGCGATGGCGACTTGATGGAAGGCGTGTCTCAAGAAGCAAGTTCGATGGCTGGTCATATGAAACTTGGTAAATTGATCGTTTTATACGATTCAAACGATATTTCTTTAGATGGACCAACCTCAAAAGCCTTCACTGAAAATGTTGGCGTACGGTATGAAGCTTACGGTTGGCAACATCTCTTGGTCAAAGACGGCAATGATTTAGAAGCCATCTCAAAAGCAATTGAAGAAGCGAAAGCCGAAACAGACAAACCGACATTGATCGAAGTGAAAACGGTCATCGGATTTGGTGCACCAAACCAAGGAACTTCTGCGGTCCACGGCGCACCACTTGGCTTAGAAGGCATTCAAAAAGCCAAAGAGATCTATGGTTGGGAATACCCTGACTTTACCGTACCAGAAGAAGTGGCGGAACGCTTCCGTCAAACGATGGTTGAAGAAGGCGAAAAAGCTGAAAATGCTTGGCGTGAGATGTTCGCAGCATACAAAGCAGCGTATCCAGAATTAGCGCAACAATTCGAAGATGCCTTTGCTGGAAAATTACCAGAGAATTGGGATGCAGAGCTTCCAACATACGACGAAGGTGAAAGCCAAGCCAGTCGTGTCTCAAGTAAAGAGATGATCCAAGCATTATCAAAAGCGATCCCAAGTTTCTGGGGTGGTTCTGCCGATCTATCCGGATCAAACAATACGATGGTCACAGCAGACAAAGACTTCACGCCTGAACACTATGAAGGCCGCAACATTTGGTTTGGTGTTCGTGAGTTTGCGATGGCATCAGCGATGAACGGGATCCAATTGCATGGCGGTACCAGGATCTATGGGGGAACATTCTTTGTCTTTGTGGATTACTTGCGACCAGCTGTGCGTTTAGCAGCGATCCAAAACACGCCAGTCATTTATGTCTTGACCCATGACTCTGTAGCAGTTGGTGAAGATGGCCCGACGCATGAGCCAGTGGAACAATTGGCTTCGGTTAGAAGTATGCCAGGTGTCCATGTCTTACGTCCGGCGGACGGGAACGAAACTCGTGCGGCATGGAAAGTAGCGATGGAATCCACAGATACACCAACGATCTTAGTCTTGAGTCGTCAAAATCTACCAGTTCTTCCAACAACGAAAGAAGTGGCAGATGATATGGTTAAAAAAGGTGCCTATGTCTTGTCTCCGGCTAAAGGGGAACAACCAGAAGGAATCTTGATCGCGACAGGTTCAGAAGTGGATCTAGCTGTTAAAGCGCAAAAAGTATTGGCGGAACAAGGAAAAGATGTCTCAGTGGTTTCTATGCCAAGTTTTGATTTGTTTGAACAACAATCCGCGGAATATCAAGAAAGTGTCTTGCCAAAAGCAGTGACGAAACGTGTTTCTATCGAAATGGCTGCTTCATTTGGCTGGGAGCGCTATACAGGGACAGCAGGGGCAATCATTGCGATTGATCGTTTCGGCGCGAGCGCACCTGGGGAAACGATCATCCAAAATTATCAGTTTACAGTGGAACATGTTGTTGAAGTGTTTGATCAATTGTAGAAGGTATTTTTGTTCTTTTACTATTTAAAATTTCAAGTTAAAGATACGAGTACTTTATTTAGATAAAATCTGCCAAACTGGAATTCAATGATTTCCGGTTTGGCAGATTTTTTTATTGATTCATGATTATTTTAATTTCAGGTGTTTGATTTCTAAAAAGTGTTGGAGATTTAAGACCAATCCTCCTAGAAGTGTCGCTTTTTCGTTCAAGGAACTGTTGCGGACGACTAATTGATTCGAAAAATGATTGTGCAGATTCCCTTTTAATTGTTCGATCATATCAGGTATTTCGCGATAAAGTGAGCTATTCAAAATAATGATCGATGGGTCATAATGGGCGATCAAGTTGTTGATACCGATCGTCAAGTAGTTGATATTTTCCTCCACGACCTGTAATGCATCACGATCTTGGTTTTGAACATATTCTCGAAGGATGATGGCATTGACATAGTCCAACTTTTTTTTCTGAGCAAATCGATCGTAGCAGACTTTGTTGGCAGCGTACATTTCCAAACAACCTCGGTTGCCACAGCGACATTCCTTACCGTCCATCACGATGATCTGATGACCGATTTCACCAGCAAAACCATGTGCACCAACCTCTAAATTCCCATTTTTGACGATTCCTGCACCAATGCCGCTATGCATATTGATACTGACAAGATTTTCCGAATCTGAGGTAAAGCTATACTCACCTAAAGCTGCAAGATTTGCTTCATTTTCTAAATAGACAGGATAGTTTCTCAGTTTTTCAGCTATTTTACGAAAAGGAATGTGATCGAAATTGTAATGAGGGCCAAAAATTGGCTCACCATGGTAGACAGGGCCATGCACGGCAATTGCTACTCCAATAATCCCATATTCTGTCGTCGGAAGATGTTGTTCAAATAACGTGAAGATTTCTGAAAGATATAGATGGATGGCTTCCTCATCTAATGTGATTGGCTTTTTTTGGATATGTTGGATCTCTTCCCCATCTAGATAAGTAAGGAGACCATGGATGTAATTATAGCCGATGTCAATGGAAATAGAGAGCCCAGCTTTTCCGTTATATTGAAGAATGATCGGTTTACGTCCACCGACATTACTAGATTCTCCAATGCCGGTCTCGATGACTAGTTGATCATCGATCAATTTTTTCACAATGGAGGACACAGTTGCTTTGGTTAGTCCAGTTATGGCTGAAAGCTCGGCACGAGAAAGAGCTGGTTGATTCATAATCAATTCTAAACAGAGAGACTCATTTGGGCTCCGTCGAGTATACGTTGGATTTTTCAAAGTAAATCACTTCCTATTCATTATGTAATGAGGATACGTTCTAAAGTATACTGGTAATCTCATTATTTTTCTAGTTATTTATCTATAGCTATTTCGTTTTGTAAAGTAAATAAATTAACTTCATTCGAATATAAATGCTTTGATAATAATAAAAAAATAACTTGACTATAATTATGAAAGCGTATACTATATGCTTGTTAAGTTAGTTTGTTAGATGAACTAACTAATAAAGAATGAATAAATTAGGAGGAATATGATATGAGCTATTTTCCACAAATAGAAAAAATCCAATATGAAGGAACAACGACAACCAATCCCTTTGCTTTTCGCCATTTCAATCCAGAAGAGGTAGTTGCCGGTCAAACGATGAAGGAGCATTTACGATTTGCTGTTGCTTACTGGCATACCATGACACAAGATGGCAGTGATCCATTCGGCTCACCAGTCAATCAAAGAACGTGGCTAGGTGCGACTGAAATGGAAACCGCAAAAAATCGAGTAGCGGCCTTTTTTGAGATTTTAGAAAAATTAGGTGTCGAATATTTTTGTTTCCATGATGTCGATATCGCGCCTGAAGGGAATAGTTTAGAAGAATTCTATGCAAACTTAGATGAAATCACAGATTTGATCAAGGAACAGATGGAGCGTACGGGAATCAAACTACTTTGGAATACTGCAAATATGTTCAGCCACCCACGCTACGTGAATGGGGCAGCTTCAACGAATCATGCGGATGTCTTTGCCTATGCTGCTGCTCAAGTCAAAAAAGGCTTAGACATATCAAAAAAACTCAACGGTCAAAATTATGTATTCTGGGGTGGTCGTGAAGGGTATGAAACGTTGTTGAATACGGATATGGCGTTTGAACAAGATAATATTGCACGTTTGTTCAAAATGGCGATCGCGTATAGTGAAAAAATCGGTCATACGCCACAATTCTTGATTGAACCAAAACCAATGGAGCCAAGTAAACATCAATATGATTTTGATGCCGCAACGGCTTTACAATTTATTCAAAAATATGGTTTACAAGAGAAATTCAAACTGAATCTAGAGGCCAATCATGCTACGTTAGCTGGGCATACGTTTGAACATGAGATCGAAGTAGCACGGATCAACAACGCGTTAGGTTCCCTAGATGCGAATCAAGGAGATGTGTTGCTTGGTTGGGATACTGATGAGTTCCCAACGAACGTCTATGATGTCACATTGGCCATGTATGGTGTCTTAGAAAATGGCGGTATCGCACCAGGAGGAATCAATTTTGATTCGAAAGTCCGTCGTTCCAGTTTTGCCATGGAAGATCTATTCTTAGCACATATCGCAGGGATGGATACCTTTGCTAGAGGGCTGAAGGCAGCAGCGAAATTAAAAGAGGATCGCTTCTTCGATACCTTAAAAGAGAAACGCTATGCTACGTTCCAAGAAGGCATTGGGGAATCCATTGTCAACGACAAGGAAGATTTGGAAAGTTTGACTGACTATGCATTGAAGTTGAAAGATATCGAGCTGGAATCAAGCCATATCGAATATGTCAAATCTTGTTTGAATGATTATTTAGTTTAATCCAACTTATGGAGAGTCTCATTCAGTTAGCTAAGGATAGATGTCACTGACTCCTTTGGATGGTTGAAAGGGATTCTCCTAAAAAAATAGAGTGAGGTGTACGATGAAAATTAAAAATCCAGTATTAACAGGTTTTCATGCTGATCCGTCTATTGTGCGTGTGGGAGAAACATATTACATTGCCAACTCAACGTTTGAATGGTTTCCAGGCGTTCAGATCTATGAGTCGCAGGACTTGATGAATTGGCGTTTAGTGGCACATCCATTGGCTTCTGTCGAGATGTTAGATATGAAGGGCAATGAAGATTCAGGAGGGATTTGGGCGCCCGATCTCTCTTATGCGGATGGGAAATTTTGGTTAGTTTATACCGATGTCAAAGTGGTCAATGGAGCGTTCAAAGATTGTACAAATTATTTGACTACCGCAGAAGAGATCACTGGTCCATGGAGTCAACCGATCCGGTTGAACGGTGTCGGCTTCGATGCTTCTCTTTTCCATGATGACGATGGCCGCAAATACCTAGTTCAAATGGAATGGGATCATCGCGAATACCATCATCCATTTAATGGGATCAAATGCACCGAATATTCAGTAGAAGAGCAACGTCTACTGCCGGAAACAGGTAAGATCATTTGGAAAGGTACTGACGTGAAATTAGTGGAAGGCCCACATCTGTATAAGTTATTTGGTTATTATTATTTGTTTTGTGCAGAAGGTGGTACCGTCTATACGCACCAAGAAGTAGTGGCACGGTCAAAAACTTTAGAAGAAGCTTTTGAAAGCCAAGCAGAGACCTTTTTAACTGCCTATGACTCTCCAGAAAATCCACTGCAAAAATGCGGGCATGGTGCATTAGTCGATACACCAGAAGGCGAATGGTATTTTGCCCATTTGACTGGTCGACCGTGGCATCACAAAAATGAATCCATCCATGATCCTCGTGGCTGGTGTACATTAGGCAGAGAAACAGCGATCCAAAAAGTGACATGGTCTAAAGAATTGTGGCCAGAAATTGTTGGTGGAAAACAAGGGAGCATGGAGGTGGAAGCACCTAAAGGAGTGACACCTCACCCTTATGAAAAACTGCCAGAAAGGACTAACTTCGAACAAAGCGAACTGCCACCACAATTTCAAACAGTACGTGTTCCTTTTACGAAGGACATCGGCATCTTGAAAGATGGAAAGCTGACATTACGAGGTGCCGGAAGTTTAGCCAATACACATGGAAACTCCCTAGTTGCTAGACGTTGGCAAGCATTTGAGTTTGAAGCAGAAACTGCATTGAGCTATTCGCCAACGACCTTCCAGCAAATGGCAGGGCTGACGAATTATTACAATTCGCAACATTGGTCAATGATCCAAGTGACTTGGCATGAAGAAAAAGGTCGTGTCATTGAACTCACTGAGAATAATCAAGGCGTATTCAAAAGTTATTTGCAGGAACAGGTCATTCCAATTCCAGAGGATGTAACAGTTGTTTATTTCAAAACGATCGTCAGAAGAGAAACTTACACATATGCTTATTCGTTTGACGGAAAAACATGGATCGAATTAGCGATCCAGTTAGACGCAAAAGTACTATCCGATGAATATGTCAACCAAACCCATGGTGGATTTTTTACGGGTGCGTTTGTGGGAATGGTCAACATCGATTACTCAGGATATGATTTGCCAGCTGTTTTTGATTATTTTGATTATCGGGAAAAGCAAAGTGAATAGGACAGTGTGGTCGCTTCAGGAGTAAGAGGGGAGATCTTTTATGGAAAAAGAACGTTTATTTTCAATGTCTAATATTGAAAAAAGTTTTGGCCCTGTCCACGTCTTGAAAAAAGCAAGACTTGAGATAAATAAAGGCGAGATCCATGCTTTTATGGGAGAAAACGGAGCCGGTAAGTCTACTTTAATGAACATTCTTGCGGGATTGATTGATAAGGACGAAGGAGAAATCATATTTGAAGGGAAAGAAATCCCTAAAATGACTCCTGACTTCGCACAAGAATTAGGGATTGCCTTTGTTCATCAAGAATTGAATCTAGCAGAAGATTTGTCTGTGGCAGAAAATATTTTTATTGGTCGTTTGCCCTATAAGAATAAGGCGCTAGGAATTGTTGACTTCAAAAAATTATATGAAGACACGCAACAATGGCTGAATCTAGTGGGATCTGCGATTTCTCCTACTACACTGGTTGCTTCGCTGTCTACTGCCAATAAACAATTAGTTGAAATTGCCAGAGCGCTTAGTTTGAATGCTAAAGTGATCATTTTTGATGAGCCGACGACTTCTTTGTCTGAAAAAGATGTCGAAGTTTTGTTTATTATCATTCGCAGATTGAAGGAAAAAGGTGTATCAAGTATTTACATCTCTCATCGGATGAAAGAGATCTTTGAATTAGGTGAACGAATCACGATCATGCGCGACGGAGAATATATCTTGACCGATGAAGTGAAAAACTTGTCTGAAGAAGCGATCATCGCTCGCTTAGTTGGGCGAGAAATCAACGATCTGTATCCGAAACAACCTACCCAATTAGGAGAAACTTACTTACAAGTTTTGAATCTTTCTGATTCTTTTGGGCGGGTGAAAAATGTTAGCTTCCAGGCAAGACGAGGGGAAGTATTGGGCTTTGCGGGGTTAGTAGGAAGTGGTCGAACCGAAACGATGCGATTGATTTTCGGTGCAGATCGAGCAAAATCTGGTGAAATCAAATTGGCGAACCAGCCGGTAGTGATCAAGTCACCGGTGGATGCGATTCGTCAAGGAATTGGACTACTAACGGAAGACCGTAAACATCAAGGCTTGTTTCTTGGTCTCTCGATCCAAGACAATATCACGATAACGAATCTAGGTGGATTTGTATTAAAACATGAATCACTTAATCAAACGGCTCATCAGTTTGTACAAGACGTGAAGATCAAGATCAGCGATATTGCGCGTCCAGTTGCCAGTCTCTCTGGTGGGAATCAGCAAAAAGTCGTTTTAGCAAAATGGTTGAATACCACAAATCAAGTATATATTTTTGATGAACCGACAAAAGGTATTGATGTGGGGGCAAAATCAGAAATCTATACGATCATCAATGAGTTGGCACGCCAAGGGAAAACGATTTTGATCGTCTCTTCAGAAATCCCTGAATTATTAGGGATCTGCGATCGAATCCATGTTTTTCGTGAAGGTGAGATTACAGGAGAAGTCGTCGTCGCTGAGTATCAGGGCAGAAAAGATGAGGCGCAAGAATTGATTATGACCTATGCTACGCTTAATGAGCATTAACGATTCTTCAGTTAGAGGATATGTAAACAAAGGAGAGAACGATGGAAAAACGAAACAAGTTAACGATCAAGTCACTTTTTATGAACTACTCTGTTTATTTAGTGTTAATTGCTTTAGTCCTATATTTTTCAATTGCAAATGCGAATTTTTTAAGCACATTCAATATTGAAAATTTCTTCCAACAAATTCCACCGGTAGGCATTTTAACTGTTGCTTATGCGATGATTTTGATTTGCGGCTATGTGGATCTATCAATTGGTTATGTCGGAATGGCATCAGGAATGCTCGGTTTATATGCGGCAAATCAAGGAATGCCTGCGCCAGTCGTTGTGCTTCTAGCATTATTGACAGGGGCAATGTTAGGCGCGGTGAACGCTTTGTTGATCAAGAAATTTGATTTGCCTTCGTTTATTTTAACGTTAGGAACAAGTTATGTCATCAAAGGGATGCTCGGCTTTTTCACGGACGAACAATTTATCGGTTCCGAAAACGAGTGGTTCAATCGGTTAGCGAAAACGCCGATCGGTACGGATATGTTCAAAAGCAATGCCTTGATTTTTTTAATTATCATTATTGTATTTGCTTTTATAATGAAAAATACGCGTCTAGGAAGATATACCTATGTGGTAGGGTCAAATCAAGAAGCAGCCAGATTATCCGGTATCGATACGGATAAACATATCATCAAGATGTTTATGATTGAAGGAATGTTAGCAGCCATTGCTGGTTTGTTAATTGTTTCAAATTTAAATGGTGGCGCTTCCAAAGATGCGAATGGCTTAGACTTGTTCGCAATGGCGGCAGCTATCATGGGTGGTACATCATTTAGCGGTGGCATCGGCACGATTGGTGGAGCGGTAGCAGGTATCTTAACCTTACAAGTATTTAAAAATGGCTTGACATTGATGGGGGTAAATTCATTTTTACAAGATACAGTGACCGGTCTAGTCATTATTTTAGCAATCATCATTGATTATTTGAAACGTCGAGCAAGTCGTCAGTCATAATTACAACCTAAGGAGTGAAAAGACCATGTTAAAAAAATCATTTTGGGTCATCAGTATGTTCGTTGCGTTATTATTAGTTGGTACAGGATGTAGTACGAGTGATTCTGCGGATGCAGATAGTGAAAAGACCTTGTATTTCATTCCAATCGTAGACACCGGAGCTTATTGGAACCCCATGAAAAAAGGAGCAGAAGATGCGGCACAAGAATTGGGCTATACATTGGTCACGAAAACATCTCCTTCTGCTGAACCAAGTAAGAAAGAGAAACATATCGGCTTTATCAGAGAAGCAGTTGCCAAAAACGTAGCAGGAATCGCCATTGCACCGATTGAGAAAAAAGCGTTTGTTGATCCAATCAAAGCAGCCATGGATAAAAATATTCCAGTCATCACCTTTGATGCCGATTTAGAAAATCCAGAAGATCGGACAGCTTACGTCGGTACAGACAATATCTCAGCTGGAAAAGAATTAGGGTTACGTGCTGCTGAAGAAATGAAGGCAAAAGGCATTACCGGCGGTTCGATCGCAATCGTTTGTGTGGACGTCGCACAACCAACTATGATCGATCGTGAAAAAGGACTGAAAGAAGGTTTTGCAGAGATCTATGGAAAAGATGCTGAGAACTTTAAGTTTTTAGCGACGATTCAAGACAATGATCAACCATCAGAATCTAAAAAACAATTAGAAGGCTACATTGCGGCGAATAGAGACTTAGTCACTGTCTTTTCATTAGGTTCAGAAGGGCCGAATGTTGGTGTGATGAGTGCGTTAGAATCTCAAGGAAAAGCAGGACAAGTGCTTCATTATGGATTTGATTATACGGACACTTGGTTAAGCGGAGTAGCGGACGAACGAATCACAGCGATTGTTGACCAAGATGCGTACCAAATCGGTTATCAAGTGATCGAGAATTTAGTGAAAGCAATCGACGGTGAAACAATTGACGCAACGATTCCGATCGATGTCAACTATGTGTTAGCGGAAGAGTTAGAAGAGTATGGAAAAGAAAAAAGTAAAGTGAAAACAGACTCAGTAGAAGATTCTTCGGTAGAAAGTACAGAAGAAACAGAATAAAAAGCGTATGTAATCAGTGGAAAGGAACAGGCGGTGTCTTGATGGAACGGACTGTTTCTTTCGCTTGTTTTTGTCGGAAAGGGGAACGATTCATGTATGTATTAGGTTTAGATCTAGGAACAAGTGCCTTGAAGGGCCTAGTGTTTGATCGAAAAGGAAAGTTAGTGGCAGAAGCAGTTGCTTCTTACCCTATGAGCAATCCGCAGATGGGGTATAGCGAGCAACAACCGGCGGATTGGCTCAAAGCAGCAGATCAAATATTGAAAGAATTATTAGAGGAAGTGACTGATCTTAAAGAGGAATTGGCAGGCATCAGTTTTTCTGGACAGATGCACAGCTTAGTTCTTTTGGATGAAGCAGATCAAGTTGTAAGACCAGCTATTTTATGGAATGATGTTCGTACGACAGCACAATGTCAACGAATCACTGAAATAATGGGGGATAAGTTGTTACAGCACACGAAAAACAAAGCCTTAGAAGGATTTACACTACCGAAAATCTTATGGGTTCAAGAACACGAACCAGCGAGTTGGGAAAAGGTTAAACACATACAATTACCGAAAGATTATTTGCGTTTCTGGTTGACCGGTTCGTATCATATGGACGATTCAGATGCGGCTGGAACACTACTGCTGAATCAAGAAACGAAGCAGTGGGACGAAGAAATCTTAGAAGTATTTGGGATCGACTCAGCCATCTTACCTTCTTTAGTGGCTTCTACTGAAGTGGTGGGGACATTGAGAGAGGAATTAAAAGAAAGATACGGCTTTACCAAGCCAGTCAAAGTAATCGCAGGCGGTGCCGACAATGCCTGTGGCGCTGTTGGCGCTGGTATTTTAGAAGAAGGTCTGGGACTATGTTCCATCGGTACAAGCGGAGTATTCCTACGATACGAAAAGAATGTGGACAGAGACTATCAAGGAAAGCTTCATCTCTTCCAACATGCCTCAGGCGCCGCGTATTCCATGGGTGTGACCTTAGCAGCTGGCGACAGCTTGAGTTGGTTCAAACAGCGCTTTGCTCCTGATCGTTCATTCAGCGAGTTGCTATCAGAAATCGGAAGCGTTGATGCAGGCAGTAATGGCTTATTGTTCACTCCTTATATCGTAGGGGAACGGACGCCTTACAGTGATAGCCAAATCAGAGGAAGCTTTATTGGGATAGATACGCAACACGAGTTGAAACATTTTACCCGTAGCGTGCTAGAAGGGATCACCTTCTCTCTAAAGGACTCCCAAGAGATCATGGAAGAGATGACACAACAAAAAATCGAAACAATCGTATCAGTCGGTGGCGGCGCAAAAAATCAGACGTGGCTCCAAATGCAAGCGGACATTTTCAATCGACCAATCGTTACTTTAACCACCGAACAAGGACCTGGGCTTGGTGCCGCTATGTTAGCAGCAGTAGGCTGTGGCTGGTTTACTGATTTGAACGAATGTGCAAGTGTTTTTGTTTCCTACCAATCCCCTGTGCAACCGAACCCGCAGCAAGTGGAAGTTTACCAAAAGGTGTATGCGCGTTATCGTAAAGTATACGAATGTACAAAGGAAATTTGTCACATGTATGAAAAATAATAAACGAGTACCTAAGTGAAAGGAGTGTGTTCCTAGTGAAAAAAATGATCACGTTGTTAGGCGATTCTTACCATCCGCATGATCCGTTAGCCAACTATTTTCAGGGGATCTCTAAGCACTTCCCACAAGAACTAAAGATGACTGATCGGACGATCGAGCAACTAACCAAAGCATTACATGAGCAACCTGATTTATTCCTCCTTTCAAAGGAAAATCGGTTAGCACCCGAAACAAATGACGCTTTTTGGTTAAATGAAACATATGATCAGTTGATCACCGAGTATGTAGCGAGTGGCGGAAGCCTGATTGCCTATCATTCAGGACTTTCTAGCTACCCGATCCACTCTGCTTTTAGTGAGATGTTGCGGGGGCGCTTCCTTCATCATCCCAAACCTACAGAAGTAACCTATCGAGAACCAAACGGTAAGTCTTACAAAATATGGGACGAACACTATTTCACTGAAGTAGCTATAGGAGAAACGGAAGTTCTGATGCACAGCTATTCTCACTATGGTGAATCAATCGCCGCTTGGCGACATCTGTATGGCAAAGGTAAAGTTTTTTGTATGACTCCTGCACATTTTTCAGAAGGATTGCAACATGAAGGAAATCAAAAGGTACTTTTCGATGGAATCAGTTGGTGTCTAGAATCAACATGAATACGGCGAAAAAGAAGGATAGTTTTTTTATAACTCCATTTATGTTTCCAATCAGTGCTATACTTAAAGTATTCAATAGATTGGAGAAAATTTATGAGTCAAACAGAATTTATCATGCTCCTGATCGTCGGCATCATTGGAATCTTAATTGTCTTAGAAATCAATTCGCGAAAAAAATTAAGAGCAGATGTCCGTTACAAATGGGGGAAGCTTCCCTATCAAGTACGATTTGATAAGGAGGAGAGCTTAAAAGAAGCTTGGCAGACAGAAAAAAAGTTTCGCACGTGGGACAGTGAAGTCGATGACTTGACTTGGTATGACCTAGATATGTTTGAAGTATTCGAAACGGTCAATCATACGTATTCAAGTGTGGGTTCAGAAGCGCTTTATCAGCGACTGCGTAATTTTGATTTTGGACAAGATCAGCGTCTAGAAAAGTTGATTACTTTCTACCAAGAAAATCCTAAGTTGAGAGAAGAAATCCAATATCAATTTGCACGACTTGGAAAAAAAGACCGGAATTTTGCCAAACAATACTTAGCAGATGGCAAAAGCAAAAGAATTGGTCATATTGGGCTATTTGCCTTTTTAGGCATGTTACCACTCATTGGTTTAGGCTTGTTTTTACTTGGACAAGTGATCGGCATTTATATCACGATCATTAGTGTGTTATTCAATACGGTTTATTACTTGATAAAAAAGCAAACGCTCGAAACAGAACTCAATAGTATGGGCTATCTTGTTTCTACGATTTCTGCGGCGAAAAAAATAGCCACGTTTGCCACACCGTTACAAGCAGAGTTACAAAAAAATGTTCAGCCTTTAAAAGAAATCCCAAAGTTCGGTTTTTCATTTCGAGTGAAAAATGGCTCAGAAGCGGAGTTGTTTTTTGACTACTTGAATATGATGTTCATGTTACCATTTATTTCATATCATTTTGTCATTAGTCGATTGGAAAAGAAAACGGAACAAGCGATCGAATTATGGCAATTACTCGGAGAGTTAGAAGTAGCTGCGGCAGTGTTGAATTATCGCACTTACATGCCCTATTCTTGTCAACCAGTCTTTGCAGAAGGCGGGATCATGGCAGAGGATACGTATCATCCTCTGATTGCAGAGGCAGTCGTCAATCCAATCGATTGGCAACAGAACACATTGGTCACTGGCTCGAATGCTTCAGGAAAATCGACGTACGTCAAAAGTATTGCCATCAACTGTATCTTAGCGCAAACGATCCAAACTACTTTAGCCGAATCTTTCACGATCCAACCCGGTCATGTCTTGACCTCGATGGCGATCGAAGATAATTTATTTGAAGGCGATAGTTACTTTGTTTCAGAAATCAAATCGATCAAGCGCTTATTACAGCAAGTGGAAACCAAAGAACGTTGCTATTGCTTTGTCGATGAGATCTTGAAAGGGACAAACACCATTGAACGGATCGCGTCTTCGGCAGCTATCGTGAATTGGTTGAGCGACTACCCTTCTTTAGCCTTTGTCGCAACACACGATATCGAACTGACTGAGATCTTGAAAAAAGATTGTGCCAATGTCCATTTTGAAGAGCAAGTAACTCCTGAAAAAGGAATCAGCTTTGACTTTAAATTAAAACAAGGGCCTGCAAAGACAAGAAATGCCATCGCCTTGTTAGATGTGTTGAAGTATCCTACAGCAATCGTGAAAGAGGCTCAAGCAGAAGCTGCCTTTTTTGATCAACATCGTCAATGGCGGGTAGTGGAGTAAGAAATAAGCCCAAACTGAAAGTATTTAGTTAAAAACCATCATTGATAGTGAAAACCACAGAGACGACAGAATTATTTTCTGGAAGGACTTGTGGTTTTTTCATTTTCATCTTATTGCATGGAGCTTAACGGCTTTCTCACAACCTAGATAAACGGTGTTCGAAAGCCAACTCCTTCAATAGTAAGTCAAAAATTGAAAAAATATGAGAAACTATTTTCTCAATTTCCGCCTTACTATTCGGAGCTTAACGGCTTTCTCACAACCTCTTTACATGCTAAAATAGTAAATCAGACAAAATAAGGAGAGTTAGTAAAAAATGACATATGCTCTTGAGATAAATGAGTTAAGAAAAATATATGGGACAGGTGTGGAAGCACTCCGAGGCATCGATCTGACGGTTGAAGAAGGCGATTTTTATGCACTACTGGGACCAAATGGCGCAGGGAAATCAACAACGATCGGGATTATCACTTCATTAGTGAATAAGACATCGGGAAAAGTGAAAGTATTTGGCTATGATCTGGATACAGATTTAGTACGAGCAAAACAACAAATCGGCTTAGTGCCCCAAGAATTCAATTTCAATCCGTTTGAAACGGTGCAACAAATCGTCGTGAATCAGGCGGGTTACTATGGTGTATCCCGTAATGAAGCATTGAAACGTAGTGAAAAATACCTTAAACAATCTAATTTGTGGGAGAAACGCAATGTTCGTGCGCGGATGCTTTCAGGTGGGATGAAACGACGATTGATGATTGCCCGTGCATTGATGCACGAACCCAAATTATTGATTCTAGATGAACCCACAGCGGGTGTCGATATTGAATTAAGACGAGAAATGTGGGAATTTCTACGTGAATTGAATAACGCAGGAACAACGATCATTTTGACGACTCATTATTTGGAAGAAGCAGAAATGCTTTGTCGAAATATTGGAATCATCCAATCGGGTGAACTGATTGAGAATACCTCTATGAAAGCCTTGCTTTCCAAATTACAATTTGAAACGTTTATCTTTGACTTAGCACCTTATGATAAAAAGCCAGAGATCATTGGCTATACAAGTATCTTAGAAGATGAACGCACACTTGCGGTTGAAGTGGAGCGTGATCAAGGAGTGAATGGGATCTTTGAACAGTTAAGTGCGCAAGGGATCAAAGTCCTGTCTATGCGCAATAAATCCAATCGCTTAGAAGAACTTTTCTTGAAAATTACGGAAGAAACTTATCATATGGAGGCAACGAAGAAAAATGTTTAATCTTTATTTTACTGCATTAAAAAGTTTAGCAATCAAAGAAACCAATCGCTATATGCGTATCTGGGTACAAACGCTAGTACCACCAGTGATCACTACGTCTTTGTATTTTATCATCTTTGGGAAAATGATCGGAGGCCGAATCGGTGATATGGGTGGTTTCTCCTACATGGAATTTATTGTTCCAGGATTGATCATGATGTCCGCCATCACAAGCTCTTATTCAAATGTTTCTTCTTCGTTCTTTTCACAAAAATTCCAAAAGAATATCGAAGAGATTTTAGTTGCCCCTGTCCCAACACATGTCATCATCTGGGGATTTGTGATCGGTGGGTTGGGACGGAGTGTCTTGGTCGGTGCATTAGTCACAATGATTTCTCTATTTTTTGTACCATTACATGTCTATTCATGGACGATCGTTGTATTAACACTATTGATGACCGCTATCTTATTCTCGCTTGCTGGTTTGATCAATGGGATTTTCGCCCAATCTTATGATGATGTGTCCATTGTACCAACGTTTGTGTTACAACCTTTGACTTATCTTGGCGGGGTGTTTTATTCAATTTCGATGTTGCCACCGATTTGGCAAGCCATCTCGAAAGTAAATCCAATTGTTTATATGATCTCAAGTTTCCGTTATGGTTTCTTAGGCACCACAGATGTGCCAATCGTCATTTCGATTGCGATCCTTGTACTGTTCATCGTAGTGCTGTATTCAACGTGTTGGTACTTGATCAATAAAGGTAGAGGGTTAAGAAGCTAAACGAACGAGGTAAGCCAACTCCTTGAATAGTAAGGCGAAAATTGAAAAAATATGAAAAGCTATTTTACAATTTTCTATCTTACTGTTCAGGTCAAAACGCTTTTTTCACAACCTATGATAAACGGTGTTCAAGGAGCAACACTTCGGACATAAGCCAGAAAAATCAAAAATGAAACAACCATTTTCGATTTTCCTGTCTTATGCCTTAGTGCTGATCGCTCCTTTCACAACCTCTACTTTGCTTCTTTTTCTTTTTCCTTGTATAATGGCAACAATGTTTTTGATGGAACTTTGTATATAGCGAAATGGAGTGTACTTGATGAAGAATAATTTTTGGGCTGAACTACCTACGCCCTTTTTTGTATTAGCACCGATGGAAGATGTGACAGATGTGGTTTTTCGCCATGTTGTCCAAAAAGCCGGCGCGCCGGATGTGTATTTCACCGAATTTACTAATTCAGATAGTTTTTGTCATCCAGATGGCAAAGAGAGTGTTAAAGGACGTTTGACATTTACTGAAGATGAACAGCCGATGGTGGCACATATCTGGGGGGATAAACCGGAATTTTTCAGAGAGATGAGTATTCAACTAGCTGACATGGGTTTTAAAGGAATAGACCTCAATATGGGTTGTCCGGTACCGAATGTGGCAGAGCGTGGAAAAGGTAGTGGTTTGATCCTACGACCTGAAGTTGCTGCAGAATTGATCGAAGCTGCAAAAGCTGGAGGTTTACCTGTAAGTGTAAAAACACGTATTGGGTACACAGAGCAAGCTGAAATGGTTGATTGGATCAGTCATTTACTAAAGCAAGATATCGCGAATCTTTCTGTTCATTTGCGAACACGCAAAGAAATGAGTAAAGTTGCGGCACATTGGGAACTGATTCCTGAAGTCGTTGCCTTGCGTGATCAAATTGCCCCACAAACGAAGTTGACGATCAATGGTGACATCCCTGACCGCCAAACAGGGCTTGAATTAGCGGAAAAATATGGTGTAGATGGCATCATGATCGGCCGAGGTATTTTTAAAAATCCATTTGCCTTTGAAAAAGAACCAAGAGAGCATTCAGCAGAAGAACTTATTGACTTACTGCGCTTACAACTAGATTTACAAGACCATTATGCACAAGAGATCCCACGTTCGATCACAGGCTTACATCGTTTCTTCAAAATCTACGTCAAAGGATTTCCAGGAGCCAACGATTTACGTGTGCAATTGATGAACACGAAATCTACGGATGAAGTTCGTGCACGATTAGATGAATTTCAACATAAAACTGAATAAACAGTTGAGGTTGTGATAAAAGTAATCAACCAAAAAAGCTGTGACATCTAAAAATATGAAAATATTTTCGGATGTCATAGCTTTTTTAATGAATTGGCTTTTGAAGGCTGTTTATTCGGGGTTAGCTGACAATGGCTATCTAGATCGTATATTTCACGCGTAAATAATACTGAGTGAAAAATGATAAAAAATAAATTAAAAACAAAGAAAAATGAAGAAAATTTAATGTAACATATGTTATTTGAGCGTTTTATTTTATGATATAACAAATTTAATGATATCCTAAAATTTATCAGATGATAAAAATTTATAGAACAAGAATTGAGTAGGTGGATGTCATGAAAAAAGTCATTGTAACAGGTGCAGGAGTTGCGGGATTAAGTGCAGCTGTACGCTTGCAAAAATTAGGCTATGAAGTAACATTGTACGAAAAAGAAAGTGGTCCTGGTGGTAAGATGAACCAAATCAAAAAAGATGGGTTCACGTTTGATGTGGGGCCAACGATCGTGATGATGCCTGAAATCTATCGCGAAGTATTTGAATTTTGTGGGAAAGATCCGGATGACTACATTCCGATGGAAAAAGTCGATCCTATGTTGAAGCTCTATTTCAATAAAGAAGAACCAATCGAATTTTCAAATGATCTTATCGAATTGACCAAAACGCTCGAAGCGATTTCCCAAGAAGATGCACAAGGCTATTATGCGTTTCTAGCGGATATCTACAAGCGTTATAACATAGCCAAAGAAGCATTTATTACTAAATCCTTTCGTGGTTTTTGGGATTTCTATAACCCTAAATCACTATGGGCAGGGATTCGTCTAAGAACCTTTAGTGATGCGTATTCATCGATTGCTAAATTTGTCAAAGATGAACGGTTGCGAAAATCATTGGCGTTCCAAACCTTATACATCGGTGTTTCCCCATACCAAGGTCCGTCGTTATATACGATCATCCCCATGATCGAACTCTTCTACGGAGTTCATTTTATTAAGGGAGGTATGTATACTTTAGCAACCTCACTAGCTAATTTATTAGAAGAATTAGGTGGAACGATCCATTACAATACACCCGTTGATGAATTGATCATTGAAGATAAAGTGGCAAAAGGTGTTCGAATCGGACAGGAACGAATAGAAGCAGATGCGGTCGTTTGTGGTGCTGATTTCCCTTATGCAATGAAAGAGTTGATTCCTGATGAAAAGAATCGTGGGAAATATACGGATAAGAAAATCGATAAGATGGAATACTCTTGTTCTTGTTTCTTACTATACTTAGGTCTAGATAAAAAATATCCGGGGGACTATCTCCACAGCATCTACTTCGCAGATGACTTCAAACGAAATGTGGATGATTTATTTGAAGATGGTCGTTTACCGGAAGATCCATCCTTTTATTTATACCGACCTACGATCATGGATGAATCATTAGCCCCAGAAAACCATGAAGGCTTATATGTATTAGTACCAGTTCCAGAACTTTCAAAATATGAAGATTGGTCAGAGGCGAAAGTCCAAGAATACCGTCAAAAAGTATTGACGTTATTAAAAGAAAAGACGGACTTTACTGATATTGAAGAGCATATCGTTTCAGAAAGTTTTTATACACCAAAAGACTTTGAAAAAAACTTCAATGCCTATAATGGTGCAACATTTGGGTTGAAACCAACCTTAAAACAAAGTAACTATTATCGACCTCACAATAAATTTGCTTCTGCTGAGAATCTTTATTTCTGTGGTAGCAGTACACATCCCGGAGCTGGTGTACCAATCGTGATGCAAAGTGCTAAGCTTGCGGTAGAGGAGTTGGTTAAAGATGACAAAAACTAATCAGGAACTGTTTGAAAAACACGCAGACGATTTTTCCTATTGTGAAACTGTGATAAAAAAATATTCAAAATCGTTTTACGCAGCGTTTTCTCAACTTCCTGAAGAAAAAGCAAAAAGTGTCTATGCCATTTATGCTTTTTGTCGCTTGGCAGATGATACCGTTGACTTAGCGCATAGTGAGGAAGAATTGTTGGCATTAAAACACCAACTAGATGCTTTCTCCATGGGTAAAATTCCTGATCAACCTATTTGGCGTGCCTTGTCGGTTGTTTTTTCCGTTTATCCCATGACCTTGTCTCCGTTCTACGACATGATCGCAGGTCAAAAGCAAGATTTAGTCTTTACACAGCCAAAAACATTTGCTGACTTAGAAGACTATTGTTACTATGTCGCAGGTAGTGTTGGCTTGATGTTGTTACCTTTATTATCTGACCAAGCAGAAAAAATCCAGTCACAGGCAAAACGACTGGGTGAAGCGATGCAACTCACAAACATTTTACGAGATATCGGTGAAGATAATAAAATGGGACGGATTTATTTACCAAAGGAAATGATGCGTGCCCATGGTGTGACTGAAGCCATGTTAC
This sequence comes from Enterococcus sp. AZ062, assembly GCF_051715065.1. Classification (NCBI taxonomy): domain Bacteria; kingdom Bacillati; phylum Bacillota; class Bacilli; order Lactobacillales; family Enterococcaceae; genus Enterococcus; species Enterococcus sp. AZ062. The sequence continues at coordinate 3,183,191 of NZ_JBIOTB010000001.1, read as the reverse complement.
AAGCAGATGAACCTGCGAAGCCGTTGATTGATCTATGGGAAGCGGTAGCCAATGAAGCAGAGAAAAAATATGAAACTTCTTTTACGATGCTGCCGTTTATTGATCGGAATTGTCAACTCGCATTAACTGCTGCCGCTATGATCTATAAAGAGCAATTAAGCGTAATCAGAGAAAATAAATATTTAATGTTAGACCGTAAAAACTATGTCAGTCAGATAAGAAAAATCCAGCTACTAAGAAAAGCAAAAAAATATGTAGAAACCCTACTTAATAGCCCACAACAATCAACATTATAATTGGTATGATAGCATTGATAATCTGATGCATCATCAAAAGGAATGAGCACTCGCAGAAGGTACCGTTGCGAGCGCTCATTCTTTTTTATAATATGACATGTTGAACGGAAAATATATTGTTTATTCCCTTATTATCACATTTATAAATAACATCAATATTTTTTTGTTACATTTTTTTTATTTGTTATTAAAGTCTTTATATTTTAAAAACGGTAGTTATTATAAATAAATGTAATATTCAAACAAGAATGATGGTAAGATTATAATAAACGGGGATTTTTAGCTTTATCAAATTTCAATCATAGAAGCTCTTTCTAAGAATCATTGAGTTCAAATTTCAGTGAAAGAGGTCAGGAGTGAAAAAATGGAAGTATGGGAAATCGTTGAATTTGTCAGAAAGCAAAAAGGAATAACGATCGCAGAACTTTGCGGAGAGGAAGCCAGTCGTTCGGTTTATAAACGTTTTATTCAAAATAAAGCAGATACGACAGTCAGTAAGTTAACTTATTTTTTAAAAAAACTAAATTTGGACTACGATGAATTGCAGTTATTTAATTTTCCAAATGATTTATCCGAGGTTAATCGATTGATGCAAGAAGCGGTAGTCGCTTTTGAAAAAAAAGATAGTTTAGAGTTACATAGTATTATCATGTTGTATGAAACAGAAGAACCTAGTACCCAAAGAGAACGCCATCTTATCAGTCTTTGTCGCTTGATGATCGCTCAATTAAAAGAGGAAAAAATCGATGTGCTATCTTCAGAGGTTTATCAGTATTTAATGAAGGCGCAAACATGGACTCGCTACGAAATTTTTTTGTTTACTAACTGTATGTATGCGTTCCATCCTAAATTTATTGATTTGATTTTAGAAAAGTCGTTTCTTAGTTTGGCGGTCTATGAAGAAAACCGTAGTGGACAAAGTGAAACGTTTCGCATGTTGGCGAATGGTCTCATTCTATTTATTAAAAATCAGGATCTCCGCCTGGTTTGGAAATATGGGGCGAAGTTAGAGGAGTATTTCCTTGAAGAAGAACTATACTATGAGCGGAACTTGCAACTGTTTTTGCAAGGCGTCTGGTATATGATCAAAGGAAATGAAAAAGGAAAGTCTCATGTGAAAAACGCATTAGCAGTCAGTTGCTACTTGGATTCAAAGCAACAATATCAAAAGAAATATGAATTATTACGCTTCGTGGAGCAGGCGTACCAAGTTGATTTTGAACTCAAGAATGAGTTTCCCCCCCACTAGTAATTGAATGCTGTCTTAAAATAACTGATCTTATACGAAAAGAATTGTGCGTATACGACGAAGATCAACCTTATTCGGCGTATTTTATTTTGACCAGTTGAAAATCAAGTATGATAAACTAGTCAAAAAAATTTTAGGAGGTACAAAAATGGCAGGAGTAATTGCAGTCACACCCGAACAACTGAAGTCACAAGCACAGGTTTATTCACAAGCAGCCTCTCAGATCCAAGAGGCGATCCGTAAAGTAAACTCAATGAACCAACAAATCAGTCAACAGTGGAAAGGACAAGCATTTCAAGCTTATTTGGAACAATACAACCAGTTAGAAGGTAATGTCCGTCAAATGGAAGAACTTCTTGAGAGCATCAATCAGCAGTTGAACAAGTATGCTGATACGGTTGCAGAACGCGATCGTCAAGATGCAGGTTCGTTTGGATTTTAACTTGATTTCAAACAGAAGTCAGTTAGGTTTTCTTAAACGAATCACATGTGCAACAACACACAATGTGCAACAGAGCATCTCAGCTATAGCCTAAAAAGAGGATATGACAGAAGTGCACATCGCCATGATATAAGCGTCAAAATCCGAAATCAGCTAGCTATTTTTGGATTTTGACGCTTATTTTTAAAGGTAGAAATACAGGAAAGTCACTTCTGACCCCATGCTCTTTTAGAAGGAGGAGAACAACTTGAAAAACCATTTGAAGCAAAAGCAGCCATTTATCCTTGCGGTCATCGCAAGTTTATCTTTGCTTCTTTTCTTTGCGTATATCGGCTTTAAAGAAAAGAGTATCATCACGAGCACCGCCAGCCCGACGACAAAAATGCAATATGTTTTGGTGAATGAGGATCGAGGAGCAGATTTTGAAGGTCAGCAGTACTTGTTAGGAACCGATTTTGTGACACTGATCAATAAAGATTCCACCAATCGTTGGGAAACGACTACGCGTAATATTGCAACAACAGGACTAGAGAACGGCCAATTCGATGCAAAAATCATTATTCCCCAAGATTTTTCGGAAAAACTATTATCTTTACAAAGCATCAATCCAGAAAAAGCGGTCATCGAATATCAAGTGCGGGAGGGACAAAATGAAATAACCAACCAAATGATCGAAGAACAAGTGAATCAGATTTTAACAAACTTCAATCAGCGTGTTGTGCAAATGTATTTTTCCAGTATTGTAGGAAATCTCTCTGAAGCGCAGCAAAACGTGAATAAAATGACGAATACACATAGCAATTATCAGCAAAATCTAGAAAATAGTATCTATCAGCCATTCCAAAATATTCCAGACAACTATGCGAGTGTATTAGACTCAACTAGTATTTTAGATACAACAAATAGTGCATTCAAGGCACAGCAACAAGCCTTTGTCGATTCGGTACAATCTCTTTTGGAGCGCAATAATTCAAGTTTAGAAGAGACCTACAAAGAGACAGAAAATGTTCAGGAGACAATTGTTGATTATACAAAAGAAGCGAATGAAAAAATCACTGAAGCAATCAATCAATTCAATCAACAAGTCACCTTACAAAAAAATCAATTAACCACTCAGTGGGAGAACGCAACAGTTGACTATAGAAATCAATACGACTTGTTCAATGATGCAATTTCAGCTCAGTTTAGCAATTTTTATACTCAAAATGAACAAAATAGTTTCGGTATCTATTGGGATTTCTTAACCCAGGCAACGGCGTTTCAAACCAATCAACAAACACGCATTGAAGAGATCCAACAACAAATTACTGAGTTGGAGAGTCAGGTAGCACAGCTAGAACGCTTAAAAGGTCAAATTGCCAATGCGTATTATAATGATCCGACAAGTACACCTGTAACTGCGACAGAAGATCAAGTTAAAAATGCGATTATCAAATTGATGACAAATCAAAGTAATGGACCCAAATTAGATGGGGCATATCAATCAGTTATCGAGGAGACTTTGCCCCAGATCTCGGTGGATAGTTTAGCTCAATTATTAACTGAATTACAAAATCAAGCAGTGATCAGTCAGGATCAGGCCGCTATTTTCAATGATGAGCTAGCGATTGTTACACGTTATGCCCACGATTTTGACCGACCAATCGGAAGTGAAGCTTCTTTTGCTTATCTTGAACCGAAAGCGCAACATGATGCAACGATTTCTTTACCCACCACCAATCAACAGATGTCAATTGAGTTAAAACAAGACACGGTCCTCTCGATACAAACAGAAGAAGAGCAGCAAGGGATGCTCTTTTTTGATCCAACATATGATGTTACAGAAATGGAAAATCAATTGAATCAGTTACTGGCACCCTACAACTATGAAACAGCGATCCGAGTAGATACAGATTATTCATTAACAATCGTACAACCTTGGACGATTGAACCGGAGGAGGAAACGGAAGAAGAAACGGAAGAAGAGCACCAGCGTATAGAATATCCTTCGCTACCAGATAAATTGAACTTTGAAGTAAGCATTCCTTTAAAGTGGCAGTTGACTCCAGAACAACAGACTACTTCATACAATCAAGTGTTTTACACATGGATAATCAATGGACACGTACAACAAACGAGGGAATTCTCAGTCTATCTTCCGATGGATCAGCCATTGATCGACGATGTGCCACAAATCTTGGCACAGTTTCAACTATTAAGTACGACTGCGCAACAAATTGTCACGCTATTTGGTGCACCGCACCATTCTATAACGATACCCGCATACCGACAGATGATCGATCAACCAGAAAATACGGGGAGATCTCTTATTGAATTAGCTGATTCTCGTTCAATCTACTGGCTATATAACAATCTTCAGGAAAGTGACAAACCTTCGATGATCAGCGAACAACTGTATCAGGAATACAAAAAAACAGGGGATCAGTTGTATAGCGATACCGAGAATCAAATCATTGCATTACAAGCAGTCATTGGTTCTCCAGGGACTAGAGAACCTGAAAAACTAAAACCAACCTTGTACGGTACCTTGCAACTAATGACATTGCCACAAACATTTATGGAAGAAGCGGACAAATTAAACCACTGGTTCGCCTCTGCGAATCAACAAATCCATGCAGTATACGACAGTTGGCAGCAAACGGCACAAACAGAAGCGGAATCCGTCATCTCAGAAGAAAATCCACATCCCAAAGAAAATGAATACGCCCTGATTGAAGCTCAAACAGCCAGTCTGATCCAAACGATGCAAGGATTGATGGCAAGTTCAAAAGCAGCAGCTGAAGTTACCGGTCAATCTGCGGCAGAAGTAGCTGATATCACACCTACGATCGATCAGCTAAAAGAATCGACCATCGAAGTACAAGAGAATGCTACCACTATTTTAAGTAATCTAAGTACCTCTCTTGATGAATCGGCACAGACTGTTTCTGAAAATCAAACATATGCCGAATCATTTAGTGAAGTCCTTTCGAATACAAGGAATGGAGGGGCAGATAATCCCCAGGTCTTTAATTTTCTAGCAAGTCCGATTTTAGGACAAGGAAGCTTTGGTCAAACAAGACAAAGCTCACTGACTCCTTACTACGTGACATTGATTGGAGGCTTTATGATTCTGTTAGTATCCTTTCAATTATCTAGCGTGATGAAAAAACGTGTAGTGACTTCTGTCGATTTGTTAGTCACACCGAACCGTATATGGAAAAACGTGCCTAATATGGTGGCGGTACTCAGCGTAACGTTAGTTCTGTCACTTATTTACAGCGTTTTAACGACCACAGTATCAGGAGCCGCCCATTCTTTTGTTTGGTTCGTTTATGCATTTTTAGTCTTTGCTAGTGGTCAATTGATTCTTTTAGGGTTCATGCGCCAATTCAAAAAAATCACGTTGTATTTATGTGGTGGGATTTTTGGCTTGTTCTTCATGTTGACTCCTTTGTTGGGCGTAGCAATCAAAAATGGCTCGTTGACAGAATGGCTCTATCGTCTATCACCTTTACAGAATATTCAAAACGGTTTTACTGTGTTGATGAATGAGGGTCTCATCGGTTGGGGAAGTTATCTATTGCTCGTTCTATTCCTGATATTTGGAGTGATATTGAATTTTATTGTCCGGCCAGAAGAGAAGAAAGAACGGTCAAATGAATAAACGGAGGTATAAAATGGTTCAGAAAAAAATAGGGGGGCTTTTCTTTTTGTTGGTAGTTTCACTATTTTTAAGTCACCCGAATGTCACAGTTTTGGCAAGTACACTCACTATCAATAACCATGTGATCTACCAAGAAAGGGAAGGCATCGAAGATCATGAAACAACATTTATAGTACACGATTTATTTTTAGAAGATAAAACAAAATTAGACCAAGAACGTGTCCAACAACAAAGACAACAGATTTCCACTGCTCAGAACCTCGTCTTTGTGTCGGAAGCAACTTCACAGCCACAGGTCTTTGAACAAACAATTACACCCCAATTATTCAAAGAAGGGCAAATGTCTGTAGGACATCAGTCGTCAGCTAACCCCAATCACACAGCTATCCAGGGAAGGATTGTTTTGTGGATCTTACTTCTACTAGGAAGTATTTTACTGACTATTGGAGGCAATTATCTTGGTAAAAAGTTTTCACAGCAGAAATACAAAAATGATTAAAGGACTGTTGTAGTTGGAAAAAAATCAAGCAATTGGGATAAGTTTACAAGTCAAAGAAGAAATCATTGACTTACAGATCCCGATCCAAGTAACGATTACACGATTAAAAGAATTATTAAAGGAATCTTTCATACAAAATGGTTCGTCCTTGCCAGATGCGTTCGACTTAGTGGTATTAAATAAACCGATCCGCTTAAAGGAAGAGGCATATGTGGCAGATTATCCATTAAGTGAAGGCGATCATTTACTGATCCATGAATCTCAACAAAAATCGGAGGAACGAACGTGACCCACATAAAAGATATTTCTGAAACGATCATGATTGAGACATCAACTGATGCTGTCAAAGTGACACTGAATGCTAAGCAATACCAACTCGATCGTTTAGAACAGTATCAACTATTCTTAACACAGAAAAAGCACTTACTCTCTGGACAGATCGTAGAATCTTCAGAGGAAAAACTCGTCATTCAATACCAGAAAAGTAAACAAATCTATTCTTTGCAAGAGTACCTTAAACGAACAGAACTTTTTCAACGATTATTACTTGCACAAAAAATCAATTTCTTATCCGAGTTTTTGAGTAGCCCAATCCAGCCTTTCATCCATCCAGCCAATCTATTTCTATTTGGAGAAGAAATCATCATAGCACATAGAGGTTTTGCGCATTCAATTATTCCTTATGAAATAACCGAAGAAGAATTTTTGAAGCAATATCGTGCATTGATCCTGACAATTTTACATCCTAAGTTCGATTATGAGCAACTGATTGAAGGAAATGGCACATTGAAGGACGAGTTTTCTAAACGAATCCAAAGAGCAAACAGTGTCGCAGAAATCGACCGCATGATTGGCGAACAAGTCGTACAGCAGAAAACGAAACGTGCATCAGAAATTCAAATGGTGAACAAAAAAAGCTATTTTATGTTTAAGTGGGGCACGCTTTTATTAAGCATTTCAACAATAGGTTTAGCGCTTACGACAGGCATCTATGCGTTTGATAAACTTCCCGCACAAGAACGGATCAGTTCTGCTGAAACGCAATATATTGCTAATAATTACGCTGGTGTTTTAACCACATTAAAAGATGATAAACCCGAAGATCTCCCTTCTGGCGCTCAATATGTTGCTGCAGTCAGCGCTGTACAGCTGGATAATTTGTCGAATGAGCAAAAGACAGCGATCTTAAATAATATTTCCCAAAAATCAAATGAGAATACGTTGCTTTACTGGATCTATATCGGACGGGGAAATTTTGATCGATCACTAGATATCGCACAAAACCTCGGCGATCATCAATACATTTTACATGCCTATACCAAACTATACGATGCGACGCGAGCAAACAACAAAATGAGTGGTCAGAAGAAGCAAGAGTTATTAACGAGTTATGAGGAAGAAATCAATAAGTACCTAGAAATCTTAGAAAGCGAGACGGATAGTAATGAAGCAAACTAAGCCAATTTCAATAACTGATCAAATCCAACATTCCGTTTCAGTTCTTTATGACCTTTTTTACTTTGGTTCGACGTTTATTCATAAACAAATAACAGAAAAAAATAATCAAGTAATACTGGACAATCAAACGCTTTACTGTGAAGACGGACAGCTTTTTTGTGGAGGAGAAGTAGTCAAGGATGAAAAGTTTCTCCTCGTTCATCATGAAAATTTGAAAACGGTGATCGTCAATAAGCCAAGGGAAAGCGTCTATCTATCAAATGCACAAGATTCGGCAATCCGTATTGATTCGGATGCCTTGATTTTTATTAATCGTAATAATACTGATGACTATCAAGTAAAAATCTATCCTAGTAAAGCCAAGATTTATTACAATCACCAACGTGTAGAAAAAGGTGTATTTCCATTTTCTGTAGGCGATCAATTGATCATTGATTATCTCATGATTGAGATGCGCGAGAAACAATTAAAGATCTCAGATTTAAAAAATCAGCTACAGTTGGACCCCTGGCAGTTGCTCGAAGAACCCTACATTCCCGAGTATCCAGAAAATTTTCCAGCATTTAGGCGTAGTCCAAGAATCCATTTAAAAGAGCCAAAAGAAAAAATAGAGATCCAATCACCTAAGCAGAAATCTAATGAAGGGAAGAATGAGTGGTTGAAAACCATCGTTCCACCGTTAGGTATGGTTGTTTTGAGCGGAGCTACAAGTTTTTTGAGCGGAGGCAATCCAGTTATGTTGATCAGTATGGGAGGCGCTAGTTTACTTACAACCGGTTTTTCTGTATCGAGTTATTTTACAAACAAAAAAGAAATCAACAGAAAAAATCACATGAGAGAAGAGCATTTCCGTCAGTATATGATCAAAAAAAAGTCAGAGCTTACTGTCTTACAGCAAACACAAAAAACAGCATTAGAATATATGAATCCCGCACTGAATGAATTAGCATTGATGGCTAAAGATTATCATGCGAGGATTTATGAACGCATGACAGTGAACGAAGATTTTTTGACTGTCCGCTTAGGAATCGGCGAAATCAATGCTAGTTTTCAAACAAACTTCCAGCCGGTAGAAGAGGATGAACTGAGTAATGAAGCGTTTGAGCATCTTAATAGCCCCTACAAACAACTTGGAGATGCCCCGATCATCGTTTCACTTTTGGAACAGACGGTTGGCTTAGCAGGAACACCTAGTATTTTGCGAACAGCATTACAACTCCTATTATTTCAGTTATGTGTGTTGCATTCTTATCGAGACGTCGAATTCATTACACTGATCCCGTCGGAAGAGTACGAACAACATTGGCGAGAATGGCGTTGGTTACCTCATAATAAAATCCGTTCTTTAAATCTAAGAGGAATGGTGCATACCCCCCAAAGTCGAGACATGATCTTGAATTCTTTTTATCAAATAGTGGCAAAAAGAAAACAACAAGCACGTGAAGCGGGTAATGAAAAGGTACACTTTCAGCCACAGTATGTTTTTTCGATTTTGGATGAAAGTTGGTTGGCAGGTCATGGATTGAACGAGTTTTTAGCCGAAAACTTAGGAGACTATGGAATTACGGTCATTTGGGGAAAAGAAACGTTGAATATGTTGCCCGAAACAACGACTACTTTAATTGAATATCAAAGCAATGAGGCAGCAACGTTGATCAATCAGAACAATGAATATGTGAACCAGCGTTTTATTCCCAATCATTTGCCGACAACCTATCCAATCGAAAAAGCCATTCGGCGTTTGGCGAATCTCCATCATGTGGAAGTAGAGAAAAATGCCGTACCTGACAGCTTGAGTCTATTGGAACAATATGAGGTCAAGACAGTTGAAGAACTAGCGATTTCAAATCGCTGGGCTACTGCTGAACCTAATAAATCGATTCGCTCATTAATCGGTTGGCGTGGAAAAAAAGATTTGGCTTATTGGGATCTACATGAACGAGTCCATGGACCACACGCCTTAGTTGGTGGTACGACTGGTTCAGGGAAATCTGAATTTTTAACGACTTATTTGATCGGCTTAGCAATCAATTTTTCGCCCGAAGATATCGGCATGTTGATTATTGACTGGAAAGGTGGCGGAATAGCCAATACCTTAGATCATTTGCCCCATTTTATGGGTGCAATCACTAATTTGGATGGTGCTGGAACTGCGCGAGCCTTAGCAAGCATCAAAGCAGAGCTAGCGAAACGTCAAAGAGAGTTTGCCAAATATGGCGTAAATAATATCAACGGCTACATGACCTTGTATAAACAAAGAAAGACTCCAAAACCAGACGTTGTTTATCCGCAAAAACCTTTGCCTCATTTGATTTTAGTTTCGGATGAATTTGCGGAGCTTAAAGCCAATGTTCCAGAATTCTTAGATGAGCTCACTTCTGTTGCCCGAATCGGACGTTCATTAGGTGTCCATTTGATTTTAGCCACCCAAAAACCTTCTGGGGTAGTCAATGATCAGATCGAAGCCAATAGTACGAGTAAAATTGCCTTGAAAATGGCGAGTGTCCAAGACTCGAATGAGTTACTCAAAACGCCAGATGCCGCACAAATCACGAATCCTGGACGAGGCTATTTGAAAGTTGGCGAAAATGAGGTGTATGAATTATTTCAAAGTGGTTATGCGGGGGTTCCATATGATCCAGAACAATTGATCGAAGAAGTGATCGATGAACGGGTATTCAAAATCAATGAATTGGGCCAGTTAGAATTGCTTTATGATCCAGATATCGAAATCATTCAAGGAAAAGATACACGAGATTTGCCAACACAATTAGAAGCAGTGATTGATAAGATCAAGACAACCTTTGCCGATTCTACCTACAAATTGCCGGATAAGCCGTGGCTACCGAACTTAGATAAGCAGATTATGACGCCAAAAATAAAACAGTCAGAAGTTCGTAATCTAGCTATCCCATTTGGTTGTTTAGATATTCCTTCTGAACAAAAACAAATGAATTATACCTTCAATCTCGAAGAAGCGAGTCACACATTGATCGTAGCTAGTCCAGGCTATGGGAAGTCAACAGTGTTGCAAACACTTGTAATGAACCTTGCCCGTCAAAATACTCCTGCAACGATTCAGTTTCATTTAATCGATTTTGGGAATAATGGCTTATTAGTACTCAAGGAATTACCCCATATTGCGGATATAGCGACTTTGGAAGAAGATGAAAAACTGCAAAAAATGCTTGATCGCATCGAAAAATTATTGGCAGAGCGCAAAAATTTGTTCAAGCAAGCTGGTGTCGCGAATCTAACGCAATACGAAACAAGAACAAGAGAAAAATTGCCGATCTTAGGAATCATTCTTGATAGTTATGATGGCCTGAGCTTGGAAGATAAGCGCAAAGATAGAATCGACGAAGTGCTTCTTCAATTACTAAGAGATGGGGCCAGTTTGGGTATCTTTCTTGTGATGACCACGAATCGTGCAGGAAGTATTCGGACGAACATGATGAGCAATATTGCCACTAAGATCACGCTATATTTAAACGATGAAAATGAAATAAACATGGTCATGGGCAGAAATGCTTTGTCACCTGAAGCAATCAATGGGCGCGGACAAGTCTTACTTTCTACGCCAACTACCATTCAGGTTTATCTGCCGATTAATGGGAAAAATGATGCTGAATTACTCCAAAATCTGGAAGAAGAAATTATAGAAATCAATCAAGCTTGGACAGGCGAACGCCCAGATAAAATTCCAATGGTACCAGAAAACCTAACGCAAAAAAGTTTTGCTTCTTACCTTGAACAAGACGACCACACACTGTATTTGGGATTAAACAAAGCCACTTCTTCAGTAGAATCATTCGACTTGTTCCAGCGAATGAGATTAGGGATCTTTTTCAAATCCAATAAGCAACTTCGTGCGATGATGCCTTGGCTACTTCAACAAATTTGTCAAGAAAGACAAGAAGAAGTGGTGTTGATCGATGCAAATGGAACACTCGAACCAGCAAAGCCGAAAGTTTCACTATACTTGGACCGTTCATGCCTCACGGAAGAACCAACAGCTCTAAAAACGGCTCTAGAAGCTCTCTTAACAAATGAAACTGGCAAGAGGATCATCATTATCAATGGTATTGCAGACTTGATCGATAAATTAACATTGAACCCTGAGGAAGTTACCGCTCTGCTAAGTGGCGGAAACGACCATTTACAATTTGTTTTTCTCGATCATATGACGAAAGTGGGCAATACCTTTGGCGGAATCACTATGTTCGTAAAAGAAAATATCGACCATATTTTATTTGGTGGAAGCTTACAAAATCAATTATTTATTGAAAATCTTTCTTATCAAGAAAAAAACGCAATAGTTGCTAAAAACGTCCTACACAGTTTGAAGGATGAACAATTGGAAGCTTTGGTGTTTCCTACGGAGGAAGAAGCATGAGAGAAGAAATGATCACACCTTTTTTGCCACTAGGCAGTATCTTAAGACTGGTAGGGACAGAGGATGACCAACTGCTCTATTTTGTCGTTGCTCGTGCCATCGCCAAAAATGAAGAAGAAAAAGTGATATCGAGATATCGAGTAGCCCCTCATCCGTTTGGCGATGTGCCAAGCCAAGAAGTCTTTTCTATCCATGCGGATCAAATCACAGAAGTGTTATTCGAAGGCTTCCAAAACCAAGCTGATGAAGAATTTTTAGACGATTTATTGAGACAACTTAAGGATGCGCCAACTAGACCACTACTCGTGCAAGAGGAGCAACCTGTACCGATTGTAGAAACCATAAAAATTAATGAAGAAGAGAGATTAAAAGAAGACCCATTCTATCAATTCAGATAAGGAGAAAATAGATGACGAAAATCGCTTCTCAGGAATCAACTGCAACAGCAGCCGTATCAGGAATAAAAAATGTTTCTGTTAGTAGTAGCAAAACAAGTTCTTTAAGCAAGAGCACGATCAGCAGTATGAAAACAGGCGTAGAGGTCAGTAACAACCTACTCACCGATATTTCAAATCTAGTTACTTGTGTCAATGAACAGGCAAACAAATTTCCCCAGCTTGCTCAAGCAATCGCAGTCAGAGACAGTCAATCAAGATTCAAGTAAGGAGTCAGTATGGAAAAGGAAGAGTTGCTCGCTGAATATGATCGTAAAATCAGCAACAATGAACAACGATTGGAGCGTCTGAGTAAAGAAAAACAGCAGTTAAAACAATGTATGCATTATTTAGAGATGGATATGCGAAAAAGCTTTCGAGAAATCCAACAATTCACAGAAGAATTAGTATCTCAAGGAAGCCAAGTTGCTCGTTGGGAGCAAAATGAGAATGAAGGGAAATCAACTTACTTCACGCAGTTGGTAGAAACCCAACAGCATCAACTAGATCAAGAATACTTAAAAGGTTTGATAAAACTTGAAGAAGAACGTACGGAACTTCAGAAAGAAAGGAATAAACGATGGGACTAATCTATTCAGCCACAGAGTCTTCTAATTTAATGAGCAATCTGACCACTAATTTATCGCTTGCTCGTACAACGATCACCCAACTACGAACAGGTAGTCAACAAGTTGTTCAAGCGGTTGATGGCAAAAAACTCTCCGGAGCGGCTTATCAAGCCGGTAAAGGATTGTTTTCTGAGTTGATCATACCTACGATCAATCGGGTAAACACTGCGGTACAAGGGATTCAGTCAGACTTGAATCTTTACTCTTCCGCACATCAAATGATTGCCAGTGAAGAATACTTGGACGAAGAGAATTTAAGCGGACAGATTCGTGCCAAAACATTCGCTAAACAATCGATCGATAACCACGCGCAGACGGTTAGGCAGATCGCTAATACAAGCATATTACCAGGTATTACAGAAATGCTCAGTGATTTTCATCGAAACTTGATGCGAATGGCGGACAGCCTGCAAGAAGATATCTACAAGTTGCAACGCAAACAACAAAAACTGCATGCCTTTAACACCCAAACCAGTGGACTGTTCAATAACAGTCTGCTGGAATTGAAACTCGCCATGCAAAGCGTATTAGTCTTGAATCAAACAACCATCAAGACAGACGGTAGTTATGTATTGCCGAAAGGAGTGGATGGGAGTTGGTTTGAGAAGTACAAACCAAACGGACAAGCATTGTTAGAAGAATCTTCAAACAATGCTTACTTAGAACTGTATGCGGAGATCGAAAAATTGGTCCAACCCCTGAAAGATGGGAAAACCGATACAATCAGACGACTTGAAATGTTGCTCAGCAATTATCCTGATGCATTGGTAAACAAGTTGGCATCCAACGATGAATTTTTGATGCTTGCTAATCATCTACCATCAGGTATGAAAAATAAATTATTTAGCGGTCTTGCAAAATATGAAATGTTCGGTAAAGCTGTTGCTCAAGGAAAATGGATTCCTAAAATCGATACGATAGGCAAGGCATATCAACATTTCACTAAATTTACCTCTCCTGTAAAAACCTACGTCAGTGAAGGCTTAAAGAACTCCCGCTTTATACAAGGAGCTAAAAATTGGGGTGTTGCCAAAGGATTAGGAACGGCAGGACAAGTAGCTACTTACGCGCAATTAGGCGTCACTTTCGCCGCCAATGCTGTGAATGAATATGGAAAAACAGGAAGTGTTGGTAAAGGAATAATAGGTGGTGGAATAGAGATGGTGAAGAGTATTGGACCGTTAGAGGGAATGACGATTGGTAGTGCAATAGGAGGGGCTATTGGTACCGCAATTCCTATTCCGTTTTTGGGAACAGTTTCGGGAGCTGTAGGAGGTGCACTAATTGGTGGAGCTATAGGTGGAATAAACAAGTTAGTGCAATTTGTTAAACCAGATATCTATGATAGTGCAAAAGATGGAGCTTATAGTTTGCACGATAAGGCGTCTGAAGCTATAAGTGATGTCACAAAAAAGATGGGGAAATCAGTGACACAAAATATAAGCACAGTAAAACGTGTGTTCAGTAATATTCAGGTAGTGGGAAAATCAATAGGAAAGGTGCTATCTTCAGTAAAACTATTAGGGGTTAGCGTTAATGGATAAAAATAATGAAGCAGCTATTCAATGCAACATTCGAGGAAAGTTTAAATTTATGTGATGATACATTTGTTACTTTTATGAATAAAGATGTTAATCAATTGCCGGATCCAACAGGCGGTAAGGTAGTTGCTAGAGTGATAGGAGTACTATTGCTTGTCTTTTTAATCGGAATCAATTATTTGATCGCCGTAATATCCACGAAAATTAGTAAAGGAGAACTAGGACCCAGTACAGTTCCTACACCAGAGATCAATTTTTTACCAATGTGGTCGTTTTATTTATTATTTTGTATCTGGCTAATTTTAGTTTTCATTTTTAGGGATAAAGGGGAGTATTACCTTACAAGAATAAGAGGTCAATTCAACTTAAACTTATATATCATTTGGTTAGTGATAGAGATGAATCTTTTATTCATAACTGTATTTTTTAACCCCCTTACCATTTTAGGTATGTTGTTCGTGCTAGGCTCAATCGGGCTAGTAGGCTATGTCGTGTTTAGGAGTAAAAAACGTACGATTGAATATGTGTTATATGAAGTTGAGAGAAAAAAAGACAGGGTAGATATACTGGTAGATAACGTAATGAAATTAGCAATGAAATATGGCTGGATGGTTGTGATTATCGTCATGATATGGAAGTTCATATTTCCAAATAGTGATGAAGTACGAACAGATTTTGTTGGATTCATAGGTATGTTAGGTATGTGGATAGCTATGGATATTGCAATAATTTTTGCAGAAGCCTATCTATATTTCCCCTATCTATTACAGGGGTATTATAAGCAAAAATACACAGAACAATACCGCAATTGGGAAAAGAAGAGTCAGCTAGAATGGTACGGAGAGAAGCATTTTAATAAGCACATCAAAGGAACTGATAGAGAAGAAACAACAAAAACACAAGGAGTAGATATTTAAAAATTAGAAGAGATTAACTCTAATTGGTGAAGAATATGAAAAAATTATTCAATGCGACGTTTGAACAAAGCTTAAACTTGTTGGATGATCGTTTAGTCGATTATATGATAAAAGATACTGAAAAAAGAGGATTATATAATGGGAAAAAGCGTTTTTTATTAATATCTATATCAATAATTTTAATAATGGCACAATATGGTTTTGTTAAATTTACTGAATTAGGGATGAAAGATCCTGATAGAAATAGCCTTGTTCCTGAACCAGATATAAATTTTTTGACAGAAAGTTTTTTTTGGATATTTCTTTTTATGTATTTATTTATCTGGTTATATACAAGATATAAAAATAAGAATAATAGTAGTACAAGAATTTTTATTACAATGAACACCTGTAACAATTACATTATTTGGTTAATACTGACAGTAAATTTATTTTTTATTACTATGTTTCTGAAACTATTAACTTCTATTGGGATGATAATCGTTTTGATTTTATTAACCATAGTAGGTTATATCGTTATTAGAAGTAAATGTAATTCCTTAAATATAAAAATGCTTAATATAAAAGATAAAGAAAAAAATAAAGTCGATGATTTTATAGAAAAAATCATTCAAATGGTACTGAATTACGGCTGGATAGTGGTCATAATAGTTATAATTTGGAATTTTATTTTTCCAGATGGAGATACACCTCGAACAGATATGGTAGGTTTTATAAATATTTTAGTGATGTGGTTAGCGTTTGATATAGGATTTATGATCGCCGAAGCCTATCTATTCTTCCCGTATCTATTACACGGTTATTATAAACACAAATACTCAGAAGAATACCGCAATTTTGAAGGGAAAACACAATTAGAATGGTACGGAGAGAAATATTTTAACAAACATATCAAAGGAACTGACAAGGAGGAAATATATAATGAATGAGGGGAAAAAGTTATTACCATTAGGAAGTGTCGTGTTGCTTGAGGAAGGGTTACAAAAATTAGTCATCGTTGGAAGAGGTGCTGTATATACAGATCAACAGTCGAAAAAAGATACGTTTGCAGACTATATGGCAGTGCTTTACCCCTCAGGATTAAATCCTGAAACAACGATTTTTTTTGATCATGGAAATATCGATAAAGTTGTTTTTGAAGGATATAGTGATGAAGAAGAAGTGAGATTTTTAGATATCTATAGCAAGTGGGAGACTGACGTGAAGCAAGCAACCAGTAAACCAGCCCAATCAATTCCGGTTGGATTTGATTGACAGATGAACCGGCATGTTATTTAAAAGTGGTTGAAATGCTTTTTCTTTTTTAGGAAAATATAGGAAATCAACGAATTTATTTATAAGCGTCTATACAAAAAGCCGAATCAACAAGCAATGCTATTGATTCGGCTTTTCGAAATAATGACTGTGAATAGGGTCGCTATCGCTAGATTATTTATATGTTTTTTCTAACTTTTTTAGTTCTTCTAGCATTGCTTTTCTGCGCGGGTACTTTTCTTTTAGTTCTTTGATCAGTAATTGAACAGAGATCGTGCTACTAGGGAGGGTGGCCATTTCGGCGATCAGCAAAGCCATTTTATGATACCGTAAACGTGTAGTCGTCTCAGCAGCCATCCGGCGTAATTCATATTCATATTTTTGAAGGAGTGCTTCTGGGAACTGCTTTCTTAAGAAAGAAAAATAGCGGCTGGCTTCTTCCAGTCCAGGTGACTTGAGAACATAATCCAACAATAGATCGTATCGTCTTTCTTTCGAATAGAACAATCCAACGTCTGTACGATACTTTAATTTTTCAAATAAGTTTTCTCGTACTTCTTCCCACTGATCAATCGAATATGTTTTTTTCAATTGATGAATCAAATTCATATCGACGGTCTCTCCTTCTAATAGGAGATGTAAAATTTGTTCCGCATAAAGCTCTTTTTTTCCTAACTTATGATAGAGGTTTTTTAATGCATAGCGATGCAAGGTGACCATATCAGAAGAGTGTTGATCTAATACAATACTTTCATTCAAAACAGTAATTGCTTCTTCATAAGCTCTCTTTTGCATCAGATAGTCGATATATTGTGAACGTATAGTTGGAGATTGCCAGCTTTCACGTGCACGTTGATGAATTTGGTTGTCTGTATAATTCAAATTTTCCATTTGGCGAATGGATAGCAGTCGTTTGTTTTTATAGTTTAAGTGTCCGTTATTTTCAGATGTTTGATTAAGTTTTTGCTGATCCTGATCAGAGAACTGTTCGGGGAATTCTTCATGTAAAATTTGTTGGATATAAAAACTAGACTGGCTTGCGTTATTTATTTTAGCTGAAAGTTTAGAATATATTCGTTGTTTTTCTTGCTCAGACGCATGTCTAAGTAATTTTTTCCATAGAGAGTAACATTGATGCATGATAAGGCTGATATCATTTTCTACATTATGTACCTTTGCTAAGTCAAAGTGTTCAACTATTCTGTTCATTAATTCGAATGCATGAAGGATCTGCTTTTTTGCGATGGATGTATCAATAAGACTGTTTAAAAATTCAGACAGTTCTTTATTGATGTTTTGAAGTGTACGATCATGAATATTGCTTCCAGAATAATGGGTATGTTTTTCTAAAATAACAATCATTTTATCGTAATCGTCCATATTTTTGATTGCAGTATGTTCTTGGAATCGTTGAGCTAGTTCTTGGTTCTCTTTTAAAATAATTAATAGAAAGTCTTGAATATCTTGCTCATTTGCATATGAAATCAACTTGACCAGTTCATTTGCTTTTCTCTGCTCTTTTTCTTGTTCATATTTGAACAAGGTAGCCACGACATGAGGACAATGACCTGTGTCTTCGTGGGAGCAACTGCAAGACAGACCATAGAATTGGTTGTCATCTGTTAACTGGATAAGTATGTCATACTCCTTCTTGTTTTCTTCTGTGACTTTTGCGATGATTTTTTCTTGTGTAAACAAACATCCATGAACGCGTTTTTCAATAAACATTTCATAGCCATGATCTAAATCAGATTCCCAAAAATCGTTTTTCCAATCTTTCATAAAATTTCCTCCTTTAGTTATCTTCATAGTTTAATTTTACCGAATAAATAAAAAGAAAACAGCAATTTTTTTCCAGTACGAAGATTATTTAATCTATTATAAAAGTAATAATAATATAAAACTGTTATTTTAATTTTTAGATAACTAAAAGTGACTCTGATTTACATCAAACTAAAGAAATTTTTCCACGAGCGGCTGGTTTTCTGGACGTTTCTCTTTTTCTGATAATGCAATCTGTTTAATGAGTCCATCTAAAGTGATTACTGCCATTTCTTCTTCCACTTTTTTTTGTAATCGAGAATAAGTTGCAGCCAAGACTTCTTGGATATTAGCGCCTACCACGCAATTCGGATTTGTTTTTGGATCTACTTGGATCAAATTTGTGTTGCCTTCAATACTTCGATAAATTTCCAATAAATTGATATTTTCGGGAGCTTTCGCAAGTACGGGTGTTGGTTTCCCACTTGTTGTATGGATAAGATCTGCTTTTTTTAATTGACTCATGATTTTTCGAACATTTGTTGGATTCGTTTCAATGCTACTTGCAATCATGTCGCTTGAAAGTAAATCAGTTCCTTGAAATATGTGGATATAAGCTAAGATGTGGATCGCATCGCTTAATTGTAGAGAATATTTCATTAAAATCCATCCTTTCAACTTGATTTCTTGACTTATCTTAGCATACTCTTTATGATAATGGTGTATTTTAAAAATGTACAGCTATATGGACAAAAATAATCAATCAATAGGGAGTGGGAATATGACTTATTTAGTAACAGGAGCAACTGGAGGATTTGGACACTACGCTTTAGAAGAATTAAAGAAGCTGGTTCCATTGGAGGAAATCTATGTCCTTGCTCGTAATGAAGAAAAGGCACAGAAATTAATTGAAGCAGGTCTTCAAGTTCGCATCGGCGATTATGCTGATCGCGAGACGATGGTACAGGCGCTACAAGGCATCGATCGTCTATTATTTGTATCAGGTGTACCGGGAAACCGACAAGCTGAACATCAACATGTTGTAGAAGCAGCAAAAGAAACAGGGGTTTCTTTTATTGCCTATACTAGTTTTGCGGATGCAGATCATTCGACTAGTATCCTGGCTCCAGACCATCAATTTACAGAAAAAATCATCAAAGAATCGGGTATTAAACATACCTTTTTACGAAATAACTGGTACTTAGAAAATGAGATGCCATTGATTGGAGTAGCATTGAAAACTGGTCAGTTTGTTTATGCAGCTGGCGAAGGGAAAACCGGTTGGGCGTTAAAGAGAGAGTATGCAGAAGTAGCTGCAAAAGTGTTAGCAGGAATGGATTATCCTGAGGTCTTAGAATTATCTGGAAAACCAATCACCTATCAAGCCTTGGCAGAACAAGTGGCTAAAGTAAGTGGGAAATCTTTAGACATCCTTTCATTGGCTCCAGATGAATTTACAGACAAACTAACAGCGTCGGGATTTTCTCAAGGTGGCGCAGAAATGACGACCGCAATCCAAAATGATATTCGCAATAATCAGTTAGATGTAACTTCTGATGATTTTGCAAAAGTATTAGGACGCGAATTGACTTCGATAGAGGATGGGTTAAGGGAGTTAGGTATCTAAATTAAGGACTAGTTTTTTCTACCAAATTTAATAGGAATGTTACTCTTAGAGCACGCGTACGGGTTTGGAAATAGCAGATGTATTTCTAAGCTATGCCGGCAAGCCTCTAAGATTTTTTATTTTTTGATTTGAGCCAATAATCATCGACTTCAAAAATAGAAAGTTACAAAATGGCATAAAGACTCCTCTAAATCTTAAGAATTTATATACTGAAAAATGTTGAAATCTATGTATAATTAAAAAGTGTATGATGTTTAAAGAGAGTGTATATTTCTGTTATCATATGCAACACATTAAATTATTTTATTTTTAAGAATAAAGGAGAAGTAATGAAAGCAAAAAATTTATTATTTAGTGCAATTGTTCTGAGTAGTCTTGTGACTACCAACCTTACTGTACTTGCAGAAGAAGTAGGGACAAATAATTCTGTTGAAACCACCGTTTCGACACAAGCAGACGATGTGACAGAACAGCCTACGGAAAATGTGGAACAAACTGAATCTATTACGAATCCTCTGACAAATGGGGAAGAACTAACACACACACATCAAGCGGATTTATCACAATTTGAAAATCCTGGCATAGCAGCATTTTCAGCACGTGCTTCTTCAAATGCGCAACAAGCGTTCATTGATAGCATTGCTGCAAGTGCACAGACCTTAGCAAGCGCGAATGACTTATATGCTTCAGTTATGATCGCTCAAGCGATTGTTGAAAGTGGCTGGGGGAAAAGTACGCTAGCTTCGGCACCTAACTACAATTTATTTGGAATAAAGGGAAGTTATAATGGGCAATCCGTAACAATGCCAACTTCTGAGTTTGTAAATGGGCAATGGATCACTGTAAATGCCGCTTTTCGTAAATATCCTTCGTACGCAGAATCTTTACAGGATAATGTAACTGTTCTTAAAACAACTTCGTTCCAATCGGGTGTGTATTATTACTCAGGTGCTTGGAAAAGTAATACCTCTTCGTATAAAGATGCCACAGCATGGTTAACAGGGCGTTACGCGACAGCACCAAACTATGGTTCAACATTGAATAGTATTATTGAAACCTATAATTTGACACAATATGATACGCCAAACTCTAGTTCTTCACCGATGTATCGCTTATATAATAAAAGTACAGGGCAACATTTGTACACATTAAATGCGGGAGAGAAAAACTATTTATCAACAGTTGGTTGGAAATACGAAGGAATTGCATGGCAAGCACCAAATAGTGGTCAACCGGTGTATCGTCTGTATAATCCAAATAATGGGGATCATCATTATACAATGGCTCAGTCAGAAATCAACTTCCTTACACCACTAGGCTGGAGATATGAAGGGCTAAGTTTTTATTCTGGAGGTTCTAAACCAATTTATCGACTATTTAACCCAAATGAAACTATCGGAACACATCATTACACATTAAGTTCAGTAGAAAGAGATTCTTTGACACCATTAGGTTGGAGATATGAAGGAATCGGCTTTTACGCGAATTAATAAATAAAAAATATCTACTTGGCATTTTCAAATAATGTCAGGTAGATATTTTTTATAAAAGATCAGATCAATCAAACTGATCCAAACGCCAACGTTCAATGATGTTGTTTAATTTTGTTCCATAATTTGGATCAGTTGCATATGTTCCAGTTAAGGCTTGGGTCGCATCTCGATAAGAACGTGTATTAACTTTCCAAGTTCCACGATAGCGAACAGGGTCCCAAGGTACGCCATATTTCAGTTTCACAGCATTGTCGATGAAAGATTCATCGGTACTTTGATAGACGCGGAATTTAGAATTGACAGGTATCGTGATCCCGTTGACAACTTCATTGGATACATGCCAAACGTAATCATATTTCCCTTCATCTTCCCCATCTTTGAACTTCATTCCAAAGAAATTGTTCGCATTGCGTGCCAAGAAGCTAGTGCCATAGCCGGTCTCTAGAATTGCTTGAGCAAGCATGACAGAAGTGTACAATCCATATGCTGGAGCAACTCGATTTGCACTTTGTGTAATAGAATTGACAAATCTTCCTTCTGGTGTTGAAGTGTCAATTTGACCTAATATGGTCAGTTGATTTGCTTGGTAACCCGCTGGTTTTCGATCATTTTCTACAATCGTGACTTCAATTGCTTCGACAGGTAGACTCATTCCAACTGAGCCTGCTTTTTGACCATTTGAAGCCCAACCTAACCAACCGCGTGAACGGACGAATGAACGATAGTAAATATCGTATTTTTCAGATAATTCACCTGTTAGTTGAAAAGAGAAGGCCTGGAGTGCACGACTATGTCCGACCGAACCTGATATTGCTCCATTCTCAACAGGATTTGTCCATCCACTTGTTGAAATATGTGAATCATATCTAATTCCACCAGAGTAATCACTTTGTTCTAATTGTGCACGAATTGCTTCAAATTGCCGCCCTTGATTCGCATGATTGATTGAATTACTTAGACCATTGCGATTGACCCAACCAATACCAGACACATGACCATCAAAGGAAACCTTAGGTGGCGCAATTCGAAAGGCACGAGCAGTTTGACCTGGGGGAGCTTGCCCTTTTTCGACTAGTTTTATTTGTAAGCTCTCTGCACGATATGAGTAACCTTGTGTGCCAGCTGATTCTCCATTTTTTGCCCAGTCTAACCAGCCGAAGTGTTGGGAGTGGACACGGTAATAAATATCATAGTGGTGACTGATATCACCGGTCAAATTAATTCGGACAGCTTGTAATGCTAAGCTTTGTCCAACGGTCCCTGAAGTTTGTCCTTCCTGAATCCATGAAGTTTCCCAACCACGATGTGCCAGGTGGGATTGGTAAACGATACCACCTTCATAACTATTTTCCGTTAATTTTAATTGAAGTGCCTGTAAGCTAAGTCCTTGTCCGACCGTTCCAACTTGTGTCTCGGCTGTTTGTTCTGGTAGCCATCCTCTAGAAGCTACGTGAGCGTTCGCTAAGACAGAAGGGGTTTTTTCAACATAAGATTCACCCGTTGGTGGCCCATTTTGCTCTTTGGGTAGCAGACGTATTTCAATTGCTTCAATACGATAACCGTACCCCAATGTACCAGCACTATTTCCATTTTCTGCCCAAGGTAACCAGCCTAGATTTTGAGCATGGATTCGGTAATAAATATTGTAATGTGTTGCAAGTTCGTCTGTCAGTCGTATCCTGATTCCTTCAATCTGACGACCTTGTCCTTCTGTTCCCGATATCCCTCCATTTGATACCCAATTTTGCCAACCATGATTTTCAATATAGGAAGTATATTCGATTGATCCAGAAAAGGCAGAAGAGAGATTGACACGTAACGCTTCAATACGTAACCCTTGTCCTTCTGTTCCAGAAATTTCCCCATTCGAAGATTCAGGAAGCCAACCTTGCCCGCGTACATGCGTAGAATAATTTATAGATGCTCTTTGGACGTAAGAATCTCCAAGTTCAGGACCTTGTTGGGAGCGGCTAATTAATTGAATTTCGATGGCTTCGATTCGGAAACCAAAACTGGATGTTCCAGAAGGATTTCCATTTTTTGCCCAAGGTAGCCAACCAAGTTTTTGAACATGAACTCGGTAATAAAGGTTATAATTTTCAGCCAATTCTCCTGTGAGTCGCATATTAATTCCTTCTATTTGAAGACCTTGCCCCTCCGTTCCTGATATTGCTCCATTTGATACCCAGTCTTGCCAGCCAGTTCCTTCAACATAGGAACTATACTCAATCGAACCAGAAAGGGAAGAAGTAAGATTGGCACGTATTGCTTCAATGCGTAGTCCTTGTCCTTCTGTGCCAGACAACTCACCATTTTTTGAGGTGGGCATCCACCCATGTCCACGCACATGTGTTGAGTAACTAATTGAAGTTTCTGTTCTTCTTTCGCTAGGTGAATGATTTGTATCATTGACACTACTATTCGAAGGTATAGTAGGTGTAATATTTTCTGTTTCAGTTGTGTCTGGATCACCTTGTCCCAATTTGTTGAAGTCGTTCTGATCAACATACCCCACCACAACATTGTCATGGGATATTTTATAAAATGAACGGTTATTGATTTGTATTTGTTGATTTATTTCATAAAGTGTTTCAAGATCAGCTTGCATTGCAGATTTTTCAAGCCATGCATCATCTAAAGTGGAATAAATTTTTGCATGATTTTCTGTTAATTTTCCTTTTTCAGAAAGGTTTATTATTTTAGAAGCATGATAAGTTAAATTTTCTGCAAAAATCCAACCGGACTGCGTAGCGCTTTCGACAAAAAAGAATGTTTCCTGATTGGATAATACGATTTTTCGACTCAAAAGAATGTTTCCAGAGAATAATTTTTCATTAGATTGTTGATTAAATGTATCAGTTAGTGATTGTTGTTGCACACTCCCATATTGATCAGTTAAATCTTCTATTTCTCGAATAGTGGTTTTTTCTGTGACCTGCGGATAATACTCTTTGATCAAAGCAAACAAACTATCTTCATTGATCGCTAAAGTTGGATCAATTGAAAGAATATCTGTGAGATTCTCGAGTGAGAGTTGATAAGTTTTAAACTGTTGTGCAAGATAATAAGCTAAAGTTTGTTTGGTTTGTGAGACATCTCCAGTGTAGACAGCTAACTGGATCGTGGATGGATCAGTAGTTCGGGGGTTAGGGACTTGCACATCTGTGGAATTGATTTCATAGATTGTGTTTTCACCAATGTAGCTGTGTGTTGTTTTTTTGTTTTCCTCATCTTCAATAAATGTTTGTTGCATAGTTTCAGTCGCTGATAAGTTGATTCGTTTCGGTTTACTGACACCATCCTTATAGCTTTCTCCTATTAATTGGGGAGTTCCTATTATAGTTGGTGTGTCAGTGCTGGGTGGGGGTATCTCTTCATTTGTGGTTGAAATGGTAGTTGGAGATATTACATTCGTTGTTTTTTCTTCGGTGATTGAACTTGAGGTGGTTTCGGTTTGCTGATTATTGTTTGTTACTGTTTCTGCTAAAGCAATACATGGCGACAATGATGCGTTTAATAACATTATCGATGCAAGCAAAATCCTTACTTTCATCAAATATCCTCCTAATTATAATCTTTTCTTTATTTGATTGATAAGAAAATGTTATTTTTATTTCGGTGTTACTAATATTATTCTATCGTAAATTTAATTATTTTCCAATATATTTTCTAAATTAAGTCAAGAAATGTGGCTCAATGAAAAAATAAAATAAAAACTTACGAAAAATTTTCATTTATGCTATGCTGTTTTTCATGAAAAGGAGTGATTGAAGTGCCAACAAACAAAAAAGAAGGAATTATTTTTACAACAATGATGTGTTTTCTAATGGTTTTAGGGATGAGTATCTATAATCTATGGTTACATAATGCGTTGCATGTATCAAACTTATTCGTAGGCCTTATACCAGGATTTATCGTGGCATTTATCTTAGATGTTTTTATCGTAGGAGTAGTCGCGAAAAAGATTGCTTTCAAATTACCTATAAATAAACAAAATAAAATGCAAATGATCCTTACGATTTCATGTCTCATGGTTTTAGGTATGGTGACATGTATGTCATTATTCGGTATTGTTATTGAACAAGGAATTCCAGAACAATTTCTTTCTGCCTATCTTACAGCTTGGAAAATGAATGTGATCATGGCGTTGCCATTACAGTTATTATTTGTCGGTCCAGTTTCACGTGCAGTTTTGGCGACGATCCAAAAATAAATAAAGAAGTCTCTATGTTGTCGCTAGCAACTTTCAGTTAGATAAGCTAAAATGCAAGCAAGACATAAATGTGAGGCTTAGATGATGATCGAAGAATATTTTAAAGAGGTAGGTTTGACGATGGTAGAACTACCTGTTGAATGGGTAGATGAACAGTTGATTTATCGGGGGTTGATCAAGGAGCTTCCGACGATCAATGCGGAGGCTAATTCAAGGGCAAAAATGCAACAACAATTAGCAGAGACCTACCGAATCTATCGTGAACAACTTCTTCTTGAATCAGAAGAGGAAAAAGAAACTACCACAAATCTGACGAGTGAACAATTATTGCGCTATTACGATGGAGAAACGTTTGATGGCTTTTCTTTATTTGATCAATTAACGGAAGAATAGTCTATCAAGGGAGAATGTACTAATAGTGTTCACTCTTTAGAAACAAGACGACACCCACGAAATTTATTTTAAAATTTTGTGGATGTCGTCTTATTTTTTTTCTTTTAATAAAGAATAATCTGATTTTTACGTAACTTTATTATGAAAGACAACTCGCACATAAAATGTTTCCCGTGAAACATTATTCACGAATTTGTCCGTCTCCGTAGATGATATATTTTGTCGTCGTCAATTCATTCAAACCCATTGGACCTCTAGCATGAAGTTTTTGTGTAGAGATACCGATTTCTGCACCAAAGCCAAAAACTGAACCATCCGTGAAGCGAGTGGACGCATTGACGTAAACAGCAGCTGCATCAACTTCATTTAAAAAGCGTTGGCTTGCTGTGTAACTGTCCGTCACGATAGCTTCGGAATGTTGTGTATTGTGACGGTTGATATGTTCAATTGCTTCGTCCAAAGAATCAACGATCTTAATCGCTAAAATATAATCCAAATATTCTGTATCCCAATCGGTTTCGTCTGCTAAGGTTGCGGTCTCTAAATAATCTAACGCGCGAGCATCTGCATGTAGAGAGACACCATGTTCAACCAGTGCTTGCTCAATAGATGGCAAGAAGAAAGGTGCGATCTCTGAATGGATCAGCAAAGTCTCGGCAGCGTTACAGACAGAAGGGCGAGATGTTTTGGCGTTCACAATGATATCCACTGCCATGGCTAATTGTGCTTCTTTATCGATATAGATATGGTTGTTGCCGGTGCCTGTTTCAATGATTGGGACAGTGGCTTGCTCTTTCACACGTTTGATCAACGAAGCACCACCTCGAGGGATCAATACGTCTAAATAATCTGTTAAACGCATCAATTCCGCAGCGGTCTCATGAGAGGTATCATCCACGAATTGGATCGCGTAAGGCGAAACTTCAGCATTTCCCAATGTTTCTTGAAGTAATTCAACCAACAGTTGATTGGAATGGAAGGCTTCTTTTCCACCACGTAAAATCACTGCATTTCCTGATTTAAATGCGAGACTTGCCGCATCAGTTGTCACATTCGGACGTGATTCGTAGATCATGCCGATGACCCCTAGAGGGACACGCTTCTTGCCAATCAATAAACCGTCTTCGTTTTGCCACATGTGATCGACTTTTCCAATTGGATCGTCTAGTTGCGCCACTTTAATGATTTCTTCCGCCATTGTATGGATACGTTCTGGTGTTAGCCGTAAACGATCTTGCATTGTTTCGCTAATATTATTTTCTGTCGCTTGATCTAAGTCTTTTTGATTGGCTTCAAGAATGGCTAGTTGATTTCTCTTGATTGTTTGTGCCATTTGCAACAATAAGTCATTTTTTTGTTTAGTCGGCATCAAAGCAAGTTCGTGTGCGCCTTTTTTTGCTTGTTTCCCAAGTTGGATAAGATCAGTCATTATAAAACCTCCTTAAATAATGTTCCGATTTCTTTTCCAGCCAAAATATCAAAAATGATTGCTGGATTTTTTCCATTTGCTAAGATCATTGGGCGATTTGCTTCAAAGATCCTTAAAGCTGCTTTTAGTTTGCTTGCCATCCCACCAGTTCCGTAGGTGCTACCAGCACCACCTGCTTGGGCCATCAGTTCATCATCGATTGCGGTAACTGTTTGATACATTTCAGCGTCAGGATTGATGGTTGGATTATCCGAATAAAAACCGTCGATATCTGAAAGAATGATGAGTAGATCAGCGGCAATCAGTTTGGTAACGATCGCAGATAACTGATCGTTGTCGCCAAATTTGGTGGAGTGATCTAATTCATCAACTGCGACGGTGTCATTTTCATTGACGATCGGAATGGTTCCCATTGCTAGTAGCTGTTCTAACGTATTGACAACATTTTTTCGGCTTTCAGGGTAATCGATAACATCTCGCGTCACTAAGATTTGGGCAGTTTGTTGACCATACGCACTGAACCGTTGATTATAGATATTCATCAATTCAGCTTGTCCAATTGCTGCAATCGCCTGTTGTTCTGGGATCGTATTAGGACGCTTTGCTAAATTCATCTTGTGCATCCCAACACCTACTGCACCGGAAGAGACTAAGACGATTTCTTTGCCTTGATTACGAAGGTCAGAGAGAACAAAAGCGAGTTGATCGATTGCGCCCAAATTGATGTTGCCATTTGGATAGATCAACGTACTTGTTCCTACTTTTATAATGATTCGTTTTGCTTCTATTATTTCTTTTCGCATGGAGCACCTCAACTAATCTTTTTTACACAGAAATGATTTTGCTCTATTCTACTTGTTTTCAATCATAAAGTCATGTTTTAATAAACTTTTTTTCAAAAAATCAATAAATTTGTTTCTTAAATAGAGAAAGGAATTTCATGAAGAATTCGTTAACTTTGGGTATTCAGTCGCTTGGTATGTTAAAATAGAACTAGTTTACTCTGGGAGGGATTCGGTGAATAAAAGAGGTTTTGAAGTAATTACATGTTATCAGGATCAACAGATCCAATTGCCGCAAAGAGCGACTCATCACGCTGCCGGTTATGATTTTGAAGCAGCAGAAGATGTGGTGATTCCAAGTGTTTGGAAAGCCGGGTTCAAGCAAGGACTAACAGCTGTATCAGATGCGCTGATCTCTGAAATGTCAGCAGAGGAAAAGAAAATCAAACCCGTTTTAGTGCCTACAGGAATCAAAGCGTATATGGGTGAGGATGAATTCTTACAATTAGCCAATCGTTCAAGCAATCCATTAAAACGTTTTTTGATTTTGACGAATGGTGTCGGCGTGATCGACAGTGACTATTATAATAACGAAGCAAATGAAGGGCATATCATGTTCCAATTCACGAATTTTGGTTTCAAAGATGTAGTGATCAAAAAAGGGGAAAGAATTGGGCAAGGAATCTTCCTACCGTTCTTAAAAGCGGACCAAGATCAAACCGCTAATGCTCGTCAAGGTGGATTTGGTTCATCCAACCAATAAGCAAAGTAGATTTAAGTTATCTTTAACTCAAGAAAAGTAAAATGAAAGACAGGTGGTACACCGAAATGGCCAAAAAAGCAAAAGTTCAATTTGTTTGTCAAAATTGTGGCTATGTGTCGCCTAAATTTTTAGGACGTTGCCCAAATTGTGGCAAATGGAATACCATGGTTGAAGAAATCGAACAAGATACAACGGACCGCAGAGTACGAACGAGTTTGACCGGAGAAAAAGCCAAGCCAACAAAAATCGCTGAGGTGGTTCCTAAGAAAGAACCACGAGTAAAGACGAAGCTAGAAGAATTGAACCGTGTTTTAGGCGGTGGTGTGGTTCCTGGCTCGATGGTTTTGATCGGTGGCGATCCTGGTATCGGAAAATCCACCCTACTCTTGCAAGTATCACAGCAACTGGCTGCTATTGGTGGAAAAGTCCTTTACGTATCGGGAGAAGAGAGTGCGGACCAAATCAAGTTGCGTGCAGAACGATTAGGTTCGATCGACACAGAGTTTTACTTGTATGCAGAGACAGATATGAATGAAATCAGTCGAGCCATCGAACAAATTTCACCTGATTATGTCATTATCGATTCGATCCAAACAATGACTCAACCTGATATTACGAGTGTCGCTGGTAGTGTTAGTCAAGTGCGAGAAACCACAGCTGAGCTATTGAAAATCGCAAAAACAAACGGTATTGCCATATTTATAGTAGGTCATGTCACGAAAGAAGGCTCGATTGCAGGTCCGCGCATGTTAGAGCACATGGTTGATACGGTCTTGTATTTTGAAGGTGAGCAACATCATAGTTTTCGTATTTTACGTGCCGTCAAAAATCGGTTTGGTTCCACCAATGAGATCGGTATTTTTGAGATGCACGCCCATGGGCTTGAAGAAGTAGCGAATCCTTCACAGATTTTCTTAGAAGAACGATTGGATGGAGCGACAGGTTCAGCGATCGTTGTCGCCATGGAAGGAACACGCCCGATCTTAGTAGAGATCCAAGCTTTAGTCACACCCACGATGTTCGGAAATGCCAAACGAACAACGACTGGTTTAGACTTTAATCGGGTGTCATTGATCATGGCAGTCTTAGAAAAACGGGCAGGATTATTGTTGCAAAATCAAGATGCTTACTTAAAAGCAGCTGGTGGGGTAAAATTAAATGAACCTGCGATCGATTTAGCAATTGCAGTCAGTATTGCGTCTAGTTACAAAGAAAAAGGAACACAACCAACGGAGTGTTTTATTGGAGAAATCGGTCTGACTGGTGAAATCAGAAGAGTCAACCAAATTGAACAACGAGTAAAAGAAGTACAAAAATTAGGTTTTACAAAAGTATATTTACCTAAAAATAATTTAGGTGGTTGGAATATTCCAGAGGGTATCGAAGTCGTAGGTGTTGCTACACTTGATGAAACTCTTAGACGAGTATTTCGATAAAATCAAAATGAAATGGAGGAAACAGGATGCAAAAACGTGTCATCACCTTACTGATGATCATCGTTGGTGCCAGCTTAGGGATTTCTTTTTTACCTACAGCTTGGCAGGCGATCGGTCAACAGACGAATGGATGGCTGAATAACACCTTTACCAATAGCTTGTTAGGTGCACTTATTTTCTTTCTATTATCTTTGCTATTGGCAAAACATATAACAGCAGTCATCAAGCAAATTGAAGAAAAATTAAGTGAGGTCAGCTTGACGTATCTCTTATTTGGCGCAATCGGAGCAATTATTGGCCTAACGTTGGGGGTTGTGATTTCAACACCGCTTTACAATATTGAAATACCTTTTGTAAACAGTGTTTTACCCATCTTATTGATGGTGATCCTTGGCTATTTGGGCTTGCGAATGGGAACGACCCGCATCGAAGAATGGAAGAAAATATTTGGACCAAGAAGTAAAAAGGTCGAACAAGAAACACCTAGTCAGGTGGAAAGCCAGTTATTAGAACGCAAACTAGATGATCATTTTCATAAATATAAAATTTTAGATACAAGCGTCATTATTGATGGACGTATTTACGACATCACAAAAACGGGATTTCTAGAAGGAACGTTGATGATCCCAAATTTCGTTCTATATGAATTACAATATATCGCTGATTCTGGCGATAGCTTGAAACGGGTACGTGGGCGTCGCGGACTAGATATTTTGAACGCGTTACAAAAAGAAGAAGGTATTTCAGTTGAGATGTATGATGGCGATTTTGAAGACATCAGTGAAGTAGATAGTAAGCTGATCAAATTGGCAAAACTATTAGATGGTGTCATCGTGACCAATGATTATAATCTTAACAAAGTTTCTGAATTTCAAAATGTACCAGTTCTCAACATCAATGCACTTGCTAACGCAGTGAAGCCAGTCGTTATTCCCGGTGAGAATATGAATGTACTAGTGGTCAAAGCAGGTACAGAACGTCAACAAGGGGTTGCTTATCTAGATGACGGCACAATGGTGGTTGTTGAAGATGGACAACATTACATGAATGAACGGATCGAAGTTGTAGTAACGAGTGCACTACAAACAGCTGCCGGCCGAATGATCTTTGCAAAACCTGCTCATGCGGGTAGAGGAATCGATAACAAGCGTGAAAATGAGAAAAAAGCGAAATAAAAACGTAATATGGTAAATATGAGGCAGTTAGACATCGTAAGATTTTTTTGAGAGATGGTTTTTGCTTCCTCAGTTTAGCTAGAGCAGGCGAGGATTGAAAAGTAGGCCAAACTATTTTTTCGATTCCCGCCTTCTTACGTAGATTTGAATGACTTTTTCATAATCTCTTTACTATTTAACGTATAAAAGGTAAAATTTGTGCTGAGTAGCTTTAAATTTCAACATTTATCGCTAAAGGAGATCCAACCCAAAAAAATCTGATCAGATGTTGTATTGTCAGTTGTTTTGGGCGTCTCAAAGACTAGTTTGAAAGAAGAGGAAGAAAATGACGAAAGTACGCGTACGTTATGCACCAAGTCCAACAGGGCATTTGCATATTGGGAATGCACGAACTGCATTATTCAATTATTTATTTGCCCGTCACAATGATGGAGATTTCATTATCCGCATTGAGGACACTGACCAAAAACGAAACATTGAAGATGGCGAAAAAAGCCAATTAGAGAATCTTGCATGGTTAGGGATGGAATGGGATGAATCACCTGAAAATCCAGGTGAATACGGTCCTTACCGTCAATCTGAAAGAAAAGAAATCTACCAACCATGGATCGATCAGTTATTAGCAAGTAATCGTGCTTACAAATGCTATTGTTCAGAAGAAGAATTAGAAGCAGAACGTGAAGCGCAACGTGCCCGTGGCGAAATGCCTCACTACGCTGGGACTTGTGCGAACTTGTCACCTGAAGAACAAGCGAAAAAAGAAGCAGAAGGCATTGTACCGGTGATTCGTTTCCGTGTGCCTCGCAATACAGAATATGCGTTTACCGACATGGTCAAAGGAGACATCACCTTTGAATCAGACAATATCGGTGGGGATTATGTCATCCAAAAACGTGATGGTATGCCAACCTATAACTTTGCGGTAGCTGTTGACGATCATTTAATGAAGATCACTCACGTGTTACGTGGGGATGACCATATTGCGAATACGCCAAAACAATTAATGATCTATGAAGCGTTTGGTTGGACTGCGCCAACATTTGGGCATATGACCTTGATCATCAATTCTGAAACGGGCAAAAAATTAAGTAAACGTGATGAATCGATTTTACAATTTATCGAACAATACCGTGAATTAGGCTACCTACCAGAAGCGATGTTCAATTTTATTGCTTTACTAGGCTGGTCTCCTGTCGGTGAAGATGAATTGTTCAGTCAAGAAGAATTGATCAAAATGTTTGATCCACAGCGCTTGAGCAAATCACCAGCTGCATTTGACGCGAAAAAATTACAATGGGTGAACAACCATTACATCAAAGAAATGGATCTAGATGCATTGACAGAAATGTGTTTACCTTATTTGATCGCTGATGGTCGTGTGCAAGAAAATCCAGATGCACAAACAATCGAATGGGTGAAAAAAATCGTTCGTCTGTATCAACCACAAATGAGTTATGCAGCGGAAATCGTTGAGGTATCAACATTATTCTTTAACGAACATCCTGTATTAGATGAAGCAGCCAAAGAAGTATTAGCGGGTGAAACGGTTCCGACTGTGTTGAAAGCTTTCAAAGAACAACTTACTCAAATGGAAGTTGTAGATGCACCCACAGTCAAAGCAGCAATCAAAGCAGTACAAAAAGAAACAGGGGTAAAAGGAAAGAACCTATTTATGCCGATCCGTGTCGCTGTTTCAGGACAAATGCATGGACCTGAATTACCAGAAACAATCGAATTGTTAGGGAAAGAAAAATCTTTAGCACATTTAAATCAAGTATTGAACTAAACACGATGAACAGAAAGAAGTAAAAAAAGAATGGTTTCAAGAGAGTCAACGGGTGGTGTAAGTTGTCAATTGTTCTTTTTTGAAATGCCTCTGGGAGTGGTCTTTGCGAAGAGGGGTTGATCAATATCAATCCTTGAAAGTAGCGAAGAACGAATAGCAGACGTTACCTGTTAGAGATAATCATTTGATTATGAAAAAAAGTGGAACCACGCCTCATAGCGTCTTTTAATAAGGAAACTTATTAAAAGACGTTTTTTAGTTGTCTTTCGTTGTTCATACATACAGTCGAAAAAAGAAAGGAGAGGAAGTTGATGGAATGGTTCAAACGAGCTGTCATTGCCGTAAAGAAAAATGATCCAGCAGCGCGTACTACAGCAGAGGTCATTTTGACCTATCCTGGGCTACATGCGTTATTTTGGCATCGTTTCTCCCATTATTTATATCGCCATCGTCTCTATTTGATTGCCAAAATGAATGCCCAATTTTGGCGATTCATTACGGGAATAGAGATACATCCAGGAGCGACGATCGGAACGGGTGTGTTTATCGATCATGGTATGGGGATCGTCATTGGAGAAACAGCAGAAATTGAAGATGATGTGGTCTTGTTTCATGGTGTCACTTTAGGTGGGACGGGAAAAGAAACGGGGAAAAGACATCCAACCGTCAAAAAAGGTGCAATGTTGTCCGCCAATGCCCAAATCCTAGGACCGATCACCATAGGAAAAGATGCGAAAATCGGCGCAGGCGCAGTCGTCTTAAAAGATATACCTGATGGGGCAACAGCAGTAGGGATACCAGCAAAAGTTGTCCGAATCAATGGAGAGAAAGTAGGGGATGAGAATGATAAAAATCTATAATACGCTATCAAGAGAAAAAGAGACTTTTATTCCTTTAAAAGAAGGACAAGTTTCAATGTATGTTTGCGGACCAACTGTTTATAATTATATCCACATTGGCAATGCACGAAGTACGATTGCGTTTGACACGATTCGACGTTATTTGGAATACCGTGGATACCAAGTGAACTACGTATCGAACTTTACAGATGTGGACGATAAAATCATCAAGGCTGCCAATGAGCTTGGGATCACAGCGCCTGAAGTTGCTGATCGTTTTATCAAAGCTTTTGAAGAAGATACGAAAGCATTGAATGTGCAGCCAGCAACGAGCCATCCAAGAGTAATGGACAATATGGAAGATATTCGCGTATTCATCCAAACATTGATCGACAAAGGTTTTGCTTATGAATCGAATGGCGATGTTTATTATCGTACGCGAAAATTTACTGATTATGGTCAATTGAGTGATCAATCGATCGACGAGTTAGAGATTGGTGCAAGTCAACGTACTGGCGCAGAACAGCAACAAAAAGAAGATCCTTTAGACTTTGCCTTGTGGAAAAAAGCAAAACCAGGAGAGATTTCATGGGAATCGCCATGGGGAGAAGGACGTCCAGGGTGGCATATCGAATGTTCCGTGATGGCAACGAAACATTTAGGTGAGACTATTGATATCCACGGCGGTGGCCAAGATTTGGAGTTTCCTCATCATGAGAACGAGATTGCCCAAAGTGAAGCGAAAACAGGCAAAAAATTTGCGAACTATTGGATGCACAATGGCTATGTGACGATTGGTGAAGACGATCAAAAAATGAGTAAATCTTTAGGGAACTTTATCACTGTCCACGAAATGATCCAAGAGGTAGACCCACAAGTGTTACGCTTCTTTATGGCAACCACACAATATCGTCGACCGATCCGCTATAGTGAAGCAACGATGAAAGAAGCAGCGACAAATTTACAACGCTTGAAAAATACGTTTGATAATCTAAACTTCCGTTTTGAAAATGCGGTAGAAGCCCAGTCGGAAGATGAGAGACAGGTAACAGAACTGGAACAATTAGAAACACGATTCATCAAAGAAATGGACGATGATTTCAATGCGGCTAACGGCATCACAGTTGTCTATGAATTAGCAAAATGGATCAATACGTATTTGGAACAACCGACTGTCTCCAAAACGATCCTATCCAAAAGTGAGGCACTATTTACCCAATGGTTGTCGATCTTTGGTATCTTATTTACGACAGCAGAAATGTTGGATGAAGAAATCGAGCAACTGATCGAAGAACGAACACAAGCCAGAAAAAACCGAGATTTCGCTCGTAGTGATGAAATTCGGGACCAATTAAAAGAAAAAGGTATCTTGTTAGATGACACTCCACAAGGTACTCGTTGGAGAAGAGAAGCATGAGAGATCATACACAACTAAATGGTTTAGCACTTGCTTATGTTGGAGATGCTATCTACGAAATCTATATTCGAGATTACTTGATTGAAAAAGGTGAAACAAAGCCGAATAAACTGCACCGAGCAGCGACACACTATGTTTCGGCAAAGGCACAAGCTTTTTTGATCCAACAAATGTTGCAAGAAAACCTGTTAACAGAAAATGAAGAACTTTACTATCGCAGGGGTAGAAATGCCAAAAGCCATACGAGTGCAAAAAATGCGGATATTACCACTTATCGCGTTGCAACAGGGTTTGAAGCCTTGATGGGCTACTTACATCTAACAAAACAAACCGAACGTATGGAAGAATTGATCAATTGGTGTATTGAGAAAGTAGGTGAAACCCATGAGGAAAGAAAATAAAGAACGTAATTATCAAAAACGAAACAAAAAAGATTCTCAACGTTTTACAAAAGGCAATGAGAAACGTAGTGCCAAGAAGGAAACAGTTTATGTTGGTCAAGAGGACACAACGAGTGAAGACAATTTTGTATTTGGTCATCATGCGACAGTCGAAGCTTTGCAACAAGGTCGTGGAAATAAATTGTTCCTTCAAGAAGATTCACGGGGAGACAAGGTCGAAGAGTTGAAAAATATTGCTCGAGAACAATCGGTACCAGTCAAGTGGGTTCCTAAGCAAAAATTAGACCTACTCAGCGATCGTGGCGTTCATCAAGGGGTGGTATTGGCCATCACGCCTTATGAATATCTAACGTTGGATCAACTATTGGAACAGGCGAAGAGTAAAACAGAAGCACCATTTTTCTTGATCTTGGATAGCATCGAAGATCCTCATAATTTTGGTTCGATTTTACGAACAGCAGATGCTAGTGGGGTAGATGGTGTCATCATCCCTAAACATCGCGCAGTCGGAATCACACCCATCGTGACGAAAACATCGACAGGCGCCGTTGAGCACGTGCCAGTGGCTCGTGTGACGAACTTAGTTCAGACTGTTCAGCAGTTAAAAGAGCAGCAATTTTGGGTATTCGGAACGGATATGGAAGGAACGAATTTCCAATCTTGGAATGCCAAAGGAGCAATTGCGTTAGTGATCGGTAATGAAGGTCGCGGCATGAGTGCAGGCTTAAAGAAAGAAATGGATGAGCTATTGACGATCCCTATGGTCGGTCATGTTCAAAGCTTGAACGCGAGTGTTGCTGCCGGACTTTTGATGTATCAGGCTTTTTCTCAGCGTCAGGGGAATAAGGCATGAAGAAGCAGCTGTTGATCGTCGATGGCTATAATATGATTGGTTCTTGGCCAGAATTAGTCGCACTAAAAAATCAAGATAAAATGGCTGATGCCAGAGAAGCGTTGTTACATCGTTTATCGAATTATGCAAAATATGAAGGTATTGAAGTAATCGTCGTCTTTGATGCGCAATTAGTTCCAGGTATCCAGCAAAATTATCGGAAATACCAATTAGAAGTCGTGTTCACCAAAGAGGATGAAACCGCAGATACGTATATCGAGCGCATCGCTGGAGAGTTGAATACTCGTTTGACACAAGTGACTGTCGCAACGAGTGACTTAGCAGAACAATGGATGATTTTTTCGCAAGGTGCTTTACGAACTTCCGCGTACGAATTATATAAAACAATTAAAAAAACAGAAAAAAATATTACCCAAGATAATATAAATATGCGTTTTATTGATTTTCGACGAAATTCTCCGTGGAATGAAGAACAATTAGAAAAATTGTCCCAAAAATTGGACGATTTAATGAGAAAAGAAAAATAACAGCCAGATACGATTAGTTATTCAATGATTTGATGGTAAGATTCCTCCATAATCGAAAGTTATGGAGGAATTATTTTATGTCCGAGGAGTTATTGTGCGCCGCCCGTAATGGAGATGAAGAAGCATTTTCTATGCTGTATCAAAAATATTTCCCGTTATTATTACGGTTGAAAAATATTTATTATCTTAGGAATTATGTAAGTGAAGATTGGGAACAAGAAGCGAGGATTGCTCTATATCAAGCACTTAAAACGTACGAAAATAATAAAGGTGTCAGTTTTGGGAGTTATTACAAAAGCATTATCAGTAACCAAATCTACTCTTTATTGCGTAAGCAAAACGCGCTAAAACGTCGAGACCAAAAAAATGAAATTTCTATTGAACAAAAAATAGCGACAGAAGGACCAGATTTTTTAGCCGAGATCACCATCCAAGAACCTGTTGCGATGCAACAATTACTATTAAAAGAAGCTTTCGAGGACTGCGATATCAAATTCTCATCAAAAGAGGCAAAAATCTTTCAACATTACATGCAAGGCAATGATTTTAGCGAGATGGAGAGAGAATTATCAATGGATCTGAAGCAAATAAAAAGCGCTTACGGTCGAGTGAAATATAAGATAAAAAAACATCTGAAAGATTATAATGAGTGATTTTTTATAGCATTACTAATGTTTTTCTTACTTATTTCTATTGCATTTCTTTTTTTGATATGGTAAACTTGAAAAATTTTACTATATATGGTATGATAGTAATTGAGGTGAATTGTATGCCACTAACTTTAGCTACAATCAAAAAAGATTTAGAAGGTCGTATCGGCAGCCAAATCATGTTGGTTGCACAGACCGGAAGAAAGCGTCAAACGGAACGCCGAGGCGTTTTAACAGAAACCTATCCTTCAGTATTTGTCGTAGACTTAGATCCTGAAGAAAATTCATTTGAACGAGTATCTTACAGTTATTCAGATGTACTTACTCGAACAGTTGAGATCGAATTTTTAACTGAAGCAGTTTAAAAAGCAAGCGGACCTAGATTATATATGAGGTTCGTTTGCTTTTTTGTATCTAACTCGTTATGCTATTAGCAAGAAAGAACGGAGGTCCTGATGATGAAGCATTATGTAAAAAAATTTGCAGAACTAACAACAGCAGAATTTTATGCAATCGTGAAAGAGCGAATCGCCGTATTTGTTGTTGAACAAAATTGTCCTTACCAAGAAGTCGATGAGATCGATGAAATCGCATGGCATACTTATTTTAAAGATGAAGATGGTACGATTTTGGCATATACACGTATTTATGCAGAAGAAGACACAGTTCATTTTGGACGAGTCTTGGTCAATCAGGCGCATCGCAAGTCAGGGTTAGGACAAAAAATCGTGGCACAAACATTAGCGGCGATTGAAGCCAATGCACCTGGACGTCCGATCGTGATCGGGGCACAAGAATATCTACAATCATTTTATGAATCCTTTGGTTTTCAGGCAATCTCAGAAGTATATTTAGAAGATGGAATCCCCCACTTAGACATGAGAAAACAAGCATAAAAAAAACAGAAGAATTTCCTTCTGTTTTTTTTATCTCACGCTTTAGGATCCGTGCTCTCAGAAGTTGCTTGGGCAGTTGGGCGTGCATTATTTTCAGCTGTTTGTTGTGCCAATAGATCGCGAATATCACTAAGATAATCTTCCGCAGTGGGTTTGTCTTCCACCACTTCTTCTTCTTTTGGACGTAAGTTTTTCGCATGATTGGCTGCTTTGACCACTAGGAATAGAACAAAACCAGTAATGACAAATGTAATAATTGCACTAATAACATTCCCAAAAGAAAAGGTGACCCCTTTCGCAGGTGACCAATCAAGAACAGACAATGCACCATCCAAATCAGAGGTACCTGTGATCATTGCAACGACCCAACCAATTAAGGGAGTAATCAGACCTTGAACGATTTGATTCACAATGCCCGTAAAAGCACTACCGATCACTACACCGACAGCTAGATCTAGCACATCGCCTCGCATGATAAATTCTTTAAATTCTTTGATCATTGTTTTTCTCCTTTCTTGTTAATCCTAGTATATCGAAGAATAAAAAAATGTAAAAACAACACGCTTAATAATATCCCCACACGTTCGTTCAATCACTTGTATGCTATACTAGAAAGTGACTTTTAAAAAAATTGGACAAAAAAAGAGAACTTTTATGTCGTTGAAACAACAACGATCATCGCTAAGAGATCCAAGGATCATGACAAAAAGGAGTAGTTATTTATGGCCTATCAATTGACAGAAGGTGTCAACCTTCATGTGCTACCAACCAAACAATTTAAAACGATCCGTATTTTTGTACGGTTCACCACAGCCTTAGAAAAAGACATCGTCACCAAACGTTCATTACTGAGTAGTTTATTAGAGACGAATAGCTTGAACTATCCGGATCAGACACAATTAAGTGCAAAATTAGCTGATTTGTATGGAGCTGGTTTCGGTTTTTCTGTTCGGAAAAAAGGCAATCTACATTGGATGAATGCGGGAATCAGTTTCGTCAATGGTGCGTATGTCAATGACAGCACGATTTTGACGAATGCCGTTTCCTTTTTAAAAGAGGTATTATTCTTCCCTAACATCAAAAATCAAACATTTGATCAAGCAACATTTGATTTAGAGAAAAATAACTTAAAGCAATATTTGGAAAGCTTAAATGAAGATAAGCAAACAATGGCTTCATTAGCATTACAAGAATTATATTTTGAACAGTCAGATGCACAAAAAATCCCAAGTATGGGGTCCGTTGAAGAACTCGAAAATATCACATCAAGTGCCTTAGCAGAATATTATGCACGTATGATCAAAGAAGACCAAGTGGATATTTTTGTAGTGGGTGATATCGAAGAAACAATGGCAATCGAAGCGTTAAAAGAGCTTCCTTTCACTGAGCGAAAAGTGGTACGACCAGAAATCTTTTATCAACAAACACAAAACAACGTGATCAAGGAACGACAAATCCAAGAACCAGTGGTGCAAGCCAAACTGAACCTAGCCTATCAAACCAATGTTTATTACGATCAGCCAGAACGTTTTTCATTGATGGTCTTTAATGGCTTATTCGGAGGCTTCCCTCACTCCAAACTTTTCATGAATGTACGTGAAAAAGAAAGCTTAGCTTATTATGCGTCTAGCAACGTTGATACTTTTCGTGGGTTATTGACTGTACAAACAGGCATTGAGACCAAAAATCGTAATCAAGTCTTGCACTTGATCCATCAACAACTGGCAAGTTTACAAAATGGCGAAGTCACTGAATTGGAGCTTGAACAAACCAAGGCAATGTTACGTAATCACTATTTGTTGTCTTTGGATTCGCCACAAGCTGCAATCGAATCCGCTTATTTAGCACACTGGCTTCCTGATACTGAACTATCGGACGAGGAATGGCTGGCTCGCATGGAACGTGTAACGATCGAAGATATTCAAGAAGTAGCAAACCAAATCGAATTACAAGCAATTTTCTTTTTAGCTGGGGGTGAAGAAAATGAATAAAGCAGAGTATAGTCAAATCAACGAAACACTGTATCACGAAGTCTTACCGAATGGTTTGACGGTCTATCTGTTACCAAAAAACGATTATCACAAAACATACGGTTTATTCAGTACGAACTATGGGTCGATCGACAATGAATTTATTCCCTATGGTGCAACGGAAAAAGTGAAAGTTCCTGACGGTATCGCACATTTCTTGGAGCACAAGTTATTTGAAAAAGAAGAAGGCGATGTTTTCCAGTTGTTCGGTCAACAAGGAGCATCAGCGAATGCGTTCACGAGCTTTACAAAAACCAGCTATTTGTTTTCAACGACAGATCAAGTAGAAAAAAATCTTTTGACGCTTCTTGATTTTGTTCAAGCACCTTATTTTACTGAAGAAACAGTAAATAAAGAAAAAGGAATCATTGGCCAAGAAATCCAGATGTATGAAGATGATCCGAATTGGCGCTTATTCTTTGGTATCTTAAACAATCTATATCCCAATCATCCATTACACATCGATATTGCAGGAACGGTGGAAAGTATTGCTGACATCACAGCAGAGGATCTATATACTTGCTATCGCACTTTTTATCAACCAAGCAATATGGTGTTATTTGTAGTTGGCAATTTGGAACCAGAACAGTTGATGGAGCAAATTCGCCACAATCAAGCTACCAAAGAATTTCCACCCGCTCAAAAAATCGAACGATTCTTTTCCGAAAATCAAGCGGATGTTCTGCCGATAAGTACCTTAGAAGCAGCGATCACACGAGAAAAATTTGTATTAGGGATCAAAGGAATCGATGCGTTACCTGAAAATGGGAGAGAATTGCTTAGATATAAAACAGCGATTCGTTTGTTACTACAATTACTTTTAGGCCCAACTGCACAAAACTATTTAGCCCTTTACAACGAAGGAATTATTGATGATAGTTTTGGCTTTGAGTTTAGTTTAGATCGTGAATTTCATTTTGCTGACTTCAGTGGCGATTCGGACCAACCAAAACTAGCAGTACAAAAAATAAAAGAGATTCTTTTGAACTTTGAACATGACGAAGGAATCACA
Source organism: Enterococcus sp. AZ062 (assembly GCF_051715065.1). Classification (NCBI taxonomy): domain Bacteria; kingdom Bacillati; phylum Bacillota; class Bacilli; order Lactobacillales; family Enterococcaceae; genus Enterococcus; species Enterococcus sp. AZ062. The sequence continues at coordinate 3,140,947 of NZ_JBIOTB010000001.1, read as the reverse complement.
GAAGAAAACTTGAACTTATTGAAAAAGAAAATGTTAGGGCAGTATTTCCAATCATTGAACTCCATCGAATACATCGCCAATCAATTTACACAAAGTCTATTTGGTGACCAAACATTATTTGATCTGCCAGAAATCATTGAATCAATCCAGATGACGGATCTTCTTCAAGTAGGACGCTCTTTTATCAATGCTGACGTGTTTAGTGAATTTTATATGCAGCCAAAAAAATGAAACAGTAAAAAATTCTGATTTTTTTGGACATACTCGCTGATTCGTCATACTTTTTGTAAGAATAAAAGAAAGTCTTAAATTTCAGTTTAAAACAGATGAAATGTTATCCAAAGTAAGTTCGCTTTGTGGTATTCTTAAGTAGATTGAGTGCAAGATTGATCAATATAGAGGAAACACTATACATTGAGCATGAATAAAGCAAAAATTCAATGAGAAGCAGTCAGAATAAATGGTCGATCCTCAGTAGAGAAAACACCTTCTGACTAGAATACACAGACTGGAGAAGATGAACGAGTGGCTTTTGAAACCATCGGGGAAAAATTACGGCAAGCCCGTTTAAACAAAAAAATATCATTAGATGAATTACAACAAATGACGAAGATCCAAAAACGTTACTTGGAATCAATCGATCAAAACGAATTTGATCAATTGCCAGGTAAATTTTATGTTCGTGCATTTATTCGTCAATATGCAGAAGCTGTTGGTGAAGATGGTGATTATTTAGTGGATGTTTTTGATGGAAAAAAATCTTTCGCAGATGAAACCATCAAAAAACGACCAGAACCAGAAACAGTGAGTGGTTCAAGAAAAGCTATGCACGAAGAAGAAAAGAATCTAACAAAATTCTGGACAAGTCTGCCAGTAATTTTATTAGGATTAGTCGCTGTAGCAATCATCACAGTAGTGGCCTATATGTCATGGCAAGACCGTCAATCTGAGCCGATCATTGGTGGAACAGCTTCAACGGTATCTGTCGATGGTTCGATCACGGAAGAAGAACCGGAGACAAGTGAATCGACGGTTGAATCGACCGTGGAATCGACAACAAAATCAACAGAAGAAGAGAAAAAAATGACCATCACACCGGGGCAAGACACAGGAAGTGCGCTTTCGATCGAGGTGAAAGATGCGAAAAAACCGATCACATTGGAATTCACAGCAAGTGAACGTGTCTGGATCGGTGTCCAATTGAACAATACGTTTGACTATCATTATCAAGAAACCTTGGTTGCCAATGATACAAAAACAACAGAGCTTCCAGAAAATACGACAAATGCGATGATCACACTTGGGGCAGCGAGTAATGCAACGGTCAAATTAAATGGCGAAGAACTGCCTATCAACGTAGGACCAAACAATACAAGTCTGAAGAATATTTCGCTTTCCTTGCAGTATGCAGAATAATTAGTTTAAAAAACAACCGTGTAAAAGAGAGCCGGAATCTCGTCTTGGGCTCTCTTTTCTTGTTTGGATAGTAGGTTATAAAGTAGTGAAAGATTTGTTGAGCAATTGAGAGACTATTGGTGGAAACTTTTGCTGGACTGACGTAAAATAGGAAAGAAAGGAGTCGTTCTTGTGAATTTACCAAATCAATTAACTGTACTTAGAATCTGTATGATTCCGGTGTTTATTTTAGTAGTCGGTCTCCCGTTAGATTGGGGGCAATTAACGGTAGGAACAACGTCATTAGCGATCACGCAACTAGTAGGAGCCATCATTTTTGCTTTAGCAAGTGTGACGGATTGGCTAGATGGGAAAATTGCTCGGTCCAGAGGATTAGTGACGAACTTCGGAAAATTTGCTGATCCATTAGCAGACAAAATGTTAGTTATGACAGCTTTTATCATGTTGGTAGGTCAAGGGAAAGCGCCAGCATGGGTGATTGCGATCATCGTTTGTCGTGAGTTGGCTGTAACAGGGTTACGATTATTGCTTGTCGAGGATGGGGAAGTCATGGCAGCTGCTTGGCCTGGAAAAGTAAAAACAGCTACGCAAATGATTGCGATTATTTTATTATTTATCAATAATATCCCATTCAACTTGATCAATGTACCCCTCGATCAAATCATGTTATACGCTTGTCTGATTTTTACCATCTATTCAGGTGTCGATTACTTTATCAAAAATCGTGGCGTATTCAAAGGATCCATGTAAAATCATAGAGTCACTTAATTACCCTTGCAATCAGATCGGTCATTCCCGGTCTGATTTTTATTTTTTTGACATAGACGCAATCACAAGAACAAATTGAGCAAGGAGAAATGATTCTATCAGCAAATAGCGTATACTATTTGGTAGAGACAATTAGTCGAAAAAAGACTGATTTACAGATAAATAGAGATGTTGCAAAAGCAACCTCAACTAAAGGAAGCGATCAAATATGAAATCTGAAATCATAGCAGTAGGAACAGAATTATTACTTGGACAAGTCGTGAATACGAATGCGACATTTTTATCAGAACAGTTAGCAGATCTAGGAATCGATGTCTATTATCACACAGTTGTCGGGGATAATCCGACTCGTTTGGAGGAGTTACTCCAGTTAGCTGAATCGAGAAGTGAACTAATCATTTTATGTGGTGGACTAGGACCAACAGAAGATGACTTAACAAAAGAAGTTGTCGCTCAACACCTCGGCAAAGAGTTGATCCAAAACACAGAAGGGTACAAGAAACTGCTGGCATTTTTCGAAACGACAAAAAGAAAAATGACAGAGAACAATTTACAACAATCTCAGATCATTGAAGGGGGCACACCATTACCTAATCGAACTGGCTTAGCGTTAGGCACGTTTTATCAAACGAAAAGCAATGCTTATCTTTTACTTCCTGGGCCACCAAGTGAGTTGAAGCCGATGTTTGTAGAACAAGTGCGACCACTGTTAGAACAACAATTCCCTTCAGAAGAAAAACTGATTTCAAAAGTGTTGCGCTTCTATGGCATCGGTGAATCACAATTAGTAACCGATCTAAAAGACTTGATTGCTACCCAAATCAATCCCACGATTGCTCCTTATGCCAAACCAAATGAAGTCACACTGAGATTGACAGTCAAAACGTCAGATATCCATGCAGGGAATCAAGCATTGCACGCACTAGAAGAAAAAATCCAAGCCCGTGTCGGTGCATATTTTTATGGCTATGGGGATGACTATTCGTTGCCACAAGCCGTCGTGGATCTGCTAAAAGAACAGGGGAAGACAGTCACAGCAGCTGAAAGTTTGACAGCGGGAGGCTTTCAATCCGCGTTAGGAGCAATTCCTGGCGTCTCTCAAGTCTTTTCTGGGGGCTTTGTGACTTATTCAGCAGAGACCAAAGCAAAGCTCTTAGGCATCGATCCAGAACTATTAGAGCAGTTTGGCACAGTCAGTAAAGAATGTGCCGAACAAATGGCGATTCGAGCACGCCAACTCGTTGGTACAGATTATGCCGTAGCGTTTACCGGTGTGGCGGGACCCGACACATTAGAAGGACATCCTGCGGGTACAGTTTGGCTTGCCGTTGCATCAAAAGAAGGCGTAGAAACAAAAGAATGTCACTTTACGAGAGACCGTTCGGCAATCAGAAATAGTGCGATTATGCAAGGATTTGATCTGCTAAGAAAGCAACTATTAAGAAAAAAATAAATGCGAATATTTGTTCGGTTTTTGCTTGCTTTTTATAAATAAAAAAGATATTATAAACGTAATGAAATGTTACTTTGAGTCGTAAAAATAAGGAGGATTATCGTATTGGCAGATGATCGTAAAGCAGCCTTAGATGCTGCATTGAAAAAAATTGAAAAGAACTATGGGAAAGGTTCGATCATGAAACTGGGCGAAAAAATCGACCAACAAATCTCGACAATTCCAAGTGGTTCTCTTGCACTAGATGTTGCTTTAGGGATAGGTGGCTATCCTCGTGGACGGATCATTGAAGTCTACGGTCCAGAAAGTTCAGGTAAAACAACGGTTGCACTCCATGCAATCGCAGAAGTCCAAAAAAATGGTGGGACTGCCGCCTTTATTGATGCGGAACATGCCTTAGATCCACAATATGCCCAAAAATTAGGGGTAAATATCGATGAATTACTCCTTTCTCAACCAGATACCGGAGAACAAGGATTAGAGATCGCTGATGCTTTAGTATCAAGTGGTGCAGTAGATATTGTCGTTATCGACTCAGTAGCAGCTTTAGTACCACGTGCAGAGATTGACGGGGAGATGGGTGACTCACACGTAGGGTTACAAGCTCGTTTGATGTCTCAAGCCTTACGTAAACTCTCAGGATCGATCAACAAAACAAAAACGATCGCGATTTTCATCAACCAAATTCGTGAAAAAGTTGGCGTGATGTTCGGTAATCCAGAAATCACACCAGGAGGACGTGCGTTGAAGTTCTACGCAACGATCCGTTTGGAAGTACGTCGTGCGGAACAATTGAAACAAGGAACGGACATTGTCGGTAACCGTACAAAGATCAAAGTCGTAAAAAATAAAGTAGCACCACCATTCAAAATCGCTGAAGTCGATGTGATGTATGGCTTAGGTATCTCTCAAGAAGGCGAGCTATTGGATATGGCAGTTGAAAAAGATATCGTTGATAAGAGTGGTGCATGGTATTCTTACAAAGAAGATCGCATCGGTCAAGGTCGTGAAAACGCGAAAATCTATATGTCAAATCATCCAGAGATGATGGCTGAAGTATCTACATTAGTGCGTGCAGCTTATGGCATCGGTGAACCAGTTGATGTACCAGAAGAAGCACAAGAAGAATTACCACTAGATGAATAAAGAAATAAGCGGGTATCCGGTAGTCTAATAACTACCGGATGTTTTTTTATTTTTCACTAGAATAAGAACCAAAAAATAAGTCATCACTCGCTCAAAACCTCCCTTTTTTGAAAATCGAGGAAGCCGTTTCTTTTCGTATTTAAAGTTGACACTACTGGAAACAAACATTAGAATAAACTTGTGCAGGTTTTTATGCACATATGCAACAGCATATTTATAGTTTAGAATAATTTATCATAGAAATTGGTAGATGATAAAAATGGAAAAGATAGTATGGAGGTGGATTTAATGGGACTCAACATTCTCCTCGCTATCATCGGTTTAATTGTCGGTCTTGGTTTAGGGTTTATGGTTGCGAAGTCACGTCATGAGAAAGAAATTGCTGGTGCAAAAACATCAGCTGCAAGTATTCTTGAAGGTGCAAAAAAAGAAGCAGAAACTCTAAAAAAAGAAGCATTGTTGGAAGCTAAGGAAGAAAATCAGAAATATCGTTCTGAAGTTGAAAGTGAGCTGAGAGAAAGTAAATTAGAGCTAAAATCTCAAGAAAATCGATTGATCCAACGTGAACAAACGTTAGATCGTAAAGATGACTCGTTAGAAAAACGAGAAAACTCACTTGAAAGTAAAGAAGAGGCACTTAGTTCAAAACAGCAATTAATTGAAGAGCGAGAAAAAGACGTTGAAAGATTGATTGAAGATCAACAAAAAGAATTAGAAAAAATTGCTGGTTTATCGAAAGAAGATGCAAGAGAAGTAATCATGAAATCAACCGAAGAAGAGTTGAATCATGAACTGACCTTGATGGTAAAAGAATCAGAACAACGTGCAAAAGAAGAAGCAGATCGCAAAGCGAAGAACTTGCTCTCATTGGCTATCCAACGTTGTGCAGCAGATCAAGTTTCTGAAACGACAGTGTCCGTCGTGACATTACCAAATGACGAAATGAAAGGTCGTATCATCGGACGTGAAGGACGAAATATTCGAACCCTTGAAACACTTACAGGAATCGATTTGATCATTGATGATACACCAGAAGCAGTCGTTCTTTCAGGATTTGATCCAATTCGTCGAGAAATCGCACGAATGACATTAGAAAAACTGATTCAAGATGGACGGATCCATCCAGCGCGTATCGAAGAAATGGTTGAAAAATCACGTAAAGAAATGGACGAACGGATTCGTGAATATGGAGAAGAAGCAGCCTTTGAAGTCGGCGCACATACGCTTCATCCAGATTTGATCAAGATCATGGGTCGTCTACATTTCCGAACAAGTTATGGCCAAAACGTGTTGAAACATTCGGTCGAAGTAGCGAAATTATCAGGAATCTTAGCAGCGGAGTTAGGCGAAGATATCCAATTGGCAAAACGTGCGGGCTTGCTTCATGATATTGGAAAAGCGTTAGACCATGAAATCGAAGGATCTCACGTTGAGATCGGTGCAGAACTAGCAACGAAATACAAAGAGAATCCAGTTGTGATCAACGCGATTGCCTCTCACCATGGCGATGTCGAAGCGACTTCTGTTATTTCCGTCCTAGTAGCCGCTGCAGACGCATTATCAGCAGCTCGCCCAGGTGCAAGAAGTGAATCATTGGAAAACTATATCCGTCGTTTGAGAAGCCTAGAAACAATCTCAAACAGCTTTGCCGGTGTTGAATCAAGTTTTGCTGTCCAAGCCGGACGTGAAGTACGCGTCATGGTCAAACCAGAAGAAATCTCTGATTTAGATGCGGTACGCTTAGTACGCGATATCCGTAAACGTATCGAAGATGATCTGGATTACCCAGGACACATCAAAGTAATCGTGATCCGAGAGACTCGTGCAACCGATTATGCGAAATAAAAAATAGTTAAAATATAGGATGACCCAACAGATTAGATTAGTCTGTTGGGTCATTTTTTTTGATTCTAGGGCATAACAGATCGTGACAACGCTTATGACTTTAAAATGATCTTTTATGACAGATAAGATATCCATAGTTTTTTAACGGTATAGTAATACTTGAAATAACTATAGTATAAGGAGGCGAAGCATATTGCTGATAAAAATAATGAAATTTGCTGACGATCATCCCTATCTAATCGTCATTTATTCTGGATTGTTTGGGAGTGCTTTTGGGATCACGATTGAATATATCGTGAATCGTGATTTCCTGCCGAGTGGCATTTATAGTCTGATGTTTTACTATGTCATAGAATTGTCGATCGTTAAACTCAAATCTAAAAAATAAACAAATGAAAACAAGACAATAAGAAAAGATATGATTACATACATCCATAAAAAACGGCTGAAATGCCAGGAAGTGTTCATTTCAGTCGTTTTAGGTGTGTAAAAACACTTAAATGAATTCCTTTTTACCTAGCAAAAAAATGCACACCTTCTTGAGTAATAAATTGAAAATCAGGCATTTCATCTTGGAACGTTCAAGCTAATTTATTTGACCATTTTTTTCTAAAATACTTGAATAAAAGGCACATAAATGTTTACCACCCTTGTATGATGAAAGTGAAGGGGAGAAGAGATATGTAGAAAAGCAAATAAAACTAGTGATTTTTAACACTTTATTCAGTTGATGTGCATCTTTTAATGAAGGAGTGAGACGAAATGCCAGGAGAAGATTTTAATAGAAGAATCGGTGAATTCTACAACGAATTTAATATGAAGGATGACCCAAAAGAACGGCAAAATACGATGTATGACATTGCAAGTAGATTAGGTCAGACGCCGACAGACCTCCTGACCCCTGCAGGCTTCCTCTTTATATGGAGCGTTCTAGCAGGTCTACGGATGCCAGAGGATCGCCCTGATCAGCAACGAGCTGTCCAAGATTCAGGTGCGGTGTTAGAAGTAGATACGCATGTCGAAATTCAACAGATCGGAAATCAAGTACGAATGCCTGCGCTCAAGTCTAGCTCGACTTTTAACCCCCAAAAAATAACCCCGCCTTTACCAACGAATACTACTCAAATAAAACAAAACAAACTAGAAGTTGTCTCGCCGCTTTCGGATTTAGCAGACGCTGCTCACCAATTCAGTATAGATGTGCACAAATTAGCCTATGGTATTTCAGAACTTATTGACTGTTCAACGTCCGAACAAGCATTCCACAAAAAAGAATACGGCTTATGGGAAAATAAAAATCATACACAAATCCACTTTAAGACAGTTTGCCAAAATGCTATCGCCGCCTCACAAACATTGAATGAAACACGAGGTAATACAACGCGCTCTCTCCAGCAATTTTCATTCAAGAAAAGTACGGATGCAAATGATCCACAGCAATTTAATGCAAGTAATGCGGCTGAAAAGTTGAAAAATTTTTTTCAAAAGACTTTTGAGGAAAAGTATCAGAAGAATGGGACGACAACAGACGTTCCAGTACCAGAAAACGTAACTCTTAGTGTGACTTCTTTTTGGAATGGTCTAAATGAAGTGTTCAGCTCATTCTTTTATCAGCAAGAGCAGATCATTGATTCATTGAATCACACAGATGAAAAATACAATATGTTAGGGCATTTTACAGAGTTATTGATCCAAACTTTTTCTAGCGATCCTAAAACACAAGAGAAATCTTCTGATCCGTTAGGCAAAGATAATAGAAAATATGAGCGACAGCATATTTTAAAACAGCAGCTTCTGGCAAGTGATTCGAAAAGACAAGCCGCTCACGGAACAGAAGTGAGCATCACCGCAAAACTTGTTGCTTTGGCCAAAGATTTTTCAGAAGTGTTCGATCGTTTCGTTAAACGTTATGATTACTTACAAACAAGAACTGGCGCGGAAGCAGCAACCATCCCTACGCAGTCAATGGATGCGCCACCTTTAATTGAAACAACAAACCCAACGCTTGTTGGACTGAAATCGTCGGAAGCACTCTCTGAAGCAACACATGAGAAAATCAACAAAATCATGTTAGCTTATATGGAAAATAAACCTTCACCTGTACCAGTCAATGAACCATTTACACCGTTCTGGTATGATCAAGAAGTCTTTGGGCAGCGCAGTGAAACAGACAAAGCAAATGAAAGAATCAGACAAGCTGTTTGTGAACAACGCAGTGAGTTATGTGCCATTAAAGATAAGCCATATAATGAGTTTTTTCTCGCTCTTCAAAGCTGGGCGAATAGAGGTGCATCAAACCATGAACTTCTTGAGAAGAGACAACAGCTTGCTAAAATTATTCTTAGTGCTTATGGTCTTTCCGTCGTGCAGTTATCTGCCATTAGAGCAATCAATATTTTCTTTCAATGGGAAACAAATAACGTGTTTAAACCATATACTTTTACTGAAACTAAGAATATTGAGATCAATCCGATACAAAAACATAATGAAACAGTCACAGAAAATGGTCTAACCAATAATTTATTCATCCCTGTTAGTGCTTCTGACTATAGTATGGTCCTTCAAATCACCGAAGCCATCTCTCAAGATATACAACCCTTTGATCAGTCAGAATTATTGCCAGTTTTTCATTTTGATGAACCGCTTTTTCAGCAGAAAAATCAGACAACTGATGTGAATCAGATACTTAAATCTTTTTTCATCGGTACAGGAGTTGTTAGCCATATAGATACCGACTTGGAGTTGATTAAGGTTGTTCAAAATTGGGCAGGTAGGAATTGGAAAAATGACCAAACCATACAGTCAGAGCGGGCACAATATTTAGCTTATCTCATCCACAAAGGGTACGGGATTGAAAATAGTAGACTAGGAGATTTCTTATCCGATATACAATTACAAGCAATTTATAAACAATGGAAAACTAACACGTTGCTAGCGGGGTATCGTTATAAAGAGAAGACGAAACAAACCATTCAATATGATTTATCACCAGCAGAGACTGCCTCAATTCTTCAAGTTCAAAAATATTTAAAAGAAAACAATCAGATCTATGAGGACTTTATCCTTGATCGACCAGATAGTATTCCTAAGCAAACACTAATCGTACCAATTTATTATCATAAACAGATTTTTGATATGCGAGAGAATACCCAAAAAGCGAATGGCGAAGTCGGCAAGTTCCTATATAAAGAACAAATGTATTTTACAACGGCAACACCACGTCAACTGGTTTTGTTGTTACAAAAATGGATCTTTGCAGGTTTACAGTACGAAGAAATCTGCAAAAGACAGAACATAGCAGCGAATATGATTGTGAGGGCTTATGGTGGGGCAGCTGTTCCCTTGACGGATGCTGAGTCACGAGCGATTGTGTTGCAGTGGGAAAACAATAACGCACAGATTGGCTATACGTATAAGAAGGGGCAAGACAATCGTTTGGGTATCGATATTGAAGAAATCAAAAAGAATCAAGAACAGGAGCATGAAGAAGAAGTTAAGAAAAAGATTGAACGTTTTTTTTTAGAAAATGATTTTAAGCCTACGACACAAACGAATAGCCAACCAAAAGAAGTGTTACATACTACCGTAGATCGTATAAAGTTAGAGAAAGAAAAACAAAGAGTAGCTAAATTTTTAACTGAAAAAGGCGTAGATTGTGAAACTACGGATGCTGATGCTTTTGCGAAAATAGTCTCAAGTTGGGTACTACTGGAAGGAGCAAATCAAGAGGTTATAGACATGGTAAAAATGAAACAAATTGCTCAAGTCATCCTTGGTGAGGAAGTAGATGGCGTCATTTCAAATAAAGGCGCAGAAATCACGTTCACGAATTGGTTATGGGACATGATCGAAAGCAATCATTTAGTTTTGCCTACCACCACTCCCTCTGCGACTGTAGATGAAAAAGCAGAATCTATACCAGCAGTAACAATCAATAAGTGGTTGGATAAGAAAATCATGACACAAGTTGAGACATTTTTTCGTCAAAAAGGCATGTTGTCTACTACCCAAGTAAGCAAAGAAGATGTTTTGTCCGCTATGGGGGAATGGTTTGGACAAACAGGGATGGATGGCAGAGTCTCATCTGAGAAAGTCCAAGCGATAGCAAAAGTTATCCTGAAAGAGTTAAAACTATATGGTGGAAAGCCAGAGGAAGTGATCTCAGATAGGGACGCTGAATTGACCGTAATGAAATGGACAGTTGAAAATGTCCTGGGTACCACAATAGAAGGGTATGCAGCAAAAAAAATCATTGATTCATCTGACCCATCTACATTTACGATCGGCCAGCTTAGGAAGTCATTTTCCGTAGAAGAATTGATAAAAGCTGATCTAATCAACATCCCACCGAAATCTGCCACTCAACAAGTCGATCAAAAAATAGGAAGACAAAATAATATCACTAAACTATGGATTATGTTCATGAATCGAGCATTACCTAATTATTTTCTTAAATCAAGTGAGGTTGGTGACGATGTATTGATCGCTGATTATGATTCTTTAATGCAGATGACTGGCTCTAGAATATTAAAGGATTTAGGGTATCTTGAGAAATTCAATCAGAAAGAAATCAAATCAGTAGGCGAACTTTTTTTTGAGAGTTTTAGAGATAAAGGGATTGATACTGTCGAAGAAATTTCTCATCTTTTAGTTCCAGCGACATTGGCTATCGTTCAGTTGGACCCAGATATTCTCAGAGGTCCAATAGCAAAAGGGGACTATCAACAAGTCGCGTTAAGCACCTTTGTCAATTATTTGCAACGTGGCTATTTTGAACTAATAAAAAAGCAAGAAATGGTCAATGACCTTGTCTTATCTTATCAAACAGCAGTAATAGACTGGCGCCAACAATCAGCGCTTGTGGATGAAGTACTGGAAGAGTGCAAAAAACTAGGTATCGCGGTTAGTCTTGCGGGTGGGCAAGTTTATCTCGCTGGCGGAAATCCCTGTCCTGGTCCATGGATTCCACCAGATATCAATGAATGGTATATGCGGTTAACGAAAGCTGTATCTGAATCATTTTATTCATTGGATCAGTTTCTGATACGACTTGCGGTGGATTCATTTCACAAAGATGATTTGAATTTTATATTTTCATCGGAAAGTCGTATATATGAGGCACAGGCAGTGCTGAGTCATAAAGCAAGGCATTCGGCAAGTGGACCAGGAACGTCAGGTTTTCCACCAGTCTTTTTGGCAAAAGAAGTGGAAGTAGAGACGCTTCTTACCTTAGATGAGACAGATTTATTTGTAGTTATTCTTGGTGGAGAAGAAAGATGCTATGCGTTGAAAAGGCTTGAAAAAGATGGAGGATACAAGCTTTATCGCGTTGATAAAGATCCTATGTCATATCTCCGATATGGACTTTTTAATCGACAAGATCTTTGGAAAAATGAATTTCGAAAATATGGTGATAAAGTTCTGATCAGAGATAAGCCTTATATTTTTAAACTAGAATCGAATCAGAACAAACTTTTATTGAAAGGAAATGCACAGGAGGCGTTTATCAACCATATCAGCGGTAAACACAGGGATAAAGTCTATCGACAACTCTATGATTCAGGAAGAGAGACAACAATGGTTACAAAAATTTGGGATGTTTTCAAGCATCTCATTCCTTTTTACGATTGCGTGGTCGGTAGTATGAATAAAGATATTGGTGAGGCGGTTCCCAGTTGTATGCTCGATGCAGTGTCCTTGATTCCTGTATTGGGTCAAGTCACAGCCCTCAATACGAGATTTGTATTTGGTATGGCAAGAACGATCATGAAACAAGGTGTAGCAGGTATAGTACGTCATAGTACGCGCTTCCTCCCAAGAACATCAGAACTCCGATCAATTGTTGTTAGTGCTATACGTTACGCTGATCCAGGAATAGAATTTCTAAATGATAGTTCACAAGCCCTATTTAAGGGGTTGATACGTTTAAAAAACCAAGCATTTATTAGAAAAGAACTCAAGGAAGTAGTGGTAAAACTTGAAAAATTTGGAATAGAAACCCACGATTGGGCGAAAAGTTATACGCAAGCTACTTTACCAAATAATGGTCCAGAAATACGCGTGAAACGTGTGCAAGATCATTTGTACGTCCCAGTATCAGATTTAAAAAAAGGGACTGTTTATGGAAATCATTTTACATTGCGTGGAACAAAGCTAAGGCTGTTTGAGGGACCGGCAGTTTTTTTTCGCAGACACAAATATTTGGTTAACCGAATTTCAAGGAAGATTCCTAACAGAGATGTAGCTGTAAAAGAACTAAATTTAAATCCTAAAGCTTATGGGGAGGCAACTACATTAACTGTTACTGGAGAAGGAGATTTTCGGCAAACGTTTATTGAAATGAATAAGAAATTAGTGCCTGTCAGAATCAGTACAATTGAGAATCATGGTGTCCGCTATGATATACATGATAGAGGAGCGATATATCCGGTAAACTTTAACGGGATAGAGTGGTATTTTGAAGCAGAAACTAGCCCAACAGTTTCGCTAGCAGTACGTGAGAAGGTAGGAAAGGAATTAAGTCAGTATGAGTCATTACTGACTCCGACTACGCTATCCCCACCGGATGAAAATGGGTTGATGTGGAATTCTGCTGGGCGATCTTATATCAGAATCCAAGAGCAATACCTTCCATTAGTTTTGTTGGACAAGGAAACGAATCGTTACCATTTGGTGAAAAAAAATATTCTTGCACCGATGACCGTATTACGATTGGACACGAATAATGGTGCTTTTCGGTTTGAAACGCCTTTAGAGAAAGCCAATGAAAAATATCCAGGGACTGTCCAATATAATAGCCCTAATTCTCCGCAAGAAGGTATGTCAAAAAAAGAGGATGTAGGGTCAGCTCGCGGAAAGACAGTTGCGCAGAGGAATGAGAATTCATTGTATCCGCCGTATAATACCCTTCCAGAATCCCCAAATAGATGGTGGGGATGGTACGGTATGCTTAATGCAATCGAGTATTCGCCAATGCAAGGCATTTCAAGATTGGAAGATGAATTAGTTCCGATCAAACCATTGGATCATTTTATCCCAGAGCCACAAAGAATTGTCTATATCGACGAGGAGAAAGCACAAAAATCGATTTCTGATGAGATTGCCAAAGTATTGTCTTTGAAACCAGATGACCAGTTTCGTGTTTTTTCCGGTTTAGACATAAGTATGGTGCCGGAATCACTTAGACCGTTTATAGAGAAACTTCCTCAAGAATTCAAGAATGCCATAGAAAATTTCAGAATCGTCAAAGATGTGTGTTTAGAATTGTTAAAAGTAGATAAAATCGCAGAAACAGCCGAAGGTCAATACTTAATAAATTTCCTTGACGTGCCACCTTCTGTTCAGCAAGAGAAGATTTTAAAGGAATCGGTAAAGAGACTCCTTTCAATCGCAACCAAGGGTGAACAATTTCTGAGACAATCAGCAGACTGGGGATTTGAAAATATTTGGATCGTTTCGACTGATTTTGTTCTAGATGAGAAGACACATGCCTATTACTCTGTTAGTAATGATAATCCGAAAGCCTATGCCTTTGTATTGAAAGAAGATGCCGAGTGTCGCATCATTATTGTAGCTGATGCTTTCCATAAAAGACCAGAAATTTTACCAGGAATTCAAATAGCAGCACCTCCAGAGATAACGATCACGCATGAAACCACACATATTGTTTCAGGAACATATGATGTTGTTAAATATGGGCTAACGCTTACTGGATTTTTGCCGAGTGGACAAAATGTGAAAGATGATTTTCTTACAAGATACTCGGGTTTTTTTGAACATCCGAATTTTGATCAATTTGTTACAGGGGTAGCAAAACAACAAAATGCCCCTCGTTTATCTAAAAAAACGGTCGTCAAAGCATTTCAAACAGATGCTATGTTATTTACTAACTTTAAACTGACGGATGCTCAATTACTCGCAACGATTATGAGAGATTTCGCCAATCAAAATGAGTTCTATAACCAACCGCGTGTCAAAAGAGAAACAAAGGAAGAGGGATTGGGAGACGGCAAGCTATTCACTGTGTTAGCAATGATGCAAACAGGTAATTTCTTTGTGTTAGAGCAAACTAAAGATTTAGAAAAGAAGCAAGACTTGTCTGAAATGATGCCGACAGGATCTACTCAAATAAGGGATGAAGTAGCGGATTTTGCAAGGATCATAAGTCATGGTAAAAAGATTAATAAAGAGACCAATGCGACAGCAACTTACCAGAAATCTAACGATGATTTTTCAGTTATACCACCAGATAAAAATGTAGAAAGGAAACAAGTAGTACCAAAAATGCCGACAGAATCATCTGCTCAAAAAAGAGATAAAGCGGCAGATTTTGCAAGGATCATGAGAGGGGATGAGGATAAAAATGAGTCCCACGATCACCCCCGCGTCAAAAGAGAGACAAAAGAAGAATCGGGAGATGGTAAGCTGTTTCCTGTTGCAACGACAATGAAAACAGGTGATTTTTTAGTGATAGAACAAGATAAACGTTTAGAAAAGAAACAAGTAGTACCAAAAATGTTGACAGAAGCACCTGCTCAAACAAGAGATGGAGCGGTAGATTTTGCAAAGATCATAAGTCATGGCAAAAAGGTTAGTAAAGAGACCAACGCGACAATCACTTACCAGCAGTCTATCGTGAAGGGAAAACAGGTCAGTCTGTAAAACGAACAGTAAAGGACACTAGCCAAAAAAAGATAGAACAGAGATAAGGTATAATTTTACTACTGTAAGTATCAGCTAAAATATGAAGAACAACCTCTTCGATCACTAAGACAGTAAGCATAAAAATGTGCAGTCTTATTTTCGAAGAGGTTACGGATGTTCTCGGCGTTTATTCAGTTCTAAGGTGACAGAAAAAAGTGAATTTACAAGGATTTTTATGTATTATTGTTATTATTTAATTTGAAAATCAACGGATAAAGGACGTATTAACAATAGGTTATCGTATGTCGAATAGTAACAATAAAAAAACACAAATTATTGAATACAGTACTCTAAATGAGTGGTTTAATGTTTAGCGAGCACTCTCACTAAATGTTAAAGGAGGAGTATAAATGATTAAATCTGAAATTTTTACCTTGTCTGTCACAATGAGTATGTTATCTAGTGGAGAAGCAAGTGCATTCTCTTTAGCTACTGGTGATATGACTGGATGATATGTTCGAGAAGTATGGGATGACTCATGGAGGGTACATCATGGAAAGCATCACAGAACGAGATGACTAATCGTATGAAGAAATACATCGTTCAATTACTAGTTATATTTTCACTTGTATTAGCCTTTATCGGCTTGGTTGAGTTTTTATTGAAAGGAAATAAATCTATACTAATATCAACCAGTGGTTTAGGCTATGTTTTTGGCGTTCCATTTTTATCCGTTAAACCGTTTAAGAATGAAACTAGGATAAGAAAAATCCAATATGCGGTTCTTCTATTCTTGTGTTTTTACTTACCACCTAAAATAGTAAGCTCATTTGAAGTTGAAAGATTTGAGATTACACGTTTTTTGTACGCTAGATTAATGCTTGTAGGAATACTAATTTTATGTGGAGTAACTTTTACTTCGCATAAAAACAAGAAATAAATAATAGCAAATGTTCACTATAAACAAGCCGAAGAATCCGGAAGTAGGCACAGGTGTTTTCGGATTCTTCGGCTTGTTTT
This sequence comes from Enterococcus sp. AZ062, assembly GCF_051715065.1. Classification (NCBI taxonomy): domain Bacteria; kingdom Bacillati; phylum Bacillota; class Bacilli; order Lactobacillales; family Enterococcaceae; genus Enterococcus; species Enterococcus sp. AZ062. The sequence continues at coordinate 3,124,656 of NZ_JBIOTB010000001.1, read as the reverse complement.
GTTTTAACCATATTAGATTTTATTTTTTTCAGTCTATCCTTGTATCGCTTCTTCGTTTACAACATTTCTTTGTCTTTTTCGATCGTTTTGGTAATCCCTGTGATGATCGCGGGGATAAACCCAGCTTCTTCTAATGCGACGACACCAGCAACTGTCGTTCCGCCTGGAGAAGATACTTGGTCAACTAATTCCCAAGGATTTTCATGGCTTGCTAGGAACTTTTGACAGGAACCTAAAATCGCTTTGGCTGCAATTTCCGTTGCTGTTTTTTTAGGTAGTCCATGTAAAACACCTGCACGTCCCATTGCATCGATCAACATATAAATAAAAGCAGGGGAGCTTCCAGCTAATCCAATAAATGTACTGAAATCATCTTCTGCTAAAGGATAAACACTACCAATCGCTTCAAAGATTTGTGTCGCTTGTGTCAACTGTTCATTTGTTGCTGCTTGGTTTTTGCAGATTGCAGAAACACCCGCGCCCACACTCACGTTGACATTGGGCATCACACGAACGATAGCAGCTTCTGGATCAAGTGCTTGTTCTAGTGTTGCAAGCGATTTTCCTGAAGCAATTGAGATAAACAACTGTTGTTTACGATAGTCGCGTAATTCATTTAACACCTGTTCGATGATTTTTGGTTTTACTGCCAAAACAACGATTTCTGCTTTTTCAGCAATCTCTTGATTGGTTTGACAAGCATTGATCCCAACTTTACCAGCAAAGCGTTGAGCATTTTCATAATGACCGCTTGAAACAAAAATATCTTCTTTAGCCACTAGATTATTTGCTAAGATACCGTGAATAATTGCTTGTGCCATATTTCCTGTACCGATAAATCCGATTTTCATGTAATCCTCTCCTTTGATTTTTAGCATAGCTTTCTTTCTCATAATCTGCAAGTCGAGAGACGAACTGTTTTTCCAGCTTACTGCTCAGGTCAAAGTGCTTCTTTCACAACCTTGATAAACGGTGTTCAAAAGCCAGCTCCTTCAATAGTAAGTCAAAACGTGAAAAAATATGAGGAGCTATTTTCCCACGTTCTGCCTTACTACTTGGAGCTTAACGGCTTTTTCACGACCTCGATAAACGGTGTTCAAGAAGCTGACCTTCAACACTAAGCTGAAAAATCAAAAAATATGAGAAGCTATTTTCCGATTTTCCAGCTTATTGCTCAGGTCAAAGCGCTTCTTTCACAACCTAATGCCCAAAGTGGAAAAATCAATGTAAATAAGATAACATGAATGTATATGTTTAGAAAGTCTACAGGTGAGGAAGGGTGCCGGTGAAAAATAAATTACAGATCATGATCCAGTGGGTGAAAGCACATCAGTTGATTTTGAAGCTGATTTTCTTTGGATCGATCCTTGTTTTTGTGGCAAATCAAGTCGCAAACATTGCCCATGGGATGAGTTGGCAAGATGTCTGGCACACGATGGAACAACAAAGTCATGTCACGTTAGCATGGATGATATTAGCAGGTTTGATTGGTGTGATGCCGATGTTACTTTATGATTGGGTAACGATTCGAGTATTGGAAAAACAAGGCAAGCCCAAAATGAGTCGTAAAGACTTTTTGCTATCTGCATGGATCACGAATACGATCAATAACTTGGCAGGATTCGGAGGGATTGTCGGAGCAAGCTTGCGCGCCAGTTTTTATGGCAAGCACACGAATCGAAAAATGGTGTTGGCAACAGTCTCTAAGGTTGCTTTGTTTCTATTGACGGGTCTTTCTATTTGGTCATTAGTGACGTTCATCAATGTCTTCTTTCTTCAAACAGATAGTGTGTTTCGTAGTTATTGGATTTGGTTATTTGGTGGTAGCTTTCTAGCACCACTTATCTTTTTGTTTGCCTATTTGAAACGTAAAACGCTATTTGCAGAATTTTATCCTAAAGGTTTACTGGGCTTGTTACTGGCTTCCTTTGGACAATGGACTGGTGCCTTAGTGGTTTTCTTGTTGATTGGGCGCTTGATGGCTGTAGATATTTCTGTATGGTCCTTGTACCCTATGTTTATCATTGCCACATTGATTGGGATGTTGACAATGGTACCAGGTGGTGTAGGCACATTTGATGTGCTGATGATCTTAGGAATGAGTCAACTTGGCGTGCGGCAAGATGTTGCACTTGTTTGGTTGCTTTATTATCGTTTGTTCTACTATGTTCTACCATTTCTTTCAGGGATCGTTTTATTTTTGACACACACAGGCGTCAAAATCAATCGATTTTTAGATAATATTCCCCGACTATTTTTTCAAAAAATTGCTCATTTAGTGTTAGTATGTGCCGTTTATTTTGCGGGAATCATGATGGTCTTACTTTCAACGATCACGAATCTTTCGACTGTCAGTCGGTTGTTTCAAATACTCTTACCCTTTTCGTTTGATTTTTTAGATCAGTCATTGAACCTGCTGGTTGGGTTCTTATTGTTAGGGCTAGCTAGAGCTTTAGCGATGAAAGTCAAAAAAGCGTTTATTCCTACTATTGCTTTACTCGCTTTTGGAATCATCAATACTGTAATGCGCACCTTATCATGGGAACTGATTGTTGTATACCTTTTGATTTTATTAGCGGTGTGGTTATCCCGAAAAGAGTTTTATCGTGAAAAGTTCGTCTATTCATGGGGAGCAATCATATTTGATGCGTGTTTGTTTGGCTTTTTATTTATTGTTTATGCAATCGCAGGCTATCACCGTGGAAGTTTTTGGGTAGGAGATTTAACTGCGAATCGCTTTATTCTCTTTCCATCTGAGGATGTTTGGTTTTCAGGACTGATTGGTTTAGGAATCTCATTACTTGCGTTAGTTGCATTGTACCAATATTTAGCTTCAGAAACAGGGTTTGGTGAACCTCTGGATCAAATGCGTTTAAATCGCCTCTTGACAGCCTATGGTGGAACCGCGGCTAGTCATTATCTGCACTTACCTGGATATACTTATTTTTATTATCAGGAAAATGGTCAAGATAAAGTAGTGTTTGGTTACCAAATCAAAGGAAATAAATGTTTTGTTCTTGGTGATCCGATTGGTGATCCAACGAAGATACGTACAGCTACGCATGAGTTTTTGAAAAAAGCCGATTGTTTTGGCTATGAATTAGCTTTTTATAAAGTATCCGAAAGTTATGTCGTCATGCTTCACGAAGCGGGTTTTCACTTTGCAAAAGTTGGAGAAGCAGCGATTACTAATCTTTCTTCAGACGCGCTTCACTGGCGTACAAAGCAGATCGAATTGCAACGTTTGACGAATGAGGGATACCATTTTACTTGGTATGACCAATTACCTGAAGAGTTGCTCGAACCGATTCAGGAAGTTTCTCAAAAATGGTTGGATGGTTCTCGTGAGAAGCATTTCTCTGTTGGTTATTTTGAGAAAGATTATCTCTTGATGAGTGGTATTGGTATTGTTAGGAAAGAGCAGAAAATCGTTGGGTTCATTACATCTCAACCAATCAATGACCGCCAAGCGGGGTATGATTTATTGCGGTATCTACCGAACCAGCCGAATAGTCTAGGTGATTACTTACTTGCAAATCTACTGGATGTCTATCGCAAAAATGGGTATGCAGAAGCGAATCTAGGGCTGGCTCCCCTTGCAAATGTCGGAGAAACTGATTTCTCGTTCTTGCAAGAAAAAGTGATGAGGATCATCTTCAATTACGGGAATTTCTTTTACTCATTCCAATTAACTTACGAAGAAAAACAACGGTATGTTACTCATTGGGAAGGCCGTTATTTTGCGTATATGAAAGGAAGTAGTTTTACTTTAGCCACATGGCAGCTTTTCTTATTGATTGGTAAAGGGAAAGAAAAAGGAACAAGTCTAGCAGAAGAAGTTCTGACAGAATTGTAAAAATGATTGTAAAGCTGTGAGGAAAGTGTTTACGCATGTTGGTGGAAGCTATACTTTTATTTTCCCCTATGATAGAATACTTTCGACTTAGACTTTTCGAATGGGTGAGAGGATGGAATTGATTGAAAAAGCACCAGCGAAGATAAACTTAGGGTTGGATGTGTTATATAAAAGACCAGATGGGTATCATGAGTTGGAAATGGTGATGTCAAGTGTAGATTTAGCTGATCACTTGTTCTTTGAAGAGCTATCGGAAGATCGGATCATTGTTGAGACGAATAAAGCATTTTTACCGGTAGATCAGCGTAACAATGTGTATCAAGCAGCTTTGTTGCTGAAAAAGAAATACCAGATAAAAAAAGGCGTAAAAATCGCTGTGAAGAAAAATATCCCTGTTGCCGCTGGACTAGGTGGTGGAAGTACAGATTGTGCTGCAGCATTAAGAGGGATCAACCGGTTATGGGATTTAGGCTGTAGCTTAGAAGAACTAGCTGAGATTGGTTTGGAAGTGGGGACAGATGTACCTTACTGTGTTTACGGACAAACAGCTTACGTAGGCGGAAAGGGAGAAATCGTCCAATTGTTGCCAGCGATGCCCTCTTGCTGGATCATCTTGGTAAAACCTAAAATGAGTGTTTCGACACGAACTGTTTTTCGAGAAATCGATACGCAAAAAATCCAACATCAAGATATTCCTGGTTTGGCTGATGCGCTTCGACAACAAGATTATCAAAAAATGTTGACGAAAATGGGGAACAGTCTTGAAGATGTGACAGGAAAACGCCATCCGGTCATTTATCAAATCAAAGAGCGAATGATCAAATATGGCGCAGATGCGGCCCTGATGAGTGGTAGTGGTCCAACTGTTTTTGCCCTTTGTCAACACTATTCCAGAGCCCAACGCGTCTACAACGGATTAAAAGGTTTTTGTGAGGAAGTTTATCTTGTCAGAACGCTATAAACGCATGAAAGAGACACGATGTCATGACGGAAGTAGTCAGCTTCGAGAAATAAGCGGTAAAAGAGGTCGGAACAGAAGTGTTTAGCCTCGAGAAATAAGGCGCCATCCACGAAAATTGTTTTTCAAATTTTTGTGGATGGCGCCTTGTTTCCGAAGAGGTTACTTCTAGTCCCGCCGTTTATTCAGTTTTAGGAGATGTGGGAGGACTAATAACCTAGACATCTTTCCCGCTGATTTCGTTTTAGAAGATGAAGGATCGTTACCTTCTTTTTTGTTATCAATCTCAACCAATCGTTCAGTGTTATCGGAACAAAAAATAATAGTGTTGAACAGACACTTTTTAACCAAAGTTGAAAGAAAACGATTACGTTCGTTGTTGATATGACGGGCAATTCATTTGTTTTCCGATTTACAGGATAAGTTTGCATTTAAATCAGAAAATCAGGTTAAACTATTGACTGTTTTTTTTTAATTTGGTACATTAATCCTCGTTGATAAATCGTAATATTACGATTTGTTTTGAAAGGAGCATATATGAAGAAATATTTATTAGCCGCATCTTTAGCAATAGGAGCTTTCCTATTTACAGCGTGTGGACAGACAACCCAAGAATCGGCACAAGATGAGTTGAACGTTGTCGCAACGTTTTACCCGATGTATGAATTTACGAAAGAAGTCGTTGGTGATACTGGGAAGGTCGAATTATTGATCCCCGCAGGAACGGAACCCCATGATTTTGAGCCAAGTGCCAAACAAAGTGCAACCATTGCGGATGCAGATGTTTTTGTTTATAACAGTTCAGATATGGAATTTTTTGTTGACTCATTGAAAGACACGGTCGATACCGATCGAACGTTGATGATCGAAGCCGCTAAGGGAATTGAACGTCTAGAGTCACAAGAAGAGCATGAAGAAGAGCACGAAGAATCAGAAGGACATCAGCATGACCATGCCTATGACCCTCATGTTTGGTTAGATCCAACATTAGCGATCCAAGAAGTACAGACGATTGCTACAGAGCTCGGCAAGAAATATCCAGAGAAGAAAGACACATTTGACCAAAATGCCGCAGCTTATATCAAAAAATTAGAAGTATTGGATCAGGCCTATACAGAAGCATTAAAAGGTGCAACAAACCGAACGTTTGTGACGCAACATGCTGCCTTTGCTTATTTAGCAAATCGCTACGACCTAAAACAAGTAGCCATCTCAGGAGTCTCACCGGATCAAGAGCCTACACCTAGTCGATTAGCTGAATTGAAAGATTTTGTCGATCAAAATAAAATCGAAGTCATCTATTTTGAAGAAAATGCGTCATCTAAAGTAGCAGAGACATTATCGAAGGAAACAGGTGTAAAACTTGAAGTACTCAACCCCCTTGAGAGTTTGACGAATGAACAAATCCAAGCGGGTGAAACCTACATTTCTACCATGGAGAAAAACCTAGAGGCATTAAAAGAAAGCATAAAGTAAAGGAAGGGAGTCCTCTATGTGCGTTATATCGAAATAGCCGATCTTACTTTCTATTATGATGAAGAACCTGTGTTAGAAGGAGTTTCTTATCATGTAGATGCCGGTGAATTTGTGATTTTAACTGGTGAAAACGGAGCGGCAAAATCTACATTGATCAAAGCTTCTTTGGGGCTATTGAAACCCTCTAAAGGGACCATAAAAATTGCAGGAAAAAATCAAGAAGGAGACAAATTAAGTATCGGGTACATTCCACAACAAGTTTCTTCCTTTAATGCGGGTTTTCCTAGTACAGTCTTAGAATTAGTACGTTCTGGCAGATATCCGAGAGGTCGTTGGTTCAAACGGTTAAGCGAAAAAGACCATGAGCATGTCAAGCGTGCCTTAGAATCTGTTGGTATGTGGGATATGCGTCATCGTCGGATCGGTGAGCTGTCTGGTGGTCAAAAGCAACGAATCAGTTTAGCACGTATTTTTGCGACTGATCCAGATTTATTTGTACTTGATGAACCAACTACTGGAATGGATGAAGAATCACGAAATGAATTTTATCGTTTGTTGCGCCATAGCGCACACGACCATGGTAAAGCTGTATTGATGATCACTCATGATCACGAAGACATCAAACAATATGCGGATCGACAAATCCGTTTAGTGAGAAAGGAGGATTCTCAATGGCGTTGCTTTCATATGAATTCATGAGGCGGGCATTTCTTGCTGCGATCTTTATTGCAGGAATCGCACCGATGTTAGGAGTATTCTTAGTGATACGTCGGCAATCGTTGATGGCAGATACACTGTCTCATGTTTCTTTAGCAGGGGTAGCCTTAGGATTTTTCCTCAATCTCAATCCAACGATGACCACAATGGTGGTAGTCGTTATCGCTGCAATCATTTTAGAATACCTACGTTCGATGTATCGTACGTATTCAGAGATTTCCATTGCGATCTTAATGGCAGGAGGACTTGCGCTTGCATTAGTTTTGATGAATTTGAGTGGGGGTAATTCTGCCACGAGCATCCAATCTTATTTATTTGGATCGATTGTGACGATCACTTGGCCACAAGTTCTATTCCTAGGTATTTTGTTTGCAGTGATCGGTCTTTTGTTTTTCTTATTCAAACGTCCGATGTACGTGTTGACCTTTGATGAAGACACCGCTCATGTCGATGGACTGTCGGTTCGTTGGATGTCAATGATGTTCAATATCATTACTGGGGTAGCAATCGCTGTTATGATCCCGATAGCAGGCGCGTTGCTGATTTCTGCTATTATGGTTTTACCAGCAGCAATCGGGATGCGTTTAGGGAAAAGCTTCAATATTGTCATATTGATTAGTATCATCGTTGGTTTTATTGGTATGCTTTCTGGGTTGACTAGTTCGTTTTACTTGGATACACCTCCAGGGGCAACTATCACGTTAGTATTTATCTTTTTATTCTTATTAGTCAACTTGAGTAAACGTATTTTATTAGGAATTAGAAGGAAAAAATAGATTACTATTTGAAAAACAGGTAGTTATTTGGGACAAACAAATGTCTTAAATAGCTACCTGTTTTTTTATAAATACCGAACTATTTTCTTAATTTTGGATAAAATGCTCGAATTTTCCCGAAAAAACTTATATAATGAAACACGATAAAATTTGTTGGAAAAAGGAGCTGGAATTTTTGAAAGTACGTCGCAGTGAGCGTCTTGTCGATATGACACAGTATTTATTAGATCATCCGCATGAATTGATTTCATTAACAAGCTTTGCCGAACGTTATGAATCTGCTAAATCTTCGATCAGTGAAGATTTGGGGATCATCAAAAAAACATTTAAAGAAAGAGGTTACGGAACGCTTGAAACAATCCCTGGCGCAGCCGGAGGTGTTCTATTCATTCCGGAGATTTCCTACGAAGAAGCAAAGAAATATGTTGAATCGCTAGCTGAGCGCTTGTCTGAACAAGACCGTTTACTCCCTGGAGGCTATGTTTACTTATCTGATCTATTAGGAGAACCTGAGCTATTACGTCAAGTAGGGAAAATCATTGCCTCAAAATATTTAGGAGAAAAAATCGATGCTGTAATGACTGTAGCCACAAAAGGGGTGCCTATCGCTCAAGCCGTTTCCTATTACTTGAACGCACCGTTTGTCATCGTACGTCGTGACTCTAAGATCACAGAAGGTTCTACAGTGAGTGTGAACTATGTTTCAGGTTCATCGGAACGGATCGAAAAAATGGAACTATCAAAAAGAAGTTTGAAACGTGGTTCTCGCGTGCTTGTCGTCGATGACTTTATGAAAGGCGGCGGAACAGTGAACGGAATGAAGAGCTTGATTGAAGAATTTGAATCTGAGCTTGTCGGTATCACTGTGTTTGCGGAATCAAAATTCAACGGACATCGCGCAATCAATGACTACACGTCACTACTTTACGTCAAAGATGTGGATACAAAAACGAAAAATATCACTGTAGTACCAGGTAACTATTTCGAAGAATAAAACAACGAACATAGCGGTGCTATGGAAAAAGAAGAGGCGATGGATGATGTCTCTTCTTTTTTTTGCGTCCTGGTTGCTAAAATGAACGTTTAGTTGAAAAAAAAGAGCGACTGGGCTAAACTAAAAATAATAAATCGTAATTTAGGAGTGACATATTTGGATGCACGTTATGCAATCATATTAGCCGCGGGTAAAGGTACTCGCATGAAATCAAAACTATACAAGGTCCTACACCCTGTTTCTGGAAAACCGATGGTCGAACATATCATCAACCGTGTAAGTGAGACAAACCCTGATCAAATCGTGACGATCGTTGGTCACGGTGCAGAGAAAGTCAAAGCTCAGTTAGGCGAGCGCAGCGAGTATGCGTTACAAGCTGAACAACTTGGGACGGGTCATGCGGTACTACAAGCAGCCTCATTTTTAGCAGGCAAGGAAGGCACGACGTTAGTCATTAGTGGTGACACCCCTTTGTTGACAACTGAGACGTTGAACAACTTGTTTGAATACCATCAAGGGAAAAATGCAAGTGCCACGATTTTGACTGCACAAGCAGAAGATCCGACAGGTTATGGCAGAATCATTCGTGACCATGTAGGAATCGTTGAAAAAATCGTTGAGCAAAAAGATGCTTCTCCAGAAGAAGCGTTAGTTCAAGAAATCAATACAGGAACTTACTGTTTCGATAACAAAGCGTTATTTGAAGCATTGGATAAAGTAGGAACCGACAATGCACAAGGCGAGTATTATTTAACAGACATCGTTGAGATCCTGAAAGATGCTGGAAATCCAGTTGCTGCGTATCAGACGGAAGATTTCGATGAGTGTATGGGTGTCAATGATCGTATGGCACTAGCAAAAGCAAACGAGTTGATGCGCCAAAGAATCAACAAAAAACATATGGTCAATGGCGTTAGCTTTGTTGATCCTGCAACTACGTATATTGATGCAGATGTTGTGATTGGTTCAGATACAGTGATCGAAGCGGGCGTTCAGATCCAAGGGGAAACAGAAATTGGCGAAGATTGTTTTATTGGTGCACATTCACGTATTGTTGACAGCAAGATCGGTGACCAAGTAGTCATCGAAAACTCAGTGATCGAACACAGTGTTGTCAAAAGTAAAGCAGATGTAGGACCGTATGCCCATTTACGTCCAAAAGCAGAAATTGCAGAAGGCGTCCATATCGGCAACTTTGTAGAAGTGAAAAATGCGAAAATAGGCAAAAACACAAAAGTTGGTCACTTGACGTATGTCGGGGATGCCACACTAGGTGAAGAAATCAATGTGGGGTGTGGTGTCGTCTTTGTCAATTATGACGGAAAAGCAAAACATCATACAACAGTCGGTGACCATAGTTTTATTGGGTCAAATGCGAATCTTGTGGCGCCAGTGGAAGTGGCAGAGAATACATGTATCGCTGCTGGTTCGACGATCACTAACGATGTTCCTGAACATGCGATGGCAATCGCACGCGCTAGACAAGTCAATAAAGAAGGATACGCGAAGAAACTCCCATATTCAAATTGATACTTTTTGCAAAATCACTTGATTTATTCGGCAAATATGACTAGTATTTATTAGGTAGTAGAGTTGTGAAAAAGAAAGCGGAGGTCCTCATGTCCAAACATTACTTTGATCCAAGATTAAAAATATTTGCATTAAACTCAAATCGTCCATTGGCAGAAAAAATTGCTGCAGCTGTTGGGGTTGAATTAGGAAAATCATCCGTCACTCAATTTAGTGATGGTGAGATCCAAGTCAATATCGAAGAAAGTATCCGTGGTTCACACGTATATGTTATTCAATCAACAAGTAGTCCGGTAAATGATAACCTGATGGAACTGTTGATCATGATCGATGCATTGAAGCGTGCAAGTGCCAAAACGATCAACGTTGTAATGCCGTATTACGGCTACGCACGTCAAGACCGTAAAGCGCGCGCGCGTGAACCAATCACTGCAAAATTAGTGGCAAATATGATCCAAAAAGCTGGAGCAACAAGAATGTTGACACTTGACTTGCACGCAGTCCAAATCCAAGGTTTCTTTGATATTCCGGTCGACCATTTGATGGGCGCACCACTGATTGCGAATTACTTCTTAGAAAAAGGGATTCAAGGCGATGATGTTGTCGTTGTTTCACCTGACCATGGTGGTGTTACTCGTGCACGCAAATTGGCTGAATTTTTAAAAGCACCAATTGCAATCATTGATAAACGCCGTCCAAAAGCAAACGTGGCAGAAGTGATGAATATCATTGGTCAAGTAGAAGGCAAAACGTGTGTCTTGATCGATGACATGATCGATACAGCTGGAACGATCACATTGGCTGCCAATGCGTTGAAAGAAGCTGGAGCAGTGAGCGTTTATGCTTCATGTACACATCCTGTACTGTCAGGACCTGCTTTACAAAGAATCGAAGACTCTGCAATCGAGCGCTTAGTTGTAACGGATTCAATCTATTTGCCAGAAGATCGCAAAATTGATAAGATTGACGAAGTAAGCGTTGGTGGCTTGATGGGTGACGCAATCAAACGTATCCATGAAAACAAACCAGTTAGTCCTTTATTTGAAACAAAAAGATAAAGGAAAATAAAAACTAAATAATTACAATCACAAAGGGGAGTCCATTTTGGGCTGAGACTGAATATATTCTAAACCCTTCGTACCTGTTTCGGTTATGCGAGCGTAGGAATTGTGAATGAATAGCTAGTGTGAAAGCACGAAGCTGTTTGTAAAAAAACAAACTTGCTTCCTCCTTTGTGATGTCCAATTATAAAGGAGGAAGCTTTTTTATGAATAAGAATCATCGTGTCTGGATCGAGGGAACGATCGTCGCAGCATTATCTTTAGTATTGTCGATGATTCCTCTACAAATCGGTAGTAGTTTTGCAATCTCGCTCGGACAAATCCCTTTAACTTTATTTGCCTTAAGAAGGGGTTGGAAAGCTGGTATGGGATCGGCTTTTCTGTGGGGAATCCTTCATTTTCCCATGGGAACTGTCTATTATTTGAGTGTCATCCAAGTATTGATCGAGTATCCGATCGCGTTCACGTTTGCTGGCGTTGCAGGGATTTTTTCGCAAAGAATGCAGCAGAGTTATCTGCAAGGCAATCGTAAGAAAATGGCCTCAACGATCATTTTAGCGACATTCGTTGGTGTGACTGCCAGATATTTCTGGCATTTTGTCGCTGGGGTTGCTTTTTGGGGAAGTTTCGCACTATGGGGGATGAATCCATGGTTGTTCTCCTTAGTCATGAATGGCGCTAGTGGGTTAGCTACTGGGATTGTAACAACTATTGTCCTACTAGGTATTGAACAGACCGTTCCTTCTTTATTTGAAGGAGAAGGATTGCAAGTACGTAAAAGCAAAAATTAAAAAAAGGCGTAAAGGTAGCTACCTTTACGCTTTTTTAGTGGAGTTGAATGTCATTATACAAATGTGTTGTAGACAAAATCAGAAACGTTGCCGTCTAGTTGCCAACGTTGTTGAGTGGCATGATAGACGAGAACAGCTACCGGTTTTTCTTCCAAGTAACGTGTCCCTTTTAATTTCCAAACGTAATCTTCAATGACATAAATCGGGATCTCATACTTGTCATCGACCAAACCTGCTTGATCAAACGAAAAAATGATTCCTTCTTGCATCAAATTACGCATCTTTTTCAGTATCTCCACACTGATTTTTTCAACGGGGATCTCTTTTCGAAAGAATGATTTTTTTTCGTTGATTTTCCCCGCCAAGATCGTGCTTAATTTGTTGGCAAAAATCCGATAAAATTCATCTAAATAACGATAATAGGTTCTACCTAGATGATCGCTCAAATCAAAATAAACAAAGTTATTTTGTAATTTATAGAAAAAAGGTGAATGGAGATGTGTTTTCATATGACCAAAATAAAGCAACTCTGAGATTTCTAAAGGACTTAATTCTTTTAACATCGTCAAATCAGTAAAATCGATCCATTTAAGATCCGTATTATTGTTACGGCTACGAACGGTTTGGAAAAATCTTTGGATATTCTCAGTTCCACGAATGACCTTCAAGCCTGTGTGTGATTCATATTCTCCAGCAGATGCGGAAGGGTCCAACAAAAGTAGATTTTGAGGGAAATGCACGATGCTATTTGAAAAATCATTGATAGTCAGCCCTTTGGTCAAAACGGCGTTACTAGTTGTATCGATATGTACATATACTGAATCACTCATCATGCTCCTCCTCCCCTGTATCTCATCCCTTTCATTTTACAACATTTACTGAAAAAAAGCTTGTTTCTTTTATTTTAAAATTCGATTACAAAGCAACTTTTTTTTATGAATAAAAGATGAACATAGAGTAAAAATTTATATATATATAACACTGGAATCGGATAACTATTCACCCCGCCCTTTTTTTCTGATTACTGATATAATAAAAGAAAAAGAGAATACGAGGTGTCTATGAAAGTTCAAAAAGTCTATTGGTCGGAACGTTATCAGCAGAATCGAGTGCAGCAAGCAAAACAAGTTTTTAGTTTTTTTACTACACATCAAGAAAGCCGGCAACATTTTTGGCAACAGGCAAAAAAACAACAGGCATGGAAGATCGTATCGAAAAGGCTGAACATTTACTTTACTGCAGAAATAACGAATGAAAAAATGATCTATACCAACGTGTTGATTGAAGAAGAATATTGGCAGTGGTCCGATATTTTCCTATTGTTAGAAAGTACGGGTCGTTATTTTTTCAAAAAATACGGACTCGTCCGCTTTGATCATTCGATCTCACCCAACATGGTCGACCTTTTCCACCGAAGTGGTTATTCGGGAACGCAATCGTTTGAGAAGGAACTTTCCTATCATACAGGGCTTGTCTTAGGTGGGGGCGGGGCGCATGGAGCTTATCAAATAGGTGTTTGGAAAGCATTGAAAGAAGAAAATCTAGAGATTTCACTCGTTACTGGCACTTCTGTAGGTGCGCTAAATGGGGCTTTAGTCGTTCAGGATCAACTAGCACAAGCCATTGAGTTATGGCAGGAACTATCAACCAATCAAGTATTGGCTTTACCAGAGGTTGCCTTATCAGAAGATTTGAGGCAACGTTATATCCAAGAAGCCAGCTTGATGACACGTCGTGCAGTAGTCGAAGGAGGAACCTCGATTGCACCGTTGGAAGCGTTACTAGAGCAATACCTAGATGCAGAAAAAATCAAATGTACAGAAAAACCGCAACTCTATACAATCGCAACTAAAATCCCAGAATTTCAAGAAACAGTTACAAAGATGCAAGCATTAGAACCAACAGAGATCGCCGATTGGATCCTCGCCTCTGCTTCTTTTTATCCTGCCATGGCTTATCGCCAGATCGATGGATCAAAATATGTTGATGGTGGCTATCGAAATAACGTGCCAGTAGATGTTGCTATCCAACAAGGTGCAACCGAAGTCTTGATTGTCGATGTCCAAGGACCTGGTGTAGCCAAAAAATACAAGGAACCTGATGCTTTGGTGACCTGGAAATGTTGTTCAAACTGGTCTTTAGGTGGTTTCTTAGTTTTTGAGCGACAAAGAAACCAATTGAATATCCAATTAGGTTATTTAGAGGCTAAAAAATGTTTAGGGATCTATCAAGGAAACTGGTATACGTTTGAAACCGCAAAGCCAGCTGAACGTTATTGGCGACGTTTCTTACGTTTCTTAGTCGAAACACTTGATTTAGACGTATCCTTTTTTTACAAAGAAAAATTCTGGCGGGACTTGCGTAATGTATATAAAGACAGGGTCACAAGTGAAACATGCGGATTGGCGATGCTTGAGCTACTAGCGAAACAAAAATTGATCTTACCGAATAAAGTGTATACCGTCGAAGAAATGTTACCAATCATTTGCCAAGAAAGTAAAATCGATGAAGCATTTTTAAAAAAGGTCGGTCAATTAAACGCCAGCGAATGGTTGAAGTTTCGAAAACTGGAGCGAAATGCTAAAATACACGTAATGAAGGAACACGCGATCTACCAATACGTGAAAGAAAAAAAGCGTGATCGCTTACAACGACAACTCAATGCAGATACAGTAGAAACTCTGATGTATCTCTATCTTTATCATATAAAGGAGGAACAAAAATGGCACAAGAATTCTCATATGAGATCGTAGAAGAAATTGCAGTATTATCTGAAAACAATAAAGGATGGCGCAAAGAATTGAACTTAGTGAGTTGGAATGGTAGACCACCGAAATTTGACTTGCGGGATTGGGCACCGGACCATGAAAAAATGGGTAAGGGACTAACATTAACGAACGAAGAGTTTGAAGAGTTACAAAAAGCAATTAAAAATATGTAAAAGAAAGGACTCTGTCGCATGAAGAGCATGACTGGCTTTGGCAATGCCATCCGCGAAAAAAAGAACTATCAACTTGAAATCGAGATCAAAAGCGTCAATCAACGGTTTTTAGATATCCAGATACGTAGCCCTAAAGTATTAGGCTTTGTTGAGAATGAACTGAGACAATTGATCAAAACGAAGTTAAGTCGAGGACGTGTCGATGTCTTTATCAACCTAACATATTTAGGTGAACAAGATAAAAAAGTGACGATCAATTGGCAACTGATCGATACGCTCTATACACAGATGACTACCGGTATTAAAGAAAGGTATGGCGAAGCGAACGCATTGTCGATCGGTAAACTGATCGAACGTTTTGCACTAAACGAAGAGTTTGTGACAATTGCTGAAGCAACGGAAGAGGATCAAGAATTACTTGCACAATTAGCGAAAGAAACGATGCAAACGGCACTTCGTTCAATCGAAGAAAGTCGGAGTATAGAAGGCCAAGCTTTGGCGAACGTTTTACTTCAACAAACCGCAGAATTAAAACAAAATATTGCTGGATTAGCTAGCTTTGTCGAGATTTACGAGCAAGAATTTCAGACGAGATACCAAGAAAAATTAGAAGCTTTTCTTGGTACAGAAGTTGAGCGAGATCGTTTATTGACCGAAATAGCGATTCTTTTAGAGCGTGGCGATATCCATGAAGAAATCGACCGTTTAATCATCCATACGCAGAAATTGGAAGAGCTACTTGAAGCAGATTATCCCATCGGTAGAGAACTAGATTTCCTTTTACAAGAGATGAATCGCGAAATCAATACGATCGGCTCAAAATCAAGCGCGATCGAAATCAAAAACCATGTTGTTCAGTCTAAAACGATTTTAGAAAAAATCCGTGAGCAAATCCAAAATATTGAATAAGTGTCCAGCCTGTCTGATCGATGACCTGTCCGTTAGGCAGGATTCCGTCTTATTTCCAAAGAGGTTACTCCTGTTCCCGCCGTTTATTCGTTTTTTAGGTATACAACAAAAGTAAATTTTACTTTTGTCTCGGACTCTTTAGTGGGAAGTAGACTAGCTTTTTCTAGGTTTTCTAGCTATAATAAAAAAATAGCCTTGAAAGTTGCAAGAAAAAAGTGCAAAATAAGCAATAGTATAAAAAAGACTAGTTGAAAGGACGTCGTCATGTCAGAGCGTGGATTATTAATCGTGTTGTCTGGTCCATCGGGTGTGGGAAAAGGCACAGTGCGAAAAGCAATTTTTGAGAGTGAGGATAATGATTTCCAATATTCGATTTCGATGACGACACGCAAGATGCGTGAAGGAGAAGTTGAAGGAGTCGACTACTATTTCCGAAGCCGCGAAGAATTTGAACAAATGATCGCTGAAGGCGAAATGTTGGAATATGCAGAATATGTCGGGAATTATTATGGTACACCACTATCGTATGTCAACAAAACCTTAGACGAAGGAAAAGACGTTTTTCTTGAAATTGAAGTCCAAGGTGCACAACAAGTAAAAGAAAAAGTACCTGACGGCGTATTTATTTTCCTGACGCCCCCAGATTTAGCTGAATTGAAATCACGAATCGTTGGGCGTGGGACAGATGCAGATGAAGTAATCGAAGAACGAATGAAAGTCGCTAAGGAAGAAATCGAGATGATGGCACTGTATGACTATGCTGTTGTTAATGATGAAGTTCCATTAGCGGTCAACCGAATCAAAGATATTATTGCAAGTGAACATTTCCGTGTCGATCGTGTCATCGGAAAATATATCAAAATGTTAAAGGAGATGTAGTCTTATGATGTTAAAGCCTTCAATCGACTCATTATTAGATCGCGTGAATTCAAAATATTCTCTAGTGATCTTAGCAAGTAAACGTGCACATGAATTAGACGCAAAAGCACAACCAACAATGGATTCATTTGATTCTGTCAAAAGTGTTGGACAAGCTTTAGAAGAAATCGAAGCAGGAAATGTGATCAGTGATCCACATCCTGAATTAAAACGTGAACGTCTACGTATGGAAGACGAAGAACGTCGTGCGCAAAAAGACCGTGCACAACAAGAATTAGAGTCGCGTATTCGTGACGAGCAAAAACTATAAAATCAACTCACTATTCAGCTTATGGATAGCGAAAGATTTGAGCTTGGGAAATGTTCCTAGGCTCTTTTTTTTCCTGCGTTAATTTTTTGTTAGGATTTGGCAGAAAGTAAGACAAAACAAGGAATCTCTAGTAAAATAGGCAAGAGCCATTTTGTGTTTAAAACCAAGATGAAGAAAGGAGAAGGAGTCCATGACTGTTATTGCGGATGTGATTGTCGATGTACCAACTATGCAAACCGATCAAGCATTCACCTACTTGGTTCCTTCTGAAATGGAAGCGGCTATCCAAGTCGGTATGCGTGTAGCGATACCATTTGGAAACGGCAATCGCCAAGTCCAAGGCTTTGTGATGGCGTTGACAGCCAACGAGCAACCTCTTAAAAAAGAATTAAAGCCGATCCTTCAATTACTTGACTTGGCACCTGTTGTCAATCAAGAGTTGATGAGGTTAGCAGACTATATGAAAACCATTACTTATGCTTTTAAGATCACCTGTTTACAAACGATGCTCCCAAGTGTCATGAAAGCAGAATACGATAAGCTCATTTACCCAGTGACCGATGAACCAGAAGTCGTTGCATTTTTCGCAGGTAGACAAGAGATTTCTTGGAAGGAAGCGGAAGAAACTGGGATCTTACCGCAATTGATCCGTTGGCGTAAAAACAAGCTAGTTGATATCCGTTACGAAGTCCATACAAAAAACAAAGTGAAAACGATCCGTGTCGTTCACTCTCTTTTGTCAAAAGCACAACTCGATGAAGCTTGGGGCACCTTGAGACAAAATGCGAAAAAACAAAAAGAATTACTTCTTTATTTGTCAGAAATGGAAAACCCGATGCCTATTGCTTATTTCAAAGAAAAAGGAGTCAGTTCTGCCGTATTGAATCAAGGTAGAGATAAAGGTTGGTTGCGTATCGAAGAAGTCGAAAGTTATCGCGACCCTTATAAAGATCGGATATTTGAACGAACGACTGCCTTACAATTGAATGAAGAACAACAATCGGCGGTTCAGCAGATCATTGAAGCCTGTCATCAGGAAAAGAATGACACCTTTTTACTTGAAGGAATTACTGGTAGTGGGAAAACGGAAGTCTACCTTCAAGCCATTGCTGATGTCTTGGCAGAGAAGAAGACAGCGATCATGTTGGTCCCTGAAATCGCATTGACCCCTCAGATGGTCGAACGATTTAAAGGGCGCTTTGGAGAATCCGTCGCAGTTTTACATAGTGGCTTGTCTCAAGGTGAGAAATATGATGAATGGCGTAAAATCGAGCGCAATGAAGCGCAAGTCGTCGTCGGTGCACGTTCAGCGATCTTTGCCCCACTAGACAACATTGGTTTGATCATCATTGATGAAGAGCATGAATCAAGCTATAAGCAAGATGAAACCCCGCGTTACCATGCCAGAGATTTAGCAATATGGCGTGGGAATTACCATCATTGCCCGATCGTTTTGGGGAGTGCGACACCTTCCCTCGAATCAAGAGCCCGTGCACAAAAAGGTGTCTATCGCATGTTGCACTTGAGTCAGCGTGCGAAAATGAGTGCGCAATTACCTGAGATCGAAGTCGTCGATATGCGTGAAGAATTCGAAAAGAATCAAGCATCGACGTTCTCTCAATTATTACAAGAAAAAATCCAAGATCGATTAGAAAAAAAAGAACAAACAGTTCTTCTATTGAATCGACGAGGGTATTCTTCCTTTGTGATGTGCCGAGATTGCGGCTTTGTCTTGCCTTGCCCAAATTGCGATATCTCTTTGACTCTCCATATGGATTCTCGCTCGATGCGTTGCCATTATTGTGGACATGAAGAAGCGATCCCACATCGTTGTCCAAATTGTGGAGAAAACAAAATCCGGTATTATGGAACGGGAACACAAAAAGTGGAAGAAGAGCTAAAAGCACTTTATCCTCAAGCAAGAATCTTGCGGATGGATGTGGATACCACAAGAAAAAAAGGCGCGCATGAACGAATCTTACAAAAATTTGGGGACAAACAAGCGGATATTCTATTAGGAACGCAGATGATCGCAAAAGGGTTAGATTTTCCTGATGTGACCTTAGTCGGCGTTCTAAATGCAGACACATCGTTGAACCTGCCAGATTTTCGTTCTAGTGAACATACCTTCCAACTATTGACACAAGTCTCCGGAAGGGCAGGAAGAGCCGAAAAAGCTGGGGAAGTTGTGATCCAAACATTTAATCCGAATCACTATGCGGTAACTTTAGCAAAGGAACAAAATTATGAACGCTTTTATCAACAAGAAATGAATGTACGTCATCGTGGAGGCTATCCGCCTTATTACTTCACTGTGAAAATCACGACGAGTCATCCAGAAGAACAAGTCGCAGCCAAAAAAATCTTTCAGATCGCCAGTCAATTAAAGCAAGTATTAGGAACGAACAGCCTTCTGTTAGGTCCGGTACCTAGCACCGTTTTACGTGTGAAAAATCGCTATTACTATCAGCTGATCATCAAATATAAACATGAACCAGAACTGCCTAACGTCCTGAAAGAAATTTTGGATCAAAGTCAAAAAGAACAGCGACAAAATCTATTTGTTGCGATCGACAATGAGCCGCTACATTTTATTTAAGAAAGGAAACACTATGAGTTATCCAATAATGATCCACCCAAATAAAAAATTGAATCGAAAAGCCCAACCAATCGATATGATCACTGATGAGACAATCGTCTTGTTAGATAACTTGTATGAAACAATGGTGGCAAATGACGGAGTCGGCATCGCCGCGCCGCAAGTCGGCAAAAATCAGCGGATCGCTATTGTTGAAGTCGATGAAGGGGATAAGTTTGAACTCATCAATCCTGAGATTATCGAGGCAAAAGGAGAAAGTATCGATGTGGAAGGTTGCTTAAGTATTCCGCATGTCTACGGTACAGTCAAACGTGCAGATGAAGTAACGGTTCGATATTATGATCGTGACGGAGAGGAAATCGAAGTCACTGCGTTTGGTTATCTTGCACGCGCCTTTCAACATGAGATCGATCACTTAGATGGGATTTTATTTATCGATAAAATGATCGAACAAATCCCCGAAGAAAAACTCGAAGAATACATGGAGGAACATTTAGATGACTAAAATCGTATTTATGGGAACCCCAGCATTTTCAGTTCCTGTACTAGAAGGGCTGATCGACCAAGGGTATGAGATCGTCGCTGTCGTGACACAACCTGATCGACCAGTGGGAAGAAAAAAAATCATTACCCCGACACCTGTGAAAGTAGCGGCTTTGAAGCACGATCTTCTTGTGCTACAGCCAGAAAAAATCACGGGTTCTCCAGAAATGCAAACAATCATTGATTTGCAACCAGATGTGCTGGTAACAGCTGCGTTTGGTCAATTCTTGCCGGAGAAACTATTGCAAGTTCCAACACATGGAGCAATCAATGTTCATGCCTCTTTGTTGCCAAAATATCGTGGTGGTGCACCAGTCCATTATTCCATTATCAACGGGGAAAAAGAGACAGGTGTAACGATCATGGAGATGATCAAAAAAATGGATGCGGGTGGTATTTTCTCACAAGCAAGCCTACCAATCACTAAACAAGATGATGTCGGTACGATGTTTGAAAAACTTAGTCTATTAGGCAAAGAGTTATTGCTAGAAACACTACCAAAGATCATTTCTGGCGAATTGACGCCTACGCCTCAAAATGAGGACCAAGCAACGTTTTCACCGAATATCACACGTGAACAAGAAGCAATCAATTGGGAAAAAACAGCAGAAGAAATCGACTGCCAAGTTCGTGGCATGCGTCCATGGCCCATTGCTTTTACAACCTATGAAGGAACACGCTGGAAGCTTTGGGCAGTAGATGTGTTGGCAGATGAGACGACATCTGAAACACCAGGAACTATCATCCATAAAGATAAAAAACAATTATGGGTAGCTTGTGGGGAACAGACGGTATTATCGATCAAAGAACTACAACCTGCCGGTAAAGCAAAACAACTAATACAAGAATTCCTAAATGGCAGTGGCCAACAAGTCGCTGTAGGACAGCAGGTGAAATAATGGCGAAAATACCCAAAAAAATGAAACGTTCGGTTCGCTTTATGGCGTTGATGACATTAGAGCGTGTCAACAAAGGTGGAGCATACTCCAATCTATTATTGAATGAGATGATCAACCAAGGCGACCTTAACCAAAAAGATATCGGTCTGTTTACAGAACTAGTGTATGGAACAATCAGTCGCCATCGTTTGATTGCATTTTATGTTGCGCCATTGATTGCAAATGCAAAAAAAGTGGATGACTGGGTCAAAACTTTGCTGTATTTGTCTGTCTATCAACTCGAATTTTTAGATAAAG
This sequence comes from Enterococcus sp. AZ062, assembly GCF_051715065.1. NCBI lineage: Bacteria > Bacillati > Bacillota > Bacilli > Lactobacillales > Enterococcaceae > Enterococcus > Enterococcus sp. AZ062. The sequence continues at coordinate 3,103,120 of NZ_JBIOTB010000001.1, read as the reverse complement.
TACCTGATCATGCAATTTTGAATGAAGCAGTAGAAATTGCAAAAATCAAAGGCAACCCCGGCACAGGGAAATTTGTGAATGGCGTATTAAGAAATTATTTACGTCAAGGAAAACCTGATCTGGAAACTATCACAGATGAAGTCGAACGTTTAGCCGTTAAATTAAGTCTGCCGAATTGGCTGACACAGCGCTTGATTAACCAAATCGGCTACGAGGAAACAGAAAAGTTAGGTCTTTCATTGTATCAACCAAGTCATGTGAGTGGCCGTATTGATACCCGTAAACTTTCGCGTGAACAAGCACTGGATCAATTGAAAGAAGAAGGACTAGATGTAAAAGCAAGTCCAATAAGCCCATATGGTGTGATTGCTGAAAAAGGCAGACTCGCCTCTACGACACTTTTTCACGATGGCTTGATGACGATCCAAGATGAAAGCTCGATGCTTGTTGCACCAGCGATGCAGATTGAGCCAGAACATCATGTACTAGATGCCTGCGCTGCCCCTGGTGGCAAAACGACCCATATCGCCACGTTCCTTGATCCAACTTGTGGAGGAGAAGTCGTGGCTCTAGATGTCCATGACCACAAAGTAAAACTAGTGGAAGAGAACGCTCGCCGTTTAGGAGTTGCCAACGCAGTGTTCGCACAAAAAATGGATGCACGTGAAGTCAAAGAACAGTTTGAAGCAGAACAATTTGACCGTATTTTAGTAGATGCTCCATGTTCCGGTTTTGGCTTGTTACGCCGAAAACCAGATATTCGTTATAAAAATAATGAAAAAGAATTAGCCAATTTACCGGCTATCCAACTAGCTATTTTGGAAAGTGTAGCTACGGCTCTTAAACCTTCAGGAATATTGACCTACAGTACTTGTACGATTTTGAAAGAAGAGAATCAAGAAGTTGTTTCAGCGTTTTTACAACGACATCCTGATTTTGAGAAGATTGATGTTTTAGTTGATCCTGTGCTACAATCATCAATCAAGGAGAAGATGTTGACGTTGTATCCACATCAATCTTATACAGATGGCTTTTTCATTTGTTGTTTGCGCAAAAAGTAATGAGGTGAAAGTATGCAGATTGAATATCAATCAGATGTAGGAAGAAGACGTAATACGAATCAAGATTATGTCAGTGTATTTGAAAACCAAGTCGGTCTCACGCTGGCGGTTTTAGCAGATGGCATGGGTGGGCACCGCGCAGGCGATATTGCTAGTCAAATGGCCGTCACAAACTTAGGGAAAGCCTGGGAAGAGCAAGCGTTACTTGATGACGAAAAAATCGCGCAGTGGTTTATCCAAGCGATCCAAGAAGAAAACCGCGCGATTCATCAATTAGGACAAGAACAGCTTGAATATAACGGAATGGGAACAACGATCGTAGCAGCTGCCCTATCAGAGGAACGTTTCACGATTGCCAATGTTGGGGATAGTCGTGCGTATTTGCTTCGCGACAATCGGATCATTCGCTTGACGGAAGACCATTCTTTAGTAAATGAATTAGTCAAATCTGGTGAAATCAGCGAAGAAATGGCCGTCAATCATCCACGTAAGAACATCTTGACTCGATCTGTCGGCATGCCAGGATCATTAGAAGTCGATGTTGCAACGTATCTTTGGCAACTCCAAGATCGTTTACTTCTATGTTCGGATGGTTTGACGAATATGCTGTCAGAAGAAACGATCGGTACGATCATCAATCAAGAAGGATCATTATCAGAAAAAGTAACGCAATTAGTGGATCAAGCAAATGAAGCCGGCGGAGCAGATAATATCAGCGTTCTTCTTATTGAATACAAGGAGGATGTTGCATGATTGAGCCAGGAAGAAAATTAAATGGTCGTTACCAAATTACCGGTAACATCGGTAGTGGCGGTATGGCAAATGTCTTTTTAGCCCATGACTTGATTTTAGATCGAGATGTTGCAATCAAAGTCCTACGCTTTGATTTCCAAAATGACCAAACGGCGATCCGTCGTTTTCAACGAGAAGCATTAGCGGCAACCGAACTAGTTCATCCAAATATCGTCAGTGTTTATGATGTCGGTGAAGAAGATAACATGCAGTACTTAGTTATGGAATATGTAAAAGGAATGGATTTAAAACGGTATATCCAAACGCACTATCCGATTCCTTATGAAACAGCAGTAAACATCATGCAACAAATCTTGTCTGCGATTTCTTTAGCACATAGCCATCAAATCATCCACCGAGATCTAAAACCACAAAATGTCTTGATCGATAATGAAGGTGTTGTGAAAATCACCGATTTTGGTATTGCGATTGCTTTATCGGAAACATCGATCACCCAAACGAATACGATGCTTGGTTCGGTTCACTACCTTTCACCAGAACAAGCAAGAGGTAGTATGGCGACAAAACAATCAGATATCTATGCGTTAGGGATCATTTTATATGAAATGCTGACAGGGAGCGTTCCTTTTGATGGGGAATCAGCTGTCACCATTGCACTGAAACATTTTCAGGATGACTTGCCTTCAATCAAAGAGTTAGATCCAGGGGCACCTCAGTCATTGGAGAATGTGGTCTTGAAAGCAACAGCCAAAGAACCTGTCGACCGGTATAAAACGGCAGAAGAAATGGCAGATGACCTAGCAACGGTGTTGTCGTTAGAACGAGCAAACGAAGAAAAATGGCAACCCCAGGCGATGGACAACGAAACAAGAGTATTGACACCACTGACGGCAGAAACACCGATGCCAGATTCCTTTAAGTCAATGCCTCTTCCCGAAGAGAAACCAGCGGAAGAATTACCAGATCCCGAAGAAACAATGCCAGATGTAAAGACTAAAAAAAGAAAAAAATGGTGGATCATTTTGCTGGTCTTGCTTGCTTTGTTAGGAATTGGGACAGCGATTTTATTTGCTTCAGGTGGACGAGGAGAAGTAACGGTTCCCGATGTTTCGGGTCAATCCGAAGCTTCAGCAAGAGAAGCTTTGACACAAGCAAAATTAAAGGTAGCAACGAACACTGAAGAAATTGCTGACGATACGATTGAGAAAGGAAATGTGGTCAAAACAGATCCAGCCTCAGGAACAACAGTGAAACAAAATCGTGAAGTCACGCTTTATATCAGTACAGGTAAGAAGAAAATCCAACTCGATGATTTTACGGGTATGTCTTACGATGAAGCGCGCAAGCAGCTACTGGATTTAGGTTTCTCTTCAAGTAGAATCAAAAAAGAAGAAGAATTTAGTGATGAGGTCACTAGTGGAAATATCATCTCACAATCAGAAGATGAAGGAACAGAAGTCGATCCCACATCAGATACGATTACTTTTACTGTTAGTAAAGGAAGTCAGCCGACGATGAGCGATTACACCGGACAAAACTATGAAACAGTTCTTAGTATTTTGAGAACGAATGGCTATACGAATATCAGTGCAACGAATGATTATAGTGATACGGTCCCAGCCGGTGCAATCATCAGTCAGTCACCAAGTTTTGGGGAACCATTGACGGATGCGACATTTATTAGTTTCGTGGTGAGTAAAGGACCAGATGCGAAGACACTGAATGACATTTCTGGTTATACGAAAAGTGATGCGCAAAGTTACTTATCTGGTATCGGTGCCGACTACATTGGTCATGAAACGTATGAGTTTTCAGATACAGTAGAAAAAGACAAAGTGATCCGTACAGATCCAGGAGTAGGTGCATCGATCACATCAGGAACGATCGTCAATGTGATTTACTCAAAAGGACCAGACCCAGCGAAAGCATCATCAAGTTCTGAAAAAGATTCTTCCAGCAGTTCTTCTAGCAGTTCAAGCAGTAGTTCAAGTTCCGAAACAACTAGTAGTAGTACCACTACAACGTCCTCGACGGATAGTGACTAATAGACAGAATTAAACGAACTGAAACGATAATGATAAAAAATAGATCTGAGAATTCAAAATGTCGGCGACATTTGAAGAAATTCTTAGGTCTATTTTTTGGTGATTTCTCCTAACTTCTGTTGTCCTATGGTAAAATATACTAAAAATGGAGGTGGGTTTCATTAAAGGGCAAATCAGAAAAGCAATAAGTGGATTTTATTACGTATATAAAGATGGAGAGACCTATCAGACACGAGGTCGAGGGAATTTTCGTAATCGAAAGATCACGCCCCTTGTTGGCGATCAAGTCATATTTGAAAGTGAAAACAAGACCGATGGCTATCTACTAGAAGTTTTACCACGTAAAAATCAATTAGTACGACCACCAGTAGCAAATGTTGATTTAGGAGTTGTTGTGACGAGCTTGATCGAACCAACATTCTCTTATAATCTACTCGACCGTTTTTTAGTCATGTTGGAATATGAATCGATCGAGCCAGTGATCTATTTGACGAAAACGGATTTAGCTGTCGATTCTACACAAATAAAAGAAATTAAAGAGACTTACGAAAAAATCGGCTATCCAGTGATCGTTCCTCGCACACAGGGTGATACGGATGAATTAGTTCGCTATTTTCCAGAAAGACTGACCGTTTTCATGGGACAGTCAGGTGCAGGTAAATCGACGTTGCTCAACCAAATCTCACCAGAACTTGAGTTAGAAACAGGTGAAATATCTGATTCTTTGGGGCGTGGACGTCACACGACAAGACATGTTGAGTTATTACCACTCTATGATGGATTGGTTGCCGATACACCAGGTTTCAGTTCTATTGATTTCTTAGTCATCGAACCTGTCGAGTTATCCAAACAATTCCCTGAATTTGTCGAAGCTTCTGTAGACTGTCGCTTTAGAGAGTGTATGCACGTAAAAGAGCCAGATTGTGAAGTCAAACGAAGAGTAGCGACAAAAGAAATTGCACAGACTCGCTATGACAATTACTTGCAATTTTTGCAAGAAGTTGAAAACCGTAAACCGATGTACAACAAAAAAGAAACTAGAAGAAAGTAGGAGGGTATTTTTATGAAAATAGCACCATCGATTTTAAGCGCAGATTTCGCCAATCTCCAAACAGACATTGAACGAGTAGAAAAAGGTGGAGCAGACTATATCCATGTGGACGTAATGGACGGCCAATTCGTTCCCAACATTACATTCGGATCGAATGTAGTGCAAGCAATTCGTCCGGTCACAAAACTACCGTTAGACGTTCATTTGATGATCATCAATCCTGAAAATTATATTGCTGATTTTGCAAAAGCAGGTTCAGATATCATTACGGTCCATGTGGAATCGACACCACATATCCATCGTGCGATCCAGATGATCAAAGATTTAGATGTCAAAGCAGGGGTCGTTATCAATCCTGGTACACCGATCGAAATGATCAAGCATGTTTTGCCTTTAGTTGATCAAGTGTTAGTGATGACAGTCAATCCAGGCTTTGGCGGACAAAGCTTTATTACAGAAACAGTGGATAAAATCGCAGAGTTAGCGGAATTACGCAAGGTGAACGATTGGACCTATCAAATCGAAGTGGATGGTGGAATCGTTCCAGAAACTGCAAAAATTTGTCATGAAGCAGGTGCAGACGTATTTGTGGCAGGCTCCTTTGTCTATAGTGCAGAAGATCCAGCAGCTCAAATCGATCAATTGAAAAAGGCATTAGGCTAATGGAAGTATTACTTGTTGCAGGCGGATCACCAGAAAATTGGCCAGACTTGTCACAGCAATCATTTGATCGATACGTGGGCATCGACCGTGGGGCACTCTATTTGCTTGAAAAAGGCTATTCGTTAGATCTAGCAATCGGTGATTTTGATTCATTGTCTTCCTCAGAATATCAACGAGTATCCGATAAAGCTGTCGAAGTACACCAAGCGCCAGCAGAGAAAGACGATACGGACACTCAGCTAGGTTTAGCAAAGACATTCGAACACTTTCCAGAAGCAAGCGTGACACTGATCGGTGCAACTGGTGGAAGATTAGATCATTTATTAGCTAATCTATGGTTAGCATTAGAACCACGGTTTCAACCTTTTATACGACAGATCCAAATACAAGACAAACAAAACGTAATCACTTACTATCTACCAGGAGCTTACGAGATAAAAAAAATTCCTGAAATGAAGTATTTAGCTTACTGTTGTTTGACACCTGTTAGTCAATTGACATTATCTGACAGCAAATATCAACTATCAAACGAGGAAGTATCTCGTCCAACTTCTTATGCAAGCAATGAATTTGTCACTGACAAAGCATCCTTCAGCTTCTCTGAAGGAATCATTTCAGTCATCCAAAGTAAAGATTGATGGATCGGTTCAGGACAAAGTAGCAAAAGAAATGAAGCGGAAAAATGACAGTTTAAATTATTTGCTAAAAAAAGCTTAAAAGAAGGGTCGAGCCTTTTGTTTCCCCTTATTTAATGATAAAATTACAGGTAAGAGTCTAATTTAATTCGAGGTGTCTTTGTGAAGAAGTTCAATCCTAATAAAAATATCATTATTACCTTAGTCATCGTTATTATTGTAGTAACGGTCCTAAGTGTGACAGCTGCCCAGCGAGCGAATGAAGGAAAGCCCAATTTCTTCCAATCTATTGTGAACGACAGTGTCTCTTTTGTCGATCGGACGATTTCTGCTCCGGTCAAATGGGTCCAAAATGGCGTGGATTCAGTACATCATCTTTTCACCACCTATTCAGAAAATGAACGGTTAAAAGAAAAAATCGACAGCTATGATGAGATAGCTCAAAAAAACAAGAACATGCAAAAAGAAATCGATGCACTAAAAAGCGAACTCGATTTAAGCCAAACGTTGACGAGTTATGAAAGAGTCACAGCAAATGTGATCACTCGTTCACCTGACTCATGGCAAGATCTATTAGTCGTCGACAAAGGATCAAATGATGGAATCGAAGTCAATATGGCAGTCATGGCGCAAAAAGGTTTAGTCGGACGTGTCATTGAAGTCAATGCCACTTCTTCTAAAGTAGAATTGCTGACTTCGTCAAACGTAAGTTCCAACCATTTCCCTGTCCGCGTATCTTCTGGAAACGGAGAATCTTTCGGTTTACTCAAGAATTATGACGAAAAGTTACAAGCGCTAGTTGTGACACAGCTAACAGGTGACAGTGAAATCAAAGAGGGCGACGTAGTACAAACATCAGGTCTTGGAGGCAACTCGCCAGCAGATCTGCAAATCGGTACAGTCATCAAAACAAAACCAGATAGTTATGGGCTAGATCGCGAAGTCTATGTCAAACCTTATGCGGATATGTATGATCTCCCAGTAGTAACGATCATCAAACGTCTTGTGGAGGAATAGTCCATGCTAAAAAAAGAGAAAATGACCATTTATTTGCCGATCCTCTTGTTCTTACTCATGTTGATCGATGGGCACTTTACCCGAATGATGATCAGGTGGTCAAGCGGTGACTACATGGCAAGTGCGCATCTTTTGATATTGGTTTTACTATTTTGCAGTTTGAGTTTCTCCAAACGCTACTTACTGATCACGACATTAGTTTTAGGTATTATCTTTGATTCTTACTATATTGGTGTGATTGGCATTTATGCAGTTGCTTTACCTTTATTAGTATTTATCATGTATGGGATGAAATCTGTCATCCATGTAAATATTTTTACTGAGTTTTTTAGCCTCATCATTTTCATCACAGGCTATGAGTTGTTTACATTGATCGTACAAATGGTATTCAAACTTGCGAGTGTAGATAGTACGTACTTTATCACTAAATATTTAGGTCCAACATTATTATTGAATATGGTATTGTTCGCTCTACTTGTATTCCCATTAAAGAAGCTATTTAAAGAAGGTCGGGACAGAAGTGTCTAGCCTCGCAGAATAAGGCGCCATCCACGAAAATTGTTTTTCAAATTTTTGTGGATGGCGCCTTGTTTTCCGAAGAGATTACTTCTGTTCCCACCGTTTATTCGGTTTTAGGTGGTGCGAAAGGACGAATGTTTCAGCCTTTTTTTATTTAATTTAAAACGGGCATTATTTAATTATTGAAAAATGTATTATGAAAATAACCATGTCATCTTACATTTCTGTCATTATAATCAGTTGTTTTGAAATGTTTTTGTAACATAACTATTATCTCATTGACATACAGCTATGGTACAATTTTGTTATCGTTAAGAAAGACTTAAATATTTTTAGATATTTATTAAATTAAGCCAGTCGGAGGAATGAAGAGTGAAAAAGAGTTTAATATCAGCAGTAATGGTAAGTTCAATGGCCTTGACTGCCGTAGCATCACCGATCGCAGCCGCGGCGGAAGATTTTGATTCTCAAATACAACAACAAGATCAAAAAATTGCGGAATTACAAAACCAACAAGCAAGTGCCCAATCTCAAATCGAGGCATTAGAAGGTCAAGTCGCTGACATCAATACAAAAGCTGAAACTTTATTAGCTAATCAAGCAACATTACGTCAAGAGTCTTCTCAATTGACACAAGAAATTGCAGATCTACAAGAACGTATCGAAAAACGTGAAGCAACAATCCAAGAGCAAGCACGTGAAACACAAGTTAGCAGCAAAAGCTCTAACTACATCGATGCAGTATTGAATGCTGAGTCATTCTCAGATGCAATCGGACGCGTTCAAGCAATGTCATCGATTGTACGTGCGAACCAAGACTTAGTGAAACAACAAAAAGAAGACAAACAGGCAGTTGAAGATAAAAAAGCTGAAAATGAAGCGAAGCTAAAAGAGTTAGCAGAAAATCAAGCGGCTTTAGAATCACAAAAAGGCGACTTACTATCAAAACAAGCTGATTTAAATGTTCTAAAAACTACTTTAGCGGCTGAACAAGCAACAGCAGAAGATAAAAAAGAAGACTTGAACCGCCAAAAAGCAGAAGCTGAAGCAGAGCAAGCACGTATTCGTGAACAAGCTCGTTTAGCAGAGCAAGCGCGTCAACAAGCAGCACAAGAACAAGCTGAAAGAGAAGCACGTGAACAAGCAGCAGCAGTTGCCGCTGCAGCAGCACAAGAGCAAGAACAAGAACAAGAACAAGCTTCTTCATCAGTACAAGAATCAACAGAAGTTTCTGAATCAGCTACTTCAGAATCATCATCAAGTGCTGAATCTTCAACAGAACAATCTTCAGTTCCTGAATCATCTACATCAACAGAAGATTCAACAACTGAAAGTAGTGTACCAGAATCTTCAACAGAAGAATCTACTACTACACCATCTGTTCCAGAAACAACAACACCATCAACGCCGGAGCCAACAACACCATCAACACCGGAGCCATCAACACCTGCAACACCAGCTCCAACACCTGAACCATCAACGCCGGCACCATCAATTCCAGCGCCAACGACTCCATCTACTAATGGAGCAGCGATTGTAGCTGAAGCGATGAAATACATTGGGACTCCTTATGTATGGGGTGGAAAAGATCCAAGTGGATTTGACTGTTCTGGATTTACACGCTATGTGTACCTACAAGTAACTGGCCGTGACATCGGTGGTTGGACTGTACCTCAAGAATCAGCAGGAGCTAGAATCTCAGTTTCTCAAGCAAAAGCTGGAGACTTATTATTCTGGGGAGCAGCTGGTGGCACTTACCACGTAGCAATTTCTTTAGGTGGCGGACAATACATCCATGCACCACAACCGGGCGAAAGTGTTAAAATTGGCTCAGTTCAATGGTATGCACCTGACTTCGCTGTAAGTATGTAATTTATGAAGAACTAACTCTTAAGTGAGTTAGTTCTTTTTTTACGAAACTAAAAAGGATCGAACAAACAGTTTTGATAACTGTCTGTTCGATCCTTTAAAATTTTCGGCTCTTTGTCAATAAGGACTGATGAGTTGCGAAAAATTAAATCTGGGTCAGAATGAACCTCATTCTGGCTCAGATTTTTTGTTATCTAACATTGATTAATTGATTGGTCAAAAAGATTCTAATTTTCATGTTCTCAAATGATCTAAAACCGTAGGATACTCGTTTCATCGTTTTTATGTGGGTATTCTTTGCTTCTATTTTTCCATTGGAGTAAGGATAAATCATCGCATTGGCGATGCCTTCTTCGTAGGTCAGAAGGTTTTGAAGTTTCTCACGAAAGCCGTCATCTAACGTTTCGGGAAGTTCTGCCAATAAGGAGAAAAACAAGTCAGGGTCTTTGTCTCGAAAAGCTTCAACTAATTCATGGAAAAAGGGATACGCCTCCTTTAGGGGCGTAGAAAAGCTAAGCAATCGATCAATCATCATTGCTTCAGTAAGAAATGGGTATTTAGGTGCTCGGAAACTTTTCCATGTTTTATACTCATAGTGGTTAATGTTTGCACGATTTTTTAGCAGAAAGCGCCAGTTCTTTTTCAGTTTTTCTGCATGGCTTTTCTGTCCTGCTTTACGCAGTTCATTCATTTCACGGATACGCAACTCATTGAAAGCTTGATTCATGTGTTTGACAATATGAAACCGATCAATCACTACTTTCGCATTTGGCAGAACGCGTTTGGTAAGCTGGAAGTAGGCGGCGTTCATGTCTGTGACTAAGAATTTTACTTCTTCTGGATTGATGCAGCCCAAGAAATAGTTTGTTAATCGAGGTAATTTACGCGTAGGTAAGATATCAATTAAATTACCTGTTTCTCCATCTGCGCAAATAAAGCTCATTTTATCTTCTATGGAAGTGTGCGAACAAAATTCATCAACCATCAATACTTTGGGGAGAATCCTCTTAGTGGGCTTTGGTAAATAGCTTTTAAACTCTTTCAATGTACGAATAACGGTAGTCAAAGATACCTGACAGCTTTTCGCAATAAAAGATAAAGAGACTTTTTCAGTCAGTAAAGAAGCAATTTTATGTCTGACATGATCCGCAATTGAATGTCTTGGGCGGACAAAATAGCTTTGAGCAGTCCAATGGGTTCGACAGTTTTTACAGGTATAGCGTTGCTTTTTTAAGCGCATAACCATTGGCATATGATTGTATTGTTCAAAGCGGACAATGATTTCCTTCTTCCCATTTTTCACGACAATTGCTTTCCCGTTTCCATCTACCACAGTAGAACCACAACTTCTACAGGTACGAGGATCAGGTGAGAGAATGGCATTAATGACCAATGTCTTTTCCTTATGAAAGATCTCGTAAGAGATCTCAGTAATCATCAAATCTTTATCTATTAATCTCAGCATTTTTTTGATAGAATCATTCATATAGCATATCGTCCTCTCAGTTGTTTATTTTGTGGTGATTTAATCATACTAGAGAACGATATGTTTTTTAATACCTAAAATGAAAATGGGACTGAAGAATCAATTTTGATTCATCAGTCCCATAAATTATAGAGCCAAATTTTCTTGCTTAGAAAGCATGATCAAATAAATTCTTCCGTCAATTCCATGAAGTTTTGGATATCTTCTAAGACCATGTTGATGCCTGCTTGCCAAAAATCTGGTTTCGTTAAGTCTACACCTAAGTGTTTTTGAGCCAATTCTTCCGTTGTCATTGAAGCAGTATCGCGTAGTAAGTCGATATACTCTTGTTCAAAACTTGAACCTTGCTCGTTAGCATAGGCGTAAATACCTAAACTGAACAAGTAACCAAAAGTATAAGGGAAATTATAAAACGGTACATCATCAATAAAGAAATGTAGTTTTGCTGCCCAGAAATAAGGATGATAAGTAGACAATGCATTTGCATATCCTTCTTTTTGCGCTTCGATCATCATATCAGTGATCTCTTGTTCTGCCACTAGTCCTTTTTGACGAGCAGTATAGAATTGATTTTCGAAGATAAAACGGGAGTGGATATTCATGAACATAGCCAGAGCATTTTGTAATTTCGTATCCAATAAATTGATTTTTTCTTCTTTTGTTGATGCCGCTTTAAGTGTTGCATCAGCTACGATCAATTCTGCAAAGGTACTTGCTGTTTCAGCAACATTCATTGCGTATTCACGATTCAACGCTGGAAGATCCCACATCGTACTACTATGGAAAGCATGACCTAACTCATGGGCTAAAGTAGCGACTTCGTTGACTGAATTGCTATAAGTCATGAAGATTCTGGATTCTTGTGTTTCAGGCAATTCCGTGCAGTAACCACCAGGTCGTTTGCCAGGACGATCCTCTGCTTCAATCCAACTTTTGTTAAAAGCGTCTTGAGCAAATTCAGCCATTTTAGGACTGAATTTATTGAAATTCTCAATGATAAATGCTGCTGCTTCATCAAAGGTAAAGGTTTTTTCTTTCATATCACCTAGAATGATCGGTGCATCTTGATCTTGCCATTCCATTTTTTCTTTACCAAAAAGATTGGCTTTTCTTGTTAAGTAATCGACAAGGGGTTGTTTATTTTTTTGGATCGTCTCCCACATTACATCTAATGTTTCTTTTTTCAAGCGATTATATTCTAAAGGCTTTTGTAAGAAATCTGTTGTACCGTGTAGTTTATAGGTAGATAGACGGAACCCATCTAAATGATTCAAGGTGTCTGTAAATAAAGGTGCTTTTTCTTGCCAAGCAGTTTCCCAAGCTGTAAATAATTGTTTGCGGACTTCTGGATCAGGATCACCCATCATTTTATTGAATGCTTGACCAGCAGATAATTCAATGATTTCTCCCTCTTGTTCAAATGGTACAGTCACGCTAGCGACAATCGTATCATAATGACTACTCCAGGCATTCAAACCATCCAAAGATAATGTATTGATAATGTGCTCCTCGTTTTCAGATAACAAGCGTGCGCCATCGCGACGAATTTCGTTCATACGAAAAGCAATCGGAGCTAATTGATCTTGGGCAATCAAGTTTGTCCATTCATTGTCAGATATTTCTGCAAATTTTTTCGATAAGATCGTATCTGCTGCTTGCCAACGTGGTAACGAAGCATAGAGTTTACCAGACAAAATCTTTGCATCGGAATCTTTGACATTAGCAGATAATAAAGCAGTAATATAACTATTACATTGGCTGAAGCCATTGGTTACTTTTTCTTGAAGTGCCAAAATCGTCACAAGAGAATCGATATCTTCGGATGAAAATGACCATTGATTGATTTGTTCGTAATATGTTTCTATTTGTCGTTCTAATTGAGCCAAACGTTCATTTAATTCAGTTGAAGCACTTCCTCCAGGAAAGATAGAATCTAAATCCCAGTTAAGCGAATAAGTCATCAAAAAACCCCTCTCATATTTATGGTACTATCTCTAGTATAGCATTTAAAGAAGGAATAAGTCTTGGAGAAATTATTGTCGTTTTATGAAAAAAAAGCTATCATAGAAAGAAGAGGTGACTTATGGAGTTTTTAAAAAAACAAAGAAAAAATGGAAATTTCTATTTAGTGTTTGCATTAATGATCATGGCTATTTTATTTTATAGCTCCTCGCAAACCTATGGACAACAATCGCAACTTTCAAGAATTGATGCCTGGTTCCCAAACCAACCCTTTAAAGAAGCATTATCAGGTATCCAGTTTACTTATGGAGAAAGTGTTATCAGTATCGACCATTCTGGATACAGCAAATTCATTGAATTCTTTTTAAGAAAAGGCGCCCATTTTGGCACCTATTTTCTATTAGGAGGTAGTCTGTATCTAGGTGTATTCCCGAAAATGAAAATCTGGTGGTTAACGGGGGTTCTTGCTTGGTTATCTGCGACAGGATACGCCGGTCTAGATGAGTTCCATCAAATGTTGACAGGTGATCGTTCACCAATGTTCCAAGATGTCATGCTTGATTCGATGGGGGCATTGACTGCAGTTATTATATGTATTTTATTTACTTTTATAAAGAAGAGAAAGTAAAAAAGAGAGCACAGTTGCGTGTCTGCAACTGTGCTCTAGTAGTTACGATTAAAAAATCAAAACAGGCGTACCTTTTTCAACCATTCCAAATAATTCTTTCATGACACCTGGTGGCGTATTGACACAACCATGAGAACCACGAGTTCGCCATAAGTCGCCGCCATATTCTGGTTGCCAATCCGAATCGTGGATACCGATACCTGTCCAATCGACTGGCATCCAATAGTTCACTGGACTTTCATATGGTGTACCATCATCGTTCGTTCCTCTTAATACAGCATTTTCTTCTTTATTCCAGACATAAAAGACACCAGGAGGAGTAGGGGTAGAAGGTTTTCCTGAAACGATATCTGTTTCAAGTGCTACTTTCCCATCTTTGTAGAACCACATATGTTGATTCTCTAAATCGACTTCGATATACGTATCCTCAATCAATGGGTGGTCGGCAGTTGTACTACCTTGAACAATTGGTGAACGTGTGAAATCTTGTCCTGCTAAAATTGCTTCTGTTAAAGCTGTTACTTCGCTATCTGTTTGGATCGTCCAACTGAACGTGCCAGCAGGAACAGTTACTTCGCCACGTTTGGTACTTTTGAATTTAGTATCATTCGTACTTGTATTGTATTTTTCGCCAAGTTCACTAACATATTGACGAACTTTTTCTGAATCAAGTGCTGGTTTTCCATCTTCATAGGTTAACCATTCAACGATGAGTGAAGAAGGGATCGTCACTGTTTCACCATTGATACTGTAAGTTCCTTTTACTTTAGCGATATTATTCATTGTCGTTAACTGCTCAGTCAACTTTTTATCTGTAGATGTGACGGCAGGTTCTTTTTGGAACTCAGTCAGATCAATCGTATCTTTTCCATCATTTACGACAGTCGTCAATTCCTTCGTAACGGCCTCGACATCGACCGTGTTCCCTTTCACTTCAGGCTTGATTTTAAATGAGTCACCAGACTTTTCAATCGTTGCATCGGCAGTAGGTGTACGATCTTTATTCAATTCAGTCAATTCCGTAGACAATGTCTCGATCGTTTGATCCAGTTGTTCCCGTTCCGCACTTAATGGATCGATTTCTTGTTTTTCGGCCGCAGCTACATAGTTCATTCCCCAAGTCCAAGCATTTTGGTTTTTCAAGATGGAAGCTAGATCAGTTGAAAAATCCTTTTTATAACCAAGATCGGACTTTGCAATCTCTTTCCAAACCGTTCCGTTTTCTTTGATTGAAATCGTCTTATTGGAATAAGCTTCTTTTAGCTTGTCATTTGCTTGGTCGATAGTCAGGTTACTTACATTGATCGAATTGACTTCCGTTTTAGGAAGAAAACGATTCGTGTAATATGTACTACGGTAGGTGTAAAAGCCGATTAATACTAGAATCACACCGAGAACAGAAAGCAAACCAATACGCATTGATTTTTTTCGATGAGAAGATCTTGTCATATCTGCAACTCCTTAATAATAATAGTTATAGGGTGTAACGACTCTATCATAGCATAATTTACAGTAAAAGACGAAATGATGTTCCTCTTTATATAAAAATTAACATACTGCATAGAAAAATAACGATAGTTAGACAATAATTTTATATGCAGAAGTGTATAAAAAAACAGGAAATCCTAGAAAATGGAAGGTCGATTTTCAGGATTTCCTGTGAAGATGAGGTTGTTTTCGAAGACATTACTTCTGGAACAACGTGTATTCTTTTTTAGTGAGAACGATAGCGTCTCAAGTAATTAATTATTCAGCATCCAATTTAGCAAAAGCTTCATCTAAGATATCTTTTAATTGTTTTGCTGAAGCGGCCATACGATCTTGTTCGCTGTCGCTTAATGGAATTTCAATGACTTTTTGGATACCTTGACGGTTGATGACAGCAGGTGCACCGATATAGATATCGTTTAGTCCATATTCACCATTCATATAAACAGATAATGGAAGAACTGCATTTTCATCGTCTAAGATCGCGCGAGTGATACGTGCTAAAGCTACAGCAATACCGTAGAATGTTGCGCCTTTTTTCTCGATGATCGTATAAGCAGCGTCACGTACACCGAAGAATAAGTTGACCATTGCTTCTTCATCAACGTCTGGATTATTTTTCACCCATTCATAGATTTGTAAACCAGCAACATTGGCATGTGACCAAACTGGGAACTCAGAATCTCCATGTTCACCTAAAATATACGCATGGACGTTACGTGCATCAACGTCAACTAATTCAGCAAGTGCTTGACGGAAACGAGCAGAGTCAAGTGAAGTTCCTGAACCGATTACGCGCTCTTTAGGGAAACCTGAGAATTTCCAAGTAGAGTAAGTTAAAATATCAACTGGGTTAGCAGCAACTAAGAAAATACCATTGAAACCTGAGTCAACGATTTGTGTAACAACTTCGCGGTTGATTTTTAAGTTTTTATTTACTAGATCTAAACGTGTTTCACCTGGTTTTTGTGGTGCACCAGCTGTGATAACGACTAAGTCTGCATCATGTGCATCTGCATAAGAAGCTGAGTAGATTTTTTTAGGTGAAGTAAATGCTAGAGCGTGTGATAAGTCGATCGCATCTCCTTCAGTTTTTGCTGTATTGATATCGATGATACCAACTTCTTGAGCGATATTTTGTGTAACTAAAGCGAAGGCATAGCTAGAACCTACAGCACCGTCTCCAACAAGTATTACTTTTTGATGATCTTTTTTTTCTGCGTTTGCAGTCATTTATATCAATCCTTCCATTGATTTGTTTTTCCCATGCCTATGCTAACATGGAAAAAGCCTGCTGTCACGCTATTTGGTTACAAAATATAACAGATAACAAGGTTGTACCATATGTAAAAGCTTACATGTGCGTTATTTCACTATTTAGCAAAACCAATGATTTCATTAGTTTTGAATTATAATTTTAATCATTTTTTCATTTATTAAGTTTCTCTTTTTAGCTGTAACAAAGGATTGTGTGTTATACTAATAGGAGCTAAAATAATAAAAAAATCGAGTCAAAGACTGGACCGCCGATGAGCAGTCCAGCCTTTTGTGCTGTTTATAAGATTGGATGAGCGCAGAAATGAAAATGATCGTAGGGCTTGGAAACCCAGGAACGAAATATGAACATACAAAGCATAACGTTGGATTTATGGTGGTGGATCGTTTGGCTGAAAAACACCAAGCGACCTTTAAGAAAAACACATTTGAAGCAGAAGTAGCTGAATTTTTCCACAAAGGTGAGAAAATTTTATTAGTCAAACCCCAAACATTTATGAATGAATCTGGCCGAGCGGTTGGTCCATTGATGACTTACTTTGGGATTTATCCAGAAGAGTTGGTGGTTGTTTATGATGACCTAGATTTAGCAATCGGTAAAATCCGTTTACGACAAAAAGGAAGTGCAGGCGGACATAATGGGATCAAGAGTATTATCTCTCATTTGGATAGTACGATCTTTGATCGAATAAAAGTTGGTATTGGTCGACCAGAAGGTAAAAAAACAGTCGTCCAACATGTTCTCAGTCCCTTTAGTAAAGAGACGCAACCCTTGATCGAACAAAGCATCGATCAATCTGTAGCTGCTATTGAATTTCTATTGGATGGCCATTCCTTTATAGATACAATGAATCAATTTAATTAAGAAAGGAGAATGAAACGATGGATATGATCCAATTGATTGGCAAAGATGCTCAAGTGGCTGAATGGTCCATGAATCTTGAACAACGGATGTCTAGACAGTTGATTACAGGTTTAGCTGGATCTGCTAAGACGTTGTTGTTTGCCCATGCGTTTAAAAAACTGGATAAAAATCTGATTATCCTGATGCCGAATTTATATTACGTCAACCAATTGGCAGAGGATCTGCAACACGTTCTGCCGGCTGAAAGTATTCACTTATTTCCAGTAGATGAAGTGCTTTCCGCAGAAATGGCTTTTTCTTCTCCTGAAGCTCGGGCTGAACGTGTAGCGACGTTGAATCGTTTGCAACAAGATGAGCCAAGAATCTATCTTCTTCCAGTGGCAGCATTGCACAAACGTCTTCCTGATAAAGAAACATGGAACAACGCCCAATTACATTGGCAGATTGGCGACGAGATCGCCGTGGACTCATTACCAAAACAACTCGTCTTGATGGGCTATGAGCGGACAGAGATGGTCGCAAAACCTGGGGAATTTAGTATGCGAGGGAGTATTGTCGATATCTATCCTTTGACATTTGAATACCCTATTCGTGTGGAATTATTTGATGTCGAAATTGATTCTATGAGATACTTCGAAGCCGATACGCAACGATCGATCGAAAAGATTGAAGAAGTGTGGTTGCCACCAACAAGTGAACAAATTTATTCTCAAGAGAATCTGCTTGACGGTATCAACAAAATAGAAAACCTCTTAGAAAAGAAATTAGCAACGACCTCAGAACCTACTGAACGACAATTTTTGCATGACTATTTCGGTCAGTTGATCTCGGAGTGGCAACGAAATGTCCCGACAGACGAAGCGAAGTTCTATGCGGATCTTTTGTATCCTGAACATTTATCGATTTTGGATTATTTTCCCCAAGATAGCTTGCTGATCGTGGATGATTACCAACGAATCATGGAAACGAATCGTGAAATGGAAAGAGAAGCAGCGGAATGGCATACACAAAAAATCAGTGAGTTGCGCGTATTCTCTGAACAACAATTTGTGGCAGATGTACATGGGATCATCCAAAAAGAAAAATTTGCGACCACTTTTTTCTCTTTATTCCAAAAAGGAATGGGAAATCTCAGGTTCCAAGCACTGTACCAGTTCCAGTATCGCACGATGCAACAGTTCTTTGGGCAAATGCCATTGCTGAAAACGGAAATGGATCGTTGGCGCAAACAAGAGCAAACGGTCGTCATCTTCATTCCAACGAAAGAACGTATCCGTAAGGCGGAGCAAATGTTACGTGATGAAGATATATTAGTGGTAGAAACAGAAGCAGACCAATTGATCAAAGGCCAAGTCCAATTAGTCGAAGGCGCATTGATGACAGGTTTTGAGTTGCCGCAAGAAAAAATCGTAACGATCACGGAAAAAGAGATTTTTCAAAAGACAACAAAAAAACAGACACGTCGTCAAACGGTAACGAATGCAGAACGACTAAAAAGCTACAACGAATTAAAAGCTGGAGACTATGTTGTTCATGCGAATCACGGGATCGGGAAATATATCGGCATGGAAACCTTAGAAGTCGATGGGGTCCACCAAGATTATATGACGATCATTTATCAAAACGATGATAAGCTATTTATTCCTGTCACGCAGTTGAATTTGATCCAAAAATATGTAGCTTCGGAATCCAAAACACCACGAATCAACAAACTCGGTGGTAGTGAATGGACGAAAACGAAACGTAAAATCTCCTCAAAAATCGAAGACATTGCGGATGACTTGATCCAATTGTATGCGGTCAGAGAAGCAGAAAAGGGATACGCATTTGGTCCAGATGACTCTTATCAAAAAGAATTTGAGAATGCTTTTCCATATTCGGAAACAGATGACCAACTCCGAAGTGCGGCGGAAATCAAACGAGATATGGAAAAAGAAAAACCAATGGATCGTTTACTCGTGGGGGACGTCGGCTATGGGAAAACAGAAGTTGCGCTACGTGCCGCTTTTAAAGCAGTCAAAGAAAGTAAACAAGTGGCATTTCTTGTGCCGACAACAATCTTGGCGCAACAACATTACGAAACGATGTTGGAACGCTTTGAGGGATTCCCAGTGAATGTTGGTTTGCTGAGTCGTTTCCGAACAAAGAAACAACAAAAAGAAACGATCGAAGAATTACGCACAGGACAACTAGATATTGTTGTGGGTACCCATCGAGTATTATCAAAAGATATTGAATTTAGCGATTTAGGACTATTGATCGTGGATGAAGAACAACGTTTTGGTGTAAAACACAAAGAACGTTTGAAACAATTGCGTGCGCAAGTGGATGTGCTGACTTTGACAGCGACACCTATTCCGCGAACACTGCATATGTCGATGCTGGGCGTACGGGATCTATCGGTGATCGAAACGCCACCGGCGAATCGGTATCCGATCCAAACGTATGTGATGGAAAAAAATCCAGGTGCGATCCGAGAAGCGATCCAACGAGAGATGGGACGTGGTGGACAAGTTTTCTACTTATATAATCGTGTAGAAACGATTGAGCGTAAAGTAGAAGAAATCCAAGCATTAGTTCCCGAAGCGAGGATCGCCTATGCACATGGACAGATGACGGAAGTCCAACTGGAAAACACATTATTCGACTTTATCGAGGGACAGTATGATGTCTTAGTGACGACGACGATCATCGAAACAGGGGTGGATATTCCAAATGCAAACACACTCTTCGTAGAAAATGCCGATTATATGGGACTCTCTACGCTTTACCAATTACGAGGACGTGTCGGACGAAGCAATCGCGTCGCTTATGCTTATTTTATGTACGAACAGCAAAAAATCCTTAATGAAGTCAGCGAAAAGCGTCTTCAAGCAATCAAAGACTTTACGGAATTGGGTTCAGGATTTAAAATCGCGATGCGAGATTTATCGATCCGTGGTGCTGGTAACTTGCTAGGGGCGCAACAACATGGATTTATCGATGCTGTTGGTTTCGATATGTACTCTCAAATGTTGAGTGAAGCAGTCGCTCGTAAACAAGGTAAAAATCAACAAACAGAAAAAACTTCTGTGGAGATTGATCTAGGCGTCGATGCCTATCTACCAGAAAGTTATGTGTCAGATCAACGCCAAAAAATCGAAATATATAAACGGATTCGCGAATTGGATTCACAAGAGATGTTGGATGAATTAGAAGCAGATCTCCTGGATCGTTTTGGTGAATATCCTGAAGAAGTCGCACATTTGTTGACGATTGGACAAATCAAAATGGATGGCGATCGTGCATTGCTAGAGATGATCCGTAAGCAACAACAAACCATTGTGTTCAAGTTGAGCAAAGTGGGAACAAAACGCTACACGGTTGAACAATTATTTGAAGCGCTGACTGCTACAAAATTAAAAGCAGGACTTGGTGTGGAAAAAGAACAAATGATGATTCGTTTGACCTTGCCACCTCAAACAACGACTGCTGTTTGGTTGCAAGAAATCCAACAATTTGTCAAAGCATTGCGCGAACAGAAATATGCGACTGCATAGGAAGGGGCTGAACCTTTGGATCATAAAGAAATGCGTCAAGTGATGCACGGTGCCTTTGTGTTGACGCTTGCCTCCTTTATAGCAAAAGTCCTCAGCGCACTATATCGGATTCCATTGCAAAACTTAGTGGGCGATGAAGGTTTTTATGTTTATCAACAAGTTTATCCTATTTATGGTATTGCGATGACACTCGCTTTGTCGGGGCTACCCCAGTTTATCTCTAAATATGTAGCAGAAAAAAAAGACCCTTTCGAACAAAGACAAGCATTGAAAAATCTTTATCCCCTTGTTTTTTGGTCAGGCTTTTTACTCTGGCTCTTCGTATTTTCATTTAGTCACTGGATCGCTCTCATGATGGGGGATCAACAACTGATGCCGTTGATTCGGATCGTCTCCTTCACGTTTTTGTTGATGCCAGGACTATCTTATTATCGTGGGAATTTTCAAGGTCGGTTTTTAATGGAGCCCACAGCGGTTTCGCAAGTCGTTGAACAAATTGTTCGTGTAGCGATCATTGTTTTTAGCGCGATTGCCTTTAAGCGATTAGGCTGGACAGTCTATCAAACAGGCACAGCGGCAATGAGTGGCGCAGTATTTGGTGGCGTATGTGCATATGGTGTACTGTATTATTATGAACAAAAAATCCATGGTGGTGCATTGAGCTTCCGCCACTTTCCGATTTTAAGAAGGCCAGCGAAATCACTCGTGCGCCGGTTCTTGATTGAAGGGGGATTAGTATCCATTTATAGTGGTCTATTGATCTTCTTCCAATTGATTGATTCTTTTTTTGTTAAGAATGCGTTACAAATCTATGGTTTATCCGAGCAAGCATCTAAAATAGCTAAAGGAGTATATGATCGTGGGCAACCGTTAGTTCAATTAGGATTAGTTATTGCTACAGCTTTAAGTGCTACGTTCTTACCCGCGTTGACACGCTACCTAACGAGTGCAGTCAAAGGACAATTTTATTCCACAGCAAAAATTTACTTGCGTCTGACGACTGCATTGGCGTTGGCAGCTTCAGTAGGATTAGCTGTATTGTTGCCTTATATCAATTACGCATTGTTTAAAGATTATGCTGGGAATATGACACTAGTTCTGTTTGTTTTTTCCATTGGACTAACTGCAATTATTCAAGCGTACCAAAGCATTGCTCAAAGTAAAAACTCTTTTCGCCCCTCATTAAAGGGTGCTGGTTGGGGCTTGCTTGCTAAAGCTTTAGCTACCCCCCTTCTCACGAGTTATTTAGGAACAGTCGGTGCTAGTTTATCGACATTACTTGGACTATCAGTGACTTTATGGTATTTTGTCCGTACTGAAACTCCAGCAATCAATAGTTTTTGGCACGAACGAAAATTTGGTAAGAAATTGATCCAATGTTTAGGTTGTATGGTCTTAGCGTTGTTTGTGTATTATGGCTTCTTAAACTTATTGTTTGGTCCAGTGAGCCATCGCTCGACTGCTCTTTTTGCCAGCCTAGGCGGTGTCATTATAGGCGTAGTCACATTTGTATATGCAGTGATCTGGACAAAATTATTTACGATCCGTGAATGGCTGTTACTGCCATTTGGTAAGAAAATCTTACGTTTGAAAAAAATAAAAAAAGAAAAGTGAGGACATGAGATGCGATTAGATAAATTTTTAAAAATCTCGCGAATCATCAAGCGCCGATCTGTCGCTAAAGAAGTGGCGGATAAAGGACGAATCAAAATCAATGGCAAACTCGCGAAATCTTCCAGTGATGTCAAGGTTGGAGACCAATTGGACATCCAATTTGGCAACAAGACGATGGAAATCAAGGTAGCAGAGTTGCATGAGTCAACAAAAAAAGAAGATGCACAAAAAATGTATGAAGTCTTGTCAGAAACACGAGTACAAAACACAAGCGAAATAGATTAGACAAGCATTCAGGATGTTGGTATAATAAAGAATGACAATCAAAAAAGATTGGAGCGAATACAGGTGGCAAACAAAAGCAATAAAATCGCTGCACTAGACACAGAGTATGCAAAGAAAAAATATGTCGAATTTCAACAACAACAACGCCAATTGATTTTTCGTAGACGCAGGTTAGCAGCCATCTTTTTAGGTGCTTTGGTCATTTTCGCTGTAATAGGTTTCCAAATTTTTAATGATATGCAACGAATGAATCATTTAAATGAATTAAAAGTCGAAGCAGATACAGAGTTACAACAAATCAATAAAGATGTAGACCAACTCACAGAAGACGTGAAATTGCTTAAAGATGAAGATTACGTAGCAAAACTTGCTAGAAGCAAATTTTTCTATTCAAAAGAAGGGGAGCAAGTCTACCCGATACTTGAATCTACGACAGATAATTCAGCAGACACCGATGAACAAACAACGAGTTCAACAACTGCCCAATAAGCAGTAATATAAAAAAAGGGAAATAATTAGGAGGAACATTTTTTTTATGTCAATCGAGGTAGGAGCAAAACTGCAAGGAAAAGTTTCAGGAATCACAAATTTTGGCGCGTTTATTGATTTAGGAGCTGGCAAAACAGGGTTAGTTCATATCAGTGAAGTATCAAACGGTTATATCAAGGATATTCATGATGTATTGAGCGTTGGTGATGAGGTAACAGTCAAAGTCATTACAGTCAATGATGATGGGAAAATCGGTTTATCTATCCGCAAAGCACAAGAGCAACCAGTAGAAACTAATGATGAAAATCGTCAAAAGAGATATCCACAAAAAGAAACTCGAGATAATCGAGGACGCGCACCGCAGAAAAAATCTTTTTCTCGCAGCCAACCTTCCAATACAAAAGAAGACTTCGATTCATTGATGAGCTCATTTTTAAAAGATAGCGATGATCGATTGACTTCCTTAAAACGCAACACAGAAGGAAAACGCGGAGGCCGTGGCGGTCGCCGTAGCTAAGCTAAGCGAAATTGAAGGGCAGGCAATTGTCACAGACTTTTGTCCGCTCTTTTTATTTTGTAAAAGGATGTGACACCAATGGATAGAAGAGCAAGTCAGTTTAAACAAGCATTTATAAAAAGAGGCTTACGCCGTGGCTATCTGTCTGAACATGCGAAAATACTAGTTGCTGTTTCCGGTGGTGTAGACTCGATGGTTTTACTCGATTGCTTAATGACCGCCCAAAAACAAATTGGCTTTCGGTTAGGGGTTGTCCATATCGATCATCGCTTACGGAGCGTTTCTGCGGATGAAGCAGCCTATCTTGCTGACTTTTGCGATAAAAACAATCTTACTTTCCACTTGAAAGTATGGGAGAATCCAGCGGAACAAGGAATTGAAACGGCTGCTCGAGCTTTTCGGTATGAGAAATTTGATGAGATCGTACGACATGATCATTATGATACATTGATGACAGCGCACCATGGGGATGATCAAATGGAAACGATTTTGATGAAAATCATTCGTGGTGGGCAGCTAGGTACGTATGCGGGAATCAAGGAAACGCAACCTTTTGCTGGTGGGCGACTGATTCGACCGTTGTTGTCATTTAGTAAAGAACAATTGTATGCGTATGCGGAAGCAGAAGATTTACCTTTTTTTGAGGACCATACCAATCAGGAACTAACTGTCCAACGTAATCGACTGCGTCATTTAGTCGTACCACAATTGAAAAAAGAAAATACCCAGGCGATGGCTCATTTCCAAAAATTCTCGCAACAAATCCAATGGGCAGAGCAATTTATCCGAAAAAATACTCATCAGATGATCACGGAACATCTTACGTATGGAGAAGAGCGCTTATCTATTCCGTGGACTGTGATCGAAAGTTTGGAATCATTTGAACGTTACTTCTTCTTTTACACGTTCTTTGATTACGTTTTTCCAGTTACGAAAGTGACGATCAAAGAAAAACAGATTGATACGTTGTTACAACAATGTGAACAAGCCGCAGGACAATGGCAGATTGATCTGGGCAAACGCTGGGTGATCGAACGTTCCTATGAAGTACTTTATCTTTATAAAAGAAAAAAGGAACGATCAACTAATCACCAAGATACTCCGTTAGAAATCATACCGAATCAATCCATTCAGTTAGGAGAGTCGGAATGGTTAGGGATCTACACCCCCGACCAACTTCCAGATTGGAAACTGGATGAAACAGGTGAAATCTTCACTCATGATCTATGGTTATCAGCCGAACAATCGCTTTGGGTCGATCGGCGAAAACCGGGAGATCGCATCCAATTGACGGAGACATTGAACAAAAAAGTGTCAAGATATTTTATCGATAAAAAAATATCTGTTGCACAACGAAAAAATTCATGGGTTATTATAGATGAAGGGAGAAATCTATGGAGTCTAGTCCCTTTTGTCCATTCTTATTTGAGTATTGGTGTAGAAACTGATAAAATACACTACATACTTCTTTACAAATATCAAAAAGAAGCAATTGGAAGGAGAACCTGATGTTAGAAAAAGATATCGAGAGAGTATTGATCACGCAAGAAGAGATACAAGTTCGTTGTAAAGAACTAGGAAAAGAGTTAACTGAAAATTATCAAGATAAAAATCCGTTGGTTGTTGGTGTATTGAAAGGTGCTGTCCCATTTATGGCAGACATTATCCGTTCGATCGATGCTTACCTAGAATTGGATTTTATGGATGTTTCAAGTTACGGTAACGCAACTGTTTCATCAGGTGAAGTGAAAATCGTAAAAGACTTGGATACGAATGTGGAAGGCCGTGATTTATTGATCGTCGAAGACATCATTGATAGCGGAAGAACACTTGCTTATTTAGTCGATCTATTTAAATACCGTAAAGCAAACTCAGTTAAAATCGTGACACTTCTTGATAAGCCCGAAGGCAGAGTCGTAGATATCGAAGCGGATTACATTGGTTTCAATGTGCCAAACGAGTTTGTGGTAGGTTACGGATTAGATTATGCAGAAGCCTATCGAAATCTTCCATACATCGGTGTACTAAAACCGAGCGTTTATCAATCAAATTAATCATCTATCTCTCATAAATTATGTTACAATAGTATGGTCAGGATTGATAAAAGATTTATCAAGTAAAAATAACGCATAGGGAGGACAACTATGAACAAAAAAAACAATGGCATGATGAAAAATGCCTTGTATTATGTCCTCGTAATCTTAGCGATGGTAATGGTCGTCTACTTTATTTTTGGTAACAATGGCCAACGGTCGTCAGATATCGAGTACTCAAAATTCACTGAACAATTACAAGAAGGCAAAATCAAAAACTTTGAGGTGCAACCTGCTAATGGTGTGTATAAGATCTCAGGTGAATACAAAGAACAACAGACAGTTGCAAATAGTGGCGGTCTATCGATTCTAGGTACTACTGAGACATCAACTACGCACTTCACTACGATTATTTTGCCAAACGATACAACATTGAGCCAAGTCACAGAGTTGGCAAAAGACAACAACGTAGCAACTACGATCAGAGAAGAATCAAGTAGCGGCGTATGGGTATCACTCCTATTAAGCTTCTTGCCAATCGTGATCATCGTCTTCTTCTTCTATATGATGATGGGACAACAAGGTGGCGGCGGAGGCGGCGGAGGCCGTGTGATGAACTTTGGGAAATCCAAAGCAAAAGAAGCCGACAAAAAAGCAAATCGCGTTCGTTTCTCTGATGTAGCGGGTGCGGAAGAAGAAAAACAAGAACTTGTCGAAGTCGTTGAGTTCTTAAAAGATCCAAGACGCTTCATTGAACTGGGTGCACGTATCCCAGCCGGAGTTCTCTTAGAAGGACCTCCAGGAACAGGTAAAACATTGCTTGCCAAAGCAGTTGCTGGTGAAGCTGGCGTACCATTCTACTCTATTTCGGGTTCAGACTTTGTTGAAATGTTTGTTGGGGTCGGTGCAAGCCGAGTTCGTGACTTATTTGAAACTGCGAAAAAGAATGCTCCAGCAATCATCTTTATTGATGAAATCGATGCTGTCGGTCGTCAACGTGGCGCTGGTATGGGTGGCGGACACGATGAACGTGAACAAACACTGAACCAATTGCTTGTTGAAATGGATGGATTCGATGGAAATGAAGGCGTGATCGTGATTGCAGCGACAAACCGTTCAGACGTATTAGATCCAGCCTTGCTTCGTCCAGGACGTTTTGACCGTCAAATTTTAGTTGGTCGTCCAGATGTCAAAGGCCGTGAAGCGATTTTACGAGTTCACGCAAGAAACAAACCAATTGCTGATGATGTTGATTTAAAAGTCGTAGCACAACAAACACCAGGTTTTGCTGGTGCTGATTTAGAAAACGTCTTAAACGAAGCAGCATTAGTAGCTGCTCGTCGAAACAAGAAAAAAATCGATGCTTCTGATATCGATGAAGCAGAAGACCGCGTGATTGCTGGACCAGCGAAGAAAGACCGTGTCATCAGCAAACGCGAACGCGAAATGGTCGCTTACCATGAAGCAGGTCATACGATCGTTGGGCTTGTCTTGAGTCGTGCCCGTGTCGTTCACAAAGTAACGATCATCCCACGTGGACGTGCTGGTGGATATATGATCGCTTTACCAAAAGAAGATCAATTCTTAATGACAAAAGAAGATATGTTTGAACAAATCGTTGGATTACTAGGTGGACGTACCGCAGAAGAAATCATCTTCAACGTTCAATCTACTGGTGCATCAAATGACTTTGAACAAGCAACAGCACTAGCAAGAAGTATGGTTACAGAGTATGGGATGAGTGATCGCTTAGGTCCTGTCCAATATGAAGGAAACCACCAAGTATTCGTAGGCCGTGACTATGGTCAAACGAAAGCATACTCAGAACAAGTTGCTTTTGAAATCGACCAAGAAGTACGCAAGATCTTGATGGAAGCACATCAAAAAGCACATGAAATCATCGAAGCACACCGTGCACAACACAAACTGATCGCAGAAAAACTGCTTGAATTTGAAACATTGGATGCCAAAGCAATCAAATCTCTCTTTGAAAAAGGTGTAATGCCTGAAGGAGCAGAATCGGCAGACTTCCCTAGTGAAAAAGAAGCGCAAACGTTTGAAGAAGCAAAACGTGCACTAGAAGAAAAAGATGCGGAAAAACAAGCAGAAGAAAAGCATGAGTTTGATGAAGCGAAAAAAGAGTTGAATGATGACAATCAATCGACTTCAACGGATGAACAAAATCATTCAGATGATCAAAATAGATAAAGAAAGAAGCTGTGACGAAAGTCGCAGCTCTTTTTTTGTGTCTGATATTTAAAAAAGAAACGCAGAATTTACAAATTCAAAAGTTGAAAAATTTGGAAGTTACTAGTATGATTCACTATGAGTTTTAAAATCGGGAAATGAGGTACATACAAATGGAAGATTATTTAGTAAAGGCATTAGCCAATGACGGATTTGTTCGAGCATATGCTGTTCGTGCAACCAATACTGTCGCAGAAGCGCAGCAACGCCATGATACTTGGCATACATCATCAGCAGCATTAGGCCGTGCATTAGTTGGTAGTCTGCTTCTAGGTGCGACAGTTAAAGGAGAAGATAAATTAACAGTACGCATCCAAGGAGATGGCCCTGCAGGTGGGATCGTTGTTGATGCGAATGGTAAAGGTGATGTCAAAGGGTATATCAAAAATCCACACCTAAGTTTACCGCTGAACGCAGAAGGAAAAATCGATGTACGTGGAGCAGTAGGGACACAAGGGATGTTCAGTGTGACAAAAGATCTAGGGTTAAAAGAACCTTTTTCAGGACAAACACCGATTGTATCTGGTGAACTAGCTGAAGATTTCACGTACTATTTAGCGATTTCAGAACAAATCCCTTCAGCTGTAGGGCTAAGCGTCTTAGTCAATACGGATGATACCATCAAGACAGCGGGTGGTTTTATGATCCAGATCATGCCAGGGGCAGACGAAGAAACGATTGCGAAAATCGAAGAGCAACTGAAAACAACACCACGTATTTCTACACTCTTAGATGAAGGGTTGACACCTGAAGAAATCTTGCAAGGATTGTTAGGAACAGACGAATTGCAAGTACTAGAAAAAATGCCTGTGCAGTTCAAATGTGATTGTTCGAAAGAAAAGTTTGGTGAAGCAATCATTGCTTTAGGCGCAGCAGAAATCCAAGCAATGATCGATGAAGACCATGGCGCAGAAGCAGTTTGCTCATTTTGTAATAATAAGTATACCTACACAGAAGATGACCTAGCAGCATTGAAGACAGAAGCCTTGGGAGGATTATAAGTGGATCACACATGGAAAATCGGGAACGTTGAAATACCGAATCGCGTGGTTGTAGCACCAATGGCAGGGATCACGAACGCCGCATTTCGTGTAACCGTCAAAGAATTTGGTGCAGGAATGGTCGTTTGCGAGATGATCAGTGACCAAGGTATTCATTTCCGCAACAAAAAAACATTGGAAATGCTGCATATCGACGAAACGGAGCATCCATTAAGCTTGCAAATATTTGGTGGGAACAAAGACACATTAGTAGAAGCAGCACAGTTTGTTGAGAAGCATACTACAGCAGATATCATTGATATCAATATGGGATGCCCAGTCAATAAAATCATCAAAG
The DNA here is from genome assembly GCF_051715065.1 of Enterococcus sp. AZ062. Classification (NCBI taxonomy): domain Bacteria; kingdom Bacillati; phylum Bacillota; class Bacilli; order Lactobacillales; family Enterococcaceae; genus Enterococcus; species Enterococcus sp. AZ062. Next base: position 3,073,741 of record NZ_JBIOTB010000001.1, on the reverse strand, counting down.
CTGAAGCAGGTGCAAAATGGTTATTAGATCCTGATAAAGTCTATGAAATGGTTCATGCAGTTGCATCGGCAGTTGATGTGCCAGTTACTGTGAAAATGCGTATTGGTTGGGACGAAGAACATGTTTTTGCTGTCGAAAACGCATTAGCTGCTCAAGCAGCCGGTGCCGGTGCAGTAGCCATGCACGGACGAACACGTGTGCAAATGTATGAAGGAAAAGCCGATTGGGAAGTGTTAAAGGAAGTCAAAAAACATCTAACGATTCCTTTTATGGGTAATGGAGACGTCAAAACGCCAGAAGATGCAAAACGCATGTTGGAATACGTGGGTGCCGATGGCGTCATGATCGGCCGTGCTGCTTTAGGGAATCCTTGGATGATCCATCGGACACAACATTATTTAGAAACTGGAGAGCTGATTCCGGAACCAACCGCACGCGAAAAAATCGCTACTGCAAAATTACATCTAGAACGTTTAGTTGATTTAAAAGGAGAAACCATCGCCTGTCGTGAGTTTCGGACACACGCTTCCTACTATCTAAAAGGTATCTCTCGGGCAGCCAAGATCAAATTAGCGATCAATAAGACTGAAAAACAGCATGAGATCAATGAACTGCTTGACCAATTGGTTGAAAAAAGTGAAAAATTATCACTTCAATCTTAGGAAGTTATTCTAAGTTTTTTGCGAAATTCAAGCCGAAACACTAAGTTCGGCTTGCTTTTTTTGCGTTTCATTGGCATTATAAGGAAGAGAATAAGATGAGAATGGAGGAACTTTTGTGACTGAGGAACAACAAAATCAATTAGAAGATTTAAACGATCAAATGATTGTTCGTCGTGAGAAAATGGAGCAATTGAGAGAAAATGGGATCGATCCATTTGGTAAGCGATTTGAGCGTACACATAATTCCCAAGAATTGCACGAATTATTTGATCCACGTACAAAAGAAGAATTGGCGGAGATGGCATTGACAGCGAGTGTTGCTGGCCGTATGATGACACGCCGTGGAAAAGGTAAAGCTGGATTTGCCCATCTGCAAGACAGAGAAGGCCAAATCCAAATCTACGTACGCAAAGACCGAGTAGGTGAAGAAGCTTATGAAGTATTCAAACATGCTGACTTAGGAGATTTCTTTGGCGTAACTGGAGAAATCATGAAAACTGATACAGGTGAGGTATCGATTAAAGCCTCTGAAATCGTCATCTTATCAAAAGCACTTCGTCCATTACCAGATAAATATCATGGATTAACGAACATCGAACAACGATACAGACAGCGTTACCTTGATTTAGTAAGTAATAGAGATAGTTTTGACCGCTTCATGAAACGCAGTCAAATCATTAGTGAGATCCGTCGCTATTTAGATGGGAACGGCTATATCGAAGTTGAAACACCAGTCTTGCATAATGAAGCCGGTGGAGCAGCAGCACGTCCGTTTATCACACATCACAATGCGTTAGATATGGATCTATATCTACGTATTGCGTTAGAACTTCATTTGAAACGTCTGATCGTTGGTGGTATGGAAAAAGTTTATGAGATCGGCCGTGTATTCCGTAATGAAGGAATCGATACGACCCACAACCCTGAGTTCACGATGCTTGAAGCATACACTGCATATACTGATTTTCAAGATGTGATGAACTTGACAGAAGGTATCATCCGTAATGCAGCTGAAAAAGTATTAGGAACAGCTAAAATCACTTATGCAGGTCAAGCAGTTGATTTAGAGAGTGATTTCAAACGTGTGCATATGGTCGATGCAATCAAAGAGCATACAGGTGTTGATTTCTGGAAAGAAATGACCTTAGAAGAAGCACTAGCGATTGCAAAAGAACACCAAGTTGAAGTGACAGAAGCAATGGGTGTTGGTCACGTCATCAATGAATTCTTTGAAGCGTTTGTGGAAGAAACCTTAGTGCAACCTACTTTTGTCTATGGACATCCAGTAGAAGTTTCTCCATTGGCGAAGAAAAATCCTGAAGACCCACGTTTTACTGACCGTTTCGAATTGTTCATCACAGGTAAAGAATTTGCTAATGCCTTTACTGAGCTGAATGATCCAATCGATCAAAGAGAACGTTTTGAAGCGCAAGAAAAAGAACGCGAGCTTGGAAACGATGAAGCACATGGTTTAGACGAAGACTTCTTAGAAGCGCTAGAATATGGCATGCCACCAACTGGCGGACTAGGTATCGGAATCGACCGTCTAGTCATGCTATTGACCGATGCTCAATCGATCCGTGACGTATTACTATTCCCAACCATGCGTTAAATCTGAGACATAAATAGAAACAACCAGTTCAGGGAACCAAACCGACAATAGCCAGAAATGTTTTTTATTTCTAGCTGCTGTCGGTTTATTTTTTAGAGAAAAAATGAGATAACTTTGCTTGAAATCTTGTTCTATATTTAAGACTTTATTGAAACTAATTTTTAAGTAAATGCGTATCAATGAACCATTTCAGAGAAAGTTATGGAAAGGGATAAGATAGATATAAAAAAAGAAAACGGAACCATTAGAAATGAGTCTACTTTATAGAAGTTTCAGCGTAATTGCAATGGCGAATGATTTATGTAGATAAAGGTTTTCAACATCTTTATGCCATGCGAAAAGCGAACGTTTAAATAGTTTTTCAGTATATTAATCGTATAACTAAAAAACTTGAAAAAACACAAAAAAATTCGTTGACCAATAAGATTTTAGTTGGTATATTATTATTTGTTCAAAAGTTAAGTTTCATAACTTCTGAATGATCATAAAAAAGTTCTTGACGTGTGGGACAACACATGATAAGATAACCAAGTCGCTTGTGAACGACAACAGATAAACGTTGATTTCGCAAAGAAAAAAAACAAAATTAACTGTTGACAAATAACAAACGATAAGTTATGATAAGTGAGTTGCTAAAACGACCTCATGAAAAAAGAGTTCAAAAAAACTTTTAAAAAATAGTTGACAATCATTCGAGAGTTTGCTAAGATATAAAAGTTGCTACGGCAATCACAAACGATAAGTTGAGACAGTTGTGTTTCATTTATCACGTAGACCTTTGAAAACTGAACAAAGTAAGACAAACCAAATGTGTAGGGCGTCTTGATTCAATTCAAGACAACAAACATTTTTAACAAGCAAGCAATATGCTAGCAAACAATTGAGCTTAACAATCGAAAGATTGTTCTAACTTTTATTATGAGAGTTTGATCCTGGCTCAGGACGAACGCTGGCGGCGTGCCTAATACATGCAAGTCGAACGCTTCTTTTCCCACCGGAGCTTGCTCCACCGGGAAAAGAGGAGTGGCGAACGGGTGAGTAACACGTGGGTAACCTGCCCATCAGAAGGGGATAACACTTGGAAACAGGTGCTAATACCGTATAACAATCGAAACCGCATGGTTTCGTTTTGAAAGGCGCTTTACGGTGCCGCTGATGGATGGACCCGCGGTGCATTAGCTAGTTGGTGAGGTAACGGCTCACCAAGGCCACGATGCATAGCCGACCTGAGAGGGTGATCGGCCACATTGGGACTGAGACACGGCCCAAACTCCTACGGGAGGCAGCAGTAGGGAATCTTCGGCAATGGACGAAAGTCTGACCGAGCAACGCCGCGTGAGTGAAGAAGGTTTTCGGATCGTAAAACTCTGTTGTTAGAGAAGAACAAGGGTGAGAGTAACTGTTCACCCCTTGACGGTATCTAACCAGAAAGCCACGGCTAACTACGTGCCAGCAGCCGCGGTAATACGTAGGTGGCAAGCGTTGTCCGGATTTATTGGGCGTAAAGCGAGCGCAGGCGGTTTCTTAAGTCTGATGTGAAAGCCCCCGGCTCAACCGGGGAGGGTCATTGGAAACTGGGAGACTTGAGTGCAGAAGAGGAGAGTGGAATTCCATGTGTAGCGGTGAAATGCGTAGATATATGGAGGAACACCAGTGGCGAAGGCGGCTCTCTGGTCTGTAACTGACGCTGAGGCTCGAAAGCGTGGGGAGCAAACAGGATTAGATACCCTGGTAGTCCACGCCGTAAACGATGAGTGCTAAGTGTTGGAGGGTTTCCGCCCTTCAGTGCTGCAGCTAACGCATTAAGCACTCCGCCTGGGGAGTACGACCGCAAGGTTGAAACTCAAAGGAATTGACGGGGGCCCGCACAAGCGGTGGAGCATGTGGTTTAATTCGAAGCAACGCGAAGAACCTTACCAGGTCTTGACATCCTTTGACCACTCTAGAGATAGAGCTTCCCCTTCGGGGGCAAAGTGACAGGTGGTGCATGGTTGTCGTCAGCTCGTGTCGTGAGATGTTGGGTTAAGTCCCGCAACGAGCGCAACCCTTATTGTTAGTTGCCATCATTTAGTTGGGCACTCTAGCAAGACTGCCGGTGACAAACCGGAGGAAGGTGGGGATGACGTCAAATCATCATGCCCCTTATGACCTGGGCTACACACGTGCTACAATGGGAAGTACAACGAGTCGCGAAGTCGCGAGGCTAAGCTAATCTCTTAAAGCTTCTCTCAGTTCGGATTGTAGGCTGCAACTCGCCTACATGAAGCCGGAATCGCTAGTAATCGCGGATCAGCACGCCGCGGTGAATACGTTCCCGGGCCTTGTACACACCGCCCGTCACACCACGAGAGTTTGTAACACCCGAAGTCGGTGAGGTAACCTTTTTGGAGCCAGCCGCCTAAGGTGGGATAGATGATTGGGGTGAAGTCGTAACAAGGTAGCCGTATCGGAAGGTGCGGCTGGATCACCTCCTTTCTAAGGAATATTACGGAGACTACACACGTTTGTCGATACTTTGTTCAGTTTTGAGAGGTCTACTCTCAAAATTTTGTTCATTGAAAACTGGATATTGAAGTAAAAATGTAAGTAATACAAACCGAGAACACCGCGTTGAATGAGTTTTTTAATAAGTTCAATTGCTTATTTTTCTTGATTTGACTTCTATCGCTAGAAGAAAGATCAAAACCCAACCGCAAGGTTGATAAGGTTAAGTGAATAAGGGCGCACGGTGGATGCCTTGGCACTAGGAGCCGATGAAGGACGGGACTAACACCGATATGCTTTGGGGAGCTGTACGTAAGCTATGATCCAGAGATTTCCGAATGGGGGAACCCAGCATCTTTTATAGGATGTTACGTATACGTGAATACATAGCGTATACGAGGTAGACGCAGAGAACTGAAACATCTAAGTACCTGCAGGAAGAGAAAGAAAATTCGATTCCCTGAGTAGCGGCGAGCGAAACGGGAAAAGCCCAAACCAATGAGCTTGCTCATTGGGGTTGTAGGACTCCGATATGGTAGTTCTTTCAGATAGTCGAATGACTTGGAAAAGTCAGTCAAAGAGGGTGAAAGCCCCGTAGATGAAATTTGGAAGGCACCTAGGAGGATCCTGAGTACGGCGGAACACGAGGAATTCCGTCGGAATCCGGGAGGACCATCTCCCAAGGCTAAATACTCCCTAGTGACCGATAGTGAACCAGTACCGTGAGGGAAAGGTGAAAAGCACCCCGGAAGGGGAGTGAAATAGAACCTGAAACCGTGTGCCTACAACAAGTCAAAGCCCGTTAATGGGTGATGGCGTGCCTTTTGTAGAATGAACCGGCGAGTTACGATTGCATGCGAGGTTAAGTTGAAGAGACGGAGCCGCAGCGAAAGCGAGTCTGAATAGGGCGTTTGAGTATGTAGTCGTAGACCCGAAACCATGTGATCTACCCATGTCCAGGTTGAAGGTGCGGTAAAACGCACTGGAGGACCGAACCCACGTACGTTGAAAAGTGCGGGGATGAGGTGTGGGTAGCGGAGAAATTCCAAACGAACTTGGAGATAGCTGGTTCTCTCCGAAATAGCTTTAGGGCTAGCCTCGGAATTGAGAATGATGGAGGTAGAGCACTGTTTGGACTAGGGGCCCATCTCGGGTTACCGAATTCAGATAAACTCCGAATGCCATTCATTCATATCCGGGAGTCAGACTGTGAGTGATAAGATCCATAGTCGAAAGGGAAACAGCCCAGACCACCAGCTAAGGTCCCAAAATATATGTTAAGTGGAAAAGGATGTGGGGTTGCACAGACAACTAGGATGTTGGCTTAGAAGCAGCCACCATTTAAAGAGTGCGTAATAGCTCACTAGTCGAGTGACCCTGCGCCGAAAATGTACCGGGGCTAAACATATTACCGAAGCTGTGGAGTACACCTTTAGGTGTATTGGTAGGAGAGCGTTCTAAGGGCGTTGAAGGTAGATCGTGAGGACTGCTGGAGCGCTTAGAAGTGAGAATGCCGGTATGAGTAGCGAAAGACAGGTGAGAATCCTGTCCACCGAATGACTAAGGTTTCCTGGGGAAGGCTCGTCCGCCCAGGGTTAGTCGGGACCTAAGCCGAGGCCGACAGGCGTAGGCGATGGACAACAGGTTGATATTCCTGTACTCGTTGTTTTTGTTTGAGCAATGGAGGGACGCAGGAGGCTAAGGAATGCAGACGATCGGAAATGTCTGTCCAAGCAGTAAGTCTTGATAGGAGTCAAATGCTTCTAACTTTAAGGACAAGCTGTGATGGGGAGGGAAATAATAGTACCGAAGTTCCTGACGTCACACTGCCGAGAAAAGCTTCTAGTGAGAAAACAACGACCCGTACCGCAAACCGACACAGGTAGTCGAGGAGAGAATCCTAAGGTGAGCGAGAGAACTCTCGTTAAGGAACTCGGCAAAATGACCCCGTAACTTCGGGAGAAGGGGTGCTGATCGTCAGATCAGCCGCAGTGAATAGGCCCAAGCGACTGTTTATCAAAAACACAGGTCTCTGCAAAATCGTAAGATGAAGTATAGGGGCTGACGCCTGCCCGGTGCTGGAAGGTTAAGAGGAGTGCTTAGCGTAAGCGAAGGTACGAATTGAAGCCCCAGTAAACGGCGGCCGTAACTATAACGGTCCTAAGGTAGCGAAATTCCTTGTCGGGTAAGTTCCGACCCGCACGAAAGGCGTAACGATTTGGGCACTGTCTCAACGAGAGACTCGGTGAAATTTTAGTACCTGTGAAGATGCAGGTTACCCGCGACAGGACGGAAAGACCCCATGGAGCTTTACTGTAGTTTGATATTGAGTGTCTGTACCGCATGTACAGGATAGGTAGGAGCCGTAGAAATCGGAACGCTAGTTTTGATGGAGGCGCTGGTGGGATACTACCCCTGCGTTATGGCCACTCTAACCCGCACCACTTATCGTGGTGGGAGACAGTGTCAGATGGGCAGTTTGACTGGGGCGGTCGCCTCCTAAAGAGTAACGGAGGCGCCCAAAGGTTCCCTCAGAATGGTTGGAAATCATTCGAAGAGTGTAAAGGCAGAAGGGAGCTTGACTGCGAGACCTACAAGTCGAGCAGGGACGAAAGTCGGGCTTAGTGATCCGGTGGTTCCGCATGGAAGGGCCATCGCTCAACGGATAAAAGCTACCCTGGGGATAACAGGCTTATCTCCCCCAAGAGTCCACATCGACGGGGAGGTTTGGCACCTCGATGTCGGCTCGTCGCATCCTGGGGCTGTAGTCGGTCCCAAGGGTTGGGCTGTTCGCCCATTAAAGCGGCACGCGAGCTGGGTTCAGAACGTCGTGAGACAGTTCGGTCCCTATCCGTCGCGGGCGTTGGAAATTTGAGAGGAGCTGTCCTTAGTACGAGAGGACCGGGATGGACTTACCGCTGGTGTACCAGTTGTTCTGCCAAGGGCATTGCTGGGTAGCTATGTAGGGAAGGGATAAACGCTGAAAGCATCTAAGTGTGAAGCCCACCTCAAGATGAGATTTCCCATTTCTTTAAGAAAGTAAGATCCCTGAGAGATGATCAGGTAGATAGGTCAGGAGTGGAAGTACAGTGATGTATGGAGCGGACTGATACTAATCGATCGAGGACTTAACCAAAATAAAATGAAAAAACTCGGAGAGTTTCTTACTGATACTTCAAATCCAGTTTTGAGTGAACAAGATTTACTCAAATATAGATAACACCAAGTGTGGTGGCGATGGCGAGAAGGATACACCTGTAACCATGCCGAACACAGAAGTTAAGCTTCTTAGCGCCGATTGTAGTGAGGGGTTGCCCCTTGTGAGAGTAGGACGCCGCCACGCTTTGTTATCTTTGGAGGTTTAGCTCAGCTGGGAGAGCATCTGCCTTACAAGCAGAGGGTCAGCGGTTCGATCCCGTTAACCTCCATATGAGCCGTTAGCTCAGTTGGTAGAGCATCTGACTTTTAATCAGAGGGTCACAGGTTCGAGCCCTGTACGGCTCATATTTTTGCGGGTGTGGCGGAATTGGCAGACGCACTAGATTTAGGATCTAGCGCCTTACGGCGTGGGGGTTCAAGTCCCTTCACCCGCATCATATGATTTATTCTATTTTTTTACGCCGGCTTAGCTCAGTTGGTAGAGCATCTGATTTGTAATCAGAGGGTCGAGGGTTCAAGTCCTTTAGCCGGCATCGTAAATACGCGGAAATAGCTCAGTGGTAGAGCACCACCTTGCCAAGGTGGGGGTCGCGGGTTCGAACCCCGTTTTCCGCTTTGCCAATGTACTACGCGCCGGGGTGGCGGAACTGGCAGACGCACAGGACTTAAAATCCTGCGGTGAGTGATCACCGTACCGGTTCGATTCCGGTCCTCGGCATTACAAATATGCGCCCATAGCTCAATTGGATAGAGTGTTTGACTACGGATCAAAAGGTTAGGGGTTCGACTCCTCTTGGGCGCGTTAGTTTTACGGGAAGTAGCTCAGCTTGGTAGAGCACTTGGTTTGGGACCAAGGGGTCGCAGGTTCGAATCCTGTCTTCCCGATTAGTAAATAGTTTCAAGGGGCCTTAGCTCAGCTGGGAGAGCGCCTGCTTTGCACGCAGGAGGTCAGCGGTTCGATCCCGCTAGGCTCCATTTCATTTAAATAATGAATACTTTTTTTCGCGGTGTAGCTCAGCTGGCTAGAGCGTCCGGTTCATACCCGGGAGGTCGGGGGTTCGATCCCCTCCGCCGCGATTATTTAAGAGCCTGGACCTTTAGCTCAGTTGGTTAGAGCAGACGGCTCATAACCGTCCGGTCGTAGGTTCGAGTCCTACAAGGTCCATAGCGACGTTGTATTTCATATTGGAGGATTACCCAAGTCCGGCTGAAGGGAACGGTCTTGAAAACCGTCAGGCGGGTAAAACCGTGCAAGGGTTCGAATCCCTTATCCTCCTTTTCATATTATCGCGGGATGGAGCAGTCTGGTAGCTCGTCGGGCTCATAACCCGAAGGTCGTAGGTTCAAATCCTGCTCCCGCAATTAAAAACTAAAAACATTGGTTCCGTGGTGTAGGGGTTAACATGCCTGCCTGTCACGCAGGAGATCGCGGGTTCGATTCCCGTCGGGACCGCCACGCGGGTGTAGTTTAGTGGTAAAACCACAGCCTTCCAAGCTGTTGTCGCGAGTTCGATTCTCGTCACCCGCTTTTAGTTTTTATGGGCCTATAGCTCAGCTGGTTAGAGCGCACGCCTGATAAGCGTGAGGTCGATGGTTCGAGTCCATTTAGGCCCATTTATTCAAAATCTTAATGGTTTTGGGGAAGTACTCAAGTGGCTGAAGAGGCGCCCCTGCTAAGGGTGTAGGTCGGGAAACCGGCGCGAGGGTTCAAATCCCTCCTTCTCCGTTTCATTTTTATCTGGCCCGTTGGTCAAGCGGTTAAGACACCGCCCTTTCACGGCGGTAACACGGGTTCGAATCCCGTACGGGTCATTAGCTTTATATTGGAGGATTACCCAAGTCCGGCTGAAGGGAACGGTCTTGAAAACCGTCAGGCGGGTAAAACCGTGCAAGGGTTCGAATCCCTTATCCTCCTTTTTCATATTATCGCGGGATGGAGCAGTCTGGTAGCTCGTCGGGCTCATAACCCGAAGGTCGTAGGTTCAAATCCTGCTCCCGCAATTAAAAACTAAAAACATTGGTTCCGTGGTGTAGGGGTTAACATGCCTGCCTGTCACGCAGGAGATCGCGGGTTCGATTCCCGTCGGAACCGTTTGGCTCGGTAGCTCAGTTGGTAGAGCAATGGATTGAAGCTCCATGTGTCGGCAGTTCGATTCTGTCCCGCGCCATACTGCGGGTGTAGTTTAGTGGTAAAACCACAGCCTTCCAAGCTGTTGTCGCGAGTTCGATTCTCGTCACCCGCTTTAGTTTTTATGGGCCTATAGCTCAGCTGGTTAGAGCGCACGCCTGATAAGCGTGAGGTCGATGGTTCGAGTCCATTTAGGCCCATTACTTTCATATTTTTACCTGGCCCGTTGGTCAAGCGGTTAAGACACCGCCCTTTCACGGCGGTAACACGGGTTCGAATCCCGTACGGGTCATCGAAGATACTTCATGTAAGTATCTTTTTTTTGCTCTTTGACAAGTAGTGTTGGCGAGTTTAAATGGCTCTTCGACAAGTAGTGTTGGTGAGTTCAAATTAGAAGAATTTCATCGAGAATCAATCGAAGCAGAAATAGGCTTCGATTGATTCTTTTTTTTTTGGATCGATCTTGGAAAACCTAGCCCTGGATCAAGTCAATATGGTAAAAAAAATGGAAGGAATGGCGGTATCTATCAGTCACTCGTTTGCTGACCTTAATATTATTGTTCCTTCCAATGTCCCGTTACTATAAGGTATTTAGAAGGTATTTTTGATTCCCTTTCTATATTTGATCACTTTCATCCTACATCTCATATAACCCGCTGTTGGTTGATTATCTAACCCTACATGAATCATGTAGGAGAAGGTCTACCTTCTTTTTTCAGAAAGCCAATTCTTTGGAAAATGATTTTTTTGTCTGTTAAACTAAGTAATTTTTTGTAGGTTCATCCATGGAGATATCCTTTCTTGAGCAGCTTTGTTTTTATCAGTTTACTTCATTATAGAGACTGTATCATCAGAGCCTGTATCATCTTTTGGCTGTAGAGCTGAGAAAATGATTATTCTCATCATATAAATCTACTATTTTCTTAAACCTATCAATTTGCTGATGTTATGGGAGAGTATTTTTTTCGTGATTTTAAAATAAATGGGTAATTTTTATAGGAGTAGTCACTATACTATAATTAGTTAGAATGTACGAAATATGACGTCATAAATCCATAAATTTTTAACTAGATGATAGAAAAATTTAGTTAGAAGGATTATATGGTAGGAGAAGAAGCAACAGAAAACCATAGAAATGTTGCTGGTTTTAAAAAAGAAATAAATAGGCTACCTTGTAGGTCAGAAGATTTTTTCATTCCTTAGGAACAAATTGGTACAAAAATTATCAAGCAAAAAGAGACTCGGAACTTGAAAGTCAGCGCTCAAATAAGAAAGTAAATGCAAGTAAAAAGATACGATGAGTAGGGAGGGAACCTGTTTAGTCAAAACAAGTAATATCTATAAATTAGAAAAGAAGATTCGATAGATACATCGAAAACAAACCAATTTTCGTCCGCACTATCCCCCTATTAACCGTCAACTGAAATGAAGCTTGAAGATAATGGCGTTGTATCCATAGAAGCAGAAGCGACTCTACCCTAACTTCAAATCATATCCCGAATGATTGAAACCTGTTGTACCTATCAATGTGACAATGCTGGACATACAGCGAATAGAGATGACGATCTTAGTTTGGATTTAGTTACAGTGTCGGTTATACGAGCATTCATCAAACAAAAAAGTAGGTGTATCGAATTTGTTTTATCTGAATAGACGTCTCGTATTGAACCAAATGAGCGTAGTCAGCAGCCGTAGAATCGGAAATGTAGAAACAGAAAATAAACATTGATCTGATAACTTTTAAAATTGGGTAGAACTATTTACAGAATTTTGGCAAAGGAAAATATGAATACCGAAAAAATGATGAAAGAAAACAATAAAAATGAATTTCTCCAAAAACTACAGATATTAACATTAACACTGTCGTTAAAGGAAAATAATCAAAGAGTTGCTTCACCAGATTTTTATAGTTCACTGTATTCAACGTACATAAAAATGCTAGAAAATGATGATGATCAATCCTTTATTGATATAGAAAACCAGTCAAAAGTGATTGATTCACTGAAAAGATCTATGGATTTTTATAGCAGTGATCATCCAAGTTTTCTACAGAAAATCATTGAAAAAATGACCAATGATGATCCAACAGACTTCATGCTTTTCCAAAATTTGAATAATCTAGATAAAGATGGAAATAATTTACAACATTATTGTGGCTGGATCGTTTATAAAAGGGAAAATGATTTGTTTGTTGTTCAAGTAGATAGAAAAGAGAAATTTGGTGTAGGACAGGTGTCATATGCTAGGATTCCACTAACAAAAGCAGCTTGTTTAAGTGAACTATTTTTTTTGAAGTTGAACGTGCAAAATTCAGATGAGTTCTCTTTATTCCATGGGATCAAGTCAATTTCAGCTGGGTTTCAGGAAATTCCTGTTTTAAATAATAAAGTAAAAAAAGGAATGGACAATCCGGTCAGTGCCTTAGAAGATATCTTAAAAATACTATTGTTCCATTATATAGCAGACATTTTTTCGTTAAATACTACTGATATGATAAGGTCACTCTGGCATGGGGCTAATATTCAGCTGACTATACAAATACGTGAAAGTCTTCTTGCAGCGATAAAAACGGACAATCAAATCTGGAATGACCAATTTGACTACATTTTTGACTATTATTTGTATCAAACTGGAAATATTGGAATCAATGCAATTTTACCTAGTAATAAACAAAATGAGTGGCGGGACAGTATCAAAAAAAGTTTTAATAGTGATCCTTATATCCTTGCATTGATGAGTAGTGATGGAAAGATTTTGGATATAGATGAGGAGCTATTGCAAAAAAATCTTGTCTTAACCGTCAAACCATTAAATGTACTGTATGATAGAGAACTCCCATTAGTCAGTTCGATTGAATTGATGAATACACTCTATCATGATGGAATAATGATCACTATCTATGAAGATCGGTTGACTATGATCAAGAACCCTATAGCAAAAGAAATGAATCAACGTTTCCTTTCAAGACTACAAGAGCGATACCAAGAAATAAATAAAGAAATGAAACGACGTATCATAAAGAATCAACCAGAAGAACTAACTCTGGAAAGTAATAGTTATAGTTTAGTTCAGCTAGGAACAAACGTAGTATCAACAAATGATAGTAGTTTTGTTCAAACAGAAATAATGAAACAACAGAAAAAATATGTTTTTTCACGAAACATAGATATGTTGGCTTTAACGTTATCGTTAAAATCCAATGATGATATCAATTGTTTCCCAGGAATTTATGATCTATTATTTTCGACCTACATTAAAATGATCAAAAATGACCAAGAAGATTTTTTTATTGATAAGCAACGGCAACCACATATTATACAGTCCTTACAACGAACGATAGAGATTTATAAACTAACAAACATAGAAGACTTACATAATATTTTTGGGAATTTAAGAAATAATGATCCAACGGACTTTGTACTGTTTCCAGCTTATTTTCATATGTTAGATCCAAAAGAAGGCGGGCATATTTGTGGATTGACCATATATAAAAGAGACAATGAATTTATGATTATGCTAGTAGATAAAGAGTCTTTTTTTGAATCAGGTGCAGTCTCTTATGTTAAAGCACCGTTAAAAAATATTCAGGAGTTAAGTCAAATTATCTTCTCTGCACGAGAATTTTTTGATTTTAAGCCATATGGTATCTTAAGAAATATCGAAGCTATTTCTCATAAATTTAAAGCGATCCCATCGATAAAATTAGCCCATCAAACTACTGGTAATTGTGGAATTATTGAAATCGAAGCTACTTTGAGATTGATTTTATTCCACTGTAAAAAGGATCTCTTTGCTTTACAAACGTGTGATCGAATCACACCAAAATGGGGTAAAGATAGTCAATATTCAGCAACCATAGAGATGAAGGTACGATTTGTTGAGGCAATGAAAGGAACAGATCAAGAATGGAATCAAAATTTTGATTATGTATTGGGTTATTATCTTTATCGAAAAAAACAATCGATAAAATGGGGAGAAGCACAATTATCTATACATAAAGATTATTGGTATACAACCATACGTCATTTATATTCTAATGATCTTTACATTGTAGAAATACTGAATAGCGGGGGAATGATCCCAGCTGACTTTGACGTATCTTTAAAAGAGAAAATGATAGAACTCGTAGGAAAAGCAGGTATATTGTTGAACAGAGAAATCAAAGCAGTCGGGTTATCTGACCTATACAAAGAAATTCGAGAGAATACCTATGAACTAGAATTATTAAAAGGAAGACTCTCCTTTCTCAAAATCCCTGTGGCAAAAGAAATGTTAGACTACTATATTGCTCGCATAATGATAAAGAATATAGAAATAAAGAAGGAAATCAATCGACGTATCGGCATTGAACCAAAAGAATCTACCTGCCAAATGATGGAACGTCTGCCAATAATATCCCCTCCTGCTAGCGTTCAAAGCCCTCCACTATCATCACCTACTTCTCAAAGAACAACAGGGACTATGGTATCTGTGTCGAATCGTTTTATTTCAATGATTGATCAAGTAAAACAGGTGTCAAAAGATAAAAATCAGCGTTTAGTCAGTAAACAAGTCAAATGTAAAGTGCAGAATACATTGACAAAGTAACTGATGGATCTTGAAAAATATAAATTGTGGTTTTAATAAGTCAAACAATAGAGTTCTTTTAGTTGTGAACTTACTTAATAAATTGACGGATAACGATAAGTTCGTAATATGGTATGGGAAATCCAAAATCACTACCTAGGAGGAGAGAATGATATGGACACGGAAGATGAATTTATTAAAAGACTAGATATGCTAGCTTTAGCACTATCACTGGATACAATGTCGGAAAACTTTCGTTCATCATTAGGAATGTATGAATTGGTTTTTTCAACGTATATCAGCATGATCAAGAATGATCCTGATGAATTTTTCACTGAGAAAGGGCAACGGGCGAGAGTACTTGAATCATTACAACGATCAAAAGAATTCTGTAGCATTGAAAATAGAGAGAACCTGAAAAAATTGTTGGAAAATATGAGGGATAATGATCCAACTGATTTTATGATATTTCCTATTCCTCTTAAGAGTCCGATTAGCGAATATATGATGCCTCAGTTAAGTACCTTAACAGTCTATAAAAGAGAAGATTATTTTGTTGTGACGCAGGTAGAGAATGGACAACTGGATGAGCTAAGACAACAGGATTATTTTTGGATACCTTTAATGGACGTAGTTAGTTTGTGTGAAATTATCACCTTTGATCGGAATGCTATTGGGTCAATTGATTCAGAAGTACCCAATATAGTTGATGAAATCAGAGGAATTTCAGACCAATACCAAGTTACGTCTACGCCCGTTGATAAAAAAGAAACTATAGCGTTCAATGATCATTGGATCAGTAAAGTAGAGAGTGCTTTGAGGATCATTTTGTCCAATTGTCGCACAAATGAATTTTTTATTGAGTCCACTATACCACCGCTCCCAACATGGAACATGAAACATCCTGATCCGAATATTGAAATGAAAAAAAGATTTCTTGAAGCGGTCAAAGGTAAGAAACAAGAATGGAACGAACAGTTTGACTATGTTTTTGATTATTTTTTATATAAGAAAAATCGATTGATTGAAAATTCTGTCGTAGCAACAGAGAGTTTTTATCCACCGTGGCCGAACATCGTTGAATTTCTATTTGTAGAAGATCCCTATATAGTAGCATTGCGTAAAAGCAACGGTGATATTTCAAGGACTGTTAGCACGGAACTATCTTATCTAAGAAACAGAATGGAAATGTCCGTAGTAGATGTATTAGATACATTAGACCAATTAGATGGGGGAGAGGTCATCGATTTACCATTTAATGAGTTAGTAAATGGGCTTCATAAGAATCGCGAAATCATTAGCGTTTATAGAGAACGATTACCTCTAATCAGACTTCCGATCGCTAAGGAGATGACCCAACTTTGTCTTTCAAAAATGGAAGTTCGCTCTGAAGAAATAGAGGGTGAATTAAAGCGTCGTATGACAATAAGAAGAAAACTGGATGAAAGCAGTAGAATCACGCAGTTTGTCTCCAAAGTAGTACCAACTAGTATCATGGATTATATCACTCCGAACCAAGAGACAATGGAGCAAAGACAAGAATTTGCAAAACGAGTGGACATGCTAGCTATGTCATTATCGTTGAAACCGAATGATCAATCATTTGTTTCACCGGAAAGTTACGAATTACTATTTTCAATCTATGCGAAGATGATCAAAACTGATTATAATAATTTTTTTGTTGATCGAATACAAACAATGAATATTGTCCATTCGTTAAATAGAACAATACAGTTGTATCGCATGGATAGCGCAGGAAATCTCCAAACTATTTTCGAAAAACTGAAGAATTATGACCCTACCGATTTTATACTTATTCCGGTAGCTTTTTCCACTGATCATCCACAGAAGTATTTTGGGCATGTTTGCGGTCTGACGATTTACAAAAAAGAAAATAATTTTATTGTGATGAAAGTGGATAAAGAACAGTCCTATCGTACAGGTGCGGTATCATATGTGAAAGTTCCTTTTGAAAAGGCAAGAGCGCTAAGTCAATTGCTTTTTTCAGAACGTCATTTTTCAAATGAAAAACCATACGATATACTTAAAAAAATTGAAGGATTATCACATGAGTTTCGCCCGATTCGAGCAATACAACTCAAAGAGCAAACCATTGATAATTCCGTCATTAGTGAAATAGAAGCATCGTTGAGAACTATTCTGTTTAATTGTAAAAAAGATATATTTCGTTTGAATGACCAGGAGAAGGTAACACCAAAATGGGGCAAGTTGAATGAGCCTATTTTAGCAAGGCCTCAGAGACACCAAAATTGGTGGATGGAAGATCTTGGAACAACTTTAACAATGAAAGAGAGATTTCTTTTGGCAGTTCAAGGAATTAATGGAAATTGGAATAAGAATTTGCGATATATCTACGACTATTATTTTTATTTTAAAAATATATGTAAAAAAATGGAACATTCAGGAATTGATCAAAAACAAGCCCTTCTTAAGAATATCCGATATCTTTTTCAGCATGATCCTTATATTCAAGAAATGGTAAACAGCGGGGGGCAGATTCCAACGATCTTTGATGAACAACTAAGAAAAAAAGTAAAGAAAATGGTTGAATCAATGGGATCGGTACCTGAGAATGTCCTGAGAGTAATGGAGACATCTAAGATCCAGCAAGAAATTCAAATTAACGCGTATGTGCAAGGTTTTATAAAACAACGAATCCCATTTATCAAAATTCCGGTAGCCAAAGAAATGTCTGAACACATGGTTTATTGTACCGAAATAAAGAACGACAGATTGCAAAGAGAGTATCAGCGCCGTGTAGATCTCGCACAAAAGAAACAAAAGGAAGAACCACTCTATCGCTCTACCACTATGCCAATTACAGAAACATCAAGTCCAGTTGCACACAGCTCTCGTACCTCACCTAATTTGCTAGCGAGAAGTACAAATTTTGGTGATACTCTAAAAGGGCACTTTTCGGAACTATGTGATCGAGCAAAAAATCTATCTGGTTCTGTAAGCAATAATCTAGTAAGAGAAGCAAAAAATAAGAAGAATCATAGACAAGAGAAGTGATTTTGCGTTATTTATTTTAATGGAAAGTGAAGAGAGGATCGAAAACATTAACTATGGAAATGAATGGATAAAAAATCAGCTAAGTTCGCTTTCAGCTTGGCACTAAAAAAGATACAAGAGTTTTGATTCATTCGAAGAGCATAGATTGCTGATTACAACTGATATATCAAGTGAGCATATAAAGAAATACATACGAGAAAGGATAGATTTAAATTCCTACCATGATATGCAAGGTATTTGTCCGTCCGTTCTCTTTTTAAAAGCCCAAAATGGGCTATAAAATGTGTCATATTTTGTTAGTCATACGATGAATGTTGCAACAAAAACTAAAATTATTTATTTTGGAGGTAACTATGAATAATGAAAAAACAATCGAAAAAAGAACGAATGGAAATAAATGATTTTAAGAAAAAAATTGATATACTTGCCATGAATCTGTCTTTGAAAGAAAATGATCGCTTTTATGACGGACTAGAAATGATTTTTGCACTGTATGAAAAAATGATCCAAAATGATCAAGATGCCTTTTTCATTGATAAGGAACGAAAGGCACACATTATTGAATCATTAAAATACTCGAAACAGATTTTTGAGATCAAGAAACCCATGAAGATACAAGAATTATTACTAAACTTGAGAAGTGATGACCCCACAGACTTTCTAATTTTCCCGGCTACTTTTTCTGTGTTTGAGCATAATCTATCTGCTCATCTATGTGGCTTGATCTTCTATCGGAAAAACAATCATTTATTGGCGATCCAAGTAGACAAACAAAGATACTTTAAACAGACCGTTGTTTCCTATACCCAGATACCGCTAACGAAGATCGAGCACTTAAGTAAAATACTCTTTGTTAATCGAGATCATTACGGGCATAAACCTTTTGATATATTTAAAGATATCGAAGCAATTTCAGCAGCATTTCAATCTATTCCAACAATACAAATGAAAGAACAGATGACAGGGAATTGTGTGATTCTGGAATTAGAGGCTACGTTAAAATTAGCCTTGTATCACTGCCAAAGAGATATATTTTCGATTGATATAAATGAGAAAGTGTCACCGACATGGAACCTAGTTCATCCGAATCCAACAGTAGAAATGCGCGAAAGGTTTCTTAAAGTAGTCAAAGGAAAAAACAAAAAATGGAATGCTCAGTTTGATTATATCTTTGGCTATTATTTATACCGAAAAGGGTATGATATAGAAACTACGATCATCCATCACCACAGACAAGAAAAAATTTGGTATAAGCTTATTGAAACGGTTTTTAAATTGGATCCTTATATCCTCGCTATACAAAATGGTAATGGAGATCTTCCAATTCTAAATGAAGCGAAATTAATCAAAAGACTTGATCGAGCAGTAGAATCATTAAGTGAACTTTATGAAGAGGATATTAAGGAGGTTGCTGATGATAAGTTAGTGCTCATGCTCAAATTTGATGGATGTTTACGATCCATCATCAAAGAACGATTAGCATTCATAAAAATTCCAGTAGCTAAAAAAATGAATGAACATCTACTTTTAAGGATTGATGAGCGTTTTCAAGAAAATTACGCAGAAATAAAGAGACGAACAGAATTAAGAAAAAAAGAATGGGGATTGCTAAGTGATAAAGGGTGGTTGGTTCAGTTTGCAGAGAAGTGGATACCAAGGACTAGCGCCTATTTTTTATCATCAGAGATTGGAGAAACAAAACAGTTATATGAATTTGCAAGAAGAATGGATATGTTAGCATTAACTTTGTCGCTAAAGAGTAACAAGGATTATTTTGTCAGACCGGAAAATTACATATTATTATTTTCAACTTACATAAAAATGCTCAAAAATGACAAAGATGGCTTTTTTATTGATAAAAAAAGGCAGCTATCTATCATTCAGTCAGTGGAACGAACGATTGCGTTGTATCGCTTTGACCGAATGGAGAAGTTAAAAATTGTTTTAGAGAATTTGAGAAATAATGATCCGACAGATTTTATGCTTTTTCCGACGAGTTATTCCACGTTAGCTTCTGACCAAGCTGGACATGTCTGTGGGTTAACTGTCTATAAAAAGGATGACCAGTTTCTGGTGATGCAAGTAGATAAGAAAAAAGAGATTGGTGCGGGGGCTGTATCTTATGTGATGGTATCAGCCACTAAAGTTGAAGAGTTGAGTAATATTTTATTTTCTGCACGGGAGTTATTAAATTTCTATCCATATGGAACATTAATAAAAATCGAAGCTCTTTCTCACCAATTCAAAAAGATTCCTGCCATAAAATTGGAACCGCCAACGACTAATAATTATGGAGTAAGTGGCATCGAAACATCTTTAATATTGATTTTGTTCAATTGTAATGATTGCCTATTTGAATTAGTTGATGGCCCTAAAATAACGCCAACGTGGAATAATAAGCATAAGAACGCAACTTTTGAGATGCAGAAAAGATTTCTTCATGCAATGAAGGAACACAATCGGGAATGGAATAAAAACTTTGATTATGTTTTTGGTTATTGTCGATTTAGAAATTCGATATATGCGCATGCGCAACAATCGGGTAGTAGTCTTAGTAAAGATGAATGGTATCGAAATATCCGTTCATTATACAGAGAAGATCCTTATATAAAGGTAATCTTGAATAGAGGTGGCAGTATTCCACCAACAGTCGACGAACAAATAACAGAAAAAATCTTAAAAGTAGCAGAGGCACCGGGGACATTATATCAACGTGAGATCAGTGAAGTTGATTTGTCGGACTTGCATCGCGCACTTCTAAGTATTAGACATGAAATAAGTCTCATAACAGATCGAAACACCTATACCCAGATACCAATAGCAAAAGAAATAATCGATTCTTCGATTGATTTTCTTCAGGAAAAAACAATAGAAATTCAGAAAGAAATCAATCACCGCAACAGAATTGAAAAATTTAATCACTCAAATCAAATAAGTAAACAATGGATTCCCTTACCTTGGCATAATACCAGTAGGCAAGCTGTTCACACACTGGCAACTGCTTCGGAAGAAGTTGCTATTTGTTCCTCACGAGAAAATCGAATCTCTTATATGCTTTCTCAAGTCAAACATCAGGCAAAAGTAACAAGTAAAGATCTAGCCAGAAAGCCAGCAATAAATGAACTAAAAAGGCAATAGAAAAAGAGCCAATTAAATACGTTCAATAACTGATTTTACGAACTAAAACACACGAACTCCTTCTATTTCTTTATTCTAAAAAATTCGTTTCCTTATCATTTTTACAACTTTCTCTTTTTTCTAAAAAGTAACAAAAAAACGAGCGTAAAATCTGTTTATCTGCTATACTTGACTCGTTGCAAGTTCCCGAGAGGATCCGTACGAACGGAGATGCCTTGTAACCGAATTTAACTAGGGGGAATCATAATTATGGTAGAAAGACATTTATTTACATCAGAATCTGTTTCAGAAGGACATCCGGATAAGGTCGCTGATCAAATCAGTGATGCGATTTTAGATGCGATCCTAGAACAAGATCCAAATGCAAGAGTAGCTTGTGAGACGTCTGTAACAACGGGGTTAGTTTTAGTATTTGGCGAAATCTCTACGACAGCATATGTGGATATCCAAAAAGTGGTACGTGAGACAGTCAAAGAAATTGGTTATACTCGTGCAAAATTCGGCTTTGATGGTGATACTGTAGCAGTATTGGCAGCAATTGACGAGCAGTCACCAGATATCGCTCAAGGGGTGGATGAAGCACTTGAGATCCGTGACGAAAAAGAAAGAGATTTATTAGATGAAATCGGCGCTGGTGACCAAGGGTTGATGTTTGGTTTTGCAGTGGACGAAACACCAGAATTGATGCCTTTACCAATTGCTTTAAGTCATCGCTTAGTACGTCGTTTAGCTGAATTGCGTAAATCAAAAGAATTAACATATTTGCGCCCAGATGCAAAATCACAAGTCACTGTAGAATATAATGACCAAGGACAACCAGAAAGAGTCGATACGATCGTTATTTCGACACAACATGATGATGCAGTTGATAACGCAACGATTCGTCAAGATGTCATTGAAAAAGTGATCAAAGAAGTTATTCCAGCAGAACTACTGGACGAACAAACAAAATATTATATTAACCCTACTGGACGTTTTGTAATCGGCGGACCTCAAGGAGATGCTGGATTGACAGGACGAAAAATCATTGTTGATACGTATGGTGGGTATGCCCGTCATGGCGGCGGTGCTTTCTCTGGTAAGGATGCAACGAAAGTTGACCGTTCAGCAAGTTATGCGGCACGTTACATTGCGAAAAATATCGTAGCAGCAGGACTTGCTCGTAAAGTAGAAGTCCAATTGGCTTATGCAATCGGTGTCGCTCAACCCGTTTCGATCTCAATCAATACCTTTGGAACAGCAGAAGTGCCAGAAGAAGCGTTGATTGCTGCGGTAAGAGAAAACTTTGACTTACGTCCTGCGGGAATCATCGAAATGCTTGATTTGCGTCGTCCAATCTATAAACAAACAGCCGCATATGGTCATTTTGGACGTACAGATGTTGACTTGCCATGGGAAAAAACAGATAAAATAGATGCATTAAAAGCTAGTTTAGCTAAATAATTTATGTTTGAATTGAATGTGTTCGCTACGTGTGACGCACATCAAATGTAGACCAGTAAGCCGGGATATTCGAAAGTAGCTTATGCTACTTTTAGAGTATTTTGGCTTTTTTAGCAGAGTCGAAGTTTATTAGGCAGATGATGCCATTTAAATAACGGAAGTTACGATAAGGAGTGGGCTTGAGAATGGAAAGAAAAACAAACGTGAAAGTCGTAACGATCTGCGTGTTCATCGCTACATTTATGACGGCGATTGAGGGGACAATCGTTACGACTGCAATGCCAACGATCGTTGGTTCACTGCACGGCATGGAAATGATGAACTGGGTGTTTTCGATTTATTTATTGACGAATGCCATGTTGACACCCATCTATGGGAAGCTTGCAGATAAAGTTGGAAGAAAACCGATTTTTATTTTTGGTACGCTATTATTTATTATCGGTTCACTTTTTTGTGGGCTTTCTCAATCTATGCTTGGCTTGATTATTTCGCGGGCAATTCAAGGGATGGGTGCAGGAGCAATGATGCCAGTCGCATTGACGATCATTGGCGATTTGTACACGATTGAAAAACGAGCAAAAGTATTGGGTTTAAATAGTTCAGCTTGGGGAATCGCTAGTGTGTTTGGTCCATTAGCTGGTGGGTTTATTGTGGAAGCATTGAGTTGGCACTGGATTTTCTTCATTAATGTGCCAATTGGGTTATTACTGATGGTACTGATTTGGCTCTATCTCAATGAACCAAAAACAACTCGTGAAGCAAAACCGATGGATCTTAAAGGTAGTTTTAGTTTGATGTTCACATTGGTTCTGCTGTTACTAGGTTTTCAATTATTAGGTGATCAAGGGCTGACACCATTTGTGTTGGCATTATTGATAGGTAGTGTTTTATTCTTTTTCTTATTCCTGTTCGTCGAAAAACGAGCAGAAGATCCTGTCATCATGCTACACCTATTTAAAAACCCGCTTTTTGTCGTTGTGAATGCAGCAGCAGCTTTAGCAAGTGGTTTTTTAATGGGGATCGATGTCTATATCCCAATGTGGATGCAAGGAGTATTAGGACTTAATGCGGCAATTGGTGGATTAGTTTTGGCACCACTTTCTCTTGTTTGGATGGTTGGTTCGTTCTTAGCAAGTAAGTGGATGACCCAGATGACCACCTATCGAGTGTTACGTATTGGGTTGTTCATTACCATTATCGGTGGTGCAGGACTTTGGCTGATGCCATTTCAAAGTAATTTTTTATGGTTCTTCCTGATTTCAACGATCATCGGTGTCGGCTTAGGGATCACAATGACAACATCGACTGTCAGCGCACAAAACAGTGTGCCTTCAGAACAAATGGGTGTTGCCACTTCGTTTAATACGTTAGTCCGCACCATTGGGCAAACAGTGATGGTCGCAGTTTTTGGATTATTGATCAACCAGGTCACGCAAGCTGAACTTGCTGCCAAACAATTGACAGACGATCCGGATATTATGAACAAATTAGTCAATCCACAAACAGCAAAAATGATTGACGCAGAAATATTAACACCATTACGAGAAATTTTGTATCATGGGTTACACCAAGTCTATCTGGTGGGCTTGTTATTAGTCATCATCGCGCTAGGGCTAACATTTTTAATTCGTCAAAAAAATGCTACAATAAAAGAATACAAGTAAATTTACAGATTGTTGTCAGAAAAACGATCTGAATAAAGTAAAGAAGGCGACAAACATATGGCATTTATCCAAGCAAATGTTTATTCAAACGTATTAGAAATGGAAGTCAATCTAAATGTGATCTTACCTCAGACAACCAAAAAAGTGATTGGGACAAGTACGTCGGCCAATATGACGGATGTTCCAGTGCTTTACCTGTTACATGGTATGGGAGGTAATCATAGTGTCTGGCAACGACGGACTTCCATTGAAAGATATGCGGCGGATTACGGGTTAGCCGTCATCATGCCATCAACGGATTTAGGTTGGTACACAGACACAACGTATGATATGAAGTACTGGACGTTTATCTCAGAAGAATTACCAGAAATCTGTCACGAATTGTTCCCACAACTGACAACGAAACGAGAAAAAACGTATGCAGCCGGTCTTTCAATGGGCGGATATGGTGCGTTGAAATTAGGGTTAGCAAAGCCCGAACATTTTTCAGCTATTATTTCTCTCTCAGGTGCGGTGTCGGTTGGTAATCGAATGGACGACTTATTGATGATCCGTCAAGCCAAGTTCTGGGAAGGGATTTTTGGTCCACTAGATAGCATCCAAGGTTCAGTAAATGATCCAGCTTACCTTGTTGAAACCTTAGCAAAAAGTGACAAAGAACCACCACGTATGTATCTTGCTTGTGGTGAATCCGATTTTCTCTATCAAGCCAACCAAGAAATGGCAGAAATTTTAAAAGAAAACAACATCGATGTGACATTCGAACATGGTCCTGGTGAACATGATTGGATTTTTTGGGACCAATGGATCCAACGAGCTCTCGCTTGGTTGTTCAACAAAAGGAGCTGACCACGTATGGAAGAAACAAAGTATTGCAAAGACTCGATGGTTATCCAAACACATCGGATCTTTCCCTTTGATTTGAATCCATTTGGGTATCTTTTTGGAGGGAAACTAATGGCAATGATCGATGATGCAGCATCGATTTCGGTCACCCGTCATTGTCGCAGAGGGGCAGTCACTGCTTCTTTAGATAGTTTGAATTTTTTGAAGCCTTTGCATGAAAATCATTCCGTTTGTGTGGAATCTTACGTGTCGGGTGCCCATAAGAAATCAATGGAGGTTTTTGTGAAGATCATCGGTGAAAACTTAACGACAGGTGAACGCTATTTGGCTGCTACTTGCTTTACGACATTCGTTGCGGTTCCTTCACATATGAACCTTGAAAAAGAATTTACGGTGCCACATGTCATGCCTGAATCAGCAGAAGAACAATTAGTCTGCAAGGGATATGATGAACGACGTGCTACGAGACAGCAGGAGAGAACAGCCTATAAAGCATTTGCCGCTAGTTTATCTTTGGGCCTCCCTTGGACAAGAGAACGAGAAGGCGAATAAGTCTACTTATGAATGGTAGAAGAAATGTAGAAGTGATCGATCAAGATCACTTCTTTTTTATTGTGGCGAGCAAGATAGGTGCTAAACGGATTGGAAATAAGCATAATAAAGAAGAATTCCATAACGTACCTTTTATAGTGAGAGGAAGATAAACTCAAGAAGAAAGAAGGTGTATTTAAAAACAGACACTTTAAAGTTTCTTTCTATTATAAAAGTAGTTCCAGCGTTAAAAAATTACAGGTTGATTTCTTTTTTCAAACATGGTAAATTGTTAGTCGGTCTATTTTTACGAATTATAAAATAGGACGATTTATTATAAAAAAAGAGAGGTGTAAGTCACAAATATGAAGCTTATTTTAAAACATGCAAAAAACTATCGATTAGCTGTTTTTGTTTCTTTGCTTTCTGTCGCACTTATGGTGACAGCTACGCTTTGGCAACCTAAGTTGTTGCAACAAGTACTAGAAGCAATCATCACGGAAGACAGCGATGAAATGCGTACGATTGGCATTTCTTTGATTAGTTTAGCACTCCTAGGTTTAGCAGCTGGAGTCACGAATACGATATTTTCTGCTAAAGTCGCACAAGGTGTCAGTGCAGATATCCGGGAGGAAGCGTTTCGCAAGATCCAGACCTTCTCATTTGGTAATATTGAACAGTTTTCTGCTGGTAATTTAGTGGTGCGCTTAACGAACGATATTACGCAGATCCAAAACTTAGTTATGATTTCTTTGCAATCTTTGTTCCGTATCCCGTTTCTGTTTATTGGTGCATTTATTCTTGCGATGGCAACAATGCCTCAGTTGTGGTGGATCATCGTTCTTTTGATCGTTACTGTATTCTTGATCACAGCGCTGTCCTTTACACGTATGGGCAAGCACTTTATGATCATCCAAAAACTGATCGATAAAGTTAATAGTATCGCAAAAGAAAATCTAATGGGGATTCGAGTAGTCAAATCGTTTGTCCAAGAAGAAAATCAGTTGAATGAGTTTAGTAAAGTCAGTGAAGATTTAACAAAGCACAATATCATTGTTGGAACATTATTTTCAGTCATGATTCCCTCATTTATGTTAGCTGCGAACTTAGCTGTGGTGGGCGCAATCTTCTTCGTCAGTGATCTTGCAAAAGATGATCCAACCCTGATTGGTGGTATTGCTTCATTTATGAACTATTTGATGCAGATCATGATGGCGATCATCATTGGCGGTATGATGATGATGATGACCTCAAGAGCTGCCGTTTCATTGAAACGGATCAAAGAAATCTTGGATACTGAACCAGATTTAACTTATCTAGATGTACCTGAACAAGAATTGACTGGTTCTGTTCGTTTTGAAAACGTGTCTTTCCGGTATCCTGGTGATGATGCAGACACACTCAAAAATATCACTTTTTCGATCGAGCCTGGTGAAATGATTGGTATTGTTGGGGCAACCGGAGCAGGAAAGTCAACTTTAGCACAATTGATTCCACGCTTGTTCGATCCAACAGAAGGAAAAGTAGAAGTTGGTGGTGTTGATCTACGACAAGTGAATGAACACAGTTTAAGAAATACCGTTTCGTTTGTTTTACAAAAAGCGATTCTTTTTTCAGGCACGATTGCCCAGAATCTACGTCAAGGGAACAAGAATGCAACAGAAAAGGATATGGAGAATGCTTCTTCTATCGCTCAAGCCAAAGAATTTATCGAGAAATTAGCTGATCGTTATGAAGCACCAGTCGAAGAACGTAGTAGTAACTTTTCTGGTGGACAAAAACAACGTTTATCTATCACACGTGGTGTGATCGGTCATCCAAAGATCCTGATTCTAGATGACAGTACCAGTGCATTAGATGCCCGTTCAGAAAAACTGGTTCGCGAAGCCCTTGATCGTGAGTTGAAAGACACGACAACGATCGTTATCGCCCAAAAGATTGCTTCTGTTGTCAAAGCAGACCGCATCTTGGTATTGGATGAAGGAAAACTAGTGGGTGAAGGAACGCATGAAGAACTCGTTGCGAACAATCAGGTATATCAAGAGATTTTCGAAACTCAAAAAGGAACGGAGGAGTAGCCATGACTGATTTGATTAAAGCAAGTAAGTTTTTCTATCATTATTTAAAGCGGTACAAGGTTTCCTTCTTCTTTATCTTTATTACTGTGATTGCAGCAACTTACTTACAGGTAAAAGCACCTCAATATATCGGGGAAGCTTTCCAAGAATTAGCAAATTACATCGGTGCTTTGATGCAAGGTGTCGATGATAAAAGTAATTTCCTTTCGATTATTTGGAAGCTTTTGATGTTTTATGTTTTAGCCAGTGCGGCAAATTTTATTTACAGTATTTTATTTACACAAGTGGTAGGGAAATCAACGAACCGGATGCGTATTGGTCTATTCAATAAATTAGAAAAATTAACGATCCGCTTTTTTGATTCCCATCAAGACGGAGAAATTCTTAGTCGCTTCACTAGCGATTTGGATAATATCCAAAATAGTTTGAACCAAGCACTTCTTCAAGTGATCACGAATGCGGTTCTATTAGTTGGTATCTTGATCATGATGTTCCGCCAAAATGTCCAACTTGCTTGGGCGACGATTGCTTCTACACCGGTAGCGATTTTGATTGCTGTCCTAGTCATTCAAAAAGCCCGCAAATATGTCGACATCCAACAAGATGAAGTCGGTAAATTGAATGGTTACATGGATGAAAAAATTAGTGGCCAACGCGTGATCATCACGAATGGTCTGCAAGAAGAAACAATCGAAGGCTTCTTAGCCCATAATCAAACTGTTCGTGAAGCAACATTTAAAGGACAAGCATACTCAGGGTTGCTTTTCCCAATGATGCAAGGCATGTCTTTAGTTAACACCGCAATCGTGATTTTCTTTGGTGGATGGTTAGCGTTGAATGGTGATCTGGAACGTTCAGTAGCGCTAGGATTAGTAGTTACTTTCGTCCAATATTCCCAACAATATTATCAACCATTGATGCAAATTTCTTCTGGCTACAGTATGATCCAATTAGCGATCACTGGAGCGCGAAGACTGAATGAAATGTTTGCTGAAAAAGATGAAGTGAAGCCACAAAATGGCAAACCATTTGCTGGAATCGAAAAAGGCTTATCATTAACGAATGTTGATTTTGGTTATAGTCCAGAGAAATTAGTCTTAAATGATGTTTCCATTGATGTGAACAAAGGCGAGATGGTTGCTTTAGTAGGCCCAACTGGTTCAGGTAAGACAACGATCATGAACTTGTTGAATCGCTTCTATGATGTGAACGGTGGCTCTGTGAGCATTGACGGAACAGATATCCGCGAGTATGATTTAGACGATTTGCGTCGACATGTCGGAATCGTTCTACAAGAATCAGTTCTATTTTCTGGCACGATCCGAGACAATATTGTCTTTGGTAAACCAGATGCAACGGATGAAGAAGTAGTTAGCGCAGCGAAACAAGCAAATATCCATGACTTTATCCAGACGCTAGAACATGGCTATGATACTCACGTCTCTGAAGAAAATAATTTGTTCAGTACGGGGCAAAAGCAATTGATCAGTATCGCGCGAACAATCATCACGAATCCAGACCTATTGATTTTAGATGAAGCAACAAGTAACGTGGATACAGTAACTGAAGCAAGAATCCAAAAAGCAATGGATGAAGCGATCAAAGGTCGGACAAGTTTCGTGATCGCCCATCGCTTGAAGACGATTTTGAATGCTGATCGTATCGTCGTTTTACGTGATGGTAAAGTGATCGAAGAAGGAAACCATCACCAACTATTAGCAGAAGATGGCTTCTATGCGGAGTTGTATCATAATCAGTTTGTGTTTGAGTAGGCGCTTGGGACAGAAGTGTTCAGCCTTATTTCCGAAGAGGTTCCTTCTGTTACCGCCGTTTATTCGGTTTTAGGTGGTGGGAGAGAACGAATGTCTCACTCCCGTCATTGTGTAACGAATGTTCAAATGGAAGTCGAAAAACACCAAATCAAGAAGCCCTTGGTTTGGTGTTTTTCATGTAATGCAGTCTGATTGGCGCTTTTGGATGAATCCAAACATGAACCTTGGAAAATTAGCAAGGCTAGTGTATTTATGTAACAAAAGTTGTGGCAAATAGTTTTCAGTTATTGGGAAGTGAATCTGTGATTTCTTATTAAGTCAGGTCAATGATTTTAGGAACCATAACTACGTACAATAAAAAGCACTTAATCAAGTATTCCTCTTGATAATCGTTTGATCAATAGGAGTGACGATGAATTTCTATTCTAAATACACAGACACACTTGAATGTTAATTGTATTATAGTATAATTTATTCAACAAAGAACAGGTTCATAGTACGACCAAGAACCACTAGCTGGCGGGCTAGTGGTTTTTGTCTAAGCGTGTTACATAGAACATAGTAAGGAGAACATTATGGGTATTTTAGGAATCCTAATAGCCATCATCAGTTTTATTTTGGCAGTAGGCGTAACAATATTGATCATTCGTGTGCTAAAACAGTATTTCACTAAATCATAGGACAAATGTAATCAAGTGAATACCATTAAGAAAATGGCATTCTAATTGGTCGTTAGGTTTTGGTAAAAAAATGAAAAACCTCTTTATCTTCTCAGTTTTATCACACTAGAAGATAAGGAGGTTTTTATTAGTTGTGGCTTTTCTTTTTTTCGATACAATACAAGATCGGAGGATTATTTTTTTGATTGATAAATTGATAATTCAAAACATTGAATTGTTCTTGAGGCAACGCTTGGCAAAAGCTTTGTACCATATCTAGTTCTGCTTCGCCACCTTGATGGCCATAATAAACGACGATGATCATGCGACCTTGTGGAACTAAACGTTTCAAGATTTCTTCCATCGCTGTTTTTGTCGTTTCAGGTAGCGTGATGACGGATTTATCACTTTTGGGTAAATAGCCTAAGTTGAAGATGCCGGCTTTGATGGGTTGTTGTTCAGAAATGACCGCACCAATGGTTTCATGTCCTTGTAAAAACAGGGTCGTCCGCTCCAATAAGCCGTTTTCTGACAATTTCTGTTGCGTGGACGCCAATGCTTGTTTTTGGATATCAAAACTATATACCTGACCGGTTTTTCCGACTTTTTCTGCTAGAAAAACGGTGTCATACCCATTACCCATCGTCGCATCAATCACATGATCTCCCGGTTGGATGATTTCCTCCAATAGCGTATGGCTAAAATGAAGTGCCGTTTTTAACATCCGCTTTTGACTCCTTCTCGAATATTGTACTTTCCTTGGTAACTATTGCGACGAATCATTTCTTCATCGATCGCATTCAAGACTTCCCATTTTTTCAAACTCCACATTGGCCCGATCAAGGAGTCCCAAGGTGCATCACCAGTCAAACGATGGATGATGATCTCTTGAGGAATCATTTCCAGTTGGTCACAAATGACAGATACATAATCTGCTCGACTCATCAACTGCAGTCTGCCCTCATGATAGTCTCGTAACATCTTCGTTTTACGCATCAAGTGCATCAAATGTAGTTTGATTCCTTGGATATCAGAATCTAAGATCGTGCGACGAACATTTTCCCGCATCATTTCCAAGGATTCTCCCGGTAAACCGTTGATCAAATGCGTACATACACGTATGTCGTGCTTCCGTAATTTCGCAACACCGTCTAGGTACGTCTGATAATCATGGGCTCGATTGATCAGGATGGAGGTTTCTTCATAAGTCGTTTGTAAGCCCAATTCTACCCATAAATATAAACGTTGATTCAATTCAGCTAAGTAATCAACGACTTCATCGGGTAAGCAATCTGGTCTAGTACCAATTGATAAACCAACGACACCCGGTAGATTGATGACCTGTTCAAATCGTTCACGAATGACTTCGACTGGCGCATGGGTGTTTGTGAAATTTTGAAAGTAAACGATGTATTGATTCACTTGTGGCCATTTTTTGTGCATCATATCGATTTCTTTTTGAAATTGGATCGGTAGTGGCTCTTCTGGAGCAACGATCATATCACCAGAGCCAGAAACACTACAAAAGGTACAGCCACCATGGGCAACTGTCCCGTCACGATTGGGACAATCAAAGCCACCATCGATCGGTACTTTAAAAATTTTTCCACCAAATTCATGGCGTAACGCATAATTCCAAGAATGGTAACGTTTATTTCCTTCAGCATAAGGAAATTCCATTAAAATCCCTTCTTCCTATTTGATTGTGTAAATGGCAAGCGTTGTTGGACATACCAAGGATAAGTCAAGCATAACCAAAACAGGCTCAAGCTATAACCACCGAGGATATCACTAGGATAATGGACACCCAGATAGACACGACTAGCGCCAATACTCAGAATCAATAAACCTAACAATACTTGGATCATCCATGCCCATTCTCTCGTCTTGATCAAAGATGGCATCAAAAAAATCAGTGTGCCATACAAGATCATACTCGTTGCGGCATGTCCGCTGGGAAAACTATATGTCGTTTCGACCACTAAATGTTGCAGACTTGGACGGTCACGCATCACCAACAGCTTGATTAGTGGATTTAATATCCCAGCAACTAGCACAAAGTTGAAGATGAACCAATACAGTTCTTTTCTTTTTTTCTTGTGCCACAACCAAAGAGCAACTAATCCAAATACTAAAATGACAGTTATTGCATTTCCAAATGTCGTGATCAACCGCTGAAATGGATTCCAATCAGGATAAGGAATACGAATCCAATGGGTCAGTGTTTGGTCAAAACTAGACAATAGATCCACGCGAAATAAGACAAGTAGACTCAACGCTAGAAAAAGCAAGAAGCAACTTGCGGCTGAGATTTGGAAGATTCTTTTATTTTTCATTTAACTCCTCCTTCATGCCCAACCATTATAGCATTTATTATAAGAACGAAAAACAAGAGTTTTCTATTCCTGTTCACTTGGATCAATGAATAAAAACATATTGTTATGCAAGTTGTAATGTAATAGCAACCCTCAAGTAATATAACCGACATATTTAATTAAAAAAATAGGTGGTCATATATAATTTAATAACTCGGAATCGTTTGATTAAAGGGTTAACAAAAGCGTCAAATCAAAAAATTACGAAAGATTACATAAAGATTACAAAACAACGTAATAGTCTTAAATAACTTTTAATAAATATTAAGAGAAGTTATAATTATTGATAAGGCTAGATAAAAGTAATTAAATATGGGGGATAGTATATGCAAAAGGAATTAGTAGGACGAAAAGAACGCAGACGTCTGGAACAAGCAAAGCGTTACCGTAAAGTAAAGCGAAGTGCGGCAATCGTCGGAACCGCAATGGTGGGCTGTTCAGCTGTAGCACCAGTATTACAATCAGTCGCTGTCAATGCGGATGAAACACCGATCCAAATGAACTCTCGGATCAATACCGCTGCATTTATCACAGAAATTGCAACATTTGCACAACCGATCGCAAACGCGAATGATTTGTATGCTTCAGTAATGATCGCTCAAGCAGTCGTCGAAAGTGGTTGGGGTGGCAGTACATTATCACGTGCACCGTATCATAACTTATTTGGGATCAAAGGAAGCTACCAAGGACAAACTGTTTATATGGACACGCTTGAATTCTTGAACAACCAATGGGTGACGAAAAAAGAACCTTTCCGTCAATATCCTTCTTTCGCAGAGTCTTTTAGTGACAATGCCTATGTACTTAGAAATACTTCATTTGGTAATGGCTACTACTATGCAGGTGCTTGGAAGAGTAATACTCGTTCTTATACGGATGCTACTGCCCATTTGACAGGACGCTATGCGACAGACCCAAGTTATGCGACAAAATTAAACAATCTTATCATGACGTATGGCTTGACCAAATATGACACACCAGCAACTGGAAATGCAGGCGGTGGTGCGACTACTGGCGGCGGCAATACGATTAATACAGGTAACACAGGAAGTACAAATACAGGAAGCACGAATACAGGAAATACTGGTGGAAGTACGACTACTGGTTCAACGACGTACACAGTAAAATCAGGTGATTCTGTTTGGGGCATCTCAAATGCTCATGGCATCTCAATGGCACAATTGATTGAATGGAATAATATTAAAAATAATTTTGTTTATCCAGGACAAAAATTGACGATCAAAGGTGGTACAGCTGGCGGATCTTCAACAACAAATTCAGGAAACAATACAGCTTCTGCAGGTAGCAGTTCTGCTGGAACAACAACAAACAATTCGTCCGGTACGCGTTATACAGTCAAAGCAGGTGACTCTGTTTGGGGTATCTCGAATGCCCATGGTATCTCAATGGCACAATTGATCCAATGGAATAATATCAAGAATAATTTTGTTTATCCAGGACAAAGCTTGATCGTTTCTAATGGTGGGTCTGCTTCTGTAAATACACCATCGACACCAAGCACAACTCCATCAACACCAAGTACAGGTGCTTCAGTTTCTGGTGCAAAATATACGGTCAAAGCAGGTGATTCTGTCTGGGGTGTGTCTCATGCCCATGGCATCTCAATGGCACAGTTGATCCAATGGAACAACATCAAGAACAACTTTATTTACCCAGGACAACAGTTGGTTGTTTCAAATGGTGGCGCATCAAGCACTGCATCAACGAATCCAGCACCTTCAACACCGACGAATAATCCAACGACTTCAAACACAGCAAGCCAAGGCTCAGGCACCTACACGGTCAAAGCAGGGGAATCGGTGTGGAGCGTCGCAAATAAAAATGGGATCTCGATGAACCAATTGATTGAATGGAACAATATCAAAAATAACTTCATCTACCCAGGTCAAAAACTGATCGTAAAAGGTGGTAGTACAGCAGCACCAACATCTACACCGACAACAACGCCGGCAGCTGCGCCAAGCACACCGAATACGTCAGCAGCAACGAACACATCAACTTCTGGTGATACGATCTATACGGTCAAAGCAGGTGAATCCGTTTGGGGTGTAGCTGATAAACACGGCATCACGATGGATCAACTGATTGAATGGAACAATATCAAAAATAATTTCATTTATCCAGGCCAAAAAGTGGTCGTGAAAAAAGGAAATACAACAGCAGCACCTACGTCTAATGATGGCAAACGTTATACAGTCAAAGCAGGTGAATCCGTTTGGGGCGTAGCTGATAGCCATGGCATCTCAATGGCGCAATTGATCGAGTGGAACAACATCAAAAATAACTTTATCTACCCAGGTCAAAGTTTGATCGTTGCAAAATAATCGATCTGACTGAAATAATAGTTGATTGATTCAATAATATTTGTTACTATGAAGCTACTAAAAATTTAGTTGACCAACGTTTGAAAAGGAAGTAGTAAAAAGTCGAAAGTTTTAGAGAGCACATGGTTGGTGAAAATGTGTACGGACGCTTTTGAACTCGCCTTTGAGTTGCACCTGCTGAACAGTTCTCCCAGTAAGCAGAGGCGGTGACGACCGTTACAACGTTCAAGGCCTTGTTTAGTAAGGCAAAATTAGGTGGTACCACGTAGATTACGTCCTATAAAAAGAGCAATCTTTTTATAGGATTTTTTTGTTTTTCAAGGCCAGATGCTAAAAGAAAAAACAGATCATTACATCAAAATAGGGGGTTCAAGATGAGCTATAATCACAAAGAAATTGAAAAAAAATGGCAAAAATATTGGGCAAAAAATAACACCTTCAATACGCATGATGAACTAGGTAAACCAAAATTCTATGCGTTGGATATGTTTCCATATCCATCAGGACAAGGTCTACATGTTGGGCATCCAGAAGGCTATACTGCAACAGATATCCTAGCTCGTTTCAAACGTAGTCAAGGTTTCAACGTATTACATCCAATGGGGTGGGATGCATTTGGACTACCAGCAGAACAATACGCATTGGATACAGGGAATGACCCTGCAGAATTTACGCAAAAAAATATTGAAACCTTCCGTCGCCAAATCAATTCACTTGGTTTTAGTTACGATTGGAATCGTGAAGTCAACACAACAGACCCTGAGTACTACAAATGGACACAATGGATCTTTACTAAATTATATGAAAAAGGTTTAGCCTATGAAGCAGAAGTAGCAGTGAACTGGGTACCTGAACTAGGTACAGTGATCTCAAACGAAGAAGTGATCGACGGAAAAAGTGAACGTGGTGGCTATGATGTCATCCGCAAACCAATGCGTCAATGGATGCTGAAAATCACCGCTTATGCAGATCGTTTGATCGATGACCTAGAGCTTGTGGATTGGCCCGAAAGCATCAAAGAAATGCAACGTAACTGGATCGGTCGTTCAGTCGGAGCAAATGTCACGTTTAAAGTGGCTGGCACAGACAAAGAATATACGGTCTTTACCACACGTCCAGATACGTTATTTGGGGCAACCTACTCTGTGCTAGCACCAGAGCTAGACTTAGTTCGTGAGATCACAACTCCAGAACAAAAAGAAGCAGTCGAAGCGTATATCGCAGAAACAGCGAAAAAATCAGATCTTAAACGAACAGATCTTGCTAAAGAAAAAACAGGTGTATTTACAGGTGCGTATGCGATCAACCCAGTAAATGGCAAGGAAATCCCTATCTGGATCGCTGATTATGTGTTAGCTTCTTATGGCACAGGTGCGATCATGGCAGTACCGGCACATGATGAACGTGATTACGAGTTTGCACAAACGTTTGATCTAGAAATCTTACCAGTCATCGAAGGTGGAGATACTTCAGCAGCTGCCTACACAGAAGATGGTGCGCATATCAATTCTGATTTCTTGAACGGATTGAACAAAGAAGAAGCCATTGATGCGATGAATCAATGGTTGGAAGAACATGGTGTTGGGAAAAAAGAAGTCAGCTATCGTCTGCGTGATTGGTTATTCTCTCGTCAACGTTATTGGGGAGAACCAATCCCAATCATCCATTGGGAAGACGGCACAGTGACAACTGTATCAGAAGAAGAATTACCACTACGTTTACCAAAAACAAGCAATATCCAACCAAGTGGAACAGGGGAGTCACCATTAGCAAACATTGACGAGTGGGTCAATGTCGTTGATCCTGAAACAGGTAAAAAAGGCCGTCGTGAAACGAATACGATGCCACAATGGGCAGGAAGCTCATGGTATTACCTACGCTATATCGATCCACATAATAAAAAAGAATTAGCTAACTATGAAAAACTAGAACGATGGTTACCAGTAGATATTTATATCGGTGGGGCAGAACATGCGGTACTTCACCTATTGTATGCTCGCTTCTGGCATAAATTCCTTTACGATATTGGCGTGGTACCAACAAAAGAGCCTTTTGAAAAATTGTTCAATCAAGGAATGATCCTTGGAGAAAACAACGAAAAAATGTCTAAATCTCGTGGCAATGTTGTCAATCCTGACGATGTCGTAGAAGCATATGGTGCGGACACGTTACGTCTCTACGAAATGTTCATGGGCCCATTAGACGCATCGATTGCTTGGAGTGAAAATGGCTTAGAAGGTAGCCGTAAATTCTTAGATCGTGTTTGGCGCTTGATCGTGGACGAAAACAATAAAATGCGTGATCGTATCACGACACTGAATGACGGTAAACTTGATAAAGTATACCACCAAACAGTTAAAAAAGTCACAGAAGATTACGAAAATCTACATTTCAATACAGCGATTTCTCAATTGATGGTCTTTGTCAATGAAGCATATAAAGTCGATGCCTTACCTTATGAATATATCGAAGGATTCGTACAATTACTTGCGCCGATCGCGCCACATATCGGCGAAGAGCTATGGGCGATCCTAGGCAATGAACAAGATCTTTCTTATGCACCATGGCCGACTTATGATGAAGCTGCTTTGATTGAAGACGAAGTAGAAGTCGTCTTCCAAATCAATGGAAAAGTTCGTGCAAAAGCCAGTGTTGCACGTGACTTATCAAAAGAAGAACTAGAAAAAACAGCGATGGACGATGATAGTATCAAAGAACAATTAGAAGGAAAAACAATCAGAAAAGTGATCGTGGTTCCAAATAAATTAGTCAACATCGTCGCAAATTAATAAGTAAGGACCAATAGAAAAAAGTAAAAACGAGATGCCACATTCTCATGAAAATCATTTGGATTTCATGAGAATGTGGTTTTTTTTATAAATTTCCATCTGAGGGAAATTTTATTATCAGTGATAATTTCATATTTTTACTCTATATAATAGTTATCCCTTTTTGTTCAAGGAATAGTAACTAATCTAGTGTAGACAAGTAAAAGGTAAAGTCGAAAAAAATAGTGATCAACTGGCGTTCACGTCTTGGGTGTTTTTTTACCTTGCTAACGGTAAAAAAAGATTTTATTAGTATTTTGAAATTATGGATAATATTTGTATGGCATTTGCATTATTATTTTTTGAGTTTTTTTTCATTTTTAGCGGGTTTGCACCATTGATTCCACATAAAAATCCTGCATAAACTCGCAATGATTTTTGCGAAGGTGCCTGAACTAACTACATACCTTTTATTTATAGCTGAACTTTGCAGAAAACTTACGATCGAGTAGCTCGTTTTAAACGATTACTTGTCTCAATCAGCTTATCCAAAAAGATAGATGATTACATGCATTGTCAAAAAATAAGAGAGGGGAGAGAATTTTTGAAAGCAAAAAAAATACGGATTATCGCTACCTCATTCCTATTGTTTCAACAGGCATTGCTACCTTCAGTGGTAATGGCAATAGAAAACGAGTCGATAGCTAATACAGAGATCATGGAAGAGCAGCCAGAAAGCCACTTATCTGAAGAAGCAACAGAGGTGGTCGAAGAACAAGCACCAATTACTCACGAAGAGCCTGAAGTAGTAGTGGAAACTCCTGAAGCTCCACCAGAAGTGGCAGAAGAAGTGCCACCGATGGAAGCACCTCCAGAAGCGCCAGCGACGGAGGAGACTATAGAGACGGTGGAAACACAAGAAGAAGTGCCACCACTTGATGAAAGTCCGCTATCTGCCCATTTGGGACGGCTGAATTTAACTGCACAGAACGTAGCAGAACTAACCAATCATGGGAGAAGCTCCTATATTCAAGCAGTCTTGCAAAATGCCATCAATCGAACCATTACTTTAGGCAACGAGGTGAATGCAACAGCGACTTTCTCTGTGACCGTACCGACACATTCAATGGTTCAGCGAGTAGGCAATAGTAATGGATGGATTTCTTCTATTGTCACGGATAGTCCTGCCGGAATGCCCGACGAATTTTACACACAGATGTATTATGGAAACCATTCGACTCACCGAAATACCTACACACTGACAAATATTTCGTCAAGTAACGCAGCGGTGAGTGTATCCGCCACTGTGACCATCAATTCCAATTTTACATCAACGATCAATTTTACAGTTAGAAGAGTACAGGCGGCAAGTACGACCGTAGCGTTAGATGTCCGTGGAAATGTCGGTTTAGGTACGACAGGTGTTGCGACTCAGTTTACACACATTGCGACCCCAAGACATGTGATGAATCTTAGTTATACAGGGGAAACGATTGGACAATTGACAGTGAATGCGGAAGATGAGGGAGAAGAAGAGGAAGAAAAGGAAGAAGTCGGTGTTCATGAGAATGTGACGGTTCAGGCCACAAGAAATCAAACGTTGTCACAAGAAGTGATCCGAAGTTGGTTCCATACATTACCAGGTTCAGGAAATTGGCGTTTCTCCACGACAAGCCTTGGATCTGGTTGGTTTCCTGGTTATACTAATCAATTACCAGTTTATCTTATCAATAATTCCACTGGTGGGATCACACGATTTTGGACAAATGTGACGGTCGTAGACACTGAAGCACCTACAGGTATGGAAAAAACTGAATGGA
The DNA here is from genome assembly GCF_051715065.1 of Enterococcus sp. AZ062. NCBI lineage: Bacteria > Bacillati > Bacillota > Bacilli > Lactobacillales > Enterococcaceae > Enterococcus > Enterococcus sp. AZ062. The sequence continues at coordinate 3,034,655 of NZ_JBIOTB010000001.1, read as the reverse complement.
CAAATATTCAAGCAAATCGTCACCGAGATTTTAACCAGGAAGAATTACGTTCGGTTATAAATAATCTTCAAGATAATTGGTCTACGTTGAGTAATATTAGAATGGCATCTACAAGAAGCTTGATGGAATTAGAACCTAACTCCACTCATTTAATTAATCTAAATGCAACAGATGAAAGTGGAAATACACAAAATTTTTACGAAACAAGAATGCGTATTATAGACACATTAGCCCCTACAGGGACAGTGAAATCAGAAATAATCGATCTTTCTAATGTTGAAACAAGCATTCCCTCTCGTTCGGAAATCATGCAATTTTTGAATAATGATTTGGAGGACAATTGGACATTAAGAGATGAAATTATCGTCCAACTGTTAGACAGTAATGGGGAAGTTATCAATTTGCAAAATCTAGAACCATCAAATAGCGTTCATACAGGTTATATTCGTCTAGAAGATGAATTTGGGAATCAATCGGCGCTACAGGAAGTGAAATTTAATCTGAGAGATATCGAAGGACCAACAGCAAATGTCACGACTACGCCAGTAGATTTTGAAGCCACAAGAGTGAATGATTTGACAAAAGAAGACATTATGAAATTCTTTATCGATGATCCAGTGGATAATAGTACACCAACGGATCAAATCGATATTTCATTAATCGATAGTTCTGAGAATACAGTAAGTATCAGAAATGTTGCTCCGTCATTAACAAATGTCTATGACGCAGCAATCCGTCTAACTGATGAATTTGGTAATTTTCGTGATTTACCAGTTACGTATCGTGTAATAGATACAATATCTCCAGACGTTACGACCAATACAACTACTAGAGATTTACAAGCACGACGAATTGGCGGACTTGAACGCTCAGAGTTATTACCGTTTGTTGATTCGATGTCGGATAACTGGACCTTGAATGATGAGATTAAATTATCATTGCTTGACTCGCTGGGTACGGCTACTTCGATTGCTGGAGTAGCACCTAACTTACTCCAAACATATACAGGATTTTTAAATGTAGAAGATGAAGCAGGCAATGCGAATAGAAATAAAATGATCAATTATCGCGTAATCGATACACAAGCGCCGACAGGAAGTGCTAAAGGAACTTGGACAATTTTTGAAGCTAATCGTCATCGCGATTTTACCCAAGAAGAATTACGACTACTATTTCATAGTATTTCGGATAATTGGACATTACCAGAAAATATTCGATTAGAAAATCATCGCCATTTATATGTTTTATCTCCGAATGATCCAAATGGATACCATCCAATGGATATCACGGCAATTGATGAAGCTGGAAATGAACATATTTTTAGAGGAACTATGCCAAGAATAGTTGATACTACGGCGCCAACTGCTAGCTTCAAAGATGAAGTCATTGATTTTTCTACGCTCACTTCGAATACGTTCTCTCGAACGGATTTGTTGCGATTTTTCAGTAGCGCCCCTGTCGACAACTGGACATTACCAGAAAATATCACCATCGAATTAGTCGATAGTCAAGGAAATGCATTTGCGTTGGATGACTTGGAGTTCCAAGAATATACAGGCTATATTCGTTTGGAAGACCAACACGGGAATCGTACGGATCTACAAGAAGTCAAATTTCTTGCAGGAGATAACGAAGGACCGACAGGGAACGTCATCACGACACCAGTCGATTTTCAAGCACGTCGAGTGAATGAATTGACGAGAGACGAGCTATTAAAGTTCTTTACCGAAGATCCATTGGATAATACGACAGCAACCGATCAAATTGATCTTTCTTTACGTAATAATATTGGCGAAACTGTGAGTATCGTCAATGTTGCACCTTCGCCAACCATTTATGATGCCAACGTTCGTCTACAAGATATTCGAGGCAATTACACGGAATACGCTGTTAACTATCGCGTGATCGATACACAAGCACCGACCGGTTCGATCAATCAGACAACGACTGTCTTTGAAGCGACGCGTACACGTGATTTTACACAGGAAGAATTACGTTCTTTACTTATTGATTTAGAAGATAATTGGACAGAACGAGAAGCAATCACGTTAACAAATAATGTTCCGTTACATACTATGCCTCCTCATAGTCCTGGTGAATGGTATTATGAGCTACAGGTGGATGCCACGGATGAAGCAGGAAATACGACTACGTTTGAAAAAACGAAAGTTCGGATTGAAGATACCACAGCACCTGAGGGGGTATTAAAAGATCCATTAGTATTCACAAAAGGACAAACAGCTCCAAGCGGACGAGAATTTCTAGATGGTGATCCGACCGACAACTGGTCATTGTCACCAGATATTCAAGTGGTAGTTACATATGAAAACAATGTCGCGTTCGCAGATTTAGAAGTGGGAACGTATGGTGTGACAGTCACTTTGACGGATGAACAGAGAAATTCTCGAACATTGAACAGTCAAGTCACGATTTTAGAAGACACATCCGAGTATATTGATGTGACGATCCCGATGAATGTGTCCTTTGCCCAAAGCAAAGAAAGCAATGGTATTGTCTCACCAACTTATCAAATCCAAAATAATGCGGAACGTGCGGTCCAAGTGTCAGTAAGTTCAGTCGTTAGTCAATCAGAAACGGAAAAACTAACAGAAATCGACCTTGGAGTGAAAAACAATCTGAATGATAATCAAGTGATGTTGATCTCATCAGGTAAAAATCTCAATAACCGCAGAGAACTAGGAACGATTGACGGACATAGCACTTCTTTTTCCTTCTCATTATTTGGCACAGTTGGCGAAAACTTTGATTTTGAAAGTTTGGACGATCCATTGAATCCGATTTACAGTATGCGCTTGAATTTCAATGCACAGTAATAAAAAAATTTTTATCAAATGAAATAGGTGAAGAGAAAACCTAGCATTCTTTATAGAATAATAAGAGAACAGTAAGAAAGTAAATGCTTTCTTACTGTTTTTTTTTATTTTAGTTAAAAAAATTATTTATGAGGAAAAGGTTTGGAAGTTCTCATAGAAAAAAACATTAATTTGTACTTATAGAAATTTTGGTTTTAGATAGAGGGTGAGAATACGGAAACATGAAGAGAAATCAGCAATATATAGTGAATATCAAGAAAACATATCGAGCAATTCGGTAACAATATGATTAAAATTCAATGTTTGTTTCTCTAATTTAAAGTTAAAACCATTTTTTTTGCCTTTCTAACGGTAAAAAAAGATTTTGTTCCTATACTGGAATTGTGGATAATTTTAATGTGGAATGTGTACTATCTTTGTTAGATATTAAAAAACATTCAGTGAAAGAATTACATAAAACAATTATTCGATCGTGAGAAGGCGATTCTGCGAACTGTTTATACTGAATGAAACAGATACATCCTCTATCTGTATGAGCCATTAGGCAGCTTTTTTGTGATCAAGCACATAGTTTTTTAACGCCTACATATAGTTACCAGTTGATCTCAAAGATGCATACAGTCAGTAGGTTTAACATGCACATTCTAAAAGAAAGAGAAAGGGGGACAGAATTTTTGAAAGCAAAAAAAATTCGGATGATCGCTACTTCAGTCCTATTGTTCCAACATACATTGTTGCCATCGGCAGTATTTGCCATAGAAAATGAGACGATTGCTAGTACGGAAATCATGGAAGAGCAGTCAGAAAGCCACTTATCTGAAGAAACACCAGAAGATGTTATAGAAGAACCAACAGTACAAGAATCAACAGTACAGGAACCAACAGTACAAGAAGAGGCTCCGGAGGAATCGATCCTCTCTGAGCAACCAGCGACTGTAGAGGAAACACAAGTGGTCGAAGAAGAGCCAGTTGTCTCAGAAGAACCAACGACGGATATACCAACTGAGGCAACAGTTTTACCACCACTTGATGAAAATTCGCTAGTGGTGAATTACTTAGCACGCTTGAATTTGACCACAGAAAATGTGACTCAATTAACGAATCATGGTAGGAGTTCTTATCTTGAAGGTGTATTACAAAATGCGATCAACCGAACCATTAATTTAGCGAATGCCGCAAACTCAACCGCCAGTTTCTCTGTCACTGTACCAACACACTCATTGGTTGAGCGTGTTAATGGAAATAATGGTTGGATTTCATCGATCGTCACGGACAGTGATGCCGGAATGCCGGACGAGTTTTACACACAGATGTATTATGGGAACCATTCAACGCATGGAAACACGTATACTTTATCGAATATTTCTTCAAGTAATGCTGCTATAAGTGTAGCAGCAACGGTGACAATCAATAACAATTTCACTGCAACTATCAACTTCACAGTAACAAGAGTACAGGCGGGAAATGAAGCTGTAACGTTAGATATTCGCGGAAATGTTGGTTTAGGTACGACAGGGGTTGCGACGCTATATCCAAACATTGCGACACCAAGAAAAGTGATGAATCTTAGTTATTCAAATGAAACGATTGGACGATTGACGATCAATCCAACAATAACTTATGTAATTAAAAATCCTGTGACGATCGAAGCCCAACGTCCAGCTCGTGTACCCAGTGATACAATACGTGATACTTGGTTTGATTCCGTACCTACGTATGCGCGTAATTATTATTACTATGTTGCTGGTACGATAAACAACAATATGTGGTATCCAGGTCGAACTGGTTCAATGACAGTCAATGTAGCAGATTCTTCCAATTCAATCGTCTATGAACGCATTTCGACAAACTATGTCGTGGTGGACACCACACCACCAGAAGGAACGGCAGTCGAAGATTTCGTCACAATCCAAGCCAATCGTCACCGAGATTTTACCCAAGAAGAGTTACGATTATTAGTGAACGGATTGAAAGATAATTGGTCAGAATTAGAAAACATCACATTAACTTTCGAAAAAAAATTATATAACCTTAGTCCTAGTACAAGTTATCAAGATTGGGTGAAATTGACAGATGAATCTGGTAATGAACGTTCATTGCTCAATACGAAGTTGCGTATTACTGATACCATAGCGCCAACAGGGACAGTGAAATCAGAGACGATCGACCTCTCTGGGGTAACAACGGCTATTCCTTCACGGACAGACCTTTTGGCATTTCTGAATAATGATCTGGATGACAACTGGACATTACCAGAAAACATCAAAATCGAACTCGTTGACAGTAATGGTTCAGTGATCAATTTACAAAATTTAGAGTCAGAGGATAACATTTATACAGGCTATATTCGCTTAGAAGACGCACAAGGAAATCAATCAAACCTACAAGAAGTAAAATTCCAGGGAAGAGATGCGGAAGGTCCAACAGGAAATGTCACAACATCACCAGTTGATTTCCAAGCGCGAAGAAGTGAGGAATTGACGCGAGAGGAACTCTTAAGTTTCTTTACGGATGATCCTCTAGATAACGTGACACCAACCGATGAGATTGATCTTTCCTTACGTAACAATGTTGGCGATATCGTGAGTATTGTCAATGTCGCACCGTCAACGACTGTTTATGATGCGAAAGTTCGTTTACAAGACCAAGCAAACAACAAGACAGAATATTCAGTCAATTATCGGGTGGTGGATACACAAGCGCCGACAGGAACAGTCAGAAATCATTGGACGGTGTTTGAAGCCAATCGTCATCGCGATTTTACCCAAGAAGAATTGCGCCAGCTAATTGATAATTTAGCAGATAATTGGTCAGAGTTAGAAAATATTCAACTGAAGAATCATCGTCACTTATATGATTTGTCTCCGAATAGTGGAGGGACTTACCATCAACTGGATCTCACGGCATCCGACGAATCCGGGAATGAACACATTTTTGACAATACCATGGCACGGGTAGTGGATACCACGGCGCCAACCGCTAGCTTCAAAGATGAAGTCATTGATTTTTCTACGCTCACTTCGAATACGTTTTCTCGAACGGATTTGTTGCAGTTTTTCAACGGTGCCCCCGATGATAACTGGAGCTTGCCAGAAAACATCACCATCGAATTAGTCGATAGTGAAGGGAACGAATTTGAGTTAGACGACTTAGAGTACAAAGAATATATTGGCTTTATTCGTTTAGAAGATGAACAAGGAAATCAATCGGCGTTACAAGAAGTCAAATTTCTTGCGGGAGATAACGAAGGTCCGACAGGAAATGTCGTCACGCAACCTGTTGATTTTCAAGCACGAAGAAAAGATGAATTGACGAAAGATGAACTATTGCAGTTCTTTACTGAGGACCCATTGGACAACACGACACCAACCGATCAAATTGATCTTTCCTTGTGTAATGATAACGGGGATATCGTAAGTATTGTCAATGTTGCCCCATCGACAACCGTTTATGATGCGAATGTTCGTCTAGAAGATATCCGAGGAAACTATACGGACTATTCGGTTAACTATCGCGTAATCGATACGCAAGCACCAACTGGTATAGTTAGAAACCATTGGACGGTGTTTGAAGCCAATCGTCATCGGGATTTTACCCAGGAAGAATTAAGGGAACTAATCAGCGATTTAGCGGACAATTGGTCAGAGTTAGAAAATATCCAGTTGATAAATCATCGTCACTTATATGACTTATCTCCGAATGGATTCAATGCCTACCATCCAATGAATATTACAGCAACCGATGAAGCTGGGAATGAATATATTTTTAATAATGCCATGCCACGGATTGAAGATACTACGGCACCTGACGGAACATTAAAAGATCCGTTAGTGTTCACGAAGGGGCAAACAGCACCAGCGCCTCGTGAATTTTTAGATGGTGATCCGACCGACAACTGGTCATTGTCACCAGATATTCAAGTCGAAGTTGCGTATGAAAACAATGTGCAATTTACCGATTTAGCGGTAGGCGATCATGGTGTAACGATCACCTTAACAGACGAAGCTGGCAATGCACGGACATTGAACAGTCAAGTCACGATTCTAGAAGATACGTCCGAGTACATTGATGTGACGATTCCTACAAATGTATCCTTTGCGGAGAGTAAAGAAAGTAATGGTATTGTCTCACCAATTTATCAAATCCAAAACAATGCGGAACGTGCGGTCCAAGTGTCAGTGAGTTCGGTCGTTAGTCAATCAGCTACCGAAAAACTAACAGAAATCGATTTAGGGGTGAAAAACAATCTGAATGACAATCAAGTCATGTTGATCTCATCAGGTAAAAACCTCAATAACCGCAGAGAACTAGGAACGATCGAAGGACATAGCACTTCTTTTTCCTTCTCATTATTTGGTACAGTTGGCGAAAATTTTGATTTTGAAAGCTTGGATGATCCATTAAATCCGATTTACAGTATGCGTTTGAATTTCAGTGCGCAATAATTGAGAAGAAGTTGCACAGCCGTGTGACTTCTTTTTTTTACGTAATTTTATAACTATTTTCCTAAGCGATACGGAAAAATCTATTTTGAAAAGAAAGCGATTTCATTTTATAGTGAATGTAAGAAATTCAATCAAAAAAATAGAGGAGTGATCGTAATGAAAAAAGCATTGATTATTTGTGCCGCAGGAATGTCTTCTTCGATGATGGCATCAAAAACAACAGAATATTTTAAAGGAAAAGGCGAAGAGGTATTTGTTGACGCGGTTTCTGCAACAGAAGGGGACAACCAAATCAAGACAAGTGATTTCGATTTGTTCTTGATCAGTCCTCAAACTACAATGTACTTGGATAAATTTGTTAAACTAGGAAAAACAGTAGGGAAACCGGTCGTAAGTATACCATTCCAAGCGTATGTTCCTATCCCTACGGGTATCCAAAAATTAGCAGAGCTGATTGAGGAAAATATATAGACGAATAGGGGAAGATAATAATGAAACAAACAGAAAAAGAGTTATTGCGGCAATTGATTGATCATCAAGGAGAATACCTCACAAGCCAGTACCTCGCTTCTGAATTATTATTATCTGACCGTACGATTCGAAACTATTTGAAAACATTGAATGAAGTGATCGAAACCAATGGCGGAAGACTCATTGCAAAGCAAGGGCAAGGGTATCAATTAGAGGTCGTCAACAAGCTTGCTTTTGCGCTGTTTTTAAAGCAACGAGAAGTCACTGTGGAATATGGCGATCAGGTGACTGAGTTCTACGGTTCAGAAGATCGAAAAAAGTATATTTTAAATAAACTACTTTTGGAAGATCGCGCAATCGTGATCGATGATTTGGTAGAAGAGTTATATATCAGCCGTTCGAGTTTAGTGAATGATATCCAAGAAATCAAAGAGAAGTTAGCCGAATATTCGTTGAAAATTGTGTCGAAACATAAACAGGGAATGTGGATCGAGGGTCAAGAACAAGACAAGCGACATGTGATCATGGATACCTTTTTTGGAAATAAGTATACCAATTCTTTAAAAGAATATCTCGGTAACAGTCAATTCTTCAAGGAAATCAATTTTGAAGAATTAGTGATCATCATCTTGGACGAGATTCGTGAATCCAAATTAAAGGTGTCCGATTTTGTGATACAAAATTTAGCGTTACATTTAGCATTGGCAATCAAGCGAATGCGAGCCGGATTTGAGATACAAGTGCCTGAAATCACTGGAGAAGAAATCCATGAGACCGAATATCAAGCAGCCAAGAATATAACCAGACGGATCGAGTCTATAATGAATGTTCGTTTCCCAAAAGATGAAATTGCTTATTTAGCGTTACATTTGATGGCTAAATCGAATCAAAGCCATAAAAGGGAGAATCAGGAGTTAGTGACAGAGCTAATGTCAGTTCTTAAAGAGCTTGCTCAGGTTCTTGGTCAGTCAATCGTCGAAGATTATCAATTCAGGAATGGCTTGCTCAATCATTTAGAACCAATGTTGGTTCGTTTAAAGAGAGGGATTGCTTTGGAAAATCCTTTAACAAAAGAGATCAAAAAAGAAGATCCGCGAGCCTTTGAATTGACTAAACACTATTTCAGTCAGATGCCTTCTTTGAAAGGTTATAAAATCAATGAGGATGAATGGGCGTATTTAGCGCTTCACCTAATGGCAGCGATTGAAAAAAATAAGGTCGATTGTAAACTACAGGCGTTGATCATCTGTGCGACTGGTTATGGAAGTGCACAATTGCTGAAAAATCGGGTATTGAGTGAATTTGGGAAAAACATTGCAGTGAAACAAGTAAAAGGCTACTACGAAATCGATGAACAGGCATTAGAAGATATTGATGTAATCATTTCTTCTATTGATTTATCTACGATGTTTTTCAAAGTACCTGTTCTCCATGTCAGTGTTTTCTTGAATGATCAGGATGTTCAAAAGATCCGTAAAGTGATTGAAGAATATCGTCCAAGTTGTTTTGTGAAACCACAAGAAGCGTTATCTTTTATGAAGGAAAAAGTAAGTTTTTATGAAGAGCAGATTTCTAGAAATTGGTTTAAAGTTTATCCTTCAGCACCAACAAAAGTCCAAGCTATCAATGATTTATTGGCACTTTTACAAGAAGATGAAACGGAGAATTATACGTCTGAGATGGCTCACCAAATCGAACGTCGTGAGAAAATGGGGCAAATCATTTTCAGTGAACAAGTAGTTGTCCCGCATCCAGCGATCCCAGTGGGGGCTACTGCTAAAATTGCAGTGGGGATCATTCCTGATGGGATGGAATGGGATGAACAAGGGGCGATCCATTTTGTCTTTCTAGTCTCTCCTTCTTGTATTGAGAATGAAGGAATCACTGTTGTAACGAAAGCAATCGTGAAATTTATTGATCGATTGGATCTACAGCAGCAGATTTTAGCTGAACCAACGTTTGAAAATTTTAATGAACAATTTATAAAAATGATTTATTAAGGAGGAGTCTTGATGACGGAGAAAATGACGAGTGAAGAGCTCCAAGTAACCGCTTTTGATATTATTTTTCACAGTGGCAATGCACGAACATTGATCCACGAGGCATTTGCTTTGTTACGAGCAGAAGATTTTACAGAAGCAGAAGAAAAGCTAAATGAAGCAAATCAAGAAATTTTAGAAGCCCATAAATCACAAACGCATTTATTGAAGGAATACGCGAGTGGACAAAAAATTGAAATGGAGATCATTATGGTCCATGCGCAAGATCATCTGATGACGACGATGACGTTATTGGAAGTTGCAAAAGAAATGAGCTATCTATATCAAAAATAAACAAGAACAGGGGGTGAAAAAATGAGTGAAGCTGAAAAAAAACAACGAGAATTAGAGAAAAAGGCATTTAGTTTGAAAGTCTTGTATTTTAATCGTTATTTGATCATTCGCTACTTAACGGCTGGGTTCTTTTTTACCAATCTTTATTGGCTGGTTGCCTTACTTCTTGCGAGTAGCAAGATGTTTTGGGTACCATTAGGGCTATTATTCTTTCTTTTACCAGTCGTCGCAGAACAAGTGGCACTTTATCGCACACATAAAAATAATGCAACGGTTACTCGAAATTATTACCGCTTGCAAGCGGTAACCAACGTATTTCTCCTATTAGCAGTATTTTCATCAGGGTATTCTCAGTTGTTTCCTTTTATGGCGAATGGTTCAAATGGGCAAGCATTGATTTTATTTGTGATTGCCAGTGGGTTGCTAATCTGTCTGTTTTGTCAGCGACGCTTGAATAAAATCCATGCAAATACGGATCGTCACTATCAACGAATCAAAGAGTATGAACGTGTAGTACATTTTGGAAAGGGGAGTAAATAGATGTTTGATTTTCTACAGAAATATTTGATGGGACCGATGGGGAAAGTGGCACAGTTCAAGATCGTACGCGCAGTAATGGCTGCTGGGATGGCGTCGATTCCCTTTACGATCGTAGGCTCGATGTTTTTAGTTTTGAATATTTTACCGTTACCATTTCCATTTTTAGAAGGATTTTTCAATGCAACTTTCTTTAAAGTCAGCGACTTGTATATGATCGTCAACACGATGACGATGGGGATATTATCTGTTTATTTTGCTATTGTATTTGCTTATGAATTAACGTCGATCGAAAGAGATGAACAAGCACTGAACGTCAATCCTTTAACTGGCGCGCTATTATCTGTTTTTGCTTTCTTTATGTGTATTCCAGAGTTGATCATTTCAGACGGAAAAATCAGCTTGATCTCTAGTATGACCGATGCAGAAACTGTGGTTAGTGGTGTACGTATGGGCGCATTTGTCGAACGTCTAGGTACGTCAGGTATTTTTACCGCCATCATCATGTCTTACATTGCAGTTGAGTTGTATTGTATGTGTGTGAAACGTAACTGGGTCATCAAGATGCCAGATGTTGTACCACCTGGGGTTTCACGTTCCTTTACTGCATTGATCCCAACGTTTGTGATTGCCTTTGTGGTGATGATTGTCAACGGCACATTAGTTGCGTTAGGAACAGATATTTTCAAAATGATCGCTATTCCATTTGGATTTGTAACAGAATTGACGAATACGTGGATAGGGATCATGATCATTTATTTCTTGATCCACGCGTTATGGATCGTAGGGATTCATGGGGCGAACATTATTACCTCATTCTTGACACCAATCGTTTTAGCGAACATGGCAGCAAATGCGCAAGGTGCAAATTATCCTTTAGCCGGCGAATTTAATAATTCTTATGTAACAGTTGGTGGTTCTGGAGCGACATTAGGATTAATTATCTTTATTGCTTTTATGGCAAAATCCGATCAGTTAAAAGTATTAGGAAAAGCTTCATTAGTACCAGGGATCTTCAATATCAATGAACCAATCATTTTCGGGATGCCGATCGTTTATAATCCTTACTTGGCAGTACCATTTTTCTTGGCACCAATGGCATCCGCATCATTAGCATACTTTGCCATCAAACTAGAAATCGTTCGACCAATGTTAGCTCAAATGCCGTGGCCTTCACCAGTAGGGATCGGCGCCTTTGTTGGTAGTGGAGGTGACTGGAAAGCCGCTGTCTTAGCCGTCTTATGTGCGATTCTCGGCTTTATCATCTGGTTGCCATTCATCAAGTTTTATGACAATAAATTATTGACTGAAGAACAAGAAAAAGCCGCAGAATTAGCAAGAGAAGGTTCAGTGGCTTAGTGATTCAAAAGAAAACTCAGTTGCCATTCGTTAGAGATGGTAACTGAGTTTTTTAGTGAGTTGTTATGAAAAAAGGAAAGCCTATATATGTTGAATAATGAGAAAATTGGAGAAGCTTGTAAAAATAACCTTGTATACAAAAAAATAGATATCTATTGGTCAATAGAACCTACAAAGTTACTTCTAGAGGGAGAACACTATCAAAGTAAGGCATGAAATAGTAGAAAACAGTTGCTCCCCCTCTTAAAGGAAGCCGCAACATTTCAATTGCCAGGAGAGTCAAAAGCGCAACATGATAAAAATAAGGAGAATAGTCTGGTTCATATATGGACAGTCATAAAAGGATGTAAACATGGTCGATAGCAACTCAAGGATGCTTGATATTTATATCAAATAACAGAAAAAAAAGGACAAATATGTGGGAAATCCTACGTATACTAGATACAAGTATGAAATAAAGATGTTTAGAAAAAGGAGGACAAGTAAATGAAATTGATTGATTTAAGTATCACGATTGAAAATGAAGTGCCAAGTGATCCGCAAGAAATGATTCCGATGATCAACTATTTAGACCACGAGAAAAGCGTGCCGGATATGTTACGCTTTTTTGAAACGGCAAAAAAGGAAGACTTGCCTAATGGCTTAGCTTGGGCGATGGAAAGTGTCCAGCTCACTACGCATACAGGTACTCATATGGATGCACCTTACCATTATCATCCAACAATGGATAATGGACAGCCAGCTTGGACCATTGAAGAGGTGCCCCTTGATTGGTGTTATGGGGAAGGTGTCATGCTTGATTTTTCAGATAAACCAAATGGCTATCAGTTGACGGTCACTGACTTTCAACACGCCTTGAAAAATATCAACTATACACTCAAAGAAAAAGATATCGTGCTTATCCAGACAGGTGCTGCGCCGTTTTGGGGGACGCCAAACTATTTGATCAGTGGATGTGGTGTCGGACGAGAAGCAACCCTTTGGTTATTAGAACAAGGAATCTGTTTAGTTGGTACGGATGCTTGGTCGTGGGATCGACCATTACCGTTTATTGCGGAAGAATTTAAACAGACTCGCAATCCCTCGATTATTTGGGAAGGTCATTTTGCTGGAATCGAAAAGAAATACTGTCATATTGAAAAATTGACGAACTTAGATCAACTGCCATCCACTGGTTTCAAGCTAAGCTGTTTCCCAACTAAAATCAAAAAAGCGAGTGCTGGTTGGACACGAGTGGTCGCGATCATAGAAGAAAATCAATGTTGATTTGAAAAAGAATGAACGGATTTAGACATCTAGCGTCTGCCTATAGTGGGGGCGCTGAATGTTCAGATCTGTAAATGGAAGAACTGCGGACAAGAACAAGTAGGGCAAGCTGAGACAAAGCCAGTTAGTTCATGGAGGGATAGATCAATGGATTCAGAAAAAGATATCTTGCTTTATGGCTTATATAAGAAACGTGAAGCTTTTTTTGCTGATGTAAAGAATAATAAAGTTAATCTACAAGGCTATCCAACCTTATCTGGTGAATCAGAACATGCATATATCATTGATTATTATAATAACAAGCTACATATGGCGATAGTTGAACGAAAAAGATCAGGAAGGTTACGCACTTTTGGGCAGTGGCGTCTATTTATAGAACAACTACCTTTTGTGTTATTCCGATTTTGGTATGAACATCCGCTTTGGAAACAATACTTGCAGTGTATGGACTGGAGTCCTAAGAACTGTTTATGGGCAACGTTCAATTATCCAATCTTTCATGAAAATCTTCGACTAGAAGGTGTCGTATTGTATTTTCAAAATGCAGAAGGCGAGATAATAAGTTGTAATGACCATATTACTAGAGGCTGTAAAAATGGCATCGATATGGCCATCCATTATCCTAATATTCTCATTTATTTCGTGTTGGATGGCATAAAGATGAAAGAAGTCATGAAAAAAAATCGCCAAAAAAAGTACAAAAGTGAGTATACCTGTAAAGAATTACGCTATATTTACCGACATTGGTATCAATTAAAGGAGAAAGTCTTATTTTTCCTAAATCGAAAAATTGTAAATGCTCCTTGGATTGAAGGAGATCACATTCATGAATGGCAAAAGTATCATGAGCATCGTAAGAAAAAGTTAGGGAAAGAGATCTCTAAATCTGTGGACGATCTAACATATGATGTTTTCCCAGAAGAGAAGAAGAAAAATGAATTAAAGTCTTTCAAATCACTGCTTTTAGAAGTAAGTGAGAAAGGACACATCCAAAAAAAAATAGAAAAATCTATCGGTAGACAGCGAGCGTTCACGTTGTGAAGTATTTAGATGATTCGTGCATATATTATTGGCTGTTACGGCAACAAATATTTGGTTATTGAAGTGTATTCGTAGAATAAACAGGCGTCACTGGGGAACAGGAGAGAAAAGAATGATAGCAAATGAAATAAAAATTTTGTTTTTTGGGAAGAAAAGTGAGTATCAATGGTTATTTGAGTCAAATGAATCGGAACGATTCCAACCGGGTAAAGACTATCAGGTACAAATGTTTGACGCATGTAATAATGAAATAGAGAAGTTGATCATTCAGTTTGTTAAGGAAAATAAACTACTTACATTAAAAGACTGGGAGGATTTTTCTGATAACTTACCTTTGTTACTATTTCCACAAAATGAAAAAAAATTAATTTATTTTTCTGAATACTATGAGTCAATGAATCGCTATCCTGAGAATCACTTAACAAACGTTTTTGAAGTAGCCATCCAAGCAGGAAATCTTCAGACAGATGGCCAAAGATTATTCTATACCAATGCTATTGGAAATGAAATTTCAATCAATCTACTTAAGGAACATGGGTACAAGACGGCTCTAGATATGGCAATGAGTCATCAGATAACTATTTTATTTTCTTTAAGTCATTTCAATCAAAGAGATATCAGCGATTACGATTTTTTAAACCGCTCTGAAACAGCTATTTTTCGCGAATCGATTCACTATATCTATCGAGAATTTTCGCAATTAAAAAATTTTAAAGAAAAGTTTCTTTTTATAAACAACATAGAAAGTGTGCCACCACCTTGGATTGATGGAAATTATATCAAAGATTGGCAAGCTTACATTAAGCAAGAAATTGACACGAAAAAATCAGAATCAGAAACGAATCAAGAACCAATAAATAATAGAAAAATATTATTTTTTGGTCATGAAAGCGCCTGTGAATCGTTAGCTAAAACCCCTGAAATAGAGGAGAAACTCGTCAACAAGGACTATAAGGCGCATATGTTTGACGCTTGTAATAAAGCAATCGAAAAGTTGATCATGGGACATGTTGAGGAAGGGAAACTGATAACCAAGGAACATTGGGAGACTTTTTCTAATAAATTACCTTCTTTGTTGGAATCACAAAGCGAAAAGCTAGTACATGTACCTGAGTATCTTCGAACGATGGGGTTAGAGAGGGGAGATCAATTCAATCGATTAAATAAAATAATGGGAGTGTTTTTTACCAAAACATCACCCGGTAGTTTAAAAACAGATGGAAAAAAACTATATTATGAATTTTACTGTTATAAAGATCATAAAATGAAAGCACCTGTAAAAGGGCTTGAAATACAAGCTTATGAGATTGCAGTGGATATGGCTATAAAAGAGAATATCCCGATTTATATTTCCTTAGATGGTATTGACCTGCGTGGAATATGTTTTAAACTTCAAAAACACAATGTGGATTTACTCCCTAAGAAGGTCCTTAAAAATGAGCTTTTGCTACGTGCACTCCGACAAATTTACCGGAATTATTCAGAACTAGGGGAGAAAGTTACTTTCTTTGAAAACGGAAAAAGAGTAGCTCCACCTTGGATCAAGGGCGCATTTGTTCTAGAGTGGCAAAGATATTTTGAGCGTAAAAAAAATAAACTGGAACAGAAAAACATCCCCTCTTCTCTGACAAAAGTAAACCGAATGAATAAATTAATACAGACAATTCATGACGAGAATATCATACAAACGGTCAAAAAAATGAGAAAAGATATGAATCCAGCCTTTCGGGAAAAAGTAGAAATGTTTGGCAAACAGGCAAGTGCGCTAAATGAACAGAGGATCAGACAACAAGCTCAAACAAAAGTAAGGAGACATTCCGTTCAGGTAGAAAAGTAAGAGGAATATCAATTTTCGTATTTACGTGTAAATGATTAAGTTTAAGAAAGTGGGATAGTGGAAGGGATACAGACAAAGTGTACCTTTTATGATTTGGGATGGATGAGCAGCGAAAACTATTTTACCAAGGTGTAATTTGAGAAAAGTGACACTGAAAGGATCTCCTAGTCTGACAGAACTAAACTCATCGGCATATGCCATTGATCACTACAATAAAGAGCTATATGAATGGATCGTTAGTAAAGTGTTGGAAAAAATTAAAACTGTAGAAGAGTTGCAAGGATTTGAGAAAGTGTGGCCTAGCTTATTAGCAGAAGAACATAAGTATCGACCGCATTGGAAAAGATACTGGCAGTGTATGCAATGGGACCCTAAAAATCGCTTGTTGAATAGATTCAAAAAAGTGGTGATTGAAAGACGATTATTCGTGGAAAAGGGCGCACTTTACTATCGCAACAAGTATAAAAAGAAAAAATATTTAATAAGCCTATCGAAAGAGAGTGTAAAAACAGTATTGAAATAGCCATCCACTATTCTAATCTTAGAATATATGTTGTACTAGACAAACTGAATATGCACAATATCTCTGAGAAAAATTGTTATGGACATTACGAAAGTGATTATACGTGTAAAGAATTGCGCTATATTTTTCGCTAGTAGGTTGCATTAAAAGAAATAGTCGTTTTTTTAGAATAAAAAATCGTTAAAGTACGACCTAATACAGTGCTTCGAAATGACCATCTCTCAATAACTTGAAAGCAAAGATTCATAAAAAAATGATTGAAAGGTGAGAAATCTAAAGAAAAAATCATTCACTTACTCTCACTTCAAAAAATACAGAGATAACCATATAAAAAAGCCAACTCATCATAAAAAAGGAAAGCTCATGATGAGTTGGCTTTTTAGTTGGTGTTAGCTGTCTAAATTAGAAAATCTGGATCTTCTATAAAGCAATCATTGTTCGATCAAGCGTTTTGCTATGTCATAGTCACCTTCATAAGGTTCATCTACGCCACCAACTTTTTGATACGCATCCACGCCTTTACCAGCAATCACAACAGAGTCTTCTGGATGGCTTTCTGCTAATGCTAGTTGGATCGCAGTGGGACGGTCCATTTCATAATGAACAGCAAGCGCTGTATTGGTGATTGCTGCGTGGATTTCTTCTGCAATTTTTTGTGGATCTTCAAAAGCAGGATCATCTGCAGTCAAGAAAACGATATCGGCTGTTTCTGACAAGACTTCTCCAAAGTCTTTTCTGCGGGAAATCGCTTTGTTTCCTGGACTTCCTAGAACGACGATCACACGACCATTGGGATGTTCACTTTTAGCAAATGCTAAAAGTGTTTTTAAACTTAAATAGTTATGGGCATAATCAACGTAAACATGGGCGCCGTTCTTATGGGTCAACTGATCCATGCGTCCCGGTACTCTAGCTTCTCTTAGGCCTTGTTGGGCATCGGTGATCGAGGCACCGACTAAAGTCGCCGCAATGATTGCGCTAGCTGCATTTTCTTGATTGAAGCCACCAGCTAATTTGATCTCATACTCCGCTTCAACAGGTAAATCAGAACCATGTGTGATCAATTGAAACGCCTGTGTTTGATTTTCTAAACTTTTCACTTGAACGTCTGTTGTATCTGCTCGTCCGTAAGTGATTGCAGGAATACCGTGGACTTGACCTGTTTCCACTAATAAATCAAAGTAATCACTCTCACGGTTTAAAATCACTTTTTTTGAATTTAAGATCAACTGTCGTTTGCAATAAAAGTAATCATCAAACGTAGGATGTTCGATCGGACTGATATGATCTGGAGAGATATTTAAGAAAATCCCAACATCTAAAGTTAGTCCATAAACACGTTGCGTCTTGTAGGCTTGAGAAGAAACCTCCATGACAAGATGTGTCATACCGTTTTCTACTGCTTCAGCCATCATGCGATACAAGTCAAGTGACTCTGGGGTCGTTAAATTCGATTTAAAAAAAGACTTGCCGTCTAATGTGGTATTCATTGTTGAAAAAAGGGCAGTTTTATAGTTAGTCGTATGGTCTAGAATGGCTTTTGTAAAGTATGCAGCGGTGGTTTTACCTTTAGTCCCAGTAAATCCGATGACTAGCATCTTGTTTTGTGGATAATCATAAAAAGCCATGGAAAGAATCGCCATTGCTTTGCGAATATCGGTCACGATTATGCCACATGCTTCATTCTCATAAGGTTCTTCGGCGACGTAGTAATTAAGCCCTTGAGCAATTGCGACAGTTAAATATTCTTCTTTAAAATTTAATCCTTTACAAAAAAATAATGTCTCAGCGTCGACCTGACGTGAGTCATAACTTAATTTCTTGAATACTCTATTTTCTGGAGCATAAAGATGCCACCCCTGTGGTGATACAAATTCTTTTAACAGATTTTCTTTTAACAATAAGTTGCGGATATCTTCTAAGGAGAAGCTCATTGAATCATCCCTCACTTTGTATTTATTTGGTTTATTATAGCATATTTTTTGTTACGTATTTTCAGGAACAGGTGATTTAAGTAAAAATGAAAGAAGATAGAATATGGAAAGTGGACAGGAACAAATGATTGGATACGAGAGAAACGGGCAGATTTCCATAATAAAAAAGTGGTATTCCAACAGGAAATAGTGCACAAAAAAACAATGAATGTAGTAAAGAAGTGTTCCATTGCTGATATCCAACAGCAGATCAAGCGAGATACGGAAATCTTACTAAGGAATCACTGATTGAAATAAAAAGAGAGAAGGTCTAAAAATGAATTCTGAAAAAATAAGCGGATTTAATGAGCAGTTATCAAAGAGAAATACTGTATCTAAAGAGAAACGAGAGCAATCTGAACGGAGCAGAGAGGTTGAATCTTTACATTCAAAAAATCATCTAGAGGATAGTTCAATGTATAGTATAGAATCTGACTCAATCTACTATAGTCTAGACGATAGCTATAGTTCACAAGATCATTTGATACCTAGGGAACAAGCCAAACAAGCGAGTCAAGACAGTGGGAAACAACTGGGAATGATGACCAGGGGGTGGAGAAATCTACTAGATTCTAAATTTTTAAATAGCGTAGCCTTAAATAAGGCGAAGGAAGAGTTCGGTGGAGGCAGAATCACGCAACATTCAGAAGAACGAACAAAAAAAACAGTCAACAGTGTTCCATCTTTAGGGAGAACCTCTCTACAGCTTAAATCAAAACGACGAAGAATTTTGTCATACATAGTTGAAAAAATCCAAAAAATAGGCAGGAGAACAAAGAGAAAAGAACCTAGAACAGTTGGGAATTGTTCGTTACCAAAGCCAAAAACGATCCAAAAAAATGAGAAGCAGTCCACTAAGATAATAAGGGATAGTCCAAGCTACTTGCCGCATAAACTTCGTTCGGCGAATGAAGCTGCCAAAACGGCAAATAACTTATTTTCAAAAAAAGAAAAGGCTGTGGTTTCTAAAGAACGAGGGTAAATCGTTTGGTCTCAGCTTTAACGTTTTAGTAGAAAAAACGTTAAAAGGACAGAAACAAACTAGGTCTGTCTGATAGTATCTGCAAGGCAAGTCTTAAATAAAAAAGAAAGAAGGAATAGAAAATGATTGATGAAGAAATACGTGAATTTGGGGAAAAGTTATTGAACAAAAAGGATCTATCGAAAGAGGAGAAGCTTATAGCCTTTAAATATATAGTTTCACATTATAATATACCAGAAGATGATGTAATAGCCAGACTAGAAAACAACTTTGTACGCAAAGAAGACTCATTTAATGAGGCGATAGATCAACCTCATCGTGAACAAAGATTCAGACCCCTAAAGCAAATCGGTCGAGCAATTCAGTTACTGTGGAGAAGAGCATGGGGAATGATAAGAGGCGATCGAAAGTCCGATAGAATTGCTTTAGAACAGGCGAAGAAGGCGCAAGTTGTCACTAAAAACAACAACGAACAACAATCGAAAGCAGGAATCAGTCGAAGCGACTTGACTACAAGTAGAACAAAACACGCAAACAAATTTGATGATGTAAAGGCTACAGAAGATTCGCCGCAGAGTCCACAAATGTCCAAAAAAACCATTGAGGCTGTGAAAGAGAGTCCGATATACTTCACACGTAAAATTCGTTCGGCGAATGAATTTGCACAGGCAGTAAACACCGCATTAACTAAAAAGGTAAATCATCCGATTTCCAAAGAACGAAGATAAACGTTTGGTCGGAGCGTGAAAGTCTAAGTAAAACAAAACCTTAAAAGGATGGTAGATGGTAAAGAGAATAATCTATCTTGTTTCAATCTAAAAATTGTTATTTAAATAAAAAATGGAAGAAGGAATAGGACAATGAATCCAGAAATCACTATGAATTCGATCATCCCATGTATCAACAAGTATAGGCGACAACGTGCAAAATATGATGTATATGAATTAATTAAATTAATACAAGAAGTAGAAACTAACCCTAAACTGCAAGAATTGTTAGCTAAAGAAGGAGGTCCGACTAAAGGGGAAGCAGCGTTAGACTATGTGTTAAATAAGATAGATCGTAAATTTGCAGAAGAACTAATTCCTAGCAAACGTTCATCTAAAAAGACTGTACCTACAAGCAAAATGTTTCCTATAAAATCAACGAATGATGGAAAGACAAGAGACGCTCTAGTTACCTCTGATCAAAATAGTAGAAAATTATATACTAAATTCGAAATAGAAGGTTTTAATAGAAAATGTGATTATGCAAAAAAAAATGCAACTGTTGTAAATAGCAACTTAGAAAAAAATGAAAAAGCGATGATTTCGAAAGAACGAAGATAGAGAACCAGTTCATCCTGTGAGTGAAATAAAACAGTGATTACGTAAAAACTACAACCGCTACAAAATAAAAAAAGCCGATAAAAAGATTGCTACTTTGTGGATTTACACTTAAAATATGAGTAATGTTTTGAAGAAAGTTGGAATCTGATCAATGACTAATCAAAGAAAACCAGCAGTAGAAAATTTGACAGTTCAAGAGAAAATGGCTAGAGGTTCTGCTTGGATGACTGCAAGTAATATGATCTCTCGATTACTTGGTGCGGTCTATATTATTCCTTGGTATGCTTGGATGGGCGAAAATGCAAAGGCTGCCAATGGATTATTCAATATGGGGTACAATATTTATGCGTTATTCTTAATGATTTCAACTGCAGGGATTCCAGCTGCCATTGCGAAACAAACCGCACGTTACAATTCATTGAATGAATACGGGACGTCTCACCGGTTGTTTCTAAGAGCAATGCAAATGATGGCTGTTTTAGGAGTGTTTTTTGCAGGATTTATGTATTTTGCCTCGCCTTGGTTAGCTCGTGCCTCTGGTGGTGGGGAAGAATTGATTCCAATCATGCGCTCATTAAGTGCAGCACTACTAGTGTTTCCTTGTATGAGTGTTATTCGAGGATACTTCCAAGGGAATCAGGAAATGATGCCTTATGCACTTTCGCAAATCGTTGAGCAGATTGCACGCGTTTTTTATCTGTTGCTTTCTACATTCATCATCATGAAAGTCCTGTCAGGTGACTACGTAACTGCTGTGACTCAATCGACTTTTGCAGCATTTATTGGGATGATCGTCAGCTTGGCTGTCTTATTATATTTTTTGAAGAAACATCAAGCGTATACAGCAGCTCGTGTGCAGTACAGTGAAAACCAAGTGACCATTGCCACGAAAGAATTATTGTTGGATACGATCAAAGAAGCGATTCCTTTTATCATCGTAGGATCGGGGATCACGATTTTTAAATTAGTCGATCAATTTACATTTATTAAAATCATGGCGGATACCACTGAGTATTCCAATGCCCAATTATTGGATCTTTTTTCGATTTTCAGTGCGAATCCTGACAAGTTGACAATGGTCGTCATTGCTTTAGCGACGTCGATTGCTGCGACAGGCTTACCTTTGATCACGGAAGCGGTAACGATCAAGGATCGTCGTGGACTAGCAAAATTAACAAGCAGTAATTTACAGTTGTTTTCCTTTATTATGTTTCCTGCAACGTGTGGAGTGATGCTCTTGGCATACCCTTTGAATACTTTATTTTATACACCAGATCAACTAGGAAGCCAAGTATTGATCCAAGCAAGTTTTGTCGGTCTTTTTCTAGGACTTTATATGCTTGTATCGAATATGCTCCAAGGGATGTTTGAAAATAAAGCGGCGATCCAATACTTACTGGTTGGGTTTCTCGTAAAATTAGTCTTGCAGTATCCAGCAATCCGTATTTTTGAAGTGTATGGACCATTGCTCGCAACGATGATTGGATTTATCATTTCTTGTTCGTTGATACTAAAGAAAATCCATCAAGTGGCTCGCTTCAATCGGAAATTTGTATGGCGCCGCACCTTATTGATTTTTATTCTTACTCTGTTGATGCTCCTTGCAGCTGGGCTGACGAAAATGATTTTTGGGATGTTCTTGAACCAACACAGTAAGTTCCAATCACTAATATTAATTGTTTTAGTCGCTGGAGTGGGTGGTTTGGTTTATACGTATCTGGCACTTAAGCTTCGTCTCGCAGATAAGTTATTAGGTCGTCAAGGGATGATTCGCTTACGCCGACGTTTGCGCATCAAATAAGACAGGCATTGCTTGAAAAGGGGACAATCACATGCGTTTAGATAAATTTTTAGCTGACATCGGTCTTGGCAGCCGCAAAGAAGTCAAAGGGCTAATCAAAAATGGCTTGATCACAGTCAATGGAAACTGTATTAAAAGTGATAAATATCAAGTGAAAGAAACCGAAGACACGGTGATGTATCTAGATGAATCCTTACATTATCAAAAAGATTTTTATTATATCTTGAATAAACCTGCCGGCGTAGTTTCAGCAACTCAAGATAATCATGATCAAACCGTCATCGACTTACTTTCTGATGAAGATTTTCGGGAAGATTTATTTCCAGTCGGTCGGTTAGATAAAGATACAGAAGGATTGTTGATCCTGACCAATGATGGACAGTTTTCACATCAATTACTCTCTCCTAAAAAACACGTAGAAAAAGAATACTTGGCAGAGGTCAAAGGTGTGATGACGAAAGCAGATGTGTCAGCCTTTGCAGAAGGGTTACTCATTGATGGAGAGGAACAGACCCTGCCTGCAAAACTGTTCATTGACTCAGTCGATGAAAAAACAAACACTTCTCGTATCCGCTTGATCTTACATGAAGGCAAATTCCATCAAGTGAAACGGATGGTAAAAGCCGTTGGAAAAGAAGTCACTTACTTGAAACGGATACGTATGGGGAATTTTCTTCTGCCAGAAGATTTAATTCTAGGAGAGTATCGCCAAATGACACCAGATGAATTGGCACAAGTAAGAAGTAAATAGAGCCTGAAACACAGCTTATAGGATTGGGGTATACTACTCAATCCTATAAGCTTTTTGTTTAGGGCTGACAAAGAAGTGTATAGTGGAAAGTCTAAACACAAGAAGGAACTAAAAAGTAATTTCCATATACGATTATGATGTTAAATCAACCAATTATGACGGATAAAACAAAATAATAAATATATAATGTATTATACTCAGTGTATAAATCATTTGAATTTTTTATTAACTAAAAATATTAATTATGTAATTTGCTCAAATAATATTTTAGGAAATATTATGCTCTATTATATTTCTATTTTCCCAAAATGGGAGGTACATAACGAATGAAAAAAAGCTGTTTTAAAAGTTTATTTAGTTTATAACCAGGAATAATAATTTATTTATGTGAGATGGTAGTTCAGAGAAAATATCTATAGGTAGGTTCTATGTCAATATTTCAAAACAAGGCAGAGGGGAAGTATGAAAAAGAATAATTTCATCTTGATGGATAATCTTGGAGTGGAACATAAAAACAATAAAGTATTAAAAAATATAAATATGCAAATTGAACATGGAGAATTTGTATTTTTGATAGGAGAAAGTGGCTCGGGAAAAACCACTTTAATTGAGTTGATTCAAGGGAGACGAATGTATAATACGGGTAGCTTGAAAATCAAGGATAAAGAATTATGTCAATATAACTATATCGAATTACAAAATTTAAGGGAAATGATGGGGGTAGTTTTTCAAGACACAAGATTGATTGAAGAGTGGACAGTATTTGAAAATATAGCTTATAAATTGGAATATTTAGGTTATCCATTCTCATTGATACAGTCGAAAGTTGAGGAAGTTACAGCAGATCTAAAAATAGATCAATGTATAAAAAATTTACCTAGAAATTTATCTGGTGGTGAAAGACAACGTGTGAATATTGCCAGAGCAATCGTTGCGAATCCCCAAATTATTATTGCTGATGAACCGACAGCTAATTTAGATAAGGCAAATGCAAAAATAGTATTTGAGTTATTGAAAAAAAAGAATAAAATAGGCTCTACGATTATTATGTCTACTCACGATCCTAACTTTATAAAAGAATCTGAATTTAGAATCATTAAGTTAACTAAAGGAGAGAAGGTATATGATCAATGTGGGTCCAACTATTTTATCTAACCTATATCTTGTTAGGAGAAGTATTAAAAGCGCATACAAAGTAGGGATTAGATATGTTGTTTCGATTACTATTATTGGCATCCTATTTTTTGAGTGTGTCTTTTTGCAATTGTATTTACAAAGGTTTATTCAAATCATGGAACAAGAAATAATGAGTAGCAATTTAAAGTCGGCACAACTAAGTTTAGATGGAAATCAGTTTTTAATTATGCAAATTTCTTTTGGAAGGGATATTTTATCCTTTTTAATAGTGATAATTAGCATATATATATTATTTGACTTTAGAAATAAAATTTTACTAATCAAGGTAATTGATAGAACAGATGTTGAAACAAAAATATATTTGGGAATCCAACCTAAATATGTATTGAGAGAATTATTACTAAAAATTTTTTTTATCTACATAATTGGATTAAGTCTTAGCTATATCATTTGTATCTTTCTAAATATGAAACTATTTTCTTTATTCAATTCTATTTTGCCTTATGATTTACAAGGACATCATAGAAACTCGATTTTCTTTTCAATGGTTTTTTTTATGTTAATACTTTCTATAGTGTTAGTATTCTACACTATTATAATAGAATTTATTAGTATTCAGAGATTTAAGAGAACCTTTTCACTGTATTAGTACTAATACAGTGAAAAGGTTTCATAAATATTATTGTTTTTTTTGTACATGTGTAATCAGTTTTATTACGGAGTTCTTTTTTTCACATTCTCACCAAATAAAAGTATAGATTTATAAAAATATGCGTATGTAGAGCAAATAAACTGACTTAATTATTATCCAACCACAGTCATACATTATTATGTAAGCATCCAACAGCAAAGTACATAAAAGTTTTTCTAACTGCATTTAAACTAAAAATAGATAGAGCAATAGAAACAAAACCTACTTATAGGATTCAGGAACGCATTCCTAAATCCTGTAAGTTTTTTTGTTTATTTATTGAAATCATGATAGATGGCAACCTAAAACAGCTATTTTTCGTTTTTCTGTCTCACGCCTCAGATCAAAATGATTCTTTTACAATCTTCTCTATAATTTGTTTCATTTTCCCTATGATTTGTTCATTTATTATATCTTTTGAAAGCGCTATAATGACAGTGCGAATGAGGTGAAAGGAGTTTTTATATGAGAAAAAGGAAGGGGTTAAAAGGTTTTTTTGGGAATTTATGGCGTTATAAGGCGCTTGTTTTGATGGCGATCCCTGGGATGATCTGGATGATTTTTTTCTTTTACATCCCGGTATTAGCAAATGTCGTTGCGTTTAAAAATTTCCATATTTCTGCGGATGGCTTTCTTGCCAGTTTAAGAGAGAGCCCATGGGTTGGATTGGAGAATTTCAAATTTTTATTTTCTTCTGATCAAGCCTTTCTGATTACCAAAAATACGATTTTATATAATGTGACATTTATTTTACTGAATCTTTTGATATCTGTCGTGTTTGCAATCATTATGAGTGAATTGCGAAATAAACGATTGGTAAAAGTATACCAGACCATGTCATTGCTGCCCTATTTCCTTTCTTGGGTCATCATTAGTTACTTTGTCTATGCGTTTTTAAGTCCAGATAAAGGGATCTTTAATCAATGGCTGGCAGCAAGTGGGAGAGAAACAATCAATTGGTATAATGATCCTAAATATTGGCCGTTTATTTTAGTCTTTATTGGAACATGGAAAGGGATCGGCTATAACAGTATCATCTATTTTGCTTCAGTTATGGGAATCGATCCGACGTATTACGAGGCAGCGATGGTGGATGGCGCAAGCAAGTGGCAACAAATCAAACATGTGACGATTCCACAATTGATCCCTCTGATGACGATCTTGACGATATTAGCAGTTGGAAATATTTTCCGAGCGGACTTTGGTTTGTTCTACAATATCCCAAGAAATTCCGGAGCGCTTTATGAAGTGACACAAGTTTTAGATACTTATATCTATAATGGGCTGACATCCACTGGCGACTTTGGTATGACGGCCGCAGCTGGGCTGTATCAATCGGTCGTCGGCTTTGTTTTATTAATAATCACCAATACGATTGCTCGTCGTTTTGACAGCGAATCGGCATTGTTCTAAGGAGGAGAAAAATGAATAAAAAGAAAGTTCAACGAGTAGAGATTCGCTCGTTTAGTCAAACCACCAACTTTTTCTCCAATATTTTGATTGCACTTTTTGCTTTTTCTTGTGTATTACCATTTATTTTTGTAATTGCGATCTCTTTTACAGATGAATCCATTTTGTCCACGCAAGGGTATAGTTTCTGGCCTAAAACACTTAGTACATTTGGATATACTTTTTTGTTTGACCAGATGCAAAACAAAATTTTTCAGGCTCTTTTCGTCACTGTTCTTGTGACAGTAGTAGGAACGTTGATCAATAGTACAGCAACTTCTTTATATGCTTATGCTATTTCTCGATCCAACTTTCCATTTCGTCGTTTCTTTACAGTCTTTTGTTTGATTACGATGTTGTTCTCACCAGGGATGGTTGCGAACTACTTAGTGATGACGAATTTATTACAACTGAAAGATACGATTTGGGCATTGATTTTACCGATGGCGGTCAGTCCGTTCAATATTATCGTGATGCGAACATTCTTTAAACGTTCGGTGTCTGATTCGATCATTGAATCTGCTAGGATAGATGGGGCGAGTGAACTTCGGATTTTTGTACAAATCGTCTTACCTTTAGCGATTCCAGGAATTGCGACAATTAGTTTATTTGCAGCTTTAGGTTATTGGAATGACTGGTTCAATGCGTTACTGTATATTCAAAACGATAATCTCGTTCCATTGCAATATTTATTGATGAAGATTCAAAGCAATATCCAATATCTTACTCAAAATGCTGGAGCAGGTAGTCAGTTAGCCGGCGGTCTTGCTTCTGTTCCTGGAGAGTCTGCTCGTATGGCAATCGTTGTTATCTCAACATTACCGATTGCGATCAGCTATCCATTTTTCCAAAAACATTTTGTTAAAGGGTTAACGATTGGCGGCGTCAAAGAATAAAGCACTAAAATAGGAGGAAAAAGATATGAAGTTATGGAAAAAATTAGCTTTTACAGGATTCTCAGCACTAACAGCAATCAGTTTAGCAGCTTGTGGGGGCGGTTCAGGTGACAAAGACGATGCAGCGGCCAGTGATACGACGACATTACAAATGTACCAGATCGGTGACAAACCAGATAACCTTGACCAGCTGCTGGAAGTCGCGAATAAACGTATTGAAGAAAAAATTGGTGTAAAAGTCAATATCAATTACATTGGTTGGGGTGACTATGAGAAGAAGATGAACGTTATCATCTCATCTGGTGAAAATTACGATATTGCTTTTGCCAACAACTACGTATCAAATGCACAAAAAGGCGCATTTGCAGATTTGACTGAATTAGCTCCTGAGTATGGAAAAGAAGCGTATGATTCTTTGGATGAAGCATATATCAAAGGTAATCTGGTCAATGGGAAATTATATGCGTTCCCAGTAAACGGCAATGTCTTTGCACAACAAGTGTTGACCTTCAATAAGCCACTATTAGATAAATACAATTTATCGATTGATGGTATTGAAACGTATGCAGATGCAGAAAAAGTTTTACAAGAGTTCCATAAAAAAGAACCGAATACAGCGGCTTTTGCCATTGGTCAAGGATTTAAAGTACAAGGTGATTTTGATTATCCACTAGGAAATACTTTGCCATTTGCGGTTGATTTGAATGGTGACAAAACAAAAATTATCAACCAATATGACAACGAAAATTACATTGAACTGTTACGGACGATGCATAGTTGGTATGATCAAGGATTGATCCCTAGTGATGCAGCGACTAGTAACAAAGATTATCCGTTAGAAGGTAATACATGGTTGATGCGTGGAGAAACACAAGGACCATACGATTACGGCGATACGATTTTAACAAATGCTGCAAATCAAGAATTAGTGTCTAAACCGATCACGGTTCCGTTGAAATCAACAGGACAAGCACAAATGGCAAATTTTGTTGTCTCTAATACGTCAAAAAACAAAGAGAAATCAGTAGAGTTCTTAGCGTTATTGAATAGCGATCCTGAATTACTTAACGGCTTGGTTTGGGGGATTGAAGGAGAAGCATGGGAAAAAGTTGGCGATGACAAAGTGAAATTATTAGACGGATATCAGCCAAAAACTCACATGTCTGCTTGGAATACCGGTAATAATAAAATTCTTTACACACAAGATACGATTACCGATGAAATGATTGCTAAAAGAGATCAATCGATTGCAGAAGCTGAAACTTCTCCAATCTTAGGCTTCAGCTTTAATACAGACAGTGTAAAAACTGAATTGAGTAATATCTCAAATGTCATGAATCAATACCTTGATGGGTTGAACACTGGAACTGTCGATCCAGATGAAACCTTACCAAAACTAATGGATGCCTTAGATAAAGCTGGATACGACAAAGTACTGACAGAAATGCAAAAACAATATGATACATTCCGACAAGAAAACGATTAATCCATACTGAGGTTGTGACGGAAGTGTCTAGCTCCGATAAATAAGGCGGAATCCACGGAAATTGCTCTTGAATTTTTGTGGATTTCGTCTTATTTCCGAAGGAGTTACTTCTAGCTGATGACCGAAGATGTGCTTCTTGAACACCATTTATTTGGTTTTAGATATTCCAATATGCTCAAGGTTACAGTATGTTTTTGTATAATAGGATATGATGAAGAATAAAGGGGGAAAGTCCTGTGTTAGGTAGAGCATTGGAAACAGTATTCATACGCGTATGGGTCATCATGAAATTGACATTGTATTTTTGGGGCTTAGCTGTGTGTGGCGGCGTCGTTTTAGGAATCGGGCCAGCTTGGAAAGTTGTCAATGAACAGTTTTATCTCCATGGCTTCGAATATAAAGACATCACGATCAGCGAAAGTTGGCAGATGTTCAAACAGTCCTTCGTGCGAGGAAATCAATTGTTTGGTCTTTTTTCGGCTTGTCTTTTTTTGCTTAGTTATAACTTGTATTTATCTGTTCAGATTCAAGGGATTCTTTTCTTAGTGATTGATTTTATTATACTTTTTAGCATGTTGTACGCTTATGCGACGTATCAATATAGTATGATCTTAGATAGTGGCTATCAAATGACTTTAAGAAATCTACTGAAGTTGAGTTTGATTTCCAGTTTCGCAAGTTTTTCAACTTTCTTAAAAATCATCCTTGGCAGTGGTCTGATTCTTTGGGTGACGTGGAATTATAAAGGGTTGATTTTATTTGGTTTGATTGGGTTACTTACAGTTTGGAACGGAACGATCACCAAACAATGGCGGGAAAATCTGGACTTGCAGTTGGAAACATATGAATAGGTTAGATTTTATCTTTTCAAAAGGAACGTTGTTAAACCGTTTATTGCGTAAATATGCCATCATGATGATTGCTCTGACGATGATTGCAACGATCATCATCAGTGTGCATACATTCATCCAAAGACAAATCCAAGCACAACAAGTAGTAAATGAGGCAGTTCAAAGTACGTTGCGAACGCTTAGTGATAAAACAACGTTAAGTAAAGTGATCAAAGATCAATTTGTAGGGGATTCAGATAAAATCGAGAATACCACCACTTATTTAACTAAACCGATCGATCAATATTTGATGTATGCGTATGACCGACAACGACAATCTGCTGATTTTCTTTCATTCCCTAACGTAGTTCGTGATATGTATGTCAATTATGAAGAGGTAAGTAGTGTGTACCTTGTGTTCAACCAATTACCAGAATATTTTGAGTCCACTAGAGAGAACAAAGGCGGGACAGTCAAGAAGGGAACGCCACAATTAAAACAGGCTTTTTATATCAAAATGACGATTACACAAGGTGGCGCAGAAATTGGCAGTATGTTTGTAGGTTTTGATAAAGATGAACTTGATGCAGCGCTAACGAATTTAAATACGTTTAATGGGTTATCTCTTTACATGATTTCCGGAACGAGTAATCGGCTGTATACATTTCATGATCGAGCACTGGGCAAAGAACGAATCTTTGAGCAAGAAAAGTTGATCAGTCAGACCCTACAAGCAGATTCTACATTACCAGTAGAGAAATTAGAAAAATCGAATTTTATCCAATCGCAAGAGGTGTCCGACGATTATCGTATTTTAGCCACATTGGATAAGCGTACGGTTCGCCAAGTAACAGAAAAAAGTTTAGCACCGTTGATTATTGGCGTCATTTTATTGGATGGGTTATTGCTTTTATTTTTATACAAGACGTTCAAACGTTACTCTCAACAAATCGATCGTGTCATGGAAGCTATGGATGAAGTGGCTAGAGGGAATTTAGATACTCGTGTGGATACTAGTATCACTGAATACGAGCTAAAAGACCTATCAGTTGGAATCAATGAAATGCTAGGCAGTATCAATCAGTATGTGGAAGATATCTACAAATTAGAAATCAAACAACAAGATGCGCACATGCGCGCATTACAAGCGCAAATCAATCCGCATTTTCTATACAACACATTGGAATATATTCGAATGTATGCCATCAGTGAAGGCAGTGAAGAACTAGCAGATGTTGTCTATGCTTTCTCTGCATTATTACGTAATAACACCAATCAAGAAAAGACGATTCATTTAAAAGAAGAATTGGATTTTTGTGAGAAGTATGTGTACCTCTATCAAATGCGTTATCCTAGTCGCATCGCTTATCATTTCACGATCGAATCATCATTGGAAGAGATTGAAGTACCGAAATTTATCATCCAGCCATTAGTAGAAAATTATTTTAAACATGGCGTTGATTTTACTCGTTTTGATAACGCATTGAGTGTAAAAGTATTTGAAGAAAATGGACTTGTTCATCTTTTGATCCGTGATAATGGCAAAGGAATCACAGAAGAGCGACTAGCTGAAATCAGCGCACAGTTGGCGCAAAGCAAAGTAAAACTCAGTGGATCGATCGGCTTACAAAATGTCAATGAACGGTTACGTGCTAGTTTTGGACCGAGTTATCAGATGACCCTAGCTAGAAATGCAACTGGTGGATTAACGATCCATATTACTTTTAAAATAAAAAGGGGAGCTGCTGATGTCTTATAATGTACTACTAGTTGATGATGAATATATGATCTTGGCTGGCTTACAAAAAATCATCAATTGGCAAAATTTAGGATTTAACGTTGTTGCTACTGCAGAAAATGCTATGCAGGGACTATCGATTTTAGAGACGCAGCCAATTGATCTAGTCGTCACAGATGTAACGATGCCTGAGATGAATGGATTAGAATTTATTGAAGCTGCTCAAAAAGAACATCTTTTTGAATTTATGATCTTATCGGGCTATCAAGAATTTGATTATCTAAAAAGCGGGATGCGGTTAGGCGCTGTTAATTATTTGATGAAACCTGTCAATAAAGCAGAACTGATTACTAGTCTTGAAACCGTCAAGAAACGCTTGGATCATCGAAGACAACAAAAAAACCAACAAGAAGTGTACCAAGAAATTCTGTTTAGCCAATGGTTAAATGATGAATTGGATGAACCTAGTGAAGAAGAACTATTAGAAAAACTAGGCAAGCGTCAGCGACGTGTCTTACTTGCACAAGTACCTAGACAGGCTGAAACGACAATCAGTCAGTGGCTAACAAAAAGAAAAGAACCTTTTTATTACCAACGGAATTATGGAGAACTTGTTTTATTTGTTTTGTTGCTTCAGGAAGAGGCAGTAGAGCGGTTTAGCTATTTTGTCGAACAGTCGCTGATGTGTGAGAATTGGCTGATCAGTATTGGGGATGAATCTTGTGATCCGGAAACGATACCGCAAAGCTTCCAGCATGCTAAAGATAATTTACAACTACATCAATTCTATGGGGATCGAAATCAACGTATTTTTTATGCCGAACAAGCAGGAATCAAACAATCAATTGATTTTGTATCATTTAGTCGTGTGTTGAAAAGTGGTCAGTTAGCGGTCGCGCAACAAATGATCTCTGACTTTTTTGAGCAATTCCAACAGGCGGTCATGTCGCCTGAAGACATCCGTCATTTCAGTTTTTTATTATTTATGGATATCCATCGTGAGCTGATCCGTTTAGAAGATGATGAATATTTAACAGGCATCCAAAAAATCAATCAAGCAAAATCTGTCCAAGAGTTGCATCAACTCCTATTATCTTTATTGGAAAATCAGCATAATCAAAAATATAGTCAAAATGTCGAAAAAGTTCTTCAAATCTTACATGAGAAATATAAAGAACCGTTAACCTTGAAAGAAGTCGCAGAACATTTGCATCTGAATGTCATGTATCTAGGACAACTGTTTAAAAAAGAAACTAAAAAAAGCTTCTCTGCGTACTTGAATCACTTAAGAATGGAACAAGCAAAATGGTTGCTGATCCATAGTAATCAAAATATCAATGAGATCTCTAATGAAATCGGCTATAATAATACGACCTATTTTTCAAAATTATTCAAAAAAATCGTCGGACAGTCGCCTTCAGAATACCGAGAAAATCAAGGTCAAACAGAAGGAAGTTTCATCTAAATAAAAAACAGAGATCGTGAGATTTAATATCTCGTTATCTCTGTTTTTATATGATTGAATTAGTAAAAACAATCATATAAAAAAACAAAAAATATAAAATATGTGATGGGTTCTATGTTAAAATGGACGATGTAGATTGTTTATGATGGTAGCTACTCAGGGGGTGATGCCTATGAGCATTTTCCTACTTCAACGAAGGGAGTAGCCTTTTGTCTGTTGCGGAAGCACTGGCATTGATGATCCAGTTCGGATCGTTGATGCTTGCGCTTGTTGGCATTATGCTGACAATAAGCAAAAGCGATAAAAAATAAACCCGTCATAAACTTTTAGCAGAAGTTGACGGGTTTACTACGTAAAATTTTGCTACCACAAAACGGCTACATTGAAGCGATGTTCACGCATCGCTTCTTTTCTTTAGTATAGCATCTTAGCGAGTCATTTGTAAATAAAGAGTCATGGATAAAAAATCATTTGAGTAAGGAAATAAAAAAACATAGTGCGTGCGGATGCTGTTCTCTTATATTCTTTTTTTATATGATTGAATAAGTAAAAACAATCATATAAAAAAACAAAAAATGAAAATATGTGAAAGGAAATATGGTAAAATAAACCATGTAGATTGTTTATGATGGTAGCTACTCAGGGGGTGATGCCTATGAGCATTTTCCTACTTCAACGAAGGGAGTAGCCTTTTGTCTGTTGCGGAAGCACTGGCATTGATGATCCAGTTCGGATCGTTGATG
The DNA here is from genome assembly GCF_051715065.1 of Enterococcus sp. AZ062. Lineage (NCBI taxonomy): Bacteria > Bacillati > Bacillota > Bacilli > Lactobacillales > Enterococcaceae > Enterococcus > Enterococcus sp. AZ062. The sequence continues at coordinate 3,000,739 of NZ_JBIOTB010000001.1, read as the reverse complement.
CTTGCGCTTGTTGGCATTATGCTGACAATAAGCAAAAGCGATAAAAAATAAACCCGTCATAAACTTTTAGCAGAAGTTGACGGGTTTATTTTAGCTCAAAACATGCTACCACAAAACGGCTACATTGAAGCGATGTTCACGCATCGCTTCTTTTCATTAGTATAGCATCTCAACGAGTCATCTGTAAACAACGAGTCATGAGTGAAATCAATCATTCAATAAAGTCCTAATGAAGTCGCACATTCTCTAAAATTAGTGCTGAAGAGGGTGGCAAATGGAATTAACTACAGAGTAAGCACTGGGGTAGAAGCTTCCTTAACCACGCTTCTTTTCTAGCTGAACCACTGATATGATTCTTGGCGACTTAAAGAATAAGGCAAGCTATCCTCTGAATAAGTTTTAGTATGAGGAACAATGCCTAAATGGTAGTTGATCGTGCCACCGTTTAGTAAATCTTTATGAGTAAAATATAGCTTTTCATAAGTGTAGCCATCTCGACTTACATGGTGAATAAACTGTTGTTGGGGCTGATTAGGCGTAGCATGGATAGTCAATTGATTGCCGTTTGAAAGTGTTAAGATCACTTGATCAAACAGTGGGATACCAATGACATACTCACCGGTTCCAGGTGTAACTGGGTAAAAACCTAAACTGTTAAAGATATACCAAGCGGCCATACTGCCATTATCCTCGTCGCCAGGATAGCCAGTAGGTGATGCATCGAAAAGTTGCGTAAGCAACTGTTTGATCAAAGGTTGTGCCATTTCGGGTTTCCCAAGGTAATGGAAAAGATAAGGGTAGTGAAAACTTGGTTGATTAGAGATGGCTAATTGTCCAAATTCAGTTGCTGCCATCTCACTCATTTCATGGATTTCAAACCCATAACCACCGACTTCAAACTTAGGCGGTTGATTACATAATTCAACTAATTTGTTCTCAAAAGCTTGTTTTCCACCATGCGCTTCGATCAGTCCTGCAAAGTCATGGAAAACAGCAAAACTACTTTGCCATGCACTTCCTTCTGCGTAATCTGTGCCCCAAGAGATAGAGGAGAAATCAGGACGGAATTGTCCTGAGCAGTCTTTTGAACGCATAAAACCAGTTGTTGTATCAAAAACATTGCGATAGTTCATGGATTGTTGCTGATAGTGATGAGTTGTTTCAACATCAGCTAGTGTTTGAGCAACTTGACTGATACAAAAATCACTGTAGGCATAATCAAGTGTGTGATTGATCGATTCATGGTAATGGTTTGGCACGTAGCCATACTTCAAATAATCGATTGTCCCTTGGCGACCATAATTTTGTTGATCGCTTTGAACTGTCGCCCCTTTTTTCATGGCTTCTAAAAATTCCGGCATATTCTGACTGCCGATACCTTTGATGGCAGCATCAGCGATCACTGCATCGATCAATGTTCCAGGCATGAGACCTCGTTCATCTGGAGAAAGCCATTTAGGTAAGAAGCCAGTTTCTCGATAACTGTTTAAAAAACCTTCCAACATCTCTTCATATTTTTCGACCGCAATCAATGAAAAGAGTGGGTAAACCGTTTTGTACGTATCCCAAAAACCATTATTTGTATAAAGAATCCCATTTTTTACTGTACAACTAGTGGTATCATAATGGATTTTTTTTCCTTCTGGATCAATTTCGTAAAAGGTTTGTGGGAATAGGAATGTCCGATATAAATTGTGATAGAACGTTTGCGTTTGTTTTTGATCATGATGGTTGATTTTGATTCGATCAAAGTAGTTTTGCCATTGCTCCCGACTGTCTAAAAGATAGTCTTTTTCTTGTTTTTCTTGCTCTTGTTCCAAATTGTGGTGAGCTTGCTCATTACTGATGAATGACGTCCCTAGCCGAATCTTCTGTTGCTTGATATGACCAAAATTAAGAGCTACAGTGTCTGCTTTTTCACTAGAATGCTCGAGTTCACTACTTGTCAGAGGCTGATCGAGACTCAAAACAAAATAAAAAGTGAAATTCGGATCTTCTGCGCCCGCAAAATGAGTGACTTGGCCTTCTAGTGTGTAGGCATCTTTTGCAGTAAGACGGAAACGGCCAGGAAAAGTTAGTAATAAACCGCTATCATTTTGTTGGTAAGCGATGGAAAGGATGCCGCCATACATACTAGGGATTAATGTCGATTGAATACCGTAACGCAATTGGTCAATGGAAAGGTGGGTGGGACAAAAAGTACATTCTTCTGGGCGATACGAACTTTGGGCATGGAACACCGTGGGTTCTTGTAATACTCCACTGAACGGAGTCATCAAAAAGTGGCTGAAATCCCCCATCCAAGGACTAGGTTGATGAGTCAAACGATAGCCTTGGAAAATCCGGTCATCGGGGTGAAACCACCAACTACCTCTTTGTTCATTTGTCTGTGGGGCAAAATAGTTCATACCAAAAGGAACGCCTGTATAAGGCAGGCAATTCCCATTAGAAAAGTTGGCTTGATTCGCAGTGCCATGACGTGTATCAATTTGTTGAATGTCCATGTGTATACTCCTTTGTCGATTGTCGTTGGATCAAAGTAACAGGATGTTTGATGTCAGTCGGTTTTTCTTTTGTTTGTAACCACTGGATCATCGCTTTGCCCGCAAGTTCGCCTAATTGGAGAAAATCTTGGGCAATCGTTGTTAAAGGCGGATCAACCAAAGCAGCAGCTTGGATATCATCGAACCCAATGACGGAAAAATCATTGGGAATGGTGTAACCCAATTGTTTTAACGTAGTCATTGCTTGAATTGCCACTAAGTCATTCTCACAAACAAACGCTGTAACGCCATGTGTATGAATATAGTTAGCTAATTCATTAGTGGTCGCCATTGGATCATTTAATGCAGTATGGAACGATAACTCTGCTTTATTCAGTGCTTCAAGATAACCGAGATAGCGTTGTCTCACGGATTGTGGATGGGATAAATCGCCAAAAAGATAAGCAATTTTTTTGTGACCTTGTTCAATCAGCTGATTGGTTGCTAAAGAACCACCTTGAAAGTTATCCGATAAGACAGTTGGAAAAGGTAACTCATATATTTTTTTATCTAGCATGAGCACTGGAAAGTCTTTTAAGGAAAGCTCAAAAAGCAAGTCAAGATGTTGATCTGTTTCAAAAGCATAATAAATCAAGCCATCAAATTCTTGCATCAGATCATTGGCTGTCTTTGTTTCTAAAAAATCTAAAGTCGTCATCATGACCTCGAATTGATGTTCTTGCATGATTGGATTCAAGCCCTGAGTAAAGTCACCCACGGATAAATCAGACAAGTAAGGCAAAAGAAATAAGATTCTTTTTTGAGTAGAGAGACTACGTGAAGGAACACCTTTTTTGGGAGCTTTAACAAAACTTCCTTTTCCGCGTACACGATAAATCAATCCTAGTTGTTCTAATTCTGTCAATGCCCGTTTGGATGTGATCCGACTAACATTGTATTGTTGGGATAGTTCTTTTTCAGTGGGAACTTGACTGTCGACAGGTAAAGTTCCATCATGTATTGCTTTTTCTAGCGCTAAAAATATTGTTTTATATAATGGTTGCTCCATAATTACACCTCTTAATGATATATCATAACTAAATCATAGCATAATAATTGAAAAAGTAAATAGAAAAAAGTTTATTGAAAGCGTAGACATTTATAGTATAAGTAGGTATAATCCATAATGACATATCAAATAAAAGGGAGTTTATATAATATGGCTTATAAAGATATACCTAATTCAGTGAAGCGATTTATGGATGACATGATACAAAAATGTGGAGAAGAGCATGCAGATTGGGCTAAGAATTTTTCTTCTGCCTTTGCGAATACGTTATTGACCACAGTCAAAAGGCAAGAGGATGGGACAATTTTTCTACTCACAGGAGATATCCCTGCAATGTGGTTACGTGATTCCACCGCGCAGGTTCGTCCTTATTTAGTGATTGCGAAAGAGGATGAAGATTTAGCTGACATGATCAGTGGGTTAGTCAAAAAGCAATTTTACTATATCACGATCGATCCATATGCAAATGCGTTCAATGAACAAGCAAATGGCGCAGGGTATCAAACCGATCACACTCAAATGAACGAGTGGATCTGGGAAAGAAAATATGAAATCGATTCTTTATGCTACCCTGTTCAACTAGCTTATTTACTTTACAAGAATACCGGACGTACAGATCAATTTGACTACTCATTTATTGAGGGAATTAAAAAAATCTTAGAAGTTTTCCAAGTAGAACAAGACCATCGACAATCGCCTTACACCTTTACAAGAGACACCACAAGAAAAGAAGATACGTTAGTCAACGAGGGACGTGGATCGGCAATTGCGCCCACGGGCATGACTTGGTCAGGATTTCGTCCGAGCGATGATGCCTGTCAATATGGCTACCTTGTCCCATCCAATATGTTTGCTGTAGTTATTCTAGGATATGTGGAAGAGATTTTTACCTCAATTCTTGAAGACCAAGAAATCGTTGCAAAAGCAAACGACTTAAAAACAGCCATCCAAGAGGGGATTGCCACCTATGGAAAAATCGAAAATCAACAAGGTGAAACGATTTATGCATATGAAGTAGACGGCTTAGGGAATGCCTCATTAATGGACGATAGCAATGTGCCTAATTTGATTTCAGCACCTTATTTGGGTTATTGCTCCAGTACAGATGAACACTATATAAATACGCGAAACACTTTGTTAAGTGAAGAGAATCCTTACTATTATGAAGGGAAGTATGCAAAAGGAATTGGTTCTTCGCATACGCCCGAGAATTATATTTGGCCAATCGCCCTAGCGATGGAAGGAATGACGACAGAAGACAAACAAGAAAAAGAACGAATCCTTGACTTACTAGTAGCGACCGATGCAGGGACACACTTGATGCACGAAGGTTTTGATGTGGACAACCCGCAAAACTATACAAGAGAGTGGTTTTCTTGGGCAAACATGATGTTTTGTGAGTTAGTCATGGATTACTTTGATATCCGAGTGGAAAAATAAGGAGGAGAATAGATATGAAGAAAAAAGTGTATATCATTTCTCATAGCCATTGGGATCGTGAGTGGTACATGGCATATGAGCAACATCACATGCGATTAGTGGAGTTAATGGATGATTTGTTGGAGCTGTTTGAAACCGATCCAGACTTCAACAGCTTTCATTTAGATGGACAAACCATTATTTTAGATGACTATCTACAAGTACGTCCTGAAAAAAGAGAAGCAATCCAACAAGCCATCGATGCAGGGAAATTACGGATTGGACCATTTTATATTTTACAGGATGATTTTTTAATTAGCTCAGAGTCAAATGTTCGGAATATGTTGATCGGTATGGAAGAAAGTCGCAAATGGGGAACGCCGGTCATGCTAGGTTATTTCCCTGATACCTTTGGCAATATGGGACAAACGCCACAAATGATGAAGCAAGTAGGACTAGAAGCTGCTGCGTTTGGTCGTGGGGTGAAACCGATTGGCTTTGATAATCAAGTACTAGAAGCTGAGAACTATTCGTCACAATATTCTGAGATGTGGTGGAAAGGTCCTGATCAAACGGAGATTTTTGGGTTATTGTTTGCCAACTGGTACAGTAATGGGAATGAGATTCCAGCTGAGAAAGAGGCTGCGATTCGTTTTTGGGATCAGAAGTTAGCAGATGCCGAGCAATATGCGTCAACGGACCATTTACTGATGATGAATGGGGTGGATCACCAGCCTGTACAAAAAGATATAACAAAAGCAATTCGATTAGCCAATGAATTGTATCCTGAATATGAATTTATTCATTCCAACTTTACGGATTATCTAGCAACTGTACAACAGGATCTTCCTCAGGATCTTGGCGCAGTTGAAGGAGAATTGACGAGTCAAGAAACCGATGGCTGGTATACGTTAGCCAATACAGCTTCTGCGAGAGTTTATCTCAAACAGTGGAACACAAAAGTACAGCGTCAACTTGAAAATGTCACAGAACCTTTAGCAACGATGGCGTATGAAGTGACAGGAAAGTATCCCCACGATCAATTAGATTATGCTTGGAAAACACTGATGCAAAACCATCCTCATGATAGCATTTGCGGATGCTCAGTTGACTCCGTACATCGAGAAATGATCCCGCGTTTTGAAAAAGCCAATGAAGTGGGGAGATTTTTAGCACAAGAAGCATTGGATCAACTGGCAACAGCTATTGATACCAGTGGATTTTCGAAGGAAAGTTATCCTTTTGTCGTTTTTAATACCGCTGGAATGCCCAAAACAGGGTCAGCCGTAATCACTTTAGAGTTGGAACGAAAACGATTTGCAGAAGGGATTCCAGAGGAGCTATATCAAGAATTGGCGGAGCAACCTAAGAAATACTACCATGTGGAAACGTCTGACAAAAAACAGATCCCAGCTTTGGTTTCTGAAGAAGTTGTATCATTTGGCTATGATTTACCGAAAGATCGCTTTAGGGTTCCGTATATGGCAAGAAATGTCACGATTGAACTGCCAATTGATGAAATGCCCGCATTTTCTTGGGAAACATTCGCTTTAGTTGAAGGAGTTGCGGATGAAAAACAAGAGTCGATGATTACTCAAGCAGGACGTTGTATTGAAAATCAATTCGTGCATGTATCCATTGAGCAAAATGGGACATTGACCTTATTGGATAAAACGACCGGGCAAGAATTTGAAGAGTTATTGACATTTGAAGACGTCGGTGACATCGGTAACGAATATATCTTCAAGCAACCAGAGAATGAAAAAGCGATTCTTTCAAAAGACCAACCGACAAGTACTGTTGAGATCATCAAGGATACATCTGAAATCGCTCAAATCAAGCTAACTCAAACCATTGACATCCCTATTTCTGCAGATGCTCGGTTAGAAAAAGAGCAACAAATGGTACGAGAGTTCCGCTTTAGACAAGCCCAACGCGCAAAAGAAACAAAGCCACTGACAATCACAACACTGATTACGTTGCGTGCAGAGAGCAAAAAGATCGATTTTAAAACAACTATCGACAATCAGATGAAAGATCATCGCTTACGTGTCTTATTCCCGACGAAGTTACATGTGGAACAACACGAAGCAGATAGTATTTTTGAAGTCGTAGCTCGTCCAAATCAAGTCTCTGCAAGTTGGGAGAACCCGACCAATCCCCAGCATCAACATGCCTTTGTCCAATTAGGGGATGAAAGCCAAGGGATAACGATTGGTAATTTTGGTTTGAATGAATATGAAATCTTGGATGGAAAAACTATTGCGGTGACATTACTGCGTTGCGTCGGTGAGATGGGCGACTGGGGTTATTTCCCGACACCGGAGGCACAGTGTTTAGGTGTTCACCAATTCGATTACAGTTTAGAGGTTCACTCCGGAAAAGATAAATTTGACACATACAAACATGCTTATGCAGCTCAAATTCCATTTTCGACAAAGCAATTGTCCAATCAAGTAGGCAAACTATCACCGAAAAAACAATATTTATCAATCGAAGGGGAAACGTTTGCAATTACTGCTTTGAAACGAAGCAAACTTAATGATAAACTAGTAGCGAGAGGATTCAATATGTCTAGTCATTTAGAATCGTTACATTTGATGAAAAATGGCAAAAAAGGCAAACGGTTGAATCTCCTTGAAGAAGAATGTCAAGAGACGATTGACGAAATGCTCCAGCCTTATGAGATTCGGACAGTCGGCTTTGAGGAGGAATAATTGATGTATGGTGGAATAGAAGCAGGTGGAACAAAATTTATTTGTGCAGTATCAAATCAGGGAGAAATCATTGAAAAAATCAGTGTACCGACAACTTTACCAGAGGAAACGTTGGCGTTAGTATTTGATTTCTTTGATCGTTTTGAATTAGAAGCAATTGGAATCGGTTCCTTTGGCCCCATCGGTATTGATCCAACCAATGAGCGTTATGGCTATGTCTTAGCTACGCCTAAACAAGGATGGCGAGATTTTGATTTCTTAGGAAGCATCAAACAACGATACGACGTTCCTTTGGCATGGACAACCGACGTCAATGCTGCGGCATATGGCGAATTGTTGAAAGGGGCGGCGCAAGGTAAAAATAGCTGCATCTATTTGACTGTCGGCACAGGTATTGGTGGCGGAGTCGTGTTGAATAGCGATATCCTTTCTGGTAGTGCGCATCCGGAAATGGGACACATCATGGTCAAACGTCATCCAGAAGACAACTACGAAGGAACTTGCCCTTTCCATAAAGACTGTTTAGAAGGATTAGCTGCTGGACCATCGATCGAAGCACGTACAGGAATCAAAGGACAAAATTTACCTGAGGATCATCCTGTCTGGGATATCCAAGCATATTATCTTGCACAAGCATTAGTCAATTATACATTGACGTTAGCGCCAGAAAAAATCATTTTAGGTGGTGGTGTCATGAATCAAGCACACTTACTACAAAAAGTGAGAGAACAATTTATGACATTGATGGCTGGTTACATGGAAACACCGCCAGTAGATGAGTATATTGTTCAATGGGGCATGCCGAATGAAAGTGGGATCATTGGAAGTCTGCTGTTAGCGGAAAAGGCACATCGAGAAGCAAACGCATTTGCATAAATCTAAGAAGAAAATAGCGACTTTTAATTTTTAGATGGAAACTTGAATAAAAATAGGTATAGAGAACGACTGTCATTATTGGTAGCCGTTCTTTTTTATTCTATATGTTACGTACTAACGTTGTGTTGACAAAAGAATGTATTTTTAGTACGATGTTGTTACAAATTAGAGGGAGGGGTAGATTATGGGACAATCCACAATTACATTTAGAATTCCAGATGATGAAAAAGAACTAGTAGCAGAATATGCTAAAGCACATAACTCATCATTGACGGAACTTTACAGGACTTCAGTACTTGATAAAATCGAAGATGAGATTGATTTAAAATTATTAAAAGATGCAATGGCACTTTCTAAAAAGAAAAAAGAGAAGGGGATTTCTCAGTCTGACATGGAGAAGTTGTTAGATGAAGTATAAAGTTATCTATATGCCTCAAGCGCAGAAACAGTTAAGAAAGATGGATCGAAATCAAGCAAGAATAATCGTTGCTTGGATTAGAAAAAATTTGGAAGGAACCAGCACCCCTCGACAACACGGTAAAGGATTGACGGGAAATCGAGGTGGTGAGTGGCGGTACCGCATTGGGAATTATCGCATACTAGCAAATATAATTGACTCTGAAATTATAATTGAAATATTTGCTATTGGTCATAGAAGTATTATTTACAAGAAATAATCGTTGCAAATGAGACTGGTTTGGAGCAACATGAATCCGAACTTAATTGATTGGAAAAACAACTTGTGTCAATAATTGGTCTTCCGGTGTATCAAGCGGATTACTTAGATAGTAATCATAATAAACGCCTGTACTTTCCAAATGATTTTCTTGGAGATAAACCAGCATTGCCTCATATGTTGCCTCAAGTGTGGCGTAAGAATCTTGATGTGTGGCAATAACGGCTTTTCCACCATACGTTTGACTCATATACACCTCATCACTTGCAGAAATAGCTGTATTGATAGGAATCCCTAACTCAATGTCAAAGACGGTAAAGTCTTCGTTGCTATTCAGATAAGCACAGTAGGGGGCGCTAATCAGTTGGGCACCTTGTTGGGCAACAGCTTGCATCAATTTTTCATAGCCAGTATCTATTGCAGCGGTCATGTTCTCCATAGTAACAGCAGTCGCTTTGGTTGCTACAGCAATTTGTGACGAAAGGTTAGTTCTTTCAATATTCATATGAATGATTTCCTTGATGTTTTATATACATATAATGTAAGTGAAACATATAGATGCTTACTGTCGATTTATATTTTTTGATAGAAATAGGAAAAAACTGAGAATCGGGACCGTATTAAGTTCCCAAATCTCAGCTTTTTTTATGACTATTTTCAAGTGTTTACCATAATCCCGGCAATGCTCGTGCAATGATTTTTTCTTGTGTAAATGGATGGGTCATATGGAGTTCCAACGCATGGAGCATCAAACGTTTCGCTAACTTCGTTTGATAGAGCGGGTCACCAACAATGGGGTGGCCTTGATGCGCTAAGTGTACGCGGATTTGATGCGTCCTCCCTGTATCTAGGACACAATAGACCTTTGTTTTATCTGCCGAAACTTCGGCGACTTGGACATGTGTGCTGGCTGGTTGCCCATTTCTTGGATCGACCACTCGTTTGCGACGATCATGACGATCTCTGCCGATTTTGTCTGTGATTGTTACATCTTGAGAAATTTTACCCCAGACAACGGCTTGATAACGGCGGTAGATTTTTTTCTGTTCCAACATTCTACCTAAAATAGGCAAAATAAAAGGATTTTTAGCGAATAGAACAGCCCCGCTTGTTTCTTTGTCTAATCGGTGAACGACATATGGACGTTGGTTTTTTTGAGCTAAGTAAGCAGCCAGATGATTCAATAACGTATTCGTTTCCGTCGGTTCATTCGGATGCGTTTTGATACCGACTGGTTTATTAACAATGATCAAGTGCTCGTCCTCGTACAACACGCTGACTTTTGTTGCTTCCCCCAATTGAACATCTTGGTAACTATAGTCAGTTTCCTCAAAGTGCAAAGTGATCTGGTCCCCAGCTTTTGCTTCGTGATGGAATAAAACAGGTTCGCGATTCACTAAGACGTTTTTACGTATACGCAAAAAGTGACGGACTTTTCTTGGTACAAGCCACTCGTTTTCTAGTAATTCTCGAATCGTCATCGTTGGATGAGATTCAGGTAACGTGATCGTGATGTCCACATGCTCACACCTTTCATTGAAATTCAGATTCATTGTAACATTTTTAACAGATATTTAAGAAAAAAATGGAAAATTTCTGTCATTTCATATGCTAAACTATCCACATTGTGAATAAACAAAGCGTACACCTACATCTCAAGCAGGACGTCACGCATAATTAGTTATGTTAAAATGAGAAGAATGAGATCAATAGACAGGAGAAGAAGTGAATGGATTTTCAGAGCATGTTAGGAAGAATAAAAACTGCGCTCATCAGTTTTTGGCGATGGATTAAGCCTTACCTTGGACAATTCCATCGCTGGCGCAAGCGCATTTGGAAAAAATATCATATCAACAAGTTGATTTTACTGATCGGACTGATCTTCGTATTGATCACGAGTATTTATCTATTTGTATTAGCAAAACAAGCGAATGTTGAAACACTGAAATCTGGTTTGAGTCAATCGACCGTGATCTATGATAAAAATAATGAAGAGGCTGGGACGTTGTATGCGCAAAAAGGGTCTTATGTGGAGTTAGATGCGATTTCTCCATTGATCCAAGATGCCGTTATTTCGACCGAAGACCGGAATTTTTATCAACATCCTGGTTTTGATATCAAAGGGATTGCCAGAGCAGCAGTAAGGATGATTACATCTGGTGGTACAGGCGGGGGTGGCGGAAGTACAATTACCCAACAGTTAGCCAAAAATGCGTATCTTACACTAGATCAAACGTTTGACCGAAAAGCAAAAGAACTTTTTCTAGCGATTGAGATCGAGAAGAAGTACAGCAAAGAAGAAATTTTAACGATGTATCTGAACAATGCCTATTTTGGTAATGGGGTTTGGGGCGTGCAAGATGCCTCTAGACGCTATTTCGGAGTGGATGCTAACAATGTCACTCTGTCTGAAGCTGCTACGTTAGCGGGGATGCTAAAGGGGCCTGGTATCTACAACCCAATCGATCATCCGGGAAATGCCAATAATCGGAAAAACACAGTGCTAAGTGTGATGGCAGAAAATGGTAAAATCAGTGAAGAACAAGCAACTGCTGAGTCTCAAACGGACATCACGCACTATTTGAATGATACGTATACTGGTTCGGAGTCTGGTTATCGTTATCCTTATTATTTTGATGCAGTGATTGATGAAGCTGTTAGTGAATATGGCTTAGATGAAGCAGATGTCATGAATAAAGGCTATAAAATCTATACGTCATTGAATCAGAATTATCAGCAACAACTAGAAGCGACTTATCAAAATGATGCGTTATTCCCTCCAAATGCGACAGATGGTGCCATGGTCCAATCAGGTTCAGTTGCACTAGATCCGAAAACAGGCGGGGTTGCAGCGCTCGTTGGTCGACGTGGGGAACATGTCTTTAGAGGATTCAACTTTGCGACGCAGATGAAACGTTCACCTGGTTCATCGATCAAACCGCTTAGTGTGTTTGCTCCCGCATTAGAAGCTGGCTATACACCGTCAAGTATTCTTGAAGATAAACCACAATCTTATTATGATGCACACAACTTTGATGGGACCTATCAAGGGGAAGTACCGATGTATCAAGCGGTTGCTCAAAGCTTGAATTTACCAGCTGTGTGGTTACTTCATGAGATCGGTCTTCAAAAAGGCTTTGATAAGACAAAAGAATTTGGCTTACCTTTAGCTGATTCAGACAAGTATTATGGGTTAGCGTTAGGTGGTTTGAAAAATGGGGTATCTCCTATGACTATGGCGGGGGCTTATGGTTCATTTGCCAATAATGGGAAGATGTATACACCGCATTTGATCACCAAGATCGTTGACTCTACTGGAGCAGTCATCGTTGATAATACCAACAGTAAACCAAAGCAGGTCATTTCCGAAGAAACGGCGAACCAAATGACCAGCATGTTACTAGGTACGTTCTCAAATGGAACGGGTGTTGCAGCGAATCCATATGGTTATACGGTGGCAGGAAAAACAGGAACGACAGAAACCAATTTTGATGCAACAAAAGCGAATGACCAATGGATTGTTGGATATACCCCAGATGTAGTCATCTCTACTTGGTTGGGATTTGAAGAAACGAGTGAACTTCACTACTTAGAAGGTACAAGTGGCAATGTGGTGGGGAAAGTCTTCAAATCGGCAGCAGAAGGCATCTTGCCTTACACTGAGCAAACAAGATTCAATGTTGCGGATGCCTATGCTACCGGTGGTCAAGTCGTCCCAGCAGATCAAGTACCAGATAATTCACAAACCAATGAAGAGAATCAGGGGAACTGGCAAGACAATTTAGATCGTTATGGCGAACAAGCGAAAGACGGTCTAAGGAATTTTGGTGATATGCTGAGAGAAGGCGTACAAGGTATCGGTGATGCAACACGAGATCTATGGCGTCGATTCCAGGGAGAGTAGGCACTTTGAAAACGAATCACCTCATGTTACAATAGAGTTTATTAAATAGAAGAAAAGAGGCCTCCGTATGTCAAATATTTATGATAGTGCAAATCAAATCGAACGTGAGATTCGTGAACTAAAAGAATTCAAAGAGCTAGAAGAAGCTTATGCAAAAGTAAAAGCGAATGAAGAAGCACATCAACTATTCAAAGATTTCCAAGCAATGCAAATCGAATTACAAGAAAAACAAATGAGCGGACAAGAATTCAGCGATGAAGATGCTGCCAGAGCCCAAGAAATGGCAATGAAAATCCAAACAGAAGAAGTTATCAATGACTTGATGCAAAAAGAACAAGGATTCAGCACGATCATCAATGATTTGAACCGTATCATCATGACACCAGTACGCGACTTGTACAGCGAATAGTCATCAGCAAAATAACTCTCTGGCATGAAATCTCTAAAGGATTTCATGCCAGTTTTTTTTATAAAAAACAATTTTTTCTTTCAGGAGAAAAAGTGATGGACAGGCAAGGATCATCCTTTGTTATCATTAAGTTGCAGAAAGACACCAATAAACAAATGAGAGGATGTGAACCTATGCGAAAAAAAATGGCAATTGAAATTAACGCACCTATTAAAGAATTGAATGTTACAAAACCTTTTGACTTAGCACTTTTCAATCAATTTATTCTACATAAACGAACAAAAGAGTTACTACAGACACTAAAAAAAATGAAACATCAACTTGTCGAAGATTCATGGGCCTATGATAAACATTTTCGTTGGGTATCCACAAAAACGCATTTCGAGCATTATCAAAACAGTTTGATTTGGGCAGAAAAACTGGATCGAGTCATTTACCAGCGGTTAACAGAAAAACAAAAGAACCACACGCCTTTTTCTCTTCTTTCGCTCATGATAACTCATCGTTATATCCACGAATATGCACGTTATACGGTGAAAGACCAACGAATGATCTTTCAAGAAATCCGCCAAAGTCCACAAATAGAAAATAAAGATCTTTTTATGTTTGAAAAATTAAAAGAGGGTGTCAGCTTGGCAATTACGTCTAGAAGGCCTTCGCTAGCGGAAAAACCAAAGAATAACAATCAAACACAAAGTCTTTGATTGTGTCGGTGAGTCATAATTTAATAGACTGAATGAGGTCGGGACAGAAGTGTTTAGCCTCAAGAAATAAGGCGCCATCCACGAAAATTGTTTTTAAAATTTTTGTGGGTGGCTCCTTATTTTTCGAAGAGGTTACTTCTGTTCCCGCCGTTTATTCGGTTTTAGGGGGGCGAGAGTCCTAATGTCTCAGACACGCTTTGTCTGGGGAAAATTGTAAATTCTTTGAATCGAGTTTTAGATAGAAGAGGTTTCAAGGTAATTTACTAATGAAAAATCTGTTTCTTTTAGTAGTTCAACGACGAGTTGAGCGACTAAAGCAGCGCCTTCTGGACTAAAATGGGTGTTGTCACAAAGGCCTGAGGGATAATTTTCATAAGTATCAACTGGTAAATGCAAGTAGAATTTTTTTGTTTCTTCTTGCGTATACTGTTGAAGAGTAGTTTGTGATCGAGTAAAAACATCCAAAATAGGGTAGTTATTTTTTTCTGCGAATTGCCTCATTGCGTTTGGATATTCTCCTAAGCAGTTCGGATCTAATTCCCCATTTTTTAAGTAAAGGCGTCGTGTGACAGGGGTCAAGAAAATTGGCTGTACATTTAAGGATAAGGCTGTTTGCGCATAGATATCAAGTGCCTCCAGATACCCACCAAATGGTTCTGTTCCTTTTGCTTCAGTGATTTTTTGGTCGTTGTGGCCAAACTGGATCAGTAAAAAGTCTCCCGCTTGAAATTCTTCTTTCAAGCAAGTGAATCGTCCTTCTTCAATGAATGATTTTGAACTACGGCCATTTTTTGCTCGGTTGTTTATCCGAATCTTAGGTTGGAAGTATTTACCGAGGACTTCTCCCCAGCCGGTCTCTGGTCGAGCAGTCAGGTTTTTGATTGAAGCAGTGGAATCGCCTGCGATATGGATCGTTTGCATAGTCACTTTTCTTCCTCAAAGAAACCGAAATAGTTTCGCGCATTTGTATAACAGATATCTTCCACTAAGGTTCCTAAAAGATGGATGTCTTCGGGCGCTTCGCCTCGTTCCACGATTTCACCGATCAGCTCACAGAGAACACGTCGAAAATACTCGTGTCGTGTATAAGAGAGAAAACTGCGAGAATCCGTCAACATACCGACGAAATTTCCTAAAACACCGCTATCAGCAAGTTGTGTCATCTGTTCACGCATGCCTGCTCGGGTATCGTTATACCACCAACCAGAACCGAGTTGGAGTTTTCCAGCCGTTTCCTTTTGAAAGCTACCCATCAGAGCAAGCAGTAAGGGATAATCATTTGGATTGAGCGAATAAAGGATGGTCTTCGGTAATTGATTGTTTTTCTCGGCATGATCCAGCAATTGTTGCAGGTGGCTGGTTAGTGGTTGATCGTTGATCCCGTCGTAACCAGTATCTGGCCCTAAGCGTGTGAATGCTTGGGTATTGCAGTTACGATAAGCATGGAGATGCAACTGCATCGTCCAACCATGCGCATGATACAGAGGGATCAGCCTGTTGAGTGTTTCTGTTCGATAAGCATCAATTTCTGTCTGTGTCAGTGTTTCTTTTGCCAATGCTTTCTGGAAAATCTGTTCAAGTTCTTTTTCAGAAGCTTTGTGATAGGACAAGCGATCTAATCCATGATCCGATAGGCGACAGCCATGCAGGTGGAAATAGTCGATCCTTTGACTCAATGCGGTGATCAAAGAAGTGTAATCAGCGATTGGTTTGCCAATTACGTGAGACAATTTTGACAACCATTCAGAAAATCCCTCGTGGGTGAGATTTAATGCAGCATCTGGTCGAAACGCTGGTAATACTGTGAGATCAGGTTCTTCTTTTGCCAATAATTCGTGATAGACTAACTCGTCAATGGGATCATCTGTTGTGCAAATGACAGTCACCTTCGCATTTTTCGCAATCTCTCGTCGACGAAACGCTGGTTCAGCTAACCGTTTATTTGCTTGTTCCCAGATATTAAGAGCATTTTCTTCATTGATCAGTAAATCGATTTGGAAGAAACGTTTCAATTCAAGATGTGTCCAAGTATACAAAGGATTGCCTATGATTTTCGGCACCGTTTGACACCAAGCGTAAAATTTTTCGTAATCTGAGGCGTGACCAGTGATTTTTTCTTCTGGAACACCACAGGCTCGCATCAAACGCCATTTGTAATGATCGCCACTCAACCAGGCTTCTGTCAAATTAGTGAAAGGTTTGTTCTCATAAATTTCTTTTGGTGATAGATGACAGTGATAGTCGATGATCGGCATTTTTTCAGCAGATGAATAGTACAGTTTTTTTGACCATTGATTGGTTAATAAAAAATCATCAGATAAAAACATTTACTTCACTTCTTTCAATTTCAGATTGGGTAGTGATAAGAAAAATCAAAGTGTGACACCATTTTTAAAAATAGCTAGTTCTCTTACATCGTTGGCTTCGTTTTTTGTCTCTTCTCCGCTCGCAACACGGATGATTTTATCGATAAATAAAGGTAAGACCTCTGCCATGGATTGAGTCAACAATTCACCAGCATCAAAGTCCATCCAATGTTGTTTTCGTTCGAATAAAGGTGTATTGGTTGATACTTTTAGCGTGGGAACGTAAGAACCAAAAGGTGTTCCTCTGCCTGTGGTGAACAAGACGAGTTGACAATCAGCAGAAGCTAACGCAGATGCGGCAACAAGGTCATTACCAGGTGCCTCCAGTAAACTCAGCCCAGTTTTACGTACTTTTTCACCATAAGCTAACACATCGACTACCGTTGAATTTCCTGCTTTTTGGGTGCAACCAAGTGACTTGTCTTCTAAGGTAGAGATACCACCTGCTTTGTTTCCGGGAGAAGGATTTTCATAGACTGGTTCATTATAAGAGAGAAAATATTGTTTGAAATCATTGATCAATCGAACGATCGATTCAAAGACTGCTTGATTTTCTGCTCGTGCCATCAGAACTTGTTCGGCACCAAACATTTCGGGCACTTCCGTCAAGATCGTGCTACCACCTTGTGAAATCAAATAGTCAGAAAAGGCACCTAGCAATGGATTTGCAGTAATCCCTGACAACCCATCTGAACCACCGCATTTTAGCCCAATCGTTAGTTTATCCAGAGGAACAGGAACACGGAAATCTCTTCGTGCGATTTCTGCTAATTCTTCAAGCAAAGAGACGCCATGTCCTATTTCATCAGTGACATCTTGGGCAGTTAAAAATTTTACTCGTTGTTTGTTATATTTATTTAAACTAGCCTTTAATTCTTGTATCGTATTATTCTCACAACCTAATCCAAATACAAGCACACCGCCAGCATTCGGATGATGGATCGCATCAGCTAGAATCTTTTTCGTATTCTCATGATCCTTGCCTAATTGAGAACAACCATAAGGATGTTTTAAAATCGTGAGATGATCAAAAGGATTGTCATCTGCATGTCGTTTTTTATATTCTTGGATGATCAATTCAGCGATTCCATTGACACAGCCAACGGTTGGAACGATAAAGAGATCATTGCGAATCCCAGCTTGTCCGTCTTCACGAAGATAGCCTTGAAAGGTGCGATTTTCTTGTGGATAGACGATGGGGCATGATTTTGGTTGGTATTGGTAGCTTTCCTCACCAGAAAGATTTGTTTTGATATTATGCGTATGTATCCATTGTCCTGCTTTGACATCCGTCAAGAGATGACCAATCGGATAGCCATACTTGATCACATCAGCCCCTGCGCTCAAATCAGACAAAGCAATTTTATGACCTAAGGGGATTTCTTCAAAGGTAGTTAATGTAACATCATCGAAGCGAAGTGTTGTATTCGTTGGAATCGTGGTAGTAGCTACGACAACGCTGTCCTGTGGGTGTAATTGGATGATTCGAGTGGAGAAATCTGGATCAGTCATGTTTTTCATCCTTTCAATTCATATAATACGTTACGAATGCCTTTTTGATCGATCTCTGTCACGTAATGTGAAACTGTTTCTGTTAAATCAGGAAGTACGGATAGATCTTCGCCCCAAAGCGTTGGATTTTTCAATAGTTGAAGGACAGCAGTCTCTGGCTCAGCCCAAGCTTCAGCGAAACTAGCGAGTACCATTGGGTCATCGTTTACATGGATTTTCGAATGATCGGCACGATAAAGCAAGATCAAGGCAGCAAATGAGACAGTCAGATAGGAAGGAAGTGCTTCCCTTTTTTCAATGTATTTTTTTAGAATAGGTAGTAATCGTGTTTGAAATTTGGCAACACTGTTCAAAGCAATCGCATGTAATTGATGATGTGCAAAAGGATTTAAGAACCGTTCGTTGATTTGTCTAGCGTATGCCAGCAACTCTTCTTCAGGTAAGCGTAGCATTGGGATCAATTCCCTAGTCACTAATGTGTTGATGTAATCGGATAGTAGAGGATCTTTCATGACTTCTTCGACTGTTGAGACGTTTGACAGTAGACCAATCGCCACCATTGCAGTATGAGGACCGTTGAGTAGATGGACTTTTCGTTCACGATAGGGCGTCAAATCATCAGTCAAGACAACATTCAGACCTGCTTTTTTTAATGGTAAGTGTTCATTCAATTCCTCCGGTGCTTCGATCACCCACAACATAAATGGTTCAGCTTTTACCAACAGTTGATCGTCATATCCCAATCGTTGGTGCAGTTCATCGATTTCATCTCTCGGGAACCCAGGAACGATCCGATCCACCAAACTACAATAAAAATGATTTTCTTGGTGTAACCAATCGATAAATTCTGTTTCAAGCTGCCAATTTTTTGCATACTGTAAAACGAATTTTTTTAAAAGCTCTGCATTGCGATCAATCAGTTCGCATGGGATGATCGTGAGTCCATTTTTATTCATTTTGAATCGATGATACAAAAAGGCAGTCAATTTTGCGGGGAAGCTTGTTGGGGGGAGATCATTTTGCGTATCGGCTTCATGATAACTAATACCAGCTTCTGTCGTATTAGAAAAGACAAAGGCTAATTCATCGATTTCTGCCAATGCGAGGAACCCTTGCCATTGCTCGTAAGGGTTGAGCGTACGGTCGATCACAGTGATCGGCTCTGTCGTATCGATGACTTTACCATCAATTAACCCTTGGAGTAGAACTGTATAGAGTTGATCTTGTTCAGCCAGCTTGTCACTTAGTCCGTGAGCTAGTGGTTGGACGATTGCAACATTTCCTTGATAGAGGCCTTGATTGTTTAACTGCTGAAGTTGCCAATCAACGAATCCTCTCATAAAATTCCCTTCACCAAACTGTAGACAAGTAATTGCAGCTTGATTTTTAGGGTATTGCTTTTTAGTTAATCTTTCCATTGAATGATTTCCTTTCTGTGAGACAAAAATTTTATGATAAAAATCTCTGAAACGTAACGAGAATTATCAATAGTTGTTATTTTTATGACGGCTACATGCTTATTTTTCACGAATTTGGTGTTTTTTGTTGATAGCAAAATCTATTGCTTGTGTTCATGCTTAAATCAATCAATTGGTGGCGCATTTATCGTAATATGAATAGAAGTTTTAGTCAACATAGCTTGATATCGTTAGGTTTGACTCTTTCAAAAAAACTTATGTTTTTAAATAGTAGTATGTTAATCTGAAAGAGTGAAGATACTCATTGCTTTAGAAGATAATCAATTTTACATAAAATGTAAGCCTTTTAATTTCGGGAGGAGAGGAAGTTTGATGAAAAATAAAATGTTGTTTTATCAAATGTTTTTACCGATTTTTATTATCGGTATGGTACTGGTCATTGGCTTTAGCTTATTTATCTATACCAACACCTATGACTCGATTGAAGAGAACTATTTACTAGATAAACAAAATCTATTGAAACAAATCAAAACAAATGTAGAATGGAAGTTTCGAACGATCGAGTATTCTTTCGCTACATACGGCTCCACTAAAAACTTCTCCGAAATATTTCAATCTCCCTTGAATCATACCGACTACGCTATTTATTCCGAAGTACGAAAAGAACTTAATTTTATTGAAACGATCGCAATGGAGGAAAATGCGTTTAAGTTAGTCAGCCTAAAAGGCGGTTGGGGTGTCGTGAATGGTTCACTGAATCAACTATCACCACAAGAAGCGACTGATTTAAAAGCCCAGTACGTCCATCAAGATCAACAAGTTTTTTGGACGAAACAATCTGATGGAATTGAAATGGTTGTTGCATTACCTAAAGCAGTCAGTGAAAAATATGCGCTAGGTTTTGCTTCGATCGACCACCAGGCGCTGAAACGAATCATTGAACGAAGCAATGAAGATCGCTTAACGATCTATTATGGAGCAGAGATCCTTTTTACCGATGCTGAATCATCAAGAGAAGGGATGATAACAGTCAAAAATATAGAAGCGAATGTACCAACAGTGGTTCAAAGGAATGGTCGGAATTTCATCTTGCTCCAATCTGATTACAATCAATGGCAGTATCAATTAGAGATCGATCCTGCAACTATAGGTACGACTGTCCGAAACTTGCAAATCGGATTAGCCACTGTATCCTTTACTTTGATCATTTTACTGGGGGGCTTGTCCTATATCTTTTCTGAACGATATGTTCGTCCTATCAGTCAGATTCAAGACCGACTGAATCTCCATTCGGAAGGCTTGTCTGGGAAGAAATTAGAGAACGTTGTCCAGTCAGTGAGCCAAGTAATTGGTGAAAATGAATTATTAAGTGCGAATTTGATTACACAGAAACCACAACTAGAAACTTTATTTGTCTTGAGCCTCTTTAGAAATCGTGTGGAAAAACGGGAATTGGATCAACGATTACAGCAGTTCAACTATGACTCGCAAAATGAATGTTACTATACAGCAATCGTGCAGATCGATCTTTTAGAAGAGAGCCATGGAGGAGAACGAGATTTATTACTATTGGCTATCAACCAAATGATTGCTGAGATTGTTCCTAAAGAAGAACGAATGATTCCTATCGTGCTAAACGAAGAAATGCAAGCAACGATTTATCGAAGTCCAAAGGAAGAAGTATTCGCGAATAAAAAAGTAATGGATCACTGTCGCCAGATACAAAAAATGATTCAAGAATATCTCAAATTGACTGTTAGCATTGGGATCAGTGATTGTTTTACTACGCTGAATGACAGTAAGCAATCTGTCGACCAAGCGAAAGAAGCCTTATATCATCGGGTAAACACTGGACCAAATTCAATTGTGTTCTACCATGAAATCATCTCAGAGCAACAGGAGAAGACACTGATCAAATATCCGATGGAAAAACAAAATCGTTTATTTGAAGCAATCCGTTCAGGAAACGAACACGTCAGTTGCCTTCTTCACGAATTGATCGTTGAGATGTTCACTCAAAATAAAAATCGATTGAATCGAGAAGTTGTAGCTATTCGTTTAGTCAATGAATTTGTTCAGTTGGGGCAACTATTGGGTGTGAATATTACGCAGTTTGAAGAATTGAAGCAAATATATGTTAAGGTGTTATATACTTATCATCCTCAAGAACTTGAACAATTGCTGTTAGAACAATTTGTTCAACCGATCACAAAAAACTCTCAAGAAATCACGGAGCAAGAGTTTAAATCGTTATCAGAAAAAATGATCCATATCATCTATAGCGAATATGATCGTGATCTGTCGCTAGACATGGTGGCAGATCGCCTTCATTATAATCCTAACTATTTGAGTAACGTGTTTAAAAAAGAAACCGGTGAAAACTTTGGAGATTTCATTCAGAACTATCGCTTAGAGATCGCTAAGAAGTGGTTGACGGAGACGACGTTATCCGTGAAAGAAATAGCAGAAAGACTCAAATATCGTAACTCACAAAATTTTATTCGCTTTTTCAAAAAGAAAGAATCCGTCACTCCTGGTGAGTACCGTAAGAAAAACCGCTGAGGACAACTTAGTGACACCGATCATTAAAGTCCTACATGAGTTACTCAGGAAAAATATTTGTTTTTATTGTGAGGAATAGCACGATCTTTGAAAAATTAGTTTTTCTTAGATCGTGCTATTTAAATGAATAATTAATTTTAAGCGTATCTTTAAGTATGAAAGGGTCAACCTTTGACAGAGCCGACCAATGCCCCTTTTACAAAGTACTTTTGAACAAATGGATAAGCAACCAACATTGGCACTGTAGCAATCACGATGACGGCCATTTTGATCGTTTGTGCCGGTGGAATGATATCGACAGCACTACTTTCTGCCTGCATCCCGCTTGACACGATCACGATTTGACGTAACAAGATTTGAATCGGCCATTTTGAGGAATCGTTAATGTATAAAATCGCCGTCATATAAGTATTCCAATAGGTCACAGCATAAAAAAGTGAAATCGTCGCAATGGAAGGTAAAGCAAGGGGCAACATAATTTTGAAAAAGACCCCAAAATCAGTACAGCCATCCATTTTGGCAGATTCTTCTAAACTATTAGGTAAAGCTTGAAAAAAGTTACGCATGATGATCATGTTCATGGCGTTGACAGTTACAGGTAAAATCATCGACCAGTACGAATTGATCAATCCCAAGGAGCGCACCACTAAGAATGTCGGGATCATTCCACCACTAAAGAGCATGGAAAAGACAACCATAAAGTTAAAAAATCCTCGCCCAAAAAGATATTTACGTGATAATCCATAGGCCATCAATGAAGTCACGCACATGCTGACGACCGTCCCAAGCCCAGTAACCCCAATAGAAACAGCTAAAGCTCGGAAAATCGTTGGTGTAGATAAGATGTAACGATAGGCATCTAAAGAAAACGTAGTAGGGAAAAGGATGAATTTTTTTGCTACGACTTCTTGTGTAGAAGCAAATGAAGTGGCGATGATATTTAAAAACGGTACGATACAGATCAAAGCTAATAATAGTAGAAAAATGGAATTAAAAATCGTAAAGCTTTTTTCTCCAAGCGAAACCTTTTTTTTCATTTAGAGAGAACCCTCCTTAAACCATAAGTATTTTTGTACCTCCAATCTATCATCTGCTTGAAATTACGTACATAATCATTTTTTAGGGAAGGAAAATCATGAGGTTTCATATAGCTGCAACGGGCATTCCCTAAAAAATCGATCAGATGAAGCGGAAAGTGAGGAATCAAGTGATGATCGCCAGTTACCTACGTCAGTGAAAATGATTATATACGGAATTACTTTTCTTCCTTTATGCTGTGGATAGCGGTTAAAGTCACACAATGTTTAACAAGGAGGGCTTATGGAGAGTGTAAAAAGAGAGCTGGGTTCAATTACTTTATCAAAAAAGGAAGAACGAATAAAAAGAAGAAGGAAGACGATTGCTGGAATCAAAACGAATAAATTTTTGTACTTGATGATTCTTCCAGGAATCCTTTATTTCATTGTTTTCAGATATTTACCTATGGGTGGCTTAGTGATTGCGTTCCAAGACTATCAACCTTATCTGGGGATTCTTGGTAGTCCTTGGGTTGGTTTCAAGCACTTCATTCGATTATTTACTGAGCCAACATTTTTTATGCTGTTGAGGAATACGCTGATTTTGTTTGGACTGAATATTTTTGTCTTTTTCCCAATGCCGATCATTCTGTCACTTCTATTGAATGAAGTAACGAACAAGCGATTCAAGAATAGTATCCAAACAATCATTTACATTCCGCATTTCATGTCTTGGGTCATCATCGTCTCAATCACCTATGTCTTTTTGAATGTGGACGGTGGGGTCATCAATGAATTTTTGGCCAGTATTGGGCTAGATAAAATAAGTTTTTTGACGTCGCCTGACTGGACACGAACAGTCTACATTGGACAGGTGATTTGGAAAGAACTAGGGTGGTCAACGATCATTTATCTCTCTGCAATCACCGCAGTAGATACGCAATTATATGAAGCAGCCGAAATGGATGGGGCAGGACGTTTACGTAAGACGTGGCATGTGACATTACCTGCGATCCGTCCAGTGATCATTACCTTGTTGATTTTAAAAATTGGTCAAACACTTGACTTAGGATTTGAGCATATGTACTTACTACTCAATTCATTGAATCGCAGTGTGGCAGAGATTTTTGATACATATATCTATACTGCTGGATTGAAAAATGGACAATTAAGTTTTAGTACTTCAATGGGCTTATTCAAAGGTGTAGTGGGCTTGTTTATGGTCGTACTTGCGAACAAGTTAGCAAAAAAATTGGGTGAAGACGGTGTGTACTAGAAAAGGAGCAAACAGATGTTGCAAAAGTTAGAGAGTACAAATAAAAATTTGATCAGACTCCTGCAACTCGTTTACTTAAATTTTTTGTGGGGAATATTAGTCGTTTTGGGTCTCGGACTATTCACTTTTGGTCCAGCGTCTTACGCAATGGTCTCAGTGATCCGAAAGTGGCTACGCTCATCTGAAGATTTTCCACTGACACATACGTACTTTCGCTATTTTAAAGAAAATTACAAAGAAACGTTGTTGATCAGTTGGTTATATTTTGCAGTTGCTTTCGTCCTGTACGTAGATCTTGCCTATATCCAAAATTGGTACTTACGCGTAGTGATTTTGGTCATCAGCTTTTTTTACGTGTTATCTGCGCTGTATATTTTCCCGATTATGGCCCA
Source organism: Enterococcus sp. AZ062 (assembly GCF_051715065.1). Lineage (NCBI taxonomy): Bacteria > Bacillati > Bacillota > Bacilli > Lactobacillales > Enterococcaceae > Enterococcus > Enterococcus sp. AZ062. The sequence continues at coordinate 2,975,940 of NZ_JBIOTB010000001.1, read as the reverse complement.
TTACCAATGGCAAGGGATGTTTTATAAAATCAAAATGGCTTTTTTGTTTGGTTTTTCTCAGTTACATTATTCACTTGTTTTACTATTAATCATTATTGGCAGTTATGCGGTAATTATTCGCTTAGTGCCTGGTATGTTGACATTCATGGGGAGTAGCTTCTTCTTTTTTGCCATCACTTGGACAGCGGTGCAACTATTTGATCGTCTTAAAAAGAAAGAAGTAGCAATAGATAAAAATACATTCAGTGAAGGAGAACAATTATGAAGAAAAAAATGTTAGTAACAGCAGGAATCGGTTTGCTCAGCATACTTGCTTTATCAGCTTGTGGCAATGATTCAAGTGATACATCCGCAGATACAGAGGATGGAAAAACACGAATCACGTGGTTGAACATTTTACATACAGCTTCGCCGCCTAATGATACGATCGTTGATAAAATCGAGGAGAAAACCAATTCAGAATTGACGTTCAACTGGATTCCTGATGCGTCAAAAGAGGAACGGTTGACCACTGCATTAGCTTCAAATGAGCTGGGAGATATCGTAACACTACAAATTGCTATGTTAAAAAATTCCTCTGTGCGAAATGCGTTAAAGTCCGGTGTTTTCTGGGATGTGTCTGATTATTTAGCTGACTACAAAAATTTAAGTAAGATATCAGAGGATCGAATCGAAGCGGCAAGTATCGATGGTGCACTATATGGCGTACCTATGCAAAAAGATTACGCTCGTGCAGGTTTAGTTATCCGAAAAGATTGGTTGGACAATCTAGGATTGGAAGTACCAGATACATTGGATGAACTTTATGAAGTAGCGAAGCAATTCACAGAAAATGATCCAGACGGCAATGGTGTCGATGATACAGTTGGTTTTGGCGATCGCGCCCCGAGTGATATCCGTTACACGAGCTTCAAATTATTTACGTCGTATTACGGTGCACCGAATGGTTGGAAAGTAGAGAGTAACGGTCAATTTACACCTGAATTTGATACAGATGAGTATATGAAAGCGATGAATTTTTCTAGAGACTTATTTGAAAACGGTTACTTAGCGCAAGACTTTGCAGTGACTCAAAAGACAGATCAACAGGAACAATTTGCACAAGGTAAAACAGGGATCTATACCGGGATGATCGATATCAAAAACCTAAAAAATATGGGGAAAGATATTCAACCAGAGATGGAGCTTGTGCCAGTAAATAAAATATCAGATGGTGAAGATGGGGATTACCATGTATGGTCAGAAGGAAATGGCGTAGGGGGACTATTGGCATTTCCTAAATCCTCGGTCAAAGATGAAGCGCAATTGAAGAAATTACTTCAGTTTGTCGATGATTTATTAGAAGAAGATATGTATAAATTGATGACAGGTGGTATTGAAGGAACACACTACCAATTGCAAGAAGATGGCGCGATTGAATACATCGACATGGATCTTTGGCAACAGGAAGTGCAACCATTATCCAGTTCAAGACCAAGTGAAGTTACATTTTCATTTAAAGATGCTGATCCAGAGAAAGAATTATCCAATCAATTAGTCAAAGAAAATGAACAGTTTGTTGTGTTAGATCCAACGGTTCCATTAGATTCAGAGAAAAACAATGAAGTCGGTTCAGAAATCGAAAAAATCATGATCGATGCAACTGTCCAGTATATTATGGGACAAATAGATGAAGATGGATTCAAACAAGCAATCAGCAATTGGCGTGCCCAAGGTGGCGATCAAATTGCTGAAGAATATGAAGAGGCTTATAAAGCTGCACAGTAATAGTAGATGTATCAAAGAAAGGGCTGTAACTATTCCAACCGCAGCCCTTTCTCTTTTAAAATGATTGATTGGAGGAAGAAGATTGAATTGGTCAGAGAAATTAGCAGATAGTATTATGGCACGTACACCTTATTTGTATCAAGATAAAGGATATGAACGAAAATGGTCATATGATTATGGTGTCGTTTTGAAAGGATTTCAGTTGTTATGGCTGAAAACGAAGGAGAAGAAGTACTTAGACTTTATTCAAACAAATATTGACTACTTCGTACAAGAAGATGGCTCGATCAAAGGCTATAAATTAGAAGAATACAATATCGATCATATCAATACTGGAAAACTGTTCTTTATCCTCTATAAAGAAACAGGAGATGAAAAATATCGCAAAGCAGCAGAAAATTGCGCCAAACAATTGTCGAATCATCCAAGGACCTCTGAAGGTGTGTTTTGGCATAAGGCGATCTATCCTTGGCAAATATGGTTAGATGGTTTGTATATGGGAGCGCCTTTTTATGCAGAATTTATCCAAACCTTTACGCCGAAAAAAGATTATCAAGATGTCTTACGTCAATTTGAGATCAGTTATCAGCGATTGTTCGACTCAAAAACGAATTTATTGTTCCATGCATGGGATGAAAAGATGAAGCAACCTTGGGCAGATCTAGAAACGGGATTATCCCATCATTTTTGGAGCCGCTCAATTGGTTGGTATTTGATGGCGTGTGTCGATACTTACGAGTTGTTGCATAAAGAAGTGGACTGTCGATTATTGGGGCAAATTGTGACATCCACATTGGAAGCATTATTGCCTTATCAATCAGAAACTGGCACCTGGTACCAAGTAACAACCGAAACGAAACGTAAAGGGAATTATTTAGAAGCTTCAGGAAGCAGTATGTTCGTTTATGCGATGGCAAAGGGGATTCGCTTAGGAATACTGGAGAAAGAAGTGTGGTTTCCTCAGTTGAAAAAATCTTATCAAGGTTTGTTTGATGAATTTGTTTTGGAAACAAAAGAAGGCTGGCTGAATCTGAATAAAAATTGCCAAGTTGCAGGTCTAGGCGGTGCAGACCAAAGAGATGGTTCTTATGCTTACTATATTAGTGAACCAATTGTATGTAACGATCAAAAAGGTGTTGGTGCCTTTTTGCAAGCCTTAGTAGAAGTGGAAGGTGTATCTAAGTGATAAATATTTTAAGCTTAGGTGCCTCAGTCGATAGACTCAACACGACGGTGATCCAACAAGCCATTGATCAAGTAGCCGAAGCAGGTGGGGGAAGAGTAATCATTCCAAGTGGGCAGTTTTTAACGGGGCCATTGTGCTTGAAAAGTAATGTGGAGTTGTATCTTTCTCCTGGAGCAGTATTGAAATTTACAGATGACCCAGCTCAGTATTCAGCTATTTTATCCAGCTGGGAGGGTGTACCTAAAAAGGTCTATGCTTCATGTATCTATGCGCAACATGCAGAAAATATTGCTGTCACTGGTTTAGGGAAATTAGATGGTAGTGGTCCTAGCTGGTGGCGCATTTTTCGAGAGGAGCATGAAACACTTGAGTACCCTCGGCCAAAATTGCTTGGTTTTGATCATTGTCGACGAGTAACAATTCGTGATATCCAGTTGGTCGACTCACCAAGTTGGACGATCCATCCGAATCATTGCCAAGATGTGACGATCGATCATGTAGTCATTTGTAATCCTGCTGATTCCCCGAACACAGATGGTATTGATCCAGAGTCTTGTCACAATGTGCATATCAGTAACTGCCATATTGATGTTGGGGATGACTGTATTGCAATCAAAGCAGGGACAGAGGATGCCGTTAATAAGGTACCTTGTCAAAATATCACGATCACCAATTGTACGATGGTACACGGTCATGGTGGCGTAGTGTTAGGAAGTGAAATGAGTGGCGGGATTCGGAATGTAACGATTTCGAACTGCGTATTCCAACAAACCGATCGTGGGATTCGATTAAAGACACGCCGAGGTCGAGGGGGGATGATCGAAGATGTCCGAGTAACTAATTTGATCATGGACCAAGTACTGTGTCCGTTTGTCATCAATCTTTATTATTTTTGCGGGCCTCGTGGCAAAGATCCTTACGTCTGGGACAAAGAAGTGTATCCAATCGATGAGCGAACGCCACAAGTTCGGCGTATTCATTTTTCATCGATCACTGCTAGAAATGTCCATGCTTCCGCAGGTTTTATTTATGGGTTAGCAGAACAAGCGGTTCAAGACATTTCTTTCGATCATGTCGATATATCAATGGCAAAAGATGCAAAAGTGGGAGTGCCAGCTATGATGACGGGTTTAGAACCCATGCGCCAACAAGGATTTTATGTGCGGTTTGGTAAACATATTTCTTTCCAGCAGATCACGATCAATCATCATGAAGGACCAGCAATCATGATTGAAGATTCGGAAGATATCGAAATTAAACGTATGCGATCGACAGAGTTGGATAAAAAGAATGTATCTATTATAGAAGGAACTTAAATAAAATGGAGTTGATTGAGTACTTAGGGAGAGACGCACGTTGCTTGAGACCGAGTGGTAGCTGTTTATCACAAAAAACCAACGATGATCAAGTAATTGAGTATTATCAATTGGCATTAAATGATCTTGAACCTGTTCCTGCCATTTATATTTATCCAGCAAAAAAGAGGGAGCCTCTGCCTGTTGTGATTTATCTGCACTCGCATGGTGGCGCTTTTTCACTTGGAAAAAGTGAATTGTTAGAAGGTGCATCCTATTTTGTGGAACCTTCGTTTGCGAAGGTTTTGACGAGTATGGGATATGGGGTATGGGCAATCGATGCTTGGGGATTTGAAGAACGCAGTGGAATTGCTGAAAGTGAACTTTTTAAGCAATTCTTATTAACAGGACGAACACTTTGGGGAATGCGGATCTTTGATGTGCTAAGCTTGATCGATTACTTGGAAACACGAGAAGATATTGACACACAACGTATCGCAACGATGGGGTTATCTATGGGTGGACTATTAAGTTGGTGGACAAGTGCATTGGATGAACGTGTGAAAGTATGTATTGACCTAGCTAGCCAAGTAGAGGTTGAAACGCTCTTGAAACATCAGATGTTAGATTGCCACGGTTACTATTATTATATTCCTAATTTATTGAAGGAATATACGACCCTAGCTATCCAGCAAAAAATTGCTCCTCGTAAACGGCTTACTATAGTAGGGACAAACGATCGAATGTGTCCAACAGAAGGCGTCTATCACTTGAATAAACAGCTAGATTTGTATTATCAACAACTGGGAGTACCAATGAATTTTCAAGGACACTCTTTAAATGGTGGACACTTTGAAACACGTGACATGCGAAGTAAGTGGCAAGCATTTTTAAAGGAGCACCTGTAATGGAAACAGAAATCGTGATCGACCCGATTCCAAGAAAAGCGGACTATCAGACCATTCAAGCAGGAATTGCTTATCTTAGCTCATTGCCGAATTACGTAAAAAAGACCATGATCATTCGAGAAGGGGTCTATCATGAATATATCGAATGTCGGCTGTCAAAATTCCAAATGTTTGGACAAGGAGAAGTAAAGATTGTTGGATGCCGTTTTGCGAAACAAACACTTTCATCTGGTGAAGCAAGAGAAACATTTCGAACCGCGACACTATTTCTTGAAGGAGAAAATATTCGTCTCGAAAATATACAAATCATCAATAACGCTGGTGCAGGAGAACAAGTAGGTCAAGCAGTCGCGCTATTCAACTATGCCCATCAAGTCCAGTTGATCAATTGTCGGTTGTGCGGGCAACAAGATACATTATGCACAGGACCGTTGCCTCCGATTCAAAAAGATGGTCGCCCATTTTTTACCCCAGTGTTAAAGGAGCGTAAGTATTGTCGACAATCTTATGAACGATGTTGGATCGAAGGGACGGTGGACTTTATTTTCGGTGGGGCAGATGCGTTGTTTGAACGCTGTTTCATCCATAGTTTGGTTAGTTCTTCTAATGGCTATATCACAGCCGCTTCAACGGTAAAAGAACAAGAACGAGGTTTTCTTTTTTTTAGGTGTGCAATCATCGCAGATTTCGAGGCACCTTCTATCTATTTAGGTCGACCTTGGCGTCCGTATGCTCAGGTGACATTTGAAGAGTGTGATGTAGGAGCGCATGTCTACCAAAGTGGCTGGCATGACTGGGATGAGAAACAAAACAGACAAACAGCACGCTTTTATGAAAAAAATAATAGGTATCAAAGGGGAATTTGTCGCGCATCATGGGTTACTGTGGAAACGGAGGTCGATTAGATGACGAAAAAATGGGAAATAACTTTTGGCTTGATCGGTGGGTCTACCGCTTTGTTGTTTTTTGGTGGGATTGCTGTGACCTTCAATCAAATGTCCCTTTCAAATTTTCGAGAAACATACCAAGCTCTCTCATTAGAGGGCTTTGGTAGTGTAAAAGAAACCTTTGAGTCACTACGGAGCATGACGGGGTTGTTTAGCGTTAGCCTATTCCTCTCATTGGTTGGGCTGTGTCTGGCTCTTTACCTATCGTTGAAGGGAAAAGCAAGTCCGATGGCGGCACTCATTTATTTGATTTCAGGAGTCCTGTTGTTGTTCGGTACACAATTCATTGCGTACCCTTTTGTCTTTTTCTATCTATTAGCAGCGGGTTCAAGTATGTATCGCCAAAAAATAGAGCAAAGGTGGAGATCGGATGTTTCAAAGTAAAGTAGTCAATCCAATCATTCGAGGATTTAATCCAGACCCGAATATTTTGAAAGTGGGTAGTTCTTATTATGTGATCGTTTCTTCTTTTGAGTGGTTACCAGGTATTCGTGTATATGAATCGACAGATCTGATCAATTGGGAACATAAAACAGATATTTTAACTGATCAAGTATCGTTAAAGGGTCATCCAATCAATGGAAGTATCTGGGCGCCACAAATCAGTTACTCAGCTGGGCGATTTTATCTTATTTATACAGAGGTTAAAAGCGTAACACGTCCTTTTAAAGACACCCACAATTACATGATGATCGCAGAGGATATCAATGGACCTTGGGAAAGTCCAATCTATCTAAATAGTAGTGGTTTTGATCCCTCGCTTTTTCATGATCCACGTACAGGTAGGAAATGGCTTTTGAATGAAATCTGGGATTTTCGACTAACTACACCGAATAAATCAGCAGGGATCGTCATTCAAGAATATGATGCAAAACAAAAACAACTAGTCGGGCCGATTCACACGATCTTTACAGGAACCGAACTCGCAAAGACCGAAGCACCTCATCTTTACTATGTCAATGATTACTATTATTTGCTGACTGCTGAAGGTGGTACTGGTAGTGGACATGCTGTTACCGTTTGTCGTAGTCGTGATTTGTTAGGACCATACGAAGTCGATCCCCAAAATCCAATGTTGACAGCAAATGGGTATCCAAGCTCAAGTTTACAATGTGCGGGACATGCAAGTTTAGTTCAAACAGAATTCGACAGATGGTATATAGTCCATCTTTGTACTCGCCCTATCGAAGGTGTTGCTATCTTAGGTAGAGAAACAGCTATTCAAGAAGTGTATTGGACAGAAGACTATTGGTTGCGGATAAAAGAAGGAGGAAATGAACCAAGAGAGATCGTCACCATTCCAACACAAGAGAAAGTGATCCAAAAGATCAATTCTTGTTTTTTTGATGATTTTGCAGGTGAAATGAAAAAAAGTTGGAACGCTCGTCGTTGTTTACCAGACACAACTTGGTGCGATTTGACTAGCCGATATGGCTATCTAAGAATGCTCGCAGGAGAATCACTGCAGTCAACGTTTGACCAACACTTATTAGCGATACGGCAAACAACGTTTTCATTTATTGCACAAACTAAGATGGAATATGAGCCAAAGCACTTCAACCAAATGGCTGGGCTGCTTCTTTTTCTAAATGAAGAAAATTATTATTATTGTTGTGTGACCTGGGATGAAAAGATAGGGAAGTGTCTCCGATTACTTAGTGCAGTTGACGGACATGTTACGATTAGGCCTGAAATTTATCCGCTAAGAGGAAGAGAGACAGTGATTAAAGTAGTTGTTGAAAAGACTTTTGGACAATTTTATGTGAAATGTTCGCAAGACTGGAAAAAAATCGGTGCTGAAATTGATGTGCAGACACTATCAGGTGGTTTTACAGGAAACTTTGTTGGTATTGGTGTGCAGGATTTAAACGTAAGAGGAGGGAGCTATGCTGATTTTGAATATTTCAACTATCAGGAAATAGAAATGGAATGAAATAAATAAAAAAAGATTAGGTGCAGTGAAAGTTAAATTTTACCTTGACCAATCTTTTTTTTAATGATAGTATAGTCAACGTTGCTGAAACATGAAAACAATCATGAAATTTGTTTAAAAGTTTTGTTGACAATCATAATTCCATGTGATAATATAACGAAGTTGGTTATGAGAGATGAGTTTTTAGATGTTGATTTTATTAAGAAATAAACAAAAAAACATGTTGACAAATAACAAACGATGAGTTATGATAAGTGAGTTGCTGAAACGACCTTGTGAAAAACGAGTTCAAAAAACTTTTAAAAAATAGTTGACAATCATTCGAGAGTTTGCTAAGATATAAAAGTTGCTACGGCGATCACAAACGATAAGTTGAGGCAGTTGTGTTTCAATTATCACGTAGACCTTTGAAAACTGAACAAAGTAAGACAAACCAAATGTGTAGGGCGTCTTGATTCAATTCAAGACAACAAACATTTTTAACAAGCAAGCAATATGCTAGCAAACAAATTGAGCTTAACAATCGCAAGATTGTTCTAACTTTTATTTATGAGAGTTTGATCCTGGCTCAGGACGAACGCTGGCGGCGTGCCTAATACATGCAAGTCGAACGCTTCTTTTCCCACCGGAGCTTGCTCCACCGGGAAAAGAGGAGTGGCGAACGGGTGAGTAACACGTGGGTAACCTGCCCATCAGAAGGGGATAACACTTGGAAACAGGTGCTAATACCGTATAACAATCGAAACCGCATGGTTTCGTTTTGAAAGGCGCTTTACGGTGCCGCTGATGGATGGACCCGCGGTGCATTAGCTAGTTGGTGAGGTAACGGCTCACCAAGGCCACGATGCATAGCCGACCTGAGAGGGTGATCGGCCACATTGGGACTGAGACACGGCCCAAACTCCTACGGGAGGCAGCAGTAGGGAATCTTCGGCAATGGACGAAAGTCTGACCGAGCAACGCCGCGTGAGTGAAGAAGGTTTTCGGATCGTAAAACTCTGTTGTTAGAGAAGAACAAGGGTGAGAGTAACTGTTCACCCCTTGACGGTATCTAACCAGAAAGCCACGGCTAACTACGTGCCAGCAGCCGCGGTAATACGTAGGTGGCAAGCGTTGTCCGGATTTATTGGGCGTAAAGCGAGCGCAGGCGGTTTCTTAAGTCTGATGTGAAAGCCCCCGGCTCAACCGGGGAGGGTCATTGGAAACTGGGAGACTTGAGTGCAGAAGAGGAGAGTGGAATTCCATGTGTAGCGGTGAAATGCGTAGATATATGGAGGAACACCAGTGGCGAAGGCGGCTCTCTGGTCTGTAACTGACGCTGAGGCTCGAAAGCGTGGGGAGCAAACAGGATTAGATACCCTGGTAGTCCACGCCGTAAACGATGAGTGCTAAGTGTTGGAGGGTTTCCGCCCTTCAGTGCTGCAGCTAACGCATTAAGCACTCCGCCTGGGGAGTACGACCGCAAGGTTGAAACTCAAAGGAATTGACGGGGGCCCGCACAAGCGGTGGAGCATGTGGTTTAATTCGAAGCAACGCGAAGAACCTTACCAGGTCTTGACATCCTTTGACCACTCTAGAGATAGAGCTTCCCCTTCGGGGGCAAAGTGACAGGTGGTGCATGGTTGTCGTCAGCTCGTGTCGTGAGATGTTGGGTTAAGTCCCGCAACGAGCGCAACCCTTATTGTTAGTTGCCATCATTTAGTTGGGCACTCTAGCAAGACTGCCGGTGACAAACCGGAGGAAGGTGGGGATGACGTCAAATCATCATGCCCCTTATGACCTGGGCTACACACGTGCTACAATGGGAAGTACAACGAGTCGCGAAGTCGCGAGGCTAAGCTAATCTCTTAAAGCTTCTCTCAGTTCGGATTGTAGGCTGCAACTCGCCTACATGAAGCCGGAATCGCTAGTAATCGCGGATCAGCACGCCGCGGTGAATACGTTCCCGGGCCTTGTACACACCGCCCGTCACACCACGAGAGTTTGTAACACCCGAAGTCGGTGAGGTAACCTTTTTGGAGCCAGCCGCCTAAGGTGGGATAGATGATTGGGGTGAAGTCGTAACAAGGTAGCCGTATCGGAAGGTGCGGCTGGATCACCTCCTTTCTAAGGAATATTACGGAGACTACACACGTTTGTCGATACTTTGTTCAGTTTTGAGAGGTCTACTCTCAAAATTTTGTTCATTGAAAACTGGATATTGAAGTAAAAATGTAAGTAATACAAACCGAGAACACCGCGTTGAATGAGTTTTTTAATAAGTTCAATTGCTTATTTTTCTTGATTGGACTTCTATCGCTAGAAGAAAGATCAAAACCCAACCGCAAGGTTGATAAGGTTAAGTGAATAAGGGCGCACGGTGGATGCCTTGGCACTAGGAGCCGATGAAGGACGGGACTAACACCGATATGCTTTGGGGAGCTGTACGTAAGCTATGATCCAGAGATTTCCGAATGGGGGAACCCAGCATCTTTTATAGGATGTTACGTATACGTGAATACATAGCGTATACGAGGTAGACGCAGAGAACTGAAACATCTAAGTACCTGCAGGAAGAGAAAGAAAATTCGATTCCCTGAGTAGCGGCGAGCGAAACGGGAAAAGCCCAAACCAATGAGCTTGCTCATTGGGGTTGTAGGACTCCGATATGGTAGTTCTTTCAGATAGTCGAATGACTTGGAAAAGTCAGTCAAAGAGGGTGAAAGCCCCGTAGATGAAATTTGGAAGGCACCTAGGAGGATCCTGAGTACGGCGGAACACGAGGAATTCCGTCGGAATCCGGGAGGACCATCTCCCAAGGCTAAATACTCCCTAGTGACCGATAGTGAACCAGTACCGTGAGGGAAAGGTGAAAAGCACCCCGGAAGGGGAGTGAAATAGAACCTGAAACCGTGTGCCTACAAC
>NZ_JBIOTB010000001.1:800000-2962500 GCF_051715065.1 Enterococcus sp. AZ062 | reverse complement strand
AGCGCCGATTGTAGTGAGGGGTTGCCCCTTGTGAGAGTAGGACGCCGCCACGCAAATGAAAACAGTTGAACGAAAGTTCAGCTGTTTTTTTTTGTCTGGATGCGAACAAATTTTCGGTTTTTTGCTGAAAAAAAGCAATGGAAATGTTATGATAAACCATGTATAAACCAAAAAAGCCAACAGATATCGATCTGTTTTAGTAAAGCGATACAGACAAACTTGTATTTTATTATCTTATATATAGGGAGGTAGTAGCTTAATGGTCAAATTTATTCATGCGGCAGATTTGCATATAGATCGTTCATTTGAAGGATTAGTGGAAATTGATGGAAAAGTTCAAAAGAAATTATTACGGGCTAATTTGACCGTACTTGAAAATCTTGTGGAACAAGCAATCAAACATCAGGTTGATTTTGTTTTACTGGTAGGGGATAGCTTCCACCAGAATCGTCCTTCGCTAAAGATCCAAAAGCATTTTTCGGAACAAATCAAGCGCTTAGGAGAACACAATATCTCAGTTTTTTTAACATTTGGTAATCATGATTTTTATCAAAAAGAGAGATATTGGTTTGAATTCCCCGAGAATCTTTCTTTGTTTACTTCGGAAACTGTAGAGACACTGCAAATGACGACGGATGTTGGTGAAACGATCGCACTCAGTGGTTTTAGTTACACAAAACAATGGATCACTGAGGAAAAGGTACCTGAATTTCCCCAACGTTTTGCTGTCGACTATCATATTGGACTCTATCATGGTGAAATTGGGTCAACTCATGGGAATTATGCACCATTTCAAGCAAAGCAAATGGAAGCAAAAGGCTATGACTACTGGGCGTTAGGCCATATCCATGTGCCAACTAAATTAAATGAAAAAGGAACAATTCTTTATCCTGGTGCACCACAAGGACATACAAAAAAAGAAGAGTCAGCGACTTCAATAGTTCTAGTTGAACTTCAAGGAGCGTCTTGTCGAACAACACCTATAAAAGTAGCAGAGGTTTATTGGAAACGCCAGCAAATTTCTCTCAGAGAAGTGAAACAAACGACGGATGTATTGAAGAAAATCCAACAAGAATTAGTGGAACCCAATAAGATGACACTCGTTGAATTTGAGATCATTGATTATGAACACTTAGATCAGGAAGTGTTGGATCGTATTCATTCTGGAGAATTATTAGATTATTTGAAGGAAGAAACAAACAGGAAATTTTCGAATTTAGTTATTTGGCGTATATCTACTTTAGAAAGAGATAACAAGGTGAAAATTTCTTTGTCTGCTTCAACATTGATGTTTGAACAACTATTCGAAAATTACCAAACAAAAGAAGATTTTCAGCATATATTACAAGAAGCCTACACAAATCAAGAGGCAATCAAAGTGTTGGATCTGCTACCGGATTTTCAAGAATCTACGATACAAAAGGCCCAAGAAATCATTCGGCAAGACTTTTTGTTTGAGGGGGGTACTGAATGAATATTTTAAAAATCGAAATAGCAGCTTTTGGAAAGTGGCGTCAACAAACCTTTGATTTTACCTCTGGCAATCAGTTAATTTACGGTGAAAATGAAGCGGGAAAGTCAACGATCTATCAATTCATCCAAGCCATCCTTTTTGGTTTTCCTTCTAAAGGAAAGAAAAAGAAAGACTACACACCGCGAGACGGTTCTGCATATGGTGGGAAATTATGGCTGAATCATCCCATACATGGAGAAATTTATGTGGAAAGATATAAACAACAGAATCGAGGCAAGTCGAAGGTCACATTCAATGGTCAAAGTGGAAGTGACGAACTCTTAGAAAAACTACTTTCACCTTTGACGAAAGAGTTATTCCAGCAGGTTTTTACATTTCAACAAGAACAACTGAGTGAACTTGCTCATTTAACAGAAAAAGAATTGCATGATGCGTTGATCTCATTAGGGATCACTGGAAGTTCTCATGTCTTTCAAAAAAGACAAGAATATTATCAATCAGCTGATAAGTTATTTAAAAGAAAAGGTCAAAAATTAGTGATTAATCAGCGACTAAATGAATGGAAACAACTACAAGAAAAGATTCATCAAAAGCAAGAGCAAGAGGCAATCTATAGTGAATGGATCATGGAGGAACAACGACTAGCGGAACAACAACAGCTCTTAGTGCATGATATCGAACAAATCAATCAAAAACTTACGTTGTATCATCAACAAGAATTGAATTTCTCTTTATATGAAGAGTGGCAATCACTGAAAAAAAATATGCTAGCTGAAGTACCGGATGAATCATTAATACAAGATTTAGAAGTATTTACCAAACGTTATCAACAAATGAACGAACGCCTGGAAGAACTTGAGGCTTCGTTAGAGCGACATAGTGGGATGGATCAGCAGTCTGCACGTTATTATTTTTATTTAGAACAAGAACAAGAATTGAAAGCACTACAGCAAAAGCAATTTTCAACTGAACAATTAATGGATGAGTGGCAGAGACTGCAAGTAGAGACAAGGGAAACAGCGTCAGAATTGAAAATATTGGAGCAACGTTGGCGCTGGGATCGATTGCAACGGCCACAGGAATTTATTGATGATCCAGAGTGGCGTTCTTTGTATACGCTGGTGCAACAATTAAATGATGAACACAGTCAGTTAGCGATTCGTTTTGATATTGTGAAGGAACAGCAACAAACACTAGAAGCAGAGATCAATGAATTAGAACTAGCCCACCCAACGCTGATCCAAACAAGGCCGATCCAAGATGTTCCAGAAAAACAATCTTTTTTCAAATTTTACATTGGTGCGTTAGTGTTAGCTGTAATTGGTTTGTTCTTACCTATGCCTGGAAAAATATTGGGGCCATTGCTTGCTTTGGGAGTGGTTGGCTATACGTTTACTCGTAGAACATCTAAGAACACTACAGACCAAAATTTGCCAGAAATCAAAGGGAAGTGGCAAGAGAAACTAGGGCAACTGGATATTGTATTGGCACAATTAGAAGAGATTACTCAAACAATCAATGAGAATAAACGAAAGCAACAAAAAATGGAACAATCAGTGGCTGATTTTGCCTATCATCACTCATTAGGAATAATGAACACGATTGAAACGATGAAAAATGAGGGCCAAGAAGTAACAGATTATCAAAAGCTTTATGCTGTTTTTCAAAAAAAACAACAACGAGAACGAGAGATACAGGAACAACTCTTACAGCTAGAAGGGGAACTTGACCTAGCAAAAGAATGGTTACCGCTCCAGCATAAATCTCTCTCGGAAAAAATGGCTCTATTAACCACGTTCATCCAAGAAATGGAACAAATGAAATATGCTAGAAGTTATCAACAAAATACTTTGTTGAAGCAAGAAATCAACGCATTGAAAAAGAAACAAAAAATGTGGTTAGAAGAATACAAGGAACAATTTACTGAAGCAAAACTTTCTTACCCATCAGAAGTACCGATTTTTTTACAAAAGGCGGAGCAAACGAAGCAACAACAAGCACGTTTTGAAGAATTGGAGCATATTCTTTCCCCTATTTTTAAAACTGTCATTACTTATAGTCAATTGCAGACTCAGATTGCTCGTGAATCCGAACGATTGCAAGAACTAAAGAGGGAAGAAAGTAGGAAAAGTGAGCAACGTCAACGCTTACAGTTGCAAATTGAGGGATTACAACAAGATGGGACATTAGATGAATTATATCAACAGGAAAGTCTACAAAAAGCTCAACTACAAACTTTATTTGAAGAGTGGGGCGGCTTAGTGATTGCTGGGACATTTTTAGGTGATCTTTCGACAGAATTAAGTGAACGGCAATTACCACAGTTACTCAAATTAGCTGGAGACTATCTAAGTATCCTAACTGATCGACAGTACCAAGAAATACAATTGAAAAACGATACATTGACATTAACAAATGGTACAGATGAGTTTCCAATTTATGAACTATCGACAGGGACAAAGGACCAGATGATCATGGCGATGCGTTTTGCATATCTTGCTTTGGAAGCGAAACGTTCGATCTGTCCAGTGATCATTGATGATGGCTGGCTACACTACGACCATAAGAGAAAATACCGTTTAGCTAAACTACTAGCTGAATTTAGCAAAACCTATCAAGTAATCTGCTTGTCTTCTGATCAAGAAATGGTAAGCTATTATCATGAGCTAGAACAATCTGTGAGAAAGTTAGAAGGTGCAAATAGTGAAAAAAATACGTGAATTAGTCGTTGATGAACAATTCGAACAATTCGTTTTGATCAAAAATGCAGATGTAAGAATCGCTAAGAACGGTAAGAAATTTATCGCTTTTACATTTCAAGATACATCAGGAACAATTGATGGCAAATATTGGGATGCATCAGAGGACGAGATCAAAAAATTTACACCGGGAACAGTTGTTTTTTTAAATGGTAAACGCGAGGTCTATCAAGGGAATCCTCAAGTTAAAATCTTGCATATGCGTTTAACAAAAGTTGATGAACCGAGTGATCCAAGTTTGTACATGGAAAGAGCACCATTAAGAAAAGAAGAAATGGAAGAAGAAATCAACCAATTGCTATTTGAGATTACAAATGCACATTGGAATCGAATCGTGCGTTATTTACTCAATAAATACCAAAAACAATTTTTTGAATATCCAGCAGCAAAACGAAATCATCACGCATTTGCTAGTGGATTGGCTTATCATACAGTATCGATGTTACACTTAGGTAAAGCGATTGCTGATGAATACCCTGAATTGAATCGCCCACTACTTTATGCGGGGATTATCTTACATGATTTAGGAAAAGTGATCGAGTTGTCCGGCTCAATGGCAACAGAATACACATTAGCGGGTAATTTAGTAGGGCATTTAGTTTTAATTGACGAAGAAATCACAAAAGCTTGTTTAGCGTTGAAAATCAGTGAGGAAGAAGAAGATGTGCTGATCTTACGTCATATGGTTCTATCACATCATGGATTGTTAGAATATGGTTCGCCTGTTCGACCTCGAATCATGGAAGCTGAAGTCTTACACCAGATCGACACGATCGATGCTTCGATGCAAATGATGTCTACTGCAATTCGTCAAACAGAGCCAGGGAAATATACAGATCGAATATTTGGTCTTGATAATCGTAGTTTTTATGTACCAAAACAGAAATGATGGTAATTGTTCGATAGATAATGAAAGATACGTAACAATTTATTGATATCATCTCATTAGTTTTAAAGAGGTCGAGACAGAAGTATTTAGCCTCGATAAATAAGACGACATCCACGAAAGTTGTTTTTCACCTTTTGTGGATGTCGCTTTATTTCCGAAGAGAGGATTTTTGTTCCCGCCGTTTATTCGCTTTTAGGTGGTTCTAAAGGACTTTTTCCCCAAACATTTTTTTATGAACCCAAAGAATTTTTTACTTTCCGTTAGCAGAGATGGATAATGAGAACTGATCGTATTCAAAAAAGTGGTTTAGGAAGACTTCTCTCTTCCTAAACCACTTTTTAAATATTTTCTCTAGCGTGTATTTTTAATGTCTAGAAGCGTATAGTGCTTATTCGTTTGTTGATTCAGTCGTACTTTGCTCTGTTTCAGATGCTTCAGTAGAATCAGTTGATTTTGTTTCAGAACTCTTTGTTGCTGAGCTTTCTGTTGCTGAGTCTTCAGTTGAAGATGTACTTGTCGTAGCTGAAGTAAATGGTGTCAAGATGTTTTGGAATGCGTCATCTTTGATTTTTACATTCGCTTCTTTTAGTTCTTCACCGATTACTTTTGTTGTAAATTCGCTGTCATTTACTTTTGCTTGAGTCGCAATTTCTTCTAATTGATCTTTGAATTTATCCATGTCGTTTCCTTTATCTTGGTTTTTCACCATTTTAACGACATAGTATTCTGTTGCGTAAGTAGAAGGATTTGTTGCAGTGATCACATCTGAGATCTCACCGTCTTTAAGTTTGAAGGCAGCTTCTTTTACTTCAGATGGAACAGTTTGTGTTTCTGAGTCAAACTTGATATTACCACCATCGTCTTTAGTTGTATCTGTTGATTTTTCTTTCGCTAGTTCTTCGAAATCTTTGCCGTCATCAGCTGATTTCTTAACTTCTTTTGCTTCGTCTTCACTAGCAACTTTGATGATTTGTGCTTCTACTTCTGGATGGAATGTTTCCCACGTTTTCTTCAAGTCTTCATCTGTCAATTTCACATGAGATTCGATCCCAGCTTTAAAGACAAGATTATTACGAAGGAATTCTTTATAGCTTTCTTCTGTAAATCCTGCAGATTCTAATTGTGTCTCGAAGCTGTCACCATAAGTTTCTTTTGTTTTATTATATTCAGCATCTACTTCTTTATCTGAAACTTTGTCATTGTATTTGCTATTGAATACATCATAGATCACCATTTGTTGAAGTAATTGTTGGTTAGCGGATTCAGATTTTGCTTTTTCATAAAAATCAGCGACGGTGATTGTGCCGCCTTTCATGGTTACGATATCCTTGTTTGTATCCCCGCCACCAGAACAAGCTGCTAGTGTTAGAATAGCTAACGCACTTGTCGCAGCTAAAATTATTTTTTTCTTTTTCATTTAAGTTTTGCACTCCTGTAATTTATTATTGGTTTTCACAAATATTACTATACCATATCTATTAGCGAATAAAAACGTTCTGACTGATAGTTTCAAACAAAATTCAAATTTTTGTCACATTCCATACATCTAGGTACATGAAAAAGACATATAGTTATCAAAAGTGCTTGATTTTTGATCATTATTGCACGTCTGTCAAGCTTTCAGGTAAATGTGCCGAAAGTTTTTCTACTTGTTCTTGGATTTGTGTAACTCGTGGTTCTGCTTGGAATTTGAAATTTTCAAGGTCTTTTTCGATTGATTCTTGAAAAGGTGGAATAACAGTTTCAGCTGTTTTTTTTGTTTCAGATAACGCGTGTTTAAAATGATTTAAACTGTTATTTAATTCGTTGGTTAATTCAGTTGCTTCATCTAATTCTGCAATCAATTTCTCTCTGGTCTCATTTCCACTACGTGGTGCAAATAATAATCCTGCTGCTGCACCGGTAACAGCACCGAATACTAATCCTTTTAGAAAATTTTTAACCATGAATCGTCACCTGCTCTTTGATTTTTTCTTGGATAGCAGTCATTTCTTCGGTTGTATAATCTGCTTGATGGTTTCCAAAGTGAATGGAGAAGTCATCTTGTTTACTATAACGCGGAATTAAATGGATATGGGAATGAAAAACGGTTTGATAGGCTAGTTCTCGATTATTATTGATAATATTTAAACCTTCCATTTCCGGGAATGCTTTTTCGATGGAACGAGCAATTTTTGGGATACGGGCAAAGACATCACTGGCTAATTCCTCGTTGTAATCAAAGATATCAGTTACGTGTTCTTTAGGAATGATCAATGTGTGTCCTTTAGTTGATTGAGAGATATCTAAGAACGCATAGATTTTCTCGTCTTCATAGATTTTATAGCTAGGGATTTCTTGATTGATGATTTTACAAAAAATACAATTGTCCATATAAAAACACCTTTCTTTTATTCAAGTTTCGTTACCTCAACTTTAACATAAGTTCATGAGAATGCACGTAAAAAATAATTGGACGTGATTTGCTTCGTGGTATAATGAAGACAATATATTAACGGAGGAAGAAATATGAGTTTAAAAATCGAACATGTTACAGGTGGCTATGGTCATTTACCTGTTTTGAAAGATATCAGTTTTAACGTACAACCTGGAGAAATGGTTGGGTTGATTGGTTTGAATGGAGCAGGAAAAAGTACAACGATCAAGCATATTATCGGTTTGCTTGAACCAACGAAAGGAAAAATCGAAATCAATCAGTTATCTCTTAAAAAGGATGTAGAAAATTATCGTAAACAAATTGGTTATATTCCAGAAACTCCTTCATTATATGAAGAACTTACTTTAAAAGAACACATTGAGGTAACGGCGATGGCTTATAACATTCCAATGGATATCGCGATGAGACGGGCAGAAAAATTGTTACACACGTTTCGTTTGTCTAATCGTTTAGAGTGGTTTCCAGCGAATTTTTCAAAAGGGATGAAACAAAAAGTCATGATTTTGTGTGCTTTTTTGATTGAGCCATCTTTGTATATCATTGACGAACCTTTTCTAGGGCTAGATCCGTTGGCAATCAATGCTTTGTTGGAATTAATGGTCGAGATGAAAAATGAAGGATCGGGTATTTTGATGTCTACGCATATTTTAGCCACTGCTGAAAAATATTGTGACCGTTTTGTTGTTCTTCATGAAGGAGAAATCAGAGCAGATGGCACGTTAGCAGAGTTGCAAACTGCTTTTAGAATGCCGGAAGCATCCCTAGATGAAATCTACATCGCATTGACGAAGGAGCAAGGTTATGAATGATTTTTTTCAAAAAAGACTAGCAAAACATCATAAAAAAATGATGAAATATTTACGCTATGTATTCAACGACCATTTTGTACTAGTCTGTTTATTTTTGATTGGGGGTCTAGGCCTTTATTATTCTAACTGGCTAAAAACACTCGAGGCTCCTTTTTCGATTGGAGGTATCATCGTCTCATTGATTTGGATGATTTGCTTGATCGTTGGAAAAATCGCGACTTTTGCGGAGCCAGCAGATTTAGTTTTTCTTTTACCGAAAGAAAAGGAAATGAAAGGCTATTTGCAACGAGCTTTTCGTTATTCTTGTATTTTTCCTATGGTTTTTCTAGGATTAGTGTGTGGATTTGCGATGCCGTTAGTTGTGGTTTCAACGCAACAACCATTTTCGCTGTTTTTTGTTTATCTACTTATACTATGGAGTTTGAAGTCTAGTCATTTACAAGTGAAGCGAGCAGATTTTTATCGTATGGAAGAAACGCGTAAAAACTTGTTTAAGTATGGTTGGTGGGTCTCGTCATTTGGTATCTTACTCCTCTCTTTTTATGGGAATATTTGGTTGGGCTTGATTCTTTCATCTATTCAAGCTGGCATCTATTATGTGTTCTTATGGAAAAAAATGTCCGCTCATTTAGACTGGGAAAAAATGATCCAATTAGAAAAACAACGTTTGCACCAAATCTATCAGTTCATTAATTTGTTTACAGATGTGCCAGAGATCACCGCAAAAGTCAAAAGGCGCCGTTATCTTGATCCGGTGTTACAAGGAATCAAGAAAGAAACGAAAAACACGTATCTTTATTTATTTGCTCGACGCTTTGCTAGAGGATCAGACTTTATTGGCTTGTACGTACGTTTAACAGTGATTGGCTCGATCATTATCGCCGGAATCAACGATCTATACTTTACTTTAGGTATTGGATCATTATTTCTATATTTGATTGGCTTTCAATTATTACCTTTATATAGTCAGTTTCGCTATATGATCTTGGTCCAATTGTATCCTATCCCAGAGAGTCAAAAAAGTGGAGCACTCCAACGTCTTTTGACGTGGTTATTGACTTTTGTTGCTGTTTTATTTGGAGTGATCGCTGCTGTTGTTCTTGATGGGAATGAAAGATGGCTACCTATCTTGGTGTATCTTGTTGTCAACGGACTCTTAATCAAATGGTACGTGCCATCTCGGATCAAGAAGATTGCGGAGTAGCATTTGAAAAGTAAGTGGCTTGACTAGAAAAAGGAATCTTCTTGGCTCGGAATTCAGAAGTAACGTTTGAAGTGAGCTGAGAACCCTCACTTTTTTATGAGAAATAAATAGGAATTCTTGTAGGAAAGTTCGAAATCACTTTATGTTTTTTCGAACTTTCCTCTTTTTTTCCATGGACAAAAAAGAGTGTGCTAAACCTCATGAATAAGAAGAAATCACTAGGGACTTTTTTTATTTTGATAAAAGTTGGTTTTTTAGAGGGTAAAACATAGAAAAAGAACGTATATGTGCTTGACGTTCAAGACTTGGGCGACTAGAATAATAGATACTGCAAACATATAGTAGAGGACGGGAGAATGCGCGATGGAGTTTCAGTTAGACCAAGAGTGGCGGTTACGCCCCATCAAAGGTGACACAGGAAAAACATACATAGGCATGCGTGATAAAGACAAAGTTTTTATCAAGAGGAACACAACGCCAATGCTCGCTGCACTCTCTCGTGAAGGCATTACGCCGAAATTAGTGTGGACTAAGCGAACAGGAGATGGCGATACCTTGACCGCACAAGAATGGCTGGAAGGTCGCTTGTTGACGCCTAGTGAGATTGGCCAAAGAAATGATGTCATTGATGTACTGTACCATCTACATCATTCGACGTCTTTAAAAACAATGCTTTCTCGAATTGGTGGGAGGGTATTGACACCCCAGAAAATGCTGCAATATTATGAACAAGATTTGCCTGATAGCTTAAAAAACAATCAATTTTTACAACTCGTTTATCGCTATTTGTGCCAACAAATTCCTTCAGTGGACAAGGAAAAACTAGCGGTCGTGCATGGAGATGTCAATCATCGGAATTGGTTAGTCTGTAAAAATTATTTATATTTAGTTGATTGGGATTCAATCATGTTCGCTGATCCAGCGGTAGATATTGCGACTATTTTAGGGAATTACGTGCCATTGTCTAGTTGGAATAAGTGGTTGATCAGCTACGGTATCCGACCAACAGATGAAATTTTAGAAAAATTACATTGGTATGCGGTGATGAACCTATTACAAGAAATCACACGCTACTGCAAACGTGAAGATTATCGACGAATGAATGAAGAGATTTTACAACTTAAACGAATTTTTAGTGGTTAAGCTCGGCTATTCAGTTGATTTTTTTATTTTTAGGAGTAATACCAATAGCAATTTATAATAAATTCAGTGAAATACAAGGAACAATCTTTTGTAGGAATAGAGAGGAAGAAAAAGATGCGTGTTCGCAACCGACCAAATGCAGCAGAGATGTTAGCTGCTCATCCAGAAATCGTCATCAACGAGCCAACAAAATGGCGCGGAAAATGGAAAGAATTATTTGGTAATGATCAACCAATCCATATTGAGATCGGCATGGGAAAAGGACAGTTTATTACTGGGATGGCCAAAGCTCATCCAGAAATCAATTATATCGGGATTGAAATGCAAGTAAGTGTCGTGTCCATTGCTTTAGACAAAGTATTGGAGGAACCATTACCTAATTTAAGATTATTGCACGTGGACGGTTCCGCTTTGACTGAGTACTTTTCAGAGAATGAGATCGATCAGATTTATTTGAATTTTTCAGATCCATGGCCTAAAAAGAGACATGAGAAACGACGATTGACGTATCGTACATTTTTAGCTGTCGATGAAGAGATCTTAAAACCAAATGGTGAAATTCATTTCAAAACAGATAATCAAGGATTATTTGAATATTCGTTGGCTAGTTTTTCACAATACGGAATGCGGTTAAAAAAAGTCTGGCTTGATCTACATCAAAGTGACTTTGAGGACAATATCATGACAGAATATGAAGAGAAGTTTTCTTCTCGAGGACAACGGATCTATCGTGTAGAAGCGCAGTTTGTGGACAAAACCGAATAGAAAAAAGAAGAGAGTAGGAACTGTAAGTTCTTGTCTCTTCTTTTTTGTTTTTTAGTCTTTTTGGTCACAGACGGGAATCAAGGCAAATTTTGAAAAAGAGAAGAGTCCCATATCGGTGATTTTCAATTCAGGAATAACTGATAATGTTAAAAATGAAAGTGTCAAGAAAGGATCGAATGCTTCACTTGCGCCTAACTGATGCGCTTGGTCAGTCAAGTTCAGTAATTGCTGATTAACTGTTTCATAAGATTCGAGTGACATCAAACCGCCAATAGGTAATGGTAAACAAGCTAATTCAGTTTGTTGATCTACAACAATCATCCCACCGCCTTTTTTGATTAATTGTTCAGCAGCGTAGCACATATCTTCATCATTTGTTCCTACAACGACGATATTATGTGAATCGTGAGCCACAGTAGTAGCTAAGGCACCCCTTTTTAGTTGGAACCCTTTGACAATTCCTAGACCAATATTTCCTGTAGCATGATGTCGTTCGATGACAGCAATCTTTAGTTGATCATCTGCCACTGAAGGAGTGAAAGAACCATTATCGACTTGAACTTGCTCCAATAAATCGTTTGTCAACAAACTATTTGGAATGATCTCGATGACATGAGCGGTTGTTGAATCTAAAGCCAATGTCAATGAGTTTGGATCAAATGGTGCAACTGCCATTTTGGGTAACGCGTCAATCGCTGGCTGATTTTTTATTTCTGTAAGATCAGGAGCCAACTGTCCATCTGCCACAACCGTTTCTCCTTGATGGAACACGGTATTGATCGGCAACTTGTTCAAGTCATCTGTTAAGAAAAAGTCTGCCTGATAGCCTGGCGCAACTGCCCCTAAATGTTGTAAACCAAAACATTCTGCCGCATTCAATGAAGCCATCTGGATGGCTTGTAGTGGATCCATTCCCGCCAAGATTGCTTGACGAACGATATGATCAATTGAACCCTCTGCTACAAGATCATCGATCAATTTATCATCGGTCACGAATAAACAGCGACGTGAATTGTCAGGTGTGATAGCAGGTAAGAGTGCCTGTAGATCTTTTGCGACGGTTCCTTCTCGAATCATCAAATACATTCCTAGCGCTAAACGCTCCTCCGCTTCTTGGGCGGTCGTTGCTTCGTGGTCTGTACGAATGCCAGCAGTTAAATAAACGTTTAAGTCGTCCCCGTTGATTCCTGCGGCGTGGCCATCGATTTTTTTGTTCTTTTGATGCATCAGCTGTAATTTATCGATAATCGTTTGCTCATTTGAAGCGACTGCCTGATAGTTCATTACTTCAGCTAGACCAAGTACTTCAGGATACTCAAGAAAAGGAGCAAGTGCTTTTGCATCTAAGACAGCGCCACTTGTTTCAAATGGTGTGACAGGCACACAAGAAGGTAGCATGATGAATATATTCATCGGCGTCTCTTTTGCATCTGCCAGCATAAATTCAAGGCCCAAATTTCCGGCGACATTTCCGATTTCGTGAGGATCAGTTACTACTGTCGTCACACCATGTAATAGAGAGATTTTCGCAAACTCTTTAGGTGCTAACAGAGAACTTTCGATATGCACATGACCATCGATCAGACCAGGAACTAAATACTGTCCTTTTGCATCATAGATCGTCGTACCTTCGTATTCCCCAATACCTACGATTCTTTCGTCGCAGACAGCGACATCACCCTCCATGATTGTTTTCGTAAAGACGTTGACAATTTTTGCATGTTTGATAACTAAATCAGCGGGTTGTTTTTTTCCTGCAACTGCAATGTGTTTGTTTAAGTGCGAATCCACTCTGAAACCTCCCCAAATAAATTTTTACTAGTATAACATAAATTCGGATTTAACCCATGATTTTCATTAAATTTTGTAAAAATAAACGATTCATCTTAAAAAGACGTATATTTTCTTGGAGGGCAGAGAAATGAAGATAAAAGATTTAGCTAATGAGATCATTTGTGGAGGAGCTAAAAATAAAGTGCAAGATATCTATATTTTGCCATATGTAGAAGATTTTAAGGTTTATTTTCGTACAGGTAAAAGACGAACATTCCAAAAATCGATCTCCCTTGAGATTGGCCAACAATTGATCGCTAGTTTTAAGTACCTAGGACAAATGGATATCGGTGAAAGAAGAAAAGCACAACTAGGCTCACTGACTTATTTAGTGGATCAACGAAAGATAAGGCTAAGACTCTCATCAGTAGGTGATTATTTACAAAGAGAGAGCTTGGTTATCCGGATACTCTATGCGTTGAGGGAGAAAAGTTTTCGCTGTTTTGTCCCCAAAGACTTGCAAGTTATTGAGCGGAGTACGAACAACCGTGGATTATTTTTGTTTAGTGGGCCGGTCGGCTCTGGTAAAACGTCATTGATGTATCACCTTGCTCGTAGGAATGAAGAACAAGTAATCACGATCGAAGACCCAGTAGAAATTGAGGAGCCATTGTTTTTACAGTTACAAGTCAATGAAAAAATTGACCAGACTTATGATCAGCTATTAAAACTAGCCTTACGTCATCGTCCTGATTTATTGATTGTCGGTGAAATCAGAGATAAAAAGACAGCAGATGCAGCAATTCGAGCAGCATTGACGGGCCATCGTGTATTTGCTACGGTCCATGCACGAGATCTCAAGGGAACCTTGGCAAGGATGAAGGAACTAACGAACAACGATGGATTTGACGAATGTTTGTCCGGCATTGTCTATCAAGAGTTGCTGCCTGATTTCAATGAACAACCAACCGCATTGTGGTCTTATTGTTTTTCTGACAATGAAATCGAAAGAAAAGAATGGAGAGCTAGTTATGAAGAGGCACAAAAAAATGTTTGGCAATCCTATCCATTTTAAACCTATGGATCATACGCAACAAGCTCGTTTTATCCAAACGATCGGTGAATTACTCTTGAATGGCTTTAGTTTACAGCAAGCGATTGATTTATTGGAATTGCTTCGACTGATACCACAAGTTTATGTCCATTTCGCCAAAAGAAATCTTCAAGCTGGCGAATCTTTTCATTTTGTTCTTCAGCAATTGGGGTTTAAGCAAGAGCAACTCGTACAGGTGGAACTGGCAGAAGTCCATGGAAATTTAGTCGAAACTTTAAAGGGCATCGCTGAACAATTTCGATTGATTGAACAATTTCGGAAAGAATTAAAAAAGGTCATCAGTTATCCACTGGTATTGTTGGTCTTTTTAGTCGGCATTTTAGTTAGTCTACGTGAGTTCGTCTTGCCACAATTGCTTCAGACCGATATGGTCACCACGACACATTGGGGGATTCGACTGCTTCAATCAAGTCATTGGCTATTCTTAGGTGCCTTTGGTAGTAGTATTTTTTGTGGTTCAGTGATTTTTTTTCGCTTGAAAAAGTGGGAAGTTGTCAAAAGAAGTGAGTGGATCAGTAAGCAATGGATGATTGGAAAGATCTATCGTTCCTATCAATCAGCTTATCTAGCGCTAGAAATAGGCAAACTATTTTATGAAGGCCTCGACTTGAAACAAATTATTCGCTGTTTGAAAGAAACTAAAGAAGGAAGTTTGGTCCAGTCTTTAGCGTATCAATTAATGGAAGGGCTCGAACTAGGTATTCCTTTAGCGCAACAATTTGAGCAATACCGTTTTTTGACGACCGAGTTTAGTCAAATCGTACTACAAGGAGAAGCTAAAGGGAATTTAGGCAAAGAATTGTTGTTTTACAGTGATCTGACACGTAAAGAATTTTTTCAAAAGATCCATCGTTGGTTGCACTGGGTCCAACCAGTCCTTTTCTTAGGGATTGCTGTATTGATTTTACTGATTTATGCGGCTATCTTGTTGCCAGTATATGGAAATATTGAGGAGGTCCTAATATGAAGAATAGAAAAAGAATGACTCGTCTAAAAGGTTTTACACTGATTGAAATGTTGATTGTCTTACTCGTCATTAGTGCGTTGGTTTTACTATTTATCCCAAATATTTCTCGTTATCGTGATCATGTCAATAAGGAAGGTCGTGAAGCAGTCATGCAACTGATTGATGCTCAAAGTGAACTTTACGCATTACAAAACGACGGGAAAATTCCAAGTATTGATGAGCTGTTACGAGAAGGATATATCAAACAGGAACATGCCGATGCGTATCGCAAGAACTAACAAATACCTCATCGAAGCTTACACTTTAGCAGAAACAATCACTGTCTTGATTTTTTCCCTTTTTTTCTTTATCTTTCCTGTCCTCTCATTCCATTCTTTAGAAAAAGAACAATCGATCCATCGTTTTTTTGATCAGTTGGAAAAAAGGATCGATCTCGTACAACAAAGTGCGATTATCCATCAACAAGCTACTCGTTTTTATTATGATCCAAAACGCCATAGTCTTTTATTTGAGGTGCCTCCTTACTCATCAATGGAGTGGCAAGAGTTGCCGATCCCTGAAGCTTTGACCATCCAACGTCATGCACCGATTACTTATGCAGCGAAGACAGGGAACGAAAGCTCGTTGAAGGCATATGAATTTTATTGGCCAGAAAAGAAACAAAGAATCATTTACCAATTCCAACTAGGAGGTGGTCGTTATATCAAAAGAATCCAATCAAGCTAGCTTTGTATTGCTTGAATCGCTAACCGCGCTAATGATCACAGCCATGAGTATTTATATTATGAGTTCTGGTAATTTATTCTTGGTCCAACAAGAACAAACCAAAGACCGAGAAATTCTTCTGTTGAGGACATTGTATGAAGACGTGAGAAACTATCGTAGGTATGGAGAGTTGCCGACAAGACCAGCGGAGTGGGAGCAGGGAACTACAGTAATCGATACGCAAAGTCAGCAAATAAAGAAAGTTTCAATCAGTGATGGAAATGAAGTGATCGTCATTGAACGGAAAAAATAAAGTATCTGCTTTTACAATGATTGAATGTTTGATTGCGTTACTTATTCTAAATACGATTCTTTTATCATTTGGTCTCTTCATTCGACAAAGCGAAAAGATGAATACATTTTTTCAAAAAGACGAACAAACAGAATGGTTGATTTTCTTAGCTCAATTCGAAAACGAACTTGCTTCAAGTCAACGTATTTCGATCATTGAGAATCGCTTATATTATCAAAACGAGAAAACGTTCGTCATAGAAGGCTATCAGCAAATGATCAGAAAACGTGGAACTACTGGTGGTCATCAGCCTATGCTGACAGGTGTTACGCGTGTCCAATTCAAAGAAGAAGATCAAGTGATTTTACTGCATGTCGAATTTATGAATGGAGATAACAAGTATGGTATTTGGACAAAGCAAAAAACATAAGCGTTTAAAAGGGAATGTGTTGTTTTCGACCTTGGCACTTTTTCTATTGTGTATATTCTTCATGCAAGGCTTACTTGAAAGTTATCGTCTGAAAATAGACAGTTATTTACGCATCAAAAAATATTACCAAGCAAAGATCATCAAGCAAATGTTTATGATGGAATCCAATCAGTTGGAAGAGCAAGGCAAAGGGGAGTATGATTACAATGTAGGCACGGTCCAGTATACAGTCAAACAGGACCTAGTGGTGCTAGTAATAACTGTTTCACCTTTCCGATTTGAATTTACAGAGCGAGTCATTGATACAGATAATACTACAGATTAAGAGGTTCCAAAGCAATAACCGTTCTTTTCTGTAATACAGCTGTTTTGAAGGCGTTGAATGTTCGCTATTTCACAAAGAAAAAGGATGAAAACGATTGAAATTTTAGCGATTGTTCGTTAGAATTAAACAGGTAAAATAATTGTTATAATATATCTAGAAATGAGGCGCACGATGTTACCAGAAAAAATGGAACAAGGGTTTGAGCAAAACCTGGAAGCTATTCAGCTTTTACAAAACGCATTGGGAACTTCTTTTTTAGAAGCTTATGTTGAAAATGCCGAAAATTTAAGAGACAACTATCAAGTACGTGTAGTAGATGGTGTACCAAATGAAAAGACAACCCAACAGATCTCAGAGCTTTATCAAAAACTGAGTGAATTATCATTTGAACCGGAAGAGTGGCGTCGTTTATCGCAGTTACTTTTGTTAAAGGGAAGTCAAACCGAGCACTTACAAGCAAACCATCAATTGACACCAGATAGTATTGGTTTCTTGTTTGTTTTCTTGATTGAACAACTATTTCCTGATCATAAAGAAAAAATCGGTGTCTTGGATATTTCAGCAGGAATGGGCAATTTGTTATTAACAGTTCTTTTAAACCTAAACATTGCTGGATACCATACAGAAGGTTTTGGTGTGGATATCGATGATACACTACTGTCTGTTGCGGCTTCTACAAGTGAGTTGACGCAAGCGAGTGTTCAATACTTTCACCAAGATGGATTACAAGACTTATTGATCGAACCAGTTGATGTCGCGATCAGTGACTTGCCAATCGGATTTTATCCGAATGATCAAAAAGCGCAAGACTTTTTGACAAGCGCGACAGAAGGTCACAGTTATGCTCATCATCTTTTATTGGAACAGGCAATGAAATACGTCAAGCCAGATGGTTTCGGTTTGTTCTTGATGCCAAGCAATTTCTTGGAGACAGAGCAAAGCGAGTACATTAAAAAATGGTTTAAAGAAGAAGGCTATCTTCAAGGTATGATCCAATTGCCGGATGAGTTGTTCCGAAATAAGCAATCACAAAAAAGTATTTTGATTTTACAGAAAAAAGGCGAACAAGCAAAACAAACCAAAGAAGTACTGCTTGTTAAACTTGATTCACTAAAAGAACCAGAGAAGGTGACGAAGTTTTTTAACGAATTTAAAAACTGGAAATCAGCTTCCTTATAACTATTTACCAAAAAGGAGAGTAACATGTCAAAAACAATTGCAATCAATGCTGGAAGTTCAAGTTTAAAATGGCAGTTATACCAAATGCCAGAAGAAACTGTAGTCGCTAAAGGAATCGTTGAAAGAATTGGATTAAATGATTCAATTTTTACAATCAAGTATGGTGAAGGCCAAAAATTTGAACAAATCTTAGATATTGA
Source organism: Enterococcus sp. AZ062 (assembly GCF_051715065.1). Classification (NCBI taxonomy): domain Bacteria; kingdom Bacillati; phylum Bacillota; class Bacilli; order Lactobacillales; family Enterococcaceae; genus Enterococcus; species Enterococcus sp. AZ062. Next base: position 2,944,035 of record NZ_JBIOTB010000001.1, on the reverse strand, counting down.
TGATCATGAAGTTGCTGTAAAAATGTTATTGGATCAATTGATCGAATTAAATATTTTAGGCGCATATGATGAAATCACAGGTGTCGGACATCGTGTCGTTCACGGTGGAGAAACTTATGGTGACTCTGTAGTCATCGATGAAGAAGTAATGGCACGCATCCAAGAATTAGCAGAATTTGCACCATTGCATAATCCTGCCAACTTAATGGGAATCAAAGCATTTAAGAAAATTTTGCCAGATATCCAAAGTGTAGCTGTCTTTGATACGTCTTTCCATGCGACTATGCCGAAACACAATTACTTGTACAGCTTACCAATCGCTTACTACAAAGATTTTAAAGTGAGAAAATATGGGTTCCACGGAACAAGTCACCGTTATGTTTCTGAACGTGCGGCAGACATGTTAGGTAAGCCGATCGAAGACTTAAAAATCATTACTTGTCATTTAGGAAATGGTGCTTCGATTACTGCTGTTGACGGTGGTAAATCTGTTGATACATCAATGGGCTTCACGCCATTAGCTGGTGTAACGATGGGTACTCGTTCTGGTGATATCGATCCAGCGATCTTACCTTATCTAATGGAAAAATTATCGATCGATATCAATGAAATGGTTGATATCTTAAACAAAAAATCTGGTCTTTTAGGGTTAACAAATCTATCTAGTGATATGCGTGACCTTGAAAACAATTACGATAAAGAAGAGATCCGTTTGGCTTATGATGTATTTGTTGACCGTATCCGTAAATATATCGGTGGCTATGTAACAACAATGAACGGCGTTGACGCAATCGTATTTACTGCGGGTATCGGAGAAAACGATGGTCATGTGCGTAACGAAGTGATCAAAGGTATGACATGGTTTGGTTGTGAGATCGATCCAGAATTGAACAAATTACGTGGTGAAGAGTTAGACATCTCAACAAAAGACTCAAAAGTCAAAGTATTAGTCATCCCAACAGATGAAGAATTAATGATTGCACGTGATGTAGAACGCTTGCGTTAAGTTGCTTCAAATAAAGAAGTAATGGATGTTTGTCCGCGTGATTTGGATGACGCTAAGAAATTAGCCGGATTAATATAAAGTTTCTATAAAAAGAGAGTTGGACATTGTCCAGCTCTTTTTGGTTTTTTGCCTGACTTAAATCAGCTGAACGAAGCTAGAAGCAACGCCTAAGAAAAGTATATCTTCTAGTAATAGGAAAATAGAAGATATACTTTCATTCAAATCGCTGATTGTTTCATGTCGTGCTTCCTTGAATCAATTTCACTGGTAACACATAGTTGGATTCAAGTGGTTTCTCTGGATCCTGGATCCGTTGGAGCATTAGGTCGACTAAGATGTCAGCAATATCTGTAATTGGTTGTGCGATGGTCGAGAGCTGTGGGAAATAATTTTGAATCATTTTTGTTCCATCATACCCGATGATTTTTATTTCTTCAGGAATTTTAATATGCAACTCTTGACAGAGATTATAGGCTAAAATAGCAGTTAAATCGTCTGTACAAAATAAAGCATCAATTGTTTCCATTTCTAAAATCCGTTTGATCTCTAAATTTTTTAAAGCAGTTGAGCGGGCAGTAGAATGAAAATGAAACACGTGCGGCTCTAACTGGAATTCTTCCATAAATGCCAAATATCCATTCAATCGTTGATTGGTCGGTGAATTTGATTCTTGGGAGCCAGTTAAGATGGCAATGTTTCTGGCACCTTTTAAATAAAGGTTTTCGGTAGCTAAGTATCCACCACGTAAATTGTCACTACTGATAATTGGAATGCCTTCGGCTAAATAGCGGTCGAAGGAGACAATGGGTAGTTCAATATTTTCGTATTCTTGGATACCCAGATTATGTGCTCCAGCAAGGATACCATCTACTTTGTTTGCAGCTAGCATGTTGAGGTAGTTTCGTTCTTTTTCTTTATTGTTTGCACTATCGCATAATATTGAACGGTATCCTAAATCAAATAGTTTACTTTCTAATTGTTCGACTAATTCACCAAAGAAAGGGTTGGCAACTGTAGGAAAAATCAAGCCAATCAATTGGGTGTTTTTTCCTTGAAGAGAACGAGCCAATGAATTGGGTTGATAATTTAATTCTTTCATTGCTTGATTTACTTTATCGATTGTTTTTTGGCTCAATGAGCCGTAGTTATTGATGACACGTGATACAGTGGTTGGTGAGACTCCAGCCTTTTTGGCTACATCGGTTAATTTAACAACCATTTAACTTACCCTCTATTCATTCATTTTACGTAACTTCCAAAGCGTTCCTGAGAAGGCATGGTCACATTCGATCAAGAGTGTGGTCTGTTCGCTTGAAGGGAAAATTCGGGCAGTAGCCGTTTGTTTACCGTCATTGATAAAGATTTCGACTACAGAAATATCAACAAAGATTTGTAAAGACAAAGGTTCTTGTGAAATTGTAAATTCTCTTGTGACACCATAATCTTCTGCAAATACTTCTCCTGATAAGCTACGATCTATTTTCATTTTACCATGCCTGCGATCGAAAGAGAGGATCAATCCGTTATTTCCCATGGGATCACTACATAAATGAATTTTTCCACTTTGATTTTCTTTAAACTCTAAGTTGATTTCGTAGCGATTTTGCTCGGTATTTATCTGTGAGACTGATTGATTCAAAGAACATGGCGGATCAATCCGTAATTGACTCATTTCTTTTACAGGACGTTGATGGAGTGTCCCATTTTCGATCGTCAACTCTTTGACGATACTTAGACAATGAGCCCAGCCAAATGGATCAGTCGGATAACTGATTTCAGGCAACCCGATCCAACTAACTGCTAAGGCACGACCATCAGGAGCGTTGAATGCTTGAGTAGCATAAAGATCAAAGCCTTCGTCAAGATTTCTAAGGGTTGAAGGTTGGGTAAGTTGATTCGTTTCGATGTTATAGGCTTCTCCGATGATGTAAGCATTCGGGTATATATTTTGATACTCCAGATTAGACTGTTCTAAGCCTTGTGGACAAAAAAGCAATAGCGCTTTTCCGTCGATGAATACTAAGTTAGGACACTCGATCATAAATCCCATCGATTGTTGCGTAAATTGTAAAGGACCTGCGAAAGACCAAGTGTCTAGATCGGAACTACGGTAAACTAAAATTTCTCCTTGTTTATTTTGATTTTGTGCACCCAACAATAACAAATATTCGTCTTTATAAAAAATCACTTGAGGATCTCGAAATTCTTGTGTATAGCCGTAAGGTGGCTTAGAAATCAGTGGGGTGGTTAATTTTGATAGTTCGCCATTAGGTTGCATCCATGCACCCAACTGATACGAAGTGCGTGTCCAATTTTCATCACGGACATTGCCTGTATAGGCCAAAAATAATTTGTCATTAACCGGAAGTGCTGAACCGGAATAGACGCCATGACTATCATATGATGTGCTGGGCAGAAGTTTCAATCCTTCCTCTTGCCAATCGACTAAATTCTTAGAAGTCAAGTGGTACCAAGATTTTAACCCATGAACAGTGCCCATCGGATAAGCTTGGTAAAATAAGTGCCATTTGCCGTTGAAAAAAGAAAAACCATTTGGGTCGTTCAACAAACCAGAAGGTGGTTGAATGTGGTAATCCAAACGCCAAGGAGAATGAGCTACTTGTTCCTTTAACAGTGTTTGATACTCTTGAGGCCACGCCTGATAAGCTTGATAACGTAGTTGACGTGTCCATTTAAAATTATTATTCATAAGTACGACTCCTTGTAAACGTATTCTATTATAGAATAGCTCGAACCAACATTAATGTCAAACGTATATCATTATTGTTATTTGTATTATTTTATTACTGGTTATTTAATTTAAAAGATAAGCTTTATTTTTGATAAACGTTTGACAATTGTGAAGTGTCGTGGCATACTCAAGCTAGGATAACGGTTACAAAAAATTGATGTTTAGATTATATAGGGGGGACAAAAAGTGGATTATAAAAAAGTGGCAAAAGAAATCAATGACGCACTAGGGGAAAATAATATCCAAGCTGCCGCACATTGTGCAACTCGTTTGCGTTTAGTATTAAAAGATCAAGCGAAAGTGAATCAAAAGGCACTAGATGCCATTGATGAAGTAAAAGGAACCTTTGAAGCAAACCATCAATTCCAAATCATTATAGGCGCAGGTGATGTGAATAACGTTTACGACGAACTTATACAGCTGACCGGTACAAAAGAAGCATCGACTGACGATTTGAAAGCGGTAGCACAATCAGGGAAGAAACAGAATCCTTTTATGTCCTTGATCAAAGTACTGTCTGATATATTCGTACCAATTGTTCCTGCTTTAGTCGCAGGTGGGTTATTGATGGCAATCAATAATGTTTTGACCGCACAAGATCTATTCGGACCACAATCAGTGATTGAGATGTATCCTAATTTAAAAGATGTGACTAGCATTATTAATTTACTGGCTTCTGCTCCATTTGCATTTCTCCCGATCCTAGTAGGTTTTTCAGCAACGCGAAGATTTGGTGGCAATCCTTATCTAGGAGCAGCAATGGCAATGGCGATGGTGATGCCGGAGCTGGTCAATGGGTACAGCGTAGCAAATGCTGTGGCAGAAGGAACAATGCCTTATTGGAATATTTTTGGGTTAAACATTGCTCAAGCAGGTTACCAAGGATCGGTCTTACCAGTTTTAGCTGTTTCATGGATTTTGGCGAATTTAGAGAAATTCTTCCATAAACGTTTACTTAATGCATTTGATTATACATTTACACCGATGTTAGCCATTATCATTACAGGTTTTTTGACATTCGTTGTGGTTGGTCCAGTGATGCAAGCAGTCGGAGACAGCTTAACAGCAGGGTTGAGTTGGTTGTATCAAACAACTGGAGCAATCGGATTAGGGATTTTTGGTTTGTTCTATTCACCAATCGTGATCACTGGTCTTCATCAAAGTTTTCCAGCAATTGAAACATCTTTATTGGCTGATGTGGCTCGAACGGGAGGAACATTTATTTTCCCAGTTGCTTCAATGGCAAACGTTGGACAGGGTGCAGCAACACTTGCCATCATGTTATTGACTAAAAATACAAAGCAAAAAAGTTTAGCAACTTCTGCTAGCATCTCTGCTTTACTAGGAATTACAGAGCCAGCAATTTTTGGTGTCAATCTAAAATTAAAGTTTCCATTTATTTGTGGAATGATTGCTGCCGGGATCTCCTCCATGTTCATCGGTTTTTTCCATGTACTTGCTATTGCTTTAGGTCCCGCCAGCGTCATCGGCTTTATTTCAATTACGCCTAATCAGATTCCTTTTTTCATGATAGGTATCCTGATCAGTTTACTCGTTGGTTTCACTACAACATATCTTTATGGGAAAAAACATGCATACCTACTTGCTAGTGAAGAACCGGAAACAGCAGATGTACCGAGTGTTGCAAAAGAGGAGGAACGTGTGATAGAAGAAGTGATCGTCGCTCCTGTTTCTGGTAAACTGATATCACTGCAGACAGTGGAAGATCCTGTATTTTCTAAAGAGATGATGGGGAAAGGAATAGCAATCAGACCAACGGAAGGACTTTTATTTGCTCCAGCCGATGGTGAACTGACTGTTGTTTATGAATCGAAACATGCCTATGGGTTGAAAACAGATGCTGGTGGAGAAATTTTGATCCATATAGGTATTGATACAGTTGAATTAAATGGTCAAGGGTTTTCGACAGAATTTCAGGTAGGAGATAAGGTAAAGAAAGGCCAGCTGTTGGGAAGATTTGATCAGCAAAAGCTCAAGCAGGCCGGTTATGATGATACGGTAATGGTGATTATTACCAATTCTTTGTCGTATGAATCAATTACTCCTGTTACAGAAGGCACAGTAGATAGCAAAGAAAGATTGCTCATGCTACGTTCAAAGACAGAATCTAACTAATAAAAAGCATTGAGAAATAAAAATTTCTCAATGCTTTTTATGAAATAATCACTTATCTTCTTTTTTTGGTAATTGATTTTCTAAGTTTGTACGTACGACTAGAACATCACATGCTGCATTGCGAATAACGTATTCTGAAACAGAACCGATAAATAGACGTTCGACTGCGTTGAGTCCAGTTGCACCTAAAAGGATCAAGTCCACTTCATGGTCTTCAGGGATTTCTTTAGCAATGATATGCTTTGGAGAACCGTATTCTACCACAGTTGTCACTTGATGTAATCCAGCTTTTTTAGCTTTCGTCTCATAATCGGCTAGTGTTTGCTTGGCCATTTCTGTTGCTTGTTCTGCCAACATGCCATCAAAGGATGAAACAGTTTGGAAAGATCGTGTGTCAATGACATGAGCTAATAAAAGCTCGCTGTTATTTCTTAAAGCAACGTTTACTGCTTTTTTAAACGCTAATTCGGCTTCTTCAGAACCGTCGACCGCAACCATGATTTTTCTATATTGTTGTAACATCAGCATTCACTCCTTCAAAAAAGATACTTGGTTTACAATTCTATTGTAAAGCAAATTCAAAGAAATGAGAATTATTTACTGTCAGGTTTCGTCATTTTTTTGGCAAAACCGATGCTGAAGACAGAGGCAACAACGATTACGATGACTAAATAAAGTAATGCAAAAAACCGATGATTGATTGCTACGACAACGAGTCCTAGAAGTCCTAAAAACGCGTAGATCGAACCGAAAATACTTAGAAAATCTTGATTCTTTTTATTCTGTTCGATAAGAACGAAAAAAATCGTTTGTTTTTTAAATAAGTAATAACTGACAAATAATAGCAATAAGGCGGCAATCGCCATCAATAAACGAATCATTGTATCCACTCCTACTTTTTCTAAAACCAATCATACCATAAAAGAGGCAGCACCGATAAATCGGTACTGCCTCTTAATAGGTAAAAAAATGGTAATCTCCGTTAATGCCGTTGTTTGTCCTGTAGTATTGATCCCGCGAATTCAAGCAGGTGGGTCCCATGGTCGTCGCATCGAACTACCAAATGATAAGGCATGTTACCAGCTGTGACACAAGACAGGTCCCAAGATATCAATAAAAATGTTCGGTCAACACACAAAGAGGACAATTCGAACATCACAGATTTCCCACTTCTATAGTAGCACATGGATTTAAAAAGAGCAATGTGGGCGCTCAATAATTTTGAACGCTTTCAATGACGGTAGTTATTGTGTTTTTTTCTGCCATTCTTTAATGCGCTGATATTGCTGTCCTAAGGCTTGTTCGTACTTCCCAGTATTTTTAGGTTGATAATACTGTGTATGTTTCAGTTTATCAGGTAGATATTGTTGATCGACCCAAGCATTTTCGTAGCTATGAGGATATTGATAGTCTACACCTCGATTCAATGACTTGGCACCTTGATAATGGCTATCTTTTAAGTGATCAGGAACTTCGCCCGCTTTTCCTGCTCTTATGTCTGCAATGGCTGTATCTAATGCGGTATAGGCAGAATTTGATTTGGGTGAAAGGCAAAGATCGACGACTGCATCAGCTAAAGGGATACGTCCTTCTGGTAAACCTAAACGTTCGGCAGCTAGCACAGCGTTGACTGTTCGAGCCGCAGCAGCAGGGTTGCCTAACCCAATATCTTCGTAACCGATCACCATCAAGCGACGACAAATACTTGCTAAATCCCCAGCTTCGACTAAACGTGCCAAGTAGTGTAATGCAGCATCCACGTCGCTCCCACGAATGGATTTTTGAAAGGCGGAGATCACATCATAGTGAGCATCCCCATTTTTATCATGCGTCAATGCTTTTCGCTGGATACACTCTTCAATAATAGCAAGGGTGAGATGAATTGTGCCGTCTTCTTGCTTTTTAGTGGAACGTACAGCAAGTTCCAAGCCATTAAGTGCGCTTCTCAAATCGCCGTTAGTGGCGCGAGATAAATGAAGCAAGGCATTTTCATCTATTTTGATGGATGATTCTCCTAAGCCATTTTCTTTATCGGACAATGCACGATGAATGGCTAATTGGATATCTTCTTCGTCTAAAGGTTTTACCTCAAAAATCTGTGTCCGACTACGGATTGCTGGATTAATAGTGATATAAGGATTTTCAGTGGTTGCCCCAATCAAGATGATACGACCGTTTTCTAAATGCGGAAGTAAAAAATCTTGCTTTGTTTTATCTAATCGATGGACTTCATCAAGTAAAAGAATCACAGTACCGCTCATTCTAGCTTCTTCGGCGACAACTTGTAGATCTTTTTTAGAATCAGTCGCGGCATTCAACATCCGAAAGGCAAAATTAGTTGAGCCAGCAATGGCACTAGCGATACTTGTCTTTCCTGTGCCGGGTGGTCCATATAAAATCATGGAAGATAACATTTCTGCATCAACCATGCGGCGAATGATTTTACCTTCACCAACTAAATGGCGTTGGCCAACGACTTCATCGATATTTTTCGGACGCATCCGATAGGCTAATGGTTGTTGCATCAGTCTGCCTCCTTTGGATTATTCGTTCGTTTATTATAACATATCTCATAGGATAAAGGGCGCAAAAGGCGGAGGAATCGTCAGAATAGGGCGAGAAGCTAGAAATAGGTTTCTCTAGCTCAGCAATGGCAATCGCCAACTTTCTGACCCGCTTTTTTCATAGCTTCTTTGCCTAATATTGTGTATGATAAAGGTGGTGAAGCAAATGACAAATCAAAAACAATTAGATGAACTTTTATTAAATAAAACAACGGCAGAAGTGGCAAAAGATTTACTAGGAATGTATCTGGAATATGAAACACCAAATGGACGCTTAGGTGGCTATATCGTAGATGCAGAAGCTTATTTAGGTCCGGAAGATCTGGCTGCTCACAGTTATGGTATGCGGCGTACGCCTCGAGTGCGTGCGATGTATGAAGAACCAGGAACAATCTATCTCTACACAATGCACACCCACTTGATCTTAAATATCATCACACAACCCGAAGGAGTACCACAAGGGGTGATGATCCGGGCCATTGAGCCGGTTGAAGGGATTGAGCAAATGAGCCTGAATCGCAAAGGGAAGGCGGGTCCTGATATTAGTAATGGTCCGGGGAAATTAGTGGCAGCCTTAGGTCTATCACCAGATTTATATGGACAGTCGATTCGTGATAGCTCGTTGCGTTTGGTTTTTGAGAAAAAACGGCTACCAAAAAAAATATTGGCGTTGCCTAGAATCGGTATACCGAATAAAGGAGAATGGACGGAAAAACCATTGCGTTTTGTCGTTGCTGGAAATCCGTATCTTTCATTACAAAAAAAGAACCAAGTCGATGAAGACTGGGGTTGGAGGAAACAAAATGAAGAAAACAACAATATTGGATTACCTTGATACAGCCATTGAAAAGAAGATCACAGACTATGATGTGGCGTTAGATTGGGACACAAAAAACCATACGATTGAGATCGTGGTACGTTTATTTGCAGAAAATCAGGCACATTTTGAATTAGATGATGCCCAAGGTGTTGTCTCGGAAGAAGAAATCATTGAATTTGAAGATGGTGTCTTATTATTCAACCCAGAAAAATCTACATTTGATGAGCAAGATTATCTGGCAGTGATCCCTTATGAAGGAAAGAAAGGGTTAGCGAGTTCTGTAGCCGATGCACTGATCGACTACTTGAATGATGTATTAGCACAAGGTCAAAGTGATCTTTTAGATTTTTTAGATGCAGAAGACGAAACAGCTGTCTTTGAATTGAAATGGGACAACCATGTGTTCACACGTTTAGTCGAAGAAAAACAACAAAATGAAAAAGATGGATATCTACCCTATCCCAGCTATTAAGGAGCAACGTATATGAAATGGAATGAAGTCAAAATCGAAACGGCGAGTGAAGCGGTTGAAGCAGTCGCAAATATTTTAATGGAAGCAGGAGCGAGTGGTGTCGCGATCGAAGATTCATTGGACGTCGAAAATTTTAAATCTGATCCTTATGGAGAAATCCTGACAAAAGAAGATTTTACAACGATTGAAGAGGGGGCCATCGTGATGGCTTATTTCCCTGAAACGATCTTTTTACCGGAAATTTTACCTTTTATCAAAGAACGTGTGACAAAATTACCCGAATTTGGATTAGCGATCGGTAAGAACATTGTGACGGTGAGTGAAGTCGAAGAAAGCAATTGGGCAACGGCTTGGAAAAAATATTATCATCCGGTTCGGATCACACGTCTACTAACTGTCGTACCAAGTTGGGAAAGTTACCAAACGAATGATCCATTAGAAAAAATCATTACATTAGATCCAGGGATGGCGTTTGGAACAGGTACGCATCCAACGACTTCTTTGACATTACAAGCACTGGAGTCGACCTTGCGAGGTGGAGAAACGCTTTTAGATGTCGGTACTGGTTCCGGAGTGTTGAGTATTGCGGCGAAGCATTTAGGGGCAAAAGAAGTCTATGCGTATGATCTCGATGAAGTGGCTGTGCGTTCAGCAAAAGAAAATATGGATCTAAATGAGGTAGCCAAAGATGTGCATGTGTCGGCCAATGACCTATTAAAAAGTATTGAGATCGAGAGTGATGTGATCGTAGCTAATATTTTGGCAGATATCATTTTGTTGATGATCCCTGATGCGTGGCGTTTACTAAAACAAACTGGGACGTTGATCGTTTCTGGAATCATTGAAGAGAAGAAAGAAATGGTTCTCGCAGCGATGGAAGAACAAGGTTTTGTTGTCGATCAAGTGTTCCAACAAAAAGATTGGTATGCCATTATGCTAAAAAAACCTGAGGTGGATTAAATGCAACGATATTTTCTAGATGAACCTTATCGACCACAAGAACGTTTTGTAATAGAAGGTGAAGCCTATCACCATATGGTAAGAGTCATGCGAATGGCAGTGAAAGATCAGGTCTATTTAGCATTTAACGACCAAATCGCGATCATTGCAGAAATCAATGAAATGAACGAGAATGAAGTTTTCTTAGTCGAAGTGGCGAAAGAAAGTGTTCAAAAAGAATTACCCTGCAAGTTCACGATTGCTAGCGGATATCCTAAAGGGGATAAGTTGGATTGGATCGTACAAAAAGGGACAGAGCTAGGCGCTCACGGGTTTGTGGGATTTCCGGCTGCGGCTTCTGTCGTCAAATGGGATGCCAAAAAACGCAAAAAGCGACAAGAACGATTGGTCAAGATTGCACAGGAAGCGGCGGAACAGTCGCATCGCCAAGTCGTACCGCAAGTATCTTTAATGGAGACAGAAAAGGAATTTTATGAGACGCTCAGTTCGTATGATGTCCTTCTGATTGCATATGAAGAATCAGCAAAACAAGGGGAAGCCGCTAATTTAGCCAAAATACTTCAATCTGTTTTACCAGGTACTCGGATCCTTGCAGTGTTTGGCCCAGAAGGCGGATTATCACCACAAGAAGTCGCTCATTTTGAATCACAAGGTGGCATTCCTTGTGGTCTTGGTCCAAGAATCCTACGAACAGAAACTGCACCATTGTATTTGCTAAGTGCCGCCAGTTTTCAGCTTGAATTACAAGCACCTAGCAAGTAATAGGTGAGAGAATCGTTAGGGATAACGATTCTCTACAAAACAAATGAATGACTTTTTCTGTTTTCTTGATCCCTCAAAGTGAAGGGGGCATTTTTCCTTTTGTACGGAATTGAAAATCATTGACACAATCGGTATAATAAGAACAATTATTTAATCCTAAGCTATAAAAAAATGCTTTCTCACGATAAGAAATATCTGTTTTGATTATGAATAGAAAGGGGGATGTTTCCCATGCCAAAAGAAGAAATATTAACAGGGCCTGACGTCATTAAGATGGTTAGCCAATACATGGGACCTGAACATGTCGCTTTTGTGCAAAAAGCATGTGACTACGCGACCACTGCCCACGAAGGACAGTTTCGTAAATCAGGAGAACCTTATATCATCCATCCGATCCAAGTTGCAGGGATTCTTGCAGATCTCCGAATGGACCCCCACACGGTTGCCACTGGTTTTTTACATGATGTGGTAGAAGATACAGAAGTAACCTTAGAAGATTTAAGAGAAGCCTTCGGGAACGACGTGGCAATGTTGGTGGACGGAGTGACGAAGTTAGGGAAAATCAAATATAAATCCCACGAAGAACAACTAGCGGAAAATCACCGCAAAATGTTATTAGCTATGGCTCAAGATTTACGTGTAATCATGGTGAAGTTAGCCGATCGTTTACATAACATGCGTACGTTAAAGCATTTGCGGGAAGATAAGCAACGACGCATTGCGCAAGAAACATTGGAAATATACGCACCGCTTGCTCATCGTTTAGGGATCAGTCGAATCAAATGGGAATTAGAGGATACGGCGCTGCGTTATCTCAATCCAAAGCAATATTATCGAATCGTCCACTTGATGCAAACAAAACGAGAAGAACGTGAAAATTATGTCAGTGGTACAGTGGAGGATATCCGTTTAGCAACGGAAGAATTGGGGATTTTTGCAGAGATCTATGGCCGTCCGAAGCACATCTATTCGATTTACCGTAAGATGAAAGATCAAAAGAAGCAGTTCAATGAAATCTATGATCTACTAGCGATTCGAGTGATCGTAGATTCGATCAAGGATTGTTATGCAGTACTAGGAGCGATCCATACGAAATGGAAACCCATGCCAGGTAGATTCAAAGATTATATCGCGATGCCTAAAGCGAATATGTATCAATCGTTGCATACAACTGTTATCGGACCAGCAGGCAACCCTGTCGAGATCCAGATCCGAACCCAAGAAATGCACGAAATCGCTGAGTTTGGGGTAGCTGCTCACTGGGCGTATAAAGAAGGAAAAGGCGACAAAGTTGAACCTGATGGGATGACAAAACAGTTAAGTTGGTTCCATGAGATCATCGAATTGCAAGATGAAAGTTACGATGCTTCTGAATTCATGGAGGGAGTGAAGGGCGATATCTTTAGTGATAAAGTCTATGTGTTCACTCCAAAAGGCGATGTGACTGAGCTTCCTAAAGGATCAGGACCGTTAGACTTTGCTTATAGCATCCATACAGATATCGGGAACAAAACGACTGGTGCTAAAATCAATGGGAAAATGGTCCAATTAGATTACAAATTGAAGAATGGTGATATTATCGAGATTCTGACTTCGCCAAATTCATTTGGACCAAGTCGTGATTGGCTGAAATTAGTAGCTACTAGTAAAGCGAGAAATAAAATCAAGCGTTTCTTCAAAGGACAAGATCGAGACGAGAATGTGACGAAGGGTCATGAAGCTTTAGTGAAGTGTATTACAGATCTTGGCTTTGTACCAAAGGAGATCCTTTCAAAAAATAAATTACATGACGCATTAGAACGTTTGAATTTCCAAACAGAAGAAGACATGTATGCCGCGATTGGTTATGGCGAAGTAAGTCCATTGACGATGGCTAATCGCTTGACTGAAAAAGAGCGGAAAGAACAAAAAATCGAGCAACAAAAACAAGAAGCAGAAGAGTTGATGAATCAACCTAAAAAAGAGCCTGAAAAAATGAAGGTTCGTCATGAAGGTGGCGTCGTCATCCAAGGTGTTGAAAACTTGTTGATCCGGATCAGCCGTTGTTGTAATCCTGTACCAGGGGATGACATCGTGGGCTATATCACCAAAGGACGTGGTATCTCGATCCATCGCAAAGACTGTCCGAATGTCCAACCGGATAAACCAAATGTGGAAGAACGGTTGATCGACGTTGAATGGGAAGACACTTCAAATACGAACAAAGAGTATGATGCTGATTTAGAGATCTATGGCTATAATCGTTCTGGCATGTTAAATGACGTCTTGCAGACAGTGAATGCGATGACTAAAAATCTGAACAGTGTCGAAGCACGAACGAATAAAGACAAAATGGCGACGATCCATTTGACAGTAGGGATACGCAACTTGTCACACTTGAAAAGTATTGTCGATAAAATCAAGACCGTACCGGATGTATATAGCGTACGCCGGATGAATGGCTAGGAGGTAGTACCTTGCGCGCAGTGATCCAACGAGTGAGTCAAGCAGCTGTGTCGATCAACGAACGAGAAGTGGGTCGTATCGATCATGGCTTGTTGATTTTGCTAGGTGTTCATGAGACAGATACGCAAACAGACGTCGATTATTTGATCAAAAAAATTGCCCAGATGCGTATCTTTGAAGATGAACAAGGAAAAATGAATTTAAGTATTGAAGATGTCAAAGGAGCGCTGTTGAGTATTTCTCAGTTCACTCTTTTTGCAGACACAAAAAAAGGCAATCGACCAAGTTTTATCGCAGCAGCACGTCCGGAAACAGCGATTCCTTTATACGAAGCCTTTAACGAAGGGCTAAGACAACGAGGAATAACCGTTGAAACAGGAGAATTTGGTGCAGATATGGCGGTTTCTCTTGTGAATGATGGCCCAGTGACGATCATTATTGATTCTCAAAACAAATGAAAAATAAAAAGATTAGTCTGATTTTGATGGAGTTTCTCAAAATCAGCCTTTTTTTGTTTACTTTATTCCTAATTTTAGAATGCGCTTTCGGTTTTCGTTCGTCATAAGTACTGAGATGCGATAAAATTGAACATAGGAGGTGCTTGCCAATGGCTAATGGAAATCAAGCAACTATAGATGAAATACTGTCACATCGTTATGATAATGGCTTTGATTATTGGGCAACGCCAGATAAACAATTGATCAAAGGAGCCCCATTCAGTACTTTAGAATGCCCATTGTATCTTTTAGATGCAGGTGTGTTACCTAAAGAAGCTTACCTACAAGAAACGGCCAATTTGATACTTGAAGCATGGCGGGAAGACGGACGATTCAAAGTTTCGCCAAAAGGTGCGATCTACCCATGCCATACGGCTGCTGCACTTCGAACATTGTGTTATTTAGATCATGCAACAGACAAGAGACTAAAAAAAACATTTGAGTATTTTCTCGCTACCCAAGAAGAAGATGGCGGATGGAAGTGCAATAAGTATAGTTTTGGCAAAGGCCCTGAAACCGAATTTTCTACACCGATGACGACCTTAACAGTTTTGGATGCCTTTCGTTTCTCCGAATGGATCAACAACGATGAGCGGTTGGATCGAGCGGTGGAATTTTTATTGTCCCATTGGACGATCAAACAACCGATTGGACCTTGCCATCACGGGATCGGAACATTATTCATGCAAGTAGAATATCCCTTTAGAAGCTATAATTTATTTTATTATGTCTATGTTTTGTCTTTTTACAAATACGCTAGAAAAGACGTGCGCTTCAAAGAGGCATTTCATGCGCTGACTTCAAAGCTAGACGAAGGAATGATTCGAGTGGAAAGAGTGGTACCTAAGTTAAGAAAATTATCTTTTTGTGAAAAAGGACGAGTGAGTGAAAGAGCCACAGAACGTTATAATGAAATCTTATTTAATTTAAATGATTTATAAAGAAGTTGTTTATTCGGGTATAAGTAGCACAAGAAAAATAATTGATATAGCTTGGGCTCAAACACTTCTTTTGTCAGTTTTATTGTACAAGGAGTATCCTAATAATATCTAAAGTTATTTATTAGGAGGAGCAAAAAATATGCAAGAAATTCCAGTGGTCGATATCAAAATGACCGAAATCAAAAAATACTATAATGAGGGCTACAAAATGCTTGGAAAGCTAAGAGAAGAAGCCCAATCACCTGTTGTGAAAGCAAAGGTATTCAATAAGGAAGCTGTGATTATCTATGGAGAAGAGGCAGCGAAACGTTTTTATGATCCGAGAAATTTCAAACGAGAAGGCGCGATGCCTAAAATGATCCAAAAAACATTATTTGGAAAGGACGGTGTGCAGTCTTTAGATGGCGCGGAACATCATCACCGTAAAGCAATTTTTATGGATTTGATGACACCAGAGCGAATGGAAGACTATCATCAAATATTGGATCGAGTATTGGCACATGAATTGGAACAACAGCATGGTACCTTTGAGTTATTTGACCTGAGTAAAAAAGTACTTTTTACTGCTATTTGTGAATGGTCTGGAATCAACTTAGCGGATTATTCAGAAGAAGAGATCAACCAACTGGCAGATTATCAAATCTCCATGATCAGTGGAACAGTGACTTCACCGATCGATCATTTTAAAGGTGTAGACAATCGGAAAAAATCAGAAAAATGGGCACAAGAGTTGTTGGAAGAAGCACGAGAAAATCCAGTAGCCGGAAAAGAAAATGTAGCGCTCTATGCTTTTGCGAATGCGACTGACCTTAAAGGTAATCTTTTGCCTTTGGATATTGCGGCGGTAGAATTATTGAATATCATTCGGCCGACCGTGGCATTGACCGTATGGGCGGCATTGATGGGGCATGCTCTTTTCAGCCGACCAGATATCTATCAACAATTAAAAAACGATTTTAAGGAACTACAAGATCCTTTTATTCAGGAGATGCGTCGGTATTACCCATTTTTCCCAATGTTACCGGCATTTGCTTTACAAGATGTTGAAGTAGATGGCTATCGCATCCCTAAAGACAGTTGGGTGATTTTAGATTTGTATGGAACAAACCATGATGAACGGACAGTGGATTCACCAGAGGCATTTTTGATCAAACGATATATTGATAAAGCGAAAAAAATCTCTTATGAAGAAGAATATGAGATGATTGCACAAGGTGGCGGTGATTTCCGAAGAATGCACCGATGCGCAGGTGAATGGATCACGTTGCATAGTTTACGAGTTTTTTCCGATCAATTAGTGAATCGTTTTGCCTTTGCTGTGCCAGAACAAGATTGGACGATTCCATTCAATCAATTTCCGACCTACCCGAATAGCCGAGGATTGTTATACAAAGAGTAACGTGGGTTTTGAGCTTGGGTTGCTCAGTGAGGGAGAGACAAAAGTAACATTCGCTTTTATCTCTTACGTTAGAATTGATTAGGTAGTGGGCAGAGAAGTAGTCTCTTAGGTAATTAGAGTCCTTCTCTCCCGACATCCTTCTATAAAAATATACAGGAGGTATGAAGGAATAAGCGAAATTACAATTCATGTATAAGAGGAAGAAAAATCATTTATTTTGGCAATGGCTGATTTGAAAGGACTGACAATATCGGAATTAGCTAGAACGATGATATTAGGTACGTTGGAAATGCAAATTGACTTGGCTATCTATAATGAAGCGATGAAGGATCATCAGAAACTTGATGAAAGTCTCTCGCATGACGAAATGAAAAAAAAGCTAAGGTTATGCTGAAACATCTTGTACATAATAAAAAAACAACCACCGCATTTTCTCGCGATGGTTGTTTTTGAGTACTATTTAAACTCTCGGAATAACTGATCGATTGTTTGGGCATCTTCTAAAGACAAATGAATATCCAAAGCTTTGGCATTGTCTGCGACTTGTTCTGGTTTCTTTGCGCCAGGAATGACAAATGAAATCCGCGGGTGTGCGATATACCAAGCTAAGACTAATTGAGCAGTGGTTGCTTGGTACTTTTCAGCAAGCGGTTTGAGTTGATCGACCGCTGTGATGATTCGTTCATAACGTTCACCTTGAAAGTTTGGTTTGTTCTTTCTAGGATCGTCTTCAGAAAAATGTTTCGGACTTTCTAGATCATACTTGCCAGTCAATAAACCTGAAGCAAGTGGGAAATAAGGCACAAAACCAATCTCGTTAGCTTCGAGGTAAGGGAATAATTCTTTTTCCGCTGTGCGATGGATCAAACTAAATTGATCCTGTACGATATCGACATAGCCGTCTTGGTTGGCTTCTTTCAATTGCTCTAAAGTGAAATTAGACACACCAATGGCACGGATTTTCCCAGTTTCTTTCAGTTCGTGTAAAGCGGCAACTGCTTCATTTTTAGGTGTTGCTTCATCTGGAAAATGGATATAAAAAATATCGATATAATCTGTTTGCAGACGTTCTAACGCTTCATCGACTGATTTCTTCAAAAATTCAGGAGAGTTATCAAATTTTTTCGGTTGATCTGGAAGATGTGCTGCTTTGGTGGCAATAATAATACGGGAACGATCATAAGCCGGTTCTTGCAAGACTTCTCCAATCAATTGTTCCGAACGACCTTCTCCATAAATATAAGCAGTATCAATAAGGTTCAAGCCATTATCTAAGGCTGCTCTGACGACTTCTTTTCCAGTTTCATCAGCTAATCCTGAAAAAAGATTGTGCCCGCCGACGGCATTTGCACCTAAGCCGATTGCTTCGGCATATACTTGAGAATGACCAATTTTTACTTCTGACATTTTTTTACCTCCTTTTTTATTTAGTCTAAATCAAAAAGAAAAAAAGCTAAATCAAAATGACTTTGAAAAAGAAATCAATAAGAATCTACTTGACTTTGCGCTGTGTTTTTAGTAGGTTATAATTAATATCTAAATATCGATGAAAGAGCGAGTAAGTAACTAAATGCTTTATAAGAGAGGATCGTCGTGGCTGAGAGCGATCTAAAACAAGTAGTTTCTGAAAGACACTCTGGAGATGGACGCGTGCAAAGCCGTCCCGTAAACGAGCGTTAATCGTGAGAGGAAAGAGCAATCTTTCAAATATAGGTGGTACCGTGTATGAATTAATCATTCACCCTTGTTCATGGCGAACAAGGGTGTTTTTTGTTTGCATTGATTACATAGCGTGAAGAAAAGGAGAGAAAAATATGAGCTTCCAAAGACCAAAAGGAACAAATGATATTTTACCTGGAGAATCTGAAAAATGGCAATTTGTTGAAGAAACTGCCCGTTTATTATTTAAAGATTACCAATATAATGAGATCCGCACACCGATTTTTGAGCATTATGAAGTGATTGCTCGTAGTGTAGGGGATACGACTGATATCGTTTCAAAAGAAATGTATGATTTTTATGATAAAGGCGAGCGTCATGTTACGCTTCGTCCAGAAGGAACTGCACCAATCGTTCGTTCATTTGTTGAGAATAAATTATTTGGACCAGAATATACAAAACCTTACAAAACATTTTATATGGGACCAATGTTTCGTTATGAGCGTCCTCAAAAAGGTCGTTTACGTCAATTCCATCAAATCGGTGTCGAAGCATTTGGCTCAGACAATCCCGCGACGGATGTTGAAAGTATGGTGATGGCATTAGACTTCTTCAAGCAATTAGGAATCAGTCAAATCCGTTTAGTGATCAACTCTTTAGGCGATCAAGAAACGCGACAAGCGTATCGTCAAGCGTTGATCGATTACCTTGTACCGTTTGAAGCAGAATTAAGCGAAGATTCACAACGTCGTTTACATGAAAATCCATTACGTGTATTGGATAGTAAAGACAAACGTGATCAAAAATTCGTAGCAGAAGCACCTTCGATCTTAGATTATTTAAGTGAAACAGCAAAAGCACATTTTGAAACAGTGATTGCCATGTTGGATGCGTTAGATGTGCCTTATGAAATCGACAGTAATATGGTTCGTGGGTTAGATTATTATACGCATACGATTTTTGAAGTGATGAGTGACGCGCCTAAAATGGGCGCACAAGCAACGATTTGTGCGGGTGGCCGTTATGACAACTTGGTCGAAGAACTAGGTGGGCCAGCAACACCAGGATTTGGTTTTGCGATGGGGATCGAACGTATTTTATTAACGATGGAAGCAGAAGAAGTAGCTGTCCCTGTAATGAATACATTAGATGCCTATGTAGTAGCACTAGGCGAAGAAACAAATATCGAAGCGTTAAAAATCGTTCAAGCGATCCGTGATTTTGGTTTTTCCGCCGATCGTGATTTTATGGGCCGTAAAGCGAAAGCACAATTTAAGACAGCAGACAAAGCCGATGCGAAGTTGGTCTTAGTGATTGGTGCGGATGAATTAGCCAATCAAACGATCAACGTCAAATCAATGGCTAATCGTACAGAGAAAAGCTTTGCATTAGAAGATATTTATGACCACTTTGATAAAGTCTATGATGAAATGACATTATCTACTGAACAGGAGGAAAAATGATGGCACAACGAACAGTATACTGTGGACTGGTTTCAGAAAAGCAGTTAGGACAAACAGTTACATTAAAAGGTTGGGTACAAAAAAGACGTGACTTAGGTGGCGTGATCTTTATTGATTTACGTGATCGTGAAGGAATCGTCCAACTTGTTTTTAATCCAGAAATCAATAAAGAAGCGTGGGAAATCGCTGATAAATGCCGTAGTGAATATGTCATTGAAGTGACAGGTACAGTAAAAAAACGGGATGAATTGGCAATCAATCCTAAAATGGCAACGGGTGAATTTGAGATCATCGCGGATGAAATCATTATCTTGAATCAAGCCAAAACACCACCTTTCTTGATTGAGGATGAACAAACGATCAGTGATGAGATTCGTTTGAAGTATCGTTATCTTGATTTACGTCGTCCAAAAATGACAAAAAATATCAAATTGCGCAACGATACAACGAAAGCGATCCGTCATTACTTGGATGACCATGATTTCTTGGATATAGAAACACCTTATTTAGGAAAATCAACACCAGAAGGCGCGCGAGATTACTTAGTACCTTCTCGTATCCATGCAGGGCATTTCTATGCTTTACCACAATCACCACAGTTGTTCAAACAATTGTTGATGAATGCTGGCTTTGATCGTTACTATCAAATCGTTCGTTGTTTCCGCGATGAGGATCTACGTGGCGACCGTCAACCAGAATTTACACAGGTCGATATCGAAACGACGTTCTTGACCGCTGAAGAAATCCAAACCTATACAGAAGGTTTGATTGCTAAAGTGATGAAAGAGGTACGTGGTATCGAAGTCACTTTGCCATTCCCACGTATGACATATGATGAAGCGATGAGCCGTTATGGAAGTGACAAGCCAGATACACGTTTTGACATGGAATTGATCGATTTGAGCACGGTTGTGAAAGACGTTGAATTTAAAGTCTTCCAAATGGCGCTTGAAAATGGTGGAGTGGTCAAAGCGCTGAATGCGAAAAATGCAGCAAGCAAGTATTCACGTAAAGATTTAGATAATCTTGGACAATATGCCACTCAGTTTGGCGCAAAAGGACTAGCTTGGTTAAAAGTAGAAGAAGATGGCTTGAAAGGTCCTATTGCGAAATTTATGGGCGAGGCATCTGAAGCATTGATCCAAGCAACAAACGCTGAAGTTGGGGATATTTTATTATTTGGTGCAGATAAAGAAGAAATCGTTGCAGCCACTCTTGGAGCGATTCGTTCTCGCTTAGGAAAAGAATTAGATTTGATCGACGAATCAAAATTCAATTTCTTATGGGTGACAGAATGGCCACAATTTGAATATTCAGCAGAAGAAGGCCGCTATGTTTCTGCTCACCATCCGTTTACGATGCCTAAAGCATCCGACGTCGAGTTATTGGCAACTGATCCGGCAAAAGTCTATGCAGAAGCGTATGACATCGTCTTGAACGGCTATGAATTAGGTGGGGGATCATTACGTATCCATACAAGAGAATTACAAGAAAAAGTATTAAAAACACTAGGCTTTTCTGAAGAAGAAATGGAAGAACAATTCGGTTTCTTGTTAAGTGCATTAGATTATGGCTTCCCACCACATGGAGGGATTGCTTTAGGGCTTGACCGCTTTGTGATGTTGCTTGCAGGTGAAGAAAACATTCGTGAAGTCATTGCTTTCCCTAAAAATGGTAAAGCAGCTGATGTTATGAGTGATGCGCCAAGCACTGTTTCTGATCTTCAATTATTTGAGTTGAACATCGATGTAACAGATGTTGAATAACAACGACTAGAGATAAATTATTTTCATAGAAACACCAAGGTTGTGAAAGGGTCACAGATAAGTCGCGATTGATTCGGACTTGTGACGCTGACACAACCTTTTTTGTATGATATTGGAATTTCCAATCTTTTTTTCAAAGAAGTCTCTTGATTAAATCCTAAAAGATCATATAATAAGGGCATACCAGATAAAGCGAGGCTTTTTTCATGAAAAAAACTTTCGAAAATTGGGCGTATCATGATTATACGACCAAACTTTCGGTGTCGATCGTCTATGCACTGATTGCTTCAGTTGCATTGAACTTTTTTTATCAACCAGGAAACATCTATTCAAGTGGGATAACCGGTCTTGCGCAAATCTTAACGACGCTTTCAAAATCAGTGATTGGTTTTGAGATTCCAGTCTCAACCACGTTGTATTTGCTGAATATCCCATTATTCTTTTTAGCATGGTTTAAACTTGGAAAGAAATTTACGATTTTTACATTTATCACTGTGACATTAACCTCGCTTAGTATCCATCTCTTGCCACAAACGATTCTTTCGACCGATCCGATCATTTGTGCGATATTCGGTGGTGCCGTCAATGGGGTTGGTATTGGTTTAGCATTAAAAAATGGCTTATCTTCTGGCGGATTAGATATCGTGAGTATTACGATCCGTAAAAAAACAGGACGATCCATTGGTTCGATTTCCATTTATTTCAATGCACTGATTGTTTTCGTAGCGGGCTTGCTCTTCGGTTGGCAGTATATGTTTTATAGTGCCTTGTCGATTTTTGTGAGTGGCAAAGTGACGGATGTCGTCTATACGAAACAAAAAAAGATGCAAGTCATGATCGTGACTAAGCATCCTGAAGCAGTGATTGAAGCGATCCAAAAATGTATGCGTCGTGGGATCACGATCATCAATGAAGCAGAAGGTGCGTACAAGCACGATAAACAAACAGTCTTAATGACGATCGTTACTCGCTACGAGCTTCCTTTGTTACGTGAAGCAATGAAATCTTCTGACCCGCAAGCATTTGTCAGTATTGCGGAAAATGTCCAAATCCTCGGACGTTTTTATGAAGATGGGATTTAGATTTTAGTAAACTAGTTAGATAAAACACAGTGGATAACTGAATGGTTATCGCTGTGTTTTTTTGATCTTCTTGTCACTAAAATACCAGAAATGATTGTTGCGATTAAGGAATTGAAAATAATTATTTATGCTATCGATATTTCAACAGACAAAAGGCGTCTTCTTTCATAAGATTTATGAAGTATGATCATATGAAGCACTTACCTGATCTTAGATAGCCACAATGCAATTCAAATTGGATTAGTAGAATTGGCTAGTGATGATGTAGGCCTAACGACGATTGGTAATTTCCTTGACTATGTACCTGTTCAAGACGGGTTAGAAAAAATTCCTCCTAGCTTGGTTGCTAAACATATGCAAGAAGATATCTTAAAACAAGTGACAATAATTGATCGATATAAAGACGATAGATACTTTTAATATTACAGTTAAACTAACTCGACAGATAACGTTTGTTTTTCGGGTTATTTTAATCGTTTTTTTAGTTGTTTTATGAGGGTAATGGATTAGCAAAAGTTTATCAAACGATTATGACTTTAAAACAATATATTTTGATCCACATATTTTTTTAATCTATATGTATGTTATTGTAACGATTGTAACAAATATAATTTGAGGAGAGAAAAAAATGAAAAAGAAAATTACTATTTTAGTACTTGGTTCTGTGTGTTATTATCCACGTTGTTTACAAGTAGTGTTGCATGTGAAGAAGAATTTATTGATGAGTCAAATGTAGTGGAGACTGTACATAGTCCAGAGATGCCCCCTAAGGTTTACGCTGAAGTTCATGAAGGTAGAAGTATTTCTGTTGTAAAGATAGAATCTATGCTCAAAGCTAATGTATCTCGATGGGGTAGTTCAATCTACACGAACGTTGAAGTTTCTACTGGTGTAGCAACTAATGCAAGTAATACAGCATTTTATTCAGGAATTGGTTCAGTATTGGGAATTTTGGGGTAGTACCTCTGTGGGCATTATAATTACTATTAAATGAGGTTGGTTGGTCTAACCTGGGATTAAACCGAGTGAGTCGGTTGCTAAACTTTGGTATAAGAATAAAAATGGGTGGAGTGGGTTCTATTTCCAAAGAGGTTGCGATGCTACTGGCAAAGAAGTGGCTACTAGGTATAGTATAATTTAATATATGAAATTTAAAAAATTTACTGAAGACCACCCATATGTAACCGTAATCTATTCGGGATTAATTGGAAGTGAATTTTGGATTACTGTTGAATATATCGTTAATCGAGATTTCAGACCTAGTGGAATTTATAGTCTTATATTTTATTATTTAATTGGATTATATAGCAGAAAAAATTAAATATAAAAAAAGGTTTAATAATTTCTTATTTTCTGGACACTTCATCTTGCTTGAACCAATCTACCCCTATTATCTAACTTTCTATGGAAGTATCAAAAAGAAAAACTCACGAGGGCAGTATCTGTTCTTTACAATTCTTATTATAGAATTTGATAGCATTTAATTTATACACTAAAAAGTTCTTCGATACTTTACAAAAAGAAAGATCGAAGAACTTTTTAAGCTATAAGGCTATGATAGTAGTAGATATATCTACTATATGAAAGGAGAAAAACAGTTGAAAAAAATAGATTTGCATATCCATACGATTAGCACTGTCAGTGATTCAAAAAAATTTTTATTTTCTATTGAAAAATTAAAGGAATATGTATTCATCAGGAAACTTAATGCCATAGCTATCACAAATCATAATATTTTTGATAGCGATCAGTTTGATCAAATTCAACAAGAGTTAACCATTCCCGTTTTTCCTGGTGTTGAGGTTGATCTTGAAAATGGTCATATTTTAGTCATATCAGATAATTCGATGTCCAATATTCAAGATTTTTCAGAAAAATGTAAAAATTTAGGTTCCTATATTAAAGATCAAAACTCAACCTTAACATTGGAAGAATTTTATAGCATTTTTCCAAAACAAGAACTAAAAAAATATTTATTGATTCCTCATTATATGAAATCACCAGAAATCTCTGACTCTGTGATTATGGATCTATCTCAACATTCTAAAATTACTACAGGAGAAACAAGTTCTGTACGAAAATTTGTGGAACTCTTAAACAAAGAAGATGACCTTGTACCAGTTTTTTTTAGTGATCAGCGTATGTCTGAAGATCTCGTGAATCTTAGTATGCAGCAGACATATATCAATGTTTCTGAAATAAATTTTGCCGCTTTAAAGTACACTTTATCTGATAAATCAAAGGTTGCCTTGTCTTTGAAAGAGGGAAAAGATCTTTTTAACTTAACCGAAAAAGTCGTAGCATCTACGGGTTTAAACGTTTTGATAGGTGAACGTTCATCAGGAAAGACCCATTTGTTAAATGAGATAGCTTATTCAACAAGTAATACAAAGTATATCAGACAATTTGAATTAGTTGAACGAAGTGACGATGAATCAAAAGAGAACTTTAATCGACAACTTTTAAGGGATGAGAGTCTATTTACAGAAAACTTCCTAAAAGAATTCAAAGACATTTTAACACTTGTTCTTCCTATTGATCCAAAACAATCAGAATCCAACGTGAATAAATATCTGCGGTCACTAATTAAGAATGCCGAGAGCACTGAAAAAAAGGATTCCTTTGCTAAAGCGAAATTATTCTCAGAGACACCTTATAAACCAAAATCTTTGGACACGCTGGACGAATTAATAAGATCTGTCCAAATTCTTATTGATAATCAAGAATATTCGAGTATCATTTTTGAAGAATTGCCTCAGGAATCATTGATAAACCTCCTAAATCGATTAGTGGATGAATATAGAAAAATCTTCCTGAGCAATTTTATTAAGGAGAGGACCAATTCATTAATTGCAGATATACAAGGCAATTTACAACTAAAAACTAGGATTCAACGAGTTTATGATTTAGATTTTTCCGATATTGCAAAGGAAATTCTAATGATAAATGAGTTCAATAACATAACCAAAGAACTACAAAAAGATAAGATATTGGACGAAACCGAAGTTTACGATTTTACAATTAGAAAATCAAAAAGACCTTTTAAAGGCGCTCAAGAAGTTCTGAACATCATAAAAAAGCAAACTTCCTTTATTGAAGTCTTTAAATTTTATGATCACCCATTTGACTACCTGCAAGCTTTAAAAAACAAAGATATTTTAGAACATGCTGACTTTGTGAAATACTTTGTTAAAATGCAAATTGAGATACTAAACACAGATCTGAATCCCGTTTCTGGGGGGCAACGAGCAGAATATAATTTTCTCAGAAAAATAGAAGATTCACTCAAATACGATCTACTTCTTATTGATGAGCCTGAATCTTCTTTTGATAATATGTTTTTAAACACCAAAATAAATACTGTCCTACAAGATATTTCTAAACATATTCCTGTTTTTGTCTCAACACATAATAATACAATAGGCGCATCTATAAAACCTGATTTTATTTTGCATACTCAAAGAACTTTAGTACATGACGAACCCATATTTAATATCTATTTCGGCTATCCTACGGATAAAAAATTGTGCGCATCTAACGGCAGTTCTGTTAGCAATCTGTCTGTGCAATTGAATTGTCTTGAAGCCGGCGAACGAACCTACAAAACAAGGAGAGATACTTATGAAATACTTGAAAATTGATGGAAATAAAGGTTACTTTTTAAGAGAAGAAACTTGGATTGAAATTGATCAAATCATTAAAGAGGATATCTTCGAATTAATTTCTCTAGCCGTTTTATCGAAAGACGGTACTACATTTGAAATGGATGAATTTTCAGAGGAAAAGCTACAACATGGAGTTCATAAAATAATTTACAAGAGTATTCATGATAAACTATCTGAACTAATCAAAGATAAAGAAAATATCCAAGATAGTGTAAATCAACAATTTGCGACCACACTACAAAAGTATTCGGCGAACTAATTGATTTTTAAAATTGAAATGGCAACACTTGTTTAAAAAAATTATAAAGTGTAGTTGCTTTCTCTTACTCCGATTACCTTTAAAAACGAGCCCCCATGGGGGACTGTGAAATCTAGTTTATTTGTTATTTAAACATTGCTGATTCTCGGTCCCCTCTTATTTTAAATATAGAATTACTTAATTCACTTATTTTCATGTGTTGAATGATATAGAAAGATGAGTCTTTCTATACAAGTAAAGCAGAAAGTATTTTTATTAGTATGGTGCGATTAGCAATACAGAAAGCTATAAGAATGATGTTTCGATAACTTTCTATTGATTTTCGCATCTCTGAAGAAGATGCCAAGAAAAATAATGATTTGGATGTATAGAAACTGACTTATATTACATATTATGATGTTGTCACTTAAAAAATGTAGTTTAAGAGCATTTTTGAATTTTCGTTGAAGGTACAGTTTGTAACTTTACAGTACGCCCAGTACGTGCTACTATATAATAGTCAGGAGGTATGTGCAATGCCCATGACAATCAGAGAAGCAGAAAAGCTACTGAAAGATGCTGGCTTTGTTGAAGTGAAAGGTGGGAAGGGCTCACATAGGAAATTCACTAAAAAGGATCATCCTAGACCCGTTATCCTTACTAGCCATTCAAAAGAGTTATCTAGAAGAGTAGAAGATTCTGTTCGAAAAGCAGTGGGCATTTAAGCCCGCTGTGCTTTTACGAAAGAAGGGGAGATGAATGAAAAAAGTTTATCCAGCTATTTTTGAAAAGGATCCTGTTGGATATGGAATTTATTTTCCTGATATCGAAGGAGCAGTGACACAATCAAAAGATATTATCGAGGGGTTAGAAGTTGCATCGGATGCTTTAGGGATCATGCTCGGAGATTTAGTTGAGAATAATAAACCTTTGCCAAAGCCAACTAATATCAATGATCTTTCGATTGATTCTGAGCGTGAATTTGCTACTTTGATTTCTGTGAATCTAAATGATTACTTAAAAGATGTCCAACTAGATAAAAAAACAATAAAAATTCCTCATTGGTTAAATGTGCGCGCAACAAATGAAGGGATAAATTTTTCGAAAACAATGTCTGAAGCTTTGGTTCAAAAATTAAATATATGATACGAAAGAGAACGATCATCTGTCTGCTAAAGGACAGGTGATTTTTTTTCGTAATAAGTATGAATGAGTTATTGAAGTGATCCTAGGAAAGGAGTGACAGAGTGCTTACAATTAGGGAACATAGATGTTTGGATTATTTACAATGTTCCGATAAAAATCAAGTAAAGCAGAATAGCTTTTATTGATTCTTTTTTTGGGGGAGACCAAATTTTTAAATGGCTATTCCAGATGTCTATCCATGATAAGAGTAGAAATCATTCATTCTTACTTTCTCCCATCAACGAAAAATAATAGAAAATAATGAAACCCTATCCAAGCAACAATTAGCCAACTTGTTATATTTGAAATTTTGTTAAAGTTGCTTAAAAATGTGTTCTTTTTTGATGAACTATGGGATTATAGTATAAAGTGGCAACTTTTATGAAGTTTTTGCTTGCTATTTTTTGGTAATGCACGTATATTACGAATGAAAAAAGTTTATGAAAAGTTGGAATATTGAATGGAAAAACAAAAAAGATTAAAAAATAGCCGGTATATCACGGGCTTCGATGGGATTCGTTCATTAGCGGTCATCGGGGTTATTTTATACCACTTGTTGCCAACAAGTATGAAGGGTGGTTACCTCGGAGTTCCGATATTTTTTGTCGTTTCAGGTTATCTTATTACCGATCTCTTACGACAAGAGTGGGAACAAAATGGAAAAATCAATATTTGGCAATTTTACGTTCGGCGAATGAAACGACTATATCCTGGGCTCGTTTTCTTGCTTATTACTGCATCAGCATATATTACGCTATTCCAGCGAGGATTATTAAATAATCTTCGGGGCGTTGTACTCAGCAGTTTATTCTATGTCAATAACTGGTGGCAGATCAATAATGGATTATCCTATTTTGATCGTTTTGCAAATGAGTCGCCATTTACCCATATTTGGTCCTTAGCAGTAGAGGCGCAGAACTATCTGATCTGGCCGATCATCTTTGTATTACTCATGGTATTTGTCCGTAAGAAAAAAAATATTTTTTATGTCATTATGGGCACAGCCATTGCTTCAGCGATTTTGATGATGGTGTTGTACTCGCCAAATGGCGATCCTACCCGTGTGTATTATGGGACAGATACTCGCTTGTTCTCGATTTGGATGGGGAGTGCATTGGCTTTTGTTTGGCCAAGTACGCGATTGAAGAAAAATATCCCTAAACAAGCAAAGAAAGTATTGAATTTAGCGGGTTTTACTTCGTTGATCATTTTGATCCTCTTTTTCTTTTTCTTAGATGACCATTTGAGCTTTATCTATTATGGCGGGTTCTTTTTAGTCAGTCTTTTATGTATGGTTCTTGTGGCAGTCACCGCGCATCCCGGTGCGAGCTTGAATCGCTGGTTGACGAATCCGGTCTTTAGTTGGATCGGTAAACGAAGTTATGGGATCTATTTGTACCAATTTCCGGTAATGATTTTTTACGAAGCGAAAGTATCAGGTATCGCTGATCATGTGTTATTACACACGGTCATTGAGATCACGTTGATTTTATTGATCAGTGAACTGTCATATCGCTTTATCGAACGTCCGTTGGCACGCTTTGATTATAGCCAAACGGTTCGCGTCGTCAAAGGCTGGTTCACCAAACCTATTTTCAGTTGGAAAAAGCCATGGGTGGTCCCTGGAACCTTAGTCGTAGCGATTGCCTTAGTCGGGTTCGTCACTGCACCTAAAAATGCTGTGACAGCGGACCAAGAGCAATTACAAAAGAATATTGCTGAAAGTAAAAAACTAGCTGAAAAAAGTCAGAATAATCAAGGCAATAATGTAGCACCTATCGACCAAGCGATTTTGGATAAATATGATTTGACCAAAGCGCAAGGGGAAAAAGCCCAACAACTAGAGCTGACTGCATTTGGTGATTCGGTCATGTTAGATGCTGCGGCAGATTTAAAAGAACTATATCCGCAAGTAGTTGTAGATGGTGATGTCGGTCGTCAACTCTACACAAGCCTTCCTTATATCGAAGAACTGAAAAATAGAGATCTATTGAAGGATACGGTATTAATTGGGCTAGGAACAAATGGCTCTTTTTCTGAGGCGCAATTTGATAGCTTGATGAGCGCAATCGGGGATCGAAAAGTTTATTGGGTCAATGTCCGCGTGCCAACGAAGCGCTGGCAAAATGAAGTCAATGCCATGCTCGCAGAAATGGAAAAGAAATATGACAATATGACAGTGATCGATTGGTATGGTTATAGTAATGACCATAGTGAATGGTTCTATGATGATCAAGTCCATCCAAATCCAGATGGTATGTTGAATTATATCCATCTAGTCAGTGAAGCACTATTAGGTGGAACAAAAGAATCTGAGACAAGTCAAACAAGTGAGACTTCTTCAACTAGTACGAGCGATACTTTATCTGACAGTACTCAAGCAAGTGAATAAAAACTGAAGTTGTGACAGCAATGTTTTGACCTGAGCAGTGGGATAATTTTCACAAAAAAAGTGCCTCAACGAAAATCGTTTTCCGATCTTTCGTTGAGGCACTCTTTTTCTCTAAAAATTCCTTTTACTCCGTTTGATCAGGTAAAGAAAGAGAAGGATGTGTCTTCAAATAGGTTTCTTTTTGCCGGCGTGTTTGTTTTTTGAACGCGGCTTCGGCTTTTGTGGCTTCACTTCTTGTAGCGTATCCTTCTGCATGGATCATTTTTACAGGACGTCTCTTTTGCAAACGTGTGTATTTAGCGCCTGTACCATTATTATGTTCTTGTAAACGACGAGCCAAATCGGTGGTATATCCTCCATAGAACGTATTATCTCGGCAGTGCAACACATAAAAGTAATGGTTATTCTCCATAAAGAATCTCACGAAGTTCGGGGGTATACTCACCTTGCGTATCATAGGTGAATAAAGGTGGAGAAACTTTGAAACCATCGGCTTTTCCCTGCTTGATTCCTTCAATCAATAAAATATTTGCTTCCTTGCCTACTTTAGGATAAACAAACTGAACACGTTTCGGTGCAATCTGATAGGTTTGCATAAGAGTCAAAATCTCTAAGAAGCGTTCTGGACGATGTACCAGAGCCAAGCGACCATTTGTTTTTAATAACTTGCCGGAGATTTGGATCACTTCTTCCAACGTTGTATGGATTTCATGTCGGGCAATTGCTAGATGCTCATTTGGATTTTTTTTATTTGTAGGTAAGCCTTTGAAGTAAGGGGGGTTACAGACGACTAAGTCACAAGAGTTGTGTCTGACAACCGTTAAACTTTCTTTTAAGTCAATCGTATGCACGGTCATTTGTTGTTCTAAATGATTCAATGAAATGCTCCGACGGGCCATGTCAGCTAAGCGTGGCTGTAGTTCGATCGCATCGATCTTTGCCTGTGTTTGTTTACTTAAAAATAGTCCGACAGCACCATTCCCCGAACAAAGGTCAACGATTTGGCCGGTTTTTGGCGCACGAGCAAAATGAGCGAGCAATACGGCGTCTAAAGAAAAGGAAAAAACTTGGGAACTTTGGATAATCTTAATATCTTTTGCATATAATTGGTCAATACGTTCATGTTCGTGAAGCATCTAATTCCCTCCAAATGAAAAAACTAATCGTATGTAGTATACTATTTTTGTTCAAAAGAACCAAGAGAACTTGTCAAATCGGTCTTTTTTAGGCATACTATAGGAACGAGAAGCAAAGAAAGGAAGAGGATATGTTCTATCGATTTATGCGCGGGCTCGTTAAAGTGATTTTAGCTGTTATCAATGGCAATGCCCGTTATGAAAATAAAGAAGTCTTACCAAAAGACGAGAATTACATACTTGTTGCACCACACCGCACTTGGTGGGACCCGTTGTATCTCGCTGTTGCTGCATCACCTAAATCGTTTAGTTTTATGGCGAAAGAAGAATTGTTCAAAAACCCTGTTTTACGATTCATCTTAACACGTTCGAATGCTTTCCCAGTCAAAAGAGACAATCCGGGACCAAGTGTGATCAAGACACCTGTCAAGATTCTAAAATCAACCGATCTAGGATTGATCATGTTTCCAAGTGGGACAAGACATGCGACCGAGTTGAAAGGTGGAATGGCGTTAATAGCCAAAATGGCCAAAGTAAAAATCGTTCCAGCTGTGTATCAAGGTCCTCTCACGCTAGGTGATCTATTCAAACGCAAACGAGTGATTGTTCGCTTTGGTGAACCGATCGACTTGTCAGATATCAAAAAAACTGACAAGGAAGGAATGGCAGAAATCGAGCGACGCACACAAGCCGCGTTTGATAAACTAGACAAGGAAGTAAATCCTGATTTTAAATATGAGATCATAAAAAAGAATGAAACAGAATAATTGTTCTTTATTCGATGAGCGATAAAAGAAACGGATTGTCTAAGACACCGCTTCTTTATCGCTTTTTTTGTTATAAAACCGCCTTTTTGCAAGTGATTCTAGCTGTCATGTCCTTGATGGAAGTGTTATAATAGTAAGAAGGATATTTTTTTGAGGTGATGAGATGCGTTTTTTACATACAGCAGATTGGCATATAGGAAAAAAATTGCAGGGCTATGATTTACTTAAAGAGCAAGAACATGTACTATCTGAGATTCTAACGATTGCGAAAAAGGAAAAAGTGGATGCAATCGTTATTGCAGGTGATCTCTATGATCGAAGTATCCCAGCCGTAGAAGCCGTAGAGATGTTCAATCGGTTGATGATCGACTGGAACCTGAACGAAAAATTCCCGATTTTCGCTATCTCAGGAAACCATGATAGTAGTGTTCGATTATCTGCTGGCACGGAATGGTTCAGCCAAACAAAATTCTTTTTACATACACGATTTGCTGAATCTTTCCAACCTATCGACTATCAAAATACTCAATTTTTCTTATTGCCTTATTTTGAACCAATCTCCGCTAGAAGTTATTTTGAAGATGATACGATCCGTACGGTCCAACAAGCAATGGAAAAAGTGGTTGACCAGATGCAACTCGCTTTTGATCCTGCAAAAAAACAGGTGCTAGTCAGTCACTTTTTTGTGACAGGTAGTAAGAAATCAGATTCAGAAACAAAAATCGAAGTGGGTGGACTAGATGCGATTCCAGGCGGTCTATTGGAGCCATTTGATTATGTCGCTTTAGGACATCTTCATAATCAAGCAGCCTTGCAGCAAGAAAATGCTAGATACAGTGGTTCGCCACTTAAATTCTCACTTTCAGAGATCAATCAGAAAAAAGGTGTTTGGATCGTTGATCTAACTGACACCTTGGTGTTGGATTTTCAAGAAATCACACCTTTGTATGATATTGCTGAAGTAACTGCTAGTTTTAAAGAATTATTAGACCCAAGTTTTTACCATACGATCAACCGAGAAAATTATTTGCAGATTTATTTAAAAGATCGCGCAGTTATTCCTAACATGATGAACCAATTACGAGCAATCTATCCTCGAATACTTGGTGTCGAACGTGTCAATGGACGGCATCGTTCCACAAGCAAACGACAGACACTTGAAATCAAGCAACCAAAAAAACTCGCGGAAACGTTCTTTACTGAAATGGTGGATGAGCCAATGACAGAACAACAAATGAGCTGGTTAGAAGAAACGTTGCAAGAACTCACAGAAACGGAATGATCAAGTATGAAACCACAGACATTACGATTGAAAAATTTTGGCCCATTTATCGATGAAACGATTGATTTCTCAAAATTGACCCAAGCGGCCTTGTTTTTGATTACAGGAAAAACAGGGGCTGGCAAAACAACGATTTTTGATGGGATGACCTATGCGCTTTTTGGAGAAACATCTGGAAGGTTGCGGTCTGGCAAAGAGATGCGGTCATTATTTGCGACACCTGAAGACGAAACGAGTGTCCTTTTTTCGTTTGAACATCAACAGTTGCGGTATGAAGTCGAACGTAAGCCTGAACAATTGTTAGCTAAACGCAAGGGTGAGGGCATGAGAAAACAGACGGCAAAAGTAAGTTTAACGATCTTTGATGAAAAAGGAAAAGAAATTCGACAATTAACAAAACGGAGTGAAGTCGATCAAGAAATCAAAGAACTATTGAATTTAGATTCGAAGCAATTTTCACAGATCGTCTTACTGCCGCAAGGAGAATTTCGGAATTTCTTGATTTCCTCTAGTAGTGAAAAAGAAACAGTTTTACGTAACTTATTCGGCACACAATTCTTTCAACGATTCACCGAACAATTGAAAGAAAAAGCCAAGAACAAGCAAAAAGAACTGGATCATTTGGAGCAAGAATTAGTCTTGTTGCAAAGACAATTTAGTTCCTATGAGGAGAAGCAACCGGCTGGTCTACAATCTTTTGAGACAGTGATCAATGAGTGGCAAGAGTATCAAAATCAAATTTCAACAAGGCTCGTATCAGAGCAAGAAGTATTAGAGCAACTGAAAGAAGAACAAAAAATCAGCGAGACAGATTACTATCACGGGAAAAATCAAAAATCTGCTTATGAAGAAAAGCAACAATTATTGGCAGAACAACAAGCGCTCAATGAGCAACAGCAAGTGATCGAGGAGCACCAAAGATGGGTTTCTCATTATGAAGTCGCTCAGCAATTGCGCACCCCGCTTGAACGTAGCCAAGAATACCAAGAATCACTTACCACACAGAAAAGTGAAAAACAGCAACTAATTATTACGTTCAATAAGGTGGCAAGTGATTTACAGAAATGGCAAGAACAGGCGGACGTACGAGAAAATCTCGAACAAAAAATAGCAAAAATGAGTCAAACGCTCCAAGAAAAGCAACGATTGATCCCAGTGGCTGATACCTTTAGAGAAAAACAATCGGAACTTTCCGTAATGGAAAAAAAAGTCAGTGAATTACAGCAAGAAATCCAACAACTGGCAGATCAGCAATTGATCCTTCAAGAAAGACAACAAACGAGTCAAACCGTTTTAGCAACACAAGGGGAACTACAAGAAAAACAGTTGGTTTATGAACGGTTACGTTTAGAAGGGGAACGTTACTGTGAACAACAGCAACACCTTGCTCACCTTGACAAAGAACTAGTGAAAAATCATCAGTACTTTGAACAAACAACAGAGCAATTGGTAGAAAAACAACAATTACTTGAACAACAAACACACGAGTTCAATCAATGGAAAAGCGACTGGGCAAAGCAACAAATTACTTATTTACAAACCCTATTGATACCTGGTGAACCTTGTCCAGTGTGTGGTGCAACGGAGCATCCCTTGACACCGGATAATCGTGAATCAGTGCAGGAAAACTTAGCTGTGCTTGAAGAAAAAATGGTCCAAGCAGAACAATCGATCGAAAAAACGCATCAAGAAATTGGTCGAAAAGAAGCAGAAATCGAAGAAATCAAACAACAGCTTGATCGTTTAAGCCAGCAACAAATGGAAACGAGTCAACAGTTGGAGAAACAAGCAATTTATTTGAACACAGAGTTAAAAGCCATTTTCCAAATAGATGTGCAAGAAGATATTGTTCAAGGGTTGGCGGAAATAGAAAAGACCCTCAATGCTCGTTTAAAGGAAATCAAAAAAGCAGAAGAAGCACATGCCAGGGTCATGGAAGAACTAGCCAGCAACAAAGAACAAAGTGAACAGATCAAAGCTCAACAAATGCTCCATAATGAAAAAATCCAACGACTCCAAGGTGAGATGGCAGGATTGAGTCAACAATTAGGAACAGAAGACATTGATGCTTTAGCAAAAGAAGCTGATCAATTAGCCGAACAGTCGAGCAAGAGCAAGCAAGAATTAGAAGAGCAAATGGCCCAAGGTGAGAAACTCCAGCAAGAATCAGCTGTTTTGACGACTAAAATCGAAACGTTGTCTGAACAAATCGAAAAGACAACTGCTCAATTTGAAAAAGAACAACGTAAAATCTCTAGTTTCTTGGAGCAACACACTGACTTTTCTTCGCAAGAAGCAATAGCAGCGTTGTTAAAAGAAACAGTCACATACGAAAATAGAAAAACAACGATCAAGGAGTATCAAACGAAACAGTTGGTTCTTTCCACTCGCTTAGAACAATTGGAAC
The DNA here is from genome assembly GCF_051715065.1 of Enterococcus sp. AZ062. NCBI lineage: Bacteria > Bacillati > Bacillota > Bacilli > Lactobacillales > Enterococcaceae > Enterococcus > Enterococcus sp. AZ062. The sequence continues at coordinate 2,908,239 of NZ_JBIOTB010000001.1, read as the reverse complement.
ATGTCACCTATGATGAAAAATCCCAAGATTTGACAGTGTTGAGTGAACGAATCGAAAAAAACAAACAACACATTGAAGAGCAACAACAATTGATCTACCACTTGCAACAAGAGTATAAAACCAATCAGAAAGTGATCATGGCATTTACTACAAGTTATCAAAATAGTCAGGAACAACTAGATGAATTGATCCAGTTGCAACAATTATCACAGACGATGAATGGCGAGAATCCTAAAAAAACAAGCATTGAACGTTATGTCTTGCAAGTTTATTTACAAGAAGTCTTGCAAGTCGCTAATGAACATCTGATACGATTGACAAAAAGCCGCTATCAGTTTGAATTAGATGAAGAAGTCGGTAGCTACCGCGGAAAGACTGGTCTGGAGATCAACGTGTACGATGATGAAGCAGGAACGACCAGAGGATCGCATACTTTATCCGGAGGCGAAAGCTTTATTGCTGCATTATCATTAGCTTTAGCCTTGGCAGAAGTGATTCAAGCGCAAGCTGGTGGGGTCACGATCGAAGCATTGTTTATTGACGAAGGGTTTGGTTCACTGGATGAAGAAGCCTTAGAAATGGCGATGGAAGCATTAGAAACAGTTGAAAGCGAAGGCAGGATGATCGGGATCATCAGCCATGTACGTGAGTTGAAAGAACGTGTCTTGCAACAAATACGAATTGATACAAAAGGTAGTGGACAGAGTGAAATACGCTACCATTTTGGTTAAGAAGGGAGATTGATAACAATGAAATGGAGTATTCCGGAAAAAGTCATTGCAAGAGGGCGTCAATATTTGCAAGAAGACCGTGTGTTATCGGTTGTCCCAGATCAAGAAGAAAATGTGTGGCATGCAGAGGTTTTAGGTAGTGAGCTGTATTTAGTTGATTTAGATGGTACAGCAAAAGAAATCGACTACTGTCAATGCCCATACTGGGAAGAACATCATTATTGCAAGCACACTGTTGCAGTAGAACTTTATTTACGATCGAAACAACTTTCTCGTATCATGCAGAAAGATCAAAAAATGATCGAACCGACGAAAAAGACCAGTGAAGGAGAACTATTGACAAAAGGATTTGCCCGATTAAAAGGGAAGACTTCTACTAAATCCTTGCAACCCTTAGTGATCGATTATCATGTCGAACAGATCGAAACCAATCAATACCATCCAGAACTTTCTATTTTGGCGGTGTATCTACGTGTGGGCTTTTTAGAAACACCTAAGAAAACATACATCGTAAAAAATATTTATGAGTTTCTACAGGCGTACACGGACGAGGAAAACTATACGGTCAATAAGCAGTATCAATTCCGTTTAGAGCATCGAGTTTTCCAACAAGAAGATCAACAACTACTGGATCTATTCGCAGGTATTGCACAGACGCAAACATTGTTAGGCGCAAACGGTGTCTTGGTAAAAGGGAAATTAGACAAGCGTTACTTACTTTTGCCAATCGATCAGTCGAAATCTTTGTTAGAGCGTATGAATCAATCGACACGTTTGAAACTACAGATCAATGATCAAACTTATCATGGCATCCAATTTTCAGACGATGCGAAACCGCTAAGTTTTCAAGTCAAGAAGAAAGAAACACAGTATCAACTGACTGCCGTAAGTGACTTTGATTTGTTTTTGTCTCACTACCAGTGGGGGATCAGACAAGGTACTATCTATCATTTGACTAAGCAGCAACAGACGATCTATTTGACTTGGAAACAACTGATGAAACGTTTTGAAGAGCCAGAAGTTGCCTTTCAAAAAAAAGAATTGTCTTCTTTATTTAAAGAAATTTTACCGCTTTTAGATCAAATAGGAACCGTTGCTATTGACGATGAAGTGACGGCAGAAGTCGCAGATATTCCAGTAGAGTTTGTCTTTGTTTTTAAAAAAATGAAAGGGCAAATCCAAGCAAGAATCGATTTTGTATATGGAGATGTTGTGTTCTCCACAGATGAACGACATGAAACGCTTGCTGAGCAAACTACCGAAATATTGAGAGATACGGCGCAAGAACAGCGGGTCCTTGATTTGTTTCGTATGTACCGTTACCGGAAAAATAAAACGGGCTACGAACGTCCATTACCAGAAGGTGAAGCATTGTATCAGTTTTTCCGGACAGAATTAGCTGTTTTTCGTCAATTTGGAGAAGTCCGTATAGGAAAAAAATTACGGGAATTATATCTAGACGCACAAAAACACCAACCACAGATCGAAGTAGAAGAAACAGGATCATGGCTAGATATCCGCTTTGATGTCACAGGAATCAACGAGCATGAAATCGACAATGTTTTGCAGAGTTTGTTAAGAAATGATTCATTTTATACCTTAGAAAGTGGACAGGTATTATCGTTTGATTCAGAAGAATTCCAACAAACAAGCAAAATCCTACAACAGTTCAGAGATACGATCCGTTCAGACGATGGCGTTATCCAAGTGCCAAAAAATCAAGGGTTGATGATCAAAGAACAATTTACAGGAAGTAATGCTAGTTTTGGCGATTCTTTCCAACAAATGACTCAAGACTTGATCGATCCTACGAATTACGAAGCCGCTTTACCAAAGAATTTGCAAGCAGAGCTTAGAGACTATCAGAAGCAAGGCTTCCAATGGTTGAAAATGTTAGGTCATTATCAGTTTGGTGGCATTTTAGCTGATGAAATGGGTCTAGGGAAAACGCTGCAGACCATTGCTTTTCTGCTTTCGGAGAAAGAAGAAAAAGGTTCATTGGACGCCTTGATCGTAGCACCGGCGAGTTTGATCTATAACTGGCAAGCCGAAGTGAAAAAATTTGCTCCCTCATTGAGTGTCCAAGTGATCAATGGCAATAAGAAAGAGCGAGAAACTTTGTTAGCTGAAAAAGTAGATATTCGTGTTACTTCTTATGCGAGCTTACGTCAGGATCTTTCAGAATATCAATCATCGACGATTAATTATTTAGTCTTAGATGAAGCGCAAATGGTGAAAAATAGCAGCACAAAGACTGCTCAAGCTTTACGAGAGTTGCATATTCCACAGCGGTTTGCTTTGAGTGGGACACCAATCGAAAATAGCCTTGAAGAACTATGGTCACTATTTGCTACGATCATGCCAGGGTTCTTTCCGAATCGGACACGTTTTAGAGAATTGACGACAGATGAAATCGCGCAAATGATCCGACCTTTTGTCTTAAGACGAGATAAGCAAACAGTTCTCAAAGATTTACCAGAAAAAACTGAAATGAATCTTTATTCTGCGTTGACGGAAGAACAAAAAACAGTGTACCTTGCTTATTTGAGACAAATGCGTGAAGAAGTATCAGCTATGGATTCAGAGTCATTCAAAAAGAATCGGATCGGCATCTTGGCAGGACTGACACGTTTACGTCAAATTTGTTGTGATCCTCGTTTGTTTGTAGAAGACTACCAAGGTGGATCAGGTAAGTTAGAACAAGTAAAAGATTTATTACTAGCTGCAAAAGAAAATAACCGTCGTGTCCTGTTGTTCTCCCAATTTACGGGTATGTTGACGATCCTTCAAGAGGAATTAGCTGAATTAGGGCTAAGTACCTTTTATTTACGAGGAAGTACAAAGGCACAAGATCGTTTAACCATGGTCGATGCTTTCAACGCGGGTGAAAAAGATGTCTTTCTTATTTCACTTAAAGCAGGAGGGACTGGATTAAATCTAACTGGCGCAGATACAGTCATCCTTTATGATTTATGGTGGAATCCAGCGATCGAAGAACAAGCTGCTGGAAGAGCCCATCGTATTGGACAAAAAAATGTTGTTGAAGTATGGCGAATGATTGCTGAAGGAACAATCGAAGAACGAATGGATTCTTTACAGCAAGAAAAACGGGAATTATTCCAAAAAGTGATTCAAGGAAACGAAGAACAATTGACGAAATTAACAGAAGACGATATTCGTTTGATTCTAAGTATTGGTGAAAATGACGAATAAAGTGTAAAGATCATTTATTGAGTAATTACTCTCCTATACAGGAAACAGTAAATAAGCCAAGGAAGATAGCCTCGCAAATCTGCGCAGTTATCTTCCTTGTTTTTTCTTGTTTATTTATTCGCAGATGCTTATTTGATCAGACAAGCTGAGCCTCTCCTACAGCAGTTTTTATAGCGGATAGTAGTTGATCGAATTCGTTGATCTCTACATCACACACCGGACGCTCGTTGATGGAACGCTTGCGGTGATTGAACCATAACGTCTGCCAATTGGCACTCTTAGCACCTAACACATCGTTTTCGTAATTATCGCCAACGTATAGTGTTTCATTAGGTGACATATTGAAAGTTTTCTCGGCTAATTGGAAGATTTCCTTTTCTGGTTTTTGAAAGCCAGTTGCTTGAGAAACTAGCATACAATCAGCAGGAATCCAATTTGTTAATTGAAGTTGATTTAATTTTTTTGTTTGATGATCAGTTGGTCCATTGGTGATGATCCCTAATGGAATATTTTTTTCTTTAAGAAAATCAAGTGTTTTTTTTACTTCAGGATGAAGAGAGATATTTGCTAGTTCCTCTTCGTAGACTTCTTGGAAAACTAAGCATTTTTCATCAGAGATAGGTGAATAACCTAGATCGATCAAGGACTGACTAATGCGGTGTGCACGCATATACTCAAGTGTCCATTCTCCAGCCATAACTTTTGGAAAATTCTCATCGCTGTGATGGCGGAAACGGATATATAATCCATGCATATCTTCTTCTGTTACTTGAGGTACCACACTTTTAACTGAATTCTTAAATGGTTGTTGCTGATCATACATTGTATCGTCAACATCAAATACAACTGATTTAATCAAATTATTACACGCCTTTCAAAATTCTATCTTTTCACAAATCCTCGCTTATTGTATCAAAAAAAAGCCAAGAAAAACGTTGGAATTTAAAGGTTTTTATTACTATATTTCTAATTACTTGACAGAATAAGGTTTGTGTATTTTAGTTTTTTTAACTAAAAATAATTAATTTTATTATAAAGAAATCTACAAATCTATTTCGACTTTGTCAAATGAATTATAATAGTAAAAATAAATAGAACAAAAGATAATTTGTTTTTTTAATACAGAAAAAATAAAATTAGTAAAATATAAAATAACGTCAGTGTGTAAGATAACGAGTGGTTTTTCACTTCTTCAAAGAGGTTGTGGGTAAGATCAATTTTATTGTGGCTCTAAAATCAACATTTTATTAGTTTTACATATTTTCTGAGTTTTTTAAATTGTCTGTTATTAAAATAAATAAAAAACATTAAATGCGAAAAAAGCGTTCTCATTTTTTTACTTTCGGAAAAGATTAGTACAGTTTTAGATGCTGTGTTATGTGTTTGTAATATTGTAAAAGTATTTGAAAACTCTAATTTTTTAACTGATAATAAAGTAGAAACCTTGGTTTAACTGTATATCTATCTTAGATAACTTTCATTTTTTTAAAAAATAATTTAAAAAAAAGCTAGCTATTTAAATGTTGATTAGGTATAATAGAAACAGATGGAAGATATTCAGGATCTTCTGTTACAAAAATGTGGCTATAATCACAAAAAGGAGTGATGCACGTTGTTAACACTATATACTTCCCCAAGTTGTACTTCCTGCAGAAAGGCTCGTGCGTGGTTGCAAGAGCATCAGATTCCATTTGTAGAGCGAAATATTTTTTCAGAACCTCTTAATAGTTCTGAATTAAAAGCAATTTTACAAATGACGGAAGACGGAACAGAAGAAATTATTTCTACCCGTTCAAAAGTTTTCCAAAAATTAAATATGGATCTTGATGAGTTACCATTACAAGAACTTTTAGAGCTTGTACAAAACAATCCTGGTTTGTTACGTAGACCAATTATGATCGATAACAAACGTCTACAAGTCGGCTTTAATGAAGATGAAATCCGTCGTTTCTTACCACGAGATGTTCGTCAATTAGAATTACGTCAAGCCCAGCTAATGGCTGGTTTATAGAAAACGCAGAATGAAACTTAGGAGGATGTGATGTCTTCCTGAGTTTTTTTTATTAAAATAGATTGTGTTTTTTGAGGACTTAATGATTTTTTCTTTACATTTATTCTTATTTCGCTACAATTAACCTATATGGATAGTTGGGATAAAGTGAGGTGTAGCAAATGGAAATGGAACATATCAATGAGAATACGATTCGTGTAATGATCGGTCATGAGGATCTAGAAGAACGTGGGGTCTCATTTTTAGATTTATTAGGTAACCACAGAGAAATAGAAAACTTTTTTTATAGTATTTTAGAAGAAGTGGATATTGAAGAGGAGTTCCAAAGTAGCGAAGCTGTCACTTTCCAAGTTTTGCCAAAAGGGGATGGCCTAGAACTGTTTATCAGTAAGAATATGCCAGACGAAGAGATAGGTCAAAACAATGAATCGACGTTGAATAGCGCAGATGTTAGTGAGTTTCTTCAAGGCCAAATGCTTGCGAATGAAGAGGAAAGCGACTTAACAGAATCAACTACTGCAAGTGAACAACGAGCAATCTTTGTATTCAGTGATTTTGAGCAAGTGATCCAGCTTGCGAATGATGTTCAATTAGAATCTGCTTGGACAGATCTATACCAATTAGAAGAACGTTATTATTTAGTTGTTCACTTTTGGATGGAAAATCTAAATCAAACAGATGTTGAAAATCAATATGCACGTATTTTAGAATTTGCTGAAAAAAGTGCACGAACCCCTGAAGCATTGAACGAATACGGACAGCAATTGATGGAACGTAATGCTCTGGAACGAGTAAAATTTTATTTTGAATAAAGCGTAGGATAAAAATACCTAGCGATAGTCGAAATCGCTAGGTATGTTTTGTCGAGGGTCTCAACATTCGTTGAGACTTTTTTTGTTGGCGTATTTACCCAGTGAAAGGGAGTGAGTCGATGCTGCTCGCCAAAGACAAAGAAGGGTCTGTTTTTTTAGCAACTGATGCAACAAAAGAGTGCGATTACTATTGTCCAAAATGTGGGAATCAAGTATTTTTAAAAAGAGGAATGAAGAGGGTCGCCCATTTTTCTCATCGCGATACTCCAGACTGCCAAGTGTTTAGTGAGGCGGAATCTAAAGAACATCTTTATTTAAAAACACAATGTTTTCAATGGCTGAAGAAGAGTTATCCAAGAGTAGAAATGGAAGGTTATTTATCGCAACTGATGCAACGTCCGGATATTTTGGTTGGTCATCATGCGTTTGAGATCCAATGCTCTCCATTGTCTTATGAGCGAATGATTGAAAGAACGATCAATTACAAAGCAAATGAGTACATTGTTTGGTGGCTATTAGGAATGAAATTTTTCAAAAAGAACGATCGGTTAAGTTTAGAAAAAAAGTTTTGCTACTACGACGATTTACGACAGCTCCACTTTTGGCAAATCGACTGGTCCACGCAAAAGGTTTACTTATATAGTCAGATCCTCACAGATTTATCGGGGAAAATCAGCTTTGAACGATTTTCTTGGTCTTTTTTTGAAAAGGAACTATTGACGATATTAGAAGTCGAAAGTGGCACATTACGAAAAATGCCAAGCTCTCCTTCCGTGAAAACAAAAGACTGGTTAGCAAAACAAATCATTCGAAAAAATAAAAAGGTATTAGGAGTACAAGAACAGTGCTACCTAAGAAAGAAGCATGTGCTTTATCTTGAGTCATGGATCTATGAAAACAGTGATTTCTTTTGCTTTTTTTCTGAACAAGTATTCTTTTATCGCTTGCTGTTTTCACAGATGAAATGCCAAGAGAGTGATAAGAAAACAAGTTCTTTCGATAAGTGGTATCAGGAAATCAAGGAATATAAAAATGAGTGGTTATTTCCTTTGATTGATGAGGAAAAAATATATCGCTTATTTTATGAAGAGTGTAAACGTTTAGTACAAAAATAATAATCAGTGAAGAATTCCATATACAAAACATGAAAGAGTTATGATAAACTCAAAAGAGTAAGTAAAAAAGTAACTATTATTTTTTATTCAGAAAAGCATAGTTGCAAAGATGAACAAAAGGAGTGGAACAGATGAGCGAAACAACGAAGTTACCAAATAGAGAAGATTTGCCTGAGAAATTGACATGGGACCTAACACCAATCTTTTCAAGCGATCAAGAATTTGATAAAAAGTACGAAGAATTGACTGAAGAATTAAAAAATTCTGAGCATTATAAAGGAACATTAGGTAATGGAGCAACAGCATTTTTGGAGGCGCTTGAATTTGTCTTAACAATGTATCGTAAAGTTGAGCTTATTTATGTCTATTCCCATTTAAAAAATGACCAAGATACGACAAATACGACGTATCAAGCATTGTATGCTCGCGCTGGAAGTTTACTTTCAAAAGTGAGTGAAGCAATTGCTTGGTATGAGCCAGAAGTATTGCAACTTTCTGATGAGCAAATTTGGCAATATTTTGAAGAAGAACCAAAATTAGAAGTTTATCGTCATTATGTCAAACAAATGGTTGATAACCGCTCGCACATTTTATCAGCAGATCAAGAGGCATTACTTGCTGGAGCCGGAGAAATCTTTGGTGCTTCAAGTGGTACTTTTGCAGTGTTGAATAATGCTGATTTAGAGTTCCCAACAATCACTGGTGAGAATGGTGAAAAGATCCAATTATCGCATGGTGTATATGGTCAATTATTAGAAAGCACCAATCGCGAAGTACGTGAAGCGGCCTTCAAAGGGCTATACAGCGTATATGCACAATTTAGAAACACCTTTGCTTCCACACTTGGAACACATATCAAAGGGCACAACTTCAAAGCAAAAGCACGTCAATATGCTTCTGCCAGAGAAGCCGCATTGAGCAATAACCATATTCCTGAAAGTGTGTATGATACTTTAGTTACTGTCGTGAACAAACATTTGCCGTTATTGCATCGATATATGGAACTACGTAAACGACTATTAAACGTAGATACATTACACATGTATGATCTGTATACGCCGGTATTAGGTGAAGCACCAATCAAATTTACGTATGAAGAAGCAGTAGAAAAAGCGATCGAATCACTTGCGCCAATGGGAGAAGAATATCTTGCTGTCGTAAAAGAAGCATTTTCAAACCGTTGGATTGATGTAGTCGAGAATAAAGGAAAACGTAGTGGCGCTTATTCTTCTGGTAGTTATGATACCAACCCTTACATTCTGATGAACTGGCATGATACGTTGGATCAACTATTCACTTTGGTCCATGAAATGGGACATAGTGTCCACAGCTATTTCACACGTTCGAATCAACCTTTCGTCTACGGCGATTACTCAATCTTCTTAGCCGAGATTGCGTCAACAACAAATGAAAATATTTTGACCGAACATTTATTAGCGACCGAAGAAGATCCTCGGGTTCGTGCCTATGTCTTGAATCATTATTTAGATGGTTTTAAAGGAACAATCTTCCGTCAAACACAATTTGCAGAGTTTGAACACTTCATGCACCAAGAAGATGCAAAAGGAACACCTTTGACGAGTGAGTACCTAAGTGAAAGTTATGGCGAATTAAATGCTAAGTATTATGGTCCGGCTGTTGAAAAAGATCCAGAAATCAAAGATGAATGGGCACGTATCCCACATTTCTACTATAATTATTATGTCTATCAATACTCAACAGGATTTTCTGCTGCATCGGCTTTAGCGAAGAAAATCTGGGAGAAAGAACCAGGCGCATTAGATGCTTACCTAACGTATCTAAAAGCAGGAAACAGCGATTATCCAGTAGAAGTAATGAAGAAAGCTGGTGTGGACATGACTCAAGCAGCTTATATTGAAGATGCAATGGCCGTGTTTGAACAACGATTAAATGAATTAGAAGCATTAGTGGAAGAATTATAGAAATCGTGTGTTGAGTGATCTATTGATCGAATCTTTTTAGATTCGTTCTGATACTACCAAAAACCGGAAAAGTGTGTGAGTTTCTCACTCAACGCTTTTCCGGTTTTTACTGTTAAAAATAACATGAAAATTCAAAAATTAAGGTTTAGATTTTCGGTTTATAGTATACTGACAGGGATAGTATAGTTTGTGCGGTGGCTAGCCTTAAGAAAAGAGGTGATGCCTATGTTGATCTGTGGCTTTCTCCTAGAAAGGAATAAGCATGTCTGTGTTTGAGGCATTGATGTTTGCATTGTCATTTGCAACATTGGTCTTGATCGTCAGCGACAAAGACAACAAAAAATAACCGCTCCTTAAACTCTGACCAGTTTAACGGTTATTTTTTGAATCGATATTAAGCTAGCCATTGTTTTGAACGATACTATCTGAAGGGGAGCTGTGATACAGCTCCTCTTTTCAAAACTATGATACCATAGCGAGTATATAAAAGCGAGTTCAATTTCTTTTGTTCTGATAGAAAAACAAAAAAGGTGAAAATAGCAATACAATAAATAACAAAAAAATCTAAAAATTAAGGTTTGTATTTTGGGTTTATAGTATACTGACAAGGATAGTAAAGTTGATGCGGTGGCTAGACTTAAGAAAAGAGGTAATGCCCATGTTGATCTGTGGCTTTCTCCTAGAAAGGAATAAGCATGTCTGTGTTTGAGACATTGATGTTTGCATTGTCATTTGCAACATTGGTCTTGATCGTCAGCGACAAAGACAAAAAAAAATAACCGCCACTTAAACTTTGGAAGGTTTAACGGTTATTTTTTGTAACTGAAATAAACTAGCCACCAGTCAAACGGTGCTATCTGGAGAGAGAGTTGTTGATGCAACGCTCTCTTTTCAAAGTTATGATACCATAGCGAGTATATAAAAGCGAGTTCAATTTCTTTTGTTCTGATAGAAAAACAAAAAAGGTGGAAATAGCAATACAAAAAATAACAAAAAAATCTAAAAATTAAGGTTTGGATTTTCGGTTTATAGTATACTGACAGAGATAGTAAAGTTGATGCGGTGGCTAGCCTTAAGAAAAGAGGTGATGCCTATGTTGATCTGTGGCTTTCTCCTAGAAAGGAATAAGCATGTCTGTGTTTGAGGCATTGATGTTTGCATTGTCATTTGCAACATTGGTCTTGATCGTCAGCGACAAAGACAACAAAAAATAACCGCCACTTAAACTTTGGATGGTTTAACGGTTATTTTTTGAATCAATATTAAGCTAGCCATTGTTTTGAACGATACTATCTGAAGGGGAGCTGTGATACAGCTCCTCTTTTCAAAACTATGATACCATAGCGAGTACATAAAAGCGAGTTCAATTTCTTTTGTTCTGATAGAGAAACAAAAGAGGTTAAAATAGCAATACAATAAATAACAAAAAAATCTAAAAATTAAGGTTTGTATTTTGGGTTTATAGTATACTGACAGAGATAGTAAAGTTGATGCGGTGGCTAGCCTTAAGAAAAGAGGTGATGCCTATGTTGATCTGTGGCTTTCTCCTAGAAAGGAATAAGCATGTCTGTGTTTGAGGCATTGATGTTTGCATTGTCATTTGCAACATTGGTCTTGATCGTCAGCGACAAGGACAACAAAAAATAACCGCTCCTTAAACTTTGGCGAGTTTAACGGTTATTTTCTGTAACTAACCAAGCTAGCCACCAGTCAAACGGTGCTATCTGGAGAGAGAGTTGTTGATGCAACGCTCTCTTTTCAAAGTCATGATACCATAGTAAGTACATAAAAGCGAGTTCATTTTCTTCCGTCTTATTGGTAAAAGATTGGTTATAATTGTTTTTATTTGACTTGGAGTTGGCTCAAGGGGATATACTAGAAGCAATCAATCTAAGGAGTGGAAGCGATGAAAGCAACAGTATTTTTAGAACCAGGAAAGATGGCTATCAAAGAAATGCCTAAGCCAGAATTGAACCAAGAGAATGAAGCAATCATTCGTGTGGTACGCGCAAGTGTATGTGGTTCTGATTTATGGTGGTATCGTGGCATCTCTAAAAAAGAACCAGGGTCTGCTGCGGGACATGAAGCGATTGGTATCGTAGAAGAGGTAGCAGAAGGTGTTAAAAATGTTCAACCGGGTGATTTTGTGATTGTGCCTTTTACCCATGGTTGCGGGGAATGTGAGGCTTGTTTAGCTGGGTTTGATGGCGATTGTTTATCAGATACTTCAGGTTCAACAGGCTATCAGGCAGAGTATATTCGTTATCGCAACGCAAATTGGGGATTAGTAAAAATCCCTGGTAAACCAGAAGATTATTCCGATGATATGTTAAATTCCTTTGTTACGTTGGCGGATGTGATGGCGACTGGCTATCATGCAGCAGTGAGTGCTGAGGTGAAAGAAGGAGATACAGTCGTTGTGATCGGAGATGGTGCTGTAGGGTTATGCGGAGTCATTGGAGCAAAATTGTTAGGCGCATCAAAAATCATTGCGATGAGTCGACATGAAGACCGTCAACAGCTAGCTTTGACATTTGGAGCAACGGATATCATTGCGGCTCGTGGAGAAGAAGCAATCGCTGAGGTCATGAAATTAACAGGTGCTGGCGCAGATGCAGTGTTAGAGTGTGTAGGAACGCAACAAGCGGTTGAAACGGCAGTAAAAGTTGGTCGACCAGGTGCAGTTGTTGGGCGTGTAGGGGTTCCTCACGTAGATGAGTTGGATACGAACGCTTTGTTTTATCGTAATATCGGCTTACGTGGAGGGATTGCGGCTGTGACGACTCACGACCGAGCTTCACTATTAGAAGCAGTCTTATCAAATAAAATCGAACCAGGTAAAGTATTTACGCAACAATTCGAGTTAGATCAAGTTCAAGCTGCTTATGAGGCAATGGATGAACGAAAAGCAATCAAATCATTATTAGTTATGTGATGGTTCCTCCGTTCGTCAAGTGAGAGGAAATCATTCTTTTCTCCATCCTTCAAGAATTGAAGGATGGTTTTTCAGAAATTTGATGTCTGTCACGCTTTTAAAATCGTTTGTCAAACGGTTTCAATCATGATAAAATAAATGTAATTAGAGAAAAGGAGCGATGTGACATGTGGTTGTTTTATTTGGATCAAGTATTTTTAAACAATTAATTGAATCGTTTAAAAACAACTTGTAAATGACAATTCACGGGAACTTTGCTGTTTTTCTATGCTTTTTTAGCATGGACAAAATTCTTGAAGAAGCAGTCTTTCACAGGCTGCTTCTTTTTTGTGTTTCCGTTAGAAGGATGTTCATTTGCACAAAAGGAGTGCAAACAATGGAAGCATTAGCAATGGAATTAAAAGAGATTGAGATTACGTACAACGGAAAAGAAGTCTTAACAATCAATGAGCAAGCGATTTATGAGAATGCGCGGATCGGTATCGTCGGAGATAATGGTAGCGGGAAATCGACGTTACTTAAATTATTAGCTGGAGAAATCCTACCAGAAAAAGGAAGAATAGATCGAAGGGTTGATTTTAAATATTTTGCACAGATCGATACCCTTGATCAGCATCCAGTCGAAGAAATCGATTTTGAGTTACTCAGCCGTTTCCGAGTACCCAATCAACTGGCTCACTTTAGTGGTGGTGAAGAAGCGAAATATCGTTTGGCGCAAGTATTATCTACGTACACACCAGGTTTGTTGTTAGATGAACCAACGACTCATTTAGATCAACGAAGCGTGCAATTGTTGATTAAAGAACTTCGGTATTATTATGGAACCTTAATTTTTGTTAGCCATGATCGCTTATTTCTCAATGAATTAGCTGACAAAATATGGGAAGTATCGGAACATACGATAAATGAGTATCAAGGGAACTATGATGACTATCTAAAGCAAAAAGAGCAAGAAGTAATTGCTCAAGAAAGAGCGCATGATGACTATTTGAGAGAACGTAAAAAATTAGAAAACAGCATGATCAAAAAAGAGCAGCAAGCAAAAAAAATGGCACAATCTTCCAATCAAAAAAGCAGAAGCAATAAAAATAGTCGGAAACCTGACCGTTTGGCAGGAACAAAACAAAAAGAAAGTGGTCAAAAAGGCATAATGAAAGCGGCGAAGTCAATGGAGAAACGTTTAGAAAAATTAACGGCAGTCGCAAGAGTACAGAAAAAGTATCCGATTGATTTCCCGCAGACAAAAACAACTGTTTTACACAATAAGTTCCCAATCGCAGGTGAATCAGTGACGATCCATTACGGTGAAAAAATCCTGCTTGATGAAGTTAACTTTGCCTTTGCTCTAGGAAAAAACATTGCGATTATTGGTCCTAATGGGAGTGGGAAGTCTAGTTTACTCAGTCATATCTTGCAGCAAAACAATGGAATAAAGCTTAGTCCAAAAATTACTTTTGCTGTCTATGAGCAAATGGATTATCACTATGTTGAAGATATGACTGTCCTACAGTACCTGATGCGTCAGACCGAATATCCAGAAAGTTTGATCCGAAGTATGCTTCACCATTTAAGCTTTTCACCGGAGGCAATCCAACAATCAGTTTGTTCGTTAAGTGGTGGAGAAGCTACACGGCTGTCACTAGCAACCTTGTTTGCTAAGCCTTCCAACGTATTGATTCTAGATGAACCGACTAATTTCATTGATCTGCAGACAATGAATGCGCTAGAGTATTTTTTGAAACAATATCATGGGACTGTTTTGTTTACCTCGCATGATCCCTATTTTGTTCAACAAGTGGCAGATCAAGTCTATGAAATAAAGGATCAAAAACTGATTCGACGAGATTGAATCAGCGTAAAACGAGCTTGTTATTGTTGCTAAGTGTGAGTCAAAGGGAGTGCAAAAAATAGGCAACTGAAATAAGCAGTGAAATCCGGAAATCGTTTTTCCTATTTTGGGATTTCACTGCTTATTTTTGCAAGATTTGTTTCTGGTGACATCCCTTTTTTATTTTCATTTTAATACATGCGTGCATCGTTGAATCTGTTCGGTCCATCAAAAGGGAAAAAGCACGAGTCAAATTGGGCTGAAGTGTGATAGCGTTTCCAAGGAAAAGTCATTATAGTTGAAATGGGGGGACAGGAATGATCAATTACCGCTTGAGTTATCTGTTTGAGGAAACGAACAGACAAAAATTGATAAAACTGACGAACTTGGAGGAAGAGACTCTAAAAATAGAATTAACAAAAATCAATCATTTTTGTGAAAAAAAGTTAGGGCAAAAAATAAACATTTCTGGAGAGGAGGTACGGGTTCCGGAGGTGATTCGACGACGATGGTCTGAAGTCCTCTTTGAAGTGTCAAAACAGGAACTGTATTTTTCGGAAGAGGAAAGACAAGCCATGATTTATCTTCTTGCTTTTTCGATGGTTGATGACTTATCTGTTTATTATTTTCAAGAATTATTCAATGTAAGTAAGAATACAGTTTTAAAAGATGTCAGAAATTTAAGAATGAAACTCCAAGAGGAAGACATTCGCCTGATTTATTCGAGAAAAAAAGGCTTCTACATAGATGGCGCTGAACTTGATGTTCGCCGCGTAGCTTATTCAACTGTGGGAGTACTAACAGACACCAAGAACGGCCACTGGTTACTTTTTGAAGGGATCTATGGCATTTCTAGAACGAATTATGTTGTGGTGAGAGACCGCCTGCTTCGTATTTTAGAGGAATTTGATTTAATCATCGTTCCTAGTCGTTTTGAGGAAATGTTGTATTTTATTAGTTTTTTATTGTCACGGATCACAAAAAAAGCAGTTTTTCTAACTGAAAAAGACAAAGAGATGCTGACCTCTTTGAATGTCTATCAAGCAAGCAAAAAATTTTTAATAGATTTTGGTCAAATCAAAAATCAAGTAGAAGAAGAATGTTATTTGACTGTGCTGTTAAAGACTGTCTTACAAGGCGATATCGAGGATCATTCTGTAGAATTTTTATTGGAATGTGCAAGAGAGGTCATCCATGAGATGGAACGTTTATCCGCTGTCCGTTTTGTGGACTATCGGAAATTATTGATGAATTTCTTTTATCATCTTGTTCCCGCTTATTTTCGTATCCGCTATCGATTCACATTGAATAATGTGTTGATCGATGAAATCAAAACCCAATATCGAGAATTATTTGAATTGACTCGTTTAGCGCTTTATCCGCTCAAACAATTAGTTGGCGAGATTCCTGATACAGAAATTGGTTATTTTACGATTTTATTTGGTGGAGAGATCAGAAAACAAAAGGAGCGACATGATTACCAAAGATTAAAGGCGATGATCGTCTGTCCTAGTGGCATCAGCTCTGGCTTGATCATGGAATCGGAATTACAAGAGCTATTTCCACAAATCGAATTTTTGCCGGCACGATCAACAGAAGAATATCAGATGCTTCGTTTTTCGGAAGACATTGATATGGTGTTTTCCAGTGTCCCACTAAAAACACCGGTGACCAGTTATGTTGTGAAACCCATCATGACTCCTTTAGAAAAAAATGAATTAGTCAAAAAGGTCCAACAAGCATTTTATGTTTCAGGAAGAGGTGTGCATTCGATCGAAGAAATTTTGGAAGTGATTTTTCCATATATTGATTTGAAAGAAGGCATGACGAAGAGGAAACTGCGACAGATTGTCGAGAGAAAAATAAACAAAGAATTGAACAGAAGGGAAGATCAACGGCCGATGTTATCAGAATTATTAACAAAAGAAACCATACAATTTACGGACAAACAACTGACATGGCAAGAAGCCATCACCGAGGCAGCTCAGCCTTTGTTAACGACCAATAAAATCGAAGAAAAGTATGTGGGGGCGATGATCGAAAAGGTCATTGAACATGGGCCCTTTATCCATATTGGAAAAGGAATTGCTTTACCTCATGCACGACCAGAAGATGGCGTAAAAGAAATTGGGATGTCTTTACTGAAGGTAACTGATCCAGTCTTGTTGAGCGATGATGAAAAGCATCCTATCCAGTTATTTATCTGCCTAGCCGCGGTGGACAACGAGATGCACTTGAAAGCTTTAGCTAGCTTGACGAAAATTTTGTCGAATAAAGAACGTTTAGCGTCATTACTCGAAGCGAAAGATGTAGAAGAAATCATCCATGTGATCAAAGAAGGAGAAGATGAAAAATGAAATTTGCAGCAGTATGTGGTTCAGGATTAGGATCAAGTTTTATGGTGGAGATGAATATCAATTCAGTATTAAGTGATCTAGGGGTAAGTGGAGTGGAAGTTGCTCATTACGATCTAGGAAGTGCAGCACCAGAATTAGCAGATGTCTTTTTTATTGGTAGAGATTTAGCAGATAGCGCACAACATTTAGGTGAGATCGTCGTATTGGAGAGTATCATCGATCTAGATGAATTGAAAGAAAAAGTAGCGGAGACATGTAGACAAAAAGGATTACTATAAAAAATTTTTTGGGGGAGGAAAAATAAATGAATAGTATTTTAGATCTATTGATCGATATTGCGAGTACACCAGCAATCTTAGTGGCATTGATTGCTGTATTGGGGAATATGTTGCAGAAAAAAGATGTGGCAACGACTGTTAAAGGCGGAATCAAGACTTTTGTAGGATTTCTGGTTGTGACAGCTGGTGCAGGAGTCATAGAAAGTTCGTTGGCGCCATTTGGAGAAATGTTCCAAGTCGCATTCAATATGCAAGGAGTTGTTCCTAATAACGAAGCGATCGTAGCGTTAGCTCTAACTACCTATGGAACATATACAGCACTTATTATGTTAGCGGGAATGGCATTCAATATTTTGATTGCGAGAATCACTCGGTACAAATACATTTATTTGACAGGGCATGCAACGTTATACATGGCATGTATGATTGCAGTCATTTTAAGTGTAACAGGCATGAGTACGTTTAGTCTGGTTTTATTCGGTGGGTTAGCGCTAGGCATCTGTAATACGATTTTTCCAGCAATCGCACAACCGTTTACACGTCAAATCACAAAAAATGACTCTGTAGCTTTAGGTCATACAGGGAACTTTGGCTACGCATTGAGTGGTTTGATCGGTAAGTATGTTGGAAATAAAGAAAAATCAACAGAAGACATCAATTTTCCTAAAGGGTTAGCTTTTTTACGTGACTCAACAGTGAGTATCACGATTACGATGGCAATCGTCTATGTGATCGTTGCGTTGTTTGCCGGAAGTGACTATATTACTACCACATTGAGCGATGGCACGAATTATATTATTTATGCTTTACAACAAGCGGGTTCATTTGCCGCAGGTGTTTTTGTGATCTTAGCCGGTGTACGTTTGATTTTAGCTGAAATCGTTCCTGCATTTAAAGGAATATCTGAAAAATTAGTACCGAATTCGATTCCAGCGTTGGATTGTCCAATCGTGTTCCCTTATGCACCAAATGCCGTATTGATTGGCTTTTTAACAAGTTTTGTTGGTGGATTAGTTAGTTTAGTGATCATGGTCTTTACCGGGACAACAGTGATCATTCCTGGCGTAGTTCCTCATTTCTTCTGTGGCGCGACAGCCGGTGTTTATGGAAATGCCACTGGGGGCGTACGTGGCGCGGTCATCGGTTCCTTTGTCCACGGGATCATCATTAGCTTCATGCCGATCTTGTTGATGCCAGTAATGGGCGATCTTGGGTTCCAAGGTTCGACTTTCTCAGATACAGATTATGGTGTTTCAGGGATCTTTTTAGGAAACTTAGCAAATATGGGCGGACAAATTGCAGTTATTTCTGGTGTGGTCGCTGTACTTGCTGTTTTGATCGGTTTGACACTTTTAAAGAAAAGTAAAAAATCAGATACAGTCGCAGAGTAAGGGGGTATCATTTTGACCATCAAAGAAGAGCAACTAAAAGAACTGGAATTATTAGCAACTAAAATACGATTAGATACATTGATCAGTATCAAACATATGGGGCAAGGGCATTTAGGTGGTTCATTTTCGATCGTTGAGTTGTTAGCCGTCTTATACGGTAAGCAGATGAAGATCGATCCTAAAAATCCACAATGGGAAGAACGAGATCGGTTGGTTTTATCTAAAGGACACGCAGGAGCTGGATTATACAGTGCTTTAGCAAATGTTGGTTATTTTGACAAAGAATGGTTACTGACGATCAATGAAGGTGGAACAAGACTGCCTTCTCATCCGGATCGCCAAAAAACACCTGGTGTTGATGCAACTACGGGTTCTTTAGGTCAAGGGACTTCAATAGCTGCGGGGATCGCTACAGGTTTTAAGCACTCTAACAAAGACAACTATGTGTACTTGATCGTGGGAGATGGAGAGTTGAATGAGGGCCAGTGTTGGGAAGCATTCCAATATATCGCCCATTTTAAATTAAATCATTGTATCGTGATCATCGATGATAATAAAAAGCAATTAGATGGAGCCACAAAGGACATCCTTGACCCGTTCGATTTACAGAAAAAAATGGAAGCATTCGGTTTCTATACCTTAAAAGTAAAAGGTTCCGATATACAAGCCATTGATGCTGCAATCAACAAATGTAAAGAAGTAACTGATCAAGCAGTTTGTATTGTACTTGATAGCGTGAAGGGGCAAGGAGTTCCGTATTTTGAAACTTTAGCTGCCAATCATTCCGTGAAATTCAATACGGAACAAGTCAACCAAGCAGCAGATCAAGCAATCCGAACATTAGAAGAAAAAATCGAGAGGATGTGATAAGGGATGTTCCATTTAACTAAATCGACAGCGATCGAAAAAGAATTACGAACTTGTGTCGTGGAAACCATCAATGAATTGATGGAAAAAGACGAGAAAGTCATTGCGTTAGATGCTGATCTAGGTTCTGCAAGTGGTTGGACAGCGATTGGAAAGGAACGCCCTGACCGCTTTATCAATATGGGGATTGCCGAAGCAAATATGGTGGGCGTCGCAGCAGGATTAAGTTTGACGGGGTACACGCCATTTATCCATACTTTTGGTCCATTTGCGACACGCCGGGTATTTGATCAACTGTTTATTTCAGGAGGCTACGGCGGGAATACCATCAATATTTATGGTTCGGACCCAGGATTTGCCGCAGGGCATAACGGGGGAACTCATACGACTTGGGAGGATGTAGCCTTAATGAAAGCCATCCCTCATTCCGTAGTATGTGATGCGGCAGATGACGTACAAATGGCATGGATCATCAAAGAATTTCATCAAATGTCAGGAATCCATTATGTACGAGGAAATCGTAAAGGCGTCACGCCTGTTTATGAGAAAGGTTCAACATTTGTATTAGGCAAAGGAAATGTTTTGCGTAAAGGAACGGATTATCTGCTGATTGCAGCAGGGCAACTCGTTTCTGAAACATTACAAGTCGCTGAACAATTGATGGAAGAAGGAATCAGCTGTGAAGTGATCGATATGTTTACCATCAAACCGATTGATCGAGAGTTGATCCTCAGTGAAGTAATTGGTAAGAAAAAAATCATCACCATTGAGAATCACTCGATCACTGGCGGATTAGGTAGTTCAGTCGCTGAAGTTCTTGCAGAAGAAGGGATTGGCGTTCCGCTGAAACGAATCGGTGTCAATGAACGTTTTGGTCAAGTTGGCACACCAGATTTCTTGCAACAAGAATTTGGATTGGATATTGAGAGTATTAAAAAGCAAATAATGGAATAAGTCAGCGTGTTGAATACAATTATTTGATAGCGAAAAGGAGTAATGAAGGGCAACCCTTTTTTACTCCTTTTTTGAGTTGATGATCTATTAGTAGTACAATGGATTTGGATAGGATAAATATGTTGTCTTATGTTATAAATGTGAGTAGATGAAGCGTGTTGATTAACGAATAAGGAGATGATCTATGAACAGCTACAGCTTTTCTAATTAGAACGAAACATGTACATATATTCTTTAGGATTTGTTATTTAGAGGTAAAATGAATTTCTGGCTGGAGCATAAAAAATTTTATTGACCGATTATGGAAACAAAAGAGAAACTCGATCAATAAATATTAGATGGAGGAACAGAAATTGTCGAAATCAATAAAAAATATCCTTATAGTAGGAGTAGGTGTGGTTATGTATTTATTTACTGCGTAGGTTTATCGCCATGTGAACATGTTTGCAGAGCCTTTGGATCAAATGTATCAATCCGATTCTACCATTATTCAAAGCTTTGCCAATTTGATGATCTTCCTATTATTTACTCCTGCACTGAGAATCATTAGTCTTCTTATCTGCTTGCTTTTACTAGTTGTTGTCAATAAAAAAAGAAAGAAGGATCATTCTGCTGTTTAAGGAAGTTAGTCCAGCAGTGTGTATCATTTATAACTTAATAGAAGTAATTAGAGAATTGTAGGTGTTTCAAGTAGCCGACGATTCTCTTTTTTATACAGTTGGCAAACAATATATTTTTATGTTTAATAATAAAAATAAAAAAACATGAAAAAATTCATAGTAAATTTACTTTTTATTGTGCATGAAAGAGCAATAAAGCCTATAAAACAAGCGCTTTTTATTATAATTAACGCACTTATTAAATAAAAAATAAATAGTGTTGTATTACCACTCAAAATAAATTTACTAAATAAAAACATGGCATACTGTGTTCAACAAATCGATTTGTATCAAATAAAAAAACAAAAAGGGGAACAAAAAATGAAAGTGTTCACAAAATTATTGGTAGGAGCATTTGTAGCAACAACGTTAGGAGTAGTCGGAGGAAGTCAAACAGTCTCGGCAGATTTGGATCAAAACATACCAGGTTCTAATGTTGCGGACGCCTTTAAAAATAAAGTGGTGAGAATTGAAAGTGCAATGGATTTGGGAAGGACGTTAGATTGGGATCAATCCAATCTTGACCAAGTGATCATGTACAATAATACTGGCTCATGGAATCAAAAATGGAATATGTTTTATGATGCTAGTGCAGATACATATACTATCTCAACTGATCCTCACCAGATCAATGGCCATATCAGATCAGCAGAATTGGCTGTATCTGACAAAGTTTTTGACAGTAAAGGAAATCCAAAGATTGCTACGACTGGATTAAAAGTAAATTGGAAACTTTACAGAGTAGGCGATGCTGTGGGTGCTGGTGTTTATGTTTTAAAAAATGTTGAATCGGGTAAAGTATTAGATCTGGAAAATGGCAGCCCATACGACACGAAAGGCCTAGTCGCACGTGAAGGACAAGGTACTGGAACTGCTAGTCAACGATTTGTTCTTAGAGTAGTGGGCAATCTTTGATCCTTAGCTAGCTGTATTTCATTTAAATCGAAGAAAAACGAAAAAAGACAAAAAACAAAAAGGGGAATAAAAAATGAAAGTGTTCACAAAATTAATGGTAGGAGCGTTTGTAGTAACGACATTAGGAGTAGTAGGAAGAAGTCAGACTGTCTCGGCAGGCATAGAAGAAAATATACCAGGATCTAATGTTGCTAACTACTTTAACAACAAAGTTGTAACGATTCAAAGTGAAATGAATAGAGGGAGGGTATTGGATTGGGATCAAAGTAATTTAGACCAAGTGATTATGTACAGTAATGCTACCTCATGGAATCAAAAATGGAATATGTTTTATAATTTTGCTACTGAGACGTACACTCTCTCAACTGATGCTCATCAGTTCAACGGATTTATCAAATCAGCATCCTTATCTGTATCTGAAAAATCTTTTGATAGCAAAGGAAATCCAAGAATTGCAACGACAGGTCTAAATTCAAATTGGCGATTGTATAAAGTAGGTGTAGATGATCTTTTAGGTGATGGACTTTTTGTATTACAAAATACTGAAACAGGTAAAGTACTGGATATTGAAAATGGCACTCCTTCACAAGGTCAGAAATTAGTTGCTACCGAAGGAGAGGGTCGTGGTACGTCAAGTCAAAGGTTCCGTATTCATATTGTAGGAAATGTTTAACCATATACAATATATTTGATTTGAAAAAATAGTAAAAAAGACATAAAACAGTTTACCTTGTTTTGTGTCTTTTTATTTTGTGTGATACACACATCTATTATTTAATTTGAAAGCAAAGATAAATGGCTATTTCCGGAATGAAGTTGTGGATTCGTTGCTTGCAATGGATGGCTTTCAAACAGCTGATAGCTGTCTTCTTTTCCTTGACAGATCGCCATGATTTGGCGAACACTGTTCATGCCTTCAACTAATACTCCAAAATTTTGTTCACGATTATAATTATAAACAACAGCAGATGGATGTTTCTTTATTCCCATTTCACGGGCCATTTTTTGGTCTGAGAAAAATGCTTCTTTGACAAATTCAGATTGGCGATCTTCTTTGAACATGTTTAGATCTCCAATTTCTGAAAAAATCGATTCAGAAAGCTGTTGAGAATATGGAATTTTTTTACAACTGACTGCTTCTTGTAATCGGCTAAGAAATTGTCTTCCTTTTTTCTTTCCTTGAAAATGCGCAGCTTTGCAATCTAATGCGGCTGAATAAGTAATGGAAAATAGTTTGTTGCGCTCTTCAAGATTAGTTTGAGAAATCCCGTTAGTCTGCATGACATCCCCGATTGTCTGCAAGTTAACTAGTGGTAGAAAACGAAATTGTACTTTGTCTTTCGGCTTCTTTCCATATTCCTCATCAATAAATTGAACGAGCTGTTGCTCTAAATGAAAGCAGTTTTTCCCCAATGGATTAACAAAAAAATAGATTTCGATCATACGAATCTCCCCCAAATTAGATTCTATGCAAATCATGAATAATATTCACAACGTATAACTTACCAGAAAATCCCGAAAAAATGAACTCATGAGCCTTATGAAAATGATAGAGTTCTAATTTTTGGCCTCAAACATTCGTTGGATTTTATTTTTTGAAGGATGATAAGGAATCCCTTGACGTTGAAGGAAGTGCTCAAATGCTACTTTTCCACTGGCAGCATCAGTGACTTCTAATTCTAATTCATAGTCGTGAAGTTGTTCCCCCCAACTTTCGTCAATGGCTAACAAGCCTTCATCAATAGGAAATTCAACACGCTTAGTCGTCAGTTCTCCGATTTTGAACAATTGATTGGAATCGATCGATAGCTCATGAAGTTTTTTTAAAACAGCGCCCGTTCGTGGCAGTGTCTGTTCCTCGATCATTTTAGTGGCTTCTTGGAGCGTATAGGTGTCTGTTGTTTCCAATTTTCCTTCTGTAGCTGGTGTTTTTAATGTGTACTCCGCATAGGTATCTAATAAGCGGATACGTAACCCACAACCACGCTGTCTTAATTGGAAATCAGGCGTGTCATAATAAATATTGGTTTGGATATGGAAGGATTCCGTTGTAAGTTGATAGTGCGAAAGCAAACGCGTGTAATCTTCCTTAGCTAGCAATGTTTTAAATTCGATCTCTAACATTTCAGTCATTGGCTTCGCCCCTTTTCTTTTATTTTGCCTAATTTTTTGTTTTTGGTCAACTTCAAAGACAGAAGGTGCAAAAAAACTATGTTTATATGTTAGAATATCTATGAATGTTAACAAAGTAGAGGTATAGATTATGGAACGAGACTGGGAAGAGTTTTTAGCACCTTACGAACAAACAGTATCAGAATTAAAAGTAAAACTAAGAGGAATACGTAAACAATTTAGAGAACAAAATCGCCATGTCCCAATCGAGTTTGTGACGGGGCGGGTCAAACCGGTAGAAAGCATCGTTACCAAGTCTCAATTGCGTCATATCCCAATGGCGCGTTTAGAGGAAGAAATGTCAGATATTGCTGGGTTAAGAATCATGTGTCAATTTGTAGAAGATATCCATCAGGTGGTTGAGATCATCCGTAACCGAAAAGATATGAAAGTATTACAGGAACGGGATTATATCACCAATAAAAAAGCGAGTGGGTATCGCTCGTATCATTTAGTGATCGAATATCCAGTCCAATTGATCAGTGGTGAAAAGAAGATCTTAGCAGAAATTCAAATTCGAACGTTAGCGATGAACTTTTGGGCAACGATCGAACATTCGTTGAATTATAAATACCAAGGTGTATTTCCGGAAGAAATGAGTGAACGATTACAACGTGCAGCAGAAGCCGCGTATCAACTCGACGAAGAAATGTCGAATATCCGTGAAGAGATCCAAGAAGCACAACGGTTATTCTCACATGGCAGAGGCAAATCTGAAGATGCCTATTATCGCTCATTGATCAATCAAGAGAATAAACATGAGGAGGCAAAAGATGAAGGTAGCGATCGTTCATAACAAGGAACCAAAAACATTAGCAGTCACCGAACGATTGAAAAATCTTTTGGCTCAAGCAAATATCAAGATCGATGATCAACAACCAGAGTTAGTGATTTCAGTTGGCGGGGATGGGACGCTTTTAGCCGCGTTCCATCAATTTAGCCATGCTTTGAACGATGTGCGCTTTTTAGGCGTCCATACAGGTCATTTAGGCTTTTATACGGACTGGCGAGACTATGAATTAGAAGAACTAGTCGATAGCCTGAAAACCAATCGTGAACAAAGTGTCAGCTACCCGTTGTTAGATGTTCGAATCAGCTATTTAGATGATAAACCTGATCAACATTTTTTTGCTTTGAATGAGTCAACAATCAAGCGTTCTAACCGAACGATGGTAGCAGATGTATATATCAAGAACGAACTATTTGAAAGCTTCCGTGGTGATGGTTTGGCGTTGTCTACGCCTACAGGATCGACTGCGTATAATAAGAGTGTTGGTGGGGCTGTGATCCATCCAAGTATCAATGCGTTTCAATTAGCAGAGATTGCTTCATTGAATAACCGCGTTTTTCGTACGCTAGGTGCGCCAATGGTCATTGCTCAAGATGAATGGGTAGAAATTCGTTTAGAGAATACCGCAGATTATTTGGTGACGATCGATCAATTGGACGTTTCAAAAAATAATATACGAGCCATTTATTATCGGATTGCAGAAGAAAGAATCCACTTTGCTTCTTATCGACATATGCATTTTTGGCACCGTGTGAAAGATGCCTTTATTGGTGAGGTTTAGCAATGGAGTTTACATGGATCTATGAAAAAGAGCAAGCGCAACAAGTAAAATATTTTTTAAAAGAAAAAGGGATCTCCAAAGGGCTACTAGCGAAAATCAAGTTTCAAGGCGGCACGATCATGGTCAATGATCAGGTTGAGAACGTCTTGTTTTCTTTGGCTCAAAATGATAAGGTAACCATTGTGATTCCAGCAGAAGGCGAGCATGAAACGGTTCTTTTAGACGAAACACCGATCGAGATCGTTTATGAAGATGAACATCTCTTAGTCGTCAATAAACCAGCTGGAGTATCCTCGATACCGGCACAATACCATCCTAACGGTACGATGGCGAATCGAGTGAAAGCTTATTATAAACAACAAGGCTATGAAAATCAGGTGATCCACGTAGTGACTAGACTAGATCGAGATACTTCAGGATTGATGCTTTTTGCAAAGCATGGTTTTGCTCATGCAAAATTAGACGTACAGCTTCGCGAAAAGAAGTTCGTCAAAAAGTATCAAGCCTTGGTCAGTGGCGATGTGGCTACGTTAAAAGCGCATGGGCAGATCGATTTACCAATTGCTCGTGATATGACATCATTATTAAAACGTAAAGTTTCTTCTACGGGGAAAAGTGCGCAAACGGAATACTGGTTAGAAAACAGATCAGCAGAGATTGCACTCGTTGATATCCAATTGCATACGGGGCGCACGCATCAGATCAGAGTGCATTTTTCTGCGATCGGGTGTCCTCTTTTAGGCGATGACATGTATGGGGGAAGGATGGATCAAGACATAGTTAGACAGGCTTTGCATTGTTATGACTTACGGTTCTATCATCCGTTTACAGAAAAATTTTTAGAATTCAAACAGCCTTTAGCAAAAGATATGGCAACAATAGTGAAACGATTTGAAGATTAAGGTGAGGTGAGATTGGTTTGGACGAAAATCAAGAATTAGAGGAAAGATTTGCCCAGTTAGCTCAAGATCTAAGAGAAAACAATATTCAGGATTTTAGAAATAACTTCTTGGAGATGCATATCTATGAACAGGGGCAATTCTATCAATCCCTTAAGGAAGCAGATCGTCAACAGATTTATACCTATCTTTCGCCAAAGGAATTGGCGGACATGTTCGATGTCATTGAAGAAGACAACGAATATATGAAGGAATATTTAGCAGAAATGCGTCCTAGTTATGCCGCGGAAATGCTCTCAGAGATGTATACCGATAACGCGGTCGATTTGTTGAATACATTAGATAAGAAACAAGTGGCGAAATATCTTAGCTTGATGACAGCAGAAGATGCGAGTGAGATCAAAGACCTCCTGCATTATGAAGATGAAACGGCTGGGGCGATCATGACGACCGAATTTATCTCGATCGTTGCGAACCAAACCGTTCGTTCGGCGATGTATGTCTTGAAAAATGAAGCAGATGTGGCAGAAACCATCTATTACATTTATGTAGTCAATCAAGACAATCAACTTGTTGGGGTTATCTCGTTGCGTGATTTGATCGTCAATGATGATGATGCGATGATCTCTGATTTGATGAGTGAACGGGTATTATCTGTTCACGTAGGCGATGACCAAGAAGATGTGGCACAAACTTTCCGTGACTATGACTTTCTTGCGTTGCCTGTCACGGATTATGATGATCATTTATTAGGGATCGTGACTGTCGATGATATCATCGACGTTATCGATGATGAAGCAGCGAGTGACTATTCTGGATTGGCGGGGGTCAACGTCGAAGAAATCAATGAGAATCCTGTAAAATCAGCTTCTCGCCGCTTACCTTGGTTGATCACTTTATTATTTTTAGGTATGTCAACTGCCTCTTTGATCAGTCATTATGAAGAATTAGTCAGTGAAGCAAGTATTTTAGCTGTCTTTATTTCTTTGATCACAGGAACGGCTGGAAACGCCGGTACACAATCGTTAGCGGTCGCTGTACGTCGCCTAGCGATTTCAGATGAAAAAGATCAGGGCTTTGTTCGGTTGATCGTGGCGGAAGTATTGACGGGTTTAGTGACCGGCGCTGTGACTGGCCTAACGATCTTCTTGATCGTAGGATTTTGGAAGCAGAACTTTATTCTAGGCTTTGTTATCGGTATTGCGATGCTGTTTGCAATCACAGTGGCAAATCTTGCGGGAAGTTTGATCCCAATGTTGATGGATCGCTTGGGCTTTGACCCTGCTGTTGCCAGTGGGCCATTTATTACGACCTTGAGTGACTTGACTAGTGTATTGATCTATTTCAATATCGCTTCGTTGTTTATGGGGTATTTTATGTAAGAAAATAGAGCTAAAATAAGCGAAACGATTCTTATCTTAGAAAAGGATCGTTTCGCCTATTTTTTTGTTTATTCAGATAAAGGAACGATTTTGGTGCCGTGGACTTCGTGGGCATCCAAAGCATCAGCGACTACTTGTGCATTTTCTGAAGTGATACCGCCGCCAGGTAGAATGATGATTCGTCCGTCTGCATGAGCGATCAACTGTTTTAAGTGTGCAAAATTATCTTCGATGTTTGTACCGGCAACACCACCATGTGTCAAGATACGATGAACGCCATGTTCAACCAACCAATCGATGGCTTCGTATTGACGTTCTTGAGGAATCGCATCAAACGCCATGTGGAAAGTGATCTGTAAGCCTTCTGCGGAGTCGATCAAGACTTCCAGTGCTTCTTCATCTAACCATCCAGAAGGAGTCAAGCAACCGATCACTACACCGTCAGTGCCTAGTTTTTTGGCTTCAATCAAGTCAGTGTGCATGATTTTCAATTCGATATCATTATAAACAAAATCGCCACCACGTGGTCGGATGATCGTCATGACAGGTACACTTTTTTCATTAGCGTAGCTTAATACTTCTTCAATGACACCAGTACTTGGTGTCGTGCCACCTACTGCTAGGTTGTCACATAATTCGATCCGATTGGCTCCATTTGCGATGGCTAACGGGATCGATGTATAATTCTCCGCACAAAATTCTTTGATCATATTCTTGCTCCTTTATTATGTCTACTTTTGTTGAAATTATACCATAGTTTTTACAGTTGCTAAAGCGCTCTTCAAACGGTAAGATGAAGGGGATAGCATGATAGGCAACATCGGATAACGAATGTTTTTAAAGAAAGTTTTTTATCTTTATATGACTATCTCACTACGTATTTTAAAGGAATGAATAATCACTATGTTAAAGAAAATAGACCAGAGTCGACTATTTTTATCAGAGAATGCCCAAATGTTCCGTTGCCCGTTATGTCAAGAACCCTTTTTATCGACCACGAATGGGCTTATTTGCCAAAAGAATCATCGTTTTGATTTATCTAAAAAGGGAACGTTGTATTTTTTATCTCACGCAATCAAAACCGAATATGATCAAGGCATGTTTGCTCCAAGAAGACGAATGATCCAATCAGGTATGTATCAACCATTGATCGAACAGTTAGCTAAGCATCTACCAGATGATGCGACCGTCCTAGATGTCGGTTGTGGAGAAGGGAGCTTTTTGGCGGCCACTGATCAATTACAACCACTAAAAAAAGCAATTGGCTTTGATATCGCGAAAGAAGGCGTCTATGCAGCCACGGAGCAGCCGATGCAAGCATTTTGGTGTGTCGCGGATTTAACGAATTTGCCTTTTGCGGATCAACAATTTTCGACGATATTGAATATTTTCTCGCCTTCTCACTATCAAGAGTTTCAGCGAGTACTTGCAGATGACGGCATGGTATTAAAAGTCGTTCCACAATCAGGCTATTTAAAAGAATTACGCCAAGCTTTTTATCCAGGTCAGCCAGAAAAACATCATTATTCTAACGAACGTGTTGTTGACAAATTCATGGAATCAATGGCGTCAGTGGAACGTCAACGTGTGACGTATGAATTTACGATTCCTGAAGAAAATCGCCGTGATCTCTTGGCAATGTCGCCACTGGAATGGCAAGTAGCAAAAGAAATAAAAGAGGCTCTGATGGAAGAACCCCTTAGAAAAATTACAATTGACGTAGAATTGTTAAAAGGAAATAAGAGAAAACGATTCCAATAAGAATATTATAGAGTTAAGGTTGCAAAAAGCGTTTAATGGTGATATAGTAGCAACAAGTTGTTTTTTCATTGGTTTTTATCAGGTTCCTGTTCTGATAAAAGATAGTGAAAAGAGCTTCACTAACGTAACGACTCGCAGTGACTGACACCGAGTTGATACGTTTTTTTTTATGCAAAAATCAAGATTTAGACTAAAATGGATTTCACATATACATGAGAGGATGGATAGTATGAACCACATTGTTTTATTTGAACCTTTGATTCCAGCAAACACAGGAAACATTGCACGAACATGTGCAGCGACCAACACACCGTTACACTTGATCGAACCACTAGGATTTTCAACAGATGATAAACAGCTGAAACGAGCGGGGCTTGATTATTGGCATGATGTGGATATCACGTATCATGCAGATCTACCAGCATTTATGGCTTACTTAGGCGATAGAAAGTTACATTTGATCTCCAAATTTGCGAATAAAGTATACAGTGATGAAGACTTTGCAGATGGCGAAGAGCATTTCTTTTTGTTTGGGAAAGAAACAACTGGATTACCGGAACCCTTTATGCGCGAGCATGAAGAAAAATGCTTACGTATCCCTATGAATGATACACACGTCCGTTCATTGAATCTATCGAATACAGCGGCAATGATCGTGTATGAGGCATTGCGTCAACAAGGTTTCCCAAATTTAGAGTTAACACATCATTACGAAAATGATAAGCTAGACTAAAGGTTGTAAAGAGAGGTTTCGCTCCTATTAAGAAGACGAAGTTGAGAAAATAGTTTCTCTTGTTGCTCAACCTTCGTTTTGATAGAGTAGGAGCTTCCTTTTTCACACTCTTGATCAAGGGTGTGGATGAAATACGTGGATATTGCTGATCGAAAACAAGACTACATAAAGGATCGCACAGTTTTTTACAGTCGATTTTTAGCGATATTCAATTGGCGAAAGCCTCTATTTTTTAGAAACAAGCTTTTCTACACGGTCCAACGGGAAAATCCTATATGATAGTATATATACAAGTACGGAGTGAGGAGTCTAACATCTATGGAACTATACTTTACAAGACATGGTAAAACGGAATGGAATCTTGAAAGACGCTTTCAAGGAAGCCAAGGAGACTCACCGTTGTTACCTCAAAGCTATGAGGAGATCAAGACATTCGGCCAAATGGTCAAGTCTGTTCCTTTTGAAGCTATTTATTGCAGTACGGCAAAACGTGCAAGAGATACAGCAAAAGGGATCAATCAAGAATTGGACCATCCGACAGAAATCATTTATACAGATAAATTAAGAGAATTAGGTTTAGGAAAACTGGAAGGACAGTCGATCGAAGAGATGTACAAAAAATTTCCAGAGAACTTACCTAATTTACGAAATCATTTAGATAAATATGATCCAACACCTTTTGAAGGAGAGCCGATCACCGAAGCAATCACGCGGATCGAAGCCGTTGTTGCGGATGCAGTCTGTCAACATCAAGGGCCTATTCTATTTGTAGGGCATGGTGCCTCTTTAACTGCTGCGATCCAGTGGATGACTGGTAAAGAATTAGGTCAGTTACGAGAAATGGGCGGTTTATTCAATAGTAGCTTGACGATTTTAGAAACAGGAGAACCAAACAATCTGTTACCATATGACCTTAAAGTATGGAATCAGGTGGATTTTTTAGGTAATGGACAGCCAGAGCCTTTACTATAAATAAAGGAGGCGGCCTCGATGGAGCCAGAAGAAATGCCTTATTTTGTCGGCACAGTTGCCGCTATCTTTTTTCAAAATCCTAGTAATTTTTATAAAGTATTGCTCATCCAAGTCAGTGAAACAAGTGTTGATTATCGGGAAAAAGAAATTGTCGCAACTGGTAGTTTTGGCGATATCCAAGAGAACGAAGTGTATCGTTTTTATGGTGAGCTAGTTGATCATCCTAAATATGGCAGACAGTTGAAGGTAGAGCGTTACGAACAGGAAAAGCCGACGACAGCCAACGGGATCGTCAACTACCTATCAAGTGACAAGTTTCCCGGTATCGGAAAAAAAACTGCAGAGAAAATCGTGGAACTGCTTGGTGAAGATGCGATTGAAAAAATCATCGAAGATCCTGCGCAATTGCAACAGATTTCAGGTTTAACGAAGCCAAAAAGAGAAATGATTGCTGAAACGATCCGTTTGAATCATGGAATGGATCAAGTGATCATGGGGTTGAACCGTTACGGATTTGGGAGTCAATTAGCCTTTAGTATCTATCAAGCTTACAAAAATGAAGCGTTGGATATCATTCAAGAAAATCCTTACCAATTAGTCGAAGAGATTGAAGGAATCGGCTTTAAACGTGCAGATAACTTAGCTGAACAAATCGGCATTGCTGCTGACTCGCCACGACGCATCAGAGCAGCGATCTTGCACCAGATTTTCCAACAGGCGATCCAAACCGGTGATACCTATGTGCCTGCTGAATCTTTATTGCAGCAGACGATCAAAATCTTGGAATCAAGTCGTCCAATCGAAATCGAACCGGATCAAGTAGCGACTGTCATTATTCAGTTAGTGGAAGAGGGAAAGATCCAACAGGAAGAAACGAATCTATATGAAAATAGTTTGTATTTTTCTGAATGGGGGATTGGCAATTCGATCCAACGCTTGTTGAGTCGAAAAAAGGAAATCAAGTACGAACCAAAAGAAATTAAAAAGAATATTCGACGAATTGAGAAAATGTTTGGTATCCAGTATGGGGATTCACAAGAAGAAGCGATTTCTGAAGCGATTCGCTCACCACTATTTATCTTGACTGGTGGTCCAGGAACTGGAAAAACTACAGTGATCAATGGCATCGTTCATCTGTTTGCAGAGTTAAACGGCTTAGATCTTGATCCGACGAAATATACACAAGAGATTTTTCCGATCCTCTTAGCTGCACCCACAGGACGGGCTGCTAAACGGATGAATGAAACGACTGGCTTACCAGCTAGTACGATCCACCGACTTTTAGGTTTGAATGGTCGTGAGAAAACCCCTTCAATCAGTACGAAGGAATTAGACGGTGGCTTATTGATCGTCGATGAAATGTCGATGGTTGATACATGGTTAGCCAATACACTGTTTAAGGCGATCCCTACGAATATGCAAGTGATCTTAGTAGGGGACAAGGATCAGCTACCATCAGTAGGTCCTGGGCAAGTCTTGCATGATCTATTAGAAATCGATCAAATCCCTAAAATCGAATTGAATCAGATCTATCGTCAAGGCGATGGCTCAAGTATCATTCCTTTGGCTCATGAGATCAAAGAAGGAAGATTGCCAGCAGATTTTACGAAAAATCAAAAGGATCGCTCTTTCTTTGCAAGTGATGCGTATCAAATCGAACCATTGATTTCTAAAATCGTGGAAAAGGCGAAAAACAAAGGATTTACTGCACAAGATATTCAGGTGTTGGCACCGATGTATCGCGGTGCCGCTGGTATCGATGCCTTGAATAAAATGATGCAAAATATTTTCAATCCAGGCGGTGGAAATCGGAAAGAAGTTCACTGGAATGATACAGTTTATCGAATCGGGGATAAAGTACTCCATTTGGTCAATACGCCAGAATTAAATGTGTTCAATGGTGACATGGGGGTAATCACGGGAATTGTTTTAGCAAAAGATTCAGAAGATAAAGTGGACGAACTCGTCATCCAATTTGATGCCAATGAAGTGAGTTACAAACGAAATGAATGGAATAAGATCACCCTGTCTTATTGTTGCTCGATCCATAAATCCCAAGGTAGCGAGTTTAAGATGGTGATTTTGCCTATGGTCCATCAATACCAACGAATGCTCCAACGGAATCTGTTGTATACAGCGGTTACTCGTAGTAAGGAATTATTGATTTTGTTAGGGGAAGAACAAGCATATTTGACATGTGCAAAAAACGAATCCGCAGTTCGATTGACGACACTGAAGAAGCGGATCGAAGACAATGAAATGACTCTTAATCTGCGTACGAAATTAGCCGCCTATGAAGATTCCTTGACAGGTGATGATCCATTTGAAGAAGGAACGTATTCGGCAGCCATTGAACAAGTATCTGCGCCAACAAAACAAATAGAGCACCGGAAAGAGGAAACCGGCCAAGCGCAGGAAGTTTCGCTTTTTGCCATCGAAGAAGAAAAAAATGAAGTGAAAGAAGCTGAAACGCCAAAATCACCTGATAATTACATTCTCACAACCGAAGCTGTGGAACAGCAATGGATTGATCCAATGATTGGTATGGAGAACATCCGACCATAAACAGGCAACATCAGTTGGAAGTGTGAAGTATCAGCCCAGAAAAGACACCCGAAACGCTAACGTTTCGGGTGTCTTTTCATTGGAAAGGTAGACGCTCCATCTGAAAAACCTCCACAGATCAAGAGGTTGACTCTTCATCCCTCATTACTATTTTTTCACACCACAATAGCTGTGTTTTATTTGTGAGTTGTAAATCAAACGATTGTTTTTCTAAATCTTCCCCGTCTTCTTGACCATATTGGGGAATAGTAGAAACAATTCGAAGTTTGCTTGTTGTATAGTGATGGAAATACTTCGAGTGCATTTGCTTCTTCTGTAATAATAAAAGAAGCAACCAAGCAATTTTAAATAAATTTACTCGTTCGACAACCACGAAGTCGATCGTTGGTTTGGTTACATCTGCAGTAGGAACAATCGATACTCCTCCACCGAAATAGGGATGATTAGTCGCCGTACACAGAAAGGCCTTTTTAAAATTCACACGTTTCCCACCAATATCTACAAGAATCGGAAAGCCTTTTTGTGAGAAAAGAACATACAGTAAAGAAAAAATGTAAGAAAGCGAGCCTAAATTATACTTATTCAATCGTTTTTTTGCATTGGAATGATTCGTAGCATGAACGATTGCTGCATCTAAACCAATCCCAAAATTATTGAGTGCCAGACCTTCGCGATCGTTTACTTTTTCTTCATAATGCAACACATTTATTTTTTGTGGTTCTTTGGTTGCTAAAATCGTTTCTAAAGCTTTTTCTGGATCTCTACTTAACCCAATCCCACGAGCAAAGTCATTGCCTGAACCGGCTGGTATGAAGCCGACAGGAAAAGATACACATAAATGATGAAACGTATTCAGAACCTGATGAAGTGTACCATCTCCGCCAATGACGATGAGAAGTGGGTACCATCCGATAGTATCAGCATCGATATCCTCTTCCCATTCAATGAGGGTATCTTCGGCTAAATGTTCCGCTATAAGGGCATCGTGCCCTTTGTATTCACTATAGTGAACCGTATAGGAAAGTTTCTTTTTATCCAAAATTGGTAAAATCTTATCCGCTGTTTTCTTTCCGTTTCCGCTACCAGCAGCTTGGTTGATTAATAGGTGATAATGAAAATTCATTTTTTCCTCCTGGAATGCACCAAAGTATCGAATACTTGAGTTGAGAAAACAAGTCTTGTCGGGCTCCTTCATGAGTTCTCATTGGCATACGATAGCAAGGCGACATAGTCAAAAGGAGAGCAAGCAGTGTCAGATTTAATCAACAGCTGTGAATACTTGTGGTTTTAGTCATGTAAATAGATTAACGATGCTTCACTAAATCGTCTCACCATAAGTAAGCCGTGATTGTTTAATAGAATCAACCAGTGAAGGGTCAACAAAGCATCTTATCATTATTGTCAAAAGAATTACAATCTTGGTTATTATAGCAGAGGTTTGGGGAAATGAAAAAGAAGTTAAGTTAGAAAATACAATAAAGAACAAACGAAAAAACGTAGGTAAAAGATAGAAACAAAGAATTGTCTGGGAAGTATTAGTCAACATTGACACTCATTTTTTTGATAAGAAGAGTGCGATTCCTTTATCTATCAAGCCTCAATCTCTCAACGATGCTGTTCAATAAGGTCTTGCGATAACTAATCGAGGTGTCTTGCTTATTTTTACTTCTTTTATTTTTTATAACAATCTTTTCAGGTGAAGGTAAAAATGCTGAAATGCTGGGGTGGAGGGAAGGTTGTAATCTAGAATTGTTATGTTATAATACGCCTTGCGGTTCGTCGACCATCCCGCATTAACAAAACTAGGAGAAATGAGGAATAGAATATGGAGAGAACAAAGAGTAGGCAACGACTGATGGTAGTTGTTGTCAATGGGCTGATCATGGCCTTGTATCTAGCGTTAACGATTTTGGTAGCACCTGTATCTTCAGGACCAATCCAATTTCGTATTTCAGAAAGTTTGAATCATTTAGTTGTATTCAATCGAAAATTATTATGGGGTGTCTTAGGTGGCGTGATCGTTTATAATGCCATTTATGGTTTTGGTGTCATGGATGTGATCTTTGGTGGTGGTCAAACACTACTTGCATTAGGACTAACTGCACTTATCCAAAATAAAGTGAAAAATGTCAAGGTGCGCTTAGCATTAAATACAGCGTTCTTTACAATTAGTATGTTTATGATTGCTTATATGTTAGTACCAACTGGCGGACAAGCTTTTTGGACAACCTATGGTACACTTGCGTTAAGTGAATTTATCGTGATGGCTGTTTCTGCGCCATTGATGTATTATCTAGACCAAGCAGTGAAATTCAACGATCGTGTATGATTGTTTTTAATCGAGTAAAAAAGCCAGGAATTCCAAAAGTCTTAAATGATTTTGGGATTCCTGGCTTTTTTAAATATGATTTTTTCTAAATGATTAGTAAATATCAACCACTAAACAGGTTTTTATTTATTAGCATCTTGTAAATTTTCAATTTCGATCACTTTGTAATTTTTCTTTTCTAAGTGATTAACGATTGAATCACAGACACTTTTTTCTGTATGGGCTGGTAGAGTGATCAAGGTACGACGGATGTATTCATCTTTTTCAATGTCCAAAGTGATACAACTAGCAATGCTACTATATTTTGCGATGATCTTTGAAATCGCCGCTAAGTCACCTTGTTTACCTGTCGAAGCAATCGTCAAGACGTAGCTTCCTTGTTCTACGCTCCAAGACTGAGACAACATACCAAGTAAGGTACTGTGTGTCAAAATCCCATAGAAATGGTTTTGGCTATCAAGTACAGCAATGTATGGAAGCTCTTTGATCGTAAAGAATACTTTAAAGAAAGAAGTATCTAAATAAATGAATTTTGTTGCGTTTTTCAATAGATGAGTGACTGGTAAAGTCATATCGCCGCCATTTGCTTTGTGACGATAGATGTGCATTTTATAAATATTCCCACGGAAAATATTCCCGGAAGTATCAAGAATCGGTACACAACGGTAACCGGATGTTTCTAAAATTTCTAGTGCTTCTTCCAAGTTGCTTGTCTCAGAGACGGTAGTCAAATCTTTTTTCTTGTAAACAAGAGTTTTTAATAGCATAGTCATACCTCCAGATTGTTCATTTTTAAAATCCTTTAAGTAATCATATCATAACTAAAATAAAAACAGTAGAGCGTATGATCACTAATTGACATAAAATAATTTACATGATAATGTAGTATGGTATAAATTTGGTTTTCAGTGAGGAGGGGAAACGGATGGCAAAGAAAAAAGCGGCATTAGCATGTTCCGTTTGTGGTTCTCGAAACTATACTAAGTCGATTAGTGAAGGAAAAAGCGGCGAGCGTTTGGAAATCAACAAATTTTGTAAATATTGTAATCAATACACATTACATAAAGAGACAAAATAACAAGGAGGAGGCGTACGATGAAATTTCTTAAAAGTGTAAAAGATGAAATGAAACAAGTGACTTGGTCAAGTAAAAAACAATTACGTAAAGATACACTAGTCGTTATCGAAACATCGATCATCTTCGGACTAATGTTTTTCGTGATGGATACAGCGATTCAAAGTCTGTTTGCATGGATCTTGAAATAATTCAATAAGTTTATCTAAATAAAAGGCGAGCTATCCATGATTATCAATCAATTGGAAGCTCTATTTTTTTATATGTCACTTAGTTATTAAAATAAAAGGTGTGGCAATAGAAAGAATTTATTGTGAATAATTTAACAAACAACTAATCCATTAATTGATAAGTAAGGAGGGAACGATGGAAGTTCATGAATTATTAAAAAAAATGCGTGTGGATAGAGGCCTCTCTCAAAAAAAATTAGCCCATGGAATTGTTTCGCGGGAAACGTTAGCTAAATATGAGAATGGGAAAAATCATTTACCATTATTAGTCTTTTTAGAATTATTAGAACGATTGAATATGACGATCGATGAATTCATGTTTTATCTTGATGGAGATAAAGTATCTCAAAAAAATTTGAGTTTGAAGAAAATGTTCCGGAATCTAGAAAAAATAGTGGTGCAATCAATTATCAATTAAAAAAACTAGCCCAAGAAGTAGAATACTCAGATGATTTAGTCGTCATAAGAAATTATCTTGCTGTCAAAACTTATAAGTGGTATGAGGAAATCGATGGTGTAAAAAAATTAAATAAAAAAGATACTAACTATCTGAAAAGATTATCTGATTATTTAGAGAAAATCGATGAGTGGGGAAGA
This sequence comes from Enterococcus sp. AZ062, assembly GCF_051715065.1. NCBI lineage: Bacteria > Bacillati > Bacillota > Bacilli > Lactobacillales > Enterococcaceae > Enterococcus > Enterococcus sp. AZ062. The sequence continues at coordinate 2,869,944 of NZ_JBIOTB010000001.1, read as the reverse complement.
TTTGAAATGACGACCTTTGCTACTCTCCTCTATTTATTTGAAACAAGTTACATCAAACAGCGATTAAAAGAAGTAGAAAAAAATGTGATGAAAAATGGAGAATTTGAGATCTTCCATTCCATATTATCAGGTATTTATAATAATGTGTTTTTACTGATGATTGAAAGAGAAGAGCTAAAATTAGCTAAGTATTATTTGGAAAAACTATTTGAGACTCGACGTAGAATTATTTTTCAGCGAGAAACTGAAATATATCATCGGTTTTATCAACTTTTACTTGCGCACATCGAAGGAGAGGCTGTCAGTAAAAAAATAAAGGATTATATTATGGGATTAGAATTGATTGGAGCGAGCAAGTTGAAGAATGAACTTTTAGCTGATTTACATAGATTTGAAACACAATACGAGATCGAACATATTTTTAATATATTAGATAAAAATTTTTAGAAGTAAACATAAACCGAAAAGTTTGCTATCTTTTCGGTTTTTTTTGGTTTATCTAGAAAGTGTTTGAACGGATCGGACTATCTGGAAATGTAGATATGTACTGATTTGAATCATACAACATGACTCTTATTTTGAATGGTTTTTAAAAGTATTCTTTAGTATTTTTACTTCTTTTTCCAAAGACGAGACTTTTAAACTTAAAAAGAAAACAGTGATACAGCAAAGAATCAATGCGAAAGAATCTAACCAACCAAAAATCGATGCAATGAGTTGTCTTATTGTTTCCATCGGGATACCTCCTCTCGTAAATTTCTATAAAGCTCAATAAGATTCCTTACGACTATAATTGTACGTTGTAGGAATAAATAATATTGACTTGGGTATGTATTTTCCTATGCCTTTTTGTCTAATAACAAAAAATTTTTGATTCATCTTTATAAAATAAGCTTTTTAAGAAATTATTTTCAAAAAAAAAAAACAGTAGATAATACAATTTCTGTATCAAAATAAGAATAAATAACGCTTTTTAAATTACTAGGGAACAAAAAATAAGTCACTAGTAAAAACCATCAAACGGTGCTATAATCAAAGAGAGGAAAAGCTTCGGGGAACTGAGGTTTTTTTATTTTACAAATGAAATGAGGAGCCTTCAATGGAATCTTTTGAAAAAAATTGGTATGTATTACATACATACTCTGGATACGAAAACAAAGTAAAAGCAAATATCGAGTCACGTGCGCAAAGTATGAAAATGGCTGATTTTATTTTCCGTGTCGTTGTTCCTGAAGAAACAGAAACTGAAGTGAAAAATGGGAAAGAAAAAGAAATCGTTCATAAAACATTCCCTGGATATGTCTTAGTAGAAATGATCATGTCAGATGCTTCATGGTATGTTGTCCGTAATACACCGGGCGTTACTGGTTTTGTTGGTTCTCACGGAGCAGGAAGTAAGCCTGCACCTTTATTACCGGAAGAAGTAAATCATATCTTACGTTCAATCGGTATGAGTTTACGTCAAAACGAACTGAAAGTAGAAGTTGGCGAAGTTGTTAAGATCATCGAAGGAGCTTTTGCTGGATTAGAAGGTCAAGTGACAGAAGTCGATGAAGAAAAAGAAAAACTAAAAGTAAACATTGACATGTTCGGTCGTGAAACAAGTACAGAGCTTGATTTTGATCAAGTAGACAAGATCGACTAAACAGTGATCAGAATAATGGAGGAGTTGGGATGCTTAGTCATCTCAGCTCTTTTTTGTCTTGAATGAAAGGAGTGAGAAAGGTGATAAAACAAAATAAAGTAACTTTTAATCGGGTGCTAAGTCGCATGGTGTTGCTGGTACTGCTAATCCTCTCTGGTTGTCAAACGCAAGAAAACAAGAGCCAAAAAGAGACTGCTTCCACTGAAACAACGATGACAAGCCAAGTAGAATCCGTAGAAAAGGGGAGTGTGCCTACCTTATTTGTTTACGGATATAAAGGAACAGTAAATTCATTCAAAGGAATGATCGAACGGTTAGAAGGAGAAAGCAAAGGGCAACAAGAATTGACATTGACTGTAGATACCAATGGAAACGTTCAAGCGCAAGGGGAGTTATCAAAAGAAGCAACCAATCCAATGATCCAAGTGCTTTTCGAAGACAATGAAAATAATGAGTGGAATCAAGCAGAATGGATTCGTGCATGTCTGGTTTATTTGCAGACAACTGACCAAATCAACAAAGTGAACATTGTCGGACATTCAATGGGTGGAGTCAGCGGCCTCCGTTATCTAGTCACGTATGGCCAAGAAACAACTTTACCGCAAGTTGAAAAGTTTGTAGCGTTAGGCGCACCTTTCAATGATTTTGTGGATGATAGCGGTCAGAATTTAGCTGATTTACTCGAAAATGGAGCGGCAGTAGTGTCTTCAAGGTATCAAGATTATCAAACAATGATAGGGAATCTCCCTACCGACACACAATTTTTATTAGTTGCAGGGCAGTTGAGTGAAGTAGAGCTAAGTGATGGAACTGTTCCACTGAATAGTGCATTAGCAGTTTATGCCTTATTGAAACAACATGGTAACCCTGTAATGGAAAAGGTCGAAGAAGGTGAAGGTGCTTCACATAGTATGCTTCATGAAAATGAAGAAGTGGATCGAGAAGTTAGTCGATTTCTTTGGGATATTGATTGAAGAAAAAGCTGCATTCAGATGATCCACTAATAATATCAGATTTTTTTAAATCCAATAGGGAGTATGCTATATAAATTTATTTCTTCATTTTATTTGAAGTAGCGTTTGATTTTCAAGTTCGTAGATATGATCTGCAAAGTCTTCCATCCTATCGTTATGACTAGAAAAAATTAGAATTCTTTGAGCATTTTCACTAAGGTAATTGTCTAACAAATTCAAAACATTTTCTCGACTGTTTTTATCAAGAGCATCAAAAGGTTCGTCTAGAATTAAATAGGTAGGTTCATCCATAAGCGCTTGAATGATTCTTAATTTTTGTTTCATACCAAGTGAATAATGTTTATACTTTTTATTCAGATCTTTTTCTAGATTCAATTGACTTGCTAAAAAACGAATTTTTTTTTCATTAGCTATTTTGCGGATATTTGCTAAATACAACAAATTTTCTGCACCAGTCCAACTTTTAATAAAATCAGGTGCGTTAATGAAAACTCCAGCATCAGGTATAAAATCTTGATCTAGGCCTATTATTTTTCCAGCAACTTTGACCATCCCGTTTGTTGGGGTAGAGTATCCTACAATGAGCTTCATAAGTACACTTTTTCCTGAACCATTTATTCCTTTAATAAAAGATTTTTTTCCTTCATTGAAGATAACATTCACATCTTGAAATAAAATTTTTTGCTTATATTGTTTTCCCAGATTAATTAATTCAATCAATAAAATTCATCTCTTTTCTTAAATCTAAGATTCAAAATCGTCATAGAAATACCTAGTATCGTTAAATCACAAAGCAAGTACAATAAATTTTCTATTGTACTATCTGAGATACGAATCAATCCAAAATTTAAAAGTAGATCTACTATCAAAACTGATAATAATAAAAAAGTTGATACTGGAAGAATAACTATATTATTTGATTTTAGCTTAAAGTAATCATAGTAAATTAGGAATATAAATAGTATGGTGAAATATTTAAAAAATAGGATAGTAAAAGTTATAATATTGACGTCTGAAGCTAGGCCATATATATATCCCCAAAAAAATAAAGTACTAAAAAAGCTTATAAATTGAATTGCGCTATTTAATAAAAGTACAGAAAAAATGTGTTTTATCCTTAGTAAAAAAAATCCTGATTTTTTATCTCTATATAAAATCATGGAATACATCGAAGCTGAAGATGTCAAATTATCTATAGTGAACAGTAAGGTAAATATATTCACTAAAAGATAAAAAACAATGAGTTTAGGATTTACTAATTCGATCAAGAACTTCTGATAGACAGACGAATTAAAAGTAATAATGCTGAATACTTCCTGTAAAGTGATATTGCTAGAAAAAATATAGATAACATAGATCACTTCTAATGAATAAACAATTGTGTAACATACTATTTTTTTTGTCATAGATCGATCTTCCGAGCTTTGATATGAAAAACAAGATGTCCAAGTCCCCAAAAAAGTAAATTTGAGAATAGAAAACCAAATATTCCAAAATGACTAAAATAGGTAGGTTCAGTTCCGTATCCTTGAAATTCGCTGAAACTTGTTATGTACGAAATAAAAGGGTTAAAGAAGGGTGATAAATTTATATTTACAAACGCATAAAAATAAAAACTATATATCATAATAATAGTAATGTACGGTGCCCAAATATTTTTGAAGGAAAAGGACGTTACTAACATGAGATACCCTGATAAGGATAATAATAAGATCAACGCAAGAGAATAGATTGAAATTATTTTGAAGTCCGCATTGCCAATTTTAATGTAACTTAATGTTGTAAATGTGATAGAGAGTATCGCCGTGTAAATGACATTACGATTAAATAATATAGCCAATTTATACCGGAAAAAACGAAAAATACTCTCGCATTTCACTACTTCCATTTGAATAAAACTATGTTTTTCAAATAAGTAAAAAAAGGATATCGTAAGTATTACTGACATTGATAGGAAATTAGAAAAAATCCATCCTGTAGTGATAATGGTTTTAGGCATAAAACTGACAAATAAAATTATTATTAAAGAAGAAATAGTCGGATAAATCAAAAACTTATAATTCAACATTCTGACTCCTTCCGTAAATCAATACTATACCAATAAATAATGGGATAGAGTTTGCAAGTAACAGAAGATATGTGTTAAATGTATAATAATCACCAGACGCCATAATCACTGTAGGATTAAAATACAACGAAATATCTTCAGAAAAAGCTGTCATCCCTGTACCGATAGCCGACATGCTATAGTAATATAAAGGTGCGGCTAATAAATATATTTTCGCTTCTGAAACGATCAATGAGATAGAAGTACCGAAGATAGTATATATAAATGGTATCCAGAAAAAACGAACAACTCCTTCTAGAAAAGACTGCAAAAACCTATGATTGACATAAAAATTGGATCCGAAAATATCTTCAAACATTGGACGTGTCACAGTATCGTTGATAGAATCATGTAATGCAATAAAGCAAAATAAGTAATAGATAAAGAAACCAAAAAATGTTGCCAATGCTATTTTTGTAGCCGTTGATAATATTTTCTTATAAACAAAATTTCTAAAATTTAAAACATGATAAATTTCAAATTTATAAATGGTTTGCCATTTTTGAGCAAATATTGCCGTTCCAATAGAAGCTACTAAAGGGATGAACATTTGAAATAAATTCGTTCCAAAAATCAAGCTATAATCAAAAGACCAAACAGACTCTGTTAAACTTCTCCAAAAGAAATCAAAAACATTAATAAAGGCTTGACCTTGATTCATTTCTTGTCTAAATCCTAAGTTTGTTACATAAAGAAAGGCATTTGAAATATATTCATTTAAAATAGAGAATACCATTATGAAAAATATGACTAAACTAAGTGAAATGTGGTATTTATTTAATCTCCAAAAATTATTCAAACATACATCTCCTTTTTTCAATCGGTATGTGACAAGAAGACGGTGTAAAAGTGTTCAGCCTCTATAAATAGGACGTAATCTCCAAAAATTTCTCTTTGAATGTTTGAGATTACGCCTTATTTAAAGAAGGCATCTCCTTTCTCGCTATTTATTTGATCTTAAGAGAAAAAATAGCGAAGTTATTTTGGCACGGATTCTTGACCATCATCTTTAAGGGGTCCATGTTCCTGAAATGTAAGTTGTAGGGTCAATGATGTTTTCTCTTTGTGAAGCTAAATGGACAGTTGAACCTGCTGAACCATTCCCAGGAAATGCAGAATTTGTAAGATAATTAAATAATCCTTGTCCTTTTCTTGACCCATTCTGATAAAGAGCAAACCATTGTTTGTGACTTTTTTGGTTGGAACTATTCCAATTAACGTATGTAGTAGCACTTGGTGAAGTTTTGGTTACATTTGCAGATACTGCTGTATACGTATATGCAGTTGTTCCTCCAAAAGATTCAGCTTCAACTCGTTTTGTAAAATTTAAAAGCAAAATTCCTAAAATACTTGTCATTGTGACTAGTAATAGTTAGTTTTTCTTTGATAGAATTATGTGCTTGACCTCCAGTTAATTTTAGGATATATCCAAAAAAAATATATCATATCAATATAAAAATGCAAACCTTTCCATTGTGTTTTTTTGTTTTTTTTAATCTTTTTAACATGTATTTGTTATTGATATATTAGTTTTAGAGAAACGCTATTGGTAAATCTAATTGTTGTTTTATAAATGGATTTAACGTTCTGGAATAATGAATACCTCAAATGATTAACGACATGTAGATGCCTCGCGAGGTCGGGACAGAAGTGGATCGAGAAGTTAGTCAGTTTTTATGGAAGAGTTGAGTCTAATAAAAAGAGTAATTAACGAACGTTTTTGGATGAATGTTCGGTAATTGCTCTTTTTTGTTTTCCAGAAAACTGATTTTCTCTTTCAACTGAGATGTATTACTCAACACTTTTGATAATTAACTCGCATTAATTACGAATAATCGTTTGGAAAATAAACATAGATAACTAAAATAAATACAATTTTTTTGTATAAAACGGATAAACGCAGGTTTTTTACAATGTTTTTCATATAACTCATGTTTTTTTCTGAATATATTACAAAGTTTTCTTGAAAATGTTCGTATTTTTTCTTATAATGAGACAGAACACGAATGAGGGGGAGAACAATGAGGAAGAATGTTCCGTATTTGATCATTGCGCCGGGAACGATCTTATTACTATTTTTTATGATTTTGCCATTGGTCAATATTATATGGCCAACTATTTTTACTGAAACAGGTGCTAGTCTAAGTGCTTACACCAGTTTTTTGACAGATGATTTCAATTTGAAGATTTTTCTTCGAACAATTCGCGTTTCTGTCATTGTGACATTGATTTCTGCCGTTTTAGGTATTCCAACAGCTTATTTTATTGCAGGTGTGGGTAAAAAGTGGAAAAGTTTATTGATGGCAATGACGATGTTTCCATTATTGACCAATTCAGTCATCCGTAGTTTTGCCTGGATCAACATTTTAGGAAGGACAGGAGTGATCAATAATTTCTTGATTCGTATAGGACTGATCGAACAACCCATCGCCTTACTATATACGGAGTTTGCAATTATTATTGGGTCTGTCTATTTGTTCTTACCTACCATGGTCATGACACTTGTCGGCGTGATGGAAAATATTGAGAAAGAAACACTGGAAGCTGCCGAAACGTTAGGTGCGAGTCCGTTTAAAACGTTCTATAAAATCGTCATGCCACTTTGTATACCTGGAGTGATCGTTGGCAGTATTTTAGTCTTTACAGGCACGTTGACGGCTTATACGACACCACAACTTTTAGGTGGGAACCAAAATATGATGATGGCGACTTTCTTATACCAAAAAGCATCGACTTTAGGTGATTGGACTTCAGCAAGTGTCATTGCATTGATCATGATCGTCACGACTCTGATCGTGAATAAAGGATTGAATATGATTGCTGCACGTTTAGATCGGAGGGAAATGAATCATGCGTAAGCAAAAAGGGATGACGATCATCGCAGTATTAGTTTTTGCGTTTTTGTTTTTACCATTAGTGATTATTGTTGTAACGTCTTTTGGACAATCATCGACGATACAATTTCCGATTGATGGATTCTCATTAGAATGGTACAAGAAAGCACTAAGTTCTGAAACATTTATGAATAGCTTTAAATTGAGTTTAAGTATTGGCGTAGGGGCTACTCTGTTAGCTTTATTAGTAGGCGTGCCGACTTCTTACGCACTTTCTCGTTACCACATGAAGAGTAAACAGCTTTTTAAAAATTTCTTTTTGTCACCAACGATGATTCCGGGTATCGTTGTCGGCTATTCCTTGTTCCAATACATTGTGATCAAGTTTAACTTGCCGGTGATCCAAGCTTTATTGATTGGTCATTTTTTGATCAGCCTACCGTATATCATTCGCGTCGTAGGTTCAAGCATGGAGCAATTAGATTTTTCGATCGAAGAAGTTGCTTGGACATTGGGTTGTACCAAAACCCGTGCTTTTATGCAAGTCGTCTTACCAAATGTTTCTTCTGGGATATTTGCGGCGTTTATGCTGGCTTTTGTCAACTCATTCAATAATGTACCAGTTTCTATGTTTTTATCTGGACCAGGAGTAACGATGTTGCCCACTTCATTGTTGAGCTACATTGAATATACGTATGATCCGACTGTGTCGGCGATTTCAGTAATGATCATGGTATTAACCGTTTTCTTGATGTTTATTATTGAGAAAACGTTAGGATTGGCTTCAATCGCTTAACTGTTGAGTGAAGAAATCGAACGTACTTGAGAATGACTGGAAACTATGAGGGGGAGAACCGTGAGTTTTGTAAATTTGAACAATATCCGTGTGAGTTATGACGGAAAACAAAATATATTAGAAGATTTGTCTATTTCAATGGAAAAAGGAGAGCTAGTTTCTTTATTAGGCCCTAGTGGTTGCGGTAAAACAACGACGCTACGTGTGATTGCTGGATTGATTTCGCCGAATGAGGGCTCTTTTGTTCTGGAAGATCAAGAATTAGTGAAAGTTCCTGTGCATAAACGTAATTTTGGTATGGTATTCCAGAGCTATGCGTTGTTTCCTCATCTAACGATTGCTGAGAATGTCGCTTTCGGTTTGAAATTGCGTAAAGAAAATAAAGCGGATATCGCCAAGAAAGTAGCTGATATGTTAGCAATCTGTGGCTTGGAACAGTTGGGTGATCGTTACCCGAAACAACTGTCAGGTGGGCAACGTCAACGAGTGGCTTTGGCTCGAGCATTGGTTATTGAACCTAAGTTACTATTGCTAGACGAACCATTAAGTAATTTAGATGCGAAACTACGTGTCCAAATGCGGATCGAGATCAAACGTATCCAACAACAACTTGGTATTACAACAGTTTTTGTGACCCACGATCAAGAAGAATGCTTTTCGATCTCGGATAAAGTCGCGGTCATGAATAATGGCGTTATCGAGCAATATGATACACCGGAAACAATCTATCGACATCCAAAAACTCGTTTTGTTGCACATTTTATCGGTTTTGAAAATTTCTTTCCAGTTGAACAAATCGAAGGCATCCGCTATCAAGCTGCAGGGAATGTCATTGAGACACCTTATGAGCAACCGATAGCAGAGCGATTAGTAGCGACGATCCGTCCCGAAGATATTGAGATTGCCTCTGATGCGACACATAATCTTGTAAAAGGTGAAGTGAAAGTCAGAACATTTTTAGGGAAAAGTTACCAGTATGAAGTGACAACGGCTTTAGGTAAGTTCTTAGTAAACGGTACGGATAAACAAATTTACCAAGCAGGGGATCAAATCAACCTGCATTTCCCAAAAGATAAAATCGTTCTTTTGGAAGATAAATAAGTAGAGAAAAGGGGAAAAATCAGTGAAAAAAGGCTTTCTAGTAAGTTCAGTAGTTTTAGCAGGTATGTTTGTATTGACAGCTTGCGGTGGAGGATCTGAAACTAATTCTTCCGAAGCGAAAGAGTCAAAAGATCTAGTTGTATCAACATTTGGTTTAAGCGAAGATATCGTGAAAAGCGATGTGATGGATCCTTTTGAAAAAGAATTCGATGCGAAGATCACAATGGATCTAGGAAACAGTGGCGACCGCTTCAACAAATTAATCAGTAATCCTAGAGGAATCGACGTGATTGAGTTAGCGCAAGCGAACTCAGCGGATGGCGCTTCTCAAGAATTATTTGAAAAACTAGATGAATCAAAAATCCCGAATTTAGCGGACTTAACTGAAGGAGCGAAGGAAGTCTTTGATAGTGGTGCGGGTGTTCCGATTGCTGTAAACAGTGTAGGTATCGTTTACGACAGAGAAAAAGTTGGAAAAGAAATTACTAGCTGGTCAGATCTTTGGGATTCAGCATTAGAAGGAAAAATCTCGATCCCGGAAATTACTACGACTGCCGGTCCTTTGATGATGTATATTGCAAGTGATCATGCGGGTGTAGCGATTGAAGATGACAATGGCGAGGCAGCATTTGAAGCCTTAGAAGAATTGAAACCAAATATCGTTAAGACCTATGCAAGATCTTCTGACTTAGCAAACATGTTCCAAGCAGGAGAAATCGAAGCAGCGATCGTGATGGATTTTGCTTATGATATCGTCAAAGGGGATTCTGACACGATCGAATACGTGGTCCCTGAGAGTGGCACATATGCGAACTACAATACGATCAATATTCCAAAAGAAGCAGCGAATAAAGAATTGGCTTACTCATTCATCAACTATAGAATTAGCGAAGAATCACAAAAAACAAAGGCACTTTCATTAAATGAAGCACCGACGAATGATAAAGTGGAGTTGAGTGAAGAAGAAGCTGGTAATATGACGTATGGGGCAGTTGCTGATCGCGCAAAAAATATTGACTTTGATTTCGTGAATAGTCAAATGACTGACTGGATCGATCGTTGGAATCGTTTGATCAACCAATAAACATTTTCCTATCAACGGAAATCATTGAAAAAATAAACATTGGGGTGGTTGTGTCGGAAACGCACAGCCCCCTATTCGTGTCTAAGGACAATAAAAGTGAGGGAAAAATGTGAAGATTGACTTATTGATTAGAGATGCTCAAGTGTATAACACAGCCAAACAATGTTTTGAGAAGAAACATGTCACAGTCAGCGGTGAAAAATTTTATTACATCACAACAAAGGATCTGAGTCACTTGGAGATCCTTCAAGAAATTGATGGCCGAGGGAAATACATGATTCCTGGCTTGATTGACAGCCACATGCACATTGAGAGTTCAATGACTACGCCAAGTATTTTTTCAAAGGCCGTTTTACCATTTGGTGTGACTACAGTGATTGCGGATGCGCATGAGATGGCAAATGTTTTTGGGCTTGAAGGGTTGACTGAATTTATGGCTGCAGAAACGGAATTAGATATTTTCCATGCTATCCCATCGTCCGTTCCTTCCACTACACCTGAACTAGAAACTACCGGTGGCATCATCGGGTTAGCTGAAACAGAAAAGTTGTTAGACAATCCAAAAGTGATTTGTTTAGGCGAAGCCATGAATTTTCACGGTATTGCCCATGAACCAACTTCGCTGATTCGCCAAATTATAGACCTATGTAAAGAAAAACGTCCGACGATGCCGTTAGAAGGACATTGTCCTAAAATTTACGAAGAAGAATTGGCAGCATTTATGTATAGCGGGATTTCTTCTGATCATACGCATCAGTTTCCAGAATCCTTAGCAGAAAAAATTGAGAACGGCATGTTTATCCAATTTCAAAACAAGTCGATCACACCGGAAAATATGGCGGTGATCACAGAAAATGAATATTATGACTATGCTTGTCTGATCACTGATGATGTGATGGCAGACGATTTACTCACTGGTCACTTAAATGAAAATTTGAGAAAGGCAGTAGAGGCGGGGTTACCGGTCGAACAAGCGATCTATATGACGACTTATACGCCTGCACGTAGAATGGGTTTGAATGATCGTGGATTGATTGGACCTGGACGAATGGCTGATTTTATTTTGTTAGATGATTTATCTACATTCGCTATTTCTGCGGTCTTTAAATCGGGCAAAGAAGTCTACAGGCAAGGTGAGGCGATCACTTATCCAGAAAAAATCGAACAATTTCCTGCTTCATACAGTCAAACGGTCCATTGTAAAAAGCTTTCTTTAGATGATCTAAGGTTGCCAGTCAAAACGGATTTGGCAAGTGTTCGTTGTAATGTTATTCGTAAACATGAGGTTGGTACGTTTACAGAACGGATCACGAAGGAAATTCCGGTGAAAGATGGATACCTCGATTGGGAAAATTCAGATTGCGCCTTATTGCTCGTGATGGAACGTTATGGAAAGAATGGCAATGTGGCGTATGCTTTGATGGAAGAACCCATTTCAAAACCAGGAAGTATTGCGACGACTTGGGCGCATGATCATCATAACGTGATGGTGATGGGGAATAACTGCCAAGACATTCTGCTGACTCAGCAAAAATTGTTGGAATTACAAGGTGGCTATGTGGTAGTTAACGAGGGCAAATTAACAGCAACTTGCCCGCTACCGATTGGCGGGATCGTTTCACAAGCGCCAATTGAAGAGTTAGGCCAAGATTTAAAAACTGTGCGTAGAGAAATGCAAAATCTTGGCTACAAAAATATGAATGAGATCATGTCATTTTCTACGTTGTCATTACCAGTTTCACCTGCAATCAAAATGACAGATAAAGGAATGATGAATACGAAAACACAGGAATTTTATCCGTTGGTTTTTCCAAGTGATGGTGTTTTGTTATGAGTACATTGATAAAAAATGTCCACGTTCTAACGATGGATGATCAACTGACTGAATACAAAAATGGGTATGTACGGATTGAAGAAAATCGCATCATTGAGATAGGAGAATGGCGGAAAGGGATAGCGTCTGCGGAGGAAGTCATCGATGGAGCAGGGGGTATCTTGTTGCCGGGTTTTGTGAATACACATACCCATGCTGGGATGATTCCTTTTCGATCTTTAGGAGACGATGTACCAGATCGATTACGTCGGTTCTTATTTCCATTAGAAGCGTTCATGACCCCAGAGCTAGTGGCAGCTAGTACAGCCTATGCAATCAGTGAGATGTTGCTTAGTGGTGTGACAGGTTTTTGTGACATGTATTATTTTGAAGATCAAGTCGCGCAAGTATGTGATCAGTTTAAGATTCGTGCGATTCTTGGTGAAACGATCATTGATATGCCTGTGTGTGATAATGTAGAGCCTTCTGGTGGTTTGACTTATTGTGAGACATTCTTGCCAAAGTGGAAAGATCATCCATTGATTACGCCTGCGTTGGCTCCTCATGCGCCGAATACCAATACCTATGAAGGGTTGAAGCGGACAGTCGAATTGAGTGAACGATTCGATGTGCCGATCACCTTGCATGTGGCAGAAATGGACTATGAAATGCAGGAATTAGCGAAGCAGTATCAACAAACCCCATTCGAGTTGTTGAAAGACTTAGGTTTTATGAACAGACCGTTGATCATGGCCCATTGTATCCATATGACAGAAGCAGATATTGCTTTAGTCGCTACAGCAGGAGAGCAAGTCGGAATTGCGCACTGTATCGGTGCGAACACAAAATCAGCGAAAGGTGTAGCGCCAGTTAAAGCGATGCTTTCTGCGGGTTTAACTGTCGGTTTAGGTACAGACGGTCCAAGTAGTGGCAACACTTTAGACCTCTTTGCACAAATGAAGCTATTTGCCAATTTTCATAAAACCTTTGAAAAAGATCGTGCGCTTTTCCCAGCGAAGGAAATTGTCCGTTTAGCCACTAGAGGTGGGGCGGAATTGTTAGATTTTAAAGAAACTGGCCAGCTTGTTGTAGGGAACAAGGCAGATTTTATTATCGTTGAGACGCAGTCTGTGAATATGTTTCCGATTTTTGATCCTTATTCTGCCTTAGTCTATTCAGCGAATGCTTCCAATGTGGCTCATGTGTGGGTGGATGGCAGACAGCTCGTACGTGATCATCAGTTAGTCCATCATGACTTAAAACAAATCAAAGCGGACCTCTATGAACAAATGGGGCAATTTGTGTTTGAAGCAAAGCGAAGGATGTAAGAAACAAACCGAATAACCATGGCAGCAAATTTGCTGCCATGGTTATTCGGCATATCTTTGGCGATAATGAATTTTTGTGCATTGTCTGATTCAGCTTTTGATATAAGAAGTAACTATGTTTGTTTTTCTAAGATTTCTTTCGTTAATCGTTTCGCGGTAGGTGTCACTGCAAGTCCGCCTTCTGCGGTTTCTTTGAAAATCGAAGGCATTTGTCTGCCCACTTGGTACATGGCAGCGACTACTTCATCAGGTGGGATCACGCTTTCGATGCCAGCTAAAGCCATATCAGCTGAGATGAATGCTTGTGACGAACCTAAAGCATTTCTTTTAACGCAAGGGACTTCGACGAGACCAGCTACAGGATCGCAGATCAAACCCATCATATTTTTAAGCGTGATTGCCACAGCTTGGGCGGCTTGGTGAGCTGTGCCGTTTTTCGCACAAACCAAGGCAGCGGAAGCCATCGCACTCGCCGATCCGACTTCTGCTTGACAACCACCTTCAGCCCCGCTGATCGATGCGTTGTTTGCAATGACCAAGCCAAAAGCGCCAGCTGTAAATAAGAAGTCGAGTTGTTGTTCATGGGTTAATTGCAAACGATCACGTACGGCCATCAAGACACCAGGGACAACTCCTGCGCTGCCCGCAGTAGGCGTTGCGCAGATCAATCCCATTTTGGCATTGACTTCGTTCACAGCAATCGCATTACGAACCGCGGTCAAGATTGTTTCGCCACTAAGGAAATCAGCGTGAGAAAGATAGTTGTCCATCTTTTTGGCATCGTCGCCAGTAATTCCTGTGACAGAAGTTACGCCGGCATTTCCTTCTGCGATAGATTGTTCCATCACGAGTAGATTCTTTTCCATGATCTTGATGATCTGCTCACGAGAACGACCGCTCATCTCCATCTCAACTGCGATCATCAATTCGGCAACGCTAGGGTAGTCTTGTGCTTGTTGGACTAATTCTTCAATTGATAAAAACATACCTCGTCTGCTCCTTTACTCGAAATAATTGACACTGTCAATATTTGGTAACTGTTTTAGTTTTTTTACGGTATCTTCTACTTGAGGATCGTCCACTTCCATGATCATAATGGCATTTTCGCCTTTTGACTCACGAGTAACTGTCATTGTACCGATATTGGTGTTGGTTTCTGAAAGAATATTGGTGACTTTAGCAATCATGCCAGGAACGTCTTGGTGGACGATGATCAAGGTTGGTGTTCCCATGCTTAATGAAATCTTGAAGCCGTTCAATTCAGAAATCTGGATGTTGCCCCCACCAATTGAGATGCCTGTAACCGAAAGCTTTCGACTGCCTTTTTTCAACAACATTTTGACGGAATTAGGATGATCGGCTTTTTCACTTTTAGGTACGAATAATACTTCCATACCTGCTTCATGAGCCAACCTTAACGAATCTGCTAAACGAGAATCATCAGGTTCCATGCCTAATAATCCTCCAACTAAGGCAATATCAGTACCATGTCCACGATAGGTTTTGGCAAAAGACTCATATAGGTAGATGTCAACAGAATCTGGTTGATCGCCAAAAATACTACGGACGATCTTTCCGATTCTTGCTGCTCCAGCGGTATGCGAACTGCTCGGTCCAATCATGACAGGACCAATAATATCAAATACACTTCTGTATTTTAGATCTTTCATTATTTCACCTCATTAGAATAGAAGAACTTATTTATTATATATATTATGTATTAGGTTCATACAGGCGTAAGTTTAGCATAAATAAGCGATTTATAAAGAGATTTCTTCACGTTTTAACCAGATATTTAGCTTTTTTTTGGATAAAGGTGAAAATAATCAGAAAAAATTGTTGAAAAAAAAGAATAATTTGCTATACTGTATCAGTGTGCATTCGTTATGTACATGATATGTCAATTGATTTTAAGATCAACTGACAATACGTGGGAGGAGAAATATGCATCTCCAATTAACCACATCACGGACTTAAGGAGGTATGTCTCGTGGCAAAGAAAGTAGAAAAAATCGTTAAATTGCAAATTCCTGCAGGTAAAGCAACTCCAGCTCCCCCAGTAGGTCCTGCACTAGGTCAAGCGGGTATCAATATCATGGGATTCACAAAAGAATTCAATGCTCGTACAGCTGATCAAGCAGGTTTGATCATCCCAGTTGTGATTTCTGTATATGAAGACCGTTCATTCACATTCGTTACAAAAACACCACCAGCTGCAGTATTATTGAAAAAAGCAGCGAAAATCGAAAAAGGTTCAGGCGAACCAAACAAAAATAAAGTTGCTAAAGTTTCTAGCGATCAAGTAAAAGAAATCGCTGAATTAAAAATGGAAGACCTAAACGCAGCTAACGTTGAAGCAGCAATGCGCATGGTTGAAGGAACTGCACGAAGCATGGGGATCACTGTAGAATAATCTGCACCCTAAGAAAGTAGCTTCTCAGTTGGCCCTGTATTGAAAGGTATAGGACACGTGGGAGGTACAACCGTTATAACCACAATCAAGGAGGAACCAAAATGGCTAAAAAGAGCAAAAAAATGCAAGAAGCATTGAAAAAAGTGGATTCAAGTAAAGTTTATTCTGTCGCTGAAGCAGTAGCATTAGCGAAAGAAACAAACATTGCAAAATTTGATGCAACAGTTGAAGTTGCATACCGTCTAAACGTAGACCCTAAAAAAGCAGACCAACAAATTCGTGGAGCTGTTGTATTACCAAACGGAACTGGTAAAACACAAACTGTTTTAGTATTTGCCAAAGGAGACAAAGCAAAAGAAGCTGAAGCAGCTGGTGCAGACTTCGTTGGTGACGACGACATGGTTCAAAAAATCCAAAACGGATGGTTTGACTTTGACGTAGTTGTTGCAACACCTGACATGATGGCTACTGTTGGTCGTCTAGGACGTGTATTAGGACCTAAAGGCTTAATGCCAAACCCTAAAACTGGTACTGTAACAATGGACGTAACAAAAGCAATCAACGAAGTAAAAGCTGGTAAAGTAACTTACCGCGTTGACAAAGCTGGAAACATCCACGTACCAATCGGTAAAGTTTCTTTCGACAACGAAAAATTAGTTGAAAACTTTGCTGCGATCCATGATGTATTAGTGAAAGCTAAACCATCTGCAGCTAAAGGTCAATACATGAAAAACATTACTGTAACAACAACATTTGGACCTGGTATCCATGTAGACCAAGCTTCTTTCTAATCCAACGATTAGGACGTTGATTGATCCAACTGAAAAATAATTCTTGACTCAACTAGTTTAGCGTGCTAAGCTAGTTGAGGTTAATAATTAACTTGTACCGAAGACAGTAGGTGGCTTAGCCTTAATTTCCTACCGAGGACGTTTATTGAATATATTCAATAGTCCCTCTATGTCTACGGTGGCATAGAGTTTTTTGTTGTGAATCACTAAGAACGAAGTGATTAGATGATGAACAATACTCGTTGAGTTGAGCGAAAGGAGTTTCCTTTCGAGCGCAAGCGAGTAGAATCACTAAGAACGCAGTGATTAGATGAGGCACAAACGATTCAGTCGTAAAAAACTCTTCCATCAAAATTCAGGAGGTGAAACTCAAAAATGAGTGAAGCAATTATCGCAAAAAAAGCAGCAATCGTTGACGAAGTAAGTGCAAAATTTACAGAAGCAGCTTCTGTAGTCGTAGTTGACTACCGTGGATTAACTGTTGATGAAGTAACACGCTTACGTAAACAACTTCGTGAAGCTAACGTTGAAATGAAAGTTATCAAAAACTCAATCCTTTCACGTGCAGCTAAAAAAGCCGGCCTAGACGGCATGGACGAAGTTTTCACTGGCCCTACAGCCGTTGCATTCAGTAACGAAGACGTAGTAGCACCAGCGAAAATCATGGACGAATTTGCTAAAGATGCAAAAGCATTAGAAATCAAAGGCGGTATCATCGAAGGTAAAGTATCTACATTGGAAGAAATCACAGCATTGGCAAAATTGCCAAACCGCGAAGGACTTCTATCTATGTTGCTATCTGTACTACAAGCGCCAGTCCGCAACGTGGCTTACGCTGTCAAAGCAGTCGCAGACAAAGAAGATGGAGATGCAGCTTAATCGCCGCATAGCATAAACAATAAATAAAAAAAGAACATTTAAAATGGAGGAAACAAAAATGGCATTGAACATTGAAAACATCGTTGCTGAGTTAAAAGAAGCAACTATCCTAGAACTTAACGACCTAGTTAAAGCTATTGAAGAAGAATTTGGCGTATCTGCTGCTGCTCCTGTAGCTGCAGTTGCTGCTGGTGGCGGTGCTGCTGCTGAAGAACAAACTGAATTCACTGTAGAATTAACTGCAGCTGGAGACCAAAAAGTTAAAGTTATCAAAGCAGTTCGTGAAGCAACTGGCTTAGGCTTGAAAGAAGCTAAAGCTGTAGTTGATGGCGCTCCTGCACCAGTTAAAGAAGGCGTTTCTAAAGAAGAAGCTGAAGAATTAAAAGCTAAACTTGAAGAAGTTGGCGCTTCTGTAACAGTTAAATAATTTGATTGATTTTTGATCGGCTAAAAACCTTATTGATTAAGGTTTTTAGCCTTTTTTTGTTTCTTGAAATGCGCTGTGTTTCTAGTATAACTCGTGGCAACACAAGTAAAAACGTAAAAACCATTTGATCATGAGTAGTAGCAGAAAAGAAAGATGTTCATCAAGTCTATTGCTAAAACTTATTCGTGATTAGATATAGTTGGCGATAGATGATAGTAGCTAAAAGGAATTTGGGTACGTGTATAATCTTCTCGTAACTCAACTATTATCCAGAAGCGTTCTGGTAGTGTTTTTGTATAAAAAAACGACTCAAAATGAGTCGTTTCAGATTGTAGACAAAGTACTTATTTATAGTGCTTTGTCTTTTTTTATACGTTAAAATAAAACTATGAATTGGAGGTGTAACCCGATGCTCTCAAAACAAGATATGAGTAAGCGTGCACAGATGGGCTTTTTTGCTCTTGAAGACTTAGTTCCCCAAGACCATTTATTACGACAAATGGATCAGTTTATTGATTTTTCTTTTATTTACGATTTGGTAAAAGATAAATATGATGAAACCCAAGGACGGCCAAGCTTAGATCCCGTTCTTCTAATTAAATTACCGATGATTCAATATTTTTTTGGTATTAAAAGCATGAGACAAACCATCAAAGAAATTGAAGTGAACAACACTTATCGATGATTTTTGGGGTTAGGTTTAGAAGATGCAGTTCCTCATTTTTCTACATTTGGTAAAAACTATACGAGACGGTTCAAAGGAACCACTACATTTGAACAAATCTTTTATGAGATTTTAGCACAATGTATGATGGAAGGAATCGTTGATACCTCTGAAGTTTTTATTGATGGGACGCATATTAAAGCACATGCGAATCGAAACAAGAAAGAATCCGTCGAAGTGATGGATCAAGCCTTCTTTTATACGGAAAAATTGACAAAAGAAATTGAAAAAGATCGAGAAAAACGCCTAAAAAAGCCCTTAAAAGAAACCAACGCAGAAACTAAAATAGCTATGAAAAAAACAAGTACGACTGATCCCGAAAGTGGTTGGTTTCATAAAGGTGAGCATAAAGAAGTTTTTGCTTATAGCGCACAAGTAGCATGTGATAAAAACGGCTGGATACTTGGCTATACGACCCACCCAGGAAACTTACATGATAGTCGTACGTTTATTACTTTATTTAAAAAGCTCAAAGGAGCTTTTACTCTAGATAAATTGATTATGGATGCTGGGTATAAAACGCCAGCAATCGCTCAATTACTTCTCGAAGAGAAGCTGACGCCTGTTTTCCCTTATAAGCGACCCATGACGAAAGCGGGTTATTTCAAGAAGAACGACTATGCCTACGATGAATATTATGATTGTTATATCTGTCCTAATGATAAGATCCTCACTTATTCGACAACGAATCGAAAAGGATATTTAGAATACAAAAGTAATCCAGAAGAATGTAAAAATTGTCCTGTTCTATCTACTTGTACAAATTCAAAAAATCATACAAAAGTAATCACCAGACATATTTGGGCGAAAGCAATCGAACGATGTGAGGAAATACGTCACCAAAGAAATTTTAAAGACCTATACAGAAAAAGAAAAGAAACAATTGAACGAATTTTTGGTACAGCAAAAGAATTTCACGGATTACGTTATACGAATCAAATAGGAATTGAAAAAATGCACATGAAAATTGGGCTTACTTTTGCCTGCCTAAATATGAAAAAATTAGTAAAAATCAAAAAAGGCAGAGCAAGAAAGGAGTGTTTTTCTTTAGAAAAACAAAGCTATTTCTCTTTAATTATTGAAAACATACATATAAAAAAGACAAACCTCATTTTTACATAAGGTTTGTCTACAATCTGAAACGACTCAAAATGAGTCGTTTTAACAGATTATTGTAATAGATCATTAATTTCTTTAAATTCTTTATCAAGTTCTTTTTCATCATATTTTTCGTATTTATCAGCTTCATGAAGAATTTTTTTGATTTCATGAATCGCCTTACGTTCAACTAACCATTTTTTTAGGTTGTGTTTTTTTTCTGGATTTTCAGATAACGTATCAAGTTCATTTAATTCTTTATCCAGTTTATTGACTGTAGCAACAATTTTGTCTAAAGCTTTTTCTTCTTTGTGTTCTAAATCTGACATTTATCTTCACGTCCTTTTTATTTGATAATTTAAGTATAGGACGTTGCCATAAATTCTTCCAAATAAAACCCTTATATATGCTTATTTGCATAATAGAGAAGAACATAATAAAAGTATATCATACTATATGTGAACAGCTTGTATGAACTAATGCTTATTGACGAAGTTAAAAATCATTCAACAAAATATTTTTGTCATTATATACAAAATAATCAATTTCATAACCGTCCATACACGTACCTTTATTATGATAACAAGTTTGTTGCCGCGATTTCTCATTTACATACTCAAAAATAAATTAGTGGTAACAACCTGTACCTTTAACTCAGTTAGATAGAGTATTTAGCTCATAATAGAAGGTGTGTAGGTTCGAGTTCTAGAGTATACAAAAAAACCTCTCATTAGAGTTATTCTCTATCTAATGATGGGCATAATATTCAGATTAAAATATATTAAACCTAAATTATATCTCGAATTTTTATATTGTCAATTCTTTTGAAATACTTTTGATTTATCTAGACTATTGAGCATAATTATATTGGAAAGGTTGAAATAGCAACATTTTTTAAAGAAGAATACTTTTGAAATACTTTTGAAATGCTTTTGAATTAAGATCAGGGGGTGTAAAAAATTAAGTTTATTGAATTGAAAGATGAAATCTTCACAGAACCAAAAGAAAATTTCCAACTTGAGTTTAAAAAGTCTCAAACTAAACTATCGAATGATGTATGGTCAACTTATAGTGCGTTTGCAAATACTAATGGCGGAATTATAATTTTAGGTATAGATGAGCTAGTATCTAAAAAAGAATACCAAGTAGTTGGAGTCGACAACCCAGAAAAAGTTATTACGGAATTTTGGAATTGTATCCATGATAAACAAAAAGTTAGTGTTAATTTACTTACTAATGAAGATGTTCAAACATTCAAAGTATCAGGTAAATCTATTATAGAAATAAATGTACCCAAAGCACCGTATGAAAGAAGACCAGTTTATATAAACAACAACAAAAGTAAAACATATATTAGAACAGACGATGGTGATCGTATTGCAGATGATGCACAATTTAAATATCTAATCGTAGACTCGCAGAATGATATTGATAGTGAGCTGTTGCAAAACTATGACATAGACGATTTAAATCTTGAAACAGTGAACGAATATAAAAATCTACTTTATAAAAATACGAATAATTCTAAATATTTAGAGCTTAGTCATGAAGAATTATTAAAGAATATTGGAGTATTAAAAAAAGATAGACAAGCTTCTAAGTCGCCATATAGACTAACAATAGGCGGATTATTATTTTTTGGCAAATATAATTCTATAACTGATAGATTTAAAAAATTTCAATTAGATTATTTTAAAAAACAAAGCTTTTTAGATACTGACTGGCGAGATAGGGTATCAAGTGGAGATATGAATTATCCTGAGATGAACTTGTTTTCGTTCTACAATTTAGTTATTCAAAAATTAGAACTTAGTGTGCCTGATTCCTATAGACAAGAAGAAAATATGACGAGAGGGTCCTATAGAACAGACTTATTACTTGCATTAAAAGAAGCATTAGTAAATACATTAATGCATGCTTATTATGACTCTGATAAAGTAATTAAAATAATCAATTGTGATGATTACGTAAGTTTCTACAACCCGGGAGAAATGAAAGTTTCTAAAGAGGAATTTATAAATGGAAGTTTTTCTGTAACAAGAAATTCGATTATCTCAACGTTATTTAGAAGAGTAGGAATTGCTGAAAAAGGAGGATCAGGAGGACCTAGAATTTTTGAGGTAGCTACAAAGAACAGCTTGCGTACTCCAGAAGTTGATACCAATTTTGATTCTACTGAAGTCAGGATATGGAAAATAAATATGTTAGAAAGTTTAAGTGGTCTGAACGAAGTAGAAACTAGCATAATTAAATATGCCATGGAAAAACCTGCTTTTAAAATTAAAGATATAGTAAATTCTACAAGCTATAAAGATCACACTGTTAGAAAAAATGTAAATAACTTAGTTGAAAAGGAGATGCTACAAAAGATAGGTAATGGTAAAGCCACCATGTTTGTTTTAAGCTCTTCTGAGGAAACTGGGGTGATGACGTTTAAAAGATTACTGAAAGAAATAGAAGTTGGTTTTATGAAGAGTAGATAAAAGTAAAATCTCCCTCAATGACACTTGTGAGATATTTTCCGTTTTTCAATTAATGTTCTGAATAATTTTTTATACTAAAATCACCGCGCAAACCAACTCCCAACTAAATGCCATTCCCATCCACCTTCGGGTGGTATTTTTTATAGCAGATATAATTAAAACGAATAAAAAGCCTTGTTTTTATAGACTATAATTATGTTGTGGTGCATGATCTTCTATCCAACTTTTAGGACAAAAGGCTTGTCGTTGCAACCTTCAATTAATCTCGCCAGATCTTTTGTGTTTTCTGCCACTTTTGTCTAAGTTGCTTGAAAGAGTAGCCTTTACATAAATAATTTAACAAAGAAGGTATAGTTATGTATTATGTAGAAGTCCAAACGCGAGGAGTAAAAAATAAACAGTATGTTAAAACGGTACGCCATAATTATCCATTGTTAGGATCATGGGAAGAGGCTGAACCATTTTCAAAAGAATGTGCATTGCAAATAAAGTCAATATTAGAACAAGAACTAACTTGTGGAAAAGCAAATGTCACTATCATAGAAAAGTAAAAATGATTGAAACTTTAACCAGGCAAAGTAATAGAAGGACAACACGTGCTTAATTTCATAAAGCTTATCAGTGAGAAAGTGTGGATAGATAGACTTTAAAAATATATGTAAGAAGGGATAGGCATGACATATGAAGTTAAAGTCAGTAAAGAAATTCTGAATATATTTTCTGAGAATCAATCAAAAAGGTATCAAGAAATAATCTTATATAAAGTGAATGAGTATTTGACACACAACTTTTATCGAATCAAACTTGTTGATACACCTGTAAAACCATCGATTTATGAAATGAAAATCCGTTTAGGAAAAGAAAATTTTCGAATTGCTTTTATAATAGAGGATAAGGAGGTACAAGTTTTTTATATTAGTCGAACGTTAAAAAAAGAATTATTTGATAAAGAAGTAAACAGATTTGTCCATCGATTCAATAAAAATCACAGAATTACTAAGTCTATGAAGAAAGTAGAGGCATAGTAAAATGAACATGATTTGTAAAAAGCAATTAAAGCAATTTTTGAAAAGAAAATTTAAATCGAAGGATTGTTTTAAGTTAAAAATTCTTACGTTCAAAAAAGATCGCTATTTACTTATCAGTTATGATCAAGAACGATATACAATAGTTGAAGATGGATTCGAAAAGAGTAAGTATGAATTCGACTCTTCAGATGAAGCAATAAAAGCAGTGATGAAAATGGCAAATATTGAATTTAAACGTAGCTATAGACTTCATGTACAATAAATCCTCTGATAGTAAAGTCTGATGAATCGAAAAAATCCTCTTACGATGTAGAAAGAAATAGGAAATATTAATAAATGAAAAATTAGAAAGCCAGATATTAAAGCAACCAAGGTAAACTAAAAGCAGTGAATTATTGCAAAGTAAAAGTAATTAAATCTTTTCTATTCATTATTATGCACCGAAGCCTTTGATATGAGTGATTTCGGTATTTTTTGAGCGAATTGTTTTGCTTTCAGCATGTTTAGAATAATGGTGATAGAAAGTCTGGTATTTTAAGTATCACGTTTGTTCTGTTTCCTCATCTAATGATACACTAACAGTGAGTAAGTCTGAGGAGGAGAAGAAGTCGCTATGAAAAAGCAATATATACGTAATACATTGATTGGTTTAGGATTACTGCTGATTTTGTTTGTTGGCTATCAACTTTATTTAGAGTATCGACCAGATATCCACTTATTACTAGATCCACAGGCAAGTCGCAAAGAATGGATGCGAGAAATTCGTTCACACGGAGTATCTGCTGCGTTTATTTTGACATTGTTGATCAGTTTGATGTGTGCGGTGCCAGGTATTCCTACTTCTGTGATCGGTGTGGTCGTCGGCCTAAGTTATGGTCCATTTCTAGGAACAGTCATCAATGTAACAGGCAATGCACTTGGAAATATCTTATCGATCGTTTTGATGCAACATTTATCCTTTATGGATCATAGTAAAAAAGAGAATCGTTGGGTCAAAGCAATACGTCGGATGAAGCATCCAAAAATAGGAGTCATGATCGGCTATATGGTACCGGTGATTCCGTCTTCTGTCGTGAACTTTGCCGCAACCTCCTTAAATCTTTCGGTTCGTGAGTTATTATTATCGATCCTTATCGGCGTAGTGCCATCTTCCCTTTTATATGCGTGTGGCGGAGAAGCATTGTTTCATGGGGAACATATAAAAGCACTTGTTTTGGTCGCTAGTGTGTTAGTTTTAACAGTATTGGTGGTTATTATCTATCGTGATCGAAGAAAACATTTAGTTAAATAACCTTATTTATTTTATTTGAGCCTCCCTGTTTTCAATTATTCTAAGAAGTTGTAAACTAAGAAAGGAAATGGGGGAATCCGATGGAAATGAATAAGCAAACACCGCTTTCGAAATCATTGATTTTATTATTAGCGATCACCTGTGGGGTAGTCGTCGCAAATATGTATTATATCCAACCAATTGGCACAAAAGTAGCGGTAAATTTATCAGTCAATACGAGTGCTGTGGGTTTGTTGACGATGCTGACTCAATTAGGCTATGCATTAGGATTATTATTTTTAGTTCCATTAGGGGATGTCGTCGATCGACCTAAATTGATCATTCGCATGGCGGGATTATCTGCACTATCCTTATTAGCAGCCTTTTTCGCACCAAACTTTGCTCTATTTGCAGTTGCTTCTTTCTTGATTGGTCTACTATCGATCGTTCCGCAAATCATTATTCCTTACGGCGCCGTACTTGCAGGACCAGCAGCGCGAGGAAAAACCATGGGGATCTTATTGAGTGGTTTACTAATGGGCATCTTGCTCTCTCGAACTGTTTCAGGACTTCTTGCTAGTTGGTTTTCTTGGCGTAGTGTTTACCTATTTGCCCTTTGCCTAGTTGGAGCGCTAACTGTGCTACTCTATTTAAAATTACCAAGAACACAAGGAACGCTGGAAAAAGAGTCAACAGTCTCTTATCTTGCCTCACTAAAAAGCTTACCGAAACTCGTCAAAGAGCAACGATTGTTGCGTGAAGCTGCAATCAATGGCTTTTTTATGTTTGGAACGTTTTCGCTTTTTTGGTCAACGCTGATCTTTTATATCAGTAGTCCAGCTTATGGATGGGGAACTTTTGAAGCAGGGATCTTGGCAATCTTTGGTTTGTCGGGAGCAGTAGCTGCACCGATCGTTGGTCGCTTGGCGGATACTTATTCGGAAAGACGAATCGTTGGTATGGGCTTAGTGATGCAGACAATTAGTTTTCTCGCTTTGTTTGTTGCGGGTGACTATGTTGCCGTCCTATTAGTTGCAATCATTTTATTAGATGTTGGGAACCAGTTCGGGCAAGTAGCGAATCAAAGCAGAGTACAAGGGCTTGGCGAAGCAACAAGTAATCGCAACAACACGATTTTTATGTTTATGTACTTTATCGGTGGAGCAACAGGCTCTTTATTAGGCTCAGTGATGTGGCAGCATTATGGTTGGGTAGGTGTGACTGTTACGGGACTGATTTTCCAATTGTGCGCGTTTTTCTTTCAAGCAATTATTTATCCTGATAAAAGAAAATAAGATAGAATAAATTAATTAACTATATAAATTTCGTATACCAACTAAAGGAGAGGATAGGTTCTTTTTAGTTGGTATATTTTGTTATAGCATAATTATGGATTTAGATGTTGGTTATCAAGAAAAAATTGCATTATATTTTAATAAATGGTATTTTTATTAAAATAGAGTGAAGGAGAAGTGGTGAAAATGAGCTATAAACCATTAAAAATTACTTTTTATGAAAATAGAAACGAATTTGAGGAAGAGTATAACTCTAGATTTAACTTTTTTTCTACTTTTAAGACTGGACTTAAAATTCATCCTTTTGATCGAGAGCAACGTATCACAACAGAAAGTTATGAACTATTTTACATACCATTATTAGAACATGAAAACTTAAAAGAAAGAATTCAAAAAAATTCATCAGAAATTGAAAGATACATTAGTATGCTTCCGCCGTTTATCCAGAGAAACATCTTTAATTCGCAAATCATTGATGAAATAAAATCAACAAATGATATTGAAGGTGTACAAAGTACAAGAAAAGAAATCGGAACAGCAATAAAGAAAAGAAATAGTGATGAAATAGTTAGATTTAAAGGAATAGTAAATATGTACATGAACTTGGGTGAGTCTGAGTTTGAGGAGATTCACGATATTGTGAAAATACGAAATATATATGATGAATTATTTCGTAAAGATATTCCAGAAGAGGATCAACCAGATGGACAGCTATTCAGAAAGGAAGTAGTCTATATAGGTTCTGAGAACAAACGAGTTCATCAAGGTAATCCTAACGAGGAAACAATCATAAGAGATTTAAATAATCTCGTTTTATTTATGAACAGAAAAGATATTCCTTTTTTATTAAAATGCGTGATTACCCATTACTATTTTGAATATATCCATCCTTTTTACGATGGAAATGGTCGGATGGGGAGATTTTTAATTTCAAATTATCTTTCTAGAAAATTAGATTTTTTAACTGGGATCACAATTTCAAATGCAATCACACATGACAAAAAAGCTTATGGAAAGTTATTCGAAGAAGTTTCAAATCCGAGAAATAAAGCGGATTTGACTCTGTTTGTACAAAATATGTATCAATTGATTATTGATGGACAAACTAAGGTGATTGAAGAGCTACAGATAGCAAAAGCCAAACTAGATAATGCAATTAATAATCTTAAAAAATTGGATCTGAAAGACAAAGATATGGTTGAAGTATTATTTGTATTGATTCAAGGTCATTTATATAATGAGGTAAATGAATATATTACGGACATTGAATTGAGAAAACACCTTAATATATCTTATCCTAAATTAAAACAAATCAATCAATATTTGATCGCTAAAAAGCTCATTGTACAGATTAAAAAGAAACCCTCAATCCATATCCTTTCAACAGAATTTCAAGAGAGGCTAGAGTCATTTTCATAAGAACAAAATTTTGTGACATGTTTTATTTACCTATTATTTATTTTCAAATTTGTAGGTGATCGTTTTGGTAAACGGAATAATGATAGTTAAACCTTAATAAATGATTTTTTTATATTTGGTCTATACAGATATTGTCATTTTGAAATAAAGGTGCTATAATTGGGCTATACCAAAACAAAAGGAGTAATCGTTATGGAAATCATTCGTGTGAAAAATGCTGAAGAAGGCGGAAAAAAAGCTTTTGAGATAATTAAAAATGGAATGGAAAATGGTGCGAAAGTTCTAGGTTTAGCAACAGGGAGTACGCCAATCACTTTATATAAAGAAATGACTTCAAGCGACATGGATTTCAGTAACATGACTTCTGTTAACTTGGATGAGTATGTTGGACTAGGTGGCTCAGATGATCAAAGCTACCGCCATTTTATGAATGTTGAATTATTCGACAAGAAACCATTTAAAGAAACATTCGTACCTGATGGAAAAGCAGCTGATTTAGATCAAGCTTGTCAATCCTACGACCAAATCATTGAAGAACATCCAATCGATATCCAAATTTTAGGGATCGGTCAAAACGGTCACATCGGTTTTAATGAGCCTGGTGCTCCATTTGATGGAAAAACAAGTGTTGTCGATTTAACTGAATCAACAATCAATGCCAATAAACGTTTCTTTGATAAAGTGGAAGACGTCCCAACGAAAGCAGTTTCTATGGGAATCGGCTCAATTCTAAACGGCAAAAAAATCGTCTTGATGGCTTATGGCGAAAGTAAAGCAGAAGCAATCAAAGGAATGATCAACGGACCTGTTACCACAGATATGCCAGCCAGTGCTTTGCAAAATCATGATGACGTGATAGTCATTGTTGATGAAGCAGCAGCAAGCAAATTATAATAGAAAAGATTTCAGTCACTGGAGATCATCTGGTTTTTATCAGATGATCTGGCACAGTGGCTTTTTTTTAGGTCATAAAAAATAGTTATATTTTGTTTGTTTTTTTTAGTCGTGCTATATTTGATAAGAGGGGGGATATTCATGGAGGATATGGTTTTATCCATACCAGAAATTATTATACGATTGAGTATCGCATTGCTTTTTGGCGGAGCAATTGGTTTTGAGCGACAATATAAAAACCGTCCAGCAGGGATGCGTACACATATTTTGGTTTGTATGGGGGCTTGTATTATTGCCTTGATCCAAGTGGAAATTGCTAGTGGTGCGTTGAGAAATGCATTAGAGTATCCTGAATTAGTTGGGACCCTCCGTTCAGATGAAGCTCGCTTGATTGCACAAGTTGTCAGTGGCGTCGGCTTTTTAGGAGCAGGTACGATCATTGTTACGAAACAATCAGTGACTGGGTTAACGACCGCAGCATCACTTTGGGCAATCGCAGGATTGGGTATTGCAATCGGAATGGGTTTTTATGCCATTGCACTCACTAGTTTCGTCGGTATTGTGTTTGCATTGACTGTAGTGAAGCGCATCATCCATGTACCAACAACAAAAAAATTAGTGATTCAATTTATTCATCGAAAAGAAACCAAGGATTTCTTGAATGATTATTTTGAAAAAAGAAACATTACGATCGAGGATGTCAATTTTGATGTAAAATTTGTGGATGATTACCGTATTTATAAAAACGTGTATACGATCGATTTACCAAAAGGATTGACGTATGCAGAAGTGATCGAAGAATTATCCACGTATAAAAATATTACTAACTTACATCTGGTTAGTTTGTCTACCTGAGTAAACACTTTTTTTAAATAACAAGAAATAAAAGAAAAAATAGCGCTTTACCGATGAATAAATGATAAAATAAGAGTATCTGTAAGCATGAAATTTGGAGGATATCTATGTATTCAAGGTTCAAAGAGTCAAAATTGTTATTTTGGACAGTGGAATTAGTCTTAACGATTATTGGCGTTTTCTTTATTTTACGTATGCCAAATGTGTTTCACCCGATTTTGAGAATGGCATCTGCAATCATTATGCCGTTGATCATTGCTGGATTTTTCTATTACATGTTTAATCCAGTTGTCTTGTTTTTAGAAAAACATCGAGTACCACGCGTGTTGGGCTATCTATTGACATTGATCGTTTTATTAGTGATCGTCTTTTTGACCATCATGAACATCTTGCCTCAATTGGTTGATCAAGCAGTGCAATTAACCAGAAGTATCCCTGCATATGCAGACGAAACAAGTCGTTGGTTGACTGAGATCATGCAAAGAGAAGAGTTTCGTTCATTGAATCTAGAAGAACAGTTTGCGTCTGCCAACTTGTCGTTGAGCAACTTGTTCAATATCTTGTTGGTTAGTCTGACAGGGAGCGTTTCAAGAATTCTTTCTTTTATGATGCAATTCTTTATTTTATTGTTTACTGTCCCATTCATCTTATTATTTATGTTCAAAGATGGACATAAATTTATCGATGCGTTATCGCCTTTCTTTCCTCAAGCAATTCGAGGAGAATTACGCCAAACGGTCAGAGAGTTGAATGAAACACTATCTGCTTATATCAGTAGCACGATTGTGGATGCAGTGATCATTGGCGTGATGAGTTTTATTGCAATGACGATTTTCAAGCAGCCATATAGTTTGTTGCTGGCAGTCGTTTGCGGAGTGACGAATATCATACCGTACGTTGGCCCTTTTATTGGTGCAGTACCAGCTATTATTGTCGGACTGTTTATTTCGCCATTTCAAGCACTCTACATGGCGTTATCCATTCTTGTTATCCAACAATTGGATGGCAATGTGATCAAGCCATTACTCTTCGGAAAAACAATGAACATTCATCCACTAACGATCATTTTAGTATTGATCGGTGCAGGAAGTGTTGCTGGGATCATGGGAATGTTAATCTGTATCCCTGTGTATGCGGTGATCAAAACATTAGTATTGAATATTCGTAAGATTTATTTATTGCGGAAGTTTGAACAAGTTCCAGCAGAAGAACAACCCAAGAAAATTGAATTAGAACATGAATAACTGTCAACGAAAAGAGACGAGGGTCATCAGATGATGACCCTCGTCTTTGTTTAGTTATCATTATCAAACACTTTGCTCAAGTTTCGGTTCTGCGAGAAAATCTAAGGAGCGGATCGCGATACCTTCTGTTTCGAAGATCACCACTTCATTTTTCCCTTTTTTAAGGAAATCTTTTGGACAATAAAGTGAATAGATGGGGCCACGATTCCAATAACGCCCTAAGTTGATCCCATTGACAAAAACAACACCTTTGCCATATGCGGAACAATCAATATACGTATCTACAGGTTCTGTTACATCAAATGATACGTGATAAAACGAAGGATGAGCTGGATTTTTGCCAGCTTGATAGTCGATCAGCTGAAGTTGCTCGGCTGATAGTGGCAAAGGATAATGTAGATAGCCTTGATGGAAATGGATATCTTGCATGATTCCGCCACGAATCCCTTTTGTTTGGGTCGGGTTATTCAATTTTGAGCCATAATTGACTCTTCCATGATTTTCTACTAATACATCTAATTGGATTTCTTCGCTTTCTGTCTTTCCTTGGATCATGAACTCTTCACCGATCGTTGTTTGGTCTTGCGTCAATTGATAGGTTTCGTCCACATAAACGGAAACTCGATCACTTGCTTCGATGATCCGAACTTTGTTTTCATGGTAATAGTTTTTCAGCACTAAGGAATATAAGACATAGCCATATCCATTGCTGACTTGTTCCATCGTCATAGGATATGCGGTAGGTACCGCTTTTGCTAGTGTTTCTTTTGTATTTAGTAAAGAAACGCTAGTATCAATTGGGTAACTCCCAAGAGAGTCTAATTGTTTTGTACGTGGTTCTGCTTGCCATACGTCGGGGCAAACTTCTTTGATTGCTTGTTGGACAGCATAATATTTTTCTGTAGGTTCACCAGCTTCAGTGAGCAACGCATCGTAGTCATAGCTTGTCAATTGCGGTAAGTCGGTATTTCCACGAGCAGAACAGCCATTATAAAAACCAAAATTGGTGCCTCCATGGAACATGTACAGATTCAAAGAACCAACTTCTAACATATCTTTGACTTCATTCGCTAGGTCTTGAGCATCTCGTTTGATGATCGGCTCGCCCCAGCGATTGAACCAACCATCCCAATATTCCATACACATCAAGGGCCATTTTTTCCCATGCTTCTCAAAAAAGGCTTGCAAGACCGCACTATTCTCTTTAGAATGACTACCAAAATTACCAGTGACGAATACATCATCTTCAATCAGCGTTCCAGCATCCAATACTTCATTCCAAGCACCATCAGAAGTAAATAGAGGAACAGTGATTCCGGCATTCTCTAGTAGTTGCTTCGTTTCACGTAGATACGCTTTTTCCATTCCATAAGAACCATATTCATTCTCGATTTGGATCATGATAACAGGGCCACCGTTTGAAATCTGCAAAGGTAGGATCTTAGGCAGTAAGGCATCATAGTATTTTTTGACTTTTGTCATAAATCGTTCATCCGTCGAACGCAAACGAATACCTGGTTCTTTTAATAACCAAGCGGGTAGACCGCCAAACTCCCATTCTGCACAAATGTATACAGAAGGACGTAGGATCACCATTAGTCCGAGTTGTTGAGCAAGTGCAACAAAAGCAGTGAAATCATTCATTCCTTCGAAGTTGAATTCGCCTTCTTTGGGTTCATGGATATTCCAAGGAATATAGGTTTCGACAGTATTTGCGCCCAATGCTTTCAAGTTATATAAGCTATCTTCCCATTGTGATTGAGGAAGACGAAAATAGTGAATGGCGCCACTGATCAATTTGATCGGTTGCCCATCTAAAAGAAAGTCTTCTTTTATTTCAAAAGTTTGCATGTTGGTTTCTCCTTACCAATATTTTTTCCACGAGGGTTTTGCTAAACGCATCAGAGCTTCTAGGTAGAAATAATCGCCCCAAAGATTAGGTTCATCGATTCCTTTACCTTCTGCATGGGCATATACGCCATGTAGTAGTAGACCTTCATTATCAGGTTCGGACAAGGATGTGTAATGTTCGCCTAATTGGTAGAGCATTCCTTTCGCTAATTCTTCAGACTGAGGATACGCTTCCATTTTTGCGGCTTCTAATAATCCACAGGCGGTGATCGCTAAGGCGGAACTATCTTTGTCAGAAGGATATTCATCTGTGAAATCAAAATCCCAATAAGGAACAAGGTCTTCTGGTAAATGTGTCAAAAAGACATCAACGATTGCTTCATAATTTTTAGGTAAAGACGAAGATCTTAAATAACTTTCATTTAAAGGAATCCCAAGAACAGCCCAACTTTGTCCACGTGCCCAAATCGACGCATCGCTATTTCCCTGATGTGTGGCACCGTGAGTTGGTGTGCCGGTTGAAGGATCAAAATAATACGTATGGAAAGTTGTTGCGTTTTCTCTAACAACGGTACGTAACACTGTTTCGTAATGTTTCTTTGCTACTTCTCGATAATGATCATTACCTGAAATCTCAGAAGCTTGGAACAATAAAGGTAAGTTGATCAATGAATCGATGATCAAGCGATACTCTTTTGGATCGCCATACGCGCCCCAGGCTTGGATAAATTGTCCTTTTTCTTGAAAACGTGCAAGTAAGACATCTGCGGCTTGAAGCAATTCTTCTTTGCATAATAAGCTGTCGGTCAAACGATAGCCTGCGCCAGCAGATAAACTATATAAGAAACCAATATCATGATGATCTAATACGTGATGTGTGGTTAAACGCTCTTTGAAACTATGGATATTTTCCATGGCGCGTACGAGAAATTTCTCTTTGCCAGTCCATTCATAAGCCAACCATAACATGCCAGTCCAAAAGCCATTCGTCCAGTCATCATTAGGTTTGATCCGATAGATCCCATTTGTTGCGCAAGCCGACGGAAAATCTAGACCGTAGCGTATCATATTATGTTCGATTTTTTGGCAACACCAATCAATTTGCTTTGCTAGCCAGGCGCTATCGACAGACTTGCTTATGGAAATAAGGGAATCTTTTGTTTGTTGTAATCCCATCATACCACTCCTCTTAATTTGTTAACATATTAACTTTAAACTAGTATAACCTAAATAATCAGAAAAAGCGAATGGCAAAATAAAAAAACAGAAAAATCGGAAAATAAATAACCTTATTTATTTTTTAAGTAGGTAACTCTGATCATGGATAGATATATATAGTTAAGAAGGAATCCACAAAACGTTCAAAGAACGGTCTGATGGATTCCTTCTGGTTTTGCTTATTTAATTCAATGGATGCGAAATTACGGCTATTACCGTTCTACTTATTCTGCTTCTACTTCGATTTTTGTTTTGAAATATTTCCAGTGTTTGTAACTGATGATATATTCGGCTACGCTACGGTCAGCTAGGAAAGAATGCTTGACTTGTTTGACGACTGGTTCGCGAAAGCTTAACTTTAACAAGTTCAATAATTCTGGATCATCGGGAAAGACGATTTCATTCGTCTCAACAGATGAAAGAGAGAAGAGGTCGATCCCAAAATCTTTTCTCACTCTCTCGTAGATACTGGAGTATTGAGATAAGTCTTTACTAATAGGTTCCTTGACCAAACGTTTTGGCAGATGAGTGATATGCACAAGGAAAGGGATATCCTCAAAATACCGCACTCGTTTGATGCGATAATAAGAACCATTTTTCGGTAGTCCAAGTTCTTCTAAAATGTCAGGTTCTTGCGCTTCTTCTATCGAAACGACCTTGACCTTTTCTTTATCTAATGAATGTAATTCGATATCAGAGAATTTGACTGATTGAGAGACTTTTGATTTAGAAACAAAGGTCCCTTTTCCTTGGACGCGATAGAGATAGCCAGCGGTTGTAAGTTCGTTCAATGCTTTAACGGCTGTGATCGAGCTTACAGAATATTTTTTCTTGATATCTGCTTCTGAGTAAAACTTATCTCCAGGAACAAATAAATGATTTTTGATTTCAGCTAATAATTCTTGCTTAATTTGTTCATATTTGGGAATCACCACATGAGACCTCCTTTTTTTGCGGTATTCAATTAATCTTACCATAACATGTTAACTTGTTTGTGGCAATGGATTAATTTTGGAACTAAATTTTTTAAGAAAAAAAATATAATATGTTAAGATGTTAGGTTTACGTTTGAGTTGATATGTGATATAGTGTACGTAATCAATAGCTAACATGTTAAGTAGCTTAGATGTTTATTTAAGGGGGAAGAGAGATGAGAAATATCTTATTGGTCAGTCATGGTAGCATGGCCGATGGAGTCAAAGCCAGTTTAGAGATGATTGTTGGCGTGCAAGAACATGTTCATACACTTTCTTTAAGACCAGATGGCGATAATTTGCAATTTGAACATGAATTAACTGAGAAAATGAAAGCCCTTAACGGTTCGACCTTGATTATTGCAGATCTGCTAGGTGGGACACCATGTAACACAGCGCTAAAAAATTACTTAGAAGATGAAGAAGTTACAATTATTGCGGGGATGTCTTTACCCTTAGTCATGGAAGCGACCCTTAATCCACAAGCAACGATCGAGGCGTTGATCGATTTGGCACGCGGGGGTATCGTAGATGTCAAAAACAAGATGATCGCAACGGAAGCGGAAGAAACGCAAGTGGCAGAGGAAGATCTAGCACAATATAAGGAATTTAAAGGCAAAGCGAATATTGTCAATGTACGGATTGATGAACGCTTGATTCATGGGCAAGTGGCAGGAATTTGGTCCACAAGTTTGAATACACAACGGATCATCGTGATCAATGATGAGGCGGCAATGGATTCTTTACAAAAATCTTCATTAAGAATGGCAGCGCCTACATCTATGCGGCTATCCGTTTTAACTGTTGCTGCGGCGGCAAAAAATGTTCAATCTGGAAAATATGGCAAGCAACGTATTTTTTTACTTTTTAAAAATCCAACAGATGTCTTGCGGTATTTAGAAGCGGGCGGTGAGCTGGCTGCAATCAATGTAGGAAACATGAGTCACAAAGAAGGTGCGAGAGAAATCACGAAAAGTATCAAGGTCATGAAAGAAGAAGAAGCAGTATTTGAAGCAATCGCAGCCAAAGACATAAAAGTGACCGCTCAACTGGTACCAAATGATCCAGTCATCGATTTTATGGAAAAACTAAGAAAGTGATTTAGGAGGAAATAATCATGCAACATTTAGCCATGTATCAAATTATTCTTATTACAGTTTATGCTTTTATTGCAATCAATGATTCACTTATTTCAAATACGTTGACACAACCAGCCATTGCGGGAATGATCTCCGGGATGATCATGGGAGATTTAGAAACTGGCTTGATGGTAGGGGGAACCCTTCAATTGATGCGTTTAGGGATTGCGGCTTTTGGGGGCGCATCTGTACCCGACTTCTTTACTGGCGCTGTATTAGGAACGGCGTTTGCTGTCATTTCTGGTAAAGGCGCGGAATATGGGATCGGTCTAGCTGTACCAGTATCATTACTGATGCTACAGCTTGATGTCGTTGCTCGCTTCTGTAATGTCTTTTTGCTACACCGTGTAGATCGTGCGATTGAAGATATGCGTATCAACAGTATCCCACGGTTAGTATTATCTGGTTCATTCCTATGGGGGCTTTCTCGAGCAATCCCGATCTTATTGATGTTACTAGTCGGAGATGCGGCAGTCTCAACAATCACAGAAAATACACCTGAATGGTTGATGAATGGATTACGTACAGCAGGTGGCGTACTACCAGTTGTCGGTGTGGCCATCCTTTTACATTATTTACCAGCAAAACAGTATATTCCTTACTTACTTTTAGGTTTCTTCTTATCAGCATATCTACAAGTACCAATGCTTGGGATTTCAATCGTTGGTGTTATTGCTGCATTGTTAGTATTCAAACGAGATAACGAAAAAGAAGCAACTGCTCAAACAGTGACAACCACTGGAACACTTGAAGGAGGTTTTGATGGCGATGAGTAATCAAAAGTTAACGAAAAAAGAATTGAATGTCATCAGTTGGCGCTATATCCTTGGTAGCCAATTGAATTGGAACTATGAGCGTATGATGAGTACCGGTTATCTCTATGGTATTTTACCTGTACTGAAAAAATTCTATGGGGAAGACAAATCACAATTACAAGATATGATGAATACCCACAATCAATTTTTCAATACGAATGCGATTTTTGGGAACTTGATCATGGGGATCGATGTGGCAATTGAAGAAGAAGATGGTTACAAAGCAAAAGATACGATCGTCGCGTTGAAAACAGCGTTGATGGGTTCATTGGCAGGGGTAGGCGATTCATTATTCCATGTCATCTGGGGAACGATTTTTGGTTCAATCGCGGGTACATTGGCACAAAGCGGATCAGTCGTTGGCTGTGTGATCTGGATCATTGCCAATATCGCTTTACTTTTTGGACGAGCAGCATTATTACCACTTGGCTATAAGCAAGGAGTTAAATTAGTTACGACTCTGAAAAATAAACTAACAGCATTCACCAACGCAGCAACTGTTTTAGGGATCACAGTTATTGGTGCCTTGATTCCGTCAGTTATCAAAGCAACGGTTCCTTTCGTTTACAAACAAAATGGGGTGGAGTTAGTTGTTCAAGATACATTAGATGCGATCTTACCTTCATTAGTACCGGTTTTATTAGTCTTATTGACTTACTGGATGTTAGGTCAGAAGAAATTGAATTCAACTCGCGTGATCTGGATCATTTTGATTCTTTCGATTGCATTAAGTGCTGCCGGGATCTTAGCTTAAATGATTCATAAAAAATGAATGAAGTGATCGCAAGGTCGTGATCCGATCTGCAAGAAAGAATCGTTCGAAATAAGAATGCGCCTTTCTTGCAGATTTTTTTAGTTCAAAAAATATCTATAATCAAAAAGGAGAACAAAATGAAGCGTTGGTCAACAAAATTAGTGGTGACATTAGGGTGTAGTTTATTCGTTGGTATTGGGTTAGGGTACAGTCAACAAGTAGGTGCAGAAGGAACACAGACTGACATGCAAAAAAATACGACATCAGGAAACTATGAGTCAGATTTTTCGCAGCATTTGGGTACTTGGCAAGACATTGTTGGAAAAGCAGATAAATATACCAACGAGAATGGGTTACAGATCGCAAACCAGAAAGTCAATCAACAATTTGAGTCTGTGTCGTTATTATTAGATGCAGGTGTCCGCAGCTCAGGTGATCTAGAATACACGTTTCTATATGAGGGACAGACCAATTTTGGACTAGTTTTTCGAGGAAACGATCAGATGACATCGAACTGGCAATCGTTTGCCTATATGCGCGATGGTGAATGGCAATTGGGGCAGCCTGGGGGGAAATGGTTGACAGCCATCAAAGGCCCTACACTGATTCCAGGACAAACCTATAAATTGTTACTAAGATATGAAGGAACATCGTTCCAAGCATATTTGAACGACCGTTTGTTGTATGAAAATCAAGAAGTTCTTTATTCTGATGGGACAACGATCAATGGGGACTGGTCAGGTTATTCAGGGATTCGGTTATTTGGGAATGAGAGTAAATTAACGATTTATTCCATGCGTAGTGGAGCGGTCAATAGTCTACAAGTGGAAGAACCGACAGAAGAATTTCAAACAATGAAAGCAAACTGGAAAGATCAACTTGTGTCAACAACGACCGATTTAGCTAATCCAGCGATTGCCAATTATGTAAACGCTCTTTCTAACGAAGCAGAAAAACTTTACGAGACAATGAATCAAGATCCTGACCGCACTTATCTATGGCCATTAGAATCTGGAAATACCGCTTCGGCAGATTTAACCACGCAATTTACAAAGTTGCAAAAACTAGCGTTAGCATACGGAACGAATGGGACAAGTTTTTATCAAGATGAAGTCATCAGTCAAGTGATTCAAAGTGGGTTAGATTTTATGATCACAAAAAAAGGCTATGATGGAACAAAGTATCATGGCAATTGGTGGGATTGGCAAATCGGAGTAGCTCAAAAATTTGTGGCGATTTTGATGGTACTGGATGAAGGTGTGCCAGAGGAGAAACTTCAAGAGTATACGACAGTGTTGAGTAAATATGTACCCGATCCATTTAAACAACTCTACACAAAAACACAAGGAACTTTTGTCGCGCTTGATTTTATACCAAATTTTTCAACCACTGGTGCGAATCGCACAGATTTAGCGCAAACTGTCTTAGGACTAGGTCTCTTACAAAATGATCCAGCGAAAGTGACACAAGCAGTTGAGAGTATCACAGATGTCTTTAAATTGGTGACCCATGGCGATGGATTTTATCAAGATGGTTCATTTATCCAGCATGAAACGATCCCTTATACAGGCTCTTATGGGAATGTACTAGTCAAAGGCGTAGGCCAAATTTTATCGATCGTCAAAGAATCTCGCTATACGTTGACAGCTGATCAAATAAAGTCCTTTGTTGATAACGTACAATCGGCATTTATCCCATTAGTGTATCAAGGTGAAATGTTGCCTTTAGTCAATGGACGCTCCATTTCTCGAACGCCCGCTGCGACAAAAACGGGTTACGGATCGACAACGATGTACAATTTAATGATCGTGGCGAAATTTGCATCTGAAACACAGCAAAAAGCATTAAAGGAAGCAGTGAAATATTGGATGCTGTCTAATCCTGACTATTATTTGACAAATACGAGAGATTACAATGATTTGATGATGACAACGGAGCTATTGGCTAATACCACGGTGATGGGTAAGCAACTACCGTTCATCGGAACAAAGATGTACCATGCAATGGATCGATTTGTCCAACGAACAGAGAATTACCATTTAGGATTAAGCATGTATTCGAAGCGAATCTCTTCATTTGAAGCAGGAAATCTGGAAAATCAACGAGGCTGGCATACGTCTGACGGGATGATTTATCTTTACAATGATGACCAAGTCCAATTCGGTCCGAGTTATTGGCCAACAGTCGATCCTTATCGTTTACCTGGTACGACCATTGATACAGTTCCTTTAGCAGATGAAGTTTCAGCATTTACTACAGTGACTTCAAATGAAACATGGGTAGGCGGTGCCGCTGCTGGAGATCAAGGTGTAGTAGGGATGGCTCTTAACAAAGAAGGAACAAAGAATAATGGAACGACTTTACCGATGAATGTACAAGGGAAGAAGTCATGGTTTACATTGGATGGGCAAATCATTGCCTTAGGTGCTGGTATTACAGGAGATACAACTGCCTCAATCGAAACAATTGTCGATAATCGTTTATTAAATGATTCGTATACGTATCAAGTACTTTCGGATACAGGAATGATTGATCAGTCACAACAAACGAAGGAAGCCTCTTGGTTATTGTTAGAATCAGATCATCAACATGCGTCGATCGGTTATTATTTCCCACAAAAGGAAACAGTCGATGTGATCAGTGAGACACGTACAGGTACTTATCGAGAAATCAATGAAGCATTTCCTAGTGATACACCATATACAGGTGACTACCGCACCTTCTCAATCAATCATGGACAGCAACCAAAAGATGCAGAATATGCTTATGTGATGTTGCCCGGCAAGACTCAATCGGAATTAGCAGATTATGCAGCAAAACAGCCAGTTGCGATTTTGCAAAATACCAAAGAAATTCAAGCAGTCGAAGTGAAAACCTCTGGTTATTTAGGTATCAATTTTTGGCAAGAACAAGGCGGAGAAATGGCAGGGATCAAAACGAATAAACCAATTTCTTTACTAAAACAAACGAAGGCAGAACAAACAGTTTATACAATTGCCAATCCAACGCAACAAACTGAACCAGTAACACTTCGTGTACCAAGTGACTTTACTGACGTGGTGTCTATGAGTGAGGGGATTGTCTATGATAGTCAAACCAATACGTTTACCATTGATTTCGGTCAATTCGAAAGCAAAGAGATCGTTGTCAAATAGATCTACCTTTCTAGGTCATATTTAAACACAGACCAATTGAAAAAAACAGAAGCTTCCCAATCGTTTTCGAATTGGAGGAGCTTCTGTTTTTATAAATAATTTATGCCCTCAAGCCCACTTGAGATCACCGATGTCTGCATAAGAAAAGATCACTAATGGAACACGAGAAAGTCACTCATGGTCCATTAGTGAAGTTATATTTTTAATATTTCAGTACATATTCCTTATTTGAGAGAATTGACTGTAGATGATATAAAGTAAAATATTGCTATTAGTGATAATAATATTTCCAAAGTTATATAAAAATACTTTTCTATAACTTTCAGATTGTAATATCTAAGAATATGCAGAAAGCAGACACCGAATAATAGATTGAGGTAAAGTAATCCGCCACTATCTTTCAGATTAGTAACAAAATTTCCGACAATATTTATAATAATTGATAGTTTTAATAGCGCTAAAAACATTTCATTTTTAGTCCAGTTTTTATCGTGTACCAAATGTCCACCTACTTCTTTATAATAAATTCATATATAGCATCTGTAGTCTTTATACCTACTATTTTATCTATGGTCTTTCCTTACATAATCATCTAAACCAAATAATTTAAACATTTCACTTTTACTATTTTAAAATAATCAACCTACATCGATTACTCCCAACAATTCTCCTTTCCTTTTTTCTACAAACATATAATATATAAAAAAAATGGTATAATTTATCGTGTGGCTCAAAGTCACATAGTTAGAAAATTCAGAGAAAGTGAGAAGAAAATCATGATTTGGAATTATGGAAATGTATATAGAATGATAAGAAAATCTAAAGGTATCTCACAAAATAATATATGCAATGGAAATCTAGAACGTTCAACCCTCTCTAAGTTTGAGAGCAAGAATAGAGTACCGTCATTCGATACAATGCAGTATCTATTAGAACAAGTCAATGTATCGTTTAATGAATTTGAATATATTTGTAATGAATATAATAATAGTGAAAGACAAGAAATATTAGTTGATTTTTATTCCTTGGTATCTAATGCGCAACGAACTAAGATAGATATGTTAATTAAACGATGTGAACGATATTTAAAAAATAATAATGATTATAAAATTAACGAGATAAATCATATTTTACATATTTTTTTAGAACTAAATGAACTAAATAAATTAAATTTTTCAGACATAAGTATGAAATTGGCAACCATTGTATGGGATAGGATTTCTTTGATTGATACTTGGACATACGATGATATCAGGACCATCAATTTTATTTTTTACTTTTTACCTTTAGAAACAATCAAAAGCATTGTTCCAAAAATGTTACGAAGTTTGGAGAAGTATAATAAATTAAAGGAAATATCAATTCTACGTTTGTCAATATTAACTAATTTTTCAACAATATTTTTAGAGAACGCTATGTATACTGAATGCAAAAATATACTAGATTATGCACATAGTTTTGCTGAAAATGCGAAAAGATATGATTACCTTGGGATTATTATGGTTAGAAAATCCATCTGTGAACAAAAGTCGGAAGAAGTGACTAAGTGGCTAGAATTTTTATCTATGGCGAGTGAAGAAGTTGTTACCGAATTGAAAAAAGAAATCAGCCGACATTTGGTAAGGGGGTCTTCTAAATAAGGTTAGCTGAAATAAATCTGACATACAAGATAATTTTTTAACTAAATATAGTAACGTGGTTTTAAACAATGTGAATCATAAACTAATTTATCTGTATTCGGTGAGGAGAATATATGAATCTTAAAGCATGTAGTCAAACACAGACCAATTGAAAAAAACAGAAGCTTCCCAATTGTTTTCGAATTGGAGGAGCTTCTGTTTTTTTATAAAGTATGCTCTTTCTTAAGCCCACTTGAGATCACCGATAAAGTTGATATTCAGCCATAAAGAATAGTCAGAGAAACCTTCAGTTACTTTGCGGTTGAGTTTATCTCTTAGATGATCTTGCGCGCGGATACTATCTAGTTCACTATCGGGTAAAATCACGATATCTAGTTCAAGAATGACTTGATCCCCTACTTTTGCGATTCGTAAGACATAGGTTTCGATGGCGACATTTTGCAAGAGCTTATCAACTACTAACAATATTTTTTCACGTAATTCATATTTGGGGGGTGCATAAGTAAGTTCTAATGTGGCATTTTTGATTTCAGTCACCGATAGATAAATATAAAAAATGGTAATTCCAATAGAAATCACTGGGTCAATCAGTTGTGCGATGGCAAGATATGGCGTTCTTGCTAGTAAACCAGAGACGATGATCGAGACCACGACTCCTAAACTGAATAGAAAACCGAAGCGCCATTGTTCCAGCTCCACCTTATAAAAGGAATGATTGATCGGATTTTTTTTCAAATAAAGATAAAAGACAAAACAAAAGAGTGTCCCAAACAAAGAAAAGGGCAAGCCAATCGCCAAATCAACATAGGTATCTGCATAAAGCAAACTGAAAAAAGACTCAATCAGGCCATAGGAAGAAATCAATAGGATGACACTGTATTGGATAAAAACAACCAAGGGCATCAGTGATTCCTTTCCAAATGGAAAACGTTCAAAATCTTGTGTCTGGATAAACTTAGCAATATATAATGCGATCAGAGACATCAGCGCACCGACCATCGTATAGACACCATCAAGCAAGAGGACATTGTAATTGATCATCAATCCCGTAAGTAGCGCTAAAAGACCATAAACGGTTCCTGCAATGATGGAGGCAGTTAATAATTTTTTTATTTTTTGCGTATTTTTCATATAACTAAAACCCTTTCTGGAATAGATGCTTTTTTGAGAATCATACTAATTGTAATAAAAGATGCGAATAAATACTTGCGGTTAGAGTCGTTCTAAGCCTTATACTTTACTCATCTTATCAAAGGAGGAGCGTTGTACAAGTAAAAAATCAAAATTAGAGGTGGAAATAGATTGAAAAAGAACGTATTGATCCTTGGTGCATCAGCACCAATTGCTAGATATAGCTATGAATTTTTAAAAAATGATCCTACGGTGAATGTAACTTTATTTTTAAGAAATCCGGATAAAGTCTTTGATAAGGAGCGAAGTATCATTGGTGATGCGACGAATCTAGATGATTTGGTTCATGCAATGAAAGGCATTGATATCGTCTATTCTTGCTTAGGTCCTTACAATATGGTGCCTTTAGCTAAACATGTGATCGAGGCGAT
The DNA here is from genome assembly GCF_051715065.1 of Enterococcus sp. AZ062. Taxonomy (NCBI): domain Bacteria; kingdom Bacillati; phylum Bacillota; class Bacilli; order Lactobacillales; family Enterococcaceae; genus Enterococcus; species Enterococcus sp. AZ062. The sequence goes on along the minus strand of NZ_JBIOTB010000001.1, from coordinate 2,826,334 downwards.
GAACCAGAATAAGATCAAACGCGTATATTGGATGGCAACACTTGGGATCTACGGTGAAGTTGACTTCAATGACGAAGAAGCAATTGCAGAGTTGGGCGACTATCGCGATCCTGATACTTATTTAGGGGATCAGCGTATTGCAGCAGATTTGATTGAGAACAGTCATCTAGACTTTACCATCATCCGCCCCAATTGGTTAACCGATAAAGAGATCATTGAGGATATTCGTATCGAGAATAGAAACGGAAAAAGTCTCATTGGTGAAATCAGCCGACAAACTGTAGGGAAATACCTAGCAACTTTGATCAACGAGCCAACTACTCATATGTATGACTCTATTGCATTAACAGCAAAGGGAAAAATACACGAGTAAAAAAATAATTGAGGTTTGACAGAAGTTTTCAGCTTTGAAAAATAAGGCAGGACCCCCAGAAAGTATTCTTTGATTTTCTGGGGATTCTGTCTTACTATTTTTTGTGATGATCGAAAGGAAAGTAGTTAAAACAAACGTAAGATTCACTTTTGTCTGTGATTATAGAAATGAGTCAACGGCGGGAATCAAGTAGTCTCTTTTAAAATAAGGCAACTACCACAAAAATTGGAAGAGCAATTTTCATGGTTGTCGCCTTATTTGTTGAGGGGAAACACTTCTGTCCCAATATCGGATCGCTAGTTCTTTGCTGTCAATGCTCCAGCTTAACTAGAAAGCATGTTGGCACAGTCCAATTGATTGAACATTTTATAGAGATTGTCAAAACTTGTTTCGATCATATTTGATACTGCTTCATCGGTATTCGAACCAATATGTGGTGTAACGATCACTCGCGGATACATATCGATCAGCGCCTTAGCTGTTGCATCGATCAATAACGGATCTTCATCAAAATTTTTGTTGAAAATCAGCGCTTCATTAGGCAAGACATCTGTACCAAATCCAGATAGTTTTTTTCTCGTCAACGCATCAAGAATTGCTTGATTATCCTGTAACTCTCCTCTAGCAGTGTTGATCAAAATCGCATCATCCTTCATTTTTTCGATAAAATCTTTATTAATGAAACGTTCATTTTTACCGGGGATGTAAGGAATATGGATACTGACGATATCACTTTCTGCCAGTAAGTCATCAAGAGACTTAAATTCGATGGCTGCTTTTGCTTCTTCACTTGGATATAGATCATTCCCAATCACCGTTGCGCCTAATCCTTTGAAAAGTTTTGCTTCTGTTAGTCCGATGTTCCCCACTCCAACGATTCCAACTGTACAGTTTCGGACTTCTTTACTGAACATAAAGCGATCAATCGTAAAATTATAAGAAGCTGTTTTATTCGTTGTATGAGTTGTTCTACGTAAAAGCATCATTGCTAAAGTAACAGATAATTCAGCGATTGCATTTGGTGAATAAAATGGTACATACGCGACTTGCATTCCATGATCGTGAGCTGCCATTAAATCAATATGATTTGTCCCAACTGTACGTGTGAGTAGGAACTTGATCCCGAATTGGGCAAAACGTTCGATATTTATGCGATTTGCTAAACAGTTACCTCTAAGAATGACGGCATCCATTCCTTTTGCTTCTGTATAGTTTGTCTCATTCAATAAATCTTCTACGAGATTCAAATTGAATCCGTGGATATTCAACTGCTGAAAGAGAGATCTTTCAGCAGGACGAACACCATAACATACAACATTTAAATTTTTCATAGTATAGTTTCCTTTCGTTAATTAATTATATAATGCGCTTTAATTTCCAAGCAAGTTTAAGACGATGATCCAGATAGGGATCAACACGATCGAGAAGAGTGTAGAAAGCAAAGAGGCGTTAGAGGCAAGTACTGCTTCTTTTTCAAAGTTGATGGCATAAGCAACCGCAACTGTTGCAGCCGGAGTAGCCATCATAATGATTATCGTACTTAGACCAACTGCGTTCACTGGTAAAATATTCATTGCGTTCAACAGTAAAATTGAAAGTAAAATCACAAGTGGGAAGACAATGACTTTGATGAATGAATAGTACCAAGAGGTGTGACTGCTGAGGGTTTTACCGAATGGCAGATCGCCTAATGTGATCCCGATTGCCAACCAAGCGAGTGGGGAGGCTAAACTAGAGAGGAACGTCAAAGGTTTAAATAGCCATGGCAACGTCTGATCGATTCTTAAAAAAGCAACAGATTCAGAACTAGACTGAGCAATTTGAGGTAAGCTATCTTGGAAGAGCCAAATAAATAATCCGATAAAAGTTGCCAATACGATTGGGTTCAAGATCATTTCTTTAATATTCTTGCGTGCCATTTTCAATCCACTCATTTTTAAATAAGCATAAGAGTATAAAAAGATACGATAACCAATGTTAAAAATCGATGCGTACAAAATCCCTTCTGCGCCAAAGACTGCACCGACAACAGGAATACCGAAAAATGTTGTTGACCCGAAAATAGAGAGTACACGCAATGTGTCTTCTTTATTTGGTGCATATCTAAAAAAGAAGAATTTACTTAGAAAAATCAAGAAAACGTGGACCAATATCCCAAGAATCAAAATGTTGATTCCTTGATTCAATACTTCATCATTCAAGTCCTGCATAAACGAATTAAAAGCTAATGCAGGAATTGCGACAGTTAAGACGACCTTAGACAATGTCTTTCCGACATCTGATGAGAAAATCTCGTGCTTTCTTAAAAAGTAACCTAATAATATAATAAACAGTGTGGAAGTGATCGCACTGATAATTTCCATGTTGATGACATTGCTCAATGTTTCTGATAGTGACATTTAAATTTTCCTCCTCAATTCTTGTGAATGTTTTAATTTGTTTATTTGAATCAGCTGTGCATGTTTACCAATCCTCCTCAATCACATCCTAGAGGTTAGAATCGTTCTAAGGTCAATATGCTTTACAAATAAAATTACAAAAGTATTTTTTCTTCTATATAAGTGATTTTTTACTTTTTTCAATGTAAGCGATTTTATTAAAATAATAAAAAAAGATTGACCTTAGAGTAGTTCTACCCTTTAGTCTTAACATGTAAACAGGAAAGCAGATAAAGGAGAGAATAATATGAACAATCGCAAGAAAAAGTATTTTTGGCATCCGATGACGGATACCCGAGCAAGTGAAGAAGAAACGATCGTTATCGAACGTGGAGATGGGAATTTTATCTATGATGATACAGGGAGAAAATTACTCGATGGTGTCGGTGGATTATGGTGTATGAACGTTGGTCATAATCGCCCTGAAATGAACCGAGCAATTGCTGATCAAATGGAAAAATTATCTTACTATCAATTGTTTACGAATATTGCCCATCCCAAGGCATATGACTTGGCAGAAAAAATCATTCAAATGACGCAAGAAGAAGAGATGGCGAAAGTATTCTTTACTTCTGGAGGAAGTGATTCAGTAGATACTGCTTTGAAAATAACAAGACAATACTGGCAAGCAGTAGGTAAACCGACAAAGAAAGTATTTCTGTCATTGGAAAAAGCCTATCATGGGATGCATTATGGTGGAACGTCGATAGGTGGTAACCCCATCTATCGGGAATTTATTGGTCCAGGTTTACAAGATTGTGTACGTGTTTCTTCTCCACATTTGAAGAAAAATAAATGGAATTGCCAAGATCCAGAAGAATTGACAAAACTCTGTATCGCTGAACTAGTTGAAACGATTGAACAGATTGGCGCAGATCATATTGCTGCATTTATTGCTGAGCCGATCCAAGGTGCTGGCGGTATCATCGTTCCACCAACTTCTTATTGGCCAGCTTTAAGGGAAGTTTGTGATACTTATGATATTTTATTGATTGCAGATGAAGTTGTGACAGGTTTTGGCCGTTCAGGATATCTTTTTGGTAGTCGTGGCTGGGGCATCAAACCAGATGCCATGGTTCTAGCAAAAGGATTATCTTCTGGGTATGTTCCACTAGGGGCAACTGTTTTTAACAAACGCATTGTTGAAGGCATCGAATCAGCGACCAATGGAGCTAATGTCATTATCCATGGGCATACTTACGGTGGACACCCGCTCGGCTGTGTGGCAGCATTAGAAGCTTTACGTATTGTGGAAGAAGAAAACTTAGTTGAAAATGCTCGTGAAGTCGGTGCATATTTATTGGAACGTCTAAAAGGTATTGAAGGAAAATATGACTGCATTAGTGATGTTCGTGGAAAAGGCTTGATGATCGCTATCGATTTTGAGAATACAGGGAAATATGATGTGGAACAAACAGCAAAAAATGTGCAAGCAGTTGCTGATTATGCCATCAATGCAGGCGTCTTGCTCCGTGATGAATTACAAACGATTATCATTTCACCATCGTTGACCTTTTCAAAGGAAAACGCAGATCAACTATTCGATGCGATTCATATGGGCTTTGAGGAGTGGCAAAAGCAACAATAATTCAAAGGAGGATATAATATGACAATCATTGGTGTACCAAAAGAAATCAAAAATTCAGAGAAACGTGTAGGCGTGACACCTGCAGGAGTCAAAGAGTTAGTTACAGCTGGTCATACCGTTTATGTGGAAGAACGTGCAGGGGAAGGGTCAGGCTTTACAGATAGTCAATACCGTGAAGCTGGCGCTCAAATCAAAGCTGATCCAGAGACAGTCTGGTCGGCAGAAATCGTCGTGAAAGTCAAAGAACCACTAGCATCAGAATATCAATACTTTAGAAAAGACTTGATTTTATTTACGTACTTGCATCTAGCCGCAAATCTTGAATTGACCGAAGCGTTGATCAAGTCTGGGACAACCGCAATTGCCTATGAAATGGTTACGAAAAACGGAGCATTTCCATTACTCGCACCAATGAGTGAAGTCGCTGGCCGTTTAGGCGGTCTATTGGGTGCGGAGATTTTAGCGAAGCAAAGTGGAAAATTGATTTCAGGTGTAACCGGTGTTTTACCAGTTCAGGCAACTATTTTAGGTGGTGGGATCGCCGGAGTGAGTGCCGCGCATTACTTGCACGGATTAGGGGCAGATGTGACGATCTTAGATATCAATGTCGACCGCTTACGTGAATTGTCAGAGATGTTCAATGGACAAGTAAAAACGCTCTACTCAAGCCCAGCGAATATTGAGAAAATGGCATTGACTAGTGATATCGTGATTGGTTCAGTCTTATTACCAGGTAAAAAAGCCCCACATCTTATCACAGAAGAATTAGTGAAGCAAATGAAAGAAGGAACGATCTTGGTGGATATTGCGATTGACCAAGGGGGCTGTTTTGAAACGAGCCAGCCAACCACCCATGAAGAACCGACTTTCGTTAAACATGGAGTGATCCACTACTCGGTTGCGAATATGCCAGGATTAGTTCCTCAAACGTCTACGTTAGCTTTAACGAATGTCACGATGAGATATATTAAGGGCTTAGCCTCCCAATCACTGACAGAAGTCATCCAAACGTATCCAGAGATCCTACCAGGAATCAGTACCTATAAAGGAAAACTGACCTGTCCTGAAGTGGGGGAAGTCTTTGAGCGAACTGTTGACGATATTCGTGAGCTCGTTTAGAAATTTTCTAAAAAGTGAGGGAAATACAATGACTAAAAAAATTCGTATGGTCCAAGTCGGCTGTGGAAAAATGTCGCAGGAGATTATCAAATATGCCTTGGCAAAAGATATTGAAATCGTTGGAGCTGTAGACAATCGTCCAGAGGCAATCGGTCAAGATCTAGGCTTATATTTAGGCTATGAACAAGCCTTAGGTATTAAAATCTCCAGCGATCCTCATGAAGTATTTCAAAACTGTGATGCCGATGTGGCGTTAGTCACGATTGCTAGTTATATCAAAGATTTCATGCCGAGTTTAGAGATACCCTTGACCTATGGAGTCAATGTTTTAACGATCGGTGAAGAAGCTTTGTATCCTTGGACGACTTCGGTTGCAGAAACCAATCGTTTAGATAAAATCGCAAAAGCCAACAACGTGACGATTTCAGGAACAGGGATGCAAGATATTTACTGGGTGTTGTTTCCAACGCTGCTGGCTGCTGGCGTGAATGATGTACAAAAAATCAGTGGGGAAGTTAGTTATGATGTCGAACACTATGGAAAAGCGTTAGCGGAAGCGCATGGTGTGGGTTATGATCAAGAAAGATTTGACAAAGAAATTGCCAATGCAACCGATTTGCCTTCCTATTCTTGGATGACCGCAGAAGCGATCTGTGCCAAAATGAATTGGTCGATCAAACGCATTGCTCAAAAAAACGTTCCAATCGTTCTAGATAAAGATATTCCATCGAAAACAATGGAACGGACGATCAAAGCAGGTGAAGCGATTGGCATGTCTGCCGTTGCAACGATTGAAACGGTACAAGGTCCAGTGGTAGAAGTCGGTTGTACTGGGAAAGTCTATCAAACAGGTGAAGGCGATTTATGTACTTGGTCGATCGAAGGAACGCCAAGTATGCAATTTGAAGTGACCAAGCCAGATACACCAAAGCATACGTGCGCTACGTTGATCAACCGGATACCGACGGTGATCAATTCCAACGTAGGCTATGTCACGATCGATCAATTGCAACCTGTCGAATATATGACGTATCCAGCACATCTTTATTTAGATAAAAAATAGGTAGAACTAAGGTGGTCAGTTGGATAAAGAGAAACAAAAAAAGAGCGAGGATGCAATATCCAAGCTCTTTTTCGTTTAGTCTAAACCAATCAAGTAATCTTCATCTTTCATCGCTTCCACGTTACCTAATAGGTAGCCGTTTCCCACTTGGGAGAAGAAATCGTGGTTACTTGTACCAGTAGAGATCCCATTCATCACGATTGGGTTGACATCGTTTGCTGTATCAGGGAATAGTGGGTCCATTCCTAGATTCATCAATGCTTTATTTGCATTGTAGCGCAAGAATGTTTTGACTTCTTCCGTCCAACCGATTGGATCATATAATTCTTCTGTGTAGCGCTCTTCGTTTTCGTATAATTCATATAACAAATTATACATCCAATCTTTCAAAGTTTCTTGTTCTTCTTCAGGTAATTCGTTGTAACCTAGTTGGAATTTATAGCCAATATACGTGCCGTGGACAGATTCGTCACGGATGATCAACTTGATGATCTCTGCCACGTTGGCTAATTTATTATTTCCTAAATAATAAAGTGGTGTATAGAATCCTGAGTAAAATAAGAAGGTTTCTAAAAAGACACTCGCAATTTTTTTCTCTAACGGCGTACCGTTTTTGTAGATCTCATTGATACGCTCAGCTTTTTTCTGTAAATAAGGATTGGTATTCGTCCATTCAAAGATTTCTTCGATTTCTTTTTTCGTATTCAATGTACTGAAAATCGAAGAGTAACTTTTCGCATGGACAGACTCCATGAATTGGATATTGTTCAATACCGCTTCTTCATGGGGCGTGCGGACATCTTTACGTAATTGATCCATCCCGCTTTCTGATTGGACAGTATCAAGTAAAGTCAATCCACCAAATACGTGACCAACTGTATCTTTTTCTAATTGGGAAAGCGTACGCCAGTCGTCTAAATCATTTGACAAAGGGATACGTGTGTCTAACCAAAATTGCTCAGTTAATTTCTCCCAAGTCGATTTATCAATGATATCTTCAATTTCATTCCAGTTTATCGCTGCATAATAAGTTTCTGACATGAGAATGCTCCTTTATTAAAATCCAGTAACGGTTCTATCACTAAGTGAAATTAGATCACACAGCTTTCACATTGGTTGCTGCCGATTTCTTCTGCATCGTCTGTAAACGTACGTACATAATAAATCGATTTGATTCCTTTGTGGAAAGCATAGTGTCTTAGAATATTTAGATCACGTGTGGATTGTTTTGTCGTTTCTTTCCATTCGTACAAACCTTCTGGGATTTCTGAACGCATAAACAACGTCATACTCATTCCTTGATCCACATGTTTTTGTGCTGTGGCATAAATATCGATCACTTTACGCATATCCATATCATAAGCAGAAGTGTAATACGGGATTGTTTCATTTGATAAATAAGGCGCTGGGTAATAGATTTTCCCAATTTTCTTTTCTTGGCGTTCTTCGATCATACGAGTGATCGGATGGATACTTGCACTCGTATCGTTGATATAAGAAATAGAACCATTAGGTGCTACAGCTAAACGATTTTGGTGGTACAAACCATCTTTCATGATTGCTTGCTTCAAGTTTTCCCAGTCTTGGGCAGTCGGAATAAAGATACCATCAAACAAAGCAGCAACTCGTTCAGATTTTGGTTGGAATTCGCCAGTGACATATTTATCAAAATAAGTGCCATCTGCATAAGCTGATTTTTCAAAATTATGGAAGACTTGTTTTCTCTCACGTGCGATATTGTTACTTTCAACAAGTGTCCAGTAATTCAACAACATGAAATAAACATTGGTAAAATCAATTGATTCTTCGGAACCATATTCCATTTGCTCTTTGGCAAAATAAGTATGAAGTCCCATAGCACCAAGTCCGATCGTATGGTTCAATTTGTTCCCGTTTTGGATCGGTGGAACCACGTCAATATCTGAAGCATCTGTGATATACGTCAATGCACGAGTCATCGTGCGGACAGAGCGACCAAAGTCAGGGCTATCCATCAAATTGACGATATTTGTAGAACCTAAGTTACATGAGATGTCTGTCCCTAACTCTTCATATTCTTGCTTGCCATTGATGACAGAAGGTGTCTGTACTTGTAAAATCTCAGAACATAAGTTACTCATGATGATTTTACCGTCTACAGGATTTTCACGATTTGCTGTATCAATATTGATGATATACGGATAACCAGACTCTTGTTGTAATTTAGAGATCTCGTTTTCTAAATCACGGGCTTTGATTTTTTGTTTACGGATATTTGGATTTGCTACCAAGTTGTCATATTCCGCAGTGATATCTACGTAAGAAAATGGCACACCATATTCTTTTTCCACACTATAAGGACTGAATAGATACATTTCTTGATTTTTACGTGCTAATTCATAGAATTTATCTGGGACGATCACACCAAGTGATAAAGTCTTCACGCGAATCTTTTCATCTGCATTTTCTTTTTTTGCTGAAAGGAACATCATGATGTCTGGGTGGAAGACGTTTAAATAAACGACACCCGCACCTTGACGTTGTCCTAATTGGTTCGAATAACTAAAGCTATCTTCAAACAATTTCATTACTGGAACAACACCGCTAGCTGCACCTTCGTATCCTTTGATCGGCGCTCCGGCTTCACGTAGGTTAGAAAGAGTGATCCCAACACCGCCACCGATTCGTGAAAGTTGTAAGGCAGAGTTGATCGAACGACCGATCGAATTCATATCATCCGTTACTTGAGTCAAGAAACAAGAAACAAGTTCACCGCGACGTTTACGTCCAGCATTCAAAAATGAAGGGGTTGCTGGTTGATAACGTTGGTGGATCATTTCATCAGCTAAAGCTAAGGCTAGTTCTTCGTCGCCATTCGCAAAGTACAACGCATTGAATGCGACACGATCTTCATAAGATTCCAAGTAGGCAGAACCATCATTTGTTTTTAATGCATATTGAGAGTAGAACTTATAGGCTGCCATGAATGATTTAAATGTAAAGTTTTGTTCGAATAGGAATTGATAAAGTTTTTCAATAAATTCACTACTATATAATTGAATGAACTCTGCTTCTAAATATTGGTTATCGATCAAATACTGGATTTTGTCGATCACTGTTGGAAACATCATCGTATTTGGTTTGACATTTTCTTCAAAAAAAGCAGCTAAAGCTTCTTTATCTTTATTTAAAGGGATTTGCCCGTTGACTGGTCGATTGATTTCATTATTCAGCTTAAAGTAGCTGACATCTTTTAGATTTTTAAGACTCATACATACGCCCAACCTTCTTTTTGATTTTGATGATACGTGTTTGACCACAAGATATAGTGGTGTTCATTGCTGTAAAAAAGGATTTGGGGAGGTTACGGAGAATATCCGTAAGTCCATCAAATCCATGGTGGCAGAGGATCAAGTAAATCCTCGATCTATTTGACAACTGTTTGAATGATTCTTAGCTAGCTAAGTGACGTAGTTGATCTGGTCTAAAACCAATGACAGTCGCTGCGTCAGAAGTGATGACCGGAACACTTTGGAATCCTTGGTCTTTTAACCATGAGATTGCTTCAGGTTGTTCATCGATATTTACTTCTTCAAAGTCGATTTTATTTTCAGCTAAAAAGCGTTTCACCATTTTACATTGCATACAATTATTTTTTGAAAAGATTTTTACGTTCATTATTATTTGCCTCCTTGCCCATGTGTTTTCTCTATAATCAATAGTATAAATCTATTAGTAAAAAAGTCAATCAACAAACACTACATCTTGTGTTGTGGAAATTGTGGAATACTATGTTTTGTGGTTTTTGAAAAACAATGAAAACAAGTATCTCGTGCAGATTCGCTTGTATTAATACAGAAATGCTTGTGGAAAACTCCGTTAAAAAATATTTTTTTAACCTTTGCTTGCCAATAAATGAATGTTCGATCGAAAAATCACAAACGAAAAAGGTATGCAAAAAGATGGAAAGAAGAAGAGAAATAATTGTAGATCAAAACCAGAAGAAAAAGGTATTTATACATTTTAGAGATAGAAATTTTTTCACAAAATGAAAAATGATCATGAAGAGTCTAGGGATCATCGAAAAGAGAAACTCGAATCAAAATAGCAAAAGTCAAAAGAGTACTTACTATATATAGTAGTAAGATGATAAATATTGTAAAAATTGAACTAACAATATTTTTATTTTTTAATAACAATGTTATGTTTAAAAATTAGTTAATTGTCATGTTATCTGTTTTTTTATTTCTTGATTTTTGGTTAAATGGAGCCAACAGGACGTCTTGTTGATGCTTTGAAAATTCAATAAAAGGAAGCGATCCAAGATGCGTACAATGATCAAATGGGTAGGTGTTATTTGTTTTACTTTACTAGTTTACGTTGGAGGAACAGCACAGGCAACTTCGATTCCAATCAAGCCTATGATTACTGAAAAAAATCAACATGAGTTAGGTAGCAGCAGCCAATTCTCAGAGTCACTCACTCGAAGTCTGACAGACGATTCAGGAATCTCCGCTGCCGAATCAGGAAGACCAGCTAAAGATTTTATTGACATATCTTCTAATAATGGCAAGATATCGAGTGAAGAGTTTCAAACGATGAAAAACTATGGCATTAAGGGTGTAGTCGTGAAATTGACTGAAGGATACTCGTATAAAAATCCGCTTGCTCCTGAACAGATTGCTTCAGCCGTTGCAGCAGGTCTAAAAGTAAGTGTCTATCATTATGCGTGGTTCAATGAAGAAGCTGATACAAAAGGGGAAGCCCAGTTTTTATTGGATTATATGAAAGAGTTGAACCTGCCATCATCAACTGTGGTTGTCAACGATAGTGAAAATCCAAAGATGAACTTGGACAAAGTGACAGATAATGCGTTGATTTTCCAAAAAGAGATCCAACAGGGAGGCTATCAAAACGTCATCCACTATTCGAGTGCTTCTTGGTTTACCGAAAACAAGCTAGATATGACACGTCTAGGAAAAGAAAATTGTTGGGTTGCACAGTGGCCGTATGATCCTTCTGATAAAAATCCTTTGCATACAGATACAGCAGCATGGCAGTGGGCAAGTGATCTGTATTTCCCAGAATTTCCTGCCCGTCATTTTGATGTAAGTACTGACTATTTGAAAAAATTTACAAGTTAAATGAAGTTTGTTTTTTAGCGTAAGAAACAAAAAGACAACCACGAAAATTTTTTGATTTTCGTGGTTGTCGCTTTATTCTCAAAGTGTGTGATACGAACTGTTTAGTTTGGAAAAATCAACTGACAACTACCGGATTTCTTGTATAGAAGAAAAAATAAAACCAGTTTACTTTTGCTTCTTTGAAGCGTCCATAGTAAGATGTTAGCTGACAAGTAGATGAAAGAGGAAGAATAAAATGAGTGAAAAAACCAAACTGGTTCGCCCACGTTATCAACAGATCGCCGTTGACTTGGCTGAACGAATCGTAGAAAATCGTTATCAAATCGGCGAGAAGATCCATGCAAGATCCACTTTAGCAAGCACATATAACGCTTCTCCAGAGACGACTCGTAAAGCAATCAATGTTTTGGTCGATCTGGGGATCATGGAAGTCCGTCATGGCAGTGGTGCGTTTGTAGCATCTAAAGAAAAAGCAAAGGATTTCCTTTTACAATACCAAGATGTGCAATCGATCCAAGAAACAAAAGCAGAAATCATGGAAAGCGTGAAAAAACAACAAGAAGAGTTGAATCATTTTTCGCAACTATTGGACCAACTTGTTAGTCAAACGAAACGAATACATAAGATGAACCCACTTCTGCCTTTTGAACTTGCTTTGACAGAGGAAGCGGCTCACTTAAACCAATCCATCAGCGAATTGAATATCTGGCAAGCAACTGGTGCAACAGTGATTGCTATTTCCCACGATCAAGAGCTGTTGGTCTCTCCTGGCCCATATGCTAAATTCTCAGCGGGCGATACCGTCCACTTCATTGGGAACGAGTATACGCTGCAACGAATGACGAACTTTTTTTATCCAGATGGGCAGTGAACGAGCGGATAAGAAAAATCTCATTTAATTCTAATTTTGGTCAATCCCTATACTGATAAGGGATTGGCCAATTTTTTGTGTAGTTTCCCTAAGAATACAGATACTTGAATTTTGACAAAGTGACTACATGGTGTTATCGTAGTGTGGTCACTTTTTTCAGAAAGAAAAATGAATTTACATACAAAGGAGAATTTGTTTGGTAAAAGTAGAAGTCAAAAACTTAACGAAAATATTTGGTAAACGAACACAAACTGCTTTGGAAATGATGAAAAAGCACCAATCGAAAACAGAGATTTTACAAAAAACCGGCGCAACTGTCGGTGTATATGAAGCGAGTTTTGATGTACAAGAAGGTGAGATCTTCGTGATCATGGGACTTTCGGGGAGTGGGAAATCAACCTTGATCCGTCTGTTAAATCGTTTGATTGAACCAACATCTGGCAATATCTTGATTGATGGAGAAGACATCTCAACACTTAGCAAAGAAGAACTTCGTGAAGTTCGTCGTCACAAAATCAACATGGTGTTCCAAAACTTTGGTCTCTTCCCGCATCGTACGATTTTAGAAAATACAGAATACGGACTTGAAGTTCGCGGTGTTCCTAAAGAAGAACGTCAAGCAAAAGCAGAAAAAGCGTTAGAGAACTCAAGCTTGTTATCCTTTAAAGATCAATATCCTAGTCAATTATCTGGTGGGATGCAACAACGTGTAGGGTTAGCCCGAGCATTGGCAAATGATCCAGAGATCCTATTGATGGATGAAGCTTTCTCAGCGCTTGATCCATTGATTCGTCGTGAAATGCAAGATGAATTATTGGAACTACAATCCAATGTGCAAAAAACGATCATCTTCATCACACATGATTTAAATGAGGCCTTGCGTATCGGGGATCGCATTGCGTTGATGAAAGACGGAGAAATCATGCAAATCGGTACTGGGGAAGAAATATTGACCAATCCAGCCAATGATTATGTGAGAGAATTCGTGGAAGAAGTCGATCGCTCGAAAGTCTTGACGGCGCAAAACATCATGGTTCCTGCACTAACAACAAACATTGAATCAGATGGTCCAAACGTTGCATTGACACGTATGCGTAATGAAGAAGTCAGCATGTTGATGGCTGTTGATAGAAAACGTAACTTAAAAGGGATCATTACAGCAGATCAAGCATTAGAAGCAAGACGTCAAAAACGTCCATTGATCGATTTCCTTGATGAAAATGTTACCGTGATCGGTAAAGATATGCTAGTTAGTGATATCTTCAATATTATTTATGATTCGCCGACTCCATTAGCCGTGGTTGATAATGGGAAATTAAAAGGCGTTATTATCCGAGGTAGCGTAATCGAAGCATTAGCAGCAACAAGTGAGGTGAGCGAACATGAATAATCTATTGAACTATCAAGTCCCCGTCGCTGACTGGGTCGAAACGATCACTGATTGGTTGACAACAACGTTCGCAGGACTGTTCTCATTCCTTCAAACGATTGGTCAAGCAGTGATGACAGCTATCACGAATCTTTTATTAGTGATACCAGCACCACTATTTATTCTTTTAATGGCAGTTGCAGCGTTCTTTATTTCAAAAAAACGTCCCGGATTGACATTATTTACGTTGATTGGCTTATGGTTCATTTATAATCAAGGGTTATGGACAGATTTGATGAATACTGTCACATTGGTTTTACTATCTAGTGTGATCTCGATCATCATTGGTGTACCTCTTGGTATTCTCATGGCGAAAAATGATAAAGCGCAAGGAATCATTAAACCAATCCTTGACTTTATGCAAACAATGCCTGGTTTTGTTTATTTGATTCCAGCGGTTGCCTTTTTCGGAATCGGAATGGTTCCAGGGGTGTTTGCCTCAGTGATTTTTGCCTTACCACCAACTGTTCGATTTACGAACCTAGGTATTCGCCAAGTACCGAAAGAGTTAGTAGAAGCTTCTGATTCATTTGGTAGTACGAGTTGGCAAAAACTAGTGAAACTTGAATTACCACTAGCAAAAGGAACGATCATGGCAGGGATCAATCAGACAACTATGCTTTCTCTTTCAATGGTCGTGATTGCTTCAATGATCGGAGCGCCTGGTTTAGGTCGTGGTGTCCTTTCTGCTTTACAACGTGCACAAGTCGGAAACGGTTTTGTCAATGGGGTAGCATTAGTGATCTTAGCCATTATCATTGACCGTTTTACGCAACACTTGAATCAACCAAATGATCAAAAAGCAGCAGGTACTGCGAAACAAAAAAATAAAAAGCGCCAAGGAGTGATCATTGGTGCAGTAGTCGTCGTTTTATTAGGTGCGATCGGTGTTGGAAGTTTTAGTTCTTCAACAAAAGAAACAAACACGATCAATCTTTCTTATGTGGAATGGGATACAGAAGTTGCTTCAACGAATGTCGTAGCAGAAGTCTTAAAAGAGATGGGCTATGATGTGAAAGTGACGCCTCTTGATAATTCGATCATGTGGGAATCTGTTGCAAAAGGAGAATCAGATGGAATGGTGGCTGCTTGGTTACCTAAGACTCATGGTTCTCAATATGAACAATACAAAGATCAAGTCGATGATCTAGGTGCAAACTTGAAAGGTGCCAAAGTCGGATTAGCTGTTCCAGCATACATGGATGTTAACTCGATCGCGGATCTAACCGATGAAGCAGGCAAAAAAATCACCGGTATCGAACCTGGTGCAGGTGTGGTGAATGCTGCAGAAAATACGATTGCCGAATATCCAAATCTTGAGGGTTGGACCGTTGAGACCTCTTCTTCAGGTGCGATGACGGTTGCATTAGGACAAGCAATCAAAAATCAAGAACCAATCGTCTTTACTGGTTGGACGCCACACTGGATGTTTGCGAAGTATGACTTGAAATATCTAGAAGATCCAAAAAATGCGATGGGAGATGCGGAAGAAATCCACACCATCGTTCGCCAAGGCTTAAAAGAAGATCAACCAGAAGCATATGCTGTGTTGGACAAATTCAATTGGACAGAAAAAGACATGGAAGAAGTCATGTTGGAAATCAACAGCGGCAAAGACCCACAACAAGCAGCAAGAGAATGGATTGATAAGAACCAAGAAAAAGTTGCTAGTTGGAAAAACTAAGTAAATAAAAAAAATCGACTTTACTGAAACAAAAACTGTTTCGGTAAAGTCATTTTTTTTTAAAATCACCGTGTTTGATCCGCAAAAAAACTGTTTTGACCATGTCAAACAATTGGAAAAATTTAAAAAACAAGCCTATATCGTTGCTTCAGAAGCCGCTTGGATCGATATCTCAAATCATAATGTCCATAAAGGAACAACAGTGACAGAATTGCAAAGAATTCTCCACGTCACACCAGAAGAAACCATGGTATTTGGCGATGGTCTAAATGATGTCGAATTATTAGAATGTGCCGCTTACAGCTTTGCGATGAGCAATGCCTTTGAGCAAATCAAAGAAGTTGCACAATTTGTGACAAAGTCGAACGATGAAGATGCGGTGCTCCATACCATCAAAAAAATGATTGCTTTACAAGCATAAAAACCCAGTGAGTTGATTTCAGAGAAAGAACCTTCAACCATTTAATTGGCAGAAGACTCTTTTTTTGTCTGTAAATAATCAACGAATCCATCAAGTGATAAATCAGCTGCATGAGCTCATAAGATCATTGTGCCAAATTTTACACTGTTCCAGTCATCTGATTGATTTAGACGTGTAAAGCTACTAGCAGTGATCCCAGTTTTCTATAATTGTTTCATACAACTCAAAAAGTGGTGATAATCACTTTTTTGCAAGATTGCTTGTTGAACATCTTCACGATCCATCAACTCTAATAAAAGACTATAGATTTCTTCTGTCTCTTCATATTCGTTTTTTTGAATCGCAAAGAGAAAGACAAATCTAACCAAGTCACCATTTCCCCAATCAACGCCATCTGGAATGATTGCCACTGAAACAACCGAGCGTTTCGCCATCAATGTCATGGGATGGGGGATAGCTAACCACTCGTTGATATTCGTCTGATTGATTGCTTCTCGTTTCTTCACACTGTCATAAAAATCTTTTGGCACAAAATCTTTTTGGTACAATTGCTGTGCCATTTTCTCTAACAGGGTCTCTTTATCTGCATGATTTTCATGAAGAAAAAATGCTTCTTGAAACAATGAATAGATGCCGTTTTTTGCTTCGCTTAGTGTTTCAATGAACGATTCGATTTTGCTGATTTCCTTGTCTAGTTGTGCCATGTTGATATAAATTGAAGGAACAGAAAACTGCTCTAATGGAACGGTTGTGATTACAAAATCAATTGCAGAAAGATCACATTGTTGTAGTTCAACATAAGAAAAGCGATCAACGACTTCGATCGTTTCTTGATAGTGCTTGATGATTTTCGCTTCAATAATACGGCTCATGGCTCGACCGGTTCCACAAACAAGGATGACGCGATGTTTATGATGATTTCTGATGGAACTCCTTTCCATAGCACCTGCGATGTGCAAAGCAATATAACCGATCTCATCAGAAGAAAAATAAAAACCATGTTTCATGCTTACCGTTTCTAAATGGGTCAAACATAAATCATAAGCCTGTGGAAAAGATTTTTTGATCGTTGCCAGTAATGGATTGCTGCGGCGTGCATCCATTAGATTCATATTGATAAAACCTTCTATATGAGAAGTCAGATCTTCTATTAGCATCTTATCTGTCTCTAATGCATAGTTTGACGTCTGTTTGATCGCAGTTAGTAATTCTTCGACGATAGCTTTAGCAGTTTCTGTGGAAGAATCGTTTGAATCGCCAGTTTCAACTAAACGTGGTGCATTCATCGCAAGATAGTAAATAAAGTATTGTTTTTCTCCTGCAGTCAATTGTATATCAAATGCATGATCGATTTCTTCTAAGAAATGACCAACTACTTTCTGGGCGTCTTTTTTGAGCGCAGGCACGTGCAAGGGAAATTCGTTGATCTCATGGCCAGCTATAAAGCGGCTGATTGCTAAAGCAAAATGAGAAAGAATGTTTTTATGATAGTAGTCAGAGTCTAACAAGTCTAAGGATGCCAGATGATTTAATGCCAATTCTTGTAAGTGGACTAGATTGATCGTATCAAACAACTCAAGTTCCATTTCTGTAAAACCGATCAAGTACTCTTGTAGATCTTTTTCAATCAACAGATCACTGATAGCCTGACGCTTGGCGAATTCGTTACCCAAGACTTCAAAGCCAATATTTGGACGATTTACTATTTTTAAGTGATAGGCGGCTAAATTGTCTCGAGCCGTTTTTAAGTATGAGTAAAATGTGTTTTTACTAATAAATAACCGATCGAGAAAATCATCCAGGGATAAAGGGTTTTCATTCTTGAATAATAGGAAAAGTAGGTAGGTTTGTCGTTCTTCACTAGTGGTTAGAAAGGACTCTGTGGTTGACATACTTTCTGTCCACCAGTCATGAAATTGTTCTTTTGAACCAATGGACAACAAATAGCCTTGCCCTCGAATCAACTTGATGGAGGCTCCCACGTTTGTTAATAAATCATTTAAATTCGCAATGTCTGTCCGAACCGTTCGTTCAGAAATCGAGAAGTTTTTCGTTAACTCCTTCATTGGTAGCGGCACCGTTTGTCTAGTTAATACTTCCAATAGATCATCTAATCGTTGATAAGCAAGTTTTGACAATTGTTTCACCTCCGTGCTCTTCCTCATCATACAATAGAAAGAATAAGAATGAAATGTTTCACTAGTACTGAAAATTTCCAGAAGAGTTGGCAGTCATTTTGGAAAACGCTTTACTAATGATTGCCACTTGAATTGGAAATTTGGTGTGTTTACATCGTGTATCAGAAACCGTAAATTAAACGTGTACAGAAAATAAACCACACGAATTACTATGATGGTTTCAGAATAAAGGAAAGGAGCAGATGAGATGGACTTTCAGGAAAAAAATATTCTCTTGAATGTGGCTGTTAGATCAAAAGAAGAACTGTTTCACGTGATTGCGAATCATGCCTATGAATCCGGAATCGTTACCGATGCAGCAGACACATGTGCGGCATTCATTGAACGGGAAGCACAATATTCAACCGGCTTACAAGAAGGCTTTGCTATTCCGCATGCAAAAGCTGAACCGGTTTTGGAACCGACCGTTTTGTTTATTCGCTTAGAACAAGCCATCGAATGGGAAACCTTCGATGATTCTGCAGTCAAAAATGTGTTTGCTTTGATGGTTCCTAAAAAAGATGAAGGAACGGTGCATTTGCAAATGTTGAGTCGCCTAGCAACAGCGTTGCTTGAAGATACATTCATCCAGCAGATTCAACAATCAAAAGATAAAGCTTATTTAGCAGAATTGATCAAAAAGGAAATGATGGGAGAGAAAATCATATGAAAATAGTAGGGATTTCCGCCTGTCCAGCAGGATTGGCACATACACCGATGGCCGCAAAAGCTTTAGAAAAAGCTGGTGTGAAACTGGGCTATGAGGTCAAAATTGAACAGCAAGGTTCGTTAGGGCAAGTCAACGAGATCACTGCAGCAGAAGCAAAAGAAGCAGATTTCTTGCTTTTAGCGACTGATCAAAAAGTTGTTGGGATGGAACGGTTTGAAGGAAAACCGCAAATTCGGGTAAATATTAATACGTGTATCAAAGCACCGGAAGCGGTGCTAAAGAAATGTGTCGCAGCTGTGGAACAAAGAAACGCAAACTAAAGGAAAGAGGCAAGGATGATGAAAAGAGTTCTAGCAGATGTAAAAGGCCACTTGATGAGTGGAATTAGTTTTGTACTGCCGTTGATTATTGGCGCTTCACTAGTTGTTGCCATTCCGAAAATGATTGCTCTTGGTATGGGGATAACAAGCTTAGATCCTTATGCTGGCACTGAAGGCTTTAAACATGCGCTTTATTTGATTGAACAAGTAGGGTGGACAGGAATCGGTTTGATCAATACTGTCTTAGCTGGGTTTATAGCGTATTCTGTTGGAGATAAAGCTGCTTTAGGGGCCGGCTTTATCGGCGGTGCGGTCGCTTCTAGCACAAATGCTGGTTTTTTAGGGGCAGTTATTGCTGGGTTCTTAGCAGGATACTTAGTGAAGTGGGCTAAAGAACATATCAAATTACCGGAGTCATTTGCTGGAGTGATGCCGCTGGTCATTTTACCCTTGATTGCTACATTATCCGTAGCGATCGTCATGGGCGCATTACTCTCTGAGCCATTGGCATGGATCAATACTAGCTTGGTTGAATGGATTCGAACCATGATTGAAAACGACGTCAACAAAATTTTGCTTGCAGTCATCATGGGGGCAATGATTGGCTCTGACTTAGGTGGGCCTGTAAACAAAGCTGCTTGGATGGCAGGAAATGTTTTACTAGCTGAAGGTGTGTATTTACCAGCAATTATCGTAAATGTTGCGATTTGTGCGGTGCCATTTGGATACGCCTTAGCAACTTTATTCCACAAAAATCGATTCAATAAAGAGCTATTGGATGCTGGCCGTAATAACTTTATTATGGGCTTTATCGGAATCACAGAAGGAGCAATTCCTTTTACATTAGTCAATCCATTACGGCTTGTACCGATCAACATGTTGGGAGGAGCAATCGCTTCAGGTTTGGGGATCGCGTTAGGAATGTATGACAAAATGCCGCCTGTTGGAGGGATTTATGGCTTCTTCACTGTTGGGAACGGTTGGGCGTATTTGATTGGACTATTTGCAGGAGCTGCTTTCATCGGTTTTGTCGCTCCTTTATTTGTGAATTTCAATAAGCAAGAAGAACAAAAAGAAGACATTACGCTTGATGATATTGAATTGAGCTTTGAAAATTGAGTAACAAAGCCGATTAGCTAAATAGTAGCGAAAGAAAAGGCACGAGCAGATGATTTTCTAAGAACGCTTTTAGCTTGTACGAAAATGGCAAAATTCGAAATATTTTACGTAAGGAACAAATTATGCGTACCAGATGGTAAAAAAATTGAGAAAAATTAATAGGCACTAACGACAACCATCGTTACGTGCCTTTTTTATAACGGGAGAGGAATGATTGAATGAAAAAAACAGTACATGTCGTACCCCACAGTCATTGGGATCGCGAATGGTATTTTACTACAAGTCGCTCGAAAATCTATTTGATGCACAATTTAAGAAAAGTCATTGAACAACTAGAAAAGGATGATCCCTATGAGAGCTTCATTTTAGATGGACAGGCTTCGCTGTTAGATGATTACTTGAAGTGGCGTCCGCAGGACAAAGAAAGGATTCAACAACTTGTTCAACAAGGGAAGTT
The DNA here is from genome assembly GCF_051715065.1 of Enterococcus sp. AZ062. Classification (NCBI taxonomy): domain Bacteria; kingdom Bacillati; phylum Bacillota; class Bacilli; order Lactobacillales; family Enterococcaceae; genus Enterococcus; species Enterococcus sp. AZ062. The sequence goes on along the minus strand of NZ_JBIOTB010000001.1, from coordinate 2,805,482 downwards.
GATCATTGGCCCATGGTACACTCAAACCGATCAATTAGTGATCTCGGGAGAAAGCATTGTTCGGAATATGTTATACGGCATGAAAATTTGTGAAGAATTCGGGACATACATGAATGTTGGGTACGTCCCAGATTCTTTCGGCCAAGCAGCCAGTATGCCACAAATCTATCGTGAGTTTGGTATCAATGATACGATGTTTTGGCGTGGTGTCAGTGATGACGACGTTAAACATACAGAGTACAAATGGCGTGGAGAAGATGGTTCGGTGGTCAATGTCTACCAGATCCCAAGTGGGTACTACATTGGCGGTGCCATTCCTGAACGAGAAGCAGAATTAGCAGAGTTCTTACATCAAGAACCGTTTAAAACGACTTGGGGACGCAGTGCTACGGATCAAGTGTATTTTCCAAATGGTTTCGATCAAGCACCAGTCAGAGAAAATCTTCCAGAATTGGTTGATCGAATGAATCAACTTTATGAGGATGAGTATGAGTTACAATTTTCAACGATTGAAAAATACATTGCCGCAGTCAAAGAACGCCATCCTGAGTTGGAAGAAATCGCCGGTGAACTGATCAATGGCAAATTGATGCGAATCCATAAAACGATTTTTTCTTCACGTCCTGATTTGAAGGCAATGAACACTCAGATCCAACATTACTTAGTCAATGTTATGGAGCCTATCTTAACGATGGCCATGCAATTAGGATTTGAGTACCCCGTGGAAACAGTCATAGAGATTTGGAAGTTAATGTTTGAAAATGCGGCGCATGATTCCATTGGTTCTTGTGTTTCTGATACGACCAATGAAGATATCTATATGCGCTATAAGCAGGCGCGAGATATTTCCATGAATCTTGTCGAATTGACTTTACGACAGATTTCTACTGCAATCAATAACCCACAAGCACAAGAAATTACTTTCACACTCTTCAACACCTATGATACAAGACGCAATGGGGTCATTGAAGCAGAAGTTTATTTGCCACAAAAAGAGTTTGCGATTCTTGATCAAGCTGGTCAGGCGTTGCCTTATACGATTTTAGAGCTTACCGACCAAACGGAGTATGTTTTGAATCAAGGAAATATTTTAAATCCAGTCAAGGAAATCTATTTGCCGGAGAAAGTCTATAAAGTGAAGATTGCCTTAGAAACGACGGATGTGCCGAGTATGGGTTATACCCAGCTGACGGTTGATTTGAAAGGTGATACAAGCGCACCATTGCAGGAGGTAAAAACCAATACGGTTGAAAACGAGTACTATCAGATCACTGTCAATAACAATGGTTCTTTGGATATTCTTGATAAAACCAATCAAGTGCTTTACAAAAACCAAGGGATCATTGAAGAAAATGGCGACGATGGTGATTCATTCAATTATTCACCACCTGTGAAAGATTTTGTGATTTCATCAATTGATGCGCAACCAACGATCACCATTCAGCAATCAGAAATCTACCAAAAGATCCATATAGCTTTCACGTTGAAGGTTCCGAAGGATTTAGCTGAACGTGCAGAAAAGAAAGTCTCGTCTTCACTGCCGATCCAATTGACGATGGTGTTGAAAAAACAATCACAACAAATTGATTTCAAATTAACGGTTGAAAACCAACAAGTTGATAGCCATCGGGTATGTGTGCTATTTAATACTGGGATTGCCTCGAAATTTTCGCTTGCTGACCAACAGTTTGGTACGTTGGAGCGTCCAGTTGTATTTGAAAAAGAAATGGCCCTTTGGGAAGCCAATAAAGAGCAATGGAATGAGCAACCGATTGCCATAGAAACTTGTCAATCCTTTGTCGGTTTATTCGATGCGTCCCATGGCGTAGCAGTTATGCCCCAAGGGGTACGTGAATATGAGATTGTGGGGGAAGCGTTTGATACGATTCGCTTAACGATTTTCCGGACCTATGGCTTCATGGGGAAAGAGAATCTACTGTATCGCCCAGGGCGTGCTTCAGGAGAATCAGTGATTGAGACACCAGCTGCACAGTGCCACAAAACGATGCATTTTGATTTCTCCATTGTTTACTTTGCTCAGGGATTTGACCAAGCAAATGTCGCACAACGTGCCAAACAAGCAGTAACACCGATCACTCTTTATCAATACGCAGAATTCCTGAATTCCCGATTGATTTTTACTTTAGGATCGGTTGAGCCAACTTTGCCGACAAACTTTAGTCTTTTTGAGATCAATGGCAATCTAACCTTGAGTGTATTGAAAAAGGCGGAAGAGCGTTCAGGTTACATTTTGCGTCTATACAATGGGCTTTTAGATGAAGTGGGACATGCGTCTATCACATTCAACCATCCAGTGAACGTAGTAGAAACAGTCAATCTAAAAGAAGCTAAGAGAGAAGCACTTTTGGTGGAAAATAATGCCGTCACTCTTGAAAAGATTAACCATGCAAAATTTGTGACATTGTATGTGGAATGATCGCTACTGAGAAAAAGTGACGCGAAGTAGTGAGTCCGCTTATGAGACAGAAAAGTGAAAAAGGTTCGTAAGTCCTATTAAAGTACTTACGAGCCTCTTTGTTTACTAATGCGAAACAAGCAAGAATCTGGCTCTTTGTCAATAAGGACTAATAAGTTGTGTAAAGTCAAATCTGGAAAGCGTAACTAGTTAACTTATGTCACGTGCCCATGACTTCAGCACAAAAATAACTGAAAAAAATGGGTCGAACTCTAATAAGGGTAATTGGCGCTTGGATCAAAAAAAATAAGGGACCACTGATCCTCACCAATATGGTAAAAGATGGAGTTGAAGTGGTGAATAGTACTATCGGATCGAAATTAATAGTGTTAAGCGAACATAAATGAATCGAAATAGTAATACAACTATTTACTGACTGTAACATAAGTATTATATATACAGAATAAAAGTGGCAATCGTTGTTCAGGATGCTACTTTTTGTGGTTTAAAAGAATAATTACTCTATTATGCATTGTATAGCAAGTCTTAGCCTTTTAAGTTATGATAATCAGATAAAGAGGACAAGGAGAACGACGATGAAAGAACAATTACTTGCTTACTTACAAAATCAAACAGCTTTTTTCTCTATCGAAAATGTAAGCGATATTTTCACCGCGAAGGATATTGCTGAGAAGTTTTTAGTCAAGAGAAACACGATCAGTCACTATTTAAATCAGTTAACGGAAGAAAGACATCTAGTAAAAATTACTACCCGGCCAGTGTATTTTTTTCATAAACAGGCATTTGAAATCCAAAATTACCCCTTAACCCAAAACGTATATGATAGTCTAGCTGCTGTTGGAGCAGAAAAGCCCTTTTTTGATCGAAAAGAAGATTTCTTTTCCAGTGTAATCGGCAGCAAAGGCAGTCTGGCAGAAGTGATTGAACAGGTCAAGATGGCAGCCTTCTATCCAAATGGTGGGCTTCCCTTCTTGCTGACGGGGGAAAGTGGAACTGGGAAGAGTTTTCTTGTAAAAATGTTCCATCATTATTGTGTGGAAAATGAATTATTAGAGAGCGATGCTCCGTTGATCACGATCAATTGCGCGCAGTATGCCAACAACCAAGATTTATTGACGAGTAATTTATTTGGACATGTGAAAGGAGCCTTCACTGGAGCAGAAGAAGATCGTAGAGGTGCATTTGAAGCAGCAGCCGGCGGGGTACTATTCCTAGATGAAGTTCATCGACTGAATGCCGAAGGACAGGAAAAATTATTCACTTTTATGGATCAGGGAGTTATCTATCGAATGGGGGATACGAGCCGGTCAATCCCAGTGGATTGTCGGCTGGTGTTTGCGACGACCGAAGATTTCAAACAAACATTTCTAACAACCTTTTTGCGACGAATCCCAATTCAAGCAACACTGCCTGCTTTGGAAGAACGGACGATTTCCGAACGGAAACAGCTGACCTTGCAAGCATTCTTTGACGAGCAAAAGCGTATTGGCCTGCCCTTGGAGCTCTCGCCCCAAGTAATCGAAATATTAACGACTAGTCATTTTTCTGGGAATGTCGGTGAATTGAAAAGTATGATTAAGATTATTACAGCTAAAAGCTATACAGCCAGTCTAAAACGGGGGGTGAAAAAAATAGTGGTCACTGTGTATCATTTACCAGAACAGTTATTGCAGTTGACAAAGGAACCCAATGAATTAGTGATGATGCAACCGATTCTTATTGATGGGCAAACGCAAATCCAGCAACTAACTGCGGAAAGTGAGCCAGAACAGCAAAAAATCATTCAAACGTATGAACAGATTTTGTTCAATTATGTCCAAGCGGGACAGGACTTTGCAACAGCTGTCCCTCCTATTTCTAAAGTGATTGAAAGGCTGTTTGAAAATTTATTGTTTGACCATAAGCAGGAACAAAAACAGCGGACAATGATTTTTGTGACAGAGCATGTTCAGCGAATGATGGAGCAAATCGAGCATTCTTTCCAAATTAACTTTAACGGTAGTATGGTTTATACGATCAGTTATTATTTGTGGCTGCGCAGAAATGTGGAGTGGCTGCCAGATGATCAAGACAAACTTTTATTGACAGAAGACCTGTTGAAAAGTGTTAAGAAGCATTATTCTACAAGTGATCGCTACACAGAAAATCTGATAGGTTTAGTACAAAACGCATTGGATATTGAACTAACGAGTATGGACCGAATCATTTTTACACTTTATATCAACGATATGGGATATTCCAAAGAAACGTTGCTTCCACGAAGCATCATAGTAGCCCATGGCTATGCAACTGCTAGCAGTATCGCAAATGTTGCGAACCGCTTACTGAATGAATCGGTTTTTCAATCTTTTGATATGCCATTAGAAGTTACTCCTAAGCAAATTGCGGAAAGAGTCACCGCATATATTCAGAAAAACGACGTATCTAATGGACTAGTTGTCTTGTTCGACATGGGTTCTTTGAAAGAAATCTATCAATATATTCCAGAATTGAAGGTACCGATTGTCATGATGAACAATGTAACGACAAGTGTAGCCATCGCTGTCGGAGAATGCATTCAGCAGAACGTTTCGTTGAGAGAGATTCCTGAGCGGGTAAATGCTTGCCACCAAAATGAATGGGAGATCATTCTTCCGAAAGTTAAAAAAGAGAAAGTTGTCATTACGACTTGTTCAACTGGAATTGGAACCGCTGTTCAAATCTCCACCTTATTAGAAAAAAGTATTCCTGATCATTTACAGATTCGGATCCTTCCTTATGAATTCAACCAGTTGGAAAATAGTGAACATATGAAACAGATATTAACATCTTATGATGTTGTTGGTATTATAGGAACCACTAAACCTCGCCAAGAGCTGGCACCTTTTATTTCTTTAGAAGAACTGATTTCAGGCGCTGGGACAGAAGTGTTATTAAGTTGGTTAAAGGAAGAATTGGATGAAGAGATGATCGCCTATGTGAACAATCAATTAGTAAGAAACTTTTCATTGAATCGAGTGATTCAATCGGTAACGATTCTAGATACAGAAAAAGTAATTTCCCAAATGGAATTTTTCGCGGGAGATCTGGAACGCATGTGGCAGCAACGGATCACCAATGATCGCAAACTTGCGTTGTTTGTCCATACGAGTTGCTTGATTGAACGTCTTATTCGAAACGAAGCCATTGATAATTATCATGCTAGCAACACATTACTCCAGTGTCATGAAAAACAGCTGAATGAAATCAAAAAAGCGTTTAGTGTCATTGAGAAGGTTTACAGTGTCGCGATACCGGAATCTGAAGTTTGCTACATTTATGATGTTTTATTTGGAAACACTGATTATTCAATGGGTGAAGCGGACTTTTAATCAATAAGAAAAGCGTGCCACTTTTTTTGGCACGCTTTTTGCGTTTAGTAAGGTGTAACTTGGAGCAAAGTGAGGTGAAAGCAGTGGAACAAATCGTTATTTTAGCATCACACGGAAGATTTGCATCAGGAATCTTACATTCGTTAGAACTTATCTGCGGTAAAAAACAATCAGTCGTTGCGATTGACTGCTATGTGGAAGAAACATTTGATCTGACGACAACGGTGGATACCCTGATGCAAACATATAAACATTCTGAAGTGATCGTTATCACAGATATTTTCGGCGGTAGCGTGAACAATGAATTTTTGCGTTATATCCAACAACCAAATTTTTACTTGATTGCAGGCTTGAATTTGCCATTGTTGATTGAATTGACGACACAATTTCAAAGAGGAGGTGCAATCTCAGAAACGATCCACCAAACGCTGGCCAATTCGAAAGAGATGATCCAGTTTTGTAATGATAGTGTAGAAAAAGAAATCGAAGAAGAAGAATTTTAGGAGGGTCAACATGATTATTTTGACACGAGTCGATCATCGACTATTACACGGACAAGTCGCATTTTCCTGGACGCAAAATTTAGGCGCAGATTGCATCTTGATTGCCAATGATGATGTGCCGACAAATGATATTCGTAAGACAGCGATCAAACTAGCAAAACCGCAAGGCGTCAAACTGGTGATTAAAACAATTGAGGATTCCATCCAAGCATTACAAAGCGGCGTGACCGATAAATACAAATTGTTCATCGTAGTAGATTCCATCGAGGATGCCTATAGATTAGCAGAACACTATCCAGAAATCACTAAAGTCAATTTGGGTGGGATCAAAGCCAAAGAAGGAACTAAGAATATTGGAAAGGCAGTTAATATTTTACCTGCGGAGGAAGAAATTTTGAAAAAAATGATTGATAAAGGAATTGCTGTCGATATCCGTCAAGTACCTTCGGATAAAAAAGTCGCTGTCGAAGATGTTTTATAAAGAAAGGGGCAAAAGAGATGCTGCAAGCAATATTACTTGGAATTGTTGCATTTATTGCGCAGTCTGAATACGCATTGGGAACATCATTACTGTCGCGTCCGATTGTTACTGGGTTGTTTACAGGAATCGTATTAGGGGACGTAAACACAGGAATTATTATGGGTGCCACACTGGAATTAGCTTTTATTGGTTCGTTTTCTGTAGGTGCTTCTATCCCACCAGATGTTGTAACAGGAGGAATTCTTGGCACAGCATTCGCAATTACAGCAGGAGCGGGAACTGAGACAGCTTTACTATTAGGACTTCCAATCGCTACATTAACGCTAATCCTGAAAAATGTATACTTAGGCCTGCTTATTCCAATGATGAACCAAAAAGCTGATTTATACGCGACTGATGGGAATTACAAAGGTGTGGAACGAATGCACTTATTAGCCGGTTTTGGCTTGTCTTTGATGTTAGCCCTTATAGTTACGATTTCCTTCATGGTGGGCAGCAATACGATTAGTAAGTTATTGGAGATGATTCCGGTATTTGTACAGAATGGATTATCAGTTGCAACTGGTTTGATTCCAGCCTTAGGGTTTGCCATGTTGGCTCGGTTGCTGATCAACAAACAAGTTGCTCCTTATTTCTTTTTAGGTTTTGCATTAGCAGCTTATTTAGAGATTCCTGTTACGGGAATTGCGATCTTTGGAGCGATAACTGCTGTTGTAGTTGTGAATTTAAGAAACATTCGTGAACAAGGGCAATCTGTTCAAATGACTTCAGGGGAGGTACTTGATGATGAAGAAGACTTCTAATGAGAAACCCGAGATTACCAAGAAAGAGTTGAATCATGTCTTTTGGCGTTCATTTCAAATGGAGTTCTCATGGAACTATGAGCGACAAATGAATTTAGCTTATGTCTATGCTATGATTCCGATTTTGAAGAAACTCTATAAAACAAAAGAATCTATGGCTGATGCGTTGAAACGACATCTGGAATTTTTCAACACGACCCCGCATATCGTCACGCTTATTTTAGGAATCAACGCGGCGATGGAAGAAGAAAATAGCAATGATCCGAATTTTGATTCATCAGCAATCGAAAACATCAAGACTTCTTTGATGGGGCCTTTAGCAGGGATTGGCGATTCTTTCTTTTGGGGAACGTTACGGTTAATTGCCACAGGGGTAGGAACTTCATTGGCATTACAAGGGAATATACTAGGTCCGATTCTGTTTCTATTGATTTTCAATGTCCCACATCTACTATTTCGTTATTTTGCGACTGGTTGGGGATATAAACTTGGATCGGGATTTTTAAAGAAAATTCAGGAAAACGGTTTGATGGAAAGCTTAACCTATGGCGCGGCGATTATTGGGTTGATGGTCGTAGGAGGAATGACCGCTACGATGATTGATATCAACATTCCGTTGCAGATCGGTTCAGGAGAGAATGCGGTTACGGTACAAAGTATCTTTGATGATATCGTACCGAAAATTTTATCATTAGGTGCATTTGGCGCTGTCTTTTATCTTTTGAAAAAAGAAGTCAAACCGTTGATTATCCTGCTTGGATTAGCAGTCTTAGGTATTTTGGGATCCTTGATTGGACTCTTTTAAGGAGGAATTGTTGTGGCAACAATGATGGACTATATACAGGAAGAGCAAGCAACATTAGTTAAGATCTTGCAGGAATTTGTTCCTAAAAAAGAAGAAAAAAGAGCTGCGATCGAACATCTATTGATTTTGGCAACAGGTTCTTCTTCAAATGCCTGTTTAGCAGCAAAGTACGCGATGGAGAAATTAGCGGGGATCACTGTCACTATTGAAGAGCCATACCACTTTAATCATTACGGACATCTTTCTAAAGAAATAGAGACAGTTTTGGCGGTTTCTCAAAGCGGAAAAAGTACCTCTACTATAGATGCAGTGGCGCATTTGTCCGAACAAGGTTTTTACACAATCAGTTTAAGTAGTGATTCCCAAAGTCTTCTGGCTCAAAAAGCAAACGAAAGAATTGATCTAGGAACTGGGATCGAAACCGTTGGATTCGTGACAAAAGGATATGTAGCAACGGTATTACAACTCTATTTAATGGGGGTATCTATTGGTTACAGTAAAGGAATACTATCCGATGAACAAGTGTCGATGACCAAAAACCAGTTAGAGGAGATGATTGAGGCCATTCCGCAAGTTATAGCTAAAACGATTGATTTTTTTGAGAAAAACGCAAGCATCTTTAAACTAGCGAATCGGTTTGTGGCAGTCGGTTATGGACCAAACTGGGGAACCGCTAAAGAATTTGAAACGAAATTCACCGAAACCATTCGAGTGCCTTCTCAAGGGTTTGAATTGGAAGCTTATATGCACGGACCTTATCTTGAAGCCAATCATCAACATGTGCTCTTCTTTATAGAAGCACCAAGCTCGAATCAATCAAGAGCCCAACTATTGCATGATTATATAGAATCTCATGTAGGAAAAGCTTATACGATCACCACAGCAGTAGCAAAGAATCCCGATACACTTGGGCTGGATGTAGCATGTGAAGAAACTTTTTCTTCTTTGCTTTTAGTTATTCCGTTCCAAATTTTCTCCTATCTCGGGGCAGGTGCTAAAGGGATCGATCTGAATAACCGTATTTTTGATGACTTTGATCAAGTTTTAAAAAGTAAAATTTAGAGGTGGAAAAATGCTTAAATTTAATGAACAACAACAAATTGATGATATCCAAGGAATGTTAGAGCTACGTCCTGAAATTGAAAAAATAGTCGATTTCCTTGATGAACAAGGCTTTGATGCGATTTATTATCTAGGAATTGGTGGTACGTATGCTTCTGCCATGCAAGCAGTTACCTACATCAATGGAAAAAGCGACCTACCAGTTTACGTCCAACATGCGGCAGAATATTATACAACCGGTAACCGTCGTTTGACTAAAGACTCGTTAGTTATCTTGTCCTCTGTTACTGGAACGACACAAGAAGTGGTTAAATCAGTTGAAGAAATCAAAAAAGTAGGAGCAACCTTATTAGGGTTTATTGATACAAAAGGCAGTATTTTGGCGGAACAATGTGACCATATCATTACGTATCCTGCAGCAGGAACAGAACAAATAAAATTCTTTATGGTGGCAGATCGGTTAATGAAAAACCATGGAGATTTTCCTGATTACGAAGCCTACTATCAAGAATTGGAACAATATTTAGCAAAAGGATTAGTAGAAGCTGAGAAGCAGGCGGATGAATTTGGGCGAGGATTTGCGGAGAAACATCGTCATGATGCCATGCATTATTTCATCGGTGCGGGAAATCAATGGGGTGCAGTCTATTCTTACGCCATGTGCTACTGGGAGGAACAAAGCTGGTTACGTTCAAAATCGATCCATGCTGCTGAGTTTCTTCACGGAACGTTGGAAATCGTTGATGAAACTACACCTGTCACAGTGTTTTTAGGAGAAGACGAACAACGCCCATTATCAGAAAGAGTCGCTAAATTGTTACCAAGAATTTGTGCAAACTATACATTGATCGATACGAAGGACTATCCTGTTTCAGGAATAAGTGAGAAATATCGTGGCCGAGTGCTTTCTCACTTATTGATGCATTGCGTGACACAGCGGATTGATGCCTATGTCGAACAAATGAATTGCCACCCGCTGGAAATTCGACGCTATTATCGCCAATTTGAGTACTGATAGAAAAAAAGGGTAAGATGATAGAGAAAAAGACAATTTTAATGGATCTCAGAGGGAGTCTGAAACATAATTTTTCTATGGAGTAGATAGGGAATCAATCTGTATAAGAGAAAGTGATCTATCTTTAAATGATATAATTGAACAATGTATAGAGCGTTTCGTTAACCAAATGTTAATGGAACGCTTTTTTGGTATGTTTTTGGGGGACAAAAAGAAGAAAATGTTTAGTTTGGGAACGCTATTACAAGTACTCGATGAAGAAGATGAGACGATTAGCGAGGGAAAGAAGGCAATTAATTTAGTTTAAAGTTAACTGGAAAAGGAGGGGGTTTTTTGAATCAAAAGGTTCCTAATATTTTTGAAAGATATGGTGTTAATCTATCTTTGAAAGATACCCGAAAAGTGGGAATTCTTTCTAAGAATTTAGACAGAAATATTTTGATTCTTGAAAAGAGCATAGATCATCTACTTAGAGGCGAAGCGTTTTGGGAGTAAATAGATAAGTGGTGAAGATAATGATAATCACGTAAGTATCCCAATAATCAACAGGAGAGAATAAAACCCTTGTACGCCTTTTTAAAGGTGATAAAAAAATGTTTAAAACAAAAAAATGCCACCACGCACACTCTTTTCCAAACTACCGAAGTAGCCAAGAGTGTACTGGTGACGTGGGTTTGGCACCCAATGGGCCGTGAGGGGCTCGAACCCGCGACCCGCTGATTAAGAGTCAGCTGCTCTACCAACTGAGCTAACGGCCCATATGAAAAAGTACTTTATTATAGTAGCACTAAGCATTTTAAAATGCAAGGTACGTACAATAAAAAATCTACGAAAACTTTACTACTTCCTAGAAATTCATTCATAGTTTATTCATAAATGACCGTTATGATAAATGTATCCCAACCAACAAAGTTCTTGCAAAAGAACAACCCATAACACTTTTTCATTTTTTTACTCCTTTCCCGTCATGAAAATGGCGGGTCTTTTTTTATTCCAAGAAGAATCTAGAACAAACCTCATTTAAACACTTGTTATTGGTGTTTGATTTTGTTATTAATTTATCTAGTTTGAGTAACTAGATTGAATGTTTTTGAAAACTTTGATAAGATATTAATGAGAACATTAAAGGAGCTTTCATAATGGAAAAAATGCGCCAGCAATTAATTGATTGGGCTGTCAGTATCGAAACGTTTCGTTTACCTCATTGGGAAGAACTTCCAGACTTGGAGCTATACATGGATCAAGTCAAGACCCTGGTGGATCGTCACTTATCACCAGTTATCCAAGGAGAAAAACATCCTTTGTTAACTTCTTCAATGGTTAATAATTATGTGAAACTAGGTTTGGTACCGGCGCCAATCAAAAAGCGATACAACAAACAACATGTGGCATTTCTGATTGCTATCACAACGCTTAAACAAGTGTTGACGATTCCTGAAATCAAAGAAGGAATTTTGTTTCAAGGAAAAACAGTGGGCATCCGTGAAGCATACAATCTTTTTTGTGATGAACAAGAAAATGCAATACGAATGGTCAGTCAATTAGCCCAAGGAAAACAACATGAACAATTACTGAATCAAGAACTTCCATTAGAATATGTTGCTGTACGTTCAGCGACGATTTCTTTTGCAATGAAGCTACTAGCGGAAAAAACGATCAGCCTAGAAAGCGAATATTTACAAGAGGCAAAAAAGGAGAAAGAAAATGAAGAATAAGATTGCGATTTTAGTAGACTCAGGAACAGATGTGCCACAAGAAATCATCGATATGTACAATATTTATGTGATCCCTTTGAAAATCATTTATAAAGATAGAGAATATACAGACAAGGTCGATATCACTCCTGAAGAGATTTATAAGCGTTTACCTGAGGAAATTCCGGGTACTTCGTTACCTGATGGAGAATCAATCACTAAAATTTTTGATCAAATCAAAAATGATGGCTATGATAAAGTTCTAGCAATCACTATTTCAAGTGGTTTGAGCGGAACGAATAATGTGGTTCGTCTTGTTGCGCAAGAACAAGAAGGAATCCAAACACATGTATTAGATACTAAAAATATTGGGATCGGTGCTGGTTTTACAGCAATCCAAGCCGCAAAATGGATCGAAGAAGGCATGGAATGGGAAACGCTGATCGATGAATTAGTTGCATTAGCAGAACGGACGAAAGTCTTTTTCAATGTAGCAACACTTGAATACCTGCAAAAAGGCGGACGTATCGGTCTAGTTGCCTCAATTTTAGGAAATGCCTTAAAATTGAATCCCATTATCTCTTGTAATGAAGAGGGCATCTATTATACAGTAGGTAAAGCACGAGGCAGAAAGAAAAGTTTAGACAAAACAATGTCCTATGTGAAAGAAACTGTCGGGGATGCGAAAGTCTTCAACTTGGCAGTCGCACATGGTGCAGCGGAAGAAGAAGCAATTGAAATGAAAGCTCGCTTTGAACGTGAATTCCCAAATGCCCAAGAGATTTATTTTGGACAAATCTCACCGGCATTGGTTGTCCATACTGGCCCAGGTTTATTAGGGATCGGTGTACAAATACTTGAAGCATAATATGATCGAAGCGAAGTGATCATCAAAGAACAGATTTATTTTTTATCTAAAATAATTAGAAAAAAATAGTGGACAGGAAAAGAATCGTAAATAGAATCCCGCTCTTTAGAAGTTAGATATTGATCTGACTTCTCTAGGGCGGGATTTTTTATGGGGAAATTTAATTTTTGAATTTAATGGAACATGCTTCAAGAGTTTTGGGAGAAGAAAAAACACTATTCCGGGATTTTTGATTTTGTATAAAACATTAGGTTGACCTTAGAATCGCTCTAACCAATATCATTAAAGTAGGCATAGAAATGCGGATCATATCGATTGATCACTATGCCAGTTTATTTTTAGGTAGAAAGAAGGAGTTTAAAAATGAATTATTTAGAATTAAGTGCCCACAGAGAAAATCCAGCGGTAACGATCATGTTAGGGATGCCAAATGACGAGAAAAGTGCTGAAAAATATCAACTAGTGTTAAAAAATCTAGTCAAACAGATTATTTTAGAGTTGGAAGAAAGGGAAGGAACAGCGGCGAAAACAATGATTCGTAAAATCGATCAAGTGTTAAAAGACTTTCAACCTACGCATAAAAGAGGAAGCATTGTCTATTTTATTTCGCCAAGCGTCAATGAACAAATCGAAGTACCGTTTGTGTTGGAGAGTCAATTTGTTATTGATGCGTATTTCCATACAAAAGAAATCTTACGAAGTGAAAGTAAAATGAACCATTATTATGTGTTAACGATTGGGATGGATTGTTCACGTCTACTAGAATATGTAGATGATAAGCTGATACAAGAAGTGAAAGACGCACATTTCCCAATCAGGAATAAAGGCTACTGGACAAAAGACCGCGTATTGAATTCAATGGGAAGTGTTCAAACGAATTACAAAAAAGAGTTTTTCAAATGGATTGATTCTGAGTTACAACCTTATTTGAATCGTCATCCACACCCAATCATTTTAGCTGGAACAACAGAAAATATTGCGACATATAAACAGATTTCACATAAAGATGAACGGATTGTTGGAGAAATCTATGGGAACTTTACAGTTGATAGTGGCGAAAATGAGTTGGCAATAGGAGAGCAAGCAAATCAGGTGATTCAAGAATACATTCGTCATCAAAAAAAGACGATACTACACACTATAGTAGGGATGGAAAACCAAGGGCGTGTAGAGCGTGATGTAGCCAACATCTACAGACAAGTAATTAAAGGAAAAGGGCAAAAATTGATTGTGGATCACGCTTACTATCAAGAGGCAGTGATTAGAGATCATCAAGTCAAATTAGTAGGTATCTCACCGAATGACGAAGGTTACGTCGAAGATATCGTCAATGAAATCATTTATGAAGTCATGCGTTACGGAGGAGAAGTTATCTTTGCCGAAACAGAAGTATTAGAAAATCAATCGCCGATCCTGTTGCAATTACGTTATTAAAAATCGATTCATACAAATGGGAAACTAGGAAGCTTAGAAGAATAAGGAGATGGCACAAGCCCAACACTCGGATACATTCGGAGGTTGGGCTTTTTGATGAAAGTTCAAGTCTAAAAAGTTTGGAATAGCTAAGAAAACACCCGTAATCTTAAAAGATAGTATAAGATTCTTTTCAAATCAGCCTTGAGGCGTAGGTTATCTTATTGACCTTATAGTACAATGTTTAAAACAGAAAACAGCTACATGGAGGTTATGTATGAAGAAAACAAAACTTATTGCCACTCTCTTGGTCTCAAGCCAAGTTTTACTAGCAACACCAATCGTATTAGCAGACGAGACAGCAACAACGCAAAGTATTGTCCCAATTTCAGGAACGGTCGACTCGACAGTTGCTACGGATTCCTCCGAGTCAACAACGACAACCAGCTCTAGTGAACGATTACAGATCAATGCAGTAGCAATCGGTAATGCGTTAACGAAAGAACAAGAAACTTATACATTAGATAAATTAGGGATCAAAGGAGAAACTCCGATCTATAAAACGTCTGGTACAGACTTGATGTCCTATATTCCTGACGGTGGATTTACCAAGGACTGGGCGGTTTACAGTTCTGTACGTATGCAGACGCTTGCTGAAGGCGAAGGGATCACTGTTGATATCGCGACACCAGAAAATATCACACGGATCACAGCCGCTCAGTATCAAAATGCAGCGTTAACAGCTGGGATCACCGATGCAAAATTGACGGTCGCATCTGCAGTACCAATCGATGGTTCAGGTGCTTTAGCTGGTGTGTACAAAATCGTAGAAGAGTCAGGGGGCATTATTAATCAAGACCGTGTCAGCGTGGCTCAAAATGAGATGGATGTTTTATCGTCTATCACAGAAGAAAACAAAGACAAAGATGGCTATTCCGATGAAGCATTAAATAAAGCACAGGAGCAAGCGAAAGAAGAATTAGCAGCTAAGACTGCTGATGGCAAAGAGCTGACACAAGCGGATATTCAAACGACAGTAGAAAAAGCTCTGAAGGATAATGGACTAGAAGATGTAATGACAAGCGATCAAGTCACAGAAATAACTTCGTTGATGAGTGAAATGAAAGATAAAAATATTTTTGAAGACTTCGTGAAGGAATTAGACTTGACTGAGGCAAGCAAGCAAATTCAAGAAAAATCAAAAGGGCTTTGGGAAAATATCAAAGGATTCTTTAGTGGCATATGGGATTCGATCACTGGTATGTTTTCTGGTGACTCTCAATAATCGAAATAGTTTTTTATATATGAAATATTTGATTTGAGCTACACTATACGGATCTTTAATAAATGAAGCAAGAATAAACCGCTGTAACTTTTCCGAGTTAGCGGTTTATTTTTATAATCATCTAATCGCATACTTTAATAAGCTACAAGTGGGATTCGTGGAGGTTTGTAGGAATCCGAATCCGCCTGTTCAATCATGCAAATTTTATCAATAACGTCCTATTTTTTTAGAAAGATGAAACCTGATAAGAAATGCGGTATAATGGAACAGAATGACAATACTAACTAAGAGGTGGCTCTTTATGAAAAAAATACTAGTTGTCGACGACGAAAAACCGATTTCGGATATCGTCAAATTTAACTTAGCAAAAGAAGGTTATGACGTCTATACAGCATATGATGGGGAAGAAGCTTTAGCAAAAGTAGCCGAAGTGGAACCTGATTTGATTTTACTAGATTTGATGTTGCCAAAAATGGATGGCTTAGAAGTGGCTCGTGAAGTACGAAAAACGTTTGATATGCCGATCATCATGGTAACAGCTAAGGATTCTGAAATCGATAAAGTGTTAGGCTTGGAACTGGGAGCAGATGATTATGTGACCAAACCGTTCTCTAATCGTGAATTAGTGGCACGTGTGAAAGCAAATCTTCGACGTGGCGCTTCTGCTACCAAAGAAGTGGAAGAAGTCACACCTTCTGAACTGATCATTGGGGACTTAACGATCCATCCCGATGCGTATATGGTGACGAAACGTGGCGAAACGATTGAATTGACTCACCGTGAGTTTGAACTGCTCTTTTATTTAGCAAAACACATTGGTCAAGTCATGACACGGGAACATTTGTTACAAACCGTCTGGGGCTATGATTATTTTGGTGATGTTCGTACAGTAGACGTGACCGTTCGTCGTTTGCGTGAAAAAATCGAGGATAATCCAAGTCATCCTAGCTATTTAGTTACACGCCGAGGCGTAGGGTATTACTTGCGTAATCAAGAACAGGAGTAATTGGATGAAAGGAAAAGTCCGTTTTTTTCGATCAGTAAACTTCAAAATAGCTATTACATTTATTTTGATTTTACTGATCTCAATTGAAATTATAGGTGCTTACTTTATTAGAGGATTGGAACGTTCAACGATCAATACCTTTATCAAAGATATGAACCAAACAGTCGAAACATTAGCGACAACGATTAGTCCAGAACTGAATGGGAAAGGCAATGAAAGTGCGACTATCGATGATGTCAATGGGAATATCAAGCGTTTTATTGAGACCAGTGCTTCAAGTGATATCATCGAGATCCGTGTCGTGGATGAAAAAGGCATCATTCGAGCAACGACAGAGGTAAGCGAACAAGGTTCAGTCGGCAAAAAAAATGATTACGTCGATATGAATGATTTTACAACCAAACGCTATGTCGCATTAGATGATGACGGAAAACGAGTAAATATCAATATTCAACCGATTTTGTCCCCGACCGGCGACGCCGTCATCGGGGCTCTTTACGTCAAAAGTGATATCGAACAAAAATATTCAGAAATCAATAATACAGCACTGATTTTCTTTACGGCTTCGTTAATTGCTGCATTTATCTCAATGGTTGTGTCTGTTCTGGTCGCACGTTCCATTACGCAACCAATCGGTGAAATGCGTGAGCAAGCGATCCGCATTGCTCGTGGTGATTATAGCCGTAAAGTAAAGGTCCATGGTCAAGATGAATTAGGTCAGTTGGCTGAAACGTTCAACCAATTAGCAGAACGGATCGAGGAAGCGCAAGATACGATGGAAGCTGAACGAAATCGGTTAGACAGCGTCTTGTCACATATGACAGATGGCGTTATTGCAACCGATCGTCGTGGGAAGATCATTACGATCAATGATATGGCTGTCTCATTATTAGACTTGAAAAAAGAAGAAGCAATCGGACAGTCAATCTTGACCCTTTTAGCAATTGAAGAAGAATACACGTTACGAAAACTGTTAGAAGATCCGAATGAAATGATTTTAGATCGATCCACTGGAGCGAGAGAAGCTGACCAGATGATTTTACGCGTCGATTTTTCGATGATCCGTCGAGAATCTGGCTTTATCAGTGGGTTGGTTGCAGTTTTACATGATGTAACGGAACAAGAGAAAACAGAACGGGAACGTCGTGAGTTCGTATCGAACGTTTCCCATGAGTTGCGTACGCCTTTAACAAGTATGCGTAGTTATATCGAAGCACTGAGTGAGGGTGCTTGGAAGGACGAAGAAGTCGCACCGAACTTTTTAAAAGTGACCTTAGATGAGACCGATCGTATGATTCGCATGATCAATGATCTACTGAATCTATCTCGCATGGATACGGGGAATACTCAATTACAATTAGAATATGTCAATTTTAATGAACTCGTTAATTTTGTGTTAGATCGTTTTGATATGATGGTTGGTAATCAAGAAAAAAATTATACGATCCGTCGAGAATTTACGCAACGAGATCTGTGGGTCGAGATCGACACAGATAAAATCATCCAAGTTATTGACAATATCATGAACAATGCGATCAAATATTCACCCGATGGGGGAGCAATCACTTGCCGGTTGCTTGAAACACATAACAATGTGATTTTAAGTATTACAGACCAAGGGCTAGGTATCCCTAAAAAAGATTTGAATCGTGTATTTGAACGTTTTTATCGAGTGGATAAAGCAAGAGCTAGAGCGCAAGGTGGAACAGGATTAGGTTTAGCAATCTCTCGCGAAGTAGTGAAAGCACATCGTGGCGCAATCTGGGCAGAAAGTAAGGAGGGACAAGGTTCAACCTTCTATATTTCTTTACCTTATGAACCGTATGAGGAGGAATGGTGGGAATGAAGATTTCTGAAAAATTTATACGAATTGGTTTGATCTTGATGGTTGCATTAAGCCTGTACTTCTCTTATGCAATTTGGTTGAGTCCAGCAGGGAAAACCTCAATCAACTTAGAAGAGAGCAATTCACAAGTGATTGAATCACAAAGCTATCGTAAAGCATCAGAAATTTATTTGCCTTTACACCTCACATGGTTTCAAACAGATACAGTGAAAGAAACGAATAGTGAGAACCTGATTTCTCAAATACATGGGTTGATCGAAGGTGCTCGTTTTGGCAAGCTGACAGAAGTCGTGGAAGCAGACCAAGAGAAGTTCAATCAAAAGAAGTCTCTCAATGAAGGAATCGAATTCTCTTATAACGCACCTTATCTACTCAGTGGCTATGTAAAAGCATTTGGTTTGAATATTGATCTAGGTTCAGTCCAAAATGAAGATGTCTATTTTACGAGTGTCCAATTTGATCTAAAAGACGAAAAAGTTAGTTTTATTGATTATGATCAGCGGACGATTTACGAAGCCAGTCTATCGATGGATTGGAAAGAAATAGAACATGATTTGAATTCTTCAGATGTCAACTGGACACCTGTATTCAGAACGCCAGAAAGTATTGAGACACAGCACAGTATCAAAGAACCAATGAAACTAAAAAAATACAGTTATATCTTATCTCAGCAACCATACACCGTCTTTCGGAATGCTTTTTTTTCCCAGCCAGACGCGGTTAAAAACAATGATGAAAGTACGGAATTGATTTTTTATGATGGCAATGAAACAATGACGATCCATTCAGAAAATCAGATCGTCGATTTTAGAGGAGATTTACCGACGATTGATGAACCAAATAATATTTTTACGGACAGTTTTCCTTATGTCAGCAAACTAGGTGGCGCGTTAGGCAATGTTCGATATTTTGATCGTAATAAGAATACAATCGATTATCGTATTTTTGTAGAAGGATTTCCCGTATTTGGTTCAGATAGTAAAGGAAAAGTTGGAATCGAAATCGGTAATGAGCAAGTGAATAATCAAGTAAGTATCCAAACGAGTTTAAATACCATCCAAGTCCCGATTCCTTCAGATGAAGAAGTCGAGTTGCCTAGCACCGACGATGTATATCAGGAATTAGTAGATAATGGGGCAGAAGAATCGAAAATCGAGTTGATTATTGTTGGCTATACATGGCAAAACATCGAAGAAACGAATCGGGTGGTTGATCTATTCCCAGAGTGGTATGTGAAATATCAAGGAGAATGGTATTCTGCAAATGACTTATTGACCAAACTACCTGAGAAGGAGGCGGAGTAACTATGGATTTCAAAAAAATTGAATGGATTTTCTTCGTCGCCTTTTTAGGATTGAATGTTTTTTTGTTTAGTAGTTACCATGAATCGATCAACCAAGAGCATACGGTAATACGCTCAGATCAGACAGAATCGATCAAAAAACGGTTAGCAAATGATGATATTACTTATACGGGTGATTTTTCTTCAGAAAGTAAGCAAGGCTACTATTTAAGTGCGGAGGAAACGGAACTGAGTCAAACGTTGTTCAAGTATCGCCAAGATAATAATCGACGTGGTTTATTAGAGAGTGGCGTTTCGATCAATGATAATATATTGACTAAAACGTTATCGGACTCTGAATCTGAAAGCAAAGTGCTTGATCCAAATCGCATAGCAAGTTCACTCAATGACTTTTTAGATAACGAGGAAGATGTTTTATTTGGTAATGAGTATATCTATATGAAAAATTTCTCTGTATTAGAAGGTGATTCTCCTGAAATCACAGCGAGCCAAACGTATGAAGGATTGCCATTCTATGATGATACAGCTAAACTTATTTTTTCCCTCGAAAAAAAGGGGGATGAGTATCGCATTTTGAAGTATACTCAAACCCATTTAACGAATATTGAACAGTTGCGAGAAAAAACAGAATTGCATACGGAAGAAGAAGCCATTAATACATTGTATGTAAATAATAAAATCTCTCGAGGATCGAATATCCTTTGGCGTCAACTGGCTTACTCTCGTATTTTGAAAGTACGAGAGAAAAATGTGTATGTACCGGTGTGGTATGTCGCAATTGAAACGCCGGATAAGACCTATCAGATCGAAACGGTCAATGCATTTAGTAATACGATTATTACAAATAATTCGATCCCAAAGGTGGAAGATCATTAAAAAAGTAGGTATAATGAAAAAAGTTTACAAAGTAAGAAGGGAAGTAGTAGTAAAATGGCTGAAGGAAATACAGCTTTTAAAATCAGTATCCTTGCAAGTGGGAGTTCAGGAAACTCATTATATATCGAGAGTGACAAAAAGCGACTTCTGGTAGATGCAGGACTGAGTGGGAAAAAAATTACTTCCTTAATGGCACAAATCGGTCGGACGCCCGATCAATTAGACGGTATTCTTGTGACACATGAACATCGAGATCACATTCATGGGGTAGGTGTTTTGGCGCGTAAGTACCATTTAGATATCTATGCAAATGAAAAAACATGGGAAGCAATGGCTCCGATGATCGGAAATGTCCCAATCGAACAAAAACATTTATTTCAGATGGGGAAAGTCCAAACATTTGGCGATTTAGATATCGAGAGTTTTGGTGTTTCCCATGATGCAGCTTCACCACAATTTTATCGTTTCCATAAAGAGAATCGTTCGTTTGTCATGCTGACGGATACAGGTTATTGTAGTGATCATATGCGAGGGATCATTGAAAATGCTGATGGGTACTTGATGGAAAGCAATCATGATCTAGAGATGTTGCGTATGGGACCTTATCCTTGGAATTTGAAACAACGTATTTTAGGCGATCGTGGTCATTTATCGAATGAAGATGGTGCGTTAGTGATGACTGATGTAATTGGCGATCGTACAAAACGAATCTATTTAGGCCATTTAAGTAAAGAAAACAATATGAAAGAATTGGCCCATTTGACTATGGAAAATATTCTTAAGGAAAAAGATCTAGGTGTGGGATATGATTTCAATGTGTACGACACTGACCCGGATGCTGCAACAGAATTATTTTCAATTTGATCAATCAGTTGTGACGGAAGTGAACAGCTCATAGAAATAAGCGGTAAAGTCCGAAAATTCGAAGGGATTTTTGGGCTTTACCGCTTATTTCATAAGGAGTTACCTCCTGAATGCTATTTATTTTATTATAGGGAGTGCCTGATGATGAAAGTCACAGGCTTTTTTTATTATATTACATTAAACCTTGTTGCAATGCCAATTGTACAATGACAACTAGAGTATTCATACCAATATGGGTGATCATTGGTGCCCAGATTCGCCCAGTGGATCGATATAGTAAACTAAAGAAAAATCCTAAAAAGAAGTAGACGAGTAAATGCCCATCATTGTGTGCTAATGCAAAGAGCAAGGAACTAACACTTGCACCTACCCAAAAGTTGGTATAGTGACCAACGATGCCAAGAATACTCCGACGAAATACAAATTCTTCCATGATTGGTCCGGCAATAGTTGTAGCAATAATAAAAGCAGGAGTATCTAAAATCAGTTGGATAATATTTTGCGTATTTTCAGATGGAGAGACTTCTCCAAAAAAGAAACTCTCGATCATAACCGCAATACTTTGTAAAATCAGAGCGATAAAGATACCAATGACTCCATATAAAATGATTTTTGAGCGAGAAGCAACTGGTACGTTTGCTTCGATTTCAATCGGTTCTTTATGCTTGAGGTACAAGAACCACAGAATGATTGCACCTAAGATATACGTAACTGTTGTTGCATTGATCAAACCTGACGTTGAATTTACAAGTCCGACAGATGTCAGAAGTAAAGGCGAGACAAACACTAGTCCGTAACAAAAAATGCTAAAAAAGCTATATTTTTTTAATGACATATGAAACCTCCTTGAGCTAAGTGAAAAGCCAAGTATAACTTTCTTTCTTGCTCTAATAATATAGGAAAAGCAACCTTTCGTTGAACGTTAAGTGAAGAAACTTAGTAGCTTAATCAACTTCTGTGTTACTAAACACTATCTATTATTCATTATACCATATCAAGATGTTTCTCTGATCAGTTAGTATTGATCGGCTTTTTCACGACCTGATAAACGGTGTTCAAGAAGCAACACTTCAACAATAAGTCAAAAAAATCCAAAATGTAAAAGCCATTTTTGATTTTTCTGTCTTATTACTCAGTGCTGAGCGCTTCTTTCACAACCTAGATAAACGGTGTTCAAAAGCCAGCTCCTTCAATATTAAGTCAAAACTTGAAAAAATATGAGAAGCTATTTTCTCAAATTTTTCCTTAACACTTGGAGCTGATCGGCTTTTTCACAACCTAGATAAACAGTGTTCAAGAAGCAACACTTCAATAATAAGACAAAAAAATCCAAAATGAAAAAGCCATTTTTGATTTTTCTGTCTTATTACTCAGTGCTGAGCGCTTCTTTCACAACCTTCTTTAAAAATTTTTTTTCTATGATTTAAAAAGCTTGCAAAAGAATAGGAGAATGAGTATTATTAAAAATGTAGGTTAGCACTCGATGTGATAGAGTGCTAATGGATTCAAAAAAAGAGTTATCGGAGGGATTTATCGTGTTAAAACCATTAGGTGATCGCGTCATCATTGAAGTCGCGCAAGAAGAAGAAAAAACTGTTGGAGGAATCGTTTTAGCTTCATCAGCGAAAGAGAAACCTCAAACTGGGACAGTTGTAGCAGTGGGTGAGGGACGTTTGCTAGAAAACGGCGAAAAAGTTCCTGCAGCTATTAAAGTAGGCGACCAAGTAATGTTTGAAAAATATGCCGGTACAGAAGTGAAATTTGAAGGAACAGAATATTTGATCGTCTCTGGAAAAGATATCATGGCGATTGTTGAGTAAGTACAAAACAAAAATAATTGATGAGGTGACGAAAAAATGGCAAAAGAATTGAAATTTGCAGAAGATGCACGTGCAGCAATGTTACGTGGTGTAGATAAATTAGCAGATACAGTAAAAGTGACATTAGGACCAAAAGGCCGTAATGTTGTTTTAGAAAAATCATATGGTTCTCCATTGATCACAAATGATGGTGTGACGATTGCAAAAGAAATCGAATTAGAAGATCATTTCGAAAACATGGGTGCAAAATTAGTTTCAGAAGTTGCATCTAAAACAAATGATATCGCTGGAGACGGTACAACGACTGCGACTGTCTTGACTCAAGCAATTGTCCGTGAAGGTTTGAAAAACGTCACAGCTGGTGCTAACCCATTAGGTATTCGTCGTGGGATCGAATTAGCCACTAAAACAGCAGTGGAAGAATTACACAACATCTCAACTGTTGTTGACTCAAAAGAGGCTATTGCACAAGTTGCTGCTGTTTCTTCTGGTTCAGAACAAGTGGGCCGTTTGATTGCAGATGCAATGGAAAAAGTCGGCAATGACGGTGTTATCACAATTGAAGAATCTAAAGGAATCGAAACAGAATTAGATGTCGTAGAAGGTATGCAATTTGACCGTGGTTACTTGTCACAATATATGGTAACAGACAACGACAAAATGGAAGCTGTTTTGGAAAATCCATACTTATTGATCACTGACAAGAAAATTTCAAATATCCAAGATATCTTACCTTTATTAGAACAAATCTTACAACAATCACGTCCTTTATTGATCATTGCTGATGACGTGGATGGCGAAGCGTTACCAACATTGGTATTGAATAAAATCCGTGGAACATTCAATGTTGTTGCTGTAAAAGCACCAGGTTTCGGCGACCGTCGTAAAGCAATGTTAGAAGATATTGCTGTCTTGACTGGTGGTACAGTGATCACAGATGACCTAGGATTAGAATTGAAAGATGCAACAATCGAAAACTTAGGAAATGCTTCAAAAGTAGTTGTGGATAAAGACAACACAACAATCGTTGAAGGTTCAGGCGATAAAACAGCCATTGATGCACGTGTTCAATTGATCAAAAACCAAATCGCTGAAACAACTTCAGACTTTGACCGTGAAAAATTACAAGAACGCTTAGCGAAACTTGCCGGCGGAGTAGCAGTCGTAAAAGTCGGAGCAGCAACTGAAACAGAATTAAAAGAATTGAAACTACGTATTGAAGATGCGTTGAACGCTACTCGTGCTGCTGTTGAAGAAGGTATGGTCTCTGGTGGTGGTACAGCATTAGTGAACGTGATCAACAAAGTAGCCATGATCGAAGCAGAGGGCGATGTAGCAACAGGTATCAAGATCGTTACTCGTGCATTAGAAGAACCAATTCGCCAAATTGCTGAAAATGCTGGTTATGAAGGATCAGTTATTGTTGATAAATTGAAAAATGTTGATTTAGGAACAGGATTCAATGCAGCAACTGGTGAATGGGTAAACATGGTGGAAGCCGGAATCGTTGACCCAACAAAAGTAACTCGTTCAGCATTACAAAATGCAGCATCTGTATCTGCATTACTATTAACAACTGAAGCAGTTGTGGCAGATAAACCAGAACCAGCAGCACCTGCTGCACCAGCTATGGATCCATCAATGATGGGCGGCATGATGTAATAACTCCAGAAGAACCTTGTTCAATCAAGGTTCTTCTTTTTTTGTCTTCTTAGAAAAAAAGCATAAATAGAGCAAAATACGAGTGTATAGTAATGAGATTGTGCATTCATATTGTTTAGATAGAAACGATATAAACCACTGAATAGATAATCAAATCATCATCGTTTTGTATGTTTATTTCGTAAATATTACCTTTGACGGAAATTTCATTTCTCTTGACATTTCTTTCACTCTTTCGCTAGCGAAGTTCACAAAGTTATGCTATATTTGTGATATCATTATAATGTATACGCATTCATAGTGATAGGAGATCGAATTGTAGGAGGATGAAAATGAATAAATTGATGGAATGGATGGAGAGATATATCTTGCCAGTTGCCACGAAGATTGGTTCGGAAAAGCATCTGGTTGCTTTACGTGATGCGTTTATTGGAACCATGCCGGCAACGATGGCTGGGGCAATTGCTGTGCTATTGAATGCGTTTATGCGTGATTTTCCTAACACGTATCTAGGTGACGGGAATGCCATTACGACTTTCTTTACACCAGTAATTGGTGTGAATGGGTTGATTTGGAATGGTACGCTAGCGATTATGGCGGTCGTATTCGCATTGTCACTAGGTGCAAATTTGGCAAAGGCATATGAAGTGGACCCTGTATCAGGAAGTATTGTATCTTTAGTTGCATTTATTATTGGATTACCTGATGCTGCCACAGCTGTTTTGACGTTGCCAGAAAAATTGTCACAAGATGCGATGGACATGATCACTACAGCAGGCGGCGTGATTGCTGATGGTGCTGATGGTGGACAGACGCTTTCAATGGGCGCTTGGGGTTATTTCAACTTTGGGAAATACATGGGCGGTTCTGGTCTTTTTACAGCTATGATCTTTGGTTTTATTTCTGTTATCATTTTTGCACTATTGATGCGTAAAAAAATTATTATCAGAATGCCAGAATCAGTGCCACCAGCAGTTGCACGTGCTTTTGCCGCAATCATTCCTGCAGTTGTTTCTTTATATGTTGTGGGAACGATCAATTATATCTTCCGACAAACAGCAGGAGTACCATTGATTGACTGGATCTCTGAAGCGATTCAAAAACCTTTGATGAATTTATCGCAAGGGTATGGTGCAGTATTTATTATCGTGTTACTTGTTCATGTGCTTTGGTTCTTTGGATTACATGGAACAAACATCATGTCACCAGTATTACAGACACTTTATGGTACAGCGATGGTCGAAAATACCAATGCTTTTCAAAATAATGAACCAATCCCTTTCAAATGGGTAGCAGGTTCATTTGAAGCATTCGTATGGCCTGGTGGTGCCGGCGTAACGTTGGTATTGATCGTCATGATTTTATTTTTATCAAAACGTGCCGATTATAAAACAGTTGGTAAGCTAGGGATTGCTCCTGGTTTGTTCAATATCAATGAACCAGTGATGTTTGGTCTACCAGTCGTATTGAATCCATTGTTGATGATCCCATTCATCGTCGCACCACTTGTAACGGCAACCATCGCTTACTTCGCGACAATGGCCGGACTGGTTCGCCCAGTGGTGGTAAATGTGATTTGGGTCATGCCAACGATTATCAGTGGGTTCTTAGCAACCGCAGGTGACTGGCGTGCCATCGTCTTGACGATCGTCAATCTCTTAGTCGCTGCTTTGATTTGGGCACCATTTATCTTGGCTGCAAACCGTTTAGATCCTAATCTAGGTGAACCAGAGGAATAAAAGAAGCAAACTCCTTGCTATGAGACGCGTTTCATACCGTATACTCAAAGCATAAATAAAGGAGGGCTTCTTATGAATACCTATATCAAAGCAACGCAAGGCACAAAGGATCAATGTTTTTACGCATTTGTTGAGTTTAAAGATTCCATGCTCGTGTTGTCTAGTTTTCAAGGCCTTAATCGATCGGTGATCAAAAAAATCAATTTAGCAGATATTTCTGGTTTGACCAAGGATAATTATTGGGGTGGTCAACGAATCAGTTTCTACGACCAAGGAACATTGTATCAATTTTTCGAATGTGGACCCGCTGTGGTAGACTATCTACAAGAAAATCTTTTTGTATAGGTGGCGAACAGTAGTCATGGCAAACATCCGAGATATAGCCAAACGAACAGGATATTCTGTTTCGACGGTATCCCGTGTCATCAATCAACATCCTTATGTCGATGAAGCGAAACGAACAGAGATCTTGAAAGTGATCAAAGAATTAAATTATGTACCGAATGCCAATGCCAGACAACTAAGTTCTGGAAAAACTAAAAATATTGGTGTCATTTTACCTTACACAAATCACCCATATTTTGATCAGTTGCTCAGTGGAATCATTGAAGTCGCTTTTAGTGAGGGCTATAAAGTGACATTGTTGCCAACAAACTACCAAATAAAACGGGAACAACAATATTTAGAAGAGTTTGCGGCGAAAGCATTTGACGGATTGATCATTACATCAAGAGCAAATCCCTTAGAGTTGTTGCTTGATTATCAACGCTATGGCCCTATCGTCTTTTGCGAAAAGATCGAAGACTTGGAAGTAACGAGTGTCTATATTGATCGGAAACAATCGATTACTGATGGCTTATCCTTTTTAAAAGATCAAGGTGTCAAACGTGTAGGTGTCACCTTAGGAAGAACCGGTCGAATGAGTTACAATTCAAAAATCACATTGAAACTGTGTAAAGAGATTTTTCCTGAATTTAATGAAGCTGATGTCTACTGGCAGTGTATTGATACCGAACATGGGAAATTGGCTGGGAAATTTTTTAAGGAACGAGGAATTGATGGCATTTTCACGAATTCAGACACAGTAGCAGCCGGAGTTCTCCAAAGTTATAAAAACCAAAAAATACCGATCGTTGGTAGGGAAAATATGCTGATCAGTGAATTATTAAATTTTTCAACAATTGATCACCATCTGAAACAATGTGGTGAAACCGCTTTTCGTTTGTTTTTGAATGATACAGTCGAACAAGTAAAGATTCCGTATACTTTTATTCAACGTCCGTGAAATAAAAAAGACAAATCCACAAAAAGGATTTGTCTCAGATTGTAGACAAAGTACTTATTTATAGTGCTTTGTCTTTTTTTATACGTTAAAATAAAACTATGAATTGGAGGTGTAACCCGATGCTCTCAAAACAAGATATGAGTAAGCGTGCACAGATGGGCTTTTTTGCTCTTGAAGACTTAGTTCCCCAAGACCATTTATTACGACAAATGGATCAGTTTATTGATTTTTCTTTTATTTACGATTTGGTAAAAGATAAATATGATGAAACCCAAGGACGGCCAAGCTTAGATCCCGTTCTTCTAATTAAATTACCGATGATTCAATATTTTTTTGGTATTAAAAGCATGAGACAAACCATCAAAGAAATTGAAGTGAACAACGCTTATCGATGGTTTTTGGGGTTAGGGTTAGAAGATGCAGTTCCTCATTTTTCTACATTTGGTAAAAACTATACGAGACGGTTCAAAGGAACCACTACATTTGAACAAATCTTTTATGAGATTTTAGCACAATGTATGATGGAAGGAATCGTTGATACCTCTGAAGTTTTTATTGATGGGACGCATATTAAAGCACATGCGAATCGAAACAAGAAAGAATCCGTCGAAGTGATGGATCAAGCCTTCTTTTATACGGAAAAATTGACAAAAGAAATTGAAAAAGATCGAGAAAAACGCCTAAAAAAGCCCTTAAAAGAAACAAACGCAGAAACTAAAATAGCTATGAAAAAAACAAGTACGACTGATCCCGAAAGTGGTTGGTTTCATAAAGGTGAGCATAAAGAAGTTTTTGCTTATAGCGCACAAGTAGCATGTGATAAAAACGGCTGGATACTAGGCTATACGACCCACCCAGGAAACTTACATGATAGTCGTACGTTTATTACTTTATTTAGAAAGCTCAAAGGAGCTTTTACTCTAGATAAATTGATTATGGATGCTGGGTATAAAACGCCAGCAATCGCTCAATTACTTCTCGAAGAGAAGCTGACGCCTGTTTTCCCTTATAAGCGACCCATGACGAAAGCGGGTTATTTCAAGAAGAACGACTATGCCTACGATGAATATTATGATTGTTATATCTGTCCTAATGATAAGATCCTCACTTATTCGACAACGAATCGAAAAGGATATTTAGAATACAAAAGTAATCCAGAAGAATGTAAAAATTGTCCTGTTCTATCTACTTGTACAAATTCAAAAAATCATACAAAAGTAATCACCAGACATATTTGGGCGAAAGCAATCGAACGATGTGAGGAAATACGTCACCAAAGAAATTTTAAAGACCTATACAGAAAAAGAAAAGAAACAATTGAACGAATTTTTGGTACAGCAAAAGAATTTCACGGATTACGTTATACGAATCAAATAGGAATTGAAAAAATGCACATGAAAATTGGGCTTACTTTTGCCTGCCTAAATATGAAAAAATTAGTAAAAATCAAAAAAGGCAGAGCAAGAAAGGAGTGTTTTTCTTTAGAAAAACAAAGCTATTTCTCTTTAATTATTGAAAACATACATATAAAAAAGACAAACCTCATTTTTACATAAGGTTTGTCTACAATCTGAGACAAATCCACAAAAAGGATTTGTCTTTTTTTATTTATGCGTGAGCTTGAATGATCTCATTCAATGCTACAGCGGCGCCTTTACCACAGCGAGAATCATAGTATTCAGTAAAACGTTCATCTGAGATATACAGCATACCTAATCCTTTGTGGGCTTCTGCTTGATACGTGGGCCAACTAAATGATAGCCATTTTTTATGTGCATCAAAAATTTCTTTTGCAAGTGCCTGATTTGATTGGTCAGACAGATAAGACGTTAAGTTCGTTAGTAATTGTTGCTCAACTTCTTGCATTTCTTGGTATTTTTCTTGGGAAAGGTTTTGCCATTGTTCGTTTGCTTTATCAATGGTTTCTTCTCCGTATTTTTCCCGGATCTCTGTGCCGTAGTTTACTTCATTTTCAGTTATTTTTTGTTTTTTAAATCCTTCAAATTTTTCTTGGTCAGTCATCTTTTTTCCTCCTTTGAATTGTGCTAATGTTTGTTGGACGGTTGCCAGGAGAGTATCAATTTCTGCTCGTTTCTCTAGTAGTTTTCTCTGGTGTTCGATGAGTGCATGTTGATGATCAAAGGTAGGATCATCTAATAATTCGCGAATTTGGTTCAGTGGAAAATCTAAGGATCGATAAAATAAAATTTGTTGTAGACGATCGATTTCTTGAGAACCATAGATACGATAACCAGCTGAATTGATCCGTTTGGGTTTGAGTAAATCAATTTCATCGTAAAAACGTAGTGTACGACTACTTACTCCTGAGAGCTGTGCCATTTTCTTAATTGTGTATTCCATTGTTTTCCCTCCTGACAAAACTAGCATAATCCTTGACGTAACGAGAAGGTCAAGTGAAAAATCATCTTTTTTATCTAATTGATTATATGTTATACTATTAAACGAAGAGAGGGAAATCAAATTGTTTTTTTATCGTCTTTATGAAAGCGATTTATTTTGTTGATTAGAAAAATTAAGAAAAGAGGAAAAGTATGAAACTGTTTGAAACCCCGATTACGAGCAACTTGAATATCAAAACTTTTTATCCAAAAATCGTTGATTTCTTTTTTAGAAATTCTGCTATTCGATTTTATAAACTATTTTCTTTAGATCGTACACAGATTTTGTTGATCGATACCTATAATCAAGTCCAATTAGTGATGATCAATACAAAAAAGAAAATCACTAAACAGGAAATTGATTATGCAATCAAAAAAGTGTTGAAAACAGAACGATCAGCGGTCAATATCCATGTAGGTGTCAAGCAAGAATTAGAAGAAGCGGGTGTTCAGTTCAAACGGCCGAATAAGGACATCGTCATTGTAGAACAAGCCATTGCAACGATTGCATAGCTCGATCAATACAGCAAGAAAGTTATGGATGATCCTAAATTGAATAAGCGATAGGAAGTAAAGCGCCTAAATTCCAAGATAGTTTGATTTTTGGGATTTAGGCGTTTTTTTACAACTTAGATAAACGGTGTTCAAGAAGCAACACTTCAATAATAAGCCAAGAAAATCCAAAATGAAAAAGCCATTTTTGATTTTCCTGTCTTATTACTCAGTGCTGAGCGCTTCTTTCACAACCTGGATAAACGGTGTTCAAAAAGCTGACCTTCAACATGAAGCTGAAAAATCAAAAAATATGAGGAGCTATTTTCTGATTTTCCATCTTACTGCTCAGGTCAAAACGCTTCTTTTACAACCTAGATAAACGGTGTTCAAAAAGCAACACTTCAATAATAAGCCAAGAAAATCCAAAATGAAAAAGCCATTTTTGATTTTCCTGTCTTATTACTCAGTGCTGAGCGCTTCTTTCACAACCTAGATAAACGGTGTTCGAAAGCCAACTCCTTCAATAGTAAGGCAGAACTTGAAAAAATATGAGAAGCTATTTTCTCAAG
This sequence comes from Enterococcus sp. AZ062, assembly GCF_051715065.1. NCBI lineage: Bacteria > Bacillati > Bacillota > Bacilli > Lactobacillales > Enterococcaceae > Enterococcus > Enterococcus sp. AZ062. The sequence goes on along the minus strand of NZ_JBIOTB010000001.1, from coordinate 2,773,902 downwards.
TTCTGCCTTACTACTTGGAGCTGCCCGGCTTTCTCACAACCTGTCTCTTATTTCTTTACTTTGTACAAAATAAAACAAGATTTCTTTTACTAGGGTATTTTTTTGTTATAATGGATAAGAAATGAAAATTGGCTAAGAGGAGCAATAAAAAAGATGACGACAACTTACTCAGATGACAGTTTGACGCTACATACGGATCTTTACCAGATCAACATGATGCAGACTTACTGGGAACTAGATAGAGCAGATAAACATGCAGTTTTTGAATGTTACTTCCGCGAGATGCCATTCAATCATGGTTATGCTGTTTTTGCAGGGTTAGAACGATTAGTAGATTATTTAGAAAATTTGACATTTACAGATACAGATATTGCGTATCTTCGTGAGATGGCTGTTTATCCGGAAGGTTTTTTGACGTATTTACGTGAATTCAAATTCAAAGCGACTGTCCGTTCCGCTCGTGAAGGAGAACTTGTTTTTGCGAATGAGCCATTGATCCAAGTGGAAGGTCCATTAGCTCATTGTCAATTAGTAGAAACAGCCTTATTGAATATGGTGAACTTTCAAACGTTGATCGCGACGAAAGCGGCTCGTATCAAATCAGTGATCGGTGACGATCCATTATTGGAGTTTGGTACACGTCGTGCGCAAGAATTGGATGCTGCGGTTTGGGGTACTCGTGCTGCTTACATTGGTGGAGCAGATGCAACGAGCAATGTTCGTGCAGGGAAAATTTTCGGGATTCCAGCAAGCGGTACCCACGCTCATTCTCTTGTTCAAAGTTATGGGAATGACTATGAAGCATTTATGGCGTATGCAAAGACACACAAAGATTGTGTTTTTCTAGTGGATACTTACGATACCTTGAAATCGGGTGTTCCTAGTGCGATCCGTGTGGCAAAAGAACTTGGCAACAAGATCAATTTCCAAGGCGTACGTATCGATAGTGGCGATATGGCGTATATTTCGAAACGGGTCAGAGAACAATTAGATTCCGCTGGTTTTACAGAAGCGAAAATCTATGCCTCAAATGATTTAGATGAAGCGACGATTTTAAACTTAAAAATGCAAAAAGCAAAAATCGATGTTTGGGGCGTGGGAACAAAGTTGATCACCGCCTATGACCAACCGGCTTTAGGTGCAGTCTTCAAACTGGTATCCATCGAAAATGAACAAGGTGAAATGATCGATACGATCAAATTGTCTAGCAATGCAGAAAAAGTTACTACACCAGGTAAAAAACAAGTATGGCGTATCACTCGTAACTTTGATGGAAAATCAGAAGGCGATTATGTGACGCTATGGGATGAAGATCCTCGACAAGAAGAAGAGATCTTCATGTTCCACCCGACACATACCTTTATCAATAAAACCGTTCGTGATTTTACAGCTCGGCCAATTTTACAAGATATTTTTGTTGAAGGAACGAGAGTCTATGACTTACCGACATTAGAAGAAATCAAAGAGTATACCAGAGGAAACTTAGATTCTCTTTGGGAAGAATACAAACGTGATTTGAATCCGCAAAAATATCCTGTGGATCTATCAACAGATTGCTGGAATCATAAGATGGCAATCATGGAACGAATGAAAAAAAGCGTCACACAATTAACGAGTGAACTATAGGAGGAATGGAAGATGAATCATTTACAACAAGCAATCATCGAAGAATTAGGCGTGAAATCAGTCATCGATCCTCAAAATGAAATTCGTGTGAGTATCGATTTCATGAAAGAATATTTGAAAAAGAATCCCTTCTTAAAAACCTTGGTTTTAGGTATCAGTGGAGGACAAGATTCTACTTTAGCTGGACGCTTAGCTCAATTAGCAATGGAAGAAATGCGGGAAGAAACGAAAGATGACAGTTACCAGTTCATCGGTGTACGTTTGCCTTATGGAGAACAGGCAGATGAAGAAGATGCTAAAGCTGCGTTAGATTTTATCCAACCAGACGTCCAATTACGTGTAAATATCAAACCTGCAGTAGATGCGCAAACGCAAGCGTTGATTGAAGCAGGTGTAGAAATCAGTGATTTCAATAAAGGAAATATTAAAGCGCGTCAACGAATGATCACGCAATATGCGGTTGCAGGACAACGCGCAGGGGCTGTGATCGGTACCGACCACGCAGCTGAAAATATTACTGGCTTCTTTACGAAATATGGTGACGGTGGGGCAGATATTTTGCCATTGTTCCGCTTGAATAAACGCCAAGGAAAAGCATTGTTGAAGGCTTTAGATGCGCCAGAACATCTATATACCAAAGTGCCAACAGCTGACCTTGAAGAAGGCAAGCCGATGATTGCTGATGAAGTCGCATTAGGTGTCACATATGATGAAATCGACGACTATTTGGAAGGAAAAGAAATTCCTGCAGATGCACAGCAAAAAATCGAGCAATGGTGGAATAAAACACAGCATAAACGTCATTTGCCAATTTCGATCTTTGATGATTTTTGGAAATAAATGAAGTGAAAAAATAATCAAATAAACCGTGAATCCTTTGTTGATCAAGGGATTCACGGTTTGTTTTTGTTTGTATTCGTTTTTTGCTCTCCAGTGTATTTTCAAGATGGAAATTTTTATTGCTTTGCTTCATTCTCATAGAAAAGAAGGCTTAATAATCAAATTGTCCACATTAGAAGAGTCAGTATTGAAAGAAACAAAATAGGATTGGCTATCCTTGATTGGCACTCTTCGGCAGTTTGAAACAAATCAATGTTCCTTAAAAAAATCATTTGATAGCGACAATAGCATCTATTTCTACTTTGAATCTTGGATCAATCAATCCGGCTACTATTACTACTGTCATTGCCGGTTTATTTTCTCCATACAGTTTTATAAGTGTCGTCCTAAGCGATCCTAAAAAGGAAGCATCAGTTAAATACACGTTCATTTTAACAATATTTTGGGTACTTGCTTTGTTATCCATAATGATGGAATTTATTTTTTCAACAACGATTTGTATTTGCTCATCGATACCATCGGGAATGTAATCCCCTTTTTGAGGTGTCTGTCCGGAAATAAATAATAAAGGTGAATCTGTCATAATACTATTTGAATAGATAGCCATAAAATTACTCCTTTTCATTGATATTATTACTCAGTGCTGAACGCTTCTTTCACAACCTATGATAAACGGTGTTCCAAAAGCTGACCTTCAACAGTAAACTGAAAAATCAAAAAATATGGAAAGCTATTTTCTGATTTCCCAGCTTACTGCTCAGGTCAAACCGCTTCTTTCACAACCTAGATAAACGGTGTTCAAGAAGCAACACTTCAATAATAAGCCAAAACCATCAAAAATGAAAAAGCCATTTTCGATGGTTCTGTCTTATTACTCAGTGCTGAACGCTTCTTTCACAACCTTAACTATAATACACCTTCATCTTGATATCTTGATCGTAGTTGCCGAAACCTTTGCCGAATAGGGTGCAGCCACCGACGTTTTTGGCGTCTTCTTTGACTTCGATGCGGAAGGTCCAGACGTCTTCGTTTCTTGGGATGTCATTGATCGTGATTTCAGATAATGGTTCGCCGTTGATATTGGTCAAATGTTTAGTGATACGGATTGTTTTCAATAGTCCGTATTGATTTAGATTATCTGGGTACCAGTCTGGGGTATGTTTTCCACGAATGTCTGCGAAATCTCCTGGGCTTGTCCAGTTACCTAATTCCACGCCGTTTAGGCTGAAAGTGATATCCGATGGCCAATTGTCGTTCGAAAAGGGAAACTCGGAAGACAGCTCAACGGACAATTCCAACATTTCCAAAGTATCTTCTTCGTTTAGGAAGTTTGGTGTTTGATATTCAACAAATCCGCTTGTAAACCACAGAATCCGTGCATCCATTCGTCGTGGATCGGCAAAGTAACGTGGTTCATCGACTTTGCCGATAAAATCATGGATCGTTGCCAGACCGCATGTCGGCTCGATTGAATAGCGGGTATAATGACCGATAGGGATCGATGTTTCTTTCGTATCAAAGGCATTGAAGATTTTTTCTGGAAACGTGATGTTGATTTTATCGACACGTAAGCTGGAAATTTTTTTTTGACCTATTTTTTCAGATTTGATGATATTTGCTTCTTCAAGTTTTTTTACATGCATTGTTGTAATCGCACTACTGATACCGAGTGCTTGGGCAAGCTCTTTGATATTCATTTTGTTTTTTGAAAGTAACTGGATGATTTTTATCCTTGTTTTACTAGCTAAAGCTTCATAAACAGGTAATGATTCTTCATTGATTTGGAGTTGCATGATTTTTCACCTCTTATTTAGGTTTTTGTTTAACTATATATTAACATAAATATTAATTTATAGGTTAATATCATAAAACTAATATTTATAATTAATATTTATGTTAATTATAATGTAAAAATATTTTTATATTTAATAATATTATTATTGACAACGCTTTCAAAGAAAGATATGATTCATGTATAAATTAAAGGAGGGGAATCATGGAAGCTGTAATGTCAGTTAGTCGTGTGCAAAAGATAGGGGAAATCGATCGTCGTTTGTATGGCTCGTTTATTGAACATATGGGACGTGCAGTGTATGGAGGGATCTATCAACCGGATCATCCGACTGCAAATGATATGGGATTTCGCCAAGACGTCATGGAGCTAGTCAAAGAACTATCGGTACCATTGATCCGGTATCCAGGTGGGAATTTTGTTTCTGGGTTCAATTGGGAAGATAGCGTGGGTCCTATAGCGGAGCGGCCGAAAAGATTAGACCTTGCTTGGCGATCTTTAGAAACAAATCAAGTGGGTGTGCATGAATTTGCTGCGTGGTGTCAAGAAGTGGGCGCTGAGATCAATATGGCGGTCAATCTTGGAACACGTGGCTTAGATGCTGCAAGAAATCTAGTAGAATATTGCAATTATCCTAGTGGTACTTATTGGAGTGAGCAAAGAATAGCAAATGGACAAACCGAACCTTTTGCGATCAAGACGTGGTGTTTAGGCAATGAAATGGATGGTCCTTGGCAAATCGGTCATAAGACAGCAGCGGAGTATGGACGGCTGGCAGAAGAAACAGCGAAAGCAATGAAACTTGTCGATGAATCGATCGAAGTCGTTTTATGTGGTAGCTCGAATAGTCAAATGCCGACATTCGGTGAGTGGGAATTGACTGTATTGGATCAAGCCTATGAACAAATCGATTATCTTTCATTGCATCAGTATTATGGCAATCAAACAAATGATTTGAAAAATTATTTAGCTCGTTCAGTCGATATGGATCAGTTCATCTCTGGTGTTGTTGCGATGTGTGATGCAATCAAGGCGAAAAAACACAGCAAGAAACAAATCAATCTATCTTTTGATGAATGGAATATTTGGTATCATTCGACAGAACATGATCAAACAGTCAAGCCATGGCAAGTTGCCCCACCTTTATTAGAAGATCACTATAATTTTGAGGATGCTTTAGTATTGGGCTGTTTATTGATCACTTTGTTAAAACATTCTGATCGAGTAAAGATTGCTTGTTTGGCGCAGCTAGTCAACGTGATTGCGCCGATCATGACAGAAGAAGACGGTGAAGCATGGCGTCAAACAATCTATTATCCATTTATGCAAGTCGCGACTTTAGGACAAGGTATTGCTTTACGACCTGAAATCACTGTCGATACGTATGCAACGAGTGAATTTGATACAGTCCCATATTTAGAAAGTATCGCAGTACTCAATGAAGAAAAAAATGAGTTGGTGATCTTTGCAGTGAATCGTGGAGAAGAAGAGATGAGTTTAGATCTACAATTTTCTGACTTAAAGATTGAGGAAGTCATCGAGTTTTCAGAGATGTCTGGCTATGAAATCAAAGCGGTCAATCAAGCAGGAAATGAGCAAATCAAACCTGTGTCTTCAAAAGCCTACGAACATAAAGAAAATCAGTTGAATTGCAAATTGAAACCGTTATCTTGGAATGTGATCCGTACAAGCTTGACCCCGAACAAATAAGGAGGAGATAGAGATGCGAGGAAAAAAATTGATTATTGGTTCATTGTTGTTGGCTGCGACTGGAATATTAGGTGCTTGTGGCGGTGGTGCTTCTTCCCAAAGTAAAAATGACGGAGAAGTCACACTCTCTTTTTGGAATGGGTTTACAGCTTCTGACGGGGAAATCTTACAAGAGATCGTCAATGATTTTAATAAGAATAATGACAAAAACATCACGATTGAGATGGATGTGATGACATGGGCTAATTTGAATGAAAAATTACCAACGGCTATTTCTTCAAAAAAAGCGCCAGATTTTGTTGCACTGAACTACGCTGATTTTGCTCAATATGTGGAGAATGGGGCTGTACAGCCTGTAGATGATTTCTGGGAATATGACGGTGTGGATAAAGGAGATTTCAAAGATACTGCGGTAGATCTAGGAATGGTGGATGATCAGCAATACTTTATTCCGATGCAAGTACAAGGGATGTATATGTATTGGAACAAAGAATTATTCAAACAAGCTGGCTTGGATGAAACAACACCACCAACTACTTGGACAGAATTAACAGAGATGGCTCCGCAACTGACCGATAGTAGTAAAAATGTCTCAGGTTTTGTCTTCAATAAAGACGGTACTGCACCACTTTATAACTGGATGAAGGCAAATGGAGGAAAACTTGTCAGCGATGACTATACAAAATCTGAGTTCGCTTCACCAGAAAATCTTGAAACATTAACAGCCATCCAAAAAATGATCCATGTCGATAAAGCAGGACCAGAATCGATTTCGGGAGCAGAGATGGATAACTTGATGAACGCTGGACAATTATCGATCATCATCAACGGACCGTGGTTGAATAACGGCTTGAAAGCAAACGAAATCGATTATGGTGTAACGACATTACCGCAAGCAAGTGCGGACGGTGAAAAAACAGCGATTTTAGATGGTGTTGGTTATGCAATCCCAGCAAGTACAGATAGTGACAAAAAAGAGGCAATCTATGAATTCCTAAAATACTGGAACACAAGTGAAATCGGTAAAAAATGGAGTATTGAAAATGGCTTCCCTGCCTATTTATCATCTGTCGCAGAAGATGAAGAAGTGAAGAATGATCCTATCGTATCGGAACTATCCAAACAAATGGAATATGCTGAACCTTATCTACCAGGATTCACGAAGATCGCAGCAATCAATAATGACATCATCAATCCATTGATCGAAAAATTGTTGGCTGGTGAAGATCCAGAGCAACTCATGAATGATGCAGATGATCAGATCAATGATCTACTAAAGGAATAATCGAGTAACAGTTCACAATGAAATCAAAACAACAAAGGAAACAGAAGTAATCTCGTAGAAGATAAGGCGAAAGTCTATAAATTGCAAAAACATATTTATCGCTTTCGCTTTCCTTTTTCGAGAAAAACTTCTTTCCTTTCTTGGTCTGATTTTTTATCGCTTGAACTTTTCATCAAGGAATCCATCGAATAAGAAAGAGGGGAAATAGACGAAATGAAAGCATTCACCAGATACTGGAACCGACCGGATCGAGCGGCTTATTTGTTTTTAGTGCCATCCTTTTTGATTCTACTGTTATTCACAGTGGTGCCACTGATTGGTACATTTGCGATCAGTTTTACTGATTTGAACATCTTTTTTACTTCAAGAGAGTTCGTAGGCATGGATAACTTTTTGCGGATCTTTGGGGATGAACGTGCGGTCAATTCACTTTTCCATACGTTGTATTTTACCTTACTTGAAACACCAACACAGATTATCGTTGGTTTATTAGCTGCGGTGATCTTGTCAAAGAATACTCGTTTCAATCGCTTTTGTCGCTCAACTTTTTATATCCCTGTTATTTGTTCCTTAACATCCATTGCAATCATCTTTTCAATGTTGCTTGACCCAAACGTTGGGGCTATCCCTTACCTTTTCTCACAAGTAGGTTTGCCGATTCCACAATTTTTCCGTGATCCAACATTAGCAATGCCAACAGTTGCGCTGATGACGGTTTGGAAAAATTTCGGTGTCACAATGACGATCCTGATCACTGCTATTCAAGGAATCTCCCCTTCGCTTTACGAATCAGCGCAAATGGATGGAGCAACCAATCGTCAACAATTCTTTAATATCACGTTACCGCAGATCGTCCCATCTCTTGGTTTTTGTATCTTGACCAACTTGATTGGTTCCATGCAAGTGTTTGACCAAGTATATGTGGCAACGAACGGCGGACCACAATTCAAAACGGAAACAGCTGTCCAATACATTTATAGTCGCGGCTTCACCGCTCCATATGAGTTAGGCTATGCTTCCGCATTATCTTCAGTACTGTTTGTCATTGTAGCTGTGCTGGCAATTTCGACCAATTTATATATGTCAAGAAAAGAAAAACAAATGAAATAGGGGGGAGTAATAATATGCTTTCGGAAAGTTATACAGCAGTTTCAACGAATCGTCGGAAAAAGTTTGATGGAAAGAAATGGTTACGTGTCGTCGGAATGTTACTCGTATTATTGATTATCGCTTTTCCTTTTCTATGGTTGATCATTTCCTCGTTCAAATATGAAAAAGACATTATTTCTTTTCCCCCGAGAATTTTTGCAGATGAATATACCTTTGAGAATTATATCAAGGTTTGGACGACTATTCCGTTGTTAGATTACATCAAAAACACAGTAATCTTTGCAGGTGGGACAGTGATTACTTCTGTTTTCTTTGATTCTCTTGCAGGGTATGCTTTTGCTCGGATGCGCTTCAAAGGGAAATCGGTGTTGTTTTACTTTGTTTTGTTAACGATGATGATCCCATTTCAAGTCTTCATGATCCCACTGTTCATCCAAGCAAATTTTTTAGGCATGTTAGATACGTATGCCGGATTGATCATTCCTCGGATGACCACTGCTTTTGGGATATTTATGATGCGGTCGTTTTTTGTGACTTTACCAGATTCATTGGAAGAAGCTGCACGTATTGACGGGTTAGGTGAGTTCAAGATTTTCTTGAAGATCATGTTGCCTTTGAGTAAGCCAACACTTCTATCACTAGCAATCTTTACGTTGATGAACAGTTGGAATGATTTATTGTATCCACTGATTTTGACAACAAGTTCGAAAATGCGGACGTTACCTGCAGGATTAGCTTTATTCACCGGACAAAATATTTCATTTTATGGACCGGTGATGGCAGGAACAGTTATTTCGATGTTGCCATTGTTGATCATTTATATTTTTGCTCAAAAATACTTTGTACAAGGAACTGCAATGTCTGGCATGAAAGAGTGAGAAAATGAAATTAGTCGAAACAAAATGGTATGGTCAATTGATCCAAATTTCCGATCATATCTTATTAGGGATTTTATGGGTCGTCGTTTCTTTGCCTTTAGTCACAGTAGTACCAGCCACAACAGGGGTCTTTACAGCGTTGAATAAATGGAAGAATGGCGAATCAGGGCATGTTTGCTATTCATTTTTGCAAGGCTTTAAGCGTAAGTTTTTTCTTCAATTAGTGATGAGTTGCGTGACCATCATCAGTTATTTTGCGATGAATCTTATTTTGCAAGAATCTGCTATTTGGTTAGTGATTTGTGGGTATGTAACAATGTTGGTTTTTACGATGTTTTTACTTTCTTGGTGTAGCTCTCTTGCCCAAAATAACGCGCTTTCCGGAAAGGAACTTTTTCAAGAAAGTACGTGGTGGGTGTTGACCAACTTTTTGAAGAATCTTGTATGTTGTGGCATATTATTAGTTTTTCTTGTGCTTGTGTTTATGTTTCCGCCGATTATTTTTGTATTAGCAGGTGGGGTTTGGTGGTTGATCAATCATTTAGTGGGAAACAATAATAGGAAAGGAGTGTGGCAATGAAAAAAGTTGAACTAAAGGTACGTCAAGGATTTTCTAAAGGAGCAATCAGTCCACGACTCTTCGGTTCTTTTGTTGAACATATGGGAAGTGTCGTGTATAACGGAATATTTGAACCAGGACATCCGACCGCAGATAAGAATGGCTTTCGACAGGACGTACTTTCTTATGTAAAAGAACTGTCTTTAGGGGTGATCCGTTATCCTGGAGGGAATTTTACTTCAGGATATGACTGGCAAGATACGATTGGTCCAGTCACCGAGCGTCCAAAAAAAATCGATCTTGCATGGCAAGGAATCGAACCAAATACATTCGGGCTACATGAATTTTTCAAATGGTTAGATATGGTAGAAGCGGAGCCAATCATGACGGTAAATCTAGGCACAAAAGGAATCGATGATGCGCGTAATCTAGTAGAGTATTGTAATTTTCCTCAAGGAACCTCTTGGAGTGAGTTACGCAAACAAAACGGACAAGAGCAACCTTTTAACGTGAAACTTTGGTGCTTAGGAAATGAGTTAGACGGTCCCTGGCAAATTGGCGCAAAAAGTGCCTATGAGTATGGTCGCTTAGCCAATGAATCTGCCAAAGCGATGAAATTAGTCGATGAATCGATCGAAACGATTTTAGTCGGTAGTTCGACGCCACGCTTAGCGTCTTATCCTGAATGGGACCGAATCGCTTTAGAAGAAGCATATGAAAACGTAGATTATATTGCTTTGCATAATTACATCGATAAATATGACGAAGAAGATTTGACTAAACCTCCAAAAAATGAGCGAGCAGATACCAAAACTTACTTAGCTAAAGCGGAACGGTTTGATCGACAAATCGAAGAAATCATTGCGACGTGTGACTATGTGAAAGGCTATCTACGCAGTGACAAGACGATGTACTTAGCTTTTGATGAATGGAATGTTCATAGCCAACCAGAACAAACCTATCAAAAATTCCAAGAGGGGTCACCAATCGATTGGTGCCAGTTCACTATGGAAGATACATTACTGTTCGGCACATTGGGTCTTGCGATTTTACGGCATGCAGATCGTGTCAAAATTGCTTGCCAATCGCTTTTAGTCAATACCATCCCGCTTATCTTAACAGAGAAAAATGGGATCGCATGGGTAAATCCGACCTATTATGTGATGCAACATCTGGCAAAATATGCGAAAGGCACTGTATTAGATCAACAAACGTTTTGTCCCACTTATGACTGTGATACTGGAAAAGAAGTGCCGATCATTGATAGCGTCGTTGTCGAAAATGAGCAAGAAATCGTACTGTTTCTAGTGAATCGCACAGAAGAGAAAGTGTCCATTACGACAACGCATGATTTTGAGCTGGAGACTAAAGCAGTCCAACTAGTCGTAAAAAGTGATCATTTACTTGATAAAAATACGAAAGACGCACCGAATACGATCCAGCCGATAGAACAAGTAATCGATGTAAATGAAAAGAACACGATCCATATGGTGCTTGAAGCATATTCTTGGAATGTCATCAGACTAAAAAAATGTGAGGAACCTTTATGAAAAAAACAACTTATGCTAATCCAATCGTCCTTGAACGAGCCGATCCTTGGATCTACAAACATTCGGACGGCTACTATTATTTTACGGGTTCTCTACCTGGTTATCAGTCCATCGAATTAAGACGTGCGAAAACGATCGATGGCTTGAAGCATGCAGAAACGTTACTGGTTTGGCATGCACCTAAAACTGGACCCATGAGTCAGTTGATCTGGGCACCAGAAATCCATTATATCCAAGGAAAGTGGTATATCTATTTTGCAGCCAGTGATCATGCAGAGATTCGTGATCGTGATCATCACCATCGGATGTTCGTTCTTGAAAACACGTCAATTGATCCAATGAATACTGAGTGGGAAGAAAAAGGGCAAATCAACACGGCTACAGATACGTTTAGTTTAGACGGCACGACTTTTACACATCAAGGAAAGTTGTATTATGTTTGGGCGCAATTAGACCCACGCATTCCGGGGAACTCCAATCTCTATTTATCAGAAATGGCAAATCCTTGGACACTGACCGGGAAACAACTATTATTAGCCATCCCAGAATTTCCTTGGGAAAAGCAAGGATTTGCAGTCAATGAAGGACCAGCCGTACTGGTTCGTAATGGGAAAATATTCATCACTTACTCAGGGAGTGCCACTGATGAAAATTATGCGATGGGTTTGCTGTGGGCAGAAGAGTCAGCGGATCTACTTGACGGTTATTCTTGGCATAAAAATCCTGAACCTGTCTTTGTCTCTTCGGAGAAAAATAAGCAGTTTGGACCGGGACATAACTCCTTTACTCGCTCAGAAGATGGCAAAGAAGATGTATTAGTTTACCATGCACGACCAGAAAAAAATGAAGGAATCGATCCTCTGAACAATCCCAATCGTCATGCCAACGCACAAGTATTTTCGTGGGACACAGAGGGGTTCCCAGTTTTTGGTGAACCAGTTGCGTATTCGGCTGATATTTGAGCATCATTTCAATCAAAGTGACATAAAGCCCTTCAAGAAATAAGCGGTAATAGCCACAATTTGTTGTTCAAAATTGTGGCTATTACCGCTTATTCTTTGCGAGCTGGAGAGACTAAGACACAGTTTCATTCCTTTTGTTTTCTATTTATTTTTTTATAAAATTGGTCGTTCAGACTACTTGTTTTTTGAACTTTACTTTCATTTGTGAAGCGACTAGAATAAAATAGGCGTTAAAGTAGTTTAGAAAAAGTGAAGGAGCGCTCTCTTGAACAAACATTTAGATAAGCTTTCAACCAAACAACAAAAAATTTTACGAATCACTACTCTGGGGGTAGTAACAGTCTTAGTGATACTTATAAGCAATTTGTATTTACAATGGTGCCAGAATAATCTTTCAGTTGATTTAGCCTTGAAATTTGCTTTTTCATGGCACACAGAAAAATTTTTACTTGCTTGTTTCGTATTACTTACTGTCTTCTTATTTATGGTCGCTTTCGCGGGTTCTTACTTATTTGGTCTGCTTTTTTATCTCGTAAGTATCGGTATATTAGGTTTTGCGAATTACTTGAAAATGAGCTATCGTCAAGAACCAATCTATCCAGATGACTTAAAGATGATCACAGAGTTCAATTTACTCAAAGACATGACCGGAACACCGATTTTTATTGGGCTGATGCTAGTAGCGGCACTTGCCTTTGGGGGAGTAGTCTGGGCGATTGTCCGTAGTTTCAAAAAAGATCGAATATTCCAAATCTATCGTATCTTGACTTTAGTCATGACCGTTGCAATGATGGGTTATTTCAGTAACTTCAATAATCCCAATAATTTGTTGCGTAAAGCTTATAATCAAACGGCTTTGTGGATTCCTTATAGTCAAAAAATGAATTATTATAATACAGGATTCATTGGTGGCTTTTTGTACAATCTAAAAGTTGAACCGATGGAACGACCAGAAGGTTATTCAAAAGAAAAAATCAATGAAATCACTGAAAAATATCAAGCAATCGCAGACGAAAAAAATCAAACGGCAAGTGATGAGCAGCCAAATATCATTTATGTGATGAGTGAAAGCTTTTCTGATCCAAGTCATCTAAATGGTGTCACGGTGACCGGTGATCCCTTAGCTGATTATCGTGAAGTGGCAAATCAAACTTATAGTGGCCGAATGCTTTCGCAAAATTATGGTGGTGGAACAGCAAATATTGAATTTGAAGCCTTAACGGGTCTATCCATGGCACTATTCAATGGTCAAATGACCACACCATATACGATGCTCGTTCCCAAGCTGGATCAATTACCATCGCTTGTTTCCACGCTTAATGCACAAAACTATCGAACAACGGCGATCCATCCTTATAATACATCGATGTATAAACGTGAAGATGTCTATCAAACGCTAGGGTTTGATACGTTTATCAGCGAGGGAAATATGACTTACACCGATACTATTGATAATAATCCATATATTTCAGATGAGTCTGCCTATAAAGAAATTTTAGACTTATTAAAAGATGAGGAAACGCCTCAGTTTGTCCATCTGGTCACGATGCAGACCCATATGCCTTATGCAGGCAAGTATTCGCAATTAGATTTTTCGGCTACAACAGAAGATGATACTGGAACAGACACACTCAACAATTATTTGCAAGATATTGCTTATAGTAGTCAAGCATTGAAAGCATTCACTGAAGCGCTGAAAGATACTCCAAGAAGAACGCTAGTCGTTTTTTGGGGAGATCATTTACCGGGGATCTATTCGGACGAGATCAAAAATAAAAATGAGAAACAAGCCTTACATCAGACAGAGTTTCTCATGTTCGATACAGCAGGTGAGTTAGAGAAACGTGAAACCAGCGATGCAGTCACTAGCCCTTTTTATTTTGCAGCGAATCTTTTAGAACAAACGAATCAAAAGACCACTGGTTTTTATCAATTACTGCTTGAAATGGAGTCGGCTATTCCCGCGTTCGAACGAGAACTGTATTTTCAAAATGGCCAATGGGGAAAAGAAGCTCAGTTGAATCAGGCACAAGAGGAAGTATACGAGGCGTATCGCTTGATCCAATATGATCTAGTTTCAGGAGAACAATATAGTTTAGATGCAGGATTTTATGAAAAATAAACGATAAAAATAACATTTTATTGATGTAATGACTTGTTTTCTACTAGAATAAACAGGTAAAATAGAGAAAGAAAAAGAAGAAAGTAGGAAAACCTATGTTACCGAATCTCGGTTATTACGTGCAGACAGTCGATAAAATCGTGAAAGAAACAGAAGCAATCGGCGAAACGATGCACCCAAAATATGAAAAAATCAGAGAAGCAATCGATCAAAAGAAAACAGCTGAACTAACGCAAGCCGAGCTTGTTGAGACGGTTGAGTTATTTGACCAAGGTACTGAAAAATATCGTAATATGCTAAAGAAAATCAGTACGTTGCGTCCACCAGCCAAAGTAATGGGTATCCATAAGAACTTTGAAAAAGCCTACAAAAATTATGTAGCTGGTTGTGAAGAAATGACTCAAAGCATCCAACCAGAAAAAGGCATCGATGCTGAACAATTTGATGCGTCAGAAGCAAAACAAGACCAAGCGACAGATGATATTTCCGCAGCGATCCAAAAAATGACTAACTTATTGATGAAATAATCAAAAAGCCGAGACGACTGAGAATAGGTTTCCTATTCTCGATCATCTCGGCTTTTCATTTATTCTTGTTGCTTTTCTTCATAAAGAGAAGAAATCGTAGTGTACCATTCAAAAATGTGAGAAATCAATACTTTCGCTGCGGCATAGACAGGTATCCCTAAAATCACACCGACCACACCAAATAATTTTCCAGATGTTAATAGGACAAGTAAAATCGTCACTGGATGGATCGACAACTGATTGCCAAGTACAAGTGGCGAGATCAAACGGCCTTCGATGGTTTGCTCTAAGGCGAAAACGATCAATACTTTGACCAACATGATTGGTCCTGCAACGATGGCTAAAAATACCGCAGGGATCATCGCTAAAAATGAGCCTAAGTAAGGGATCAAGTTCAAGAAACCGGCAATGATTCCTAAAGTGACAGCATAATCTAACCCAATGATTGCAAATCCGATCATGAACATCACCGCAACTGCGAAAGCCACAGTCAACTGTCCACGAATATAAGAAGAGACTTGGTTGTTCATCTCACCTAAGACTTTTAACGTAGGCACTCTCATACGAGTGGGTAAGAACTTGACCAAATAAGGTGCTAATTGTTTTCCATCTTTCAACAGATAAAACAAAATAAACGGCATCGTCAATACGGCAACAACGATCGTAGCCACAGCGCCAACAAAACTACCTAAGCTTTGAACGGTGCTTTTCGATAGATTTTGTAAAATATCGCCAGCAGAATTCATAAATTGATCGCCTGTATTTTCCAGTTGCTCTCTGAATTGACTGAATAGTGGATCACGAAAAATTTCGGTTAACTTGTCATCGATGGTCTCAACGTATTGTGGAAAATTGCTGACAAAGCTGACGGTTTGTTCTTGGATTTTCGGAATGATCACTACACTTCCCCAGACGATCAAAGCGACTACAAGTATAAATAAACCGATGATGCTGTAGAGCCTTGGAATCTTTTTCTTTTCAAAATAATCGACGACAGGATTCATCAGGTAATATAAGATACCTGATAGAATGATCGGTAAACCAACGATTGCTAGAAACTGCCAAATTGGTTCAAAAAGATAAGAAACTTTTGTAAACAAAAAAACGATCAGTAAGACCAAAAGAACGACTAATAAAGCCGTGACTACTTGATTATTCAAAAACCAACGCCAAAACCATGAAACAGGTTTGATTTTTCTCTTTTTATCCTCTTCCATTAGTTCACCTGCTTATAATCGATGGTCGTGCCAACAGCGATTTCTGGTAGTTGATAGGGGGACAAATAGATTCCATTGACGATTCTGTCACCTGCTGGTGGTTCTTCAAAAACTAGAGTCACATGACCAACCGTTGTTAAGTTTTCATTGGCCAAAGGACCAACATGTTCGATAGTATATTCTTGCTGATCAAAAGAAATTTGATCACCTTGATTAAGTGAAAAATTCTCTTTTGTACTAAATTCTTGAATGATCGTATAGTCACGCAACGCGGATGTTGCCGACTGATCGAATAAAATCAGCATAGGTTCCTCTGAATTGATTGCTGAGGTGCCAATTTCTGATATCGTTGCTTGAGTCATCTCATTTCTCTCCTTTACTCCTAAAAAATCAATGATTCTATGGTTACAAAAACAGTATAACATATTCTCTTTGATTAACGTCATGAATGGATGTATGATAGAATAAATTAGAATTCTTAATTTGAGGAGGATCAAAATGATAAAAAAAATCATTCTAGGAACATATACAAGACGAAAAAGTGAAGGGATTTATCAAATCGAATTAGATACAGATAAAGGAACTTTAGAGAATCTAACATTAGTTGCTAAAGAAAATAGCCCAACGTATGTGGCAAAAAGTCAGGCAGGCAATCTGTATTCAGTAACCAGTGTTGATGGCTTAGGTGGGGTAGCTGCATATGATGATTCTTACAATTTTTTGAATGCGGTAACAGAAGCAGGCGCACCTTTGTGTTACGTGACAGTCGATGAGCAACGCCAACTGGTTTATGGAGCAAATTATCATAAAGGGGAAGTCAATGTTTACCGTATCACTGAAGACGGTAGTTTAGAGGCGACAGACGCAGTCTTTCACCAAGAACCGACTGGTCCACACAAAAACCAAGATCATGCCCATGTCCATTACACAGACTTAACACCTGACCAACGATTAGCGGTCTGTGATTTAGGAACTGATCGTGTGTACACATATGATGTAGATGAAAATGGTAAGTTAGCTTTAAAAGCTGTATTAGAAGTAGAGCCAGGAACCGGTCCACGTCATTTAGTTTTTCATCCTAATAATCAATTCGCCTATTTGTTTGGTGAGTTAGACAGTACAGTTCGTGTTCTTTCCTATGATAAAAAAACAGGCGAATTCAAAGAAGTACAAAAAATCAGTACATTGCCTGAAGGATTCACCGAAGAAAATGGTGGTGCCGCCATCCGTATTTCAAACGATGGACGTTTTGTCTACGCATCAAATCGGGGACATAATTCGATTGCTGTATTTGCTGTGAATGAAGAAGGTTCACATGTAGAACACGTACAAACAATCTCAACTGAAGGAGATTTCCCAAGAGATTTCGCCTTAGATCCAGAAAATGATTACGTGGTATCTGCCAACCAGAATACGGATAATCTTACCTTGTATAAACGTGATGCTACAACTGGAGAATTGACATTGATCCAAAAAGACATCTATGCACCTGAGTGTGTCTGTGTTTACTTTGATTAAGGAGTAGTGACATGAATAAAGAAGAAGTGTTAGACCGTTTACGTGAAGAATTAGAGATTCCGTTTTTTCAAGGAAAAATCGAAGACAAAGAGTATAGTGAAGAAGAATACCAAAAGATCAAAAATGATTTGATCCAGTATTTTGATGACTATGTTCGTAATGTTGAAAATTAAAGAAGGAAATATAGCCTAGAGTAAAATGATTTCTATCTTATCTTGAACCAACACGCTAGCATGCCAAAGCTGTTTAGTGGGATAAAAATGGGGGACGTATGAAAGAGTTGAAAATGATTTTTAGTGCGTTTCTTTTGTCGCTACTTTTAAACTGGGGCTTATCCTATCTATTAAATCGTCCATTCAAATGGTGGATTACTTTAGGTATGTTCATAGGATTCTCCATTGCTTATTTAGTTGGTTCAAGAAAGAGTTCAAAAAACAAATAGATGTTTTTTGAACTCTTTCTTTTATTAACATCTGATTTCAACCAAAGTTTATTTTGCGTAAGACTATAGTAATATTCCTTGAAATTAAGAGAAGGAGCAACAGTAAATGAGTCATCTAAGATGGTTTTCTGGTGGAAACGATCGACGTAATAGAGCAGAAACAATCATTAATGAATTGATAGCTGATTTAGCGTTAGACCTTGGAAATGAATCTCTTAGAGAGGTTTTACACGCTTATCTAGAAAAATTACAAAATGATGGAGCATCAGTGCCGTTCATTCTAAGCCGTATGAATTTAGATATATCCAATGCATTGAAAAAAGCTGGTGTATCTCTCAACGAGCATCAATCCGAAAAGCTACATGAACTGATGGCTATTTCTAGTATTAGATATGGTTATTAATTACTTTAAGCGTCGCCGAACAGCCACTTTACAACAAATAAAAAAGGATTTCACGAACATTCGCAATGAATGTTTAGTGAAATCCTTTTTTATTTTCTCAATATTTTTAGAGAAATGTTTATCTAATAGTGACTAGAAGTCTTTACCAAATGCAGTTGCTTTATCTAAAGCAGCTTGCATCAATTCTTCTGCACGATCAGGTGTATAGTCGATTCCCTCGATAAATAATTGGTCGACTTGTTCGATGCCGACAAAGTTCAAGATTGCTTTTACATATTGAGAAGCAAAATCTTGTCCATTGTAGATTCCGCCGTTTGATTGGATGTGTAGTGCTTTCTTACCAGTAACTAAGCCAACAGGACCGTTTTCAGTATACTTGAAAGTTTTACCAGCAACATTGACTGTATCAAACCAAGCTTTTAATTTTGTAGGAATGTTCAAATTCCATAAAGCATTGGCAATAACGATTTTATCTGCTGCTAGGAATTGCTCTGTCAATTCGTTGAAACGAGCAATTTTTTGTTGTTGGTTTTCAGATAGACTAGAGAAATCTGCACCTGCACGAAGCGCTTCCCATCCAGAAAGCAATTCTTCATCAATTTCTGGGATATCATCACGATAAAGGTCTAAAACAGTTACCTCGTCGCTTGGATGATTTTCTTTGTAGCTAGTTAAAAAACTAGTTAATGCGTTAACTGAACGTGATTCTTGTGCAGTTAATGGATGTCCTTTGATTACTAATACTGATGCCATAATCTCTCTCCTTTAGTCGTAATTGTTAACTTTACTGCTAACAATACCAGTTTACTTGAAACAGAAAAGGCTATCAAGTATTTTTACTGATAAAAAGTAAGTTATTTTCCAGTACGATCAAAGAGGACTAGTTAATTCACGATTTTCAAATAGTTTCATGTTGTCAACGACATAAGTCGCTTGCAGACCATTTTCTATTAGGTAACTAGTAACTTCTTGTGCTAAATGATTCGCTGCCCCAACAATATAATACTGTTTTTTTGTATCAAGATTATTTAATTGAGCGGATAAACTGGTAATAGGAATGGATATTGAATGACTTAAATGTTTTTTTATATACTCGTTCGTTTTACGGACATCTAAGATCACTATATCCTTTTTTTGATAGACGAAATAGAGTTCGTGGACGGTGATTGATTTGTTCATGGCATTCTTCCTTTTTATATAATGATCCTATTTTAGATGCATAGAATAGTAGAAACAAATCTTTTTACTCGATTTATTCTTTTTTTAATAATTATGAAAAAAGAATGTAAATGACTTGCAAAACAATCGGATGGTGTTATAATGACAAGGTGTCATATGACAGAGTGTCATTTTTATGTGGGGAGGAATCAACGATGCCGACACAGACTTTTTTTCATCTACCTGAAGAAAAACAGCAAAGACTTTTAGAAGCTGCCAGGGTCGAATTTTCAAGAGTGCCATTGAATGAAGCTTCGATTGCACAAATCGTGAAACTTGCGGGGATCTCTAGAGGTAGTTTTTATCAATATTTTGAAGATAAAGAAGATCTTTATTTTTATTATTTTGAAACCGTTCGTAGTGATAGTACAAAAAATATGATCCAACTAATCAAAGAATCGAACGGAGACTTATTTATCGGTTTTGAACTTTATTTTGGGAAAATGATTCGAGATATTCTAGAAGGTGAAAATGCCGCGTTTTACAAACATCTTTTTATGCACATGGATTACCGTGCCTCACGAAAAGTCGTGCCGCATCCACAAGGACATCGTCCATCACCACATAAAAATCATAAAAAAGCGTCCAAAGAGTTGATTGGTTTGATTGATCGTTCCAATCTTAGAGTAAAAGATGACCATGAAATGGAATTATTGTTTCAGTTAGTCATGAGTACACTATTTACAACGATTGCTCATGCCTATAAATCATTTTCAGCCTCTGAGGAGTATTCTGTTGAACAAGCCATTGCAGAATTCAATCTAAAACTGTCATGGATAAAAAATGGCGCTTATAAATAGAAAGAAGGGGAACGAATGCTAAAAATTGTCAAACGAATTTCATTGACCTCAGCAATCGCTGCAACGGTTTTTATGATTATTCAAGTGTTAGCAGATCTTTATTTGCCAACGTTAACATCTAATATTATTGACAAAGGCGTAGCAAAAGGTGATGTCGACTATATTTGGCAGACGGGATTTGTCATGATCGGATTTTCTTTGATCAGTATTTTAGCCGCCATTGCCAATACGTTTTTTGCTACACGAGAATCTCAAAAGTTAGGAAAACAATTACGAACAGAAGTCTATCAAAAAGCCGAAAATTTGACGAAAGACAAATTCGACAAGTACGGAACAGCTTCATTGATCACTCGTACAACGAATGATGTGACGCAGATCCAATTGGTGATGCAAATGTTTTTACGGATGATGATCAATGCGCCGATCACTCTTGTTGGGGCAAGTATCCTTGCTTATCAAAAGGACCATCAACTGACAAGGATTTTCTTAGTCGTGATTCCTGTCATGATCATTTTGATCGGTGGTATCATGTATTTTGCTGTTCCGCTATTCAAGAGTATGCAAAAGAAAACGGACCGCTTAAACCTTGTTTTTCGTGAAGGATTAACCGGTGTACGTGTCATCAGAGCGTTTGACAAAACACGTTTTGAGGAAAATCGTTTTGATTTAGCGAATAAGGATTATACAAATACGGCAATCAAAGTCAACACGATCGTTGCATTGATGATGCCAATGATGACGTTGATCATGAGTGGGACGAACGTAGCGATCACATGGTTTGGTGGGCACTACATAGCGGATATGACCTTAGAGGTCGGAAATCTGATTGCTTTCATGACTTATGCGATGCAAATTTTGATTAGTTTCATGATGTTATCAGCGATCTTTATCATGGTTCCTCGTGCCCAAGCTTCGGCTGATCGGATCAATGAAGTACTTGAAGAAGACGCAGGTATCGTTGACCCAGAACAACCAGAAACGGTTGCTTTAGCTGGAAAAGACGCAAGTTTGTCATTCAAACAGGTGAATTACCGTTACCACGGTGCAGAAAAACTAGCGTTGGAAGATATCAACTTTGAAGCTTCATCCGGCGATATCGTAGCTATCATTGGTGGTACTGGCTCAGGAAAAACGACTTTAGTGAATCTGATCCCACGTTTGTATGATATTGAATCGGGCGAGATCGCGATCAATGGAACGAGCATCACTGATATGACGCAATATAACTTGCGTGAATTGATGGGATTTGTTCCCCAAAAAGCTGTCCTTTTTTCTGGAACGATTCGTGAGAATATGCAATATGGGAAAGAAGACGCAACAGATGAGATGATTTGGAAAGCATTAGAGATCGCCCAAGCAAAAGACTTTGTTTCTGAAATGGAAGATGGTTTAGATAGTCATGTCGAACAAGGTGGCGGAAATTTCTCTGGTGGACAAAGACAGCGATTAGCTATTGCGCGTGCCTTAGTAAAAGAAGCCGACATCTATGTCTTTGATGATTCATTCTCAGCACTAGACTTCAAAACAGATGCGAAACTCCGTCAAGCACTAAAAGAAAATATGACAGAAAGTATCACCGTTTTAGTGGCGCAACGAGTAAGTACCGTCATGGATGCAGATACGATCTTAGTATTAGATGAAGGAAAACTTGTTGGAAAAGGAACGCATAAAGAATTACTAGCAACAAATGAAACATACAAAGAAATCGTCAACTCACAATTGAGAGAGGAGGATTTAGCATGAGTAAAGGAAACAATCGATCTCCTCAAGGACCAATGGGTGGGGGACCAGGACGTAACATTGGTGCTAAAGGAGAAAAACCAAAAAACTTTTGGGGCACTGTTCGTCGGTTATTCGGCTATATGTCTAAGCGTTTAGTAGCGATCATTGCTGTATTTGTCTTAGCGATTGCAGCTGTCGTCTTCCAAATCCAGACACCAAAAGTATTAGGGAAAGCAACCACAGAAATTTTTAACGGTGTGATGCTTGGCGCAAGACAAATGCAAGAAGGGCAACAAGTCACTAAATTCCCAATCGATTTTGACAAAATTGGTCAAATCATTGCGACAGTGATTGTTATGTACTTGATTTCTGCCGTGTTCAACTTCTTGCAACAGTTCATTATGACTCGCGTATCGCAACGTACGGTATATGAGTTAAGACATGATTTAGAGACAAAAATGAATCGTGTGCCGATCTCTTATTATGATACACATACGAATGGGGATATCATGTCTCGAGCAATCAACGATATGGATAATATCGCCAGCACGTTACAACAAAACTTGACTCAATTTGTCACAAGTGCGGTCACACTGATCGGGGTCATCGTTATGATGCTATCCATCAGCTGGCAACTGACATTAGTGGCGTTGTTGATGATTCCATTGAGCTTGATCATCGTGATGATCATTGCACCGAAATCACAAGTTTTCTTTGCGGATCAACAAAAGAGTTTAGGATTATTGAACAACCAAGTCGAAGAAACCTATGCTGGACATACGATCGTCCAAACGTTCAACCATACAGCAAAAGACCAAGCAGTTTTTGAGATTGAAAACCAAAATTTATATGCCTCTGGTTGGAAAGCGCAGTTTATTTCTGCAATCATCATGCCATTGATGAACTTCGTCAAAAATCTAGGGTACGTCTTTGTGGCTGTACTTGGTGGGATCAAAGTAGCCAATGGGAATATGGCATTAGGGGATGTGCAAGCATTCTTACAATATACGACGCAATTTTCTCAACCAATCACACAATTGGCAAGCTTGATGAATACGATCCAATCAACAGTCGCTTCGGCTGAACGTGTCTTTGAAGTCTTAGACGAAGAAGAGATGACCAATGAAAAATCTGGTTTACCAGTCGAAGAAAATACACCGTACAAAGTTCGTTTTGAAAATGTGCAGTTTGGTTATACGCCAGGTCACTTATTGATGAAAGATTTCAATTTGGATGTGAAGCCAGGTGAAATGGTCGCTATTGTTGGTCCGACTGGGGCTGGTAAAACGACTTTGATCAATCTGTTGGAACGTTTTTATGATGTTTCAGGCGGGAGCATCCGCTATGACGGTGTTGATACGAGAGATGTTTCTCGTGATGTATTACGTGCACAATTTTCAATGGTACTTCAAGATACATGGTTATTTACTGGAACGATCTATGACAATATCAAGTATGGAAATGATGATGCGACGGATGAACAAGTGATCGAAGCTGCGAAAGCTGCCCATGTCGATGAATTTGTCCGCAAATTACCTGATGGGTATGATACGATCTTAAATGAAGATGCAAGTAATATCTCACAAGGTCAACGTCAATTGATTACAATTGCCCGAGCATTCTTAGCAAATCCAGATGTCTTGATCTTGGATGAAGCAACCTCAAGTGTCGATACTCGTACGGAGATCTTGATTCAAAAAGCGATGAACCGTTTATTGAAAAATCGTACAAGTTTTGTAGTTGCGCATCGCTTATCAACGATTCGTGATGCGGATAATATTATCGTGATGAACCAAGGATCGATCGTTGAAACAGGAAACCATGATACGCTCATGGAAAAAGATGGGTTCTATGCTGATCTGTATAATAGTCAGTTTACAGAAGAAGCTTCATAATAAGATAAAATAAGTTATAATAATCTTTATAGGATTATGGGAAAGCGGCGTTTAAAAAAATAAAAAAGTTTTATCAAAGATTCGCCGCTTTTCTTACATATAGAATGATTTTCTCTTCCCATTCTGATAATTAGCTAAAAAATAAGACAATCTAAGAATTAATTCAACAAAAAATAAGATATTGCTTGAAAGAAAAGAGAAGCATCGTTAAAATAAAGCTTAACGTAGAGGGGAGCAAGAAATTATGAAAGTTTTTGATTTGGGGTCTACTACTTATTTGAAAAGTATTGCGATACGTGTAAAAGACCGTGATAAAATGATCGAGTTTTATAGAGACACGATCGGTTTCGATTTAAAGAGAGAAGAAAATGAATTAGCGATTTTCGGTACAGTAGAAAATGACAGCGAGATGTTATTATTAGAGGAAAGTCCACGAGCAAATGATCACTTTGGGGAAATCAAAAAGCTCAATCGCTTTTCTTTGATCATTCCAACATTAGAAGAAATGGCAGATATGCTGTATCGCATTCGCCAAACGAATCAAACGATCGAAGAAGCACTGGAAAGTGATGGCAGAATCGGTATTTTAATGAAAGATCCTGAAGGCAATATGTTAGAGATCTATCATGAAGAGACTCACACTTCACAACAACAAGCGGTGGAACAATTAGACCAAGAAGCGCTATTAAGACAATCAAATGAACGCTTTAAGAAATTGTCTGCTGGTACTTATTTCCAAAAAGTCCACCTAAATGTACTAGATATGGAAAAGGAACGAGAATTTTTATCAGAGCTTTTAGGTCTGACTGTGCATAAAGAGGAAGAGAAAGAATTTATCTTGAATAAAGGTGATTTTCATGTAGGACTGACTCAAGCTGAGAGTCCAGTGATTGCCTTACCGACTGATGAAATCTTAGGATTAGACTTTTTGAAATTTGTTGTTGATCCAGAAAGTATGCAACGTCTGATTGCACATTTGAACACAGAAACGATCGATTTTTACATTGACAAAAAACAAAAAGTTTTGACTTTGTATGATGCAATTGGCATCGAATGGTGGTTCGTGGACGAAACAAAAGCAACTAATGTTATCCAATGAACAGTGGCTAGGATCAGTCGATTGCTCGACCGTTGGAAAAAGCAGGAAAAGTTCAGCTGATGCTGAAAGTTTCCTGCTTTTTTATGTCAGCCACTAAATACTGGGATAAATGAGAAAAACAATTGATTCTTATGGAAGAAAGAATTATGCTTGGGGAGCAAACAAGCATATCCAGAGATAAATAAGGAGAAACTATGTACGCTAAAACGAAAGAATATATACTAAAAAAAATGAATGAGGGATATTATCCAGGGGTCGTCGCTGCTTTTATGAAAGAGGATCAGATTGAAAAAGTGATCGCAGGTGATGCGCAGATCATTCCTACAATCAGACCAATGACCGAAGATTTGCTCTTTGATGCAGCCTCCCTGACAAAAGTGATTGCAACGACAAGCCTTGTCTTGCGATTGATCGAAGACGGGAAAGTTGAATTAGATGAACCTTTGCATACGTACTTGCCGACTTTTGAGAATCAAACGATCACGATTCGCCACTTATTGACACATACCTCAGACATCCAGACATTTATTCCTGATCGAGATCATCTATCACAAACAGAATTGATTGAAGCTTATTTGAAACTTCAACCAGGCGATCAATTAGGAATCGAAGTTCGCTATACGGATGCAGGCACGATTCTTTTAGGATTGATGTTAGAGGAGATTTTCCAGGAAGAGGCGGTCGAGCTTTTTGAAGAGCAAGTACTAGCACCGTTAGGAATGATGAATAGCTTATTCTTACCACGTCCTTCAGAACGGATCGTTCCGACTGAACAACTTCCTTCTGGTGAGGTGATCCATGGCTTGACACATGATCCAAAAGCACGAGTGTTAGCAGAACATGCAGGTAATGCTGGTCTATTTATTGATCTTGCGGATTGTGAGAAGTTTGTCCGGATGTATCTTCAATACGGAAAGTTAGATTCTGGTCATTTTTTGGAAGAGACAACTATCCGTTCCTTATTGGCTGATCATACGCCAACTGGTAAAGGTGGTCGCTCACTCGGATGGGATTTAAAACAAGATAAAAAGGATGGCCATCCATTACTATTCCATACAGGCTATACAGGGACATTTCTATTGATCGACCCAATCGATCAAGAAGCGTTCATTTTTCTATCCAATCGCCTGCATCCAAACGATCATCGTGAAGAATATCTAAAATGTCGGGATGAAATCATTGAAATTTATTTACAAGAGAAAGCGTTACACTGAAAATAATGCTATAATAGCAATTGAAAATTGAGAGGAGTTTGACGTATGCAAGAACCATTATTTTTAAAACCTGTTTTTCAAGAAAAAATCTGGGGAGGCAGTCGCTTACGTACTGTTTTTGGCTTTGATATCCCAAATGATAAAATTGGGGAAGATTGGGCGATCAGTGCGCATCCTCATGGCGTGAGTGTCGTTGAAAATGGCCCATTCAAAGGCTGGAAACTAGATGATCTATGGAAAGAACATAAAGAATTATTCGACCATCCAACAGAACCAGTTTTTCCGTTATTGATCAAAATCTTAGATGCAGAAGATGATCTATCTGTTCAAGTTCATCCAGATGATGCTTATGGTATGGCACATGAAGGAGAGCTAGGAAAAACAGAGTGCTGGTACATCATTGATGCCGAACCAGGTGCAGAGATCATCTATGGTCATCATGCAAAAACACGTGAAGAATTAGCCGAAATGATCCAAGATAGTCGCTGGGATGACTTATTGAAAAAAGTTCCTGTCAAAAAAGGTGATTTTTTCTACGTACCAAGTGGAACGATCCATGCAATTGGGAAAGGGATCATGATTTTAGAAACACAACAAAGTTCAGACACAACTTATCGTGTTTATGATTATGATCGCAAAGACGACCAAGGAAACACTCGGGAATTACACATCCAACAATCAGTCGACGTAACAACAGTACCAGCAAAAGCTCCTGAATTACAGATCAAAGAGATCCGTCAAGGGAACTCTTCGATCGTCACTTACGTAGAAACAGAATTTTTCAACGTCTACGAGTGGGACATCAAAGGGATCACATCCTTTAAAAAACAAGCACCGTATACATTGATGACAGTTATTGATGGTGCGGGAGAATTGGTGATAGGTAACCAAACCTACTCACTAGAAAAAGGAACAAGTGCGATCTTACCAAGCGATATCACGGAGTGGAAAGTTCAAGGAGAACTTTCGATCATCGCTTCTGAGCCAGGAGTTAAATAATTAAGATAAACTGTTGCTGATAGGTTCAGCGATAACAATAAAGCGTACCAACCGAAAATGGACTTGCTATTTTTGGTTGGCGCTTTTTTTTGTGTCTGGGACATTAGTCCTCTTGTACCACCTAAAACCGAATAAACGGCGGGAACAGAAGTAACCTCATCGGAAATAAGGCGCCATCCACAAAAATTTGAAAAACAATTTTCGTGGATGGCGCCTTATTTCTCGAGGCTGAACACTTCTGTCCCGACCTCAGTGATATAAGAACAAAGAAGGTACCAATTACAGTTAGTTTTATCGATGAAAAGTTGCTTGTTGAAATCACTTACAAAATATGTTATATTCTTCTCGTAGAGTTAAAACGTTTTAATAGAACGTTAAAATGATTTTCTTGTTAAAGGAGAGGGAAAACGATGAATACTGTTACAGTTATCGGAAGCATCAATTTAGATCGAACCATCCGTGTGACTTATATGCCAAAACCTGGAGAAACGATCCATACGAAAGAAACTTTTTCAGCTGGTGGAGGAAAAGGAGCCAACCAAGCGGTTGCTGCTAGACGTTCGGAGGCAAAAACTTACTTTATTGGTGGCGTGGGTAAAGACGAAGCAGGAAAAACGATGACAGAATTACTTGAACAAGAAGAAATTGATTTATCTGGTGTAGCGACATTAGAAAATCAAGCGACTGGACAAGCGTATATCATTGTTGATGACCAAGGTGAAAATAGTATCATGATCCATGCTGGTGCAAACAATGCGTTTACCGTAGCACAAGTACAAGAAAATAAAACAATCATCCAAAAAAGTGATTTTATTATTGCTCAGTTTGAAAGCGCTATAGAACCGACGATCGAAGCATTCAAAATCGCTCGAGAAGCTGGCGTGAAAACGATCTTGAATCCGGCACCGGCGCTAGAAAATGTTCCTGACGAGTTATTAGCAGTAACGGATATGATCATTCCAAATGAAACAGAAACGGAGATCTTAACAGGCATTACTATTACCGATGAAAAAAGTCTAAAAGAGGCGGCACAAGTCTTTCATGGATTAGGTATTGAAGCGGTGATCATCACGATCGGAAGTAAAGGCGCTTATTATGATATTGCTGACGGCGCTAGTGGGATCGTACCAGCTTTTAAAGTGCATGCAGTGGATACAACGGCTGCTGGCGATACCTTTATTGGTGCGATGAGCAGTGTATTAGCCAAAGACTTCAGCAACCTAGAAGAAGCGATCCGTTATGGCAATAAAGCCTCTTCTGTGACTGTTCAACGTTTTGGTGCACAGCCTTCTATTCCGTATAAACATGAATTAATCTGATTGAGGAAAGGATGAACAAATAATGAAAAAAACGAAAGTAATCAATTCTGATATCTCACGAGTGATTGCACAAATGGGACATTTTGATAAATTGAGTATTGGAGATGCAGGAATGCCTGTACCTATGACCACTGAAAAAATCGATTTAGCAGTCACGCAAGGGGTTCCTAGCTTTATGGAAGTCTTACGCAATGTGTTGTCAGAATTAGAGGTGCAACGTATTTATCTAGCAGAGGAAATCAAAAAAGAGAATCCTGACATTCTTTTAGAAATCCAAAAAGAAATGTCGGAGACACCGATCACGTTTATTCCGCATAGTGAAATGAAAACTGAGTTAAACAATTGTCACGCATTTATTCGCACAGGTGAGATGACTCCTTATGCGAATATCTTGTTAGAAAGTGGCGTCGTATTCTAAAAAAGGAGATGTAATAAATGAATGCAACAGCATTATTGATCGGATTAGGACCATTACTAGGTTGGGGACTTTATCCAACGATTGCTTCGAAGATCGGTGGACGTCCTGTGAACCAGATTTTAGGATCAACAATAGGAACTTTGATATTCGCACTTATTTTTGCCCTGATCAATGGTATGGGATTGCCATCTGGAATGGATCTTGTCTTTTCTATTCTTTCCGGTGTGGGCTGGGCGACTGCTCAAATCATTACTTTTCAATCCTTCACACTGATTGGCTCGTCACGTGCAATGCCTATCACCACAGCTTTTCAATTACTTGGGGCTTCATTATGGGGTGTTTTTGCGCTAGGCAATTGGCCAGGAACGACAGCGAAGATTCTTGGTGGATTAGCATTGATCTTGATTATTTTAGGCGCATGGATGACTGTTTGGACTGAGAAAAAAACCAAAGAAAATAGCAGTTTACTGAAAAAAGCGGTTTTATTATTAGCAGTCGGAGAGATTGGGTATTGGGCATATTCCGCCGCACCTCAAGCAACAACCATCGACGGAATGCACGCTTTCTTGCCACAAGCAATGGGGATGGTCTTAGTGGCGATCATCTACACCGCTGTATTAAGTATGAAAGGGCATGAAAAATCAGCATTTACGGAAGTTGTTTCTTATAAACAAATTTTTTCTGGCTTCTTTTTTGCCTTTGCTGCATTGACCTATTTGATTTCTGCACAACCAAATATGAATGGTTTGGCAACGGGCTTCATCCTATCGCAAACTTCTGTTGTTCTAGCAACCTTGACTGGTATCTGGTTCTTAGGACAAAAGAAAACGAAAAAAGAAATGACGGTCACAATCATTGGCTTGGTCCTTATCTTAGCTGCCGCAACGATGACTGTTTTGATATAAGATATTTTGTTAGAAGCGTTATTTTAAAAAATTGGGAAGTAACTGCGGTTACTTGCCCAATTTTTTTTGTGGAAAATAGATAACGGAAACTGTTAGAATAGAGCTATCTGAAAAAAAGCATAAGCGCAGTCTGCTGAAGTAGAAAGGGCAGGTGATCAACGTGGGGGAGAATTTGAATGCGCTTCCTGCTGATGCAGTGGCGAAATTAACCTGGTTTCGTCAATTACTACATTATTTCAAACAAATGATCATGCCAAATCTAAGTATTTTTATTGCTTGGGGTTTGTTATCGATTGTATCAAATATCGTATCAGGTGATTTGCATCAAACGCTTGCACATGTCAGTGATTGGCTGATTTATCTGTTATTGCCTATTTTGATCAGTTACTCTGGAGCAAAGATTTTTGATCAAAAAGCAGCTGTAGCAGGTGGGATTGCTGTCATCGGTATGATAGTAGTTTCTGATCTTCCACAACTATTCGGAGCGATGATCATCGGTTTGATCACGGGAGGTATTTTTCACTGGGTGGATCGTTGGTTGACGCCGAAAATCAAACCTGGCTATGAGATGTTGCTGAATAACTTGATGATCGGTCTAATCGGTGGGGTTGTCTGTCTGTTAGGCATACTGGTCATCCAACCAATTGTTGAAGGTAGTTTGTCTTATGTTGGACGCTTTGTTTATTGGCTCATTGAACAACATTTGTTACCAGTGGTCAGTTTAGTGTTGGAACCGTTAAAGGTCTTATTTTTGAATAATGTCATCAATCACGGCATCTTGACACCTTTAGGAATGGAGATGACACAACATGCGGGGCATTCGATCTTATTTTTGATGGAAGCCAATCCTGGGCCAGGAATAGGGATTTTAAGTGCGTTCTTGTTTGCTGCTGATCGAGAAAAAAGTGTCAAAGCAGGTGGAGCATTGATGATCCAAGCTGTCGGAGGAATCCATGAGATTTATTTTCCTTTTGTCTTGATGCAACCTGCGCTTTTTTTTGCCGTTATGATTGGAGGAGCCACAGGAACGTTTGTGTTCCAACTGTTTGCTAGTGGGTTGAATGCTCCGGTTTCACCAGGTTCATTGGTGATTATTTTAGGGAATACACCCCCTTCACAATTAGTAGGTGTCATTTTAGGTATTATTCTCAGTGCGCTTGCTACGTTTATTTGTGCCATACTGTTATTGAGAAAAACGAAACCTGTGGAATCGATCCTCCCAGAAAGGAGCCAACTGATGAATCATGAAGCGGTCAACCAAATCATCTTTGCTTGCGATGCCGGGATGGGTTCTAGTGCAATGGGCGCAGCCATTTTGAAGAAAAAACTGCATGCGCAAGGGATAGATATACCTATAAGCTATACCTCTATTTATAGTCTGAAGAATCATCAGAAACAATTGGTGATCGTACAAAGTGCCTTTCAATCTTTAGCACAAGAAAAAGCCAAAGAGAGTCAGATCATTGCTGTCGAACATTTTTTAGAAGTTGAGTCGTATCTACCATTGATCAAGCAGCAACTTCATGAAATAAACAGTGAACCTCAGATCAAAAAGCAACAAGAGGTTAAACAACCTAGAACCAGAGTTGTGTTTTTATACCAAGGAAATCGCCGAGGCTCACAAACGATGGGAATGACGATTTTAATGAAGCTAGCCAAGGAATATCAGGTCGATCTATCAGTAGAAAAAACAGCCATTGAAGACCTAGTACCCGAAAAAGAAGTGGTATATCTTGCGAATGAAAGAATGGCAAAGACGTATCAACTGGAACAACAAGTGGAGCATTTGTTGATCATTGATCATTTTGTCAGTACCAAAGCCTATCTATCATTAGTAAAGGAAGTGGACTAAGATGTATTTGTCACCAAGGGAAAAAGAATTATTGACAGAACTCATCAATAGTCCAGCACCCGTTTCTATACAAAAAATGGTCAATGTTTTACGTGTCAGCAAACGGACTGTATACCGCGAGTTGGAGCAATTAGAACGATCGCTCAAGGAAGTAAATGCTTCGCTGAAAAAAATAACCCGCGGATCATTTATGATTGAAGCGACACCTGAAACAATGACACAACTGCGCCAACTACTGAACGAAAAAGAGATGGAATTATCGACAACTGAAAGGCAACATGCAATTTTATTAGAGCTGTTACTCACGAAAGAACCATTGTCTTTAAGTTATTTTTTAGAAAAGTATTTGATTAGTAACACGACTTTTTATGCTGATATCAAGCAACTCGAAACCAGTATGGAACAGCTACCATTATCTATCACTCGTAACCGTGGTTATGAAATCACTGGACCGGAAAAATACCGAAGATTGCTGATCGCAAATATCTTAGAGTTGGAGATCAATGCGTATGAAATATTTCACTTGCTGGAATTTGATACGACAACGAATTTCTTTTTTCAATTTATCACGACAGATAGTTTATTACTGGCGCGTCAAGTGGTACGAGAAGAATTGATCCAGCAAAAGAAAGAATTAAGTGACCGGAAACTGGAACATTTAGTCCTGATACTCAGCATCACGATCGACCGTGTCAAAAAAAATCACGTGCTGACGAATGAAACCTACACTGGACTAGTGAATAAAGAGTTATTACGTATCGCCAAAGCTTTATTTTCTAAAATCGCTAAGGAAACGCAACAACTTTATCCCGTCAATGAGATCGTCTTTTTTGCTAGTCTATTAAATGACTTCTCGAATTCCTTCGATCAGGATTTCTTTGAAGAAACATTTGATACGCAACTCGCTTATCTTGTGAAACAGTTGATCCAAGTAGTGAGTGAAGCAACAAATAATCCATTCTACCAAGATGAAACACTCTACAAAATGTTGTTGACCCATTTATCAGGAGTATTCTCTCGAGCAGTACTTCAAGAAGAACAATTAACTAATCCAATTTTAGAAAAAATCATGGTTCAGTATCAAGAGATCGCCCAAGCCATCCGTCAAGGAATCGAGCAGATTTTTCAAGAAAAGAAACTATCCGAAGAAGAAATTGCTTATATGGTTCTTCACTTTGCGAACTCGTTAGAAAAAACACCAAAGGACAGCACGATCAAAATCGCTGGTTTTTCACCTAGTGGCTTAGCTTCGACAAGTATGCTTGAGTTAAAACTAAAGAGATACTTCCCATTTGTTCAACATATCCATTTTTATCGAATTGCTGATTTAAAGAAAATCAATTTAGAAGAAGAGTATGATCTCGTCATTTCTACCTCGATCTTAAGTGGCTATGAGGGGAAATATCTATTAGTTTCACCATTACTTCTTGAGGAAGAAATTAAACAATTAAAAGCAGAATTTGCTCGTTTGACAGCACATCGAACGGAGCATATCCGGTTAGCTGATCAACCTTCTGTTATCGAAGATACTTATGAAGAAACGGTGTTGATGATGAGTAAAATCAATCAGCTACTCCAGTATTTCTTCATTCAAGAATTAGACAATCCAACGACAGTAGAAGCTACGTTGAAGGATATTTTCGACTATTTACCTACAGGGGTGGTCCAAGATAAAGAAAAAGTCTATCAGCGTTTAATGAAAAGATATCAACAAGCGCCGATCGGGTTACCTCATACCAACATGGGGCTTTTCCATACCTCTAGTTCTGAGATCACGGAACCTTTATTCTGTATTTTTCAATTGAAGCAAGTATTGGAGATCGAGGGAATGGACAAAACGAAAGTTGATTTATCAAGAATGTTAGTGATGCTAGCACCTTCCCCTATTGACGAAGCTACTGGAAAATTACTTGGAAAAATAAGTGGTGCATTGATCATGAATGATTTGAATACTGAGATTTTTCGATCAGGAAATGAGGCAATCATCTATCAGTTGTTATCTAAAATTTTGATCGATGAAATAAAAAAATAAAGGGGGCTCTATTGATGCTTGAGATTTCATCTGAACATATTTGGTTGAACCAACAGTTTGGTAGCTGGCAAGAAGCCATTCAGCAGATTGGTGAACAACTACTTGAAAAAGGAGTCATCCAAAAGGAATATATCGATGCGATGGTTGCTCGCCAAGAAGCAGCAAGTGTCTATATCGGTAACTTTGTGGCACTTCCTCATGGAAAAGCAAAAGATGAACAGATTGTTGAAGAGGGTATTTTTTTGTTCCAAGTACCTGATGGCGTTGACTTTGGTATCGACGAAGAAAAGAAAGTCGCAACGATTTTATTTGCAGTGATCATGCGAGAAAACCAACAATTAACAAGTTTACAAGAACTTGCCTTTTTTTGTTCCGATGTCGATCAAGTGATGGCATTGAGCGATGCCCAAACAGTAGAGGAAATCCAACAAATCTTAAAACAAGCTGAGGAGTTTTGACGTAAAATACGCGACGACCAATCAATTGATTGGTCGTTTTTTTTTCTATTTTTTTGGGAGAATCTCGCCAAAATCGTAATTATATAGTGAAGGAGGTGCGAGGAGAAGACATCACGTTTTCAGTTGATTTATCTCACTAAGGAAAGGAGTCAAAGAATGAAGAAATCCTCTGAATCACTATTTTTGATGCTACCGATCATTATTTTAATCACGATTTTTTTTCAAATGAAAGTAAGACCAGTCTCGGCAGAAACATTGCCTGACCTCCCCACGTATCAACAAATCACTGCATCAGCCCCCAATCAAACTTTACTTACAGCTGAACAATCAATCCCACCAGATAATAGCTGGACAAGTTTCAAAAAAAACTATCAATTAGTCCAAAGGGCCAATGGGAAATTGATTACTATTGGCTCGACGAATTATATTGAAGCGGCGATCCATGAACATTCTCCAAGATTGGCTGATCCATTTGCAAATGAAAGTGTCGTTGTTGATCCAGCGATCCATATCCCTCATATCGATATCCATCTATCTAATGGTGGCAGAGAAATTGGTTGGTACGGCAAGCGAGTGAAGGGAGAGATTGCGCTTTGTCTGGAACAAGGAGTAGCGCTGAATATCGGAGAAAATAGCGGGTATAATTCAAGTATTCAAAATACAGAATTATTGAAGAAAATTTCTTTGATCAAATACTATGGGGTGATTGCGACAAACTACACGATGGAAAAAGAATTGATGACGCAACTCCTTGCTTGGGAGCAACAAGGAATCACCCCCACCAGTATTTCTGGTGTTTTGACAATGAACGATTACCAAACATTCAAACGAACAGTGATGGAACAAGTGGAACGGTTCTATACCCAACCGAGTTTTGATGGACAAATATTGGATATAAAAGCTGGCGAAAGCCAAACATTGACCGACACAACAGGAGCATTTTCGAATTATAGCTCATCGCCTGTTCAACAAATCAATGGAGTAACCATTGAAAAGCAAGGGAATCAAGTAACTGTCACTGCATCGAAAGAGGCGTCGGCGACAAGTGAGATCGCATTTGATTATCATATCCCCAGTAGTTATCAAGGAGCAATCGTCGTGTACCAACATCCTTATACACAAAATATGGTAGTCGGTAGAGTGCCGCAGCTGACAAGAACTTCCTTTCAGTTACGCGTGCAAAAATATGGACATGCAGGTATCCGCAAAGTCGATCAACAAACAAAACAACCATTAGTAGGCGCCGTTTTTCGTTTCACGACTGCGGATGGACAGATAAAAGAATTGACGACAGATTCTGATGGTGTTGCTATTTGGCATGATCTACTCGTTGATACGGTTGTTACGATTCAAGAAATCAAAGCGCCAGAAGGCTACGTTTTAAATCCAACGCCCCAGACTATCACTGTCAAAGTGAATGAATTAACGAGTATCACGTTAGCTAATCAAGAACAGACAGCTAATTTGATGGTCATCAAAGAAGATGCAGAAACAGGCAATCAGCCTCAAGGAGGTGCCCAATTGATCGGAGCTGTGTATCAATTAACGGACAAAGACGGAGAAACAGTTGCGGAATTGACGATGGAAGAGGTTAATGGAAGTGCATCAGCTGAGCTAAAAGGGTTAAGACTAGGAACCTATTATTTACAAGAGACCATTCCACCGAAAGGCTATAACTTAGATCCGACGATCTACCCTATACATTTGACCTACGCAGGACAAAATGAAACAGTGGCTATCCATAGTAAAACAGTCACTGATCGCGTCATCAAGGGTCATGTCGAAGGGTATAAATTTGGTTCAAAACCTCTTATCCCCACTTCTATCTTCGAAATTTTACACGCATTAACAACCAATCAAACGAATCATAAACCACCACTCGAAGGAATCGAACTAACAGCCACCGCTCATACCACAGGAAAAGAATATGTCCAAGTCACTGAAAAAAACGGCTACTTTAAATTTATCGATTTACCCTATGATACGTATACGATCACTGAAACAAAAGGAACGGATGGCTATTTGATCATTGAACCATTTGAAGTGACGATCAGTGAGGAAGATTATACACATTTCTTTTTATTAGAAGATGAAATCATCGAATCACGCGTACATCTCATCAAGATCGATCAAGAAACAGGACAACAAATTCCCTATGCTGGCGCACAATTCAAGATTTTTGATACTTGGGCGAATGATGGACAAGGGGCATTTGTAGCAATGACGCGTCCGAATGATACAGAAAAAACTGAGATTTTTGAAACGAATCAAAAAGGGGAATTAGTGACAACTGAGAGCTTACCTTGGGGCGTGGATCGCTATGAGCTTCATGAAGTCAAAGCGCCAGAAGGCTATCTCCCGTTAGAAGAACCATTGATTTTCAGTGTAACAGTGGAAAATCATAGTGCATTGATTCGCTTAGAAGTCCCTAACCGTTTAGCAAGACAACCCATTGAGTTGATCAAACGAGATCGCTTGAATGAACAACCTTTGGTGCAAGTACCATTTGGCCTATATCAAGTAGAAAAATCAGAAAATGGCGAGGAAAATCTTCAATTTATTGAAGAATATCTCACGGATGATGAGGGGAGAATCGAAGTAGGCGATTTGCCCTATGGCACCTATCAATTTATTGAAGGAAAACCATTAGAAGGGTATTTACCATTAGAAGAACCTTTAGACTTTTCAGTAACTGTTGAAAAAGATGGTGAGTTGATCGTATTAGAAGCCTATAACGAACGAGAAAAATTAGCATTGACGAGTTTGTTCACATCTCTCGATGGAAGCAAGGAGCTTGACCCAACCAAAGACAATCAATTGAAAGACGTAGTCTGGATCAAAGGAGCAGCCATTGAAGTCGGTCATACGTATACCGTAGTGACGCAGTACCGAAAAGGTGACACCGGAGAAGTCATCAACGAAGCAATCTCAACCTACACAGCAAAGAGTAAAGAAGATCAGTTTGAAGTTTTTCTGGAACTGAAAGCCAATACGCTAAAAGCCAATGATCAGCTGATTGCCACTCATATTTTGTACTACGAATCTGAACAAGAAAATGAGGTTGCACGTGAAGATGATCTGACTAATAAAGAGCAGACTGTTTATTTCAATACACCAAAAAACGAGAAAAAAGAAGAAGCGAAAAAGCAGGATAATACTCGGAATTTACCTAAAACGAATAGTCGTACTTCTGTCTCTCTAGTAGGGCTAGGTAGCTTATTTCTAGGAGTGAGTGGTGTTTTGATCTATCAACAAAAAAGGGGTGGGTTGAATGACTAAAAGGAAAAAATACATGAGATTTGGCTTGTTCATATTCAGTTGTTCAGTTGTTTTATTAGTTACTGGTTGTAAATCACAACAAACAGAAGTCTCACCAACAGTGGGGCCCGCTTCAAACAAAACGAAACAGGCAATCAAAGTGAAAACACCAGAGGAGAGCCATCTGAAAAAAGAGGAGAACTCTTCTCAATTGTTTGAGTTTGCTTCTCAATTTCGAAAACCATTGGCTCTCCCCGCTGAAGCAACAATCAAGGATGAAACCAATCAGCTGAGGATCGCTTACCTTGAAGCAACAACAGTACCTCAAAGTCTAGAAAATTCAGTATCAAGAAGCAATCTCACGCATCGCCTCGCAGAAGACGAACAAAAAGTTACGCTATCGGAGGTTGTAGCAATTCCAGAGAGCGACAATCACTGGCAAAGTCCCTACGTGCATGTAAACGACCCATTGCAGATCTTACCAAGAGGAACAGCAATTGATCCCTTTACCTATTTTACTGTTGTTCAAGGAAGTGATCCCGTTCCAGTGATCCATTATACGCCCGTCAATCCTAACGAATCTGGCTATCAAGTGATGCAGATCACAGCAACTGATTCAAAAGGGAAAGTGAGTGTTGCGACAGTCACATTTCTGTTTAATCACTCCCCGACCATTCAACAAGTAAGACAAAGTCATCACGCTACGATCGGTTCAAGTATTGACTTATTGGCTGGCATTTCCGCTCACGATGAAGAAGATGGTGAATTGACCGCAGAGGTTCAAGTACAAACCACACTCCAGACAGAAAAAGAAGGAAGCTATGAAGTGATTTATTCTGTGAGTGATCAATTTGGAGCAAGTGCCAACCTGATAAGTAATATTACGATCACCAATGAAGCACCAATAATAAGTGGGCCGAACCAACTGATTTTACCTGTTGATCAATCATTCTCTTTATTTGATTATTTCTCCGTAAATGATCAAGAAGATGGTGCCATCAATCTTACTTCGGAAAACATCTTAGCATCCAATCTTGTCCCCTATGTACCAGGAAACTACTTCGTAAGAATTGGGAATGTCATTGACCGTTATGGCAAACGAGCGGCAGAGCGTACAATCTATGTTCACCTAACAAATGAAGCGCCGACTGTTACAAATACGCATATGACTCTTCCTGTATTTAGTGAACTGAATAAAGAAAGCTATCTAGCAAAACTATTTCTTGCAGATCGTGAAGATCCGGTTGATCAATTACAAGTGGCAATCGATCTGCCCTTTTGGGAGAAAATCGACACTTCCCGATTAAATACCTATCGTTTTCCTCTTCAAGTCCAAGATACGCATGGAAAAATCACCAAAACCTTTGGGAGCATCCAAGTAATCAATGAACCACCTGTATTTTCTGGGATAGAGGATAAGAGAATCATTGTAGGCGAAGAAAAGCCAGATTTATTAGCAGGGATCTCCGTGTCGGATCGTGAAGAGAGTATTGGAATAGAAGATGTTGAGATCATAGAAGAAATCGCTTGGGATACACCTGGAAGCTATCCTGTTTATTTGACGGTCAAAGATACATTTACAGAAACGACAGTATCTTTTCATGTCATTATTCAAGACAACAATCCAGAAATGCCAGAGAAATTGGGAGAATAAGGAGAAACTAAACAGCAGTGATTTTTATATACAAATATCCACAAAAGTAGTTTTATGTGCTGTGGTTTTTATGAGAGGAGAAATAATGATGGAGCACCAAAGCATATGGCAGAAAGATTAGGGGGTTCTGTGCAAACGCTACAACGTTGGGCTAACGATGGTATGTTAAAAGCACATCGGACACCAAAAAATCGAAGATAGTATACAGAAGACCAGTATTTAACTTACATCAAAGGCGATAAAACAAGTGGCAAAAAGAACATTGCTTACGCTCAATTGTCTAGTGTCGGACAAAAAGATGACTTGAACAATCAAGTGGAGTTTTTGAGAAATTATGTAAATGGAAAAGGCATAAAT
This sequence comes from Enterococcus sp. AZ062, assembly GCF_051715065.1. Taxonomy (NCBI): domain Bacteria; kingdom Bacillati; phylum Bacillota; class Bacilli; order Lactobacillales; family Enterococcaceae; genus Enterococcus; species Enterococcus sp. AZ062. Next base: position 2,734,161 of record NZ_JBIOTB010000001.1, on the reverse strand, counting down.
TTAGATGATGTATTTGTGGATATTGGCAGTGGTCTTAATTACAAGCGCAAAAATGGAGTCTGTTGTTAGACGAAGTAATGGCGGGAAACATAGACACCATTTATATCACATCCAAAGATAGATTTGTACGGGTTAAAAACATGGGCAAAGTTTCGTATGACGATTATTGTATGTTATAACCCAGATTATAGCCACAACAGGAATTAGTTGAAGATTTAATTTCAATCATTCACGTTTTTAGTTTCCGTATTTATGGAACTCCGTAAGTATAAAGATGAGATTGAAGGTGATGAAGTTGTTAGTGGCATACAAAACGGAAATTCTTCCAACAGAAGAACAAAAAGAAATTATTAATCGAACCATTGGCGTTGCACGTTTTGTAAAGAACTTTTACATTTACCACAACCAAGAAGTTTACAAAGCAAACGGAAAGTTTGTATCAGGTATGGATTTTTCAAAGTGGTTAAATAACGACTACATTCCGAACCATCCAGATAAGCTGTGGATCAAAGCTGTTTATGCGAAGTCAACGAAACACGCGATTATGGAGACAGAAAAAGCCTTTAGAAAGTTTTTTCAAGGAAGAGCTAATTTTCCTAAATTTAAAAAGAAGAAGCACCAAGATGTATCGATGTATTTCGTGAAGAACGATAAAAAGACAATCATCCGTTGTGAGCGTCATCGGATAAAAGTTCCCTCTTTGAATTGGGTAAAACTGAAAGAAAAAGGCTATATTCCTAAACACGATGACAAACATATCATAAAGAGTGGCACCATCAGCCAACAAGCAAACCGCTACTACCTGTCGGTCATCGTGGAACAGGACTGTACCGCTCAAGTACTGAACGATACTCCTACCGAAGGCGTGGGTATCGACTTAGGATTAAAAGATTTTGCGATTCTTTCCACAGGGAAAACCTATAAAAATATCAATAAATCAGGAAAAATTCGTAAAATCGAAAAACAAATAAAACGACAACAACGCAAGCTGTCGAGGAAATACGAAAGCGAAAAAAAGCGTGTCAACGAAAAACAATCAAAGAGAGGAGAAGCTACTCGCAAAAATATTGAAAAACAAGTCTTGAAAGTACAAAAACTTCATAAACGGTTGACAGATATCCGTAGGGACAGAGTGAATAAAATTGTGTCAGAGCTAGTAAAAACCAAACCAGCTTATATCACAATTGAAGATTTGAATGTCAAGGGGATGATGAAAAACCGGCATCTTTCAAAAGCTGTGAGAGAGCAATCTTTCTATGCTTTTCGTAAAAAATTAGCAGATAAATGTAAAGTCTATCATATTGAGTTAAGACTAGTCGATCGATTCTATCCTAGCTCGAAACGATGTCATGAATGTGGGCATAAGAAAGTGGATTTAAAGCTATCTGAGCGTACCTATCACTGTGAGAAGTGTGGATATGTAGCAGATAGAGATTATAACGCGAGCATGAATTTGAAAGATGTGAAGGAATACAAAGTGATTGCATAAGATCGGAACTTTGCATATGTACCGATGGCTTAGTCGGGAATTAACGACTGTGGAGAATGAGACAAACCGTAGTAGTGTGGAAGTGACGAGGCGGCATTCGATGAAACAGTAATTCTAACTACGTGAAGTAGTAGAGAAATCTCGATATAGATATATTTGTCTATATTTTGAGTAGCAGATGCAAATGGATTATTTCAATCAAGCAATGTCTTTATTTTCCAACGGGGTGATTACTGCAGGAAGCTTACTGACCGTTTGGGGCATTATCCAATTAGGCGTTGCAATCAAAGAGCATAATGGGCCAGGGATGCAACATGCCATTTTTCAAATCGTTGGGGGTGCTGTGATTTTAGCTGCTGGTGCGTGGATCACGAATATTTCAATGTGAGGAGCGAAAAAGGATGGACGGTGCGATCGAATTTTTACTACAAACGATTGCAGAACAATTAAGTTTATCGACGAATCATAAAAATAGTCTTTTACAAAATCTCGAACACTATTTGCCGGAAATCTATCATTACAGTGTGACGATCATGGAAAGTGTCATCAAACCTATTGCTTATTCCCTATTAGGTTTTCTATTGTTGATCGAATTTCAACAACTCGCACATCGACTATATGGCAAGCAGTCAGAGTTTGGTGGACTGGATCTTTTCTTGCCATTGTTTATCAAAATCGGATTGACCGTACTGCTTTTACGTCACTTGATGGTTTTCCTCAATGCCATTATGGATGTAGGTATTTTTGTTAGTCAAGGAATCAATCAATTGGAGATCCGAGGTGTGACAGATCAGACAATGGATATCTTCAACGTGATGGAGCAGATCGATCAGCTAGGTTTTTTTGAAAAAATGGTGTTGTTGATGATTTTACTCGTTCCCTTGATTCTATCGATCATTGTTAGCGTCCTTGCTCAAGTGCTGATCTTTTTACGTTTTTTAGAAATGTATCTTTATTTGAGTATCTCACCTTTACCGATTGTCGCTTTAGTGAATACAGAACTTGGTCATGTTGGAAAGAATTTTTTTAAACTATTTGGTGCGGCATCTTTACAAGGTGTATTGCTTTTTATCGTTTTGAACATCTATCCATTATTAGTGAGTACTGTTTTTTCATTTGATGAGACGCAGGGGATGATTGCAGTGATCAGTGCGATTGTCGGTAATTGTTTGGCACTATCCATGTGTTTGTTTTACACCATGAAATGGTCGAAAGCGATCATCGTTGCGGCCTGAGTGAGAAAAGGAGTGTGAAAAATGGCAATTGAAGTCGTGATCAGAAAAGAAATCAAAGAATATCAAGAGAAGATCTTTTTTGGCTTCTCTTTAAGACAGGTTATCGTTATCGCATTAGCTTTAATCGTGATTTTACCGGTCGGTCTAGTTAATCATTTTATTTGGGGATATTCAATTGATGATCTAGGAATTGTATTGATGTTTTTTACTAGTCCGATTTTATCGGTGGGGTGGATCAAAAAAAATCAGTTGCCTTTAGAAAAATATCTTTTTATTCGTTGGCGCCATCTTATCGCAACAAAGCACTATCCATATCAAAATGCTCGGTTGGAGGAAGATCATGAAGGGATTTCAACGAGGAAAATCAGTAAAACAGAGAAATATCGAAGTGAAAAAGGGAATTAAAAAGTCTTCCTTAACCAAACTATTACACAAGCAAAAGAAAAAAAGAGGAAAAAAAGAACGAAAATCAGCACCAGCCAAACATGCACAAAGGAAGATTCGTTATGAAAAAATGTATGAAAGTGGAATTTGTGAACTCACTTCTGGACGATATTCAAAAAGTATCCAGTTTTCAGATGTCAATTACCAAATTGCACCTGTAGAAGACCAACAAGCTATTTTTCAAGGGTATTGTACCTTACTAGATAGTTGTGATGACCGAACACATCTAACGATTACCTTGAAAAAAAAGCGAATGGAACAAAAGGAACTTGAAAAGCAATTGTTCTATAAAGAAACAGGGGAGAGACAGGACATCTACCGTCGAGAATTGAATGAAATGCTTCGACGAACCATAACAGAAGGAGGAACGAATTTTAGCAAACAAAATCTATTGACCTTCAGCACGCAGGCCACTGATTATGACCAAGCCAAGCATTCCTTGACACGTATCGAACAACAACTTAGTCATAGCCTTTCGGAAATCGAATCAAGTAGTCAAACACTTTCTGGCAAAGAACGGTTGCAACTGCTCCATGAATTGATCAAACCTAATGAATGGTTTCAGTTCAATTATACAGATTTAGTTTATAGCCGTTTGTCGACAAAGGCAGTGGTTACCCCTGCAAGTTTTAGCTTTAAAGCAAAAGACTATATCGAAATTGGCTCAGACTATGCCCAAGTCCTTTATTTGAAAGATTACCCCACCAAACTTTCAGATAAATTGATCTTAGAATTAATGGATATTGGCGAAGAGTTGTGTTTATCGATCCACATTGAACCAGTGGATTCTGAAAAAGCAAATCAGTTGGTTCAAATTAAAAAAGCTTATATGGAAGGAGACAAAACAACTGCTGAAAGAAAAGCGACACAAAAAGGCTATGATCCTTATTCAAGTATTCCGTATGAATTGACCAATAGTATCAAGGAAGCCGAAGCTTTATTAGACGATCTAGTCAAAACCGGCCAAAAATTATATTTTGTTACCTTACTCGTTTATTTCCGATCTCAGACCAAAGAAAAACTAGCTGATATTGCGGAACAAGTCCAACATGTTGGACGTAAAAATCGTTGTCATTTCAATGCATTAGACTATCTACAAGATGAAGGATTCAATTCAGTCTTACCTTTAGGCAAAAATTGGATCGAACAACAACGGACGCTGACGACAGAAAGTACAGCAATTTTTATTCCATTTTCAGCGCAAGATCTTGATCATATAGATGGCAAATATTATGGGCAAAATGAAATGACCAAAAATAGTGTAAGGATCGATCGTAAGCAACTAAACACGCCGAGTGGCATGATTTTAGGTAGCTCTGGTTCAGGCAAAGGTGTAGCAAAAAAATATGAAGAAATCACGACGTTACTTAAAAATCCCGAAGATGAAGTCATTTCGATTGATCCGGAAGATGAGGATACGATCATCGGCAATGATTTTGAAGCTCAAATCATCAATATCGCCCCTAATACCAATACATTCATCAACTTACTAGATATTTCAGAAGACTTGAGAGGAGAGGCAGATCCAGTAAAATTGAAATCTGACTTTTTGTTGACTGCTTGTGAAGCTTTGATCGGTGGTCCAACTGGTTTAAACTCAGCACAACGATCGATCATTGACCGTGTCACGCGATTGACGTATTTCAATTTTCAAAAAAACTCAGAAAAATCAGCACCGACATTGGCGGAAGATTGGTTTCCGCTTTTAAAAGAACAACCGGAAAAAGAGGCGCAGACATTGGCGTTAGACTTAGAGTTATATATCGATGGTTCACTTTCGATGTTTTCTAAACCAACTAATGTTTCTTTAAATAAACGTTTTGTGATTTACAATACGAAACAACTAGGGAACCAATTGAAAACTTTTGGGATGATGGTTGTTTTGGAACAAGTGTGGAATCGGGTCGTTCGCAATCGAGACCGAGGAATCACTACTTGGATCTATATTGATGAAATGCAACTCCTGTTAAATGATCCCTACTGTGAAAATTATTTTTTTGAACTATGGAGCCGAATCCGTAAATGGGGCGCGATTGCCACTGGTATTACCCAAAATGTCGAAACCTTATTATTATCAGATAAAGCACGCCGAATGTTAAGTAATACTGAATTTATCATTATGTTGAAACAAGCGAAAAGTGATCTAGATGAGCTGTCTTCTTTGTTCAATCTTTCGTATCAGCAACAAAAACAATTGCTCAATCCTATCAAAGGGGCAGGGCTGATACGCGCAGGCAACGCCATCGTTCCCTTCTCCAATACTGTTGATCCAACAACAAAACTTTATGAATTGATCACCACTGATCCTGTCGAACGTCACAGATTACGACAGGAAGTATCGCCATGAAGAAACATCAAGTAGGCATTGAAGAGACCACGAAAGCACGAAGTAAACGAAGGAGTAACAGACATTTTCTGCGTAGAAACACCAAAGATCCTCGCAGAGTCATGCTTGACTACCAGAAAAAAATAGTTGATTTCTCTTTACTTGGAAATAAAACTTCGATCAGTAGTAAAGTCAGCCTTTACCTATTTGTTGGTGTTAGCATTCTCATATTTTTTCTCTTTTTCAGTATGATCGGCTTCGTTTCGTCTGCTACGATCAAAATCAATGAGCTTGAATTGACGAAGGTCTGGAAATATTTGACCGAATTGGATGCGGAATTGACACTAGAATTAAACTCAACTAAGAGTTCGATTCTAGTAAATGAACGAGTAGTGGCTGCAAATGAAGTCGTGATCAGGACTGACATTGAAGAGGTGCTGATTTATTTAGATATGGTTTATGGCGATGACCAATTAGGAAATCCAGATGTTCTCAAAGAAACGATCCAAGGATTGCATGAGCAGATGTGGCAAGTAGACAGTGACGGGAGACAAATCGAAGTAACATCACAGCCATTGTCGCAAGTGATCACTTGGACGCCAGAGTGGAAAGAACGTAGACAGCTGTTAGCAGAAATTGGTCTTTATGCAAGTTTGACTGAATTAAGCAATCCATTGAAAGAAACAGACTCTTTACGCATAAAACAACGCTTTGGGTATTACGTAAGCAATCAAGAAAAAAGCTTACTTGAAGGACTGCTCATCCAGACAGAACCGAAAGAAAGTATAGTCGCTGTGATCGCTGGAGAAATTACAAGAGACCGAGAGAACGTAACCATCACAATGGACGATCAAACCATTACTTATCATGATGTAGATCTAACAGCTACTGAAGGACAGATGGTATCGGTGGGTACAGAGATTGGGCGAGTAAAACAAGAGGAACTGCATCTGTCTTACCAGAAAAAAGGTGAAACCGTCAATCCAGCTTTTTATCTCCCCAATGTAGTCGATAACAATGAGACACAGCTTGATCCCATTGAAACAGATACTGCATTCAATGAACAGAAATTTCGAGAAGTGATTCTACTACATTGTCACGCATTTAGTGATCATGCAGAAACAATCATCCAAGAAGCTAAAAAGAATAATATCTCCCCCATTGTTCTAGCAGCCATCATGATCCACGAAACTGCTTGGGGGACGAGCGAAGGAATTCGAGAAAAGAACAACCCCGGTGGCTTGATGCGAGAAAATGAGTTGCTTTCCTACGCCACACTTGAAGAAGGGATTGCCGCCACCGCTCGAACACTAAACCAATTGATCGTGAACCAAAGACTGCTGACAGTCGAGCAACTCGGAAGTGTGTATTGTCCTGTAGGTGCAAGTAATGATCCCCTGGGATTAAACCAATACTGGGTACCGGCGATCAAAGAATTATTTGTGCAACTGGGTGGCAGTAAAGAGATGAGCTTACTCTGGCAATCGAATCACACAGTGGGTCAAGAGGTGTTGACACAAGCCAGAACATTGTATCGTCAAAACGTTCAATACTCACAAGGCTTTGAACGAGGCACCTTTCCTTATCATGATTGCTCTTCTTTTGTTTTATGGGCGATGAGAAGTGTCGGCTTGCCTGTGCCACTAGGTAGCACTGAGACATTGTATTCTTTGGAAGGGACACTCCTGGTACCGATCAGTCGAGAAGATGTCAGAGCCGGTGATTTGTTTGTATGGGGGAAGAAAGGCCACTCTTTAGGTAGTTATGGGCATACAGGGCTATTTTTAGATGATGGTGGTAAAACGATCCTTCATTGCACACCTGCTACTGCACGAGGGTATGGTCAAGAAGGCGATATCGTCATCACTCCATTTGAAGGCTATGCGGGTGATCTCCAGCTGGCGCCTGTTTATTTCTATCGATTGTTGGGAGAAAACAAATGAACCCGAAATCCAGATTTCTTTATCTTATTATTGTTTTCTTACTGTTTAGCAGTGTGACTTTTAGTGTTGGCCGGTCTATAGGCTTTCGTTCACAAGAGTCTGAACAGAAAGCTGGCCCAGTTTCGGAAGCACAAGTCAGAGAGTTTTTACAAGCTTATTATACGTTTGAAACAGTCGGCGACAATTACTCTGCATATGTTGATGCTCTTTCTAACAAGATGAAAGATAAAGTAAAAACAGAACAAGGTAAAAAAACGCATAGTCCGCAGCGTTTTGGCTTCAGTCGCTGGCTCAAAAGCGAGCATTATTTTAAACAAACGAACGAGGAAATGGTTGAAGTCCTCTGTTTGGTTGATTTTACAACGTCTTTATTGAATGAAGAAGGCGGAGTTGTAAAAAAAGATATTCGCCATCGTGAGGGTGTCAAACTGACTTATCTCTACGACACTAAAAATCATCGCTATGTCTTGGATGATCTCGAACAGCTGTCTTCTTTTATGGAAATACAATGATTGAGTAAGGAAGACCTTACAAATGGACGCAACAAAAATGAATGAGGGGAGTGACAACGTATGGCGAAAGAAACTGTAATCATCGATCAGATCCATCACTTACAAGTAAAAGAGACTCAGTTGGATTTGTTTCAGGCTTTGGAAGATTTAGAAACTGAAAATCGACGAGTCTTGCTGGCAAACACACAAGGACAATGTCGCATACGTATTTATGATCGTAAGGGAGAAATGATGATAGAAAAAGTGCTGCAATTTCCTTTGACAGAGGAGATTGAAGAGATCTTAAGTCAACACTGGGAGCAAGAAACAGCCAATACAAAAAAGAAGAGTCAGTTCCCTCATTCAAGCAACACGCTGAAAAAAAATCAGTTGTTACAAATCGATTGGAAAAAAATCATCAAGCGATTACTTCTTAGTGGAGTAATCGTTTTTGCTGTGGTTCAAGGCAACATGTGGATCGAACAAAGAACGAATAATGAGCAAGTGACAACCAAAGAAAATCAGAAAAGTTCATGGCAGTCATTGGTAGAACTAGGTGCATATGAAGAAGCAGCTGAAGAATATCCCGCTCGGTATCAGCAATTGATCGATCACTTAGTAGAAGAACAGGAATTTTCTTGGGTAGAGAAGTTGAATGAGCAAAAGCCAACAGGAAATGCCACCTTTGATTTGGCTTTTTATCAAAACGATTGGGAAACAGTAATTGTGACCCACGTGGAACAATTGACGGAAAAGCGCCAAGTCAAGTTAGCGATTGCTTATTTGAAGCTAGAACAAGTACAAGAAGTCGTTGTCTTGAATCGCCACTTAAAACATCCGGAGGTCACGTTAGCACTGGATCAGTTTTATTTTGAAAAAAGTCTTGATTGGTTGAAAGTAAAAGAAATGGAAAAAGCGAAAGACGCATTTGAACAGATCCAAACGGAAGAATTAAAAGCGGTGATGGCGGCATACATAGAGCAAGGAACGATTATTTTAGATTTCATTACATTCTATGAGGCATCGTCCAACACGTCTGAAAATGTAGCGCTTTGGGAAGAGCGACTGGCTCGATTAGGAGAATCAACGGAATAAAAAACTCACTTTGCAAAAAAGAGTCTAAAAGATCACGAGGATGCGCTTTTTCGTAGGTATATACAAATAAAAAGCTCCCTTAAATGAAGGAAATAATTGTTTCAGCGTCTCTAATCGGTACCAGAAGCCTTTCATCAAATCACTCATTTTGCTCACTCCATGTTTTGGCACAAATGATTGTGACAAAATCCGACTATTTATCTAAACGGTAAGCGGATACAATTTGGTTAAAGAAAGAGATAAAGGAGCGATTGAAGTGGAAGAGACGATACCAAAAAATAAAATTTCATTCAAAGCAAAAGTACAAAAGTTAGGAAGTACCTTATCTAGTATGGTGATGCCAAATATCGGCGCGCTGATTGCTTGGGGTGTATTGACTGCCTTATTTATTCCAGATGGCTATTTACCAAACGAAGCGTTTGCTACGATGGTCGGCCCAATGTTGACGTATTTAATTCCTTTATTGATCGGCTACACCGGAGGGAAAGTCATCGGTGGTGATCGTGGTTCAGTCGTCGGAGCAATTGCGACGATGGGTGTGATCGTCGGGACAGATATTCCAATGATGCTAGGTGCCATGATTATGGGGCCGTTAGGTGGCTTTGCCATCAAGAAATTCGACCAAGTGTTTCAAAAACATATCAAATCAGGGTTTGAAATGTTGGTCAATAATTTCTCCGCAGGATTGATCGGTTTTGCGTTAGCATTGATCGGCTTTTCTGCAATTGGTCCAGTAGTGGATACACTGACGCAAGCAATGGCAACAGGTGTTGAAGCAATTTTAAATGCAAATTTGATTCCATTGACGAGTATTTTTATCGAACCAGCGAAAATCTTGTTTTTGAATAATGCGATCAACCATGGCATTTTGACTCCTTTAGGAACAGAACAAGTGGCTACAGCCGGTCAATCGATCCTATTCTTGTTGGAAGCTAATCCTGGACCAGGTCTAGGTGTATTGTTGGCTTTTACATTATTTGGCAAAGGCGCGGCAAAATCATCTGCACCGGGTGCAATGATCATCCATTTCTTAGGTGGAATCCATGAAATCTATTTCCCATACGTAATGATGAAACCGTTATTATTCTTATCAGTGATTTTTGGTGGGATGACGGGTAGTTTCGTTTTCCAATTGATGGATGCAGGATTACGTGCGCCAGCTTCACCGGGTTCGATCATTGCCATTTTAGCAATGGCACCGTTGAGTGCTTACTTACCAGTTATTTTAGGGATCGTCGCTGCAACAGCCGTTTCTTTCGGGATCTCTGCAGTCATTCTAAAAGCTGATGCGAAAGAAACAAGTGAAGATTTTGAAAAATCAGTGGAAGCGACTCGTCAAGCGAAACAACAAGCGAAAGGAACTGGAACAACTAGTCAGGGACAACCAGCTTTATCAGCGATCAAAAAAATCATTTTTGCCTGTGATGCTGGAATGGGGTCAAGTGCGATGGGTGCTTCCTTGTTAAGAAAAAAAGTCCAAGAGCATCACTTACCTCAACTCGTGACGAATCAAGCCATCAGTCAATTATCTGATGAAGCAGACGTATTGATCGTGACTCAAGTTGAGTTGCAGGAACGAGCAAAACAAAAAGCGCCACATGCTCATTTTGTTGCAGTAGAAAACTTCTTAAATTCACCAAAGTATGATGAGATCATCCAAGCATTAGGAAGTAAGGAAGAAACACAGCCAAACCAACCAGTCTCTACTACTCCAACAGATGATTTGGATTTATCTGAATTAAAAGATATCAAAGAGATTTTACTTGTTCATGACGATCGTGCAGGATCAGCGACAATGGGATTGTCCTTATTGAAAGATATTTTGAAGAAAAACCAACTGGAGATCCCTCTGAAAAAAATCAATATTGATGAGTTGACGGAGCAACCGAATACACTGATCGTTTCAAGAGAATCCTTGTCTGAGGAAGCACGTTCAGTGGCACCGCATTCACTTCATTTTTCAGTGGCGACGATGGTCAGTCCACAAAAATATGAAACGATTGCTCACTATTTGAAAAAAGTAGCGTAAGGAGGAAATAAAATGTCTGAATTAGCATTTGATATGATCGAGTTGAATAAGGCTTTTGCCACAAAGGAAGAGGCCATCCGATACTGTGGAAGAAAATTAGTGGAAGCCGGTTGTGTCGAAGAACCCTACATTGACGCAATGGTGGAACGTGATGCGATGTTATCCGTTTATATGGGGAATTTTATCGCGATCCCTCATGGAACAGATGAAGCCAAAGCATTCGTAAAAAAATCAGGGATCTGTGTGATCCAAGTGCCAGATGGTGTCAATTTCGGCACTGAACAAGAAGAGAAGATTGCGACAGTCTTGTTTGGTATCGCTGGCGTAGGTGAAGAACATTTGCAATTAGTGCAACAAATCGCTCTTTATTGTAGCGACATGGACAATGTTGTCCAGTTAGCAGATGCACTAAGTAAAGAAGAAGTCACACACAATCTAGCAATTGCCTAAGGAGAGAAGACGAATGAGAGCAGTACACTTTGGTGCCGGAAATATCGGCAGAGGATTTATTGGAGAAGTTTTAGCTGAGAATGGGTTTGACATCACTTTTGTTGATGTCAACGAACAGATCATCGATTCATTAAATGAAAAAGGACGTTATACGATCGAACTAGCTGACGAATCGAAAAAACAACTTATCGTTGAACGCGTTCGCGGATTGAACAACCAAAAACAGCCTGAACAAGTGATCAAAGAAATAGCACAAGCAGATCTTGTGACCACAGCGATTGGTCCCAATATTTTACCATTTATTGCTGAACTGATTGCAAAAGGGATCGAGCAAAGAGAACAAGAGGGCAATCAGCAACCGCTAGACATCATCGCTTGTGAAAATATGATTGGTGGCTCTGAGCATCTAAAAATGGAAGTCTATAAATATCTGTCAGATACTCGCTTTGCAGATCAATCGATCGGATTTCCGAATGCAGCAGTGGATCGCATCGTGCCGATGCAACAACATGAAGATCCTTTGTTTGTGCAAGTGGAACCTTTTAAAGAATGGGTCATTGATGATACGCAACGAAAAAATAAAGAGATTTCGTTAAATGGCGTACTATACGTCAAAGATTTGGAACCATATATTGAACGAAAACTATTTAGTGTGAACACAGGGCATGCGACTGTAGCTTACACCGGTGCATTATTAGGATATGCAACGATCGATGAGGCAATGCAAGATTCATTAGTCGTTGCCCAACTAAAATCAGTGCTACAAGAAACAGGAAGCTTACTGGAAGCAAAATGGGGCTTTGATAATAAACAACATGAAGCCTATATTGAGAAAATCATCCAACGTTTCCAAAATAAATATATCTCAGATGCCATCACTCGGGTAGCTCGAACGCCTTTACGTAAGTTAGGCTATCAAGAACGCTTTACTCGTCCGGTTCGGGAATTGCAAGAATACAATTTGACTTGTCCACATTTGACAGCTACGATGGGGATCATTTTCAACTATTATGATCCTGAAGATGAGCAAAGTCGTGAACTGCAAGAGATGAAAGTGCGAGAAAATATGGATCAGTTGATCCAAGAAGTCACAGGTATCCATGATCCGACAACGATCAGTAACATCAAGCAAAACGTGATGCGTTATGCGAAACAAGTGGCTTGATTGAGCTGATTGATGGTTAGGTGTATTAATTCTAAATAAAAGTATATTTAATAAAGATGCAAATAAAAAAGTGATTGAAATGATAGAAATATTCATTACAATCACTTTTTTTATGTACAATCATAGGATATTTTATCTACATTTTTTGTAAATGTGTAACATAGAATAAAATTAGTTCCCGATATCTTTACCTCTTTAAGATATTTATTCCAAGATATTATGGAAGTTCGTTTATGTATTCTAGAGTATAAAAATGACTAATGATAAAAACAACTTCCTAATTTTTTATATCGTTATTATAATTTTTAAAATAATGTATTCAAACATAATGAAAATATTAATTTAGGCATACGTTTATGATTCCAAAACATCATTTTATTATTTTTTTTTAAGTGTGAACAGATTATATGTTAGTGTAATTTTGATAAAAAATAAAAAGAGAAAGGAGTTTTTTATAAGAAAAGTTGTTTTGTAAATTATTTAATGGTTGTGCTTACTGATAATTAACATGTAAATTTTATTAAATCAGTATATACCATAAAATAAAGAAAAAAATATTGTGTAACTGCAAACAAAAATATTTGGTTTGTGATAGAGAGGAAGAAAAGTAGATGGATAAAATTAGAGGGTCTCAATTTAGAAAGTGGGATTTACACGTACATTCTTTACATACATTTATAAATAATAGATTTGGGTACAATAAGGAGAACAAATTGGATTATTTCCAAAAATATTTCGAAGTACTAAAAGAAAATAATATTGAAGTCATAGGACTAACTAATTATTTTAACTTCACCGAAGATGATTTTGAATTAAAAAAATTTTTAAATAGTAAAGGTATAGTAGTTTTTATGAATTTAGAGGTTCGTCTTGCAAATTTAAATAGAAAACATGAAGTATTTGATTACCACGTTATTTTTGATGATAATTTAGAAAATCAAATAATTAAAAACTTGTTAGCTGAATTAAAAGCATCTATTGGTTCAAAAGATAAGGCGTTCAACCTTTTGACACAGAGTGAAATTGAGAAAAATGCTGTTATTTCATTTGATCAACTAAAGGATAAACTACAGAGAAACCCAGATTTAAAAGGCAAATATTTAACTGGATTTCTTTCAAGGGGACATGGGAGTGCAACAAGTGGTTCAGATAGTAGAGGGCAGAGTGTATATGAAGATATATGTAAAAACTCAGATTTTATTATTCATTCAAGCTGTAATGATCCAAGCAAATGTACTGATCCGAATTGCAGACATGGTAATTTAAATAAAGATAGAAATTACTGGTTAAATAACGCTAAGTATGTAAAACCTCTACTACAATCATCAGATGCTCACTCTTTCGAAGATATTGGAAGTAAGTATTCATGGATAAAATCAGATAAAAGTTTCGAAGGGTTAAAGCAAATTTTATTTGAACCAGAAGATAGAATATGCTTGGATATAGCGAAACCTCAATTAGAAAAATTTGAATTGGTTATAGACAAAATTGTATTTAAAAATAAAGAACTCTATTTATCAGAAAATTTAAACTCTATTATTGGCGGGAGAGCCAATGGGAAGTCCACGTTATTAAATTCGATAGCCAAAAAATTAGGAGAAAATGTATCTGATAAAAACTATACATTTGAAGATATCGAAAATTTTAAAATTATATGGAAAGACGGGGAAGAAAATAATGATAGGAAAATTGAATATATTCCCCAAGAATATATGTTTAATTTAGCTAATGAGAATGAAGGACTAAATAAACTAGTTAAGAAAATCATTTCATCCAAAAAATTAGATAACAAAATAGAAGAATATGAAACCGAATGTAAAAGCGTAAATCTAAGAATTCAAAGTTTATTAACAAAATATTTTACTGATATCGAATTACTAAAAGAATTACAAAAACCAGAAGAAGAAAAAGGAATTACTGAAAAAAGAATAAAACAATATGAAACTGATAGAGATGAGATATTAAGTAAAAATAATTTTACACAAGAAGAAAAAGAGTTATTTAGCCAACAAAGTAGTGAAAAGGAAAACTTAGAATTAGAAATAAGAATATGCAATGCACAGAAAACACTAATTGAGAATCTAACCATTCAGAAAAGTATTATTTTAGGCGATATTGTAAAACTAGATGATGCAATAAAAGAAGATTTATCAAAATTTACTATGGAAATTAATAAGGAACTTATAGATAAATTCAACTATAAGATTTCACAAATTATGAACTCTTTGGAAAAATCAATTAAGATTTCGGAATGTAAAGTTAAACAAATAGAAGAAGGAGAAATTTTTTTGAAAGGACTAAAAATTTCTCAAAGCAATGTAGAGTTAAAGTATTTAAACGACTTAATAGATAATGAAAATAAAGTCTTAGAGGCAATTAAAGAATACGAAAAAAGCAAAAAAATTTTGGATAGTGAAATTAATAACTCTAAAGATAATATAATAAAAGAATACAAGAAATACAGGATAGCAAGAGATCAGCTGGAAAAAGAATTTAATATTTGTGAGAATGATTTGAAAATGGCTTTAGAATTTAAACAAAAGAATTTTTATGAAGAGTTTACCTATATCAACGGGCAAGGTTCCGCAAAAGATATATTTGTAGATAATTTGCAATCTAACTTCGAAAACGAAGTAGATAAAATATTTGATAATAACACTTTAAAATTTAATAATAATAAAACGAAAAATGACTTAATTCGTAATTTCTACTCAAATAATTTTTATAAATATGATTTTAAAATAATCTATCAAGAGGATGAATTTAAACAAATGTCACCAGGAAAAAAAGCTTTTGTAATTCTTAAGTTAATTCTAGAATTCTCAGAGAGCAAGGTACCGGTTTTGATTGATCAACCAGAAGATAGCTTGGATAACAGAGCTATATATAATGAGCTAACAAAATATATAAAGGAGACCAAGAAAAAAAGACAAATAATAATTGTCACGCATAATCCTAATGTTGTGGTTGGCTCTGACTGTGAGAATATAATTGTAGC
Source organism: Enterococcus sp. AZ062 (assembly GCF_051715065.1). Taxonomy (NCBI): domain Bacteria; kingdom Bacillati; phylum Bacillota; class Bacilli; order Lactobacillales; family Enterococcaceae; genus Enterococcus; species Enterococcus sp. AZ062. The sequence continues at coordinate 2,718,496 of NZ_JBIOTB010000001.1, read as the reverse complement.
CAATCAACATTCAAATAATTCTAAAAATAAAGATGCAAGAAAATTTGATTATATAAACGGTGGATTGGAAAATAATTTTACAAAAGATAGCGACTATGTTCTAGAGAAACAAGGTATAAGGGAACACATATTTGAAATCTTAGAAGGGGGGATGGAAGCATTTGAAAAGCGAGAAAAAAAATATAATGTAAAATTTTAAATAATAAAGTGTCCAAAATTTAAAAGAGGGAGTGCAAAAGTTAATTATTGGCACTCCCTCTTTATTTATTCGATCTTTTTACAGTTGAACGTTCAACACCAATCATTTGATCGGTGCCGCTGCAACTGTTGGTAGATCAAGTTCTTTTCCATAACGTTTCTCTAATGCTAAGCGAACGAGACGCTCCGCTAAATGTTCATTACGTGCTAAGATCGGACCATGGAAATAGGAGCCGTAAACGTTGCGGTAAATGACACCTTCTGATTGATCTTCCCCATTGTTTCCTTGACCTTTGACGATTTTTCCCAGCGGGCGTTCGCCTTCGCCAAGAAATGTGCGACCATTATGATTTTCAAATCCATAATAGGTTTCGTTGAACTCTTCGTTGTGGATCACGATGTCACCGATGAAGCGATTATTCTCTTGGCTTAAGGTGTAATGATCCAACGCACCGATTCCTTGGATTTTTTCACCGTTTGCGCCCATATAATAATGACCAAGTAGTTGGTAACCGCCACAAATCGCAAGTACGACACCATCATTTTCAATGTAATTAGTCAATGATTCTTTCTTTTCTTGAATGTCTTTTGAAATGATCATTTGTTCAAAATCTTGACCACCTCCAAAGAAAACTAAGTCATATTTATCTGCCTCAAAGGGTTCATGGATGCTGACGATCTCAGTATGAGAAGTGACCCCCATTTTTTTGGCGATATATTGGAGCATCAACAAGTTGCCATTGTCACCATAAGTATTCATCAGATTCCCATAGAGATGGGCAATGCGTAATTCGTAGTTAGCCACGATTCATGCCTCCTTTGATAAAGCCTTGACTCGCTAATTCTTTTCGTAATTGTAAGACAGCTGTATAGGTCGCTAAAATGTAGACATGATCTGTCGGTAGTTGCTTGATTTTTTCAATGACTTCAGTCAATTCTTTTGATTGTGTCAATTTGTCCTCAGCGATACCTGCTACTTTCAAACGTAGTGCCATATCTGTATGACGATCGCCTCCAGCAATCACAGCGGGGATCTCCATGTCTGCAAAACGTTCAAATTCTCCGTCCCAGATCCAGCTCACATCGATCCCATCTGCGTAGTTCGCATTTAATAGGGCGACTAGTGAAAATGGATAAGGTGCATGGCCCATCATGTCAATGACTTGGTTGATCCCTACAGGATTTTTGACAAGAACTAGTGTACAAGACTTACCATCGATCTCAATAACTTCTTGACGGCCGAATACTTTTTCGTCATAGCCTAAGCCTTGTCTGATTTTTTCAGGAACGACACCATAATATTCAGCCACTGCTGTAGCTGCTAAAGCATTATAGACATTGTACATGCCACCAACTTCGATACCATATTCATTACCATCGATGACGAAATCAGCTGATTTGTTGTCCATTCGTTTCATTTCTGTCAAACGATAATCCAGTTCTGGACGTTTAAAGTCACAATTTGGACAATAGTATTTACCTAAGTTTGCATAAGTGATCATTTTGTAGTGCAAGATGTGATGACATTTCGGACACAACACGCCATCTGTATTGTAGTGGGCCATCTGTTCATGCTCTTCTTCGTGATCAAATCCATAATATCTTCTAGGGTTGACGGTCTCAACTGAATTGAAGATCGGTGAATCGCCATTACTGATAATCGTAGCATTTGGTGATTTTGCGGCACCATCCACGATCATTTTATAAGTGGTATAGATTTCCCCGTAACGGTCCATTTGGTCACGGAAAATGTTTGTAAATAAAAATAGTTCAGGTTTGATGTATTCAGTCACTCTGCTTAGACTGGCTTCATCGATTTCTAATACCGCAAATTTCTTTTGGCCTTTTCCGGCTTTTGCTTGTAAAAAAGTCGAAACGATTCCTTGGACCATGTTTGCGCCAGTAGGGTTCGTCAAGACTTCATCAAATTGTTGTCGTAAGATATTGACGGTCAAAGCGGTCGTCAATGTTTTTCCATTTGTTCCAGTTACGACGACGACTTGATAGTCTTTTGCTAATGTATCTAAAATATGAGGATCGATCGATAAAGCAAGTTTACCTGGTAAACTTGATCCTCCTTTAAAAAAGGTTTTTAGTCCCCATTGTGCGGTTTTACCAACTGCAATCGCAAATTGACTGCGTATTCCCATTATGTAACCTCCAAAACGTCATAATTACAAATAAATTCAACTAATCATACCATATGTTGAAAAAAAGGTTAAATTGCTTTGTCTTATTTTACAAAAGTTTATACTGTTCGCAAAACAAAAAAGAAAGAAGCAAGAAAACGAAAAACGATCGCTTCCTTGCTTCTCACATATCGGTTTTTTTAGGTAACGATAGACTGTCTTACCCGATAATGATTTTCTCTGTAGGATATTCATAACCTAAATCTCGTGTTTCTTTTGGCACAAATAACATTAATGTATACAACATCCCAATACGTCCAATAAACATCAAAGCACCAATCGTGATTTTACCGACTGTTGATAGATCACCGGTAATTCCTAGCGATAACCCCGTTGTACCAAAAGCAGAAGTCACTTCCACGATAATCGAGATCAATGGTTGTTTCTCCGTGGCAGATAGAAAAAGAATACAGAAGAAGCACATCCCTAAGGAGAGCATAAAAACGACTACTGATTTTCGGACATCATCTTCGTCGATTCGACGACCAAAAATATTAATGTTATCTTCACTTTTCAAAAATGAGTAAAGATAAAGACCAATGATCGCCACAGTCGTGGTTCGGATACCACCACCGACAGAACTCGGACTACAACCAATGAACATCAATAAGGAAAAGACGATCAAGGTGGTGATTTGAAAATCTCCTAGATCATGGATCTGTAAACCCGCATTACGAGTTGTCATAGAATAAAACATTGAATTGATCCACTGGACACTAGGATGGAGATCTTTGAACAGGTGATTTTTTTCAAGTAGAAAAATCAAGACAGTTCCGCTTACAAATAAAATGACAAAGGCGAGGACGGCGAGTTTTGTAAACAAAGAGAACCGAAAAGGAATCTTGGCTTTCGTTTTTCGATACAAGCGCCATTCTCGAAACTCCATCAATACCGGAAAACCGATTCCACCAATGAAAATCAGGAACATGATCATAAATAAAAAAGGATAGTCATGTTCAAATGGCTTGATCGACTCACCAGTAATATCGAATCCCGAATTTGTGACCGCGGAAATAGCTTGATAAAATCCATGGAAAACGGCTTCGTGCCAATGATCGAAATAGCCGCGAATATAGAAATAAACGGAGAACAAGGCACCAAATAGCAATTGGAACCAGAGCAATATGACAAAAGTGATCCGAATCAAACGAACGATACCAGATAAACGTGGTTGGTTCATATCTGTCATGATCAATTGTCTTTGACGTAAGGTGATCCGTCGCTTAGAAAAGATAATAAATGCCGTTGAGATCATCATGATCCCTAAACCACCCACTTGAAACAACACTTCGAGTAAAATAATGCCATTGTTATTAAAAATCGCGTGGATGTCAAATGTCGAAAGACCAGTGACACTGATCGTACTGATCGCCATAAAAAGCATGTCAATAAATGAAGCATGACTACCCGGATTTCGGAAAAATGGGATGTAAAACAAGCCCAAAGAAATCATAGTCATTAAAATATAATAAAATACGATAATTTGAATAGAAGAAAAGTGACTAGAAGCATATCTTGCACTACGCCTTCGCCATTTCCGAAAAAAAAGATTCAATTGCACAAATTCGATCCTCCTTGTTAGATGTTTCTTCCAGTATACCGACAATAAAATAAATACACAAAGAAATAATAAAACTAAAATTTACTAGGATTTTAGTTATTGGAAAAGTGTCTTATAATAAAGATGACTTTGCGAAAGAACTTGGAGGGAGATCCATGATAAAATGAAGTGTATCAACCAGTCATAGTCTGTCTGATTACGACTAAAACAACATTCGAGTAAATCTACACAAAAGTTTCATGAAAAAATAAGAAAAAAATAAGAAATTTATGGTAAAACTAAAGAATACGTGTGAGAAAAACCAATTTTTGCCAAACGGATCAAGACTTCAAGCGGCAACAAGGAAAAGGATGAGAGAATATGCGAAAAGTAGCACCTATATTAAAGCCAATCGCTGTATTGACGATTTCGACGATTGTTGCTACCACAACAGGCATTGTTAATAGTTCTAGCTATCGTGCACCAAGTCGTTCCACAGAGACTACGACGACTTCTACCAATGAAGGAACAGGGCAAACGAATGACACGGTAGAAACAACACCAACGACTGTAGAACAAGACACAACCAATTCTACATACAACCAAAACTCAATACCAGAAAGTTCCGTGGATGAAGGGAATACAGGATATACGACCGATTCGACTAGTCAAAATCAAGGGGACGACAGCGGTTCAAGTACGACGCCAAGTGCCACTACACCAAGCAGTACGACGCCTAATACAACGCCAAGTACTTCTACGCCAAGTGAAGGCAATCTAAATGAAAATAATACACCTGCAGAGCAATCCGCTGAAACACAGATGTATAATCAACAGGCAGGTGATGAAGAATGACATTTATATTAGATATCATCAATGGGATACACAAGTTTTTAGGATATTTAGATATCAGTCCTAAATATTTGAACCGAGGCTATACTATATTAAGTGTGATTCCGACCGTTTACCTTTTACGGATTGTTTATGGATTATGGCAAAATCAAAACTATTTACAATTCTTTTTATACGGATTAGGCTTTTTAGTTCTTTTATATTTCACTGTTCTAAATGTGTTTTATTACTTTTTTGATAAAAATTCAAAAGCCGATGTGACCCAAGTGATCGTGAAATATCTACCTGATGAAGCATTCAATATTGAAGGAGAAACGGTTCGCGGGAACAACGGCAATATCGACAAAGTCAATACAGAAAAAGCCAATGTTCTATTCGATGAAGACTACCAATTGAAACTAGCAGAGAATATGCGCTATTTGATTGAAAAAGGGGAGATCAAGGTCAATGAACTTGGTCGAATGGACGGGTTCTTGATTGATCGAAATACACTTTATCCGTACTATTATGTGAAAAAAATCTCCGACAAAACTTATCAATTAAGTATCGGTCGTAATTATTCCAGCATGGAAAAAGTAGGGACGATCAAGGTCGACTCGCCAGAAGATCATATTGAACCCGTAGGCTTATTCCTTGCAGGCGGTGATTTTGTCAAAGATGGTCTTAGATACCATGAACCTTATCGTTTGAAGTTGATCATCAAGAAAAATCAACCAAAAGAACAAGAAGGTGAAGTGACATATAGTCGAAGCCAACGAAGAAAAAAATCAAAAGTGTAGGATAAATCTTCTCCATCGAGTATTTATTTCGCTCTAATATGAAAGATACATGAAGTTCAAAAAAACATTTCTAAAAAAAACGGATTATTCCCAACACGATCCGACACTTATTCTTTCTTTTAATCGATAAAAAATGTAAAATAAAGAATAGCTAATAAATAAATAAAAAATAACATAAAAATGTTTGGTTAATAGGAGGTATAAAGTGAAAAACTTTTTAAAAAATTGGGGAATCTTGATCGTTGTTTTAGCCGCTATCATTTTGGCAAGAGTCTATGTATTCACACCAGTCACAGTGAGTGGTCATTCCATGGACCCTTCGTTACATGATGGACAACGTTTGATCTCATCTAAAATCTCAGATTTTGATCGCTGGGATATCATTACAACAAAAGAACCTGGGGATGAAGAACGGATGATCGTCAAACGAATCATTGGGATGCCAGGGGATACTGTCAAAATGGAAGATGATCAACTATACATCAATGGGGAAAAGCAAGATGAACCCTACTTAGATGAGTATAAAAAAGAATTTTCAGAAGACAAACTACAAGAGGAATATTCTTATAATTCAGCCTTCCAATCGCAAGCTGAAAATGCTGAAACGTTCACCAGTGATTTTGAATTCACTGTTCCTGAGGGACAATACTTGGTACTGGGCGACAATCGTTTGATCTCAAAAGACAGCCGCATGTTTGGTTTAGTCGATGAAGACTTGATCCAAGGCAAAGTCGTTTTCCGTTACTGGCCGTTGAATAAGATCAATATCATTTAATCAATGCTACGTAAAGTGGTAATGATATAACTCTAAAAAGTAAAAACATACCCTAAAAAACCTCAACATTCGTTTGGAATGTTCGAGGTTTTTTTGTTATATAAACTACATCAACAGCTGATCAATTATAATTTTTTTATAAAATTACGTTATTTTCAAAGTTTGTTCATAAAGTAAGGCTAAAGTGAAAGGCACATAGATATAAATAACTATTAAAATATATAGGAGTGACAGCATGAAAAAATTTATCTCAATATTAGCTGTATCATCAGGACTGGTTTTGTTTTCTGCATGTTCAACAAATCCGTCAGATCAAGCTGCAGTGACGTATAAAGGTGGTACGATCTCAGAGCAGGAATTAGTGGACCACCTGAAAAAAATCAAGGGTGCGGAGACCGCTGTCCAAGATTTGATCATCTTCCAGATTTTTGAAGAAAATTACGGCGATAAAATTTCAGCTGAAGATGTAGATAAAGAATACAACGCTAGCAAAGAAGCACTCGGTGATTCTTTCGATTCGCAATTGAAATTAGCGGGCTATACGACTGAATCTTATAAAGAAGAAATAAAAAGAGGGTTAGCTTACAAAGCAGGTTTACGAGCGAATGTCGAATTGACGGATGAAGATCTTAAAACAGCGTGGGAAAACTTCCATCCAGAAGTAGAGGCACAATTGATCAAAGTAAGTAGCGAAGATGAAGCCAAGGAAATTAAAAAGTCACTTGATGAAGGGGGCGACTTTGCTAAAATCGCCAAAGAAAAATCAACCGATGAAGCGACAAAAGAAAAGGGTGGAGAAATCACCTTTGACTCGCAATCTACAAGTGTGCCAGCAGAAGTCAAACAAGCAGCGTTCAAGCTTAAAAATGAGGAAGTATCTGATGTTATCACAGCGACTAATTCCTCTACGAATGCAACCGAATATTATCTTGTGAAAATGGTCAAACAACAAGAAAAAGGCAATGATATGTCGAAATATAAAGATGAATTAGAAAAAATAGCAACAGAGACAAAAATAGCAGATCCAACATTCCAACAAGAAGCTGTGCGTAATGAATTGAAAAAAGCAAATGTAAAAATCAAAGATGAAGATTTCAAAAACGTACTAAGTGGCTTGATGACGGAACCATCCACAAGCGAAAGTTCGACCGATGCTTCAACTGAAGCTTCGACAAGTACTTCGACAGATAGTTCAAACTAATTGATCAGTGGAAGAACTAAACAAATACGAACTCAATTAAAATAAGCAAAAACCCGAGAATAATTTTTTTATTCTCGGGTTTTGCGTATTTATGAAAGGTTTTTTTATAGAAATAGAAAATGCTTATTCTTTGTTTGCTATGGCCAAAAACAAAGAAGCATCTTGTTTCATGAACAAGTTTTTTCCGTGATGGAATGTTTCAATTGAGAGTGGTTTAAATCCAGCAAGCTTCAATTGTTCTCTTAGCTCCTCGTGGTTAAAACCATTATGGACTTTTGGATGCTGGATCTTTTCGTTCTTATCGAAGTCAACGATATAAAGTTTTCCGCTTGGATGAAGCATTTGCGAAAGTTGTTTTAAAATGACTTTCGTTTCTGGAATATGCAACAAGACTAAAGATAGTAAGATGATGTCAGCTTTCTCTGCCGGCAAATCCCTTGTAGCATCCAATTCAAGTGTTCGTACATTTGCTTGTTTTGCTTCTTTGATTTTTTTATCAGCCATCGCCAGCATTCCTGCGGCTGAATCTATGATGATTACTTCGTTAAAACGTGAGGCAAAGGGTAACGTGACAAGACCAGTTCCCCCTCCGTAATCGATCAATTTCTGGTCATGAGTCTGTGCAGAAAATTCTTTTTCAACAGCTGAACGAATCGTTGCTGCTAATTGGATTCGCTCGGGGGTGTCATAATGGTTCGCCATTTGGTGGAATATTTCGGACATAAGTGCCCTCCTTCATTTTTCATTCGATTATACCAAAAGAAGTGCGGGTAGTTTATTGTTTTGTAACAAAAATAGCAGCATATTCACTAAGGAAATCTCGCTTCGAAAATTCTCACTGTAAAAATGATTGAAAATCAAGTATAATACCATAGGAACAAACTGGAAGGTGAATGAGGACATGGCACAACTATTTTTTAAGTACGGCGCAATGAACAGCGGCAAGACAATCGAGATCTTAAAAGTCGCACATAATTATGAAGAACAAAACAAACCGGTTGTTTTGATGACCAGCGGAATCGATACAAGAGATGGTGTTGGCGTAGTTTCAAGCAGAATCGGGCTGAAACGTGAAGCAATTCCCATTTTTGAAACGACCGATGTATTTGAAGTCATCCAGCAGATGGAACATCCACCATTCTGTGTATTGATCGATGAAGCGCAGTTCTTAACAAAAGAACATGTCTTAGCATTCACGAGAATCGTTGATGAACTCAATATTCCGGTGATGGCGTTCGGATTAAAAAATGATTTTAGAAATGAATTATTTGAAGGATCGAAATATTTATTGCTTTATGCAGACAAAATCGAAGAAATGAAAACGATCTGTTGGTTCTGCCATAAAAAAGCAATGATGAATTTACATTATATAGACGGAACACCGGTGTACGAAGGAGATCAAGTCCAAATTGGTGGCAATGAAGCCTATTATCCCGTATGTCGAAAACACTATTTTCATCCATTGATGATCACAGAAGGAGATTAAGCATGTACGATCAATTACAATCAATCGAAGACCGTTACGAAGAGCTTGGGGAACTACTGAGTGACCCAGAAGTGATTTCAGATACGAAACGTTTCATGCAGCTTTCAAAAGAAGAAGCAAGTACACGTGAAACGGTCGAAGTTTATCGTCGTTACAAGGAAGTTGTTCAAGGAATCAAAGATACAGAAGAATTACTCGGCGAAAAGTTAGACGACGAAATGGCAGAGATGGCTAAAGAAGAATTAGCTGATTTGAAAAAAGAAAAAGAAGAACTAGAAGAAAAAATCAAGATTTTATTGCTTCCCAAAGATCCAAACGATGACAAAAATATCATCATGGAAATTCGCGGAGCCGCTGGTGGTGACGAAGCTGCACTATTTGCAGGGGATCTTTTCTCAATGTATCAACGATATGCAGAGGGTCAAGGTTGGAAGACAGAAGTCTTGGAAGCAAGTGTGACAGGGATCGGTGGCTATAAAGAAGTCATCATGATGATCACAGGCGAAAATGTCTATTCGAAATTAAAATATGAAAGTGGCGCACATCGGGTACAACGTGTCCCTTCGACAGAATCTCAAGGACGTATCCATACATCAACAGCAACCGTCGTTGTCATGCCTGAAGCAGAAGAAGTAGAGATCGATTTGGCTGACAAGGATATCCGCGTCGATATTTACCACGCTTCTGGAGCCGGTGGACAGCATGTCAATAAGACAGCTTCTGCGGTACGTTTGACTCACTTACCAACTGGAATCGTGGTGGCGATGCAAGATGAACGTTCACAATTGAAAAACCGTGAGAAAGCGATGAAAGTCTTACGTGCGCGCGTCTACGACAAGATCCAACAAGAAGCACAAAGCGAATATGATGCGAACCGTAAATCTGCGGTAGGGACTGGGGATCGTTCAGAGCGTATCCGTACGTATAACTTCCCTCAAAATCGCGTAACTGACCACCGTATTGGCTTGACGATCCAAAAATTGGATCAGATTCTAGCAGGAAAACTAGATGAGATCGTCGACGCATTGATCGTGTACGACCAAACATCTAAGTTGGAAGAGATGCAAAATGGATAAAACCTATCGAGAAGTCCTCACACGGGCTTCTTCTTTTTTAGAAGAACAAGGAGTAGAAGGGTATAATATCCAGTTTGTCTTTCTTGAACGAAAGCAGTGGACGAAACTGGATTGGCTCATGCGAATGAATGAACCGATCACAGCCGAGGATCAAGCCATGATCGATGCAGATATGCAACGACTAGTACAACATTATCCGCCTCATTATTTATTAGGTTATGCTGAATTTTTCGATCACCGCTTGAAAGTCACGGAAGCAACCTTGATTCCTCGGCCAGAAACCGAAGAATTAGTCGCACTATGTTTGGCAGAAACAAGCGAAGAAACTTTAAATGTCGTGGATATTGGTACAGGAACAGGGGCAATCGCCATCAGCTTGAAAGCCGCTAGAAAAAATTGGCGGGTCTCAGCAATTGATTTATCTTTAGAAGCACTAGCTGTTGCTAGGGAAAATGCAGAATATGAACAAACGACGATCAACTTTTATCATGGCGATACGTTGGAACCTGTCATGGATCAAACCTTTGATGTCATTATTTCTAATCCACCATATATCAGTCGAGCAGAATGGTCGGTGATGGATCAGAGCGTACGGACCTACGAACCGAAAATGGCATTATTTGCTGAAGAAGATGGTTTAGCGATCTATCAGAAAATCGCAAAGGAAGCTTCACAACTATTAGCTAGCGATGGACAACTTTTTTTAGAGATTGGTTTCCAACAAGGAGCAACTGTCAAAGCAATCATGGAGCAAGCCTTTCCCACAAAAAAAGTACGGATCAAAAAAGATATGGCAGGCAATGATCGGATGATTTTTGTTACCAATTAGTTTGTGGATGAAAAAATTTTTTTCTGTTTTTTTATAATAAAAAAACACTGATTTGATAAGGATGAAAACGAATATTTTAGTTATCAACATACTTATCCACTATTGACAAACTAGTTATCAACAGATTGTGTATAACTCCCGAAAGAAATGGAATGAAACAAGGATTTTGAAAAAAGAGGATGTGGATAGACTGTGGAAACAATTAAATATGATGAAACACAACTGAATGAAGCTGCGAAGGAATTAGCAGTAGGGAATCTAGTGGCTTTTCCAACGGAAACTGTCTATGGATTAGGGGCTAATGCCCTTTTGCCAGAGGCTGTCAAACAGGTCTTTACAGTGAAAGGTCGACCACAAGACAACCCATTGATCGTCCATGTCGCCTCCTTCGAGCAAGTAAAAGAGTATGTGGACAACTTTCACCCACTAACAGAACAAATTGTGAAAAACTTTTGGCCAGGACCACTGACTTTGATTTTTCACATCAAAAAAGGTAGTTTACCAGGGATTGTCACTGGTGGTTTATCCACAGCTGCTTTTCGCATGCCAGATAACAAGAAAACGTTAGAATTAATCCAATTAGCAGGTGTACCACTTGTCGGGCCAAGTGCCAACACTTCAGGTAAACCGAGTCCAACAACAGCAGACCATGTCTTTCATGATCTAAAGGGGAAAATCACAGGAATCATTGACGATGGTGCGACGAGGATCGGTGTGGAATCAACGGTACTTGATCTGAGTGACCCATCTGCACCGCCGATGATCTTACGACCAGGAGCAATCACGAAAGAGCAACTAGAAGTTGTCATTGAAAGTCCAGTGGCGACAGACCGCCATTTGGTCAAAGAATCTGAAACACCGAAATCTCCGGGGATGAAATACAAACATTACTCACCTGATACTCGAGTACTGATGGTTGAAAAAACGGATTGGCCAGAGGCGATCATCTGGACAAAAGAACAAAAACTACGTACCGGTGTTTTAGCTGGACCAACAATTGCTGATCAAGTACGCAAGGATGTCGCCGCGGTGTATATGTATTACGATGATTCAGTAGAGGCAGCAACGAAAGGGTTGTTTGCGGGGTTACGCGGCTTAGATGATGATCGATTAGTTCTTGATTTGATTTTAGTACAAGTTGCACCCGAAGAAGGTCTGGGTATTGCGTATATGAATCGGTTGAAAAAAGCCGCAGGACAAAATTATTATAAAAAATGATCCAGAAGTGATTGCTGCAAAATCATTCTGTGATACAATCTAGGAAACAAACTAAAATAGCTATTTATGAAATAATGTTCGTATTCTTAGCTAGTAATGTTTGGTCAACATCAAAAAAAGACAAATAAACGGAACAATCATTTGAAATTTAAAGAAGTTGACACATAAATAAATAAGGAGTTGTTGTTTGTGGTAGACTACAAAACGTTTGACCCTGATTTATGGGCAGCAATCGCAAAAGAAGAGGAAAGACAAGAAAACAATCTGGAGCTGATCGCTTCTGAAAACTTTGTCTCTGAAGCTGTGATGGCGGCACAAGGAAGTATTTTAACGAATAAGTACGCAGAAGGGTATCCAGGACGTCGCTATTATGGTGGGTGTGAATTTGTGGATATCGTTGAAAATCTGGCGATCGATCGTGCCAAAGAATTATTTGGTGCCGATTTTGTCAATGTTCAACCACACTCTGGATCACAAGCCAATACAGCTGCATATCTTGCGTTAGTTGAACCGGGGGATACGATCTTAGGAATGGATCTTTCTGCTGGCGGACATTTGACACATGGCTCTCCAGTCAATTTTAGTGGAAAAACGTATCACTTCGTTGCTTATGGCGTAGATCCGACAACAGAAGTCATTGATTATAATGTCGTACGCATCTTAGCGAGAAAACATCAACCAAAACTGATCGTAGCAGGAGCAAGTGCCTATGGTCGAACGATCGATTTTGCAAAATTCAGAGAAATCGCGGATGAAGTTGGGGCAAAATTGATGGTCGATATGGCACACATTGCTGGTTTAGTTGCAGCGGGTGTTCATCCAAGCCCAATCCCTTATGCCGATATCACAACAACTACTACTCACAAAACATTACGAGGACCTCGTGGCGGGATGATCTTAACGAACAATGAAGAACTGGCGAAAAAAATCAATAGCGCAGTCTTCCCAGGCATCCAAGGTGGCCCCTTGGAGCATGTGATTGCCGGAAAAGCTGCTGCATTTAAAGAAGCATTGACTCCTGAGTTTAAGGAATATAGCGAACAAGTCATTGCCAATGCAAAAGCTATGGCAAAAGTATTCAATCAATCGATTGGTACCCGAGTGATTTCAGGTGCAACAGATAACCATTTGATTTTGATCGATGTACGTGACTTAGAATTGAACGGAAAAGAAGCAGAAGCGATTTTGGACAGTGTTCATATCACCGTCAATAAAAACTCGATTCCTTTTGAAACACTAAGCCCATTCAAAACAAGCGGTATCCGTATCGGGACACCAGCAATCACGACCCGTGGCTTCCGCGAAGAAGATGCGGCAAAAGTCGCTGAACTGATCGTCAAAGCCCTACAAGCAAAAGATGACGAAGCTCAATTAGAAGAAGTGCGTGCAGGCGTCCGTGAATTAACAGAAAAATTCCCTTTATATAAAAAATAAATCGTATCAAACAATAAAGATGTTAGAAATCAGAAAAGGAGAGTCGATCAAACATGCAGATGTTCGATTGGCTCACCTTTTTTCTGTCTTACTGCTCAGGTCAAAGCGCTTCTTTCACAACCTCTTTCAATCTGATTTTTTGACTTTTGTCTGGTTGCTCTCTAGTATATGAGGTGTAATTTTATTTGTTGCATTCAATTTAGGGAGGAATCCGTATGACTGATCGAATTTCATTAGAAAAAGAAGCAATTGAGTTTAGTGATGCTAATGCACCGCACCCGCGTATCTATGAATTACCTCCGGAAGAAGGGCGTGATCTTCTAGAAGAAGTTCAAAGTTCTTCTGTGGAAAAATTACCTGTGGATATCGAGGATTTGAAAATGGATACCAATGATTGGGGACAAATCAATGTGCGTTTTATCCGTCCTGAAGGAAATGTAGAAAAATTACCTGTCATTTTTTATATACATGGTGCTGGTTGGGTATTTGGTAGTGCTAAAACACATGACAAATTGATTCGGGAATTGGCTGTTCGTACAAATTCGATCGTGATTTTTCCTGAGTATAGTCGTTCACCAGAAGCAAAATATCCTACTGCCATCGAGCAAAACTACGCGATTTTGCAAAAACTTGCGGAGCTTTCTGAGTCTAAAGGCTTGGATCTTGAAAACTTGACAGTCGCTGGGGATTCCGTAGGTGGGAATATGGCAACGGTGATGACGATCCTTACAAAGCAACGTCAAGGATTACCAATCAAAAAACAATTACTATACTATCCTGTAACTGATGCAAATTTCGATACAGATTCTTATAACCAATTTGCAGAGAATTACTTCTTAACAAAAGAAGGGATGCAATGGTTCTGGGATCAGTATACGACAGATGAAAAGAAACGAGCAGAAATCACTGCTTCACCTCTACGTGCAAGTAAAGAAGAATTGACAGGTTTACCGCCTGCAATGATTTTGACTGGTGAAGCGGACGTGTTAAGAGATGAAGGAGAAGCCTATGCTAGAAAACTTCGTGAAGCTGGTGTGGAAGTTACGCAAGTACGTTTCCAAGGGATCATCCATGATTTTATCATGGTAAATGCGATGGACCAAACCAATGCGACACGAGCAGCAATGACTCTTTCCACAGAATGGCTAAAAAACTAGTTGTTTTTTGTCATCTTTATCCATTAATAAATTAGAAAAATAACAAAAAACGTCTGATTTTCAGGCGTTTTTGTTATTTTTTGCTGATTTTAAAAAGAACACCGCTTTGTTTTTTTATTTCTTTGATTTTCTTTAGGAAAATGACGGGTTAGACTAGTCAAGTCAGTGATTTTGTTTTACAATTAAAAAGAAACGAGAGAAAAAGGAGACAAAAAAATGGGCAAATTTCAAGTAATCGACCATCCATTGATCCAACACAAATTAACGATTATTCGCGACAAAAATTGTGGTACAAAAGTTTTCCGTGAGGTTGTTGATGAAATCGCTATGCTGATGGCATATGAAGTATCACGTGATATGCCACTTGAAGACATTGTCATCGAAACACCGATCACAGAAACAACACAAAAAACATTGTCTGGTAAAAAAGTAGCCATTATCCCAATCTTGCGCGCAGGTATTGGAATGGTTGACGGAATCTTAGAATTGATCCCAGCAGCTAAAGTCGGCCACATCGGATTATACAGAGATGAAGAAACATTGGCACCGCACGAGTATTTCGTTAAATTACCGGAAGATATCGACGCACGTCAATTATTCGTAGTTGATCCAATGTTAGCGACAGGTGGCTCAGCGATCATGGCGATCGATGCTCTGAAAGCACGTGGCGCTTCAAACATTAAATTTGTTTGCCTTGTTGCAGCTCCAGAAGGTGTTAAAGCCTTACAAGAAGCACATCCAGATATTGATATCTATACTGCTTCATTAGATGAAAAATTAAACGACAAAGGCTATATCGTTCCTGGTCTAGGCGATGCCGGCGACCGTTTATTTGGTACTAAATAGGAAAAATGAGCTATACAAAAAAATCTGGGGTCTTCCCAGATTTTTTTTATTTCATTCAGCCAAAATAAAAACCATCCACTTGATGGATGGTTGAAAAAACTAAATCTTACTCATATCTTTGTAATTGATAATGACGACGCCTTTACTTTGGGTCATCAAATCGGCATTCTCATTAGTTTCATCAATTGCAACAACAGCAGAGTTTTTCAATTGCTTGGAAATCGTTCCGGTTTGCGTTTTTCCGTGAATCATAAAGGTAACATGTGTATCAGTGGTAAATTTTTCTCCAAATTCTGACGGTTCGACCTTTGTTTCAAATTTTCCAAAAGTTGCCATTTTCATAAAACCTGCCTTTCATCTATAATTATAGCACATTTTTTGAAAAAAATCATGAAAGTAGAAAAATCTTCCACATTACCCCTTTACATTTCTTAACATAACGACTATAATTTCTCTTGGAAACGCCAGCTTAGCTCAGTTGGTAGAGCAACGCACTCGTAACGCGTAGGTCACAGGTTCGATCCCTGCAGCTGGCATACTAGATAAACGCCGTCATATCAAGGTTTATACCGAGATATTGACGGTGTTTTTTTAATAGTTTTCGTTTTCGTGGGCAGAAACGTGGGCAGAGATTTTAAAAAATGGAAAAATAAGTAACAAGTAGATATTGGACTAGGATAGAAAATAATCACTTACGCTCTTTATTTTTTTGAAATTAGGTTAGAATTATTAATAAACGACAATTTATTGACAGTAGTTTTTTTAGTGATAAAATTTAGATAATCATAAAGAAGAGTTGCTGTGCGGCTAACCAAAAGAGTCTGTCATTTATTTGATAGACTCTTTTGTGTTATAAGGAAGAGAAATCTTTGAAATTACTAAGGAAGTTAGAAAAGTAACTAGTATTTCTATTTCGAAATTTTTTTCACATACAAGAAAACGCTATCAAAAACATCCTGACACTGTTACACTTTAACTAAATGATTGATTGAAAGGAAGTGGACAGCAATGGATTTAGTGATTGCGAAGGGTTATGAAACGCTTAGTAAAGTAACGGCGGGGATCGTCTTGGAAAAAATGTTGAAGAAAAAACGAGTGAATTTGTCTTTGACGACAGGAAATTCGCCTAAGATGGCCTACGAGATTTTGGTGGAGACGCTTAGTAAACTACAGATGGATACATCGATGATCCATTATTATAATTTTGATGAAGTGGCATTAAAGGACAAACAGTATGGTCTGACTATGTCAGGACTGAAAGAAGCCCTTTATGATCCTATAGGGGTCGCTGCTGAGAATATCCATGAACTGACTATTGATAATTATCAAGATGTGGATAAACGAATTGCGCAAGCGGGTGGCTTGGATCTAGTCTTGATGGGGCTTGGGGAAGATGGTCATTTTTGTGGAAACATGCCTGGATATACGGATTTTAGTAAGGAGACTTATAGTATTCCAGTCATTCCAGGAGATCAGATGTATGAATCGTTAAAAGAACATCTGGGAGAAGAACCTGGTGATTACTTTGTGACATTTGGACCAAAGACGGTCATGGCAGCGAAACAGTTAGTATTGATCGTTAACGGGGAGCATAAAGCAGAGATCATCAAACAAGTGATCGAAGGACCAGTAACAGAGGAGATTCCTGCATCGATCTTGATGACTCATCCCAATATCACGGTGATTTTAGATGAAGCAGCTGCAAAATTATTAAAATAAATAGTCATATCAATGGATTGTTTCAAAGAACAACACAGAATCCACGAAAATCATATTACCGATTTTTGTGGATTTTTTTGTATGTCTGAATTTATCTGTAGACTCGTTTTTCATCGCGTTCTCCGGTAGAATAGATAAGAAAACAGACCATATTGTTCATTGGCGAAAAATTGCCAGAATAGGAGAAAGAGATGAATCAATTCTATAAGAGAATCCAATATAAATTTTCTGAATTAAATCAAGTGGAAAAAAATATCTTAGATTATTGTTTGCATCAATCAAGAAAAGTTTCCTCCATGACAGCCGAAGAATTAGCGAGTGAAACATTTACCAGCCAATCGACCATCACTCGAATGGCGAAAAAACTCGGCTTCAAAGGATTTCAAGAATTTAAGTTTGCCCTTAAAAGTTATCGGTCGTTAGAAGAAACGAGTGATCCCACTGATGTATCGGATGAATTCAAACCATTGATCAATGAAATCCTTCGTCAGTTTACGGAGACGTTAGAAAAAATCGAGCCGAAACAAATCGATCGCGCAGTCAATATGATTAAAGAAGCACAGCGTATTGAATTGTTTGCTGTAGGGCAAAGTATACCGGTCGCGGTTTCTCTCAATCGTAAATTACATTTTCTTGGAAAAAATGTGGGTCATTCGACCGATTGGGATGAGTTGCGGGCAGTGAGTAAACAGCTAAAAAAAGACGACCTCGCTATTTTTATCAGTCATAGTGGGGAAACATTAGGGATGCTCGATTATGCCAAACGATTAAAGGAACGAAATGTTCCTCTGCTGTCTTTTATTGGTCAACCGACAAGTTCTTTAGAAGAATTGTCGACGGTCGCATTTATTGCAGAAATGTTGACGATCTATCATCAGAATATTGATTTGAGTCCAAGAGTTTCAATGGATATCTTGTTAGATATTTTGATGATCCATTATGCGAAACAAGTCACTTCTCAGAATGGAGATTCTAATTTATGAATGCCCATTCTACATGGATAGGAAGTATTGCAACCGCCTTTGTTATCGCTTACATTTTAAGGGTAAGAAATAGAGTAAGGGGGAAAAGGAATGCAAAAAGGGAAGAAAGCAAGTTGGATGGAGATCTTCCAAGGGTTAGGCAAAACGTTCATGTTACCAGTCGCACTGTTAGCTTTCATGGGATTGTTCTTAGGAATCGGGAGTGCCTTCTCCGCTGAATCAGCAATTACAGCTTTTCCATTTTTAGGTGCTGCTTGGTTACAGGTGATGTTTCGCTTTATGTCGACGATCGGTGGTTTTGCTTTTAGCTATTTACCTGTGATGTTTGCCATGGCGATACCTTTAGGCTTAGCACGTAAAGAAAAAGGCGTGGCTGCTTTTTCAGGATTTGTTGGGTATGTAGTGATGCAATTATCGATCAATTTTTATTTGCAAGAAACGAATCAATTGGCAGCAAGTGAACAATTACGTGAAGCTGGTCAAGAAATGGTTTTTGGTATCCAAACATTATCCATGGGTGTTCTGGGAGGGATCATTGTCGGGCTGATCGTTTATCAGCTCCATACGCGATTTTATCAATTCCAATTACCAGATAGTTTTGCCTTCTTTTCAGGGACACGTTTTGTACCCATCATTACTTCAGTAACTTTAGCAATTATTGGCGTGTTGATTCCGATGGTTTGGCCACTTTTTGCCATGTTGATCACTGGGATCGGAAATTTGATCCAACGTTCTGGTGCATTTGGTCCATTCTTATTCGGTTCTGGAGAACGGCTCTTATTGCCATTTGGCTTGCATCATATTTTAGTATCGATGATCCGGTTTACAGAAGCTGGAGGAAGTCAGGTCATCAATGGGCAAGAAGTCTTTGGCGCACTAAATATTTTTTATAATGAATTGCAACAAGGCTTGGCGATTTCACCTAGCGCCACTGCTTTTCTTTCACAAGGGAAAATGCCAACATTCATGTTTGGTCTTCCCGCAGCGGCTTTAGCGATGTATCAAACCGCAAAACCAGAGAATCGGGCAAAAATCAAAGGATTATTGATTTCAGGTGTGATTGCGACTTTTGTAACAGGAATCACTGAACCGATCGAATTTCTCTTCTTATTTGTCAGTCCTCTTTTATGGGGGTTCCATGTGTTGATGACTGGTGCCGGATTTATGGTCATGAGTTTGTTGGGCGTAACGATCGGGAATACCGATGGCGGAATCCTAGATTTTATTATTTTCGGGGTCATGCAAGGCACTTATACTAAATGGTGGTTGGTTTTACTTGTGGGTGCCTGTTGGTTTGGTATCTATTACTTTACATTTAAAACAGTGATTTTACGCAAAAACTTAAAGACCCCAGGACGTGAAGAAATGACTACTGAGACAGAATATACAGACGAAGAAGTAACATATAAAGGAAAAGGCACAGTTGATGCACGAGGAATCTTGGCTGCTTTAGGCGGTGCTGAAAATATCACTTCTTTAGATAATTGTATCACGCGTCTAAGGTTAGTAGTGAATGACGGATCGATCGTTGATGATGACCGACTGAAAAAATTAGGTGCATTAGGCGTGGTCCATTTGGATGATACGAATGTTCAAGTCATTATAGGAACAAAAGTGACGACCGTTAGAAATCAACTGGATGACATCTTGTCGTTCTGAAATCGGGAGAGTGTAGAAGATGTCTTTCAATGAACAAATCGATCGTAAAGGGACATATTGTACGCAATGGGATTATATTGAAGACCGCTTTGGTAAAAGTGATCTCTTGCCATTTACGATTTCTGATACAGATTTTAAAGTACCAACAGGCGTCGAAGCTGCGCTCCAAGAAAGGTTAAGACATCCAATTTTTGGCTATACTCGTTGGAATCACACAGATTTCAAATCAGCAGTCACTCACTGGTACAAAGAACGTTTTGGACACCAGATCGACGAGGACTGGTTAGTTTACAGTCCTTCCGTCATCTATAGCATCAAGCAACTGATTTGTTTATTAAGTGAATCGGGAGAAGGTGTGATTATCCAAACGCCTGCTTATGATGCTTTTTATAAATTGATTGCTGGGAATGGACGCAAACTGGTAAGCAATGAATTGATTTATCAAGAAGGTACCTATCAATTGGATTTTGAGGCCTTGAAGCGACAGTTCGAGCAACCTGAGAATAAAATTTTGTTATTGTGTAGTCCTCATAATCCAACAGGTAGAGTGTGGACCAAAAAGGAATTAGTGAACATCATCGAGCTTGCCAAAAAAAACGAGGTGTTCATCATTTCGGATGAGATCCACATGGATATTCTAAGAAAAGGGCAACAGCATCGACCACTGACGGAATTGATCCAAAAAAATGTCGCAGTCGTCACATCAGGAAGTAAAACATTTAATTTTCCTGGATTGATTTTTTCTTACGGATTGATTCCAGATTCGTCCTTGCGCCAGCGGTTTTTACAACAGATGAAAGAAGCTGATGGCCTGGGTTCCACGAGTGTTTTTGGATTAGTTGCTACGATTTCGGCGTATGAAAAAGAAAGCAACTGGGTCACTGAACTCAATCAGTACATTGATGACAATATTGCTTTTGTCACTACGTACCTCAAACAACATCATCCAGAAATTATTGTGACAAAAAGCGAAGCCACCTACTTGATGTGGCTCGATTGTTCGCAAGTACCATTCAGTATGGAACAGCTTCAACAACGCATGATCGAACGAGGCAAGGTTGCAATCATGTCTGGCGAAGTGTATGGAGAAACCAGTCGCAATTTTTTACGTTTGAATGTGGGATGTCCACGGAAGAAATTGGAAGAAGGATTGCGGCGATTGACGGAGAGTTTGGGGTAGATAGGATATTAACAAATAAATGGAACTTAGTATAATAAACGAGATAAAAAGTTAAAGGTAAGCGGGTATCTGGCTTATGTTTAGAAGTTCACGCGAATAGCTTATATGCATAGGTTCAAGAAGTTGAAAAATATGGAGAAAGTGCGTTTCCTGAAAAAAGGAGCGCACTTTTTGGCATCCATGATGAAATAAAGAAACTAGAACAAGGAAGTCGTTACCTATCAGAGGAACTGGATTTATAAAAAAATTCAGGACTTCTTGAACCCAAACGAGAAGTCCTGTTTCTATTCTTAAAAGAACATAAATGAAGGGCTTGCCAAGCATTGGTCGTTTCAAGCAATAGAATTGGCTAGGAGAGATCATTTACATTCTTTTAATTAACCGTTTATTCGGTTTAGGTGGTGCAAGAGGACAAATGTCCCAGACACGTTTCTTCGTTGATATACATTTAATAAGTAGATATTTTTTTGTTTTATCTCGGCTTATTAGGTCAGTACTGATCATTTTGCTGAGTCCTTTTTTTGTTGGATAAAGAAAAAATAGGTCATTCAGATACGTAAAAATTAAATAATAAATCTTGAGGATAGTTCCCCCAGCGATCGCCGAAGATAGTCAAACCACCAGCATTTTCAGCAGTAGCAGGCGCAGCGATTTTAAAGGTGAAAAAGTCACTGTGATCTAAGTCGATTTCATTAAGGTTGTGATCTGTTAATTTCTCTCCATCGAGGGAAGTGTCATAGCGATTGATGCGTAAATGCTTAAGTAATCCATATTGACTAAATTCATCGATCCACCATTTCGGAGTCAAGGAACCTCTAACATCTGAAAAGTTCCCTGGAATGGTGTATTTACCAATGCAGTGGTTGTTTAAGTAAAATGAAAGATCACTTGGCCAATAGTTATTAGAGATTGGGAACTCAGAAGCGATTTCCATGCTGATTTCCAGTAACTCGATTTTTTCACCAGTTTTCAAAGGATTTGGAATTTTGTATTCTAGAAAACCGTTATTTAGCCAGATGATACTCGCATCAACACGATCTTGATCAAGAAAAGACTTAGGGTCGTCTAATGCGCCAATCAATCGATCTTTCGTCGCCATACCGCAGGAAGGCTTAGCTTCAAAATCGGTGAAGTGGCCTATTTTCACTGATCGGGAGGTTAAATTCATTTGTGGAAACACTTTTGCCGGGAAATTGATATTGATGAAATCAGTTTTTAGAGATAAGTATTTTTTCTTCCAGTCTTGCCCCGATCCTTTTTCTGTTTTGATCAACTGTGCTTGTTCAAGTTTTCGGATGTGCTTTGTCATCAAAGCATTGCTGATCGCTAATTTTTGTCCAATTTCACTGATGCTTTTCTTACTATCTCCTAATTCTCTTAAAATCGCTAAGCGAGTTTCATTTGCGAGTGCTTCGTAGATAGGCAAAGATGCTTTCGTTAAATCCAATTCCATAGCTATCACCTCGTTATACTAATTAGTTTAATGAAAAGATGGATTAATTATATCACATGCTTTTGGATTTACAAAATTGTAAAATGATGAAATTTACCGTAGTAAGCTTGTTAAAATAATATTGACAGCGCTTTATTTTTATAGTAACTTTACGGTGTAAACATTGATAGACGATGGTCTAACAATTATGTTTATTGATAATCAGGTATCATTTTACTTTTTAGTTAAATAAAGGAGTGTGGAAATTGAAAGTAAGAAAATTAATTGTTTTAGTTGGAACAAGCTTATTATGTACTGTGTTGTTAGCTGCTTGTGGTGGAAGTAGTAGTTCAAGTAATGATTCGGAAATTTTGCTTTGGTCTTCGACGACGGGACCGGACGGTGAAAAAATCCAAAAAACGGTTGATCAATACAATAAAACAAATCCAGACTTTAAAGTAAAGTTAGTAAGTATGCAAGGTGACACCTTTACTTCGAAGTTGACGACTGCTGGAAAATCTGGCAAAGGCGTCCCAGATTTAGCTTTGATCGCATCGGAAGCTTTACCCACGTATAAGAACCAAGAGATGCTTGAGACTTGGGATGACATGATCGAAGGAACTGAATTGACACGTGGAAATTATGTAGAAGCTGCTTGGGACACTGGTGTGGTGGAGGATAGTCAATACGGGATTCCAGCAACGATGGGTTCGTGGGTGATGTATTACAACCAAGATTTGGTGGATAAATATGTTCCTGGAGCATTAGATGATGGCGTAGTGACATATGAAGAAATCAGACAGGCTGGGGAAAAAGCAAAAGCAGATGGTATTTATAGTTTTGGCTATACATGGGGTATGCAGAATTATTCTAATCTTTACCAGCAAATGGGTGGAGAATGGCAAGATGCACAAGGAAACATCACTATCGATAATGATATTTCTTACAATGCCGTCCAAGAGTTTAAAACGCTATATGATGCGGGCTATATGGTCCCGGATGGCGAAGATGCAAACAAACTTTTTGCAAACCAACAGCTGATTTTTCTTCCAGAAGGAACATGGATGCTAAGCAATATGGAAGGAATAAGTGACTTCACTTGGGGTCAGACATTTACGCCGCAATGGGATGCTGGACATATTGTTCAAGGTTCAGGCGTCGATCAGTTTGCGATGCTTAAAACGAGCGAAGAACGTTCGGATGAAAAGAAAAGTGGTATGATCGACTTTCTCACTTGGTTACAAGCAAACCAACTAGAGTGGGTCAAATCAGGTGCAAATCCAACTTCCTTAGCAATGCTAGACAATGAAGAATATGTGGAGATGCCACAATCATTCTTGTTGAAAACAGAAAAAGGGCAAGCGGCAATTTCTGTCAATACGCTTGATGGCTTGTCTTATATCTTTAGTGAATATGATAATCGTTCATGGGATATGATCACAGGAAAAGCAGATATCCAAACAACTTTTGGTGAGATCCAAAAAGTCGTAGAAGAAAAGATGAAATAATATTCTCACTTGGAGACTGTGGCAGAAGGAAGGATGACCGTAAAAAGAATTCAGTCGGTTTTTTTATGGGCTAGGAATTCTGATGGGTAGGCTAAATTGCTGTCACAGTCGTTTCTTGTTGAAGGGTTGACTAGAAATACAGAGAAGGATGTGTATTGATGAAAAAAAGATTAAATGCCTGGCCAGTCGTTTTTATTGGTCCGCATATGCTCCTTTTTCTTTTATTCTTTTTAGTTCCTGCAGTCATTGGGATTTATGTTTCTTTTACTGAATGGGATTTGTTCAGTACGCCGATTTTTATCGGATTTGATAATTTTAAAACGATTTTATTTGATCAAGACTCGTTATATCATACGCAATTTTTTAATGGAATGAAAAATACCCTGTTTTTTGCGGCAATCTCAGTCCCACTATGTATCGCGATTCCTTTATTGTTAGCAGTTGCGTTGTCTACTAAACCAAAATTGATGCGTTTTTTTCAATCGATTCTTTATTTGCCCACATTATTTGCAATCTCTGCGGTCATGATCATTTGGGGATTTCTTTTGAGTAAATCATTTGGACCAATCAAAGAAGTATTCGGCATCGACATCAATTTTGTAGGCACTCAACCATGGGCTTGGATTGCTATTTTGATCGTGACGATTTGGTGGACATTAGGTGGGAATCTGATTATTTATGTGGCTGCATTAAATGGGGTCTCAAAAGAACAGTTAGAAGCAGCGGAATTAGATGGTGCGAATAGTGTTACTAAATTTTTCCGTATTTCTTTGCCTAGTATTCGCAACCAACTCATCTTTACGACGGTCATGACAACCATCGCTCAATTTAATATCTATGGTCAGCCACTAATGTTGACGGGAGGCGGACCCAATAATTCCACTCGCGTGTTGATGATGTATATCCAAGAAAATGCCTTTGGTAGTAGCACCTCGGTTGCGGGCATTTCTTCAGCGATGGCCATTCTACTAGGTTTTGTGATCATGGCAGTTTCGATTGTGCAATTTCTGGTCATCAAAAAAATGGAAAGATAGGAGGGAAGAGGATGCGAGAAAACAAACTAGGGAAAAGGATTGCCTTTGTTTTACTAGCGATCGTGTGCGTCATTTGGATCTTTCCTTTGATATGGGCAATTTTCACCTCATTTAAATCAGAGACAGAGATTCAAAAGGTTGGGTTCAGTTTGATTCCACAAGATTGGACACTTGCTAACTTTTTGAGCTTGTTACACGGCAATGATTCTTCCCCTGTGTTCCGCTGGTTTGTGAATTCCATGATTATTTCAACTTCACATACCCTATTAGTTATGGTGATCGTCTCGTTTGCGGCCTATGGCTATACACGACTCACTTTTAAGGGAAGAGATGTTATTTTTGCTTTATTGTTAGGAACTATGATGTTTCCCGGGGTGGTCAATTTGATCCCGAACTTCAAAATCGTTGATACTCTAGGATGGACAAATACATTTCTAGCAGTCATCGTACCTGGAGCAGCGGGTGTTTATAACATTTTCCTCGTTCGACAGTTCATTTTAGGAATTCCCAAAGAATTGGATGAATCGGCTGTGATCGATGGGGCAAACGAGTTTCAAATTTTTTATTATATCATCTTACCGCTGATCAAACCTGTATTGACTGTGGTTGCGTTGTTTAGTTTTACTGGCTCATGGAATGACTTCTTGTGGCCATCGATCGTGATCAACGATATTGATAAATTACCGATCACACCAGGGTTGCAATTGCTGCAAGGACAATATATGACCTATCCGGGAATTGGAACTGCTGGCGCAATCTTGGCTTTGATTCCTACCTTTTTATTGTATTTGGTAGCGCAAAAGAGCTTTATGGCGTCGATGTCGTTGCAAAGCGGTATAAAATAATTTGTTTTTTTGGAGGAAATATGATTAGAGAAGAATACCCGAGACCGCAATTTGAGAGAGAGAATTGGTTAAGCCTAAATGGTGAATGGCAATTTACCTTTGATGACCAAAATCTTGGCTTGAAAGAAAAGTGGTACACAAATGAAGCAAATTATGCTTACAAGATCAATGTTCCTTTTGTCTATCAAAGTGCATTAAGTGGCATTGATCAGCGAGAAGTTCATGATATTGTCTGGTATTATCGGACCTTCAATGTACAGGTTCCTGAAGAAAGCCGTATCCTTTTGCATTTTGGTGCAGTGGACTATGAGGCAGATGTATTTGTCAATGGACATCATGTGAAAAATCATTGCGGAGGGCACACCTCTTTTGATATCGACATTACGGATGCTCTTGTGGCGGGAGAAGAACAGGTACTAAGTGTGCGAGCATTCGATCCGCATTTTGATGAAAGCATTCCACGAGGTAAACAATTTTGGGAAGAAGAATCAGCAGGGATCTGGTACACAAACTCAACGGGGATCTGGCAGCCGGTCTGGCTAGAAGTAGTTGCTGCGACCCACTTGCAACATGTGAAATTTACTAGTGATTTTGATGCTGGTGCCGTGATGATCGATGTTGAATTGAACCAGTTAAAGCCACAATTAGTGTTAGAGTATCAAATCTATTTTAAAGGTGCTTTAGTCATCAGTGGGGCTGCAGAGTTTGTGACTTCTAAGTTAAGTTTTGCAGTCGATATTTTTCAACAACAAATTTTTCGGACCAATTTTCATCATGAGGGCTGGTCTTGGACGCCCGAAAATCCGCAATTATTCGATGTGGAATTGACTCTTACAGAAGCGGGAAATGCGATCGATCAATTAAAAAGTTATTTTGGTATGCGTAAAATACAGACAGAAAATGGCATGATCTACTTAAATAACAAACCTTACTATCAGAAGTTGGTTCTCGATCAAGGCTATTGGCCTAATGGCTTGTTGACTGCCCCTACGGATGAGGCATTTAAACAAGATATCTTATTGGCAAAAGAAATGGGTTTTAACGGTTGTCGTAAACACCAAAAAACAGAAGACCCGCGCTTTTTATACTGGGCAGATAAATTGGGATTTCTGGTTTGGGGCGAGTGTGCAGCACCGGCGATCTATACCGACCTTTCTGTGACGCGCTTGATGCAGGAGTGGGCAGAGATCATTACTCGTGACTATAGCCATCCTTCGATCGTCACTTGGGTACCGATCAACGAGAGCTGGGGCGTACCAAAAATCTCTTTTGATCGCCAACAACAGCATTTTTCTCAAGCAATGTATCACTTCATCCATTCACTAGACCAGCAACGATTGGTTATTTCAAATGATGGTTGGGCGATGACGGAGACAGATATTTGTGCGATCCATAATTATGCTCATGGCCAAGAATCCGAACGGCAAAAATATCTGTACTTTAAAGACAGTCTCAGCACGAGAGAAAAATTGGTGAATCGAGTATCAACACCATGGCCGATTTTCGCTGGAGGATTTTCTTATCAGGATCAGCCTATTTTATTAACCGAGTTTGGCGGTATTGGCTTTGATGTTTCTGGGCAACCAGGTTGGGGTTATACCTCAGTGGAGAATAAACAAGATTTCTTGAAGGATTATCAGCGGATAATGACGGCTGTTTATGATTCTGTTGGGCTTTGGGGTTATTGCTATACCCAATTGACAGATGTCGAGCAAGAAATCAATGGGTTACTGACTTATGACCGACAACCGAAAGTTGATTTAGCAGCTATCAAAGAAATCAATGATCAGTTCCATCCAACGCAGGTGGAATAATCCGATTGTTGTGGAAAGGGGCGATGCCCTATGGGAAGATCAGTGGCTTGGCTCAGTAGTGTAAGTGTCCTGTTTGCTGCGCTTGTGATAACAGGTTGTGGAGCTGGAACTGATACGGGGAAAGAAGTGTCCGATTTTACTTCTATTATCGATAATGATGGAGCGGATCCTTGGATCTTGCAAACGGAGTCTTACTTTTATTATACCAAAACGACTGGGAATAATTTAACGCTATGGCGTGCTGAAAACCTCTCTCTCGTGGCAACCGGTGAAAAAAAGATCATCTGGGAAATGCCAGAAGAATTTGAAAGCATCTGGGCACCAGAGCTCCATTACTTAGATGACCGTTGGGTGATGTATTTTGCAGCGAATCGCCCTTCAGAAACTCATCGAATGTTTGCGTTAGTTAATCATCAAACAGACCCATACATGGGGGAGTGGCAATTGGAAGAGATCAAAGGGATGGATGATAAATTTGCGATTGATGGCACCGTCTTAGAGATAAGTGACAAACGCTATTTTCTTTGGTCTGGTTGGGAAGGATATGAAAATATTGCTCAAAATCTTTATTTAGCGGAGATGGTTTCTCCAACGGAAGTAGTTGGTGAAAAACGGCTTATCTCAAAACCAGAATATGAATGGGAAATGCGTCAAACACCATTGATCAATGAAGCTCCTCAAGTAATCATCAAAGATAAAACAGTCAATTTGGTATACTCTGCGAGTGGGAGCTGGGACAACGATTACGCGCTAGGTCTTATGACCCTAGATGTAGCTGATGACCCGCTAGAAAAAGCCAATTGGCAAAAGAAACCAGAGCCAATTTTCCAACAGACAAACACTGTCTATGGACCCGGGCATAATGGATTTGCTAAATCAAAAGATGGCTCTGAAGACTGGTTGATTTATCACGCTGCTCGATGGGATCATTCCGGTTGGGAACGTTCGATCCGCTTGCAAAAGTTTGGTTGGGATCAAGAAGATAAGATCCTGCTGGAACCGCCCTTGGATGAATGGCGCGTTCAATCGTTGCCAAAAGCTGAGCCGAATCGGATGAGATTAACCGCCAGTCGTGCGTTGCTTGAAGGTGATTTAGCGATTGTCGAGGATGATGCGGCACTCTCTAAGAAAGTCGTACAAGGATTTGAGTCAATTACTGACAAAATCATTTTTACCCCACAGATCGAGAAAGCAACTGAATCTCTAGTGATTGTCTATGTCAAAACGAACGATCCTCTTATCATGAATGAACCGATCCGAATCAAGATCGAAACGAAACAAGCAAGTCAGTTGGTAGATGTGTATCCTTCCGAATATTATCAACCGCTACAAGTCCGCATGAAATTATCAAAGGGAGAACAGGAAATCATGATTTCGTCCGAAATTGGGGTTGATACCCTGAGTATTGATCGTTTAGAAATCGTAAAATAAAGAATATTGAGGAATTCTTCCAACTAACAACGATTGGTGACACTCATTTGGTTCATACTAATTTTTCTTTATATGATCTAGCATAAGTCTTAGACTGTAGACAAACTCTTAAAGCTAGAGTTTTGTTTATAGTCTTTTTACGTTAGTTGTATAAATAAGTTGGGTTCTTTGTCAAACGATGTAAAGAGAAATCTTGGAATGATTGGTTGATCTGAGACAAAAGCAAAAATTAACTTTTGTCTTTCACCTTAAAATCGAATAAATGACAGAAACAGAAGTTACCTCTTTTTCATTTCATTAAAAATCCTTTCCTGTGCCGTATCAAGACTCGAAACTTAAAGTGATAAAAACTTCGAAAACCATTGGCATTTTTTTGATTTAGGAAATATGAGTGAGAAATTTCTATATCAGTATCAAAAGCCATTATTTTTTATACTGATACTAGGCAGTGTGTTTACATAAAAGTAAAATAAATGAGCAAAAATGAACGGAGAACAGATAAATTTTAAATAACTAACATCACATATTTATATTTATATAAATATGCCCAATAACAAGTTAGATTACATTTGGATACTCTATTCTATTGATGAAGCTATCCTCTGAAATAAAAAATATAAACATGCTAGGCAATGCATCATAAGTCTAGATTAAGGAGAAAATCAAAATGAAAAAAATTCTATTATTCGTTGGGGTGTTTGGAATAGTAACATTAGGTGATGCCGTTTCTGCGCAAGAAATCAATCCATTGAGCGAGCGAGAAAGGGAAATTGCTAATAAGGTAGTTAATTCAGTCGATTTTTACGATAAGGTAAGTATATCCTTTCGAGAAAAATATGGGAATTTATCTGACAGGGAGTATCAAGTACAAGCAAAACTAGACTTTTCTAAAGGCATTCTGGATGAAGAATTTGTTGAGGTATTTGAAAATGGAACAACGGGTGAGCAAAAAGCAATCATCTATGATAAGTCTAAAAATAAAAATTTAGTTGATGTGAATTTTAAAGAAAACGATTACTTTGTAAGTCAATATAATGTTGATATTGATCGAGCCAATAAGGGTAAATCAATTGAAAGCCGATTAACAAAAAATGGTTTAGGAGAAACGGTTTTGAATCAACGAGATTCTGTTTTACCGCTATCTATGTCAGCAGATGCTGTCTTTTCACAACTTTATGGTGCCCAACTTTTTTCTCTCTATAATCATTGGGAAATCATTCGGACAGAAAAGCTACTGGGAAGGGACGTTGTTTTGCTTGAAGGAGAGTATCCAGAGGAATTTGGGTCAAAAGTAAACGCTCAAACTTTTAAAGCATGGATCGATGAAGCAACAGGAATTATTCTTAAGTTTGAAGGTTTCGCTGATTCCATCATGACCAATTATTTGATCGTGGATACGATCGACTTTGATTCAGAAGTAACAATCAGAAACATAGAGGAAATAAAAAAAGATAATTTAGATGAATATAAATTTCCAATAGAAAAACAGTATTACGGAGATGGAACTTTAATTAGTGTAAAAAAAACTAATTTAGCGGAGCAACCACTGATTGATTTATTTGTTCTTGATAATGACCACTTAACCGGTCAAGGAACAGTCACTAATGAAGGCTTCAATTGGATTTCAAATGCATCTATATTTTACGGGAAGAAAGATATGTGAGTAGCGATAGTCAAGCTTGGTACTTTTATGAAATGGTGACCATACAAATTATTCGCGCATGTTCAACAAATCATGTGGTAGTCCTTTTTATTTTTTTGAAAGATAGGAGAGTGAATAAACTAGAATGAAGAAACGGATAGTATCTATCTTGTTGTTTGTATTACTAATTACTGGTTGTAGTAACGAATCAAGTACAGGACAATCGCAAACAAGAGACAGCATGGAGGAAACAATAGAAAGTACTTCTTTACAGGAAATAACTGATTCAGACGAGTTGACATTCGAGGAATATAAAAAAGCCTTTCCTGGTCCGGGAAAACTCGATGAAGCATATCAGAAATTAAAAATAAAAAGCGATATCTCCCACGACCAGTTACAAGATCTCTTGACCAGGTATTCTTGGAAACTGGAGGGTGGAGGTATCTTGATCTTCAATGAATCAGGTGAAGTACAGCGAATCAACCTGTCTGGGCAGATAGAGTATGCTGGAATATATTCTGTTACTCAAGATAACTTCTATTTAGAGCCAGATCCAGCAAGTGTGAACCATGTGAATGTGATCAAAGATCATAAGTACAGGATCGAAGCAGATAAATTGTTTTTATTCAGCGAGGAAGTGAAAGAACATCAAGTCATTATGTATCCTATGAAAAAAATAATCCCATAAATAACTGTTTTTTATCTCTGTTTTTTATGGATATAAACCTCAATCGCTTATACTTATTGGTTAGGGTCAAAATATAAAGGAACTATAAGTAAAAAATGGTATAAGGACCAAATATAATTTTTATTCTAAGTTTACGTTTGATATGCTATAAAAAATGATATCTATCGTAAAAAAACGCTAGAACCATCAATAAAAGAAATATAACTAGATTGTTTTCATCAGTAAAGTTGAGATCAAGAGTAACATATAAAAGAATAAAGTGAGATAAAGTGAAGAAATCATTTTATTTTGCCAAGATAAAATGAGGTTTTGCTGTTTTTGATTCTTAAAGTAGTATATCAAATATGATTTATTTTTAGCTATAACCAGATATCCTTGGCTAATGCTCTCTTTAGAGTAGAAACATGTAGTTAAACTCAACAACAAGAAGAAGATTCCTGAAATTAAAAAAAAGTAAGAAAGATTCAAGATGTTCTTTGAAACTAGCACATTTGAAAGGATAAATGAAATTGAAGTCAAAAAAATGTATTGATTACTTTTTTTTAACATACGAATATATATTTCTGTTTCATCAGAAGCTGCAGAGAAAATTTTTTTTGAATATATGTATTGTTTAAATAATTCTATTCGATTACTGATTAATATCAAAGATACAAGTGAGATTAACATAAGACCTAGAATACCGAAGTTAAGTATGTCTAAGTAATGATACATGGTATTGCCCCCTTTAGTATTTATGTAGTTTAAAAATGCTATCAGATATAATTAACAGATAGAAACATTATCATCTATAAGTATACGCAATTAATGGATAGATAAAACGCAATCAGTTAAAATAATTTTTTATAATGAGAGTTATTTTAACTGGCTATCATAAAAGAAAAAGCTACCCTCTAATTTTAAAGGATAGCTTTATTCATTGCTTATTTGTCTGTTTGCTCACCAATTTGGTGGGCTTTTAGTTTTTCAGTTTCCCGGACGATATAGACTGGGCGTTTTTTCGTTTCTAGGAAGATTTTCCCAATATATTTCCCAATGATACCAAGAGAAAGAAGTTGGATTCCGCCGATGAATAGGACGATTGAGACGAGTGAAGGCCAGCCGGATGTTGGATCACCAAATAATAACGCACGTAAAATAATAAATAAGATGGCGATTCCTGAACCGATACATGATAATGCGCCCACAAATGAGGCGATGTTCAATGGCGTGTCAGAAAAATTGACGATCCCATCGATTGAATAGTTGAATAATTTCCAAAATGACCAAGACGTCTCACCGGCAACGCGTTCGCGATTTTCAAATGAGAGATACTCTGTTTTGAACCCTACCCAACTGAATAGTCCTTTTGAAAAGCGATTGTATTCCGCTAATTCTAAGACCGCATCCACCATTTGGCGAGTCATCATGCGATAATCTCTTGCACCGTCAACCATTTCAGTATCACTGATTTTATTGATCAATTGGTAAAATTTCTTCGCAAAGAAACTACGGATAGCTGGTTCACCTTCACGAGTAGAACGGCGTGTACCGATACAATCAATATCGGAGTTGATGACTTTATCGATCATCACTGGTAATAATTCAGGTGGATCTTGTAAATCGACGTCCATGACAGTGACTAAGTCTCCTGTAGAAGCTTGCAGACCGGCATATAGTGCGGCTTCTTTACCGAAATTTCGTGAAAAAGCGACAAAACGAACGGATTCATGTACATTCGCTAATTTTTTGATGGCAGCCAATGTACCATCACTTGACCCATCATCGATAAAAAGATACTCGAACTCGTAATCGCCACGAAATTTTTCGACTTCATCAAAAAAAAGTGGGACAGTTTTTTCTTCATTAAAACAAGGGATAACAATTGATATTTTCATGTTTTCGTTCCTTTCAAGCATGTTTTCTCCTATAACTAGTATAAATAAAAGTATGTTTAAATAACAATGATATAAGATAATTATCTTTATTATAAGTGCCGTATACAGTGTACCATCTCTATGTCATTAAATAAACTTTTAGGTTGATTTTTTTCTAAGAATCATAGATGATAAATAAAATAAGTGATGAGGAAGGCGGACAAAAATGAAAATTGAAACACCAATCGGTCCTTTATGGCTTGATGCCGATCAAAAAGGATTAACAGCTGTCTCTTTTGAACGAATTTCTGAAAATGAAGAAGCAAATGCTCAGATTTTATCCTTGGCAAAACAACAGCTGGAAGAATATTTTTCAGGTGAAAGACACGTTTTTGATGTACCTTTATCTTTCCAAAGAGGAACAGCCTTTCAACAAAAGGTTTGGCGAGTGCTCACAAGAATCCCTTATGGACAAAGTCGCACATATAAACAAGTGGCACAGGCAATCGGGCAACCAAAGGCAGCTCGTGCGATTGGTCAAGCCAATCGTTTGAATCCTCTGCCAATCGTTATTCCTTGTCACCGAGTGATTGGACAAAATGGACAATTGACTGGGTATATGGGGAAAGCTGAAAATGGGTTAGTGATCAAACGGCAACTATTAGTGCTTGAAAATATTTTAGCTCATTAGGCTATACTACTAGCTGACAGCACAGATAAATAAGCACCAACACCTCGAAATAGAAGATCTTTCCGAGATGTTGGTGCTTATTTTACTTATAGTTTGATCAACCAAATAAAGAATAAAGCCATGATCGTTTGTAAAAGTCCCACAGTCAATCCATACGTCAAGAATCGCTTTCCTTCTTTCATGAACTTTGCAAAATCCAAACGTAAGCCAATCGCGGCTAATGCAGTGACCTCAAACCAACCACTAATAAAACTAGCGCTTTGATCGATCACATGGGGAATGGTGAAGAAGCTGTTGATTAAACACACGATCAAGAAGCCTAAAACGTACCAAGGAAGTGGCATTTTTCGTTTGTGGTTTTTTGGCGTATAAGTAGACGAGACGGCCGGCTGTTTTTTTGTCATAAATTTTTCAAAGAGGAATACCACGACCACAAGCATCATGATCCGCATGATTTTAAACAGCATTGCAAATTGCACGACTGAAGCATCTAATAGACTTGCTCCAGCAACCACTTGTCCAACGGATTGTAAAGTACCACCTATAAGCGCACTTTTTTCGATCAGTTGATCACCAAATAGTTGGAGACCTAAAAAGGGAAGTGTCAACATCATCACTGTTCCTAAAAGATTGACCAAGGTAATGACTTGGCCCTTTTCTTCTTCATCTGCATGGATCACTGGAGCAATCGAAGCAATGGCTGAAGAACCGCAAATGGCGTTCCCACCTGCCATCATCAAGGAAAATGTATCGCTGAACAATAGTTTTTTCCCGATGAAATAGGCACCAAGAATCGTGACAGTCATTTGGAGTAACACGAAAGTTACACCTTTGATACCAATCTGTGCAATCGTTTGGATCGTCACAGTTGCACCAAGCAAGAAAACGGAACATTCTAATAGTTTACTTTCGGCAAATTTGGTGCCCACCGCAAGTTCAGGTTGTTTAAACAATGTGTTTCCTAAGACGATGCCAAGTAAAATCGCAATCGTTCCTGCACCGAGTTGTGGGACGAAGGGTGCCAGTAGCCGACTAATGACTGCGACGGAAAAGGCGAGTAGTAGTCCGGGTAAGATTTTTCGGCCACCAAATTTTTTCAACGTTTTTATATAAGTGAATAAAGCATTCATTTGATTCTTTCCTTTCATGTAAGAAAAAGTTTATCTAAAATATAGTATCATTTAATTGTTTCCTCGTGAATACAAAAAAACCTTCTGCCTTTTTACTAAGTGAAAAAGACAGAAGGTGGAGTCTATTCTATCAATCCCTTTGAAAGGTGATGTTTATGTTGACTATGTTCTTTGATCAAGTAGATGGCATAGTGTCCTAAGACGTAAGCGATCATGCCACAGGCAATCAAACACTCGATGACTTTCAATCCATCTAAGATCCCTGTAGCAAAACCTAATTGATGGAAATAAGCAGTGACAGTAGAGATTGCTGTAGCAGAGATCACCAATGGGAAAGTAAAGGCTGCAAAGCTTGGATAAAAATCAAGCAATAACAGACGTGGTAACATGGCTAAAACGATAAAGTAAAGTACTTGCGAAACAAGGAACAACGTCATGACTAAGGCCAAATTTGGGTCTTCAAAGTTTTTTAAGTACCCTGTCAGGCACAAAGAACCAGGTGCTGCAAGAATCGCAATCAATGGTAAGGTTGGCTGTGCCATATTTTTGACGAAGAAAATTCGATGGATGATGATTGGCAGTAATACTACATAACAAGCTAACGAAAGCCAGAAGAAGATTTTTCCAAGGATCGGAGAAAAGTTTCCGGCAGTTACTGTGATGACACCAAAACCAACATATACGATAAACCAGCTTGGAAAAATTGCTTCTATTGACAAGTCTGCTTTAACTACATGATGGTAATTAAAGTACAGAACCAAGATGATTTGGAAAATCACTGCGGCTAACCAGATCAATTTGACGATTGGCGCAATTGATTTGAAAGAAACAAAATACGTACAGATGACCATCAAAGACATCGTAAAGGTCGGCGAGACGGAAGCGACGATTGGATCATATAGATGTTGCTTCGTGTGTTCAAATAAAAGGATCAGTTTGCCGATGATCAACAGCATCAAAAGCATACCGATCGCGCCTACAAAATTCCCTAAATGCGTCAAATGATAGTCTTTTAAAAGATTCCCCAAAGAAGTCAATCCAAGGATCAACCCACAAATCGGGATCGGAACAATCTTCAAGAAATGCTTCATACATTACTCTCCTTTTTATTGATAATGAAGGACAGGCTCGTTGCAACGATAAGTAGCCAACGATGAAAACTGCTTGTTACGAAGAATAGTAAAGTTTTTCAATGGGAAAAAACAAATCGCATGGATGCTTCTCCTTATCGTTGCAGTAAGCTGTCTGGAAGGTTGTGAGGTGTGTGTAACTGAAGGTCCACAACCTGTTCCTTACACTTTTCATTATAAAGTCTTTTTGATATATTTAAATCAAATAGTTATTATAGTTACTATAAAAAAAGATAATGGAAGTGGTTAGATGTTTAAGTTATTAACAACCTTTCGTGTTGTTTATGAAACAAGAAATTTTTCGCGAACCGCTGAATTACTCTATTTGTCTCAACCTGCGGTGTCCAATCAAATCAAACAATTGGAGCGGGATCTTGGGGTGGAACTTTTCCAACGCAATGGACGACAAGAGATGAAGCCGACAAAACAAGCGGATTTACTTTATGAACGAACATTGGTTTTATTGGAAGAATGGGAAACAACACAACAACAATTAGCGGATGAAAAAAATGAAGAAGAAGTGTGCCGGATCGTCGCTTCCCATACATTTGCTGTGTATTTATTGCCTCAATTGATGAAAGAGTTGATCGTGCGTTTTCCAAAAATCAAGTTTTCGATTGCTTTTGCGAATTCTCATGAAAGTTTGGAGCAAGTGGCAAAACATGAAGCTGATTTTGGTTTTATCGAAAAACCTTTAGAAACAACCGGCGTACAACGCTTTTCTTTACTTGAAGATGCGTTGGTCGTTGCCGGTGATCCTAAGAGTGAACTATGGCTAGTCAGGGAATCTTCTTCAGGCGTGTTCCATTACACGCAACGTTATTTTGAAGAAAAGAATATCCAAGGGAAGAAAATGCTTGTAAAAAGTAATGAGGTCATTGTGGCGATGTTGAAAGAAGGAATCGGCCGATCCATATTATCCAAACGAGCAGTACCAAAAGGGATACACGTTGAACCTTTAGCTGAATCTCGTCAATTCTATTTGATCCAACGGACCCATTTGACCTCTGAACGGTTATTAGAAGTCGGAAATGAGATCCTGGATTTCTATAAAAAGGAAAAGAGAAATTAAAAAATATCAGACGGAATCAATAGAACTTCTCCCTTGAATAAGCGTTTTTTTCGTTTTTATCTTAAGAAAGGATAAAGAGAAATGAATAAGATTAATTTTTCGCAAATCTCATTTGCTTTGGCTTTCATTTATAGAAGGAGACAGCTATAATATAGGGCAGTATGGTTTTTAGGAAAAGGGATGAAAAATGGAAAAAAAAATAAAAACTTCGAATGATAACCGCATCGATTACGGAGTCATTCTACCAGTATTTTTATTATGTTTGATTGGGATTTTATCCTTATACGTCGCATTGACACATGATCCAAATGGTCCCTCTGTGACAAGAGGTGTCGGGATGCAGATCATTTGGTACCTTGTGGGAGCAGTAGCGATTGCAATCGTCATGCGGATCAATTCGAAATGGATCTGGAAATTGACGCCTTATCTCTATGGACTAGGATTACTTGTCATGGGGTTGCTCTTACGATTTTACGACCAGAATCTGGCGGCAAGTACCGGTTCAAAAAACTGGTTCCGCTTTGGAAGTGTCACGTTCCAGCCAGCCGAGCTGATGAAGATCGCTTATATTTTGATGTTGGCATTGATCGTAACGAAGCACAATACGCAAGTCAAAGTTCGAACGATCAAATCTGATTTTTGGCTGATTGCAAAGATGTTGATCATTTCGATTCCTGTGATTGCGTTAGTCATGGCGCAAAAAGACTTTGGGACGATGCTCGTCTTTCTGGCGATCTTTGGTGGCGTCTTTTTGATGTCAGGGATTTCTTGGAAAATCATTGGCCCGATCTTTGCTTTAGCATTTATTGTGGGTGCAGGAACGATTTTCCTTGTGACCACAGAATCAGGAAGAGAATTCCTGTATACTGTTGGGTTCAAATCTTACCAATTTGCCCGAATCGATTCTTGGCTCGATCCATTTCATGATACGTCGGGCTTTAGTTTCCAACCCGCCCAAGGGATTTTAGCAATCGGAACAGGTGGGATGTTCGGAAAAGGCTTTAACGTCAGCAACATTTACGTGCCAGTCCGAGAATCAGATATGATATTCACTGTCATCGGCGAGAATTTTGGCTTTATTGGTGGCGCATTTGTCATTTTCTTGTATTTTGTATTGATTTATCGTATGATACGTGTCTGCTTCGATACGAACAATGAGTTTTATGCCTATATCGCAAGTGGGTTGATCATGATGCTCTTATTCCATGTCTTTGAAAACATTGGCGCAAATATCGGCTTACTTCCATTAACTGGGATTCCATTGCCGTTTATCAGTCAAGGGGGTTCATCGATCTTAGGGAATATGATTGGGATCGGATTGATCTTATCTATGCGTTATCAAAATGAAGCACCGGTAAAAAATTCTAGGAGGTAACGCAAGTTGTTTACTTTTTATGAGTACCCAAAGTGTTCTACTTGTCGAAAAGCCAAAGCTTGGCTCGACAATCATCAAGTAACGTATCAAGCGGTCGATATGGTCAAAGATACGCCTACGGCAGAAACGATCGAATCATGGTTGAAGCATTCCGATGTGCCGCTTCGCCGTGTCTTTAATACAAGCGGGATGAAATATCGTGAACTTGGTCTAAAAGATCAAATCGATGAATTATCCCTCACAGAAGCAAGTCAGCTGTTATCTACGGATGGCATGTTGATCAAACGACCATTGATCGTCAAAGACAATCAACTGGTCACAATCGGTTTTAATGAAAAAATATACGAAGGAGCATTCAATTAAAATGGCTGGGAAACACTTAAAGAAGAAAGATAACCTTTGGATTTTATTTAATGGAAAAGAATACTGTGTAGGTTTGACAAAAGAAGCGCAAGAAGATCTAGGTGAGATCACGTTTGCCAACTTACCAAAAATCGGTAAAGCGTATCAAGCAGGCGATGCACTGGTTGAAGTAGAAGCAGAAAAAGCAGTCACTGAATTTGCAAGTCCATTATCTGGAACAGTCTCATCTGTGAATGAAAAAATCAGTGAGAATATCGCTGTTTTGAACGATGAAGATGAAATGACTGCGTGGTTGTTGAGTTTTAAAGATGTCGATGCTGCAGAATTCGACGCACTTTAAGAAACACCATGTTCAAATAAACGTTTGACACTGATTCTTGTAACTGCTATAATCATAAACAATCATATTGAAAGCTTTGATAAGAAGAGTACATGTCACAGATGTTTCAAGAGAGCCCGGTTTGCTGTGAAAGGGTAACGGAAATGAGATGGAAGATGGTCTTAGAGCAGAGTGAGTGAGCGCAAGCAAACTGACTACGGGCGTGCCCGTTATAGCACAGCAGTATGCGACTAGCGTCAAGTACTGAACGAGGTTGTTATTGTGAAATAGCAGCGAATCAAGGTGGTCACACGGAAGTCTAAACTTTCGTCCTTTTGCTAAGCGCAAAGGACGAAAGTTTTTTTGTTGTCTAAGAGAAAATAAGTAAAGAAAGATGTGAACGATATGTCATTGATCCAATTGACGAATGTCAAGAAAACATTTGGCGGAAAACATGGGACGATCCACGCTATCAACGACGTTTCACTACAAGTGGAACAAGGCGACATTTACGGCATCGTCGGTTATTCCGGTGCTGGTAAGAGTACGTTAGTTCGTTTGTTGAACGGCTTGGAACTACCTACAGATGGTCAAGTAATTGTCAACGACCAAGACATTACTAAATTAAAAAATAAAGAATTACGCGTTTTTCGAAAAAAAATCGGCATGATTTTTCAACATTTCAATCTATTATGGTCACGCACCGTACTAGAAAATATCCAACTACCTTTGGAATTAGCCGGTGTACCGAAACAACAACGGAAAGAAAGAGCAGAAGAATTGCTTCGTTTAGTCGGTTTGGAAGGACGAGGACAAGCTTATCCGTCCCAATTATCCGGTGGACAAAAGCAAAGAGTCGGGATTGCCCGTGCGTTAGCCAATGAGCCAGAAATCCTCCTTTGCGATGAAGCGACAAGTGCATTGGACCCACAAACGACGGAAGAGGTCTTAGATCTATTATTGGCAATCAACAAAAAATTGAACTTGACGATCGTTTTGATCACTCATGAAATGAACGTTATCCGTAAAATCTGTAACAAAGTAGCGGTGATGGAACGTGGGCAAGTCGTGGAAGAAGGCGATGCGTTGACCGTTTTTCGCAATCCACAACAAGAAGTCACGAAACGTTTCGTCCAACAAGATATCGAACCAG
This sequence comes from Enterococcus sp. AZ062, assembly GCF_051715065.1. Lineage (NCBI taxonomy): Bacteria > Bacillati > Bacillota > Bacilli > Lactobacillales > Enterococcaceae > Enterococcus > Enterococcus sp. AZ062. Next base: position 2,677,892 of record NZ_JBIOTB010000001.1, on the reverse strand, counting down.
AAGCTGAGTCAACTGAATTATTGGCAGAGTTGATCAAAGAAAATCCAGACGGTCGCTTAGTGACATTGACCTTCAACGAAACGAACGCCAACGAACCAGTGATTTCTCAAGCCATTCGTCGTTACAATGTCGATATCAACGTCGTATATGGGAAAATCAAGCAAACCAAAGAAGGCTCGTTTGGTTCGCTGACTACCTTGATGATCGGAGAGGAAAACGAATTGGACCAAGCAGAAAACTTTATCAAAGAGCAAGGCGTTGGAGTGGAGGTGATCCATCATGGATAAAAGCTTCACAGAAACCTACCTTGATTTCAGCCAAATCAACATGGAGACGATGCAACAAGCCATCATGGACACGTTATACATGACGTTGATCTCCATGGTCTTAGTAACCATCATCGGTTTGATCCTTGGTTTGATTCTTTACTCGATTGGTCGCAAAAACAAACCGTATGCGCGGATCATTTACGGCATCGTTTCGATCATTAGTAATATTTTCCGATCGACACCATTCATGATCTTGATGGTCTTGATCATTCCCTTTACCAAAGCAATCGTGGGAACGATGTTAGGCGCACAAGCAGCGATTCCAGCTCTCGTGTTGTCCGCAGCTCCTTTTTACGCTCGACTTGTAGAAATCGCGTTTCGCGAAGTCAGCCCTGGGGTCTTAGAAGCCGCAGATGCGATGGGCGCGAGCTATTGGGAAATCATTTGGAAAGTCTTGATCCCTGAAAGTGTCCCAGCTTTGATCTCAGGGTTGACTGTAACGACGATCTCAATGATCGGTTTTACTGCCATGGCAGGAGCAATCGGTGCCGGCGGTCTAGGTGGCTTGGCTTGGCAAGAAGGCTATCAACGTGGTAATTTAACAGTGACTTTTGTCGCTACTTTGATTATTTTAGTCATCGTATTTATTGTTCAAGGAATCGGGGATTTCTTAACGAAGAAAACAGATAAAAGATAGTAGGAAATAGGAGGATATAGGATATGAAAAAGAAAATTTTTGGATTTGCAGCAACGCTTTTACTGACAGTTGGATTAGCCGCATGTGGAAACGGCGGAAGTAGTAGTGACTCATCAAACGCATCAGACGATACAACCTTGAAAATCGGCGCATCACCAACGCCACATGCGGAAATCTTAGAACATGTGAAACCTCTTTTGAAAGACGAAGGCATTGATTTAGAGATCGTCAAATTTGACGACTATGTCTTGCCAAACCAAGCATTATCAGAAGGCGACATCGATGCGAACTATTTCCAACACATTCCTTACTTGAACAAAGAAATCGACGAAAAAGGCTATGATTTTGTCAATGCGGGTGCTGTCCACATTGAACCAATGGGCTTGTATTCACAAAAAATCAAAGACATCTCTGAATTAGAAGATGGCGCAACGATCATTACTTCAAATTCAGAATCTGACTGGGGACGGATCATCACGATTTTGAAAGACGCTGGTTTAGTGACAGTCAAAGACGGTGTGGATTTAGAAACAGCCACGTTCGATGATATCGATGAAAATCCTAAAAACTTGAAATTCAATCACACGATCGATCCAGCATTATTGGCTTCTACTTACCAAAATGACGAAGGTGATCTAGTGGCTATCAACGCCAACTTTGCTTACGGCGCGGGATTGAATCCATTAGAAGATGCAGTATTACTAGAAAAAGATAACTCACCATATGTCAACATCATTGCCACACGTAAAGGTGACGAAGACAGCGATAAGATCAAAAAATTGATCGAAGTCTTACATCAAGAAGATGTTCGTCAATGGATCGAAGAACAATGGGAAGGCTCCGTGAAATCTGTTGATGCGGATGCAAAATAAAACCTGTAAAGTCTGGGAATGATTCCCAGACTTTTTTTGAGAAAAAACGAACAGAAATTATTTTATTTAGTTTATAAAGATTATCAATTGAAAATGATGTTTTATTTGAAATAAATCGAAATTATGACATTTTTAACTGGTCGGGGCGTTGCGCTTCATTCTCAATTAGTCTAAAATGAGTGAGAACGAATCAGAATATGGAGGGGAACTACATGTCTGTCTTAGAAATAAAAAACCTACATGTGTCGATTGAGGATAAGAAAATCCTTAAAGGCGTGAATTTAACAATGAAAACAGGAGAAATCCATGCCATCATGGGACCAAACGGAACAGGTAAATCGACCTTGTCTGCTGCAATTATGGGAAATCCGAATTACGAAGTAACTGAAGGAGAAATCCTTTTTGATGGGCAAAATGTGTTAGAGCTAGAAGTAGATGAACGTGCACGTTTAGGTCTGTTTTTAGCCATGCAATACCCAAGTGAGATTCCAGGAATCACGAATGCCGAATTTATGCGTGCAGCTATCAATGCGACACGTCCGGAAGATGACAAGATTTCTGTCATGTCATTCTTGAAAAAGTTAGATGAAAAGATGGGGCTCTTGAATATGCCAGAAGAAATGGCTGAACGTTATTTGAACGAAGGCTTTTCTGGTGGAGAGAAAAAAAGAAATGAAATCTTACAACTCTTGATGTTAGAACCAACTTTTGCGATTTTAGATGAAATCGATTCTGGTTTAGATATCGATGCACTGAAAGTCGTGGCAAAAGGCGTGAACGAAATGCGCGGCGACAACTTTGGTGCCTTGATCATCACTCACTACCAACGCTTGTTAAACTACATCACACCTGACGTAGTCCACATCATGATGGAAGGTCGTGTCGTGATGACTGGCAGTGCAGATCTAGCAAAACGCCTAGAAGCTGAAGGATATGCAGGCATCAGTAAAGAATTAGGAATCGACTACAAAGAAGAAGAAGCGTAAGGAGGAGCACATCTATGAAAGACATTAAATGGCTCGATCATCTTGACGCTGTTACAGATTTTTCATTCAGTAAAGGTGAACCGGAATGGATGACGACGCTTCGTCAAGAGGCGCTGAAAAAAGCAGATGAACTACCATTGCCCCATATCGAACGTGTAAAATTCCACCGTTGGCCATTGTTTTCAATCAATGAGTTGACTGATCAGACACCTGAATCTGGAAATGTTGCGGCATTTGATGCGATGAAAGACAATCCATTAGTCGTGCAACAAGGCACCTTGACTGTCTTTGAGCAATTATCCGCAGACCTTGCAGAACAAGGAGTGATCTTTACAGATCTATTTACTGCAATGCAAGAATACCCTGAATTAGTCCAAGAATATTACATGACGAAAGCTGTTGAAATGGACGAAGACCAATTGACTGCGCTTCATGCTGCATTCATGAATAGTGGCTTGTTCTTATACGTACCAAAAAACGTGGTCATCAAAGAACCGATCGAATCCCTGTTTATCCAAGAAGGAGCATTTTCGCAACACTTCTTTAAACACGTCTTGATCGTCGCAGATGAACACAGTGAATTCTCTTACTTGGAACGATTCCAAACAACTGGAGAAGAATTACAGAAAGTCTCTGGGAATATCATTGTTGAAGTCATCGCCAAAGCCGGTGCCAAAGTCAAATATGCAGCAGTCGACCAATTAGGCGAAAATGTCACAGCATATATGAACCGTCGTGGTCACATCTTACGGGATGCTTTTGTGGACTGGGCAATCGGAGTGATGAACGATGGGAATATCGTCGCTGATTTTGATTCAGATCTAGTCGGTGAAGGCGGACATGCGGAAGTCAAGATCGTGGCAATCAGTTCAGGAAAACAAACACAAGGAATCGATACCCGAGTGACAAATAAAGCTCCACACACGATCGGACATATCTTGCAACATGGTGTGATCCGCGAACGTGGTACGTTGACATTCAACGGTATTGGACACATCTTGAAAAAAGCCAAAGGTGCAGATGCCCAACAAGAAAGTCGTGTCTTGATGCTTTCAGATAAAGCACGAGGCGATGCCAATCCGATCTTACTGATCGATGAACACGAAGTTACAGCAGGACATGCCGCAAGTGTTGGACGTGTCGATCCGGAAGAAATGTATTATTTGATGAGTCGAGGCTTACGAAAAGAAGAAGCAGAACGTTTAGTCATTCGTGGCTTCTTAGGGTCTGTCTTAACTGCGATCCCAGTTGAAGCGGTGCGCAAAGAACTAGTGGCAGTTATTGAAGGGAAGTTAAATGTATGATTTCTCCAGAAAAAATCCGTCAAGATTTCCCGATCTTATTTCAGGAAGTCAATGACGAACCCCTAGTGTATTTAGACAATGCAGCGACTACGCAAAAACCCAAACAAGTGTTAGCGACTATGACGCATTATTATTCCGCAAACAATGCCAACGTCCATCGAGGCGTGCATACGTTAGCCGAACGAGCAACCCATGATTACGAAGCTGCCAGAGAAAAAGTTCGTCGTTTTTTAAATGCCCAAGAGACCGCTGAGATTATTTTCACACGTGGAACGACCACAAGTTTGAATTGGGTAGCGCAAAGCTATGGCGATGCCTTTGTCAAAGCCGGTGATGAGATCGTGATCTCTTATATGGAGCATCATTCGAACATCATCCCTTGGCAACAGTTGGCAAAACGAACAGGTGCTACTTTGAAATACATCGAATTGACCGAAGAAGGCTTTCTTGATCTAGAACATGCCACTTCGATCATTTCAGAAAAAACCAAAATCGTGTCGGTCGCCCATGCCTCTAATGTATTAGGTGTCATTAATCCGATCCAAGAATTGGCGACGATCGTTCATGAAAAAGGTGGTATTTTGGTGGTGGACGGTGCACAATCTGCTCCACACATCAAAATCGATGTCCAATCACTAGACTGTGATTTCTTTGCTTTTAGCGGACATAAGATGTGCGCAACGACCGGAACAGGTGTATTATATGGAAAACGGAAATGGTTGGAACAAATGGAACCCGTTGAATTCGGTGGAGAAATGATCGACTTTGTGGGCCTACAAGACAGCACATGGAAAGAACTTCCCTGGAAATTCGAAGCAGGTACACCAAACATTGCCGGTGTGATCGCACTCGGCGCTGCCATTGATTATCTTGAATCCATTGGTCTAGCAGGCATTCATCAATATGAAGAAGAACTTGTTGGTTATGTCTTACCAAAACTCCAAGCAATCGAAGGCTTGACGATCTATGGACCAAAAGACCCGACCCAACGTACAGGTGTGATTTCCTTCAACTTAGAGAACCTACATCCCCATGATGTAGCGACTGCCCTTGATATGGAAGGCGTCGCCGTTCGTGCCGGTCATCATTGTGCCCAACCATTATTGAAGTATCTAGGGGTTGCTGCGACAGCTCGTGCTAGCTTTTACATTTATAACACAAAAGCAGATGCCGATCGTTTCGTCCAAGCAATTCTCGCAACAAAGGAGTTTTTCCAACATGGCACTATCTAAATTAGACAATCTTTACCGTCACGTGATCTTGGACCACTCATCACATCCACATCATCGTGGCACGTTGACGGAATCAACGAATAAGATTGAAATGAACAACCCCACCTGTGGGGATGTCATTGAGTTACAAGTCGAAATCAAAGACGGCAAAATCAATAATATCGCCTTTGACGGCAGTGGTTGCTCTATCAGTACAGCCAGTGCCTCAATGATGACCGATGCTGTCATCGGCAAAACAATTGCAGAAGCAGAGCAATTGACGGACGACTTTTTACTACTGGTCCAAGGAAAAGAAGTCGCAGATCTTGAACCACTAGGGGACGCTGCCATGTTAAGTGGTGTCGCAAAATTCCCCGCGCGTATCAAATGCGCAACACTTGCCTGGAAAGCACTAGGCAAAGCAATGGAAGAAGACGGTACTGCAACCGTCCATCATGAGCACAAGGAAAAGGAGTGAGCAAATGGGCGTACCAGAATTAGAAGAATATAAATTTGGCTTCCACGACGACGTGGAACCCGTTTTTAGTACAGGAGAAGGCTTGACCGAAGAAGTCGTTCGGGAAATGTCACGGATCAAAGAAGAACCAGAATGGATGTTGGAGTTCCGTTTGAAATCTCTGGAAGCATTCAACAAAATGCCCATGCAAGACTGGGGACCAGACTTATCTGACATTGATTTCAATGCCATCAAATATTACCAAAAACCAAGTGACCGACCTGCTCGCGATTGGGATGACGTACCAGAAAAAATCAAAGAAACCTTTGAACGAATCGGTATTCCAGAAGCCGAACGTGCTTATTTAGCCGGCGCTTCAGCCCAATACGAATCAGAAGTCGTATACCACAATATGAAAGACGAATTCGAAAAACTCGGCATCGTCTTTACCGATACAGATTCTGCATTGAAAGAGTATCCTGAACTATTCAAAGAATACTTTTCAAAACTCGTGCCACCAACAGATAATAAACTAGCCGCACTAAACTCAGCCGTTTGGTCTGGGGGGACGTTTATCTATGTACCAAAAGGCGTCAAAGTCGATGTCCCATTACAAACCTACTTCCGAATCAACGCCGAAAACACCGGCCAATTCGAACGTACGTTGATCATCGTAGACGAAGGCGCCAGCATCCACTATGTCGAAGGCTGTACTGCACCAACCTATTCAACCAACAGCCTACACGCAGCCATCGTGGAAATCTTTACCCGTAAAGACGGCTACTGCCGCTATACAACGATCCAAAACTGGTCCGACAACGTTTATAACCTCGTAACCAAACGAGCAAAAGCCTACGAAGGCGCAACCGTTGAATGGATCGACGGCAACTTAGGAGCCAAAACAACCATGAAATACCCAAGCGTCTACTTAGACGGACGAGGCGCACGAGGTACCATGCTATCCATCGCATTTGCCGGAGCCAACCAAATCCAAGACACAGGCGCAAAAATGATCCACAACGCACCAAACACTTCAAGCTCGATCGTCTCAAAATCAATTTCAAAAGACGGCGGCGAAGTAAACTACCGAGGCCAAGTCACCTTTGCAAAAGACAGTGCCGGCTCGATCTCTCACATCGAATGCGATACCATCATCATGGACGAATGGTCCAAATCTGATACCATCCCATTCAACGAGATCCACAACAGCCAAGTCTCATTGGAACACGAAGCAAAAGTCTCCAAAATCTCAGAAGAACAACTCTACTACCTCATGAGCCGCGGCTTGACCGAATCCGAAGCCACAGAAATGATCGTCATGGGCTTCGTCGAACCATTCACAAAAGAACTACCGATGGAATATGCGGTAGAGTTGAACCGGTTGATTAGTTATGAGATGGAAGGGTCAGTTGGATAATAACTATTTCATTGCTCGAAACGTTGATATTAAAGCGTTTCGAGCATTTTTTTATTTGCATTTAAATAGTTGGCTACGTTTTTGGCTACGTTTGGAATTATTCGCCCATAAATTTTGCAAATCGGTCACCTGTTTTCTTAATAGATTGTGGTGTGACATGAGCATAGATATTCATGGTAGTTTTAATATCTTTGTGACCTAATCGTTCTTGTACTTCTTTTATCGAAGCACCACTTTCAAACAATAAGCTACAGTGGGTATGCCTAAATCCATGTGGAGTAATTTGAGGCTCCATCGGTGTCTTTTTGTAAATCCAGTCTAACCAATCGTTTACTACTTGGGGGTAGTACAGCTTGTTTGTGTTTGTAGTGAAAAGAAACTGCTTTGGTGAATTCGTGTTATAGCCATATAGGATCATTATTTTAATTCTATTTAATGTCAGATTTAATGGATAATCGTACGACTTTATTTTTTTAATGTCATGTTGTACATATCTTTAGCCATAAAAGGTGAGTTCGTGTTTTCATCAGTTTAGAGCGGAAAAAATAGGAGAGGAAGATTTTAAGAATCCGTAGGGTATCTTTCCGTCAAATGTCTTTTGAATCATAAACCAAGTAATGGCGACAGAGATTAGCCAAGATATTTTAGAAATACCCCATCAATGAATGATAGAGGTAGGGTATGACTAAATAGAATGGATACTACGAATCATGTCATTTGTGTAAAATGTAATAGTAAATGGGAGTTGTAAGTTATTAATAGCATAGGTGGCTTTTTCTACATTACAGATGCTAGTATAACATTTTATTTTTTCAATATATCAAATCCTTTGATAAGTATCCAAAGAATAGGCCATTCTAAATAAGATAGATATGCATCTTATTTAGGAATAGCCCATTTTCTAAATATTTTTTTTTAAGATCTCTTTATAATAAAATTGTGCAAGAAGTTTTGAACGTTCTTTTGACTTATCTATATCAAACTGTGGATACTTTTGGATGAAATCTTTCACTTGTTTGTACTTAGAATTACTATAAATTTCTGTTTTTTCAGTATAATTTAAATTATCAGCTTCATTATTTAATACTTCTTCTAGACAAATTAAGTTACCTATAGATAAAGTTTCTGGAATGTTAGCATCTTCATTAATAATATGTTCAATTGAAGAATCATCCCAAAAAAAATCTCTTTTTGAAATGTTCTGGCTTATTTTATTTAAGACATACTTTGTTAAATTATTACTAGAAACTCTTTCTTTTGTGAAAGTAAGAAGTATAAAATTTTCTTCAAATTCTTCATATTTTGGCAGTTTATCTTCGAAAACGTCATATAAAAATTCCCTAAGAATTTTATTTGTTTGATCCTTACTTGAAGTCTTTCTTAATTCAATCGCTAATTTTGAAAATCTAGACTCATAAATATTAGCAGGTTTTTTTGCAATTGCTGTATATGAAAAAGTAAAGTTCTCGATAAATTGAACTGCATCTTTAAAGCTAGCAGTTGAAATCTTATTACTTTCTTTAATATCAAACAATGCTAACAATGCAATTCTAGTTTGTACTATACCAAAACTATTTTGAAAGGAATTCAAACTTTGAACTAGCCATTTATACTCTTTTCGATTTTGATAATCTTCTAATCTCGGACTTAAAATTTGCACATATTTTTTAGCTGCACTATTTAGGTCACTTATAAATTCCATATAAGTCTTTACATTTTTAGGAGATATTGATGCCTTGAAAGAATCATATAGTTTAACATTAGTTACTTTAGCATATTTAGATATCCAATAGTGTCTATAAAATGTCGCTAGACCTATTGAATTGTCTCTGTTACGTAGCTGATTCTTAGTATCTTCCCACATTTTTTCTGCAAGAGCTACTGACCCGTTTTGATCTCCATGCAATTTTTCAAAAATTACATTTTTTATTAAATCTATGCTAGCTAAATTTTTACCTTTAGCATTTAGTATTTCAAAAATCATATAAGCACTGTCTTTGTCTGGAGTAACTATTGCAATAAGCATAGAAGAAAGCATTTGATCTCTAATTCCAACTAATATTTTCACGTATTCTATTAATTTAAGTTTTGGAAAATCCTTTTTTATTTTTTCTTCAGAAAGAACATAACTAAAATAGTCATAAGTTAACTTAATATTTTCTTCTTCTTCAGTGTTTACATTAGGAGCATTTTCCTTATTTCTAGATTGTATAAAGCAATCAAAATAAGGAGAGGAAGTAGCGCTCACTAAATGACAGATGGGTTCATTGTTATCGTCTACATCTTTAACGTATTTAAAAGTTGCAGATGCTAAGCCTTCTTCTTTTTCTTTTTCCAATTTTTCAGTAATTACTGATAGTAAAATTGTCATAACAGTCAATCTTTGTTGTCCATCAACAACATCAATTTTATGTTCTCTTTGTCTCCCAGAGAACACCATAGTACCAATAAAATATATACTGTTTTCAAGTTCACTACCATTTACAGAAATTCCACTTAAAATATCCTCTAAAAATTTACTATAGAACGGTTTATCCCAAGAATAATCTCTTTGAAAAATGGGAATATTAAAAGTGGGATATGTTTTAAACAACGTTTTTACATCCATATCTTTTGGATCAAAATTCATAATGCCCCTCCTCATTTATAATTACTTCTCTTACATTGTACCAAAAATACTATTTAAATTTTTAGGAAACAATATTTTAAATTATAATCTTTCGATTTCATAATATTGAATCAGTTCAAAAACATCATGTGACGTTATTAAGAAACTACCTTCAAGTTCCATATATCGCCCCAGAGCTTGGTAATCAATGTAGTTTTGTGAATTACTGGGAACCTCACCAAGGTTCCCGGTCTCCTCTACGTAGTAGCGAGCTACATCCTCCATACTCTGTCGCAATCTGGATAATAAATAATATCATCTTTATTTTCTATTAATTCTTCAATATCATTGAACCAGTAATTCAAAAATTCTAAAATGTTGTCATAAAATTCGGTTCTTTCTAGTTCCTCAATTAATGCGTATTTTCGCTAAAAGTTTGATATTAGGGTATATTCACCAAACACAAATGGAATCTCATAATCTTGGATAGCATATTCTTCATACTCATCGTTTAATCCAATTTATTCTTTAATTATATCAAAATCAAAGAGAGTTAATGTGGGATAATAACCAGAAAAATATCTGATGACTGTCCCACTTTTTTTCGTTTTTTTTAATTTAAGGAACGAAAATTTTTTGAACTCATGATAAAGTTGAGCAAGAATGATATCGTTGATGTCAGTTAAATATATGAAATAATGATCATTTTAAAAATGTTAAAAGGTTTATTCTTTTTGTCAAAAAACTAATGCAGAACCTTGTGTATAAGAGTTTAAGCAACTCGTCAAGGAACGTTTGGGAATAAGTCGTTGTTGATGTCGTAATGGGATACTGTTGCGTATCAAGTGAGTATTCTTGGTGACAAGAAGAAAGCCAGTGTAAAAGCATTGGAACGCAAAGAACGTGTGCAAAGTGTGACCAAATGTAAGGTAGCGAACTTGTCGGGACGACAATAGAAAGCTAAGTTGATAAGACTTAGCCTCTCCGTGAAGAGATTTGCTAAGGGATTGGCATTTCACACTGGCGGAAACATCCAAAGAAGTCCTTCGCCGTGAAGGGATTAGAAATAATCTATAAGACAAGAAACGCGTGAGAGTAGCAGAAGGCGGTATATGTTGATACTATTAATAATCAAAATATACCGAATGCTCCTGTGGAATTTGTAGGCTGTCATGCCTGACCACATCTCGTAAAGCTACAATATGCCAGCGGTCGCTCCGACTGGTACGGTATTGTAGAATGTGTGACTGAACAACATTGCAATCGCATGGCGTAGAGAGAGACACTCCGCATAGTTTTTTGGTAAAGGGCGTAAGCCTTTTTCTTTTGCATTTTTTTACATAAGAGCTATCCCAACATTTTGGCTTTTTGTCAATAAGGATGGATGAGTACAATCAATTGAAAACCGGAAGAAGAAGAAAAATTCTATTCCGGATTTTTTTATCTTGTATTTAAAAGAACAAATACAAGGAATTAAACGATTATGATATCAAAACTATATTTTATGATGTTATTAATATATTGTTTGGTACTTCTGATAAACTTTGATAAAGAAATTGTTTTGTATAAGGATGAATAGTGATAAATGTAAAATTTAATGTATCTTATATTTTTAAGTATAGAATCTAGTGCTTATTTTCATTTTAGATTTACACATAAATAGATTGGTATAATCAAATTTTTCGCAATTATCACGATATTACAGAGAAAGTGAATTTTATTATCTATCGTTCTTTTTATTCGATAATATATAAATTAAAATTGAGGCGGTATAGAATGTTTTCAATATACATGAACGGGCAAGACAAAACGAATCAAATAACAGACTGGAGATTATGGAATAAAGGGAATAAATTGATGGTAACTGTGGATTTTCCATCAGGGAAGTCTTTTACAAAACCTTTAGATACATGTAAAATCACCCCTATAAAGGAAATCCAATCAGGACTTTTATCTAGAGAAAAAGATGTTTACCAAACAATAGATCACGCTACTACATATGGTGGGAAATATGTGGTTGTAAACTATCCGAATGATCAAAAAAAATATATTATGAAGTTGGATAATGTAGGTATTATTGAGCGTTCTGATTTAAAAAATGAAAATATATTTTCTTATTTTACTGATATTGTAAAAGAGCGTGTTCGTCTTGCAAGTTCAGACGACCTGCTTATGTATGAAAATATCGAGAGACAATTGAATAAAATTACACCCTATAAAGGAACAGCTTTGCATGCTTATTGTTATGGTAAGAACGAGGTTAGGGAATCTTTGGAGAAATATATTTTCCCGTTTGGAATCAATGAGAGCCAGTTGGAAGCCATTGAAAATGCATTTTCTTCTCAAATTAGTGTGATTGAAGGTCCTCCCGGTACAGGAAAAACGCAAACAATTTTGAATATCATTGCGAATATTTTAATAAATAAAAAATCAGTTGCAATTGTTTCAAATAATAATACAGCTGTTGAAAATGTTTATGAAAAGTTAGCGAAAAAAGATCTGGATTATCTGATTGCAAAATTAGGAAGATCCACAAACAAAGTAGAGTTCTTTGAAGAAATGACAGATGTACCATCTTTTGATTTGAATTCAGAAAGTGTTTCTGTGAAGGAAATTGCGACTATATTAGCAAAAGTAAAAAAAAGTCTAGTTGTACAAAATAAAGTAGCACAGTTGACTGCAGAAATCAGCGAGCTACTTATTGAAAAAAAATACCTTGAAGAATGGCATGAAGAAAATGTACATGTCGATTTAGTTGATGTTCAGAAATACAAATTAAGTCCAGAAAAGAGTTCTGATTTACTTGCTTATATGAATTACCTTTCTCAAAAAAAATTCTCTTTTAAAGAAAGATTTCGTTTATTGCTAGAATTTAGGATCTTTAGAACGAAATTTATCGAAACTTCCTCTGAACGAGTAAATTTTACATACTCCTTACAGTTCTACTATTATGAAAAAATGCTACATGAAAAAGAACAACAATTACAAAAATATAAGAATGAATTGAAAAAAGATCATTTTAAGCAATTATTAGACGATTTAACGAATAAATCAATGCAGTACCTCAAACAACAATTGTCAAAATCAATTCCAATGAGTTCAAATTTTACTATGGATAATTATAGAAAAAATTTCAGTAAATTTATTAAACGATTTCCTATTATTGGAAGTAGTAGCCATTCAATTATCAACTCGATAGCAGAGGGAGCTATATTGGACTATATCATTATTGACGAGGCCTCACAGCAAGATATAGTTCCGGGAATTTTAAGTTTAGGCTGTGCAAAAAATATTATCGTTGTGGGGGATCGCAAGCAACTTCCGCATATTCCTGCAAAAACGGAGATTGTTTGCCCAGCACAATATTATGATTGTAGTAAATATAGTTTACTAGATTCATTTATTCAATTGTTTAAGGAAGAAGTTCCTATAACCTTATTGAAAGAACATTATCGTTGTCATCCTAAGGTTATCCAGTTCTGTAATCAACAATTTTATAATAATCAATTAATTCCCATGACGGTAGATAAGGGAGAAGCTTCGATTTCGCTGATTATTACTTCAAAAGGAAATCACACACGTAATTTTGCTAATTTGCGAGAAATTGAATCTTTAGTGGAGATTGGTTGGTCTGATGAAAAAGATATAGGATTTATTACTCCCTATAACGACCAAGTTGATTTAGCTGGAAAATATTTACCAACTGAGTTTGCCAGAGCAACTATCCATAAATTTCAGGGTAGAGAATGTAAAGAAGTTATTTTTTCAACAGTACTAGACAAGAAAATAAAGAATCAGAAATTTATAGAATTTGTCGAGGATCCCCACTTGGTGAATGTGGCTGTTTCAAGGGCAATAAATAAGTTTACTTTAGTTACTGGAAATGAGGTGTTTACAAGCAATAATAGTAGCTTGGCAGCTTTAATTAGATATATGAAGTACTATGCCTCTGATGAATATTTCTATGAAAGTCCAGTAATTTCAGCATTTGATTTATTGTATAACGAATACGATCGTTCTCTAGAGAAATTAAATAACCGATTGAATTTAAAAGATTCAAATTTTAAGTCTGAGCAAATAATGGCTGCTATATTAAGGGATTTACTTAAAGAAAGTGAATTTACTTCTTTGATACCTCATAGACAGATTAATTTGAGTCAACTTGTTTCGATTAAAAACAACACCTTTACTGAAAGAGAAATAGAATTTATGAATCAAAAAGCGAGTTGTGATTTTGTACTTTACTATAAGGTTGGTAAATATCCGATAGGTGTGATTGAAGTTGATGGTGAGAAGCATGATAATCAAGTTCAGCGAGAACGTGATACACTTAAAAATAATATTTTAGAAAAAGCTGGTATTTCTTTGCTTAGATTGAAGACAATCGAGGGGAATATTGAGAGAAAAACAAGAATATTTTTAAAGGAATGTATGATTAATAGTAGCGTTCAGAATAATGAATAAATTTATTCTAAGAGGAAATAGCTAAGAAAAGATTTTTCCTCTTTATTTTAACAAAATTTTTAAATCGATTTTCAGAAATGATTAAAAAAGTATAAATCTTAAATTTTTAGAGTAAGAATAATAAAGATAATAAGAGGAAATTATTACAACATAGGATTATGAAGATTAAAGCAAAGCTATTTTGTTTTGTAGAATTGCTTTTATAGTAACGATTATGAGGCTAAACATACATTTTATGATGGTTTTACTATACAAGATTATTTCTCTGATAATCTATCATATAGAATGGTTATTATGCAAAGTTTCGAAACGAGGAAATAAACTTTTTAGAATGAACTTATGTAAATTTGAATTTAAGTAGTTTCCAATTAGTTTGGAAATAAATGGCTTGCTACTTATTTATAGAATAAATGAGAAAGATGGGGATGTATATGCCAGATTCTATTAATTTACCAAACTTTTATCATGACAGTGAAATTTTAAATAATGTTGATTTACCTGAAGAAGACCAATCTTTACAAATCCAAAGAACTTTAAAAGAAACAGAAAAAATCCAAAAATCTGTTTCTTCTTTGGAAGATAGTGAAGAAAAAAGAAAAAGGATAAAACCATCTACTTTTCAAAAAGAACAGTGAGAAATGCTGAAGCGAAAAGAGTACTTTGAAGGTATAGTACTCTCTTTTTTTTTACTATTACAGTTGAGTATCAGCTTGTCATAAAAAAAGAGCAAAATCCTGACGAAAGTTCTTATAAATGAGGACTTGCTGCAGTTGTTTTATGAAATAAATCAAATAATAGATGGATGAAACAACCAATGATGTAATAGAAAAAATCGGCTGTTACTCATTCCTTTTTGTTATGCACCAATAAAGAAAGCGTTGACATTTACGCAAAACACATTTATCATTAATTATATATCATCAATAAAAAGAAGAACCCATTTGATACGCGGCAGTATTAAATGCGAGTATGTTACTGCAATGCAGGCAGAACTCAAAAAAGATTTTAAGGCACAAGCCCTTAAATCTTTTTTGAGTTCTTTTTTTTAGGAAAGGAGAATAGGGCAAGTGAAAATAATACAGATAATCAACAACAATGTGGCATTGATCAAGAAGGGCGGACATGAGGTCTTTATTGTTTCCAAGGGCATCGGCTTTCGAAAGAAAAAAGGTCAACAGGTTTCAGAAGATGACATCGAAAAAATGTATATTTTGGATTCTTATGAAATGTTGGAGCATTTTAGCTACTTACTTTCAAAGTCGGATTCAAATGACATTCTTTTGATTAGTCGGATCATTGAAAATGCAGAGGGGAAACTTGGCATCAAAGTGAGTGATTATTTAACCCTAACATTACTGGATCATTTAGAGTTTCTTTTAGAACGGGCTGAAAAGAACCAGTTTATTGCAAGTCCGTTGATTTGGGATATTCGCCGGTTTTATCCTCGTCATTTTGATCTCGCACTGGAGAGTCTTGAGATGATCGAGAAAGAAAAAAATCTAAGTATTCCTAATGATGAAGCGGCTTCTATCGCTTTGCATTTCATCAACTTTTGGGACAATAAGAAATCTGATCGGTTACTGGAAATGCAAACATTGAGTGATATTGTCTCTATTATTGAAAAACACTATACATTTAAAATCGATGAATCTTCGACGAACTTTATGAGGTTTTCAACACATCTGCAATACTTTATCCAAAGGATCATCAAAAGTGAGTTGGCACAGTCAGAAGGAAGTATTTCTTTATTGTATCAACAAATCAGTCAGTTATATCCGGAGGCTTTCAAAGCGGTCCAAAAAATAAAAATTTATATCAAGCATCAATTTAAAGCAGATCTTTCCATGAATGAAGAAACGTATTTGATGATGCACATCAATCGATTAACAGAAAGGATTGAAAAAACAGATGAAATATGAAAAGTTAAATAAAGCAATTATTGAATTGGTTGGCGGAAAAGAAAATATTGTAGCTGCGGCCCATTGTGTCACACGTTTACGTTTGACGTTAAATAATCGCAACTTAGCGAAAACAGAAGAAATCAAAGAATTAGATGGTGTGATTGACGTTGTGTCTAATGATGTGGCATATCAGGTCATTATTGGTACACATGTCACTGAAGTCTACAATGATTTCATGTCATTGACAGGCTTAGGGGGTGGGAGTGAGTCTACTTCTGAGAAAGAAAAATTATCATGGAAGAAAATCCCTACAGCGGTGTTATCGGTGGTTTCTGAATCGATGACTTCAATTATCGAAGTGTTGATTGCGGCGGGGATGATTGCGGGAATTTTGAGTTTGCTTTCTTTGACGGGAATCGTTTCGGCAGAAAGTCCAACGTATCAAATTTTTCAAACATTACAGACGTCGATTTTTACTTTCTTACCAATCTTTTTTGCCTTTTCATCGGCTAGAAGATTGAATGTCAATCCGTATGTCGCAACTGTGTTAGCTACGACTGTGATGTCTTCAAATATCACTGGTGCGGAGGGACTAAGTTTGTTTGGCTATCAATTACCTGTGATTGATTATTCCCATACATTCATTCCAATTTTATTAGCAATCGCCTTGTTGAAATTTGTGACTACTCAGTTAGAAAAAGTAGTGCCGAAAGCGATTCAGCTGTTTTTTGTTCCAGCTGTTTCCTTGATGATCGTATTGCCCGTTCTCTTAACCGTTTTTGGTCCGGTGGGTATGTGGATCGGTTCTGGCATTTCTTGGGTCTTTACGATGTTGTCTGAAAACATTGGCTATTGGATCGTAGTGATGCTTTATGCAGCTTTCCAACCGTTCTTGATCGTCTTAGGGGCTGCGAATTTCTTATTCCCGATCGGATTGACTTTCTTTGCTGAACTAGGCTACGATCCTGTGATTACTGGAGCAGCCACCATTTCGGATATTGCCGTTGCTGGAGCGATGATTGGTTATTTCTTGAAGACGAAAAAAGAGAAAGAGAAAGCGACATTTGGAACGATTGGTTTTTCAGCGGTCATGGGAATCACAGAACCAGCTATTTTTGGGGTCTTCTTAAAATATCGCCGACCATTTATTGCGGTAATCGTTGGTGGTGGGATTGGCGGTTTGATTGCAGGATTAGCTGGGGTCAAAGCGTGGACCATGGCATGGGGGTTGGCAGGATTGCCCGCTTTCTTAATTGGTGGAACAGCAAACTTTGTTTGGATGATCATTTCATGTGTCACAGCATTTCTCCTAGCTGGAGCTGTTGCTTATGGGCTTGGGATGCCACAAGAAGATAAAGCAACTGAAAAAGAAAAATCGCTGACGAAAGCTGGTCAAATCGCACTGGAAAATGTTAGTTCAGGTGAAATCATTCAGTTGAGTCAAGTTTCAGATAGTGCATTTTCTTCAGGCGCTTTGGGTAAGGGTTTTGCAGTGATTCCAGATGAAGAAAATGGTGGAATTTTTGCACCCATCGCAGGAGAAGTAACTGTTGTTTTCCCCACAAAACATGCGTATGGAATCAAGACAGCAGATGGGGTTGAAGTGTTGATCCATGTGGGGGTTGATACAGTCAACCTTGATGGAAAAGGATTTACTAGTTATGTAAAAGTCGGCGATCAGGTAAAGACTGGAGATGTGTTGGCAACAGTTGATTTTTCTGCCATCCAAGCAGCTGGTTTTGATCCAACAGTGATGGTTGTTGTCACGAATAGTGCAGACTTTTTGGATGTGGTTCCGTTGGATGATGACAATACAAATCAAGTGTTAGCAGTGATTATTTAGGAGGCGTAAGAAGGATGAGAACAGATTTTTTATGGGGCGGTAGTATCGCTGCCCATCAAAGTGAAGGTGGATGGAATCAAGGTGGTAAAGGAATTTCCAATATGGATCTAGTCACGAAAGGAACCCGGGACACTCCACGAGAAATCCACAAAGAACTGAAAGAAGGATTCATTTATCCTTCTCATACGGGGATTGATTTTTATCATCGCTACAAAGAGGATATCAAACTATTTGCGGAAATGGGTTTTACAGCACTAAGGATCTCAATCGATTGGACACGGATTTTTCCAAACGGTGATGATCCAGAACCAAATGAACAAGGCTTGAACTTTTATGAAGAAGTAGTAGACACTTTACTTGCACATGGTATTGAGCCAATCATCACATTCTTTCATTTTGAATTACCAGCTAACTTGATTGTAAAATACCATGGTTGGACGAGTCGCAAACTAGTTACTTTATTTGAAAAGTATGCTGAAACATTGTTTGAACGTCTGAATGGTAAAGTGAGTTATTGGGCGACATTCAATGAAATCAATCATTTAGACCCAAACTCGAAAGCGGCAGAATTTTTTACGTACTACATTTCTGGTCTTAAATTTGAAGAGCTCGAAAATCCGAAACAAGCGATCGCACAAATTGCGTACAATACGGCACTTGCTAGCGCGAAAGTCGTTAAGTTGGGACATCAAATCAATCCCGAGTTCAAAATTGGGTGTGTCTTCGGTATCAATCCGCAATATCCGGAAACTTGTAAACCAGAAACGATGTTAAACAACTTGTTGGAAAACGAAAAAGAATTGTATCAAATGGATGTGATGTGTCGTGGCAAATTTCCACAATACAAATTGAAGGAATTTTCAGCACAAGGCATCATGATCGAGCAACAAGAAACGGATGCGAAAGATTTTCAACAAGGAACGATCGACTATATTGGTTTGAATTATTATATGTCCAGTGTCACTCCGAATGAACAAAAAGAGAATGAAGCGTTCTTTGGAGGCATCCAAAATCCGTATCTGGAACTTTCTGACTGGGGCTGGGCCATAGATTCTGTTGGCTTACGCTATACAATGAACTGGTTGTACAGAAGATACCAATTGCCGCTAATGATCACTGAAAACGGGTTAGGCGCTGAAGATGTGTTAGAACCTGGGAATATCATTAATGATGATTACCGTATCGATTATCTTAACCTCCACATTTCAGAAATGAAAAAGGCAATCACCGAAGATTATGTCGAATGTCTTGGTTATCTCTCTTGGGGACCAATCGACCTAGTCAGTGCCTCAACAGGGGAGATGTCGAAACGGTATGGATTCATTTATGTTGACTTGGATGATGAAGGAAAGGGCAGTGGCAACAGATACAAAAAGAAATCGTTTGACTGGTATAAAAGAGTGATTGAAACTAACGGAATAGCATGATAAAAAGCAAGAACCCCAAAAATTGGAAGAACAATTTTTGGGGTTCTTATCTTTTTTATAGAGGAATTGTTTCTAAGATATTAAGCTTTAAGCATTAACTAAAAAATATATTAAAAAAAGCAATAAAAACGACCAATACAGGAATCGTCCATGGAAAGTCATACGTTTTATCAAGGATTTTGTTTGACGAATGATTGATCATTCTTAAGATGACCTCAATCAGAAAATAACCTAGAATCATTCCTAGTACATTTGAAATTAAATCGTCAATGTCTGTTGCTCTAGCTACCGTAAATAGTTGGCTTATTTCAATCAGCAATGAGGTACCAAATCCAAGTAAAAGAGAATAACTGAATTTTCTATACTTGTTGCTAATTAACGGACACAAGAACCCGATGGGTATAAAGCAAAGAATATTAAGAATATAACCTGGGTTTATTCCATCTATAAAAGGGATAAGATTGATATTTGGGTTGAAAATACTCTCGCCGAATCCACTGATCCTATTCAACTCACGAAGCGTAGGAACACCGAACACATTGAAGAATGTGAAACTCATATAATAAAATAGTAAAAGTGCTGATAGAATGCTTATCAATTTAGAGGGATTTTTATTTTCTCTAGTGAGCCAGAATAAAAAACTTGCCACAATAAGCAGACCTACCAAGAATACAGGTTTTAAAGTCAAGATATCTATGATAGATTCCCAGAATCCGATTTGTTGTATCATCTTTTTGGCCTTCTTTCCTTAAGTGAATGATTATTTAGTCTGTATAATCATCTCATAGAAGGAAACTCTAGCCATCAGCCTGTAGACTTATTTTAGGAGTGATATGAGTGTGCTGATAAACTGGTAAATGATACAAGATGAAGCCGGTTGGTACTAAATGATAATTATGATACGTGGAAACGATTGATAAAAAATGAATAACTAGCAAAGTACAGTCCTAAATACTTATTGAATGCCAGTATCTTAGGGCTGTTTTCGTGTGCGTATAAGACTGAAAGTGTTCGTATACGACGTAGATGATTCTTATCCAAACGATTTTAATTTAAATAGGAAAAAATTACGTATAGTAATAATGAATGAAGTAGATGGGGGTAAATAAATAGAAGTACAGAGAGAAAATACTATCAAGTATTACATTAATAATAGACAGCCATCACTTATCTAATTGAAAGGACAAAAATTATGGGATTAATCTATTCAGCCACCGAATCTTCTAACTTAATAAGTAATATGACCACTAATTTATCACTTGCTCGTACAACGATCGACCAATTACGAACAGGTAGCCAACAAATTGTTCAAGCAGTTGACGGAAAAACACTCTCCGGAGCAGCTTATCAAGCCGGTAAAGGACTGTTTTCTGAATTGATCATTCCTACAGTCAATCGGGTAAACAATGCGGTACAAGGAATTCAATCAGATCTGAATCTTTACTCCGCCGCGCATCAAATCGTTTCTAGTGAAGGATACTTGGACGAAGAGAATTTAAGCGGACAGATTCGGGCTAAATCATTTGCTAAACAATCGATTGAAAACCATGCGCAGACGATCAGACACATCGCTAATATAAGCATCTTACCAGGCATCACAGAAATGCTGACCGACTTCCATCGCAACCTGATGAGAATGTCAGACAGCTTACAAGAAGACATCTACAAGTTGCAACGCAAACAGCAAAAACTCAATGCCTTTAACTCTCAAACCAGTGGACAGTTCAACAACAGTCTACTGGAATTAAAACTCGCCATGCAAAGTGTCTTAGTTCTGAATCAAACTACCGTAAAGGCAGATGGAAGTTATACATTGCCGAAAGGGGTGGATGGAAGTTGGTTTGAGAAGTACAAACCAAACGGACAGACATTGCTGGAAGAATCTTCAACTAATGCCTTCTTAGAACTGTATGCGGAGATTGAAAAATTAGTTCAACCTCTAAAAGAAGGGAAAACCGATGCAATCAAACGACTTGAAATGTTGCTCAGAAATTATCCTGATGCATTAGTAAACAAGCTGGCATCCAACGATGAATTTTGGATGCTTACCAATTATCTACCTTCGGGTATGAAAACTAGATTATTTAGTTTTCTTACAAAATACGAAATGTTAGGTAAAACTGTTGCTCAAGGAAAATGGATTCCTAAAATCGATACGATAGGTAAGGCCTATCAAAATTTTACTAAGTTTACCTCGCCCGTAAAAACCTACGTCAGCGAAGGCTTGAAGAACTCCCACTTGATACAAGGAGCTAAAAAATGGGGTATCGCCAAAGGAATAGGAACGGCAGGCCAAGTAGCTACTTATGCACAATTAGGTGTGACATTTGTTTCAAGTGCAGTAAATGAGTATGGAAAAACAGGTAGTGTAGGAAAAGCAGTAAAGGGCGGAGGGATTGATATGGTTAAAAGTATAGGACCGTTGGAGGGGATGACTATAGGCGCTAAAATCGGTGGGGTTGTGGGGACTATTGTACCAGGAGCAGGTAATGCTACTGGCGCTTTTGTAGGCTGTGTTGTTGGAGGGCTTTTTGGTTTAGGAAATTCAATTGTACAGTCAATATGGCCCGACAGATATGATAAATGGAAGAATTCAGTTTACCAAAAAGAAGATAATAAAAAAAGTAACAATAAATTAGAGTTGGATAATTTAAAGTTAAGAAGTACAAACTGGAATGTTAGTGCTTCTGGAAAACCTTTTGGTAAAAAAATGAATTCTGTATATATACCTAGTTATAGAGGAGTAGCACAATGAATATCAAAAGATTTTTTTCAGCTACTTTTGAGGAAAGTTTACATTTAGAAGATGATCGTTTTGTTAAAGATTTGTATGCTGGTATTAAGATACAAGAGCAAGAGAAAAGAAACCTTCATCCTCTATTTCAATTAATTATTTATATACTTATGATTTTACTTATCTACGGATTTTACTACTTAATTAATTCTTGGATGGAAAATGAAGTGTTACATCAATTATTTAAGGAACCAAAAATTAATTTTGTTTCAATGCCTATTTTTTGGTTTGGTTTGTTGATATTTTCAATAATTAGTATTTTTATGATCACTAAGATGAATGATGGAACGAGATTTTACTTTATTTTTATTAATTTAAACATCTACATGATTTGGCTGATGCTAAGCATAAATTTGTTCTTCATTACATTCTTTATCGAACCACTTACGATTTCTGGAATACTTATTTTAATTTTGTTTCAGATTTTAAGTGGTTATATCATTTTTGAGAAAAAATTGTATGGTCTTGCTAAACAATTATTCGGTAACCACGAGTCAAAAAATCAATTTTCAAAATTTATTGAAAGAATAGTCACCTTTAGCTATAAACTCGGTGGAATCTTTTGGGCAATAATACTACTTTTAAATTTTATTTTTCCTAGTGGACTAAATGATTCCTCGGATATTACTACTATTTCAAGTACCGTAATAATGTGGATGATTGTAAATATCAGTTTTACTGCAGCAGAGGTGCATATTTCCTTTCCGTATTTATTGTATGGATACTATAAAAATAAGTTTCAAGAAGAGTATCGTGAGTGGGAAGGGAAAGGGCAGTTAGAATGGTACGGAGAGAAGTATTTCAACAAGCATATCAAAGGAACAGCCAAAGAAATAAAAGAGAAGAACTAGCCCAAAATCTTTGGTATCAACGTCTATCTAAATGTAAATTTTGGATTGAATATTAAAATAAATAGCCTTAATCTGATAAATCTTTTCTTATTCTAATGAATAACATATGAAATTTTTGCATGATTTTTAACAAATTTTTGTCCTTTTACCTTACACTTACATGATAGGAATGCCTATCAAGAGCTTTGTTTTATTAAAATAAAAAACGTTAGAAAAATCAACGAATGTTATAGTGTCGTCAGTTTTTTATACTATGAATGAATGCCATTTAAAAAAACAGAGAATAATATATTTTTGTTGAAAGTAAGGCGTTTCGTTGCCTTTTTCGCTTGATTTTCGTATATCTTTTATGAAATCCATATGTTAAAGTATTGGCGGAGATACTTTTGTTGATAGAGCTAAAATTTCCAAATAGATAAACTAAAAGTGAATTTAAAATAAATAGCCGATTAGATGTCAGGGAAAGAGGTGAAAGTCCTCTACAGACCTACCTACTGTAAGGTGGATGAAACCAATAGGACCACAGATCATTCTGGAAGGGTTGGGAGTAAAATGAAGCCAAGTCAGGAGACCGGTCTAACGGCAATGATGTTCTTTTGTAGGAGAAAGATCAAGCGTTTTGTTGTGCGATGGATCAAACTGTCTTCTCCTGTAAAAGGAAAGGCAGTTTTTTATTACTTTTAAAAGAGTTTGCTTGATAAGGGTATGGAAATGTAAGGGTTATCGTAAACAAAGTGATCACTGGGAAAAGTAAAAATGAGTCAAGGAAAGTGGGAATAGATGATGAAAAAATTATCGAAATTAGTTGCTGTGTTGGGATTGAGCGTAGTCTTTGGTTTAAGTGCTTGTTCAAATAATAATGATCAAACAAGCGGAACAGCAGAAACAACAACAGCTTCAGAAGTTGCTCTACCAACAAAAGATCGTGGTGGCGAAGAAATCGAGATTCCAGAAGAAGTGGATAAGATGGTTTCTCTAGTACCTTCAGTTACACAAGTGATCGATGATCTAGGACGTAAAGATCAATTAGTAGCTGTTGACACACAAAGCCCAGCAATGACAAAAGATATTGATGAGTTGCCACAAATCGATATGATGGCTGTGGATGCAGAAACATTGATTTCATTGAACCCACAAGTGATCTATGTTTCAGATATCAGTTTGCATGGTTCTGAAAATGTTTGGTCACAAGTAAAAGATGCAGGAATAACTGTCGTAAATATTCCAACTAGTAATACCATTGAAGATATTGCTTTAGATGTCCAATTTATCGCGGATACTTTACAAGAGCATGAAAAAGGACAAAAGCTAGTAGATACAATGAACAAAGAGATCGATGAAATCAAAGAAATTGGAGCAACGATTACAGATAAGAAAAAAGTATTGTTTGAAATTAGCGCATTACCTGAAATCTATAGCTTTGGTAAAGGCGTTTACTTGAATGAAATGATCGAACTTGTAGGTGCAGAAAATGTCTTAGCAGATCAAGAAAGCTGGATTCCAGTAACAGAAGAAGCTGCGATTGCTAGTAAGCCGGATGTGATTTTGACGAACGTAAATTACTTGGATGATGCAGTGCAAGAAATCTTAGATCGTGGAAGCTGGAAAGACGTTCCTGCGGTGAAAAATGAAGCAGTATTCTATATCGATAACGCTGCGAGCTCTTTACCAAACCACCATATGACAAAAGCCTTAAAAGAAATGGCATTAGCAATCTACCCTGATGAATACAAATCGTTGGAAAATGAATAAACAAAGTCGGTTGCTGTTAGCAGTGGTCTTAAGTATCATCGTGGTATTCTTTGGAATCAAAATCGGAAGTGTATCCATTCCTTTTGATACATTGATCCAAGCATTATTTTCAAGAGGAGACAAACAGCTAGATGCAACGATCGTCACCATTCTTTGGCAGGTTCGCCTGCCGAGAGTGGTTTTGGCGTTTCTTGTAGGTGCTGCGTTGGCTGTGAGTGGAACAGTCATGCAATCCCTTTTAGGCAATCCATTAGCTTCTGCCTATACGCTAGGTGTGTCATCAGGGGCATCACTTGGCGCTGCGTTGATCATTGTTTCAGGAATCACTTTACCGTTGTTCCCGAATTTCACATTACCTCTGACAGGGTTTATTTTTGGTTTAGCAACTGTGTTTATTGTCTTGGTGATGAGTCAAAGATTGGATCAGCAATTATCGAACCAGACAGTTATTTTGGTGGGAATGGTCATGACCTTATTTGTAGGTGCAATGTTGACGATCGTCACGGCATTGTTCAAAGATCATTTGCAGCAATTAGTCTTCTGGCAAATGGGTAGCTTTTCAGGGAGCACGTGGGCAAAAATTCAAATCTTTTTACCTATCTTACTATTTGGAACAATCGCTCTTTGGTTCTCTGCTAGAAGTTTAGATGTGTTATCTTTAGGTGAAGAAGAGGCGTTAATCTCTGGTGTAGATGTTCGAACGATCAAGCTATGGGTCATGGTCCTTGCGGCTTTGCTTGCAGGAAGTGCGGTTTCATTTGTCGGTGTGATCGGATTCGTTGACTTGATTGTCCCCCATGTCATCCGACGTTACTTCGGTGCTAGCCATCGTTGGGTCATTCCAGGAGCAGCACTATTAGGTGGCAGTATGATGGTCGTCGGCGATACGATTTCTCGAACGCTATTATCTCCCCAAGAAATACCAATAGGCGCTGTCACAGCATTGATTGGTGCGCCATTTTTTGCCTATGTTTATTTCAAACGAAAGTGAGTGTTTTACAATTATGAAAGATATTTATCGAAGTCCTTATGAGGCTTATCCGTTTTTAGCAGACGATGCAGATGATTTACGCTGCGATTATGAATTACACACCGATCGTTTATCTTCAGAAATCGGGCTATTACGCGCAAAGTGTAAAGATTCTCCTTTTTACGAAGAGTTAGAGAAAATCGGTGAATTGGTTTACCATGCCAATGCGTGCGTGCGTACAAAAATGACGATCACGCAAGAAGAAATCGACTGGTTAAAGAGTCGTGTCGATGAATTGAATGCGGAAAGAACAAACCAAAGCGGACCATTTTTCTTACCTCAAGGAAGTGAACGAGGGGCGTTGGCTCATATCTTGCGTGTCGATTGTAAAATAATCGTTCGTTTGCTGTATCGCCATCTCTATCAAGGCAAAAAAGTCGATTCAGGCTTGCTAGACTTTTTCAATTTATTGTCTGGTTACTTCTTCATGATTGCGCTGAAATTCAACCGAGAAGACGATGTAACAGAAATTCCTTTTGTCAGCAGAAATTACCGCTAAAGGAGGAAAAGTGATGACCTTGAAGCTATCGCAAGTCACAGCTGGCTATGGCTCAGTAAAAATCATCAAAGAAGTCTCCTTCGAGCTGAACAAAGGTGAGAACCTATGTATCCTAGGACCCAACGGCTGTGGCAAGACGACCGTATTGAAATCAATTGCGGGCATCCTTTCCTACGAAGGATCGATCACGATCGATGGAAAAGAAGTCCGCACGATGAAACGCAAAGAAGCCGCGCGCAAAGTCGCTTTACTCAGCCAGTTTTCAACCATTGCTTTTGATTACACCGTCTATGAAACTATCATGATGGGGCGTTATACGCACATCAAACAAGGACTATGGTCAGTCACGACAGCAGAAGACCGAGAAAAAGTCATGGAGTGCCTAGCACTGACTAATTTATTAGAGCTGAAAGACCACCCCGTCAACCAACTTTCCGGTGGCCAAAAGCAACGCGTCTTCCTAGCCAAAGTATTAGCCCAAGACCCAGATATTTTATTACTAGACGAACCCAATAATCATCTCGATATCAAGCACCAACTCGAACTCATCGGCTATTTAAAAGACTGGGGCAAGAACCAAGACAAAACAATCATTGGCGTCTTCCACGACATCCGTTTAGCCCTCTCTTTAAGCGACCAAGTCCTGTTCATGAAAGCAGGCCAAGTCATCAAGCAAGGCCCATTTTTGGAAACAGCTTCAAGGAAACTACTTAAAGATATCTTTGATGTAGATCTAGTGAAGCATTTTCAGGAACAGAGTGAGATTTGGGAGAAGTTGGGGGAAGGGTAAAGGAAATAGAATAAATATATATAAATTCTGAGACTTGTAAATGAGTCTCGGAATTTTTTATTTAATTTTTTTATACTATTCCTTGAAATAATAGGATTCATAACTATTTTGACAAGTAAAATTGCCATATTTCGAGAGTGATATTTTTGTTATACTTAATTCGAGGTGATGGAATGAATAAACGATTTAGGAATAATTTATCTACAATCTTAAAAAATAAACGTATAAGCTATAGCAAGTTGTCTAAAGAAACGGGAATTTCAAGACAAACAATTAGTAAAATTATAAATAATGAATTTTATGCTATGAATGTCCATACACTTGTTACTTTATTAGATTACCTTGAAGTTGGGATTAATGAGTTTGGTGTAGTTGATAGTGAGTTTGATTTTATTGATAATCAAATACACAAAATGGCTTTTAATAAAAAAAATCTAGCTATTTTAGTCAATAGTCTTTCAAGTAAAACAAAATTATCTTTCACCTTTCATCCTTACGCATCCAATCATTGTTTAAATGTTGATTCAAAAAAGTATTCTAATAAATATGATTTTTCAGGAAACATTAGGATCCATGGGACTAAAAAAGAAACGGCTTTAGAGGTTATTGATTTTGACCTATGGAAAATTTCAAAGATGGTTTCTTATGAAGAGTTTTATGATCTATATCGATCGTTGATCATTGCTTTTGAAGATTATGCCGAAAAACTAAGATTCAATAAAATTATTTTTAATGTAAGTTCCTATTATGCTCCAGAGTTACAGACAGTTCTTTTTCCTAGAAATTTAACTAGCAAGGATCTAAGAGAATTAGTTCAGAGTTTTCCTTATGATTGTAGAAAAAATGAGTTACTCAAATTTTCAGTTCTTAAAACATGTGGATACGGTTTTATTTCTGTAAATGAAGAGGAAGAGCTACTTATAAATGAAATCAATAACCAAGTTGACTCTATGGCGAATGTGAGTATATTTGAAAAAGAAAAGATTATAATGGATTTGATGGATAAAAATGTTCTAGAAAGAGATTATCATGTCAAAAAATATTTCAAGTATATATATTAATGTATATCTTTAGCCTTTGAATATGTTTAGTATAATTTAGCTAAATTATTCATGATGATAGCGTATTTTAGTAATAATATAATATTTCTATAGAATAATAGATTACTTTGACTTATATTTATATTGTAGAATTTATATTGGAAAAAGCATGATATATTGGAATTATAAAAGTGAAAAGCAGACTAATTACATATGCAGGCTTACTAGAAAAAATTTCAGAAGCTATGTTAGAAAAACATATGGAGGAATAAGGCATTGAAGAATCAAGTGAATACTACAACTCAATCTGAGTTACAGTTTGAACAAGAAGTTATTGATCATTTAACAAAAATTGGTGGTGTAAAACAATGGGAGTACGCAAAGGGAATTAAGACAACAGAGCAACTTTGGGATAATTTCAAGAGAATTCTGGAACAAAACAACCAAGCGCGATTAGATAAACCATTATCTGTTACTGAGTTTAACCAGATAAAAAAAATTATCTCAAATATTGATTCTCCTTATTCAGCCGGACAATTTCTTTATGGTGTGAATGGTGTTTCTGAAATTGAAGTAGATCTTGATGATAATCAACATGTGTTTTTAACTGTATTTGATCAAGCGCAGGTAGGTGGCGGGAATACTGTGTACCAAGTAGTCAACCAAATTGAGCGACCAAAAGTAATTGATGGGAAACAAAATCGTCGTTTTGATATCACACTATTGATTAATGGCTTGCCCATAGTACAAATTGAATTAAAAACCTCGTTACACAGTTCGATAGAAGCATTGAATCAGATGGAGCAATATATTGCTGAAAAACAGTTTAGTGGCATCTTTTCTACCTTACAAGTATTGGTTGCAATGACACCGCATGATATTCGGTATATGGCGAATACAACTCGTGACAAATTTAATCGTGCATTTGCTTTTAACTGGCAAGACGAAGAAACAGCTAAACCTGTTAGAAAGTGGAAGGAATTTGTTGAAAAGGTTCTATCCATACCAATGGCACATGATCTTGCAACAAGATACATGGTTTTAGATGGAACAAAGAACAAAGAAAGTATTAAAGTAATGCGACCTTATCAAGTCTATGCAACGAAGCGTGTATTAGATAAGGTGAGGAAATTTGATTTTAAATATGGAGAGGGAAAATTAGGTTATATTTGGCATACTACTGGCTCAGGTAAGACAATTACAAGTTTCAAGACTGCTTGGTTAGCAAGTCGTCTTCCCAATGTAGATAAAGTGGTCTTCTTAGTCGATCGTATTGCCCTAACGAATCAAACAGCAGATGCTTATCGCGCATACGATCCAATCGCTGGTTTTGAAGGAAAAACTGGAGTAGTTAGTGACACAGCCAATATTTCTGATTTACATCGAAAATTAACGAAGAAAAGTGATAAGAATATTATTGTTACAAGTATTCAAAAAATGTCCCGTTACGTGACAAGAGAGAGCTTTAGCCAGTTAACTGATAATATCTTATTTATTGTTGATGAGGCACACCGTTCAACTGGAGATGGTACCAAAAATGAAGGCATGCTAGAATCTATTCGAAAAGCTCTCCCAAATTCTGCATGGGTTGGCTATACAGGCACACCTAGATTTCCAGAAACAAGAGAAATATTTGGAGATTTAATTCATGCATATACAATTAAAGAGGCAATTGCAGATAAGAATGTCTTAGGTTTCAAAGTAGAATTCAAAGAAACAATTGAACCACCTACAGATCCTACTGAAGAAGACATTGACGATAATTTACGAGGCAGTGTCTATGATTATAGTCCGGAACATGTGGATTTGGTTGTAGAAGATATTTTTAAGAATTGGAAAGAACGTTCGAATAATCGTAAATATAATGCATTATTTACCGTTCACGTCGGTGGAAACCGTGCGAGCACACCTCGAGCGATGGAGTACTTTGATAAATTTATGGAAGAAAATAATAAACGACCAATTGAAGATCGTTTAAAAGTAGCAATTAGTTTTTCAATTGACACATCGAATAGTGTTCATCAGTTGAAAACAAATGAAAATTTGCACCGAGCAATACGAGCTTATAATGCGTTATTTGATACAGCATTTGATATGACCTCAGTTAAATCGTACACTGAAGATTTGGCAAGAAGATTAAATAAAACAGCAGATGATGGGAATTATTTAGATTTGGTTATAGTGGTAGATCAACTACTAACAGGTTTTGACGCACCAGAGCTCAATACACTATATATAGATCGTACATTAAAAGGTGGGAATCTTATTCAAGCTTATTCCCGAACAAATAGGATACATGATCGTAATGCGAAACCACAAGGGAATATTGTCAACTACCGTTGGCCAATTCAAAATGAATACGAAATGAACCAGTCTTTTGCAATCTACTCAAATCGGGATTCAGCAGCTGAGCAACTCTCTCTTGATGAGCTGATTATAGGAAATCAAAAATCTGGAATTCTTTCAAAATCTTTTGGCACAATAGAAGAAGAAACAAAAGATGTAATACAACAATTAGCGGAATTGACAGAAGGTTTTAATCAATTGCCCCCTAGTGAGAAAGCACAAGAAGTAGTCTTTGAAGGTCTAAAAGAATATAATCGTTTATTGAATCAATTGAAACAATTTACAGAAGATGATGAAAAGAATCCGATTTCTGCTTATGATGAACCTGAAGCATTTTATGAACGTTTAGGTATTACAAAGGAACAAGAAGTAAGGTTAACGACAGTTCTTGCAAATGAATTAAGAGAAAATCGAGCAATAGCTGAAGAAATCGACATTTCACAAGTCCACTTGGAAATGACTCATATTCATGATGTAACAATCAATTATGACTATCTGATTGAATTGATCGCTCAGTTGGCAAATGAAGTACATGTCGATAATATGAATAAAGCCAAGAAAACAAAAGATGAAATTGATATCGAGGTTGCGAAATCTGAGAACGATCAAGAAATTACAAAAGTCCGTAACTTTGTGGCGAAAGTTTTGGCGAAAGAGTTTGAGTTTGATAAATATCCCGTTGCATTGAGTGTCGAAGAAATGAATCAAGCAATGGAACGCTCACAAAGGGACAGTAATATTAAACAACTAACAGAATTTATCCGCAAGTGGGGATTAGATAATAGTGTGAAGCCAAAAGAATTAGATAAATTAATTCAACGTCATCAGTATGGGCAAGAAGATCTAGACAAACAGGGAGAACTAACAACTATTATGAACGATGCTCGCTCGGATTATAAAGAAATTTCTTCAGAAGAAATTGCTAGTTTGACATGGGTAAAATATCGTAAAAAATTTCATGAAGCTTTTTATAAAATGGCAGATGAAATCAAGAAAAGTGAATAAATCAAGTTGATTGAAATCCAATTATTAATATTGGAATAGTAGCAATCAGCAAGCTTTTAAAAATCAACTTTGATTATAGTGAACTTGATAGAGTAAGAAGTGGTATTTTCCATTTTGAAAATTACCAGCATGGTAAAATTCTTTAACTGTTATCAGTTTTTTGAAGGAAATGGAAAAGTTTCAGTAGTATAGTTAAAAAGATAAAAATTGATGCGTATAAGAAACTCGAAAAATAACAAAAATATTTCCGATTTTAATAAAGAGATGTACTTTATGAAGATTCTCAATAGTATATGTGGAATCTTCATCTATAAGGAGAGAATAGAAGAAATGAGTAATGCAAGCGAGATTACAACGAAATTATGGGCAATGGCGAATAAGCTACGTGGAACGATGGATGCAAGTGAATATAAAAATTATATTTTGCCATTTATGTTCTATCGGTATTTGTCTGAAAATCAGGATGCTTATTTAAAAATGAATGGATTAGAAGATTACTACGAAGTAACTGATGATGAAGAGAAAGAAGATTATCTAGAAGATATAAGCCGTGGTATTGGGTATGCGATTTCTCCTGAGTATACATGGGAAGAATTAGTATCTAAAATTGAAAATCATAAAATCAAAGCTAGTGATTTTCAGGACATGCTAGATTCATTTAATATTAACGCAAAGAGGAATCCTGTTGCAGAAGATGACTTTGCAAATGTTTTTTCAGATATCAACTTAGGAGACACACGTTTAGGATCGAATACAAATGAACGAGCAAAAGCATTGAATGATGTTGTTTTGATGGTCAATGAGTTTAATTTTAAAGACGATTCTGGTCGTGATATCTTAGGTGATGTATACGAATATTTAATTGGGCAGTTTGCAGCCAATGCCGGTAAAAAAGGGGGCGAGTTCTATACGCCGCATGAAGTTAGTAAAGTGTTAGCTAAAATCGTAACAGATGATGTAAATAAAGAGGAAGAACAATTTCGCGTGTACGATCCAACGATGGGATCGGGGTCTTTACTATTGACTGTAAAAAATGAATTGCCTGATGGAGAGCGATCAGGAAGTGTTGATTTTTATGGTCAAGAATTAAATACTACTACGTACAATTTAGCACGAATGAATTTAATGATGCACGGGATTAACTATCGGAATATGAATTTAAGACGTGGAGACACCTTAGATGCCGATTGGCCATTTGCAGAAAAAGATGGTATTCAAATCCCATTAAAATTTGATGCAGTTGTTGCTAATCCGCCTTATTCCGCAAAGTGGGATATCAAAAATGTGGATCGTGAAAAAGATACACGTTTCAAAGGTTACGGTGTAGCACCAGCGTCAAAAGCGGACTATGCATTTATTTTACATGGATTGTATCACTTAGATAAAGCTGGGACGATGGCGATCGTTTTACCACACGGTGTCCTATTCCGTGGTGCTTCTGAAGGGAAAATCCGGAAAAATATCATTGATAATAACTTGTTGGATGCCGTAATAGGTATGCCAGCGAATTTATTTTACGGAACGAGTATACCTACTACAGTTCTAGTCTTTAAAGGAAGAGAAGCACGGAAAACAAAAGATATCCTTTTTATTGATGCCTCAAGTGAGTTCGTCAAAGGCAAAAATCAAAATAAACTATCGGAAGAAAATATTACTAAGATCATTGAAACCTATCAAAAACGTGAAGACGTTGAAAAATATGCTCATGTTGCGACGCTAGATGAAATCAAAGAGAACGACTACAACTTAAACATTCCTCGATATGTAGATACATTTGAAGAAGAAGAAGTGATCCCACTTCCTGAGGTCGCGGAAGAATTAGTTAAGCTAGATCAAGAAATTGCTGAATCTACGAATAAGCTATTTACAATGTTAAAAGAACTAGAAGGAACAGATGAGGAGTCGCAAGCAGACCTACGTAAATTTATGGAGATATTGGGTAAAGAGTGATAATATTTTTGTGGAAATCAACTTATCTTTATTAGGTGCATTTCTACTAGCATAGTACGGTATATAAAGGAGGAGAGACATTATCAATGAAGAACAGTTGCTTGAATTAAAGTTGAAACTAGAGGAAGAAGAAACATCTAGACAAAAATCTGATGTACTATCAGAAGAACTTAATCATCTCTGTTTAAAGGCTCGAAGTAAGGAGATATTTTCTATTGATGAGCAAATTGATTATGCTAGACACAAAGGGATCTCTATTGCTGAATCGGAAGAAACGATTGTTCGTGATATTTTGTCAAATAGAACTTATTATTTTAAAGTTACAGCCTATCGCAAGAATTTTGAAAAAGATGCAAATGGGAAATATGTGAATCTTTCATTTATTCAGCTAAACGATTTAGCCAAAATAGATATGTATCTAAGAATGACATTAAGTAGAATGATTTTTGAATTGGAACATTCTTTAAAGACTTTACTGGTAAATTTAATTACTAACTCTTTAGATGAAGATGGATATTCAATTGTCGATGAGTACGACAGCTATATGCAATCTAAATTTGTACGCCTTCAAAGAAAAAAAGGGAATACTAGTAATGAGGAGGAAATTTTACTAGGCTATGATCAAGCATCGCATAAGATAATTAATAAGATCAAAGGTAAATTTGGTTATGATTTTGATTTTTATAGTCGTCATCATCATAATATTTCAATTTGGGCATTATTAGAGATCATGACTTTGGGCAATCTACAGAGGTTCATAGAATTCTATTTTGAAAAAAAGTATTTTGGTTATCAAAAATTGAAAACTGCTAATCAGTTATTAAAATATGTGACGAATGTTAGAAATGCAGCCGCGCACAGTAGACCACTTATTTATAATATTGTAGAACCTTTTCAGTATGGTAAGAAAAATCAAATAAAAAATAAAAGAGCATCAATTCAGTTGACACAATTTGCTGAAAAATCAGGTGTGGATTCGGAATTAAGTAACCGAGTCCTCACAAATAGGAAAATGAATGATATAGTAACTACTCTGTATCTTCATGATAAATATGTTTCGACGGCTAAACTGAAGCAGAAAGCATCTAAGGATCTTCAAGAATTAGTCAAACGAATAAGAGCTAACCGAGAGATATACCGAAAGAACGATGATCTCTTGGAAACATTTAAGTTTTTTAAGAAGATCGTCACGAAATACTGTGAATTAAATGCTTGACTAGTCAACGTTTGAAGTGATATCCTTGTTTTAGATGAAATACCCCTTCCGAAAGGGTAGATAGCAACGGGTAAAAGCGAAGCTATTTTAGGGTTAATGATAGTAAAACTAAGTATTGTCTGTGTACTTAGTTTTACTATCATTTTTTTGCGTCGCTATTCAATTAGTGATTTCTTTTCTTCACACCATAGCCTTATAATCCCCTTATACTACTATTAAAATTACATAAAAGGAAAACGTTAATCTGACTAGCTATTATAGTTAGTATTTAACAATAACTAATTATTTATAGATATGTGTTATATTTCCAGAAATAGACAAAATATCATTATTATGAAAAACACTTATATGTAAAAATTTATTAATTTCTAAACTCATGGTATAATCCAATTTGTAATGACTTACGCTGTAATACAGCGTAAGCTTAATAGGTCTATATAATATAGTAGAATGGTTAGACAACATATCAAGAGAGGAAGTATTTAGTTGATAAAGCTAAGTTTTGAAATGACAGTAAACAAAAAATTAAAACATAAAAATTCAACTTATCTTAAAAGGATTTCAACGAATATAACTTATGTATTTATAGAACTCAATAATCAGAATATACATAAGAAAGCAAAGGTGAGTTTTTGATGAATAAAGAGAAGAAAAAAACACCTAAGATTCGGTTTAAAGGCTTTTCTGATGATTGGGAACAGCGTAAGTTGGGAGAGCTAGGCAAAACTCAATCGGGAATTGGCTTTCCTGATGCAGAGCAAGGTGGTTCTGAAGGTATTCCATTTTTTAAGGTTTCCGACATGAATAACATTGGTAATGAGTACGAAATGAGAAATGCAAATCATTATGTATCTGATGAACAAATTGAACGTAAAAAATGGAAGCCAATAAAAGATGTGCCAGCGATTATATTTGCTAAAGTTGGAGCTGCAATAATGCTTAATAGAAAACGTTTGGTCACAAGCTCTTTCTTAATAGATAACAACACTATGGCTTATATGTTTAATAATACTTGGGATATCTATTTTGGTAAAATATTTTTTGAAACTATAAATTTGCCAAGATACTCCCAAGTAGGGGCATTGCCCTCTTATAACAGCTCTGATATTGAGAGTATTGACGTCAAGGTTCCTGCAAAGGATGAACAACAAAAAATCGGTATCTTCTTCAAACAACTGGATGAGACTATCGCTCTTCATCAACGTAAGTTAGAGCAACTGAAACGATTAAAGCAAGGGTTTTTACAGGTTTTATTTGCGAATGACACAAATGTTCCGAAGGTGCGTTTTGCTGGTTTTACCGAAGAATGGGAACAGCGTAAGTTAGGAGATATTGTTCAAATAATTATGGGCCAATCTCCAAGCTCAGAAAATTATACAAATAATCCAGATGACTATATTTTGGTTCAAGGGAATGCAGACATA
Organism: Enterococcus sp. AZ062; assembly: GCF_051715065.1. Classification (NCBI taxonomy): domain Bacteria; kingdom Bacillati; phylum Bacillota; class Bacilli; order Lactobacillales; family Enterococcaceae; genus Enterococcus; species Enterococcus sp. AZ062. The sequence goes on along the minus strand of NZ_JBIOTB010000001.1, from coordinate 2,641,739 downwards.
AAAAATGGTAGAGTTGTTCCTAGAGTGTGGACTACTCAAGTGACAAAACAAGCCGAAAAAAAAGATTTGATTTTAAGTGTTAGAGCCCCAGTAGGAGATATTGGAAAAACTGATTACGACGTAGTCTTAGGACGTGGAGTTGCAGCAATTAAAGCCAATGATTTCATTTTTCATCAACTTGGAAAAATGAGAGAAAATGGCTATTGGAATCGATATAGTACAGGTTCAACATTTGAAAGTATTAACTCAAATGATATTAAAGAAGCTCTAATTGCTTTTACAAAAGATGAAGAACAAAAACAAATAGGTAGTTTTTTCAATCAATTAGACAATAATATTTCTCTTCACCAAAATAAAATTTCCCAACTGAAAAACCTAAAAAAAGCATTCCTACAAAAAATGTTTATATAAAAAGGCGCCCAGCGCCTTTTTATCATACAAGAGAAGATAAATGTCGCATAATCTTATCATTGTCTTGGTTTTCTAATTCTTGAATAATATGCAAATAGGTTTCTTGGGTTGTGGTCATGCTAGAATGTCCTAATCTTTTAGCTACACTTGCGATCGAAACACCTGCAAATAATAATAATGAGGCATGTGTATGTCTTAAAGAATGAATAGTGATTACAGGAATCTTTGCATTTGTACATATTATCTTTAGTCGGTTATTTATAGTTGAATTAAACACCCGTTTTTTAACAAAAATTGGTTTCTCTGGGTCTAAATCTTTTACTAATTGTGAAAATTGCATAGCTAATTGCCAATCCATCTGTATTTTTCGAATGGAAGAACTATTTTTAGTTGGTTGGAATTCTCCTGTAGACTTGCGATAATTCCATGTTTTAGTAATAAGTATCTTCTGATTAAAAAAATCAAAATCCTCAGGTGTAAGAGCCAATGCTTCAGAAAATCGTAAACCAGTTTTTGTCACCAATAAGATAAACCAATCCCAATTTAATTCTTGTCTTAAATCTAACTCTCTCAACAATAACTGAATCTCATGTTGATTTAAAAACTTTGGCTTCTTCTCTTTAGGTGCTTTCCCTTTTATGATAATTTTCCGAGTAGGATTTTGGGATAAAATACCTTCATCCACTGCATCTAAAATAGCCCCTTTTATCTGATGATGGAAATCCATTGTAGTCTGCTTCTCATGATCTTCTGCATATGCATTTAATAAACTTTGATAGCTTCTTCTATCTAAGTCACAAACTCGCATATCCGGAGCTAATTTAGTGACCCATTGCAAACTCATATAGTATTTTTCTAAGGTAATTGAACGAATTGAGCCAACTTTGTACAATTCAATCCATTCTTCAAAATATTTGTAAAACAATTGCATTTTTCTTTTTTTCAATAGAAAAACCTCCTAATAATTTTGATGTTACTCGTTAATTATTAGGAAGTTTGGGATATTTGTGAAGATAAAATTTTTCAGATGAACATTGATTGAAGGAGTCCTTTTTTTAGGTTTTTTAGTTGAGAGAGTTTCTTTTGGTGAAGGGTGAGAGTATTGTCCAATTGATAGAAAAATTTACCTATCTGCTGCTGCTCACTTAATATTGGCAATAAAATGCTCTGTTTCAAGAATTCTACCGAATTTAAAGACTTCATCATTCGAGCACTTGAAGTTGCATTTATAAGAATTTTTCTCATTACATCAGGATTATTAATGTAACGTTTCATAAACTCATTATCATACTCTTCAACCGCACTATAGACATCATAAATATGTGATACAATTCCGTCCTGACAGTCATTTAATACAAAGCGTCCATTTGGAAATTTATCATTAGTATGTCCTTCAAAAGCAATATTCCCTCTCCGTATTTTGTTATATGTTTTCATATACTCATCTGAAGATTTTGCAGAGGGTGGAGACAGTTTCATTCTAGCAACCGAAATTACAGAGTCACTATGAAATTCTAAGTCTTTATTCTTTTGAGTATCCTTTTTGAATATATCCCCCAACTTACGCTGTTCCCATTCCTCGATAAAACCAGCAAAACGCACCTTCGGAATAGTTGCTTCATTCGCAAATAAAACCTGTAAAAACCCTTGCTTTAATCGCTTCAATTGTTCTAACTTACGTTGATGAAGAGCGAGAGTGTCGTCAAGCATTTTGAAAAAAAGCCCTATTAATTTTTGTTCCTCAATATATTGCGTATATGGTATTTTAATATTGGAAAAATTTTCATAGAATAAATACTCTCTAACACTACCTTCAGTATTTCGTCGAACTTCTCTAATAAACAATGGGGATTTTATATATTGTAGAACAAACTCGTTATTAAGAGTCTCTGACATCTTCACAACAACATATAATGAACTGACAAGCACAGTTTTTTCAAGATTATTAAATGCAATTGATCCCACATTTATTCTTGCAGGATTATAAGCAAAATCACTGGGTTCAACAAATTTATATGACGTCTTTTCTAAATTATCTAACCTACTACCATCAAACTGCTCTGTTTGGGCTATTAATCCAAGCTTGTTACTTACAGAGTAGGCAGGGAAATCTAGACCTTTCGAATTTTTCTTACCTGTTTTCTTGCTAAACTCTTTGAACTTACGCTGTTCCCAATCATCATTCTATACCAACAAAACACCCCACTTTCTCAGAAAAAATTTCTTCTATCATGCTACAATATAACTAAATATATTTATAATCATAAGGCGGTGAATTAACTAGTGAATGATTTTGAAATCAATCTGCCCACAAGTACTGAGTTATCAATTAATGTAACAAATAAAGAATTATACAATTATGATTTTAGTTCGTATTCACTTCTTCCTCTACAAGAGGCTGTTGGTTTATCCATTATTAAGAGTATTAAAAATGAACTATTTAACCATGTATCAGAAGCTAAACTACTAAAACAACTTTTAGAAAAGGGAGAGACAGAATATGTGGCGAACTTTTCTGATTTAGCAAAGAAAAAATTGGCTTCAGGAGAATGGTCATTAGGAATCCGTAAAAAAACTGGAGAAACGTATGCTATCATCAAGGATACTTTAACGGGGAGAACGAAGAGTACGGTAACACTGGATGAACGCATAGTAGGAAAACTAGGGAATTTACCAGAACTTTCTGCGATTCAAGGGCAATTAGCAGCTATAACAGAGAAGATTGAGGATTTAAATAGGCTCGTTGAGCGTGTGGAGCAAGGGCAATATAATGATCGATTCTCAGGATTCCATAGTGCTAGGCAACTTGTGATTGAAGGGCTTGCTTCGCACGATAGCGAGTTGAAGAAGGAGCTTTTGATTTCTGCGATTAAAACCAATAACGATACAATCGCAAAATTAATGTTTGCTATTTATCAAGATGCTCATGATTTTACTAATATCAAAATAAAATCCAAAGATGCAAAAAGAATTGAACGATTGCTTCAACAATCTATTGGCTATTTAAACTCGGCTGTGCAACTGAATTTAGTTGCGTATAGTGCTATGGCAGAGGATCAGGCATTATTAGCGACATTGTCAAATTACCATTAGACCCTATTAAAAAAACTTGATGATTCGGGGCATACATTAGCATGGAAAATTGATAATGCGCATCAAGGTGATTCAGGACGTGTGAATGAAATCATGGCGGATATTTCAACTAAGATAGATGTATTGGTTTATGAGATTCAAGGATATGAAATTGGAGGGAAGAATAATGGGAAACTCACAACTGAAACTTTGTAAAGTACCTGGATGCAAAAAAGAAATATATGCAAATAAATCTTTATTTTGTGGAGAGCATGAACGGAAATTTAGAGAATATCGTAAGACAGCATGGAAAAGTGGAATAGGAGGATTGAGTGTAATCGGATTAGTTTTTGGCTTTATTACTGATGTTAAGAAAAAAAGTTAAAAAAAGATTACTATGGAAAAAATTATAGTATGTCTCTAATTACGGGGTGTTTATTAAAGAATAAGAACCACAGTCATCCGTTTTACTATAGATAATTTATCAAAATTACAGTTTATTTTAAATGAGTCATAGCAGAGAAAGTATGTATAACAATTTGATGAATAAAGATAGATGAGTAATAATAATAGTTAGAAGACAGTGATTAAAACTATGAAATATATCTATTTAGTGATGAAAGAATAAAAAAGCACTAGACAGCCCACGAGGCGGTCCAGTGCTTTTTCCTATCCCTCCACAACCCTCACCGACCCCCAAATATTCAACTCCGGTACGATCTGTTGATGTATGATTGGTTCGTCTGGATGATTGATGCGGTGTAACAAGGTTCGGATGGCGAGTTGGCCCATGAATTCCAAGTTGGTGGCAACGTTGGTCAATCGTGGGATTGCCATGCGTGTGAATTCTGTTTCGTCAAAACAAATGATACTGATGTCATCTGGTATTGTATAGCCAGCGGATTGGAGATAGCTGTTGAGCATAAAGGCTAATCCGGAATTGACACAAAACCAAGCATCGGGCATTTGCTCGATGCTTTTTAGGCGACTGAACAAAGCGCCTTGGGATTCCTCGATTTCGGTGATCTCGATTTCTGGCTCTTGTGAGATGCCGTGTTCTGCTAAGGCGCGATGGTAGCCGCGTTGGCGTTCGAGGTAGCTTGGCGAAAAGGAGGTGTCGCCGATGAAGCCGATTCGTTTCATGCCATTCGCAATGAGTAATGAAATGGCTTGGAACGTGCCGTCGGTATTTTTGGACAAAATGGCATCCGCGAGTAATTCTGGATCGTGATGATCAATCAAAGTTACGGGGATTCCTGTAGCAATCACTTGTTTTATGTAGTCATTGTTACTATGAGAAAGTACTAAAATACCGTCATATTCATTGATGTGTTCTGGCAGGATCATTTGTTGTAGTGTTTCATCGGTTAAGGTATACGTGTCTAATTTGATATGTGCGCGTTGTGCGGCAGATTCTGCGCTTTTCACGATTTCGCCGAAGAAACTTGTTTGGGAAAAGGCAAATTCAGTTGCCATCAAAAGAAAGCTCATGGTGGTGTCTTCTGTGACGGTTTGGTAACGATAGCCTAGTTCGTCGGCTTTATTTTTTACTAGTTGTTTGGTTTGTTGGCTGACGCCGGGTTTGTTTCGTAGTGCTTGCGAAACGGAATTTTTAGAGATTCCTAGTGCATCAGCGATGTCTTGCATCGAAGCTTTTTTCATAAGTTCACCTAATTTCTCGTAATATTTACATTGATTATAACATAGTACATCTAAAATAATCACCTAAAAAGATTACAAATGTAACTTTGTAATGTTAATTACGTAATGTTGACAAACGTAATTACGGATGGTATGATTGTCGCAGTTATAAGAAACCGTTTACAAACCAAGGAGGAAGATTCATGAAGATGAAGAAAATATTTTTGGGACTTACGACTGTATTAGCAGGAACTGTTTTACTTGCGGGCTGTGGCAATCAATCAACGAGTGGGGATTCCGGCTCAGATGATGGGAAAACGAAAATCACTTTTTGGGCGGCACCTAATCCGACGCAATTGAGATATTGGCAAGAAATGGCGACAGAATTCGAAGCACAAAATGACGAGATCACAGTCGAAGTGACTCAAATGAAAGAAAGTCCATCTTCTGAAGCGACGATTCAAAGTGCGATTGCATCGAATACGGCACCGACGTTGTCTGAAAATGTGAACCGTAGTTTTGCGGCACAATTGGCGGCTAGTGAAGCGATTTTACCATTGAATCAACAAAGTGGATTTGATTCGATCGTGGAAACAAGGCACATGGATCAAACGATTGAAAGCTGGAAATTTTCTGACGATAGTCAATATGTATTACCAGTGTATTCAAACCCGATTTTATTTGGTTGGCGAATCGATTTACTAGAAGAACTTGGCTTTTCGGAGGTTCCAAAAACGTATTCTGAATTGTTAGAGGTTGTAGAAAAGGTTCAGGAAACAGATAAAGCTTTGTGGGCGAAAAGAGACTTGTCTGACCCAACAGCTTGGATGCGTTGGTTTGATTTCTTCCCGTTGTACAATGCGGCGAGCGAAGGTGGCAGTTTTGTAGAAAATGAGAAGTTTTCTGTGGATGAGGCTGCAATGACGGATGTATTTGATTTGATGAGTCAATTAGCAGATGCGAATGTTTTGCGAACAGGTGAAGCGACTGATCCGTTTGAAAATGGGGATAGTATCATGACTGATCTTGGTCCGTGGACATTCCCGAATTGGGACGAAAAATATCCTGAGTTGACGTTTGGTGAAAACTACACAGTGACGACACCTGTTGTGCCTGATGCTTTAGCAGATGTGGAAGAAGTTTCGACTTACGCAGATGCGAAAGGGATCGTGATGTACGCGCAAGCAACAGAAGAAGAACAGGCAGCAGCGATGGCGTTCTTGGAATTTGTTTATTCAGATGATGAACATGACATGAAGTTATTAGAAATGACGTCATTGATCCCTGCGAGAGACGATGCGAAAGAAAATGAAATTTTTGCTGCATACTTTGAAGAAAATCCAGCGATGAAAGTATACGCAGAAAATGTTCCGTTTGCTGTACCGGCAATGGATAATGAAAAATTCAATGAGATTCAACAAGCTTTTGGTGAACAAGCGTGGGTACCAGTGATTCGTGGAGAAAAGGATGCGAAAACTGCAACAGCAGATGCCAAATCAGCGGTTGAAGGGGCGCTTCAATAATGAACAAAAATACAAAGTTGGGCTGGTTATTTACCAGCCCATACCTGATTTTTACTGTCATCTTCTTTTTATTACCGCTTTTATGGTCGTTTTGGTTAGCGCTGACAAGTTGGAATATGATTTCACCAACGGTTGAATTTGTTGGTTTCAAAAATTTTATTGATGCGTTTCATAGTCCGGCGATTCGAGCAGCATTTGTGGTGACCTATAAATTTCTACTGGTCTTTGTTCCGATGGCTTTGATTTTATCGATGACGATTGCGTTGTTAGTGAATAGTTTGCCTAAGTTTAAAGGCTTGTACATGGTTGCCTTCTTTTTACCTTATCTTTCGAGTGGGGTCGTGACTTCGTTGATCGTGAAAGGTTTGCTTTCTTACAATGGTCCTTTCAATACGTTTTTACGTACGAGAATGGGTTGGGATATTGATTGGTTAGGGAATCCTCAGACGTCGATTTTTATTGTTTCACTGATGATTGCTTGGAAGATGTCTGGCTATTATGGGTTGATCTTGATTTCTGGTTTGGGAAATATCAATAAAGAGGTCTATGAGGCTGCGGCAATTGATGGAGCAAGTGCATGGACGCGTTTTTGGAAGATCACGTTTCCGATGCTTTATCCTGCATTTTTTACAGTGACGGTGCTTGCTGTGGGGATTAGTTTTGGGATCTTTACGGAAGTGTATCAATTGACTGGTGGCGGCCCGAATTTTGCTACGAATACGTGGCAAATGGAGATCTATAATCAAGCGTTTGTCAATCTTCGCTCGGGGTATGCTTCAGCAGTTGCTTTGATGGCTTCTGTGGTGACGTTTGCTTCGATCGGTGTGATTCGTAAACTATTAGAAAAGTGGGGGGAGAAAAATGGTTGGTCATAAACGGACAAAAGGCAAAAATACGATTCTTTATCTTGTAACGACCCTCGTGATGCTGATCATGACGTTTCCTTTTGTGTACTTAGTCATGCATTCTTTTGCAGTTTGGGATCAAGTGGATCGTCGCATTATCCCGACAGATTTTAGTTTACGTTCTTGGACGTGGCTTCTCGGAGGTTCACCGACTTCTGCGGATGTTCCGTGGTTGGGGGCTTTTGTCAATACGACGATCGTGGCGACGGTAGCAACTGTTTTAATGATGTTGTTTGCTTTGATGGTCGGTTATGCGTTGGCAAAGATCGAGTTTAAAGGGAAGAAATTAGTAAACAATTTTATTCTTTTCCAAATGTTTTTCCCAGCAATCATTTTACTGATCCCGCAGTTTTTAATGGTAACGAGAGTGGGGTTACTGGATTCATATGCAGGAATGATCATTCCTACAGCAATCAGTTTATGGGCGATTTTTATGTATACGAACTTTTTCAAGGCGATTCCCAATACATTGATTGAAGCGGCGAAGCTAGATGGTGCAACGGAGATGCAAGTCTTGTTCAAAGTCGTTTTACCGATGTCTAAATCGATTACGACGGTGATTTTCTTGTTCTTGTTTACGGATCGTTGGACGAATTTATTATGGGATATGATCGTGTCGAAAAGTGATAGTACAGTGACGTTGAATGTCTTGATTTCACAAATGTTCGGCCCGTATGGCACGTTTCCAGGACCGATGTATGCGGCGTCAGTATTGTTGACTTTACCATTGATCGTTTTGTTTTTGATTTTCTCAAAACGATTCCAAGATGGTATGCAATTTACATTGAAGTAAGAGGACAGAACAATGTGGTGGAAAAATGCAGTTTTTTATGAAATCTATCTCGCTTCTTTTGCAGATAGTAATGGCGACGGGATTGGGGATATCGATGGTGTTAGAGGAAAGTTGTCTTATCTAAAAGAATGTGGCATCGATGCCTTATGGCTCACGCCATTTTATCCTTCGCCAAGAGTCGATAATGGGTATGATGTGTCAGATTATTGTGCGGTTGATCCGCAATATGGGTGTTTGGAAAACTTTCGATCACTTTTGGAAGAAGCACATGCATTATCGATAAAAGTCATTATTGATGTGGTTTTGAATCACACATCAACGGCACATCCGTGGTTTATCGAATCCAGTGCGAGCCAAGCGAGTGCAAAACGAGATTGGTATATTTGGCGAGAACAACCGAATAATTGGGAAAGCTTTTTTGGTGGGAGTGCTTGGAAGCTGGATCACCGAACCAATCAGTATTATTATCACAGTTTTGCAGAAGAACAGGCGGATCTGAACTGGCAGAATCCTGAAGTGAAGCAGGCAATCTATGATGTCTTGTCTTTTTGGCTGGACATGGGTGTGGATGGGTTTCGTTTTGATGTGATCAATAATCTAACGGTGAATGATACTTTTACAGATAATCCTAGGGATGAAGAGGGGAAACAGGTGCATCTTTATGATGTCAACCAGCCTGGAGTGATGCCAGTTCTTAAAGAAATGAATCAATGGCTCAAAACAGTCGCTCCGAATATTTTTACAGTGGCTGAGATCAGTTCGGATCAGTTATCGGTGATTTCAAGTTATGTGGAAGAAGCAGGATTCGATACGGCGTTCAATTTTAATTTAGGAAGTATTGAAACGTTGGATCTAACGATGTTGACCCACGAATTTCAAGAGATGAATGCACGTGAACATCTTCCAACTTTATTCTTTAATAGTCACGATATGAGTCGTTCGTGGAACCGGTTAGCACAAGAAGATCGTGAGACGTATGAATTGTTGTCTGTCTTTCTGTTGATCAATCGTGGTGTGCCTTTCTTATTTCAAGGAGAAGAACAAGGGGTAAGTGATTTTCATCCGACCCATATTTCAGAGATTCGCGACATCCAAGCGAAGAATAAATACCGTGAACAATGTCTCTTTCTAGAAACACGACAGGCGCTTTCAGTCGCCAATGAAGTGAATCGCGACCGTTCCCGGGGGATGATTCCTTGGGGAGAAAGTCAACGACTTGGGTGGATCGGGACGAGCCCGAAAAATCCAGAAGGGGAACTGATTTCTTCTGTCTATCAAGAATTGATTCGTTTGCGTAAAGCGGAGGGGCCTTTTCAAGAAGTTACGAATATTCAGTTGGAAAAAGGATGTATCCGCTATCAAGTAGAGCATTTATCTGTAGTGCTGAATTTTAGTGAGTCATCTGTAGAACAGAATATCTCAGAAAACGTTCAAACGATTTATGGCAAAGGAATGCTTAGCGAGGATCGTAAATGGGTCAAAGTACCATCAAAAAGCTGTTGGATTGGAAAGGAATAGCAATGATCAAAATAAAAAACTTAATTGAAGACTATCGAAAAAATAAGCCTGAACAAATGAAAAAAGCGGAATTTTTGACATTTACAGGTGTGGGGACGAAGGATGTCTATAACATTACTGCACCCTTTGAGTTAGCGGGAGAAGTGGTGCTAGCTGGGCGTGTGGAAGCTAGAGAGAGCGAAGATTCTACCGTCTACTTGTTTAGAGAAATAGCTAAAAATACGTGGGCAAAGATTTCTGATGGCATCGAATTACCATTACAAGATCCTTTTTATACGGTGATCGACGGGAAAGTGATTTTAGGTGGGGTGGAAGTTATTTTCTTGCCAGAAGGCCAGGCGCAATGGCGGACCATTTTTTATCACTTAGAAGATACAGCAACTGCCCACCACTTATTTGAAGGACCATGGGGAATGAAAGACTTACGTTTGAAGCAATTGTCAACTAGTGAAATTTTAGTCATGACACGTCCACAAGGAGAAAAAGGCGGTCGTGGCAAGATTGGTGCTTGTCTGATCGATCAGCTGGCTGATCTATCGATCCAAAAAATCGAAGAAGCGCCATTATTAGCGAATCAATTTTCTGAGGAAGAATGGGGCGGCGCAAATGAAATTTTTGAGATTGATGGAGTGATTTGGGTTTTAGGCCATATTGCGAATTTTGATGAGCAAGGTGATCGCCATTATTATGCGATGCGTTTTTCTTTTGATCGCAGAAACCATGCAATGAAAGATGTGCGCATCCTTGCAGAAAGAAAAGATTTTGCTAAAGGACCGACGAAACGACCGGATCTTGTGGATGTGGTCTTTAGCGGAGGCTTGGACCTGTCTTCTGAGCATGGTGTTTTATATGCCGGGATCAGTGATGCAGGCGCACAAAAATTAAAAATCGAAAATCCATTTAAGTAGAGGTAAATACAGATGAAAATAGACCGTTTTAATGAAAATCCATTGATTACACCAGAAGATATCAAACCGTTACACGACGGATATGAAGTGATTGGTGCATTCAATGGGGGAGTTGCTTACTATCAAGGGGAAGTCTTACTCTTATTGAGAATCGCAGAGCGACCAATCTCGGAAGATCCAAAGGTGATCAAAGCGCCTGTTTATGATCCAGCAACGCAAACGATGGAAATCTTATCTTTTGATCGTGAGGATGAAAATTATGATTTTGAAGATCCACGAATGATACGTAAAAAAGATCAGTTAGATCGTTTTGAATATTTGACTTCTTTGTCTTATATTCGGATTGCCCGGAGTAAAGATGGACATCATTTTACGATCGACGAAGATGCCTTTTTGTATCCGTTTAATGAATACCAAACGTACGGCATAGAAGATGCGCGTTGTACGCAAATTGGCGATACATACTACGTCAATTTTAGTTCTGTCTCACCGATGGGGGTCTGTGATTCTTTAGTTTCAACGAAAGATTTCAAGTCTTATCAAGATCTTGGCAATATATTTGCGCCAGAAAATAAAGATGTGTTGATTTTTCCAGAACAAATCAATGGGAAGTACTATGCGTTGCACCGTCCGTCGCTAAAAAGTATTGGAAATTATGATATCTGGATTGCGTCTTCACCAGATTTAGTGAGTTGGGGGAACCACCATCATCTGTTAGGTGTTCGAGAAAATACATGGGATAGCGGTCGGATCGGCGGCGGTCTAGTGCCTATCAAAACGGATCAAGGTTGGTTGATCATCTATCATGGCGCGACAGCACAGCATCGCTATTGTATGGGTGCCGCACTTTTAGATTTAGAAGATCCAACTAAAGTGATCGCGCGCAGTCATCAGCCAATCATGGAACCAGAAGCGGATTATGAAAAGAATGGTTTCTTTGGAGATGTGGTCTTTGGCTGTGGGGGAATACTTGATGGCGATCAGTTGACGATGTATTACGGTGTAGCAGATACATCAATGGCTGGTTGTACCCTTTCGATCAATGAGATTTTAGATCAAATGAAAGAAGAACGTCCATGAGCTGGCAACAAAAATATCAAGAATGGCTAAATGAAGGATCTTTAGAAGAAGCGATGAAAGAGCAATTAACGGCTCTTTCTGACCCGCAAGAAATCGAAGATCGCTTTTATCAGTACTTGTCCTTTGGCACAGGTGGGATGCGCGGGGAACTTGGAGTCGGTACGAATCGGCTGAACAGTTATACGATCAAACGAGTTGCTTTTGGTTTAGCTACTTATATTCGTGAAAAAAATGCCAGCCAACAAGGCGTAGTGATCGCATTTGATAACCGTCATGGCTCAAAGGAATTCGCTGAATGTACGGCGCGAGTATTAGCCAGTCAAGGGGTCAAGGTTTATTTATCTGATTGTTTACGTCCAACACCGCAGTTGTCGTTTCTTGTTCGCCATTATCAAGCGTATGCAGGAGTGATGATTACGGCTAGTCACAATCCAAAAGAATACAACGGATTTAAAGTTTATGGACCAGACGGTGGGCAGATCACTTTAGAAACAGCAGAGAGACTGACAGAACTTTTAGCGCATGGACCAAATGAGTTGTCGATTGAAGCAGACGCGTTGTCTGTTTATAGAGAGGCTCAGCTGATCCATCTCTTTGGCGAAGAAGTCGACACTCTTTATTTAGAACAGTTGACGTCAGTCATTCAAAATAAAGAAAACATCCGACGATTTGGCTCGCAGCTTAACATGATCTATACGCCGTTACATGGAGCTGGAAATATTCTTATGCAAAAAGCATTTGAGCAACTAGGATTTGCTAATTTCCACGTCATAAAAGAGCAAGCGGTGCCTGATCCAGATTTTTCAACAGTAGCTTCACCTAATCCAGAAGATAAAGAGGCTTTTGCGCTGGCATTAACAGAAGCAAAAAAACAGGAGGCACAGTTGATATTAGCTACGGACCCAGATGCAGATCGTTTAGGTGTCGTGGTTTTGAAAGACGGAGAACCAGTATTTCTTACAGGCAATCAAATCGGCGCCTTATTGCTGGACTACTTGATTCGAAGCAAACAACAAACCCAACAAGCGCTGACAAATTACTTTATAGCGAAAACGATCGTCACATCGGAACTAGGTGCAAGAATTGCTCAAACACATGGGATCGAAACTAGAAATACGTTGACTGGGTTCAAATTTATCGGGGAACAAATCCAACAAGCAGAAGAACAAAAAAGGAAAGATTTTTTGTTCGGGTACGAAGAAAGTTATGGCTATCTGATCGCACCTTTTGTTAGAGACAAAGATGCAATCCAAGCGGCGGTATTATTAGCAGAAGCTACGTTAGACCGTCATTTATCAGGGCAGGATTTGATCGATCGTTTACATGAACTTTATGAAGAATACGGCTACTATGAAGAACATTTGGAAACACAGATTTTTTCCGGAAAAGATGGAATCATCCAAATGAACCAACGACTGGATCGTCTGAGAGAACAATCATTTTCGCACTTAGGAGAGTTTGTGCTTTCCTGTACAGAAGATTACGCTACTTCACTAAGAACGACGCCAAATCAACAATCATCTACGATTGACCTACCCACTTCCAATGTCTTGAAGTATATATTCACAGATGGTTCATGGTTCTGTCTACGACCATCAGGTACAGAACCGAAGTTTAAGATTTATTATTCAGTGAAGGATAAATCTCAACCTTCTGCACAAGAGAAATTGCTTCGCTTGCAGAAGGAATTTCAGAAACTATTGGATAATTTATAAACAATACGAAAAGCCAAGCTAGACTTCTGAACGGAAGAGTCGCTTGGTTTTTTTTGTAGAAAGAATTAAGTGACTTTAAATATTCAAACATAACGTTGTTAGTATGGAAATCTAACATACATAAAAATTAATGGACAATTAGAGAAGAGGAAAGTTTTCTTATTGATTATAAATTGTTATCTAATGACTAGGCATTTACGCTCTGTTTATTATTTATTTTGTTATTATAAATCAGGAATAAATATGTATATATTTGTTTTTTTATCTTTTGTATTCAATGATATAAACAATTTTTTGAATAGTAATTCAAAGTGGATCGGTTTGTGAAGAATGATATCATTAATAACATATCTAATAACTTCAGCTAGACAGATGATTCGATTTGTCTAAAATCAGCGGGTATCTAATTCTTAATTTTGATTGACATAACAATCTATCGTTTTGTTCATAACGTTATGACGTGTGTGAATTGTAGATTCGGTTGGTTGAATAGGAGAGAATACAGCCTTTTACCTTTAAAATAAGTATTTATAATCATTTTATAGTTAGAAATTTCTGACTTTTTCTTTCTTTACGTAAATCATTGCACACTTTCTTTTACTAAAAAAAATTGGTATCAACGAGAAATGATTCGCTTAATAGGCAGTTTGATTTGTAGTTTTTTTATACATATATATAGGAAGAAAGTTCTTTTTCAAGAAAATAAAATAGCATATTAGTCATTAATCTCCTTCTTTTTTTCACTAAAATACTCGTATTATAGGCGTATATATATGGTGTGTGATTTTATATATGAGAAAATACTCATCTACAAACCCGTTTTCTTTGTGTTATTTAAACAACGATTATACAGTGGGGTGAAGGAGGTTATTTTAAAAATGAAAAAAGTGTATAGAGTTCCATTCAATTATTTAGCTGTTGTTATGTTGTTGGTAGCGAATCTGCTGCCTGTGACGAGTGTGTTTGCCGAAGGGGTGGCACCATCGAATGAGAATATATTCGACTCTCCAAGTTTATCGATCAAAGCAGATGCTGAAGCGAATACGGAGAACCAACAATTAGTGGATGTGACGTATGAAGTGACGAACAAAAGTGAGGCACCCATCAATCAGTTGATCATCCATCAAAAAAATGAAAACGATACACCTGTTAAATTTGATGAGCAAACACTAAAAAATAATCAGAAGTTAGTCGAATCAACCGATCCAATCGTTTCGTTTGAAAAGATGGAAAAAGCAGAAGGAACCCAATTACGAATTGCTACCCTTCAACCAAATGAAACAAGAAAACTTTCCATCACCGGGGAACAAACGAATCGATCCGTAGATCAATTAGCAGCTGAGATCAAACAATCAGAAAACAAATTAGGTGAGCTCAAGCTCAATTTTCCAAAAAAAGAACTTGCACCAACTAGCACTACCTCATCACCTATACAAGAATCTACCGCACAACCAGAATCATCGATACCCAGTCAACCAACCAAAGAAACAACATCAGAGTCAGAATCGACTGTGCCAACAGAAAAAACACAAACAGAAGAATCACAGTCAACAAGTGAAGAAGCAGAGGACCCCGACCCTGGATTACCTCAAGCACCTATGGCTCAAGGTCCTCGACTTGCGCCGACACCAGGACGAGGCTTCGAAAAGCCAATCTATAATAGTGTGCACAAAGGCGAACTTTTTTCTACAGGAAATACTAATCTAAAGATCCTTGATGAAAAAGAGTATCGAGCAAATATTTTCTTGAATACTAAAGCGCCTAGTAGTGGCTATTCGATCAATAACTTTGTTTTAGAATTTGCTGATGTAGATGGCGACCCGACAACATATAATTCTAGTCGCGCATATATCGATTTAGATGGTGCGAAAGAGATTGCATGGGCGGGGTTATTTTGGAGTTCTTCTCGTTATAAAGGCCCTACATTTGGCACAAATCTTTCGGATGAAGAAATCAGTGCACCAGTCAAATTTACTACGCCAAATGGCACATCACAAAGAGTTGCCCCTCAGTATTATCATCGAATTGACCAAGATAAAACTGATCCTGGACAATACTTTGGCTATAACAATACAGGCTTTTCAAATTATGCAGATGTGACATCGATCATTCAAGGAGATGGCAGTGGAACTGGTGGCTATACCTTAGCTGATATCCCTATGACAAAAGCGCTAAACCAGAAAGCTCAATACTATAATTTCAGTGGCTGGAGTCTATTTGTCGTAACAAAAGATCAAGCAAAACATTCTCGAGCATTCAATGTTTACTACGGTGCTAGAGGAAATAAAGCTGGGACAAATAATGAGTTTGTCATGAAAGATTTTATTACAGCCAAACAAGGAAAACTAGAACCTATTGTCACCTGGTTCACTGTACAAGGGGATAAATTGTTTACTGGTGACAATGCGCAAATCAAAAATAGTGCAGGAACTTTTGTCAATATCATCAACACGATCAACCCTGTAGGAAATGTGATGAATGCCACCGTTTCTGATAACGATCAACATATGGTTGACAAGTATCCTGGACAGTTCAATCCAGGACATCCCAACTTTTTGGATATCGATATCGATCGGCTTTCTCTACCAGAGGGGCTGATCAGTAATGGCCAAAATCAAATCAGTTTCAGAACGACTAGTATTGGCGATGACTTCTCTACGAATGCTGTCGGTTTCTCTGTCAATGCTGAGATTCCCGAGCTAGAGATCAATAAAGAAATCGTGAATCCTAAAGAGACCTACAAGATCGGAGAGACAGTCATCTATCGTGTGCACGTAAAAAATACAAAAGAAAATTCAGAAGCCGTCAATACGTTGTCTAAGGATGTCTTAGATAGCCGTTTGGATTATGTTCCTGGTTCTTTATCAGTCGTGAGTGGTCCCAATGCTGGTCAAAAAACTGATGCCTCTGGCGATGATCAAGCAGAATACACAGCAGCTAACCGAACAATGACTGTTCGTGTCGGTGAAGGCGCAAATGCTACAACAGGAGGCAGTTACAAAGGAACGACGACTGAAACAGTGTATGAATTCCAAGCGAAAATCAATGGTACAGCCGTTGCCGAGCAATTGATCCCCAATCGTGCAACTGTGCAAGGGACAGATGCAGCAACCAATACAGCACTTGAAAATCAATCGAATGTGGTTGAAGTAAAAGTAGAAAAAGAAGAGTTACCAGGAAAGATTGAAAGCACGAAAACGGTCAATAACCAATCGCCGAAGCTTGGTGAAGAAATCGACTATACGATCAACTTTAAGAATACGGTAGAAAATGGTGTGCTGAATCAAGTGACGATCACGGATAGCTTGCCTAAAGGCTTGACGTATGTCGAAAATAGTATCGCAAGTAGTGGCAATGATCCTAAACCAACATCAATGACTGTAGTGAATGGAAAAGTAACTGCTGTATATCCAAAAATCACTGATACAGCTACGCGATCAATCACTTTTAAAGTCCGAGTGAATGAAGAAGCGGTCGCAGGACAAGCGATCATCAATCAAGCCATCGTCGACGATGGCGTAAATCCGCCAATTGAACCAGAAGTTCCTGTAACACCTGTAGAAACACCAGGAGTATTGGAAAGCAATAAGTCTGTGAATGATCAGTCACCGAAACTAGGAGAAGAGATCGAATATCGTATCACTTTCCGCAATAAGATCACAAATGGTGTCTTGAAACAAGTAACGATCAAAGATACCTTACCAACAGGCTTGACCTATGTGGAAGGTAGTTTGACTAGCGAAGGGGATGATCCTCAACCGACTAATCTGACTGCTAAAGACGGTACGATCACCGCTGAATATGGCAAGATCAGTGATACGAAAACTCGTACGATCATCTTTAAAGTGAAAGTCAATGAAGAAGCGAAGGTCGGCGAACCGATCATTAATAAAGCAACCATCGATGATGGAACGAATCCGCCAGATGAACCGGAAACCCCAGTGACACCAGAAGAAACACCAGGAGTATTGGAAAGCAATAAATCGGTGAATGATCAATCACCGAAACTAGGAGACGAAATCGAATATCGTATCACTTTCCGCAATAAGATCACAAATGGTGTCTTGAAACAAGTAACGATCAAAGATACCTTGCCAAAAGGTTTGACCTATGTGGAAGGTAGTTTGACCAGCGAAGGGGACGATCCACAACCGACAACTCTGACTGCTAAAGACGGTACGATCACGGCCGAATATGGCAAGATCAGTGATACGAAAACTCGTACGATCATCTTTAAAGTGAAAGTCAATGAAGAAGCGAAGGTCGGCGAAACGATCGTCAATAGAGCGACCATTGATGACGGCACGAATCCGCCAGATGAACCGGAAACGCCAGTGACACCGGAAGAAACACCAGGAGTGTTAGAAAGTACAAAAACAGTGAATCATCAATCACCAAGAATCGGTGATGAAATCGAATATCGGATCACGTTCCGTAACAAGATCCAAAATGGTGTCTTGAAACAAGTAACGGTGACAGACAACTTGCCTAAGGGCTTGACGTATGTGGAAGATAGTTTGACCAGCGAAGGTGACGATCCACAACCGACGAAGTTAGTGATGGAAAATGGGAAATTGACAGCCGAGTATGGGACGATTTCTGATACAAAATCCCGTACGATCATGTTCAAAGTAAAAGTGAATGAAGAAGCAAAGGTTGGTGAACAAATCATCAATAAAGCAACGATCGATGATGGCACGAACCCACCAGATGAACCGGAAATACCTGTCACACCTGAAGAGACACCAGGAGAGTTAGAAAGTACGAAAACGGTCAACAATCAATCACCAAAAATTGGGGATGAGATCGAGTACCGCATCATGTTTCGTAATAAGATTCAAAATGGTGTCTTGAAGCAAGTAACGGTGACAGACAACTTGCCTAAAGGTTTGACGTATGTCGAAGGTAGCTTGAAAAGTGAAGGAAACGATCCAAAACCGACAAAATTAATAATGGAAAATGGAAAGTTGACAGCCGAGTATGGCTCAATCACTGATACCAGTACTCGTTCGATCGTCTTTAAAGTAACTGTCAACCAAGAAGCAAAAGCGGGTGAAACAATCGTCAACAAAGCCACAATCGACGATGGCACGAACCCACCAGACGAACCAGAAACGCCAGTCACACCAGTAGTGACACCTGGTCAATTAGAAGTAACAAAAA
This sequence comes from Enterococcus sp. AZ062, assembly GCF_051715065.1. Classification (NCBI taxonomy): domain Bacteria; kingdom Bacillati; phylum Bacillota; class Bacilli; order Lactobacillales; family Enterococcaceae; genus Enterococcus; species Enterococcus sp. AZ062. The sequence goes on along the minus strand of NZ_JBIOTB010000001.1, from coordinate 2,623,010 downwards.
CAGTTAACCATCAATCACCAAAAATCGGTGACGAAATCGAATACCGTATCAGCTTCCGTAATAAAGTAACCAATGGAGTCATCGACCAAGTAACGATTACCGATACGTTGCCTAAAGGCTTGACGTATGTCGAAGGCAGTTTGACGAATGAAGGTGCTGATCCGCAACCAACTAGCTTAGAGATAGAAAATGGGAAAATAACCGCTGAATATCGTAAGATCACTGATACTACTGTACGTTCACTTGTCTTTAAAGTGAAAGTCAATGAAGAAGCGAAGGTGGGCGAGCAGATCATCAATAAAGCAACGATCGATGATCATATCAATCCGCCAGACGAACCAGAAACACCAGTGACGCCAGTGGAAACACCGGGAGAGCTAGAAAGTACAAAATCAGTCAATCATCAATCACCAAAAATCGGTGAGGAAATCGAGTATCGTATCAACTTCCGCAATAAAGTCACTAATGGCGTATTGAATCAAGTGACAGTAACTGACAAGTTGCCTAAAGGTTTAACTTATGTGGAGGGTAGTTTGACAAGCGAAGGAGACGATCCACAGCCAATAAATCTGACAGCAAAAGATGGAACGATCCTCGCAGAATATGGCAAGATCAATGATACAAAAATTCGCTCGATCGTCTTTAAAGTGAAAGTCAATGAAGAAGCAAAAACAGGTGAAACGATCATTAATAAAGCAACGATCGATGATGGCACGAATCCGCCGGACGAACCAGAAACGCCAGTGACGCCAGTGGAAACCCCTGGTGTATTAGAAAGTACAAAAGTAGTGAATGATCAATCACCGAAGCTGGGCGATGAAATCGAATACCGTATCACCTTCCGTAATAAAGTGACGAATGGTGTCTTAAAACAAGTGACAGTGACGGATAATTTACCAAAAGGCTTGACGTATGTGGAAGGTAGCTTGATGAGTGAAGGGGATGACCCCCAACCAACAAGCTTGACTATGGAAAATGGCAAATTGGTTGCCGAATACACAGGGATTGCCGATACGAAAGTACGCTCGATCGTCTTTAAAGTCAAAGTCAACGAACAAGCAAAAGTCGGCGAAACGATCGTCAATAAAGCGAACATCGATGACCATATCAATCCGCCAGATGAACCAGAGATTCCAGTAACTCCAGAAGAAACACCGGGCGAACTGGAAACAACGAAAACGGTGAATAACCAATCGCCAAAACTTGGGGAAGAAATCGAATACCGCATCACCTTCCGCAATAAAGTGACGAATGGTGTCTTGAACCAAGTCACCGTAACGGATAACTTGCCTAGAGGCTTGACCTATGTCGAAGGTAGTTTGACGAGTGAAGGGGATGACCCCCAACCGACAAGTTTAGACTACAAAGACGGTACGATCGCCGCAGAATATGGCAAGATCAGCGACACAAAAGTACGCTCGATCGTCTTTAAAGTGAAAGTCAACGAAGAAGCGAAAGTCGGCGAAACGATCATCAATAAAGCGAACATCGATGATCATATCAATCCGCCAGATGAACCAGAGATTCCAGTAACTCCAGAAGAAACACCGGGCAAACTGGAAACAACGAAAACGGTGAATAACCAATCGCCAAAACTTGGGGAAGAACTCGAATACCGCATCACCTTCCGCAATAAAGTGACGAATGGTGTCTTGAACCAAGTCACCGTAACGGATAACTTGCCTAGAGGCTTGACCTATGTCGAAGGTAGTTTGACGAGTGAAGGGGATGACCCCCAACCGACAAGTTTAGACTACAAAGACGGTACGATCACCGCAGAATATGGCAAGATCAGCGACACAAAAGTACGCTCGATCGTCTTTAAAGTCAAAGTCAACGAACAAGCGAAAGTCGGCGAACAAATCATCAATAAAGCCACCATCGATGATGGCACGAATCCGCCAGACGAACCAGAGATTCCAGTAACTCCAGAAGAAACACCGGGCGAACTGGAAACAACGAAAACAGTGAATCATCAATCACCAAAACTTGGGGAAGAAATTGAATACCGTATCACGTTCCGTAATAAAGTGACAAATGGTGTCTTGAACCAAGTGACAGTAACGGATAACTTGCCTAAAGGCTTGACCTATGTTGAAGGCAGTCTGACAAGCGAGGGAGACCAGCCGCAACCAACAAGTCTAACCTACAAAGACGGTACGATCACTGCCGAATATGGCAAGATCAGCGATACAAAAGCTCGCTCAATCGTCTTTAAAGTGAAAGTGAACAAAGACGCCGTATCAGGGAAAGAAATCTTGAACATTGCCACAGTGGATGACCATGTGACACCACCAGATAAACCAGAAGTACCAGTGGTTCCTGAAGATCCAGATCAACCCAAAGTTCCAGATGGTAAACTGGTAAGTGAGAAAACTGTTAATCAAAAAACAGTAAAAATCGGAGAGGAACTTGAATACCGGATTAGTTTCCACAATACGGTAGAGCATGGTATCTTGAATCAAGTGACTGTCACCGATAAGTTACCGAAAGGTTTGACGTATATTGAAGACAGTTTGACAAGTGAAGGCGACGAGCCACAGCCGACAAGTGTAACCTACAAAGACGGTACGATCACCGCTGAATATGGAAAAATCAGCGACACAAAAGTTCGTACGATCGTCTTTAAAGTAAAAGTGAATAAAGAAGCGGTGGCAGGGAAAGAAATCTTGAACATTGCTACAGTGGATGACCATGTGACACCACCAAGTGAACCAGAAGTACCAGTCATTCCGGAAAATCCAGATAAACCAGAAGTTCCAGTCGTTCCTAATCAACCGAATAAGCCAGACGTACCAGTTGTACCAGAAAAAGAAGTACCTAACCGACCAGAGCCTAGAAAACCTGCTCCAAAGGAAAAGGAAGCAAGAAAGTCATTTCTTCCTAAAACAGGCGAAGCAGTTTCTTATACGCTGATCGCTTTAGGTGGTATCCTAGTAGTAATCGTATTGGTCGTGGCAGTAAAGAAAAGAAAACAATGATTCGCCAGAACGTAAAAAACTGAATAACTGAACTGTATTTAATTTGTAGCAACCTTAATTCAGATGATTGGTTACTCTATCTTTTTTTCGATAGCAAATTTAGCAGAGACCGTCCTCCAAATAGGTGAATAGCAATATTTGGAGGGCTGTTTTTATAGATTATTTGATACTACTTGATTTAAAAAAAATGGGGAAAAATTACTGTCAAGTTCAAAAATTGCACTAAATTATGAAAAAATATGGACTGCTTAATCCTTCTTATTCCTGTTAAAATAAACTATAATAAAGTAAAAGTCTGTCGTATTATCTCAGTGTTTGCTAGATATTTTCACTTAACGTTAGTTATTAGTAGTGGATCAAAGCACAAATATGAGATAAATAATTGTTATTACTTTATAAAAATTATTATTTTTTTAACAAAAAATTCATAACTAACATGTATCTTAATAATAACTAAAGAAAAGGATGTAAGAAAATTGAAAAAAAAGTCTACGTATAAATTAGTTTCATTTGTATTTCTTTCACAAATGTTACTAACTACGCCTTTACAAGTATTAGCAGATGAACAAGTTTTTTCTGCGGATCAACCAGTAACAGCGGAAGCACAAACAGAAACAACGACGGATTCGTCTGATACTACAGGTGAAGGTAACACAACAGATACAACAACGGATGGTTCAGAGGAAACAACGCCACCGTCTACTGGTGATTCAAGTGAACCAACCACACCTGACACTTCAGAACCGACGGAGCCAAGCACACCGGAAGAGACAAAACCAACAGAGCCAACGAAACCAACAGAACCGACGAAGCCGACAGAGCCAACACAGCCGAGTCAGCCACAAAAACCAACGTCACCATCAACTGGCGGTTCTACTGGAGAAACACAACCAACTACACCACAGCCGAGTCAGCCGACACAACCAGTGACACCACCCGCTGCACCTGTGGCACCAACGCCTGCTCCTGCAGCGTCAGTTGCTCAAGAGGTACGTCAACCTTCTGCAACTACACCGATCCAAGATCTTGTACCATCAAGTCAAGAAACGGATGAAGGATCGATCCATTTTGAAAAAGATGAATCAGTTGAGAGCTTCATTCGCAAAATCGGTGAATCTTCTCGAGAAATCGGGCAAGAACATGATTTATACGCATCAGTAATGATCGCCCAAGCGATTTTAGAATCAGCTAGTGGACAAAGCCAGTTGGCGCAAGCGCCTAACTACAATCTTTTTGGGATCAAAGGTACACACGAGGGCAATGGCGTGACATTTGCCACACAAGAAGATGCTGGTGATGGTACATTATATACGATCCAAGCAACATTCAGAAAATATGCCAACTATGAAGAAAGTCTTGAAGACTATGCTAAATTAATGACTGAAGGCTTGACTGGAAATAGCGAGTTCTATTCAGGTGCTTGGAAATCCAATGCAGAAACTTATAAAGAAGCAACAGAATTTTTAACAGGTCGTTACGCAACAGATACAAGATATAACGAAAAACTAAATGGTCTGATCGAAACTTATGATTTAGAACAATATGACAAAGAAGTTGCCGGACCTGAAGTGAATAAAGAAGGATATATCGTGCCCTTAAGAAATTATACGATTTCTAGCCCATTTGGTCCTCGTGGTGGTGAATTCCACCGTGGATTAGATTTTGCAGCACCTCAAGGGGAGCCAATCTATGCTAGTAAAGCAGGTACTGTGATCAAAGCAGAATTCCATCCTTCATGGGGAAATTATGTTGCCATTGAACATGAAGATGGCACAACAGCGCTTTATGCTCATCAACAAGAATACGTCGTGAAAGTTGATGATGAAGTTGAACAAGGACAAATCATTGGGTTTGTCGGTTCTACTGGTAATAGTACAGGCAGCCATCTGCATTTTGAGATCAGTCGTGACAACAGCTTATCTCAAGCGCAATTGATTGATCCTGAACAAGTATTGTTTGGCAGATAAGAACTAAAAAACAAACGTTTTAGATTAAATTTTTACAAAGAAAAGATATTGATAGATTCAACAAGGTAAGCCTTTGATTGTCTTACGTTGCTTGAGTTTTAGATATCTTTTCTTTTTTTTTCGTCTTCCTATTTTTTAAATCAATCAAGGAAACTTTATGGTATTTTTTGAGTTCTGAATTTCAAACCCGTATACTTTTATGTGTAACAGAGGAGAGGAGGATCGATTTTAGTTCGAAATGTATACGCTTTCTTTGTATCTGTTGGAGTGCTGGAAAGAGAATGTCTTTGGCGACAGTAGAATCCTAGAATGCTGTCAATCGTAGGTTGCTGTGGTGATAAAAGAAATGGGGAGACGAATGTTAGAGCAGACGTTTTTAGTAAATAATAAAGAAACTAGCGTAACGCAAGCACCAGGTCCTAAAGTCCCGGTAGATGAAGTGATTATGGAGGATTTTACACAAGATCGCGGCTGGACACTAACAAATGCAGAAATAACTTACAGCTCTGTTGGTGCTAATATCACATTGACTGATACAACTGCCCGTTTAGCAAAAGTATTTACTCATTCTATTTGGCAATACTCTGACTTGATGGTCCATATCCGTTCGATCACAGAAGGATTGACTTGGGCATTGTCTGTTCAAGACATGGAGAATGAAAGACAAGAGATCGTATTACAAGGGGAATCCTCAGCAGCAAATAGTCTTTTTCTGGAAAAGTTCAATTATTCAATCAAAGGGATTGCAGGGGCAGAAGCATTATCTAATTGGAATGACCAAACTGTCATTGAAAAAACGTTCATGCTTATTTTTACCTTTAAAGGAAATGTGGGAGAAGCAATTGAGCTAGGAACAATTATTAGAAGTCAACCAAGTTACGAAATCCCTTTAGCGTTGCCATCTCAAGTGACGGGAATAGTTGGAGGCGTTGATTTTGGAGGAGACCCAACAATCAATGTCGATGAGTTGAAAAATGACGATCCAGTAAATTCAACGAGTATGAAAGAACATCGTAACCTGACCTTGCCATTTAGTCGTTTGGTGACGAATCCGGAATACAACTTTGATAATCAAGCAATCACACCGGTAGAAACGTCTCTCGATCTGCGATTTGGTGCTTATTACGGCATTCGTGGAAACGCAAATAAGACAACGATGAACGGTGTGAATATCAGGGAAAAGAAATCTGGGTTTCAAGATTCGTCATTGAATTCCCTGTTGAGTATTGATGGGATACAAGTGAGTGCTGAAAGTTTACGGTCTGCTTGGTATCCTCATAAAATCGTTCTATCGGGCGAGGTAACAAATCTTGGTCAAATTTCAACAACCGATTTCTTTATCGATGAATCAACACTTGGACGAATGCTTACGTTAACAGAGGTTTCTGGTGAATTTTTTGAGATTGAAATAAGAGATTCAACAACTTCAACCACCGACTATCAAACGAATAATTTAAGGTGTACATGGGAATCTTCCAATCAAGTCGTCGTAAAAAATGATACACAATTTGCTGATTGGCATCAGAATTTATTCCATACAGCGATCAAAGTAGTTGCGTTAACAGAAAGTGGACAAATCGATACGGCTGCAACTGCACAAATCATTCCGCCCAACTTTGTGGATGGTCGCGGAAAATACCAAATACCGTCAACAATTTCCTCCATTGCGTTAGTGATCGGTTATGCTACAAGGGAGGAAGGTGTATCGACGGCGATTACACGAGCGTTGCGTGGTGTGGGGATTGGAACGGATGCGTTGTCGATCCATGAATACTATACAGCACGAAAAACGTATTGGGACCAGTTGTTAGCGAGTGTGCCAGTTCCGCAAACATGGAGCGTTTCTGATACATCGGTCTATCACAATGAGGTAGTGACAACAGAAAATCATCGATTACTTTATTATGCCGGTTGGACCCATTTGATAGGGAATATTCTTGCGCCGACTGAGGAAACTGGCTATGCATACACGCAACAATCTCTTGGAAAACCGAGTAGACAGTGTGCGGGAGCTGCGATGACACCTGCGAACAATTGTTGGGAAGGATTACTGCAAATTCAAGACTTGATGTATATCAATCCGTCGATTGCTTGGAGTGGAATGGAAGGCTTCATGTCAATGATCGATGCTAATGGATTTCTTTCTGGTGAGGTTTTACCTGTTCGAATGGCACAAACAATCTGGATGATCCATTCAGTTTCACCAGATTTAGCTAGGCTCGCAGCAATGTATCCTGCATTGAAACGTCATTTGGATTGGAAATTCGATAATCCAAGATGGGTGTATGAGACAATCAATGTGAAAAATGAAATTGATTCTGAATTCATGATTTCTGTACTGTATGACACGAAGTTCATGATAGAGATATGTCAGGAATTAGGTGGAGAATATACAGCAGAAGTTGCTTATTGGGAAGGACGCCAGAAAGAAAATCTTGCGAATTATGCAGAGTGGATGTTTTGTGATCCGATGTCGCATGAAGCGTTATATTCTTATCCACAAAATAGCACAAATAGTGAAACGAATAGAAAAGTCCTTCGCAATGGTGCAAATCTTCCTGATGCCAACTATCAACGTGGTATTTGGCAATATATTTTTCTTGGATGTGTGGACATTGATCCTGAGAATATGGATGAACGCAAATTCATCCATGGAGACAATGGACATCTCTCTGATCCACCAGTGACAAGGGATACGACCGATTTGCCACAAATGATTGGTAGTGGGCTTGTTTTATCTGATTTACCTACATTACAAGCAACTCAATTGACTCAGTTTGTGATGGATATTATTGATCCTTCCTTGGCATTGTGTGGCTTTCCGGTATTAAAGTGGGCGCCTAGCTCTCTATTGACTTATGGTGTGATCAATCGCGGGTTCTATGATGAAGCGAAAGTATTGATTGGAAGTTCCATTGTACGTAGTATTGAGATTTGGCAGTTTTGCGAAAATTATTTTTGGAATGCTGCAGGACCTAAAGGAACATACCCAACTTCCTTTGGGGCTAGTCAAATCATTGATAATACGTGGATGATGAACGGAATGATCAATGATGGGAGTGGAGTTCGTGAAATTTCCAATTGGCAAACAGGGCAGAATAAGCCAACGAATGGTTTTATAGAAATAACAACGGATCAATCAATTGATCTAAATGACCCTGAAGGTACACTCGATCGTTTAGAGCTACCAACAGAAATCCGTCAAACATACGAACTTGTCAATAGCTTGGGAGAACCGTATCAAATCGACAAAATTGCCGCTGTGATTTGGGATGCGCGTTCATTACAAGAAGAAAGTACCAATAGCTATACGATTACAGGCGAAACAGAAGCGCATAATCCAGTTCAAGCACATATCACGACTACATCGTTGTGAAAGTGAGCATGACTGAAGCTACTGGTGACCGTTTCCAAAAAAAGAGAAACTCGTCTCAACGAAAAACATACGCTGCTTCAAATATATGAAAAATGTCATCAAATCAAGAGCCCTTGGTTTGGTGACATTTTTAGGTGTTCTCACTACTTTATTGCTCCGTCTTGAAACGGTTCGTTACAATCAGGCGTTCACTGCTCAATTCATCGGCCGATCAGCCAACAAAACGAATTTGAATGAATCGACTTGATGCCAGCTTTCTGTGTATTGAAAGTGGGTATAATTAGTCAAATATGCCCAGTTCCTAACAACAAAGATGTTTTTTTCATGTTTTCCTAGATCTAAATATTGAGCGATTGGAGTGGTGATATTCTCAACAGAAATTTCTTTTTTTGAACAGTTCAATTTCAAATGTAATTGATTTTCAAGGTAACGATATAGCGATTGGTTGATGATTTCTTTTGTTAGTTCTGGAACGACAGCGGTGCGCAGATAATCTACTTCCAAAATCAATGCACGACCATTCAACAAGCGGCGACGCAGCAAATACCAGACGGATTCACCTAAACTAAAACCGGAATTTTCTCTAAGTTGTTCGTCCACGATCATTTTTTTCAATGATAAGATCTCTGTGTTGAAGGAATGATTTTCGGAATGATATTTTTCTGAGGTTCCTGACAGATCACTAACGAAAAAATCGATTTTGTCATGAGCAATCACTTTACTGCCTCGTGCAGGTATTTTTTCGATATACCCTGTAGATTCCAAACTCTTTAATGCTGAACGGATCGTGTCACGCGTTACGCCAAATTCTGCCATTAATTTTCTTTCACTTGGAAGAAAGGAATCGGGAGGATACTCTTCTTGATGGATACGTTCGAGAATCAGATTCGATAGTTGTTCATATTTATTCAAATTTTAGTTCCTTGCCTTCCTATAAATAATCATGAGGAAAAATTTATTCTTTGCTATTTGGTATGAATTATATCATACCAGTTTCTTTTTAGATGGCGGATTTAGGACTTAATTTTAGTTTAAGAACGACATGTACCTATTTTAGATTAGAATATGATTATAAAAATTAAATTATTTTTCATTTTGTAATTTGTAAGGGCTTTATTTTTCCGCTATAGTACGTGGTAAGAAATGCTATTTTTGGAAAATCAAAAGTAGCGCCACAATCGTTAAGATAGGAGAAGATAAAGATGAACGAGTTTATAAATAATAAGATGTTGCCGATTGCTGCAAAAGTTTCAAACAATAAGATTTTGATTGCGATTCGAAATGGGATTACCTTAGCTTTGCCGCTGATCATTACTGGATCATTGTTTTTGATTATTTCCTCATTTCCAGTGGATGCTTGGACTGATTTCTTAAGTGCCCATGGGATTGATGCTTATTTGAATAAAGGTGTCACGGCTAGTTTTGGGATCATGGGTCTCGTTGCTGCTTTTGGAATTGCGAATGCGTTGGCTGTTCAGTATGACAAAGACGGAGTATCTGCGGGTGTCATTTCTATATCCTCATTCTTACTAGTCACACCGAATCTCGTATCAGATGACGGTGTCGGAATTCCCACTGCATTTATGGGCGCTCAAGGACTTTTTGTGGCCATGGTGATTGCAATTATTTCGACATTGATCTTCAAATGGTTTATTGATCACAACATCCAAGTCCGTTTACCGGATTCTGTCCCGCCAGCTGTTGCGAAAAGTTTTTCTGCTCTGATCCCAGGAGCATCGATTCTTACTTTTTGGTTGGTCATTTATGCAGTATTCCAAATGACTGATTGGGGTTCAGGAAACATTCACCAATTATTGATGGAAATCTTTGGTGGACCTCTAGGGTTACTTGGCGGAACATTAGGTGGTACGTTAGTGTCTATTTTCTTAGTTTCACTGTTCTGGTTCATGGGTATCCATGGTGCCAATGTCGTGAATTCTGTGATCATGCCGATCTGGTTGATGAATACAGATGCGAACCGTGTAGCTGTAGAAGCTGGTGAGAAATTACCACATATCATTACACAACCTTTCATGGAAAACTTTGTGTATATGGGTGGTGGTGGAGCTACACTAGGTTTAGTGATTGCGGCAGCAATCGTTGGTTTGAGAAAAAATTCGTCGAAAATGACAAAAACGATGGTTCCATTAACATTGACACCAGGTATTTTCAATATCAATGAACCGGCAATGTTTGGGATGCCGATCGTGTTGAATGTTACGTTGTTGATTCCATTTATTTTGGCACCGATGGTCAATGCTGTGGTGACGTATTTTGCGATGTCCCTTGGTTTTGTTCACGGTACGGTAGGAATTGCTGTTCCTTGGACCATGCCTCCTGTTATCTCAGGTTTTCTAGCTACAGGGGGGCATATCTCAGGTTCAATTATCCAAATCATTTGCTTGATTTTGAATATTTTGATTTATTTACCATTCTTTGGAGTGATGGAAAAACAAAACCGCATGAATGAAATGCAAGAAATTTAAGGAGGAAATAACATGGTGAAACGATTTATTAGCGCGCAAACATCAGAGATCATGAAGATGTCAGGGACAGAATTGAAACAATCGATCAAAGCAAGTGAAGGACGTGTGATTTGTTCAGAAAATGTGGTCATCAGGGACAGTAATATTGAAGATGTCACCAACTCTGAAATTGCTCGTGCGTATGGCGCTGATTTGATTTTATTGAATGCTTTTGATGCATTAAAACCAGTTGTTTCAGGTTTGAAAGGTAAGGAAGAAGAGCCAATCATTCAAACGTTACGAAAAGTAGTCGGCAGACCGATTGGTGCGAATCTTGAACCGGTTGATTTAGAGGCGAAGATGGCAGAAGATCGCCTGGATATCCCAGCGGGGCGTCAAGCGACTCGTGAAACAATGGAAGCAGCCAAAAAACAGGGATTAGATTTTATCTGTTTGACAGGAAATCCAGGAAGTGGTGTGACGAATGATGCCATTACAAAAGCAATCTCAATGGCAAAAGAACATTTTGGTGGCATGATCATCGCTGGGAAAATGCACGGGGCCGGAGTCGATGAACCAGTAGCAGATCTGGAAGCAATCAAATCCTTCATCGAAGCAGGTGCCGATGTGATCTTAGTCCCTGCGGTAGGAACGGTTCCAGGTTTTGATGATGTTGAATTAAAAGCGGCGGTCAAAGTGATCCATGCAGCAGGCGCGCTAGTGATGTCAGCAATTGGTACGAGCCAAGAGTCATCTGATTCTGACACGATCAAACAAATTGCGATCCAAAATAAAATTTGTGGTGTAGATATCCAACATATCGGCGATGCTGGTTATTCGGGAATCGCTCCAGTAGAAAATATCATGGCGATGAGCCGTGCAATCCGTGGAAATCGTCATACGATCGCGATGATGTCACGCTCGATTGTGCGTTAGGAAGTAAAAGAAGTTTGATGCTAAAGGATTAAAGTTTATGAGTAAGTAAATACGCCTAGCAAAGTAGTCATTAGTGATTGCTTTGCTAGGCGTTCGTTTATTTAGCTGAGCTGCTTATTTATCAAGTAACCAGTCCACGATGTATTGAATCGGAATACCATCTACTTGTTTGATCTCATAATATTTACCGGTAATCACTATTTTTTTATGATTATCTTTGATGTGAAGTAAATTGTCAGTTTCACGATTATTGTTGGGAAGCTCATAAGTTACTTGGATATAGAGTGTTTCATCTAGTTTTTTTGCAACAAAATCGATTTCCTGATTGTCAAGACGGCCAACATCTACTAGATAACCTCGTCTTAGTAACTCGACGTAAACGATATTTTCTAGACGATTACTATAATTACCGTCTTTTCTTCCTACCGCGTTTCTGCGAAGTCCAGAATCAATAATGAAATATTTTCCATTCGTTCTTAAATATTCTCGGCCTCTAATATCATACTGTTGTGCACGATAAAAGAGATAACCATGTTCCAATAGGTCTAAGTAGCGATTGATGGTATGCGTGCTCGTTGTGATTCCTTCACTCTTTAATGTGTTCGCAATTCTTGACGCATTGACGAGTTGGCCAACATTATCTGATAAAAAACGAATCAGCGCTTTTAACACTGTTGCATCTTTTAAACCGGCACGCAAGGCAACATCGTTCAGGACGATCGTATCAAAGATCCCTGATAAAATCGTATCTTTGATTCTCTCATCAGCTAATACTACACTGGGAAAACCACCATATTGTTCATATTCCTGATATGCTTGATCAACAAACCGAGAGTCTTTTGCAATGTCCTTAACAGCTAAAAATTCATCAAACGACAAGGGATAGATAGGAATCTCAATGTATCGGCCACTAAGTAAAGTGGCAAGTTCTCCAGATAACATATTCGCATTTGAACCAGTGATGACTAGCTCGCAATTAAAGCTAGTTTTTATGCCATTGACGACACGCTGCCATCCATCGACAAGCTGGATCTCATCAAATAAAAAATATACTTTTTCTTCATCTTGAGGAATCAATGGTGCTAACACGTCCCTAAACTTCTCTGCATCTGTGACTACTTGATAATTGAATGATTCAAAATTGATATAAATAATATGATTTGGTTCCACACCCTGTTCCAATAAATAGCGTTGGTAGAGCATAAGTAACACAGATTTACCAGACCGTCTAACGCCAGTAATGATTTTGATGAAATCAGTGTTCTGTAAATCGATCAATTGATTTAAATAATCAGGTCGTTGAAACAAAGTTATCCCTCCTCCAATATCCTATTGTTGGTGTAAGTATACCATATTTGAAGTTAACTTCAAAAAAATCATTATTTTCATTAAATTTGAAGTTAACTTCAAAAAAATGTTTTTTTACCGTAAATTAGAAGTTAACTTCAAATTTATATACATGATATAATAGCTTTTTCATTGTTTTTCGTTATTATAGAGCAAGATTTATTTTGACAAACCTGAGAGAAGCGATTACACTAGTGAAAAGAAGCACACAAAGATGTGTGCGGTTGAATATGGCAATGACGCCTAAAAAAGTAGAGATTATTCTGCTTTTTTAGGCTTTTTTTATGGAGGAGAGGTAAATGAGGAGAATCATTTTAATGGGTGCGATTGGTTGTGGAAAGACCACTCTTTGTCAAGCCTTGCGAGGAGAAGCAATCGTTTATGATAAGACCCAAGCGGTAGAATTTCATCCTGAGATGATCGATACACCAGGGGAATTTATTCTACATCGCCAATACTACGCTGCTTTGACTGTGACAGCGGCAGAAGCAGATGTCATTGGTTTGGTGCAAAGTGCGTTAGACCAAGAACAGATTTTTTCACCAGGCTTTGGCCACATCTTTCCAAAAGAAGTCATCGGGATCATGACCAAAGTTGATCTAGTGAAAGACGAGAAAGAGTTGGCGCGTGTACGTGAACAATTGCTTGCAGCTGGAGCAACGAAACTGTTTGAAGTCTCATCAGTCGAAAAAACGGGACTAGCAGAATTGATTGAGTACTTAGGAGGAGAATCATGAAAATCTACACAAAAACAGGCGACAAGGGAATGACGAAACTAGTTGGTGGTCATAGTGTATCGAAAGATTCAGATCGTGTGGAAAGTTATGGGACGATCGATGAATTGAACTCATGGTTGGGCTATACGATCAGTCAATTGTCAAAAGAACAAGACGTTTTTAAGGAGGAATTGGAAGAACTACAACAACTTTTATTCGATGTAGGGACTGACCTATCAACGGTCTTGGAAGATGGAAGACCGCTTAAAGTCCAACAAGAAAGCGTAACTTGGTTGGAAGAACGGATTGATTTTTACACACAGCAATCGCCGGATATCGAACGATTTATTTTACCGGGTGGCTGTCAAGGAGCGAGCATGGTCCATGTGGCACGAACGATTGCTCGTCGCGGGGAACGACATATCGTCCGTTTAAGTGCGACTGCGGCGATCAATCCTGAAGTGATCGTGTTTGTGAATCGCTTGTCTGACTATTTTTATGCGTTGGCGCGTTATATGAATGTGCAAATGGGGCAAGAGGATGTTTTTTATACAAGAGGAGAGAAGGTCTTCCATAAGATAAAAGAAGAAGGTTTATAAAAAAGTGTTTGATTTTTCACAAACAGTATGGTAAAGTGCTGTTAGATTAATCAAATGTTTATGAAAGATACGAATGGAAGCCAGTGAGATGCTGGCACGGTCCCGCCACTGTGATAAAGCGTTCAAGCTTTTAAGTCAGGTCTTTTCTTATTTTTCATTATTGGGCAAACTGTTTCGAGGCAAAACAGGGTGTTGCTAAAAAAATGACGTTTTTTGAAAGTCAGCCCAAGAATATTTGATTCAATCCCACACATAGCACGATGATGTGTATGGGAATATTGGGCTGGTCTTTCAATGGGGAAAGAGATTTCAAGTACAATGGCGTACTGCTGATTCCCAGCGCTTGTGTTGATTAATAATTACAGAATAGACACCATACACTGTTGTATGGATTGTAAAAGAAGCAAAGGGGCTTCAGACAAATGGATCTTTTGATTTCCATTGGTTTGAAGTCTCTTTTATTTTGTTTTCAAGGAGGAATGTTCATGGAAAGTATACAATTCTCGACACAGATCATTGTGGGGGAAGATGCGTTACAAAGTCTTGAGAATGTTAAAGATAAGCGTGTTTTCATCGTTACAGATCCCTTTATGGCAGAAAATGGCATGGTAGAAAAAGTCACGACTTATTTAAATCAGTATCACGTATTTAGTGATATTGTTCCTGATCCACCACTTGATAAAATCGTTTCAGGCATCAAAGAAATGGAAAGTTTTCAAAGTGAAATCATCGTGGCAATCGGTGGCGGTTCAGCCATCGATGCAGCGAAAGCAATGAAATATTTTGGGCAAAAGACAATGGGTCTCTTGACTGCACAATTTATTGCAATCCCAACAACCAGTGGGACAGGGTCTGAGGTGACAAACTTCTCAGTGATCACGATCAGTGAATTGGGGTTGAAAATCCCTTTAGTAACAGAAGAGATCCAACCGGATATTGCGATATTAGATACCGGATTAGTCATGAGTGTTCCACCTAAAATCACTGCTGATACAGGAATGGATGTGCTGACCCACGTCATTGAATCCTATGTTTCCACAGAAGCGAATGGAGTAGCAGATGCCTTATGTGAGAAAGTGGTTGCGTTAGTTTTTGAATATTTAGAACGAGCCTACAAAAATGGCCAAGATAAAGAAGCGAGAGAGCAAATGCACGTAGCTTCTTGTATGGCAGGGATGGCATTCAATTCGACTTCACTAGGACTAAATCATGGAATCGCTCATGCGGCTGGCGCTCGTTTACATGTCCCACATGGACGGATCAATGGGATCTTACTGCCAGAAGTGATTGCTTACAATAGTGGTTTAGGAAATGGCCAAGTGACCGAAATCAAAGTGGCTGAACGATATGCGGCATTAGCAAACTGCATAAGCAATACGCAAACAAAAAATCCTCGTTTAGGTGTGCAGAATTTAATTCGTATGATCAAACAGCTACGAGAAAAATTAGAGATGCCAGCGACGTTGAGTGAATACGGCTTGTCTTCAAAAGAAGTATTAGTACAAGAAGAAGCGATTGCCACCGCTGCCTTAGCAGATGGTTGCACGAGAACGAATCCTCGTAAGGCAGATGAAAAAGGCGTTAGAGCAATATTAAAAGCCATTTTATAAAGATTGACATCGTGAAAAGGTTAACATATAATGAATGAGCACAACGGAGTGCTTCAAAATTTAAGAGCAATGGGGCCCTTAATAACAAGCGTAAAGTGAACACTTTATGGCTTATTATTGAGGATTTTTTATTGCTTAAAATGAAGGAGCGAGTCTTGTTTGGAAGAAAAACAACGAATGATCCAAGAATACGTCCCAGGAAAACAAGTCACTTTAGCCCACATCATTGCAAGTCCCGACAAGGAAGTCTATACAAAATTAGGATTACCGGCAGGCACAAGCAATGCGTTAGGGATTTTGACGATCACGCCAAGTGAAGCCGCAATCATTGCTGTGGATATTGCAACGAAAAGTGGTGACATTACGATTGGTTTTATCGATCGTTTCTCTGGTTCAGTAGTTATTTCTGGCGACGTGAGTTCTGTTGAAGCAGCATTACTTGCTGTATTGGATGGACTCAAACAGATTTTGCAATTCTCTGTGACGTGTGAAATTACAAGAACTTAGTTCGGGGGAGACAAAGCGTATTGAATATGAAGGGCAGAATTGTGATAGTAGACGATGAACCAATCACACGATTGGACACTCGAGATATTCTACTGGAAGCTGGTTATGAAGTTGTTGGGGAAGCCGCAGATGGATTTGAAGCAATCGAAGTTTGTAAAGAGACTAAGCCGGATCTCGTATTGATGGATATCCAAATGCCGATTTTAGATGGTCTAAAGTCCGGTAAAAAAATCATCCAAGATCAGTTAGCAGGGAGTATCGTGTTTCTTTCTGCTTACAGTGATCATGAGAATACGGAGAAAGCGAAGAAATTAGGAGCAATCGGTTACCTGGTAAAACCATTAGATGCAAAATCATTGATCCCAACCATTGAAATGGGGATCGCCAGAGGGAAAGAAACCCAAAACTTGCTGCAGCAGATCGACAAACTACAGTTGAAACTGGAAGAACGAAAAGTTGTGGAGAAGGCAAAAGGGATCTTAGCAAAAGAAAATAATATTTCTGAAGAAGAAGCTTACCAGATGTTACGTACATTAAGTATGAACAAACGCGCACGGATGAGTGACATCGCAGAATTGATTATTATGGATGATGAATAATGGAACGAATCAATACATTATGTCAGCGTTATACCAACCTAACCCAGTCAGATATCCAAGAGCTTTGTCGGACGAGTGCTTATTTAGCAGAGTCTAAGCATTATGAGATGGCAGATGTGTTCATCGATGTCTTTAATGAAATGACCAAAGAAGCATTAGTTGTCTATCATAAGAAGCCAAAACATATCCCCTCATTATATAAATATGAAGTTGTCGGAAAAGAAGCGTTACTAAAAAATGAACCTGGCGTCTTACGGACGATGGAAACAAGCTTGAATAGCATTGGGTTGTTAGCAGTCACGCAAGAAAATCGCTTGATCAAGCAAAACATTTTTCCGATTCGCAATGAACAAAGAACGATCGGTGTGATCATCGTAGAAGAGGGAGTCGAGCAACCGATTGGGGTAGTTGAACGACAAGAACTACAGTCAAACGAGCAAGGGACAATAGCGGTCGAATCCACATTCGATCCTTTGATCATGGACCAGCTAGCCGAAGCGGTCTTGATTTTTGATACGACCACAGGAAATCTGGTCTTGGCGAATCATCGGGCCAAAGAATTATACCGAAAACTAGGCTATCGCGAAATGATCAATGATTTACACTATGACAATCTCTCCCTTGATTATACAACGTTCGAATATGTTCTTTATCAGATGAATGATCAGACCGAAAATCGGTTGATCGAATTAGAGACCGCGTATTTAAATTATTACTTTAATATTCGAAAAGTTTGGATTGATGCAGGATCGAGAGTAGCAATGATTATTCAAGATAATACAGAAGTGAAAAAGAAAGAAGACGAAATCGTCTCAAAATCGGTGGCGATTCGAGAGATCCATCACCGCGTCAAAAATAATTTACAGTCCGTCGTTTCGTTATTGAGGATCCAAGCACGCCGTACCACTAGCAAAGAGGCTAGTAAAGTACTAAAAGAAAGTGTGAACCGGATCATGGCGATCGCGATGACTCATGAATTATTGTCGAAGCAAGTGGAAGATAATGTTTCCTTGCGTCAAATGCTTGAAGCAGTGATGTACAATTTCCGGCATATTTTCAATCCGGAGAAAGTCCGCTTGACTCTAACGGTTGATCCGACGATCACTGTTTCTAGCGATCAAATGGTTTCCATTTCCTTAGTCGTCAACGAGTTACTCCAAAATATCTTTGACCATGCCTTTGAGGCAGATCAACATGGCATAGTTGAAGTCAGAGGAGAAATCGAAAATAAAGTCATTACGATCACTGTTACAGATGACGGCAATGGCTATGATGTCAACCGAAACAAAGAGACCAGTTTAGGTTTGATGATCGTGAATAGCTATATCAAAGATAAGCTAAAAGGGAAAGTGAAAATTGAATCATCCAATAAAGGAACAAAAACTTGTTTCTATTTTGAACAGAACACCAAAGATGTTGTTCGGTGAAAAAGCAACGATGCTTAAAGATGCGTAGAAGAAATTCTAGGCTGTCTTTAAGCATTTTTTGTTTGTAGAAAGGAGAAAAAAGATGGCAAAAGAAAAAATTCTTACTGTAGGGATCGATTTAGGTACTTCAACGACCCAGCTTGTTTTGTCGGAGCTGACGATCGAAAATTTCGCCTCTGCGTTTTCCGTTCCGCGGATCACGATCTCAGATAAGGAAGTGATCTACCGTAGTGAAATCATCTTCACTCCTTTGATCAATCAGACAATGATTGATGATGAAGCAATCAAAGCGTTTGTTTCCCGACAATATCAACAAGCAGGAATCGAGAAGCAACAAATCCAAATGGGCGCGGTGATCATCACCGGTGAAACAGCTCGTAAAGCCAATGCGAGCAAAGTATTACAAGCGTTGAGTGGTTTTGCTGGGGATTTCGTGGTCGCGACAGCTGGCCCAGATCTTGAAAGTATCATTGCCGGAAAAGGGGCAGGCGCGCAAGAGTATTCGACAAAGCGTCATGCTTCGGTCGTCAACATCGATATCGGCGGTGGCACGAGTAACTTAGTCGTCTTCACCGATGGGGAAATCGATGATACCGCCTGTTTTGATATCGGCGGTCGACTGATCAAGGTCGATCAAGCAGGGATTATTTCGTATATTTCACCAAAGATCACAGAAATGATCGAGCAGTTGAGATTGCCGTTGAAAGTTGGAACAAAAGCTTCTGTTCCCGCAATCCAACCAGTGATTGATGAGTTAGTAAAAGTTTTGGCGAATAGCGTGGGGATCGGAAAACGAAGTCCCTTTTATGAGTTATTCATTACGAACCGAGGGTTACGGCTAGATGGCGAACTACCAATCGTCACTTTTTCTGGTGGTGTAGCGGATTGCTTGATCGAAGAAGTGACAGATATGTTCAAGTATGGGGATATCGGTCTGTTATTAGGTACGGCTTTACGAAAATCGCAAATTTTCGCGGAAAAAGAAGTCTTACAAAGTAACGAAACGATTCGGGCAACGGTGGTCGGGGCAGGTTCCCATACTGCTGATATTAGCGGCAGTACGATCGCTTATCATGAGCAGATCCTGCCAATCAAAAATATTCCGATCTTGAAAGTTTCCCAAGAAGATGAGTCCTTGCCTGCTGAAGCAATGAGTGAGCGCATCAATGAAAAGCTGGCTTGGCATCGGTTGGAAGAAACACCACAAATCGCTTTAGCGATGAAGGGGATCGTGAACCCGACGTTTGCGGATGTCCAACGATATGCGGAAGGTATCGTTCGAGGGTTATCTGCCTTGATCACTGAAAATATCCCACTCGTCATCATGGTGGACGAAGACATGGCAAAAGCATTAGGTCATGCCTTACATGCGTATTTACCGGGGGATTATCCGTTCATCTGCATTGATTCCGTCAAAGTAGAAAATGGGGATTACATCGATATTGGTCAACCTGTCGCCGAAGGTGCAGTGTTACCAGTAGTTGTCAAAACATTAGTATTTAATTAAGGGAGCGACAAGAAAAATGATTTTAAAAACAAAATTATTTGGCAAAACCTATCAGTTTTCTTCAGTCAAAGAAGTATTGGCTAAAGCAAATGAAGAAAAATCAGGAGATAAATTAGCGGGTGTGGCAGCAACTTCTGCGGAAGAACGAGTAGCAGCGAAAGTCGTGTTATCTCATCTGACTTTAAACGATTTATTCAACCATCCAGTGGTTGATTATGAGGAAGATGAAGTCACACGTATCATTATCGACCAAGTCAACATGCGTATTTTCGGCATGATCAAACATTGGACAGTTGCCGAATTAAGAGAATACATCCTTTCAGATAAAACAGGAGATTTTGAAATCAAATATATTTCTCGTGGATTGACTGCAGAAATGATTGCGGCAGTCTGCAAATTGATGTCGAATATGGACTTGATCGTGGGCGCAAAAAAAATCCACATTGAAAAAACAGCCAACACAACAATCGGTCGCGCAGGTACTTTCTCCAATCGTCTACAACCCAATCACCCAACAGATGACGTAGACGGGATCATGGCTTCTGTGATGGAAGGCTTATCGTACGGGGCTGGCGATGCACTGATCGGATTGAATCCAGTGGATGATTCGACAGAAAGCGTGAAACGTTGTTTAGATAAATTTGAAGAATTTCGCAGCGAATGGGAGATCCCAACACAAACCTGTGTCTTGGCTCACGTGACGACCCAGATGGAAGCCATGCGTCAAGGCGCACCGACTGGTTTAGTTTTCCAATCCATTGCTGGATCAGAAAAAGGAAACACTGCATTTGGTTTGAATGCGGACATGTTAGCTGAAGCGCAAGCATTAGCATTGAGCAGTGGTCAAGCAGCTGGACCGAACGTGATGTATTTTGAAACTGGTCAAGGTTCTGAGTTATCATCTGAAGCTCATTTTGGTGCAGACCAAGTAACGATGGAAGCACGTTGCTATGGCTTAGCGAAGAAATTTGATCCATTCCTTGTGAATACTGTTGTCGGTTTTATTGGACCAGAATACTTGTATGATTCAAAACAAGTCATTCGTGCAGGTTTAGAAGATCACTTCATGGGTAAACTAACAGGTTTATCAATGGGTTGTGACGTATGTTATACAAACCACATGAAAGCAGATCAAAACGATATGGAAAACTTAGCTGTGTTACTAACATCAGCTGGTTGTACGTATATCATGGGTATTCCTCATGGGGATGATGTGATGTTGAACTATCAAACGACAGGTTTCCATGAAACAGCGACCGTCCGTGATTTGTTCGGTTTACGTCCAATCAAAGAATTTGAAGGTTGGATGGAGAAAATGGGCTTGATGGAAAATGGAAAATTAACAAGCTTAGCCGGCGATGCTTCAGTATTTATCAAATAAGTGGGGTGCAAGAAAAAAATGAACGAACAACAATTGAAAGAAATGATCACTTCCATGCTAAGTGAGATGGTAGCCGGTGAAAAACCAACAGAACAATCAACAGAACAATCAACAGAACTACCAAAAACACCAGCCACAACAACCAATACGATGACAACAACCATGCCAGTAGTAGAAGAAGGCATGATCGACGACATCACAGAGGTAGATCTACGTAAACAGCTTTTGGTCAAAGATGCAAAAGATGAAACAGGATACTTGCGCATGAAGGCATTTACACCTGCTCGTATTGGAGTGGGACGTACAGGCACTCGCTATATGACTGATTCTACCTTACGTTTCCGTGCGGACCATGCAGCAGCACAAGATGCCGTATTCTCTGATGTTGATCCACAATTGATTGAGGAAATGGGCTTCATCTCGACGCAAACGATTTGTAAAACAAAAGACGAATACTTGACTCGTCCAGATTTTGGTCGTCAATTTGATGAAGAAAATAGCACAAAAATCAAACAACAAACGACAGCAAAAGCCAAAGTGCAAATCGTTGTTGGGGATGGATTAAGTTCTGCGGCTATCGGAGCAAATATCAAAGAAGTACTACCAGCAATCAAACAAGGGTTGAAAATGTATGGCCTAGATTTTGATCAAGTCGTATTCGTCAAATATTGTCGTGTACCATCAATGGATCAAATCGGCGAGATCACTGATGCAGAAGTCGTTTGTTTATTAGTTGGTGAACGTCCTGGACTTGTAACAGCAGAATCGATGAGTGCGTATGTTGCTTACCGTCCGACTGTCGGAATGCCGGAAGCTCGTCGTACAGTGATCTCAAACATCCATAAGGGTGGGACACCAGCGGTTGAAGCCGGTGCATATATCGCTGAATTGATCAAAAAAATGCTAGATAAGAAAAAATCTGGGATTGAATTGAAAGAAGCCGAATAGGAGGAGAATCATCAATGAAAAATGACCGTTTAGGCGCAAACGTCTTGAGTGTTCAAGTCATTCCTAATGTAGATGCTGCGTTAGCAGAGCAATTTGGGTTGACACCAGGGATGCGCTCATTAGGTATCGTGACATCAGATTGTGATGATGTGACTTATGTGGCTTTAGATGAAGCAACAAAGGCGGCGGAAGTAGAAGTTGTCTATGCGAAAAGTATGTACGCAGGAGCGGCGAATGCCTCTACTAAACTAGCAGGTGAAGTGATCGGGATCATTGCTGGACCAAGTCCGGCTGAGATCACAAGTGGACTATCTGTCGTGACACAAGTCATTGAACAAGAAGCAAGCTTTATCAGTGCAAATGACGATGACAGCATCGTGTACTTTGCCCATGTGGTTTCTCGTTCTGGAAGATACTTATCAAAAGAAGCGAGCATTCGTGAAGGCGAAGCAATTGCTTACTTGATCGCGCCACCTTTAGAAGCAATGGTCGCACTAGATGCAGCATTGAAAGCGGCGGATGTTGAAATCTGTAGTTTCTTTGGACCGCCATCTGAAACAAACTTTGGTGGGGCGCTTTTAACGGGTAGTCAATCAGCATGTAAAGCAGCTTGTACTGCTTTTGAACAAGTCGTTCAACGGATCGCAGAAAATCCGTTGAGTTACTAAGGGAGTGTCACGAATGAATGCGATTGGTATGATCGAAGTTCGCGGATTTTTAGGCGCTGTCAGTGTCAGCGATGCTGCGTTAAAATCCGCAGATGTGACCTTGTTGAATGCGGAGATCATCAAAGGTGGACTAACCACTGTCCAACTAAGTGGTGATGTTGCTGCTGTCAATGCAGCAGTCGATACAGGGGTAGTCGTAGCGAAGGCATTGAACTGTCTGATTTCACATCATGTGATTTCACGGGTGGATGAACAGACGCACATCCTTTTTCAACAACCGAAAACAGAAGAACGTGTCACTGAAGTAACACCTGATTGTTTAGAAGAACCAGCCGAGCCGACAAAAGTCGAAACGAAGGTTGAAGCCACGCAGATCAGTGAAACAAACGATCGTCGGGCAGAGCTACAAGCAAAACGTGTGGCTGAGTTACGAAAAGAAGCTTACAAATTGAATGTGAAACAATTAAAACCATCAGAAATCAAATCTGCAAGCAAACAAGCATTAGTAGAGGCGATCATGGCAGAAATTAAAGGAGTGACCCATCGTGGATAAAGATTTACGCTCGATTCAAGAAACTCGAGATTTGATCGCAGCTGCAAAGAAGGCACAACAAGTGTTAGAAACATTTTCGCAAACGCAGATTGATCAAATCGTCAAAGCCGTTTCAGACGCTACATTTTCACAACGTGAACGTCTAGCAAAAATGGCGAATGAAGAAACTGGCTTCGGCATCTATGAAGACAAAATCATCAAAAATGCTTTTGCTTCAAAAATCGTTTATGAAGAATTCAAACATACGAAAACAGTGGGCGTCATCAATGAAGACCCACAGAAAAAGGTAACGGAGATTGCCGTACCTGTTGGGGTGGTTGCTGGATTGATCCCATCGACAAACCCAACTTCAACAGTGATCTACAAAGCCTTGATCGCATTGAAAGCTGCGAATAGTATCGTCTTCTCCCCACATCCAAACGCCTTACAATCGATCCAAGCGACCGTTGAGATCATTCGTTCAGCGATTGAATCTGCGGGGGGACCAAAAGAGAGTGTGTCAGTGATCACGACACCAACGATGCAAGCAACAAAAGAATTGATGACCCACAAAGATACGAACTTGATCTTAGCCACTGGTGGCAATGCGATGGTCAAAGCGGCGTATTCTTCAGGAACACCGGCGATCGGCGTAGGTCCAGGAAATGGTCCAGCATATATTGAACGTAGCGCATTGATCCCAATGGCGGTGAAACGGATCATGGATTCTAAAACATTTGATAATGGAACGATCTGTGCATCAGAACAGTCCATCATCGTGGAAAAAGTCAATCGTGAAGCAGTAAAAGCTGAATTGATCAAACAAGGTGCTTACTTCTTGAGTCCAGACGAAGCAGATAAATTGTCTCGCTTTATCTTACGACCTAACGGCACGATGAACCCACAAATCGTTGGACGTTCGGTTCGTCATATCGCTTCATTAGTTGGGTTGAATATTCCATTTGATCGTCGTCTGATCGTGGCAGAAGAAAGCAACGTTGGCATCAAGTATCCATTCTCAAGAGAAAAATTAGCACCGATCATTGCTTTTTACACGGTAGAAAACTGGCAAGAAGCTTGTGATCTATCGGTAGAGATCTTAAAAGGTGAAGGTGCAGGACACACGATGTGTATCCATACTGAAAACAAAGAAGTCGTCCGTGAATTCGGCTTAAGAAAACCAGTTTCTCGTCTGTTGATCAACACCGCAGGTTCATTAGGCGGAATCGGGGCTTCAACTGGCTTAGTACCAGCTTTGACACTAGGCTGTGGCGCCGTTGGTGGAAGTTCGACATCTGACAATATCGGAGTAGAAAACCTATTCAATGTTCGTCGTGTCGCTTACGGTGTCACTGATCTAGCGGACATCCGTCAAGAATTTGGCGCTGGCGCTCAAATGCCAGTCCAAGAAACAAACAACCAAGGGGGCAACAAAGATGAGTTGATCGATACACTCGTTGCCCAAGTATTAGCTCGATTACAATAATATGTAATATATATTAATTGAAAACACACACAATAGGAGGAAATTATAATGTCAAGTACAAACGCTTTAGGAATGATCGAAACTCGTGGATTAGTAGGTGCTGTTGAAGCAGCAGATGCAATGGTGAAAGCAGCAAACGTAACATTGATCGGCAAAGAACAAGTAGGTGGCGGCTTAGTAACAATCATGGTTCGTGGTGATGTTGGGGCTGTAAAAGCAGCAACAGATGCAGGTGCAGCAGCAGCTGAACGTGTTGGCGAATTATTATCTGTACACGTGATCCCACGTCCTCACACTGAAGTAGATGCGATTTTACCAAAAGTGGCTGAATAATCATCGTAAGAGACGTCTAAAATGAAACAAGAGCCAAATGAACCGAAAATACTCCTTATATTTTTGGCTCATTTGGCTTGTTTCCAAGACGAGATCAATGCTTGGAAATAATCCATTGGAGAAAGGAGAGCGTTAAATGGGTGTGATTACAGAAGACCAGTTACGGCACATGTTTCGGAAGAAAGAAATACAAACAGGAATCACTTTCATTGTGCCAAAGGATTGTCTTTTGACTCCCGCAGCCTCCAGCTATTTACGTGAGCATCATATTCCGCTTATGCGAGAAAAACTCGTTTCTTCTCCAATGGAGAAACCTAAGCAACCGATGTTTGAACAAGAATCGTTGATGCCTAGTGTGCGACGAAAAATTGGCTTAGAAATAAAAAAACTGAAAAATCTACTCTTCTTTCATTTATTGGAAGAAAACGATATTTATGCCGAAGGTTGGTTGTATTTAGAATATCAGCAAGATTGGTTAGCAAGCTTTAGTCGATTGGATGGGAAAAAGCGCTCAACTCATCCAAAACGACTTTTAGGAATGATGTATCGTTCCTCCTTGCAAAAAAGAACCTTACGCTATTCAATCAATGAGATCGAGTATCAAATAGAGAAAATCAGTCAATTGTTAGAAGAATTTCCGACAGATTTAGCTATTTTTATGTTATGGGCAGAAGAATTGCAACGTATGATTCAACTGCCGAAAAATGAGTAGGAGATGAACCGATTGGATCATTTAAATGAAATTATCAATGAAGTGGTACAACGTATCCAGTCACAACAACATTCTTTCGAAGTAGAAGCTTCAGGAAGACACGTGCATTTGAGTCGCAAAGATATCGACGCATTATTTGGTCCAGGATACCAATTGACCAAAGTCAAAGAATTGTCTCAACCCGGTCAGTATGTCTGTAAAGAGCGGATCACTGTCGCAGGTCCCAAAGGCTTATTCCAAAATGTGGTCATTTTAGGCCCAGAACGAGCGGAGTCACAAGTTGAAGTTTCGATGACGGATACACGTATTTTAGGCAGTCGCGTGCCTGTCAGAGAAAGTGGCAAAACCGAAGGAACACCAGGCGTTATCTTAATGAACGGTGAGTCAGCTGTTCAATTAGATAAAGGCTTGATCGTGGCAAAGCGCCATATCCATATGACACCAGAAGATGCAAACAAAAACCAAGTAGTGAATGGCCAAACGGTAAAAGTACGTGTGGAAGCAAGTCGTCCGCTGATCTTTGATGATGTGGTTGTCCGTGTCAGTCCAGATTTTGCGACGTATATGCACATTGATTACGATGAAGCAAATGCTTGCGGCTTGAACAAAGGAGATCGTGGTTACATTTGTAAATAGGGAGGGGATTTCGTGAAGGTAACGGAGATCGAAAAAGTCATTCAGCAAGTCACAGAAATGCTGATGAACCGATTGCCCACAGCTGACTATCAGTTAGCATGGATGGACGAAAAAGCAAGTTATCCTAAAACGTTATTTGCTGAACGATCGATGGTCGATTGGATAGAAACGCAAGATCCAACGAAAAGCGATGGCTTAGTCGTCCAACATGTCAGTTTTCCTCAATTGGCCGCGATTGCTCAGTTGCTACCGACTGATCAAAAAACGGCGAGTATCCTTTCTTTTTTGTTCGCAGGAAAGCCTGTCTTGGTTCTGCAAACAGAGTCAGTGAACAGTCCAAACAAAATGAAGTACCATCTGAAAAAGAAAATCACTGAATCAACAGTGCAATGCCAACGTTATGGGATGTATTTTTTCGAAGAAGAAAATGCAAGCTATAACTCATTTTTAGCGGCTTGCCGAAAAAAAATGTTAGCAAAAGAGTTGCCAAAACGTAAGTATGTCACGGAAAAGCAGTTGATCCAGCGGCTACAAGAAACAAATGGAATAGATTTAATGAATCAGGAACGGTTGACACCCTTAGCAGAGGAGTATGCGCTAAGAAATCGTTTATTCAAATGAGGAGGGATCACAGATGCTATTAGGTAAAGTGACTGGAAGTCTATGGTCGACCAGAAAAGATGAAAAACTAAATGGTTGGAAACTACTGATGGTCGATGTACTAGACGAGAAAGAAACAAAAATCGGGTTTATTGTCGCAGCAGACAATGCTGGTGCCGGTGTCGGTGACAAGGTATTGATCAGCAAAGGACAAGCAGCCAGAATTTCAGCTGGTGATCCAGATACACCTATTGATGCAATGATTGTCGGTGTGATTGATTCAATTGAAGAATAAAGGAGTTTTACGATGAGTATCAATGAAATCATTATGTATATCATGGTTCTTTTTATGGTTATCGGCGGGATCGATAAATGTATCGGGAATAAATTAGGGTTAGGGGAACAATTTGAAGAAGGTTTGATGGCGATGGGTTCATTAGCCTTATCAATGGTCGGGATCATCACATTAGCACCTGTTCTTGCAACAGTTCTTAGCCCAATCGTTGTACCTGTATATGAATTCTTAGGAGCAGATCCTTCGATGTTTGCGACGACTTTGTTAGCCAACGATATGGGTGGCTTCGCCTTAGCACAACAAATGGCGCATGACCCACAAGCTGGCTTGTTTGCCGGTGCGATCTTAGGCGCAATGATGGGACCAACTTTAGTGTTCACGATCCCTGTTGCTTTAGGAATCATTGAAAAAGAAGATCAACAATACTTAGCAACAGGTGTGCTGAGCGGAATCATTACGATTCCATTAGGTTTGTTAGCAGGTGGCTTAGTTGCTGGCATGCCAATGAGTATGATTTTACCAAACTTATTGCCGATCGTGATCGTTGCCGCTTTGATCATTGTAGGTCTATGGTTAGCGCCACAAGGAATGATCAAAGGATTCAATGTCTTTGGTAAAGGTGTAGTGATCGTTGCAATTGCTGGCTTGGTCATTGGTGCGATCCAACAATTAGTTGACATCACATTGATTCCAGGAATTGCTCCGGTGACAGAAGGTATCGAAGTAGTGGGTGATATTGCGTTGACATTGGCTGGCGCATTCTGTTTAGTGGCAGTCATCACACGAGTGTTTAACAAACCTTTGATGAAATTAGGAAAAGTTTTAGGTATGAATGAAATTGCAGCTGCCGGCATGGTGGCTACATTAGCAAACAATATCCCGATGTTCCAAATGTTAAAAGACATGGACCGTCGTGGAAAAATCATCAATGTGGCATTTGCAGTCTCGGCTTCATTTATTTTAGGTGATCATTTAGGCTTTACTGCGGGCGTGGCGAAAGAAATGATTTTCCCGATGATGGTTGGAAAGATCGTTGGTGGGATCACTGCGATCTTTGTTGCAGTATTCATGGCGAATCGTTTATTAGGAAAAGAAAAAGAAGTAATCGTAAGTGAGCAAACAACAACGAAACAAGAGCAAACGATCGTAGAATAGGAGCGTGGCGAAAATGGCAGAATTAGATCGTCAAATGATCGAAAACTTAGTACGACAATTAGTGATGGAAAAATTGATGCCGGCAAAACAGGTCGATCCTAGTGGTGTTGCTTCCATTAGACTAGCAGAAATGACAGTGTCTGAAGAAGATCGCCTTGATACAGGAAACCCTGCGGATCGAGTATACACGAAGGATCTCTTTTCATTACAAGAAAGCCCACGTCTTGGTTGCGGCATCATGGAGATGACGGATACGACTTTCGATTGGACGTTAGAATATGATGAAATCGATTATGTGATTTCTGGTCAGCTAGATATACTGATCGATGGACGTAAAGTCTCTGCAAAAGCTGGCGAGGTGATTTTGATTCCGAAAAGTACGAGTATCCAGTTCTCAGTAACTGGGGAAGCACGCTTCATCTATGTCACTTATCCAGCAGATTGGCAATCGCAATAAACAAAGTATTTCGGAAGTACCGGTTATTTGGTTTTAAGGATGATCAAATTTCATGCGCTCAAGTAGCAAAAAAAGATATGTGTGATAATCAATCTAAGTGAGTGTTTATTTTTTATTTCAAATATCGTTACATGAGAGCAGGGAAGAAGGTCAAGAATGTACTAAAGCCGAATAACCGGTGCTTCTGAATGGTTTTGGTTTAATGAGTCAAGTGGCACGTTTGAAGTGGCAGTATTTTTTTCGAATGAATGATCTGAAAAGTGAAGTGGTAAATTCTGTTGATTCAGAGTTTATCGCTTTTTTGTTGCTTTTCCCCATAGCATCATTCCTTAGAATTTTCTTGTTTTATGTTATTGTAAGAGAAAGAACAAACTAGAAAGGAAGAAATCGGATGAAAAAAGCGTTGTTGATCGTTAACCCTAGTTCTGGAGGAGAAAAAGCAAAAGAATATGAAGAGATGGCAGAAAATAAATTGCGTACGCTTTTTGAGGAAGTCCAAGTTTTGCATACTGAAAAAAGTGGTGACGCGACGGAATTTGCTCGTGAAGGCGCGGTAGAGAAAGTCCATAGTGTCTTTGCAATGGGTGGTGATGGCACGGTAAATGAGGCAATCAGCGGTCTCGCAGAGCAAGAAGAACGACCAAATTTTGGCTTTTTCCCTTTAGGAACAGTAAATGATTTGGCCCGAGCATTGAACATGCCGATCGATCCAGAGGAAGCCATCCAACAATTCTCGATCGAACACACGAAACCTTTAGATATCGGCAAGATCAATGATCAATATTTTATGAACGTTGTTGCGATCGGAACGATTCCAGAAGCAATCAATGACGTTGATCCTGAAAAGAAAACCAAACTAGGAAAGATGGCTTATTTTATTTCTGGCTTCAAACAACTGACGAATACCCAGTCCTATACGTTCCGTGTGGAAGCCGACGGCGTAGAGGAAGAAATCGAAAGTAGCACACTGCTGATTGGTTTGACAAACTCAGTCGGTGGTTTTGAGACACTCTTGCCAGAGGCAGAAATCAATGATGGCAAGCTACACTTTGTGTACTTGAAAGATCGTTCATTCATAGATACTTTAAAAGCAGTGCCTGATTTGATCAAAGGGGTCGATGCGACAACGGAGAATCTTGCTTACCAGACCGCAGAAAAATTAGTGATTGCTTTAGTGGACGAAGAAGAACTGGCAACAAATATCGATGGGGATGAAGGAACAAAACTTCCAGTAACGATCCAAGTATTACCATCACATTTATCTGTTTATTGCTAAAAGTAAAAGCGAGTAAACTGTGCCTCAATCGCAACTAGACCAACGGTGTAAAATCAAGAATAGGGTGATTGAGAATAAAAAAAGGACGAGGTTGTGACAGAAGTGTTAGCTTCCGTAAGGAAAAAAATACTAAATAAATGGACTCGCCCATTAAAGGAGAGTGGGACAAAAAGGAGATGCCACAAGAAAGGAGATGGGAAATCCGAATGCAATCCCACATATATTCGCTATTTTTCGTTTTATTATCGTGATGTATGGTTTTAAAATGTCATTCATTCGTTTTTAGACACAAAGTGAGGCTAGGATTCTATTAATGTCCCAGCCTCATTTAATTCTGTCATTTTAATTTGTTAAATGACACTAATATCATATTTTTCAGGATAAAAAAATATAGTCTTTAGTAAATGAAAGATATACTTTTATTTGTGCGATTTTTTTAACAAGAGAATCTAAATTTAAATTGTCATACTCTAAGGTCTTTCAAACGAATTAGAAGTAGTTTAGAATAGTAATTAAATGGTCAGAAAAAGTGAGTATTATCACGAAAGGAGAGCAAATGCCTTCACACATGAGATATTTTAAAAAGCAAGCAGATTTGAAAACAGAAAACGGACAAAATGTTAATGTTTACAATCTAGATATTCAAGATGAAGAAGATATTTTGAATTCATGGGCAAAACACCTTAGAGAGCATTATTGTTTAGATTCAGAAATTGATTTTTTTAGGTCTGGAACTGGATTGTCAAGAAAAGATTATTTGAATAAAGTAAAATTCCCTGATTCAACAGCTAGTCTTGGATCAGCAGTTATGTCAGGAGATTTTGCAGAAATACTAGTTCATGATTACATAGAGTTTTTCGAACTATACTATACGACCAGAACTAGATATAGAAATAAAGTAAATAGAAATTCATCAACAATGGGAAGCGATGTTCTAGGATATAAATGCTCTAATGTTGATAGTCCAAGTCCTAAAGATGAATTAATTGTTCTTGAAGTTAAGGCGCAATCAAGCGAGACAAATCCTAAGCCTATGCTTCAAACAGCAGTGAATGACTCAGCAAAAGACGAAATAAGACTTGCTGAGTCATTAAATGCAGAGGTGCAAAGATTAGTGTACGGGAATAGACATGCTGAAGCTAAAGTTATTCAGAGATTTCAAAATAGAACTGATAGACCTTATCAAATAAAGTTTTCTGCTGTAGCGGTGCATTCTACATATTCATATGACGAAGATTTGATTAAACAAGTTGATTTAGACGGGCATCCAGATGATAATATAAATCTTTTAGTTATTCACTCTGAACGCTTGATGG
The DNA here is from genome assembly GCF_051715065.1 of Enterococcus sp. AZ062. Lineage (NCBI taxonomy): Bacteria > Bacillati > Bacillota > Bacilli > Lactobacillales > Enterococcaceae > Enterococcus > Enterococcus sp. AZ062. The sequence goes on along the minus strand of NZ_JBIOTB010000001.1, from coordinate 2,591,178 downwards.
AATTTGTCAAGGAAATGTATGTGAGGGCTAGCGAATGTTGATTGGTAAAACGTCAGAATATTTATTAAAGAAAACTCGGGCAAAATCTAAGATGTACGAATATGGCGTTCCACTAGAAGATCATATTGAAGTCGAGAAAAATGTTAAAGATCTTTTTTTGATTGCTATTGGTGCTATTGGTGATATTTCAAATAGGATTTGGTACCTGAATGGTTCTATGGATATTATAGAAATAGAGAATTCTGAATTAAAATTCGCATCTTCTTTCTTTGACTCATTTATGCAGTCAAAAATTAATGAATTAATGAATAATGATTCCTATTATGCTCTGTTAGGATCTATTGCTTATTATTTTAGTGATCTTATTGGAAGCTCAAAAGTAATGTTGAAAAGAATAGATTCCAACTTAGATGTTGGCTGTGGAGGAATTGAAAAGGTTATTGTAGCAATCCTAAATGATGATTTGGAAGACTTTGATTTAAATACTATTGGAGGTCGGCATCGCAATTATTTAAGTAAAGTAATAAAATCTTATATTTCATATTTCAGTAAAAATATTCCTGTTCGATTTGAGGACTTTGATATATATAAAAGAGATATATATAATAGTGGAACTCCTAGAGAACTGCTTCTTAGCGATGCTTTACTTGCTATTTTTGTAAAGAAAGTTAACAATTCTGCTTTGAATATGCTGCCAAAATTTTCAAATATTAGTGATGATTTGTGGGAAGAATTTTTATTAGAAAAAAACAGTATCAAGGAACTGTGGCCCTCTCAAGTGAAGTTAGGAAAATCAGGTATTTTTTCAGGTAAATCAGGAGTTATTCAAATGCCTACAAGTTCGGGGAAGACAACATCAATCGCTCTAGTCGTGAGATCAGCCTTTCTAGCTGAACGAACTAATTTGTCAATAATCGTAGCTCCTTTTAGAGCATTATGCAAGGAAATCTCTATTGATTTATATAGTTATTTTGAAAGTGACTTAAACGTAATGATTAATGAATTCTCTGATATCCCTGATATAAAGGATCTGTCCATATTTCAAGAAATAGAAGATAACAAAAAACATATTATGGTTTTAACGCCTGAAAAACTTATTAATCTACTTCGAAGTGATATGACTATATTAGAATCAATAGGGTTGATAGTATTTGACGAGGCACATATGTTTGATGATGGATCTCGTGGAATCGGTTATGAACTGCTAATTTCGACCATAAAACACTGTATCCCTAGAGAAGCCCAAAAAATTCTTATTTCTGCCATAATACCTAATGCTTCAATAATTAATGATTGGATAAATGGAGAGGAAGGCATTTCTGTATCCGATAACTTAATAAGATCAGCAACGAAAACAATTGCTATAGGTGATTGGAAGGGGGATAGTGGTCAACTATATTTTATTAATCCTGAGAATCCTGATGAACAAGAATTCTTTGTGCCACGAGTTGTTGAGATAAATCAGATACGCAAAATTGGACAAGAGCGAAATGATAGATTCTTTCCTGATGTAGATTTCAGTCGCTCAAAAGTAAATACTAATGATATGAGTATATATTATGCTTTAAAACTGATTGTTAATGGTGGGATTGCAATCTTTTGTGGAAAAAAAGATTCTGCTGATAAGATTCTGACTAGAATCTTAGATTTGGAAAATAGAGGAGTCGATATATACCCTTTTGAAGAAAAAGTGAAGAATAGTGAAAATGAAAAGATTGCTTATCTGGTTGCGGTTAATCTAGGGGAAGAGAATAACTATTACAAAACTGCCTTGAAAGGAATTCTAATACATCATGCAGGTATCCCAAATGGTATACGAATGTCAGCAGAATATGCCATGTCTAAGGACTTGATAGGATGTATAGTCTGCACCTCCACTTTAGCACAGGGAGTTAACCTTCCAATAAAGTATCTAATTATATCAAGTATTTATCAAGCAGGCGAGAAAATTAAAGTTCGAGATTTTCATAACTTAATTGGTAGAACTGGTCGTGCCGGGAAACATACAGAAGGTACTGTTATTTTATCTGAACCCTTCGTTTATTCAAGAAAGTCAGAACGTGATAATCAATGGAGGTGGAGGAATTACAAGGATATCTTAAATCCAGAAAACTCTGAATCTTGTAAGAGTAATTTGCTTAAATTGGTTCAAACAGTAACTATTAATTTGCCAGCAGGCAGAGGAAGCTTAAACATTCCTTTTGAACATCTCATAGAGTTGAGATATGAAGACTATGAAGGCTATAAAGAAACTATTCGAAATTGGCGGCAGCAATTCGAAGAAGGCTCTTATCCTGAGGACATTCGGAACTTCTTCGAAAGAGAATTGTCTATTTTTGAGAATAGCATGTCGGCTGTTGAAAGTTATATATTATCTTTTATGATTGATGGTCAATATTCTTTAGAGTATGACATTAGAATCATGGCTCAAAATACTCTAGGGTATCATCTGGCGAATATAGATGAAAAAAAAGCTTTAGAAAAATTATTCATATATGTTGAACAGTATGTATTGAACTTTTCTACTGATGATATTGAAGTTTATGGGAAAATCTCTATGGGCGCCTTTTCTTCTAAGGATCTAAAAGAGTGGACTGAACAAAATTTAGAGGCATTTATGAACTTCGAAGACATGACTGAATTAATGACTGTTTTAATTCCAAAATTAGTCTCTCTGTCAAAAAATAAAACAATGAAAAAGATTATAAATCAAAATGAAGTTGTTACTTTAGCCATAATGTGGATAAATGGAAAGACATATTCTGAAATTTTGAACTACTGTGAGCAGTTTGAGGTTAAAATTACTCGTAGGGGACGAGAGAGAACAATGAATCTCAGCGAGATAATAGATTTTTGCGATAATGGTTTAGGGTACTCTACTATACTTACTGTGAATGCTATAGAAACGTTTATCAAGTCTTTAGATGAGGAGCAAAATGAAATTATACAGCGCTTATCTTTCTTGTTGAAGCAACTACGCTACGGCCTACCAAATATTCAAAGTATAAATATCTATGAATTGGGGTTTTCTGATAGGGTAATTTGTCAAGAAATCAATAATGTTTTATCTGGACTTAATCTAACAACAAAATCAAAATGTAAAAGGGTAATAAAAAGAAATAAAGACTTACTGAGAGAAGCTATTTCGCGATACCCATCTTATTTTAGCGAGTTGTTAAATAGATTTTAGTAGCTAAATATATAAAAATATATTTGGGTCGTCACCAATGAAATTTTGTGAAATGGGGATAACCACAAAATAAATGTTAAAGAATAAATCAATCCTTGCAGCCAATCAAAGAGAGTGGGACAATAACCCTTTCTCAAGAAGATGGCAAAGATGAAAGCCTGAGCATCTCAAATCAGCGTAAAATCATTTACGAATATTTGGAAAATGAGTTTAATGCAAATCAAGAAATCATTAATACTTATATCGATGATGGTATTAGTGGTGTAACAACCACTCACCGCCCCGAGTTTTTACGTATGATTTCAGATGTAGAAAATGAACGAGTGGATACGATTATTTGTAAAAATTTAGCTTGTGCTTTTCGTAATAATGGTGACCAAAACAGGCATTTGAGAGAAGTCTTTCCGCAATTCCAGACCCGTTTTATCTCACTTGATACGCCTCATGTTGATACCTTTTTAAATCTTAGCCCAACATATTCAATGGAAGTAGAATTGCATGGTATGTTTAACGGCTATTATCCAATTAAGGTTTCTGAAGAAGTTAGTAAAACATTTAGAACAATGATGAAAAAAGGTGAATTCGTGGGTGCATTTGTTCCCTATGGCTATGTTAAGGGCGATACAGAAGAAACAAAGTATAAGTTTTTCATTGATGAAGAGGCGGCCGAAGTTGTGCGAAAGATTTTTCACTGGTATGCCTATGATGGGTTAAGCCAAAAAGCAATCACTGAAAAGCTCAATTCTTTAGGTATTCTTTGCCCAGCTTCATACAAACGAAGCAAGGGATTAAAATTTGCAGGTAATTTTCCTAATAATGATGGTTTATGGTACGTAGCAACTGTTAGGAAGATATTGGATAACGAAACCTATATAAGGCATATGATTCAAGGTAAAACAAAGGTAATAAGCCCAATTTTAAAGAAAACTGAGAATGTTCCTAAGAGTGAGTGGGTTATCGTTGAAAATACTCATGAGCCAATTATTTCAAAGATGCTATTTGAATCCGTTCAATTCATGCGCAAAAAAGGCATCGTTTCACAAAGAACAAATGGACTATTGATATATTCTCAGGGCTTGTAAAATGTGCAGATTGCGGAATTGTGATAACTAGAGCGAAAAATTACTATATGACGAAACGTTATGGGAAGAGAGATTTAACCTATTATGTTTGTTCTACCTAGTCTGCTAAATCAAAAAGGGATTTTTCTGGATACAGAGTTAGGAAAGAGCTTGTAGAAGATGCCGTTTTATGCGCCATTCAAGCGCAGATACAAACGGTAAGTAGTCTTGAAGAGATATTAGACGAAAATCAGAAGGAAAAAATTACTAGCTCTAGTCTTGAACATTCAGAAAAATCTTTGAGTAATAAACGAAATGAATTGTCCAAACTTGAAGGGATTCTAGACAGTCTATATATTGACTGGAAAACTGATGTTTTGTCTAAAGATGAGTATATGCGTATGAAGCTATCTTTTGAAGAAAAGATTTCATACTTAAAACAAGTTATTAAAAACATTAAATTAGAGCTTGAAGGACAACAAAAAAGCCGTGATGAAATCACGCCTTATATAGAAGTTTTTCGAGAACATAGAAATGTAACGAAATTGAATCGAGCAATTTTGCTTGACCTTGTTGAAGAAATTCATGTCAGGGAAGATAAAAGTATTGAGATTGACTTCAGGTTTGAGGATACTTATCAAAAATTGTTGATTCAGTTAAAAAATAATGAATGATAACGGGAGTTTCTACTCCTGTTATTCTCTTGTCTTTATTGTTGTTGACAGAAGTGTTCAGCTCCGAGAAATAAGCAGGGAAACCCGAAAATTGTTCTTCAAATTTTTGGTTTTTCCTGCTTATTTCCGATGGAGTTGCTTCTGGAACACCGTTTATTAGGTTTTAAGGTTAGAAACAAAAATAAATTTTATTTTTATACCGCTCTCGTCCTTTATTTTTGCGTTTTTTGTAAATGTTCGATGAATTTGTTAAGAGGATCGCTTGAAGTTTTTCACTGATTTTTTTAAAAGAACAGACGTACCAATGTGTCAGCTTATCAAAGAAAAGAAACCTTGTTTTACAAATGATTTACAATCTTCATCTACTCCTATCGTGAAGTCCATTAGAAATTTACATTGAGTCCATAAAATGAAAGATGTACCAAATAAAAAACAAGGGAGTTTACCACACATGTTTTGGAATAAAAGACGATTGAAAGTTATTAGTGCGATGTTTTTCATGACCGGTTTATTTTTATTAGCTGGGTGTAATTCCAATGCTCAAGCAGATGGCGAAAGCCAGAATTCTGCCGAACCAATCAAGATTGCTTTTTATCCCAATGAATCAGCAAGTGAATTTGAACAATCAAGAAATGAGATCCAAACGATCGTATCGGAAGCAACAGGTAGAGATGTCGAGATCGTCATTAGTACAGATTATAATATCGTGATCGAATCGATTGCGAACGGACAAGTAGATTTAGCGTATATGGGACCAGATGGCTATATTGAAGCCAATCGCAAAAATGAAAATGTTCAAGCGATTTTAACAAATTCGGGTGCAAGTGGCACTCTGGAAGATGCTGTTTATTACAGTTTTATTGTCGTCAATGAAGAAGATACAGCGGAGTATCAAGAGGGTGATGGCTATACGTTGGAACCGATTGAAGGCAAAACGTTTTCCTTTGTCTCTAATTCTTCCACTTCTGGGTTTAGAGTACCGAGTCAAGCAATCGTTGACCAATTTGGACTTGGTAGTTCGGATGAATTGATCATTGATGGTGACTTCTTCAATAAAGTACTTTTCGGAGGTTCTCACCAAGGTTCTGCGGTGAACTTACTTAAAGGCGATGCAGACGTAGCGGCATTTATGAACATGGCTCAATATTTTGATGTCGTGGAAGGTGAAGAAAATAAAGCGGGTGTCGTTTACCAAGTAAAAGCAGATGCAGAGGCACCATTTGATACAGTAAGAGGCGAAAAAGTACGTGTGATCCATTCGATCCCAGTGTTAAATGGACCATTTGTTGTCAACAGAGATAATCTGGATGAAGAAACAGTCGATAAAATCACTCAAGCCATGATGAGTGAAGAAGTGACGAATAATGAAGCGATCTTTTCACCAAAAGACTCAGAATCTGTGGGTCTATATCAGAAAGAAGCGGATGAACAATTCGTTGAAGTCACTGATAGTTTCTATGACCCACTTCGCTAAGAAGTAGAAAGGACGAGCCATGCTATTACAAGTAGACTCGATTTCAAAAACCTATAGTAACGGGAAACAAGCGTTAAAGGACATTTCCTTTCAACTAGAAAAAGGAGAATTTGTTTCGATCATCGGACCATCAGGTGCAGGAAAATCCACGATTTTGCGTTGTATCAATCAGTTGATTTCTGCGAATGAAGGGGTTGTTCTCTTTGAAGATGAGGACATGCAACGTCTAAAGAAGAAGCCTTTACGCTTAAAAAGAAGAAGAATCGGTATGATTTTCCAGCATTATAATTTAGTCAGTCGCCTCACAGCTGTTGAAAATGTCCTTCACGGTAGACTTGGATACAAGTCTGCTGTGAAAGGCTCGATTGGTGTCTACAATGAAGAGGAAAAACAGGAAGCCTTCGATTTGCTAGAAAAAGTCGGATTATCAGAGTTTGCTTACACACGTTGTGATGAATTGAGTGGTGGACAAAAGCAACGTGTTGGGATTGCCCGAGCATTGATGCAACGTCCTGCGTTGATCTTATGTGATGAGCCGATCGCCTCCTTAGACCCCAAATCTTCAAAAGTCGTTATGGATTATTTACGGCAAGTGACGAAAGAATTAGATATTGCTTGTCTAGTGAATCTTCACCAAGTAGAAGTTGCGATCGATTATTCCGATCGGATCATTGGCGTGAATAGTGGCAATGTCGTGTTCTCTGGAAACCCAGATGAACTGACAACAAATCAAATCAATCAGATTTATCAGTCTGATGAATTGTTAGTATAGGGAGGGCTTGGATGGATAAAACACTGAATCAAGATCTCTTTCGTAAAAAGAAGCAGTTTTTATTTGTGACACTCTTTAGCTTTGTTGTCGTGTACATTGCCTTTTCACAATTTGTTGGCTTTCAATTTGGTGCAGCTATTGCGGCGATTCCCCAAAGTTTTTTCTGGTTGTTCACCAATTTTATCCCAACGGAAAATTCGATCCAATCCTTGCCATTGATCTTATCTAAATTACTTGAGACGGTTTTGTTGTCGATCACAGCAACGATGACTGCCACAGTATTTTCATTGATTACGGCAATCATTGGTTCAGAGACAACTGGCCTGAATAAGGGAACAAAAACAGTGGCGCGGGTCTTTGCTAGTTTTTTTAGAAATATCCCGATTGTGGTTTGGGCAATGGTCCTACTGTTGAGTTTCAAACAAAATGAATTTACTGGTTATTTAGCCATCACCTTTACAACGTACGGTTACTTGACGCGCTCGTTTATGGAAACGATCGATGAAGTGGCAGGAAGTATCACAGAAGCGATGACGGCGACTGGTGCTTCTTACTTTGCGCTCATTTTTCAAGGCGTCTTACCGATGGTCTTTGGTCAGCTGATCAGTTGGATCTTGTTCATGATCGAAAACAACATCCGTGATGCAACATTAGTCGGCATATTGACCGGAACGGGGATCGGTTTTCTGTTTGACCTCTATTATAAGAAATTTCGCTACGATATGGCAGGAATGGTCATCTTGACGATCGTCATCATCGTGATCGCACTGGAACTTTCGTCCAATAAAATTAGGAGGATGATTCATTGATATGGCCCAACGACAAAGTGAACTTGAATTAGCGGTGACAGAAACCGTCTTAGCCCAACCGACAAAAATCAGACGAAATGCTAAAAAGAAAATCCGGATTCGCGTGTGGAAAACCTATCGGATCGTCCCTTGGGTCTTGTTTACGCTACTGACTAGTATATCGATCTACACCTTATTCACGATGAATTATGGAGAGGTCGTCTTGCTGGATGCGACGCGACAATTTTTTACAGACTTGCAACGGATTTTTCTCCAGCCAAGACTCTCAGGACGTTTTCCCTTTGAAGCATTGCTTCAAGCATTAGGTATGACTATAGGTTTAGCAGTGATCACCACATTGCTCGGTGGAGTGACAGCTTTCTTGATGGCATTGTTTACAGCAAGGAATATCAGCCAGCCGGGCATATCAAATGCGATCCGAACAGTAATGTCATTCATCCGTGCGGTTCCAACGATCTTGTGGGTCATGATTTTCTCGATCTTGATTGGATTGGGTGCGAATGCGGCGATCATTGGCATGTCTTTTCACACGATTGCTTACCTCACAAAGGTCTTTTCTGAGAGTATTGAAGAAATCGATTCTGGTGTGATCGAAGCATTACGTGCGTGTGGGGCAAGTTGGTGGCAGGTGGTGTTCCAAGCAATTTTACCTTCTTGTATGACCGCTTTGCTTTCTTGGTTGTTCATCCGTTTTGAGATCAACTTTACTAATGCGATTGCCGTAGGTGCCGCCGCAGGAGCGGGTGGTTTAGGGTTCCAACTTGCGATGACAAGTAGTTTTTATTTTGATTTTCATGAGATCGGCGTATTAGTGTATATGATTTTAGCAGTAGTTGCGATCTTAGAAGTGGTGGCGATCAGACTACGAAAAAAATATATCATTCACGCTTGATTGAGATGAAATTGACTGGAAAAAAGGAGAGGAGAACGTCGAGTGAAAGCAGATTTGCATGTCCATAGTTACTTTTCAGATGGCAGCAGTTCACCAGAAGAACTACTCAAATTAGCATTGAAGCATCACATGAATATCCTGTCCGTCGTAGATCAAGATACCTCGGCGGGATTAGCTCATATAAGACAGGTCTTCGCTCCTTCCCCAATCAATTTTATTGAAGGCATCGAAGTGACCGCTTATGATTTCAAACGCCGGCAACAGGTACATATCTTAGGGTATAATCTACTGAATTATCAGTATATCGAACAGTTATGTGAACCGTTGCGTGAGGCGCGAACAAGAAATACCTTACGTCAGTTGAGACGTATCCAAACTGAAGGATTTCGTATCAAAGAAGAGCAGGTGAGACAGTTTGCGAAACAGGCGACCGCTCTTTACAAACAACACATCATGTCTGCGTTGATCAAAGCAGGATACGATACATCGATTGATGGACATCTTTACCGTAAATTATTCAAATATAATGATTTTGGTCAAGAAGAGGCAGAAATGATCGATGTCTACGAAGTGATCCAAGCAATCAAGCTCGGCGGCGGGATGTCCGTCGTTGCCCACCCAGGAAAGCTCGACAGTTTCGAGTTGATCCCTGAGCTGGCTTCGTTTGGGATTGATGGTATCGAAAAATATCATCCAGAACATAGTTTGAAAGATCAACGAAAAGTACAGGAATTAGTTGATCGTTTCAATATCCACTGTTTTGGAGGATCTGATTTTAAAGGGAAGAACGGACCAGATTATTTTGGTGAGTGTGCCATGGCTAATGTTCGTGAATTTCCTGACGAGTTATTACTCGATGCACAGATGAAAGCCAACTAAATTTTTTTCTTTTTTAACATATATTTTATTTAGCCCCCCGGCTGAAAAGACGGTCTTTCCATTCGTGCGATCATCCTTGCACGTGTTGAAAGACCGTTTTTTGTGTAGGTAAAAAGTATCTAGTACGCCATTATTGTCTAAAATGGAAGAAACGGAGTTCAAGAAGGGACACTTTAATAATAAGAGGTTACTTCTGTTCCCGCCGTTTATTCGGTTATAGGTGGGGGAGGTGAACGAATGTCCCATTCCCTGATCAGTGTGAACCGTTACTTCAAGACAGTGGTTTTTTGTTTTCTAGTGTTGTCAATCTAACGCAGCAACAAATCGTTGAGCGATTTCTTGTGGGCGGGTAATGGCGCCGCCAACCACGATGCCAGCTGCACCTAACGCTTGGATTTCCTTGGCTTGTTGGGGTGTGTGGATCTTTCCTTCTGCAATCACACATACATCAGCTTCAAGAAGTCGTTTGATCAACTGCACATCAGGCCCTTCTGTTTCTTCACTTTCTTCGGTATAGCCGCTTAATGTCGTCCCAACAAAATCGATCCCTGCTTTATAAGCATTGATTCCTTCTTCAAAGGTCGCAATATCTGCCATAAATAATTGATGAGGATATTTTGTTTTGATTTGTTCAATGAATTCGTTGATCGATAAGCCGTCATGTCGCTTGCGCAACGTGCAATCAAGTGCGATCACTTCGACACCAGTTGCGACTAATTCATCCACTTCTTTCATCGTTGCAGTGATAAACGGTTTTTCAGGTGGATAATCCCGTTTGATGATACCAATCATCGGTAAATCAACTTTTTCTTTGATCTCTAAAATATCTCTGACTGAATTTGCCCGAATACCGACTGCGCCAGCTTTCTTTGCAGCTAGTGCAAAATAAGGCATCAAGCCACCTTCTTCTGAATAAAAAACTTCGCCAGGTAATGCTTGGCAAGAAACGATCAATCCATGACTGATTTGTTCTAAAAATTCTTGTTTGTCCATTTGTCAAAAACTCCATTCTGAAAACAATAGTAAGCCATTTCTACCAAGAAATATAGCATCCGCTTTCATGAGTGTAAAGAGAAAGGGCTCTATTCACAGCACCTTCCATTGGAAAAATCATTCGTTTACAAAAGAAGGATCAAAATTTTTTCGCATATACTGAAAAAGTTCTTGATTTTTTCTTGGATTTTGGATATGATTTTAACAATTTAGGGTGATTTAAAGAAAAGGGGAAGAAAAATGACGAAGTATCAACGAAAGGTATTATTATCAACATCGGCGGGTATTGCTTTAGAAAATATGGACATTATGTTTTTAGCTTTTTCATTATCTTCAATGATCGCAACTTTTAATATTAGTGGAACGCAAGCAGGATTGATTGCAACAATCACTAATTTAGGGATGCTCGTTGGAGGTATTTTTTTTGGATTGATGGCGGATAAATACGGGAGAGTCAAAGTATTTTCGCAAACAGTCATTTTGTTCTCAATTGCTTCTTTACTCATGTATTTTGCATCGAATATTTATCTTGTTTATCTGTTTCGTTTTATCGCAGGAATCGGCGCTGGTGGGGAATACGGCGCATGTATGTCTTTGATTTCTGAAAGCTTTTCAAAGAAACAAATCGGGCGTGCATCTTCTGTCGCTGCAATCGGCGCACAAGTTGGTGCAGCTTTGGCAGCCATCTTAGCAGCGGTGATCATTCCTTTGTTTGGCTGGAAAATGCTTTACGTCATCGGTGTCTTGCCGGTCTTGATGGTTTTATTTATTCGAAGAGGGCTAAAAGAACCAGAGGCATTTGAAGAAACAAAAGAAACTGGGAAAAAGACAAAGCTTAGTCATTTGTTCCAAACGAAACACATGGCATGGCAAACGACAGGTCTTAGTCTGATGGTTACTGTACAGATTGCCGGCTACTTCGGATTGATGAATTGGTTGCCTTCAATCATGCAGGCACAATTAGGTCTATCAGTATCGGGGTCCTCTTTATGGATGATCAGCACGATTTTAGGGATGTCATTAGGGATGATGACGTTTGGGATCATCATGGATAAAGTTGGTCCAACCCTCGCATTTGGCTTGTTTCTGATTTGCTCCTCTTTGTCTGTCTTTTTACTCGTACTTGCACACAGTCAATGGAGTTTAGTTGCGGCAGCAGTAGTCGTAGGTTACTTCATCAACGGAATGTATGGTGGTTATGGAGCGATCATCAGTAGTTTGTATCCAACAGAGATCCGTGCGACAGCGAATAACTTTATCATGAACCTAGGACGAGCAGTAGGCGGTTTTTCATCGATCGTGATCGGCTTTCTAATGGACCATTATAGTTTGACGGCTGTTATTCTATTTCTGAGTGGAATTTATTTAATCAGTTTCCTTGTCTTGTTGACTTTATCAGGAGTAAGAGATCTGAAAACAAGTTTACAACAATAGTAAATGGATCAAAGGGATATTCTAACATATGATTAAATTGAGGCTGTGATAGAAGCGTCTTGACCTGAACAGTAAGAAAAAATTGAAAAATAGTTATTCATATTTTACAATTGTCTAACTTATTGTTGAAGGTCAGCTTCTGGAACACCGTTTATTCGATTTTAAAGGGCATAAGATGACTAGTGTCTCAGGCCCATTACATAAAATACGTACCTATGATTTGTAATAGCAAGGCATTGAAGAAACTCAAGTTGTCTTTTATCCTTGATGAAAAAATAATACGCATATTTTCTCCACATAATAAAAAATATAAAACATTATTAAAATAAGTCTAAACTATTTTTACTTTAAACATGGTATGATTAATTTAGCTTGATTTAAAAATAGGAGAAGATCAATGGAAAAAAGCATGGAAAAAATCAATCAATTTAGAGATGATCGCAATTGGCGACAATTTCATAATGAAAAAGATTTAGCAATTTCGATTTCTTTAGAAGCCTCAGAGTTATTAGAGTTATTCCAATGGAAGCAACCAGAAGAAGTCACCACCACTCAGCTTGAACGAATCAAAGAAGAACTAGCAGATGTGTTGATATACTCTTATATGATGGCCGACAATCTAAATTTAGATATCGATACGATCATTGAAGAAAAATTAGAAAAAAACAATCAGAAATACCCAGTAGAAAAAAGTAAAAACAGCAAAGAAAAATATACAGAATTATCATAGGAAGATAAGCGTGGAAGGTGGAAGATACATGAAAAAAAAAGGAAGAGCCAAAAAGTGGCTGGTCAATTTCCTATTGTTTCTACTATTATTAGTAGGATTAGCCTTGATCTTTAATGAACAGATCAAAGATTTTTTTGTTAAAAATACGGGAGATGCGTACGCTATTTCTAATGTGACTCGTGATGATATTGTCAAAAATAATCAAAAAGAGGCAAACTTTGATTTTGATTCAGTTGAATCAATGAGTTCAGAAGCGGTGTTAAGAGCCCAATTGAATCGACCAGATCTACCAGTCATTGGAAGTATCGCCGTCCCATCCGTCTCGATCAATTTGCCGATTTTTAGAGGGTTAGATAATGCAAACTTATTGTACGGTGCCGGAACATTAGACCCAGATCAAGAAATGGGAAAAGGCAACTATGCCTTAGCAAGTCATCGTGCCAACAATCCGGAATTACTTTTTACTCCGTTAGAAAACCTAAACTTAGGTGATAAAATCTATATCGTCGATTTGGAAAACGTCTACACGTACAAAGCGACATTCAAAGAAAAAGTCGACCCTTCAGCAACAGAATTATTGAACATCGAAGAAGGAAAAGAATTGATCACCTTGATCACTTGTGGTGATATGGATGCCATTACACGCCTAGTCGTCCAAGGAGAACTCGAAAGCATCACACCAATGAAAGAAGCCACCCAAGAAATGAAAAACGCCTTTGACATGCCAACGAGAACGTTTTAGGTAAGGTTGTGAAAAAGCCGTTCAGCTCCAAGTAATAAGGGTCTCCCTGAGAAAATAGTTTTCTATATTTTCTCAGGGAGACCCTTATTATCGTAGGAGTTGGCTTTTGAACACTGTTTGTCAAGGTTGTGAAAGAAGCGATCAGCACTAAGGCATAAGACAGAAAAATTGAAAATGGCTTTTTCATTTTTGATTTTTTTGGCTTATGACCGAAGTGTTGCTTCTTGAACACCGTTTATCGAGGTTGTGAGAAAAACGTTCTGATCTGAGCAGTAAGATAGGAAATTGAAAAATAGCTTCTCATATTTTACAATTTTTTAGCTTAGTGTTGAAGATCAGTTTTTCGATCACCGTTTATCGAGGTTGTGAGAAAAACGTTTTGATCTGAGCAGTAAGATAGAAAAAAGCTTTTCATATTCTGATCATCAACATCACAATAGAGGAAAAAGGATAGAAATGGCTCGTTCATTTCTATCCTTTTTCGTTGCTCTCATCGCTTGTATATTGGATTCATTGTGTCAAGATGCTTAAAGTTATTCTCCTTTTAAAAAAAATAAAAACTATGAAAAGGGTTGCATAACGAATGTGATAGTGGTATAGTAAACGTAGTTAATCAATGGATTGTTACTGTTCGGCAGGCAAAACCAGAATTCAGCTAGTAATTACGGGCGGATTCTAGGTTTTTTTATTTTATAGTTGGGAGGTCGATGTAGATGGTCATAGAAAAAGTCTTGAATAATAATGTTGTCATTTCAAAAAATGAATTAGGCGAAGAAATCATCTGCATGGGAAAAGGTCTTGCTTTTCAAAAAAAATCAGGCGATACGATCTCTGAAGAATCGATCCAAAAAGAATTTGTGCTAAAAGATTCTTTTACTACGCATCAGTTCCAACAATTGATGGCGGATGTCCCATTAGAAGAGGTCGATCTTGTGAAGCAGATCGTCGACCTTGCCGAAGAACAACTAAACATCCAATTATCGCCAAACATCTATTTGACACTGACCGATCATATCCATTACGCGATCAGTCGAGCAAAGGAAAACATCGAATTACCGAATCCTTTATTATTTGAAACAAAAAAGTTTTATCCTAAAGAATATCGAGCAGCCAAACAAGCCCTTCAACTTGTTGAAGAAAAGCTCGGTGTGACCTTACCAATGGATGAAGCAGGCTTCATAGCCTTTCATTTCGTCAATAGTGAACAGGGAAATGGCGACATGCAAGTAACGATGGCGGCAACGAAAATGGTGCGAGATATCCTAAGTATCATCAGTAAATTTTTCGGCATCGCCTTTGACGAAGATTCCTTGAATTATCAGCGGATCATTACACATTTACAATTTTTCACACAACGATACTTAAAAGATGAAACTTCGGATGAGAAAGATGAATTTCTTTATGCGCTTGTCCAAGGAAAATATCCAAAAGCATTTCGCTGTGTGGAACGGATCAATGAATACCTGATACAAACACAGCAAAAAGAGATGGGACCAGGGGAACAAATCTACCTGACGATCCACATCCAACGTGTAGTAACTGAAAAACAAACCCAATCATAAGGATTGTTACTGGATCAAGCAGGCAAAACCTAGATTGAAAATATGGACACGTCTAATCACGTGACCGTTTTTTCAATCTAGGTTTTTTATTTTTATCAAAAAGAAAGAAGGAAAGAATATGGATAATCAAGCAGTAGGACGGAGAGTCTGGGAAGCCGTAGGTGGAGAAAAAAATGTTAATAGTTTAGTGCATTGTGCGACCAGACTGCGTTTCAAATTAAAAGATGAATCAATTGCAGATACGCAGAAATTAAAAAATGACCCCGATGTCATCCAAGTCGTTCAAAGTGGCGGACAATATCAAGTCGTGATCGGCAGCAATGTGTCTGATGTCTATCAAGCAATTGTGGATGAACAAGGCTTAGGAGAAGGGGCAAGTTCAGAAAGTGAGGATACTAGTAAAAATCCTTTGAATCGCTTGATCGATATTATTTCAAGTATTTTCACTCCATTCTTAGGTGCCATGGCAGCTGCTGGGATTTTGAAAGGTTTCTTATCACTGGCGACAGTTCTCGGTTGGCTGGCAGCAGAGAGTGGCACTTACCAAATCTTGTTTGCAGCAGCAGATGGTGTCTTTACTTTCCTACCAGTGATGTTGGCCTTTACAGCCGCGAAGAAATTCAAGACCAATCAATTTTTGTCAGTAGCAATTGCGATGGCATTAGTTTATCCAACGATCACGCAATTAGCAGGATCAGGTGTTGCAGTTGATTTCTTTGGTCTTCCAGTGATCTTGTCTCAATCAGGCTATACTTCTTCTGTTATTCCAATCATCTTAGCGGTTTGGGTACAAAGTAAGTTTGAGCCACTTGTGAAGAAAGTTATTCCACAATTTTTACAAATGATTTTTGTACCAATGATCGTCTTGTTAGTCATGGTGCCTTTGACATTCTTAGTATTAGGACCAATTGGAACCGTTATCGGTAATGCCTTAGGTGGGTTGTTCAATTCGATTTATAGCTTCAGTCCATTAGTTGCTGGGGTTATCATGGGTAGCATGTGGCAAGTGTTGGTTATGTTCGGGATGCACTGGGGCTTTGTGCCAATCATCTTCTTGAATATCGAACAATATGGCTTTGATGTTTTGATGCCAATGCTTTTACCAGCAATTTTGGCACAAGGTGGTGCTGCATTAGGTGTAGCTTTACGTACGAAAGATTCAAAATTACGCTCATTAGGGATCTCTTCAATGATCACTTCGTTCTTTGGAATCACTGAACCGACTGTTTACGGTGTGACGTTACCTTTGAAAAAACCATTTATCGTTGCCTGTATTTCCGGTGGGATTGGTGGAGGAATCATCGGGTTTGCTGGCGTAAAAGCATTCTCTAGTGGTTTGATCAGTTTACTGACCATCCCAACATTTATCAGTACCGATCCAGCGCTTGAATCAAGTGTAACCATGGCGATCATCGGTACAGCAGTTGCTTTTGTTCTTGGTTTTGTCGGTACTTACTTGATTGGTTTTGATGAAGAAGTACAAGATGAAAAATTAGAAGCAACAGAAACAACAACAGGGGATACGATCAGCACAGCACGTCAGAATTTGAAAAGTCCATTGACTGGAAAAGTCTTACCACTGACAGAAGTACCAGATAAAGTCTTCTCTTCTGGGGCAATGGGAAAAGGGATTGCAATCGATCCTGAGAAGGGCGAATTAGTTGCACCGGCAGATGGCGAAATCACGACGATTTTTCCAACAGGTCATGCAGTTGGTTTGACAACCACAGATGGTGTAGAGATTTTGATGCATATCGGAATGGATACTGTCGAATTAAACGGTGAAGGATTCTCAACATTTGTGAAACAAGGAGATAAAGTAAAAGCAGGGGACTTGCTTGTCCGCTTTGATATTGAGAAAATAAAAGCAGCAGGTTATAGCGTGATCACCCCTGTAGTCGTAACGAATACCGATCACTTTGCAGATGTGTTAGAACTTAATCAACAAGAAATTATTGCTAATGAAGATTTTCTGGCAATTGTAAAATAAAAGGAGGAAAACAATCATGACAGCACGATTCAAAAAAGACTTTTTATGGGGTGGCGCAACAGCCGCAAATCAATTAGAAGGTGCGTTCGACCGCGATGGAAAAGGCTTATCTGTCGCCGATGCAATGCCTGGTGGCAAACAACGTTTTGCAATCATAGGGAGCGAAGAATTTGATTGGACGATCGATGAGGAGAAATACCTTTATCCGAATCATCGTGGAATCGAACATTACGATCACTTCAAAGAAGATATTGCATTATTTGCAGAAATGGGCTTTAAAAGTTATCGTTTCTCCATTGCTTGGACACGAATTTTCCCCCAAGGTGATGAGCAAACACCGAATGAAGCGGGCTTAGCTTTCTATGATGAATTGATCGATACTTGCTTGAGTTATGATATCGAGCCAGTCATTACGATTTCTCATTATGAAATGCCATTACATTTAGCAAAAGAATACGGTGGGTGGAAAAATCGTCAGTTGATTGAGTTTTATGAACGTTTTGCTCGCACCGTGTTAGAACGTTACAGCAGCAAAGTGAAATATTGGATGACGTTCAATGAAATCAATTCAGCTTTCCATTTCCCAGCATTGAGTCAAGGATTGGTCAAAAGCAATGGCGCAAGTGACTACCAAAATATTTTCCAAGCATGGCATAATCAGTTTGTCGCTAGCAGTAAAGCGGTGAAGATCGCACATGAGTTGCGTTCGGATATCCAAGTAGGCTGTATGATCATTTATGCAACGACCTATAGTATTGATGCAAACCCGATCAATCAAGTGGCTACATTGATCCAAAATCAAGAGTTCAACTTCTTCTGTACAGATGTGCAAGTTCGCGGCGAATATCCAGCCTATACAGCACGTACGTATAAGAAATATGGTGTGGACGCGGAAAAACTAGAACAAACAGAAGAAGATTTCCAATTATTAAAAGAGTATCCAGTGGATTATATCGGGTTTAGTTACTATATGTCATCAGCTATCGATGAAACCAATCCAGATGCCGATACATCGAATGGAAACCTACTAGGCGGCGTGAAGAATCCATTCCTTGAAGCAAGTGAGTGGGGCTGGCAAATCGACCCTGAAGGATTGCGCGTGGCGTTGAACGAATTATATAACCGCTATGAAAAGCCACTGTTTATTGTTGAAAATGGCTTGGGTGCGATCGATAAAGTGGAAGAAGATGGCTCAATCAATGATGATTATCGGATCGATTACTTGCGTCGTCATATCGAAGCAATGGCTGAGGCAGTTGCTGATGGGGTCGATTTGATGGGCTACACACCATGGGGCTGTATCGATTTAGTTAGTGCATCTACAGGGGAAATGAGTAAACGCTATGGATTTATTTATGTCGACCTTGATGATGAAGGAAATGGGACGTTAGCACGTACCAAGAAAAAATCTTTTGACTGGTACAAGGAAGTCATTAAAACGAACGGCGAAGAATTAGGATAAATAACGACTGGGCCATTTTTATAGAAAGGCCTTTCACCACAAAAGTCCTTACAAATTTAATGATTGTTTGAAATTTCTGATAAAATTCTCCTTGTTTTTATAATCGGCAATTATGTTATTAAAACAAGGATATAACAAAGGTACGAAAAAAGTAGGGTAATAAGCTTAGATGTTTTGTTATGTCTAAGCTTATTATTTGTACATAGGTAGACCAATTATCAAGATTTCTATTCTTTTTTTTGTTTATTTATGTTATTCTTTTACTAACATAAAGGTGAAAGGTGAAGCTATGAAAAGAACGCGTGTATTATATTTAGAAGTAGCAGACAAGATCAAAGAGGATATTTTTTCAGGAAAGTATCCGGTGGGGAGTATGTTACCGACGGAAAATGAGTTAGAAGAATTGTTCCAAGTGAGTAAAATCACTGTGCGAAAAGCCATCGAGTTATTAGCTACAGATGAATATGTCGAAAAGAAAAGTGGTCGGGGAACGACAGTATTAAGCAATCGTCCTTACAATCGTTTATCTAAAGCCGAAAGTTTTACTCAGATCTTAAAAGATTCCCAATATGAGGTTCGCAAAGAAACGATTGGTTTAGAAAAAATCAGTATCAAAAAAGATCATCCATTATATTCGATGTTTGGTTCAGCTGCAGTATGCTTCAAGCGTTTGTACTATTTAAATGACCAACCATATATCTATTTTGTTCACTATTTACCAAAAGACATGAATAAAATGAAACAAAAAGAATTTGATAAAGAATCTTTGTACCGGTTGCTCACACAGAACAATCACATTATCGACTCTTTTTCAGATGACTTTTCTGCCACGTTTTTAACAGATGAAGAAAAAGCACTATTAAAGACGACTTCAGAAATCGGGATCAAGCGTGTACGTCGATCAACGACGGAAGATCGAGAAGTGGTCGAGTATTCAGAGGCAATTTATCATACGGATCTACATCCTTATCATATCAACTACGAAACATAGACAATCGCAATGAGGTCGGTGCAGAAGTGTGTAGCCTCGAGAAATAAGGCGTCATCCATGAAAATTGTTCTTCAAATTTTTGTGGATGGCGCCTTGTTTCTCGAAGAGGTTACTTCTGTTCCCGCCGTTTATTCGGTTTCAGGTGGTGGGAGAGGCTGATTGTCTCAGTCTCTTTTTGTCAGAATAACCATATATTTTAATGAAAATGTTTACATTATATCATTAATATGTTATCTTTTATTTAAACATTATAATGTTTAAGTAAGGGGGAGTAACAAATGGATAAATTTGTAGGGTTGATCGAACAAAAAATCATGCCTGTTGCGAATCGGATTGGTACACAGCGTCACATGACAGCGATTCGAAAAGGAATCATTGCGACGATGCCATTAACGATCGTTGGTTCATTTTTTACGATATTGTTGAACATCCCGATTGCGTCGGTCGCGGCAGTCATTGAACCATATCGGGCAATTTTAGATATCCCATTTCGATATACAGTGGGGATCTTAGCTTTATACGCCACATTTGGGATTGCCTCTTCATTAGCAAAGAGCTATCGTTTAGATTCATTAACTGCCGGTATTTTAGCTTTGATGTCCTTTCTGATCGTAGCTGCGCCACCAACTCAAGTGTTGGAAGATCTTGAAGGGATAACCGCTGGACGCTATATCAATATTGCAAATCTTGGTTCAGGTTCTTTATTTGGGGCAATCGTAACAGCGATTTTGACTGTAGAGATCTATCGTTTCTTTATTGAAAAGAAAATCACGATAAAAATGCCAGATGGTGTGCCGCCAGAAGTGACGAATTCATTTGTTGCATTGATCCCAGGAGCAGTGATCTTGATTTTCTTTTGGGTCATCCGTCATTTGCTTGGCTTTGACTTGAATGGTTTCTTGAGTCAATTGTTGATGCCACTTAAAGGCGTGTTAGCAGGGAACAGTTTATTTGGTGGACTACTTACGGTTTTCTTGATTTGTTTCTTCTGGGTATTAGGGATTCATGGACCGGCTATCATGGGACCGGTGATTCGTCCGTTTTGGGATATCTCGATTGCTGAAAATATCGACGCATTCAATGCAGGAACCAATGCACATGATATGCCAAATATCTTTACAGAACAATTTTTACAATGGTTTGTCTGGATCGGTGGGGCAGGTACGACTCTTGCATTAGTCGTGCTATTCATGTTCTCCAAATCCAAGTATCTGAAAAGCTTAGGACGTCTGTCGATCCTTCCTGGTTTGTTCAATATCAATGAACCAATGATTTTTGGGGCACCGATCGTCATGAATCCAGTATTGGGTATCCCATTTATTGTCGCACCCTTAGTAACGACAACAATTTCTTATGTCCTTACGGTAAGTGGTTTAGTACCAATGATGGTGGCACGGTTGCCTTTCGCGATACCAGCGCCATTTGCGGCTTGGATGAGTACCAATTGGAGCGTCGCTGCGGGTGTCTTAGTCGTGTTCAACTTCTTGATCACTTTGGCGATCTATTATCCATTCTTCAAAGTATTTGAGAAACAACAGCTGGCACAGGAGAAAGAAGAAGAACAAGCAGAACAAGCCTCTGTCCAGATCACAGATGGTATCACGAACGAGTAAATAGAAAAGAAAGCAGGAGTTAATATGAAACGTTCACTAGGAATCTCTCTTTATCCTGATCACAGCAATCCGCAAGAAGATCGTGCCTATCTCGAAATGGCACATAAATATGGATTTACTCGAATTTTTATGAGCATGCTAGAAGTGACGGAGGGAACAGAACAAGTCAAACAGAAATTTCAACAATTGATCGAATACGCTGCATCACTTGGGTTTGAAACGATTTTAGATGTCGCACCATCGATTTTCGAACAGTTGAATATTTCATATGATGACATGAGTTTCTTTCATGGATTAGGTGCAGATGGGATTCGTTTAGATTTAGGCTTTGATGGCAGAAAAGAAGCGCTACTGACTT
The DNA here is from genome assembly GCF_051715065.1 of Enterococcus sp. AZ062. Classification (NCBI taxonomy): domain Bacteria; kingdom Bacillati; phylum Bacillota; class Bacilli; order Lactobacillales; family Enterococcaceae; genus Enterococcus; species Enterococcus sp. AZ062. The sequence continues at coordinate 2,569,552 of NZ_JBIOTB010000001.1, read as the reverse complement.
ACAATCCTTACCAGTTAGCAATTGAATTGAATATGAGCAATGATGTGGCTTATTTAGAAAATATTTTGAGCCATCAAGCGAATACCCCTTTTTTATACGGGTGTCATAATTTTTATCCTCAAGCAGGAACTGGACTTCCTTATGAATTTTTTGAAACATGCAGTCGCCGATTTAAACGCCAAGGCATCCGTACTGCCGCTTTTATTACTTCTCAAACGGGCACAATCGGTCCTTGGGATGTGAACGATGGCTTACCAACATTGGAAATGCATCGCCAGTTAGGTGTTGTTCCAGCGGCTAAACATTTATTTGCGACTAATCTTATCGATGATGTCATTATCGGCAATGCGTATGCTTCAGAAGAAGAGTTGCAAGCGTTAGGTGCAGTTGATCGGTATCAGACTGTTTTTGCTATTGAGTTTCTTCCTCAGACCAATGAAGTCGAACGAACGATCGTCTTAGATGAGCAACACGTTCGCAGAGGAGATATCACGTCGCAAGTGATCCGTTCAACAGAAGTGAGAAAAACGTATCAAGCTGATGCTAATCCTCCTCATGACAATGAAGAAATGTTTCAAGTGGGAGATGTCGTTGTTGGAAATGATCGCTTTGGGAAATATAAGAATGAATTGCAGATCGTATTAACGCCACATCAAGATCCAAGAAAAAATAAAGTGGGTGCCATTGTGGCGGATGAACAACTGTTACTATCCTTCGTCCACCCTTGGTCAAAATTCAAATTTAAAGAAAAGTAGGCGTTTGTCATGTTTGATTTAATTATAAGAAACGGCAAGGAGTTAGGCAAAGAACCTGTTGATATCGGTGTGAAGAACGGCAAGATCGCCTTGATCAGTAAGTACATCGAAGAATCCGGGAAACAAGAACTGGTACTTACAGATGAACAGTATCTCTCTGCAGGGTGGATCGATGATCATGTCCATTGTTTTGAAGAAATGACATTATATTACGACTATCCCGATGAAATCGGTGTGGATAAAGGGGTAACCACGGTCATTGATGCTGGAACGACAGGTGCGGAAAATATCCACACATTTTATGAACATGCAAAGCAAGCAAAGACAAATGTTTTTGCTTTACTGAATATTTCAAAATGGGGAATTGTGGAACAAGATGAGTTGGCAGATTTATCAAAAATCCAAACAGATCTGGTTCATCAAAAACTAACAGAATTGCCTGATTTTATTGTAGGACTAAAAGCTCGGATGAGTAAAACAGTCGTGGGGGGAAATGGGATCACGCCTTTAAAGTTAGCAAAAGAAATCCAAAAGCAAAATGGTGGATTACCATTAATGGTCCATATCGGTTCTGCGCCTCCACGTTTAGATGAAATTTTAGCGCATATGGGAAAGAATGATGTGATGACCCATTGCTTCAATGGAAAGCCTAATGGCATCATTGATCCAGCGACCAATGAAATCAAATCCTTCGTCAAAAAAGCCATTGCTGATGGTGTGGTGTTCGACATTGGACATGGGACTGATAGTTTCAATTTTGATGTGGCAGAAACTGCGCGCCATGCGGGAATCAAAGCCGATTCGATCAGTACAGATATCTATATCAGAAATCGTAAAAATGGTCCGGTATATGATTTAGCAACGACGATGGAGAAACTCTACGTTGTCGGTTATTCTTGGCAAGAAATCCTTGAAAAAGTGACTAGCGAACCAGCTAGACAGTTCAACCTAGGGACAAAAGGCAACATCAAAGAAGGCTTTGATGCAGACTTTACGATTTATAATTTTCTCGATCAAGAAAAGCAATTGACGGATTCGAATGGCAATACACGAACGACCACACAGCAAATTATCCCTGTAAGCGTTATTATTGGAGGTGTCAGTTATGACTGTGAATCATGAGAAATTTGGCTTGAATGAAGTGATCAATGCTTCTGGTCGAATGACGATCTTAGGCGTGTCCACTTTGAGCGAATCGGTGTTAGAAGCCCAGCGTTTTGGGGGCGAACATTTTTTTGAAATGGCTGAATTGATGAAGAAAACCGGTGCATACTTGGCAAAACAATTAGCAGTAGACGATGTTCAAATCGTTTCTTCCGCATCTGCTGGAATTGCGCAATCCGTTGCTGCGGTGATCGGTCAAGGATCGATGTACCATGTGCATCACCCTTATGACGAAACGATCAAACGCAGAGAAATCATTTTACCAAAAGGTCACAATGTCGATTACGGTGTGCCAGTGGAACTAATGATCCAACAAGGTGGTGGACATGTCATTGAGGCAGGGTATGCCAACCAATGTTCACCTGACCACATCGAGGCGATGATCACCGAGCAAACAGCAGGTATTTTGTACATCAAAAGTCATCATACCGTCCAAAAAAGTATGTTGGATGTGGCAGAAGCGGTAACAGTGGCTAATAAATATGAACTGCCTTTGATCGTTGATGCAGCAGCCGAAGAAGACTTACTTAAATATACCGCATTAGGCGCTGATCTAGTGATCTATTCAGGTGCCAAAGCGATTGAAGGTCCAAGTGCAGGGATGGTGATTGGTAAAGATCCGTTCGTTTCTTGGGTTCGTATGCAATCACAAGGCATTGGTCGATCGATGAAGATCGGCAAAGAAAATGTTTTAGGCTTTGTCCAAGCAGTCGACGATTATTTGATACACGGTAGTGAATCAGGTGAATCGATGAAAAAAAGAGTTCAGCCATTTGTCGAAGCACTTGAAAAGTTGCCAGGTATCAAGGCTAAAGTCGTCCAAGATCCAGCTGGGAGAGAAATCTATCGTGCCAGTATCCAAGTCGTTACAGGCTCTGCCAGGACGATCATCGAGCAGCTAAAAGCAAAAGCCCCAGTCATTTATACCAGAGAGTACCAAGCGAACAATGGGATCATTGAGTTCGATATTCGCTCAGTGACGCAAAAAGAGATGGAACAGATCATCCAACGTTTAAATGAAATCTTACAACCAAAGGAGTAATCATGATGTCATTGACCCCAAATTATCTTGAAGATAGAATCTGTTTGAATGTGCTAGCCAATTCTGTCGAAAATGCAAATGAATGTTATGAAGCAGCCGAAGGGCATATCTTATTAGGTGTTTTATCTAAAAATTATCCGAGTGATGATGCAGCTATCACAGACATGAAAAAATACCAAGAAGCAACAAATAACGCCTTATCGATCGGCTTAGGTGCCGGCGATCCAAAGCAAAGCCAGATGGTGACTCGCTTGGCGAAAGTATTACAACCGCAACATGTCAACCAAGTTTTCACAGGTGTTGGCGCTTCTCGTGCGGTCTTAGGACAGTCAGACACGATCGTCAATGGTTTAGTTTCTCCGACTGGAAAAGAAGGATACGTCAATCTTGCAACTGGTCCTTTAAGTAGCCAAGGCCCTGCTGCGATGGTGCCGATCGAAACAGCTATTCGTTTGTTACAGGACATGGGTGGAAGCTCGATCAAATATTTTCCAATGAAGGGATTGGCGCATAAGAAGGAATATGAAGCTGTTGCAGCAGCTTGTGCAGCGTTTGATTTTTATTTAGAGCCAACGGGTGGAATCGATTTAACGAATTTTGAAGAAATCGTTCAGATCGCATTAGATGCAGGAGTCAAAAAAATCATCCCCCACGTCTATAGTTCGATCATTGATCCAGAGACAGGTGACACTCGACCACAGGAAGTCCGTCAGTTGTTGGCTATGATGAAAAAATTAGTGAAAACAGGTGAGTGACCATGAAAATCGGTGCATTTGGTGAAGTGATGTTGAGGCTGACACCCCCTGAATATCTGATGTTGGAACAAACGCACACTTTGCGTATGGCTTATACTGGAACAGGTGTGAATCTAGTTGGTAATCTAGCACATTTTGGAGTGGAAAGTTACTTGTTGACGGCACTACCAGCCAATCGTTTGGGAGATGCAGCGTTAGCTAATTTGAAGAGTTTAGGCATCAATACCTCCTATGTCATTCAAAAAGAACAACATATCGGTACTTATTTTGCTGAGATGGGCTATGGAATCAGACCAACAGAAATTACCTATCAAAATCGTAAAAATAGTTCTTTTGGCTTAGCTACAGTGGCTGATTATACCATCGAGGACTTTATTGATACAGTTGATTTAGTCCACATCTGTGGCATCAGTTTGAGTTTGAATGAGCATTCAGCGGAAGTGGCACTTGCTGTAGCAAAAACAGCGCATAGGAAAGGGAAAAAAGTTTGTTTTGATTTTAATTTTCGTCCGAGTCTAAACCAAGAGCCAGATAAAAAAAGAGTGATGAAGGAACGTTATCAAGAAATACTTCCCTATTGCACGGTCATCTTTGGTTCTGTTCGTGATTTGTCTGAATTGTTAGAGAGGCCAATGGACCTTTCCAGTCGTTCTGCCAAAATTCGTTCGTTTCAAGAATTTTTAAGTGATTACCAAATCGACTGGTTTGCTGGTACGACACGGCAATCAACCAGTGAAAAGAAACAACTAAGTGGCTATCTGATGACTTCGAAAGAATGGATCGAAACAGAAGCGTATCCACTGGATAGTTTAGATCGTATCGGAGCAGGTGATGCCTTTGCTGCGGGGATTTTATTAGGCTATAGTGAGAATTGGTCATTGGATCGAACCGTCCAATTTGCATTAGGTAATTCACGCTTAGCCCACACGATCCAAGGGGATGTGCCACTGACGACCAGAAAGCAAGTGGACCAATTATTGACGCATCCAACGATTGATTTGAATCGATAAAATAAGTTATACAAAAAACTGGGCGAAAAATGGTACAGTTTTTCGTAGCTTTTCAGATTCGCTTGACTCTCTATCTGGGAATCAGTATCATAAATGGCAGATAGAAACAGTCAAATAAAAAAGGCCCCCCAATTTTTAGTGGCAGCTAAAAATTGAGGGCTTGAGTAGTCAACGCATTGACCAATCAAGTTTGCCATAGTCAATGGAAACCATCGACCGAGTTCATTGTATCGAATCTTAAAGGAGATTGCTAGCTTTTTTGTCGATTAAATGAATAAAATGTATGGGCTTTTATTTACTGTGCCAAAAGAGGAGGGACAATCGTGCCCTCTTCTTTTTTGTCCAACACGTATACCCAAGGACGATTGATCAAACAGTAAGTCTGAAAGAACAAGTAATGATCCACAACATCGTTTATTGCTTTTTTAAATGCTTTCTTATCAATGATCAAGGCAAGTCATGCGTTTTGACCTCATGGATCGTTTGACTGTTTTCTATCTTCTATCGGATCAGCCGTTGAGAATTTGTTGATCGATACAAATAAAAATAACAAAAGAAACAAAATGGATTTCTTTCTTCAACAGAAGTCAAATGTTATTCGCAAGAAAGTCGAAAGAAAGAGAATATCACAAAGTAAGACCATACGTTTTTTTAGTTTTTAGTTATTTAAAAAATGGTATTAAAACATAATATATTGAAATTTCATCCGAAGACAAAACACTATATATAGTGTTTTTTATTTTGCATAACACTAAAATACAACTAAATCTAGTCTTTTATTTTAAAAAAACAAGAGTAGAATAAGGGTAGATCGATTAGTAAGGATGTGTTTTTTTTGAAGTTGACTATTTTTTGTGGTTCACGTTTTGGGCAAGATCAGAAGTATCTTCTGTTAGCTGAAACGATTGGAAAATATATGGCAGAAAAACAAATTGAATTGGTTTATGGTGGCTCAGATTCGGGTATCATGGGTGTTTTTAGTCGCACGATCTTACAAAATGGCGGACGAGTAACAGGGATCTATCCAGTCGGGCTATTTTCTGAAGAATTACCAAAAACAGATGTTACCACGTTTATACCAACGGAAACGATCGATAAACGTAAGGAACTACTATTCGAAAAAGGGGAGGCAGTGCTGGTGTTTCCTGGAGGACTAGGTACACTCGAAGAATTTTCGCAGCTACTCTCCTGGATGGCGATCGGCTTGATACCAGAAAAACCAATTGGTATCCTTGATGTTCATGGGTATTATTCAGGATTGAAAGAATTGATTGGGAATTTCGCGAGAGAAGGATTTATGGCTGAGAAATGGCTCAACCATCTTTATTTTTCAAATGATCCTTTTGAGCTGATCAATCAATTATGTGCAACAGAAAAACAAACGAAATCAATGATGCAGGAGATTAAATAATGAGTTATATTTATTTAGCAGGACCTTTCTTTTCAGAGGAACAAATCGAGCGGATTGCTCAGGTTGAAAGGGCATTGACTGCCAATCCAACGGTGGATAGTTTCTACTCACCAAGACACCATCAACACAGTAATTATGAGATGTTTAGTGGCGGCTGGGCGCAAGAAGTCTACGAGAGAGACATGAAAGAACTTGCCTCGGCAGAGCAAGTCGTAGCAATCCTAGATTTTGAACATCAGACGATCGATCCTGGCACTGCCTATGAATTAGGCGTTGCCACGATGATGGACAAACCGATCATCATTTTTCAAGAAGAAACGGTACCAACTAATTTGATGATCACACAAAGTTTACATTCATATGTAAAAACGTTCGAAGCGATCCAAGCATATGATTTTAAGATGTTACCCAAAAGTGCTTATAAAGGCGAATATTTATAGAATGAGAAGGGATTAGATGTCAGTGATATTGATTTCAGGAACAATTGGCGCAGGAAAGAGTAGTTTGACCGATATGCTTGCCAAAAAGATTGATTCAACACCTTTTTATGAAAATGTAGAGGACAACGAGGTACTACCTTTGTTTTACTCTAATCCAGAGCAATATGCGTTTTTATTACAAATCTTTTTTTTGAATAAACGATTTTTAGCTATGAAAAATGCATTGAACCATGATGATAACGTATTGGACCGTTCGATTTATGAAGACAGTTTATTGTTTCATCTAAATGCTGATCTAGGTCGTGTGTCAGATATTGAAGTCCAACAATACGATAACCTCTTAGATACGATGCTTCATGAATTAGATGATGTTGCACCTAAAAAAAGACCCGATCTACTCGTGCATATCAAAGTCTCTCTTGATACGATGTTGGCACGAATCAAAAAACGTGGGCGAGACTATGAACAATTGGATAGTGATGAAACGCTTTATCAGTATTACCGCTCATTGAATGAACGGTATGATCAATGGTACGAAGACTTTGATGTTTGTCCAAAAATCCAAATAGATGGTGATGCCTTTGATTTTGTTGAAAGACCTGAAGATGCACAAGTCGTGATAGAGCAGATCCAAGCAAAATTAGCTGAATTAGAAGAACAGCAGTCTGGAAGTTACTATACCGACAATCAACATGCTAAAGGACAGCAATTAGATTCGTCAGGTGCTATGTAAGGCGAGACAAAAGCAAAATTCGCTTTTGTTTTCAACCTGTAACTGAATAAATGCTGGAGCTAGAAGTTATCTCTTAAAAAATAAGGCAACAACTACAAAAAAAGGAAGAATGATTTTTGTAGTTGTCGCCTTATTTTTAGAGACTAAACACTTCTGTTCCGCGCTCTTTTTTTTAATTATTTGTTTCTTTGTTCGACTCTTCTCGGTTTGTAAAAAACTCAAAAGGTTGATTCGAACCCTCGATCATTTTATGGCAATGGTCACAAAAATTGGCTCTTCCTTGGTCGTTGATCTCTGTGTGTACATTTTGGTTCGTCGTACAGGTACAGTAATCTTGAGTATTTGCTGTCTGCATATTCTTTCTCCTTAGTATATCAAGTGCTTCTTTACTATAGCAGAAACACAGGATAGAAACAAAATTAATTAAGAAAACTTAGAATTTTTAGCGATTAGCACGTGTCAGAAAATTGACTCATCATTGTGGGCTTTCATAGTGAAAAATGGCTAAAAGATGCACGATCTAATGAAAAGAAACATGAGTGGGACAGCATATTCTAAAACTGAATAAACGGCGGAATAGAAGTTACCACTTCGAAAAATAAGGTACCATCCACAAAAATTAGAAGAACAACTTTCGTGGATGGCGCCTTAATTTTCGAGGTTAAACATTTTTGTCTCGACTGTTGCTTTTATGTTGTGCACTCACACTATAACGTATAGATATTACCTTCTTCATCTTCTATACGAAAATTACCGATTTTTCTAAAATGAAAAGTCTGAGTCGAACCGTCTTTTTTACCAACAATCGTATACTCCTCATTTTCAGTTGTGATCTTGACATCGGTTAACACGATTTTCTCTGGAGATGCGTTTGCTGTATCAGTTTCAGACTCAGCATATGTTCGTGTCCATTCCATCGTGTCATCTTTAAATTTGATCTCTGCATTGGCAAGGTCCATGTTTTTTCGGACCTTCAGTGTATAGGTGCTATTTGTTATATCAGATTTATCCGCCTGAAAAGTGGTCGTATTCGTTGTTTCTTCCGTTGAGTGATTTGATTGATTACAGCCAGAAAAAGCGAATAAGGCAAAAATCAACGAAAAGTAAATCAATGTTTTTTTCAAAATAATGCCCCCAGTTGATTGGATAAAGTGATTATACCATTGAATCCAGCAACATGAAATAAATGGCTACAAAAAGTAAGTTTTTGAAGCGATTGGTGTTTTAGAGTGGTTCTAGGAGAAGTTTGCTGGGAAGTAAAGTAAACATTTTTAGTCTCATTGATTCAATTTTATTATTTATCTTAATTGGTCTAGTCTTTTTTTGGAAAACGGTTTATAATAATGATTGTAAGCGGAGAAAACGTTTGCTGTATTGTGATATGCGACATAAAAAAACATAAATGAAAAGAATCAACGAGGTGCAAAAATGACAACATATCAATTTCCAGAAAAATTTTGGTGGGGTTCTGCAGCAAGTGGACCACAAACAGAAGGACGGATACCTGGCGATCATAAAGGAGACAATATTTTCGATTATTGGTTTTCCAAAGAGCCAGAAAAATTCTTTGATCAAGTCGGTCCGGAAAAAGCGTCGCAAGTCTATACCAAATATAAAGAAGACGTCCAGTTGATGAAACAAACCGGACATAATTCATTTCGGACATCTATTCAATGGAGTCGCTTGATTCCAGATGAAACAGGTGCAGTCAATCCCCAAGCAGTCGCATTTTACAATAGCTATTTTGATGAACTGATTGCACATGGTATTGAGCCATTTGTTAACTTGTATCATTTCGATATGCCGATGTACCTTCAAGAAAAAGGTGGTTGGTTCGCTCGTGAAACTGTCGAAGCTTATGAAACGTATGCCAAAACTTGTTTTGAATTATTTGGAACGAAGGTAAAAAAATGGTTCACGCATAATGAACCCATCGTTCCTGTTGAAGCTGGTTATTTATATCGTTGGCATTATCCTGAAGAGTCGGATATGAAAAAAGCAGTTCAAGTTGGCTATCACGAGGCACTATCTTCTGCTTTAGCTATCAAAGCTTATCATGAAACAAAACAAGACGGTAAAATCGGGATCATCTTAAATTTAACACCTAGCTATCCAAGAAATGAGAACGATCCTGCCGATGTGAAAGCTGCGCAAATCGCCGATGCCTTTTTCAATCGCTCATTTTTAGATCCCGCTGTTAAAGGAGAATTTCCACAAGAATTGATCGAGATCGTAACCGAGCTAGAGATTCTTCCGGACATGCAAGAAGAAGATCTAGCAATCATCAAAAATAATACGGTAGATCTTTTAGGAATCAATTATTACCAACCACGTCGTGTCAAAGCCAAAGAAACAGCAGTCGATACAACAAACGGCCCAATGCCCGAAGATTACTTTGATAACTATGAAATGCCGGGACGTAAAATGAATCCTTATCGCGGGTGGGAGATTTATGAAAAAGGTATTTACGATATTTTGATCAATGTTCGAGACAACTACGGCAACATCGACTGTTTTATCTCAGAAAACGGTATGGGTGTTGAAAATGAAGCCCGCTTTATTGAAGCTGACGGAATGATCCATGATGATTATCGCATCGAATTTGTCCAAGAACACTTAAAATATGTGCATCAAGCAATCGAAGAAGGTGCGAACTGCTTAGGTTATCACATGTGGACGTGTATGGATAACTGGTCATGGACGAATGCGTATAAAAATCGCTATGGCTTTATTTCAGTCGATCTAGCTGATGGCAAACGGACGATCAAAAAATCTGGCTACTGGTTCAAAGAAGTAGCTGATACAAATAGTTTTTCTCTTTGATTAGAAATTTGTTCTTTTTTGAAATTTTTTAATTTTAAAAATGATCCCGAGATTCACGATGATCTCGGGATTTTCACTTTTATAAAACATTAATATGTGTTATTTTTTATCTTTTTCTTTAATTTCTTCGCTTAACGTTTCATTTTTTGTATATAATAGATTAGGTAAATTTGAATGGGAGTGGAAGAAGGTATGCGAAAAAAAAGGCCTTTTCTTCTCTTTTGGTTAATTGGCTTTTTTATAATACTTATGTTATCCGCAGTATTTTCTGGTAAAATGACCGCTGATCTTGCGCACAAAGAACCAGAAACAACCATTGCAAATAAAGCTTCAGTAGATGAATTCAAAAAAGAATTTTCAACCTATTGGTGGGCGGACTACGAAGTTGTAGCGAACTATGAAAAGGGAGAATTAGAGATTTATCTGCCAAAAGACAAGGAAAAAAATCAATTCATCAATGTGAATGATGTATTAAGTGCCATTTCAATCAGGCAAGTCCAACACGGAGACAAGCACTTGAGTGTGCTGCTTTTGACCGAAGATAAACAGAAAGTCGCACGGTTAAAAAATGGAAAGGTATCTTCTAGTTATTCTGAAAAAGTAGACCCAGAAATGGTCAATCAACGCTTGACTGAATGGCGGAAGACGACAGAAGAAATCCAAGAAATAACTGAAACCACCACCTCTTCCTCTGAAGAGACGTCCAATACGACTAATTCTAGTGTAGTAACTGGACCGTAACAGCAACAAGCGCATAAACAAGTGAAAAAAGTTCAAATTTTCGAACATAAAAATATTGAGATCAGCTAGTTGAAGAGTTGGCGCAAGAAATGTTCAGCTCTGATCAATAAGGCGGAATCTAGGCAAATTAAAGCAATTTGCCTAGATTCCGCCTTGTTTTTGAAGCATTTACTTTCCGGAAAGCAGAAAAGCATCTGTAGAACACCAGTTATTAATTTATAAAAAAGAGTAAAAAATCAGACTTTTTTAGCAAAAACGAAATGTTTAGGAGCAAAATAGACAGGAACAATAATTTAGAGAGAAGTGGTGACTTTGACACAACTAAAAAAAATTGGCCAACATCAAGTACTCATTGTTTTGATTGCTGGCTTTTTCTTTTGGATGAAAACGATTTTTGCTTACTACACTGATTTTTCTTTAGGCGTAGAAGGAAGCATCCAAACGTTTATTTTATGGATCAATCCAATAGCAACAACACTATTATTTTTTGGTATTTCCTTGTATTTTAAGAAAGTCAGAACAAGTTTGATCGTTTTATTTATCATCGATTTTTTAAACACATTATTGCTATATTTGAATATTATTTTCTATCGTGAGTTCACCGACTTTATTACTGTTAAATCAGCACTAGGTTTCTCCAAGGTTTCCCAAGGATTGTCTGGTAGCTCTTTTTCTCTGATGAAGCCACATGATATTTTCTATTGGATCGATATCGCTGTCTTTGCTTTTTTGCTGATTCGCGTATTTATAAAAAAAATACCATTGAAGGCACCCCCTGTGCGTAAGCCAGTGGCGGTTGCGGTGACTTGTTTGTCTGCTTTGATCTTCTCTGGGAATCTGGCAATGAGTGAAGCGAATCGCCCTCAATTATTGCAACGGACATTCGATCGTTCTTATATTGTCAAATATCTTGGACTTGATGCCTATACGATCTATGATGGGATAAAAACGGGGATCACTAGTAGTGTCAGAGCGCACGCAAGCAGCAATGGCTTAGATGAAATTCTCGATTACACCAAATCTCACTACGCTGCTCCTGATCCAGAGATGTTTGGACTTGCAAAAGGAAGAAATGTGATCGTATTGCATTTGGAAAGTTTTCAACAATTTTTGATCAATATGAAAGTAGATGGACAAGAAGTCACTCCTTTTTTAAATAGTCTCTTTACCGACCAAGGAACAATCAGTTTTGATAACTTTTTCCATGAAGTTGGCCAAGGGAAAACTAGTGATGCTGAAAACATGTTGGAAACTGGAACGTTTGGGTTGCCTCAAGGTTCGTTGTTTACAGAATTAGGTTCAGATAATGTGTTCCAAGCTGCTCCAGCCATCTTGGATCAGACACAAGGCTATACCAGTGCGGTTTTTCATGGGAATGTCGGTAGTTTCTGGAATCGTGATCATGTATACAAAAATCTAGGGTATGATAATTTCTTTGATCGCTCATATTTCGATGATTCAGATGAGATGCTTGGCTATGGTATTTTAGATAAAAATCTATTTCGAGAATCCGCAAACTATCTCGAACATTTGCAACAACCATTTTATGCGAAGTTTCTTTCTGTCACGAATCACACCCCTTATTATACAGATGACAAAAACTTTGATTTTCCTTCGTTGAATACAGGAAATAGTACCGTTGATAATTATGTGCGAACGGCTCATTATTTAGATCAGTCTCTCAAACAGTTCTTTACTTATTTGAAAGCTTCTGGGATTTATGACCATTCGATGTTCGTGATTTACGGGGATCATTTTGGTATCTCGAATACGGACAATAAAGACCTTGCTTCAGCACTAGGAAAAGATCCAGAAACATGGGGCGATTTTGATAATGCGCAGATGCAAAGAGTACCGCTGATGTTCCATATTCCAGGTTATACAAAAGGAACAGTCAAACATGAGTATGGTGGTGAAATCGATGTTTTACCAACTTTACTCCATTTATTAGGAATCGAGGATAAAAATTATATCCATTTTGGTACAGATTTACTTTCACCTCAACATGATCAAGTCGTGGCATTTAGAAATGGAAATTTTGTCGCGCCGGATTACACCGTACTAGGTGGAAAAATCTATGATACGAAAACAGGGGCATTACTTGAAGAAAACCAAGCAGCGGAACAAAAAGTCGCACAAGAACAAAATCAGGTAAAAACAGCTTTGAGTCTTTCTGATAAACTCAATCAAGAAAATCTCTTGCGATTCTATGTGCCAAATGGATTTACGACGATCGATCCTGCAAAGTATGACTATAAGAATCAAGTGCAACGGAACCAACAAATTGAAAAAGAAAAAGGTGCAGCCTCAACAAGTGTCTATTCTAAAAATCATGATCAAACAACAACCAATCTATACCCTACAGAGGATGGAACGGCGGACAAACCATAGACATGGCTAGATGTCGGTGAAGGAGCAAGCTATCTGAAGGCTTCTTTCACAACCTATGATAAACGGTGTTCAGGTCAAAGCGCTTCTTTCACAACCTTACTAAACTTCTAAAAAGTTGTAATTTTCACTTTTTAGAAGTTTTTTTATTGTTCTTCAAATATTTTTTTTATTTATGCGTACTTAATTAGTGAATGCAATAAATATTTCGATAGTTAGTTCTCTTTTTCGGTTGTTGTTCTGACGAAGAGGATCTTATTGGAAAATGCACACACTAAAGGAGGCATATTATGCACGATGGAGAATTGATCAAAAAATTACGGGTAAGTCGCAAGTTGACACAGTCACAATTGGCAGAGGGAATCTGTTCAAAAACTTCGCTTGTGGGGATCGAGAATCGTACGATCAAAAAAATTTCTTTTTTAACACTGATGGCATTCCTTGATCGATTGAATATCACACTTACTGAATACGAATCGCTACGAAATCAAGTGGAAGAACCACGGAAAACGAGAAAAACACGCAATCTATTGAATAAAGTACAGGAGGAAGATTTTGATCCCTACAAAGAAATTGCCGACAATCGCAAGCAATTTAAGCGAACGGCTGATCTTTACTATCTTGTATTGAATATACATATGTATTGGAAATCAAGTGTGAAGCCAGATATCCAATTGGAATTTTTGGGATATGAGATACGAATGATCGAAGATTACTTTATGAAAATGAAAGAATTTGGTCGATATGAACTAGACTTATTAGCAGAGTTTCCCTTTATTTTCAGTGATTCCTTTATCGAAAACAATTATTTGAAAATTAAAAAAAGAATGCGTAAAGCAATGAAGTCAGGTTATGATCAGTGTTTGTTTCTTTTTTTGAAGAATTTGACTGTCTATTATATCGACAAAAAAAGATATAAAAAAGCACGAAGTATCAATGAAGATATGTATCGTTGTCTAGGTTTGAAATCAAAGACAGCAGTCATTTACGAGAGTTTGATGTCCGATTATTATCGTCGATTGATCGCTACAGCTTTAGGGGAACCCATCAAAAAAGAGGAATTTGAGTCATTATTTGCAGTGATCGAGTATACCTTAGGCAAAGAAGAGCGAGATGAATTAGAAGAAAAACTATGGTCTATCCAAGCACAACGCTAGAGATTTGGTGAGAGCGGCTATTTAGTGGGTATTTGACTTAATACAAAAGGAAAACCAGTCCCTCTAGTATTGAGTCAATACTCTCACTAAACGTGTGACGTATGACCCCTATCAGAAGGACTGGCATATCAATATTTTGATCAAAAAAATGATGCACATAAAAAGTCAGTGATCAAAAAATTCATTTTTTCGCATCTTCTACTTTCTTTGTATCGAATGGCGGAAAGAAACGTGTGATCTCAGTATTGGCTGCATCTCGTGAATCCGAAGCGTGAATGATATTTTCTGTTCCAGGTAAGGCAAAGTCGCCTCGGATCGTCCCAGGAACAGCATCGGCTGCTTTTGTTGCACCGACCATTTTGCGTACGAGATCGATCACATCTTCACCTGTTAATACCAGATAGACGACTGGACCAGAAGTCATATAGTCGATCAAGTCATCGAAAAAGCTTCGATTAGATAGATGTTGATAGTGTTCTTTTGCTAGTTTTTCAGTCATCGTCGCGAATTTCATTTCAGCGATTGCGAATCCTTTTTCTTCAAAACGCTGGATGATTCGGCCAATCAAATGACGTCTTACCCCATCAGGTTTGATAATAACAAGTGTACGTTCCATATCCTTCACTCCGATCTGTTGTGATAAGCTCATTATACCTAGAGAAAGAAAACATGACAAACGAATCCCTTATAGTTTCAATTTTTTTGAAAATGTGTTTGACATTCCAGCCAATAGTTGTTACATTAGGTGAGGAAAAACTGAATAAGATTTGTTAGGTGAGGCTCCTATACAAACATAGGCTACTGCCCAAAAATGTCGAGAGACGCCAATGGGTAGAACAGGAATTGTCGAGATAAGGCTTTTCATAAGGTAGCTAAAAGCTCTTTTGCTTTTTACGTTGTATAGTGCCAAAACTCAACGAGTAGATCATCCATGCTTTTTTTTGTGCACTTTTTTGACCTTTCGCTGAGTTTTGGCGAAAGGTTTTTTGTTTCTCACCAATCTGTTTTTTCAAATAAAAAGGTGTTAGAGGGTGATCAAGTTGGGAAGTTGAAGTATCCAGTAGTAGGCCAAGGAAGTAATTTAAGTAAACGAAAGGAGATGAGAACAAATGGATGAAAGTCCGGTGTACAAGGAGACAAAGGGTTGGTATGTTGAGACTATTATCTATCTGTTCTCAGCGCCTTTAAAACACTCTGTCTCCGTTGATTAGATAAACGATCAAGCGCACAGCGATATAGTATGTGCTTGATAAGATCAAAGGAGGAACACGAGATGGAAAAAAAGAAAGAAACAAGAAAAGTCTACGCTGGTTTTGCTAGTAAAAATAAGCAACAGTTATTTGACTTATTTCAAACAACACAAAAAGGCTTGTCTTCAGAACAAGTTGAAAATTTAAGAGAAACTTATGGAAATAACAGTATTTCATATGGAAAGAAAACGCCGTTTATTGTAGAAGTGATCAAGGCGTTTATCACCCCTTTCACATTAGTATTGATTGCTTTAGGAATTATTTCTTTTATCACCGAGTATCTATTAGCTGCTCCAGCAGATAAAGATTTGTTCGGTGTAATCATTATTTTTGCCATGGTGTTAGTCAGTGGCACGATGACCTTGATCCAATCCGTACGTTCGAACCAAGCTGCTGAAAAGTTGAAATCATTGGTGAAAGTAACAGCTGCCGTAAAACGAGATGGTGAATACAAAGAAATTCCTATGGAGGAAATTGTTTGTGGCGATCAAGTTCGTTTGTCAGCGGGAGATATGATCCCAGCAGACATGCGATTGCTTTCTGCTAAAGATTTATTTATCTCACAAGCGGCATTAACGGGTGAAAGCTATCCTGTTGAGAAACATGCGACTGTGTGCTCTGGAAGAACACAAAGCGAAACGAGTTATGAAAATATTGCATTCATGGGAAGTAACGTGATCAGTGGTAGTGCAGAAGGTATCATCATCTCTGTCGGGAACGACACGATGTTTGGACATGTGGCACAAAACTTGTCACAAAAACCGATAAAAACAAGCTTTGAATTAGGTATCCAAAAAACCTCAATGTTGTTGATCAAATTCATGGCATTGATGGCACCAACTGTGATCGTGATCAATGGATTTACAAAAGGAGACTGGTTAGAAGCATTCTTGTTTGGCTTATCAGTCGCTGTTGGGTTAACACCAGAAATGCTACCGATGATCGTTACGACAAATCTGGTCAAAGGTGCCAGTGCCATGGCGAAAAAAGGAACAGTCATCAAAAATCTGAATGCCATTCAAAATTTTGGCGCGATCGATGTCCTTTGTACAGATAAAACAGGTACATTGACTCAAGATAAAATTATTTTAGAATACCACATGGATTGTGAAGGAAATGAAAATGACCGAGTACTGCGCCACGCCTATTTGAATAGTTACTACCAAACTGGATTAAAGAATCTTTTAGATGTTGCCATTATCGATGAAGCAGTTGAGACGTTAGATACAGAGAAGATTCGTTATCAAAAAGTAGATGAGATCCCCTTTGATTTTGAACGTAGAAGAATGAGTGTTGTGGTGGCTGACCCAGCTGGGAAAACGCAAATGATCACAAAGGGTGCGATCGAAGAAATGTTAAGTATCTCTTCATACATCGACCTTGGTGGTGAAGTCAAACCATTGACTGCTGAACAAAGAGAAACAGTTTTGGCGAAAGTGAAGGACTTGAATGAAGATGGTTTGCGTGTGATCGGTGTCGCGCAAAAAACGAATCCAAGTGTGGTTGGAGAATTTTCAGTGAAAGATGAGTCAGAAATGGTCTTGATTGGCTATCTTGCTTTCCTTGATCCACCAAAAGAAACAACCAAACAAGCCTTGAAAGCTTTGAAAGATCATGGTGTTGCTGTAAAAGTATTGACTGGTGACAACGAGTTGGTCACACGTTCTGTTTGTCGACAAGTAGGCTTACAAATCAATGAATTGATCACTGGCGAGAAAATTGCTGAGATGTCTGATAAGGAATTAGGAAAAGTTGCTGAGGCACATGATGTCTTTGTCAAATTGAATCCGCAACAAAAAGCACGATTAACCACCGCCTTACGTAACAATGGCCACACAGTAGGTTTTTTAGGCGATGGTATCAATGATGCACCAGCAATGAAAGTGGCAGATATCGGTATTTCAGTAGATACAGCAGTAGATATTGCGAAAGAATCAGCGGATGTTATCTTGTTAGAAAAAGATTTGATGATTTTAGAAAAAGGATTATTGTCAGGTAGAGAGACTTTCGGCAATATTATGAAATACATCAAAGCAACAGCTAGTTCAAACTTTGGCAATATGTTTTCTGTCTTGGTAGCTAGTACATTCCTTCCATTTTTACCTATGCTACCGTTACAAATTTTATTTTTAAATTTGATTTATGATGTATCTTGTATCTCATTGCCATGGGATAGAATGGATAAAGAATATTTGCATGAACCAAAAAAATGGGAAGCATCAAGTATTGGCAAATTTATGGTGTACTTCGGACCTACGAGTTCCGTTTTTGACATCACGACCTATCTGTTGATGTACTTTGTGATTTGTCCAGCAGTGGTTGGTGGAAGTTACCATACGTTGACTGGCTCACAACAAGTTCTATTTATCGCATTGTTCCATGCTGGTTGGTTTGTTGAATCTTTATGGACCCAAACCCTAGTACTACATGCGTTACGGACACCTAAAGTGCCTTTCTTGCAAAGTAATGCCACTTTTATTATGTTTTCAATTACAACATTAGGCATTCTAGTAGGTTCGGTTCTTCCATTTACTAATTTTGGTGAAGGACTAGGTTTGTTACCATTGCCAGGTAACTATTGGATCTGGTTGATCGTGACAGTTATTGCATATTTAGGACTAGTTACATTCATGAAAAAAATCTATATCAATAAATTTGGAGAACTATTGTAAAAGAAAGTCTTTTCTGCACTTTAGTACGAGGATTTGAGCATCCTTCAGGTAAAATTTCAATAAAAAATCATTCTCCATTTAAATGTTTCAATTATTCTATAAAATTCTCGTGAATCGTTGCATAGTCACATCAATAGTAAAACACTGATAGATTAGGTATTTTTGATACCTGATCTATTTTTTTATCTGCGTTACTACAAAAGTCAAGCACTCGCGTAAGTTATATTTAAATGATTTTTCAAAAAAGAATAAATTATATTTAAATATAACGGAAACAAGCGTTATACAATATGTTTGAACGATTGTTTAAAAGCAATCTATTATTACCCGTTGTTAGCTATTGTTATGTTGGATAAAGAAAATCTATGATTCGATGAAGACTCAAAATGCTTGATTTTAAGAAACACTAGATAACGATAAACCATTGATATAGCAGTTCGATCAAACATTGAATCAAATGGATCATTTGTCTCATTTCTTGACTCGCAACGGGATAAGGGGGCGAAGAATGGATCAATTGAAGCAATCCGACGGGGAAATACTCTTGGAAAATACGATCATAAGAGTATGCTGGGAATCGTGGCTTCAATAGAAGCGGGAATGATATATTGTCGCAGTTACTCTAAGCAGATTTAAGCGAATAACTAATTATTAGTGAGTGTAGTTGGGGTTGCGGTCACGAATAGTTGTGCTATCGTTTTTAAAAAAATAGCTGTTTGTTTAGATCAGTAGCTAATACTGTTAAGACAGGTAGATAAAATTTTTGTTACAGAGGTTTGAGTAGAAAACAGTGGAGTCTAAAATTGATCCTTTGAGGTCGGAACATAAGTGTCTAAAAGAAATAAGCCATCATTCATGAAAAATTGTATTTTACAAATTTTTATGAATGATGGCTTATTTATGAAAATGGTGTTTGGGAATAGGATGTATTCATTTTTGAAGAGATGACGCATGGCTATTGGCGAGAAGAAAACAATTAGAGAAAGTTGATGAAAGAAATTTAACTGTGATTTATTATGCTTGTTGAAGCAAACACTAGCTTCATAGTAAAGCGAGCATGGTGATTCTATGAGTATAAACAAAAAAAGTAAGATTATCATGCGAAAATCGAAATAAAAAAACAACAAAAAACACTCTGGAAAATAGCCGTTGAAAAAATGGCGGGTTCTTTACTACATTATAATTCATGAAAATTTCATCCGTTTTTCATGACAGAAAATTAAATAAGAAGAAAAAGGGAGATCATGCGAATTAGTGACACGTGATTAACGTTGATATAACAGCTTTTTTCACTTTCAAGCGAATTATTAAAATCACTTGTTATTTTTTAAAGTCAAATAATATGCTCTGAAAAAAGTTAATCGTTTTTCAGTAATCAAGAAATATTTTTTAAAAATAACTTGATTTTACATTATACAATACAAAAAGAATCAAGCAAGCAATAATAATTATCAATAAGTTAATTTTGTTGTATGAAGCAGAAGGGAAGATAAAATGAAAAAAAATATTGTTATGTGTGTTGCCGCAATGCTTCTTTTTTCAGGGATAACTTCTCCATTGTCAATCGTCGTGCAGGCAGTGGATGCTGAAAATGATGCAGTCACTCTATCACCCACAACTGAAACAGAAGAGTCGATTGATCAAACCATGCAAAGTGAAGAGACAGTCACACAGACAACAGAATCAGTAAAAGAGGAGGTGAAACAGTCAGAGGCACAGACACAAGAATCGATGACTGAAGAAAAACACTTTACTTTAACTTTTATGACAGATAGCACTCATTTATTCGAATCAGGAGCGGAAGTTAAAGAACTGACAGTTAAGGAAAACGAAAAATTAGCAAGTAATGATATCCCGATTTTTGCGGATGAGCAACCATTGAACGGTTGGGAAGTTGAAGGCAAACTCTATACAAATGAAGAAATCAGCGAATTAACAGTGACGAAGGATCTGCAACTAAAAGCAGTATTCAAACAACAGGCATTCCGTTCTTTAAAAAGTACAGATGCTTCGATCAAAGATACGATTGCTACAGCGGATAAGACGAAAGTACTTGTTGTACCAAATCCCACAGATAGCACGCAAGCTTACCAAACATATGCTGCATCAGATGCCGGAGTAAAAGCGGCATTAAATGATTTGTATCATGCGGGCAATATGCAAGATTACGTCATGTATATTGGATCAAACGTCACATTAACAGCTGCTACAGTCGCTAACAATATTCCAAGTACGGTCGATGCAACTAACGCTACGTTTGCCTCATTAAAAGATAAAGTAAATCAACTAGTGATCACTGGCCATTCAGATGATCCAATCACACAAGATTTAACGGTACCATCTGGTGCAAAAACACTTGCTTTTACAGCGAATGCTTACTTTGGTTCAACGATTACTTTACGAAATATTAGCTATACCGGCTCTTACTTCTATATGAATGGACACAGCTTGAATTTGAATGGAGGAGCAAACGGTAACGGTATTTCAATTTATGGTGGAACCAATTCAGGAGATGTCGTAGGGAATCCGGTGATCACTATCAATACGACAGGTTCTTATACATGGAATATCTTTGGTGGTAATCAAAATGGTGGCACGCTGAAAGGGAATACGAGTATCGTTATCAACAATACGAATAATGGGGGAATCAATACACTAGCAGGAGGAGCTAATATTGGTACCATTGATGGAAACGTCTCTACGATCATCAATAATGCTGGTGGACGAATCACGAATTTGTACGGTGGTGGAAATGGAACCAGTGCGACAAATACAGCAAATATTACGGGAACTGTATCTACTACTATCGGGATTACCAATAGTGCAACAGGGTTTCAATTAAGTACCTTTTATGGTGGTGTCATCTACGGGAATATTGGTGGAAAAGTAACCAATAACATTTCAGGTTATGGTCGTTGGTACGGCGCAGGGGAACGATTCATCGGTGGGTCCTCTCGAGGAAATATCGGAACCAATCGTTCAACTGACGGAATCGAAACAAATTTGGATAGTAGTTTATACAGTGCTGGACGGGCAGAATTTGAAGGTGGCAATCGTTATACCGGTACGGTCACTGGGAATATCACAAATACGATCAAAGCAGGAACCCCATCTGCCGGTGGAATCAATGACTTCAATGGGGGCGCCGGCAATAACGTTGTTAAATTCAATAAAAGTGGGATTGGGGCATCAAATGAAACAACCTATGATGCGTATACACCACAACAAAGAGCTGATTTAGCCAAAGCTGCGGCAGAGTTCAAAGTCTTCGGTAACATCACCTCAAAATTAGTCAGTGGTTCATTCAATAATGGCGCCATTTGGACAACAGCAGCAGGTCGCGGTGGCTACATCGAAGGCAACACAACGATTGAAGTTGGGACGGCTAATGCAGATGGTTCAATCGGCGGAGCTGGCTTTGCCTATTCCGGATCAATGCCAACCGATTTAGCCTATTCGACCACGAAGAAAAATCGTGGAGAAGCTTCGGTTTGGGACGTTGTAGGTGGAGGTGGCTATCCTGCTTCAAATGATACATGGGACATCTACATTAAAGGAGATACACAAACGATATTGAATAATACCGTAGCGCGATGGACATATGGTGGTTCTTATTCGGGGGTTATTGAAGGAAATAGCTCAAACATATTGAATGGTGGAATCGCTGATACGTTAGAAGGTACGGGCTATGCAGGGACACGTGTGTATGGTAACGGACAAACCATCGTCAATGATGGTCAAGTAGACTGGTTCTTATCTGGTGGCGGATGGGATGACAAAAAAATTGTCGGAAACGTAGGAGTGACCGTTTATGAAGGAGTCATTAATGCTTCAATGGGTGCATCCTATGGCGCAAGTGCTGGACATACTGTTACTGGGAATTCAGATAATCGCATCTATGGTGGGAACTTCTCTGGTACTCCTCGAACTGGTTCTAACGGCTTTTCTGGTGGTATCACAAACTATGGGTCACTACTTGGAAATGCTAGTTTACTCATTGATTTACGAAACTATGACGGTGAATTCAAGTTACCAGGTAACACATATATCACAGGGGGGCGACCATATGGACAAAACACGAATTTGGGGACAAATACGGACAATACGATTACGCTGAATATCTTTACCAAACCAGGTGTGGATTCATTAAATGGTGCGAGCATTTATGGGGATGGTGGTAGTTATGCTACCTACACCCAAAATGGTTCGATCCAGATGAATATCCAAGCGGAGGGCTCTAGTATTGGTAATCTGTATGCTACACAGTATTCCAATATCAGCAGTGGGAAAATTTTGAGGAACGTTACCGCTAATGTTCAAGGAGCTGTTAGTATCAATGGTTTATCCGGTGGTTCAGCCAGTGATAACTTTACGAATACGATTGCTAATGCCAGTACAAACAAAGTCGTGTTCAATTTTGGTGAAAATGTCGATGGTACAAACAGCTATCAAACAGATCCAATCAATCTTACTGGACTAGGCATCGTCAATTTCACCGAATTAAATGTAACAAATGGATTGAAATTAATGGCAAATGGCGGAAATATCAAAAACGGCTTATCTGCGACTGCTGCCAATCATGCAACGACCTATCATTCATTTGGAAACATCCATTTGTCAAAAAATGCTGGGATCGGCGTTTCAACTTCTAGTAACTTAATTTCTGCAGCTAAGTTGACTATAGAGGATGAAGCCACTTTAGAAACGATTCCTGGAACAGGAAAAGTCAATATTTCAGATGTCGAGTTTCCTGATCCTGCAAAAGATGAAATAGTCTGGATCAAGTCAACTACTGGAGATTCAACAACGCAAGTAGATAGTACCGGTACATGGTTCGGCGCAAATAAAGCCTATCAAGTTTTGACAATCAATCCAACGATTGCCAATGCAACAAAGCTAACACCTTTGAATTTCAGAGGAACTGAAAAAGCAACTGGAAAAAGCTTCATCGGGGATAACGATGTCTCAAAATCCGGTAGTGGTTATGGTATTGCAATACCTGGTTCAGTTATCGATTATGAAGTAGAAAATCCTGGAATCGCTCAAGGCGAAGGAAGTATTTTTCATAACGTCAGTGAAGTGAAAGAAGGGAATGCGCCATTAGTCTTGAATGCATGGGGAACAGAAACCGCAGGTACAAAAGTTCAAAAAGGACGCTTGGTGATTCCATCAGGAAAGGGTATCACGCCAAAATTGAGCTTTGCGCCAGAAACACAAACAACTGGTTCATGGTTGTACCAAGCAGAAATAAACAGTTCAAAAATTGGCGACACACCTACAACGATTGCTGAACAAAAAGATTCATCAACGATCGATTGGCAATCGCCAGATAGCGAATACAGTTATGAAGTCAAAGTGAAGTATTCGAATGCTGCTGAGCTTTCTGCTAGAAATGTGATCATTTCTGAAAAAGAAGCACAAGATTTAGTCGATCAACAATCAGTTTTATCATTGATGGAGGCAGAGGGACGTCCATTCTTTACGGATTCGATCACCGCTGATGTAATGGACGAAATCAAGCAACCGCTAGTAGCAGATGAAGTTTCCAGAAAACATGTCATTGATTATAAAGTCGGTACGACGGGGAATGAAAAGGAACAACAAGCAAACTTGATCGTTGTAAAAAATGAAGCAACGATTTCGACGGATCGCAGTTTTGCAGTCTATGCAAAAGATGTTCGGATGAGTTTATCTGATGCCAATGCGTTGACGTCTCAACAAGAGTTGAATCAACGAACACTGGCACAAGTGATCTTAGCCGATGGCAGTGCGAATCTAGTACCAACGTTGACAGACACAACGTTTTCAGCAATCAAGGATACGACAGAAGCGGAAGTTTTAAAAAATGTTTCAACGACGTATAGCTATCGACTAAATGGAATAACGACAGAAAAAATAGTCAATGTAGCGATTACAGGGACTTTAGAACTTAAAGAAGTCCCAAACACGATGAATTTCGAGACACAAAAAGTTAAGACAACAACTCAAACGTACTGGCCACGGATCGAAGGTGGTTTGATCGTGAAAGATACAAGAGGTTCTGAACGGGACAATTGGCAATTGACAGTTACTGAAAAGCAACCTTTGACTTCTGGGACAACCCAACTTTCTAATGCACTTTCATTTACAGACGGTACAACGAACACAGTACTCGGTCCAAATGCAGTAATCGTGGAAGAAAAGACACTAACGACAAATGGGGAATATCTTGTCAATCAAGAGTGGGGACAAGCGAACAACAAAGGAATCAAGTTAACTGTTCCTCCGGAAAAACAAAAAATCGGAAGTTATCAAGGAACGTTATCATGGTCATTGGTTGCAGCACCCGGTAACCCATAGAAAAACACGACGATAGAGAATAGGTGAGAAAGATGAAGAAAAAAAGGTGGAAGATCCTTGTGTTGTTAGGATTTCTTTTTACACAAACGCCAATTGGTTTAGCAGAAGAAGAGCAATCGTTTAAAAGTGAGGGTGTCACAGGATTTTATGGCACCTATGAATATCCTGAAGCTGGAAGTAGCAGTTCTGATGAAGGAGTGGGCGACCCCACTTTACCCAACTCTACTCAAGATGATCAAACGCCCTCTGGAAAAAATGGAACAACTGTGGATCAGCAAGAGGCGATACAAGGGGATAGTAAACAGTTACCAAAAACTGGAGAATACAGGAGTAAACAATTTACGATCATTGGAAGTTTCCTTCTTTTGATCGTGTTGATAATAATTGGTATAAAAAGGAGAAGAAGAGAAAAATGAAAAAGACGACATTGTTAACAGCTGGAATTATTTTATTTAGTACATTATTAGGAACAAGCACAGTATTTGCTGCGGATGAAACTGCAAGCTATGAGACAAATGGTGTGATCGCATTTGAAGCAGATACCGATCCAACAGATCCGGTTGACCCAACTGATCCCACAAGTCCGGTAGTACCAGTAGATCCAACTGATCCAAATGGGCCAAATCCAGGCACGAACGGACCATTATCAATTGATTTTGCTTCAAGTTTCCAATTTGGTAAACAAAAAATCACTACTGTTACTAAAGATTACTATGCGCAAGTCCAAACATTCACAAATGGTACAGACGGACCTAACTATGTACAAGTAACAGACAAACGTGGAACACAAGAAGGTTGGAGCTTATCTGTCAAGCAAGATACGCAATTCCAAACTGCCGCAGCAGAAGAGTTATCAGGTGCAGTACTATCCTTAAGTAACGGTGCAAGTGCATCGATCATGGATGATCAATACAAACCAGATCTAGTGACACAAAATACATTGACTCCTGGAAATGAATCAGTCTTGATGACTGCTGATGCAGGTAAAGGGATGGGAACGTGGATCTACAAATTTGGTACAGATGCAACAGAAGGCGCAACTGCTGTAAAACTTAACGTGCCAGGTAAAACGGTCAAATTAGCGAAAGAGTATAGCACCACATTGACATGGAGCCTAAAATCTACTCCAGCGCCATAAAAGAAACATGTGAAAAAGGAATCACTTTGGGGGATCGTATGAAAAAAACAGTAAGTGGTTTAATGATCATTAGTCTTTTGACAGGAGTAACGGGGACCGTCCAAGCCGTCGATCAAGCCAAGTATACAAGTAATGGTACGGTCAATTTTATACCTGATACGGAACCAACCGATCCAGTCAATCCAATTGACCCTGATCCAGATAAACCGGTTCATCCAACTAATCCAGATGGAACGGACCCAGAACCAGGAACAAAAGGACCACTATCAATCGACTTTGCTTCAAGTTTTGATTTCGGCATGAATAAGATATCGAATAAAACAGAAACCTATTATGCTAAAGCACAGACTTATGTAAATGACGATGGCACATTTTCGGATCTAGTTACGCCAGATTATGTCCAAGTATCTGATCACCGAGGCAATAATGCTGGTTGGACATTGAAAGTATGTCAAAACGGTCAATTTAAGAACGATGACACATTAAACAAAACGTTGACTGGCGCGGTAATAAAATTGCAAGATCCGGTAGTCAAATCAAATGCAGAAGGTGTGGCTGCACCGACTGCGACCACTGAAATCAGCTTAGATCCAAACGGTGCAGAATCGATTGTTCTAAGTGCTGGACAAGATGCAGGTTCTGGCACATGGATCGAAGCATGGGGTGACAAAGTGGAGACAATCACAATGAAAGACCAAAAAAATAAAGACGTATCCTCAGTGGTTACGAAAAGTGTTTCATTGACCATCCCAGGTAAAACACCGAAAGATGCAGTTACGTATTCAACAATATTAACTTGGAATCTATCCGATACACCAGGAAATTAAGAATGGAGAAAATAAAAATGAAAAAATCACAAATGATCTTATTATCAACAATGTTATTAGGCGGAGTATTCAGCACAGTTAGCGTAGCGGCAGCTGATGGTGGGGAATATACTTCAAACGGTGTGATCAATTATGTACCGAATACAGAGACGACTGATCCAGTTGATCCACTTGATCCAGAACAACCAGTAACGCCAGTTGATCCAACAAATCCTGATGGTAAGCCAAATCCAGGTACAAATGGTCCATTATCGATCGACTTTGCTTCAAGTCTAGTCTTCGGTGAACAAAAAATCACGTCAAAAACGCAAACATACTATGCTGCAGCACAAAAATATAAAGATGCAAGTGATGTTGAAAAAGAAGGACCAAACTTTGTTCAAGTATCTGACAACCGCGGAACTGAAACAGGTTGGACATTGAAAGTAAAACAAAATGCACAATTCAAAACAGCGGAAGACCAAGAATTGACAGGTGCAAAAATCACATTATCAAATGGTAATGTCGTGACTGGTTCACAATCAGCAAAACCAACAGGCGTTGCAACTTTCAGCTTAGATCCAAGTGGTAGTGAATCATTAGTGATGAGTGCGAAAAATGGTGAAGGTGCTGGAACGTATTTGATGGATTGGGGAAATTCAGTGGATACTGCGAAAAATAGTATTGCATTAGAAGTACCAGGCTCAACGACAAAATACGCAAAAGCTTACCAAACAACGTTCACTTGGACGTTAACAGATGCCCCAGGAAACTAATATAAAACAATCTGGTTAAGGCAAGAGTGAAAGAACTTTTTGTCTTGACCTCAAAAAAATTGGTGCAACGCAGTGATATTGGTTACCTTTGAAGGGATAGAACGCTTCTGTCATAGCCTTGCCAACATCTAATTTATCAGGGAGTTAAAAATATTATGAAAAAAAGATTTATCCTTATTGTCAGCCTCATTGTTGCGATGCTAAGTATGGTTCCAGTCCAATCAACTTTTGCATCAGAATTTAATTTTGCGGTTACCCCAGTCATTCCCGAAAATCAAATCGATAAACAAAAAACATATTTCGATTTATTAATGGAACCGGACAAACAGCAAACAATCGAAGTCCAATTACGCAATGACACAGACAACGACATCACGATCGAAACCACGATCAACAGTGCAACAACTAATTTGAATGGTGTGGTGGAGTATGGTGAAAATAAAATTGAACCCGATAATAGTTTGGTTTACAATTTAAAAGATTATGCGAAAGCAGAGCCAGAAGTGACGTTACCAAAACATGCGGAAGTGACAGTGCCAATCACAGTCACTATGCCAGCAGAAAAATTTGATGGCGTCATGGCAGGTGGGATCACTTTTAAAGAAAAAACGGATGACACCCAGGACTCTTCTTCAGAAGATAAAGGCTTAGCCATCAAAAATGAGTACTCTTACGTAGTTGCATTATTGATCCGTCAAAATATGACAACTATCAAGCCTGATCTCAAAGCAACGAAAGTGGAACCGGCACAAGTCAACGCGAGAAATGTGATCAATGTACATTTGCAAAATCCTCAAGCGGTTTACTTGAATCAATTGAACGTAGCAACAACGATCACGAAAAAAGGATCAGCTGAAGTGCTCTACGACAGCCAAACGGAAAGTATGCAAATGGCCCCTAATTCTCACTTTGCTTACCCCATTTCTTTGAACGGTGAAAAGTTGGAAGCAGGGAAGTATACGATGAAGATGACTGCTTACGGTGAAAAAGCTGCAGATGGGGAATACAAAGTTAAAACTTCTAGTGGCTCTGAAGAAATCTATAAATATAAATGGGAATTTGAAAAAGACTTTGAAATCAAAGGTGAAGTTGCTAGGGAATTAAACGAAAAAGATGTGACGATTGAACAAGACAATACGTGGATGTATCTATTATTCGGTATCCTATTATTATTGATTCTTTTATTTCTACTTATTTTTTGGAAAAGAAAAAAACAAAAAGATGAAGACGAATCTGAAAATAAATAATATCAACCCCTGATAAAACAACGTCTGACTGATCAAATAAATAAGATCAGTCAGACAATTTTTGCTTGGAAACGTAGGGTTTCACTTACTTAAAATGTCTAATCAAAAAAGGGGGAGAAAAGTGAAAAGACAAAAAATCGCTATATTAGGAACACTTCTGTTCGCTGCAGTCTATTTTGAATCCTCCATCTATATATATGCAGAAACGATCATTTATGATCCGTTGAATCCAACAGAAGAAATCCAAATTCAACCAGTTACTCCCCAACGACCAGTAACGGATGAGAAAGAAGCAGAGGTTGGACACACCGAACAATCACAAGATACTGCAATCATAAATAACGAAAAGCAGGAAGTTGAAGAACAAGCACAAGCCAAATTACCTTATCAAGATTCTTCAATGCCTAAAAAAAAGCAACCAAGCAAACCCAAATCATTGGATAATCAGGGCGATATTATTAGCCAGATTGCTAGTACATCACGTAAAATAACCTTAGATGATCAATTTTTTTCTGATGATCACTCTCATAGCCAAGTGATGTTGCCACAGTCGAGTGGTTCTGGTTCTGCTAGTTCAGATAATAGTCAGATGGCAGCAATGAGCTACTTATTTTCAGGTACGATACTCTATGGAGAAAAACCAGAAGGTAGAGGAAATCAAAATGTTCAAACTATTTTTAGATAAGCCAGCGCAACGAAAGTTAGAGTTGCTACGTTATTTGGAAGCAAAGCCACTTTTAATTGAAAATCATGAAAAAGTGGTGGAAGAATTGGATATCTCTTATTTTTTGCTGAATAAGTCAATGGAAGAATTGTCACATGATTTTGTGGACTATGGGCTAACGGATGAATTTCAACTGTTTTTCGAAGGAAATAACGTCCGACTGATTGAGAGTGGTCGAGGGAATTCGACGATTTTAGGTGAAATGTATGTCCGCCATTCCTTTGGTTTTTTAATGTTACAAGAAATATTTTTTGAAACGTTCGAATCTGTCAATGATTATGCGATCAAAAATTATATCAGTCATCCCCTCGTTTACCAAAAGCTGAAAGACATGCGTACGAGATTAGCAGATAAAGAACTGACAGTCACAAAAAAATTCTTACTAAGTGGGGAAGAAGGCTCTGTACGTGGATTGGTGACGTTTTATTTCACCAAATTATACGGACGGGCTTATTCGGTTTATCCAACAGAAATCACAGAGCAAGTAGAAGAATTGATTCGATTCCTTGAACCGAAATTCGCTGCTTCATTTACAGGTTTTAGTGAAACAAAACTCCAACATTTTCTTTCAGTCAGCTTGATTCGAATAAAGCAAGGTTGGCGAATGTCCGAGAATAAAAAAAGTCAATTGACATTCAATAAAAAAATGTTACAAACAAATGATTTCTTTCGAAGCATATTTTCCTGGCTTGAAAAAGAGGCAAAAATCGATACGGAAAAAGAGCTATATAACGAAGCGCAACAGATCTTTGCTTATCTTGTTGTCGAAGGAGCAATCAATGAGCCGGAACTTATTGAGGAAGTGACGCTAAAGGAAGTAATCGCGTTGAATGACTTGTTTCTTGAAGAACTTGGGCAAGCATTCATTCTCTCAGAGAATCAGCTAAAAGAAATCAGGAGACAGCTGACAGTCTTGCATTTGAAGATCAAATATTTCAAAGAAGAAAATATTGATGACAATAACAACCTGGATGTCACTTATTTTTATGAAATGTATCCGGAATACTTTTTGTTTTGCAGAGATTACATCCAAAAACAAAAAAAGAACAAGCAAATTTGGCTCGCAAAAGAATTTTTATTTTTTCATTATGTGCTAGTGATGATGGATATATTACCCATCGATCAGCAATTGAAACCGCTCCGTATTTGTATTGATTTTTCCTTTGGACCACAATTTAATGCGTTGATCAAAAATAATATCCAGAAAATCTCAGACTTGAATATCATCTACCAAACGAAGGCAGATGATGAAACAGATCTACTCTTGACAGATAAGGAAATCTGTTCTTTTGGAGACTTGTTCCAAATCATTTGGTTAGTTCCTCCAAGGGCGGTCGATTGGGCCAATTTTACGAATCAATTATTAAAGATTCGTAGAAATAAAATAACTAAAATGAATCCAAATAATTGAGTGCGGAGGGTGAGTGTAATTATCACTCATAACAAAAATGCTTGAGATCCCATTGGTTTGAATGAAAAAACATGATACACTACAGATATTGTTTTTTTGAAAGGATCAGTGGATATGAAGGGTGCAATATTTGATTTAGATGGACTATTAGTTGATACAGAAAGAACTTATCGTGACGGTTGGCTATGGGGATTCAAGCAATTTGATATCGAAATACCTCAAGAAATCGTTGATACATGGGGTGGGAAAAATTGGAAACAAAGCTATGATTTGTTGATCAAAATGGCGGGAACAGCGGAGATGGTACAAAAGGTTCGTGAAAAACGCGAAGAATATTTTTACCAACAACTGCATAGTGGCGCTATCCAATTGAAACCTCATGCCAAAGAAGTGTTGAAAGAATTGAACGACCAAAAACTCATTCTTGGTCTAGCAACGACGACGGTCACAAAACGAGCAACCAATATCTTGGATCAATTTTCTTTGAAGCCTTATTTCCATACATATACTTTTGGGGATGAAGTGTCTGAAAATAAACCTTCACCAATTCCTTATCTAACTGCGCTAGAGCGGTCGGGATTGACAGCGTCAGAAGCCTTTGCAGTGGAAGATTCTTTGGTTGGTGCGACCGCCGCATCACGAGCAGGAATGGGTGTTGTTTTGATTCCAGATTCAAGCTTTGATCGGGCTTATACCGAAAGGGAAAAAGCAGATTTATCGATCTTAGCGGAAGGTACCGATCTTTTGATCGTGTTGGAGATGTTAGAAAAAGAAAAAGGAAAAAAATAAGCGGCTGGAAATCCAGTGCCACCAACGATTTTTTTATTGATCAATCGACTGAGTGCTTATTTTTTTAAATTTCTTGCTTGACTTTTTGTTTTCAGTTAGATAAAGTGTTCTCAACAACAAAATATGGATTCGTTGATAAGGAAAGTAAACTTGGAAACTTCAAAGAGAGGCTCTGGTTGGTGGAAAGAGTCAAGTAAGAAAAGTTGAAAAATGGCCTTGGAGGATAACTTGTCGATAAGTAGGCAAGTTCGGAAATGTCTGACCGTTAAAACGGACAACCAATCTCTCGTCAAGAGATGTTGGATTGAGGGAAGGAAACTTCCGAATAAAGGTGGTACCACGATACGTCGTCCTTTTATCAGTAGATTTATGCTGATAAAAGGATTTTTTTTATATTTTTTGCGTTGAAATAGTAAGTACAAATACATAAACCTTTAACAGAGAGCTTCGGTAGCTGAGAAGAAGCAAGGCGGCATATTTGGAAAATGGCTATTGAGCAATTCACCCCGAGCAAAATTGTGAGATGGTGACGGTCGCAACCGTTAGCTTGCTAGAGTATGTTTGTACTCGAAGAGGAGTTACATGTAAGTGTAACTTGAACATGAGGTGGTAACACGCAAAAAGGCGTCCTCAAGAAAGTGATGAGTCATTTTCTTGAGGATGCCTTTTTTTATCGTCAAACCGAAGGAGGAGTAAAAATGATTGAATTACAAGCAATAAATGTTTCTTTC
Source organism: Enterococcus sp. AZ062 (assembly GCF_051715065.1). Lineage (NCBI taxonomy): Bacteria > Bacillati > Bacillota > Bacilli > Lactobacillales > Enterococcaceae > Enterococcus > Enterococcus sp. AZ062. Next base: position 2,537,250 of record NZ_JBIOTB010000001.1, on the reverse strand, counting down.
CAACAAAAAGAAAAGACGATCCAGGCAGTGAAACAGGTGGATCTTTCGATTGCTAAAGGGGATGTTTACGGTATCGTAGGTTATTCAGGTGCTGGGAAAAGTACGTTGGTTCGTGTCATGAACCTGTTACAAAAACCAACAAGTGGCAAAGTCATCATCAATGGAACAGAGTTAGGGAAACTATCCCCGAAAGAATTACGGAAAGAACGAAAATCGATTGGGATGATTTTTCAACATTTTCACCTAATGGAAAGTCGCACGATTTTTGACAACGTCGATTTCTCGTTGAAATATACGAAAAAATCGAAACAGGAGCGTCGTCAAAAAGTCAATGAGCTTCTAACATTAGTCGGGTTAGAAGAAAAAGCAACTGCTTATCCAAAACAACTTTCAGGAGGACAAAAGCAAAGAGTTGCTATCGCTCGTGCATTAGCTAGTGATCCGCAAGTGTTACTTTGTGATGAAGCAACGAGTGCCTTAGATCCAAAAACGACTCATCAGATTTTAGCTTTGTTGAAAAAATTGAACCAACAATTAGGGTTGACGATCGTTTTGATCACACACGAGATGCAAGTCGTTAAAGAAATTTGCAACAAAGTAGCCGTGATGGAAAACGGGGAAGTAATCGAACAGGGAAGTAGCGTTCAGATTTTCAGTGCACCAAAAGAAGTTTTGACGCAAGAGTTTATCCGAACAGCCACCCACGTTGACCAAGCATTAGAAACGATTCGCTCGCATCGTGCTTTTGCAGATCAGTTGACCAATAAATGGTTAGTGGAATTGAGTTATGTGGGCACACAAACAAATGAACCGTTGATCGCACAACTTTATAGCAAATACCAAGTGAGTGCGAATATTTTATACGGCAATGTAGAACTATTGCAAGAAACCCCATTAGGACGATTGATCGTTACTTTATCAGGAGAGATCCATCAACGAGAAAAAGCCTTGGCTTATCTCATTGAATCCGGTGTACAAGCAACGATTTTACAAAAAAATGGAGCAAGTAAGGAAATGAAAGTGATTCAAGGAGGACGCTGATATGACCCATTTCTTAGAAACCTATTTACCCAATGTCTATTCGATACCTGATGAATTTATTGAAGCGACGAAGCAAACGTTGTATATGTCTTTTTGGACCGCGTTGATCGGAGGTGCAATCGGTCTCGGTTTTGGGATCATATTGGTTGTGACACGGCCCCAAGGATTGCTTGAAAATCGCTTACTTTATGAAGTGCTAGACAAAGTCATCAATGTTGTCCGCTCGATTCCCTTTATCATTTTACTTTCTTTACTGGCATTGACGACTCGCTTTTTAGTTGGTACTACGATTGGTGCGAAAGCTGCTTTAGTCCCTTTGATCTTTGGCGTTGTGCCATTTTTCGCTCGACAAGTAGAAAATGCGTTGTTAGAAGTAGATCCTGGAGTGATTGAAGCGGCCGAATCAATGGGAACCAGTCCATTAGGGATCGTTTTTAGAGTCTATTTGATCGAAGGATTGCCAGGGATCATTCGTGTCTCTGCATTGACGATCATCAATGTCATTGGCTTGACTGCCATGGCAGGAGCGGTTGGCGCAGGAGGATTAGGAAACCTAGCGATCTCTCGTGGGTACAATCGTTTTCAAACAGACGTGACTATCGTCGCCACTTTGTTGATCTTGATCCTTGTTTTCTTAAGTCAATGGATCAGCAACTTATTGATCAAAAAAATATCACATTAAACTGGAGGAATCATCATGAAAAAAATCATTCGTTATACAGTACTCGCTTTTGTTGCACTTATTTGGTTGGCTGGCTGTAGCCAAGGAAATGCCGAAACAGACACAAACAAACAAACGACAGTAAAACTTGGGATCATTGGAGAGGACACTGACGTTTGGGATGATGTCAAAGCACGTTTAGCAAAAGAAGACATTGACTTAGAATACGTGAAATTTACCGACTATAATCAACCGAATGCTGCATTAGCGGATGGCTCGATCGACCTCAATGCTTTTCAGCATCAATTCTTTTTAGACAATTACAATACGGAACACGGAACGGATCTAGTCTCGATCGGAAACACAGTGAATGCACCTTTAGGAATCTATTCCAATACGATCCAATCCATTGATGATATCAAGGATGGCGCAAAAGTAGCGATTCCTAACGACGTCACAAACGGCGGACGGGCATTGCTATTGCTACAAACAGCTGGTTTGATCAAAGTCGATCCAGCGAAAGATCAAACACCGACTACTTCAGATATTACTGAAAATACAAAGAACCTAGACATTTCTGAACTGGATGCCTCACAGACAGCTCGTGCATTGAATGACGTGGATCTTTCAGTGATCAATAGTGGTGTCGCAGTTGATGCAGGATTGAACCCAACGAGTGATGCGATCTTTTTAGAACCTGTCGATGACAGTGCCAGACCATATGTCAACATCATTGTAGCAAGAAAAGAAGATGAAAATAACGAAATCTATCAAAAGATCGTTGACACTTATCAAACGGAAGAAACAGCAAAAGTGATCGAAGAAACATCAAAAGGATCAAGCGTACCTGCTTGGGAAACATTTGGTAAAAAATAAAAAGCAAAATGGAGGAAGCCAATATGACAACATCTACTTTAACAACACATTCTTTTAAGGAAGCAATCCACCAACGATTGGCTGAATATCAAGAACTAGCACTAGATATCCATGATCATCCAGAGGTCAGTAACTATGAGTTTTATTCGTCAGATGCCTTGATCAAACAATTAGAAAAAGAAGGATTTTCTGTGACAAAAGATGTAGCTGGTCATCGAACAGGATTTGATGCTCGTTACGCTTCAGGAAAATCAGGACCAACGATTGCTTTTTTAGCAGAATTTGACGCTTTACCAGGAATCGGTCATGCTTGTGGACATAACTTGTTTGGTACGTATTCTGTCTTAGCTGCCAGTGTCTTGCGCGAACGAATTGCTGAAATCGGTGGAGAAATCCGGGTATATGGCACACCTGGCGAAGAGGGAGGCGAAAACGGATCAGCTAAAGGAAGTTTTGTACGGGAAGGCTTTTTTGAAGATGTGGATGCTGCCCTTTGTGTCCATCCCGCATACCGTTACGGCAAAACGACAGAATCATTAGCGAACGATCCGGTGGACATCAAGTTCCATGGTGTTGCTTCCCATGCAGCCGCCGCACCAGAAAAAGGAGTGAATGCCTTAGAAGCGTTGCTTCAAGTGTTTAATGGAATCAATGCGTTGCGCCTGCAATTGCCAAAAGACGTTAATATCCATGGCATCATTACGGATGGTGGGGTCGCTGCGAATGTGATTCCTGAATATGCGGCGGGTCGATTTTACTTGCGAGCAAAAAATCGCCAGACATTGAATGCGGTGTATCAAAAAGTCGAAAATATCGTGAAAGGTGCGGCTTTGAGTACGGGAACAAGTTATGAATTTGGGTTGTTCCAAAATTCGGTTGATGATGTGATCGTGACGCCTTCATTTGATGCGCTGTTCTTCCGCCATGCGGATGTAGCAGGTGTACCTGATGAAGAAATCGAAACAAAAGAACAAACAAGTCTAGGCTCTTCTGATGTTGGTAACGTGAGTCATGTGATTCCGACGATCCAACCAACCGTCTCGATTTCTGATGAATATATTGCCGGTCATTCTGAAGAATTTAAAGCAGCTGCTCGCAGTGAAAAAGGACTAGCTTCGATTGCAATTGCTGCTGAACTATTGGCAAATACTGCCTTAGATCTATTTGAAAAACCAGAACTTCTAGATAAAATAAAGCAGGAGCATCAAGCAATCCTTGCAAAAAAATAACGGGAGATGATGGATGGGTGAAAGGATTAGATCGTGATAAATCAAAACATTTGTTTTCAGAAAAAATACATTTAGATTGACAAACTGGACAGATGCAGGTAAACTTCATGAAAGTTCACTTTTCACCCAGTAGTAGTTTTGGTGTTTTGTTCAGAAAGTCGGTGGTTGCTGCGAACCGACCAAGCCAGTTCTATGAATTACAGGAAAAGTTTTAACAATTAAATCATTCAAATCAAAGTGAAAAACAGATCTGTTTTTAATTAAGGTGGTACCGCGGAGAAATTCGTCCTTAGTTGAAAACAGATCTTTTTGTCTTTTTAGGGAGGAAACACAGATGAATTGTGGCGGAGTCATTCGATATCGAAGCTTTTTTAAGACGTAACAAACTTAAAAAAGGAGAATGGATATGGAAAAAATAAAAAAACCTAGTTTTATAGAAGCAGTGAGTGTATTAATAATTATCGTTGCAACGATAGCAGCCGGAGTAGTTGGCTTTAAGATTTCACCGAATATCGCGATTTTGATTGCTATTGGTATGGTCATGGTCTACGCAGTAGTGAAGAAACAGCCAACCGATCGATTACATGAAGGAATCATCAATGGCCTCAAACCGGGGATCATCCCGATCTTTATCTTTATTTTAGTCGGCGCATTGATTGCGGTCTGGATCCAAGCGGGCATCATCCCAACGTTGATGGTTTATGGTTTTAAAATTATTAGTGTCCCGTGGTTTGTGCCTTCAGTTTTTGTTGTGTGTGCCATCGTCGGCAGTGCAGTCGGTAGCGCCTTTACCGTCATGTCAACGATCGGTATCGCCTTTTTCGGTATCGGCACAACGTTGGGATTGAATCCTGCATTAGTTGTCGGTGCCATTGTTTCTGGAGCAGTTTTTGGAGATAAGATGTCGCCATTATCTGAATCGACAAATCTGGCAGCAGCAATTGTTGATGCTGATCTATTCAAACATATCAAACATATGATGTGGTCAACACTTCCGGCATTTATTGTTTCTTTGATTTTGTTTGCATTTTTAGGACATACAGATAAAGGTGCTAGCTTGACAGAAATCCAAAATGTAACAACCATTTTAGAAAACAACTTTACGATTTCAATCTGGTCTCTAATACCTTTATTCTTGATGCTGGTTTGTGCTTGGAAAAAAGTTCCAGCGATCTTAACGATCCTGTTGAATATTGCCGTAGCAGTTGGAATGATATTTATCCAAGATCCAAGCACTTCCTTCTCAGGACTAGCGACAGTCCTCGAATCTGGTTTTCTATCTGAAACAGGAAACGCGCAAATCGATGCGTTACTTAGCCGCGGTGGGATCGAAAGTATGATGCCTACAGTTTCCTTGATTATTCTGACGCTTTCATTAGGTGGTTTATTGATCGAATTTGAGTTGATCTCTACAGTTATGGAAGTGGTATCGAAGAAAATGACGACGACACCTAAACTGATTTTTACGACACTGATGACAAGTATTGGCGTCAATCTGTTTATCGGTGAACAGTTCTTATCTGTGATCTTACCCGGAAATGCGTTCAAAGAAACATACAAAAAAGCAGGACTTGATCCAACTGTTTTGAGTCGTACTTTAGAAGATGGAGGGACAGTCATCAATTACCTTATTCCTTGGGGGATTGCCGGTAGTTTTGTTGCCAGCACGTTTGGGATACCAACGATGACCTACTTACCATTTGTATTCTTTAGTTTGCTTTCTCCCGTCTTTTCGATGGTCAGTGCCATTACTGGTTTAGGTATTGCAAAAAATAAAGAAAAGCAGGAACAATTGAACGTTGCGAAGGAAACGATATAAACTCAAATAAATAGTCACCCGATCAGCGGGGGACTATTTTTTTTGGATAATCAAGGGTTTGACTCATCAATTGAACGTATCGATGAAGTGAAACAACAACTATTCAAGTATCGTTGCAAAAAATGAGGGTGATCTTTTTTGACGAATGGGTCATCCAGGCTCAAAATTCTCTAAAAAGACTAATAAAAACCAGCTAGAAAGCTCAAAGATCTATCAAGTGATCTCGTATTTTCTAGCTGGTTCATGGGGAAGTTTTAGTTATCTATCTTTATCATCAATCAAATCGAAGAAAAAGGCTCATTTTTTATCGCAAAGACATCTTTTTTCTTTTGATAGCTAAAGAAAATCACCGCATATAACAAAGCTGTCAAGACCGTTACACCAATTGAATTTGTCATGAGTATCCCAATCAAGATCAAGCTTAACGCGATCAAAGCAAATAAATTAAAGCTTTTGGCTTGCCAAGTGCCTTTCTTCAATGCTAAACGAAAAGCGGCAGCGCTGATCATTAGCCAAATCACGAGTACCGTATAAGAAAGGGAACCGGCTAAGTAACCAAAAAGTTTGTCACCTACGAAATAGGAAAGAATGACACCTAGATATAGCACGCTGGTACAAAATAATACAGCACGTTGTGGCACATAATGTTTGTTCAACTTTGCCAGTTTCTTGGCGGTGCCTTTTTTGTCTTTCAAACGGAAAAACAATAGACGGGAAGAAGCATAAACGCCAGAATTGATCGATGAAAAGAGTGCCAAGACAATGACGAAGTTCACGATATCACTAGCAAAAGGGATATTCATCTGTTCAAACACCAAGACGAACGGGCTAACTGCAGAACCAGCTAAAGTGTTCCAAGGGAAAAGAATCAGCAATAAGAAAAGCGGAATAATATAGAAGGAAACAATTCGGCCCATGACCCCTTTTATCGCTTTTGGTATGGCTTTTTTAGGATCGTCCGCTTCACTGACGGTGATTGCAATCAATTCCGACCCGCCATATGAATAGATAACGACAAGTAATGAACTAACGACCCCTTTTAATCCATGGGGAGTAAAGCCACCGTGATCAGTCAATTGACTTAATGTAGGAAAAATTCCAGTTCCTAACATTTGTTGTCCGACGAGATATATCCCGAAAAGAATCATCAAGATAATGACACTGATCTTCGCAAAAGCCAACCAATATTCGGTTTCAGCAAACAAGCGGACAGAATAAAGATTGATCAGAGTCGTTAAAATAGCTAAAAGTAAGATGAAACACCATGCAGGTACATGCGGGAACCATAATTGTAAGAAGGAAGCTGCTGCTACAGCCTCGGCGATGATATTGATCATCCACATGGAATAATAGACCCAGTCGACGAAGTCCGCAGAATGATTACCTAAATAAGGGCGAATCAAGCCAGATAATCCATGTTGTGTATCCCCACCGTCTAAAACTAACTTACCTAGACCACTCATAACAATAAATAAAATACCACCACCGATCAAAAAGGCAAGCAAAACTGCAGGACCAGCGATCCCAATTGCTTCACCACTTCCTTTGAATAAACCAGCACCAATTGCACCACCCAGAGCAAGCATCGTGATGTGTCTAGAGCTTAGCTGTTTTTTTAATTTTGTTTGTTCTGTACTTTCCATCAAAAACCCTCTTTTCTAAAAACATAGCTGAAAAAACAAATAGGTTATAAAATAATATTCTCTATAATAACAAATTGTCTGACAATTACAACTATTCTGAAAACTTTTTTGTAATTTTTAATGAAACAATCATAGAACTCTTATCTGTTTTGATAATTATTGTTATATTTCTATAAAAAATAACTTGAAACGAAAGCGTTTCATTCGCTTTTTCCTTTCATGCAGGGCTATTATAAGAGGAAACCCATACTTAATAGGTTTGTTTTGAGTAAGTAAAAATAAGGAGTTGATAACTATGAGCCAACACGAACGATTGCTTATAGCGAAAAATAAGGCGTTATATTTTTTCCCATACGTACAAACAATGGACGTCATCTCAGCAAAAGATTTGATGGATGATTCCTTTATGTCATCGTTCCAACAGCAACTCGATCAATATAAACTAATTATTTTTTTAGATTATGGTTTTGATGTGGTATTTGCTTCTCGCATTCGACCGTACACAAATGCGAAGATCATTCTCTTCTTTTGGAACCATTTCAAAGAAGAGCACCTTCAGTTATTGAAGAAAGCAGAAGCAGAACCAGCAATTGATGACATTTACCATTTTGATATTTTAGAAGCAAAAGAGTTAGGGATTAAGCACAATAGTTCGTTTTATTCAAAAGAGATGCAATTACCAAAAGCTGAAGTCACGACTGATCTCTTCTTTGGCGCAACTGATAACGGCAGAAAACAACGAGCAGATGATTATCAAGCCACATTTGAACAGTTAGGTATCTCAACAAATTTTTTTATTTTACCAAGTCGTGGAAATGATCAAGAAGGGTATCTGACCTATACAGAATATTTGCAAAAGACGAATGGTTCGACAGGTATTTTAGAATTGTTGCGAGAAGGTCAAAGTGGTGTGACATTACGAACATTTGAATCGATTTTCTTCCAAAAGAAATTAGTCACTGATAACAAAGCGATTTCCGGGTATCGTTTCTACAATCCACAAAATATTTTCTTGTTGGAAGAAAGGAATTTGGATGAACTTCCTGCATTCTTAAATAGCCCTTATCAAACCGTCGATCGTGAGATCATCGAATTTTTTGATGTAGAAAATTGGTCACAGCGGTTTATCGATTATGATCCTGAAGTATTTTCTATCTATGAATATAGCGGTATTGAAGCACGTTAGATATGATATAGTTAAAGAAAAACACGTTGTTCAATCATCACAGAAAAAGGAGTCTCTAAATGAAATTACTTGCAGCAATCGATTCGTTTAAAGGTAGCGCATCGTCTATTGAACTCAACCAAGCAGCATTGCAAGGCTGGGGGGAGGCGGAACAAACAGTCAATCAACCCATCGCTGATGGTGGCGAAGGAACTGCTGAAGTGATTTACGCTACTTTAGGCGGTGAATGGCGAACACTTTTTTGTCCGGATTTGCTCTTTCGGAAAAAAGCATGTCGTTATTTACTGACACAAAAAAAGAACCGTAAGTTAGCCATCATTGAATCGACGGAAGTTATTGGATTGGACTTGTTGACCGAACCGACAGATCAAACGATCCGGTTAGCTTCAAGTTTTGGTTTAGGAGAGTTGATCAAAGATGCTTTGAATCAGCAAGTAGACGAAGTTATCGTAACATTAGGTGGTAGCGGTTGTTCTGATGGAGGCTTGGGTTTATTGCAGTCATTAGGGGCGAAACTAAATGGTGTGACAGAAGGGAATCCTTTGTTATCCATCGAGACAATCGACGTCTCTCAATTAGAGCGAATCGAGCAACGATTGACGATCGCAGCGGATGTTACGAGTCCTTACACTGGCAAACAAGGTGCGACTCAACTATTTGGGAAACAAAAAGGTGGTTTACCAGAAACTCTAGCATTTTTGGAAGCCCAAGCAGAAAAGGTCGCTGAACAAATCAAAGAACGCACAGCAATTGATTTGAATAAACTCGCTGGCAGTGGCGCAGCTGGTGGAATCGGAGGCGCTTTAGCCATTGTCGGAGCTACGATGAAAGCGGGATTTATGACGGTTTCTGAGTTAGTAGACTTAGAGAATAAAATCAAATCAGCCGATATCGTGATCACAGGAGAAGGACGGATTGATCAACAGACAATTCATGGGAAAGTGCCTTATGGTGTGGCTTCTTTGGCAAAAAAACACAACAAAAAAGTTGTAGCAATCTGTGGGAGTCGGGAAAAAGATTTAGGTCAATTAACGACGATTCTTCCTAGTGTATTTAGTATCCAAACTGGCCCGACTTCTCTTGATAAGGCATTGGATCATCAAGAAACACTAGAGAACGTCAGAATACTTTCACAGGCAATCAGTGGCTTGTTGCAATAATTTATTGGTTGACAGTCTTAAAACACCTATGGTAACCTAGTGGCAAATAAAGACAAAGTGAGGGATCCGCGCATTGAAAAAGTAAGTCAATTTGTTGAAGCTGCATTTTAACTATACCTTGTTTGTTCAAGGGGATAGTATGCAGATTTTCAGAATTGGCTGCTTTCAATGAGTGGGTCTCTTTTTGTACTCATCTTCTTTGACCAGTTCTGAAAATAGGACTGGTCTTTTTTATAACGAGGTGAAGATAAATGTCTAAAATCGAAATCAAACAATTGACGTTTGGCTATGACAGCCAAGACAATCTGTTATTCGATCAAGCAAACCTAAATATTGATTCCACATGGAAATTAGGACTGATTGGTCGAAATGGTCGTGGCAAAACGACGTTATTAACTATTTTGCAAAACAAACTACCTTATCAAGGAAAAGTGACCCATCAACAAGAATTTGTCTATTTTCCACAACAGGTCAGGGAAACGAATCGACTAACCTATGATGTGTTGTTAGAAGTTTCAGATGGTGAGTTATGGGAGATCGAGCGTGAGTTGATGCTGATGCAGGCAGATTCGGAAATTCTCTGGCGCCCTTACGATTCCCTTTCCGGCGGAGAAAAAACAAAAGTATTGCTGGCTCTCTTATTTACCGATGAGCAGCATTTTCCACTGATTGACGAACCAACAAATCACTTAGATGTGGTTGGGCGTCAGCAAGTAGCTGAATACCTGAATAAGAAAAAACAAGGGTTTATTGTTGTCAGTCATGATCGTCAGTTTATTGATGAAGTCGTTGACCATCTTTTGGTCATCGAAAAAAGTCAATTAGTGATCTATCAAGGAAATTATTCCGTCTACGAAGAACAAAAGCGTAGAAAAGATGAATTTGAGTTAGCACAAAACCAAAAAATCAAAAAAGAAGTCGGACGTTTGAAAAAAACCGCAGCTGAAAAAGCGGAGTGGGCTAACTCTCGAGAAGGAGACAAAACAAAAAAACGTGTTGGCTTTATTGATACCGAAGCACGGCGTGTCAATCGTGGCGCAATTGGAGCGGATGCTGCTCGTACAATGAAACGTTCAAAAGCGATCGTCAATCGGATGGAAACTCAAATTAGTGAGAAAGAGAAATTATTGAAAGATCTAGAGTCGATCGATTCATTGAACATGTGCCCAAATCAGTCGCATCATAAACGCTTATTGACAGTAGAAAATCTACAATTAGGCTATGAAGAGATGTTATTCGATCCTATCAGCTTTAGCATCGAGCAACAAGAGTGTGTGGCAATAACTGGACCTAATGGTAGTGGTAAATCATCGATCATCCAGTATTTACTTGGGGAATTTACTGGTCAATCCAAGGGGGATGTCACGCGTCCGGCAACAATCAGCATCAGTTATGTTCGCCAAAACTATGAAGATAACACCGGAACATTAACAGATTTTGCGCAAAAGAATCAGCTAGACTTGGAACTCTTTTTAAATAATCTTCGTAAATTAGGAATGGAAAGAGACGTGTTTCATACCTCCATTGAAAACATGAGTATGGGGCAAAGAAAAAAAGTGGAATTAGCCAAATCATTTGCACAATCCGCAGATCTTTATATCTGGGATGAGCCATTGAATTATCTGGACGTGTTCAATCAAGAACAAATCGAGCAGCTTTTATTAAAAGTCAAACCAGCGATGTTGATCGTCGACCATGACCAGCGATTCTTAGAAAAAGTCGCAACGAAAAGAATCGACTTGAGAAGAAGAGAAACACACATTTGAATCACTAAGGCTAATCGAACGTCGTCGATTCCAAGCAGATGATCCATTTGGACTGAAATTGTATGATAAAATTGAAAGAGCATAAAATAAAGGAGAGTTATCTAATGTTATATATTACTAGACATGGCGAAACGACTTGGAATGCTCAAGGCTTAGTTTGTGGCCATGCAGACATCGAATTAACAGAAAAAGGGAAACAACAAGCAGAAAAACTCGCTGAAAAAGTGGCAAACTTGGAAATACCGATCACCAAGATCATTCATTCCCCTTTGCAACGCGCAAGAGATACGGCACAAGCGGTAGCCAAAAAAATCAATCTACCTATGACAGTGGATGAACGACTGATCGAGATGGATTTTGGGGATTATGATGGGCGTCCTAGCGAAGACGAAGACTTTCAACGTGCACGCCAAAATTTTGCGGTACGTTTTCCAAATGGGGAATCGGTTTTAGATGTGTATGCACGGATCACTCCTTTATTGAAAGAGTGCTTAGAAGATGAGGATAATGTCTACTTGCTTGTTTGTCATAATGCACTGATCCGAATCATCAATGCCTATTTTCATCCGATGCCAAATGACACATTCTTTGACTTTTTTGTTGAAAATACGGAATTAGTTACATTTGACTAGCTGTTTTTATTCTTGGCGTAACAAGAATAACTAGAGGATGTTATCGTAAATGTTCTACTATATAAAATATTTTTTCTTTTCATGAAGATTATTTCACATAAGTACGCTTTCATGGTATAATTTCATAGGAATACAAAAAGAGAGGAAGAAATTTAATGTTATCAAAAAAATTATCTTTATTAGGTTTAACAGCAACAGCACTTTTGGCTTTAGGAGCTTGTGGTGCTGACAACAATGATTCATCTAATTCTAGTTCAGCTTCATCAACAACAGAAGTAAGTACAACAGAAAGTTCAGCAGATGTTGTATCAACAGCTTCAATCAGTGATGATCCAGCTGTTTTAGAAAAAGCAATGTCAGCTGACGGTAACTGGATCGTTGCAGCAACAGGTGATGTGACATTCTCAAATGATGTAACTATCGCAGGCGAATTCCATGACAAAGATGATGCAAGTGCAGACATCTACCGCAAAATTGCTTTGTACTCACAAGACGATGACCGTAACGTAACTGCTGAATACACAATCACTGTTCCAACATTGATCGTTGAATCAGAAAACACAAATATCGTTCACGGAACAATCAAAGGTGACGTACTTGTAAAAGCGAACGGCTTTGTATTAGACGGAGCAAAAGTAGAGGGTAACGTAACATTTGAAAAACAAGAATACCAAGATTCAGCAAAACTTGACGAAAACGACGCATCAGTAACAGGCGACGTAACAGTTAGCGAATAATCTTATAGTCATCAAGACATCTAAAGCAGAAATCCTTCTGTTTTAGATGTCTTTTTTCATTAAAAAACATCCTATATCAATCCTTAGCGATAAGAACATAGGCATAGTAAGAAGTTTTACATAAAAACAATTGAGTGAAAAAACGTATATAACAAAAAAGAGAGTAACCCTATGATAGAGAATAATATGGGGGAACAGATATTCATAGATAAAGGAGGATATATGAAGAAACGGTATTGGCTAGGTGTGTTAGTGATAATCATTTTAGGAGGAATCGGAGGAAAAATGCATATGGATAAAAGGGAAGAAGATCGCCAAGAATTGCTGGAAATACAGAAAGATCTGGCGAATTATGTGTATAACAATTATCGGCTCTACAAGAGAGATCCTAAGAAACAAGAGGAAATCGTGGAGGAATACCAAAAAGAAGGAGGAATAACAACCGAAGAATACTTAGAAAGAATGTTGAGTATCAGAGAGTATACAGATATTGAGAAAATAGAATTTACTGGATATACAGTAAGTCCAATGAATTTTTTAAAAGTACATTTTTTGATAAAAGATTCAAATAAGCAAATTGCTACATTAGGTGTCAAATCTGCTGAAACTGATAAATGGATTTATGATATCGATTCAGGTAAAAGTAAACCCGGTAATAAATACTATTTAGAAGAGCTAGAACATCCCAATCGTAATCAACTAAACGAAATAAAGATTGTATTTTACAATGGAGGGATATAATTCAATGGATCAAAATAGAAGATTCTCAGATGAAGTATATCAAGTTGGAAATGGTAATCTATTCGTAGGTGATAGGATAAAAAGAAATAAAAACTATATTGTTATAAATACTATAGATACCAATAAAGACAAAATTGGTAATGAATCTAAACCAAAGAAAAACAGTACACAGGCAATGGTTGTACCTGAACTTAAGGATCAGTACAAGACATTTGATATCGAAGAGCTAAAGAAAGTCAATGGCTTTCCCGACTCCGTCATCACCAAAAACCTTACGATTGCCTATGCTGGCACGACTTCGCTCAAAGATTGGCATACAAATCTTGAGGAAATTGGTCGAAGTAATAAACATCCAGATGGCGCATTTTTCTCCGCTTTGAACTATGCCCGTGAAATTGAAAAGCAGTACCCGAAATCAGAAGGCTATACGATCTCAACGACTAGGCACTCGTTAGGTGGAGCTAAAGTACACTTCTTGCCGCAGCAATCAAAGACAATGACAAAGTATCTACTGAAATAATTAATTTTTTATCGTGGCCATACATAACTATTAAAACCGAGCATTCAATAAAAAAATTATATCTTACATAAAAATTTCCAGAATGAGTAAGAAGCTTATTCTGATTATATATAAAACTTAATGAAATCTGAAAGGAGGATATATGAAGAAACGGTATTGGCTAGGTGTGTTAGTGATATTTATCTTAGGAGGAATTGGAGGAAAAATCTATATGGATAAAAGAGAAGAAGATCTTCAAGAATTGCTGGAAATACAGAAAGATTTGGCGAATTATGTGTACAATAACTATCGGTTATATACGACGAATGATAAGGAAACTGATAAGTTTACACAACAATATAGTAATGGAGAGTTGACAACAGAAGAATATGTAGAAAAAGTTGTAAGTGTTAGGAAATATATAGATATAAACAAAATAGAATTTACTGGGTATTCGATTAGTCCGATGAATTTTTTAGAAGTACATTTTAATTTGAATAATTCTAACAAGCATATCGCAACTTTGGGAGTAAAATCCGCAGAAACAAATAAATGGCGCTACAATGTCGATATAGGTAGAAAAAAAACTGAAGACAAGTATTTTATAGAAGTAAGAGAATTTCCTAATGGAATAGAAACACCTACTGAAATAATTGAATATTATTACGGAGGTTTATAATTATGGATCAAAATAGAGATTTTTCCAATGAGGTTTATAAAGTTGAGCATGGAGAAATTGAAATGAACACTAAAATTGGAGAAAAACAAGATTATTTAGTTATAAATACCATAGATACCAATAAAGACAAAATCGGCAATGAATCTAAGCCAAAGAAAAATAGTACGCAGGCAATGGTAGTAGCAGAAATTAAAGATGAATTCAAAAAACTTAGTGATAATGAATTAAGAAAAGTACCTGGCTTCCCCGACTCCGTCATCACCAAAAACCTTACGATTGCCTATGCTGGCACGACTTCGCTCAAAGATTGGCATACTAACCTTGAGGAAATTGGTCGAAGTAATAAACACTCAAATGGTGCATTTGCTTCTGCCTTGAACTATGCCCGTGAAATTGAAAAGCAGTATCCCAAATCAGATGGCTATACGATCTCAACGACAGGACACTCATTAGGTGGCGCTAAAGCACTTTTTGTCGCAGCGATCAATGGTTATGATAGTGTGACGTACGGCGCGGCAGGACCAGGGCTTGCACAAGCCTTATTCGATAATCATAACGGTACCCTGATCAATATCTACGACACTTCGGATGTCGTCACGAGTGGGCTTTTCACTGGTGGGAAAGGGATGCTTCCAATCAATAGTTTTGGAATCGATAATTCGGGCTGGGAAACATTTGGCCATTCGCTGGATCAATTCAGAACAGATGAAGAGGGAAATTATATCGATAAGCATGGACAGATCATCGTATACGTCGATGGTAATGGAAGTATCTTGTTAGCCCCAACTTTGTGGCAACAAACACTTTTGGAAAACGAAGCAATGATCAAATTACTAGCAGTCAGTGGCGAGCATACGCTAGATGAAATCAAGCGTTTGAAAGAAGAAAATGAGTGGCTCAAGGTTCAAATCAAAGAATTCTTGACATTAAAAGAGTTACGGCAGAAGCTGACTGCAAGTGGCGGTGGACTTTCTCAATCAGAAAAAATTTATTTAGAGGATAGCCAAGCATTAGCTGTCGTACGGACCGCAGCAAGTAAATTTGATGAGGCGATGAGCAATGTTCGCGTGATTTACCAAAACGGGATCACGGAGTTGGAAGAGTTATGGAATGACTGGTTGGGAAGAATACGCAATTATACGCCACATTTGACGTACAACGAGGTAATTGAAACATTAGCCGAAGTTAATTGTACAAAATGGGAGATTGTCGATGAGCCAACACAAGAATTTAGAGATAAGATCCGCCAGATCGATCAGATGTCGGAACAGTTTCAAACGCTCGCCGATGAAATCACCCGAAAAATCAATGAAATGGTGACACGTGACAAAGAATTAGCGAATCAATTGTTTGGGGTATAAAAGGAGGAGAGGAAAATTGAGTCAGGAAATACAGCTTTATGAAACATATCAAGCAACGAAACGAGGGTTATCAGAGCAAGAAGAAGCAATGATTGCAACAGAAAGAAAAGTCCATGAGCTAGCGGAAGCGACTTATAAAGATCTCCGATTGATTTTGCAAACTTTTTCTGAACCACAAGAGGCTTTTGACTATGGACGTATCATGATTTCTCGTTTAGAAGAGGAACTGTCGACGGAATTGCGCCATCAACGAAAGAAAATCCAGCTTGACCTAGAAGATAACGAGCAGATCTATCGTAAGAAACTGGCACAATTGGATTAAAAAGAATGGAGGTTTTGAAATGTTTGAAATGTTTGAAATGATTGATCAATGGTGGGAGAAATATCAGAAAGATATGGAAAAATGCTTAACTCGTTCACTTGGAATCGCGCTGAAAAGTGAGAAGGGATTGAAAATAAGAACGACAAATCAATCTGGGAAGAATGAGACAAATAGAGCAAAACACACGATTTCTTCAGCAGGTACAGGATTGAAGGAGACCCTCAAAGGGCAATTTGGCAACAAAGTGTCGCTAGTTTTAGACGAACAAGAAAAAGCCTTAGACAAAGGTTATTCAAAGAAACACAAAAAACTTATTCTTACATAAATTGATTAAAGGATTCTGTCAGAATTGATCAACTGAATAATCTATAAAAGCCGAAAATAGGTTGGACTATTTTCGGCTTTTTTGGATTAGTTGCTTAGATGAATTCATTGATTCGTTTTTTTTACACTATCAAGAAATGAAATTTAATATATTTTATATTTATGTTGAAAAATTATTTCATACGAAGTATAATCAATTTATAAATGAATGCGGATACATGGTGAGGGGGAGAGTACATGTTTGGTTTTTCTGTATTTATGAATCAAGAGTTGTCCGAAGAAACGAAAACGTATATCCATGAAATGGCAGAGAAGGGATTTATTGGCATCTTTACATCCATGCATATTCCAGAAGATGATCCTTCAGCTTATAAAAGGCGTTTGACGGAACTTGGCCAAGAAGCAAAAGCAACCGGATTAGAGTTGATGGTAGATATATCGGGTAAGGCATTAGAGTTGGCAGGGTTCTCCTTAGAAAATCTTGAGCCATTAAAAGAGATTGGTGTGACAGGGCTGCGGATGGATTATCACCTGTCGAACCAACAGATTGCGAAGTGGTCTCATCAATTGAAAATCAGTTTGAATGCAAGCACGATCACTGAACAAGATGTGCAAGAATTAAAAGAAGCAGGTGCTGATTTTACTCAGATGGAAGCTTGGCACAATTATTATCCGCGCCCAGAAACAGGGTTAGACAAATCGTGGTACCAAAGAAAAAATCAATGGTTAGCAGAACAAGGATTTAAGATTCAAGGATTTGTACCAGGAGATGAAGTGTTGAGAGGCCCTTTATACAAAGGACTTCCAACATTGGAAGAACATCGCTATCAACATCCTTTGGCAGCAGCGCTAGACTTAGCTTCATGTGAAACCGATCTGATCTATATTGGTGACGGTGGGCTATCGCTGACCACCCAGGAACAATTTTTGTATTATAAAGAAACAGGCGGTATCTTATTACATGTGACATTGTTGGACCCAACATTTGGTCCAATCATTTTAGGTACACATACGAATCGACAAGATGAAGCTAAAGCTGTGGTACGTAGTGCAGATGCACGATTTAGAGAAATCCCTCCTATTCCTGCTCGATTAACAGATGAACGGAAAATAGGTACGGTCACGTTAGATAATGAAGCGTATCTTCGCTATATGGGTGAAATCCAACTAATGAAAGAAGATTTACCAGCAGATGAAAAAGTCAATTGTGTGGCACGAGTGATCTCGGCTGATTTGCCATTGATCCAACAAATCCATGCAGGAATGATTTATAAATTTAAATGTAAAGAAGGAATTGAGAAATGACGATCGATTTAGATAAATTAACAACGGAACGTAGAAATCAAAAGACATTTGGTTTGGATGAGATGAGTGTTTCTGAAGCCGCTCGCTTGATGAATCAAGAAGATCATGAAGTGGCGGCAGCTGTCGCAAAAGAACTACCGAGTATTGAACCAGTGATTGAAGCAGCGATTGTTTCTTTCAAAAAAAATGGACGCTTGATCTACATGGGCGCTGGCACAAGTGGACGTTTGGGCGTATTGGATGCAGCGGAGTGTGTTCCTACATTTGGTGTAGAGCCTGAAATGGTCGTTGGTTTGATTGCAGGTGGTGAAGCGGCTATGACTGTCGCAGTTGAAGGTGCAGAGGATTCACTTGAGTTAGGGAAAGAAGATTTGATCCAGTTGAACTTGACGGAAAATGATTTGGTCGTAGGTATCGCGGCTAGCGGTCGCACGCCTTATGTGATTGGTGGCTTAGACTATGCTCGTTCAATCGGCGCAAAGACGGCAACGATTTCTTGTAACAAAGAAGCTGAGATCAGTCAACATGCGGATTTTCCTATTGAGGTGGATGCCGGACCAGAATTTTTAACAGGTTCGACACGTTTAAAATCTGGAACTGCACAGAAATTGATTTTAAATATGATTTCTACAATCAGTATGATCGGTATCGGAAAAGTATTCAATAATCTAATGGTCGATGTCAAGCCAACAAATGACAAATTAGTCGAACGTTCAAAGCGAATCATCATGGAAGCAACCGAAGTGGATTATGAAACAGCAGAAAAATACTTTTATGAAGCGGAACAAAATGTTAAACTAGCCATCGTTATGTTATTGACGAATAGTAACAAAGAGACAGCGAAAAGGAAACTAGCTGAGGCAGACGGCTTTGTAAAACGAACGTTGTAAGGGGGAAAAGGAAATGGCAAAAAATGAATTGACTTTGACAGAACTGGCAAAACAAATTTATGCTGGAGCTGGTGGCATGGGCAACGTAGACAGCGTTGTCCATTGTATGACACGGGTTCGGATGAAAGTCATTGATGAATCGTTGGTCGACGTAGCGAAATTGAAAGCGATACCGGGCGTGTTAGGAGTAGTCGAAGATGAACAGTTACAAGTCATCATCGGACCAGGGAAAGTAAACAAAGTCGCACAAGAAATGGTTGACCAAGCAGGAGTCAAACTAGGTGAAAAAATCCCTGGAAACCCTAATGTTACAACTGGTTTATCAGGGAAAGACAAGGTCAACGAACGTGCCCAAGAGATGAAGAACGTACAAAAATCAAAACAAAAACCGTCAAAAATCAAATCAATTTTAAAAGATATCTCGAATATATTTGTCCCAATGATTCCAGCTTTTGTTGGTACAGGGATCGTTGCAGGGATCGCCGCAGTATTGACAAACCTTGTGACAGCCGGAACCATCGATGGTGCATCATGGCAACAGTACATCGACATCATGAACATTCTTAAAAATGGGATGTTTAGTTATCTTGTCATCTATACTGGGATCAATGCCGCTCAAGTATTTGGCGCAACGCCAACACTTGGTGGAGTAATCGGTGCAGTTGTCATGTTGACGGGGATGAATCCAGAAGCTCCTTTGACGAACTTGTTTACTGGAACGCCACTTGCTGCCGGACAAGGTGGGATCATCGGAGTGATTTTTGCGGTCTGGTTGCTTTCCATCGTTGAAAAGAAATTACACAAAATCGTTCCTGATGCAGTAGACATCATTGTGACACCAACACTTTCATTGATTGCCATCGGGCTGATCGAGATTTTCTTGATCATGCCATTAGCTGGTTTTATCTCAGATGGTATGGTAGGAGGGATCAATTGGGTACTTAGTGTGGGTGGCGCCTTCTCAGGATTTGTATTAGGTACATTATTCTTACCGATGGTCATGTTTGGTTTGCATCAAATATTGACTCCGATCCATGTGCAAATGATCGATGAAACAGGACGTACATTATTATTGCCTATTTTAGCAATGGCAGGAGCTGGACAAGTTGGTGCTGCGCTTGCTTTATGGGTACGTTGTAAGAAAGACAAAGAATTGACTGAAATGATCAAAGGTGCGTTACCTGTAGGGATTTTAGGGATTGGTGAACCATTGATCTATGGTGTAACATTGCCTTTAGGTCGTCCATTCATTACTGCTTGTATTGGAGGCGGTATCGGTGGTGCGGTGATCGGCTTGATCGGGAATATTGGTGCCATTGCTATTGGTCCTTCTGGCGCAGCGTTGATTCCTTTGATTTCAGATGGCAAATGGTTTGGCTACGTCCTTGGATTATTAGCTGCTTATGCGGGCGGATTCTTAGCTACTTTCTTTTTCGGGATTCCTAAAGAACAATTAGCGAAAGAAGAATTAGCAGAAGAAGCACCTGTTTATACAGCATCAAGTACTGACTCAACAAATCAAACACAAGCCGTTCAATTATGTGCAGTAGCAGATGGTACAGTGCAATCAATCGAACAAGCGAGTGATCCTGTATTTGCTCAAAAGATGATGGGAGAAGGGTATTTTGTTGAACCAACGAATGGTCATATCTATGCGCCAACTTCTGGGATCATCAGCTCTATTTTCCCAACGAAACATGCCATCGGATTAACAACAGCTGATGGGTTAGAGCTATTAATCCACATGGGAGTCAATACTGTGGAACTAGGTGGGACGCCATTTGATATAAAAGTGAGTGAAGGACAAGCTGTCACAAAAGATACGATGATAGCGGACGTGGATCTAGCTGCGATCAAAGAGGCAGGAAAAGAAACCGCTATGATGGTTCTTCTGACAAATATGGAGCATGTCTTAACGTTTGTTTTGACACATACAGGTGAAGTAAGAGCAAAAACACCAGTGATGGATGTTGAAAGTGTAAAATAATAAAAAGCGCAAAATCAAAGGATTTTGCGCTTTTTATTAAGCTCTATATCGTTGAACTAAAGCATGGTAGATTCTTTCAACATCTGTTGGCGTACCACGTAATTCATAATCTTCTACCATAGGGAAGCCGAATTGTTCAGCATATTGTTTCGCTGTCAAACAATATTGATAGTTAAAGTTTTTATTTCCGCTACCGACAACACCAAGACAAAGCGCATGATTTTCTTGATATTCCAAGTATTCTCGCATGGTTTCTGTCAAAATCTCTTGGTCACCACTATCAATGCCATTGCCTCCTTCTAGATAGGTTGGCACAAACACAAAGAAAGGTTTGGTTTCTTTTTCAAAGTCGCTATTTTCATGGATCTCTTTTAGGTGGACTAAGGGAAGTGAAGCATCTTTTTCATGTTGTTCCGTAGCAAAAGCTGCTAATTTTTTGACGAATCCTCGGGTATTACCAGAAATTGAGATATATAAGATATTCATGATATCGTCCTCCAATCATTCTTATCCAGTATAGCATTTTTTTGTTTTTTTGGTAGAGAAGAAGAGGAAGAGAAGCGGTCGCTTTCCTTGTATAATTAGAAAAAAATAGTTACAATTAAATTTCAATTAGAATTTTTTAGAAAAAAATAAATGAAACGAAGTTTTGCTATACTTTGCATAAAAGCGGTTTATTTTGGAGGATGCGTACATGGACACAGAGCAACAGAAAAAAGGTATTGGATTGATCCCACTAGCGGCCTTAGTGATTGGGTCAGCGATTGGAGGTGGCGTTTTCGGTATTATGACCGACATCTCAGGATCGGCTGGTGGCCCAGCATTGTTCAGCTGGGTATTAGTTGGGACGTCCATGATGATGCTCTCTTTGTCAATCAATAATATCAATAAGAAACGTCCAGAATTAGAAGGTGGTATTTTTAGTTATGCCGAAGCTGGCTTTGGTCGATTTTCGGGATTCATCAGTGGGTGGGGCTATTGGCTGACCTGCTGGTTAGGAAACGTGGCATTTGCTACGCTATTGATGAGTGCGTTGGGCTATTTCTTTCCAGTATTCGATGGGGGTCAAAATGTCGCCTCGGTCATCGTCAGTACTATATTTTTATGGGGATATGCTTGGCTCGTCAATCGAGGAGTCGAAAATGCCAGTTACGTCAATGCAATCGTGACAATTTGTAAATTAGTTCCGCTATTTTTATTTATTATTGTTGCTATCAGCACGTTCTCATTGCAACAATTCATCAATAATTTTTCAAGTGATATCATCTTGAATGCCAATGGACAGCCGATTCCTTTCTCAAGTCAAATCCTAAGTTGTATCATGGTGATGCTTTGGGTATTTGTTGGAATTGAAGGTGCATCTGTGGTTGGTTCACGAGCGAAGAAAAAATCAGATGTCGGAAAAGCCACGATCTTAGGGATTTTTGGATTGATCGTGATCTATGTTTTAGTTTCGATGTTGCCTTACGGTACGATGACGATGGAAGAACTCCAAACAATCCAAACGCAACCAGCAATGGGCTATGTGTTTGAGATGATGGTTGGTAAATGGGGAGCTGTCGTGATCAATGGTGGACTGATCATTTCCTTGGTCGGTGTATGGTTATCTTGGACGATTTTACCCATTGAAACGATGCGCAATATGGCGGATGATGGCTTATTGCCAGCGCGTTGGGGGAAAGTCAATAAAAAGGGCGCACCGACATATGCGATCGTATTAACGACTTTATGTACAAATGTCTTTTTGCTTTCGCTACTGTTTACAGATAGCGCCTATAACTTTGCTTATACTTTAGGAACTGCAGCGATCTTCTTTACGTGGTTGTTCTTAGGATTGTATCAAATGAAACTATCTTATCAAAGAAAAGAATGGGTCCAATTCTTGGTTGGCTCATTAGCAAGTGCTTTTCAAATTTGGGCAATGCTATTTGTTGCTTTCAATGAAGTGATGCTCGTTCTTGTATTATTTTTACCAGGTATCCTATTTTATCTCAAAGCAAGAAAAGAAAAACAGCAAGCTGTTCCACAGACAAAACTTGATTATTTATTGCTTTCGTTAGTCTCGATTTTTGGAGTAGTGGCATTGGCATTATTTGCAACTGGGGTATTGCACTTATAAAACTCACAAAAGTTGAAAACCATTCTTTTGTATCACTCAAAAGCATCTAAGAGATCGACCTGATTCAGGTCATTTCTTAGGTGTTTTTTCATGTTGCCTGTTCGGCGTTTCTTCGATGAAAACGATACGTGACTTTCTCACAACGTTTTTCCACGATTGTTCGTTTCATTTCAGTGAAGAGGCATGATTGCATAGTCACATTTTGACACCTTGAGGGAGTTACTGTTTTAATGATGATCCAAACAAACAATTTTGTAAGTGAAAAGGTTGAGAGAAAGATGGTCGAAATAGGTGGCGATTGGCTATACTTATTCCTTGAGGCATAAAAAATGGAGGGAATATATGAGAGTAAAAGGGTTGACGAGCTATCAATTGAAATGGATAGCAATTGTTTTTATGGTCGTTGATCATATCAACAGTTATTTCGGGATGCAATTAGGGTTGCCAAGTTGGGTCTCGTGGTTGGGACGTTTTGTTGCGCCATTATTTGTATTTTTATTAGTTGAAGGTTTCAAGTATACGCATAGTAAATATCAGTATGCGAAGCGATTAGGAATAGCTGCATTCGTAGTAGCGATTGGAAATATCATCTATCAGTTATTAACAGGAAATTACATCAGTGAATATGATCATCAGCCAGACTATTATTTATTTTTAGGTCCACATAATATCTTTTTGACATTATTCTTGCTGTTTTGCTTGATGTGGCTTCTTTCTACAATAAAAGGAAAAACACTTTGGAGAAAAGGAGTGCTCGTAGCAGTAGCACTTTTATTGGTCATGATCACGGTTGCTTTTTCGGAAGGTGGTCTGTATTTAGTTCCAATGTTGTTGCTGATGTATTTCTTCCGCGAGAAAAAAGAACGAGGGAAATTGGTTCTAGGTATTTTTGTTTATACGCTGATTTTATTTTGTCTAGCCATTTTATCCTACACACAAATGCCTGATTATCAATCATTGTATCAATTTTTAACGTTTGATAATGAATTTATGATGGTCACCGTCATCCCATTTATCATTCTTTATAATGGAAAACTAGGTGGAACCGGACGCGCATTCGACAAATACTTCTTTTACTTGTTTTATCCGTTACATCTATGGATCATTTATTTGATTTTATCTTTTATTCATTAAGAAACAACTGACTAGCTTGTTTCAACAAATGAGGCGAGGTCTGGATAGAAGTGTTCAGCCTCAAGAAATAAGGCACCATCCACAAAAATTGTTCTTCAAATTCTTGTGGATGGCGTCTTGTTTTTTCGAAGAGGTTACTTCTGTTCTTGTCGTTTATTCGGTTTTAGGGGAGAGAGGACTAATGTCTCAGAAACGTCTCATTTGTTTTTATGAGTAGTTTCAAACATTACAGTTTTGATCCCTTAGTTAGATGTAAAGAAATGTTATGTAGTTCAAGAAAATCGGCAGTATAAATAAGACTTCAAGTCATTTGTTGTTATGGAATTGACAGAATTTTTAAAATATATTATTTTTTTTGTAAGAATTCTCTATATTTTCAATCAATTTTATTTTATAATGAAAAAATATCATGTAATTTTTAGGAGGAAAACAGATGGAAAATTATCTTAGCCTGTTAGGCGTACTGATTGTTATTCTTGGTTTTGCTTTCAAGTTAGATTCGATCTTGATCGTTATGGTTGCGTTAGTCGTGACCGCATTTACTGGTGGATTAGGACTTGAAGGTATGCTGGAAACTTTAGGTACAAGTTTTGTGAATAACCGAGGAATGGCAATTTTTATTATCATTATGTTAGCAACTGGTACGTTAGAACGCAATGGTCTGAAGGAATCTGCTGCAACGTTGATCAAACGTTTCAAGAAGGTATCCGCTGGAATGATCATCGATATTTATGGTGTTTTCCGAATGATCTTTGCAGCTTTCAATGTCAGCTTTGGTGGGGTGGCCGGCTTTGTCCGTCCAATCATCATGCCAATGGCGTTAGGTACCGTTGAATCAAAAGGATTAACTGTCAATCCGGAACATGAAGAGGAATTAAAAGGAATGTCTTCAGCGATGGAAAATATTTGTTGGTTCTTTGGTCAAGTACTATTTATCGGTGGGGCAGGTGCTTTATTAGTACAATCCACATTGAAAGACTTAGGCTACGAGGTAACTCTTGGTCAGTTGGCATTGGTACAGATACCAGTTGCCATCACTGCTCTAGTCGTTGCGAGTGTCTATTTTTATTTAAAAGAAAAGAAATTAGCGAAGAAATACTATTCAGGAAAGGAGAAATAAGATGGACTTTTTTACAAATTCTGAAGTATTACTCAGTGAAAAATTATTAGAAATCTTATATATCTTGATGGGGCTAGTCTTGATCTACACGGGTCTTCGTAATGCCTTTGATAAAAGCAACCCGCATCGCTTTGGATCAGCCTTTTTCTGGACAGTTTTAGGAGTCGTGATTGCCGCTGGGCGTTGGATATCTCCAACTTACAACGGAATCTTGATTTTCGCGATGACGATCCCAGCAATCACAAAAAGAGTGAGTAAAGGTGCAAGTCGTTTGCCATCAAAAGAATACATGGAAAAAATGTCAGATAAATTAGGGATGAAAATCTTTATTCCGGCGTTGAGTATTGGGATCTTTGCCATTTTATTCGCACTATTCACTGATTTAGGTGCTTTAGTCGGTGTCGGTGTTGGGGTATTTGTCGCGATGTTGATCTTGATGTTCTTTTCAAGAGATAATCGCCCAACGACTTTCTTGGATGATGCTTCAGACATGTTAGGGACAGTTGGACCTTTAAGTATGTTACCGATGCTCTTAGCTTCACTGGGTGCGGTCTTCACGAGCGCAGGTGTAGGTACAGTGATTTCTAGTGCAGTTGGTACGATCGTTCCAGAAGGTAATGTCAATATTGGTATCATCATCTATGCGTTAGGAATGGTTCTATTTACAGTGATCATGGGGAATGCTTTTGCGGCAATCACCGTCATGACAGTCGGAATCGGTGCGCCTTTTGTCTTTAGTCAAGGGGCTAATCCAGCATTGATAGGTATGGTCGCGTTGACATGCGGTTTCTGTGGAACGTTGTTGACACCGATGGCTGCTAACTTTAACGTAGTACCAGTGGCGATGTTAGAAATGAAAGATAAATACGGCGTGATCAAGAATCAACTATTCGTTGCTGTATTCATGCTGGTTTTCCAAATCGTCTATATGATTTTATTTAAATAGTATCTTGAGCGAAAAAGAATCAATGATTTCCATAAAACATGGAGAAGATTGATTCTTTTTCTGAACAGCTAAGCATTTCATTATTGACTGTTTTTTGTTAAAATAGATAGACACTGAGTCCTTTTAATAGGAATGACTCATTGAAAGTGCTAAATACACGAGTGAGAAACAATCAATTGTTAACGTTTAGATAAATCTTTGAAGGATGAATTGAACGCATCATTTTATAGAATAATGGAGGAATGAAAAATGAAAGTACTCGTAACTGGTTTTGATCCATTTGGTGGAGATAAAGTAAATCCTGCCTATGAAGCAGTCAAAAAAATGCCGTCTGAGATTGCCGGTGCAGAAATCATCAAATTAGAAGTTCCCACTGTTTTTGGTAAAAGTGGTCAAGTCGTAAAAGAAGCAATCCAAGAACATCAACCTGAAATCGTGATTTGTGTTGGTCAAGCAGGTGGACGTTCAGCGATTTCTTTTGAACGTGTAGCCATCAATCTAGCTGAAGCACGTATTGCAGATAATGAAGGCAACCAGCCATTTGATACGCCGTTAGAAGCAGACGGCCCAGCTGCTTACTTTACTTCATTACCAATCAAAGCAATGACAAAAAATGTACACGAACATGGTTTACCAGCATATATTTCTTATACAGCGGGTACGTTTGTTTGCAACGACATCATGTATCGATTGTTACACTTGATCGAAACAGAGTTCCCAACGATTCGTGGAGGCTTTATCCATGTGCCATTCTCACCAGATCAAGTCATCGATCGCCCTGTTGGGACACCGGCAATGTCACTTGATGATATTGCGGCTTCATTGACTTATGCGGTAGAAGCAGCAGTCAACAACAAAGAAGATATTTCAGGTAACGCAGGAACAACTCACTGATAGTTAGCTGAAGCGAAGCAAGTGGTAGATGAGGTCTAGGACATTCGTCATCTTGTGCCCCTACAACCAGATAAATGGTGTTCCAGAAGCTGACCTCCAACAGTAAGTGCAAGACACTGCTGTCACAACCTCAGCTTCACGTATGAAAAAAGCGAAAAGCCGAAAATAGCTCACATTATTTTCGGCTTTTTTGTTGCTCTTTGAACGAATTTATTTTTACTCTCTTAATTTAGAAAGGCAGGTGAAAGGGATGAATGAAAGTTGGCAAGCGATTTTTGACGAATGGTTCCCAAAAGAAATCAAGCAACACTACCCAATAAAAATCTCCAAACAATATACAAGTAGCCAACGATGGGAAATCTATGAACGATTGACGAAACAACAACGAATTGTCATGGATCAACATCGTCGTTATTTGATCCACTCGCGATTTTTGGAAGAAAACTATTTAGCAGCAACGGATTGGATTTTTTCTGACTTTAAGATCAATCCATTTTATCGCACATCACGTAGACAACAAAAACTTTATTGTGAATGTGGCCGTGAACTGAAAGTCCAATATATCGTTCGTTCCCCTAAAACGGGTAAGGAATTAAAACTAGGGATCAATCATTTTGCAGAACACTTGCACGTTAGTCCAACAGTTGCAGCGTCGATCAATCAAGGAATGACTAAAGTGGATCTAGCGCTGGATGAGATCCTCTGGCTGAAACAACAAAATATTGCCTTTCCTGAACGACTCTGGCAAGAATATTGTCTAATGTTGTATCATAATCGCCGGCTGAAACAACCGATTTTACCAGATAAAAAGCGAACTACACGAATCGCCGAATTTCGTCATGCTCAGTTACCGATTTATCTGGCAGACTATCAAGCAATGGAAAAGTACATCCAACAAGTGAGCTATCAGGCAAAAGAAAAGCCGAAAAAAATCCTTGAGAAAAAATCATTGTTTGAGGATTTTTCAGAAGATTTGACTAAAGATGTTGAAGCGTTCTTGACTAACTATCAACTATTTCTCCAAAAAGATTGGTCGTCTGTTTCAATAGCTGAGACAAGCCAACCATCTGTCGCTTTTTTTGAAGAGTTTATCGCGAATCTGCGAGAAGGATCGAAGTATGAAGCTGTAGACGTCGATCGATTAGCAAAAGAACAACGTTTTATCCAACCGCAAATTTATCATTTAGTCTGGCAACACTATCAGCGTTATGGATTTACAACTGGTTTTTTCGATAGTATCCCTCGGGTGATGAGAAATGGGTTTCTAAAGATTTTACGCAAAGAACGCGAAGAAAAACGGCGAGCTACAACAAAAACTGTGACAGAAACTGAATGGCAAGAACTTGCAAAGAAAATCAAAAAGCAATCAGTCGCCTCTTTGATACAAGAATATGAACAAGCAGACTATGTATTTACTTCAGAACAACAGCTTGCATTAAAAAAGTTTCAAGAATTGGAATCAGTGATACAAACGATGGATGAAGACATTAGAATGTTGCTCAAGGATTTGATTTAGTTGACGCGAACCGCTGAGAGAATCTTGATATGACGATACCTAGAAATAAGCGAGAAAAGTCCCATCCTATTCTGGGTGACTTTCTCGCTTTAGTAAGATGTTTGAAAAACAAACCGATTTCTAGTACAAGTTTATTTATTGTTTTCCATTAAGAAACATGATGCGAAAAATATTCTGCTTCCATGCGTTGCATGCGCGCTCTTTCTTTTTTGTTGTACCAAGGAGAGACAGTAAAGGCTAATAAGTCATTGATCAAGTAAACTGAGCTATTGATAAACATCGCTAAACTAGCAGAGCCATGGGTATAGGAAACATACCATAAGACCATTTGTGCAAGACCAGAAGCAAGCCACCAATAATACTGATTGTTGTAGCGAAGGAAGCTAATGATCCCGGCAGAAAGACTGATCGAAAAAGCAATGGCATCGATCCAAGGACGAGGGTCGTCTGTATACGTACCAATCAAATAACCTGAAATCAAGTAAACGAAAACAGTCCCGGTTAATGCAATCAACCAACTTTTTCCACTAAATTCTCGAATTTTAGAAGCCATATTATGATTCCATTCTTTACTTAATAAAACTGGGATATCCAATGTGACCATATAAGCAATTTGTTCGCCGATACTTAAATAGTTTTTGGCAGAAAAGCCAACGACGATAAAACAAATAGCAGACAGAATTCCTAGAATACCGTTGACTGATTTAGCGGCATTGATTGATAAAATGCACAACACCCCTAGATTTGTCCCGATAAAGGTAATGATCGACAACCAAGTGATTGGCTGATTCACAAGTGTCATGACTTGGCAACCTAGGCTAAAATAGAATAGATAATAATTTTGTTGAGGCCAACCTTTCAATTGATGAATCAAAAATCTGAAATAATTACTCATAATAAAAAACTCCTTGAAACACAATATATAGTGCTTGTTTATTTTAGAGACACAAATTATTGTATTCCTTTTAAAATTTATTTCTAGTCTTTCATTTTAAAAAAATATATGTTATTATTCGATTTGATTGTTTTCTGAGAAATATTAATTTTCCAAACGATGAAAAGTAGGAGGCCATTTGATGTGGTCTCTCTTTTTTTGTGCAGCGGGAGAAAAATCTTTGCTATGTCTAAAACTATTGATAAGATAAAGGAAACAATAAGATTGGAAGTGTGAGAATGAATTTAACAACCGTTCACCATGTTGCGATCATTGTGTCGGATTATCAAAAGTCACGTGCATTTTATGTTGATTTGCTAGGTTTTGAAGTTATTCGTGAAAATTATCGAGAAGACCGTGGCGATTATAAGTTAGATTTAAAACTAGGAGATATGGAGCTTGAGATTTTCGGTATCAAAGATGCACCTAAAAGACCGAGCTATCCAGAAGCTTGTGGTTTGAGGCACTTAGCATTCAAAGTGGAACATATCGAAGAAACAGTCGCGGAACTACAAGGATTGGGGATTGAAACTGAACCAGTCCGTATCGATACCTTTACAGGCGAAAAAATGACTTTCTTTTTTGATCCGGACGGATTGCCGTTGGAGTTACACGAATAAAGGTAACAAATTTGTCACTTTTTCTTCCGTTCATTCGATTTTTTTCTTTCCTATTTCTTGTTATTCTAGAAAAAAACAAGGAGAGAATGGAATGAAAAAAATAATCATTGCAGCATCGATTGCTATCATTGTTAGCTTAGCGGCTTCGTTAGGACTATTGGATGCAAACTTTTCTTTTGATGACATCAGTGATCAAGAATATCAAATCTCATTGCAAAAGGCAGTGTCTATTTTGCGAGATGAGTACCATGAAGAGAAAGTCAGTCGTATCCAGTTCAACCAATTAGACGAAGAACAAAGTAATAAAAAGATGTATGAATATATTTTTTATACGCCCAATCGAGTGATCACAGTGAATCCAATCTCAGGAAAGACGATGGTTGTTGATGAAAGCCGCAACGAACCAGGGCAATTCTTTCACTTGAAAACGATCCATCAAGTGAAACATCCACAGGCAGCAATGAAAGAAGCAGTCCATAAAGTCGGAAAACATCACGGGAAAGCAAAAAGTTGGGAAATCACGACAAAAAGTGGTCAATTGTATTATTCTGTAGCCGTCGATGGAACGAATCATTTAGAAGATGTATTGATCAGTGCTTGAAAGAGAAGTGGTTTCACTTCTCTTTTTTTCTAGATAAGAGTAATCTAAAAGTGTAAAACAAAGAAGGGATTGAGGGAATCATGCAAAAAATGGTTTGTCCAAACTGTGGGAAAAAATTCACTTATGAAGAAGTAAATCATATCGTTGAACACGTAAAAAAAGAGATGCCGATTGTTTGCCCCTACTGTCGTTTTGAAGCAAAAACAATCGTTTCAAATGGTTATTTCGTGACGCAAAAAATTGAAGATTATTTGAATTAGCTGTTTTGCTCTGAGATTTCATTATGGTAAAATGAAAAAAAGGAGTGTCAGAAATGATTCGTAATGCAAAAAAAGAAGATGCGGCAGCTATTGCTCCGCTTATTTTAGTTATATTGAAAGATATGGACCTACCGTTCCTTTTAAAGTACGGTGAAGAAAAAACATTGGAAATCTTAGAAGAAGCGATTACAGACCCAGACTATCGCTACAGCTATACAAGAGGGATCGTTGATGAGCGAGAAGGCAAGGTAGCAGGAATCGTTTACGGTTATACAGATGAAGAAGAACCAATCATCGACCAGCCCTTAGAAAAAATCTTACAAAAGCATGGCATTTATGAGCAAGTAAAAATGTTTACGGATAGAGAAACATTCCCTGATGAATGGTATTTAGATTCTATCTGTGTTTCAGAAGAATTTAGAGGACAAGGAATCGGTTCCTCTTTGTTAGAAGCATTGCCACCAATGGTCAAAAAACAAAACCGCGATGTCATTGGACTAAGTTGCGATAAGCAAAACCCGCAAGCTAGAAAATTGTACGAGCGCCATGGGTTCAAAGTAATCGGGGAACGAACGATCAGTGGACATCTGTATGATCATATGCAAAAGAAAATCGTTTAGTGAGTTTTGTTTTGATAAAAATGAATATTTAGAAAAGAAAAGCTGATACGAAATCCGTAAACAGCTTTTTTTTATTGGATGGCGTTCTTTTATATGATATCTCCTCTTTGATTTTAAAAACTAGCATTAATAGGTAGTGTGAACGATTATGATCCTAAAACAACTTTTAGCGACTGATATGATCACTTATTTCGTTTATGTGTTAACTTAATTCTTATAATCAATATCTTTTTACTAGAGGAATATTATATGATGAAAAAATGATTTTAAACGTTATTTTTAATAGGTGTTGTATCTTTAGATATATTTTCTTATCAAACAGAAGTTATAACAGCGACTAAAACAGTTTCCGAATTTTCAGGTAGTTCGATTGAAGGTGAAGGATAATTTGAAAATCAACTAGCTGATGATAATGTTTTAGGTATGCTTAGATCTTCTAATTTTTATCATAGAGATGGTAATCAAAAATACTACAATACGTCAGAAAACTGGCTGTGCGGAAATATAATAGTGCAATGTGTACTGTTATTCGTGACTCTAAATAAGGACGTTTGTATTTAAAGATGCTGTAGTAGATTCGGAAAGAAGGTATTCAAATTTACACTCTGATGAAGAAGCAACTGGTGTAAGAGATCTAGTAAGGGGAAGCTAATACTTATTTAAGAAGTATCGCATGATTTTAAATTACCCAATTTATTTAGTTGGGTAATTTATTTATGTTTAATATTTCCACATATCAAGTTTTTTGAGAAGAGGAAAATTTATTGAAAAAAATACTTTTTTTTATGATAAATCTAATATTTTTGATTGCTACTTTGACAAATGCTTTCTCTCTTTTTTATATTTATAATCAAAGTAATCTAGATTTTGTATCGAACAATTTTTCTTCCAAAGACACAGTACGCCTTATCGCAAATCATAATATAGATTCTGAAAATTGGGGAGAATTATTAGGAGATCAAAAGAATATTTTGGTTGTGAAAAATCTAGAAAGTAACTTTTATTTTAAAGCTATATACACAAATTATGATTGGTATCTTCCGCTTGTTGAAGGAAGAAACTTTGCACGTGACGATTTTTATGATGGGGAAAATAGAGCAATTATTGGTGAAGAATTAGCGAAAACACATACAGATACTATACGTATTGAAGAAAAAAACTACAAAATAATTGGTATATTAGATAGCCGTTATGCAAAAAATTTATCAAAAATGGCTTTGATAAACATAAACTCATTAGAAGAAAATCAAACCAATGGTGTCTACCAAGTAAATTCAAACAAAGCAACGATGGAAAAGTTAAAAAGTGAGTTGATTAATGATATAACAGCTATTACTTATTCCGATGATACAAAAGCATATAATGCACAAAATTTAGAAAACAATAACCAATTGTTAAGGTATTCATTTCAAGTACTATGTTTGTTAGCTATTGGCATGTGTATCTTGTTCTATCTAACCTTAACTCAATCGACAAGGTATTTAAAAAAAACGATAGGAATATCGAGAAATACGGTTCTTCTAGAAGAAGTGAAACACTTATTCTTTTTTTGGTTATTTGAGAGTATTCTTGTTCTTGGTGTAGTATATCTCCCCTTCAAACATTCCATTTTTGATTCGGTGACTGATTTTACTGTTAGTTATATTACCAGTCAAAGTTTTATCCTTGGGTGTTCTGTTACTCTGTTTAGTTTTCTTTTTTTTAGAAATTGGAGGAACATTGATGAAAATAAGTAATCTAACAGTAGAGATTTTCGAATCTTTAAAAAGGAAAAAATATTTACTAATCTTTTATACGCTGTTCTTGTTGTTTTCATTTTTGACACTTTCGGTTTCAGATGTCATGTTGCAAGAGAATAGTAATGAAGAACATAGGGTATCAGTTGGTAATACAAAAACATATAAACTTGTAGACACGCTTATTGGGGAAAAAGAGGAAGTCTTTTTGAGGAATCTTCAAAGTGTCAGTTACCTCAATGCCATGTACAAAGAATTATCAGATAGCCAAAAAGGGAAATACCAGGTAGTAAATAGTCAAAGCATTAACTATTTACAAGAAAAGGATTTACCAACTGAGTTTATCGAACATTATGAGCAGATTGCAGGTTCTGTTAGTAGCTGGACTAAAGAAGAGATTCCTTTTAAATCATTACAAATGAACGATCATGCATTGGAACGCTTCGATCTTAGAATAGCAAGTGGACAATCCTTTTCTCCTAGTGATTATCAATATAATAGAGATAAAATTCCAGTTATCTTAGGGAATAGTTACTCAGACTATTACACCATAGGAGACAAAATACAGCTATCTTATCTTTTCAAACAGTTTGAAGCAGAAGTCATTGGTTTTGTTGAAAAAGGTGAAAGGGTCACTTTTAACGAATACGAAGACTATGTGCTAGATCATTATATTATTTTGCCATTTATAGAAAATGCTCCTCAAAAAATCAGTGAAGAAGAATTTTCTTTTTTTCAAAAACATTTTCTAAATGGGGTCAATGGCTACTTTCAAGTTCCAGAATCTTTTTCACAAGAAAAAGTTTATAAGTTAGTAAATGAAATTTCTTCGACATATGAATTGGGAACAGTCGATTTAATAGGTGAATCAGGATTTCATTTATCAGCACTATTATTCATGATTACTAAAAACAATGAATTGCTAAAATTAGTTGTCTCTTTTTCAATGATTATTTTAGTATTAATGACAATTGTTTTTTGTTGTTTAGAAATGTATCGTGATAAAAAGATATATCAGTTACATTTGCTGTTTGGGGCGACAAAAAAAGAAATCCGGAATTATATCATGGTAGAAAAAACATTGCTTTTATCCTTTATTCTATGTGTGAGTTTGACTTTAACTAACTATTTAGGGGGAATTACACTTGTTCTCTTTATTCGTTTACTCTACTTGTCTTTAGTCTTAATTTTTCTATTCTTTTTAATATCAACTATCATTCTTAGGAAATGGAGAATTACAAATGATTAGTATACAGGATATTTCCCTTAAAATAAGAGATGGTCGGAATAAGAAAGAATTATTTCAACATCTGAATTTGAATATAAACGAGGGACAAAAAATAGCGATCATGGGTAAAAGTGGTAGTGGTAAAACGACTTTACTAAAATTGATTGCTGGACTCATCAAACCGGACACAGGAAATATATTCTTTGAAGATAAGAACCTGAGAGAAATGAGCGCTAACGAAATGAGTGCCAATCGATTAAATAATATTGGCTTTATTTTTCAGAATAATCCTATGATTGAGAGTAAAAATGTATTTGATAATATTGCTTTACCCTTAAAATATTTAGGAATCGAAAAGAAAATCATCAATCAAAAAGTCCGTGATATTTCTAAAAGTCTAGCTGTTGATGATATATTACTAGAGAATCCGATTTATCTATCTGGAGGAGAAAAGCAAAGAGTTGGAATTGCTCGAGCGCTTATTACTGAACCTAAGCTTATCTTAGCAGATGAGCCTACAGGTTCTTTAGATGCGGAAACCGAAGCTATGGTTTTGAATATTTTTCAAAAAATTGAATTAACTAGAACTAGTTTTATTATGGTAACACACGATGTTTCTGTAGCGAATATTTGCGATGAAATATATACATTACAAGACAAAAAACTTTTATTGTCTGAAAAATGATAGGTGTATTTTCAAAAATGACGAAAATACTATTTAAAAGTTAAAAAAATATCCATATTTTAATAGTAAATGATGAACGAGTGTAGCTTTGACAAGTCATGTCAAAGCTACACTCGTTTTTGTTATTTGCAAAAAAGTATAACGAATAAAAAATATTCTAAATGTTTTTTACTAAAAAAGAATATACATGACTATATTATACTCATAAAAAATACTGGATTTAGCCTTTTATACTAAATAAAAAACAGATGAAAAGAGTGATGAATCGAGAATATACAATAAATAATATCTGAACGAATTTTATGTTTTTAGAAAAATTTCAGAAAATTTGTTTATTTAATTATTTTTTAGGACTATAATAGCAAATGTTTTTATGTTATGAAATTTCATATATTGACGAAAAGAGATGAAAAAATGTTTAAAAATAAAGTTGTGAATCTTTCCCTAATGTCTGTTTTGCTTCTCCATTTATTTTTTCCAATCCAAGTAATTGCCGAAACATATCTCCCACAAGATCCAGGCAGTGTCTATGATGATTTGACCGGTGATTATGGGGTGTTAGGGATTGCTTCTCAGTTCCATGTGTTCGCAAAAGATAAAACGACCATCAATGCGCATACAGAGGGCAATGTAGCAACGAGTGTCTTATCAGCAACGAATAACTTCGGTACATCAATCAGTACAGGCGATTTAAATAAAGAGATCAATTATGCACAATCTGTTGAGACGATCATTAGCTCAGCAGAAACTGCGGCTTTTGATAAACGATCGAATAAATTTATTGTCGGATCAAACAATGTGATCACGACGGAAAATGATAAAATAGTTGTCAATGGAACAAGGTTGGATCACTTATCAGTGGATGAGTTCTATCAAGATCGAGAAGATGCTCAATACATTGATTTCAACAAAGAGTTTGAAAATTTAATGCTGACATCAAATATGTTGATGTCTTTAGATCCATTAAAAACTTATACACCAGATGATTTCCCCGATATGAATAATCGTGTGATTGACTGTACAGATCTGGTTGGGGATCAGCCCTATGTCATCAATGTTGCTGCTTCTGTTCTGGCACATAATACCCCCTTACGGATCAACAATCCTGAGGGAAAAGTGCTTATAATGAATGTTGTAGATGCACCGACTAGTTTTTCTGTACAATCCCAAATTCAATATAATAATCGTTCCAATCATCAAACAGAAGATTTTTCTGATGCCAATATTTCTTGGAATTTTGGTAATCTAACAGAAAAACTAGGAATCAATGCGCCTTTCCAAGGAACGATTATTGCACCTTGTGCGGATATTACAGTCAATCAAAGTCAAGATGGAACGATCATAGGAAAAAATGTGATCTTGAATGCCACAACAAATCGGTGGGACCCAAATGAAATTTTTGCTGTACCAAATACGCATGATGACACCACAGATACAACAAGTAGCAGTACAGAGTCAAGCACGAGTGAAAGCAGTACAGAGTCAAGCACGAGTGAAAGCAGTACAGAGTCAAGCACGAGTGAAAGCAGTACAGAGTCAAGCACGAGTGAAAGCAGTACAGAGTCAAGCACGAGTGAAAGCAGTACAGAGTCAAGCACGAGTGAAAGCAGTACAGAGTCAAGCACGAGTGAAAGCAGTACAGAGCCAAGCACAAGCGAGAGCAGTACAGAGCCAAGCACAAGCGAAAGCAGTACAGAACCAAGCACAAGTGAAAGTAGTACAGAGCCAAGCACAAGCGAAAGTAGTACAGAACCAAGCACAAGTGAAAGTAGTACAGAACCAAGCACAACTGAGAGCAGTACCTATCCAGGTAAAAATGGAAAGCAATCAGATACAAGTACCACAACTAATACCACAACAAGTAGTTCTAGCAGTGTTTCATCAACAAACAACTCTGACAAGCCTGTGATCAGTGAAGATGGGACAGTTGAAAACGATGGAACAGGTACGATGCAGATGAACGATAGACGTGAAAATAAAGTAGCGCTAGCCGTTGAATCAAACACCAATAATGATGATCCTTCGACCAAGAATGAACAATCACAAAATCAACAGCTTTTCCCTAAAACAAATGGAGAAAGAAATAATTTGTGGATCATGGTAGGTGCAGTGCTTATCTATGTAGTGACACTTCTTTTCTATAGAAGAAAACAGGTATAAAAGAAAAAACGAAGCTGTGACATTAATTGTCTTATCCCCTTAAACTTGAATAAACGGTGTTCCAGAAGTAACTCCTTTAGAAATAAGCCAGAAAACTCCAAAAATTTGAAAGACAATTTTCGGAGTTTTCTGGCTTATTTCTCGGAGCTGGACACTTCTGTCACAACCTTGTTTTTAGTTGACATCAAAGCGATAAGAAAGAGGTGTTTCTTTGTCTTTGTTTTTTCGATAGAGCCAATAATCAAGGACAGCAGCAATACAGATACAGATAGGCGCATTTTCTTCACAAGGGATATCAAGAACATAATAATCACCGGTAAAGAGGGTTGCTTTGTCCATCTCCATGATTAGTTCATTGAAATGCTGGATCTGATAACGATGATTATAGATATCTCCTTGAACAGTCCAATGTAATCGGCGAATATAATAAAAATCTCCTGGCCAATTGAAAATCTTTTGCATCGTACCGACTTTTTCGAAATCTTTGTAAAGTTCAAAGCGTGTACCAAATGTCAGACTGATTTGTTTGATATGTGCGACTAGATCACCATTCATGGCATAAAGAGACAAGGCATCTCCTTTCGTTCCCCAGCGGCCGACCATCAAAAAAAGTGATTTACCTTTTTCGTCTTTGACGATCGTCCGAGTCGCACGACTCAGCTGTTTTTCCTGAATGAAAAATTCTGACATATTTGTTCCCCTCTTTCTTCAAACAACTATAGGTTTTCGTTGATTGCGCGTAAGATGGCTTTGCCAACACCTGATTCAAGATTTGTGTCTGTTAAGTATTTAGCGTAATCTTTGACTTCAATCTCTGCATTTCCCATGGCGAAACTAACGCCGGCGGTTTGCAACATACTGACATCATTGAAGTTATCACCGATCGTCATGACTTCATCTAAAGTAATCCCTCGTTCATGAGCGACATGAGCAACTGCGATTCCTTTTTGAGCATTTTTATGGTTGACTTCAAGATTGTTTTGACCAGAAGAGGTCACTGCCAGTTCGCCTAAATTACTGATTTCTTTCCCTACAGGGCCTAAAATACGTGGGCCTTCAGTATGGAAACAGATGATTTTTAGGACTTCAAGTTTATCATCAAGTAGTAATTCGCGAATGCTATCAACATAAGTGATGTGTAAGAGTTCAAGATTAGCTGAAGCCATGGCGATCGCCATTTTGTAAGTCAAATGGGGCATATGGGTCGCAATGGAAGAAGCAAAGCTTTCGATTCTTTTTGGTTGGCTTTCCGAATACAATCCTTGGTTTGTCGCTACCTCGTAATAAATACCATTTGCATCTAAAATATCCATGACTGTCATGGCTTGGGGACTTGGAATTGGCACTGTAAAAAGCGACTTACCGGATCTGTCAAAAACTTGCGCGCCATTCAAAGTGATCATCGCACAATCGATTCCTGCTTCATCTAAGGCTGCTCGTGCTTCTTGTGCGTTACGTCCAGTAGCGACCATAAATTCAATCCCCAGCTCATTTGCCATGCGGATTGCTTCAGTATTTTCTGTTGAGATACTCATATGTGCATCGAGTAAAGTGCCGTCCATATCAGAGGCAATTAATTTGATCATGTGATTACCGTTCCTTTCCTTTTCTCCCTCCTAGTTTAACATACTAATGCGAGATAAGATGGAAGATTTTGACTTGTTAACAAATAATTTGTGAGTTATTCTGGAAAATAGGAGGTGGGAAATTTGAAGAAAATCATCCACAATAGTTGGCAAGAAGTATTAGCTGATGAATTTGAAAAAGACTACTATCAGCAGTTGAGAATATTTTTAAAAAATGAGTACGCAACTCAAAAAATCCATCCGGATATGTATCATGTTTATGAAGCGTTAGAGCTGACTCCCTATGAAGAAGTCAAAGTCGTGATTCTAGGACAAGACCCTTATCATGGGGCAAATCAAGCGCATGGGCTTTCTTTTTCCGTACAACCAGGAGTAAAAACACCACCGTCTCTGGTCAATATCTACAAGGAATTGAAGAATGACTTAGGGATCGAACCAGTTCCTCATGGGAATTTAGTGACTTGGGCCAAACAAGGTGTTCTGCTTTTGAATACTGTACTAACTGTCAGAGAAGGGCAAGCTTATTCTCATCGCGGAAAAGGCTGGGAACAATTGACGGATGCGATCATTGAGAAGCTGAATGAACGAGACAAACCGATCGTGTTTATTCTTTGGGGCAAACCTGCACAAGAAAAAATGAAAATGATCGATAAAAGTCGACACATTATAATAACAGCTCCACATCCAAGCCCATTATCGGCACATCGTGGCTTTTTTGGCTCAAAACCATTTTCAAAAACGAATGATGCTTTGCTTGCTCTGGGTGAAACACCGATTGATTGGCAACTGCCTAAAACAGTGTAATGATACAGCGCTTTCCTGTTATAGTGCAGTTTTGCCAAATTATGTGAAAAACTTAATTA
Source organism: Enterococcus sp. AZ062 (assembly GCF_051715065.1). Taxonomy (NCBI): domain Bacteria; kingdom Bacillati; phylum Bacillota; class Bacilli; order Lactobacillales; family Enterococcaceae; genus Enterococcus; species Enterococcus sp. AZ062. The sequence goes on along the minus strand of NZ_JBIOTB010000001.1, from coordinate 2,497,370 downwards.
TTATCCATAATCTGACTGATACAGAAATTTAAAACTGTTCTTTTTTTTGATAATAGTGTATCATGGTAGTTAATAAAAATAACTGGGGGTCATCTTGTGGAATTGTTTGATAGTTTAAGATTTAAAATTGTACGTCGCGGCATCAAAATCGTGTTTCCAGAAGCAACGGATGCAAGAATTTTAGGAGCAGCAGCACGTTTAAAAGCAGAAGAATTAGTTGAACCGATTTTGATCGGTAGCAAAGAAGAAATTGAAGCAGCAGCGAATGCACGTGGTATCCAAACATCTAACTTCACGATCATCAATCCAAATGATTATGAAAAATGGGATGAAATGGTCGAAGCTTTTGTTGAACGCCGTAATGGAAAAGCAACAAAAGAACAAGCAGAAAAAATCTTAAAAGATGTCAATTACTTTGGAACAATGCTTACATATATGGGCATTGCTGATGGTATGGTTTCTGGAGCGATCCATTCAACCGGAGATACAGTACGTCCAGCACTACAAATCATCAAAACAAAACCAGGTGTAAGTCGTACAAGTGGTGCTATGATCATGGTTCGCGGTAGAGATCAAGAAAAATATGTCTTTTCTGACTGTGCGATCAACGTGAATCCAAACGCACAAGAATTAGCTGAAATTGCTGTGGAATCAGCAAAAACAGCTGAACTATTCGATATCGATCCAAAAATCGCATTGATGAGCTTTTCAACAAAAGGTTCTGCAGCAGCTCCTGAAGTAGATAAAGTGGTTGAAGCAACAAGAATCGCGAAAGAATTAGCGCCTCAATATACGATCGATGGCGAATTACAATTTGATGCTTCTTACGTTCCAGCAGTCGCACAATTAAAAGCCCCTGATTCTAAAGTGGCAGGTCAAGCAACAGTCTTTGTCTTCCCTGAATTACAATCAGGAAACATTGGCTACAAGATCGCTCAACGTTTTGGTAACTTTGAAGCAATCGGACCAATCTTACAAGGATTGAACAAACCAGTAAGTGACCTTTCTCGTGGTGCTAATGAAGAAGATGTCTACAAATTAGCGATCATTACAGGTGCACAAACATTATTAGATTAATCGAACAGTAGATCTAAAAAGAAAAGGGCTAGGGAGCTGAGGATTCCTGACTCTTTTCTTTTTTTTTGTTGGATTACACGTTATACTGACAAAAAAGAATGAGGAGAAATGATGATGATTGAATTAACAAGTGTGGCGATGACAGACCAATTAGCAGAAATCATTGGAAAAGTCGCTCATCCGGGAGATAATCTAGTGTTGACTGGTGATCTAGGTGCTGGTAAAACGACTTTGACAAAAGGAATTGCAAAAGGATTAGGCATCGATCAAATGATCAAGAGTCCGACCTATACGATCATTCGTGAATATACACAAGGAAAAATGCCTTTGTACCATATGGATATCTATCGTGTCGCTGCTAGCGGTGCTGATTTGGGATTAGATGAATATTTTGAAGGTGATGGACTTTCAGTCATTGAGTGGGGAAATCTATTAGAAGATGCTTTACCTGAAGATTATTTGGAACTGATTATTGAAAAAAGTGATACAGAATCAGAAAAAAGGTATGTGAAATTCCAATCATACGGGCCGAATAGTCAAGAGTTTGAAAAACGTATCTATGAAGCATGGGCGGATTCTCATGGCTAATGATGTTGAACTGACGTTAAAAGAAGCGGAGAAATCAGATGCTCAAGGATTGTTAGTGATGCTACGCCAAGCGAGACAAGAAACGGATTATTTTGTTGTTGAGGAGCGTTCACTTAATAAAAGTAAAGAGGTACTTGCAACTGAATTGTCTCGAATAAAAGAAAGTGCAGAACACTTATTATTTTTAGCCTGTGTCAAAAAACAGGTGGTAGGTGTTGTTTCTGTTGCTCCCAAACCTGGTTTGCCCCGACATGGCGAAATAGGGATCAGTATCTTGAAAGAATATTGGGGGATGGGGTTAGGCACGATTCTTTTAGAAGAGGCAATTATTTGGGCTACAGAAAATACGCGATTTAGTACGTTGGTTCTTGACGTATTGGCGGGCAATCAACGAGCCGTCCATCTTTATCAAAAAATGGGGTTTCAAGAGGAAACCCAAAGTGTTGACTCTTCGAGAAGACAAGGTCAATCATTGGCGATAATCAAGATGAAACGAACGATTGAGCATGAAATAAACTGATTTCAAAAACAAAGAACCTGAAAAGTAGTTGACCACTTTTCAGGTTCTTTGTTTATCGTCATCGTTGATTCTTTCGTACGAGGGAATCAACAAGTAGAAATGAAAGAATTAGCTTATTTTAGCTAATTGAACTATTTCACTGTGACTAATTTTTTCAATGGGTCTGTCCCAAAAAATTTTTCCTGATATAACAAGATTTCCGCGCATGCTCGACTATCTTCTAACGCATCATGGTGATTTTTCAACGTGATATCCAAATTTTCACAAACTGTATTCAAGCGATGATTTGGCATCTCCGGAAACAAGCGGCGACTTGTTTTGACGGTACACAATGAGAGATAGTTCGGTTGAGGCAACTGATAATAATCTAAACAACCAGCCAATACTTTTGTATCAAATGCGGCGTTATGCGCAACGACTAATCGGTTTTTTTGGAAATACTTTTCGATTTTCTGCCAAACATCTGGAAATTTAGGTGCCTGTTGGACATCTTCGGGTCGGATGCCATGGATCTGGATGTTACGCCAGAAAAACGGCGTTTCCGGTTGGATCAAGGTATAAAATTCATCGACAATCTGACTGTTCTCCACTTTGACAAGGGCTAAGGAACACGCACTATGAGATTGGTGGTTCGCAGTTTCAAAGTCCATCGCGATAAAATTCATTTTCAAATAAGCCTCCTTTAAAAAATAAACCATAACATAGATTTGTATGAAAAGAAATAGTTTTTTTCAGACTATGTAACAAGTAAATATGGTGTCAGTGAAGGATCAAGGGAAGAAAATCGGGACAACCCAATTTCTTCCGTTGCTATCCTTACTATTCGATAATTAATTCGACAGGGCAGTGGTCACTACCTAGAATCGATGTATGGATTTTTGCATCAACCAAACGAGGTGTCAAATCTTCACTCGTCAAGAAGTAATCGATACGCCAACCTGCATTGTTTTTTCGAGCATTGAAACGATAACTCCACCAAGAATAGACGCCTTCTAACTCTGGATAGAAGTAACGGAAAGTATCTACAAAACCATTATCAAGTAAATGAGACAATGCGTTTCGTTCTTCGATTGAGAAACCGGCACTTTTTTGATTCGTTTTCCAATTCTTCAAATCGATGTTTTCATGGGCGACATTTAGATCCCCACAAACGATCACCGGTTTTTGTTTTTTCAACTCTTCTAAATAATCATAAAAAGCAGATTCCCATTCTAAACGGTAATCGAGGCGTTTCAATTCATTTTGTGAATTTGGTGTATAGCAAGTGACTAAGTAAAATTCAGGATATTCTAACGTGATCAAACGACCTTCTTGATCATGGACATCAATGCCCATTCCATAAGAAACGTTCAATGCAGGTTCTTTGGCGAAGATCGCTGTACCTGAATAGCCTTTTTTGACCGCATAATTCCAATATTGATGGTAACCTGGTAAATCCAAGTCGATTTGACCTTCTTGTAGCTTTGTTTCTTGAAGACAGAAGAAATCTGCATCAAATTCCTTAAATGTTTCTAGAAAATTTTTATTGACGATGGCTCTTAAACCATTGACATTCCACGAAATCAGTTTCAAAAAAACACGCTCCTTTTTCTATCAAGTCTGTGCGATTATATTGTACCTCATTTTTATTAAAAATAGTGTAAGATAAGAGTAATAACAGATAGCAGGAGGGAAACCATGAAAATTGGCGTAGTAGGAGTAGGTAATATTGCCGAAAAAGCATATTTACCCACATATGCAGAGAAACAAGGAATGGTTGATTTTTATTTTGCGACACGTAATCAGGTAACGAAAGATCGTCTGAAGAAAACCTATGGATTTGCTCATTTGTATGAGTCGCTGGATGACTTAATTGAAGAGGAAATCGAAGCATGTATGATCCATGCGGCAACAAGCGTTCATTTTCAATTAGCTAAAAAATGTTTGGAACATAATATCCATGTTTATATCGACAAGCCTTTAAGTGTTGACCTAAAAGAAATCCAAGAGTTACAAGAATTGGCAGAACAACATCATGTGATTTTAATGGTGGGCTTCAACCGACGATTCGCTCCAATGGTCGAAGAATTAAAAGCGATTCCAGAAAAACGGTTGATCCAGTTACAAAAAAATCGCATTGCGGCAAAAGAAACGACTGCTTTTGTCATTTACGATCTGTTCTTGCATCTAGTGGACACGGCTGTTTATTTATTAGACGAACCAGTGATCAAAACAACTTCTCATATCCGAGAAAAGGAAGGTCTTATGGAAGTAGCGATGTTGCAACTTGAAACTGCGAACCAAATGGCAATCGTGACGATGGATCTTGGAAGTGGTGCGAATACTGAAACCTATCAAGTGACGAGCAAACAAGGAACCTATGAATTGAGTGATCTGACAGAATTAGTCATCCGTAAACCAGATACGGTGGAAATAAAGAAATTTGGTGATTGGGAAACAACGTTGAGCAAGCGTGGTTTTGTGTCGATGGTGGAACGATTTTTTGAAGAGGTGCAAGAAACGACACCTAACAAAGAAAAGTTGAAACAAGCTGGAGTATACGACAGCCATGCGCTTTGTGAGGAAATGTTGAATAATATTTACCGTCATCAGCTTTGAGCAAAACTGGCAAGATTGTTTTAAGCGTGATAGAATGATGGGGACGTTTGAAAAGAAAGGAAAGTCCTCAGTGAATAAAGAAGATATCGTTAAAAAAAATCCAGAGTTGAATCTGTTGCTTGATGAACCGTTAAGTCATTATACATTTACCAAAACCGGTGGACCGGTAGATGTTTTAGCTTTTCCCAAAACCAAATCAGAAGTCAAACAGTTAGTTGATTATTGTCGAGAAAACCAAGTGCCATGGTTGGTACTAGGAAATGCAAGTAACTTGATCGTCCAAGATGGTGGGATTCGCGGCGTGGTCATCATGTTGACAGAGATGAACCAAATCAGCGTTGAAGGCACGATGGTGATTGCAGAAGCAGGTGCAAAACTGATCGATACGACGTATGCAGCCTTGGCAGAATCTTTGACAGGATTCGAATTTGCCTGTGGGATTCCTGGAAGTATCGGCGGTGCAGTCTACATGAATGCAGGAGCTTACGGTGGGGAGATCAAAGACGTGTTTGCAGAAGTCGACTTATTATTAAGTGATGGGACGATCCAAACCCTGTCAAATGAAGAAATGGCCTTTTCTTATCGCCATAGTGAATTACAGAAGATGGATGCTATCGTCTTAGAAGCTCGTTTCCAATTAACACCTGGTGATCATGAGATGATCAAAGGTCGGATGGACGAATTGACGGAATTGCGTGAAGCAAAACAACCATTGGAATACCCTTCATGCGGTAGTGTCTTCAAACGACCTGAAGGACACTTCACAGGACAACTGATCCAAGAAGCAGGGTTACAAGGCTTGAAATGGGGCGGCGCACAGATTTCGGAAAAACATGCCGGCTTTATCGTCAATATCGACCATGCAACAGCAACTGATTATACAGAGTTGATTGCCCATATCCAAGAGGTAATCAAAGAGAAGTTTGATGTTACATTAGAGACGGAAGTACGGATCATTGGTGAAAAAAGAAGCTAAAGGAAAGTAGGTGGCGTGATGTTGGATAAGCAATTGCCCTATGCAGAGATTTGGATGACACGCCCACTCAATGAAGAATTGCCTTCTTATCCCTTGAATCAGCAGTATCGCTTTGAAAAGTATCAACCAGGAGCAGAGCAGGATTGGGCAATCATTGAAACAGCAGTCGGTGAATTTGACACCGTGGAGCAGGCATTGGCTTACTTTGACCAAACTTTTGCCCCTTATCCAGAAGAGCTGGCAAAGCGTATGTATTTTGTGGTCAACGAACAAGGTGAACGCATTGCCACATGCACTGCTTGGTGGAAGCTTCGTGAGAAAGAATATCCGCTTTTTCATTGGTTAGCGGTCAAGCCAGAACATCAAGGAAAAGGAATCGCCAGAAGTTTGACGATCGAAGTGCTCCGTTGTTTTCAGCAAATAACGACACAAAGCCCAATCTATTTACACACACAGACATGGAGTCACCCAGCGATCAAACTTTATCAAAGTTTAGGTTTCACGTTCATTCCTGATAAATTTGATGGTAGTGAAAATCCTGATTATGAAATAGTGATGGATATTTTATCATCGAAAATAAAAAAAGCACCTAAAAAATAGGTGGTGACAGAAGTATTCAGCTCCGAGAAATAGGCGGTGAAACCCGAAAATTGTTCTTCAAATTTTTGGTTTTCACCGCTTATTTCTGACGCAGCTGGCTTGCGAATACCGTATACACGATTTTAAGGATAGAAATAAAAAGGAATTTCATTTTTGTTCCAAACGCTTCAAATTGCTTCAATGTTAGAGAATTATTAGGTTGATCGCTAAGCGGGAAAACCTTCACTAAGATATTAAAGTTATTAGTTCATATACCAATGTTATTTAAATATCAAGAAATAATAGGTCAACTTAGAAATAGGTTTGTGTGTATAATCAGGTCAATAGAAAAAACAACAAAACGTCCAGATGATTTAGTAATAAGAGTCAATTAGATATCCGAGATAGTTGAATCACCCATATTTATTTTTTACTTCTAGAAGAAATGAAAGTTGAGTTGTCAAATCTATCTTGAAAATTTGAAAACAAACCGTTAAAAAACTCGTAATACTTAGATTTATCTGTCCTATTTAGTAATCAGATACGTGTTTCATAGTGGTGAAATCGGTAATCAGTCAGAATGTGTCAAGAATAATAGAGAAAGATAAACCCATTGTTTTCGTTTGTTATGACCTAAAATAATCGGGGCTTTGATAGTAGTCATTTCGCAACACCTAAAGTTGATAAACATACTATTCTATAAGCAAAATTGATTGACCACAAGGAGCTAAAAATAGGGGATTATTATCTGTTTTTGTCGCTTATTTCTAGGTGTTGAATACTTCTATCTCAACCACGTTTACATAGTTAGCTAGCTATCTCATTTTAGCGAAGGAGTGATCAAAATGCCACAAGATGATTTTAGAAGAGAAAGCGGTCTGTTCAACAACAAACGCAATGATGAAATGAATGGAAAACACGCGCAACAAGTTTTAAATTTTATCGCATCAAATTCTGGACATACCTTAACAGAGCAAGGAATCCGACACCCAGTAGGATGGTTGTATACATGGATGACCTTGGGTGCGATCGTTCCACCAGTTGATCGTCTCAATCAAAGAAGTTCTCCTACTACAGCTTTCGAAGCAGACACCCGTATTGATCTGAGAAGTGAAGGTAATCAGACAAGGATCCATTCCTTTCACTCAAGTTCTACCGTCAATCCTAACCTAATCCACCACCGAAGCCAAGTACCTTTGATAGAGAATATCCCCCCCAGTTTCCTAGCTGATCCACAGATAGAACCGACCGTCAATACTACAAATAATTCTTCTACTCAAACCCTCCCTTTTTATCCGCACCAAAATTTAGAACTAAAAGCCGATATTGCGGAAGTGGCTCATGAATTCAGCCTTTCTATTCACAAAATCGCTCATGATATCGAAGAACTGATGAATTGTACGCTCACGAAAAGAGCCACGCAAATGAAAAAATGGATTTTCTGGGGAGAAGAGATTGAACAAACACAGTTAAGAACGGTTTGTAAAGTAGCCGTCGCAAAAGCAAAGAAAGAGAATGGAGAAAGACCAAGGCAAAGAAGTCAATACCGACATTTTTCTTTTCACCGTATGACAAATAACTCCACTCCAGAGGCCAATCAATTTAAAGGAAATGAAAAGCTCGAAAAGCTAAGAGAGATCTTTCAAGCTTCCTTAGAAAATAAGCAGAGCCAACATGGGAATACAACTGACAAAAAAAGTCAATCAACAGATAAAATGAGCAATGAAACAGACCATTTTTGGGATGGATTAAGCGAGACGTTTTCTCAGTTTTTCCGTGAATACGAACATACGAATTATACGAAAGAACAGGCAGGAGCAAATGGTGGATCGGTGATGTCACATTTTCTTGACTTGTTGTTGCGTACTTTTTCTGTGGACTATGGGAAACATGGTCCAGATGAGCCTCAAACACAAAAGAATATGAACCTTTCAATGAAAACTCATCCCAATGATAATGTCCTTTCACATAAGACTTTCATAAAGAAAGTAAATCAGAAAAAACCAGAAAATAGCTATCAGGAAAAAATATCAAACCTAAAATCAGAAACACAACCAGCATTGAAATCGGAAGAAAGGCGTGTTTTGACACAGATACATCAGTTGGCAAGTGACTTTTTAGGAAGGATAGATAGATTTGTCCAGAAAACGGTAGGACTTCAATTTTTAGCAGCCGAAGCCAAACCCATTCCTACTGATCGACAAATGCAAAGCGATCATTCTGTTTCTAACGATCCAGAGATGAAGTCTTATCAAGTATTGTCTAGGGAGACATTAATGAAATTAAATTATATCATTATGGCTTACCTTGATAATTCACCCTCACCAGAATCTACAGCTAGCCAACTTGAACCGTTTTGGTATGATTATGAGGTCTATGAAAAGCGAGGCGAAATAGCAAAAGTTAATCAAGCGCTGACGAAATTTTTATGTGAGCAAAATATCCCTTGTGAAGGGCTATCTACACTTCAACTATTTAATGCAGTAAAGAACTGGATAAGGAAAGCGGGAGAAAACAATAAATTAGCTAGAAAACTACAAGTTGCACAATTGATTTTGAAGACTCTGGGATTGTCCAGTCAAGGGTTATCCGACAAAAGAGGCGAAGAGATTATTATTCAATGGAGAAACAATAATATTTTTAAAGATTACACGTTTGCATTGCCGCCAAAATTAACTGCAAAAGAAGAAGACCATCATGAAGCCACGAACCTTCCACTAAAAACAACTACTTCGTTACCACCAGTAATGCTTGATCCACAATTACAATCAACCGAAGAAATACCTCTAGAGACACGAATAAAATTACAAATGGTTTTTACGAAATATATGTATGGTCAAATGCTTGATGGGATGTTGAAGGGGCAGATACCAGAAAATTTACCACCTTTGTGGTATGATCGTGCGCTTTTTGAAAGGCGAGATGCAATTGACAAAGTGAACGATTCAGTGAATGTTTTTATCTGTCAAAAAAAACGACGGTGTTCAACTATGTCTGGGCAAGAATTGCTTCTTGAAATACAACATTGGGAAAGAGTAGATGATGTGGAAACGGAGAGAAGTAAAAGAAAACAAGTTGCAGAGATTATTCTGCGTGTTTCAGGATTACCTCCTCGCAAATTGACCGATGAGACGGTAGCTAGCATTTTGATGCAATGGCGAAATAATAATCTTTTTAAAAATTATCAATTTAAATCTTTAGAAAAAGCATATACGGTAATACCAATATTCAATACTAGTCAATCCATGTCAACTACACCTACGAGAATATCAAAAAAAGGAGATGGCGCAATTCTCCCTCAAATGAACGATGCTAAGCGCCAAAAGAAAAAGGGAGCATCTACGACAAAAGAAAATTCGGAAGTTGATGAAAAAGCTTTTGGCGAACGGTTGAATAAAATTAATAGTATAATTGTTGCATTTTTAGAGGGGAAACCTTCTCCTGTACCAACTTCTGAGAAATTAGCACCTATGTGGTATGAACAGGAGATGTTCAATAAGATCAATCTAACGCAAAATGTCAATGATGCAGTCAAAAAATTTCTATGTGAACAAAAAGTCCCCTGTGAGAATTTATCTCCCCTTCAGTTGATTCTTGCCACACAAGAGTTTCTAAGAAGAGACGGAAAAGAGGTTGAATTAAGTAGAAACAAACAGGTTGCTGAAATCATCCTTAATTCTTCGGGACTAACAGGTCAAACAATAGCGGATACTCGTGCGATTGCTATCATATTGCAATGGCGAAACAATAATATTTTTAGAGACTACAATTTTTTTCCAGCCAAGGGACATGAGGAAGTAGACATCTTAAACAATGATCTAATTGGAATAATCACTTCTGTTCGGCCGAATACCTATGGCTCACTCCCTGTGGATATCGTGACAACGGTGAACAACATGCATGTCGCTTATATGAAGAAATTGCCTTTACCCATTTCTATAGAAGAACCGCTTATCCCCTTATGGTACGACTATGAACTGTTTCAAGATCGGGAAAAAACAAAGAACGCCAATCAATTCGTGCAGAAATTTCTCTATAGTCAACAGTTTTTTAATGATGATCGATCACCACAGGGAATCGTTCTAGCCGCACATGAATGGATAAATGATGGGCAGGTAGATTCAAAGATTTTAGAAAGGCAAAAACAACTTGTTCCGAACATTCTTGCGGGGTACGGAATGGTGAGACAAAATCTAACTGCTGTCGAGGAAACAAATATTTATTTCCAATGGAAAACTAACAATATGTTAAGTAATTACCTATTTATTGAGCTAAAGCTACCAGTAGAGAAGGGAAAAGTGACAGAAACCAGTGAGATGAAAGTGATACCGTCCACTATGGAAGATTCTGATTTAGCATTAGTGCATACAATCGTTGTCGATATTGTCAAGAATGTATCTCCTGTGACACATTATTCCGAACCGTTACCAATTCTCTATTTTCATTTTGGCCTTTTTTTAAGACGAGATGAAACAAACATGGTGAATCAAAAATTGAAGGAGTTTTTTTCTAAAGCAGGAATCGAGATCAAAGACACCACGAGCAATGAGTTAGAAAAAGCACAATTTCAATGGATTCAAAAAGGGGGAACAAGTGAAAGCAATGATACCTCTGAAAGAGAACAGTTCTTAGCATATTTTATCGCAAAAACATATGGACTAACGGACATTCGATTTGGGGAATTTTGGTCCTCTATAAAAACACAGGAGATTTTTAATCAATGGAAGAGTAATACTTTATTGGAAGGATATACTTTCAAGGAAGTGAGTCCTGAGACGATTCATTATCAATTAGGGAAAATAGAAAATCAGAACGTCGTACGATTAAATTTACAAAATAAAGAAAGTAAGCAACTTTTTAGTGATTTCATCAATGATCGCTCGCCAACTATTTCTAAAGCGCAGCCAATCAGTAAGTTCTATCATCATCAGTTGATTTTCGATCAACGAGGAAAAACGCCTGCGGTGAATGAAGTTGTTAAAAAATTTTTGCGGGATCGTGGGATCTCTTTTAAACATCCTACTACAAGTGAATTAGTTCGACAATTACAAGTGTGGCTTCTTGAAGGACCTACGTACGAAGCGATTATCGAAAGGGAAATACAAATAGCAAGGATCATACAAGCGGAATATGGGAGCAGTGAAGAAGAGGTAACAGCAAAAGACGCTCGCTATATTATACTTCAATGGGAGAATAATAATGTACAAATCGACTATACCTATAAAGAGAGCAGGGAATGGGATGCTATCGACATCAGTGAAATTGAAACAACTGTTGTGCAGCAAGAAAAGATTGACGCGTTTACTCGTGAAAATAATGCAGTTCTTATCACAGATATTGCTATCGAGGACCAGAAGGAGAGCATACTTGAACTGACAGAGCAACAAAAAGAGAACATACAGAAAAAAATCGTTTATTTTTTAGCTGCGAGAGATATCAAGGTGGACATCACTAAGCCGAATGAGCTAATTTTAAAAACAGCAGAATGGGCAACGATAAAAGTGAACGATGAAGTGAAAATCAATAGCACTAATGTGAAAATGTTGGCAAATCTTATTCTTGGAAAAAATGCTGGTGCAGAGATTGCAGATGAAAAGGCAGAAGTGACCTTTAAAAACTGGTTATATGATATGGCTAGTGGCCTCCCTATAACGCCTGCTGAACCATCAAAAGAGGAGAAAACCTCCACAAAATCAGTAACACCCGCAACAACAACACCCAAAATAGTAACGAGTACGCAATCTTCCAACATGAATGAGAACCAAAGGCCAAATTATGTAGCACCCAATTGGCGTGATCCTAATTTGAAGGCCCAAGTAGCACAGTTTTTCCGTCAAGAAGGGGTATTAAAAGGGGAAGCAACCCAAGCCTACATCCTCGTTGCAATGGGAACATGGTTTACACAAGAAGGAACAGGGATGGTTCTCAGTTATGACAAACTACAAAAATTCTCTAAAGTGATTTTAAACCAATTAAAACTTTACGGCGGTGGACAAGGAGAAAAAATTTCGGATAGAGCTGCGCGATCGACCATTATGAATTGGGTGTTTGAAAATGTACTAGGTAGCTCGGTTGAGGTATACATGCTCAAGAAAATCCTCGATTCACCCGATCCATCCCAATTTACTATTGGTAGTCTCAGAAAGTTATTTGAAATTGACGAATTGAATGCAGAGACTAAGGTTTTGGAAATCCCTGAAGACAAACTCACAGTTGTTAAAAAATTATGGGTACTGTTTCTCAAAGAAGTGTTACCTAATTATTTACTGGATGTCAGTATGTTACCCGATGAGACCCCTATCTCTAATTATAATTCCTTGATGCAGCTCACAGGAACGAGGTTATTAGAAGATGCAGGAATTCGCACATCGTTCACCCAAGAAGAAATTCAAAAATTTGGTAGTCTATATTGGGAAAAAATCAGTAAAACTGGTGTGAAAAGGTTGGATGAATTGCGTTATATTGTCACGCCCGCTATGTTAGCTGTTGCCCAGTTAAATCCAGGTCTTTTACTTAAAGCCTTGGAAGAAGGAAATTATCAAGAAGTTGCTGTGAACACTTTCTTGAATTATTGGAAAAACAGTTATTTTATTCTTAGAGAAAGTTTGGAATCACTTTATGAAGCTTATGGCACATATCAAAAAGAAGCAATCAATTGGCGTCGAAAACAGGTTTTAGCCAAAGAAGTAGCACAGTTATGCGCTCAATATGACAAAGATCGAGCAAGATTATTTACTTCTTATGCGATAGAACAAGACTATCTCTCTGGAGCACTTACTGCATGCCGTAACTATACGCCCCCGAATCTAGAAGAGTGGTATACGCGATTGACGAAAGCCGTGTCAGACGCCTATTATCCATTCGATCAAAAACTGATAGAGTTTGCTCTGTTAAAGTTTAACGAGAAAGAGCAAGAGTTTATGTTCTCGCCCGAAACGCAGATCTATGAGGCAACTGCCAAATTAAAACATGTCATGGAGGTTTCAACGATCCCCAATGGATATCGTCTTCCACCTGACTTGATCATTGAACTTGAATTAGAGAACACTGATCTGTTTGTGGCAGTGAAAGGAAATGAAGAACGTTGCTATGGATTGAAGAAATTAGATGAATCTGGAGGTTATGTATTCTATCGAGTAGATAACAAGCCTATGTTATACCTCATAAACGGGTTGTTTAACCAGAAAGAGCATTTGCGTGGAGGTTACAAAGAGATAGAAAACGGCGTTCAGATTGGAAACCGTGAATTTTTGTTTTATAAATTTATAAATCGTGATAAAAGACTATCTCAGGGGAAAGAAACACACTCTTTCATTGAGGGATTAGCTAGTAAACATCGGGATAATCTATACCAAAATTTGTATCAATCAGGAAATGATCGTACCATCAGTGATCAGGTGTTGGAGGTGCTTCAGTCGATTATCCCGTTTTACGATTGTGTGATAGGGATTGGCAATCAAGATGCTTCCGTGGCAGTTCCTTCTTGCGTGCTTGATGCCCTTCTGTTGATTCCTTTCTTAGGACAAGTCACTTCTCTTAACATGAAATTTGCTTTAGGGATGGCAAAAGCAATTGCGACCGGAGGGATTAGACAGGCGATTCGTCTAGGTGGACAGTTTATTCCAAATTTTTCTGAATCCAATTTGCTGCTCGTTCATCTAATACGATACATTGATCCAGGAGTTGAACTAATAAGTGATGGCGGAAAATTTATTCTCAAAGAGTTAGTGGCACTGAAAAATGAAATTTGGGTTGCAAGTGACGTAAAAAAAATGCTAGAAAAAGCATCAAATTTGAATACACAACCTCCCGTGTTTCCTAAAGACGTGAGCATCGCTCGTTTGCCAGAGGCTGGTTTAGAAGTTCCTGTAAAACACATGAAAGATGATATATATATGATTGTGACGGATCTAACAACGGGGGATGTCTACGGAAATGCGTTTAATTTGAGAGGGAATCAATTAGAAGTGATTTCGGGTCCTGTGTCATTTACGCAGGAACAAAAAGCACTGATTACCCGTTTATCGAAAGACATTAATCCAGACCAGGTTTTTGTAGAAGCAACAAATTTAAATCCTAGTGCGTATGGTAGTGGCACAGTATTGACGATCCCAGGTCGTGGACAAGAAACTAAGTATTTCATTGATATGAATGGGCAGACCGTTCCTGTAAGGGTTCGACCAGTTAAAAATCACAAAGTACGGTATGATGTGATCGATGGAGAGAATATCTATCCTGTGAACTGCAAGGGGAAAAAATGGTATTTTGAGGAAGCGACTTCTCCCTCCATTCCGAAAGAATTGGCAGAGGATGTGATGAAAAAAATCGATGAATTTGATTCAATAAAGGATCCAAGTTTCATTTCTGCTCCAGATGAAAAAGGGCTGAGATGGAATCAGTGGGGGGAATCTTACATCAAAATTAATGATCATTACATTCCCTTGATATTAATGCCTCAAGGAGAGAATAGGTATTACTTATTGAAAAAAGATGTCAACCAGTGGAAGACAGTTTTGTCTTATACGCCGGATACAGGAAGATTTCGGCTAGAAACAATTGAAGAGAAGGTGATTTCGGACAATCTATTAAAAAGTAGAAGTGGGAAATTCACCTTTCCAAAATTTGGCAATCAAAAACTTCCACCGTTAAAAAAAATGCCAAAGTCACCGGAGAAAGGTCAATACTGGAACGAATTGAGAAATACTATACCTGCGGAAACTAAGTATAAGAAGCCAGATACAAAAAAGAAAATCGATCGTATCAATGATAATATTCTAAATCCCATCTCTACTTTTATTCCTGAGCCGAAACCAGTTGTTTACAACAATCAAAAATGGAATAAAGACCTTATTATGAAAACGATTATTGAAGAATTGCCAAAGGAACCGGCAATTGGCGTTCGAATATATCCCGGTCTTGACGCGAGTAAGAGTCCTGAGTTTCTTCAGAAATTTTTGATTGACTTGCGTAGAGACTTTGATAAATCAATCGATTATTATGATAAAGCAATCGAAGTGTTTGCGGAAGCATTGACAAAAGATAGAATCGCAGAGTCGGAAATAGGAACTTATCTGGTGAAATTTTTTCAGCTGGAGAGCGTACCCAATCAAGAGCCAATCTTATTGGAAAGTTTGAATCGATTGATCTCTGTCGTACAAAAAGGAAGACAATTCCTCCAGCAAACAGCGGATTGGGATTATGAAAATATTTTGGTCGTCTCCTCTGATTTAGTTCGCCAAGGGGACTCACAAGAATTTCGTACATTATATAAGGAATATATAGAAACGAAGGCTGAGGTGTTTCCTTATGATCCAGAATGTCGAATAGTCATTTTCGCAGATGCTTTTCACTTAGATCCGAGTCTTGCGAAAGGGAAAGAAATAGGAGTAAACAAGGTGAGAGCATTACTTCATGAGACGAGTCATCTTAGTTCAGGAACAGTAGATCTCATGGCATATGCAACAACGAAGCTAGGTGTGGTAAAAACTGGAAAAATGATGGTGGATGAATATGTGAATAATTTTGAGAGTATTTTGAACTCAGAAGGTTTCACAAGTCTTGTGGAAGAAATCGCTGAATTTCAAAATAAACCTGGATTAACGAAAGAGACAGTGTGGAATGAGCTAAAAAAAAATAATGTATTACGTGTGAATGTCCAAATATCGGATGCCGATATGGTTGCAATGATCCTAAGAGACGCAGCGGAGGGAAGAGACTTCGATGGTGTAGTTCGTGTTGCTAGAGGCCTCGATGATGTGACATTAGGTAACGGTTTGTTATCGACGTTTTTAGCACTGGAATATGTACAAGATCATAGCTACTTTGACAAATATATCCAATTGAATCAGACGTTGATCCAAGAACACGCCAGCACCATTCCTAGTCAAACGAATGTAACAGCTAAAGTAAGCGATCATCAATTAACAAACCTTAGAAAGAAAAGAGAGATAGATCAACCAGACTTGTTTACGAAAGAGCAATCAAAGAGAGCTCTCTCAAGTATTGAATCTACTATAGAAGAGCCTAATCGTGTAAAGCAATCGGTTTCAAATGAGCGGACAGGTATGGAATCAGCCCCCCCGTCAATGAAGCGAAGTTTCCTAAATCTTGTTGTCACTAGTACAGAAAAAAGTACCAGGGTCAATTCAGAGAGGAGCAATCAACAGGAAATGAAACATCAGACTGTTCCAAATGAACGAACAGGCATGGAATCAGTCACCCCGTCGATGAAGCGAAGTTTCCTAAATCTTGTTGTCACTAGTACAGAAAAAAGTGTCAAGGTCAATTCAGAGAGGAGCAATCGACAAGAAAAGAAACATCAGCCAAAATTAGTTTTACAACTTTAACAAGTAATTTGCGTAGTAGGAAAAAAATGGATAGAAGGAGAGTCTGGCCATTTTTAATCGGCAGGAGAGCTAAATAAACAATGTCTACTTAACAATGTATCAAGCGAATTAAAAAAATGCTTATCTAATGTTTTTTCAAAAAAAGTGCAAGGCGTTTTGCTGAAATACTAAAAAAATTTTGCACGGAAAAGAACCTCATGTTCATTACTTGTCCATTTCGAGCGTAAAATATCTTAGTAGGATTCCAAGCAGGTATTTCTGCCAAGCTTAGCAATTTATCCTAATCGTTCGAATGATTTAGGCCATTCATTAGATAAATGTGTCAATCATTGTTTTTGTGATTGGTTTACAACAGACAGAAAAAACAGATCTTCAAAAGATCATGGCTATTTATCCTACACAATAAAAAAGGGTGGGTCAGAAGTGTTTGGTCTTGAAAAATAAGGTGGAATCCACAAAAATTACTCTTAGAATTTCTGCGGATTTCACCTTATTTCTGGATATTATCACTTTATGGTCCAGCCGCTTATTTGGGCTTGAGATCAAAAACAAAAACCAATTTTACTTTTTCTCCAGCTACTCTTTTTTGTTTCCAGCAGTATCCATCCGTGTGGTCACACCTTTTTTTCTAGGAATGAAGTTCCGGATGAACGTAAATTTCCGATAATCGTTTCGTGTATAAAGATAACCGAAAACGCTGAAGACAAGGGCTCCGATAAAATTGACGAATAAATCTTTCATCGTATCTAAGATCCCGATGTCCAAGTACCCATCTGCCATGACATACTCTTTGGTTTTGCCATGCTCATCTTTATATGTGACGGTTGTTTGTTGGATATCTTTGATCTTATATACGGTGTTGCCATCCTCGCTTAATTTGACACTGTTGATCTGATCAACATAATTGTCTTTTTGCATATCCATCTGTAAGACTTGATCTGCAGAGAATTCAATAAATTCCCAAAACACACCGACAGTCATGGAAAAACAAAATGACACTAGTGCAACTAGTAATGGCGTCAGATTCATTGTTTTCGTATTTTTGTTCAAGAGGTAGACAAGAGAAAAGCCAACACCACCTGCTAGGAAGCCGCTTAGTGCGTGTAACGCTGTGTCCCATAGTGAAAAGTAGCCATAAAAGTCACTTAATTCACCCAAGACAGTGGCACTGAAAATAAAGGATAAGATGATGATTTCCAGTGTGTTAGGGATTTGGATCTTTAGTAATTTTTCTAGTAAATAGGGGATTTCAAACAATAATAAAGTTAATAATAAGAGCATGATATTCCCCATGTTCCGGTCGATCAATTGGTCGACGAGCATGACCACCACAATGATACGTAAAATGATGTAAATCGCATGAGTGACCTTCCCGGCGGACTTACTCCCTTTTGAAAAAAAATGTTTGATAAATTTCATAAATGAACTCCTTCGTGTTTCATATCGATTATACTTGTCTAATGAAAAAAGCCCAAATCTTCTGTTTGGATCAAAAAAAAATTTTTTTTTTGCCTGACTATTTATTCAAGAAACTTGACTGTTTTTCGATAGTTACTAACGAAAACTTGAAAATTTTGGAATATTAATGGTTATTTATAAAAGAGAAAGATAACAGTAGTACGGAAAATATAAATTGTTGGTTGAATTTGTGAATGCTATCACTTATGATGGGGTAAGTGTTAAATTTTAGGAGGACAACTATGAAGAAAACAATTAAAGGGTTACTGACAGTTACAGCAATTTTTGCCTTAGGTGCCTGTACGCCTGATGAAAAAGAATCTGCATCCAGTAGCTCTTCCACAAAAGAATCAACAGAAGTATCATCCGGAGCATCTGCTCAAACTTACACAAATCCAGCTGAGATGAAAGAAGAATATGATTTGATCATCGTCGGTGGAGGAGGAGCTGGTATGGCAGCTGCAATCGAAGCAAAAGATGCAGGCTTGAATCCAGTCATTTTTGAAAAAATGCCAGTTGCTGGTGGAAATACATTAAAATCTTCAAGTGGAATGAACGCATCTGAAACAAAATTCCAAGAAGAAGAAGGTATCACTGATTCGAACGACGCCTTTTATGAAGAAACATTATCAGGTGCGAATGGCACAAATGATAAAGAAATGTTACGCTATTTTGTCGATCATTCGGCTGCTGCAATCGAGTGGTTAGATGAAAATGGCATTAAATTAGATAACTTGACGATCACTGGTGGAATGAGCGAAAGACGAACACATCGCCCTTCTGATGGTTCTGCGATTGGTGGTTATTTAGTCGATGGGTTATTACGAAATGTCCACGAACGCCAAATCCCGATTTTTGTAAATACTGAAGTGACAGATATCCAAAAAACGGGAGATACAGTCAACCAAGTAACAGTTCAAGTGCAAGGGGAAGAACCAAAAGAAATCACTGGTAAGGCTGTAGTTGTTACAACTGGTGGATTCGGTGCGAGTGAGGAATACATCCAAACTTACCGTCCAGATCTGGAAGGATATGTAACGACGAATCAAGTGGGATCAACAGGCGATGGGATCAAGATGATTGAAAAATTAGGCGGTCAAACGGTCGATATGGATAAGATCCAGATCCATCCAACGGTTCAACAAGACGAAGGATTCTTGATCGGGGAAGTGGTACGTGGTGAAGGAGCGATCTTAGTCGATCAAGATGGCGAGCGTTTCGTCAATGAAATGAATACACGAGACAAAGTATCAGCTGCAATCACTGCATTGCCAGAAAAATCTGCTTATTTGATTTTTGACCAAGGGGTACGCGATCGCGCAACAGCCATTGAGTTTTATGATGAAAAAGGTTATGTGACTGAAGGTGAGACGATTGAAGAATTGGCAGAGAAAATCAACTTACCAGCAGAAACATTAGCACAAACTGTTACGACTTGGAACGAAGAAGTTGCCAATCAAGACGATACAGCATTTGGTCGTACGACAGCAATGGAGCATGATCTGTCTAAACCAAACTACTATGCGATCAAAATCGCACCTGGTATCCACTATACGATGGGTGGAATCAAAATCAATACAAACACAGAAGTTGTGGATAAAGACGGACAACCGATCACTGGCCTTTACGCAGCAGGTGAAGTCACAGGTGGCTTACATGGTGAAAACCGCATCGGCGGAAACTCTGTAGCGGAAATCATTATTTTCGGACGTCAAGCAGGACAACAAGCAGCAAAATTTGTCTCTGCACAATAATAGGAATGATATAAAAAGAGAACCTAAGGCTCATGGAAGTGCAACTATTTTTTGATACAAAATAAAAAGAGCAACTCAATTTGTGCCTTTCATTCGATAGTCAATTGGAGAATTATAGCCTAATTTGGCTAAAATTCGTTGATTGTTCCAAAAATAGATGTAATTTTCGACAATTTCGATTACTCTATTATTAGAGCCTATTGGTTCTTTTGAAATGTAGAACGTTTCAGACTTTAGTGAGGAATGAAACGATTCTATCGGAGCGTTATCTGAAGGTGTTCCTTTACGGGACATACTTTGGATAACGTTTTTTTGTTTAACAAGTTCGCAGAATACCTTCGAAGTGTAAGTTGATCCTTGGTCGCTATGCAAAATAGTTGTTTCTTTTAAATGGTTTAATTGATTGAATGTGTCTACGACTAATTGAGTATCCGCTTGTTCAGACAATTGATAAGCAACAATTTCACTATTGAAGGTGTCCATAATGGTAGAAAGATATAACATGGATTTGCCAAAGGGCAAGTAAGTAATATCTGTGGTTAGTTTTTCCATTGGTTGGTTTGTCGTCCAATTCTTTTGGATAAGGTTATCAAAGGTTTTGTGTATTTTCCCAGCATGTTTACGTTTTTTCACTTTAGCAAGGCAATTCCATCCGTATTTTTTCATAATTCGTGCAACCTTATTAATACCTACAAACATTTCTCGATTCAATAAAGCATGGATTTTGCGATAACCAAATAAGAAATGGTTTGCCACAACTAACTGATGAACACGTTTTTCAATTGAAGTGAGTGCAGAAAACTCTCGATTCCGATTGCGATAATAGGTACTTCTTGAGATACCAAATAACTCCGTCAAGCGTACAATTGACAATTCATTGGTATGCTGGTTAATAAAGTGAACGATGTTTTCTAATGTCACCACCTTTCCTGAGAGAAAAATTTTTTTAAGAGGGACAGTTCCTTGTTCTTTTCTTCTAGTTCTTGTAAGACTGTCAGTTGTTCTTTTCTAGGACGACCAGAAGAAGAATCAAGCCTTTTTAAATTATTAGTAAGATACCATTTTTTCCAAGTAAAAATGGTTCCAGTACTAGGGATATGGAACTCTGTTCGAAGCGCAGTAGCTGATTCACCTGCCAGCAAACGTTTAACAATCTGAATCTTTAATTCTTTGGGATAATAATTATGTTTTGTCATGATAAAAACACCTCCAAATTTATTTTACTAAATTTGAGGTGCTCTTTTTTAATTGTATCTTATTATAGTGTCACTTCCCATGCCCTAGGTTCTCTTTTTAAGATTCGCTGACCGTCAAAATGATTTTTCCAACGTTTTTGTTGGCTTCCATATATTCATGGGCTTCTTTTGCTTCTGATAATGGAAAGGTTCGATCGATGATTGGACGGATCGCACCGGTTTCAAAATAAGGATCGATGTTTTTCATAAACTCTTGGGTCAGTTTTGCTTTGTACTCGTCACTTCTTGGTGTCAATAGCGTACCGATCAATTGGATTCTTTTTTGTAACAAAAATCTTAGGTCAAGAGACTCAACTGTTGTGCCTCCTAGTGTGCCGATCAAGACCCAGCGACCATCTACAGCAATCGATGACAGATTTTTCTCCCAATAAGAGGCACCGACGAAATCTAAGATGACATCAACGCCATTCCCCTCAGTCATCTTTTTTACTTCCTCTGCGAAATCTTGCGTTTTATAGTTGATTATTTCATCTGCGCCTAATTCTTGGCAAAAGGCTAACTTTTCAGCTGAACCTGCGGTAACGATGACGCGTGCTTGCGAATACTGTTTGGCTAATTGGATCGCTGCAGTACCAACACCACTTGCACCAGCATGGATCAAGACAGTCTCATTTTTTTGGAGTTTTCCTAACCAATACAAGGTTTGATAGGCAGTTAAGAAAACTTCAGCGATACCAGCGGCTGAAACGTAGTCAAGGGAATCGGGCAAGAGGATTGCTCGATCTGCTGGGATTACGGCATATTCTGCGTAGCCACCTAAATTCACTAAACCATAGACTCTCGTTCCAGTTGAAAACTCAGAACGGTCACTTGCATTTTCAATGACTTCACCAGCAACCTCTACACCTAAGATCGGGTAAGGCGCTTGAAGTGCAGTATTTTCGCGACGCATGATATCCGTACGATTGACCGCAGCGGTGTGGACTTTTAACAATAACTCCCCAGCTTTTGGAATAGGTCTAGGGACATCCACTTCAGTCAAAACGTCTGCTGAACCGGGATGTTTCATAGAGATTCCACGCATGATCAAGCCTCCTCAACAAGTTGTTTGATGGCATCCGATACTGTAGCTGATCCTTCAGATAGAACAACAGTTGTTTTTGTGATGTTTGGTTGATCCACTAACGCTGCTAAAACTTCTGCTACCGTTTTTCTGGTAATCGATTGAGCTGGTTTTTCGTCTGGTTTGGTCAATTGGATCGAAGTGACCTCATCGTCGTTCGTCAAAGCTACAGGTTGTAATATGACATAATCTAATGATGTCTGATTTTTCAACCATTCGTCTGCATAATATTTGGTAATATAATAATCAGTCATTGACTCAGGCCATTTTTCACGGTTATCCGCAAAAGCCGCACTGATCATCAAATAACGAGAGATATTTGCTTGCTCTGCTGCAATCATTGTTTTGATTGCGCCGTCTAAATCAACTTGTAAAAGATTTTTTCCTTGAGAACCAGCAGCAAAGATGACAAGTTCACTCTCTTGAAAGGCTTCCGCCATTTTTTCTGAAGACCAAGTTAAATCAAAGGGAACATAGGCGATATTTTCTTCATCATAAATCGCTTGGTTGGCAACATCTCGTACACCCGCGTAAACTTGATGTTCGGTTGTTCCGAGTTTTTGGATCAAATGACGCCCGATTTGTCCGTTTGCTCCTACTACAAAAATATTCATTTTCTTCATCCTTTCGCTACATATCTGTATCAATCATGGTAACACCAAAAGATAAAAAATTCAGGACTAAACACTTATCAACAAAAAAACCAAAAAAGAGCTAGCATACCGCATCACTCTTTTTTGGTTTTTCAATCCGATCATTAACGAATCATTCGTAGTAAAACGGTAGATACCGCAGCTGTGACTAAACCAGCGACGATTGCTTCTGGTACGCCACTAGTAAAGATGACCGCTAAGACAGCTGAATAGACTGCATTGATATTTGTCCCAAGAACCTGTGCATAATCTTGTTGGAATAGAAAATAGATCAAGTTCATCACTAAAATCGTATTGGTCAGAGAACCAGCAATTCCTGCGAGAAACAATGAGAGCGGACTTACTTTATTTTTTGTCAATCGCTGTGTTCCTTTATAAACGAAATAAGGAACAACACCGATCAGGATTCTAGGTATTAAGGCAACGATCAAGGCTTTCCAGCTTCCTTGATCTGTGCCGATCACCGGAATAAACGGTGAGAAAACAAAAGATAACGGTGTTGGTATGAACGTACTGCGAATCAGACTGATCAAACCAAATGTGCCACCGAGAAAAGCACCCAGCCGAGGGCCTAAAATAATTGAAGCGACGATGACCGGGATATGCATCGTTGTTGCGTTGATTGGCCCAATCGGAATAAATCCGAGAGGCGTGACAGCGAGTAAAATCATAATTGCTAAAAACATAGCAGTTAAAGTAAAGTTTTTGGTATTTTTCATCATAACTCCTTAGATACTAGACCGACCTCTGATTCAGCAGAAGTGTGACTTGGTCGATAATGATTTGGTTATCCGCTAAAGCACCTTTTCCGTAATCACCACAAGCTAAGAGGGATTCTCTAGGTTCAATCTCTTGATAACCGATTTCTTTTAGCGTCGTTAGATTCCTTTGATTGATCGGATGTTGGTACATATTAGTATTCATCGCCGGTGCAATCAATTTTGGTGTTTCTGGTAATAGTGCCATGGCGACAGTGGACAATAGATCATCCGCTAGACCATTTGCGAGTTTTCCGATAATATTCGCGGTAGCCGGTGCGATCAGAAATAAATCAGCTTGCTTAGCTAGCTCGATATGGTTGATGACTGAAGGATCATTTTCTTGCATGACATCCGTGTGGACAGCACGTTTTGAAAGGGATTGCAATGTTAAAGGTGTAATAAATTTGGTACTACTTTTTGTCATGATGACATCGACTTGATAACCGAGTTTGACTAGTTGATTTGTGATATCTGCACTTTTATAAGCAGAGATACTGCCAGATACGCCTAATAGGATTTTTTTCATCGTGAATTCCTCCTTATTTTAGAATCGCGGTAACGATACAATTTGCAATCTCTTGCTTGGTATTGGCTTCTATGACTTCTCCATTTTTAGATAATAAATAGCCATGGTGGTGTGTTTCACTGACTTGAGTCAAGTCGTTGGCCAAAACATAATCGGTTTGATTGGTGATCAAACTTTTTTTAGCTACTTCTAATAAGTGGTCTTTCGAGACATCGACTAATAATTTAAAACCAACGATGACAGCATTTGGTTGCCATTGGCGTAATGAACGAATGATCTTCGGTGTTTTCTTCAAGGTCAAAAATAGATAGTCCGTATCAGATGAAATCTTTGCTTCTTTACTAGCGGTCCGTTCTGTTTCTGCAAACCATGAAGGCAGTGAACCAGGAGTCAACGCCTCTTTATTCAAGCGCTCAGCAAACTGTTGTTCAGAAAGACTAAAAGCTGGTGTGAAATCACTAACTGCCATGCTATGGATAATGGCATCATAGGTATTTTCTTGCATCAATCGTTCTAATGTAGTCAATAAGTCTTGAGTAGATTCGATAAGATGGATCTTCAAATGCTCAGAAGCAGTAGGCTTTACAGCAGATCGTGTCGTCACGTAGTCGATTCTCACCGTCTCGTGAGCCAGAAAGGCTTCTGCGATTGCTTGGCCCAATCGTCCAGTCGAATGATTTGTAATCGAGCGGACTTGGTCGATTCGTTCGCTTGTGCCACCAGCGGTGATCAATACCTTCATATTGTTTCACCTACAGTGACAAGTGTTCTTCCTTGGTGTGTCCCATCAAGGATTTTTTTGGTCGTTTCTTCCAATTGATCTAAGGTGATCTCGTTGACGACTAAATGATCTGTTACAGATAGGTCCGCTAGTTGTTGCCAGATATTCAAGCGTTTTTCATGAGGAACATTGACTGAATCGATACCGATCAACTGGATATTACGTAAAATGAAAGGTAAAACAGTCGTTGTCAATTTGATGCCCCCCGCATTGCCGCAGAGAGCAGCTGCGCCATCATAAGCAATCAAAGGCAATAATCGTGTGAGCTGTTCGCCCCCAACAGTATCGATCACATAATCGACTTGTTGTTTATCTAAAGGTTTATTTTTTTCTGGTAGAAAGGCTTCTGGATGAACAACTTGAGTCGCTCCTAGTTTCTGTAGCCAAGTTTTTGCTTCTTCTTTACGAGAAAATGCGGTGATTTGCTGAAAGCCCATTTTATGCAACATGGCAATTGCCACACTACCAACTCCGCCAGAGGCACCAGTAACAATCACTTTATCCTCTGCTTTCATTCCTTGGGTAAGTAAAGCATTCACGCAAAGTGCAGCAGTCAAACCAGCGGTGCCTAGAACCATTGCTTGACGTAAGGTCATCGTTTCTGGAAGAGGGACAAGCCAATCTCCAGATACTTTTTGGTAATCGCTATAGCCACCAGGTTGGCTAACACCCAACCCATAGCCAGTTGCTAGAACTTGATCTCCTGGTTGAAATCGTTTGTCCAAGCTTTTCATGACGACACCAGAAAAATCAATTCCGGGAGTCATTGGATAGTGACGGATCACTTGTCCATGTTCACTACAAGCTAACGCATCTTTATAATTGACATCTGAGTATGCGATTTTTACCCAAACTTCATTATTAGTCAGCTCAGGAAATTCTTTGTCAACGATGCTTGTATGAAAAGTAGGCTCGTTGTTTACTTGAAACTGTTTAAATGTGTTCATTAGATAGAAGGTACTCCTTTCAAAATTTTCCTTAATCATACCATAAAGCGTTTCATTTTCTAGTAGTTTGCTGATTAATTTCTTCTAAAAAAAGTTTGAGACAGCCGAAAAAGTACAAAGAAAATTCAAGCAAAAGGGTTGTTTTTTCAGCGGAAATTTGTATACTAATACAGGTGGTAGTAAACTTGGAGTTTACTATTAGAAAACTTTACGTAGGGGGACAGAGATAAATGGAAATTGGTGAGAAGTTACGAAATCTGCGTATCCAAAAAAATTTGACACAAGAAGAATTAGGGGAGCGGACAGATTTATCAAAGGGCTATATCTCACAGCTTGAGCGGGATCTAAGTTCGCCATCGATGGAAACATTTTTCTCTATTCTTGAAGTCTTAGGAGTTACCCCAGAAGCATTTTTTCATCAAGAAACACCCAACCTTCAAATCGTTTATACGAAAGAAGATCGTACCGTTTATTACGATGAAGAGAATGGGTACGAACTGGAATGGTTAGTGACAGATTCCAACGAAAAAGAAATGGAACCAGTTTTATTGACATTTGATACAGCTGGTGAATATAAAACCTTTGAACCTTCACTTTCAGAGACATTTATTTTTGTTCTGGAAGGGGAGATTGCGCTAAGCTTGGGTGAACGAGAGTATGTAGCAAAAAAAGGTCAATCGATGTACTATCAGGCAACGACACAGCATCAATTACGCAATCATCAAAATAAACAAACTAAGGTATTGATCGTCGCAACCGAATCATACTTGTAATATAGGGGGCAGAAAAAGTGGGAAAACCAATCATATCATTCGATCAAGTCGTAAAAAGCTATGATGATGAAACAATTTTAAAGAATGTCAGTTTTGAGATCGAGCAAGGGAAATTTTATACATTGTTAGGGCCTTCTGGTTGTGGGAAAACAACGATTTTACGAATCATTGCAGGATTTACGGAAGCAACCGAAGGAGATATCTATTTCGAAGGAAAGCGACTAAACGATCTGCCGGCGAATAAACGCCAAGTCAACACGGTTTTCCAAGATTACGCCTTATTTCCTCATATGAATGTATTTGATAATGTGGCATTTGGATTGAAAATCAAAAAAATGCCTAAATCAGAAATCGAAAAAAAAGTCAAAGACGCATTACGTATGGTGCAATTACCTGGATATGAAACGCGAGAGATCAGCGAGATGTCAGGGGGACAACGCCAACGGGTAGCCATCGCGCGAGCCATCGTCAATGAGCCGAAAGTCTTGTTGTTGGATGAACCGTTATCAGCCTTGGATCTAAAGTTACGGACAGATATGCAATATGAGTTGCGTGAACTACAACAACGTTTAGGAATCACCTTTATTTTTGTGACGCATGATCAAGAAGAAGCGTTAGCAATGAGTGATGAGATTTTTGTGATGAACAAAGGGAAAATCGTCCAAAGTGGCACCCCTGTAGATATTTATGATGAACCGATCAACCATTTCGTGGCAGATTTTGTTGGTGAAAGTAATATCGTCAATGGCGTGATGATCGAAGATAACTTAGTTGAGTTTGTTGGTAAACAATTTGAGTGTGTCGATGGTGGGATGCGCGTCAACGAACCAGTTGAAGTCGTGCTTCGTCCAGAAGATCTAACCATCACTACACCAGATAAAGGGAAATTAGTCGTGACAGTTGATACTCAACTATTCCGTGGCGTCCACTATGAAATCATTTGCTATGATGAGCAACAAAATGAATGGATGGTCCACTCAACGAAAAAAGCGCGCGAAGGCAGTCAAGTTGGCTTATCTTTTGAACCAGAAGACATCCATGTCATGCGTTTCAATGAGTCAGAAGAAGACTTCGACGCACGTTTGGAAAGCTACGAAGAATAGGGGGAGAGAATATGAGAACAATGCGTAGGATCTATTCCATCCCTTATGTTTTGTGGCTTGGATTATTTGTGATCGCGCCTGTTTTGATGATCATCTATCAATCTTTTTTCGATATGAGTGGTCAGTTTACATTAAGTAATTATGCTGCGTACTTTACTTCAGGGACTTATATCGCCATGACGATCAATTCGGTATGGTATGCGTTCCTGATTACATTATTCACCTTGTTGATCAGCTATCCGACTGCTTACTTTTTAACGAAATTGAAACATAAGCAATTATGGTTGATGTTGATCATTTTACCGACATGGGTCAATTTGTTGTTGAAGGCGTATGCCTTTATCGGGATTTTCAGTATTCATGGAAGTGTCAACCACTTTTTCGAGTTTGTCGGCATTGGCCCGCAACAGATTTTATTTACTGATTTTAGCTTCTTATTTGTAGCGACATATATCGAGATTCCTTTCATGATCATGCCGATTTTTAACGCATTGGAAGAAATGAATCCTTCATTATTGAGTGCCAGTAAAGATCTAGGAGCAAGTAATTTTGAAACGTTTCGCCGGGTGATCTTCCCCTTGTCATTGAATGGTGTAAAAAGTGGGGTACAGGCAGTTTTTATTCCTTCACTATCCCTTTTCATGTTGACACGTTTGATTGGTGGAAATCGAGTGATCACGCTAGGTACAGCAATCGAGCAGCATTTCTTAGTGACGCAAAATTGGGGCATGGGTTCAACGATCGGCGTGATTTTGATCATCGCTATGTTCGTTGTGATGTTACTAACTGGTGAGAAGAAAAAAGGAGGTCGCTCATGAGAAAAAAATTCAAATGGTCGTATCTCTATCTAACAGTTGTTTTTCTATTATTGTATTTACCGATTTTTTACTTGATATTCTACTCCTTCAATGAAGGCGGAACGATGAACAGCTTTACCGGCTTTACTTGGGAGAACTATCAAGCGGTATTTGAGGATACACGACTGATCATCATCGTACTGAATACATTTATGTTGGCGTTCTTATCGGCTTTGATAGCAACGATCATCGGGACATTTGGCGCGATGGGGATCTATTACACGAAAAAACGTCAGGCACGAACAGCGCTATTGAGCATGAACAATATTTTACTTGTTTCTCCCGATGTGATCATCGGCGCAAGTTTTTTGATTTTCTTTACGCTGTTAGGCTTTGGATTAGGCTTTCAAAGTGTTTTACTTTCCCATATCGCTTTTAGTATCCCTATCGTTGTTTTGATGGTCTTGCCAAAATTGCAAGAAATGAACGATTCGATGGTGGATGCTGCGAGAGATTTAGGGGCGAATAATTTCCAAGTAGTAAAAAATATCATTTTACCGTTTTTATCTCCAGGAATCATTGCCGGTTATTTCATGGCGTTCACATACTCTTTGGATGATTTTGCGGTCACTTTCTTTGTAACAGGGAACGGCTTTACTACTTTATCTGTTGAGATCTATTCAAGAGCGCGGCAAGGGATCAGCTTAGAGATCAACGCATTGAGCGCACTTGTCTTCCTGTTCTCGATGGTGTTAGTGATCGGTTACTACTTTATCAGTAAAGAAAACCGACCAAAACGATTGAAAAAAAATCGCCGCAACCGTGAGGAGGTGGCTCGTTTACGATGAAAAAAATACAATCTTTGCTGATCGGTATTATCTTGATCATTGGTGTATTGCTTGTCAGTGTTAGACAATTAGAAAAAGCGAGCGGAATGAGTGGAGCGAAAATCGTGACCATTTATAACTGGGGTGACTACATCGATCCTAGTTTGATCACGAAGTTTGAACAAGAATCCGGTTATAAAGTCAATTACGAAACATTTGACTCGAACGAAGCCATGTTTACCAAGATCCAACAAGGTGGAACCAATTACGACATTGCCATCCCTAGTGAATACATGATCCAAAAAATGATCGAAGAAAAACTTGTCATGCCTTTAGATCACAGTAAAATCAAAGGCTTGAACAATATCGATGATCGCTTTTTGGATCTGGATTTCGACCCTGATAATAAATATTCGATTCCTTATTTCTGGGGAACACTAGGTATAGTGTATAACGATAAAGTGTTCAATGAAGAAGAAATCAAGCATTGGGATGATCTTTGGAAACCAGAATTAAAAGACAGCTTGATGTTGATCGATGGAGCTAGAGAAGTGATGGGCTTATCTTTGAATAGTTTAGGATATTCTTTGAATAGCAAAGACATGTCCGAACTAAATGAAGCAGCTCAAAAATTGAATAAAATGACGCCAAATGTCAAAGCAATCGTTGCAGATGAGATCAAAATGTATATGATCAACGAAGAGGCATCAGCAGCTGTAACTTTCTCAGGTGAAGCAGCAGATATGATGTATGAAAATGAACATTTACATTATGTGATCCCAACAGAAGGCTCAAATCTTTGGTTTGATAACATCGTCATGCCAAAAACAGCTAAAAACCAAGAAGGCGCCTATGATTTCATCAACTTCATGCTCGATCCGGAGAATGCCGCACAAAACGCAGAATACATCGGCTACTCCACACCAAATAAAGCTGCCAAAGCATTGTTACCAAAAGAAATCTCCGAAGATGAACAATTTTATCCATCGGATGAAACGATTTCGCATCTTGAAGTTTACGAAAATCTCGGTTCGGAATATTTAGGAATCTATAATGATTTATTCTTAGAGTTTAAGATGTATCGGAAATGATAGCAAAACTCAATAAAACTGGGAAAAACTCAAGGAACAAAAACCTTTGTTTACGTACTTTTGAAAGCACAGTTTTCCAAATTTCTACCAAAAGCGCCTTTTTAGGCGTTTTTTTTTTTTTTGATTTAAAGATAGCAATATAGATCAAAATAATAGTCTTTAATTAGCGTAATTGATTGTGTAAAGGATAAATCAACCATGAAAAGAAGGGAAAAATAAACATGAAAATTTGATTTGCCTAAAGAAAAAAGTTTTTAACAAATAGTAGAAAAAAATATAGCTAATTCGCTATATAATGATATGATTAGGAGGAAATAAGTTGAATCATCCTAAATTTAAGTGGGGCGATGAATTTGAAAGATTCCTTGATTCATTGAGTGACAAGGAGGCTGCAAAAATTTTATCAATCATTGATAAAATTGAAAAAACAGATATACATACAGCTATGCGGCAAGAGTGGGTAAAAAAACTGGAGAGCAATCTATATGAAGTGCGAGCAAGTATGAGTAGTAATGCTTTAAGAGGAATATATTTTCAAAGAAAAGGGCATGAATATTTTATTACTCATGGGTTTCGAAAGAAAGCAAATAAGCTTTCCAGACGAGAGTTAGAAAAAGGTAGAAAGTTGCGAGACAATTTTTTAAGTAAGAACGAGAGGTGGATATGATGAGTCAAGTACAAAATTATATAAAAAAAAGAGCGGAAAAAAGTGAAGAATTTCTGCATCTAATGGAAATTGAAGAAGCTAAATTAGATATTGCGTTAAAACTAGCAGAATTAAGGAAAAGTGCTGGATTAACACAAAAACAATTAGCGCAAAAAATTGGGAAACCTCAATCAACCATTTCACGAGTTGAAACAGGTGAAATGAATCCTAGTATTGAGTTAGTGATCGAGCTAGCACAAGGATTGGATAAAAAGCTTGTCATAAATTTTGAGTAATCGTTTTTAAGTCGGAATCTATTGGTCCAGCCAATTAGTTGTCTCCATAAATCCTTCTTATCTATCAATCAGAATTGAAGAAGAAGCCGAAGTTGTGCTATAATAAAAACGAAAAAGGAACTGCGTCAACAGTTCCCTTTTGACAGCACCGCTAAAAGCTAGTGGCAAGAATTAGATATTTTTTGTAGAAATAGCCGACCCTCGCTAAAGTGACGGCTATTTCTTTTTGTCATTTTTGTTGGTCAAGGCTAGGATACCAAAGATCAAAGTAGCGGTAAATGAACCGAAACTAATCATTAGCCCTAACGCTGTTTCAACAGACAAAAGGCTTCTCCTTTCCTTGATTTCAGTACTTATCTCCATAAGCACCACCACCTTTTTTCGAAGTCGCCACCGTCATTCAACTTTACTGTCCCAAAAAGTATAGCATATCGCCCTAGATAGAGTCCTTGAACTTTAGATAAACACTGATGTTTTTTTTGAAAAATTTGTATGTTCACTTAAAATACACTGAATCAGAAATCAGAATTGAACAAGAAGCTGAAGCTGTGCTATAATAAAAACGAAAAAAGGAACTGCGTCAACAGTTCCCTTTTGACAGCACCGCTAAACCCGGTGACAGAATTTTATGCTAATGTGGAAATAGTCGTCTCCGGGAAAAAGTGACGGCTATTTCTTTTTGTCATTTTTGTTGGTCAAGGCTAGGATGCCAAAGATCAAAGTAGCGGTAAATGAACCGAAACTGATCATTAGCCCTAACGCTGTTTCAACAGACAAAAGGCTTCTCCTTTCTTCGATTTCAGTACTTATCTCCATAAGCACCACCACCTTTTTTGAAGTCGCCACCGTCATTCAACTTTACTGTCCCAAAAAGTATAGCATATCGCCCTAGATAGAGTCCTTGAACTTTAGATAAACACGGATGTTTTTTTGGAAAATTTGTATGTTCACTTAAAATACACTTAATCAGAAATCAGAATTGAAGAAGAAGCCGAAGCTGTGCTATAATAAAAACGAAAAAAGGAACTGCGTCAACAGTTCCCTTTTGACAGCACCGCTAAAAGCTAGTGGCAAGTGTAATAGTTAACTCAAAGAGAAGTAAACCATCGGCTCGCTAAAGTGACGGTTACTTCTCTTTGTCATTTTTCAGCATTGTAACAACCAAACCAACTAAAGCAACGGTAAACATACCGAAAGCTATAATTGTTTGCATTGTTTCATATGCGGACAAAAGGCTTCTCCTTTCTTCGATTTCAGTACTTATCTCCATAAGCACCACCACCTTTTTCGAAGTCGCCACCGTCATTCAACTTTACTGTCTAAAAAAGTATAGCATATCGCCCTAGATAGAGTCCTTGAACTTTAGATAAACACGGATGTTTTTTTGGAAAATTTGTATGTTCACTTAAAAAACACTTAATCAGAAATCAGAAATCAGAATTGAAGAAGAAGCTTGAACTGTGCTATAATAAAAACGAAAAAAGGAACTGCGTCAACAGCTCCCTTTTGACAGCACCGCTAAAAGCTAGTGACAAGAATTAGATATTTTTATAGAAATAGCCGACCCTCGCTAAAGTGACGGCTATTTCTTTT
Source organism: Enterococcus sp. AZ062 (assembly GCF_051715065.1). Lineage (NCBI taxonomy): Bacteria > Bacillati > Bacillota > Bacilli > Lactobacillales > Enterococcaceae > Enterococcus > Enterococcus sp. AZ062. The sequence goes on along the minus strand of NZ_JBIOTB010000001.1, from coordinate 2,464,361 downwards.
TGTCATTTTTTAGCATCGTAACAACCAAGCCAACTAAAGCAACGGTAAACATACCGAAAGCTATAATTGTTTGGATTGTTTCATATCAAGACAAAAAGGTCAGTTACTTAGAGTTAGAAAAATGACACTATCAATTTAAGCGATTACGTCCTTTTCAATGGGCTCATATTTTGAATATCTAAAAAATAGTTAGTTATTTATCTGTATCTGCGTAAATCAATTGCTAAGAAAAAGAAAGCAATCAGAAAATACATCCGTGTATTTTCTGGTTGTTTTTCTTTTTTTCTTATTTTTGTCAGTTGAAAGATCCGAAAATACTATCAAAATAAAATAACAAAACAAAATTATTTTTTTTATGATTGATCGAACCATCATTCAGGTTGTTTCTAGGACACCTTCGCTTTTGATTGCCTGAATTAACAATGATTAACCTTATCATTTTATGAGGAGTAAAATTTACAATGTGCAAGTTGGAGGTTGTTTTTTCTATTTTTAGGAAACATTATAATTATCATTCTATGAAACGAAGTAAGAGATCGACAAATTAGTAATTAAACTGGAAGCCGTTAAGAAGATGTTGAAAGTTCTCTCTATTCAGAGAGGGACATACTTTTATTTTAGTGGAAAATAAAAAAGATTTTTTTTACATAACAATGTTTTAATATCTCGTGTTTCCTTATTGGTGAAAAAGTAATAACAAGGAGTTTCATGGAGTAAACATGAACTTTCATATACTAAATAAAAAAACGTTTAGTTACAATATAATTAGAGTTATCTAATTATAAGTGTTGCTTAAATAGTAAAAAAGTTCATTTATCAATTATTTTATGAGATAATTTACACATATATTAAAATAAGATTAGAGAACGAAGGGTGGACATATTTATGGTTAAACTGAACAAGAAAAAACTCATTGCACATATACTTTTAAGTTCAATGGTATTAGCGCAAACAGTACCGACTTTTGCGAACGTTTTAGAGGATATCGATCCAATAAGACATACGTTTGTTGAAGAAGAGACAATAGGTGAAGAAATAGAAACCTTCGATGATGAAATCTCAAATGATGAAACTACATCTAACAAACCGGAGCTTTTGGCTGATGATAACAACGATGACAGTGATGTGGTCATGGTAACTGAAGAAACTGACCAAGAATCGTTAGAAGTACCAGAACTACAGCTTGAGGAGCAATTTCCAGTAGTTGAAGAGATAGAGGAGACAGGTGAAGCAGTTGTTGAGTCTTTCTTTTCAGGGGCTGGTGATGGTTCTCTCACCTCGCCCTTCCAAATCACCACTGAAGCTGAATTGAATGAAATGCGAAATGATCTCGCAGCGCATTACCAATTGATGAATGATATTACACTCACTTCAGATTGGATACCTGTTGGATATGGGACAACTTTAGCAACAAAATTCACTGGAAGTTTTACAGCTGAACCTGGAACAGTGATCCGTAATATGATAGTGAATGCTGGGGTACAACCTGGGGATCTGCATAATCGTGGATTCTTCGGTGTGACAGACGGTGCAACGATTTCTGGGATCACATTAGAAAATCCTCGGGTCGTGGGAGGGCTATACGGAAATAATGTTGGGGGATTGATTGGTCAAATCAATGACCTATCTAAAGGACCAACGACCGTCACTGATTCTACTGTTAGTGGTGGAAGTATTGAAGCAAGTGGGAATAACATTGGTGGACTAATTGGTTATATGGCGAATACTGTCGCAGGTACTACGATTGCTCGCTCATCTTCTTCAGCGACAATAACAGTTAATGCAAATCCTTACATGTATCCTCAAGCTGTTGGTGGGTTGATCGGAGTAAATGGGAACACAGTTGTAGATAGTTATGCCACAGGAAATGTCACAGCGAATACAATCAATACTGGTGGACTAATTGGTTTGAATAGCTGGGGTAAAGTCAGTCGTTCGTATGCAACCGGGAATATTGACAGCCCCGAAAGTGAAAACGTGGGAGGTTTGATTGGTGGACACGACTTCTACAGTACAGTAGTCGATTCCTATGCGACAGGCGATGTCATTGGGAGAACGAATGTCGGAGGATTTATCGGGGCCATTCATCCTTATGCGATTGAAGTAGCACGCAACTATAGTACGGGACATGTAACTGGTATTGAAGCTGTTGGCGGTTTTGTCGGTAATGCCGGCTCTCTGACAATCAAAAACAGTTATGGGATGGGAGATGTCACTGGAGAATCCGATGTCGATCATTTCGGTTTAGGTGGAACGAATATCAATAATTACTACTATAATAACTCTGAGGCTTTATACAGTGGAGTTCCAATCGGTGGTCAAGTGATCGAAGAGGTCATTGAACCTTTAGATGTCATTGAATTGCGCACACAAACGACTTATGAATCAAATGGTTGGGATTTCGGTAGCACTTGGGTGTGGGATACTACGACAAATTATCCTAAGCTAGGACTGGGTAACGAGAGGGATACTTTACCGATCAATGCGTTAGGAGAAACGCTTCAAGTGCCATATGGTGGAGCAGAAACAAAGATTCCACTTACTGATGTCTTTTCTTTATTCGGACGCGGTGGAAATCCAGATGATTATCTTTTTGAGACAGATGCGGATGGGGTAAGCATTTCAGCCGATGGTATGGATTTGATCTTGGAAATTTCTAGTGTTGGGATTTATGAAGTGACTGCTACACCAATCAGTCGTATCACTACATTAGAACCTGGACAGAATTGGAATAAAGCAATGATTGAAGTGACTCCGGCTGAGATCATTCTAGAAAAAGGGACAGTTTTTGCTCGTTCATTCAATGGAACGACAGAAATCGATCATTTCGATCTGCCGACGTTAGCTGGGTTAGCGCCTGAGGATGAGGTGATGTGGCAAGAAGCCAGCTTCCAGTATACGAATAGTACTGCTGGAACGAATACGATCGAAGGAGCGAACTGGATCATTGATTGGGGCACGGTTAACCTTTCTAACTATGAGGTTACCGGCTTACCGACTATTGGGAATCATGAGTATCTTGTCACAGATCTCTTTGATGTCGAAGCAATCACGAAAGCAGCCGGTGCATTTTTGAGAATAGACGAGGAATTAGCAAAACAAAACAATACCCATGAAGTGATCACGATTGCGGATACTGCACTTCTACACCATGACGATACCCCAGATACACCAGGCGAGCACTGGTACCATGACCATGCGGAAGAATTGCTGCAAGATGTGACCTATCTGATTTACGACACAGATCCACAAGCCAATCCGCTTGCGCGAGTCGTTGCATACGCAGATGGTGTACCAGCAGTAGCTGGCGTATTTTTGGGATTGAGTGCAAACACCACATATTGGATCACTGCGATTTCAGACGAGAGTACCAACTTTTTACAAGGGGAAGAGTCTGAACCCATCATGCTTACTACAGCACTTTCAGGAAACGATGGAGATGGTGGTAATGGCAATGGCGGAACCGGAGGAAACACAGGGAATGGTGGAAATAATATTAGTGCTCCTTCTGGAAATGACCAACCAGGAAATGAACAGCCTGTTGCTACTCCGAATGGTGGTAGTGGAAATACTTCGGGAAATAGCGGTGGAAGTATCGCGACAAATGCTACATCGACTAGAAATAATAGAAGAGGCGACAATCTGCCTAAAACTGGTGAAGTAGCCAGTGCATTTGCATTGCTTGGTTTTAGTGCGGTAGGTACAGCATTAGCTAGCTGGCTGAAGCGTAAGAAAAATAATTAAACGATCATTGAAAGTGTGAGATTGAGACAATTGTGTATAGCTTCAAGAAGTATTACGATTCACCTAAGATTTGATTTTCTATTTTAGGGTTTTGTCTATTTCTGGAAACTAACATCATTGTCTCAATCTGTTTTTTCGTTGATTAAAAATAGATAGAGAAGAGCAAGTGAGTAGTCATACCATAGGAATCTATCTGTCGCCTACGGGCTCAAACTTCTATTTGCTGATTCTTTCGAGTATACTATAAGGAAAGATCAAGTACGAGAGGCAAAAGAAATGAATTTATCAAAAAATATAACACATGCGACGACTACTTTGTAAGTAGAAGCCAACACTTTTTGATTTGATCGCTTGTTACTCCTACTTGCTCAAAATAAAAAAATGGAGAATCACTATGACAAACATTTTATTAGTAGATGATAGTGCACTGATTACAAGCGGCTTAAAAATCATTTTAGAAAGTACAAACGATTTTCAAGTAGTGGGTATTTGTCATGATGGACGTTCAGCTATTGCTTTTTGCGAAAAAAATCAAGTAGATCTTGTATTGATGGATGTCCGAATGCCGAGAATGGATGGCGTCACCGCTACGAAACAGATTACGGAAGAATATCAGATACCTGTCATCATTTTAACTACGTTTGATGAAGATCGTTACATAGAGGAAGGAATACGCAACGGTGCAAGTGGTTACTTGCTGAAAACAACTCCTCCTGAGGCGGTGATCCAAGCAATCAAGAGTGTGTTACAGGGACAAACGATCCTTTCGAAAGAAATCCTCGTGAAGGCAACGCAACAATTAGGTAACAAGAATGATCAAGAAGCAGATCTCTCCTTACTGACGGAGCGAGAGCAAGAAATAGCCTACCTCGTCGCAAAAGGAATGACAAATAAAGTGATTGCGCAAACACTATTTTTAAGTGAAGGAACTGTCCATAACAATCTTTCAATGATTTTAAAAAAACTGAACTTGGATCATCGTACGCAATTAGCGATCTATGTTCTCACAGGTGAGGTTATGACGTAGATGCAAGCAATCAAATTATCGATCAACTTGCTATCGATCATTGGTTTGATCGGGTTGATGATCTATCAAACAACCTCTACCCTTTTGATGTTTGTCATTAGTTTAAGTATGGTATGGTTGACATTTTTTTTCTTAGGCGAAAGTTTTCAGAAACATCGGCCTTGGTTTGTTGCTTTGCAATTGATCAGTGTTCTATTGAGTTTGATTTTTGTCGAACAAGCGATTTTTCTATTGCCACTTTCCTTGCTGCAAGGTTATTTTTGCTTCCAAAAGTCATGGTTACTTTTATTTGTAGCCTTGATCAATTATAGCGTTGGCAGCTTTTTTCTCTCTGACTCACTTTATTTTCTCTTTGTACTGTGGGTAAGTGGGATGATCAGTATCGTTTGGTCTGCGGAAAAAATGATGAAACAACAAGAAGAGTTAACTACTTCTTCCGATTTTTTACGGATTGAACGAAACAAGTTATCAAAACTCTTTGCACAAAGCACTTTGAATGCTGAAGCGATGCAAAAAGAAGCAACGTTAGTAGAAAGACAACGGATCATTCATGAAATCCATGACCATCTTGGGCACGACTTAACGAGTTGCTTGATCCAAATAGAGGCGGCAAAGGTGATCAATCGAGAACAACCGGAACAAGCGCATCAATTATTGAGTCAATCTGCTGATCGCTTAAGAAAGTCGATCAACGAAGTGCGCAACGTGTTACATGACGAGCGACCAAAGAATGAAACCTTGAACATCAATAAAGTAAAGGCAGAACTCCAACGTTTCTCCGAGACTCACCAGATTATCGTGGATTTCCAATATAGCGGTACCTTAGATAAAATCAGTCGTTTTCATTGGCAGGTATTAGCGGCGAATTTGAAAGAGTTTTTGACGAATACGTTGAAATATAGTGAAGCTTCAACGGTCACGGTGCGTTTGCATGTGTATCAAAAATTTTTACGATTTGAATCGAAGAACAATGGAAAAAGGGCAATAGACTATCGTAAAGGTCTGGGGATCGTAGGAATGGAAGAACGAACAGCCGTATTGAACGGCAAATTGTTGATTGATGGAACGGATGGTTTTCACATCACCACGATATTACCTTTTGATGAAGAACATGAGATTTCTAATTCGTAAATCATGAGAAACTGTACTATTACAGTTTCTCTTTTTTTTATAAAATAAAGAAAAGGAGTGATTGGATGAATATACTCAGTGTGCAAAAATTGACAAAAAAATTTGGACAGAAAATTGCTGTGGATGGTGTGTCATTTGAAGTACCAGAAGGAACGATTTTAGGGTTACTAGGTCCAAATGGCGCAGGAAAGTCAACCGTTATCAATATGATTACTGGTTTATTGAATAAGACATCTGGAACGGTTCAGTTGTTTTCAGAAGAGATGAGCGAGCGAAAAAGAGAACTTAGGCGAAAATTAGGCGTTGTTCCACAAGAGTTAGCGATTTATTATGATTTGTCTGCTGAAGAAAATGTCCGCTTTTTTTGTGGTCTATATGGACTCAGAGGGGAAGAACTAAAAAAGAATGTAGAAAAGGCATTGAGAACGGTTGATTTGTATGAACGAAGAAAAGAGCGACCGAGTGCTTTTTCTGGAGGAATGCAACGACGATTGAATATTGCAATGGCGATTGCCCATCAACCTGCTTTACTGATCATGGATGAACCGACAGTGGGGATCGATCCACAATCTAGAAATTATATTTTAGATGCCATTGAAAAAATGAAAGAAAACGGTACGACGATCATCTACACGAGTCACTATATGGAAGAAGTCGCACGTTTGGCAGATGAGATCGTCATTATCGATAAAGGTCAAGTGATTGCTATCGGTAGTGAGGAAGAATTAGTGAATCTCGTCACGGATAAAATCAATCTGCAAATCACTGTGGAGAATCCAGAGGCACTGGATATAGAAGAAATCAATAATATTAATGGGATCATCAATGTTTCACTCGACAAACAGCAAGTACAGATCGTGACGGTGCTTGAAAGCAAATTATTGAATCAACTATTAATGATACTGATCAAGCAAGAAGTTAGAGTAGTCGATGTACTGCAACAAGCTCCAGATTTAGAAACAGTTTTTCTTAGTTTGACTGGACGTAATCTACGTGATTAGGAGGAGTGAGTATGAATGAAAAAATAATTATCCGGACTCTGATACAAAATTTTCGTGAGAAATCGAATTACATTTATTATCTCGCTTTTCCGATCACGTTGATGTTTATTCTAGGGGCAGTCCTCCAAGGTGTATTCAATAATGACATTACCTCTGATATGGAGCCATTGACGGTACAATATCAGGTAGACGATCAAGAAGTTCGTGAGATATTCCAACAAGTGACTTCTTTTGCAGAAGGTGCTATTCATTTTGAAGAAGTGACAAATGAAAAGGAAGGATTAGCGAATATAAGAAAACAAGAAGCTGATGCTTACTTACATTTTTCCGATCACATCGAAGTGCAGAGTCGGGAATTGACCAATGTAGAAAAAACAATCCTTCAAAGCTATCTAGTAGAAATCGTACAGGAAATCAAACGACAAAGTTTCATTAAGGAACAGCACTTGCCGGCAACCACTGGCCTAGTTTCAGCAGAGCAGTTTACAGAGGCGATTGTGGTCGATCAAGAAAATCAACGAGAAAGCGCATCTTCCTACCAATACTATGCGATTGCTATGATTAGTCTATTTGTTTTATATTTTTCGGAAATTGGTCTGAGCATGTTTCGAGAAGCACGACAGCATGGAACCGTGCAAAGAGAATTAGTCACACCACTTAGCCGTAAAACGATCATTTTTTCGACATTTTTTGGACATTTCATATTTGGCATGTTGGTAGTGTTGGTCTTGATGCTCATCTCTCAATTATTATTTGATGTTCCATGGTATTTAAGATTTGGTTTTTCTTATCTCAACTTAATCGCACTTATGGGCAGTTTTCTCGCACTCGGTTTATTTTTAGAAACCATTGGAGACCGTGATGAAAAAAGAATTGGTTCTGGCATTACCCAGATAGTTATTCAACTCACTGGATTTTTAGGTGGTGCCTACTTTCCAACCAATGAAACGATGATGGGATTGTCACCATTAGGTTGGGTTTTAGCATCTGTAAGAGAAAGTTTGTGGACCGACAATCCCTTGCACTGGTTAGGTATCTATGGGAATTTTGGGTTATTGTTTGTTTTACTCATGTCATCAGTCGTCATTTTAGATAAAAGGGAGGTATTCTAATGAGAGATATCTTTTGGATCGTAAGAGAAAGGTTGGTTCTTTGGAAAAATCGACCATTGCAAATCTTGTTTCTTATAGGAATTCCTTTCTTGAGTGTCGTCCTTTATCTTTTTGCTTATGGCGATCAAGAAACGAATCTCCTGACGATAGGGGTAGTCGATCAAGATCGCTCATCCTATAGTGAATTGCTTATTGAAAGTTTGGAAAAACGAGTCAGTGTTCAGGAAATTGGTTCAGCTGAAGAAATTGATCAAGTTCTTTCCCGACAAAATGCGGTGGCAGTCATCACAATCCCTAAAGGTTATCAAGAAAATGTTTCTGAGAATACGAAACTCTCTCTCCGGACATTCCAAAAAGGAGAACTGTTGGAGAATATCGACCGGTTGACCCAACGTGCATTAGCAGAAGTTTCTAGTATCCATCTGTTAGCAGAAGCTGGAGAGGAGGACGAATCACTTGAACGCTTGAAAGAATCGACAGAAATCGAGATCAATCAAGTAGATCAAAGCACAATGACCGAACGAATGTCGGTGCAAATCGTTGGCTTTTTGTTGATGATGCTTCTTTTCCAAGCAGGTAATTTTGGGACAACGACTATCCAGCAAGAACGACGCAATAAAATTTATACACGTTTGATGACGACTTCGGTAGCTAAAAGCACGTATTTTATCGGGACAACGATCTTTGCGACATTCGCTATGCTGATCCAAGTAATGTTAGCAGTTGTTGTCATGATCGTCCTATTTAACATTGATCCTGGTTTAAGTGCTGTTGATTTGATTGTACTACTAAGTCTATTTAGTTTACTTGCCGTAAGTTGGTCGATTGCGATTGGTGTTCTTGCCCCAAGTACAACTGTAGCAGCGGCTTTACAAAGTATCTTGATTACCGTCACAAGTTTACTATCTGGTGCTTTGATTCCACATGAGGTGATGCCAGAATTGATGCAGAAAGTGTCGATGGTCACTCCCCAATATTGGATCTTGACGATCATCAAAAACTTTCAATCTGGACAAACATGGGGAAGTAATTATAGCGAAGTGATCATCTTAGCCATTTATACTCTATTATTTCTAAGTTTGGCGGTATATGGATATACGAGGCGAACAAGGCAAGAAGTATATAGCTGATCAAAAAAGCGTGAGGCAATTCAAGGTGGATACACCAAATTAGAAGAAAAGTAAGCGATCGGGACAGTAGTGCCTAGCCTCGAGAAATAAGGCGCCATCTGCGATATTTGTTTTTTTAATTTTTGTGGATGGCGCCTTATTTTTCGAAGTGATTATTTTTATTTCCCCCATTTATTCAGTTTTAGATGGTACGAGAGGACTAAGGCCTCGGACACATGTTTTTCTAAATCTAAAATGAATGGACTAAATTCAATAGAACAGTCAAGTCTTTTTTTTGAATTTACAAGAAAAGAAAGGCGAACGAATCGATTTACAAACTGTATACTCATTTTATCAACAGAAACAAGGAGGGATAATATGGGAATCAGCCAACGGATTAGAAATATCTTTAGTCAAACGCAGGAATCAACTTTGCTTAGTGAAAATCAACAAACTTCTTTTAATGAATTTGAAAAAACGGTCAAAGAAGAAATAGACAAAATCCTAAAACGTCAGATACCAGAAGGAGATTGGTCAAGTAAGGAAGCTGCAATCATCCGTCTCCAACAAGCAGAAAAAATTGCAATCAACTGTAAAAATAATGGACAAAATGAATTGACTACTCAAATAACTAAGTATTACGAGAAAAATTTCTATTTATCAGATTATATACATTTATGGCTAGGTATCGATAAAGAAAAACTTGAGCAATTTCAGCAACAGAAAAATCGAACAGTAGATGCAAATGTTGATGCTAGTGTGCTTACAAATTTAGTTCAATCATTAGAAGAAACTATTGTTATAAGAAGAGGAATCCTCGACTTCTGCTTAAAAAATCCAGACTATAATCGATTGTTAAATGACGAAACAAGAGAGGAAGTGAGTGCGCGAGCGAAACCAAACTTTTTTATGCTTGATCCAATGATCCAAGCATATTTGACAGACATTGACAAAAAAGTAGCCACTACTCCACCAATGAATGCTCAAGAAGCTTCGTCGAGTAACCTTTCATCAGAGAGCGTTTCAGAAAAAAAAGATCGGTTGGAACAAGAACATATTGCTCGACGAGTAGGTGTATTTGAAACGGTCATGGTTAAAAATAGAAAAATGACCATCATAGAAAAAACTAAAGAGCCCCAAGAATTAGGGATAGTCTCCTCCAAAGATAATCATAGTCAAAAAAATCAGTTATCATCAGTGCTAGATGCTAGCAAGAATAGCGCCAGACAAAAAAATAAGAAGGCTATTATCATCGCGAATAGGAAAGTAACCATTTATCAAAAGAAACAAAAATCAATGAATAGTAGAAGAAGATTCGTCTTTATTCGGAACCAACTAAGAAAACTTAATTTTAGAAATCGAAAAAAAATAAGTTTCTTAAAGCAACAAGCAAAAGCAAGCAAGAAAGTAAGAAGTAGACGAACCGATTACTTTAACTACCTTAGATAAGGGGAAAACAAGGTGTAAAGTTTATCCTATGGAATGATTATTTTATTAGTAAGTAACTAAAGTACATGGCGTTTTACTTTTTCTTAATGAATTATCCTAACAAAAGACAAATATTGTAGTGAAAATTCTTCAAACTTTTCTTCTATTCTATATACATACCAACCAACAACCCTATACTTTTTCATTTTTACTCCTCAAGTAAAAATAAACTCCTAGACCGCGGCCACCCACCGCGGTCGCTTTTTTGTCCTATGATGAATTCCTGTGAATCTGCCACCGTTATCCTTATTTTTTGCTATTGTAAACGCTTGCTTTAAATTGGAAAATAAAGAAGCAAGTAAGAACCAAAAAATAATTGCTAGCGTCGAGCAGATCGAACAATCAATGAAAGGGGAATAAAGATGATCAAAAAAGCAGTAAAAATGAAGTTGTACCCAGGATACGAAGCAGAGTACCTCAAAAGACACAATGAATTGTGGCCGGAGATGCGTGAAATGTTGGCTGAACATGGTGCGCTCTCTTATTCGATTTTTCTTGATCCAGAAACAAATACTCTCTTTGGGTATTTAGAGATTGAAGATGAAGAAAAATGGCGCCATGTACCAGAAACAGAAATCAATCAAAAGTGGTGGGTGTTCATGGAAGATCTGATGGAAACGAATCCAGACCATTCTCCAGTAACTGTCGAATTGAAACATGTTTTCGATTTATATCAACAAGTCTAAAGTAAAAGAGAGTGGGACAATAATCAGAAGAAAAGCTGATTATCGTCCCACTTTTTTTGCATATTTTTGAATTTAAGGAACACAAAAAAGCACACAACCTTGTATGATTAAAGTGACTAAACCCAATCAAAAAGGAGTGTGCCTTATGTTCAAAAATTATACCATTAATCAAACCACTTTACCACTAGATATGGAACAGTTTATTCCTGAAACTGATGTTGCGTTTGCCGTCAATTCTTTAGTGGAAGCAATCCCTCCACACCTCTTCGATGAATTAGAACACCAACTTGGGCGTCCTGCCTATCATCCAAAAATGATGTTAAAGATTCTTCTTTATGCCTATACCCAACGTGTTTTTTCTGGTCGAAAGATTGAATTCCTTTTAGACGATAGCTATCGGATGCGTTGGTTAGCCAATCACGAACAAGTTAGCTACCGCACGATCAACCGATTTCGAAATCATGAGACAACCGCTCAGTTGTTAGCTGAAGCCTTTGTTCTATTTCGTCGTCAGTTGATTACGAATCAAGTCATCGATAACGAAGCGATTTTTATTGATGGCACGAAAATTGAAGCGGACGCCAATAAGTTTAGCTTTGTTTGGCGAAAAGCAGCTACTCGATACGAACGTGCTTTAGATGAAAAATCTGAAGCATTCTACCAAGCGCTCTATCAAGAAGAGATCCTTCCTTGTTTAAAAGAAGAAGGGCAATCCGATGGATTGTCGAGCGACCAACTAGAAGAAGTCGCTCATCATCTAGAAGCTGAACTCCATGAAACAAATACACAATTAGCCCAGGAACAATCCCCAAAAAAGCAAAGTCAGTTAAAGAGAAAAAGACGAGTCTATAAAAAATACCTTCGACAAGTACAAGCGGATTACCTACCAAGAAAACAAAAATATGAACGATATCGTCGTCTCTTCCAAGAACGAAACAGCTTTTCTAAAACAGATACGGACGCCACCTTTATGCGAATGAAAGACGATTATATGCGTAATGGACAGCTAAAACCAGGATATAATCTACAAATTGCGACAGAAAACCAGTATATCTTAGCCTATGACTTATTCCCAAATCCAACGGACACTAAAACCTTAGCGCCATTTTTAGATAGTTTTTTAGAACAACATAAAGAGCTACCAGAATATATTGTAGCTGATGCAGGTTATGGGAGCGAACAAAATTATATGTATATCCATGATGTTCTACATAAAACACCCTTGATCACCTACAGTACGTATTACAAAGAAAGCAAAAAGAAGAACAAGGAGAATCCGTTCAACGTAGAAAATTGGCGCTATCTGCAAGAACAAGATGAGTATATTTGCCCAGCAAAGCGACCTGTCCCGTTCAAAGGCTATAGTCGGAGAAAAGATAAAGGAGGCTTTGTCCGAGATTTCAAAGTGTATGAATGCGAAGATTGTCGAGCTTGTCCAGTCCGGAGTCAATGTACCCGTTCGAAAGGCACACAAAAGCGGCAACTTCTAGTAAATAATTCTTGGCGCTATTTCAAAGCAGAATGCAAAAAGAAGCTTTTGGAGGAAAAAACCGGTTCGATTTATCGTCGGCGAAAAGTCGATGTCGAACCAGTGTTTGGTCATCTAAAGGCTCACTTAGCGTTCCATCGTTTTCACTTACGAGGAAAACAAGGAGCGACGATTGATGTGGGTTTGGCACTTATGGCATTAAATCTGAGAAAATTAGGGAAGTACATGGAGAGAAATGTGCGAATAAAAACAAAAACGAGTCCAATTTTGACAAAACACATCAAAATTGGACTCATTTCTATTTTTGAGAAAGGACTATTGTCCCACTCTCTTTTGTTTGAGAGGATGACAGGAGCGAGTCTATTGATTATTTTCGATTTCTTCTAACTCAAGACTTAAGTTTTCCCATTCAGCCAACTTTTCTTCTTGTAGCTGATGTGCTTCATCAAGCGCTTGATTCAATTCATTCAATTTGACATGGTCATCTAATACAGCAGGAGAAACCATCTGTTGTTCGAGTTCATCCACTGTTTCTTCTAGTTGAGCCATATCTTCTTCGATTTGCGTGATTTTACGTTGCAAGCTCCGCATCATCTTTTGTTGCTCTTTGCTTTGGAAGTAAGTGGATTTGTTTGTTGAAGGCGTGCTGACCTCAGGTTGTTCAGCTGCTAACAGTTCCGCAATTTCTTCTTCTTCTTTTTTCTTTTCTAAATAATAATCATAGTCACCCAGGTAGACTTTGCTTCCATTTTCTGAGAGTTCAATAACTTTAGTGGCAATACGATTGATGAAGTAGCGGTCATGGGAGACAAAGAGCAATGTTCCTTCATAGTCGATCAACGCATTTTCCAATACTTCTTTATTATCGATATCTAAGTGGTTGGTCGGCTCATCTAAAATCAAAAAGTTCTCTTGGTTCATTGCTAATTTTGCTAATGCGACACGCGCTTTTTCTCCACCACTTAATAAGGGGATCGTTTTTTCGACATCTTCGCCAGAAAATAAAAAAGCGCCTAAAATCGAACGAATATCTTTTTCCGGAACAGTTGGATGCTCATCCCACAATTCAGCAAGAATCGTTTTATTGGTGTGAAGTTCCGCTTGTCCTTGGTCGTAATAACCAATGCTGACATTCGTACCAAGTGTTTCTTTTCCACGTATGAAAGGCAGCTGTTGGATGATCGATTTCAGTAAAGTGGATTTGCCGATTCCATTTGGTCCCACTAATGCGATTGCTTCTTGACGACGGATATCCAAATTGATTGGTTCAGATAAGACGGCGCCATCATAGCCAATAGCGGCATCTTCTACTTGTAAGACAACATTTCCCGAAGGTTTTGCAACGTTGAAGAGAAAATGTGCTTGTTTCTCATCTCCTTGTGGACGGTCTAATCGTTCCATTTTTTCTAATGCCTTTCGACGGCTTTGGGCACGTTTTGTCGTTGAGGCACGGACAAGATTTCTGGCAACAAAATCTTCGAGTTTATTGATTTCTGTTTGTTGCTTTTCATAGGCTTTCCAATCAGAAGCTAATTGTTCAGCTTTCATATCTAAATATTTGGAATAATTTCCTTTATAGTGACGCATCTTTTTCCGACTTAGTTCATATACTTCAGTCGTCACTTTGTCCAAGAAGTAGCGGTCATGAGAGACGATCAGAAGGGCACCAGTATAACTTTGCAAATAGTTTTCCAACCAAGCAAGTGTTTCGATGTCCAAGTGGTTAGTTGGCTCATCCAAGATCAAGATATCTGGATGTTGTAAAAGCATCCTCGCTAAAGCTAATCTTGTTTTTTGACCACCAGATAACGTATCGATTCTTTGCTCGTAAAACGACGGATCAAATTTGAATCCATGTAATACAGAGCGAATCTCATTTTCATAACTATAGCCGTTCTTATCAGAAAAATCATGCTGTAATTTATCATATTCTTTCAAGAAGGATTGATAAGCCGGCGTGTCAGGGGTGCCTTCACTAATAAATACTTCAAGGTCACGCATTCGCTGTTCCATCAATCGTACGTCTTCAAATGCTTTTAGCATCTCATTCCAGACTGTTTCAGTTGAATCTAATCCTGTATCTTGGGCCAGATAACCAAGGGTAGCTGTTTTGTTTTTTGCGATATTACCTACATCGGGCGCTTCAATGCCAGCAATGATTTTTAATAATGTCGATTTACCGGCGCCGTTACGTCCGACTAAAGCGATACGTGCACCCGTTTGGATCTCTAAGTGGATATTTTCAAATAAAATCTCAGCGCCAAAATGGCGAGCGATTTGATTGGCTTGTAATAGTATCATCGAATCCTCTTTTCTACTTTGTGAATTATCCTAGAATTTCATGGTCTTTTTCTCTTGTAGTCTACCACAAATTCATAGTTACTGCGAGGTTCTGAGAAGCTAGGAAAATGAGAATAAGAATAAAAATTCACAATATACAAGCAACGAAATTGATTTTTTTGTGTAAGTACTGATATGATGTATAAATCGAGAAGAAATACAGTGGAGGTAATGAAGTGAAAGACCATGTAATTCCAAAGGCAACCGCAAAACGCCTGCCTTTATATTATCGTTATTTAAGAATCTTGAATAACGCAGGTAAGAAAAAAGTTTCATCAACTGAACTAAGTGAAGCAGTTCAAGTAGATAGTGCAACGATCCGTCGTGACTTTTCCTATTTCGGCGAACTAGGAAAACGTGGGTACGGTTATGATGTAGAGGACTTGATGCATTTCTTTGCAAAAACCTTGAATGATGATCAATTGACGAACGTCGCATTGATCGGGGTCGGTAATCTAGGAAGTGCTTTATTGAAATATAAATTCCATCAAAGTAATAGTATCCGTGTCAGCTGTGCTTTTGATGTGAACCCAGAAATCGTTGGTCGGATCGTTGATGGTATCCCCGTTTATCCGATGGATGACATGATCGAACAAATCAAGATCCAACAAATCGAAGTAGCGATCTTAACGATTCCTGCTGAAAAAGCACAAGAAGTCGTGAATCGTTTGACAGAAGCCGGTGTTAAAGGGATATTGAACTTTACATCTGCTCGACTAAATGCACCATCCGAAGTATTGATCCAAAATGTTGATTTGACGAACGAGTTACAAACGTTGATCTACTTCTTGCATTCCGATGCGTCCTTGCACGAGCATGACGACAACGAATAACCGGAAATAAAGAAGAGTTAAACGATCAATGACAAACTATTTTTCTGTTCACTAGAAAAATAGTTTGTTTTTTTATGATCTTTTTTAGATATGGATAAAGATAAAAAATGTTTCTTTTATTGATGTCTATTCAATTAGAAGGCTGGTAGGACAATAACTGAAATCTTCGAAATGTATTATAGTGACACATTGTTTCTGTGTTATAATAATGCTTCACCAAAAAATCCAGGGAATACGGGAGGATCAGCAATGCAGGAATATATCAGGATACATAATGCCAGACAGAACAATCTAAAAGGGTTTGATTTACAAATCCCAAAAAGAAAGATCACGATTTTTACAGGTGTCTCCGGTTCGGGTAAATCTTCCATCGTTTTTGATACGATTGCCCAAGAAGCAGGCAGACAGCTCAATGAAAACTTCTCTAAATTTGTGCAGAATTTCTTACCTAAGTATAGTCAGCCAGAAGCAGACGCCATCGACAATTTATCTATGGCAGTCGTCGTAGATCAAAGCCGTTTAGGTGGGAATTCTCGTTCTACATTAGGAACGATCACAGATATCAATCCACTGATCCGCTTGCTTTTTTCTCGTATTGGTACACCACACTTAGGTCCCGCTTGGAATTTCTCATTCAATGATCCTCACGGCATGTGTCCAGCGTGTGAAGGGATTGGTCGGATCGTTGGATTGAATCTAGACAAAGCGTTAGATTTAGAAAAATCCTTGAATGAAGGAGCGATTTTACTTCCAGGCTATAAAGTAGGATCTTGGTTATTGAAGTCGTTCACGAACACAGGTTTTTTTGACAATAATAAGCCATTAAAAGACTATTCAACAGAGGAAATAGAAAAGTTCTTGTATGCTTCTGGAGAAAAAATCGATTCGTTGTATATGGAAGGGATGAGTTCGACCTATGAGGGATTAGTGGCACGTTTCAATCGTTCCAATATCAAAGGGGGCAATGAGAGCTCTGCCGCGACCCAGAAAAAAATTGCAGCGTTCATGGATGAACAAAGATGTCCAGAATGTCAGGGGAAACGATTCAATCAAAAGGTTTTGGGCTGCAAGATCAACGGATATTCAATCGCAGATTTCTTAGCGATGCAACTGGATGAACTATTAGAAATCTTACCGAGGATCACAGATGAAATGATCCAACCAGTGTTGAAAAATCTCCAATCACGACTACAAGATCTGATCAATATTGGGTTAGATTACGTTTCTTTAGATCGTGAGACAGCGACTTTATCTGGAGGAGAAAGCCAACGAGTGAAAATGGTCAAGCACTTATCTTCTAGTTTAAATGACGTCATTTATATCTTCGATGAGCCTAGTATTGGGTTGCATCCAAGAGATGTTCATCGCTTAAATGAATTACTAGTCAAATTGCGTGATAAAGGAAACACGGTAATTGTCGTAGAACATGATCCCGATGTCATCAAAGTAGCAGATCATATCATTGATGTAGGACCAAAAGCTGGTAAAAATGGTGGGTATATCACCTATGAAGGTAGTTATGAAGGATTACTGGCTTCTGATACTTTAACTGGGAAAGCTTTTGGACAAATGATAGGTTTCAAACAGGAGCCAAGAAAAACAGACAAGTTTATTGAAACCTCAAAATCGACATTGCATAATCTTAAAAATACTTCTCTCAGAGTACCATTAGGTATTTTTACAGTAGTGACTGGAGTAGCTGGTTCAGGAAAGAGCAGTTTAGTGAACGGCGTGTTTGCGAAAGAGTACCCGGAAGCAATCAATATCGATCAGTCAGCTGTTGCAGGGAATATTCGTTCCAACCCAGCGACTTATTCAGGGATCATGAACGATATCCGCAAGGTCTTCTCGTTGGAAAATAATGTTTCTGCCGGACTGTTCTCTTATAATTCAGAAGGGGCATGTGAAACTTGTAAAGGACATGGTCATATCAAAATGGAATTATCTTTTATGGATTCTGTAGAGGTCCTTTGCCAAGCCTGTGGCGGTAAACGATTCAAAGAAGAAGTTTATCAATACAAATTAAAAGAGAAATCGATCGATGAAGTACTAGCGATGAGTGTGACTGAAGCGGTGGCATTTTTTGAAGAAAAATCGATTCAACGAAAACTGAAACAAATTTTAGAAGTAGGGCTAGGATATATGACGTTGGGACAACCGTTAAATACATTGTCAGGAGGAGAATGTCAACGGTTGAAACTAGCAAAGGAATTAAGCAAAAAAGGCAATATCTACATTATGGACGAACCAACAACCGGTTTACACATGGCAGATATCAAGAGTATCTTAGAAATCATCGAACGGTTGGTCAATAAAGGAAACACGGTCATCGTCATTGAACATAATCTGGAAATCATGAAGGCAGCAGATTGGTTGATCGATGTAGGGATCGATGGGGGAATTCGTGGTGGCGAGATCCTTTATGAAGGAACACCAGAAAAAATCGGTACTTGTGAACAGTCGATCACAGCTCGTTATTTAATGGATGTTTAAATAAAAAGAGCGACAAGTCATTGGGAAGTGACACTATAATAAGATACAATTAAAAAAGAGCACCTCAAATTTAGTAAAATAAATTTGGAGGTGTTTTTATCATGACAAAACATAATTATTATCCCAAAGAATTAAAGATTCAGATTGTTAAACGTTTGCTGGCAGGTGAATCAGCTACTGCGCTTCGAACAGAGTTCCATATCCCTAGTACTGGAACCATTTTTACTTGGAAAAAATGGTATCTTACTAATAATTTAAAAAGGCTTGATTCTTCTTCTGGTCGTCCTAGAAAAGAACAACTGACAGTCTTACAAGAACTAGAAGAAAAGAACAAGGAACTGTCCCTCTTAAAAAAATTTTTCTCTCAGGAAAGGTGGTGACATTAGAAAACATCGTTCACTTTATTAACCAGCATACCAATGAATTGTCAATTGTACGCTTGACGGAGTTATTTGGTATCTCAAGAAGTACCTATTATCGCAATCGGAATCGAGAGTTTTCTGCACTCACTTCAATTGAAAAACGTGTTCATCAGTTAGTTGTGGCAAACCATTTCTTATTTGGTTATCGCAAAATCCATGCTTTATTGAATCGAGAAATGTTTGTAGGTATTAATAAGGTTGCACGAATTATGAAAAAATACGGATGGAATTGCCTTGCTAAAGTGAAAAAACGTAAACATGCTGGGAAAATACACAAAACCTTTGATAACCTTATCCAAAAGAATTGGACGACAAACCAACCAATGGAAAAACTAACCACAGATATTACTTACTTGCCCTTTGGCAAATCCATGTTATATCTTTCTACCATTATGGACACCTTCAATAGTGAAATTGTTGCTTATCAATTGTCTGAACAAGCGGATACTCAATTAGTCGTAGACACATTCAATCAATTAAACCATTTAAAAGAAACAACTATTTTGCATAGCGACCAAGGATCAACTTACACTTCGAAGGTATTCTGCGAACTTGTTAAACAAAAAAACGTTATCCAAAGTATGTCCCGTAAAGGAACACCTTCAGATAACGCTCCGATAGAATCGTTTCATTCCTCACTAAAGTCTGAAACGTTCTACATTTCAAAAGAACCAATAGGCTCTAATAATAGAGTAATCGAAATTGTCGAAAATTACATCTATTTTTGGAACAATCAACGAATTTTAGCCAAATTAGGCTATAATTCTCCAATTGACTATCGAATGAAAGGCACAAATTGAGTTGCTCTTTTTATTTTGTATCAAAAAATAGTTGCACTTCCTTGTTTGTAGAAAATGACTTGTCGCTCTTTTTTTCTAGTGATCAAATAAAGTATCGTAGCTGATTTGATCAGTTGATTCATTTAATTGATCTAAACGCTTTGTCAGTTGTTCAAATTGAATAAAGCGGGCTTGTCGCTCGACTTCTTTCCCCAAATGGAAGAGCAAGATCACTGGTGCAGTAAATGCTTGGAATGTGCCAGCTACTTCCGGCATCTCGAAGGCATCTAAATGATACGCTGGGAAAGTATAATGAGTCAATAATTGTTCCAATTTTGGCACTACTGCATGACAAACACTACAATCGGGTGTAGAAATCGCAAGCACGACAGTCGGTTCTTCTTGGATAGTTTTTAAGACTTCAGTTAAATCATGGGTTTCTTTCATGGTGATAACTCCTTAAGGTTGCTTTTAGCACATCGCTAATTCGATGGTGAAAAAGTATTCAGTCGTATACAGATAGAAAATAGGCAAATGACTCTCTTATTTTTACCTGAATCTTCATCTTAGCTGTGCTAAAAATAAATCCATCTGACGTAGATGTCAATAAAAAAGCTTTTTTTGATTTCTTAAACTTATGAAAAAAATTTAAGCTTTCTTGTATTTTATTGAAGAAAAGCGTATATTGATGGGCGAATGAAGTTCAAATGACAAGGAGAAATTATATGTTTTCGTTTATTCCAAATTCGGTATTGCAGATGGGAACGATTTTTTTATCAATCGTTATCGAAGCCTTGCCGTTTGTTTTATTGGGATGTATCATCTCAGGTGCTTTACAAGTATTTTTGACCCCCGAACGTGTCAAACGATGGTTACCTAAAAATCGCTTTTTATCGATTATTGTTGGGTCTATTCTAGGTTTTTTCTTTCCTTCATGTGAATGTGGGATCGTTCCAATCGTTCATCAGTTTGTAAAAAAAGGGGTTCCTGTCCACACAGCATTTGCGTTTATGCTCACTGCGCCAATCATTAATCCAGTCGTGATCTTTTCAACTTTTATTGCATTTGGCAATACTTGGAAAATGGCGGGGCTGCGTATGTTAGGAAGTTTTATTGTCGCACTGATCGTAGGTGTCTGGTTGGCCTATATCCAAAAAGGCACAATCTTGAAGTCTTCATTTGATTCAGCGATGGTTGAGCCTAACTCCCATACACATGAGCATGAGGAAGTGGAAGCAATCGCACCACAGAAATGGGGACATCGAATCCTCCATGTCTTGACTCACTCGATTGATGAGTTCTTCGATACGGGCCGCTATTTGATCATTGGCGGTTTGATTGCTGCAGGGATGCAAACCTATTTACCTACGAGAGTGATGTTGACGTTAGGTTCGACAAAGCTATTAGCCATTTTGATCATGCTAGTATTGGCATTCACGATGTCTCTTTGTTCCGAAGCGGATGCGTTTATTGGTTCCTCTTTGTTAAGTCTTTTTGGAACAGCACCAGTTGTTGCTTTCTTAGTGTTTGGACCAATGGTGGATATCAAAAACTTATTGATGATGAAACGTTACTTCAACACACGCTTCATCGTTTCATTGATCGGGCTGATCGCCTTAAGTGTTATCGGCTTTACACTATTTATTTAGGAGGAGAAACATGCTGCGATTTTTGATTTTATCTGGTTATTTTGAAATGATGATGTATCTTCAAGTTTCAGGGCGTTTAGATCAATACATCAATGTCCATTATCGTTATTTGGCAGTATTATCCATGGTTTTATCTGCCTTACTAGCCTTAGTTCAGTTGTATCTTTGGGTAAAAGCAGATGGGAAAAAAGGAGTCCATGAGTCCCATGATTCTCATGATCACGGATTATCAAAACCCTATCAGCGATGGATTGCTTATCTCTTATTAGCCTTGCCGATCGTTGTAGGAACACTGTTTCCGACAGTTAGTTTAAACACAACGATCGTGGAAGCGAAAGGGTTCAACTTTCCACTAAGCAAAGAATCTGTCGGCGATCCACAAGTGCAAACGCAATATTTGAAACCAGATACGAGTATTTATTTCAATAAATCCGACTATCAAGATCAAATGAATGAGTTAAAAGATAAATACGAAGATGAACAAATGATTGCGATCACAGACGATAATTATTTAGAGATCATGGAATTGATCTACAACTATCCAAGCGAATTCATTGGTAAGAAAGTCTCTTATGAAGGCTTTATCTATCAGTCGAAAAATGACAAGGCTACTGATACCTTTCTCTTTCGATTTGGGATCATCCACTGTGTTGCTGATTCCGGGGTTTTTGGATTGTTGACGCATCTGCCAGAAGGAATGACTGTGAAAAATGATGACTGGTACAAAGTAGAAGGGACGATCCAAACCGATTTTTATCAACCTTTCAAGCGAGAGATTCCTTCAGTCGTAGTGACGAAAGTAGAAAAAATCACTGCTCCTGAAAATCAATATGTGTATCGTGCATTTTAAATGAACGAAACAAAGTTGTAGTCATGTACAATATAAACAAAAAAGTGATAAGAGATGAAATCCTTGCGAGTTTCGTCTCTTATCACTTTTTTTATTAAAGATTGCAAGAATCCCACAGTATGATTGCTCTGTACAAAAAAGATCAAAGCGAGAAACGCTCATTTTTTCTTTCTTCTCTTCAATACAATCGCTTCACGTTTCAGTTTAAAACTACGGATATTGTGGTTGAATACTTCTGATATCACTAGACCTAAGGCAATCGCTCCAGCAATCATGATTGCTTGAACCGTGAAAAATGCCGCATCTTGATAAGTACCTGTAACTAAACTGCGAACAGCTTGATAGGCTAAGCCTCCAGGAACCAGTGGTACCATACCGGGGATATTGAAAATCGTGACGGGCATTTTTAGTTGCTTAGAAAAAAGATCACTAGCAAAAGCAACGCCTAATGAACCTAGTAATGAACCTAAAGCTGCACCGCCACCCATAGCTAGACACAACCAATAGATCATCCAACCTACGGCACCAGCTAAACCACACCAAACTAAGGCTTTCCTTGGCACATTAGTGATGATTGCAAAAGCAGCGGTCGCTAAAAAGCTAAAAGAAAATTGAATCAATACATGCCACATGGCTAAAGTCCTTTCTTAGTAGAAGATTTGAAAGATAAAGGCGATTGCAAAACCAATCATCGCTGCAGTCATCATCGCTTCTGCTCCACGAGAAACACCAGAAACGTAGTGCCCCGCTAATAGATCACGAATCGCGTTGGTGATTTGAACACCAGGAACCAACGGCATGACACAACCAATGATGATCAAATCCTGATTGAGACCGATTCCTAAACGCACGCTTAAAATAGCGGCAATACCGATAATCAAAGAGGAGAGGAATTCAGCTAAAAACTTGATTCTAAAAAAACGTAAACTGCAAAGATAAACAATGTAGCCCACTCCCCCGATCGACAATGTGATCGGTAAATCTTTCAATTCGCCACCAAATAAAATCATGATCGTCCCACTAATGATAGCAGCGCTGATGATTTGTAGCCATACTGGGAACATCCGTCGATCTTTCTCGACTTCTTGTAATGCGCTATATAGTTCTTCCAAAGTCAATTCATTGGCAACATATTTTCTTGAAAGGTTATTGACCTTGACTACTCTTTCTAAATTGATCGTTCGATTAGTGATTTGTTCCATGCGGATCGTCGAAGTCCGATCAAATCCGATAAATAGTCCTGTTTGGGTCACGTAGCTAACTAAGCGATAATTTCCAGAAGCAGAAGCGATCCGACTCATCGTATCTTCTACACGGTACATCTCTGCATTACTTTCTGTCATTATTTTTCCCGCCAATAAACAGGTATTAAGCAATAAATCTAAATCTCTTTCTGGCATGGCATTTTCTCCAATAGTTGTTTTTTTGTATTTATTTTACTACAAACAAATTGGAAAACGTATAAAAAGAAAACTTGAATCTCAAAAATAAGCAGTGAAAGGGAAATTAAGATCCAATTGAGGGCAATGTAGAGAAACAAGTGTTAAGTCAATAGTTAAGATAAAACAAGCTTTTTGGTTAATTGTTGACCAATCGTTCAATAATGTGGCATAATTAAGTTATGGGAAGAACGAGAGAATTTAATGAAGAGAAAGTTTTACTAGAATCGGCAAAAATATTTGCCAAAAATGGGTATGCAGGGACGTCGATCAGTCAATTGGTAAAAGCGACTGGCTTGCTTCGAGGAAGTTTATACTCTGCTTATTATAGTAAAGCTGGTTTATTTACGACTTGCTTTAACTATATAGCTGAAGAGGGAGTGACCGATAATGGGTTATTGATTGATTTATTGATCATCGCATTATTAGAACGTACGGCAGATGACAACGAAGTAAAGAAAGTCGCACAGAAGGTAATCACCGCTTTGGAAGAGAAAAACGAAGGTTCGATTGAAACGATCATTGCTGATCGAATCATGCGTCGAGGGAATCTTACAGACAGGGGGAAGTAGAAAATGGCTAAAGTTGAAATCCAAAATGATCGATTGATCATCAGTATGGAAGGCGTACGAAAACTGTGGGCATTGAAAAATGAAATATCCACACCATTATCCAATGTATTAGGCGCAACTGTGGATGCCGATGTCTGGGAAGATACACCGAAATTTGGCGAAAAAAGAATGGGAGTCGATGCCTATGGATATTATTTTGCTGGAACATTCGTCCAAGATTCAAACAAGGTATTTTATGACCTCAAAAGAAAAGAAAACGCAGTCGTTATCACACTAAAAGATGAAGAATTCAATCGTCTCATCATTGGAGTAGAAGACCCACAAGCAACAGTCGCGATGATCGAACAGGCAATGAACAGAGCAAACTTTGTAAAAGAAACTTGAAAGAAGAATCGATGTTGAGCACCTAATTGTCCTATCAAAAAAACGTATTCACCTGGTGATAGAATAGACAAGAAGATCAATCGAATCAATTGATGAAGTTTTAGTAACAACCTAGATTTCCTTTCACGTGGAAATTTAGGTTGTTTATTTTAGGAACTAGACTGAAAATGCGTATATAATTTTTGAAGAAGGAATTGTTGAAAGAATTTAAATACTTCTTTATTTAAAAAAAGGGGAACATATGTTAAGATTTATGGAGTTCGACTGAATAAAGGAGTAGATACATGAACAAAAAAACAACCAAAACAATCATAGGTGTCGCAGTTGCTCTTTTAGCTGGTGCATTAGGGATTTCAACGACGCAAAAAGACTCTGATCTCGTTCAACAACTGACAGGTCTATTTGATGCAAAACCTCAAGTCTCACAAGTGGCAAATCTTCCTGAATACGACGGCACGCACCAAGAAATCGAAATCAATCAAAATAAGCCGACTTTTACAAAAGAAGAACTGAGCTTAGATAAAGGAACATGGGAAAGTTATTCCGATATCGATCGACTGAATCGTGTAGGTCAAGCCAATGCCATGTTAGGAAAAGAGATGTTCCCTAAAGAAAAACGTGAGTCCCTTTATATCGATCCTACAGGTTGGAAACAAAAAAAATTGAGTGACGGACAATGGCTTTACAATCGAAGCCACTTGATAGGTTTTCAGCTAACTGGTCAAAACAATAACATCAAAAATTTGATGACAGGGACTCGTTCGTTGAATACCCCTCATATGCTGGCACATGAAAACGATATTGCAGCATACATCAAAGAAACCAATCATCACGTTCGTTATCGGGTAACACCACATTTTGAAGGGGAAGAACTAGTAGCACGAGGTGTTCAGTTAGAAGCCCAAAGCATTGAAGATAACCAAATCTCGTTCAATGTGTTTATCTATAATGTGCAAGACGGTTATACGATCAACTATCAAACGGGACAAGCAAAGAAAACATGATCTATGTGCGTTAGTTATTTGAATATTTTGTGAATTTTTTGAAAAAACAGAGAAAAGACTTATTTTTCATTAAATATCACGTATACTGTAAGAAAGTGTACTCATAAATGTTGGAATCAATGCAATCAAATAAGAAATCATTATTAATTTTATATTTCTAGCGAAGTTGGAATATTTATTTGTAGTTTTACCACATTTCGAGTAAAATAAAGGGTGTAGAGGGTAATTTGACTACCCTGCGGAAAGAGGTGTAGAATCATGGGTTTTACAGATGAAACCGTACGTTTTGGTTTTGATGATAGTCGTAAAAAAGAAGTCAGCGAAACATTAGCGATCGTTTATCGGGCTTTGGAAGAAAAAGGCTACAATCCAATCAACCAGATTGTGGGCTACTTGCTTTCTGGAGACCCGGCCTACATTCCTCGTTATCGTGATGCAAGGAATCTGATCCGTCGTCATGAACGCGATGAAATCATGGAAGTGATCGTCAAAGACTATCTCTCAAATCATGGAGTGAATCTATGAGAGTGATGGGCTTGGATGTCGGCTCAAAGACTGTAGGTGTCGCTGTTAGTGATCCTTTTGGCTGGACTGCACAAGGCGTAGAGATCATTCGTATCGATGAAGACAAAGAAGAATTTGGATTTGAGCGACTGGCAGAACTGGTCAAACAGTACGAAGTAGATCGTTTTGTTGTAGGCTTGCCGAAAAACATGAATAATTCAATCGGTCCTAGAGCAGAAAGCTCAATGGCTTACGGAGAAAAGATCAAAGAAATGTTTTCTCTACCAGTCGACTATCAAGACGAACGACTGACTACCGTACAAGCAGAACGTATGTTGGTCGAACAAGCGAATACGTCAAGAGCAAAAAGAAAAAAAGTCATCGACAAGCTTGCTGCGGTGATGATTTTACAAAATTATTTAGATGGTTCGGGAAAACAACTATTTTAAAAAATGAAAAGAGGGGTTCTAATGGCAGAACACAATCATACACATGATCATGAAGGACATGAACATATCACATTGGTCGATGATCAAGGAAATGAAACATTATACGAAATCTTGTTAACAGTCGATGGCCAAGAAGAATTTGGTCGTAACTACGTATTGCTTTATCCAGCCGGCGTACCGGAAGATGAAGATGTAGAATTACAAGCCTATGCCTACGTTGAAAACGAAGACGGAACAGAAGGCGAATTAGAACAAATCGAAACAGATGCTGAATGGGATATGATCGAAGAGGTCTTCAATACATTCATGGCTGAAGAAGAAGAATAGTATTAAAATAGTGGAGAAACCTTGAAATGCAAGGTTTCTCCTTTTTTTATCATTCTTTTGATCAAGAAATTGACCAAGGTTTATTTCCATAGAAAAAACCATGCTATCCTTGTCTTAGTACATAAAATTAGAGAAGAAAGGAAGAACAAAATGATAAGAACTGCTCGTGTGGAGGATGCAGAAACCATAAACAAGCTAAATAAGGAAGAATTAGGGTATGAGATACCACTTTCGGAAATGACGAAGCAATTAGAATGCATCTTGGCACAACCAGAGATCTATGTCGTCGATGTTTATGAGGAAGAAGGGACGAAGAAAGTATTAGGATATGTCCATGCGCAAAAGTATGAAACATTGTTAAGTCCAACGTTGTTCAATATTCTAGCATTAGCGGTTTCTTCAAAAGTCCAATATCAAGGAATTGGCAGACGATTGATGGAGAGTGTCGAGAAGGAAGGAACAGAACGTGGCTATTTTGGTGTTCGACTAAACTCTGGCGAACATCGAAACGAGGCACACCGTTTTTATGAACGTATCGGCTATCATTCAACCAAATGGCAAAAACAATTTCTAAAGGAATCATGAATGTCATCGTACAAAAAAACTTCTCGAATAAGAATCGAGAAGTTTTTTGGCTCTTTGTCAATAAGGACTGATGAGTTGCGAAAAATTAAATCTGGGTCAGAATGAACCTCATTCTGGCTCAGATTTTTTGTTATCTAACTTTGATTAATTGATTGGTCAAAAAGATTCTAATTTTCATGTTCTCAAATGATTTAAATCCGTAGGATACTCGTTTCATTGTTTTTATGTGGGTATTCTTTGCTTCTATTTTTCCATTGGAGTATGGATAAATCATCGCATTGGCGATGCCTTCTTGGTAGGTCAGAAGGTTTTGAAGTTTCTCACGAAAGCCGTCATCTAACGTTTCGGGAAGTTCTGCCAATAAGGAGAAAAACAAGTCAGGGTCTTTGTCTCGAAAAGCTTCAACTAACTCATGGAAAAAGGGATACGCCTCCTTTAGGGACGTAGAAAAGCTAAGCAATCGATCAATCATCATTGCTTCAGTAAGAAATGGGTATTTAGGTGCTCGGAAACTTTTCCATGTTTTATATTCATAGTGGTTAATGTTTGCACGATTTTTTAGCAGAAAGCGCCAGTTCTTTTTCAGTTTTTCTGCATGGCTTTTCTGTCCTGCTTTACGCAGTTCATTCATTTCACGGATACGCAACTCATTGAAAGCTTGATTCATGTGTTTGACAATATGAAACCGATCAATCACTACTTTCGCATTTGGCAGAACGCGTTTGGTGAGCTGGAAGTAGGCGGCGTTCATGTCTGTGACTAAGAATTTTACTTCTTCTGGATTGGTGCAGCCCAAGAAATAGTTTGTTAATCGAGGTAATTTACGCGTAGGTAAGATATCAATTAAATTACCTGTTTCTCCATCTGCGCAAATAAAGCTCATTTTATCTTCTATGGAAGTGTGCGAACGAAATTCATCAACCATCAATACTTTGGGGAGAATCCTCTTAGTGGGCTTTGGTAAATAGCTTTTAAACTCTTTCAATGTACGAATAACGGTAGTCAAAGATACCTGACAGCTTTTCGCAATAAAAGATAAAGAGACTTTTTCAGTCAGTAAAGAAGCAATTTTATATCTGACATGTTCCGCAATTGAATATCTTGGGCGGACAAAATAGCTTTGAGCAGTCCAATGGGTTCGACAGTTTTTACAGGTATAGCGTTGCTTTTTTAAGCGCATAACCATTGGCATATGATTGTATTGTTCAAAGCGGACAATGATTTCCTTCTTCCCATTTTTCACCACAATTGCTTTCCCGTTTCCATCTACCACAGTAGAACCACAACTTCTACAGGTACGAGGATCAGGTGAGAGAATGGCATTAATGACCAATGTCTTTTCCTTATGAAAGATCTCGTAAGAGATCTCAGTAATCATCAAATCTTTATCTATTAATCTCAGCATTTTTTTGATAGAATCATTCATATAGCATATCGTCCTCTCAGTTGTTTATTTTGTGGTGATTTAATCATACTAGAGAACGATATGTTTTTTAATACCTAAAATGAAAATGGGACTGAAGAATCAATTTTGATTCATCAGTCCCATAAATTATAGAGCCAGTTTTTTTACATTTATTCGAATTAAGAGAATAGTTGCATCAAAAATCCTGAAATGATTAAGACGATCGCTCCGCCTAAACGATTGCCCATTTGAGCAAAAGCAATCAATTCCATGCGGTTTGCTGCGGATAAGACGGCAACATTTCCTGTACCACCCATTGAATTGTTACATAGTCCTGCTGTGATCGTTGATTCGATCGGATAAAGTCCGAATAGACGACCGACAAAAGCAGATACAAGAGAGATGACGATGACACTTGTCAAGCAAAGTACGACGAATTGCCATGTTAAAGCAGAGGCTAAAACATTCAAGTTCAATAAGGCAATCCCGATACCCGCTAAAACAGCTGCTGTTAAATTTTTAACAATCAAGTTATTGAACATGATCGCTGCGTCTTCATAATATTCAGGAAGAATATTGGTGATTTTACAAATGACTACGATAATGATCATAAAAGCATACGCATGAACTTTTGGTACAAAGTAATTACCGATTTGTCCAAGAATAAAGAAGGTGATCGACACCATCAAACCAACACCTAATTGAGGGATAGAAGGTTTTACATTGCGTGGTTTGCCGTCGCCTAGATCGCCTTTTTCCATCAGTTTCCCATTACCATTCAATTTTGGCATGGATTGTCCAGCGCGAGCGACTAAAGCGGCACCGATAATGGCAAGGACATTTGTCATTGCGGTTGCGGGAATCAAACGTGAAATAATAGCAGAAGCGTCTGTTCCTAGGACGTTTGCATAAATAGTTGATAGTGGAACAGCACCAGCACCTACACCACCAGCCATAGCAGGTAAAGAGATGTATAATACGGAATTAGCGAAACCATTACCAATCAACATTCCCACTAGTCCAACCGCAAAAAATGAAACAACCATAGAAATAAGTGCAACAGGGATAAAACGAACGGAAGCTTTCATCAATAATTTGCGGTTCATTCCTAGAATACTTCCGGTAATCAAAGCAGCGATATAAAAGTCTAAAAAGCCCATATTATTGACAAAGTTTTCAGTTGATTTCACGACATAATCAGGTAAAATACCAAAGGTTGCGATAGCTGCGGAAGCGAAGATCGCAAAAACAGAGCCACCACCTAAATAACTTTTGACGATTGGGATTTTTGTCCCGATAAAATGGAAAAGATTCCCAAAAATGACGAGGATAGCGATTGGCCCGATCATATTTGTTGGTAATTTACCTAATGCCATCGCAATGATCAACACGAGAACCATGATCAAATAGATAGGTAAACTGACTCCACTGATTTTTGTTTCCCAAAAACCTTCTTTGTTTGTCTTAGCGACTGTAGAAGTCGTTTGTTCTTGATGTAACATTCTTACAGATCCTTTCCTTGATTAACGTAAGAGGAGTTCTCTATTAGTTGAAAAATAATTTAAAGCTATTCTTCAACCGACTCCAGTATTTCTTGACAAAAAACACCCCTTGGATCAATTCGTTGAAAATAGTTGGTTTTCCTATTTCTCGGTGAACGAATGATCCAAGGCTTCGATGTTTACCATGCGTATTTTTTACTTTAAGTCTCGTTGTGCTCAGAACTGTTTTAGTAACGAGTTATTGTGAAAGAGACGAGCGTGAGTTAAGCTTCTAAATCTTGATATTCAGGCACCCATTTAGCTGCTTCGACAGCTGCTTTGATGTCAGTGATTTCTTCACGGTTCAATTGTTGATTCACGACGGATTGAGCGACTGTTTCAGCAATCGTTTGTGAGAATTCAGTGATTCTTGCAACAGGTGGTAAAATAGCTGCCCCTGGTTTTGTGACATCAACGATCCCACCTAATGCTCGACTTGCTTGTGAGATGATCTCAGCGTTCACACGAGTAGCTGTTGAAGCAATCAAACCAAGTCCTAATCCTGGATACATCAATGCGTTGTTTGCTTGTCCGATTTGATAAGTCACGCCATTGTATTCCACATCATCCGCAGGGATACCTGTTCCCACTAATGCTTTTCCATCTGTCCATTCAATCAAATCTTTAGCTTTTGCTTCTGCTAATTTTGTTGGGTTAGACAAAGGCATGATGATTGGTCGTGGTGTATGGCTAGCGATTTCTTTGACGATTTCTTCTGTGAATGCTCCTGGTTGAGTAGATGTACCGATCATGATTGTTGGGTGAATTGCTTTGACAACTGCTTCTAAATTAGTCAATTCTTCACTATTAGCAAATTCTGAACGTTTACGTGCAAAAGGAATTTGTCCAGGAGTCAAGCCTTCAGTATCTTCGAATAATAGTCCTTGTTTATCCACTTGATAGAAGTGTTTACGAGCTTCTTCTTCCGGCACACCTTGACGGATCATTTCATCTAATAAGATATTAGCGATACCGACTCCAGCTGTTCCAGCTCCAAATGTTAGGATTGTTTGATCTTTCAAGGCTTCACCAGAAATATTCAATCCGCCGAGTACACCAGCTAGTACGACGATCCCTGTTCCTTGGATGTCATCATTGAATGTTGTGATTTTGTCTTCATATTTTTCTAAGATCGTTGCGGCATTGCCACGACCAAAGTCTTCCCAGTGTAACAATAGTTCAGGAAATAGTTCTGTAGCGGATGATACAAATTGGTCGATGAATTCATAGTAAGAATCACCTTCGACACGCGCATGTTTGTTTCCTAGATATAACGGATTATTCAATAATTCTTCATTGTTGGTACCAGCATCGATCGATACAGGTAATACTTGCGCTGGATTGATACCAGCAGCAGCTGTATAAACCATTAGTTTTCCGATCGCGATGTCAACACCATTGACTCCCCAGTCACCCATACCAAGGATTCCTTCTGCATCTGTGACAACGATCAAACGGATATCACGACCAGCTGCGGCATTTTTCAAGCTTTCTTTGATCAATTCTGGTTCGTCGATCGAAAGAAATGCAGCATCTTGTGGTTTTAAGAAAATTTCATTGTATTGTTCGATGGCATCTGCGACTACTGGATCATATACTACTGGCATAAATTCTACTAAATGTTGTCCCATCAATTTATAGAAAAGTGTGCGGTTTGTATTGAATAAGTTCATTAAGAAAATACGTTTTTCTAAATCAGTTTGTTTGCTTAGGTATTGGCCATATGCTTGCACAGATTGTTGTTCTAATGTTTGGACTGTGCTAGGAAGCATTCCGGCAATTCCGTATTTTTTACGTTCTTCTTTTGTAAAAGCAGTTCCTTTATTTAAAAATGGATTATTTAGTAAGTTTAACCCTGTTAGCATGAATGATTCCTCCTAAGTTTTAATACATACGAAGTATAGGGTTCGCTCAGGGCTATAGTCAAAATAGGTAGTTATGATAAATTTTATTTATATGAAAAAAGAAAAAAGGAGGAACCTATGATCAAAAATAGGTTCCTCCTCGATGGGTTCGAGCAGTTAAAACAAAAAGAATGAGTTGCATCATTTTGATTTTATGTGATAAGTCATCGTTGAAAGTACACGATTTCTTTTTTGACGATTTCAAGCCCTTTCGTTAATACTTCCAAAGGATTAGAGGATAAAGCAATTCGAATAAAAGGATCATGCTGCGGTTGGGTCGTAAAACGATGTGAATGATAGACACGAATCCCTTTATTTAAAAAAGCTTGTTCGATCGTTTCTGGGGACAGATCATTTCGAACAGGGAGATTTCGATAAAAAGGAAGTGGATTGGTCGGTCGTGGCAAGTTGAAAAGTGTATCGAATCGTTCATTTGCTTGTTTTGTATAGTTGGATTTTGTTTCGAGTATGTCCTGTGCGGTTTCTGAGCATAAGATTTGTGTGACAATCTCAGCCTCTAAACTCGAGGTTTTGACATTAATGTTGAAAATTGCCTGTTGGATCTTTTGTTTGTACTTTTCGGGAAATACTAGAAAAGCAACACGCAAGCCTGCACAGATAAACTTGGTCATTCCAGCAAGATAAATGGTTTGTTCAGGAAGTAATTGCTGGAATGAAGGTAGTGTTCTTTTTTGATTATAGGTAGTCAAAAAAGAATGGATGTCGTCTTCGATCACGATCAATTGTTGCTTTGCAATGACTTCTTTTAGCTGTTGCCTCCGTTTTGCAGATAGTTGAAAACCAATGGGGTTGTTACAAGAAGGCATCAGAAAAATCCCGTGGATTTCTTTTTTCCGACATTCTTGTTCAAGCAATTCGGGAAGCATACCCTCCATATCAAAATCAATCGGCACGATTTCCATATGGTAAAGGTGAGCAAGCTCAATGAAATTCGAATAAGTATAGCGATCGACAGCAAAACGATCTCCTGGAGAAAACAAAGCAGCTAGTGTGATCGCCAAGCCATTTTGGACACCTGAAACAATAGCGATTTGTTCCCTTGAAGCATAGACACCTTGTGTTTCCAACCAATTTTTAGCAATCGTCAATTGATAGGTTGTCCCTAAAGGTTCACGGTAGCTAAGAAGTCCGTTAGTCGCATGATTTTGTGAAACAGATTGAATAAAAGGAGTGATCATTTCGTTGCATTCATCAAATGAACTGACTAACCCAAAATCAATGACATGATCAGGTACTTGATCAGAAGAAATAGTGATGGAGGTAAACGCATTGGGGGACACAAACGTCCCACTACCGATACTTGTATAAAGTAACCCTTTTTCTAGTCCCAATTTATAGGCTTGACCAACCGTTGTGAAATTGATGTCTAAGAAATCAGCGAGTTCTCTTTGGGAAGGCAACCTTGTATTTTTTTGTAATTTATTGGATAAAATATCAGCTTCTAGCTGCGTGATAAGTGATTGATAAATCGGGCGATGTAACTTTTTTTTATCTGGACGCCAAGTCAGTGGATAGTTCTCATAAGAATTGATCGACATGCTCGTTCCTTCTTTCAAAAAATTGTATTCCATACAATTATATCATTGAATGTATTGTTTTCGAACGCTAGGATAGAAAAAAAGGAGGGGAAATATGCAAATCATCGATAATCATGAAGTAATCACTCATTTTAGTTTTACAGAAGCAATCAAAGTAATAGAACAGTGTTTTGAAGATTTTCAAATGGGGAAGATTTCTCAAGAGAAGCGAATGGTCCAACAATTACCAGATGGAGAGGAACAAAATATCTTTGCGATGATGCCCGCTTATTTGGGAAGGAACCGGTACTTTGGTTCAAAAATCATCACGGCTTTTCCCAACAATCACAAACAAAAGCTACCTTCACATTTAGGTGAAATCATACTCTTCGATTCAAAAAACGGACAACCCGTCGCGATGATCGATGCGAATGCCGTGACTTGGATACGGACAGCAGCAGTTTCAGCATTAGCCACGGATTACCTAGCAAAGTCATCAGCAGATACACTCACATTGATTGGAACAGGGCAACAGGCGGTTTCACATCTAGCCGCAATTACCTGTGTCCGAAAGATTCACCGTGTGTTTGTCTATGATTTAGATGAAACACGACGAAAACAATTTATTCTAGAACAGCAAAATAATTATCCAAAACTGCGTTTTATTGATTGTCCGACATTGGCTGACGCGACTATGGAAGCAGATATTATCTGTACTTTAACACCTAGTAAGTATGCTTTTTTATCAAAAAAAGAGGTTAAATCTGGCGCACATATCAATGCAATCGGAACATTTACACCAGATACCCGTGAATTAACAAGTGATTTGATGGCATCTGGGCAACTGTATGTAGATGATTACCAAGCGGTCAAAAGGGAAAGTGGCGACTATTTGATCCCCTTGTCAGAAGGAAAAATTGATCAGACAAACATTCTCGGTTCTCTAGGTGAATTAGTCACCCATCAGAAAACAGGGCGTACAGAAGAACGAGTGATCACGATCTTTGATGCGGTTGGCTTAGCAGTAGAAGATTTATGTTGTGCCGAATATATTTATCAAAAAGTAAAGGAGTAGTCTATAAATGAATTTACCCTATTATATAGTTGACGCTTTCACTAATGAAGTGTTTAAAGGAAATCCTGCTGCGGTCTTTGTGTTAGAAGAATGGTTACCTGATGATACTATGCAAAAAATCGCCATCGAAAATAACCTATCCGAAACCGCCTTTACCGTAAAAAAAGAGAAGGGCTATGAGTTACGATGGTTTACTCCTGATCGTGAAATCGACTTATGTGGTCATGCGACTTTAGCAACTGCATTTGTATTGTTCCATTTCTATGGCATCAGTGAATCCACGATTTCATTTTCAACGCAAAGTGGTCACCTATTTGTCACACAAAAAAAGGGGGAATATGCGATGGATTTTCCGAGTATATTACCGCAATCGATCGCTATATTACCAGAATACGAGCAAGTGCTTGGTGCAAACATAAAAGAGGCTTATCTAGCAAGGGACTTGTTTTTTGTTTTAGAAGACGAAGAGACAGTGGCAAATCTGATGCCTGATTATACTGCAATGAGGGAATTAGAAGAAGGGATCGGCGTGATCGTCACAGCCGAAGGAAAGAACCAAGATTTTGTTTCTAGGACCTTTTTCCCAAAACTAACGATCAATGAAGATCCAGTATGTGGCTCGGCACATGCGAATTTGATTCCTTATTGGGCACAAAAGCTTGGAAAGGATGACTTGGTTGCTCAACAACTTTCTGCCAGAGGCGGGTTCTTGACTTGCGAGTGGCTAGGTGAACGCGTGATGATCAGTGGCGAAGCAACGTTGTTTGCAAAGGGCGAAGCGTATATTTAGATAATACATCTAACAACATTTATAGTGAGAGGTATACTTAGTTTTTTATAAAAGTAGCGAGCATGATAACAGTATCCAATACCGCTAAATAAGCCAGAAGACCCGAAATTTGTATCAATTTCTGGGGCTTCTGGCTTATTTCTGAAGGAGTTACTTTTTCTGACTGTTTATTCGGTTTTAAGAGTGTCGATTGGCTAAGATTATAGCTGTCATTTCTATTTAAGTTTTTTTTTGATTTAGTAGAAACGATTTTCCCGTAATGTCACATTTTTGATATCTTCGACGGTTTGGGTTCCAGCTAATTGCATCACCATTTCTAGTTCTTTTTTGAAGAAGTCGAATACTTGTTGGATGCCAGTACTTCCACCAAGAGCTAAACCATAGATAGCAGGGCGACCGATTGCGACTAGATCGGCACCAGAAGCAATTGCTTTAAAGACATGCTGACCACGACGAACACCACTATCAAAGACGATAGGGACACGTTTATCGACGGCTTCTGCTACATATTTCAAAGAATCAAAGGCTGCTGGCCCACCATCTAATTGACGACCGCCATGATTCGATACCCAGATGCCATTTGCCCCCGCATCTAATGAACGATAAACATCGTCTTCTGATTGCACACCTTTAACATAAACGGGTAAGTCAGAATGAGCAGCAATAAATTCCACATCTTTTGGACTTAACTTTTGTTTTGAGGACTTATAAACTGCGTCCATCGTTTGTCCGACCCCTGATTGATAGGCTTGAACGATCGGCATTGGTAAAGGAAAAGTGAAACCATTGCGAAGGTCTGTTTCTCGATTACCACCAACGGTTGCATCAGCTGTCAAAACGATTGCTTTTGCGCCATTACGTTTGGCCATCTCTAGAATATCTAAATTGATCCCATTGTCTTTACTCATGTAAAACTGGAACCATTGTGGTGCGTCTGGACCACCGGCCTCGCGGATTTCTTCTAATGTGCATGAAGCGTAAGAACTCGCTGTATAAATCGTATGAAAATCGGCAACTCCTTTTGCTGAAGCTTTTTCTGCATGTGTATGAGCTAAACCATGAGCTGCAATAGGCGCCATGATGATTGGCGCAGTCAATGTTTCTTGGTCAAAATAAGTCGTTGTATCTGGAATTTCGACGTCTTTTAAAACATGAGGAATAATCAATTGATGATTGAATGATTGCACGTTTTCTTTATACGTAAAGAGATCTCCAGCACCACTACTGATATAACCGTATCCGCCAGTAGGAATCACTTGAGCTGCTGCCATTTCTAAGTCTTCTGTATTGATAAAACTGATTTGCCCTTCTTGTGAGCCAGCTTGATAAATCATTTCCATAAAACAAACCCTCTTTCTTAATATCGATCAATAAATAATGTTGCTTTTGTCAGCGTTTACATTTTTATACTACGCCTTGTTTTTAAAACAGGCAAATAATCTGTTTTATTTTATATAACCGAACGAAGAGTTACTGCTATGCAACAGTATAGTCACGCTTTGAATACTTGACTAAAAGAAGAAAACCGAATGATAGCTGTTTTTTATCTGTTAGCAACTTTGACGAAATTTTCTTTTTTTTTTACAAACTTACTCGAATAACAGTGACACCTAGTTGTTCGATTTTTTTGGCAAGTTTAGGTGAACAATGCTGATCAGTGATCAAGTAATCAAAGGCTGAGACATCAGCAATCTTAAACTGTGAAGTCCGGCCAATCTTACGATGGTCTGCAACAAGGATACGACATTTGATACTCTTTTTGATCATCCATTCGTTGATTTTAGACTCGTTTAAAATTTTTGTTGTCACACCATTTTCTAAATCTACTCCGCTACATCCAATAATACAGACGTCTGCATTCATATCTGCCAATGTGCGAGCGGCAATATCTCCTACCAAAACTTCTTTTGGTACGCGTAACTCGCCACCAGTGAGAATATACGTATAATTTCCTTGTCTGACAGAAGAAACAACCTTTAGATTATTCGTTACGACGGTGACATGATTCGATTCTAAATAATCTAGTGCAGCTAAGGCAGTGGAACTTGAATTGATAAATACTGTGGCATAGTCTCCAATATATTGACTGGCACAACGAGCGATTTGATGTTTGATCCACGTTGGTCCTGAAAGATCAAAATTTGTTTGATTGTCATAATTGAAGAGGCAATAGCCATGTTCACGAATAATCTCATTTTTTTCTTCTAAAAATCTAAGGTCTCGACGAATGGTGCTGAGTGATACGTGAAGCTTTTCAGACAGTTCAATCGTGGTCATTTGTGTGTGCCTTTGTAATAGATCAAGAATTTCATTACGTCTTTTTTTAATCGTCAACAGAGAATTTTTCATTGTTATCCTTCCTTTTCAATCAATTTTTTCTCTATATGACTAATTATAGCTAAACGAGCATAAAAAAATGGAAACGATCACATAAAGTAATAACAGTCATATAAAGCTATTCCAATCATTTTGATAGCGCTTTATCATTTGTATATACCTAATAAAGAGGAGGATGGCACATGAATATAACAGAAGTAACAAAAGAAGGTTGGCTGCGTTCGACCTTTCCAGAATGGGGAACCTATCTGAACGAAGAAATCGAAATGGAACAAGTAAAAGAAAAAAGCGTATCTATATGGTGGCTAGGATGTACAGGTATATGGCTGAAGTCACATGAAGGTACAAATATCCTTTGTGACTTATGGTGTGGGACAGGAAAACGAACACACGGGAATGGACAGATGAAAAAAGGCCACCAGATGATGCGTATGAGCGGTACAGAAAAGATGCAACCGAATTTACGGACACAACCTTTTGTGATCGATCCATTTGCAATCAAAAATGTGGATGCATTAGTGGTAACACATATCCATTCTGATCATCTGGATATCCACACTGCCGCAGCTGTTCATCAAAATTGTCCGGAGGCGCTATTTATTGGCCCCAAAGCAGTAGTGGAAACATGGCTCTCTTGGGGGATACCAAAAGAAAAGACCCAAGTAGTCAAACCCGGTGATATCGCTTTGATCAATGAAGTAGAGATCGTTGCGTTGGAAGCCTTTGATCGGACGGCATTGATCACACATGATGATCCTAATGTGCAATTAAAAGATCACTTACCACAAGAAATGGATAAGATCGCTGTCAATTATCTTTTCAAAACATCCGGAGGGACGATCTACCATGCAGGTGATTCTCATTATTCCAACCTCTTTGCCAAACATGGCAATGAACATCTAATCGATGTTTGTCTAGGTGCATATGGTGAAAATCCGCGTGGTATCACTGATAAGATGACCGCCAGTGATTTGTTGAGAATGGCAGAATCGTTAAGAGCTCAAGTGGTGATTCCGGTCCATTATGATATTTGGTCAAATTTTATGGCTGATCCTAACGAGATCACTCAATTATGGCGCATGAAAAAAGATCGATTGGCTTATCAGTTTTCCCCTTATATTTGGCAAGTAGGGGGTAAGTATACGTACCCAGATAACAGACAAGACTTGGCATTCAATTTCGATCGAGGCTTCCATGACGTCTTCACCCAAGAAAATGATACGCCGTTTCCATCATTTTTGTAGGAGCCAAGAGATATATGACAATAAATCAGCTGAACTGAGAATTTTTTAACAAAAACAAAAGCGAGGAGGGAGAACGTATCAAAGCAAGTGAACGTAAGACAAAGTCATCTCTGGATGAGAATGCGCTATTGTCAAACAACGGGTTGACTGCTTGATACTGTTTGTAAATATGTTGAGATATTTCTATGAGAATGACTTAGTCAATTATGTGGAAACTACGATAAATGATTGGCGAGTAGCAATCGAGGAGAGCAGTCGTCACTTATTAGAAAAAAGAATCATTGATCATGTATATGTAGAAGAAATGATCCGCAATGTCGAAGAACATGGGGCATATATCCTGATCGCCCCACACGTTGCGATGCCTCATGCCATGCAAGGTGGCTCACATGTTTTTGATACGACGATTTCATTTACCAAAATGAACGTGCCAGTTCCTTTTGAGGAAGGGACAAAGTCTGCCAGCCTTTTCTTCACCTTAGCAGCCAAAGAGCCAAAGCAACACCTAGAAAATATTCAATCATTATCAGAATTACTGATGCAAGACGGGTTGATCGAAGAATTGCTTGCGACAGAAACAATCGAAGATTATCAAATGGTCATGGAGAAATATGAACCAATATAGGTAGAAGCAGTCTTTTGCTTGATAAGTATGGTCAGCGAGGACCATTCGGTACAAAGCAAATAGATATAAAAGATAAATTATCAACTAAAAAATACGATGTAAGGGAGGGAGTCCGTTTACATGAAAACTATGATATCTAGCATCGTTTGATGATTTGTTCTGGTTTTTGGTAACGGAAAAATATGGGAGCTATCTTGATGGAGATATGGACGTATTTTGCGACAAATATTTTAACACAGCCGGCTTATTTGATCGGTTCGATCGTTTTATTAGGGTATGTACTTCTTGGCCGACCATTATACGAATGTATAGCTGGATTTTTGAAAGCCACTGTAGGTTATCTGATTTTAGCTGTTGGTTCAGGTGGATTGGTGAACAATTTCCGACCGATCTTAGTTGGTTTAAAGGATCGTTTTGATCTTGAGGCGATGGTGACTGATCCCTACTTTGGTCAAAATGCTGTAGATGCAGGATTGATGGAGACTTTTGGGCGAACATTCAGTGATGTGATGATTTTATTATTGATTGCATTTGTGTTGAATATCCTGTTAGTTCGTTTCCAAAAATATACGAAGTTGCGAGCTGTTTTTACGACAGGAAATGTCCAGATCCAGCAAGCAGCCACAGCTTTTTGGATCTTACTTTTCTGTTTTCCTGAATTAGGAAGAGTAGAAGTATTAGTATTTATGGGAATCATTTTAGGGTGTTACTGGGCAGTTGCTTCTAATTTAACTGTTGGTGTGACACAAGAATTGACAGACGGAGCTGGTTTTGCGATTGCGCACCAACAGATGTTTGGGGTGTACCTATTTTCTACCTTAGCGAAGTGGTGGCAAAAGAGTAGTCGTAAAAAAAGGGGGAATAGAAAAGCCGATAAGAAGCTTGAAGATATGGAGCTTCCGGGGTTCTTATCCATTTTCAACGAAAATATGGTGGCGACTTCGTTATTGATGCTGTTCTTCTTTGGCATCATCTTATTAGTATTAGGACAGGAGTATTTGATTGAGGCAGAATTTATGGTGGCAGGACAAAGTTTTGTATTCTACGTACTGACCACTTCTTTGAACTTTGCTGTGTATTTAGCTATTTTACAACTTGGTGTCCGGACCTTTGTGGACGAGTTGACACAATCTTTCCAAGGAATCTCAAATACTATTTTACCAGGAGCTGTGCCAGGTATCGATGTGGCTGCAACTTTTGGCTTCGGATCACCAAATGCAGTCACGATCGGATTTTTATTTGGGGCATTAGGACAATTCTTGATGATCATCTTATTGATCGTCTTCCGATCACCAACGATCGTGATCGCTGGATTTATCCCACTATTTTTTGATAATGCGGTCATCGCTGTGTTCTCTAATAATCGTGGTGGGTTCAAGGCAGCATGTTTGTTCCCTTTCTTATCTGGACTGATCCAAGTCGGTGGTTCTGCAATCTTTGCGACATGGATCGGGTTGTCTAGTTACGGAGGATACATTGGGATGTTTGATTGGGCGACTGCTTGGCCAATCTTTACTGTTTTGATGAAATTTTTTGGTTATGTAGGTGTTGCACTAGTAGTCGTCGGTTTGTTGCTAATTCCGCAACTACAATATCGAAAAAATCCAGAAGGATATTTTTTGATTGTTGAGGATTATCAAAAATATAAAGAGAAGTTTGGAGACAGTAATTAATAGGAGGGAAAGTAAATGAGAATTTTAGTTTCATGTGCCAATGGTTCTGGTACAAGTTTAATGATGATGCGTAGTGTAGAAAAGGCAATGAGAGAATTAAATATTATAGTGAGTAAAATCCATCATTGCCCGATCTCTGAAGGTAAAAGTTCGGCAAGTCAATATGATGTTGTCTTTACGCCACTCAATTTTATGCCGATGTTCATGCAAGCAATTGAGCGAGGTGTGACGGTCGTGGGGATCAAAAATGTGATGTCACCTACTGAGATCTGTGAGAAATTCAAAGAAACAACATTGTACAAAGAATTGAAATCAAAGGAGAATTAGATGAAACGACCAAAATTACAAATTGCTCTGGATCATAACACGTTAGCGTCTGCGTTGGCAGATGTGAAAAAAATTGGAGAAATCGTCGATGTGATCGAAGTAGGCACCATTCTTTGTCTTCAAGAAGGAAGCAAACCAATCGAATGTATGAGAAAAATGTTTCCAGAAAAAACGATCGTTGCGGATACAAAATGCGCCGACGCAGGAGAAACTGTGGCTGGGAATGTCGCGCAGGCTGGGGCAGATTTTATGACAGTGATCTGCTGTGCCTCCCTTGCTACCATGCAAGCCGCACAAAAGAAAGTCAAAGCGCTTCAAGTAGAATTATACGGAGAATGGACGATGGAACAAGCAAAAAAATGGCAAGAAATTGGGATTTCTCAAGTCGTCTATCACCAGAGTAGGGATGCTTTGTTAGCTGGGGAAGTTTGGGGAGAAAAGGATCTGAAGCTCGTCCAACAATTGATCGATTTAGGTTTTCAAGTATCAGTAACTGGTGGGCTGTCAATTTCAACGTTAGCCTTGTTCCAAGGGA
The DNA here is from genome assembly GCF_051715065.1 of Enterococcus sp. AZ062. Lineage (NCBI taxonomy): Bacteria > Bacillati > Bacillota > Bacilli > Lactobacillales > Enterococcaceae > Enterococcus > Enterococcus sp. AZ062. The sequence continues at coordinate 2,421,950 of NZ_JBIOTB010000001.1, read as the reverse complement.
TGCCGATCTTTCATTTTATTGTCGGTCGAGGATTGACGGCATGTGCAGATCCGATCATACAAGCCCAAGCATTCCAAAATGAGATCAAGCGACTGTGGGGAGAATGAGATGGCGAGAATCGGACTTTATGAAAAGGCACTACCTAGCGGATGGTCGTGGCAAGAGCGGTTAGATGCAGTAAAAGAATTGGGGTTTGATTTTCTGGAATTATCGATTGACGAAAGCGAGGAACGATTGGCTCGTTTAGATTGGACGAATGAACAAATCGCTGAGTTAAAGGAAGCGATTGCGTCTTCGGGGATTGCTATCCATTCCCTTTGTTTGAGTGGACATCGGCGTTTTCCATTCGGCTCAGTAGATATCAAAAAACAAGAAAAAGCCTTATGTATGATGAAAAAGGCAATACAACTTGCGTATCGGTTAGGCATCAGGATCATACAAGTGGCGGGATACGATGTATACTATGAAAAAAAATCAATAGAGACAAGAGAAGCATTTATCAGAGGATTGCGTGCCAGTATCAAGGAGGCAGCACAGTTTGGGATAATCTTGTCGATTGAAGTCATGGATGACCCATTTATGAATTCCATTCGTAAATTCATGGAGATAAAAAAACAACTCCCTTCTCCTTATTTACAAGTGTATCCTGACTTAGGAAATCTATCAGCGTGGCCAGAAAATAATGTGGCGATTGAACTTGAACAAGGCATCGAATATATTACTTCGATCCACCTAAAAGATACGCAACCCGTAACAGCAAGTAGTAAAGGTAAGTTCAGAGACGTTCCGTTCGGTCAAGGTTGTGTGGATTTTTCTGGATTATTTAAAACATTGAAACGTGTAAATTATGAAGGGCCATTCTTGATTGAAATGTGGAGTGGTCAGGATCAGGATTATGAAAGTCAGATCTTACAGGCGAAAGATTATCTATTGCCAAAGTTAAAAGAATCGGGATTTTAATCTTACTTTTTTGGTGGAATATGTAAACAAACGATTGAAATATTCCTTATTGAATGTGATCAACTCAATTGTTTTCTCTTTTATTGATTATTCTGAGCAGATTATTCCTCTAAAAATTTATCAAGTGATAAGATATATTTATCAGTTGATAAATTTTTAGGGGGAATTTTATGTTTTTAGCATTAAATGAAATCATTCATTCAAAATTACGCTATGCCTTAGTGACAGGCGTCATGTTTCTAATTGCGTACCTTGTCTTTTTTTTGACAGGATTAGCCTATGGGTTGGCACAAGACAATCGAACTGCTGTAGATAAATGGGAGGCAGATACCATTGTTTTATCAAAAGACGCCAATACAAACTTAGGGATGTCGATGATCACGAAAAAGATGGCAGAAGAAGTGAAAGGTGATCAAGTAGCTTATTTAGCTCAAACACCTGGAGTAGTCACGAGTCCAGATCGTCCAGATGCTGATAAAGTCAATGTTAGTTTTTTTGGAATCGATCAAAACCAATTCATCATGCCGAATATCGTGGAAGGAGAAGAATTCCAGTCAAACGATGAAGCAGTCGGTGATATCAGTTTAAAAGAAGAATATGGCTTGGACATTGGAGATACGATCAAATTATCAGGAAGTGACAAGACATTTAAATTGACTGGATTTACGGAGAATGCCAAATTCAATGTCTCTCCTGTCGTTTATACAACGATCAATGCGTACCAAGAGATACGGTTTGAGAAACAGGACGCAACTGATAACGCTCGTATCAATGCAGTGGTCGTGCGAGGAGATGTGGAGAGTTTACCGGATGATTTAGAGAAAATCAGTATTTCGACATTCATCAATGAACTACCAGGATACAATGCACAAGTATTGACATTTGGTTTCATGATTGGCTTCTTGATCGTAATTGCAGCGATCGTGATCGGTATTTTCATCTATGTATTGACTATGCAAAAAATCAATATTTTTGGTGTACTGAAAGCCCAAGGAGTGACTGGTGGATTTATTGCACGTTCAGTAGTTGCACAAACGTTCTTACTTTCATTTTTCGGTGTTGCTCTTGGATTGTTTGGAACATTCGTTACTTCACTTGTTCTACCAGATGCTGTCCCGTTCCAAAGTAACTGGTTGTTTTTCGGTGTGATTAGTGTGATGATGTTGATCGTTGCTATTTTAGGGGCTCTCTTCTCTGTTAGAACGATCGTAAAAATTGATCCATTAAAAGCAATCGGATAGAAAGGAGAATGGGAAATGAAAGCAATTGAATTTATAGATGTTGAAAAAAGTTTTAAAGATGGTGATCAAACCGTTCAAGCATTGAAAAAAACAAATGTCAGTGTTGATAAAGGGGAGTTTGTCGCAATCATTGGACCATCTGGTTCTGGAAAGAGTACCTTCTTAACGATTGCAGGCGGTTTACAGACACCAAATAAAGGAACTGTCAAAATCAATGGAGAAGATTTTAGTGAACAACCGGAGAAAAAACGAGTAAAATTACGGTTCAAGGAAATTGGATTTATTCTTCAAGCTTCCAATCTAGTTCCATTTTTGACCGTCAAAAAACAATTAGTATTGGTCGATAAGATCAAGCATGAAAATCGACAAGAGGAGGCGAAAGAATTATTCCAACAACTTGGTGTGGATAAACTCCTTAATAAGTATCCAGAAGATCTTTCGGGTGGGGAACGACAAAGAGTGGCAATTGCTCGAGCGCTATATAACGATCCTTCGATTATTTTGGCAGATGAGCCAACAGCTAGTTTGGATTCAGAAAAAGCAGTAGAAGTCGTAGATATTTTAGCGAAAGAATCCAAGGAAAAAAATAAAGCAATCATAATGGTCACTCATGATACCCGACTTATTGACAGATGTGATAAAGTATTTATGATAGAAGATGGTGTCTTCCGGGAAAAAAAATAAGTCAGAGGGTGTAAAAGTTGGTCCATCGATACAATAAGGATACACAAGAGAAAATTTTAAAAGAAGCCAATCGTTTGTTTATGTCAAAAGGTTATCAAGGAACGTCAACACGTGAGATTGCTAAAAATGCTGGAATCACGCAACCAAATCTTTATCATTACTTTAGCGATAAAGAAAAGTTATATTGTGCAGTCTTAGAAGAGCATTTGAGTACTGTAGGGACAGACTTAAGAGCAATCTTAGAAGAGAACAAACTTGATTTTAAACAATCTTTGACTAAAATGACGAAGTATCTGATCGATACCCATCTTTTAGACCTATTTATGATGCATCATGATTTAAAATCAAACCTTTCTGCCGAGACACGAAATCATCTTTTTACCTTGTGGAAAAAAAGTTATCGTGAACCATTTGAAGTGATTTTTTCGACAAATCAATCTTTGATGCGCGCTCATGTTACGACAGAAATGGCTGCAAAGCACTTTTTTCTTCTATTAGCACCATATATCACCGAATCTTCTAATTCACTTGAAAACCCATTTAGTGTGGAACGACTGATCGATTTATACCTTCATGGGGTGGTAGCTGATTAAATGCGGTGGTGGCAGAAGTGTCCAGCTCCGAGAAATAAGCCGAGAAACCCAAAAATTGTTTTTCAAATTTTGGGTTTCTCGGCTTTTTATGAAGGAGTTACTTCTGGAACATCGTTTATTTGATTTTTAAGATTAGAAACAAAAATGAATTTAATTTCTTGTCCTCTACACTTTTTTGTTATTATATTTTCTTGGATTGTTATTTTTTAATTAAAATAATGAGGGGTATTTAATTTTTCAGGCAATTGAGAAAAAGAGGTGAAAAGCAAGTGATATAAAGATTTTTAATAATAACGATTATAAATTAGTTAAATAACCAAGGTGATTTAATTTGTTTTTTAAATAATTTTAGGAAAACGGTTGAAAAAGCCATTTTCAGGTGATAATATTCTGTTAGCAACAAAAGCTTCACTGAGTTTAACTCACTATTTTAGAGAAATAGAGGGGGAATGAATAACATATTTTCGTGTTAATTGTGTTACATAATTGTTTTTTGAAAAGTGAATAGTGTAAAAAGGGGAGAATTAAAAATGAAAAGTGTTAAAAAAATTGGGTTGGCAGCAATGTTATTTTCTTCTGTTGTCTCAACGACGCTTCCGACAATTGGGGAATTGTCTATCGTCAATGCAGAAGAAATCCAACAAACAGAACAACAAGCAACTTATAGAAACGTAATGTACTATGGTGACTGGTCGATTTGGGGCGGCGAAGGTAACTTTTATCCAAAAGATATCCCAGCAGATCAATTGACTCACTTGAATTTTGCCTTTTTAGATTTTGATAGTGATGGCGAACTAGTCTTTACTGATGCAGACGCAGCGACAGGCGCTCCTGTAGGATTACCGGGCGTACAATGGAACTCTGCTAGTTCTGGTATCTTAAATGCGATTCAAGATTTACGTGGAAAAAATCCAAACATGAAAATTGGTGTTTCATTAGGTGGTTGGTCTAAATCAGGAGATTTCTCTGAAGTAGCAGCAAACCCTACGAAACGTAAGAACCTTGTAGATAATGTAGCAAAATTCATTAAATACACAAATATGGACTTTGTCGATGTTGACTGGGAATTCCCGGCAGATGTACGTCAACCAGATCTAGTGGATAACGTAAATGACGAAGGAACACCAAATGCAAAACCTGAAGATAAAGAAAATTACATAAAATTATTAGATGAAATTCGCGAAACAATTGATAAACAAGGCGAAGAATTAGGGAAAACATATGAACTATCTGTTGCATTGCCAGCAGCTCAAGGTAAATTAGATTCAGGTATCGACGTGAAACGACTATTTGATGTTGTCGATTTCGCAAACATCATGACGTATGACTTAACTGGCGCATGGTCAGATACAAGTGGTCACCATTCAGCACTTTACGGAAATCCGGCTGATCCTAATTATGATGAAGGCTTCTCAGTAGATCAAACAGTAGAATACCTACGTGAGAAAGGTGCGGCGTCAGAAAAAATCGTTATTGGGGCAGCATTCTATACTCGTGGATGGAACGAAGTGGCAAAAGGGGATAATGAAGAGGCACCGGGATTATTCCAAAAAGCAGAATTATCAAGTCAAGATGCCGATCAAACACCAAGTTATGGAGCGAAAAATAAAAATCCATTAAAAGTAGGTGACGGTGGACGTGCTAGTGGTGTATGGCCATACCGTGATATTGAAACGTTACTTGGTGATACATCTGGATTGAAAGAGTATTGGGATGACGTAGCGAAAGCACCATTTATGTACAGTGAAACAACTGGTGAATTCTTTACTTACGAAAATGAAAAATCAGTGACTTATAAAGCTGAATATGTAAAAGAAAACCAACTTGGTGGAATCATTTCATGGCAACAATCACAAGACAAAGAAACAACTGGTACAAAACGTGATGAGTTGACCAATGCAATCAAAGAAGGATTGTTAGGTAGTGAGAAACTTCCAGAATTTGAAATCAAGAGCACACCATTGAATGTGGATGTTGAGATCTCAACTTATACACAATATGGCGTTAGTGGTTACGACGTAAAAATTACCAACAATGAAAAAATGGAAGAAACTTCTTCTGTATTGAAATTAGTTGAATTTTCACAAGAAACAATCAAATTACCTAAACTAGTGATTCCAATGGCGACAAATGAAAAACTTGGCGCTGGCGATTACAAAGCAGGTACTGTAACAAATGTTGATGGCGCTGCAATCGTTGATTTGTCTTCTGTATATGATGGCAAAGAAATCGCACCAGGTGCATCTTATGAGTTCAGATTGAGTTCAAATGCTGCTGAAGCAGATGTCGCTGTTGACAATATCGACTCAATCACATTAAGCCAGAGAATTGGGGACGAAGGTATCGAAATCAATAAACAAGTGATTTTTGGTGAAGGTTCAACGACTGAACCAGGAACACCTGATACAGAAGCACCTTCAGTACCAACAGGACTTACAGCTTCAACAATCGGTGAAACAAACGTTTCTCTATCATGGACAAAATCAACTGACGACAAAGGGGTCGCAGGATACTACGTTTTCCGTGATGGCAAACAAGTTGGTCAATCAGCAACAACTTCATTTACTGACGCTGATTTAACTGCAGATACAGAATATTCATATACAGTAAAAGCATTTGACCGTGCGGGAAATGTTTCAGAAGAAAGTAAAGCATTAGTTGTTAAAACGTTAGAAAAAGCACCAGTAGATACAGAAGCACCTTCAATTCCATTAGACTTGAAAGCTTCAACGATCGGTGAGAAAAATGTATCATTGTCTTGGACTCGTTCAACTGACAATGTTGCAGTCGCAGGATACTATGTTTTCCGTGATGGCAAACAAGTTGGTCAATCAGCAACAACTTCATTTGCTGATGCTGGGTTAACACCGAATACGGAATACTCATATACAGTAAAAGCATTTGATGCAGCAGGAAATGTTTCAGAAGAAAGCAAAGCATTAGTTGTCACAACTTTAGAAGAAACAACTCCTCCAGCTGAAGGCGAATGGGATGCTAACAAAGTCTATGATTTAGGTGATGTAGTAACTCATAAAGGAAATACTTATCGTGCGAAATGGTGGACACAAGGTGATGAGCCAGGAACTGAACAATGGGGTCCTTGGGAATTAATTGGTTAATTTAGATAAAAAAGAACAGGGCAGCTTGCCTTGTTCTTTTTTTTATAATGTTATTCTGTCGTTGTTATTTATCTTATTTACTCGAATTTACCGAAAAAAACATGTTAGTTAAAAAATAAACAAAATCATATGGCTTAAAAATAACTTGAAAAGCGATAGGTGTAATCGGTTCCAATTATTTGCATTAAAAATAAATAAATGTTAAATTCATATTTGTAAGACGTTTATAATTGAATTTTAGTTGATTTCTAATTTTAGAGGAGTGATAAAATAACTTTTTAACCTGTGATTTGGGCGCGTGTTTTTCCGTAAATAAACTGATAAAAAAAAGGAGATGAGATTGATATGAAAAGAATTAAGAGTATTAGTTTAGTTGCTTTGTTATTTTCTTCGATTGTTTCAATGACTTTACCAGCATTTAATGGGTCACCAGAGGTCCATGCTGAAGAGGTGCGAGAAACTCAGGTCGCGCCTTATCGCAATGTCATGTACTATGGCGATTGGTCGATTTGGGGTGGAGAAGGAAATTTCTATCCTAAAGATATTCCAGCTGATCAAATCACTCATTTGAATTTTGCCTTTTTAGATTTTGATAGTAATGGCGATTTAGAATTTACAGATACGGATGCTGCTGTTGGTGCGCCTGTAGGACAAACAGGGGTTCAATGGAATTCAGCAAGCTCGGGTATCTTGAATGCGATCCAAGATCTACGTGGGAAAAATCCCAATATGAAAATTGGGGTCTCTTTGGGGGGCTGGTCTAAATCAGGTGATTTTTCTGAAGTAGCGGCTGATCCAGTGAAACGACAAAATCTAGTGGAAAACGTCACCCGATTCATCAAATATACGAATATGGATTTTGTTGATGTCGATTGGGAGTATCCTGCAGATGTTCGACAACCTGACTTGGTAGATAATGTCAATGATGAAGGAACGCCATATGCAGTACCTGAAGATAAAGAAAACTATATCATTTTGCTAAATGAGATTCGTGAGTCGATTGATGAACAAGGCGAAGAACTAGGCAAGACCTATGAATTATCAGTTGCGCTGCCTGCATCTCAAAGTAAATTATCTTCAGGGATAGACATTGATGGTTTATTTGAAGTTGTTGATTTTGCAAATATCATGACCTATGATATGAACGGTGGTTGGGGAGACCGCAGTGGACATCATACAGCGCTTTATGGGAATCCTGCTGATCCTAATTATGACCAAGGACTTTCGGTAGATCAAACGGTTCAGTTTTTAAGGAATGAAGGTGCGCCAGCTGAAAAAATCGTGATTGGGGCAGCTTTTTATACTCGTGGTTGGCATGAAGTAGCAGAAGGCAATAATCCGTTACTACCGGGATTGTTCCAAACGGCTGAACAGAGTAATCGAAATGCTGACCTATCGGCAACATACGGGGCAAAAAACAAAAGTCCATTAGTTGTAGGGGATGGTGGTAGAGCCGGTGGTGTCTGGCCTTATCGAAATATTCCAGATTTGATTAATGCAACGAGTGGATTGACTGAATACTGGGATGATGTAGCGAAGGCCCCTTACATGTATAGTACAGAAACTGGCGAATTTTTCAGTTTTGATAACGTACGCTCGATCGGTTATAAAACACAATATGTACAGGAAGAACAATTAGGCGGTGTGATTTCTTGGATGCAATCACAAGACAAGGAAACGACAAGTACAAAACGTGACGAATTGACGAACGCGATCAAAGAAGGCTTATTTGGGAATACACCATTACCGCAGCACGAAATCGTTAGTACACCATTAGACATCTCTGTGGATATCACCCCTTATACAGAGAATAATGTAAGCGGGTACGAAATCACAGTGACAAATAATGAAACATTGACAGAATCATCTACTGTATTAAGCGCTGTTGAGGCTGCACAGAAAACAGTCAAGTTGCCTAAATTTACGATCGACTTGAATAGCAATGAAACATTAAGTGCAGGAAACTATAAAGCTGGAACTGTTTCTATGGATAATGGCACAGTGACAGTTGATCTATCTTCCGTTTATGATGGCAGAGAGATTGCGCCTGGGGATTCTTATGATTTCCGATTACAATCTGATACGTCACAGGTTTTGGTTGATCATATTGATACGATCACTTTAAGTCAACGAATTGGGACTGAAGGCATTGAAATCAATCACCAAGTGATCTTTGGTACAGAAGAGCCAGACCCATCAGATGTTGAGGCACCGTCGATTCCAACAAATGTTGCAGCGACAACGATCACTGCAACAGAAGTGACATTGAACTGGATGGCTTCGACCGATAATCAGCGAGTAGCAGGTTACTATGTTTACCGTGATGGACAATTAGTCGGACAACCAAGAACACCAACATTTACAGATACGGGATTAACACCTGATACAGAGTATACGTATACTGTCAAAGCATTCGATGCGTCAAGCAATGTTTCGGCTGCTAGTCAATCAGTGATCGTTCAAACCTTGGAAGACAGTGTGCCTGGATATGCGGCATGGGATTCAGGAACAGTCTATCTTATGGGAGATAGAGTCACTCATCTAGGCAATACGTATCAGGCAAAATGGTGGACACAAGGCGATGAACCTGGAACTCAACAATGGGGACCATGGGAATTGATCAATTAGATCGTTTAAATATAAACAGATTCAGGGGTGACCATTTACTGACAACTGGTTGCTGATGAAATTGAAGAACCTCGTTGGGCTTGATGAAACATCAATACCTAACGAGGTTCTTGCGTCTAGAAAAAAATTACTGATTGAAATAAGTGAGTAGCGCTTGTGTGATCGATTGCGCCAACTGTTGTTGATAGTTAACGGTAGCCAATGTAGCTAAATCTTCGTCATTATTCATATAGCCCATTTCGATCAAGAGGGATGGCTGAAGGTTTTCTCTTAACACCTGATAGTTCCCTGTAGCAGTTCCACGAGATGTAATGGGCAGATCCGCCAGTTCATCAGAAACAGTTTCCGCTAGACGTTGGTCTCTATTGTAATAATAATAAGTGGTGGTACCAGTTGCTTCATTGGGCGATTCAGTCGAATCAGCATGTAAGCTGATAAAAAGGTCAGCGGCTTTTTCTTCGCTAAATGAACAGATGTCATCTAAAGAAATGTAGTCATCTGTTTCATGTGTCAAATAAACCGTTGCGCCAGCGGCTTCTAAACTTGTTTGTAACTGTTTTGCGGCAGCGAGTGTCACTGTTTTTTCTTCTGTATGTCCATCTGTGCTAAGCGCGCCTGTATCGTCGCCTCCGTGTCCTGGGTCTAATACGATCACCGCTTCTGATAGGTCACTCGGTAGCTCTTGTGTCGAGCGAGTCAGTGATGAGCCGTCCGTAAGTGATAAATAGCCCGTTTCACCATCATTCGTGGTAATTTTGTAGGCGTTGGCTGTAGTTGAAAGAAGCGTAGCCAGTTCACCAGCATTGACGGAAATAAGCGGTTCACTTAATGACGAATCTGCATACAATGTGGCATCTTCTTTTCCGATTTTTATGAGGGTCTCTGAAGAAGAATCAGTGGTTGGTATGATGCTAGAGACACTGTTACTTGTCTGTTGTCTCGCATTTGTTTCTTGATTGCTAAGACCAAATTTGAAAAGGGCAATGATCCCGATTATACATAAAAAAATAATAATTCGCATTTTTTTCATCGTTTTCACCTCTTGAACATGAGGATAAACAACAAAACTTAAATCGAACTTAAAGAAAAGTGGAACAAGCTAAAACTAATAGTTAGTTGACTAATTTTTTGGCTTTTTCTGTGTTCGCAAAATGCAATTTTGCATAGTTTGCTAACAAGGCTTCGCCACCTTTTTTTAAAATCGTTGCAGCGACTTGGTCGGATTTTGTACCTGCACCAGAAGGAAGCGTGAGACCAAGTTCAGCAGATTCTTTGTCCAACTCTTCTAAAAAGCTTGCGCGACTAATGATCGAAGCGGCAGCAACAGCTAAATGATATTGTTCACCTTTTGTAACAAAGTAGAGTTTTTCGGTGAGTTGATTTTTTTCTAAACGCGCGTATTTTTTAAAGTTGGCTTCCGGTGTGAACTGGTCGATCAAAATAGCATCCGGCTTGACTGGTGCAATTTTTTGTAACAATAAATGGATAGCTTGATTGTGTAAAGCGACCTTCATTCTCACTGCATTATACGTAGGTTGGATCTCATTGTATTTTTTTGGTGGCAAAACCAGTAATTGATATGGGATCGTTTCCTTTAATACTTTGGCTAATTGAATGATTTGTCCATCTTTTAATTCTTTTGAATCTTTGACGCCTAACGTGCGTAATTCTTTCAATTGTGTTTGATCGACATAGGCAGCACAAACAGTCAGTGGGCCAAAGTAACTACCGTTGCCGACTTCGTCACTCCCTAAAACAGATAGTGTTTGTAGATCTTTGGGTAAGGAAGAAGAATTAGTTTGTGTCGCTTTTTTTGCTGTAAGTGGATTTCCCCATTTTGCTGCTTCTTGTTCGGCGCCGGTGCCTTGAAACATCACTTTTCCAGAAGTATAGGCAGTGATCGTTGTGCCATTTTTTTTTGCTGAAAAAAGAGTATATGGAATCGGTTTTTGTACTAGAAATGGGCGATACGCCTCTTTCATCTTATTCATTTGATTTGTCGTTACTTTTAAGATAATGTTACTCATGTTTTCCTCCTGTTGCGATCCAGTCGTAAGAAAAGTTGTATTTGACTAGATCCAGCTGATTTGAAATCAATGCACACATAGCATTTTTGCAAAGTTTATCATATAATAGTAAAGTATTTATAATGAAGTTTTTCGTGTACGGTTAATTGCTTAACTATATGGTACACTAGTTAATATTTTTGGCAATAGGAGGAGACAGATTCATATGGCACATGAAAAAACACGCTATAAAGCGGTGATTGCGGACCAAACGTATACTATTATCGGGCAAGAATCAAAACAGCATATGGATATGGTCACAAAATTAATCAATGAACAATTAGCTGAACTGAAAGAATTGTCCCCTCAATTAGACAATGAACAAGCAGCTATTTTATTAGCAGTCAATGCATTTTCCGATCAATTGAAAAGACAGGAAAAAAATTTGAATTTAATAAAAGAAGTCACAGAACTGAAACAAAAAATGGTGAGATTCACAGAAATGGAAAATCGGATCAAACGAATCGAAGCGATTGAAAACGAAGCACGAGCAGTATTGAAAGAAAATGGAAGTGACCATGAGATCAAAAATCATGTGGAAGCACAACAGATTCTAAATGAAAAACGAAAAGGTCAAATCAAACAAAGATCTTCAAATTGATATTATTATAGAAGAGAAAGGAAGAATGTATGCTTAGTCTTTTGATTTTATTTATTTTGCTGATTGCATTTTTTTCTGGAGCCAGTCGTGGTTTTGCGCTACAGGGGATTTATCTGGTTGGCTATTTTGTCTCATTTCTAGCAGCACAAACCTATTACAAAACATTAGCCAATCATCTGCAATTATATATTCCTTATCCTGCGGTAACAGCCAATTCTAACTTAGTTTTTTTTGATCAAGCTTTTTCATTTAAATTAGATGAAGCATTTTATGCAGGGGTGGCTTTCTTGATCATTTTATTTATTGGTTGGCTAGTCACACGATTCATTGGGGTATTCGCTCATGGGTTGACGTTTATTCCTGTACTAAAGCAATTAGACTGGGTGGCTGGCGGGATTTTATCCGTGATCATCACCTATATTTCCTTGGTTCTAGTTTTACGTTTACTGACGTTTATTCCGGTGGGATTTATCCAAAACCAATTTAGTGGCAATAATCTTGCAACATTTATGGTTGAACGAACACCTATTTTAGCAAATAAAATGTATGATCTATGGGTGACACAAGTGATTAACTAAGTAAGAAATGATTTCTTGTCAATGACAGAGGCTATGAAGATGTTGGTTAGTCTTGAAGACTGCTTAGCCATCTATCGGCCTCTTTTTTAGTGAAAGTAAGGTGAAAAAAATGAACAAACGCATTCTAGAAACATTAGAGTTTGAAAAAGTAAAACAACAAGTACGACAGTTTGTGATCACAGCACAAGGGCAAGAAGAATTAGCCCAGCTTGTGCCAGTGAATGAAGCAGAGACGATCAGATATTGGTTGGAAGAAACAGAAGATGGTCTAAAAGTCCAACGATTGCGTGGCGGTATCCCAATCCCCAAATTAGAGAATATCCGTCCGCATATGAAACGCATCGAAATCGGTGCTGACCTTAATGGGGTCGAGCTAGCACAGGTTTCCCGTGTCCTATCAACTACTAGTGAGTTGCGACGTTTTATTGATGATTTAGCAGATAGCGAGATTGAGTTTGCGCGTCTTTATTTTTGGACAGATCAATTAGTTGCTATCCCATCCTTGAGTCGTCGTTTGAAAGAAGCAATCGATGATGATGGACGAGTGACGGATGATGCCTCTCCAGAGTTGAAGACGATCCGTCATAATATCCGTAGAAGTGAACAAGCAGTTAGAGAACAATTAGATGGGATCGTTCGTGGGAAAAATGCCAAATACCTAAGTGATGCCATCATTACGATGAGAAACGACCGCTATGTTATTCCAGTAAAACAAGAATATCGTGGTGTGTTTGGCGGAGTCGTCCATGATCAAAGTTCTTCGGGACAAACACTATTCGTTGAACCAAAACAAGTCGTGGAATTGAACAATCGCTTGCGTCAATATCAAATTGCCGAACGCAATGAGATCCAACGTATTCTAAGCGAGTTGTCGGCGGAGTTAGTTCCTCATCGTCAAGAAATCATCCACAATGCGTATGTCATTGGAAAAATGGACTTGATGAATGCGAAAGCACGCTTTGGGAAAGAACTAAAGGCAATCGTGCCGACGATCAGTACAGAAAACATCGTTGATTTGAAGCAAGCCAGACACCCATTGATCGATCAAGAAAAAGTCGTCCCAAATGATATTTCGATTGGGGAAAACTATCAAGCGATCGTCATTACCGGACCAAATACTGGTGGGAAAACCATCACGTTGAAAACACTGGGCTTATTGCAATTGATGGGGCAAGCAGGGTTACCGATCCCGGCGGATGAAGAAAGTCAGATCGGGATCTTTGAAGATATTTTTGCTGATATCGGAGATGAACAATCGATTGAGCAAAGTTTATCGACCTTCTCCTCACATATGACAAATACCGTGGATATCCTTTCCAAAGTCAATGAAAAAAGCTTAGTTTTATTTGACGAACTAGGTGCGGGGACTGATCCTCAAGAAGGAGCAGCGCTAGCCATTGCTATTTTAGATGATCTCGGAAAGAAATCTGCCTATGTGATGGCAACAACACATTATCCTGAATTGAAAGTCTATGGCTACAATCGCTCGAATACCATCAATGCGAGTATGGAGTTCAACGTTGACACTCTTAGCCCAACTTACCGCTTGTTGATCGGCGTGCCGGGTAGAAGTAATGCCTTTGAGATTTCAAGTCGTTTAGGATTAGACAACCAAGTCATTGATGAAGCCAAGCAATTGATGAACGATGAAAGTCAAGACTTGAATGAAATGATCACTGATTTAGAGAATCGTCGAAAAATGGCAGAAACAGAGTATTTAGAGATGCGTCATTATGTCGATGAAGCGCAACGTCTGTACAATGATTTGAAAGAAGCTTATAGCTACTTCTTTGAAGAGCGTGAACAAGAAATGGCGAAAGCCAAACAAAAAGCCAACGCACTTGTTTCTGAAGCAGAAGAAAAGGCAGAAAAAATCATCGCAGATATTCGCAACTTACAAAAACAAGTGGGGCAAGGTACGGTCAAAGAGCATCAATTGATCGATGCAAAATCACAGTTAGCCAACTTGCATCAAGAAGAACAATTAAAGAAAAATAAGGTCTTGAAAAAAGCGAAAGAACAGAAAACATTGAAACCAGGTGACGAAGTACTCGTGACGACTTATGGGCAGCGTGGAACATTGTTGCGCAAAAATGGCAACCAATGGCAAGTGGAGATCGGTATCCTGAAGATGAACGTTTCGGAAAGTGAATTAACACCGATTGCTCCCCAAAAAGAACCACAACAACGAGTGATCCATACGGTTCGCTCAGATGCTCATTCCACCGTCTCCAACCAGCTGGATCTTCGAGGGAAGCGTTATGAAGAAGCATTAAATGAAGTCGATCTATATTTAGATGCGGCAATTTTGGCTGGCTACCCTCAAGTGACGATCGTTCATGGAAAAGGCACAGGCGCACTAAGAACCGGAATCACCGATTATTTAAAAAATCATCGTAGTGTCAAGAGCTTCGATTTTGCTCCAGGAAATCAAGGGGGCAATGGTGCGACAATTGTTAAATTTAAATAAAACTTACTAAAGGTAAGCAAATAGCTCGAATCTAGGCACCAATAGTGCTATACTTAGAGTAGACTAATAAATGGAGGTCTTTGATATGGCTCAAGTAATTACAGATGCAACATTCAACGAAGAAACAGATAAAGGGTTAGTTTTAATCGACTTTTGGGCAACTTGGTGTGGACCTTGTCGAATGCAAGCGCCAATTTTAGACCAGTTAGAAGAAGAATATGACGAAGACGAATTCAGAATCGTGAAGATGGATGTTGATGAAAATCCTGAAACACCACAACAATTTGGGATCATGAGTATTCCAACATTACTTTTGAAAAAAGACGGCGAAGTAGTAGAAAAAGCAATCGGTGTTCAATCAAAAGATCAATTACGTCAAATGATTGCCCAACACTTATAAGATTAAGTAACTAACACATCAGACTGAGACAACAATCATATGGATTGCTGTCTCGGTTTTTTTGCGACTAATCGAGTCATAAAACTGAACGGAGACGTGGAATAAAAAAGCCATAAATGAAGAGAATAGAATCTTTTGTTAGCGTACAGGATACTTAAAAATTTATACGATAAGCTACGCAAAATTTTTCTTGTGTCTCTTCGCTTGATACTTCTATCTCAACCTCTGTTATAATAGCGATATCAGAAATATAAAGGAGCAGTCACCATGAATGAACGAATAAAAAATAAACTTGCATTACTTCCTGATCAGCCTGGCTGCTATTTGATGAAAGACAAAAACGGTACGATCATTTATGTAGGAAAAGCCAAAGTCTTGAAAAATCGCGTGCGTTCCTATTTTACTGGAAGCCATAACACGAAAACGGAGCGATTAGTTAGTGAGATCGAGGACTTTGAATACATTGTGACAGAATCTAACATTGAAGCGTTACTGCTAGAAATCAATCTGATCAAAAAGAATGATCCTAAATACAATATTATGTTAAAGGATGATAAAACTTATCCTTTTTTAAAGATCACGAACGAAAAATATCCTCGTTTAGTGATCACTCGTAAAGTATTAAAAGACAAAGCCTTTTATTTTGGGCCTTACCCCGATGTTGGGGCTGCGAATGAAACAAAAAAAATTTTAGATCGTTTATTCCCTTTACGGAAATGTAAACCGAGTCAGACAAAAGAACCTTGTCTTTATTATCATTTAGGACAATGTTTATGTCCCTACTATTTTGATGTAGATCCAGCGGAATATACAAGTATCGTGAATGAAGTCAAACGCTTTTTGAATGGTGGTCATGAGATGATCGAAGCCGAGATCCAAGAAAAAATGGCCAAGGCTGCAGAAAATATGGAATTTGAAAAAGCAGCAGAGTATCGTGATCAAATCAGAGCCATCGAAACGATCATGACAAGACAAAAAATGACAAACACTGATTTGATTGATCGAGATGTGTTTGGTTATGCCATTGATAAAGGCTGGATGTGTGTCCAAGTATTCTTTGTACGTCAAGGAAAACTGATTGAACGAGATGTATCGATCATTCCTTTTTACAATGAAGCAGAAGAGGATTTCTTAACATACATCGGGCAGTTTTATCAAGAAAATGAACATTTCATTCCAAAAGAAGTGGTGATCCCTGATACGATCGACCAACCGAGTGTTGAGGCGTTGTTAGCGACAAAGGTCATCCAGCCCAAACGTGGTGAGAAGAAAAAGTTAGTTGAACTAGCCAATAAAAATGCAAGGGTGGCATTGAACGAACGCTTTGATTTGATCGTTAGGAAACAAGAACGAACGATCGGAGCGATCGAGCGCCTTGGTAATGCAATGAACATCCCAGCACCTATCCGGATCGAGTCTTTTGATAACTCTAATATCATGGGGACCGATCCAGTAGCAGCGATGGTGGTGTTCATCGATGGAAAACCAGCAAAAAAAGAATACCGTAAATATAAAATCAAAACGGTCGTTGGACCGGACGACTATGCTTCGATGCGAGAAGTCATCTACCGCCGCTATGCACGTGTGATACGAGAAGAACTGCCATTGCCTGATCTGATTTTGATCGATGGGGGGAAAGGGCAAGTCGATGTAGCAAAGGATGTATTAGAAAATCAATTAGGTATCGATATCCCAGTCGCTGGAATGGCGAAGAATGATAAGCATAAAACCAATGAGTTGTTATTTGGGAATGAATTAGAAGTTGTTCCGCTTGAACGAAATTCACCAGAATTCTTTTTATTGCAACGTATCCAAGACGAAGTCCATCGCTTTGCAATCACGTTTCATCGCCAATTACGTAGTAAAAATAGTTTTGCTTCGCGCTTAGATGAGATTGAAGGGTTAGGGCCAAAACGAAAAAAAATGTTGTTGAAAGAGTTCAAATCGTTAAAAAACATCACCGCTGCGTCAATTGAGGAGTTACAAGAAATTGGTCTACCAAAAAATGTAGCACAAAATGTTTTCGATAAACTGCATAAAAATTGAACTGAGGGCGCTTTACAAAACCTGTAAAGTGTCCTATCATTTTTATATGTACAATAAAAAACAATAACATAAGTTTTTATATATAAGTTATTTTTATATCGTACAGTAAAGGATAGAGGAATTTAGGATGAAGGAGTGAGAAAATGCTAGAGGTAAAGGATTTGGTTAAGACGTTTGGCAGTTATACAGCTGTTGATCATGTTTCTTTTCAAATACCTGATGGAAAAATCATGGGATTGATTGGGCAAAACGGTGCAGGAAAAACAACGACTTTTCGCTTGATTTTAGATTTTTTGACGCAAGATCAAGGCGAAGTGCTATGGAACGGTCATCATTTGAGTGAAAAAGATTATGATATCATTGGGTATTTACCTGAAGAACGAGGGCTTTATCCCAAGGTATCGATCCAAGAACAGTTGATCTATTTTGCTGCATTACGTGGAAAAACGAAAAAAGAAATTGAACCTAAGATCGATTTTTGGATGGAGAAATTTCAAGTAAAAGGGAAAAAAACAGATAAAGTTAAGTCCTTGTCAAAAGGAAATCAACAAAAGGTACAACTGATTGCAACACTGATCCACGAACCTAAGTTGATTATTTTAGACGAGCCTTTTAGTGGGTTGGACCCAGTGAATGCTGAGCTACTTAAAGACGGGATCATCGAATTGAAGAAAAATGGCTCATGTGTCATTTTTTCTAGTCACAACATGGATAATGTTGAAAAGATTTGTGACCACTTGATCATGCTTCGAAATGGGGAGATGGTACTAGATGGGAAAGTCCACGAGATTCGAGAAGCATTTGGACGAACAAAGCTATTTTTAGAGTCTGGATTATCACAGCAAGAAATAGAGGAAATCGACGGGGTCCAAAAAGTGATTCTTCGTGAGGATCAATCGTTGGAAATCACATTGGATCATCCAGATGTAGGGAAAGAGATCTTTACTCGCGCGACGCAATTTGGCTATATTCCAATGTTCAATCAACAACCGCCTACTTTAGAAGAAATCTTCAAGATGAAAGCAGGTGAGCTACATGAGTAAGTTTTGGATCATCACGAAAGATGTCTATTTGAAAAATGTCAAATCGATTTCTTTTATTATTATGATACTAGTGCCGTTTGTTTTGATGGGTGTGATTTACTTAGCAGGTAATTTTGCTCAACAAAACAGTGAAACAGATAAAATCGGTGTCATTGCTGAAGACCAACAAATCACTGATTATTTGAGTCAATCCGATATGGGGGATTTCCACTTTGAAGCTTTTTCATCGGAGGATGAAGCCAAAAGTAAGTTATCTGACGAAAAGATCGATGCGTACATGGTAGTCACGACAGATAATGGAGAAGTATCCGGAGAATTATTTAGTGAAAACTCATTAGGCCAAGCAACGCAACTGTTGATCCAACAGCAGTTGACTGGCTTACAGTCGATGATGCGGGCAAGTAGTTTAGGGATCTCTCCAGAAGAAGTGGCTGCATTAAGTCAACCCGCTGCATTTTCAAGACAAAAAGTCAGTTTTGATGCAAATGGTGAAATGACGATAGGAGAAGATAACTCAGCTGTTCAATATGCGGTCAGTTATGTTGCAACAATCATTCTATTCATCATCATCTTGACGTATGCACAGATCATTGCACAAGAGATTGCTTCAGAAAAAGGGACAAGAATCATGGAAGTGATTTTGTCTAGTACCACTGCACAAAAACATTTTTATGGAAAATTGACAGGGGTACTGCTAGTGGCAGTCACTCAAATGGCTTTATATGGCATCATCTTTGCAATAGGATTCAATCAGTTCAAAGATATGGAAATCGTTAAAAGTGTACTGGATGGGATTTCTTTAGATAGTATTTTCGGCCCATTCTTATGGTACTCTTTACTATTTATGTTCTTTGGTATTTTGATCTACGCGGTATTAGCTGCCTTATGTGGCTCACTGGTCAACAAAGCCGAAGATACAGCAAAAGCGATTTTACCAGTGACGTACCTTTCTTTAGGGGGTTATATGTTAGGATTGATCCTTGGTGCATCTGATCCGAATAATATCGTGATCCGCATCACTTCATATATACCGTTCCTATCTTCATATATCATGCCGATCCGCTTGGCAAATGAAACAGTTGAAATGAGTGGCGCATTGATTTCTTTGGTCGTCTTAGTGATCATCACATTCGTATTGATGTTCATGTCCGCAAATATGTACAAATCAAACGTGCTTGTTTACAGTGAAGGTGGTATTTGGACGTCATTGAAACAATCAATTTCAATCATGAGAAATGAACGCAAAAAGAAATAAAGGTTGAAGTTGTCACAGAAATATTCAACTCTGAGAAATAAGCCGAGACACCCGAAAATTGTTCTTCAAATTTTGGGTGTCTCGGCTTATTTTCATAAGAGTTGCTTTTGGTCGTATACCTAGAGCGCTTTTGTTTGATTTAAAAAATTCACGATTATATATGTACCTATTTTCGAATAGATAAAGTAATTTTGTTGTAAATATCCATTGTGTGTCCTATAATTTTAGGTATACCAATTTTGGAGGCGTTTGGATGGATCAATATTTAGAATTATTGTCAGAAAAATTCCCAACAAAAGAAGAAGTCATTACGGAGATCATCAACTTAGAAGCAATTCTACAACTACCAAAAGGAACCGAATTATTTTTAAGTGATATCCATGGCGAGTTTCCAGCATTTGATCATATATTGAGAAATGGTTCAGGGAATCTACGAGAGAAAATCAAAGATTTATTTCAAGAATGTTTAAGTGAAGAAGAGATCAAGCGATTAACGATTTTTGTTGCCTATCCGGAATACGCATTAGCGACTGACTGGTACAAGAAACAAGACAAAACAACGTTGATCCATCAATTGATTGAGTTGCTGCGATTCACTTCTGTCAAGTATACGAGATCAAAAGTAAGAAAAGCCTTACCTAAAGAATATAGTTATATCATTGAGGAATTATTGTATGTTGATGATCGTGTGCAAGGGAAAAAATCTTATGTGAGTAAAATCGTTGATCAGTTGCTTGAGATGAATGAAGAAGAGCGCTTTTTAAAAAAGTTAGCGCAGACGATTCAACGAATGGTGATCGATCATGTCCACGTAGTCGGAGACATCTTTGATCGGGGGACACAAGCCGCCAAAGTGATGGACCGCTTGATGGAGATCCATTCAATCGATATCCAATGGGGCAATCATGATATTTTATGGCTTGGGGCGTATTGTGGCTCGGAAACTTGTTTGTTGACCTTATTGCGTATCGCTGCGCGGTATAATTATTTATTCGAGTTGGAAAAAGAATACGCGTTGAATCTGCGTTCCCTTTGTTCGTTTGCGACAGAAACTTATCAGACAAACCCTTTGTTTACACCTAAGAATAGCCAAGACGCGACAGAACGCGAGAGAGAAGAGATGGAGAAGATCCATCAGGCGCTTGCGATCATGCAGTTCAAACTAGAATCCCAATTACTGAAACGACGACCGGAATTTGAGATGGCGGATCGGGATATCTTAGCGAATATCGATTATGAAAAAAATGAGTTATTTCTGGATGGTCAAAAGTATACGATCCATCACCCATGTTTTCAGACGATTTCTACGCAGGAACCGGATCGTTTATCGGCAGACGAACGACGAGTGATCGATATGTTGCTGTATTCTTTTCAACATTCACTCCGAATGCAAAAACATATGGATTTCCTTTTAGAAAAAGGTAGGATGTATCTTGTCACGAACCAAAGTATCTTGTTTCATGGCTGTATGCCAGTAGATGAACATGGTGAGTTTCTAAGTTTTAAACTTGGGAGTGAGACGTATCAAGGGAAGCAATTGATGGCATTCTTTGAAGAACAGATTCGTGAAAGTGCTAAATCACTAAAGAAAAAAGAAGACTTAGCGACTGATTTGATTTGGTATGCATGGAGTGGGCCTTACTCGCCGTTGTTTGGTAAAAGTAAGATGGCGACGTTTGAGCGTTATTATTTAGCAGAAAAAGAAACGCATGTGGAAGTCAGCAATGCTTACTATCGATTACGAGACAAAGAATGGTTGAGTCAAAAAGTAAGGCGTGAGTTCGGTGTACCGGTTTATGGTTCAGTGATCATCAATGGACATACACCAGTCAAAGTGAAAAAAGGGGAATCCCCAATCAAAGCAGACGGAACAGTTTTCGTGATTGACGGTGGTTTATCAAAGGCCTATCAACGAACAACAGGTATTGCAGGGTATTCGTTGCTATGTAACTCTTATGGCTTTCAAATCGTGACCCACTATCCATTTCTAGGCATCGAGGAACAATTTGAAACAGCCAATGGCTTGGCAGAAGTGAAAAAGGTCATTGATCAACAGTTGCCACGAAAATTAAATCGTGATACGACAAAAGGGAGCGAATTGCAGCGACAAATCCAGCAATTGAAACAGTTGCTTGAGTATCGTAGAAGTTAACTGCTGGTCGATGTGCCTTGCATAAAATGAATGAAGCCCGTCTAGCAGAAACAACATGTTTCTGCTAGACGGGCTTTTCATTTCGTTTGTAACGATCATAACGATTGTACAAAATAATCAAATAATTTTTGATCGAGTGGATTTTTTTGATGAATAAGCTCAGGATGCCATTGAACACCAAGTATTCGTTGGTCGGATCCTCTACTTTCAACAGCTTCCACCAATCCATCAGGAGAATACGCTGTCGCTTTTAGTGTTGGAGCAAGATCTCTGATTGCTTGGTGATGATAAGAATTCACAAAATAAGAAGTAGGTAATATTTCGTGGAGTCTACTATCTGGTTCGACTGTGATTTCATGCGTAGCAAATTGCGGTGGGGTTGGTTGTTGTTCATGTTTGACTGACCAATTTGGATATAACGTAAGGTCTTGGTAGAGATTCCCACCTAACGTTACATTCAATAATTGCATCCCACGACACACAGCTAAGATCGGTTTGTTTTGCTTCAATGCTTCATGGATCAACGCCTGTTCAAACAAATCTCGATCGAGGTTTGTTTCTGTCAATTTAGGGTGAGGCGCTTCGTTGTAGAGCGAAGGACTGACATCCTGACCACCAGCAAGGAGTAGCTTATCGACGAGCTGAATGTAGTCACGAGCGCTTTCTGTGGAAGAAATAGGGAAAAGCAAAGGCAAGCCCCCTGCTTGCTGTACCGCATTAACAAAACCTTGCGGGGTGTAAGTGACTTGATTTCCTTGAAATGTTTCTGTAGCCCGCAGTAATTGATTGGCCGCGATACCAATTTTTTGATGCATACGATTTCCTCCATTCATTAACTACTTCTATTTTAGCAATAGTTTAAAAAAAATTAAAATATTTGTTTTGGAAAACGTACGTAATTATATAATAGGTAGAATGTTTATCTAAAGTTGCTCATTTACTGTCAGTTGTGAACTTTCTGAAAGGAAAAAGGGATCTGTTAGTTGAAATTTTACCTGAATTTGTTATACTTGTAAGTAAGAAATATATAAATGGTTGGGCGCAAGCTTCAAGGATCTAGTTCTTCAAGGGGTGAGAAGAACATTTTTTTGAAAGTGCCTAAATTATCTGAAGTTATTTTTAGAGGGACATACTTTCAATGAAAAAAGAAAGGATGTCCCTCTTTTTTTTAGAGAAAGGGAGTGGGGAATGTGCTAGAAGCCTTAGAAAAAATCAAACAAGCTGAAAAAGAAAATGAACAAGCGATGAAAAAGCTTCAGCAAGAGTTAAAAGATTATAAAGAAGCAAAAGATGTCGAATTGGATCAACTTCGTGCAAGTCAAAAACAACATTTGGAACAGTTGTTTGAAGAAAAAAAACGAGCGGAACAGCAAAAAGCGATTGCTGAAAAAAATAAATTGAACGAAGACGCTAGACGATTGCAATCTATTGTACAAGAACAATATGAGAAGCAACGTCAGCAAGCGGTTGACGCGATCATTGAAAGGGTGAAAGAAACCTATGGCCGTCACTAAGATGGAAAAAGTGACTCTCATTTCCGATAAACAAAATCAGGATGCCTTATTACAAGCAATCCAAGGTATTCAAAATGTAGAGATTCGCGATCTTTTTCAAGAAACGACAAATAATCAATGGGTGGATACTTATTTTCCTAAAGCAGCGATTTTCGAAAAAGAACCGATCGTCAATGCGCTTACTAGTCGGATCATGCAAACAAGAGAAGCTGTTCAATTCATTGATCATCATGGGGACAAGCAACAAAAGAAACAACACCTCAAACGAAGAGAAGTGACCTTGCAGGAACTAGAAGCAAATTATTCGGAAGAAGATTTTACGAAGCGTTTAACTGAAATATTAGGGTTAAAGAAACAATGGGAAACATTGGCAGAACAACGAGAACAACTGTCAGAGCAGGAAGACTGGTTGACACATTGGGCAAATCTGGATGTTATACCGCAAAGCTTTCGTAGTCACCAAACAACAGTTGAGATGGGAACGATCAGTGTTGCTAATGCGACAGAATTTCGAGAAGCATTAGCAAAAGTACCAGAGGTCTACGTGGAAGAAGTCAGCGAAACAGATCACTTCGTTTACTTGACTTACGTGGTGCTCAAAACTTCAGCATCTATTGTCGATGAGATTGCTACTCGTTATGGTTTTGTCAAAGAAGCATATCCTTATAAGCAAACGCCAAAAGAACAGCTACAGGAAATCAAGCAAGAGTTGCAAGCTTGTTGCGAAGCACAAAAACAATTAGCGATCAAAATCGGTCGTTGTAGCAGTTACATCCAAGAATTGGAATGGGCAGAAGAAATCCTCTTGGCAATGGCAGAACGAGAAGCAGTGAAGGATCGATTTGTCATGGCGCCTTACCTGATCGTTGTCCAAGGCTGGGTCGGCGAGGACGAAAAGCAAGAATTGATCCAGCAGGTAGAAAATACGTTGTCTGCTGATGAAGTCTTTCTTAGCTTTGAAGCGCCCACCGAAGAAGAGATCGATCAAGAAGTACCAACGAAATTGAAGAACCATCCAATAGTGGCACCTTTTGAAATGCTGACGGAAATGTATAGTTTACCTAAGTATCATGAAATTGATCCGACACCATGGATGACGCCATTTTATCTTGTCTTTTTCGGGATGATGGTGGCTGATATTGGTTATGGTTTACTCATGCTTATAGGCGCAATCATTGCGCAAAAATTGTTGGTATTACCTCGAGGGATGCAGCGATTTGCTAAGTTTTTCGAAATCTTAGCGATTCCGTCGATCATCTGGGGATTTATTTATAGTTCCTTCTTTGGACAAGCGTTACCGACCGAAGTATTAGGTATCCACTTACCCTTCCCGTTGTTGTCTACAACAGATGATGTCAATACGATTTTAGTCTTGTCTGTCATTTTTGGGCTTATCCAAATCTTAGTCGGATTGTTTCTTGCAGCAAAAGAGCATATCAAGCGCAAAGATTACGTGGATGCGATCAATGATGGATTTGCCTGGCAAGGGATTTTAGTGGGAGTCGTCCTTTTATTACTTGGTAGTATGATCGTCAAGAACCCGATTTTTGTTTACCTAGGTGCAGGATTAGCGATTTTATCAGCGCTATGTATTTTGGTCATTCCGATTTTCCAATCTTCATCCAAAGCCAAAGGTGCTGCAAAAGGAGCCTATAATTTGTATGGTTTGACTGGTTATATCGGTGATCTAGTGAGTTACACACGATTGATGGCTTTGGGGATCTCTGGTGGGAGTATCGGCGCTGCCTTCAATATGTTGGTTGCTTTCATGCCGCCAGCCGCGCGCTTTAGTGTCGGGATCTTATTGATCATCGCTTTACATGCGTTGAATATGTTCTTGACCTTGCTTAGTGCCTACGTGCATGGCGCGAGATTGCAATATGTCGAATTTTTCGGCAAGTTTTATACCGGAGGCGGACGGGCCTTCGATCCACTGAAAACAGCGGAAAAATATGTCAATATCAATCATAAGAAAAAGTAAAAAAATTGGAGGAATTTTAAAAAATGATGGATTACTTAATTGCTCAAAATGGTGGAATGGTGTTTGCGGTATTAGCGATGGCGACAGCCACGATCTTTTCAGGGATCGGATCAGCGAAAGGTGTGGGGATGACTGGTGAAGCCGCAGCTGCATTGACAACAAGTCAACCGGAAAAATTCGGACAAGCGTTGATTTTACAATTACTTCCCGGAACACAGGGACTTTATGGCTTCGTAATCGCCTTCTTGATCTTTATCAATTTAAATGCAGATATGTCGGTCGTCCAAGGGCTGAATTTTTTAGGCGCATCTTTACCGATTGCCTTTACAGGATTGTTTTCTGGGATTGCTCAGGGGAAAGTATCTGCTGCAGGTATCCAGATCTTAGCGAAAAAACCAGAACACGCAACTAAAGGAATTATCTTTGCCGCAATGGTTGAAACTTACGCAATCTTAGGCTTCGTTATTTCTTTCTTATTAGTATTGAATGCTTAAACAAGGAGGAAAAACAATGAACGCCATTGATAATATCATTCGTCAAATGAATGAAACAGCTGAAGCAGAACGAGCGGCGTTTGAAAAAGCAGAACGTGAAAAAATCGATCAGCAGTTCAAAATCGAGCGTGCGCGTTTAGAAGCAGACGATGAAAAGCAAAAATCTAAAGAACTTGAAGAAATCGAAAAGAGTTACCGTCAATTAAGAAATCGCCAACAGGTGGAAGTGCGTCAAGCAACACTCAATGAAAAACAAGAATTTTTACATCGTTTGTTTGCTGAAGCACGCCAAGAATTAGAAAGTTGGCCGGCAGAAGATCAACTTTCATTGATGTTCAATATGGTGCAGAATTTATCCTTATCTGGTGATGTTACTTTATTAGCCGGAGAAAAATCTGCTGCCATTTTAACCAATGAAGTAGTGACAAAGTGGAATCAACAGTTGCCCTTCACCTTGCATCTAAGTGACCGAAGGATTGCCAAAGAAGCAGGATTTTTGATTGATGACCAAGGCGTACAATACAACTTTGTCTATAGTGATCTAGTACAAGAAGTGCAAGAACAAATGCGCTTTGAAATTGCGAAACAACTATTCGAGTAAGGAGGGATCGGTGAATGGATTATCATGAATTAAATCCTTTGATTCGTGGAAGAGAATTAGAACTTTTATCAAAAGAAGACTTTGATCGCATGATCCAGACGAAATCATTGGACGCATTAGGCGAAATGTTAAAAACAACGATTTACCATCCTTATATCTACGAAGGGTTTGAACGGGACTTTGAGGAAAATCTGTTGGCTGAATCGGGCAAACTGTTTACCTGGTTGAAAGAGTCGGCGCCAGAACCTGAAGTCGTTTGGGTCTATACGATGCGTTATACGTTCCATAATTTAAAAGTCCTGACAAAAGCTGAGATGACGGGTAAAAATCTGGATCATCTATATCGTAACGATGGGTTTTATTCTTGTGAAACGTTAAAGCAAGCAATCCATACACAAGCCTCTACAGAATTGCCTTCGCAGTTGATGGATAGTATTCGTGAAGTCCATGAATACTGCGAAGAATCCTCTGTGTTACAAGGAATCGATGTTATCTATGATCGCTATTTCTTGACAGAGCAACGTCGTCTTGGAGAGAAACTTGGGTATCCGGAATTACTGGAAGAAATCATTGCGTTTATTGATTTGACTAATATCACGACGATGGCACGCGGTATCTTGCAACAACGATCCAGCGGATTTATGACCGCAGTACTTTCAAGTTCTGGCAGTATCCCGAAAGAAACGTTTTTGAGTTTCGTCAAAAGCGAGTTGGATACCTATTTGAACTTTCTGCAAACAACAGATTATCGTCAATTGATCGAACCTGCAATCCATGAAGGAGAACTAGATTTTGTTCGATTAGAACAAATCAAAGACGATTACTTATCTTCGCTGTATGAAGCCGCACAAACGCAGGCTTTTGGCCCGTTGCCTTTACTTGCTTTCTTGAATGCAAAAGAAATTGAGAGTAAAAATCTTCGGTTATTAGTGATCGGTAAGAAAAATCACTTTGATAATGAAACGATCAGAGAAAGGGTGAGACAAGTCTATGACGCATAAAATCGGTGTCGTTGGCGACAAAGATTCTGTTTTACCATTTAAATTATTTGGGTTTGATGTGCACTATGCGACAGAGCCACAAGAAGTGAGGCGCGCAATCGAACAAATGGCAAAAAGCGCCTATGGAGTGATCTATGTCACAGAACAATCGGCGGCGATGACACCTGAGACGATAGAACGTTACAAAGAATCGATGACGCCAGCAATTGTCCTAATCCCTAGCCATCAAGGAACGATGGGGATCGGCGTAGCAGAGATCCAAAAGAGTGTGGAAAAAGCAGTTGGACAAAATATCTTATAGAATGTAAAGGAGATAGTGCATTGCAAATTGGAAAAATCATAAAAGTCTCCGGCCCTCTCGTGATGGCAAAAAATATGTCAGATGCAAGTATCCAAGATATGTGCTTAGTGGGAGAGCTAGGAGTCATCGGCGAAATCATTGAGATGCGCGGAGATGTCGCATCGATACAAGTATACGAAGAAACTTCAGGGATCGGCCCTGGTGAACCCGTTCGTTCAACAGGTGAAGCGTTGTCTGTTGAGTTGGCGCCTGGGATCATTTCACAAATGTTTGATGGGATCCAACGGCCATTGGATACGTTCATGGCGATCACGCAAAGCAACTTTTTAAGTCGTGGTGTCCAATTACCAGCGTTAGACCATGAAAAAAAATGGTGGTTTGAAGCAACTGCTGAAGTCGGGCAAGAAGTCAGTACCGGAGATGTTCTAGGTGTGGTGGATGAAACAAAGATCATCCAACACAAAATCATGGTACCTCATGGCGTCAAAGGAAAAATCAAAAAAATCGAAGCGGGATCATTTACAATCGATGAAGTGGTTTGTGTCATTGAAACAGAAGACGGTTTGCGAGAATTGACGATGTTGCAAAAATGGCCTGTTAGACGGAGTCGTCCGATCAAAGCAAAATTGAATCCGGACGCGCCAATGATCACGGGGCAACGTGTTATCGATACCTTTTTCCCAGTGACAAAAGGCGGAGCTGCCGCTGTTCCTGGTCCTTTTGGTGCCGGAAAAACAGTTGTTCAGCATCAAATCGCTAAATGGGCGGATGTCGACATGGTCGTTTATGTTGGTTGTGGTGAACGTGGTAATGAGATGACGGACGTACTGAATGAGTTTCCAGAATTGATCGATCCTAATACAGGTGAATCATTGATGGAACGTACCGTATTGATTGCCAATACATCAAATATGCCAGTAGCTGCACGGGAAGCATCGATCTATACAGGGATCACTATTGCGGAATATTTCCGTGATATGGGGTATGATGTGGCGATCATGGCAGATTCCACTTCTCGTTGGGCAGAGGCTTTGCGAGAAATGAGTGGACGTTTAGAAGAAATGCCTGGTGATGAAGGCTATCCTGCATATTTAGGTTCTCGTTTAGCAGAATACTATGAACGCTCTGGACGTGTCATTGCTTTAGGTAGTGAAGAACGTGAAGGAAGCATTACAGCGATCAGTGCGGTCTCACCATCTGGTGGAGATGTTTCTGAACCAGTGACGCAAAATACGTTGCGCGTCGTGAAAGTATTCTGGGGATTAGATTCCAGTCTGGCGCAGAAGCGTCATTTTCCATCCATCAATTGGATTCAAAGCTATTCTCTTTATTCGTCAGAAGTGGGACGTTATATGGATCAGATCCTACAAGCGAATTGGGCAGAGATGGTGGCAGAAGGAATGCGTATCTTGCAACAAGAAGAGCAATTGAATGAAATCGTGCGTCTTGTTGGTGTCGACTCACTTTCAGATAATGATCGCTTGACGCTTGAAGTAGCAAAATCCATTCGTGAAGATTACTTACAACAAAATGCGTTTGATGACGTGGATACATTTACTTCTAGAGAAAAGCAATTCAAGATGTTGAAATTGATCCTATCTTTTGGTGAAGAAGCACGTCAGGCGATTTCATTAGGTGCTTATCTCAGTGAGATCATGAAAGGAACTGTGGGATTGAGAGAACGAATCGGTCGTAGTAAATTCGTGCCAGAAACAGAATTAGAGAAATTAGATGAAATCCAAGCGAATATCAAACCAACGATCCAAGCAATTGTTTCAGAAGGAGGAATGACCGATGATTAAAGAATATCGAACAATTGGAGAAGTGGTCGGACCTTTGATGGCGGTCGAGAAAGTCGCTGGGGTGAAATATGAAGAGTTGATTGAAGTTCGTATGCAAAATGGCGAGATTCGTCGTGGACAAGTGCTTGAAGTACAAGAAGACAAAGCGATGGTCCAAATTTTTGAAGGAACTAGTGGGATCAATCTGAGAGATTCAACGGTCCGCTTTTTAGGGCATCCATTAGAGTTAGGGGTTTCTGAAGACATGATCGGTCGTGTATTTGACGGGTTAGGTCGTCCAAAAGACAATGGGCCAGAAATCCTGCCAGAAAAATACTTGGACATCAATGGAGAAGTCATCAACCCGGTGGCTCGTGATTATCCTGATGAGTTTATCCAAACAGGTATCTCAGCAATCGATCACCTGAACACTTTGGTCAGAGGACAAAAATTGCCGGTATTTTCCGGCTCTGGTTTGCCACACAAAGAATTAGCTGCTCAAATTGCGAGACAAGCGACGGTATTAGACTCTTCTGATGATTTTGCAGTTGTTTTTGCTGCCATTGGAATCACCTTTGAAGAAGCAGAATTCTTTATGGAAGACTTCCGCCAGACGGGAGCAATCGATCGTTCGGTGATGTTCATGAACTTAGCAAATGACCCAGCCATTGAACGGATCGCAACGCCTCGCATGGCATTGACTGCGGCTGAATATCTCGCCTATGAAAAAGGGATGCACGTGTTAGTCATCATGACAGATATGACCAACTACGCCGAAGCATTACGCGAAATCTCTGCTGCCCGTCGTGAAGTGCCTGGTCGTCGTGGCTATCCAGGGTATCTTTATACGAACTTAGCAACTTTATATGAACGAGCTGGTCGAATCCGTGGGTTGAAGGGTTCTGTGACACAGATCCCGATCTTGACTATGCCAGAAGACGATAAGACCCATCCTATCCCTGATTTGACCGGCTATATCACAGAAGGACAAATCATTTTGACGAGGGAATTGTACAAGAGCGGCATCCAACCACCGATCGATGTCTTGCCTTCACTTTCACGTTTGAAAGATAAAGGGACAGGTGAAGGGAAAACTAGAAAAGATCATGCAGCAACGATGAACCAATTGTTTGCGGCGTATGCTCAAGGCAAACAAGCCAAAGAATTAGCTGTTGTCTTAGGGGAGTCGGCGTTGTCAGATGTGGATAAAATCTATGCTAAGTTTGCGGAACGTTTTGAAAAAGAATATGTCAATCAAGGATTTTATACCAACCGCTCGATCACTGAAACGCTGGATCTAGGATGGGAACTTTTAGCCATGCTTCCACGAACGGAATTAAAACGGATCAAAGACGATCTGCTTGACCAGTACCTGCCAGAAGGGGAGTGAGTGTCTGATGGTTCGATTAAATGTTAATCCGACACGAATGGAATTGACACGACTCAAAAAACAATTGACGACTGCAACAAGAGGACACAAACTGTTGAAGGATAAACAGGATGAATTGATGCGTCAATTCATTTTGCTTATCCGTAAGAACAATGAGTTGCGCCAAATAGTGGAAAAAGAAATGACAGCGGCTATGAGTGATTTTGTCCTTGCGAAAGCTTCATTGCCGGAAGCCTTCATTGATGAATTGTTTGTTCTACCAGCTGAAAATGTCGAGTTAGCTGTTATCGAAAAAAACATCATGAGCGTTAAAGTACCAATCATGAATTTTGAATATGACGAACAGCTAGGCGAAGCACCAGTGGATTATGGCTATTTGAATTCCAATGCAGAATTAGACCGTTCGATCGATCGTTTTACCTCATTTCTTCCTAAGCTCCTTGAGTTGACAGAGATCGAGAAAACCTGTCAACTGATGGCGGGTGAGATCGAAAAAACACGTCGTAGAGTGAATGCGTTAGAGTACATGACGATCCCACAACTAGAAGAAACGATCTACTATATCAAGATGAAGTTAGAAGAAAATGAACGTGCGGAAGTTACTCGCTTGATCAAAGTGAAAAATATGGGAAACAATGATTAGCTAGGTTGTCCAAGTGAATTAGTAAAGTTATTCGTTCATCCGAGCTACAGTTCTAAGCTCCGAAGAATAAGCCGTAAATGTCGAAAAATATTTTTAACTATTTTCGGACGTCTATGGCTTATTATCAGGAGTTTTTTCTTTTTTTAGATACCATTTGAGCGTTCCTATTGTTTGTTCGAAAGCAGGTGTATCAAACGAACAGGTATAAGGGAGAAAAAAGACTCAAATTCTTTGCTGGAAGAAGAAAAAGAGGGTAAGATAAGGGATGAAAAGAGAGCGAGCGTTTGGCGGACTTACTTTTACATCCGTGAGAGCAATAGCTACTTCATTTGTTCGTTGCGAAGGTAGCTAACGGTCTTAGAGGAGTGATTCGAATGAAACAGAGGATAACAAAACAACTGTCACCAGTTCAATTGATTGCTGTTGGCTTTTTTCTTTTGATCTTAGTTGGTGGCAGTTTACTTACTTTGCCTTTCTTTAGTAAAAGCGGCGAACCGACGAATTATATTGATGCATTATTTACTGCAACTTCAGCCGTCTGTGTCACTGGTTTGACTACATTGAACACTGCGGCGCATTGGAATGAAGCCGGTCAGTTTCTGATCATGGTTTTGATCGAGATCGGTGGTTTAGGTTTTATGATGATCCCCATTATTTTCTTTGCAGTAGCGAAGAAAAAAGTCAGCTTTAGTATGCGGATCTTACTAAAAGAAGCATTGAATCTTGAAATCATGTCAGGTGTTATGAGTTTGATGCTCTATATCTTGAAATTCGCAATGGTCATCCAAGGGCTGGGAGCACTTGCCTTGAGTTTTACATTTGTGCCGACTTACGGATGGACAAAAGGGATTTGGTACAGCATCTTCCATGCTGTATCAAGTTTTTGTAATGCTGGGTTTGATTTGTTAGGGGATAGCTTAGCAAATGATCAGCCAAACATCTATCTCTTAATGGTGGTCTCTGCGCTGATCATTGCTGGTGGTTTAGGTTTCATTGTTTGGCGGGATCTACTTAGTTATCATAAAGTAAAGAAAATCACTCTCCACTCAAAAATTGCATTGATTGTCACTGGTGGCTTATTGGTGGGCGGTTTTATCGTCTTTTTCTTTACCGAACAAAATGCGATCCATCTAGTTGAAGGAACTTATCTTGAACGTTTAGCAAATACGTTCTTCATGAGTGTCACACCAAGAACAGCTGGTTACTACTCCATCGACTATTTACAAATGAGTCATGCCGGCTTGATGTTGACAATGATCTTGATGTATATCGGTGGAACATCCGGTTCAACAGCTGGTGGGTTAAAGACCACTACTTTGGGCATCCTATTGATTCAAATGCATGCGACATTTAATGGGAAAACCAGAGCTGAAGCTTTCGGACGAACTATTCGCCCAGCAGCAGTACTTCGCGCACTGACATTGTTTTTCGTTACATTGTCTTTATGTATGTTGGCGATCATGGTCTTGTCTGTGACTGAGACGATCCCAGAAACTTCAGGCATCGAATATATTGCTTTTGAAGTGTTCTCAGCTTTTGGAACAGTTGGGTTGACAATGGGGTTGACGCCAGATTTGACAGAAGTCGGGAAACTGATCATCATGTCATTGATGTATATCGGACGTGTAGGGATTTTAACCGTCTTTTTCTCTATTCTTGTAAAAGGAAATCAAGTAGGGACGAAGTACAAATATCCAGAAGAGAGCGTATTGATCGGTTAGCAGTAAGTGGGTTTAAAAACAGAAAAAACAGGGGAAGTATACACGGTGGTGTGTACTTCCTCTGTTTTTTAGTGTTGCGCTAGTTATTTTGTACGAATGACTTCGATTTTGTAACCATCAGGATCAACAACGAAGTAATAAGACGGAGCTGTTCCTGGCAGTCCTTTCAAGTCAGTCACGTTGAAGCCTGCTGCTTGATGTTTTTCATGAAGTGCTTCTAAGTCTTCAACTGAAATAGCGATATGACCGTAGCCGTTTCCTAAATCATAGCCTTCATGATCATAGTTGTAAGTCAACTCTAATTCGTAATCATCTCCTGGTAAAGTCAAGTAAACCAGCGTGAACTTGTTTTCTGGAAAATCGCGACGACGACTTTCTTCAAAGCCGAATGCTGTTTGATAGAATTTTAAAGAAGCGTCAAGATCTTTAACGCGGACGCAAGTGTGAGCCATTTTCATAAGTATATCTTCCTTTCTTTTTTACCTTTTCTACATTATCATATCAAAAATTTCAAGTACGCTATGGGTTTGTGCTTGTTTATGAGAAAACTCTCATGTAGAATAGAAAGAAAAAGATGAAGGGACAATACCTATGGAAAACCCAATGTTTGGCGAAAAAGACGAGTCTGCAAATTACCAAGACCGTTACGCAGCGTATATCATTGTCGAAACACATGGGAAAATCGCAATGATCGAAGCGCCAAATGGTGCATTTTTTTTGCCAGGCGGTGAAAAAGAGGGACAGGAAACAAATGAAGAAGCGATTTCTCGTGAATTACTGGAGGAAATGGGGATCAGCGCAGAGATTGCTTGTTATCTAGGGGAAGCAGCGGAATATTTTTACTCAAACCATCGAAAAACTTACTTCCACAATCCTGGCTATTTTTATGTAGCAAAGAGTTGGCAAAAGGTAGGGGAACCAACCGAAAAAGACCAATCGATCTGGTGGGTCACTCCTGAAACTGCCTTAGAAAAATTAAAACGAGGAAGTCATCGTTGGGCAGTGGAAAAATGGTTAGCGATGAAGCAAAATTGAACAAAAAAACAGCTCATAAGAAAGAGCCGATACTTCGGTCTTTAAAATGAGCTGTTTTTATTCATTACTTTTATAAGACATATTTTTTGATTGCTTCGGCCACACCGTGTTCATCGTTGGTTGCAGTGACCACATTAGCCGCTTCTTTTATCAACGGAACGGCATTTCCCATCGCCACGCCTAATCCAGCGTATTCGATCATCGACAAATCATTTTCGTTGTCACCGATTGCCATGATTTCCTCTTGTTTGATTCCTAGATGTTGGGCTAAGTTAGCAACAGCAGCGCCTTTACTAGCTTCTTTGTTCAAGATTTCAAAGTAGAAAGGTGAACTCTTGACAGTCGTATATTTTTCGCGGAAAGTTTGTGGTAAACGAGCGATGGCAGCATCTAGGATCGCTGGTTCATCGATCATCATCATCTTCACGATACTCATATCAGGTGTCATTTCATCAGCTGTCCGATATTTCAATGGCATGTTGACTAAAAAAGCTTCATGGACAGTATAGGGACTGATATCACGATTCGTTGTATAGATCGTTTGATCATCGATCGAATGCAAATGACTCCCCACACGTCTGGCCATGACTTCGATCTCCAAGAAATCTTCATAAGTCAAGCCATGACGAGCAATGATCTTGCCGGATTTTGTTTGCTGGACTAACGCACCGTTATAAGTGATCACATAATCGTTGTCTTGGTATAATCCCAATTCATTCAATTGGTTTTTGACACCTGGAAGCGGACGACCTGTACATAGTACGATTGCCACATTTTTTTCCACAGCGCTTGCAATTGCTTCTTTTACTTCTTGTGTGATTTCTCTTTTTTCGTTTAAAAGGGTGCCATCGATATCGATAGCGACTAATTTGATAGACATAACATTCTCCTTAGTTAGTTTATTTCTTCAATCAATGCGCCATTATGGATATGACGCGCAAATTCTTGGTAGGTTTCATCAAAAAGATCATAGTGATTACGCAAGGTAGGATCGACCATTTCTTTCGGAAAGAAGAAGCGTTCATCTCCTTGTTCTTGCCCTGCGAGTGCAGCAACTAATTGACTGACCTCTGATAATTCTACCAAAGTTCCGTCATTTCGCAAGATTTCAATTTGTGTGCGATGTCTGCCTTCTTCTGGACGGTAAAAATCATAAGGCAGGTCATAGCTTGAATTGATGGCTGTATAATAGTTTGGATTGTAGCCCACTTTTTCGACCAAAGAGGTCAATTCAGCAATCAGTGGCGACTGACGATCCCCGGAAAACATCGCTGATTTCAATGGTTTACGATTTAAGAAGCGTTTGGCTAAGTCACTAAGGATTGGATCAGATGAATCCGTCCATTGACTGAAACACGTATTCAAGACGCCATCATCCAGCTTTAAGTACTCATCTAAACTAAATGTGCCATCTAAAAATGGCAACAGTAACTGTGAATGACGTGCAAAACTATCATCATCTTGGTGATAAAGTTCATGGGCACGATGCAGCAGATGCTCCAAGACGACTTCCATTCCCCGAGAAACTGGATGAAAGTATACTTGAACATACATCTGATAGCGACTGACGATATAATCCTCTACTGCGTGCATCCCATTCATGGAAAAGGCGATTCCACCTTGATAGGGGCGAATCACACGCAAAATCCTTGTCAGATCGAACGTTCCATATTCTGTACCTGTAAAGTAGGCATCACGTAAAAGGTAATCCATACGATCGGCATCGATTTGGCTAGAGATCATTTGGACGACTTGTGGATTTGGATACGTTTTTTGGATCACACTAGCCACTTTCTCAGGAAAACCTTCTTCGACACGATTCAAAATCTGATAGACTTCCGTTTCTGGCGAAGTAATGATCTCTACAGTGATTGCTTCATGATTGGTCTGGAAAATATGTTCAAAGGTATGTGAATAAGGCCCATGGCCAATATCATGGAGTAAGGCGGCACATAAAGTCACGAGACGTTCCCGATCATCCCAACCAGAAGGGCCGATTTTTTCAATGGAGAAATTTCTTGAAAAAATGTCACAGATGCGTCGGGAGATTTCGTATACACCAAGTGAATGGGTGAAACGGCTATGTTCTGCGCCATGGAAAGTAAATGACGAAGTACCGAGTTGTTTGATCCGCCGTAATCGCTGGACTTCTTTCGAATTGATCAAGTCTAAAATCACTTGATGTTGCACGTGGATGTAGTTATGCACCGGATCTCTAAAGACTTTTTCCATTGGTAACAGTTTGTATTTATAAGGTGTTGTCATAAGCCAGCTGCTACTCAAAATATAGACAAAAATATCTATATCGAGATTTCTCTACCACTTCACGTAGTTAGAATTACTGTTTCATCGAATGCCGCCTCGTCACTTCCACACTACTACGGTTTGTCTCGTTCTCTACAGTCGTTGATTCCCGACTAAGCCATCGGTACATATACAAAGTTGCGTGCTTATGCAATTACTTTGTATTCCTTCACATCTTTCAAATTCATACTCGCGTTATAATCCCTATCTGCTACATATCCACAGTTCTCACAGCGATAGGTACGCTCAGATAGCTTTAAATCCACTTTCTTATGCCCACAATCATGACATCGTTTCGAGCTAGGATAGAATCGATCGACTAGTCTTAACTCAATATGATAGACTTTACATTTATCTGCTAATTTTTTACGAAAAGCATAGAAAGATTGCTCTCTCACAGCTTTTGAAAGATGCCGGTTTTTCATCATCCCCTTGACATTCAAATCTTCAATTGTGATATAAGCTGGTTTGGTTTTTACTAGCTCTGACACAATTTTATTCACTCTGTCCCTACGGATATCTGTCAACCGTTTATGAAGTTTTTGTACTTTCAAGACTTGTTTTTCAATATTTTTGCGAGTAGCTTCTCCTCTCTTTGATTGTTTTTCGTTGACACGCTTTTTTTCGCTTTCGTATTTCCTCGACAGCTTGCGTTGTTGTCGTTTTATTTGTTTTTCGATTTTACGAATTTTTCCTGATTTATTGATATTTTTATAGGTTTTCCCCGTGGAAAGAATCGCAAAATCTTTTAATCCTAAGTCGATACCCATGCCTTCGGTAGGAGTATCGTTCAGTACTTGAGCGGTACAGTCCTGTTCCACGATGACCGACAGGTAGTACCGGTTTGCTTGTTGGCTGATCGTGCCACTCTTTATGCTATGTTTGTCATCGTGTTTAGGAATATAGCCTTTTTCTTTCAGTTTTACCCAATTCAAAGAGGGAACTTTTATCCGATGACGCTCACAACGGATGATTGTCTTTTTATCGTTCTTCACGAAATACATCGATACATCTTGGAGATTCTTTTTTTTAAATTTAGGAAAATTAGCTTTTCCTTGAAAAAACTTTCTAAAGGCTTTTTCTGTCTCCATAATCGCGTGTTTCGTTGACTTCGCATAAACAGCTTTGATCCACAGCTTGTCTGGATGGTTCGGAATGTAGTCGTTATTCAACCACTTTGAAAAATCCATACCTGAGACAAATTTCCCACCTGATTTATAGACTTCTTGGTTGTGGTAAATATAAAAGTTCTTTACAAAACGAGCAACACCAATGGTTCGATTAATGATTTCTTTTTGTTCTTCTGTTGGAAGAATTTCTGTTTTGTACGCCACTAACAACTTCATCACCTTCAATCTCATCTTTATACTTACGTAGTTCCATAAATACGGAAACTAAAAACGTGAATGATTGAAATTAAATCTTCAACTAATTCCTGTTGTGGCTATAAATCTAGGTTATTCCATAAAATAATCGTTGGAGTGAACTTTGAGCATGATTTCTTAAAAACTCCACTTGATTGTTCAAGTCATCTTTTTGTCCGACACTAGACAATTGAGCGTAAGCAATGTTCTTTTTGCCACTTGTTTTATCGCCTTTGATGTAAGTTAAATTATACTATCTTCGAATTTTTGGTGTCCGATGTACTTTGAACGTGCCATCGTTAGCCAACGTTGTAGCGTTCGCACAGAAAAACCTAATCTTTTTGCTATATTCTTTAGGTTCATCGGGATTTCTCATCTCATGGAAACCATTGCACGTATAACTACTTTTATATATATTTGTGTGTAAAAATCACTGATGTTTAGTTAGTCCTTTAGTGCATTTCGTTGAGTCATACGTTCAATTTGTCCGTGCCATTCATTTGGAGAAACATTCGCTTCTTGCCAAATGTCAGACCCCATAGAAATACTTGTTGGATAAGATGTAGTGAACGCTTGGATAAATGAATCTTTTACTTGAGCAACGGTCAACGGTGTATCGAATAACTTTTCTAGTGTCGCCATGCTTGTGGGTGTCACCGCAGGATAGCCGTTTGTACCGAATTGTTCTTTCAATGCTTGTTGATAAAATTGCCGCATCAGTTCGCCTCGTTTTTCTTGATCCCCGTTCACGCTCAGATACATCATCACAGAGATTCCATTTTTGATCCGACGTTGGGCGATTCCGGCAAATTTTTTGCCATTGATACTGAGATCGTAGGTACCAGGACAATAAGAATCTTTGATTTCATAGGCTTCTATTTTGTCTGCATAAACAGGAAAAGCCTGACGTGTCAGAGCGAGCATCTTTTCATATCCTTGATCGATCGAGATTTTGTTCTCATCTTCTTGTGGGAAGATCAACGAGATATTCAAAATCCCTTGGTCTGAAACGATCCCAAGCCCACCGGCATTGCGAATCACCGGTGCAAATCCCGCATCTTGGATGACTTTGATCCCTTCAGATAAAAAAGGGGTTCGGGTATCCTTCATACCGAGGATGATCGTCTGTTCATATTGCCAAAAATGTAGAAAAGTTTGTTGATTTTTTTTGGCATACTCTGTTAAAATATCCGTTAAAGCAAACGGAGAAAAATCATTTGTTTGGTAGACTTCTTGATCCAAAATGATGGACGTCATGCACTCAACTCCTATTTAAATCTGCTTGAGCAGTGATTGTCACAACCTCAACTCATTCTAATATACAGGAGTATCACTCCTTCTTTCTTCATTATACTCCAAAATAAGAAAGAAGAGATGAAAAAAGTTATCTGTTCTCTATACCTGTCAGTTGACAAATCAGTGGAAAGTGGGAACAATGTAGCTATGAGAAAAGGAGAATGTCAAATGGAACGATCTGGATTACCGATTTCGATACAATTACGTACAAAAGTGAAACAACAAGGAGAGCAACAAGATTTTTATTTTGATCTGAAAGGACAGATGGTCAAAATTGGCGATACCTTATACATACGCTATAAAGAGATCCAAGAAGGACAAGAAGAAATTCCTGTCACAATCAAGATCATGCCAGATGGTCACGTGCAATTGATCCGTGCTGGTGAAATGCGTATGCGTCTAAAATTTGCCTATCGGGAGCGTCTAGAAACCCATTACCGCACGCCTTATGGAATGATCCAAGTCGACACATTCACAAAAGAACTACATGTTAGTCTAAAAGATCGTCCAACGGCTGGCAAAGTCATGATCGATTACGATTTGTTCATGGGTGTCGAAAAAATAGGCGAATATGAGATGGTCTTAGATTTTACTGCATAAATAGCAAAGAAACGTTTGATTTTTTACCTGTGATTTTGTATGATAAGGAGTAGACTGTGAAAGGACGTGTCCTGATTGGAAATTAGTGTATTTGAAGGTGCAAACAAAAACGAATTATCAATGATCGAAGTCGCACACGCGATCTTAGAGCAGCGTGGTGATGTGATGGACTTTTCTGATTTAGCAAATGAGATTCAAACATATCTTGGCAAATCAGATAGTGACATTCGTGATTCACTCGCACAATTTTATACTGACTTAAATATCGACGGTAGCTTTATTTCATTAGGCGACAATCGTTGGGGCTTGCGTTCATGGTATGCCATCGATTCGATCGATGAAGAAGTCAACCATGGAATCGACGAAGAAGACGAGGATACACCACGTCGTCGTAAACGCAAAAAAGTCAATGCCTTTATCAATGATGACGAAGATGCCATCGATTATAACGATGATGACCCAGAAGATACTGATCTGTCTGACGAAGACGATGATGATCTTTTTGAAGATGAAGATGACGATGATGAAGAAATCGCTGCATACAATTCAGACTTACAAGAAATTGGTGCAGATACTGGAGACGACGAAGAAGAAATCCCAGGAAACATCGAAGAAGATCTAAGCATTATCGAAGACGATGACGAAGAAGAAGACGAAGAATTTGAAGACGAAGATTTCCCAGAAGAATAAGTAAGAGAAATCACATAGAACTGCAAGTTACTTGTAAAAGTAGCCTTGCAGTTTTTTTTGTCTTCGAACAAAAGAAAAAAGTTCTAGAGAGTAAGGCAGAACGTCAACTAGAAAACCAAAAGTGTTTCTCCTTAAGGACGAAGGCATATTTTTGTGGCTTATAGAAATGCTTCAGAGAAAAGCATTAGGGATGTCAGCGAATCTTTTTTCATTTGTTCTAAAAAAGAGTATGATGAAAGTGAAACTGAGACATGACAATCAAATATAAAAGGAGACGATCGATATGTTAGATGATCAATTAAAATGTCCCAATTGTCAGACCAAATTCTATTATAATGAAGTACGTCACATTGTGAAGCATCGAGAAAAAGAAATGCCGATCCGCTGTCCTGAATGCAATGAAGTAGTCGAACGGAAACTCTCTCATGGCTATTTCGTGTCATACAAAGAAACAGATTTTTCAAAGTTGGATCAGGAAGTGGAGGAAACACCGAAGCAATACAAGAGCTTGAAAACCGGTGCGGTGATCAGTGCAGATGAATACCGGGAAATGATTGAACGTCATGATTTATCTTTAAACGGACCAATGAGTTCGGAATTGATGGGCGGTATGAACTATTTTATTGAAAATGAAGCATTGAATAACGAAGAAAGTTACGAAGATTATGTTCCTTATGATTGATAAAAAAATGAAAAAGAATGGGACTTGAGTCCTCTTACACCACCTAAAATCGAATAAACGGCGGAAACAGAAGTAAACTCTTCGAAAAATAAGACGCCATCCACCAAAATTTGAAAAATAATTTTCGTGGATGGCGCCTTAATTTTTGAGGCTAAACACTACTGTAGTGACTTCTTGAGGAAACAGGTTATAGAATCAAGTTTGAAAATAAAAAACGGTTGTTTTTTATAAAAACTCTTTGCTTCATTGGCTATTTCCGATTATGATTATAGACAGAAGAATA
This sequence comes from Enterococcus sp. AZ062, assembly GCF_051715065.1. Taxonomy (NCBI): domain Bacteria; kingdom Bacillati; phylum Bacillota; class Bacilli; order Lactobacillales; family Enterococcaceae; genus Enterococcus; species Enterococcus sp. AZ062. The sequence continues at coordinate 2,380,433 of NZ_JBIOTB010000001.1, read as the reverse complement.
ACAAATAAATAGGAGTAATCAATGAAAAAGTCAATACGAATAAAAGTAATCGGTTTTCTTGTGATTTTATTTGGGGTGTTTCTCTTAGTCCATTCATCACCAAAAGAGCAAACCTCTTTAAATCTTTCAACGAAAAATGAAGAAAATACATATCGCACCATGTCCAGTAAGTTGGACTTTCAGCAACTGCTTCGTGTCATTTCGAGAGAATATCAACTAACCGAAGAAGAAGCTAAAAAACAGCTCGGCTATACTGAGCAAATGGTGCAAGGCGCAATACATAATGGGGCAATCTACCGTATCTTTTCTCAAAACATAACAGTCAATAGAGTATACCAACCAACTTTATTGCTATACTGTGAAACGAGTGAAAGTGGAAATTTCCGAGCAATCAAGTCGATTTTATCCGTTCAGTTGAAATCCGCTGATCAAGGATTGGAAAAACATTTTACAGGGGATGTATTTGCTTATTTAGAGGACCCTAACCGAATATTTTATCTCATCAATGGTGATTTTTATGATCAAAAAACAGCCACTTTAAGAAACGGTTTAACGCTTCGTCAAGGGGATAGTGTGACAGAGCGCTATAATCATGGACCTTTAACGAATCATTTCTACTATAGTTACATTGAAGATCGGTTTACTTTTTAAAATTCCATGAAAAAATCAAAAAAAGCAGTTTTCCTAGATAGGAAAACCGCTTTTTTTCTTAGAAATTTGAAAGCAAAATCTTCACAAATATGCTAAGATAACAATAGACGCGTCCTGAGGGAATCGAACCCCCGTCTCAAGAACCGGAATCTTACGTGATATCCACTACACTAAGGACGCAAGCACTGCAACAATTGTATCGAAATCAAAAATAAATTACAAGGGGAATGGACAAAAAAATGAAATTTGAACAAAATTTTTCACAAAAACAACAACAAACACAAAAACTTGCCATGACACAACAGCTCCAACAGTCCATCCAAGTCTTGCAGTATAACAGCGAAGAGCTACTGGCTTTTGTTGAAAATCAGGCGTTGGAAAACCCCTTAGTAGAAGTGATCGAACCGGATTGGCAACCCGATTACCAAAAACGTAATGCCAGTTATGAGGGAGAAGAGACGAGCTACTTGAATCAAATTCCTGATACAACAGGCTCACTTTTTGAATCATTGATCGAACAAGTCCATTTGAATTACCGAGATACTTTCTTACGTAAATTGATTTTATATTTGATCGAATATATCGACCTGAATGGTTTTTTGACTATTTCTTTAGAAGACGCCATCCAACAAACGAATGCGACGCCGATCCAAATGCTTGACGCATTGACACTGATCCAGCAGTTAGAGCCAGCAGGTGTAGGGGCGCGAAGTTTACAAGAATGTTTGATGTTACAAACTGAAAGAGACGACTATGCGCCCGAATTGGCTTACATCGTCTTGGAAGAATGGTTTGATCAATTAGTCGAACGCAAATGGAAAGAGATCGCCCAACATTTTGCGATTCCATTAAGCGACGTACAACGAATCTTTGATTATATCCAAACCCTTAGCCCAAGTCCTGGACGAGTCTTTGACAATAGTAGCGGTTTGTATATCATCCCCGATGTCAAAGTTGTCGTAACAGGTGAAGAAGTCCAAGTCATCTCAAATCGAGGCAACCAGCCGAATGTACGTTTTCAAGAAGCTTATTTTCAACAGATGCAAAAAAAAGCAGATAAAGAGACTCAAGCCTATTTGAAAGAACGAAAACAAGAATTTGAATGGCTGCAAAAAACGATTTTGCAACGTGGTGATACGATCATGCGCGTGGCGCAAATCATTGTTTCTCGGCAAAAAGAATTCTTTACAAATGTCGCACGACCGATCCGCCCATTGACCTTAAAAGAAGTCGCAGAAGAAATCGACGTCCACGAATCAACGGTCAGTCGAGCAGTCAATGGCAAGTATCTTGAAACCGATTTTGGTGTCTTCGAATTGAAAAAGTTCTTTACGACGAGACTCCAACCTACAAATGCAGAGAGTACTGAAGATCTATCAGCAGATACCGCAAAGAAAAAAGTCCAAGAACTAGTAGATGCGGAAGATAAAAGCAAACCATTATCTGATCAAAAATTAGTAGAACTACTGAAAAATGACAAAATTTCGATTTCTCGACGAACAGTTGCCAAATATCGTGACTTGTTAGGAATCCCTAGTTCATCGAAAAGAAAACGGTATGATAAATAATTGAATGGAAGACTGGAAGAATCTTAAACATTTTTCTAGTCTTTTTTTGTTGATAAATACGGACAAAACTGTTAGACTATGTCATGTGAGGTTGAGATTTTCCTAGTAGAAAACGTGCAAGTTGGAAAGTCCGATTTATTTTTTTAGATCACATGGGTCGTTTTGAGTCTACATTGGACGAAAAATGTCCAACTAAGGAGATCGCTATGTTAGATGAATTGAAACTGATTGAAGCTGTTGCGCCAGACATCATGGATGTTTTGCAAGAACGCTATAAGATTTTGCGCAATATTTACTGGATGCAGCCAATTGGTCGTCGTAGTTTATCGGAAAGCATGGGTATGACCGAACGTGTCTTACGAACAGAAACGGATCTGCTCAAACAACTTGAACTGATCAACGCCTCTAAAAGTGGTATGACGCTGACGAAAAAAGGAGAGGAAGTCTATCAAAGCCTCGAAGGCTTTATGGACCAACTTTTAGGAATGCATCAGATTGAAATGAAACTATCTGAGTATTTTGGAAACCAGCGCTGTATCGTTGTTTCTGGAAACAGTGAACAACAACCAAAAGTAGCAGATGCTTTTGGCGAAACCTTAGACGAATCACTGAATCTACTACTTCCGGAAGGCGATAATATCATCGCAGTCATGGGAGGAACGACAATGGCGATCGTTGCAGAGCAACTGACTAGCTTAGAAAATAGCAAGCGCCATAACTTGTTTGTTCCTGCGCGAGGTGGGATCGGCGAGGCGATTACTGTACAAGCGAACTCAGTCAGTGCTAGAATGGCTACAAAGGCAAATGGAAAACACCGAGCATTATATGTGCCGGAACAATTAAGCTTGGCTACTTACAATTCATTACTCAATGAGCCGTCTATACAAGAAGTTTTAAACTTGATAAGTCAGGCGAATTGTGTTATTCATAGTATTGGACGGGCGTTGCATATGGCAGCGCGACGAAAGATGAATGAAGAAGAATTGCTGATGTTGAAACAAGCCAATGCCGTTGCGGAATCTTTTGGCTATTTCTTCAATGAAAAAGGAGAAGTCGTTTATAAAGTCCCACGAATCGGCATCGAATTAAAAGACTTAGCTAAGGTCCCGATCATCCTTGCAGTTGCAGGGGGGAAAGCCAAAGCCAAAGCAATTCGAGCGTATATGAATAATGCACCAAAACAAACGTGGCTCATCACAGATGAAGCCGCTGCTAATGAGATTTTAAAAGGGGTATCCCTTTAAAATAAATATTTTTTTGATTTTCATAAGGAGGAAATCTTAAATGACAGTTAAAGTAGGTATTAATGGTTTTGGACGTATTGGACGTCTAGCGTTCCGTCGTATCCAAGATGTAGATGGAATCGAAGTAGTAGCAATCAACGATTTGACAGATGCTAAAATGTTGGCACACTTGTTAAAATACGATACAACTCAAGGACGTTTCAACGGAACAGTTGAAGTTCACGAAGGTTCATTCAACGTAAACGGAAAAGAAGTTAAAGTATTAGCTAACCGTAACCCTGAAGAATTACCTTGGGGCGAACTAGGCGTAGACATCGTTCTAGAATGTACTGGTTTCTTCACTTCAAAATCAGCTGCTGAAAAACATTTAACAGCTGGTGCTAAACGTGTTGTTATCTCAGCTCCTGGTGGAGACGATGTACCAACAATCGTTTACAACACAAACCATGAAACATTAACTGGTAAAGAAACAGTTATCTCTGGTGCTTCATGTACAACTAACTGTTTAGCTCCTATGGCTAAAACATTGAACGACAAATTTGGTGTTGTTGAAGGATTAATGACAACTATCCACGCTTACACAGGTGACCAAATGACTCTTGACGGACCTCATCCTAAAGGTGACTTCCGCCGTGCACGCGCTGCTGCTGCAAACATCGTTCCTAACTCAACAGGTGCTGCTAAAGCAATCGGTTTAGTAATCCCTGAATTGAACGGTAAATTAGACGGAGCTGCTCAACGTGTACCAATCGCAACTGGTTCATTAACAGAATTAGTTACAGTTCTTGATAAAAACGTAACAGTTGATGAAGTAAATGCTGCAATGGAAGAAGCAGCTAACGAATCTTACGGTTACAACACAGACGAAATCGTTTCTTCAGATATCGTTGGTATGACTTACGGTTCATTATTTGATGCTACTCAAACAAAAGTAATGACTGTTGGCGACAAACAATTAGTTAAAACTGTTGCTTGGTACGACAACGAAATGTCATACACTGCACAATTAGTACGTACTTTAGAATACTTCGCTAACTTATAAGATAAATCGTACAAGTGTAACCTATATCCATGTACACTTAAAAGCGGGGAAGCAATCGCGCTTCTCCGCTTTTTTTGATAAGATGTTTATTTAGGAGGAAATCAAATGGCTAAGAAAACAGTCAAAGATATTGATTTAAAAGATAAAAAAGTCCTTGTCCGTGTTGACTTCAACGTTCCTTTGAAAGACGGCGTCATCACTGATGATACACGTATCAAAGCTGCGTTACCAACAATCAATTATGTGTTGGAGCAAGGCGGAAAAGCGATTCTTTTCTCTCACCTTGGACGTGTGAAAACAGAAGAAGACAAAGAAGGAAAATCTTTGGCACCAGTTGCAAAACGTTTAGGCGAATTGCTAGGTAAAGAAGTAACTTTCGTTCCTGAAACTCGTGGCTCAGAATTAGAAACAGCAATTGCTGACATGAAAGACGGAGACGTAGTTGTTTTTGAAAACACTCGTTTTGAAGACATCGACGGCAAAAAAGAAAGCAAAAATGATACTGAATTAGGTAAATACTGGGCTTCTTTAGGTGATGTATTTGTCAATGATGCGTTTGGTACAGCTCACCGTGCGCATGCTTCAAACGTAGGGATTGCTTCAACAGGTATCCCAACAGTTGCTGGATTCTTGATGGATAAAGAAATCAAGTTCATCGGCGAAGCTGTTGAAGAACCTAAACGTCCGATGATCGCGATCTTAGGTGGAGCGAAAGTTTCAGATAAAATCGGTGTCATCGAAAACTTGATTCCTAAAGCAGACAAAATCTTGATCGGCGGCGGAATGACTTATACATTCTACGAAGCAAAAGGCATCAAGATCGGTAACTCTTTAGTTGAAGCAGATAAAGTAGCTTTAGCAAAAGAATTGATCGAAAAAGCAGGCGACAAATTAGTTTTACCAATCGACAACGTTTGTGCCCCTGAATTTTCAAATGATGTAGAAACACAAGTCATCGAAGGAGATATTCCTGAAGGCTTGATGGCATTAGACATCGGTCCTGCTTCAGTTAAATTATTTGCTGATACATTACAAGGTGCAAAAACAGTTGTATGGAACGGACCAATGGGTGTATTCGAAATGAGTAACTTCGCTAAAGGTACGATCGGTGTTTGTGAAGCAATCGCTAACCTTGAAGATGCTACAACGATCATCGGTGGCGGTGACTCTGCAGCTGCTGCGGAACAATTAGGTTTTGCAGACAAATTCACTCACATCTCAACAGGTGGCGGTGCAAGCTTAGAGTTGCTTGAAGGGAAAGAATTACCTGGACTAGCTGCAATCAACGACAAATAAGCATAAAATCAACGAATAAATAAAATGGTGAGAGGACCATCTACAGATTGCTCAAATCTGTAGTCCTCTTACATTCTGAATAGGAGTGCATATCATGCGTAAACCAATTATCGCTGGTAACTGGAAAATGAACAAAACTGCATCTGAAGCAAAAGATTTTGCAGAAGCAGTAAAAAACAAGATCCCTTCAAATGATAAAGTAGATTCAGTGATTGGATCTCCTGCATTATTCTTACAAGAATTAATGGCTTCAGCTGAAGGTACAGAATTGAAAATCGCTGCACAAAACTCTTACTGGGAAAACTCAGGTGCATTCACTGGTGAAACATCACCAGCAGCTTTAGCTGATCTAGGTGTACAATATGTGATCATCGGTCACTCTGAGCGTCGTGAATACTTCCACGAAACTGACGAAGATATCAACAAAAAAGCGAAAGCAATCTTCGCAAACGGTATGATCCCAATTCTTTGCTGTGGTGAGTCATTAGAAACATATGAAGCAGGCAAAACTGCTGAGTGGATCGAAGGACAAATCACTGCTGGTCTTGAAGGCTTAACAGAAGGTCAAGTAAGTAATCTAGTTATTGCTTACGAACCAATCTGGGCAATCGGTACAGGTAAATCAGCAGATGCTGAAATCGCTGACGAAATCTGTGGCGTGGTACGTCAAACAGTTGAAAAACTTTACGGCAAAGAAGTATCAGAAGCAGTTCGTATCCAATATGGTGGTTCTGTAAAACCTGAGAACATTGCTGAGTATATGGCAAAAGAAAATGTGGATGGCGCATTAGTTGGCGGAGCTAGCTTAGAAGCGGATTCATTCTTAGCATTACTTGATGCTGTAAAATAATTATTGAAAATTTGTGAAAAATGCAAGAAATGTTTGCACAAAGACACAAAATTAACTAAAATCGTATATGAGGGAAATCCCTTAGGAAAAAACCAAACTCAAAGGAGAGACAAAACATGTCAATTATTACTGATGTTTACGCTCGCGAGATTCTAGACTCACGCGGTAACCCAACAATCGAAGTAGAAGTATACACAGAAAGCGGTGCTTTCGGCCGTGGAATGGTTCCTTCAGGTGCTTCAACTGGTGAATACGAAGCAGTTGAATTACGTGACGGAGACAAATCTCGTTATGGCGGTAAAGGTGTAATCAAAGCTGTTGACAACGTAAACAACATCATTGCTGAAGCAATCATTGGCTACGATGTACGTGACCAAATGGCTATCGACAAAGCAATGATCGCTTTAGACGGAACTCCTAACAAAGGTAAATTAGGTGCGAACGCTATTCTTGGTGTTTCAATCGCTGTTGCTCGTGCAGCTGCTGACTACCTAGAAGTACCTTTATACCACTACCTAGGCGGATTCAACACAAAAGTATTACCAACTCCAATGATGAACATCATCAACGGTGGATCACATGCGGATAACTCAATCGACTTCCAAGAATTCATGATCATGCCTGTTGGCGCGCCAACATTCAAAGAAGCACTACGTATGGGTGCGGAAGTATTCCATGCATTAGCTGCAATCTTGAAATCTCGTGGATTAGCAACTTCAGTTGGTGACGAAGGTGGATTCGCTCCTAACCTTGGTTCAAACGAAGAAGGTTTCGAAGTAATCATCGAAGCAATCGAAAAAGCTGGCTATGTTCCTGGTAAAGACGTTGTTCTTGCAATGGACGCTGCTTCTTCAGAATTCTACGACAAAGAAAAAGGTGTTTACGTATTAGCTGATTCAGGCGAAGGCGAAAAAACAACTGACGAAATGATCAAATTCTACGAAGAATTAGTATCTAAATACCCAATCATCTCTATTGAAGATGGATTAGACGAAAACGACTGGGATGGATTCAAGAAATTGACAGAAGTTCTAGGCGACAAAGTTCAATTAGTGGGTGACGACTTGTTCGTAACAAACACTGAAAAACTTGCTGAAGGTATCGAAAAAGGAATTGCTAACTCAATCCTTATCAAAGTTAACCAAATCGGTACTTTGACAGAAACTTTCGAAGCAATCGAAATGGCTAAAGAAGCTGGTTACACTGCAGTAGTTTCTCACCGTTCTGGTGAAACAGAAGATTCAACAATCTCTGATATCGCAGTTGCAACAAACGCTGGCCAAATCAAAACAGGTTCTCTTTCACGTACTGACCGTGTTGCGAAATACAACCAATTATTACGTATCGAAGACCAACTTGGTGAAGTTGCAGAGTACAAAGGTTTGAAATCTTTCTACAACTTAAAAAACAAATAATCAAATGATTGTAAGAATGCCCTTCTTGTGTCGTATGACATGAGAGGGGTATTTTTTTAGGCAGACGATTAATCAGAAAAAATATTTTTAGTACTTAAAGAAACGAATGATAGAAACAAATCATAGATTCTTATGAATATAAATAAAGATCATCATTCCTCATATTTTATTAGGCACAAAATAGATTAATTAGCTTTAACCAAGCTGTTCTTAATTCATCGCGTCTTTATCATGGATGATGAAAACGAGACGATTGAGAACAAGTTTGTACCTCCTATAAACTTGAAGATCGACAACTATGTGGGGTTTCTTTTTATTATATAGTGTGTTATAGTCTATTGATTATCTAAACAACGAACGATTCCGAAGAATTTCTTCTTTATCATTTGCTTCTCTTACTTCCTCAACCTAACCACCAACTCTTTTGACGTCATCATCATATGTTGCCATATAAACAAAACCCGCATAGTGTTCGGTTCCAATATAAATAAGTTGATATTTTTGATGAATGTAAGAGAATAAGTTCTCATGGAAATTTTTTTGATAACCGGATACGGTTTTGGTCGAAATATCACGCCTAAAAGGTCTAATAACTCTGATCAAAGGACAAATAGGGAGCTTTTATAGAGGTAAGGAGTGAGCCTAGTCCATCTTTCCGGACAAGTTTCTATCATGTAGCAAAGAACGTGGTGAAAGATTATCCTGTTTTTAAAAAAAGAGTTGAATGTTCGGATAAACCCTATAAGGAAATTTAATGTAAACTGATTTTGTGAAAAAAATATTAAATTCCGGAGGCTATCCAACAATGAAAAAAAAGGTATCCACAACAGTTATGCTATCAACTTTGTTGTTAGTAGGTAGTAACCCAAGCTTAGTAAACGCATCCGAGGCAGTCAGTGAAAAACAAATACCGATTGAAGTCCAAGATGGAAAACTAGATATCACTTTCAATGAAGGAACAACAAACAAAGTCGATTTCAAATTATCTGATTTTGACTTAAACTCAGATATGCGTAAACAAACGAAGGTCTTGAAAGCAACTGCTACAGTAAATAATACAAAATCACAGGATGTTTTTGTGAATATTTTTGCAAAACTTGACCAATATGGAAATGGACTAGACATTCAACCTTCAAACCCACATCTTCAAGCACAACAGGTAATGCGAATGAGTTCGGTACAGATTGAAAAAGATTTCGATGTCATTTTAGATGCAAATGATTACGTATGGCGATCAAACAGAGATGATAGCGCCAAAATCATCTTGACAGCACAAGAAGTAAATAATCCTTGGGGATAATACTCCCGACTAAAAAATAGTTAGTTTCAGTTGTGAAAGGCTTGCCAGATAAAAAGAGTTAAGTGTGCGAAGATTGACATAATACGATGGATCATAATATAGAATACGTAGATCTATCCGTCTGTCCTATAGAATATTTAAAGAAGAAATGCTGATCCAATCAATGAAAACTACTCTTGTTGATTGCCTGATCAGTGTTCCTTCTTTTATTCTTTCGTGTAGTTGCAAGCTTCTACTGTCGCTGGTTGGTCCATCAGATTTATGAATCTAGTAATACAAACAGAAAAAATTTTAATCAATAGAAATTTATTAGAAATAAGTGAAGGTGTTTAGATAATAATTCCGTAGAAAGACAAATATACATGATCAAAGCTTCACTACCTTAGTAATCAAGTCAAAATGTACAGGCAAGACCAATACAACAGCCATGCAAGTTGAACTAGGAGACATCGGTATAGTTCGCTGAAAATAAAAAATGAAACATTCTGACTAAATGAATTCTTCTTAGTATAGAATCCTCTAAAAATGAAGGTTGGTAGAAGAAATGGAATATATAATGGATACGTTTAGTAGCCGTTACTTAACAAAAAAGCAAAACGAAATGTTGCAACTGTTTACGGTTCTAGTGACAGAAAAATATTTGTCATTGAATAAATTAAGTGAGCGGTTAAACTTAACGATGTATCAAACGAAAATATTACTGGTTGAACTCGAAGAAAACTTCGAACAATTGAATTTTACATTTTCATCTTTCTTTTTACTAGAAAAGGGGACGATTGGTTTAATCGAAGGTGTTAATCAGGAACTGTTGCTTCAAGTATTTGTTAATTTGAAAAAAAAGTTTTTTAATGAATCACCTTATTTTCAATTATTGCTCTATCTCTTGAAACACCGAAAAACTCGTGTAGTCGATATTTCCGAAAAGTTGATGTTTAGTAAGTCTTATAGTTATAAATTGATCAGTCGGCTGAAAGATATCTTTCATTATCAAAAAATACCAATAACTATTAATAGTAATTTTGAATCAATTTCTTTGGAAGGCAATGAGATGTCTATCAGAACATATCATTACCTGGTACAAATCATGGCCTATAATGTTTTCGCAGATAGCCAAACAAGAGTGAATATTGACCTAGTAGGTGGACACTATGAGAGGTTGAAGACAACAAAAGCAAAGCATGACATTCTATTCTCGATACTTGAAAATGCTGTGTCACGTGGGTATATCATACAAGATTTGGACAAAACAGCGATAGAACTATTCGCTGATATGAAAGAACTGTATGAAGAGGACTCGCTAACAAAGTTGATACCAACGCGAAACATGGAAGATAGAGAAAAAGAAGTTGCATTCTTTTATTTTTGTAGACAACTTCTCATCCCTGAAACGACAAGCAAGCAGGACAAGATAGTCTTAGGCAAAAAATTCAAAGAGCATAAACAGAACGAAATCGTTGATTTTTCTATGAATGTCGTCGAAACATTATCAGAAAAATATAAGATAAATTCCGATGTGGAACATGTGATTTTATATGAAAGTGTCATCAATAGTTGGGCATACAAAAATATTTATTTCGAGAATTTAAAGGGAGTGGCTAATCAAAATAGTCCCAATAGTAGAATCCATGAAGTGAAGCAGCTACTATTGGAAATAGTCAAAAACAGGAATTTTCAAGTTGGGGATAGACAAATATTTGCGAACAAGTTAGCACATATCCTTTCGTATTATTTGCCTATCCAAAACAATGAAAGAGTGACTATTGCTATATCGATGTTGCATCATCCGGAATATGTACCAGTTATCGAAAGTAAATTACTAACGATATTTAATAAAAAAATCATTCATTTCACTTCTGACTTTACTGATGCAGATATTTTGGTGTCTGATGGGATTGTGTACCACGAAGAGTCCCAAGATTTTGCTTTTTTTAGAGACATTCACAATAAGGATCATTGGGACAATTTAAACGCGATTGTCCAAGCAAGAATTATCTTAAAGTTAGAGTAATGAATTTAATAAATATAGATAATAAAAAAATCTCGAAGGAAACTTATTCTTTTCAATTTGATCAGGGAAAAGTGAAACATTCTGATGAATCAAAATACAAAGTATGATGATAGGATAACTACTGTTGTGAAAAAGAGGAATAAGAATGATCAAGAAAAAATATAGAGATTTAAGATACTTGATAGGAAAATGAATAGGAGAAATAATGACAAAAAATAGCCAAGCCAAAGAATACAAGTTAGTTGACTTCTGTTCGCTTATTTTCGTTTTATTGATGGGATGTTTTTTTTACATACAACCAGTAGAGGCGTCCGAGGAAGATACTGCATCGATCCTAGTGGATGTGCAACCCAAAGAATATGAGATCAGAAATAGCTATCTGCAGTTTACTCCAGAACTTAATAAGAACTATGAGTTCACTGCTACGATTACAAATATAGGTGACAAAGACTTAGATGTTACTGTCTATCCATCGGTTGCTATATCAACGATGGGAAGTGTCACTTATGTTGAAAATACAGAAAATCTTTTAGATGAAAAGTATGACTTTAGTAAATACGTGAAGATAACTGATGCTAATGGCGAACTAGAAGACGGGAAAATCAAAGTTGAAGCGAAACAAAGTGAAACGATAGCAATTTTGATCAATGTGACTGAGGAACTTAATGGAGAAGTTTTAGGTGGGGTGAATTTCTCTCAGACATTAAGTGAAGAAAGTCATGAAGATGCTGTAGATATCGTTCATGTCTATGAGAAAGTGATCCTATTTCATCTCAAGATGGATGAAATAGAGGCTGAAAAAGAACAAACTTATGATGAGTTTGAGTTTGTGAGCTCACAGGATGCGATAAGGCTTGATTACTATATAGTCAACAATGATCCTGCAGTAACTTTTGCGGAAAGCGGCTCATACAAAGTAATCAATCCAAACGGGGATATCATTTCTGAAGGAGAAATTGAAGAAAGCTCAATTGCATTGACGCCAATGACTAAAACAAAGCTAAATCTACCGTTAGTTAGTGATGCAGAATTGATGTTTGGGGAATATCAGTTTATCCTAACTGTTGATGGCAAAGAAAAAGTAACTAAATTTAATTATACAAAAGAAGAGCTGGAAGGATTGATAGAGCAAACAGGTGGTTCAAACAAGATTATCGTCAATCAAGGAAGTAATATCTGGGTGATTGGTTTGTTGCTTGTTTTTTCTGCTCTGTTGATCATCACAAGTGTAATACTTTATCTTAAATATAAGAAAACGAGAATCGATAGCTAAGGCTTCGATTCTCGTTTTGCATTTCAGCCAGATGATGTTTGAAAAATTATGTGGTTTCTTTATTAGGTAAAAGTCCGAATGTATAAATGATTAACAATGTCAGGAAAGAAATTCCAGTACCAGCAAAGCCAAAACACATATCAATAAGATCAGGTGTGTTTATGAATCCGAGGACAGTCTCACATAGCGCGTTTGCTATAAGTAAGAGTAAAGAAAAGATGACTACATAATTGAATTTTATCCCCATCAATAACCAAAAATATGGAATCAAACCTAAAATCAAACTAATTGAAAAGTTTGAGATATGAAGATAAAAATCAGGATAGATAGAGGTGAAAATCGTAACATTCCAATACTTTGATAAATACATGAATGAGCCAACGGCAATCACGACAAGATATAAAATAGAAGTCCATAACTTGGGTAAAAATTTAAAAGCAAGTTGGTTTTTCATGAAAGGTCACCTCCATCTTATATGAAAAGCTACCTTTTAAATTTCACAAGAAAAGGTCAAGTTCATTATAGCCTACCTATATTCGATTTACTATATTATACAATGCCTCAAACAAGAGCTAGATGAAGTGAGGAACATTCATTTTACAAAAAAATACCATTATACGAATACTATGTAGTTGATTATTCCTTTAGAATTGCACCTCAAAATTAAGTAACATCATCTATCTAATTGGATTTTTATGTAGAGGTCGATTCTAATTTGTTATAATGTTTTTGAAAACGCTATAATTGATGATCAACTTGATACCTCAATGAAATATTTTGCATTGTTTGCGTACATATAAAGAAAGAGAGACTTACTTCTTAATATGAAAGAAGTAGATAGGTGAGTCAAGATTAAGAAAAAGGGTTATTCTAGTGTAGCCTATACAGGGAAACAGTTCGAGTTATAAAGTGCATGGCGTTTAGTCCTAAGTCAATAGCTGTTAATATTAATCTTTTTGATAAAAAAGATAAAAATATTGATGGATTTGAAATGTATTTATCCCAATAATATTTCAAATCCTTCTAGAATTAAGACTTTTGTATAAGTTGAAATGTAAATGAGTAACAAGCTTAGAACAGTATAGTCAGCATACATAATCTATCGTCTAGAAGACAAAACCGAGATCAGAACATAACCTATTGTTTAAACTGTAGATGACATAAAGATAAAAGCAGAAAGGAGAACGCACTGTGAGAAAGAAGGAAACAATAACTGTAGTTAGCTTGACTATTATCTTAGTGCTTTTAGGCATGCCAGGATTGACAAACATAATGGAACCGACAGGAAAAGAAAAGCAGATAGCTTTTTTGAAAAAACATGAAGAAAAAATGTCTAAATATATAAAACAAGAAAGTCATTCAGAAATCGAAATCAACTACGATTGGGAATCAGTAGAATGTTATCAAAGCATGGCGTTTTCGAGGCCAACCCTAGGAATCAAATTTGATGTTATAGATAAGAAAAAAAGTAGGGAAGAAAATTATTATTATAAAGGAAATACTTTGATCATTGACGTAGATAAAGAATATTCTACTATAAATGATATGTGGACGACGAACGCTATTCTAGAATCCAAATCTTGAAGGATATATGTAAATTTATTTCAAAGCTCGTACAAAAGAAGAACAAATAGTTTTGCCTATGAATCAATAAAAAAGGGAGTGAGGGGAGAATCAATTGGTCATGAAAAAATGGCTTATTCCAGTAAGTATAGGTATACTTTTAATGCTTGTTGCAACGATAGGAGTGAATAAAATAAGCGAACCAACAGAAAAAGAGAACCAAATTGCTTTTTTGAAAGAGCATGAAGAATACTTAACCAAGTACATTAAAGAGAGGAACCCACAAATCAATATAGCTATTATTAAATATGATTGGGAATCATTTAGGATAGAGGATAGCGGAGCTTTTACCCCAAAAATTTACATAGTTGATATTGAATTATATAGTATTGATAAAAATGAAATAGATGGCGGAGCAATTCAAGTTTTACCAAATAACTTAAAAAAACCTACTAAGATAGAAGAGATAGCGACCAATGATTTTGAAGAAGCAATGGAGGAACTAGATGATGGCTAACTTAGATAATTCATATACCATTCATGCTAATTTTGTAAATGCAAAAGATGGTTATGAAAAACCTGTTTATGAAAAACCTGTTTATGAAAAACCTGTAAGCACAGTTTCCCTCTAACCCGATGCTAATGTGTGAAAGGAGTTAAAGAATTTGGAGCAATACCAGTATCAAAAGTAATGGGAAGATATGAAGTATAAATTTACGTGAAAATCCATACCAAAAAAGATTTCAAAAACTTGGACGACCAAGAGATGAGAGGATAATGAATTGGTAAAGAAAAAATGGCTGATTCCAGTAAGTATTGGCATACTATTAGCCCTTTTTACAACAATAGGTGTGAATAAAATAGATGAGCCAACAGAAAAAGCAAGACAAATCGCTTTTTTGAAAGAGCACGAGAAAAAAATAACGGAATATGTGAAAGAAAGAAATGATTACGTAATTTTAAAAAAATATCAAATTAAAAATATTGAGTATGATTGGGAAACAGTTCGAGTTGTACAGGGCATGGCGTTTAGTCGTAAGTCAATCGCTGTTACTATCTATCTTTTTGATGAAACAGATAAAAAGGTTGATGGATTTGAAATATATATTTATCCCGATAATATTTCAAATCCTACTAAAATAAAAAGCTTTGAGTAAGGTGAAATACAAATGAACATTTAATTTGGTATAGTCAGCACACTTAATCGACCATTAAGAAGAGAAATTAAGATCAAAAATATAAGTATGCTTGTAACTATTGATTCACAAAGGTAAAAGCATAAAGGAGAAAAAATATGTGAGGAAAAAGAAGAAAATTATTGTAATAAGTTTGACTATTATCTTAGTACCTTTAGGCATGTTAGGGATGAAAAAAATAATGGAACCGACGGAAAAAGAAAAACAAATCGCTTTTTTGAAAGAACATGAAAAAGAAATGACCGTATATGTAAAGTTACAAAATGATAAAATCACAAGCGTTCAATATATCTGGGAAAGTGTAGAAGTTATTACGATTGGAAATGGACTTCCTTTTGGGGCAGGAGAAGCAATCACAATTGAAGGAAAATTCAATCATATTCCTGACTCCAGTTTTTATTTACAATTCAGTCTTGAAAAAACAAATAGAATGCCAGTGATAGAAAGCATGACTGCTTTTAATTCTTTTAGAATTAAGGGATTGCTTCTATGAAAAATGTAGAGAATTTCAACAATATTTATGCCAATTTAGCCAGAAGCAGCTCTAATAGTTCGCCTAATTCAATTTAAAAATATTTAAATAGTATGAATTAAGTGGAATTTGATTATGCTATTAAAGAGATTGATTAATATAGGGATGTAACTAATGAGGAAGCAAAGCTACCCAATAACGGTAAGATGCTACCGTAAAAACAGTTAAAGAGTTAGGGAAATACGTGGTCCAAAAGTAAACAGAGGAAATAAAGTACATACCAATAAATGTACATGAATAAACGATATTGCTAAAATCGACAAAGTTGTTTTGTTTTAAGAACCTGTTTAGGTAAAGTTTCGAGAGTTTGTCAGAAAGAACATAGACATAAATTAGGAGAGCTAGGAATGAGGGGATAATCAATTGGGAAAGAAGAAAAAATGGTTGATTTCAGTAAGTATAGGTGTATTATTAGTGCTTTTGATAACGATAGGAGTGAATAGAATGAGCCAACCAACAGAAAAAGAGAACCAAATTGCTTTTTTGAAAGAGCATGAAAGTAAAATGACAGAATATATTAACCAATCTGAAGGTAAAAAAGTAACAGCGATTGATTATGATTGGAACAATGTTAATCAAGTGGTTATCGGAAATGGTCTTCCTAGTGGTGCAGGTAAAAAAATTCAAATTTTTGGATTCGTAAATAATAAGCCAAATATGGATTTCAGGCTTGATATAAAATTAAATAAAAACAATATACCTGATATGTCAACTTTACATTATGGTCAAAAAATAAATTATGAGGGAGAACATCATGTCTGATTTAGAAAATACAAATAATATATATGCTAATTTTGCACAAAGATCTTATACAGGTCGTGAGATTAACTTTCCTTATGAAGAGCTTAGCTTTAGTAAAAAAAAGAAACTAGACAATAATAATTCTGTTAAATTCAATTTCCCAAATGCAAAAGATGGTCATGGAAATGATTTAAGTACAGTCTACCTCCAACCCGACACCACCGTCAAAACAGTCAAAGAGTTAGGAAACATCCGAGTGCCGAAAGTAAACGGAGGCTATGAAATACAGAGCTATGTAAAAAACACATATAAGCAAGGTCTATTGACGGATGAGAAAGCTGGTTTCAATGCTTATTATGTGACGGATACCCCTAAGCTTTCTATAGAGACCAAACACACTTACTTTGTTACTAGAGGCAGTGATGGTATTTCTTCAAGTAATTTGAATCTTAATGACTGGTGGCATAATAACCAGGCATTTACAACAAAAAATGCTTATATTCCGCAAGCAAAATTAGCAAATCAAGCCATGCACCAGAAGATAACGGAAATGACCACACAAGCACCTCATGCTACAATGTCTGTCACAGGTCATTCTCTGGGAACGATGGTGTCGATTCAGGCTGTGGCGAATCTTCCTGAAAAAGATATTGCGAAAATCGACAAAGTGGTTTTGTTTCAAGGCCCTGATGCACGTGAAAGTATCAATAGAATGTCGGAACAGGCACAAAAAAATATCCAGAAGTTGGAAGAGCATGGGAAAATCGACTATTACGTCAATGCTTTTGATATTGTTTCCATGTTGAATAGAAATAAGTCTGGGGTAGATGAAATCGGGAATGTTCGTTACTTACTACCGAAATCTTTTAACACGACGTTTGATATGGAAGATCAAAACGGTTCTAGCCATGACTTTGGACAGTTTCAAATAAATCCCGATGGTACACTTCAGGAAGCTAATTTGAAGGAACATGGCTACATTTTTGCTGCGGGGATCAAGGTTTCCCATTTGATCGATAAATATTTGACTCGTGTAGTAAAAGAAAAACCAGAAGGTGGGTTATCTTTTACCGAAGTTATAAAACTATTGCTATCTGGAGAATATAAAGATTTCGAAAAAGAATATGCCAAGATTATTGCAGAGGCAAAAGTTGCTAGTGAATGGAACGAGACGGTCAACGAATTACATAAAAGAATTTCTAATGCTTCAGGTTCTAAAAAAATCACTTTACAATCGGAGTTAGTTCAATCGATCATCCAAAAAGCGAAAAATATAGGCGAAGAGTACGAGATCATCTTTAAAAATGCACAAAAAGAATCTGAAGATGAGATTACGGCAATATCAAAAGAACTATTGGCTGGTGCGGGAGCAATCAAAAACTATTTGACTTATTGGGAAGTACAAGAGATGGTTTCCCCATATGAAAAAAATAATGTATGGGACAGCGGACAAGCCGCATTAAATACGAATCAAGTGAAACAATATAAAGAGAAGCTGGAGGAGTTTAGTAATAAACTGGCGGTAGTAGCAAATCATCTTACAGAGTATGACAGACAAGCAGGAAATAATTTGTTCAAAAACAAGTGAAAGGAGTTTAT
Organism: Enterococcus sp. AZ062; assembly: GCF_051715065.1. Lineage (NCBI taxonomy): Bacteria > Bacillati > Bacillota > Bacilli > Lactobacillales > Enterococcaceae > Enterococcus > Enterococcus sp. AZ062. The sequence goes on along the minus strand of NZ_JBIOTB010000001.1, from coordinate 2,362,155 downwards.
CCATGGAAGATAGAGAATTACAAGAATTTCTAGAAAAACTTGGACAAGAACAAAAGGAACGGGAACGAGTAGCCATACAAGCGCTGATTCTGGCAAAGGAAAGTCGTATCGCTCAGGCCAAGTTAACTTCGATCGAATCCCTAAAAGAGATCTCAGAAGGAATGTATCAACAAACGAATAGTGTCTTACCATCTACTTTGAAAGGCGCTTTAGAAGGGGAAAGTGCCGTTGCAGCAGAACAGTATGTCAAACAAATGAAACAACCAACATTGGTCACACCTGTGAAAAGGGGGTAAAGAATGGGGACAGTAGAGAAACAACGTAAACTACAAGATTTAGAGGAGCAATTCTATTAAAACAAACGTCAGATACACCGTCAACAAGAAGAAATCGATCATCAGTTAGTAAACTTTAGGAAAGAAACAGGTCAATTGGTACAAAAAATCATGTATTTGACGAAGAATGATCATTGGGATAACCGACAATTCTTTCATCAAATGGAGGCAATAGATCGTAAACTGATCCATACGGCTCAAAACTATGCACGACAATTAGAAGAAAAAGAGCAAGAATTAACAAGATCCTATCGAAAAGAGATAGAGCGAATTCACGAAACCAATTACTAGAAAAAACACCGTCACGATCTTTCACAAATCTCTCTTCCTTATAGAAAATAGACTCTCTGTTATAATACATGTAAGCAAATAAGATAATAGGGGGAGAAAGATGAGCGAAGATGATGTGAAACAGATAACTAATACAGGATTACCATACGATGATATGGACTCTAAAGTAGTACACGCACGAAATCATGCGTTGAGACAATGCAGGAGATACAATTTTCTCGTGAATTCAGAAAATCATTATAAATACCCCATTTTGCGGGCGCTATTCGCTTCAATGGGTGAGAATGTCTATATCGAGTCGAATTTTCAATGTGAGTTTGGATTCAACATTTCTATAGGAAATAATGTTTATTTGAACCATGATATGATCATTCTTGATTGTCATGAGGTGACGATCGGAAATGATGTTTATGTAGGGCCGAGGGTTGGTTTGTATGCAGCCAATCATGCAGAAGATCCATTTGAACGTGCTGATCATGTCGTTTATGCGAAGCCGATCCATATTGGCGATAAAGTTTGGTTAGGAGCGGGAGTCCATGTTCTTCAAGGGGTGACGATTGGTGCAAATAGCATCATTGGGGCAGGAAGTGTCGTAACAAAAGATATACCAGAAAATGTGATCGCGGCAGGGAATCCGTGTAAAGTGATCCGACCGATTACGTATAAAGATCGAGAAAAAAATATTAAAGTCCAGGATAGTGCCTTGTTGATGGAACGATAGCATGCTGGCTTTAGGAAAGTTTCTTTCAGTCAAACAAGAGACAAAAACTTTTGGATAAAAAACAATACCCGAACGATGGATCAGTTCCTTCTCATAGAGATGAGAGAAACTGATTCGACGTTCGGGTTTTTGCATTTAGTGATTAGCTATAGTACAAATATTCATCAACGATTTCTTGTCTTTGCCACTACTTGGTTTGGTAATTTCAACACAACGAGCGAAACGACAAGGACCGATAGCAGTCGATCTAAGTAATCTGTCGCTGCTTGAACAATCGTGACACTCGCTGCTTGGTTTAGTCCTAATCCGTAAAGAAGTTGGACAATGGCACTTGAACCTGATGAAGTGATACCGCCAAATAATTGGATCGTGATGATCGATGACAGTATGGTTCCAGGAGCTGAAAGGACAAACGTCCATGCCAATAATGAAAGTCTACTCTTCAAACCTTGGGCCTGTAATTTCTGTGGTAAAATCAACCCCGCTAATAACCCAGTGATGATTTGTATCGGGGAATAATACAAAGAGAACATATCCATCGTCACGCCACTAAGTAAGCTACTACTTAATCCTGTCAAAACCCCAGGAATTGGTCCGAGTAAAGCTCCTGCAAAAATCGTACCGATCGAATCAAGATAAATCGGTAAACGGAGCCATAAAGCAATCGTTCCACCGAGAAAGTTGATTCCGATACTTAGTGCCATGATTGTGATCATTCTTGTCGTGATTTTCTTTTGTGTCATCTTTTTTCATCCTATCTTTAATCTTTCCAGATCATTTTTTATCAATTCTTCTTGTGCATGTAAAAGAACGGCTAAAAACTTCCGGAAAAAAAGAGAGGTGTCGACATCTGTCATGATTAGACTGTTTGGTTTTTTCTGCCAAAAATCATAACGATCAACCAAGGTTTGTCCGCGGCTGATGCCTTGTGTTTCAACAGCAGTATAGCTAGTGAATCCTTGGCATAGTTGTTCATCGATGAAATACGCAACTGCCAAAGGGTCATTGATGACACAACCTAGGACGCGTTCTTGTTGCCAATGAAAGTCAAAGTAAAAGCGTGTGATTGCTTTTAAATAATTGCCTTCTTCGGGCGCGAGTTGGCAACAATATTCTAGGATCGTTGGTGTAAAGACGATTTCTCGTGTCACGTCTAAACCAACCATCTCAATCATTTGACCAAGATGTTCAAATACATAAGCTGCGGCATCAGGGTCACACCAGTAATTGTATTCTGCTACAGGTGAACAATTGCCGTGGCTTTTATACGTGCCACCCATCGAAACAAATCGATCCATGTGTTTGCCTATTTGTGGATTCTTTTGTAAAGCAGAAGCGATATTTGTTAGTGGCCCTAACGCGATCAGTGAAGTATCTTTTTGTTCAGCAAAATAACTCGCTAAAAAATCAACAGCGTGGATCGTTTCGGCTTGTTTGTCTGTTACTAATGGGAAGTTCGTTTCCCCTAGACCGTCCATGCCATGAGTATCTTGAGCGCTGATAAATGGCGTGTTGAGTGGTGTTGCAGAACCTTGATAGACAGGGATGTCTAAACGGTCACAACGTTCCAAACAACGGATCACATTTTCAGTTCCCAAATGTACGGGGACGTTTCCACAAACGGTGGTGATTGCGACAACTTCGATTTCTGGTGATTTTAATGCAAACAATAGCGCTAATGTATCATCGATACCGGGATCGCAATCAATAATAACTTTTCGCATTATTTCCAATCTCCTTTCTTTAGAGACACTTAGTTTTTTATCCTGGGAAGTTTCCGAACCAGTCCAAGGGGTCAACCCTTGATTCCAATGCACGGCATTAGTATACTTATTTTTATGAAGAATGTAAATGTTATGCAAACAATTCATTATCTCTTATGAGTGTTAGAAGTAGGAAAAAAAGATCGTTTGTAAGGAATAAGGTCTTTAAAATTACAGCAGATCAATGGTTCACTGTCTGTCTCTTTGATAGAACGTGGTACAATAGAAATGAACGTTGAAATACGTAGGAGAAAGATAGAGCACCATTTAGCATACTTGAATTTTTGTTTCAATCACCAAGTAGAAAGTGTGGGATGCAAGTGATTGTTTTTTATAGTTTATTAATTATGTTATTAATGATCGGTAGTTATCATTTTATTGCTTATCTGTACGCAAAGAAGTTGATCAAAACTGGATTACAACGTGGTTATGCTTGGTATGAAGAAACAGGCCATCAACTCATGGACCCTGCCTCTTTGACGACAGTCGAAGAACAACGCCAACGTTTAGAAGATCTAGCAGAAGATTTTTGGCAACAAGGAGAACCCATAACGACCAAAAGTCAAGAGGGGTTAAAATTGAAGGGTAGAATGTTCTCTACTTATTCGAACAAAGGTAAATGGGTAGTCTGTGTCCATGACTATCGCAGCACAGGGAAAAAAGACATGTCTTATATCGGGAAAAAGTATGCAGAAAAAGGCTTCAATGTCTTGATCCCTGATTTGCGTGCTCATGGAGAAAGTGAAGGGGAGATCATTGGGATGGGGTGGTTGGATCGGTTAGATTTGATACTCTGGATCAATGAGATCTTGCAACGAGAGCCAGAGGCTAAGATCATCTTACATGGAGGCTCAATGGGTGCTTCTACGATCATGATGGCTAGTGGAGAGAAGTTGCCGAGTGCTGTCAAAGGATTGATTCTTGATAGCGGCTTTGTATCCGTTTATTCAGAATTTCGTTATATGTTAAGCAAATTGACGGTTTTTCCAAAAAAAATCATTATGCGACATGCGAATCGTTACGCGCAAAAATATGCAGGTTATTCTTTGAAACAGGCATCAGCAACGAGACAGTTAGGGAGCAATCATTTACCCGTTCTGATCATCCATGGTGAACATGATCATTTTGTCCCGATGGAAGCAGCTTATACGATCCAAAATGCCACGGCAGGAGATAAAGCTTTACTGCTAGTGCCTGGAGCAGAACATTTAGAAGCAGTAAGTAAAGATCCAGAGACCTACTGGACAGTGATTTTTTCATTCATTAAGCAAAGAGTGGGTCTATAAGTACAAATGATTGTTTGAAAAAAATAGGACTGGTAAAATCAAATTGAATAAAGAAACTGTTCGTTATTTTAGGGTTGGGAGAGTGAAATGATGGAAATCAAAGAAGAAAAGAATCGCTTAGTGTTATTGGACGATGAACAAAACGAAATAGGAGAAATGACGTGGTCGGATGCTGGTCCTGATATTATGATCATTGATCATACATTTGTTGATCCTGCATTTCGTGGACAGAAATTAGCAGAAAAATTGGTTGCTACAGGAGTGGAAGTAGCCAGACGTACTGGCAGAAAAGTGATTCCGTTATGTCCCTACGCAAAAGCGGAGTTTGAGAGAAAAGCTGAATATCATGATGTTTGGCGTAAATAAGCGCCAATGGTTATCAAATAAGCATTGATTATAGACGAGGATACAGGGGTATCGTTTGTCACAGAACCTGCAAAAAAATCGATGTGAAAAAGCCAAGAAATGTTCTTTAAAACATCGGCCATCTTATGAAACACTGTTGTCACAAGACGTGTTATGTGATAAAGTTAGAAGGACGATATTTTGAGAAAGGAGGCTGTTTGATGTATAATATTATTTTAGGGATCGTCATTGTCATCTCGATTATGATGGTCATTGCGATCATGATGCAACCAAGCAAACAAAATAGTGCAGCAAGTGCATTTACAGGTGGCGCAGATCAATTATTCGGAAAGCAAAAAGCACGTGGATTTGAAGCAGTAATGCAACGCTCGACAGCTGTTATGGGCGCTGTATGGATGATTCTGTTATTCGTACTTGCATTTTTATCTTCTAAATAAATCGTTCGAAACCAATGATCAGAAGTGATCATTTGCTTCATTTAGATTTTGAGGATACACGGATGGTTCATCGATTGTTCAAAAAAATAGAAGGTCTGGGAAACGAAATGCTCCCAGACCTTTTTTGTTGAATAGAAAAAGAACCGTTATATAAGAAGGTATTTGCTAACTATGGTAAAATAAGGCTAATGAGGTGAATAAAATGAAAAGTCTACCACAACCTATTTATGAAAAACATGGGAAGCGTGCAATCCTCTTACTGCATGCGTATTCAGGTAGTCCAAATGATGTACGGATGTTAGCCCGTTTTTTAGAGAAATCAAACTATTCGGTCTATGCCCCAATGTTTACAGGACATGGCACGCTTGCTCCAAATGAGATCTTAGAACAGGACGCTGAGACGTGGTGGCAAGACACGAAACAAGCGATCCAGTTTCTCTACGATGAGGGATTTTCTGACATCGCCGTATTAGGATTATCGATGGGCGGGATTTTTGCAGTCCGAGCATTATCAGAATTTCCGATGATAGGAGGCGGATTTTTTTGTTCGCCAATTTCTCCAGTAGAAAATCATGTGCCGGAGAATTTTGAGAATTATGTACGCCAGGTCTTGAAAATTGCCGGTGAATCGGAGTCGATGATCGAACAAAAAGTCGAAAGCTTTCGGCCACGAGTACAGCAACAATTAACAGATATTCAAGAACAAGCAGCAATAACAGAAAGTAAGTTATCAGATATCCAAAAACCAGTATTCATGGCTCAAGCGGGTCAAGATGAAATGATTGATCCTTATGGTGTCTACGAGACAGCAAAAAAACTTGCGCATACTGACATTTCCTTACACTGGTATCCAGAAAGTAAGCATGTGATCACAGTAGGAATAGCAAGAAAAGTGTTTGAAAAGGATGTATTGGATTTTCTAGAGAACTTACCTTGGAATGAGGAATAATAATGACAAAAGAAACATTAAAAGAAAAAATCATTTTCTTTATTGAAAGCAGTCGTAAGAAAAGTTTTTCGATGGAAGAAATCGCTGAAGGTCTTGGCTTTCAAAAAAGCGAAGATTTTAAATTACTAGTGCAAACCATCGCACAGATGGAAAGAGAACAAAGTATCGTATTTACCAAAAAAGGAAAAATCAAACTGCCACTTCAACCCATTTTGATTGAAGGAACGTTCCGCGCAAATGAGCGAGGATTTGGGTTTGTTACGATCGATCCTGAAGAAGATGATGTGTATATCCCCAAAGAAGCGACTGGCTATGCGATGGACGGGGATACTGTTGCAATCGATATCGTCAAAACGGCGGATGCCTTTTCGGATCGTGGAGCCGAAGGAAAGGTCGTTGAGATTCGTCAACGCGCAACCACACAAATTGCCGGAGAGTTCATCGCCTATACAGAAGATGAAATGGCAGAAACGGATCTTTATGGAGTAGTCATTCCAAAAGATAAAAAAATGAATCAATTCAAAGTGTACGCCGCAGCAGAAGGCGTTCGTCCAGTAGACGGAAGTATCGTGCTGATCGAATTGACCCATTATCCAGAAAAAAGCTATGCAACGAGTTTAGAAGGAATCATCAAACAAGTCATTGGTCATAAGAATGATCCTGGCATGGATATTTTATCGATTGTCGTAGCCAATGGGATACCGACCAAGTTTCCGGATGATGTATTAAGCGAAGCAGATGCTGTACCGGATAGTATCAGCGACAAAGATTTGATTGGTCGCAGGGATCTACGTGACCAGTTGATCGTGACGATCGATGGCGAAGATGCCAAAGATTTAGATGATGCAGTCACAGTTAGAAAGTTAGATAATGGAAATTACTTTTTAGGCGTCCACATTGCCGATGTTTCATACTATGTGACAGAAGGTAGCCAATTAGATCGTGAAGCCTATGAGCGGGGAACAAGTGTGTATTTGACTGATCGTGTGATTCCGATGATCCCGCAACGTTTATCAAATGGGATTTGTTCGTTGAATCCTAAAGTTCCTCGGTTAACAATGAGTTGTGAAATGGAGATCGACCCAACAGGGAAAATCATTTCTCATGAGATTTTTCCAAGTGTGATCCAAACAACAGAGCGAATGACTTACACAGCAGTCAATCAGATCTTAGAAGAGCAAGATGAAGAAACTATGGCTCGCTATGACTCATTGGTTCCTATGTTTCAAGCGATGGGTGAGTTGCATGAGATCTTAGAGACGATGCGTATTCGTCGTGGTGCGATCTCTTTTGAAGATCGTGAAGCCAAAATCATGGTTGATCCAGAAGGTCACCCTCAAGATATCCTCTTGCGGAGTCGTGGTGTAGGAGAACGTTTGATCGAATCCTTTATGTTGGCAGCCAATGAAACGGTGGCAGAACATTATTCACGTGCGAATTTCCCTTTTATTTATCGTATCCATGAGCAACCAAAAGAAGAGAAAATGCAACGCTTCTTTGATTTTGCATCTGCTTTAGGGATTTTAGTCAAAGGAACGAAGGGCACGATCACACCTAAGGACTTACAAAAAGTGATCGAAGATGTTGAAGAAAAACCGGAGTCAGCAGTGATCAATACCATGTTGTTAAGAAGTATGCAACAAGCGCGTTATTCTGAGGATAATTTTGGCCATTACGGATTAGCAGCAGAGTACTATACACATTTCACGTCACCGATCCGTCGTTATCCAGACTTGATCGTGCATCGTTTAATTCGTTCATATGGTCAAGATCCAAGTGAAAGCAATCAGACGCATTGGGAAAATGCACTGCCTGATATTGCCGATCATAGCTCGAAAATGGAGCGACGTGCAGTTGAAACAGAACGTGAAGTGGACTCAATGAAGAAAGCCGAGTTTATGATGGATAAAGTGGGAGAAGAATTTGATGGGATCATCAGCTCTGTGGTGAAATTCGGGTTATTCATCGAACTGCCAAATACAGTAGAAGGTTTGATCCATATCAATGAATTGAAACAAGATTACTTCCACTACATTGAAAACCATCTAGCGCTCGTTGGTGAGCGGACAGGATTAACATTCAAGATCGGACAAAAAGTACGAGTGAAAGTAGTCAAGGCTGATCCTACTGAGCGAGCAGTTGATTTCGAATTAGTCTCCGCAGAGGAATTGGCACCGCTGGAAGCGCCAAAAGGAAGAAGAAAAGAAGCAAATAGAGGTTCTTCAAAACATTCAAATGGACGGCAAACGGACAAGAAAAAACGTCCGAAAAAAGCCGATAGTAAATATGGTCCAAAAAAAGAAAATGGGAAAAAAGGGAAAAAACCTTTTTACAAAGGCGTCACCAAGAAGAAAAAGAAAAAATAAATAAAAAATGGAAATGAATTGGGGGAATGTCCAATGCCAAAAGGCGAGGGAAAACTGATTGCGCAAAATAAAAAAGCTCGCCATGATTATTCGATCATCGACACAATGGAAGCAGGAATGGTTTTACAAGGTACAGAGATCAAATCTATTCGCAATAGTCGTATCAACTTAAAAGATGGATTTGTTCGTGTGAGAAACGGCGAAGCTTTTTTGCATAATGTCCATGTCAGCCCTTATGAACAAGGGAATATCTTTAATCATGATCCACTAAGAACTAGAAAGTTGTTATTGCATAAAAAGCAAATTGCGCGTTTATTGAATGAAACAAAAAATACCGGAATCACGATTGTTCCTTTGAAAGTCTATATCCGAAATGGCTATGCGAAAGTCTTGATCGGATTGGCCAAAGGGAAAAAATCGTATGATAAGCGAGAAGATCTGAAGCGAAAAGATGTGGATCGACAAATTGATCGTACATTAAAAAATTTCTCTAGATAATTTCATTATCCTTTTTCGCATATTCGGTGCTTTTAGATTTACTTAATGATAAAATTTGTTAGCATTTAATCTGATGAAACATGATTATCACAGGTTTTTTCTGAGTTTCCAGGCATCATATCATCCATGTTTTTGCTGATTTTTAGACTGAAATAAAAAAGTGTCTAATTTTCATGAAAATCCTTTGAAATTTCTATTTCGTGGTGGTATGATACCGTTTGGTTAGAAACCGATAAAGAAAAACCAGATACACACATGAAATTGATTTTATGTGAAATTCGGGGAAAAGAGGTGAAATGGATTGGATGAACGCTCGCTAACGTTCCACATTGGACCGGTTTGGTTTGATGGGACTGTTTGTTTGATGGTGTTGTTAACTTGTTTGATCGTTTTCTTTTTAGTTTACTTCTTTACAAGAAATCTAAAGATGAAGCCAACTGGAAAGCAAAATGCACTTGAATGGGTCATTGATTTTACACGAGGGATCGTTACAGATAATGTGCCTAGAAAAGAATTGAATAATTTTCATTTATTGGCATTTACCTTGTTTCTCTTCGTTTTTGTTGCGAACAATATCGGTTTAGTTACAAAAATCGTCTTACCTAGCGAAACGACACTTTGGAAAAGTCCGACAGCAGACCCGTTTGTAACTTTAACATTGGCATTTATTATGATCACACTTACTCATCTATTCGGGGTGAAGAAGCTCGGTTTCAAAGGTTACTTTGTCAACTCGTTCCTAAAACCTTATAGTTTTATGTTTCCAATGAAGGTGATCGAAGAGTTCACAAACTTGTTAACACTTGCTTTACGTCTTTATGGGAATATTTATGCGGGAGAAGTATTGCTAACTTTAATCGCAAAAATGATGACAAGTTTAGGCTGGTTCTCATTGCCTTTAGCAATTCCGTTAGAGATGGTTTGGATCGCGTTCTCATTATTTATCGGAAGCATCCAAGCATTTGTCTTTGTCACTTTATCAATGGTATATATGAGTCACAAAATCGAAGTAGAAGAGTAAAACAACTAGATTTAATTACTATTTAAACTATTTTAGGAGGAAGTAAATTATGAATTATATCGCAGCAGCAATCGCAATCTTAGGGGCAGCTATCGGAGCTGGTTACGGTAATGGTCAAGTAATTTCTAAAACAATCGAATCAATGGCACGCCAACCTGAAATGTCAGGTCAATTACGTACAACGATGTTTATTGGGGTAGCCTTAGTCGAAGCCGTTCCTATTCTAGGTGTTGTTATCGCCTTGATCCTAGTTTTTGGTGTGTAATAAAAATGCTCAGGTTGCGCGATAGTCAAAAAAGCTATCTTAAATACGCAATCTAAGAAAACTGGATTCTCAGAGAAAGGAAGGCTAACCTATGCTGAATCAATTGGCAATTGCAGAAGTTGGCAATCCGATGTTAGGTAATATCATCGTTGTCAGCGGCTCATTTTTGATATTAATGGTCCTATTAAAACACTTTGCGTGGGGACCGATCAGCGATATTTTGAAAAAACGTGAAGATAAGATCGCCAATGATTTAGATTCTGCAGAACAATCTCGCATCAAATCAGCAAAATTAGAACAAGAACGTGAGCAACAATTGTTGGCTTCTCGCTCTGATGCTGCGGATATCATCAAACATGCGAAAGAAAGTGGAGAATTAAGCCGCCAAAATATTTTGAAGGAGACGCAAGAAGAAGTTGCTCGTCTAAAAAGTAAAGCCCAATCGGATATCACGATGGAACGTGATACGGCATTGAACTCAGTGAAAGACGATGTAGCTGAACTTTCTCTTCAAATCGCGGAAAAAATCTTGAATAAAGAATTATCTCCAGAAATGCACGAATCTTTAATCAATCAATATATCGAAGGTCTAGGTTCGTCAAATGAAACTAGATAAATATACAGTAGGTAGACGTTACGGAAAAGCATTATTTGAACTGGCGATCGATTCAAATAATACAGAAGAAATTTACCAAGAACTTCTTAGTCTACGTAAAATCTATGCGGATGTTCCTGAATTAGGGAGTATCCTTAGTGATGTTCGGTTGGAACCGCATGAAAAGCGATTGATCATGGACAAATTAGTCAGTGGTTATCAAGGAATCGTAAAAAACTTTTTAGAAGTCGTGTTCATGTACAATCGGATGAACGATCTACCTTTGATGATCGACGAATATGAACATCGTTACAATGAAAATAATGGTTTGTTACTAGGAAGTGTGACTACAGCAGTCCCACTTTCAGCGGAACAATTGACTAGACTTGAAGAAAATGTCGCTAAAACAATGAACTATCAAACGGTCGAATTGAAGCAACAAGTTGATTCTAGGATCATTGGTGGGGCAATTGTAGAAGCAGATCATCAAGTGATCGACGGAAGCATTCGGACGCAGTTGGAAAAATTGCGTAATCAATTAAATAGATAGTACAAAGAGGTAGGTGAATCGAATGGCTATCAAAGCAGAAGAAATTAGTGCCTTGATTAAAGAACAAATTGAACATTATGAAAACGTGCTTTCAGTCGAAGAAATCGGTACAGTCACTTATGTTGGTGACGGAATCGCACGTGCGCATGGACTTGAAAATGCCATGAGTGGTGAACTACTTGAATTTTCGAACGGTTCATATGGTATGGCACAAAACTTGGAATCAAATGATGTCGGAATCATTATCTTAGGAGATTTTGAATCCATTCGTGAAGGGGATAAAGTAAAACGCACAGGAAAGATCATGGAAGTACCTGTAGGGGACGCAATGATCGGACGTGTCGTCAATCCATTAGGACAACCCATTGACGGGCTAGGAGAAATCGTGACGGACAAAACACGTCCAGTTGAAGCGATGGCACCTGGTGTTATGCAACGTAAATCAGTCAACGAACCAATGCAAACAGGGTTGAAAGCGATCGATGCGTTAGTACCGATCGGACGTGGACAACGTGAATTAGTTATCGGTGACCGTAAAACAGGGAAAACATCGATTGCAATCGATACGATCATCAACCAAAAAGGTCAAGATATGATTTGTATCTATGTAGCCATTGGACAAAAAGATTCAACGGTACGTACACAAGTAGAAACATTGAAAAAATATGGCGCAATGGATTATACGATCGTAGTCAATGCGGGAGCTTCTCAACCTGCACCATTGCTATACATCGCACCTTATGCTGGAACAGCTATGGGTGAAGAATTCATGTATAACGGCAAACATGTATTGATCATTTTTGATGATCTATCTAAACAAGCTGTTGCCTATCGTGAGCTTTCTTTATTACTTCGTCGCCCACCAGGCCGCGAAGCCTATCCAGGGGATGTTTTCTACTTGCACTCACGTTTATTAGAACGTGCAGCAAAATTAAGTGATGATCTAGGTGGAGGGTCAATGACTGCTTTACCATTTGTTGAAACACAAGCTGGGGATATCTCTGCTTATATTCCAACAAACGTCATTTCGATCACTGATGGACAAATCTTCTTAGAAAGTGATTTGTTCTATGCGGGAACTCGTCCAGCCGTAGATGCAGGGTTATCAGTTTCTCGTGTTGGTGGTTCAGCACAGATCAAAGCAATGAAAAAAGTTGCCGGAACATTGCGTCTAGACTTAGCAAGTTACCGTGAATTAGAAGCATTTACCCAATTTGGTTCTGATTTAGATGCGGCGACACAAGCGAAATTGAATCGTGGTCGTCGTACAGTAGAAATCTTGAAGCAAAAATTACATGCACCTCTTGCAGTGGAAAAACAAGTAGTCATCTTATATGCATTGACACACGGTTACTTAGACAGTATCCCTGTAGATAGCATCTTAGATTTTGAACATGAGTTATTTGAATATCTTGAGACAAATCATGCAGATCTCTTTGAAACGATCCGTACAACGAAAGATCTTCCTGAAGAAGAAGCGTTGAACCAAGCAATTCAAGAGTACAAAGATATCTTTATGGCAACAAAAGGAAATAATTCTTCAACAGAAGACAAATTGAAATCCATTCAAAATGCATAGTGAGGTGAGATGAATGGGCGCTTCATTAAATGAAATCAAGACACGAATCGCGTCAACGAAAAAAACGAGCCAAATCACTCGTGCCATGCAAATGGTCTCAGCCTCTAAATTGACAAAATCTGAAGCTTCTTCACAGAAGTTCCAGATTTATGCCAATAAGGTGAGAGAAATCGTTACGCATCTAACAGCAACACAATTAACTGACATTGCTTCGGCTAATCCAAGAGGGGATGTCAATTATAATAGTATGCTGATCAGTCGACCAGTTAAAAAAACCGGTTATATCGTGATCACAGCTGATGGTGGGTTAGTCGGTGGCTACAATAGTTCCATATTGAAACAGACCATGTCCATCTTGGAAGAAGACCATCAATCACCAGATGAATATGTCATGATCGCCATTGGTGGTACCGGAGCGGATTTCTTTAAAGCTCGTGACATCAACTTAGCGTATGAACTGCGCAATTTGTCTGATCAACCTAGCTTTGATGAAGTTCGTAAAATCGTGAACATGGCAACGACCATGTATCAAAATGAAGTATTTGACGAATTGTATGTATGTTATAACCATCATATCAATTCATTGACTAGTCAATTTCGTGTAGAAAAAATGTTACCTATTTCAGATTTAGATCCGGGAGAAGCGAAAAGCTTTGAGCAAGAATATATTTTTGAACCTTCAAAAGAAGAAATCTTGACTCAACTGTTGCCGCAATATGCCGAAAGTTTGATTTATGGTGCGATCGTCGATGCGAAAACGGCAGAACATGCCGCGGGAATGACTGCAATGAAAACCGCAACAGATAATGCTGCGAACATCATCGATGATCTGACGGTTTCTTATAACCGTGCAAGACAAGGGGCGATCACCCAAGAAATTACCGAAATTGTTGCCGGAGCATCGGCACTAGAATAGCAAGGAGATTGGAGGAAAAAAGATGAGTTCAGGCAAGATTGTTCAAGTAATCGGTCCCGTTGTCGACGTGGAATTTTCTTTAGACCAATCCTTACCAGATATCAACAACGCATTAGTTGTTTATAAAAATGATGAGCAAAAATCAAAAGTTGTTCTTGAAGCAGCATTAGAATTAGGTGACGGTGTGATCCGTACGATCGCAATGGAATCGACGGATGGACTACAACGTGGAATGGAAGTCATCGACACAAGCAAAGCGATCTCTGTACCAGTTGGAACAGAAACATTAGGTCGTGTGTTCAACGTGTTAGGTGAAACAATCGATTTGGAAGCACCATTTCCAGAGGATGCCCAAAGAAGCGAGATCCACAAGAAAGCACCAAATTTTGATGAATTAAGCACAAGTACAGAGATTCTTGAAACTGGGATCAAAGTCATTGACTTATTAGCACCTTATTTAAAAGGTGGGAAAGTTGGATTGTTTGGGGGTGCCGGTGTTGGTAAAACCGTACTGATCCAAGAATTGATCCATAATATCGCCCAAGAACATGGGGGAATCTCAGTGTTTACCGGTGTAGGGGAACGTACCCGTGAAGGAAACGATCTGTATTACGAAATGAAAGATTCAGGCGTAATCGAAAAAACAGCGATGGTGTTTGGACAAATGAATGAGCCACCAGGTGCTCGTATGCGTGTCGCACTAACTGGATTGACGATTGCGGAATATTTCCGTGATGTCGAAGGACAAGACGTGCTCTTATTTATTGATAATATTTTCCGTTTCACCCAAGCAGGTTCAGAAGTATCTGCCTTACTAGGACGTATGCCATCAGCGGTTGGTTATCAACCAACCTTAGCGACTGAAATGGGACAACTCCAAGAACGGATCACTTCAACGAAAAAAGGTTCGATCACTTCGATCCAAGCAATCTACGTGCCAGCGGATGACTATACTGACCCAGCGCCAGCAACGACATTTGCCCATTTAGATGCAACGACAAACTTGGAACGTAAATTGACCGAACAAGGGATCTATCCAGCCGTTGACCCACTTGCTTCTTCATCAAGTGCGTTATCTCCTGAAATCGTAGGAGAAGAACACTACAAAGTAGCGACTGAAGTACAACACGTACTACAACGTTACCGTGAATTGCAAGACATCATCGCTATTTTAGGGATGGATGAATTATCAGATCAAGAAAAAATATTGGTTTCACGCGCTCGTCGAATCCAATTCTTCTTATCACAAAACTTCAATGTAGCGGAACAATTCACAGGTCTTCCAGGTTCTTACGTACCAGTTGAAGAAACTGTCAAAGGCTTCCGTGAGATTCTTGAAGGCAAATACGACGACCTTCCTGAAGAAGCATTCCGCAGTGTCGGCCGAATCGAAGACGTTGTCGAAAAAGCGAAAAAACTAGGCTACTAGAAAGGGGTGCCCCATGGATCAATATTTAACTGTAAATGTGGTTACTCCCGATGGTTTAGTTTATGATCACCATGCGGCAATCGTTGTTGCACGAACTACTGCTGGCGAACTTGGTATTTTACCGCAGCATGCACCCATCATCGTGCCTTTAACAATCGATGAAGTTCGTGTGAAGCGGACAGATTCAGATACACACGTTGACTGGATCGCTGTGAACGGCGGCATCATGGAAGTTCGCGATAACTTAGTTTCAATTGTCGCAGATAGTGCGGAACGTGAACGAGATATCGACGTCACTCGAGCAGAACGTGCAAAACAACGTGCTGAACGCCAAATCGAAGAAGCCAAACAAAAAGAAGATAAGAATGAACTGAAACGGGCAACTGTTGCGTTACACCGAGCAGTGAACCGTATCAATGTATCAAAACATAAGTGATTACTATAATTAACAAGTAATTGAATTATGGAGGGAGAACCACTCCCAAAAGAAGAGATCAGGACAAACACTTATGGGTGCTAATGCAGCCACGTGTGTTTCCTGATCTCTTTTTTTTATAAACGGTCAACAGTGATGATACGGTAGGTCATCGAATAAACGGTGTTCCAGAAGCAACAATTCAGTGCTGATCGCTTCTGTCACAACCTCTGTCAGAATAACCAAGTGAAACTAAAATGAGATTCTTCAACTAAGCGTACCCTTTAACGGATACGGTCACAGATTTAGTATACTATGTTAAAACGTTTGAGATTTTTCCGTTAATGAAGCGTCTCTTCATTAATATTCATTCGATGTCAGAATAAAAATTATTTTTTTAGTGGAAAGAAATGATATTTTTCATCCATTTTTCAGAGTTTGTCAAGAAAATTACAGAGATTTATCATTTTTACAACCAATAATTTCTACTTTTATAAAATTTATGGTATCATCAGTGTGTTAGTTATCAAAAACATTTGTTAGAAAGGGCGTAATGATGCAAGTATATGGTATTGATGCAATCATTCGGATCGTTAGTCATTTGGCATTTATTTACTTAGCCTTTTGGTCTTTGCGTTCTTTACGCGTTGACGCTTTTTTTCGTTCAATGCATACGACACAAATTAGAATGGCAATTGTCCTTTTTTCAATTTTTTTAGGGTATACAGCGAGCAGTTTTTTCTTAGAGATCATTGCGCTATGTCGAAATCTTTTCGTCAGCCTATAATTTTAAAAAAAGGTACTATTTTAAAACAAGAAGTGATATAATAAAAAAGATTTTGAGCGAATGTATACTCAACGGATTTTTTTGGGGGGAACAACATGGAAGAGATCATCGTAAAAGGTGGCAATCAATTAAAAGGAACAGTAAAGATCGAAGGAGCAAAGAATGCGGTATTGCCGATTTTAGCCGCAAGTTTATTGGCTGAAGAAGGAACAACCGTTTTAGATAATGTGCCAATTCTTTCTGACGTGTTCACTATGAATCAAGTGATCCGTCATTTGAACGTAGATGTAGCGTTTGATGAAGAGAATAATCGTGTGACACTTGATGCATCGAGAGAATTAGAAATTGAAGCACCTTATGAATACGTAAGCCAAATGCGTGCGTCAATCGTTGTGATGGGACCATTATTGGCTAGAAATGGTCATGCAAAAGTTGCAATGCCTGGTGGATGTGCGATTGGAAAACGTCCGATCGATTTACACCTAAAAGGTTTTCAAGCCTTGGGTGCAAAAATCATTCAAAAGAATGGTTATATCGAAGCAATCGCCGATCAACTGATCGGAAATACGATCTATTTAGATTTTCCAAGTGTTGGTGCGACACAAAACATCATGATGGCTGCTGTCAAAGCAAAAGGCACGACGATCATTGAAAACGTCGCACGTGAACCTGAAATCGTTGATTTAGCGAATATCTTAAATAAAATGGGTGCGAATGTTTATGGCGCTGGTACAGAAACGATGCGTATCGAAGGCGTTGATCATTTGCATGCAGTCAACCATTCAATCGTCCAAGACCGTATCGAAGCCGGTACTTTCATGGTAGCAGCAGCGATGACTGAAGGCAATCTATTGATCGCTGATGCGATTTCTGAGCATAATCGTCCATTGATCTCTAAATTGATCGAAATGGGTGCAACGATCACTGAAGAAGACGGTGGCGTTCGTGTCATCGGACCAAAACATATTTTACCAACAGATGTAAAAACGATGCCACATCCTGGTTTCCCAACGGATATGCAAGCACAAATGACTGCTATCCAGTTGGTTGCAGAAGGTACAAGTGTTGTGACTGAAACAGTCTTTGAGAACCGTTTCCAACATCTTGAAGAAATGCGCAGAATGAATGCACATGTAAAAATCGATGGCAACATTGCAATCATGGATGGTAATCACGAATTACAAGGTGCTGAAGTCTATGCAACAGATCTAAGAGCAGCAGCAGCGCTCGTATTAGCTGGTTTGAAAGCAAATGGAATCACACGCGTTCGTAACCTAAAATATTTAGATCGTGGCTATTATAATTTCCATATTAAATTGCAACAATTAGGTGCAGATGTGGAACGTGTAAATGTAGAAGAAACACCAGTCGAAAAAACACCACAAACAATCGCTTAAGGATGTGACGAGAGATGACGAGTCCACGCTATATTTTGATAAGTTTGGTAAAAATTTTAGCTGTCATTTTACTTGTACTCCTATTATTCATCATTGGGACAATGATCGGATATGGTTTGATTGGCGGTGGAAGTCCATTCAAGGTCTTTCAACCGAGCTTATGGTTGCATATCTTCGATTTCTTTAGTTAAGTGTGTACACTAGGTAACAGATAAGAGAAGAAGAGGTTGTGGCAAAAGCGTACAGCTCCGAGAAATAAGCGCCAAAATCCGAAAATAGCTTTTCATATTTTTGGGTTTTGGCGCTTATTTCTGTAGGAGTTGCTTTTAGAACACCGTTTATCCGGTTATAGGGGATGGTAAGTGGATGTATGACCAATCCTTTTTTTATATGGAGATGAAAACATGAAAAAATTTTTGATTTATTTAGTTCGCGGATACCAGCGATTTATTTCACCTGCGTTCCCACCAAGTTGTCGGTATTATCCAACTTGTTCCAATTACATGATCCAAGCCATCCAAGTACATGGTGCGCTCAAAGGAACCCTAATGGGAACAGCACGCATCTTTCGTTGCCATCCATTTGTGAAAGGCGGTATCGATTATGTGCCTCGTCA
Source organism: Enterococcus sp. AZ062 (assembly GCF_051715065.1). NCBI lineage: Bacteria > Bacillati > Bacillota > Bacilli > Lactobacillales > Enterococcaceae > Enterococcus > Enterococcus sp. AZ062. The sequence goes on along the minus strand of NZ_JBIOTB010000001.1, from coordinate 2,343,573 downwards.
CTTTCGTTTGACGCGTAATAAAGAAGATCAATCGATGCCAGACTATAAAAAATACAAAAAATAGAGTCATTGATTTTTATCAGATAGGAGAAAGCGATGTTTCAACAATTGAACAAAAGTGACTTACCATGGGCGTTATTATTAGAAGCCGATCCTGATAAAGACAAAGTGATCGCTTATGTGACCAATGGCGATGGGTTTATCTGGAAAGAGCATGATGAAGTGATCGGTGTGCTTGTTTATGTAATCAGAGAAACGGAATGTGAGATCATGAATGTTTCTGTTGCTGCTGCACATCAAGGAAGAGGAATCGGTGGCAAGCTGATTGATCATGCACTTGAAGAGTTGAGCAAAGAATGCAAACAACCAACAAAAATATTGATCCGTACAGGAAGTATTACGAATCCAGCGTTACATCTTTATCAGAAAAAAGGCTTTAAAGAAGTATCGAGAGAAAAGGATTACTTTATCAATAATTACGCAGAACCAATCTATGAAGAGGGGATACTTCTTAGAGATCAAGTAACCTTAGCCAAAGAATTATAGGATGGAACGAAAGCGTTTTATAATAAAAATATTGTTGAAAAACTATTGAGGAGGAACAAATAATTATGGGGATTTTAGCATTCGATTTTGGCGGTTCAGCTGTCAAATATGGTTATTGGGAACTAGAAACACTAACACATAAAGGTCAGTTCACAACACCAGCTACATGGATAGAAATGAAAGCGCAATTATCATCGGTATTCCAACAATTATCACAAGAAGTAGCAATCAATGGGGTTGCCTTTAGTGCACCAGGTGTTGTGAATAGCCAACGACAAGTGATTGAAGGCATCAGCGCGATTCCTTATATCCATGGGTTTGATATTTATACTGAATTAGAGGAATTGTTTGGTCTGCCAGTCGCTATGGAAAATGATGCGAATTGCGCGGGAATGGCTGAGTTTTATGAAGGTGCTGCTCGTGGCTATCAAAATGTTGCTTTTGTAGTGATTGGTACAGGCGTGGGTGGTGCGATGTTCACTAATGGTGAATTGAATAAAGGCGCTCATCTTTATGGCGGAGAATTTGGCTTGATGTTTCTTAATGGGGAGCATACATTCAGTACATTAGGAACGGCAGTCCAAATGGCGTGGCGATACTGTGAACGCAAAGGATTAGATAAAAATACCTTTAGTGGAAAAGAAGTCTTTGAATTAGCAGAAAATGGCGATCCTCTCGCACAAGAAGAAGTTGAATCTTTTTATGATTATTTAACAAAAGGGTTATTTAGTATTCAATTTTCATTTGATCCAGAAGTGATCGTATTGGGTGGTGGAATTTCTGCAAAAGAGGGATTACTGACAGAAATCAATCAACGGATGAAAAAATTGACGAGTCATTTTGGGTTGAATGATTTTGATCCATTGATCACCTTGTGTGAGTATCGCAATGATGCGAACCTGATAGGGGCAGCCGCAAATTATCTAGCGCAACAAGAAGCAGGAAAATAAATTATCAAATAGAAGACACACAGTGAATGTTTTCTGCCGTTAAATGTGATAAACTATTGAGGAGGTGGGAAATAATGTCAAAAAAGAATAAAGATATTGAAGTGCGTACCGAAGAGATCAAAAAAACGATCAAAGGGAACACATATGATGTAACGCAGTTATTTATTGGTAAAAAAATGATCGGTGAAATTTTAGCGTATGGACCAAAAGAATTTGAGATTTTCTTGGGAGAAGAAGACTTTGGCAAAGAAAAAAGTCTTGAAAATGCGATAGAAACAGTGATTCGTCATTGGAATTTACACGAATAAAAAAATATCAAAAAAATTTTCAATAAAGGGTTGCAATCACTTGGAAAATTAGGTATTATAACTAAGTCAGGTTGATACAAACCTTTCGGAGGAGTAGCGAAGTGGCTAAACGCGACGGACTGTAAATCCGTTCCTTAGGGTTCAGTGGTTCGAATCCACTCTCCTCCATTTCATTGGGGTATAGCCAAGCGGTAAGGCAAGGGACTTTGACTCCCTCATGCGTTGGTTCGAATCCAGCTACCCCAGTTCCTAGAGTGATCAGTTGAAGATCACTCTTTTTTTTGTGTAAAACACCTTGTTTCTTGCTGATTTTGCTATTATAGGCTAGAGTAGATATAAGAAGAAAAAAAGGAGGCGGCACAAATGAAGTGGAAACAAAAAGTAGATGAAACAGCAGAAAAAATTTACGATATGATCAAATCGGAGAAGTACAATGTAGAGATCCATGTACCGAAAAAATCAGAAAAATTTGTCCAAATCAAAGCGAAACGTCCAACGAATCATACTAAAAAATGGTTGTCTAAAAATCGTTAAGAATAACAAAAGCTCTGAAGTTCACATAATCTTGTGTTCTTCAGAGCTTTTGTTATTTTTCAATCTCGATCCCTAAGACGGTCAAGTGACCATTTCCCACTAATTTGATGACTAAAGTAGCTAATTGCTTTGGTGTCATCTCGGTATCGCTGGTGACCCACCAATGTAAAGTACCGGTAAAAATGGCAGTTATGTATTCTGTGATAAAATCGATAGGTACTTCTAGTTCGTTCTCTGTGATTTTTAGACGATCAAAAATAGTTGCGTATTTTTCAGATAAGAAAATTTTCAATTTTTTCCTGAAAAATTCGATCGAAGTGCCGTCCAAAGTCGTAATAAATATAGCTTTGTTCTCAGCAACCAATTGGTAAATTTGAGTTAAGGCACGGTTGACCCGTTTCAGCTTCAATTTATTACCTTCCATCAAGGGTTCCAAATCTAAGATCGAGGTAAATGTCTGGATAGCAATATGGAATAAATGCTCATAAAGATCTTGTTTGTCTTTGAAATGAGCATAAAAGGTCGCACGATTGATCATTGCTTCATCGGCGATTTCTTGGATCGTGATTCGCTCCATACTTTTTGTTTCTAGTAAACGTAAGAACGCTTCAATAATCATTTTGTTGGTACGTTTCACTCGAAGATCGTTTTTCTTCATCATAAAAATCTCCTTACTTTTGGTCGACAAATCGCTCACGATTGTTGTTTATCTCACAAACTGACAATTATTGCTTATTGCAATCGCTCTAAATCGTTTTAGAATAGATATATGTAGTATAACAGACGCTTTGTTCAATGTTCAACAAAGCGTCTTTTTAAGAAGGTGGCGAGACGATGAAAATGTACGGAGGTATCGATGTAGGTTCAACGACAGTCAAATTAGTGATTCTTGATAACCATGGCGAAACTCTTTTTGCTAAATACGAACGACATTATGCAGATATCAGAAAAGCAACCATCAACATATTAGAAGAAGCCAAAACAACTTTACAAGATCAGGCGATTGCTTTTGCAATCACTGGGTCTGGCGGGATGGGATTAGCGGAACATCTACAATTGCCTTTTATCCAAGAAGTGATTGCATGTACAAAAACGATCGAAGAAAGGATTCCCGAAACAGATGTAGCGATTGAATTAGGAGGAGAAGATGCCAAAATCACCTTTTTTGGTTCTTCTTTAGAACAACGAATGAACGGTAGCTGCGCGGGAGGGACAGGCGCATTTATTGATCAGATGGCAGCACTATTGAAAACCGATGCAAATGGGTTGAATGAACTAGCCAAAGCGTATCAACAGCTTTATCCAATTGCCTCTCGCTGTGGTGTATTCGCTAAAACGGATGTACAACCACTGATCAACGAAGGAGCGGCGAAAGCCGATATTGCTGCTAGTATTTTTCAAGCCGTCGTCAATCAAACGATCGCTGGTTTAGCAGCAGGAAGAAAGATCAAAGGAAAGGTCGCCTTTTTAGGTGGCCCACTTTACTTTATGTCCGAATTGCGCCAACGCTTTATTGAAACCCTTGGCTTATCGACAGAAGAAGTGGTTTTTCCAGAAAATCCGCAACTATTCGTGGCATTAGGGGCAGCTTATCACGCAAAAGCTTCAAAGGAAAAGACACTAGGTGAATTAATCCAGAAATTGGAAAGCCAAGAACAAGAGTTGCTTCATCATTCTCGTTCTTTAGCGCCACTTTTTCAGAACGATCAAGAGTTAGCTGATTTTCGCAGCCGACACGAAAAAGCGAAGGTGCAAGAATGCGCTCTAGCTACCCATCAGGGGGTGGCTTTTCTAGGTATTGATGCTGGTTCAACGACGACGAAAGTCACCTTGATCAATCAATCAGGAGAGCTATTATTCTCATTTTATGGAAACAATGAAGGACAGCCTTTAGAAACAACCATCAACGTATTGAAAAATATGTATCAGCAAATGCCCAAAGACTGCTTTATCGGTAAAGCGGTAGTGACTGGCTATGGTGAAGCGTTGATCAAGAGTGCGTTGAAAATCGATATTGGCGAAGTCGAAACGATGGCGCATTATAAAGCAGCAAATTTTTTTCAACCAGGTGTCGATTTTATTTTAGACATCGGTGGACAAGACATGAAGGCAATGACGATCAAGGACGGCGCATTGTCCTCGATCCAATTGAACGAAGCCTGTTCTTCAGGCTGTGGCTCGTTTATCGAGACGTTTGCCAAGTCATTAGGTTATGAAATCCAAGATTTTGCGGTTGCTGCTATTTCAGCCAAGAACCCTGTGGACTTAGGTTCCAGGTGTACGGTCTTCATGAATTCAAAGGTCAAGCAAGTCCAAAAAGAAGGTGCTTCTGTTGGAGACATCTCGGCTGGTTTATCTTATTCTGTGATCAAAAATGCGATCTACAAAGTAATCAAAATCAGAAAACCAGAAGATCTAGGCAATAAGATCGTGTGTCAAGGTGGAACCTTTTACAACGATGCAGTCTTGCGAGCATTTGAAAAAATCAGTGGAAGAGAAGTTGTTCGTCCTTCTATCTCAGGATTGATGGGTGCATATGGCGCTTCTTTGATTGCTCTGGAAGAATATCAAAAAGGGGAAATAAGTGAACTACTCTCCTTCGAAGAATTGTCTCAGCTGACGACAGAAAAAGAACTGACGCACTGTGGGTTGTGTGAGAACAATTGCCTGTTGACGGTCACTTTATTTTCTGATGGTCGGAAACTGATTTCTGGTAATCGTTGTGAACGTGGGGCGCAGATCAAAATCAAAAAAGCCGATAAGAAAATCAATTTAGTGGCTGAAAAATCTCGGCAATTATTCCGTTACCGCCCATTACGAAAAACAGAAGCTGTCAACGGTGAAATCGGGATTCCAAGAGTATTGAATATGTATGAAAACTTTCCACTTTGGCAGACTTTCTTTCGTTCTTTAGGTTTTCGAGTAGTCTTATCCCCTCGATCGAGTAAGGAAATCTACGAACAAGGGATCGACACGATTTCAAGTGATACCGTCTGTTATCCAGCGAAGCTGGTGCATGGCCATATCCAATCACTGATCGATGCTGGTGTTTCCTGCATTTTTTATCCTGGCGTGATCTTTGAGCAGAAAGAGAATAACCAAGCGGACAATCATTTTAATTGTCCCATCGTTCAAAGTTATCCAGATGTCATTAAAAACAATGTTGATGCGATTCGGGAAGGACGGATCGATTACCGTCAGCCGTTTTTGAATCTAGCGAACGAAGCATCAGTGGCAAAGACGTTACACCAAACATTTTCTGACTATGGGTTTTCAGAAGATCAAATAAAAGAAGCTTTACACCAAGGATATGAAGCATTAGCTGATTTTAAAAAAGAGATCCAACAAAAAGGAGAAGAAACCTTAAGGATGCTACATCAGAATAATGAACGTGGCATCGTCCTTGCAGGTCGACCTTACCATCTAGATCCGGAAATCAACCATGGGATTGCAGAATTAATCACACAAGAAGGCTTCCATGTGTTGACAGAAGATAGCATCGCTCATCTAGGAGATGTGGGGCAATTACGAGTAGTGAATCAATGGGTCTATCAATCAAGATTATATGCTGCTGCCCGAGTCGTCGCAAAATCTAAGGAGTTAGAACTAGTTCAATTAAACTCTTTCGGGTGTGGTATCGATGCGGTGACAACTGATCAAGTGGAAGAAATCATGGCGCAATATGGCAAGTTATACACTGTACTAAAAATCGATGAAGGCGCAAATTTAGGTGCTATCAGGATACGCTTGCGCTCATTAAAAGCGGCAGTCAATGCACGAACCAAACAACAATTTCGCCCAACGAAACAATTTCATACACCAGATAAAATCACCTTTACCAAAGAAATGAAGAAAACACATACCTTGTTATTGCCAATGTTGAGTCCTATCCATCAATCTGGTTTAGTTGATGTTGCTTTAAAAGCCTCAGGATATCAAGTTGTTTGTTTGCCAAGAAACAGTGGAAGTGCCATTGATGTCGGGTTAAAGTACGTCAATAATGACGCGTGTTATCCAGCAATCATCTCGATCGGGCAAATAGTCGAGGCATTGGAAAGTGGCACATATGACTTAAATCATACCAGTGTGATGATGACCCAAACGGGAGGTGGATGCCGAGCGACTAATTATATCCCACTGCTTCGAAAGGCGCTTGATGAAGCTGGCTTCCCACAGATACCCGTAGTTTCTGTGTCTTTCGGCAATCAAGGGGTAGAATCTTCTCCTGGTTTTACGTTCACATTGCCATTATTGAAACGTTTAGCGGTTGCTTTTTTATATGGTGATCTTTTTGAACGGGTCATTTACCGTACTCGACCATATGAGATAGAAAAAGGCGCGATTGATGAAATGCACCATCAATGGCTTGAACGAGTGGAACGCAATGTCAAAAATGGTTCTTTGACAAACTTCAACCGAAATATGGCGAAAATCATCCATGATTTTGACACGGTTCCGCTAACGAATCAAAGGAAACCTAAAGTAGGAATTGTTGGAGAGATTCTAGTCAAGTATTCACCTACGGCCAATAATGATATCGTCCGATTATTAGAAGAAGAAGGCGCTGAAGTCGTTGTTCCTGATATCATGGGGTTTATGAATTATTCGATATACAACCAAATCTGGAAATATGAACACTTAGGTCATTCAAAAAAAAGTAAATGGGTCGCACAATTTCTTATCCGCTTGATTGAATATGTTGTAAAGCCAATGGATAAAGCGTTAAGGAAATCACAACGTTTTGATGGAATAACACCAATTCATCAATTAGCAGATGAAGCCAGCCAGATTTTATCAATTGGCAATCAGACCGGTGAAGGATGGTTTTTAACCGGTGAGATGATTGAATTGTTAGAGAATGATGTCCCTAATATCGTTTGCATGCAACCATTTGGCTGTCTACCGAATCATGTCGTTGGAAAAGGGGTATTCAAAGAGCTGCGTCATCGTTACCCAAAAGCCAACATTACTGCAATCGATTATGATCCAGGTGCTTCCATAGTCAATCAATTGAATCGCATCCGTTTGATGATGGCAACGGCCATGAAAACATTGAATCCATAATTTATCGGTTGAGTTTAGCAAGAGAGCCTTTTTGATTTTATCATTTACGAGTAAGAATAGGCATACTTGTTACTTTAAGTACTCATTGAACAGGAGCTAAGATAAAAAAAATTCTTTCTAAAGGTTATTGTGTCGGAGGGTAAGGCAGTGGAATGAACAGCATGGTGGGCTCTTTTTTGTTGAGAATTAGGTATATACCAGTTATAATAAAATAGAAATGAAAGGACGGGTAGATGTTATGTCGAATCAATTACCGGTATATATACAAATTCACGATCAAATCAAAAGTGAAATCGAGCAAGGCGTCTGGAAAATCGGAGATCGTCTTCCTTCAGAAAGAGAATTAGCCATCAAGTTCAATGTTAGTCGAATGACTTTAAGACAAGCGATCCAAAACCTAGCCGACGAAGGAATCCTTGAAAGAAAAATTGGATCAGGTACCTACGTGGCACGAGAAAAGGTCCAAGAAAAAATGTCTGGTGCAACCAGTTTTACCGAAATCATGGAATCACAAAATCGTGTGCCATCCAGTCGAACGATTTCTTATTTTCTCACGTCACCGAGTTCGAGTGAAATGGAGAAATTGCAACTAAAAAAAGATGATACCATCTTACGAATGGAACGTATTCGTTTTGCTGATGATATCCCTATTTGTTTTGAGATTGCGAGTATTCCGCAAAAAATCATCGACGGATACAGCAAAGCAGAAATTACGGAGTCACTGTATCGAACACTCGAAGAAAAAAGAGGGAACAAGATCGGTGCGGCGAAACAAACAATTTCAGCAGTCTTAGCTTCAGAAAAAATTGCTGAATATTTAGAGGTCAAGCGAGGAGATGCCGTTTTACGTTTAAGACAGATTTCTTACTTTGAAGATGGCACGCCATTTGAATACGTACGTACCCAATATGTCGGCGACCGTTTTGAGTTTTATTTAGAAAGATGATCGTTCATATTGAATAAAAAGACCAGAGAATAGTCATCGGCATAACTGCCTCCTATTCTTTGGTCTTTTCGATATGATCCGGCTTAGTCTCTTGTTTGAATGAGTTGTTCATAATAAGAAACAGCTCCTTCAGTAAATGTCACTTGACCGCTCAAAAGTTCAATGATAGCTTCTTGGAACGCAATGACCTCTTTTTCATTGATCATGCAAACAACGATGACTTTTTCTGTATAGCGGATTTCTTTCACATTCACCTGCTGAAGTGCCAAGAAGTTTTCTATTTTTCCTAGTTGGGGATAGGCAATATGAATCGATAGTTCTTGTTGTAATGTCCCTTCAACAATGCCGATTTCTTGTAATGCGTGGGAAACCGAATGCGCATATGCACGAATCAAGCCACCTGCACCTAACTTGATCCCGCCGAAATAACGAGTCACAACAGCAGCCACATTGATCAGTTCATTTTTTTTGATGACTTCTAACATCGGTACACCGGCAGTTCCACTTGGTTCACCATCATCACTGCTTCGTTGGATCTCATTTTTTTCACCAATCACGAACGCACTGCAATTATGATTGGCTTTCCAATGTTCTTTTTTCGTTTCTTGGATAAATTGTTTTGCTTCTGCTTCTGTTTCTACTCGTTTCAGTGAGCAGATAAAACGTGATTTTTTTATTTCAAGCTCACTTTGACCATTTTCTTTGATCGTGTAATAACGTTCTAACATCTGTTTCACTACTTTCATTGTTTGTTCTCGTCTCTTTTCAAGTATAGAGAATTTTTTTCTGCATGACAATTATGTTAATAGTTGCTTAACGAAGGGAATATGGGATAATAAAGAAAAGTGAGGTGCGTAACATGAAAGAACGAGTCAAAAAGTATGATGCCATCACTCATTATTTAAAGACAAATGGTGGCTCTCAAATCACGCTGACATTTACTCAAATCGATGAGTTGCTTTTTCCAAGTAGTGCCTTGCCCCGTTCTGCACGAGAAAGTACTGATTGGTGGGCGAACGACTATAAACATCCTGAAAAAGGCGCCTATGGCTGGATCAATGCTGGCTATGAAGTGGTGGTCATCAATTTAGAAAAAGAATTTATCGTATTCAATCAATTAGTCAAATCCAGTTGGTTGTTTGACGAATAACTATTTTTCTAGCTGTTGATCCAATCTCTCGATTCAAGTCCAATTTTAGGTCTAGCTACATATATCAGTATGATCTGAGTCCGAAAGTTTCTGTTAAAGAAATGGTCCGCGGATTCAGTTTCATACTTTTTTTGTTTTCCATTGAAATCATCGCGTTCGTTCGTCCGCTGATTAGCTGATTTTCTAATTGGATCAATCCGATTGATTCTGCATGAAGGATTTCTTTTTTTGCGTATCTATTTTGCGAAGGGAGAGAAGTACACATGCACGCGGAAGATTTTTTTGGCAGACGATTATTAACTAGAGAAGTATATGGGAATGAACATTCTTATAAAAAATTGAACTATGAAGTGGTCGATGCAGTCACAGTAAAAAAGAAGCAGCTTTATTGCAATCGTTGCAGTCAAACGACCCCTTTGAAATCAGCAAGGCTCAATGCGTCTACCTACTACTGTCCCCACTGTCTGTTTTTGGGGCGTTGCGATACCCTGCAACAGCTCTACTTATTCGAACAACCAAATGGAAAGAAGCGTCATGTAAACCACTATTGGGAAGGTCAATTAACAACACTACAACAGCAAATTTCAGATGATCTATGTGAACGATCGGGTGAGCATTTGGTTTGGGCAGTTACAGGCTCAGGCAAGACAGAGATGCTTTACGCCAGTATCCACGCTACCTTAGCTAAAGGTGGGAGAGTTGCTATCGCCTCACCAAGGATCGATGTTTGTCAGGAATTATACCTACGACTTAGCCAGGTCTTCCCAGAAGAAAGGATCCGCTTGCTTCATGGGAAATCAGAAGGACCTGATCGCTATGGTTCTTTAGTGATTTGTACAACGCATCAGTTGTATCGTTTTTACCGAGCATTTGCTCTTTTAGTAGTAGATGAAGTGGATGCTTTTCCATTTGTGGGGGATCAAGGGTTAGCTTATGCAGTGGCAACCGCGCTACAAAGAAATGGCCAACTGATATATTTAAGTGCGACACCCGATGACCAGTTATTGAAAAAAAGCCGAACAGCTTTGAGTGTTCATCAGTTGGCTTTACGCTTTCATCAGCGATTATTGCCAGAACCGAAACTGCTTTTTTGGGATCAGTGGGCAAATCGCTGTTTGCACCCAAAAAAGAATCAACGATTGTGTCGCTTGATCCAAGAGCTAGTCAAAGAAAACCATGTGCTATTGTTTTGCCCAAGTATCTCTTTAATGGAGCAATTGGAGAAACAATTAAAAAAACAATTGTCTTGTCGTATGACATCCGCCTCTTCAAAAGATGAAGCACGTAGTAGCAAAGTCCAAAATATGAGAGAGCAACACTACGATGTGTTTTTGACCACGATGATCTTAGAGCGTGGGGTGACTTTTGAACGGATCTCAGTCATTGTTTTAGGCGCCGACCATCCGGTATTCAGCAAATCATCACTGGTCCAAATTGCTGGACGTGCCGATCGAAAGGGAGGATTCACGAATAGTCAGGTCTATTTTTTCTATGAAGAAAAGACGCATGCTATCGTAAAAGCGTGTAAAGAAATCAAACAAATGAATAAAAAAGGAAAAGAGCAACGAGATGAAATGCGTATATTGTAAGAAAATATTTAGCAGAAATATAACAATCGGTGAATTGCTTGGACTGAAAAAAGTAGCGAGATGTTGCCAGGAATGTCAATTCTTATTTCAACGAATACGACAGAAGAGTCGCCACCAGTGTGAAGGCTGCCAAAAAGTATTGAATAAACAAGCGATTGATCAACATGACTATTGCCGAGATTGCTTGAATTGGCAGGCACGTTACCCTGACTATCGTTTTTGTCATCGTGCGTTCTTCCGCTACGATCAAGCGTTCCGTACTTGGCTCAAACAATATAAATTCATGGGGGATATCCTGTTGGCACATACATTTAGTGTAGAGTTGCAAGAATTGCGAAAACAATACAAGTCATTTGTTTTTTGTCCGATTCCATTGTCTACAGAAAGGATCAACGAAAGAGGATTTAACCAAGTGAGTGAACTATTGAGAGCTGCTGGGCTTCCTTTTCAAGAATTGCTGATCAGAGAAAAACACCATATACCACAATCCAAGAAAACAAGAGTGCAACGTTTGATTACGACCCAACCATTTGTTTATCAGCCATCTACACCTACAATCAAAGGGGAAAATATCTTGCTGATCGATGATGTTTATACGACTGGCCAAACGATGTTCCATGCAGCGTCCTGCCTTTTGGCGCAGTCACCCAATAAAGTACAGACGTTCTCACTTGCTAGATAAGCTTTTTGTAGAAACAGTAGTAAAATGACAGCGATTTAGTTTGCAAATGCTTACGAGTTCGATATAATAGAAGTAAGAAGAGGGAAAGAGTGGTCCTTCTCCTTCTTGATTGTGGTAGATGAAAGGGGTAGTTTTTATGTTTAGATATAATGTACGCGGCGAAAATATCGAAGTAACTGAAGCGATTCGTGACTACGTAGAGAAAAAAGTAGGAAAATTAGAACGTTATTTCAGCGATGCTCCCGATGCTACGGCGCATGTGAATTTAAAAGTTTATACTGAAAAAACAGCAAAAGTGGAAGTTACGATTCCATTACCTTATCTCGTATTACGTGCCGAAGAAACTTCACCTGATCTATATGCAAGTATTGATTTGGTTGTTGATAAATTGGAACGTCAAATCCGCAAATTCAAAACAAAAATCAATCGTAAATCTCGCGAAACTGGTTTGAATACAGCAAATGCGGCGGTTATGTTCAATAATGAAGACGAAGAAGAAAATGAGTCTGAATTAGATATCGTTCGTACAAAACGCTTGTCATTGAAACCAATGGACAGCGAAGAAGCTGTTTTACAAATGAATATGTTAGGCCATAACTTTTTCATCTTTGAAGATGCAGAAACGAATGGTACAAGCATTGTTTACCGTCGTAAAGATGGCAAATATGGATTGATCGAAACTGATTGATAAATAACGAAATAATAACATGAAAAAAACTTGCAGTGGTCTCGAATGACTACTGCAAGCTTTTTTTTCGGATTGGATAGATAAAAAGAATATGAAATAATTATGAAGATATCACTTTAATTGACTTAAGTTATTTCATTTATCCACAACTAATGATAAAATAAGAGACAGAGTCTACATAGTTTGGATATTATATAAAAGGAGATTAAACAACGCATGGCCAATTTTATTCGTTCGATTATCGAAAATGATAAGAAAGAACTAAAACGTTTAGAAAGTATTGTAAAGAAAATCGAAGCTCATGCTGATGATATGGCAGCATTAACAGATGAACAATTACAAGCAAAGACAACCGAATTTAAGGAAAGATATAAAAAAGGGGAAACATTAGATCAACTTTTACCAGAAGCTTTCGCAGTCGTTCGTGAAGCAGCAAAACGCGTATTAGGGTTGTACCCTTACCCTGTGCAGTTAATGGGGGGGATCGTCCTTCATGATGGAAATATTCCAGAGATGCGTACCGGTGAAGGGAAAACCTTGACTGCTACGATGCCTGTTTATTTAAATGCTTTGACAGGAGAAGGCGTTCACGTAGTTACTGTCAATGAATACTTGTCTACTCGTGACTCCAATGAGATGGGTGAGTTATACAACTTCTTAGGTTTGACAGTTGGTTTGAATATCAATTCAAAATCAGCAGATGAAAAACGTGAAGCCTACAATTGTGACATTACGTATAGTACAAACAACGAGCTAGGGTTTGACTATTTGAGAGACAACATGGTTGTTTATCGTCATCAAATGGTACAACGTCCATTGAACTATGCGATCGTCGATGAAGTCGATTCGATCTTGATCGATGAAGCAAGAACGCCATTGATCATTTCTGGACAAGCAGAAAAGTCAACTGCGTTATATACGCGTGCTGATAACTTTGTCAAACGATTGAAAGAAGAAGAAGATTATAAAATCGATGTTCAATCAAAAACGATCAGCTTGACTGAAGCTGGAATTGAAAAAGCGGAAGAAACTTTCGGTTTAGATAACTTATATGATATCGAAAATTCTGCTTTAACGCATCATATCGATCAATCATTACGCGCAAACTATATCATGATTTTAGATATCGACTATGTGGTCCAAGATGGAAAAGTAATGATCGTTGACCAATTTACTGGTCGTATCATGGATGGACGCCGTTATTCTGATGGCTTGCACCAAGCGATTGAAGCCAAAGAAGGCGTAGAAATCGAAGATGAAACAAAAACGATGGCATCGATCACATTCCAAAACTATTTCCGTATGTACAAGAAATTATCTGGTATGACAGGGACAGCGAAGACAGAAGAAGAAGAGTTTAGAGAAATCTACAACATCCAAGTCATTCAAATCCCTACAAATCGTCCGGTCATTCGTGATGATCGTCCAGATTTGTTATATCCGACATTGACAAGCAAGTTCAATGCAGTCGTTCAAGATATCAAAGATCGTTACCGTAAAGGACAACCTGTTCTTGTAGGTACCGTCGCTGTTGAAACGTCTGAATTGCTTTCTGATTTATTGAACCGAGAACGCGTCCCTCATGAAGTACTAAATGCCAAAAACCACTTTAAAGAAGCCGAGATCATCATGAATGCTGGTCAAAAAGGGGCAGTTACGATTGCAACGAACATGGCTGGTCGTGGTACGGATATCAAGTTAGGTCTAGGTGTTCGTGAGTTGGGTGGATTAGCTGTTATTGGTACAGAACGTCACGAATCAAGACGTATCGATAACCAGTTACGTGGACGTGCAGGTCGTCAAGGAGATCCAGGGATGTCACAATTCTACTTGTCTCTTGAAGATGACTTGATGAAACGATTCGGTTCAGAACGAATCAAAGCTTTCTTGGAACGCATGAAGATCGGTGAAGAGGATGCAGTGATCCAAAGTAAGATGTTGTCGAAACAAGTTGAATCAGCGCAAAAACGTGTAGAAGGAAACAACTACGACACACGTAAAAACGTTCTTCAATACGATGATGTGATGCGTGAACAACGTGAAGTCATCTATAAACAACGTCAAGACGTGATCATGGAAGAAACAAGTCTATCTGAACCATTGATGAATATGGTCAAACGAACAATCAGTCGAGTAGTGGATGCCCACACGCAACTTGAGAAAGAAAACTGGAATCTTGAAGGAATCGTCGACTTTGCTGGTAGTACACTTGTCCATGAAGACAGTATTTCAATGGCTGATCTAGAAGGCAAGACACCACAACAAATCAAAGATTTCTTAAATGAAAAAGCACAAGAAATCTTTAATACGAAAGCTTCACAATTAAATGGTCCTGAGCAATTGCTTGAGTTTGAAAAAGTCGTGATCTTACGTGTTGTCGATTCAAAATGGACAGACCACATCGATGCAATGGATCAATTACGTCAATCAATCGGACTACGTGCTTATGGACAAAACAATCCGCTTGTCGAATACCAAACAGAAGGCTACAAAATGTTTGAAGACATGATTGGTGCGATCGAATACGAAGTAACACGTATCTTTATGAAAGCTGAGATCCGTCAAAACGTCCAACGTGAACAAGTGTCTCAAGGGCAACCTGTTCAACCAACAGAAGGTGGCGCGAAAGAAAACAGCCGATTGAATGTGAAATCACAGCCTGTCAGTGTAAATAAAGTTGGTCGTAATGACCCATGTCCATGTGGCAGTGGTAAAAAATTCAAAAATTGTCATGGCAAGAATGAGATGTAATCTTTCCTATTGAAAGAAATCGTTCATACCGAGCAATGAGACTTGATCAATTCAGAAAAGGAACTCACTTCATATGAGAGTGCTCGTTCCTTTTCACAAACTAAAATAGATAGGGAATCTTAACGAAACATTTTTTTGTTTTATGACTTCCCTGAGGTCAAGAAGTGCTAAGCCTCAAGAAATAAGGTGGAATCCGCAAAAATTGTTCGTTGAATTTTTGTGGATTCCACCTTATTTCCGAAGAGGTTCCTTTTGGCACATATACGACTACCATTAAGATCAGAATGAAAAGGGAAAGGAGCGACCATGTCGCATCTTATTCTTTCTGTTCGTTCAAGATTCTGGTAGACTAAACAATGAAGATTAGACAGAAAGAAGGAAATCGAAATGGAAATTTCTGAAATTCGAAACCTCCTAACCGAAATGCAAGAGAAAGTCACAAGTTTTAGGGGGTCTCTTTGACTTAGATCAGCTGGAAGAAGATATTGCTGAAGCAGAAGCAAAAATGGCTGAACCAGGTTTTTGGGATGATAGTGAAGCTGCACAAAAAGTGATCAATGAAAATAATGCAAACAAAGAAACCTATGATCAGTTCAATGAACTCGCACAAGAGCTAGAAGAACTAGAATTGATGGTGGAAATGTTACAAGAAGAGCCAGATGCGCAAATGCAAGAAGAAGCACAAGAGCGAATCAGTGCTTTAGCTGAAAAAATGACAACTTACGAATTAGCCATGTTACTAGATGGACCTTATGACCGCAATAACGCCATCGTTGAGCTGCATCCAGGTGCAGGGGGAACAGAATCTCAGGATTGGGGAAGTATGTTGTTACGAATGTACACACGTTGGTCAGAACAACACAATTACCAAGTGGAAATGTTAGATTACCAAGCCGGTGATGAAGCTGGTATCAAAAGTGTGACATTATTGATCAAAGGACATAATGCCTATGGTTATTTGAAATCAGAAAAAGGCGTACATCGCCTTGTTCGGATCTCGCCATTTGATTCGGCGAAACGCCGACATACGTCATTTTGTTCAGTCGATGTCATGCCAGAATTAGATGACATGATCGATATCGAGGTCAATCCTGATGATTTGAAGATCGACACTTACCGAGCAAGTGGAGCGGGTGGACAGCATATCAATAAAACAGAGTCTGCTGTACGGATCACGCATTTGCCAACAGGAACAGTCGTTGCCAGTCAGGCACAACGCTCACAATTAAAAAACCGTGAACAAGCGATGGGGATGCTGAAAGCGAAACTTTATCAATTGGAAGTTGAAAAGAAAGAACAAGAAGCAGCAGCACTACGTGGAGAACAAATGGAAATTGGCTGGGGCTCACAAATCCGTTCTTATGTTTTCCATCCTTATTCGATGGTCAAAGATCATCGGACCAATGTAGAAACAGGAAATGTCCAAGCAGTGATGGATGGCGAGTTAGACCCATTCATCGATGGCTATTTAAAAATGCACATATAGCTTACTCACGATTAATAGTAAATTGAAATAAAATTGTAAGATTTCGAAAGCAAGCTGAAACATTCCCATGCTATAATGACTAAAGACTGAAAAGATATGGAGAGAACGCCATGATTGAAATGAAGGATGTAATGAAGAAGTACTCAAATGGTACCACAGCTATCCGAAATCTCTCGATCGTCATTGACCAAGGAGAGTTTGTCTATGTAGTAGGACCATCTGGTGCTGGTAAATCTACATTCATCAAGTTGATGTACCGAGAAGAAAAAGCAACGAAGGGCACGCTGAACGTTGCTGGCCATGATCTGATAGATATCAAGGATCGTGAAGTACCTTATTTACGTAGAGAAATCGGAGTAGTTTTCCAAGACTATAAATTGTTACCTCGAAAAACAGTATATGAAAATGTCGCGTATGCGATGCAAGTCATCGGCAGAAAACCTCGTGACATAAAAAAACGTGTCATGGAAGTTTTAGATTTAGTCGGCTTGAAACATAAAGTACGTGTTTTCCCAAGTGAATTGTCAGGTGGGGAACAACAACGTGTTTCGATTGCCCGGGCAATTGTGAATACACCAAAAGTATTGATTGCAGATGAACCGACAGGAAACTTAGACCCGGAAAACTCATGGGAAATCATGAAGTTGTTGGATCGAATCAATGCCCAAGGAACGACTGTTGTTATGGCTACACATAATAGTACGATCGTTAATACAATTCGTCACCGCGTAATCGCCATTGAAAATGGCCGGATTATTCGTGACCAAGCGGAAGGGGAATATGGATACGATGATTAGAACCTTTTTCCGCCATTTATTAGAAAGTATCAAAAGTTTAAAACGTAACGGTTGGATGACTGTCGCATCAATCAGTGCAGTAACGATCACATTGACATTAGTTGGAGTATTTATGGCAATCATCATGAATGCGACTAAATTAGCTGAAGACATCGAAGGTAACGTGGATGTTTCTGTGTTCGTTGATATCGGAACGAATGAGAAAGATATGGAAACGCTCGAAAAGGAATTGAATGAGCTTGATCATGTCAATAAAGTTGAATTTTCAAGTAAAGACCAAGAATTAAAGAAAATCCAGGATCAAATGGGTGATTCTTGGAGTTTATTTGAAGGAGACGGTAATCCGTTATACGATGTGTATGTTGTAACAACGACACAACCTTCTTATACAAAAGAAGTTTCTGAAGAAGCTGCGAAGTTAAAAAATGTTTTCCGTTCGGATTATGGTGGTACTTCGTCTGACCGAATCTTTAATATTGCTGCGGCAGTGCGGACATGGGGATTAGCAGCAGCTGCCTTGTTATTGTTTGTCGCGATGTTCTTGATCTCAAATACGATTCGTATCACGATCATTTCACGGCAAAGAGAGATCCAGATCATGCGTTTAGTTGGTGCCAAGAATGGCTATATCCGTTGGCCTTTCTTCCTTGAAGGTGGTTGGATCGGTTTGATCGGAGCCATTATTCCTGTATTGATCCTCACTTTTGGGTATCAGGAAGTATACAGATTGCTCAATCCAACCTTGTTGCGCTCAAATTATTCATTGATACAGCCACAGGATATCGTTTGGAAAATTGACGCATTGATGGCCGGTATTGGTATCATTATTGGTTCATTAGGTTCGATTATTTCAATGAGAAGATTTTTGAAATTTTAAACAAAGATATAAAGCAGACCAGTGGGAGCGATCCTGCTGGTTTTTTTTTGTATAAAATTTTTTTTATACGTAAAATCTATTTTATAGAAAAATATACTTACTCTATCGTGTCTATCTATAGTATTCTAAGAAAGTCGGTTTTTCTGATAGACAAATCAGTGGTTTTTCTTTACTTTAAAAAACAACTTCGCTATCCTAAGGAGGATAGCCGGATAAGAGGTGAGGCAATGGATATTATTTTTGACAATTTTTCGACGATCTTACTACTTACGAATACATTATTATCTTTAGTGATCGTTTTTACCGAAAGAAAAGAAACTGCTCAAACTTGGGCATGGTTACTTGTACTGACTTTTATCCCGATCCTAGGGTTTTTCCTTTACATTTTCTTTGGACGTGGGATTTCAAAAGATAAGATTTTTGATTTGAAGATCCAAGGAAAGATCGGTAAGAACTTAGAAATCGAAGAGGATCGACAGGCATTGATGCGGGGATTATATCCACATCCTCCGACTGGGCAAGTGGATGTCAAACAGTTGATTTATATGTTAACTGTTGGAGAAAGCACACTGTATACCACAAGCAATGACGTTACGCTGTTCACCGATGGAAGAGAAAAATTTGATCGTTTGATCGAGGACATTGAACAGGCAACTGATCATATCCATCTACAATATTATATTTATCGTAGCGATAGCTTAGGGATCGAGGTATGCCAAGCATTGACTTCTGCTGTCCGCAGAGGGGTGCAAGTAAGAGTTTTACTGGATGCATGGGGATCGACGGAAGTTTCAACCAAATTTTTCCATGAGTTAAAAGAAGCTGGTGGAGAAGTTGCTTTCTTTTTTCCGCTTTTTGTTCCTTATCTGAACCCGCGAATCAATTATCGAAATCATCGAAAGATCGTAGTAATCGATGGGAAAATTGGTTATACGGGTGGATTCAATGTGGGAAATGAGTATTTGGGTCTCGTGCAAAAATTTGGTTATTGGCGAGATAATCATTTGCGTATCTATGGTGAAGGAGTCTATGCGTTACAAAATCGCTTCTTGATGGATTGGAATTCTCAACATACAAAAGAAGTAAACTATGCGGCGCGCTTTTTCCCAAGTATTGCATCAACTGGTGAGATTGCCTTACAGGTCGTGACGAGTGGACCTGATTCAGAACATGAACAAATCAAAATGACGTACCTTAAAATGATCTCATTGGCTAAGCGGGAGATTTTGATCCAAACGCCTTATTATATTCCAGATGAATCAATCCATGAAGCGTTGAAATTGGCATTGTTATCCGGTGTAAAGGTCCATTTGCAGATCCCAAATAAACCAGATCATCCATTAGTCTATTGGGCAACGTATTCTTTTGCCGCTGAATTGATCGAATATGGTGCTGTCATTGAAACATATGAGAATGGATTCATCCATGCGAAAACAATGATCATTGATAGCGGGATCGTTTCTGTAGGTTCAGCAAATATCGACGTTCGTTCTTTCCGGTTAGATTTTGAGGTCAATACACTGATCTATGACGAACGGATCGCTACCCAAGTGCGAGGGGCATTTTTTGAAGATTCAAAGGTTTCTGATCGTTTGACAAAAGAACGTTACGAGGCTCGGGGCTGGATGATCAAGCTAAAAGAAGGATTGGCTCGACTTGTTTCGCCACTCTTGTAAAAAACTGAACAAAAAAGGACATGAAATACACTCATAAGAGCAGACTTTCATGTCCTTTTCTATCGGGGCCATTTCTGTAGTTTTATTACAAGAAATGGAGAAAGCGTCTCGCAAGAGCGGGAATTAACTTTTGGGGTATTTCTTGTTTTTTGGGGAAAGCAAGAAATAAGTTAATGCTTGCTTGATACAGAGACACATTTCAATGCCAGTATAGCATAGAAAAATTTATTGAGATAGTATTTTTTTTAATTAAATTAAATTATTTGTTATTTAATAAAATCAATTGATTTTCAAGTAATAGTGAAAATGTTAAAATGGAAATACTTTAGGATTGAAGGAGATTTCTAATGAAAAAATTACGATTAATAATACCAATGATAGCACTATTTATAACAATGTCTGGGTGTTCAAACCTGGTCGACCAAGGAGAATCGATCACAGCGGTGGGATCATCCGCTTTACAACCTTTAGTTGAAACGGTTGCTGAGACATATCAATCAGAAAATCCCGGCAAATTTGTTAATGTACAAGGTGGCGGAAGTGGTACTGGTTTATCGCAAGTCCAATCAGGCGCTGTTGAGATTGGTAATTCCGATTTGTTCGCAGAGGAGAAATCAGGGATCGATGCGTCCGCACTGATCGACCATCGAGTAGCAGTAGTGGGCATCACACCAATTGTCAATAAAGAGGTCGGCATCGAAAACATTTCGATGGAAGATTTGAAAAAAGTATTTACTGGTGAACTGACGAACTGGAAACAACTAGGTGGAAAAGATCAGCCAATCGTGATCTTGAACCGTGCAGCAGGTAGTGGAACGAGAGCTACTTTTGAAAAATGGGTCTTAGACGGTGAAACAGCGATTCGTTCCCAGGAGCAAGATTCTAGTGGAATGGTCCGTCAAATCGTTGCTGATACGCCAGGAGCAATCAGCTATGTCGCATTCTCTTACGTATCAAAAGATGTGGATACACTGAAAATCGACGGAGTTGAGCCAACAGACGAGAATGTCACAACGAATGATTGGACGATTTGGGCATATGAGCATATGTATACGCGAAAAGACACAAGTCAATTAACGAAAGACTTTTTAGCCTATATCTTATCAGATGAAGTGCAAAAAAATATTGTCGGTGATTTAGGCTATATTCCAGTGTCGAGTATGAAAGTTGAACGCGATTGGGAAGGTAATGTGGTGAATTAACCATCTTTACACAAAATTTACAAAGTTAGCAAAAAATTTACATGTTATTAAAATCAAATTGATATTCGCTTAGTAGACTGTATAGGTATGTTAAAGGACCAAGGAGGAATCATCTGTGGAAGATGTAAAAAAAGCACTAGTAACTAAATCCAAGCGCTCGAAAATGGAACAACGTGGAAAGTTTATCAGCTTTTTATGTATTGCATTGATTGTAGTGGTTGTTTTAGCAATATTTTATTTTGTTGCCAGCAAAGGGTTAGCGACCTTTTTTGTTGATAAAATCAATGTTTTTGATTTCTTATTTGGAACAAATTGGAATCCGAGCGCACTCGGACCTGATGGAAAACCAATGGTAGGAGCCCTACCAATGATCGCGGGTTCGTTTATCGTTACTTTTTTATCTGCGATCATTGCAACACCTTTTGCCATCGGAGCAGCTGTGTTCATGACAGAAATCTCTCCGAAAAACGGAACAAAGATTTTACAACCGGTCATTGAACTGCTTGTAGGTATTCCTTCAGTTGTTTATGGTTTTATCGGTCTATCCGTCATCGTTCCATTCATTCGTGGCATTTTTGGCGGAACTGGTTTTGGTATTTTAGCCGGAACATTTGTGTTGTTCGTAATGATCTTACCAACGGTTACGACGATGACAGTCGATGCGTTAAAAGCCGTACCAAGACACTATCGTGAAGCTTCCCTTGCGTTGGGCGCAACGAGATGGCAAACCACATATAAAGTAGTCTTACGTGCAGCAATTCCTGGGATCTTGACAGCTATCGTCTTTGGGATGGCTCGTGCCTTTGGTGAAGCCTTAGCGATCCAAATGGTTATCGGTAATGCGGCATTGATGCCAACAAGCTTTACCACTCCAGCTGCAACGCTGACATCGATCTTGACGATGGGTATCGGTAATACGATCATGGGTACCGTTGAAAACAACGTGTTATGGTCTTTAGCCTTGATCCTACTCTTGATGTCATTATTCTTTAATATCGTTATCCGCTTGATTGGTAAGAAGGGAGAATTGAAATAATGAATGCAAAACGTTCTGATAAAATAGCAACAGGTGTCTTATATGTGATTTCAGGCATCATCGTCCTGATCCTCGCTGCGTTGCTTCTTTATATTTTAGTTCGCGGTATCCCGCATATCTCATGGTCATTCTTGACTGAACCATCAAAAGCGTATCAAGAAGGTGGCGGGATCGGTATCCAATTATTCAACTCCATCTATTTACTGATCATCACGATGATCATCAGTTTTCCGATTTCACTCGGTGCAGGGATCTATTTATCTGAATATGCAGGGAAGAACTGGTTGACAGATGTGATCCGCACATCCATCGAGATTCTTAGCTCATTGCCTTCTGTTGTTGTCGGTTTATTTGGATTCTTGGTTTTCGTTATCCAATTCCAATATGGGTTCTCGATCATTTCAGGTGCGTTGGCATTGACAGTATTCAACTTGCCTTTATTGACTCGTACGGTCGAGGAATCTTTACAAGCTGTCCATTATACCCAACGTGAAGCTGGTTTAGCTCTAGGATTGTCTCGCTGGGAAACAGTGCTTCGTGTCGTCGTTCCAGAAGCGACACCAGGTATTTTGACAGGGGTCATCTTGAGTTCTGGTCGTATTTTCGGTGAGGCCGCAGCGTTGATCTATACCGCTGGTCAAAGTGCGCCAGCCTTAGATTTTACTAACTGGAATCCATTTAGCATTTCAAGCCCGATCGGTATCTTCCGACAAGCTGAAACACTAGCTGTCCACATTTGGAAAATCAATACAGAAGGAACGATGCCCGATGGTGTTTCCGTTTCAGCAGGAGCTTCTGCAGTATTGATCATCGCTGTGTTACTATTCAACTTTGGTGCTCGAGCAATTGGGAAACGTCTGCACCGTAAAATGACTTCAGCTTAAGGAGAAGAAGCAGAATGAAAGAATATAATATGAATGAAACCAACATCATCAAAATGGGCGCTGAAAAAGATATCGCGCTACATACAGATGATTTGCATGTATGGTATGGCGATAACGAAGCCATTAAAGGTGTCAATCTTGAATTTGAAAAGAATAAAATCACTGCATTGATCGGACCATCAGGGTGTGGGAAATCCACTTATCTACGTTCATTGAATCGAATGAACGATGGGATCGCAAACACGAAGATCACTGGAAAGATCATGTATAAAGATGTGGATGTCAATGCACCACAAATCGATGTTTATGAAATGCGTAAACGAATCGGTATGGTGTTCCAACGTCCGAATCCTTTTAGTAAATCGATCTATGACAATATTACGTTTGCCTTGAAACAGCATGGTGAGAAAAACAAACAAAAACTAGACGAGATCGTCGAAACTAGTTTGAAGCAAGCGGCATTATGGGATCAAGTCAAAGATAGTTTGAATAAAAGTGCTTTGGCGTTATCAGGTGGACAACAGCAACGTCTTTGCATCGCTCGCGCAATCGCGATGAAACCAGATATTTTATTGCTTGATGAACCAGCGAGTGCGTTAGACCCAATTTCAACTGGGACTGTCGAAGAAACGTTAGTCAACTTAAAAGAAGATTATACGATTATTATTGTGACTCACAATATGCAACAAGCTGCCCGAATCAGTGATTACACTGCGTTCTTCTATCTTGGAAATGTGATCGAGTATGACAAGACGAATAAGATATTTACTAGACCTAAGATTCAGGCAACTGAAGACTATGTGTCCGGTCATTTTGGTTAAGACGGAGGACTTGCTATGACAAAAGAAATTATTTCATCAAAAGATCTTCATCTGTATTATGGGGAAAAAGAAGCCTTGAAAGGCATTGATCTAAGTTTCAATAAAGGCGAGATCACTGCGATGATCGGACCATCTGGTTGTGGGAAATCTACTTATTTACGTTCATTGAATCGTATGAATGATTTGATCCCTGGTGTAACGATCACTGGTAGTGTCGTATACAAAGGCAATGATATTTACAGTCCTAAAACAGATATCGTTGGACTGCGTAAAGAAATCGGTATGGTGTTCCAACAACCAAATCCTTTTCCATTTTCAATCTATGAAAATGTCATTTATGGGTTGAAAATCAAAGGTGAAAAAGACAAAAAAGTGTTAGACCAAGTAGTAGAAGAAAGCTTGAAAGCAGCATCTGTTTGGGAAGATGTCAAAGATAAATTGCATAAAAGTGCGTTGTCTTTATCAGGGGGACAACAACAGCGAGTGTGTATCGCCCGCGTGCTAGCTGTCAATCCAGAAATTATTTTATTAGATGAGCCTACTAGTGCCTTAGATCCAGTCTCTACTGGTAAAATAGAAAGTATGTTATTAGAGTTAAGAGAACGTTATACGATGATCATCGTGACTCACAATATGTCACAAGCATCACGTATCTCAGACAAAACAGCTTTCTTCTTAGATGGCAATTTGATCGAGTTTAACAATACGAAAAAAATATTTATGAATCCAGATAAAAAAGAAACGGAAGATTATATCTCAGGACGATTTGGATAAGGAGGAAAGAGGATGTTACGAACACAATTTGAAGAAGAATTATTGAACCTTCATAATCAATTTTACGAAATGGGCATGATGGTTAGTAATGCGGTGCATAAATCAGTGCGCTCTTATACAAAACACGACAAAGTTCTTGCAAAAGAAGTAATTGAAAATGACATTATGATCAATGATATGGAAACACGATTAGAGAAAAAAAGTTTTGAAATGATTGCTTTGCAACAACCGGTGACAACTGATCTACGAACGATCATCACAGTCATGAAAGCAAGTTCAGATTTAGAGCGTATGGCTGACCACGCAGTTTCTATCGCTAAATCAACGATTCGTCTTAAGGGAGAAACAAGAATTCCTGAAATCGAAAAAGAAATCTCTGATATGTCTGATTATGTCAAAAAAATGGTAGATAATGTCTTAGTCGCTTACGTTAAAACAGATGAAAAGGACGCACGTACGATTGCAAATATGGATCATCGTGTCAATGAATCCTTCAATCGGATCTACAATGCAACGATCAAAAATATGCAATCAAATCCCGAAACTGTCATCAGTGGAACAGACTATGTCAACGTAGCAAGTTATTTAGAGCGGATCGGTGATTACGTAACAAATATCTGTGAATGGATCGTGTATCTAGCTACAGGTAAAATCACTGAGTTGAACACAAATCATAACGAAGAGACTAATCAAAGATAAAAATCATTCGCTGATTTTTGTCAAATGCTGATCAGTATTTCTGAGAAATAAGCGCCAACTTCCGAAAAGAGAGATATATTTTTGGAAGTTGGCTTTTTTATTAATATAGAAGACAATTATTCGAGATTTGCGATGATTAATTGTTTGTTGTTATCCATTCCATCAATTTTAAGGATCAGGTACATTAGATATCCTGTTCCTTCTAAAAACGAATAAAAGGTGTTCAAGAAGTAGCTCCTTCAGAAATAAGCGTGAAACCCCAAAAATTTGAAGAACAATTTTCGGTTCTTCACGCTTATTTCTCGGAGCTGAGCACTTCTTTCACAACCTAGATAAACGGTGTTCAAGAAGCAACACTTCGGACACAAGTCAAAAAAATCAAAAATGAAAAAGCCATTTTCGATTTTTCTGCCTTCTGCCTTAGTGCTGATCGCTTCTTTCACAACCTCAGAAAGGAAGGCGTATGCAGAAAAAAAATCGATTATTGATCAAATGTTTGATTCTTTGTAGTTGTTTTGTGGCCGCATGGGTAATTCAACATGCCACTGAATGGTACGAAGACCCAATCATGCAAGTACAGCAAGTATCGCTAGAAAATGAACAACAAGTAATCAAAGGAGAATTGATGAATACGCAAGCGAAAGGAACAGAACTGACTCTGTTTATTCCGCACCAAGAAAATCAGATCGAACATGCAAAAGCTAAGACGAATCAACTTTATCTCGTACGTAAAATTGGAGATGAGTGGCAGATACTCAGCAAAAAAAATGACGGCTGGTTATTCCTTTTTACCAGTTTATTTATCTGTTCACTCTTATTCGTAGGCGGAAAAGCAGGCATATTCACTTTGATCAGTGTAGGACTCAATCTCTTGTTATTGATTTTACTTCTTCAAGGTTTCACGCAGACCCAAGGGATATCATTGGTGATGACGAGCATCCTTTTTGTCTTTCTAGGAACGATCATTTGCGTTTTTGCCTTAGATGGTTGGCAACAAGGTGGACTGATAAAAATCGTCGCAACGATGACGAGTGTAGGTGTAGCTTTTCTAATTTGTTTGTTCGCAATGGATTATTTGAACGATCAAGGATTACGGTATGAGGAAATGAGTTACTTGACTCGACCGTATCGTTCCGTTTTTTTAGCTAGTTTATTAGTAGGGATGACTGGTGGTGTGTTGGATACAGTTGTCACAGTCACGACTACTTTAGATGAGTTGGTGAGTAAACAACCAAAAATAACGATGAAACGATTGTGGCAGTCTGGTCAAATGGTGGGACAAGATGTAATTGGCTCCATGACGAATATCTTACTATTCGTATACGTCAGTGGGACGATCCCGATGTTACTTGTTTACTTTAACAATGGTTGGCCCTTGAGAGATGCAATTGAGTTGCACCTCTCGTTGGAATTGCTACGTGTGATCAGCGGAAGTCTAGGTATTGTCCTTTCGATTCCCATTACACTTTTCTGCTATTTAGGCCATTTGAAGTATCGGAGGGCGATTTGATGAATGTACTTTTGCTCTTAGCGCTTCTCTTAGTGCTATTGATTTTACTGGTTGGTGGGAAAAATGGGTTTTATACGATCTTAGGGCTGTTCATTAACGTCCTATTGTTTTTCCTTCTATTGCTCCTGTATCATTTTCGTTTGCCAATATTACCAAGTGCCATCGTGATTTTTTTGTTGATCACTAGTGTCACATTGTTTTTTGTTAATGGCTACAATCTTAAAATGAAAGCAGCTTTTCTTAGTGTATTACTTTTTTTAGTGGTTTTCTTAGTGGTGACTCCGTTTCTTTCTGAATTAGCGATCCAAGGGTTTACAAGGATTGAATTAGATGAGCTGACAGGGTTCGATTTGCACGTACCCTTGGATTTTTTCGCATTGACACGAGCAATTTTATTGATCAGTGTGAGTGGAGCCGTGTTAGACGCAAGTGTATCTATCGCTAGTGCGACCTATGAAGTATACGTCACAGATCCATTACAAAGCTATCGTGAATTAGTAAAATCGAGTATACGGATCGGTAGAAAAATTTTAGCTACAACCGTAACGACCTTGGTTTTTGCTTTTATGGGAAATTGTTTAGCCCTGATATTATGGTTTATTGATCTAGAGTTGTCTTTTGGCCAGTTGATCAACGAAAAAACTTTCGTTTTGGAGTATGTGACTGTAGTGGTCACGACAAGTGCAGCGATCCTTGTTTTACCGATAACATCAGTCATTTCTTCAATTTTATTCACTCGACAGAAAAAATCATCCTAAGAATGAGAGAAAGTTACAACTTAAGTCCTATGACTTTTTCTTCAAATCATTGCATAATGTGTATGTAAGGAAAAGCTTGCAAACAATTTTTGCTATAAGGAGGCAATTTCCATGAAAGAAAGAGAACGTATTTTAGAATTAGTTAAAAAAGGCATCCTTTCAACTGAAGAAGGTTTAGACCTATTGGAGAGTATGGCAACTGAAAAAGATGAAAAGCAAATCGCAAAAGAGGCAGATCGTGTACATGCTGATCGTAAAGAAAAAGATCAAGCAAGCCGTTTGATCGATGAACTTGAAAATGGTCAAGCTGAACGTGAAGCAGTAGAACCAGATCCGAGACAAAAAGAACAAGAAGACAAAGAGAATCTAGAAAAAATCTTAGATGAATTGGCGACTGAAGCGAACAAAACTTCTGCGCATTTAGATGAGGTCAACGCAAAACTTTTTGAAAATAAAATTGCACGCAATGAAAAACAGGAAACATTGATGCAATTGAATACAAAAGAAGAGTTGGATCAACTAACAGAAGAAGAATTGACACAACGTCAACAATTGGAGCAAGAAGTCAAAGAACTTGAAGAAGCTGGAGATCTCTTATCTGAAGAACGTATCAAGCTTGAAGCTGAATTAAAAGATATCCGTAAAAACCAATGGTCTGAGAAAAAAGACACCTTTGCTGAGAAATTTGACTTGCCAGAAGATTGGAAAGAACAAGCAAATGACACATTGAACCAAGTCGGCGAAAAAATGACTGAAGCTGGAAGTCAACTAGGTAAATTCTTAAAGAAAACCTTCCAAAATGTTTCTGTTACAGTGAATGACAATATGGAATGGAAAGATGTCAGCTTGCGAGTACCTGGCATCGCTACAACTAAATTTGAACACGAATTTTACTATAGCGCACCACAAGCAAGTATTATCGACATCAAAGCGGCAAATGGGAATGTAACCTTGAAAACTTGGGATAGCGAAGACGTAAAAGTCGAAGCGAAAATCAAGCTTTATGGAAAAATGGGTGCAGAGCCTTATGAAGCATTTGCTGAACGCAGCCAGATCGAAGTCAATGAAGAACATATTTCTTTCCAAATCCCGAACAAACGTGTACGTGCCGATTTAGTCTTCTACTTACCAAAACGCACGTATGACCATACAGCAATCAAATTACTCAATGGTAATATTGTAGTTGAAGACTTAGATGTAAAAGATATTTACATGAAATCAACAAACGGCAATATCTTGGTTGACCAAATGGCTGCAACGATGCTTGAGATTGGTGGAGTCAACGGGAATATCGATGTCCGTAATGGAGATATTTTAGATTCAATCATTGAAACAGTCAACGGTACAGTTACTTTTGGCGCAACACCAGAAAACTTAGCGATTTCATTAGTCAATGGGGATGTTCGTCTGACAGTGAAAGAAGATCGTTTGAAGAAAATCGAAGCAAGCTCAGTCAATGGTAACGTAAAAGTTGCATTGCCAACAACCATCGGTATGGACGGTCATGCAAAAACAAGTTTAGGTAGTATCAATAGCCGCCTGTCTGATTATGAAGTGATCCGTGAAAAGAAAGAGCGCACGAATCAAATGTTAGAATTCCGTCGCGTTTCTGAAAATGAAATGGCGAAAATCGAATTGTCTACTACAACAGGTAGTATCTATTTAAAAGATACAGATAAATAATTTTTTCGCTTCGTCCTTCAGAAAGAAGAAGGCGAAGCGAAAATCATACTTATAAGAAACAAATAATAGGTTTATTATTCCAATAAATCTTCCGGAGTAAGATTGTTTTAGTATCTTTCTTCCATTAAAATAGGAGAACAGAGGTGAAAGAAAATGAAAAAAAAGTTGACAAAATCAAATAAAAATATTGTATTGACTGGTACTTTAGCCGGGATTGCTGAATATCTTGGGATTGATCCAACAGTTGTTCGTGTCATTTACGTCTTCTTGAGTTTAGTTGCATTCGGAAGCCCAATTATTTTATACATTCTGTTGGCTTTACTTGTGCCTTCAGGAAAGAATAATCAACGTCGTTATGGACATGACAACGACTATTATCAAAAAAACAACTACAGAGAACAAACGAATAAACGAAAAGAGGCAGAGAAAATCAACGATGACGAATGGAGTGACTTTTAATGTCTTATCTTCAACGTATTGTTGTTAGTACGCTGACGTTTATCTCTCTGGCAGTTATTTTTCCAAATATGATATTTGTGAATAGTATTTGGACCGCAGTTGTGGCGAGTTTTGTTCTTTCTGTGCTGAATCTATTAGTCAAGCCATTCATTATGTTTTTATCGATTCCATTTACCTTGTTGACGTTTGGATTATTCACTTTTGTGATCAACGCATTGATTTTACAAATGACCTCCTTCTTTGTCGGAGCAGCTAATTTTAGCTTTTCATCATTTGGATCAGCTATAATGATTGCAGTGATCATGTCATTCGTAAATATCATCGTTAGCAATCGTAATATGAACAGGAATCGTTAGAAAACAATGCAAAGGACAATAAAGCACAATCAAATAAGTGGAAAGAGGAAGTGGCAATTGTCGCTTCCTCTTCTTATTTCTAAAGAAATGATAGCGATTTCTTGATCGGTGCTTGCCATAAAAAACGAGTGTAATGAAAAGGATATCCCTTGTTTTTTTTATTGGTAGTACTTTTATCGATAGAATGATAAAATAAAAGAGAACAGTTTAATAGAAATGAGGTATACGAATGGCAGAAATGGTAAAAGTTAGCCAATTAGTAGAAAAACTATCATTAGAAATCGTCACTGGTGACGAGCAAAGTTTAAATCGTGTCATCGTAACCGGTGATATCTCCAGACCTGGACTGGAATTGACCGGTTATTTTAATTATTATTCGCATGATCGACTACAGTTATTTGGGAGCAAAGAAATCAGCTTCGCAGAACGGATGATGCCGGAAGAGCGTTTGATGATCATGCGTCGTTTATGCAGTGAAGACATGCCAGCCTTTATCATCTCTAGAGGTTTAGCTGCACCGGAAGAAATGATTCAAGCAGCAAATGAACATGGCATGGCCGTTTTGCGTTCGCCAATCTCAACCTCACGTTTACTTGGTGAGTTATCAAGTTATTTAGATGGACGATTAGCACCTAGGACAAGTGTTCACGGCGTCTTAGTCGATGTCTATGGACTAGGTGTCTTGATCCAAGGAGATAGTGGTATTGGGAAGAGTGAGACAGCGTTAGAACTGATCAAAAGAGGCCATCGATTGATTGCAGATGATCGAGTGGATGTGTATCAACAAGATGAGCTAACTGTTATTGGAGAGCCACCAAAAATCCTTGAACATTTGATTGAGATTCGCGGAATCGGGATCATTGATGTGATGAATCTTTTTGGTGCCAGTGCAGTCAGAGGATCGATGCAAGTCCAATTAGCTGTCTACTTAGAAGCTTGGGCAAAAGAGAAAAAATACGATCGTTTAGGGTCTGAAGATACTTCTGTTGAAATTGCGGAAGTAGGTATTCCCCAAATCAAAATACCTGTGAAAACTGGACGAAATGTCGCGATCATCATTGAAGTTGCTGCGATGAATTTCCGTGCGAAAACGATGGGATTCGATGCAACGAAGACATTTGAAGAAAGATTGAGCCGTTTGATCGAAGAAAATTCAAACGGACAATAGCTAGGAGTGAAAGTATGATTGCACAAATCAATCGGGTCGCTTTTGACCTTTTAGGCGTTCCTATTTACTGGTATGCATTGATCATTGTTTCAGGCATTATCATCGCCATGTGGTTAAGCAGTCGAGAAGCAGTAAGAGTAGGAATGAAAGCAGAAGACGTCACTGACTTTATGTTATGGGGATTACCGCTATCGATCATTGGCGCACGCTTGTATTACATCTTGTTCGATTTACCACAGTATATTGCAAATCCGATCCAAATATTCAATATCCGTTCAGGCGGTCTAGCGATTTATGGTGGTCTGATTGCAGGCGGTATCACATTATATTTTTACACGAAATATCACTTCATTGATGTCTGGACGTTCTTGGACATTGCTGCACCTAGTGTTTTATTAGCACAAGCAATTGGGCGCTGGGGAAATTTCATGAACCATGAAGCATTTGGACCAGATACAACAAGGAGTTTCTTAGAAAGTCTATATTTACCGAATTTTATTATTGATAATATGTATATCGATGGGATCTATCGACAGCCAACTTTCCTTTATGAATCAGTATGGAGCCTTATTGGCGTGATCATCCTCTTATTACTACGGAAGAAAACGCATCTTTTGAAAAAAGGGGAAATCGCACTGCTTTACTTGATATGGTATAGTTTTGGTCGTTTCTTCATCGAAGGAATGAGAACGGATAGTCTTTACTTTTTAGATACGATCCGTGTGTCACAGCTTTTATCTGCTGTGCTATTCATTGGAGCAATCGTTCTATTCATCTGGCGTCGGAAAAAAGGCAACTTACCAGATTACGACCGATCTTTAGGGAAAAATCAATTCATTATCTAAAGTCCAAGTCGAAAAAAATGAAAAAATTTGCAGGAGTGGTAAAATGAAATATAGGGTAGCGGTTTTAGGTGCTGGCTCGTGGGGAACAGCATTAGCACAAGTGCTTGCTGAAAATGGTCATGACGTTCGACTCTGGAGTCACCGTGCCTCACAGGTTAATGAAATCAACCAAAAGCATACCAATGAGCGTTATTTACCAAAACACCAATTGCCCAAAACGATCATCGCATACTCGGACATGGCGAAGGCTGTTTCTGATGTAGATGCTGTTTTGTTCGTTGTACCGACTAAGGCGATTCGTTCTGTATGTCAAGAACTCGTTGAGGTCTTGCAAACAAAACCAGTGATCATCCATGCAAGTAAAGGCTTAGAACAAGGAACACACAAGCGGATCTCAGAAGTCCTGGCAGAAGAGATCCCAGCAGAAAAGAGACAAGCAATCGCTGTTTTATCGGGTCCAAGTCATGCAGAAGAAGTGGCTCGTCACGATATTACGACGATCACTGCTGCAAGCACGGAAGCAGATGCTGCTAAATTTGTTCAAACACTATTTTTGAATCATTATTTCCGAATCTATACGAATCCTGATGTTATTGGGGTCGAAATGGGTGCCGCTTTAAAAAACATTATCGCAATCGGTGCAGGTGCAATCCATGGCTTAGGTTTTGGGGATAATGCAAAGGCAGCTATCATGACAAGAGGATTAGCAGAAATCAGCCGCTTAGGTGTTGCTATGGGAGCAAATCCGTTGACCTTCATCGGACTGAGCGGTGTCGGTGATTTGATTGTCACTTGTACAAGTATCCACTCGAGAAATTGGCGTACCGGTAATCTGCTTGGACAAGGCCATGAATTAAGCGAAGTCTTGGATAATATGGGCATGGTCGTGGAAGGTGTCCAGACCACACGAGCTGCTAAAGAGTTAGCTGAGACCATGGGGATCGAGATGCCGATCACTCAAACGATTTATGAAGTGCTATATGAGCACAAGAACATAAATGAAGCAGCGACAGAGATCATGTTGCGCGATGGCAAAAAAGAGAATGAATTTCACTAACATTTTTAAGGGAGAGAAAAAAATGAAAGTAAAAAAAGCAGTGATTCCAGCAGCAGGTTTAGGAACAAGATTTTTACCTGCAACAAAAGCGATGGCAAAAGAAATGTTGCCGATCGTTGATAAACCAACGATTCAATTTATCGTAGAAGAAGCGTTAAAATCAGGGATTGAAGATATTTTGATCGTCACAGGTAAAGCAAAACGCCCAATTGAAGATCATTTTGATTCAAATATCGAATTAGAAACGAACTTAGGCGAAAAAGGAAAAACTGAATTACTAAAATTAGTGGAAGAAACAACGGATGTAAACCTTCATTTTATTCGTCAATCGCATCCTAAAGGGTTAGGACACGCTGTGTTGCAAGCAAGAGCATTCATCGGAAATGAACCGTTTGTTGTCATGTTAGGCGATGACATCATGGAAGATGAAATCCCATTGACACAACAACTGATCGACGATTATGAGCGTACACATGCTTCAACGATCGCCGTGATGCAAGTACCACACAAAGATACATCTAAATATGGGATCATCAATCCAGGAGAAGAACTAGAAGACGGCTTATTCAATGTCAAAGATTTTGTTGAAAAGCCTGAACCAAGTAAAGCACCAAGTGATTTAGCAATTATTGGACGCTATTTATTGACACCCGAAATCTTTGATGTGTTAGCAGAGCAAAAACCAGGTGCAGGTAATGAGATCCAATTGACCGATGCAATCGATACATTGAATAAGACACAACGCGTATTCGCACGTAAATTTACGGGAAAACGTTATGATGTCGGCGACAAATTTGGTTTTATGAAAACAAGCATCGAATATGGATTGACACATCCAGAAGTGGGTGGACCATTAAGAGAATACATTCTATCATTAGGCAAGTCTTTAGCAGCAGAGACGCCTTCATCTTTCAATCAATCAACAGAAACTTCTGAACCAACTAACAAAAAGTAAACAAGCGAGATGCTTCAGCTGCTGATCAAAATGTAGGTAGTTGAAGCTTTTTGCTATTTTTTATTTGTTTAAAAAATATGAAAATGCTATCCTTATAGCAAGAAGAGGAGAAGGAGGCTTGATTATGACAGTTGGAGAAATTGCTGGCTTGATTGCAGCAATTGCTTTTGCAATACTTGTGGTCTTTCTAGTACGTGTATTGATTCGATTAGCAAAAACGATTGAAAAAGCAGAACAAACAGTAACAGAAGCAAACACAACGATTGAAGTCGTTACAAAAGATGTTGATCTTTTATCGAGACAAGTCGAAGGCTTGTTAGTGAAAAGCAACGAATTATTGAATGATATCAACGGAAAAGTAGCAACGATCGATCCTTTATTTACAGCTGTCGCTGATTTGAGCGAGAGTGTATCAGAATTGAATTCTTCAAGCAAACACATCGTTACAAAAGTTGGTGGCATCGGTAAAACAACAGCAAAAGCAACTGTTGCCAGCAAAGTCGGTGGGACTGCAGTGAAATTCTTTAAACATAAAAAAACAACAACAGATACGACAGGAGGAAAATAATCATGGCAAAAAAAGGTGGATTTTTACTAGGTGCAGTGATTGGTGGTACAGCCGCAGCAGTGGCAGCATTACTACTTGCACCAAAATCAGGTAAAGAATTACGTGATGAACTAGCAGCACAAGCGGATGATTTTCTAGATATGGCTTCTGATTATACAGAGATGGCAAAAGAAAAATCAACTGAATTGACAAGTATCGCAAAAGACAAAGCACATGATCTTTCACAACAAGCAGGCGATTTAGCTGGTAATGTCAAACAAACAGTCTCAGACGCAACAGCTGATGCAGGAGATGAATCAGAAGATATTTTAGTGACATTGAAAGAACAATCAGCTGATTTATCTGATCGTTTCAAAAAATCTGCTGCTGATTTAGGCGACACAGCAGCAGCTGCAAAAGAAGACATCATGATCGACATCAAAGATACAGCAGACCAAGCAGGAAGCACTGTAAAAGAAGGCATCGACGAAGCAAAACCAGTTGCTGAAGATGCAAAAATCTTGTCTGAAATGGCAAAAGAAGATGCAGCTAGTGCGAAAGAAGATCTAAAAGATACATTTAAATAAGCAACACTAAAAAGTGAGCAAGAAAAGGCACGATCAGGAAACAATCTGATTCGTGTCCTTTTTTCTCTAATCTTACGAGGAGAGGATAGTGTAAATGATTGAGATCAAGAAAAGCGATTCCGAAGAAACAGAAAAGAAAATCATTGGTCTGCTGAACGAACAATATATGCAATCATTTTCTACAAATGAACACTTAACAACTCAAACCATTTCAATCAGTGCATCTAAGGATGAGAAGTGGATCGGTGGCGCAGTGGCATCTTTATTTGGAAATACCTTGCATCTATCATTGCTCGGCGTAGATCAATCGTACCGTCACGAAGGCATCGGATCGCGATTAATCGAAGCGGTTCAACAAACAGCATTGGAAAATCAGTGCTTATATATGACCGTCAATACGCAAGACTATCAAGCTCGAAAATTCTATGAAAGACATGGTTTTGAAGTATTTGCTTCGGTGGAAAACATGCCTTTTGTTGGGACGACTAAATTCTATTTGAAGAAGCAATTAACAAATGAATAGGTATCGACAACTAACTGATGCCAGAGAAGCAACTCAAAAAATAAGCGATAACCCGAAAATAGTTCTCTACTTTGGGGTTATCGCTTATTTACAGGTCAAAACGCTTCTTTCACAATCTCGATAAATGGTGTTCAAGAAGCTGACCTTCAACATTAAGCTGAGAAATCAAAAAATATGGAAAGCTATTTTCTGATTTCCCAGCTTACTGCTCAGGTCAAAACACTTCTTTCACAACCTAGATAAACGGTGTTCGAAAGCCAGCTCCTTCAATATTAAGTCAAAACTTGAAAAAATATGAGAAGCTATTTTCCCAAGTTCTGCCTTAATACTCGGAGCAGAACGGCTTTCTCACAACCTCGATGAACGGTGTTCAAGAAGCAACACTTCAATAATAAGCCAAAACCATCAAAAATGAAAAAGCCATTTTCGATGGTTCTGTCTTATTACTCAGTGCTGAACGCTTCTTTCACAACCTTACTCCACCACTAATAATTCTTTTGGTGTTGTTGTAAATGGGATACAACCGTCACTTGTGACATAAACGCAATCTTCGATTCTTACGCCAACTTGATCAGGGATATAAATACCTGGTTCTAATGAGAAGCACATGCCTTCTTCGATCACTAGATCATTGCCTGCAACTAGTGAGGGATATTCATGGACCGTCGTACCAATACCATGACCTAGACGATGATTGAAGTATTCGCCGTAGCCGTAACTTTCAATGACGTTACGTGCGACTTGATCAAGTTCAGCGGCTGTGACGCCTGGACGAACAGCTTCTTGGGCTGCCAATTGGGCTTCAAGCGTGATCTGGTAGATTTTCTCTTGAAATTCTGTCGGTTTTTGGAAGGCAACTGTTCGTGTCGCGTCACTACAATAGCCATCCCATACGACGCCTAAATCGAACAAGACAAGTTCATTTGGTTGGATCGTGGTACTTCCAGGTGTTCCATGAGGGCTTGCTGCATTTGTCCCCGCTAAAACTAGCGTGTCAAAAGACATTTGAGATACCCCTTGTTTTTTTAGTTGATATTCGATTTCAGCAATAATTGCTTGTTCCGTTACGCCTTCTTTGATGGAGCGAAAACCAATTTCAAAAGCTACATCTGCCCATTTTCCTGCCGCAATCAATTGCTCTTTTTCTTTTGTTGTTTTGATTAATTGCAGACGTTGGATGACTGGAGTCAGGTCAGCAAATCGGACACTGCTTGTCATTTGTTGCGATAACGCGTCAAAGCGATCAACCGTCAACGCATTTTTTTCGATCCCGATCGTTTTTATTTGTGGATAACGGGTGCGGATCTCTTGCCCGATCAATAGCCAAGGATCTTCACTATCAAGATAACCTCGGACATCATAGGCCCAAGGACTATTTTGTGCATCTTCTACTTCTAGCGCTGGTGTAAACAAGAAAGGATCTTGATCAAGTGGAAGAAATAGAGCTAGTACACGTTCGTGGGGTTCACTTTCATAACCAGCAAAATAGGCGATATGACCTGGATCACTGATATAAGCAAGGTCGATTTCTTTTTGAGCCATCCATTGGCGTAATTCATTGATTTTTTCAAGATTCATTTGGACATCCTTCTTTCGCATTTATGGCATGTTTCGATAATTCATTGTACCACTCTTGTAAAAAAAGACCAATTGACTAAAAGTGAAAAAGATGTTTTTTTTCATGAAAACGCTAGTAAAACGGTTGCAATTTCTGTCAATCTTTGATATCCTGTTTTAGAAATGTAAATCGTATTTTCAGAAAAGATATAAAAACAGAATAGGAGAACAACGATGGAAAAACAAACTATCACTATTTATGACGTAGCGAGAGAGGCAAATGTTTCGATGGCTACTGTTTCACGTGTTGTCAATGGGAATCCAAATGTAAAACCAGCTACAAGAAAAAAAGTATTGGAAGTCATTGACCGCTTAGATTATCGCCCAAATGCTGTAGCTCGTGGTCTTGCAAGTAAAAAAACAACGACGGTTGGGGTCATCATCCCAGATGTCAGCAATATGTTCTTTGCTTCATTAGCACGTGGGATCGATGATGTGGCAACGATGTACAAATATAATATCATTTTGGCAAATTCAGACGGAAATGACCAAAAAGAAGTCAACGTACTGAACAATCTTTTAGCCAAACAAGTTGACGGTGTGATTTTCATGGGGCATCATATCACAGATGAAATCCGTGGCGAATTCTCACGTTCAAAAACTCCAGTTGTTTTAGCTGGTTCGATCGATCCAGACGAACAAGTAGGAAGTGTCAATATCGACTATACTTCAGCGACAAAAGATGCAGTAACTAAATTAGCTAAAAACGGCAATAAAAAAATTGCCTTTGTAAGTGGTGCATTGATTGACCCGATCAATGGCCAAAACCGTTTGAAAGGCTACAAAGAAGCGTTGAAAGAAAACGGACTGACTTATAGTGAAGGTTTGATCTTTGAATCAAGCTATAATTTTAGAGATGGCTTGTCATTAGTAGAACGTATCCACAATAGTGGAGCAACTGCTGTTTATGTAACGGATGATGAACTAGCAATCGGTATTTTAGATGGCTTGATTGACCGTGGTGTCAAAGTACCAGAAGAATTTGAGATCATCACAAGCAACAACTCTTTATTGACTGAAGTTGCTCGCCCGCGCTTGACAAGTATTACGCAACCATTATATGACTTAGGTGCGGTATCAATGCGTCTATTGACAAAAATGATGAACAAAGAAGAAGTAGAAGAAAAAACAATCATCTTACCATATGGAATTGAAGAAAAAGGTTCAACGAAATAAATCGATTGAGAGAAACATCAAGCGATTGATCGAATAAAACGATAACTAAAAGTAGCTGAAATGACAAAGAATAGTCGTTTTAGCTACTTTTTTGTGGAAATAGCAGGGTCAATGCTTCACCAAAGACAAGTAAAAACGTATAAAAAATGAGCCTGATCTTGATATCATTTATCAAGACCAGACTCATTTTTTTGAAAAAGAATAGTGGACTCAGATTGTTTTATTAATCGTCGTCTTTGTCATCCTCTTTGTTCTGGGGATTCTCACGTTCGAATGTTCCGACAGTGTTCCAGTAATCTTTATAATTTTCATCTGTTCCACCTACACCAAATTTAAAGGTGCTTTTCTCAGGACCATTTTTTGCCCAAAGAGACTCGACAGTTTTGCTAGGTGTATTGATCGATCTTCGGTCAACGGTCACTTTTCCAGGTAATTGTCCTGTAAAGGCAGAAACGTCTTCTTTCTTCACATCAGAAGCAAGTGTGAATTTCTGATCGGTACCAAAAATCGTTGGGTTTACTTGATACACTTGATTGATCAAGTTGGCTAAATATTTGGATGAACGCAATCTTGCTTGGGCATCCATTCCGGTATTATCATCGTGTCCTGCCCAACTACTGATCGTGACAGATGGTGTAGAGACAACCAACCATGAATCTCGGTAATCATTCGTTGAACCAGTTTTACCGATCCAGTCTGCTTGGCCTAAGCTACCATTGAGACTAGTGATATCATCTTTGAATGGTGTGGTGATTTTTTCATTGATAACGCTACGCAACATATCATTGACGATCGAAGCTGCGGCTTCGGAAAAGACACGCACTGGTTTAACTTCGTGTTGATAAATAACATTTCCATCATTATCAGTGATCGCATCAATGATATATGCTTGCTGGAATTCGCCATTATTTGCTAATGCCTGGAAGCCATTGGTTTGTTGAAGAGTAGTGACATCGACTGTTCCCAGTGGTGCCGATTCAACGCCCCAGTTGGCATTCGCGGGATAGTTCATTTTTGCTAGATATGTCTCATAGGCGTATTGTTTTGATCCGCCATTGTTCAAAACATCTTGATATAAATGGTAAGCAGGGATATTGTTCGACCATTCCAATGATTCACGAATCGTTTGGAAAGTATTTGAGCCTTTATTCGTCGCATTGACGATGTCTTCACCGGCATTTGCGCCTTCTTGCCAAGTGGTTGCATAGTCAGAAACACGTGATTCTGAACCAACTAAGCCCATATCGATCGCTGGGCCATAAACCAACATCGGCTTGATCGATGAACCGGCTTGTCTTTGAGTATCAAAGGCATGATTATTTTGGTTCAGCGCATAATTACGACCACCGACAAATCCATAAACTCGCCCGGTTTTATTATCCATCAGAACATTACCGGTCTCAACAGGCGTGCCTTTCCCGTCATCAAGTAAGTAACCATAATTGGCAACACCTGCTTGCATCGCATCATAGATGCCTTTATCGATCGTTGAATGAATTGTGTAGCCTTGATTTTGGATCGTTTGTTCTGCACGTTGATAGTAGGCATTGTAGACGTCTGTATCGGATAGATCTGCGTTATCTTTTTCTCCCAATTGTCTAGCAATGATATCGGTCGCGGCATTCATGACCGTGTAATATAAGAAGTCACGGTCAGTTTGTTCTGCCACTTGTTGACCTAAGAAATCTTTTGTTAAGTCATAGGCTTTTGCTTCTTCATATTGTTCTTTTGTGATTTGGTGTTCACGATACATGCTAAATAGCACGATGTCTTTTCTTTCTAAGCCGGCAGTAAGGTCTTCTTTCAATGCACCTGTATTGGTATAAGGGCTATAGGTGATCGGACTTTGTGGCAAACCTGCGATAAATGCGGCTTGTGGTAAGGATAAATCGCTCGCATTGACACCGAAGATCCCTTGCGCAGCTTCTTGGACACCGGCAATATTTTGGCCTTTATTGTTTCTTCCGAAAGGCGAAACATTTAAATAAGTGGAGATGATTTCGTCTTTGGTAAAATGTTTCTCGACTTGAGCAGCTAATAAAATCTCATTTGCTTTACGCTTAAAGGTTGTTTCATCGGTCAAAATCTGTTGCTTGACTAACTGCTGTGTCAGCGTTGATCCTCCAGATGAGCCGATCCCAGTTGCTTCAGAGAAAAGTGCTCGGATCACCGCTTTAGGAACATAGCCTTTATGTTCTTCAAAATATTCATCTTCTGTGCTGATGATCGCAGATTTTAAATAAGGTGACATTTGATCTGAAGGTACAGTAGTCCGCATCAAATCAGTTTGGATCGTCGAGATCTCTGTATTATCGGCATAAACAAGTTTTGATGTTTCGGTTATATTGCCTAACTCAGATTGTAACTCAGATTTGGAAGGTAGCTTTGTATCTTCAACTAGATACGCAAAATAGCCGGCACCGACTCCCACACCTAATGCAGCGAATAGAATGATAAGAACCATGATAAAAACGGTTAATGATTGAAAAACGCGAAAAATGACCTTAGGAACAAACCACTTTTCTTTTGTTCGTCGTGCTTGTTTTCTTCGTGTATTATTACGTGGCAAAGGTTTCACCTCAACTAATGGTTTTATTTCGCTAATTATAGCAAATAATAGAACAAAAAAACAGACATGGCTTTTTTTGTGTCTTTTTTGACCTTTGGTTTGGAGAAAACATTAAAAATTCCTCTAGTTATTTTGTATCTGTTCGGATCATTGGACAGATTTCAAACTTTTCTTTCAAATCCGTTTCAGTTAAGATAAAAGGAGAGTGAACAAATCCATTCACTGAGTGACTAGCCGAGAAGGCTTTATAGGAGGAGTACGATGTTATTAGGTTCACATGTCAGTATGAGCGGTAAAAAGATGTTACTAGGTGCAGCAGAAGAAGCAGCCAGCTATGGTGCTTCTACCTTTATGATCTATACGGGCGCACCACAAAATACCCGTAGAAAACCAATTGAAGAAATGAATATTGAAGCTGGAAAACAATATATGGAAGAAAATGGACTGAAAAATATAGTGGTCCATGCACCGTATATCATTAATTTAGGAAATACAACGAAACCAGAGATGTTTCCTTTTGCTGTGCAGTTTTTAAGAGAAGAAATCGTTCGAGCGGAAGCATTAGGAGCAACTCAGATCACATTGCATCCAGGCGCACATGTCGGTGCTGGAGCAGAGGCAGGGATCGCAAGGATCATTGAAGGGCTAAATGAAGTCTTGACGAAAGAACAGACCGCACAAATCGCCTTAGAGACAATGGCAGGAAAAGGTACAGAGATCGGCAGAACGTTCGAAGAGTTGGCACAGATCATTGATGGGGTGACATTGAATGAAAAGCTATCAGTCACCTTTGACACGTGCCACACGAACGATGCCGGCTATGATGTAGCGAATGATTTTTATGGCGTGATTGAAACGTTTGATAAAGTGAT
Organism: Enterococcus sp. AZ062; assembly: GCF_051715065.1. NCBI lineage: Bacteria > Bacillati > Bacillota > Bacilli > Lactobacillales > Enterococcaceae > Enterococcus > Enterococcus sp. AZ062. Next base: position 2,301,431 of record NZ_JBIOTB010000001.1, on the reverse strand, counting down.
TGGTTTAGATCGCTTAAAAGTACTACACATCAATGATTCCAAAAATCCACAAGGTTCACATAAAGACCGCCACGCCAATATCGGCTTTGGTACGATCGGTTTTGATGCATTGAATAAAATCGTCCATGAACCAATGTTCAAAGATGTTTCAAAGATTCTTGAAACACCATATGTCGGAAAAGATAAAAAATTGGCTTATGCCCCTTATGGGAAAGAAATCGCGATGTTCAAAGCTGAAACCTTTGATCCAGAAGTATTTCCAGAATTATTAGTAGATGTAGAAGCCTGAATAATCTGTAAAGGTTATTAGATAAAGAAAAAAGCCTAGATCACAAAAATATGTAAAAATATTTTTTGTTCATCTAAGCTTTTTTTGTTTAGTTTAAAACCTTTGATCAAGACAACTCTTGTAAACGTTGTTCATAGCGTTTATTTCCCTTATAAAGATCAACGATCGTCCAAGCGAGTAAGGCGAGAACTGCAACGATGATGATGTAAGCGATCCGATCAGCAAGGGCGATTGACGCAGTGGAAGCTTGATCACCAAAGAAAGCTTCGATTTGTCCTGGGAGTCCGCGCAAGTTTAAATACGTCAAACTGATGACAGAAAACCAACCAAGTATTTTGACAATCAGTGAATTTTTGAAACGGGCGCCCATTTCTGCTTGACTGTTGGTCATCATCAATAAAGGAATCATTGAAAAAGGTAAGGCAAAAGCTAAGAATACTTGGGACTCATTCATTAGATTGTTCAGCGCTGTATGTTCTTCGATCGTACCTTTGGAGCTAGTGAACAAGACACAAAGTAGTACTGGAATGACGGACAATAGTCGAGTTACTAAACGGCGTAACCAGATCGGCATGCGCATATGGATAAAGCCTTCCATAATGACTTGTCCAGTCAATGTACCGGTAATCGTTGAATTTTGACCAGAAGCAAGCAGTGCTACTGCAAATAAGGTTGATAAAATGCCTGATTTTGCTACGGCGATCAAGACGCCGTTACTCATCGCAGATGGATCGGAAAGTGCTTCATACAAACCAAAGAAAGAGGGATCTTGAACTGCACCAGTTTTAAAGACGGCAACCCCCATGATCAAAAGAAGTGCATTGACAACGAAAGCCATCGTTAATTGGATATTGGAATCCCATGTCGAGAAACGAACCGCTCTTGCAATATCTTCTGGATCTTTTCGATCGATCTCGCGGGTTTGAGAAACAGCAGAGTGCAAATAGAGATTATGGGGCATCACAGTTGCACCAATGATCCCTAAAGCTCCAGTCAATGGGGTCTCTCCGCCGATTTTTGGTTCTTCAGCAAATGTTTGGCTATTAGGGATAAAGCCTTTGAATAGACTACTCCAGTCAGGATTTGAAAGCGCCACTTGGTAGACAAAGACAAATAGGATAACGAAAATCAAACAGACGACTAATGCTTCGATTTTACGAAAACCGATCTTTGTCAAAAGAAGTAAAACAAATACATCCAAGACAGTAATAAAGACAGCTATTGCCAAAGGAATATCAAATAATAAATATAGAGCGATCGCTGCACCAATGACTTCAGCGATGTCTGTGGCCATGATCGCTAATTCGGTCAAGATCCAAAGAATGACACCTAACGTTTTACTCGTACGAGCACGAATCGCCTGTGCCAGATCCATTTGGCTGACGATCCCAAGTTTGGCAGCCATATATTGTAGTAACATAGCAATCAAGCTGGACATCAGAATAACTGACATCAATAAGTATTGGAAATTTTGCCCACCGGTGATCGATGTTGACCAATTACCTGGGTCCATATAGCCGACTGCTACGAGTGCACCAGGACCGGAATAGGCTAGTAAGGTGCGAAAGAAACTTTTTCCTTTTGGTACTTTGACCGTACCGTTTACTTCTGAAAGGGATAATCCATTAGTGTGTTCAATCCATTTATGTTTATTCTCGTGATTATTCAAATGAAAACCACCCTTCTATTTCTTTTCGAATTCATTCTACACCCAGAGACGAAAAAATAAAAGAAAAAAATTCGGCTAACCTAAAAATTAAATGTGGCTTACTTTCTAAATGGGTGTATTTGTATAATCATGAAATAAAAATGACTTTTTTTACATATTATTAAGAAAACGCCTTTCTTTTTTTTGTAAGTTTTAGTAAAATGAATCATTGAGAGCAATTAGGAAAAGGAAAGGAGAGATTTACATGGTATCAAACGGAATCGTTGTACTTATTGCAGTTATTGCATTGTTAATCGGCGCAGTCGGTGGATTCTTTCTTGCGCGTAAATATATGAAAGATTACTTAGAAAAAAATCCTCCCGTTAATGAGGAAATGTTAAGATCAATGATGATGTCTATGGGGCAAAAACCATCTGAAAAGAAAATTCGTCAGATGATGCAACAGATGAAGAACCAAGGGAAGAAGTAGGTTCTTATTCGACAACATCAAAAAGCGGGCTGATTGATTTCAGCTCGCTTTTTTCTTTTTCTCCATTTGAGAAAAGCGCATTCATGCCGATCAACGATTATTTTTTATAAATGGTATGACGATCATATTTTTTCGATTGTGATCAACGATATCTGAGGATACAATTCAACCTCGGAAATAAAGGAAATTTTTAGGAGTTAGAAGGAGGAAATATATGTCGATTTTCAGAAAATTGGGTTGGTTTTTTAAACAAGAGAAAAAGCACTATTTGATTGGCGTATTTTCTTTGTTCGCGGTGGCATTAGTGCAGTTGATCCCACCTAAAGTCATCGGGATCATTATCGATGAAATCGCCGATCAAAACATCTCAATGCAAATCATTGCATTGTGGATAGGCGTATTGATCATTGCGGCCTTTTTGCAATATCTTTTTCGCTATATTTGGCGAATGAACATTTGGGGCAGTGCAGCTAGGCTTGAAAAAGAATTACGCCAGCGTCTATTTGCTCATTTTACGCGAATGGATAGTTTGTTCTATCAAAAATACCGGACGGGTGATTTGATGGCTCATGCAACGAATGATTTGAACGCCATCCAAAATGTAGCTGGTGCAGGAATTTTAACATTTGCAGATTCAGTGATCACTGGAGGCACGACGATCATTGCGATGGTTCTATTCATTGATTGGCGCTTGACATTGATTGCATTGATCCCATTGCCATTATTAGCAGTTACTTCAAGGATCTTAGGCTCAAAATTACATGATGCGTTTCGTGATTCACAAGAAGCCTTTTCAAGTATCAACGATAAAACGCAAGAAAGTATCACAGGTATCAAAGTCATCAAAACATTTGGTCAAGAAAAACAAGACTTGGAAGATTTCCAAGAAAAGATCGATGATGCCATTGAGAAAAATAAGCGAGTAAACTTTTTAGATGCGCTTTTTGATCCATTCATCACATTGATCATTGGCTTGTCATATGTGGCAACCATTATTTTAGGTGGACGTTATGTCTTGGATGGTACGATCTCAATTGGACAGATGGTTTCCTTTATCAGTTATATCGGCATGCTTGTCTGGCCAATGTTTGCGATTGGACGTCTGTTCAATGTACTAGAGAGAGGGAATGCTTCGTATGATCGTGTCAATGAACTATTGCATGAGAAAACACATATCGTCGAAAAAGTAGGAGCAGAAATGACACCAGCAAAAGGTGAGTTGAATGTGGCAATCACACAATTTACCTATCCAGACGATGAACAGCCAGCGTTAGAACACATCAAATTTGCGATCAATGAAGGTGATACGTTAGGTATCGTTGGTAAAACAGGTGCCGGTAAGACGACGATCATCAAATTATTGATGCGTGAGTATGACCATTATCAAGGAGAAATCCAATTTGGCGGACGAACGATCAGAGACTACTCACTAGATGCCTTGTTGCGCTCGATTGGTTATGTGCCACAAGATCATTTCTTGTTTTCGATGACGATCCTAGATAATATTCGCTTCTCCAATCCACAGAAATCACCAGAAGAAGTGGAAGAAGCAGCGGAATTGGCGTATATCAACAAAGAAATCAAAGGACTGCCAGAAGGGTACCAGACAATGGTCGGTGAACGTGGGGTCTCCCTTTCTGGTGGACAGAAGCAACGGTTGTCGATTGCTCGTGCATTGATCCAAAGTCCCGAATTATTGATTTTGGATGACGCATTATCCGCTGTTGATGCTAAGACAGAAGAAGCAATCTTACGGAACCTTAAAGCAGAACGGAAAAACAAAACCACGATCATTGCTGCCCATCGTTTAAGTAGTGTCATGCACGCCAATGAAATCATCGTCATCGATCATGGTCGGATCATTGAACGTGGCACACATCAAGAGTTGTTAGCTCTTGGTGGTTGGTACGAACAAATGTGGCAGAAACAACAATTAGAAGCAAAAATTGAAGGAGGTAGCGAATAATGGAAGATCAATATCAGTCGGAATGGTCAAAATCCATGACCTATAAAGAACAAGCTTCGATCATTAAACGGTTGATGCAATTTGCTAAACCCTTTCGCTCGACATTCATCATTGCGATTTTATTTGCTTTAGTATTATCAGTCATCAATGTGCTATTGCCAAGGATCATCCAAACATTCATGGATGAGCATCTAGCGAAGCAGTCAGCAACGACACAAGTCATCCTTTTCTTTGCAGGGCTTTATCTATTTGGAGTCATCATCAAAAGTATCATCTGGTTTTTCCAATGGTATCTCTATTCGATGGCGTCATTGAAGACCTACCAACATATCCGTGTAAAGTTGTTTGAGAAACTGCATACACTAGGAATGCGGTACTTTGACCAAACGCCAGCTGGATCAACTGTTTCTCGTGTGACCAATGACACAGAAACACTGTTTGAATTTTGGTATGTCTTTCTGATGGTTTTAACAGGAATTTTTGCCGTGATTTCTTCATTTATTGCGATGTTTCAAATCAATCAAAAAATCGCGCTATGGTGTCTGATCTTTTTACCGATTTTAGGAGTAGTGATCTGGTATTATCAAAAATTCAGTTCAAGGATCTATCGAAATATGCGTGAACGCTTGAGTCAATTGAACACAAAACTAAATGAATCGATTTCTGGGATGCGGATCATCCAACAATTTCGTCAAGAATCGCGTTTAGCAAAAGAATTTGAGGAAGTCAATGAAGAGTATCTAGCGACTCGCTATGCCATGATCAAGACAAATTCGATTCTTTTGAGTCCAATCATCAGTTTTTTATATGCTTTAGCAATTGCCTTGACTTTGACATTGTTCGGACTCGATGCGTTACATTCACCAGTTGAAGTCGGTTTGATTTTTGCTTTCACCACCTATGTTCAAGGATTCTTTAATCCGATGTCACAAATGATGGACTTCTTGAGTGTCTTTACGGATGGAACAGTCGCAGGTAGCCGTATCTTGAAAATCATGGATACGGAAGAATATGCACCACAGCAAAAGGAATCAGCGGATCGGACGATCACTGCTGGAAAAATCGAATTTCGCAATGTCAGCTTCTCTTATGATGGAAAAAACAATGTATTGAACAATATTTCATTTGTTGCTAATCCAGGAGAAACTGTCGCATTAGTCGGACATACAGGAAGTGGAAAAAGTTCGATCATCAATGTGTTGATGCGTTTTTATGAGTTTTATGAAGGACAGATCTTGATTGATGATCACGACATTCGTGAGTATCCAATTGCTGAATTACGCAATAAAATGGGCCTAGTGTTACAGGATGCGTTCTTATTTTACGGGGATATCGCTGGAAACATCCGAATGATGAATCCTGAGATCACAGATGAACAAATACGTGAAGCCGCTGAGTTTGTCCAAGCGAATCAGTTCATCGAAGACTTACCGAAAGGGTATCATTCAAAAGTGATTGAAAGAGGGGCAAGCTATTCGAGTGGGCAACGCCAATTGATCACGTTTGCTCGAACAATTGTAACGGATCCTAAAATCTTAGTTCTGGATGAAGCAACGGCGAATATCGACACAGAAACAGAAGTGTTGATCCAAGAAGGACTTGCGAAGATGCGTCAAGGTCGGACAACGATTGCTATTGCTCATCGTCTGTCGACGATCCGCGATGCAGAGTTGATCCTCGTATTAGATAAAGGACATATCGTGGAGCGAGGCAACCATGAAACACTTTTAGCTGAAGAAGGGCTATACGCAGATATGTACAAATTACAAAGTGAGTAACAGGGAAGAATAAAGATATCTGTTTTTGAAACACTTGTATCGTAAGCCGTGATAAAAATAGTTAGCTTCAACTCATAAGTCTTGGATCCCCAAAAACGTGCCAACTTTTGGGGATCAAGGCTTATTTTTTATGACTTGATTGCCAGCGGTGTGATCCAAATCAAAAAAAGTCAATCGCTATTCTTACTGGCTGGTTAATGGCTGTTCTGGGGGAGGGGTAGTTTCCATGTTAACGTGAAAGAATTTTTTTTAGAAATATAGGAATAATACAAAAGAAAGCGTTGACATTTTAAAATTGTTTCGCTACTATGAAGAAAAGAACATACTGTTGGATAGTGATTGCATCACGCAAGCTAAACCTAATCAGTCACCATGAATCGATTCCATGGCTGACTTTTTGGGTTTTTTTGTTTTTTTAGGAGTGACAATCATAGAAAGGGGATATTATGCGGATTGAAAAAATTCTAAATAATAATGTCGTTGTCACAAGGGACAAATTAAATCGAGAAATGATCGTTATGGGAAAAGGATTAGCATTCAAAAAAAAGATTGGTGATGCTATTTTAGAAGCGGGTGTGGATAAAGAATTTCATTTGACAGATGATCGACTGTCGAGGCATTTTCAAAAATTAGCGGAGGATATCCCGATGGAATACCTCGAACTCTCCTACGAGATCATCGAGTATACGAAAGAAAAGTTAGATGTGACATTGAATGAATCCATTTATATTTCATTGACCGATCATTTATACAATGCGATTAAACGTTATAAAACCGGCGTTGGATTACCTAATGTTTTATTATATGATATCAAGCAATTATTTCCGAGAGAATACCAAATAGGTAAAAAAACGATTGAAAGAGTCCATCATAAATATGGATTTGATTTATCCGAAAATGAAGCTGGATTCATTGCCCTTCATTTAGTCAATGCACAATCAGAACAAGATAGTATGAACAATATGTACCAGTTTACGAAAACCATTCAGGATATTTTGAATATCGTTCGCTATTATTATCAAACACCCTTTGATGAAGAATCGATTTATTTTTTCCGATTTGTCACGCATCTTCGTTTTTTTCTCAGCCGTGTGATGAACACGTCCCTTACCCAAGAAGGTGAGGTCGAGGAAGAACTGATCCAGATGATCCAGCGAAAATACCAAACGGCTTCTGGCTGCGTGGACAAAATCGCTTTATTCTTACAGGAAACATTTAATTATCATATGTCAGACGATGAAATTGTCTACTTAACGATCCATCTGGCTCGTTTGGCAGATAATAATCATTTAAAAAATCACTAAAAGGAGGGCCGTGGGTTCAACGAATGAGTACCAAAGGATAGTGACATTGAGTTGGCTAAACCTTCAATCAAACAATTGGAGGAAAAGAACATGGGAAAATACCAAGATTTAGCAAAAGAAATCGTGAAATATGTTGGCGGAAAAGAAAATATCAGTAGTTTGACGCACTGTGTGACTCGCTTGCGTTTTCGGCTAAAAGACGAAAGTAAAGCAGATGACGAGACATTGAAGAATATGGATGGTGTCGTGACCGTCATGAAAAGCGGTGGGCAATACCAAGTAGTCATTGGTAATCATGTACCAGACGTATATGCAGATGTATTAAGTGTAGCAGGGATTTCAGAAGATGCGGAATTAGCCCCTGCGAAAGGCAATATATTTAATCGTTTGATCGATATTTTAAGTGGTTGTTTCCAGCCTTTCTTAGGAGCTTTAGCAGCTGCCGGGATGGTCAAAGGATTGAATGCATTATTTATCTTTTTAGGATTCTATGAGCAGACTTCCGGAACTTATATCATGTTAAATGGGATCGGTGATTCGATCTTTTATTTCATGCCAGTTATTTTAGGGTATACAGCAGCTAAAAAATTCAAATTGAATCCAATGGTCGGCATCGTCATCGGTGCAGCCCTTGTCTATCCGACCGTACAAGGACCGGCATTACAAAGTGGCTTTGAAGCAGCCAATCAAGGTGCTGCAGCGCCGCTTAGCCTTTTAGGATTGCCCGCGTATGAAAGTTTCTTGGGTATTCCCTGGGTAGGAGCTTCTTATACATCAAGTGTCATTCCTGTCATCTTTATCATTGCTTTTGCCGGACAAGTGCAAAAATTTGCGAAGAAGATCGTTCCAACAGTTGTCCAAACATTTGTTGTTCCTTTTATGGTCTTATTGATTGCTCTACCGATCGGCTTTTTGGCGATTGGCCCAATCGTTAGCTTGTTAACAGAGTGGTTGAGTGCAGGTTTCCAAGCATTGATGGATTTTTCACCAGCATTATATGGTGGGGTCCTAGGTTTCTTCTGGCAAGTATTAGTTATCTTCGGTCTACATTGGAGTATCATTCCTTTGGCGATCATGCAGCTGGCACAAAATGGCTCAAGTCAAATGCTGGTAGGTGTTTTTGGGGCAAGTTTTGCACAAACTGCCGTTGTGTTAGCGATGTACTTCAAGTTTAAAGACAAGAAAATGAAAGCCTTATGTATGCCTGCCTTTATCTCAGGAATCTTTGGCGTAACAGAACCAGCCATCTATGGAATCACTTTACCTAAAAAGACCCCGTTCATTTATTCAATGATTGGTGGCTCGCTCTCTGGTGTCTATTTGATGATGAGTGGTACGACAGGTTATACAATGGGTGGACTGGGCATCTTCGGAGTGGTGAACTTCATTAGTGGTAGCGATGCAAGTGGCATGTACAATGCCTTTATCGGTATTGCAATTGCAGCAACGATTGGTTTTACTTTGACTTTCTTGTTATGGAAAGATACGGAAGAAGTAGTACCTGAGAAAAAAGAAAGTAAAATCAAAGAAATCGTCAAAACACCGATCCAAGGCGGTATTGCATCTTTAAGCGAAGCAAAAGACCAAGCATTTGCTAAAGGCGCGTTAGGAAGAGGAATCTTGATCTATCCAGAAAAAGGGGAAGTTGTTGCACCATTCGATGGGACAGTGATGACGCTATTTCCTTCAAAACATGCGATCGGTTTAGTTTCTGAAAGTGGATTGGAACTGTTGATCCATGTTGGTTTAGACACTGTACAATTGCAAGGGAAACATTTTGAATCTTTTGTGAAACAAGGGGATAAAGTGAAACAAGGAGACGTCTTATTGCGATTTGATATCAATGCGATCGAAAGTGAAGGCTATAGCGTAGAAACCCCTGTCATTATTACCAATTCAGCAGATTACCTGGATATCGTCGAGAATCAATCGAAGATCGTGACGAATGGGGATGAGTTGATCACAGCGTTGACTTGATGAGTTTAAATCCTTTAAAATCAAGGTTTTAGAAAGTTAGCTTGGTGTTAAAGAGCATTTTTCCACAGGAGGATGTTTCTAAGTACCTGATTCCAAAAAAAGTCGTAACATCCGAGAATCTCCTCTCATATTTTGGATGTTACGGCTTATTTTCTTAGAAGTTCAGCTATTTAATTAGAGAGTGAATTTCAAGGAGCAACTTTGTTCTGAACGAATCTTTCTGATCGTTCCCGCTATAAAAGTAGACTAATCGCCATCTTCGATTGCATCGGTAAATAGTTCTTCTTTCATAATGGATGAACTGATCTGTCGTGTATCGACTTTTTGACCGACTTCGATCAAATAATCGAGGTTCTCACGATACTGTTCAGCAAAGACACAACTATATAAAACATCCAACAAATAGGAGATCGACGTATTGATCGTGAAACTACTGATTTTTGAGTACAATCGTTCACGTGTTGTCAGGCGTAATACCACATCGCTCGCTGTGGACAAACTGGACTCACCGATGCTCGTCAACGATAAAATCGGCACATTTTTTTCTTTCAAAATTTCAGCAGTCCGAAGCATCATCTGATTTTCTCCCGTATAGGAGATCAAGATTGCACAGTTTTCAGGCTGACAATTGTAGGCATCGTAATAAGACTCACCAGAAGTTGGCACAATGGTCACTTCTTGTTTGATCCGATTCATTTTCAATTTGAAGGATTGAGCGATCAAGGTGTTGGTGTCACTCGAAAATAATACGATTTTATTGGCTCGCAGCAGAAGTTGTTTTGCTTGTTGGAGATCGTCGTGCATCAACAAGGATAACGTATCTTGGATCGTCATACGTTCAAGTGCCGCAATCCGATTAGCGATCGTCATGATGCCTTCATTTTCGGAAAAAGGGAGATTGGCGTCCACTTCTTGAAAGTTGCCTTGCAGATATTCTGTTTCAGCGATGAACGCATCTCTAAAATCCACCCATCCGTGAAACCCCATTTTTTTGGCGATCCGAATCAAAGTAGAAGGATGGACATAGCAAGTTGCTGCAATTTGTTGAATCGTTCGATCGGCCAGAGTTGTTTCATTGGCTTGGAGAAAACGGATGACTTCGCTTTCTGAAGGTGAAAAGTTGATTTGTTTAAGCTTTTCCTTTAATAGCATAATTCGATCCTCTTTTTTACGTTTTTAGTTAAAAGTATGTAAAATAATTGTAAACGGTATTATTAAGTGTGTCAATGGAACAAATCAAAGAGAAGTAATTCCTTTACTCGCTAATTTTGATTAAAAGATTAGGCTTTATTTGTTTTTTTTTATTATTTTTCTTTTTGTTATGCGCAATAAATTTACAAAAAATCACAAGAATATCGATCATTTTGTAAATGATTATTCAAAGTAATCAAAAAGTATTGTGACTTTTATTTACAAAAATGATAATAGAGTTGTAAAAAAGACGAAGGAGTGAGTGTATGAATCAAGGAATCAAGATCGCGACAATTGGTGGCGGAAGTAGTTATACACCGGAATTAATGGAAGGTTTTATCAAACGTTACGATGAATTGCCGATTCGTGAAATCTGGTTAGTCGATATCGAAGCTGGGCGTGAAAAACTAGCGATCGTCAGTGAAATGGCCCAACGGATGTGGGATGCTTCTCCATATGACGTGAAAATCTATGCGACCTTGGATCGTGAGGAAGCATTGAAAGATGCGGACTTTGTCACTACACAATTTCGGGTCGGTCAATTGGATGCTCGTGTAAAAGACGAACGTATTCCAGCCTACTACGGCATGCTAGGCCAAGAAACCAATGGTGCTGGTGGGATGTTCAAGGCGTTTCGGACGATCCCAGTCATCTTAGCAGTAGTTGAAGATATGAAACGCCTTTGTCCGAACGCTTGGTTGATCAATTTTGCTAATCCAAGCGGTATGGTGACTGAAGCAGTCGTTCGTTATGGGAAATGGGACAAAGTGATTGGATTGTGCAATGTTCCCGTAATGGCAATGATGACAGAGCCAGTCATGATCAGTGAAAAGAAAGAAGAGTTGATTTATAAATTTGCTGGGCTGAACCATTTCCATTGGCACAAAGTAGCGGATGCAAAAGGAAATGATCGTACCGAAGATTTGATCGAACAACTTTATGCGGAAGATAATGGGTTGCCAAAAAATATATTCGATGTGCCATTCTTTAGAGAACAACTCGATCAAATGAACATGATTCCTTGTGGCTATCATCGCTATTACTATCGTGAAGAAGAAATGTTGGAGCATGCGTTGGAAGAATACCGCACGATCGGAACGCGAGCACAACAAGTCAAACAAACAGAAGCGGAATTGTTTGAGCTATACAAAGATCCGCAACTCGATCATAAACCAGAACAATTACAACAACGAGGCGGTGCCTATTATTCGGATGCTGCTTGTGAAACGATTGCTTCGATCTATGGCAATAAAGAAACTCAAATCGTTGTCTCAACGAAAAACAATGGGGCAGTGCCTGATCTACCAGCAGACTGTGTCGTTGAAGTAACAGCGTATGTAGGCGCGCAAGGAGCAAGAAGTGTTGCTTTTGGTTCATTACCTACAGCAGAACGTGGCTGGTTACAAGTGATGAAAAATATGGAGTTGTTGACGATCGAAGCAGCTGTCACAGGTGATTATGGGACAGCGTTACAAGCATTTACGATCAATCCATTAGTTCGTTCTGGTAAAACAGCGAAACGCATGATGGATGAATTATTTATTGCTCATCAAGAGTATTTACCACAATTTAAAGAAGCCATCGATCGCTTAACAGCAGAAGGCATCGAAGTGCAAGATGAATTAGCAAGATAATTGTCAGAAAAACGTGTAGTGGAAGGAGTATAACAACGATGGGATTTAGAAAAGACTTTTTATGGGGTGGCGCAACAGCTGCCAATCAATGTGAAGGTGGATACGATGAAGGAGGGCGCGGCTTAGCCAATGTAGATGTCGTGCCGATTGGTCCAGATCGTTTTCCAGTGATTACCGGTCAACAAAAAATGTTTGAGTTTGATGACGAACATTTTTATCCAGCAAAAGAAGCCATCGATATGTACCATCACTATAAAGAAGATATTGCCTTATTCGCAGAAATGGGCTTTAAAACCTACCGTCTATCGATTGCCTGGAGCCGTATTTTTCCATTAGGTGATGAGAAAGAGCCAAACGAAGAAGGGTTGAAATTCTATGAAGATGTCTTTAAAGAATGTCAAAAGTATGGGATCGAACCCTTAGTAACGATTACTCATTTTGACTGCCCAATGCATTTAGTCAAAGAATACGGGGCATGGCGTTCGCGTGAATTAGTCGGATTTTATGAAAATCTTTGTCACGTGATCTTTAACCGCTATAAAGGATTAGTAAAATACTGGTTGACCTTTAATGAAATCAACATGATTTTACATGCACCGTTCATGGGTGCTGGCTTGTATTTTGAAGAAGGCGACAATGTAGAGCAAGTCAAATATCAAGCAGCTCATCACGAGTTACTAGCGAGTGCGATTGCCACAAAAATCGCGCATGAAGTCGACCCTGAGAATAAAGTCGGCTGTATGTTAGCTGCGGGGGCTTATTATCCTTATTCATGTAAACCAGAAGATGTCTGGGCTTCACGCCAAGCAGACCGCGAAAACTACTTCTTTATCGATGTGCAGTCAAGAGGAGAATACCCAGCATATGCGCTAAAAGAAATGGAACGCCAAGGCATCGAGATCAAAATGGAATCAGGAGACTTAGAATTATTGAAACAACATACCGTTGATTTTATTTCATTCTCTTATTATTCTTCTCGTGTTTCAACAACCGATCCAAAACTATTAGAACAAACCGCAGGAAATATCTTTGAATCAACGAAAAACCCTTATTTAGAAGCAAGTGAATGGGGCTGGCAAATTGATCCATTAGGTTTACGGGTAACCTTGAATGATATTTATGATCGTTATCAAAAACCATTGTTTATTGTCGAAAATGGGTTGGGCGCGGTAGATACTCCGGATGAGAATGGCTATGTGGAAGATGACTATCGCATTTCATATCTTGCTTCACACATCCAAGCGATGAAAGATGCAGTCGAATTAGATGGTGTTGATCTTTTAGGTTATACGACTTGGGGCTGTATCGATCTGGTTTCTGCTGGAACTGGTGAAATGAAGAAACGCTATGGTTTTATCTATGTTGATCGTGACAATGAAGGCAATGGTACATTGAAACGGACAAAGAAAAAATCATTTGATTGGTATAAACAAGTGATTGCTTCGAATGGTGAAAATCTAGCGAACAAATAGGATAGAATAAGAATGTCTATTGTTTTTGTCTATCGATTTCGAGTATAATATATCTATTCGAAACTCGTAGGCAGAACAATAGACTTTTTGTGTGATTGGCTGTAAAGTAGGCTTACTTGATTTTAAAACGGAGGAATCTACATATGTATGATGTAATCGTAATTGGCGCAGGGCCTGCTGGTATGACCGCTGCTCTATATGCTTCAAGATCAAACTTATCAGTAGCGATGATCGAACAAGGGGCACCTGGCGGGCAAATGAACAATACCGCAGAAGTAGAAAATTATCCTGGATTTGATTCGATCATGGGTCCAGACCTTGCGTATAAAATGTATGAAGGTGTTTCACGATTTGGAACTGAAAATGTCTATGGTATCGTCCAAGATATCAAAGATCATGGCAACTATAAAGAAGTCATCTGTGAAGACAAAAGTTACGAAGCGAAAACAGTCATCATTGCAACTGGTTGTATCCATCGTAAACTAGGGGTACCAGGCGAAGAAGAATATGCTGGACGTGGTGTTTCTTACTGCGCGGTTTGTGACGGTGCATTTTTCCGTAACAAACGCTTAGTCGTGATTGGTGGTGGCGATTCTGCGGTAGAAGAAGCTGTGTATTTGACACAATTTGCTTCAGAAGTCGTTATCGTTCATCGTCGTGATGAATTAAGAGCGCAAAAAATCATCCAAGATCGCGCATTTGCGAACGAAAAAATCTCATTTGTTTGGGATACGATCACTGATGAGATCATCGGAAATGATATGGTCGTTACTGGTGTCAAAGGGCACAACGCAAAAACAGGGGAAGCAATCGAATTAGCAGCTGACGGTGTGTTCATCTATGTTGGACTAGATCCGTTGACTGAACCTTTCCGCAAAGCTGGAATCACAAATGATGCTGGCTGGATTCCAACAGATCAAGACATGCGTACGAACATGCCTGGTGTATTTGCCATTGGCGATGTACGAGAAAAAGATCTACGCCAAATCACTACAGCAGTAGGCGATGGCGGGATTGCTGGACAACAAGTATATAAATACTTGGAAGCTTTAGAAGAAACGCCAAAAGCATAATGCTCGTTTATTGATAAAATAAGATCGAAAGCGTCTAGAAAATCAAAATCGATGAGCTAGATGATTAGATATCTTCAATAATTGAATAGACGGTGGAAGTAACTACTATGTACAATGAACCGTACTATCCTAAAATAGTTTCTACTATTTTAGGGATGGTACGGTTTTTTTGTGCTGAACGACTTTTTCACTCAGGTCAGAGGGCTTCTTTCACAGCCTAGATAAACGGTGTTCAAGAAGCTGACCTTCAACATTAAGCTGATAAATCAAAAAATATGAAGAGCTATTTTCTGATTTCTCATCTTACTGCTCAGGTCAGAGCGCTTCTTTCACAACCTTTTCTTATGCTTTGCTATCTAAAAAGAGAATGCTATACTTAGAAAGGAACATATTTTTAGAAAGAGGTGTCAGCTTCATGTCTTGGAAACAAGTTTACGAGCAATGGGCAACTGAAGAATCATTAGAAGAAAATTTAAAAAAACAATTAAAAGAATTAAGTGAAAATCCTGAAAAATTAGAAGATGCGTTCTACGCACCTTTGGAATTTGGTACAGCAGGAATGCGCGGGATCTTAGGGCCTGGAATTAATCGAATGAACATCTATACTGTACGTCAAGCAACAGAAGGGCTTGCACAATTTATGGATGAACAAGGAGCAGAAACAAAAAAACGTGGGGTAGCGATCGCTTATGATTCACGTCATCAATCGCCAGAATTTGCGATGGAAGCGGCAAAAACTTTAGCGCAACATGGTATTCCATCTTTTGTCTTTGAAAGCTTACGACCAACCCCAGAGCTTTCATTTGCGGTTCGTCATCTTAACGCATTCGCTGGGATCATGGTTACAGCTTCTCATAATCCAGCGGCATATAATGGCTATAAAGTCTATGGCGAAGATGGTGGACAAATGCCGCCTGCTGATGCAGACGCATTGACAAAATATGTACGAAACATCAGCAATCCACTAAAAGTAGAAGTTTTAGCAGAAGAACAAGCAAAAAATAGTGATTTGATCACGATCATCGGCGAAGAAATCGACCAAGCGTACTTGGAAGAAATCAAAGCAGTGACGATCAATCATGAATTAGTAGAAACATTAGGGAAAGAATTGAAGCTAGTCTTCACGCCGTTACACGGAACAGGTAAAATGTTAGGTGAGCGTGCGTTGACTCAAGCGGGATTTGAACAATTTGTCTTGGTTCCTGAGCAAGCAGTCGCTGACCCAGACTTCACCACAGTCAAATCACCAAATCCAGAAGAACACTCTGCTTTTGAATACGCAATCCGTTTAGGCGAAAAAGAAGGCGCAGATCTATTGATTGCTACTGATCCAGATGCCGATCGTCTAGGTGCAGCTGTACGCTTGCCAGACGGTTCATACAAAGTATTGACAGGAAATCAAATCGGCGCTTTGCTTGTCCAATATATCCTGGAAGCTCACCAAGAAAAAGGAACACTGCCAGAAAATGCGGCGGTCTTGAAATCAATCGTTTCAAGTGAACTACCGACAGCAATCGCTAGACATTATGGTGTAGAAATGATGAACGTCTTGACTGGCTTCAAATTTATTGCTGAAAAAATCCAACAATTTGAAGAAACAAAGGCGCATACATTCATGTTTGGTTTTGAAGAAAGCTACGGTTATTTAGTCAAACCATTCGTTCGCGATAAAGACGCGATTCAAGCACTATTATTATTAGCAGAAGTTGCTGCATTTTATAAAAAACAAGATAAGACCCTTTATGATGGGTTACAATCGATTTTTGAAACGTATGGCTATTATGCAGAAAAAACAATTTCAGTCACAATGAGTGGTCAAGAAGGTTCAGCGAAAATTGCTGCACTGATGGAGAAATTCAGAAAAGATGCACCAACTGAATTTGCTGGAGAAAAAGTTTTACAAACAGAAGATTTCAAGGCACTAACAAAAACAGATGCCCAAGGAAATGTAGAAAAACTAACGACTCCACCTTCAGATGTATTGAAATATACACTAGAAGAAGACGGTTGGATCGCGATTCGTCCTTCTGGAACGGAACCAAAAATCAAATTTTATATTGGTGTCAAAGGTGATTCAAACGAAGCAGCACAAGAAAAAATTGCTGCACTTGAAGCTAGCATCAAATCAATGACAGAAGAATAAACAGTTGAGACTGACGAAAAAAGTGGTACACTTTAGTAGTCAGTCTTTTTTTGGAGGTGAATCGTTTGTCGGGGAATCAAAACATTAAAGTAGAAAAAGTGAGTCAATTATTCAAGGTATTAAGTGATCCGACACGTTTGAATATTTTACTTTATTTAAAAGATGGTGAAAAAAATGTGACGTCGATCAGTCAATCTGTTCAAATGGAACAATCGGCTGTGTCTCATCAATTACGCTTGTTACGTGAAAACCATGTGGTGAAATCACGACGTGAAGGAAAAACGATCCTTTACAGTTTGGATGACTTTCATGTATTAGATATTTTAGAACAAACGATCAAACATGTAGAGCATCAAAAGAACTAACTAAAGTCATTAAAAAAAGGATTTGAAAGACGCTGATGCGCCGATCAAACCCTTTTTTTATTATTTAGAAAGATAAGAAATTTCTACTTTTCTTCCGAAGTCTCTGTGCCGTAATAGCTATGGTCTTCCAGCTCTAACTCATTCAAGATCAACGAAGCTGTTTCTTCAATGGAAAGAGAAGCAACATTGATGACGACACACCCTAATTTTTCATAAAGTTCATTGGCAAATTCCAATTCTGCACGAATTTTTTCGATATCGGAGTACGCAGTATCTGGATTCAGGCCATATGAACGCATGCGTTCTTTACGAATGTTATTTAAAATATCAGGGTTATTTGTTAATCCAACAATCTTCTTCGGATCGATTTCCCACAACTGTTTAGGGATATGTGCTTGAGGTATCAGTGGGAGATTCGCTACTTTTAAATTTTTATTGGCTAAAAACAAACTTAACGGCGTTTTAGAAGTTCTGGAAACACCAAGTAAGACAACATCGGCTTCCAAAAAACCTCGAGGATCTTTTCCGTCGTCATATTTCACCGCAAACTCCATCGCTTTGATCCGTTTAAAATAATTTTCATTCAATAAGTGAAGTGCCCCTGGTTGACGTGTCGGTTTGATACCAGTCAAGCGCTCGATTTCTGCGATTGGCGGGGTCAATACATCAAAGCTGTATAATTTGTTTTTTTGACAAAAGTCATTTGTTAAATCCACCAATTCTTGGTTGATCAATGTATGGAGAACTAATGCTTGTTCTGACAATGCATCATTTAGAGCACGTTGCAACGTCTCTGGATCAGTCACAAATGTTCGTCGAAATAAACTAAATTCGATGGATGGATATTGCGCCATTGTGGCTTGAGCTAATTTTGTTGCTGTTTCACCTGCAGAGTCGGAAATGACAAAAAAGGTGACGACTTCATTTGATTCGGCAGTCATAAATAAAAAACCTCGCTTGCTTTTTTTTTAGGTTTATTATACCATACTCGAGTGTACATACTTCGTAATCATTTTGATTTGGGGGATAATGATGAATAAACAAACATTGATTGAACAATCTTTAGAAACATTGAAAAATAACGGGTTCAAATACACGAAAAAGCGAGAAGCATTACTCGCATATTTAATCAAACGAAATCGTTACGTCTCTGCAAAAGAAGTCTTTGACTATATGAGTCAGGAATTTAAAGGAGTCAGCTATGATACGATCTATCGTAATTTACATGACTTTTCAGAGTTAGATCTTTTGGAAGAAACGGATCTAAATGGAGAAATGAAATTCCGTTTTCATTGTTGTCAAGGCGAGATTGGGCATCATCACCACTTCATATGTACCGTTTGTGGGACGACAAAAGAAATCCATATGTGCCCAATGAATTATTTTGAAGAACAACTCAGTGGGTGTACCATTGAAGGGCATCGCTTTGAGATATTTGGACGCTGTGAGAGCTGTCAATAATAATTTTCAATAAAATAACAGGTGATTATTTAAAAAAATCATAAGATTCTCTTGACGGTCAAAACTGCTTTAGCTATAATGTTTATAGAACAGTCTTGTTTCTTGAGATTAACATTTCAATAACAATTACGGTTACTTTTTAAGCTCGGAGGGAGGGAATTAATATGTCAAAAACAGTCGTTCGCAAAAACGAATCACTTGACGATGCTCTTCGTCGCTTCAAACGTTCCGTGTCAAAAGCGGGTACTTTACAAGAATCTCGTAAACGTGAATTCTACGAAAAACCAAGTGTAAAGCGTAAGAAAAAATCTGAAGCAGCTAGAAAACGCAAAAAATTCTAGTTCTTTGATGAATTGGAGTTGGTAGTGTGTCACTACTAAGTAGATTGAACGATGACATGAAGACAGCGATGAAAGCTAAAGATAAAGAATCTTTACAGGTGATTCGTATGATCAAGTCATCTATACAAAACGAGCAAATTAAAGAAGGTCACGACTTGACAGAAGAAGAAGAACTAACAGTGTTGTCTCGCGAAATGAAACAACGCCGTGATTCTTTGCATGAATTCGAGGAAGCTGGACGTGACGATTTAGCTGAAAAAGTGAAAAGTGAAATTGTGATAGTCGAAAAGTATATGCCAGAGCAACTTTCTGAAGAAGAAATTCGACAACTTGTTCAAGATGCGATCACGCAAACAGGTGCTTCATCTGCAAAAGAATTTGGTAAAGTCATGGGAGTCATCATGCCTAAAGTCAAAGGAAAAGCTGATGGAAATCAAGTAAATGCTATCGTAAAAGAACTATTGCAGTCTTAATCTTAGCAAACGAAACTACGGACGCGAAAGTGTCCGTAGTTTTTTTGTGTTTATCCAAAAGCTTTATAAAATCGTCTCAATTTTTTAGCAACCAAAGACGAAACAATACAGCAAGTAAACATACATTACTGAATAAAATTAGTTTAGTTAAGTATCTTAGCGGTTTTCTATTATATTGACTTTTTATGAAAATGAGGTAGAAAACCATTTTTATAACTATTATTAATTGCTGATTTTATTCATTCGATTAAGAGACATAAAATACTAATTTAAAAGAGTTATTATCAGATAATCCCAATAATATATTACACATTCACCTGAGTGAAAAAAAATTCCATAAGTATTGACAGTTTTTGGAAATGGTGTATTATTATTTTTGTAAGCGCAAACAGAAAGGGGTTGTTTTTTTGGATTCATCTAGTTTAAAAGAAAATTATGATGTAGTTGTAGTTGGTGGAGGCATGTCTGGAGCATTTGCAGCAATTGCTGCTGCCAGAAATGGTGCAAAAACTTTGATCATTGATCAAAACGGTTATTTTGGCGGAACGTTAACAGCCAACGGTGTTGGGCCCATGATGACTTATTTTGCCGGTGATAAGCAAGTAATTTTAGGATTAGGACAAGAAATGGTTGAACGGTTAGTAGAGAGAGGTTATTCTCCAGGACACGTTCTAGATTCAACGAATTATATCTCTTATGTAACGCCATTCTCAGCAGAAGGATTGAAAATCATTTTAGATGAGATGGTCAGCGAGTCAGGTGCCTCTATTTTATTCCATACTTATTTGATTGGCTTGGAGAAAGAAGCTGGCGAGATCAAAAATGTCACTGTTGTCAATAAAGATGGCATCAGCAAAATCTCAAGTAAAGTATTCATTGATGCAACAGGTGATGGAGATTTAGCGGTAATGTCTGAGGTGCCATTCCAATTAGGACGAGAAACGGATAATGCCATGCAACCGATGACAATGAATCTAAAAGTGTACGGCGTTGACACACAAAAACTCCGTGCTGCAGTGTTAGATGATCCAGAAAAATTTCCGCGATTAAATAGAGACTTAAACGTCATGAAAAATACCGAGATTTTATCTTTTGTTGGTTTTGATGCTGAATTTAAACAAGCGAAGGAAGAAGGTAGGATCAATATTCCAAGGGAAGATATCCTCTTCTTTGAAACAAATGTACCAGGAGAATTCATTATGAATACTTCACGAATCATTAATGAGAGTGGGGTATCTGCTGAAGGTCTGACCAAGGCGGAAATGATCGGCCGTAAGCAATGTGAAGAACTATATCATTTTTTAGTAGAGTCAGTACCAGGTTTTGAAAATGCTAAAATTGCGTACAGCGGACCAAGTGTTGGTGTACGAGGAACAAGACAGATTAAAGGAAAATATACTTTAACAAATCAAGATGTATTAGAGAATAAACCTTTTGCATCAACAATCGCCCATTCTGGTTATCCAATCGATATCCACAACCCAAAAGGTGAAGGAACTGTTTCCGTACATGCTAATCAAACAGAAGAAGTTGCTCATGAGAAATTCGATAAGTCGGTGTTTGATAGTTATTATCGCATTCCTTATGAAATCATGATCACGAATGAGATCAATAATTTAATCGTCACTGGAAGGTGTGTATCTGCTTCCTTTGAAGCCCAAGCAGCAATACGGACAACACCGACGATGACTGCCTTAGGACAAGCTGCCGGAACAGCAGCTTATATAGCAGCAAAAGAAGAACAAACAGTTGGAGAAATCAACATTAAAGAATTACAAAATAAACTGATCGAGCAAAAAAGCTTCATCGAAATTTAGGAGGAAAACAATGGCAACAGTACAATTAGTAGGGATACTTTTAGTATTCTTCGTTTTAGTTGGGTTGATGATGACGAGAAAGGTACCAACTATTCTGGCATTACCAATCATGGCAATTGCAATCTCTTTGATTGCAGGAATTACTATCATCTCCAAAGATCCTGAACAATTCACAATTGTTAAAGATGTTTTGGAAGCCGGTTCTATGCGGATGTCTACCGCAATTTCAGGATTGATTTTTGGATCGCTATTCGGAAAAGTGCTATCTAAAGTTGGTGTTACTGAAACGATCATTAAAAAAGCAGCAGAGATGGCTGGAGATAAGGCGTTACCGATTGCGTTATCCTTTCTAGCAGTTTGTTCCATCATTTTTGCGGCAAGTAATGGGCTAGGCATGGTGATTTTAGTTGGGACGATTATTGTACCGATCATGATCTCGGCTGGTCTGTCACCAATGGTTAGTGGGATCATTTTACTTTTAGCAAATGGTATTGGTGTAACGTTCTCTGTTTCAACGCTAGCTGTCTATATTGATGTACTAGGTTTGAAATTAAGTGAAGTTACTTCTTATTCATGGATGGTTGGTCTACCGTTGATCATTATTGCTGTGATCATGGTCGTTTATTATGTTCAATTCAGTGGGAAACGCCGTAAAGCATGGGCGATGCCTGTTAAGCAAGGTAAGAATGGTCAGATTCGTAGCATTGCTTTGATTTCACCAATCATCCCTGTTGTGTTAGTTTTTGCTTTCCAAGTTCCATTAGTTGCAGCGATTATTGTAGGGATTATCGCAACCTTGATTTTGAGTACACCTAAAAATCCAATTCATGTAGTGAGTAGCGCATTTGTTGAAGGAATCCAAGAAGTAGCAGGAGCTGCAGGTTTGATGATCGGTATTGGCATGTTGCTGAATGCTGTGATGTCTTCTGAATACAACCAGCGATCTCTATCATGATCCCTAAAAATCAATTGATGTTTATTTTGATTTTTGGACTTCTTTCACCATTAGCAATTTATCGTGGTCCACTAAATGTTTGGGGGTTAGGAAGTGGGATCATTTCACTGCTAGTTGCTGGGGGTATGAATCCGATTGCTGCGATGGTCGCATTGCGTTTGGACAGTAATGTACAATCTGTTTGTGATCCAACAAATTCACACAATGTCTGGGTTTCAGATTTCATTAAAACAGATGTCAATGAAGTAATGAAGAAAACAATTGGCTGGGTAGCAATTTCAACTTTCGTTGGTTTAGTTGTCGCCTCGTTCTTCCTATATTAATTAAAGATTGAAGGTAGAGAAAATGGGGAAAAAAGTAAGAATCGGAATTGATGTAGGTGGCACTTTTACGGATGCAGTAGCAATCGATAATGAGACATATGAAGTGATTGCAAAATTAAAAATCCCAACTACCCATGAAGAAGGGGTAGCCAGAGGGATCGTAAAAATAATCCAAAAACTTTTGGCTGAAAATAATATCGCACCAGAAGATGTCATTTTTATTGCCCACGGTACGACTCAAGCAACGAATGCGTTGCTTGAGGGGGATGTAGCAAAAGTTGGGATCGTAGGTATGGGTACCGGTATGGATGCACGTACTGCGAGAAAAGAGACTGCCATCGAACATATTGAATTAGCTCCAAACAAGTATTTGCATTCTGAACATGTCTTTGTTGATTCCTCTAAATTAACCGAGCAAGAGATTGAAAAGAATATCGACGAGTTGGTCAGTAAAGATTGCCAAGTCATCGTAGCTAGTGAAGCCTACTCTGTGGATGATCCTGAGAATGAAATGCGTGTGATCCAAAAAGCTCAAGAAGAAAAATTGTATGCTACGGGTGGACATGAGATTTCTCAGCTCTATGGACTGAAAATGCGTACAAGAACTGCAGTAGTAAATGCTTCATTAATCCCAAAAATGATGCAAACAGCTAACATGACTGAATCTGCAGTATTAGATACTAAAATCCAATCTGGGTTAATGATCATGCGTTGCGATGGTGGTGTAATGAGTATCAATGAAGTCCGGCAACGTCCGATTTTAACGATGCTATCAGGATTAGCCGCTGGAGTTGCGGGTGCTTTGATGTATGAAAAAGTTAGTGATGGGATCTTTTTTGAAGTTGGAGGAACGAGTGTCGATATCTCTGTCATAAAAAATGGGAAAGTAATGATCAAATATGCCCATGTTGGAGGACATAAAACATACCTTCGCTCATTAGATGTTCGTACTTTGGGAGTTGCTGGGGGAAGCATGATCCGTGTGAAAGACAAAAAAATCGTTGATGTAGGTCCACGGAGTGCCCATATTGCTGGGTTAGAGTATGAATGCTTTACTGACGTGGGAAATTTAGCTGATCCGTCGATCGAATTTGTTTCTCCAAGAGAAGGAGATCCGAATGAATACGTAGTTGTTCAAGGTACAGGAACAAATACTTATTCTTATACTTTAGCTGGAGCAGCCAATTTGCTAGGTTATGTACCGGAAGATGATTACGCGCAAGGAAATGCGGAAGCAAATAAAAAAGCTTGGGATGCGTTAGGCTTGTATTTAGGAACCTCTGCTGAAGAAGCTGCCAAAGTAGTGATGAAGCTAGCGATGGAAAAATTAGAACCAGTTATCGATGATCTGATCGATGAATACGAAATGGATCGTAACTTTATCACACTCGTTGGCGGTGGTGGATCAGGTGCAATCGTGGTACCTGCCTTAGCGGAACATTTTGACTATAAGTGGAAGTTAGCAAAAAATGCGCCTTATATTTCAACGATTGGTGTAGCATTAGCCATGGTTCGCGAACAAATCGAACGTTCCATCACAAATCCTAGTGAAAATGATATTAAAAAGATTCGTGCGGAAGTGATTGAAAAAATCGTTCAATCTGGTGCTAATGAAGAAACTGTTGAAGTAAATATTGAAATTGATACACAACGTAATATCGTTCGTGCGGTAGCGACTGGCGCTACAGAACTACGCCAAAAGAGCTTAGGAGCGTCAGATGTCACTGAAGACCAGTTAAAAACAATTACTTCTGAAGCGTTAGGACTAGACACAAATAGTATCATGCTTACTGCACAAGTTGGACGCTGGAACTTACTGGATGCAACAGTCATTAAAAAGAAATTCTTTTTCAAGAGTAAACGTACAAATGTATGTGTCGTTGATCGTGAAGGTGTTGTGCGTTTCAAGCATAGCAATGCGCATTATTTCAAATTTTCTAAGAACCAATCGAATGAAGAATTTCTTTCGTTTATTGATGAACATACGATTTATTCGGATGCTAATGCAACCATTCCTAAGGTCTTCTTGTTCTTTAGAGAAAAAATGTTAGACTTGACTGGTATGCAAACTCTAGAACAATTAACGTCGATCATGGATGTTGAGACAGAGAATTTAGATAAAAAAGAAGAAATCATTGCAGTAGCTTATAAATAAGAAGGAGTAACAATGGATTATTTTACAGACGAATTTTTAGCGTATTTGGAATTAAAACAAGATATGTTTTTTCATAAGATACCGGTAATAGATATCTTGAGCTACCTTGAAAAGTCTTTGGCTATCGGTAAAGATTTTGCTTTAAAAATAAAATCGAAAGATATTTTTGACTTATATTCAGAAAATAATATCAAGATTATAGAAGAAAAACATGATGGAGTTTTTTATAAAGTACAAATGCGCGCTCAGTTCGAATCAGATCGGAAGGGGAATCATCTGGTTTATTTATATGAAAAATCAATTGCTCAGTTAGCAGAAGTAAACAAATTGAGCCTGAAAGAGATGAAACAGATTATTTTGACACATGAGTACTTTCATTATTTAGAAGAAAAAGGAAGTAACCATATCTATGATCAATTTCCACCGATCGAAAGTGCAAGAATCTTTGGCTACTCTCGAAAAGCTCATATTCGCAGGACAAGCGAAATCGCAGCGAATTCGTTTGTAAAAAATTTGTTGGAACTAAAATATTTACCCAGTTACTATGATTATCAGTATTTGTTACGAACAAATCGCTTATCTATAACAGATATTGAAGTAGAGTACGATCAATTTAACAAATTGAAAAGAACGTAGGCGAACAGTCGGTGTGAAAGAAACATTCTGCACTGAGAGGATTGGCCGTTAGTGAGTAACTCCGAGAAATAGGAGATAAAATCCAAAAATTTGCCGCTTATTCAGTGGGTACAGGACAGCTCATGACGTCTTTCCTATCCTGTGTTGTGGTCAGATGTTACTTTAGCACACCGACTCTTTGGTTTTTAGATGAGAGTGAGCATTAGCCCTCTCGTACCACCTTAAACCGAATAAACGGCGAGAACAGAAGTAACCTCTTCTAAAAATAAGGCACCACCCACAAAAATTTGAAGAACAATTTTCGTGGGTGGTGCCTTATTTCTAGAGGTTAAAAACTTCTGTCTCGACCTCATAGTCCTACATGTTTTTGAAAGGAGGATCAAATGTCTAGTAAAAGATACGGCAGCATTGAAGCTGGTGGCACGAAGTTTGTGTGTGCAATTGGTAATGAGCAGTTTGAGATTCTTGAAACAAGTATTTTTCCAACTGAAGATCCGGATAAAACAATGGAACAGGTCAAAGACTTCTTTAGTCGATATCATGTCGATGCATTGGGGATAGGAACGTTTGGTCCAATAGATATTGATGAAAATTCTTCGACTTATGGAGAAATTTTAGCATCTCCAAAAAAGGCGTGGCGCGGTTTTAATTTTATTCAGGCAGTAGAAAAATGGTTTTCAAATCCAATATTTTTAACAACAGATGTAAATTCGAGTGCTTACGGAGAATACGCTGTTGGGCATGCTAAATCCGCTAGTTCTTGTGTCTATGTCACAGTTGGAACAGGCATTGGAGCAGGAGTCATCCAGAATGATCATTTTATTGGAGGCACTACACATCTAGAAATCGGACATGGATTTGTTAACCGGCACAAGAACGACTTTGATTTTTCTGGCGTTTGTCCTTATCATGGCAGTGATTGTTTTGAAGGCGTAGCTGCGGGCCCCAGCATTGAAAAACGAACAGGAATAAAAGGAGAAAAGGTTTCAGAAAATGATGATATATGGACGATTGAAGCTTATTATCTAGCACAACTGGCATATAATTTACGAGTGAATTTTGCCCCAGAGAAAATTATTTTTGGTGGGGGCGTAATCACTGAACGATTGATAGAAAAAGTTCGTGAACAATTTGAAATGATCAATGCAAGTTATGTAGCAGTTCCTGATTTGATTGACTTTATTGTTGTTTCTATATTTCAAGATAATACGAGTGCGACGATTGGAAATTTTGCATTGGCGCATAAGCTATTACAGGAAGTAGCAAAAAAATAAAAAAATACTCAATCAACTTTTTCAGGTTGATTGAGTATTTTTTTACCATTCATAAATAGCTGAATCTGCTGATTCGTACGAGTTGATGATTGTGTCGCTACTTAACTTACGTTGGCGTAACCCGCGATTGTCTCGTAAAATCGTTGCAAAGATAATATCAAAAACGAGAGAAGTCATGATAGAATTTGTCATGACTAATGAATTGTTTGCGGACATATGATCTGGGATGATGAATTTAATATCGATCATATCGCTGACTTTTGGATTATCATTACTGGAAATCAAGATAGTCTTTACGTCTTTTCGTTTGATTTTCGTCAAGAAGGGGATGATGTCTTTAGTGATGACCGATGGAACAACAGCAATCAAAACGGAATCACTGCTCATATTTTCGATAGCTAATTGCGTTTCTAGGTTTTCTTTTAGGGTAGTGACTTCCATGCCTAATTGTCGTAACTTGAAGGCAAATTCCTTGCTGACAAAAGAAGTATTGTAGATAGATAAGATAAATACTTTACGATTGAGTGTAATCATCGAAGCGGCATCTTCGATATCTTTTGTATCCAACATCGCGCATGTATTCGTTAACATCTTTTGGTAATCAAGGGTTACGTACTTAATTAAGTTTGATTCATCGAAGGATTTTTCTTGGTCCTCTAATTGGTTCATACTTTGGGCCAATGCAATTTTAAACTTATTAAAACCTTTAAAGCCAATTTTTTTACTAAAACGGTTGATACTCGCTTCTGAAGTATTCGTTTTTTTGGCTAGATTTGTGATAGTATTTGAAATAACATATTCAGGATTTTCAATTACAAACTTGCTGATGTCGTGTTCACTAGAAGTAAAACTTGATTCTAATGATTTTATTTTTAATAATACAGCTGATTTCATGTCATCTCCTCGTTTCCTTCTCTATTATATCAATAAATCAATGTACTGAGTAGTTAGTTCGCTCAAGTTTTTTTAAAAATAGACTGATAGAATGGTGAATAAAAGCAAATAAGATATTGGAAAGAAAACAAGATGTGTTGTAAGACACATCTATAAAATGATCGTTCATAAAAAAACAAGAGGATTTAAGTTTTTATCTGAATTCCAGAAGAAAACTTTTTTCTCAAGTCGTCTCATTTTATTCGCTATATAGTTTTTCATGATTATGGTAGAATAGGTAAGAACGATTTGAAATAAAGGAGATGTCTATTTTTGACAGAAGCGTCTAGTTCTTTGGATATTAGATTAACAGCAACTGATGATATCAGTATGCTTTTAGGGTCACATGATAAACATATCAAACTGATCGAAGAAACAACTGAAACAACGATCCACACAAGAGGTGAAGTGATCCAGATCATCGGGGAAGAAACCGATATTTCTTTGGCTGCTTCCGTGATCCGAACGTTACAAGAATTGATCAAACGAGGGATCCATATCAGTATGCCTGATGTGGTCACTGCCTTGAAAATGGCTCAAAAAGGGACATTGGACTATTTTGTTGAGATGTATGAACAAGAGATCGTCAAAGATCGCAATGGCAAACCGATCCGTGTCAAAAATAGCGGACAAAAAAAATACGTCGATTCTGTCGCCAAACATGATGTGGTCTTTGGTGTAGGACCAGCTGGTACTGGGAAAACATTTTTGGCTGTCGTATTAGCGATTGCTGCCTTAAAAAAAGGTGAAGTCCAAAAAATCATCTTGACTCGCCCAGCCGTCGAAGCAGGTGAAAATCTTGGATTCTTACCTGGAGATCTGAAGGAAAAAGTCGATCCATATTTACGGCCAGTTTATGATGCTCTGTATCAAATTTTTGGGTTAGATCATACCAATCGTTTGATGGAGCGAGGGATCATCGAGATTGCACCACTTGCCTATATGCGGGGTAGAACGTTAGATGATGCCTTTGTGATTTTGGATGAGGCGCAGAATACCACAGTTGCCCAAATGAAAATGTTTTTGACTCGGCTTGGCTATCAGTCAAAAATGATCGTCAATGGGGACACGAGCCAAATCGATTTGCCAAAAGGCACGATGAGTGGATTGATCCATGCAGAACGAACACTGAAACAAATCAAAAAAATCGATTTTGTGAATTTTGAAGCGAGTGATGTTGTTCGTCACCCTGTCGTGGCAGAAATCATCAAAGCTTATGAAAAAGCGGATCTTCATCAAGAATAGCTTTTTTAGGAGGATTACCACATGTTGAACAAAATATTGCAGCAGCTTCAAGCGAAATTAGGGAAAGCTGCAGCACCTTTTCTCTTATTGCTTTTCTTTCTTTTAATGTGTGGGATCACGTTTAGCAGCGTGAAGCAAAAGCCCAATGATTTTAGAGAGGGACAAGTAGCGGAAGAAAGTATCCGTGCCAATAAAACGATTGAGAACACGGAAGAAACCGAACAAAAAAGGAAATTAGCAGCTGAAGCTGTAACACCTGAGTACACCTACCAAAGTGACCTAGCTTCGGAACAAGATCGTCGGATCAATCAACTGTTTGTTTTGATCAGTCGTGCGAATGACACGATCGACAAACAATATGAAGAAAAAGTCAGTAAGGCAAAAGAAGATGAAAATGTACCAAAGCCAACAGTAGAAGAACGGATAGCTGCATTGAAACGAATATTCGAAAGTTCAAATGCGGATGATGTCGCGTTCTACCAAAAATTACCAAATAGTTTTTACTCAACGATCATGAATATGTCAGAAAGTGAAATTACGACGGTTCGTGATGAAAGCTTGAAATTGATTGATGAACAAATGAGTAAGCAAGTTCGAGAAAGTGATTTAGATAATTTTAAACAAGAAGCAAATGATAAGATCCAGTATTTGAATGTTTCGGCAGAACAACAAGAAATGATCCGCTATTTAGTCGATCAGGGCATTGTTGTGAATGATGTGTTAAATGAGAAACGAACAGAAGAATTGAAGCAAGAGGCACGTGACTCCATCCAACCCGTCATGATTTTCCAAGGGGAGATTATTGTTCGTGAAGGAAATCAAATCGATGCAGCGGCTATGAAAAAATTAGAATTGTTAGGTTTGACGAGTCAATCTACTTCGATTTTTCCTCTGGTAGCAATGATTTTAGCGGTGTTGTTACAAATTGGTGTGTTGTTCTACAATTCACTACAGTATAAAGATCTTTTCAAACGAACAGAGTATATACTTTTCTACGTAACAGCAATGTCCATCAGTATTTTATTGATGAAATTTTTCCAAGTCTTTCAAACAGAACAAGCGACTTACATTCCGTTACTTTACCCAGCAGCGTTTGTACCGCTAGTCTTGAACTTTTTCGTGAATCGAAGAGCGGGTATCATGGCTGCGTTGTTCCAAGCAGTTTCAGCGCTATTCATTTTTTACAATTCGATTGGTACGAATTTTTTGACTGTGATTTTGGTCTCGTACCTATTTGCCGGCTTTTTAGCAGCAATTTTAAAACGACAACGTATTTCAGAACAATGGTTTCCAGCAATCATGTGGGTCGTTGTCTTTCCATTATTGATGGATGTCGTTTTAGTGGTTTATCAAGGCATGAGCTTTAGTGATGGCACCACTTGGTTGACACTTGTATGTGGCTTCATGGGCGCATTTCTGTCGTATTTACTGACGATTGGTCTGCACCCTTATATTGAGCTATTAGTGAATGATGACAGTGTGATCGTTCTAAATGAATTGAGTAATCCAAACCATCCATTATTGAAGCAATTGCTAGAAGAAGCACCGGGAACGTATCATCATAGTATGATGGTTGCGAATCTGAGTGCGAATGCAGTTGCTGAGATCGGTGGACGTTCGTTGTTGACACGTGTGGCTTGTTATTACCATGACATCGGCAAAATCAAACATGCCAGCTTTTTCGTGGAGAACTTACCTTCTGGTGCGGAAAATCCCCATAACTTTTTACTTCCTGAAGATAGTAAACAAATTATTTTTGGGCATGTGACTGACGGTGCGAAGATTTTAGAAGAGTACGATATGCCAAAAATGGTAATCGATATTTGTAAGCAACATCATGGGACGACTTTGATGCGTTATTTCTATATCAAAGCAAAAGAACGTAATCCAGAAGTAACAGAAGAACAATTCCGTTACCCTGGCCCTAGACCGCAAACACGGGAAGCTGGGATCGTCAATATTGCGGATAGTTGCGAAGCCGCTGTGCGAGCGATGGATCATCCAACCAGTGAAAAAATCGAAGCTTTTGTGCATAATTTGATTGAAGAACGGATTTCTGATGGTCAGCTTGATGATAGTGGATTGACACTCAAAGAAATCCGCAAAGTTGAAAAATCTCTTGTTAGTGGATTGAGCAGTACCTTCCACTCTAGGATCAAATACCCTAAGATGAAGTCTGAAGCAGAAAAAATGAAACAAGAAAAAGAATAGCAAGAAGGAAGCGATGACTAATGGATATTACATTTATCGATGAAACAAACACTGTATCTGAAACGAAAATCAAAGAAATTGAAGAATTGCTTCAATTTGCAGCAAAAAAACTTTCTTTATCAGATGAGACGGAAATGTCGGTGACCTTCATGGATAATCCGTCTATCCAAGAAATCAATCGTACGTACCGTGGCAAAGACGCACCAACAGATGTGATCAGTTTTGCGTTAGAAGATGAAGGTGAAGACGAGATCCCAGTGATTTTTGAAGAGGACGATGAGCCAATGCCTCGTGTATTGGGAGATATCATGATCTCAATCGATCGGGCAAAAGAACAAGCTGAAGAATATGGTCACTCCTATGATCGCGAACTAGGCTTCTTAGCCGTCCATGGATTTTTACACATCAACGGCTACGACCATATGACACCTGAAGATGAAGCGGAAATGTTTGGCTTACAGAAAGAGATTTTAGATGCTTATGGACTTAAAAGATAAAAGAGAAGAACAAAAAGTAGATAAAAACAAACATTTTTTGATGTCAGTGGAGTTTGCTTTACAAGGAGTCAAAACCGTTTTTGATGAAGAACGAAATATGAAGAAACATGTGGCTCTTGGGATCATTGCTCTGATCATGGGTTTCATCTTTCAATTGGATCGAATGGAGTGGCTATGGTTGCTCCTTTCAGTCTTTCTCGTATGGATCGTCGAAATCATGAACACTGTGTTTGAGAATGTAGTGGATATGTTCACAGACTTCCATTTTCATCCCATTGGAAAAAAAATCAAAGATATGGCAGCTGGGGCAGTGTTATTGACTGCTTGCTTCGCTGTGATCGTTGGGATCATCTTATTTGGTCCAAAAATATATCAACTGTTTTTTAATTAAAAGGAGAGTAATTATGTCAGAACATAAATCTGGATTTGTAGCAATCGTCGGACGACCAAATGTTGGTAAATCGACGTTGCTCAATCGGATCGTTGGTCAAAAAATCGCGATCATGAGTGATAAAGCGCAAACGACAAGAAATAAGATCCAAGGAGTATATACGACTCCTGAAGCACAATTGATCTTTATTGATACACCAGGAATCCATAAACCCAAACATCGCTTAGGTGATTTTATGGTAGAAACAGCTTATAGTGCTTTACGTGAAGTTGATGCGGTATTGTTCATGATCAGCGCCGATCAAAAAAGAGGAAAAGGCGACGATTTCATCATCGAACGCTTGAAAAATGTTCAATCACCGGTATATTTAGTGATCAATAAGATCGACAAAGTCCATCCAGATGAGTTGTTAGGGATTATTGAAGATTATTCCTCACAAATGGAGTTTGCCCAAGTTGTTCCGATCTCTGCGACAGAAGGAAACAATGTCGAACGTTTGATGGAGGTCTTAGTGGACGAAATGCCTGAAGGCCCGCAATATTTCCCAGACGATCAAGTCACTGACCATCCGGAGTATTTTATCGTTTCTGAATTGATTCGGGAAAAAGTCTTGTTTTTGACACGAGATGAAGTACCCCATTCAGTCGCAGTAGTCATTGATACGATGAAACGTAATGAGAATAATAAAATCCATATCCAAGCTACGATCATCGTAGAGCGTGATAGTCAAAAAGGAATCATTATCGGTAAGGGCGGTAAGATGCTGAAAGACATTGGAACAAAAGCACGAAGAGATATTGAGAATCTGCTAGGAGACAAAGTCTTTCTAGAACTTTGGGTAAAAGTCCAAAAAGATTGGCGAGATAAACGAGTCTATTTACAAGACTTTGGATATCGTCAAGACGAGTATTAAACAAGGTTGTGAGAAAGCCGGTCAGCTCCGAATAGTAAGGCGAAACGTGGGAAAATAGCTTTCCATATTTTTTCACGTTTCGCCTTACTATTGAAGGAGCTGGCTTTCGAACACCGTTTATCATAGGTTATGAAAGAAGCGTTCAGCACTGAGTAATAAGACAAGAAAATCGAAAATAGCTTTTCATATTTTTTGATTTTTCAGCTTAGTGTTGAGGGTCAGCTTTTCGAACACCAGTTATCCAGTTATAGAAGTTAGAGGACAACTAAGTCATGGAAGCAATTAAGAGTCTGGAATAAAAGTAATAGTTACTTTTGTCTCGACTTCACGGATGCTCGCATGACTTTTTCCTTCTTTTCAATTTAAAAAAAGCAATCTACGTTAAAGTCAGAGGAGGTGTGACGATGAGTCAGCTTGCAGAATCAAAAGGAATCATCCTTTCTAGTCGCAACTACAAGGAAAAAGATAAATTAGTCAAGATATTTACAGAATCGGCAGGAAAAATGATGTTTTATGTCAAGGGGATCCATCGTCAAAATCAACCGATTGCACCCGCATTGTTGCCTTTTACGGAAGCAATTTATATTGGTCATTTTCATAATGACGGTTTGTCCTTTGTTAACAGTGTAAAAGATGTCCACTCCTTTCGTAAGATACAAGAAGATATTTTTCTCAGCGGTTACGGGACTTATTTGTTGAACTTAGTGGATGCGGCGATCGAGGATCGGCAATATGATCCGAATCTATTTCAATTCACACACCAAGCATTGCAACGCATGGATCAAGGAGATGACCCAGAGATCATTACGAATATTTTTGAGATCCAATTATTGCAACGTTTCGGGATCTCGCCAGTCTGGACCCACTGTGCAGTGTGTGGAAAGACGCAAGGAAAATTTGATTATTCATCCAAATATGGTGGCGTCTTATGTGAAAATCACTGGGAGTTAGATCATCATCGGTATCACGCGGACCCACGTGCAGTTCACTTCGTACGGCTCTTCTCAGCAATCTCGTATGATCGCATCAGTGGGATCGACCTCAAAGAAGAAACGAAACAAAAGATTCGCCAATTGATTGATCTGTTATATGAAGAATACGTGGGCATCCATTTAAAAAGTAAAAAGTTTATTGATCAAATGAAAAGTTGGGAACATATCATGAAACCGACCAATGAGGCAACGAAGGAAAACCCTGCAGAGGAATGAAAAATTGTTTGAAACAATGGATTTTTTTCAAAAATATTTGACAAAGTACTGGGTTAACGTCTATTATAAAGCCTAGATAGTAACTATTGTTTTTTCAATAGACGAATGTCATTTATGAAGGATATTCAATATTCACATACGTACGATGATCAAGATCAGTAGAAAATCAAGTGGCACAAGCGAGTTCGGGAGAGTGTGAGCCGAATGCTAACGGTTTTTGAAGAGGCACTTGTGAGTACGATCAACGAAGCTGCCGAGTCGCTCGGAAGTAGGGTGGAACCGCGAAGATATTCGTCCCTATGTTTGTTTACGCAAACATAGGGACTTTTTTTGTTACTATTTTTGATTCTTGGTTAAGATGAAAGGGGTAATTATATGAGTAAGAAGCAAACAGTTCAAGAAATGATTTTGACATTACAAAAATTTTGGTCATCGAACGGTTGTATGCTGATGCAAGCATACGATACAGAAAAAGGGGCAGGTACAATGAGCCCTTACACATTTTTGCGAGCAATCGGTCCAGAACCTTGGAATGCCGCTTACGTTGAGCCATCACGTCGACCAGCTGATGGTCGTTATGGTGAGAATCCTAACCGGTTATATCAACACCATCAATTCCAAGTGGTGATGAAGCCATCACCAGAAAATATCCAAGAACTTTACCTGGAAAGCTTGCGTTTGTTAGGGATCGATCCGTTGGAACATGATATCCGCTTTGTTGAGGACAACTGGGAAAACCCTTCGATGGGGTGTGCCGGTGTTGGTTGGGAAGTCTGGTTAGATGGCATGGAAATCACGCAATTTACGTACTTCCAACAAGTCGGCGGTTTGCCATGTAAACCAGTCACTTCAGAAATCACTTATGGATTGGAGCGCCTAGC
Organism: Enterococcus sp. AZ062; assembly: GCF_051715065.1. NCBI lineage: Bacteria > Bacillati > Bacillota > Bacilli > Lactobacillales > Enterococcaceae > Enterococcus > Enterococcus sp. AZ062. The sequence goes on along the minus strand of NZ_JBIOTB010000001.1, from coordinate 2,266,387 downwards.
TTCTTATATCCAAGAAGTGGAAAGTGTGTATGATCTTGAATGGTCAGCAGGTGTCAAATATGGCGAGATCTTCAAACAGCCTGAATACGAACACTCAAAATATTCATTTGAAGTGAGTGATCAAGAATTATTATTAAGTAATTTTGATCGCTTTGAAAAAGAAGCGAAACGTTGTATTGAAGAAAATCTGGTCCATCCAGCATATGATTACATTTTAAAATGTAGTCACACCTTCAATTTATTAGATGCTCGTGGTGCAGTATCTGTGACTGAACGTGCTGGCTACTTGGCTCGCATTCGTAACATGGCGAAATCTGTGGCGAAAATCTTTGTTGCAGAACGTGAAAAACTTGGATTCCCATTGCTGAATAATCAATCAGAAAATCCAACGACTGTTAAGGAAGGTGAATAAGATGGCAAAGGACTTATTATTAGAAATTGGCTTGGAAGAAATGCCAGCGCATGTGGTGACACCAAGCATGAAGCAATTAGAAGAAAAAACAGCAGCGTTTTTAATGGACAATCAATTGACTTACGATGCAATCGAAACATTCTCGACTCCGAGACGTTTGGCGATCAAAGTAACAAATGTGCCGGAACGTCAGGCTGACAGTGAAGAAGAAGTGAAAGGTCCAGCGAAAAAAATCGCATTAGATGCTGAAGGCAACTGGTCTAAAGCAGCTCAGGGATTTGTTCGTGGGCAAGGATTGACAACAGACGATATCACCTTCCGAGAAATCAAAGGTGTGGAATATGTCTATGTGACGAAATATACTCAAGGTAAACCGGCGATCGAAGTCTTGACAGGATTGATTGATGTGATTAAAAGCATGACATTCCCTGTGACAATGCACTGGTCTTCCTTTGACTTTGAATACATTCGCCCGATTCATTGGATCGTGGCACTATTTGGAGAAGAAGTGATCCCGTTTGAATTTTTAGATGTGAAAACTGGACGTGCTTCTCGTGGGCATCGTTTCTTAGGTGAAGATGTGACATTTGCTCATCCAGCGGAATATGAAGAAAAGCTATCTGAGCAATTTGTAGTTGCTTCGCCACAAAAAAGAAGAGCAATAATCATGGAACAAGCGACTCAATTATCAACAAAAAATGATTGGCACATCGATTTTGATGAAGATCTACTTGAAGAAGTCAATAATCTAGTGGAGTATCCAACTGTTTTTGCTGGTGATTTTGAAGAAAAATATCTGTCTGTACCGGAAGAAGTACTCGTGACTTCCATGAAGGAACACCAACGTTATTTTGATGTGCGAAATGCCGAAGGACAACTCTTACCACATTTCATCGCTGTACGAAATGGCGATCGTGTGAAGCTAGATAACGTTATTCGTGGGAACCAAAAAGTACTGACTGCGCGTTTAGAAGATGCGGAATTCTTTTACAATGAAGACAAAAAATTCCCAATCGAACATTATGTCAATAAGTTGAAATCAGTGACTTTCCATGAAAAGATCGGTAGCATATATGAAAAAATGCAACGTGTGCAAGTGATTGCATCTGTTATCGGTAAATCTGTCGGTTTATCAGGGGAAGAACTAGCTGCATTACAACGTGCCGGCGAAATCTATAAGTTTGACCTAGTGACGAACATGGTTGGAGAATTCCCAGAACTTCAAGGAATCATGGGTGAAAAATATGCGTTGTTGCATGGAGAAGATCCAGCAGTTGCGACAGCGATCCGTGAACATTATTTACCGATCGCCAGTGAAGGTGAATTGCCAGAAACAACGATTGGTGCAGTCTTGGCTATTGCCGATAAATTAGACAGCATTTTCTCTTTCTTCACTGTAGGAATGGTGCCAAGTGGTTCAAACGACCCTTACGCATTACGCCGACAAGCATATGGGATCGTTCGGATCATTGAAGCAAAACAATGGGCTTTCCCATTGGCACAATTACAACAAGAAGTGAATGCGGCAATCAATGAAAATCAAGAGCGTTTCGGGTTAGCTTTCGTTCAAGGAAGTGATGTGATCGACTTTATCAAAGGTCGTTTACGCCAACGATTGATGACAAAAGCCATTCGCCACGATGTGATCGATGCTGTCTTGAATGCGAAGGAAAGTAATTTGACAACCGTTTTTGCAGCCGCACGTCTATTGAAAGAACGTTTGCAAGATGAAAACTTCAAACCATCAATGGAAGCTTTGACGCGTGTGATGAACCTAGCGAAAAAAGCCGAAGGAACAACGAATGAAATTGATCCAAGCTTATTTGAAAATGAAGCAGAGCAAGCATTGTACGAAGCAGTTGAGAAAGTGAAAGCTCAGTTTGCGGAACGTACACTTAAAGAGAACTATGAGCAATTAGTCAGCTTAAGACCAGTTATCGATCAGTATTTTGATCAAACGATGGTCATGGTCGAAGATGAAGCTGTCCGTAACAACCGTTTAGCACAGTTGCAACAAATTGCTGACATGGCATTAAGTATTGCTAGTCTGGATCAAATCATTACAAAATAAGACGGATCAAGTGAAAGCTTGAAACAAAAAAAGGTTTGGGATGCGAACATCCCAAACCTTTTATTTTTTACGTTGCTGTTTACCGGCATTTCGACCGTTAGCATTTTTCTTGGTTGCTTGTGTATTGATTTTTTTCGTTGTTTTCGTCGTTTCTTCAGGTGTCACATCTTTGCGAGGTGTCACGACTTGTTTCGGTGGATTTTGTTTCAATTCTTCTGCGACCTGTGCTTTTAAGCGTGGCTTCATGATCACATTGGTGATGAATGTTTGTAGACAACTAAAGATACCACCGACTACCCAGTAAAGGGTCACTCCCGCAGGAGCACTGATCGACATGAAGACGATCATCGCAGGTGAAACGATCAACATGGTGCGCATCGTTTTTTTCTGTTCTTCAGGAATACCGATCGTTGAGATATACCCTTGGATAAGGTAAGCAATCCCGGCAATCGCAACTAAGACCAAACTTGGATTCCCTAAATCGATCCCATAAAAAGTCGATTCACGGATACCCTCTGTATAGCGAGCAGTGAAGTACAGTGCTGAGAAGATCGGCATTTGGATCAATAAAGGTAAACAACCGATTCCGCCAGTCATACTTAACCCATTTTCGCGATACACTTGTTGCATCTCCGCTTGCGCAGCCATTTGTTCTTCACGGGTCGTTGCCGCTTTTAGTTTTTCTTGGGCGGCACTGACTTGAGGTTTCAATGCTTGCATTTTTTCAGATTGGATCATTGTCTTTTTCGATTGACTGATTCCTAAAGGTAAAATGATGATTCGCACGATCACAGTCATCAAGATAACAGCCCAACCGTATGACCAGTTGAAATTCTGCACAAGATATGTAATCGCTTGTCCCATAGGATGTACTAATACGCGATAGACGATCCCAGATGTATCAGGGTTTCCTTCAGAGTCCATTCTGACACAACCAGATAAGAAAAGTAAGAGTGTTACAAGACCAGAACCTAGTAACCAATTTTTCCATTTATTCATAAAATACTTCCTCTTTTAAAATTTTTACACAAGCTTAACTATACTAAAAATATAAGAATAATTCAATGAACTTCATAGAAAATTCAAATAATTCCCCTAAGTTTAGCCAATCATGTGAGGGACAGGGAAGACCAGTAAAAGAACAGACAATTGAAAAAATCATCTGTCAGTAGACGGCAACAACGACTTTCTTCATATGTGCGTTCAAGAAGAGAAATTTAGCCAATTACATCAAATTTCTTTCGTTCTTCCATCATCGGATGTTCTTGTAAGTCGACATATTGGACACGACCACTGGGACTAGGTGATTGCTTGACTTCTTTGATGAACTGATCGATGGTTTCCTCCTCACCAGCGGCTTCGATCGTCACCGAACCATCTTCTTCGTTTTTAACTGTTCCTGTCACGCCTAATTGATCAGCTACTATTTTTGTCATATAACGAAAACCTACACCTTGGACACGCCCTTGAACATTCATTTTAACTTTTTTCATTTGAAGCACCACTCTTTCCTCTATTTGATAAATTTATGATAACGATTTTTTATAAAACTAACAAGCCCAACGATTGATTCCATGCTATAATGAAGTGAGGTGGAAAACGTGAAAAAAATTCAATCAGCAAAAAATCCTAGAATCAAAGAAATAAAAAAATTACATAAAAAGAAGCACCGCGAAGAAGGACAGGAGTACCTGCTTGAAGGGTTTCACTTGATCGAAGAAGCTGTGAATGCCAAAGTCATACCTAAAGAGATCTTTCTGACTGAAAGAGGCTGGTCAGAATGGGGGACATGGGTCGAACAACACACATTGGATTGCTTTTTAGTCACGGATGAGGTGATGGCGGTGATCTCTGATCTACCAACACCACAAGGAATCGTGGCAGTGATGCCGTTAGAAGTTAGCCAGGTGTCAATAGATACAGGAGGCTGGTTGCTTTTAGACAATGTCCAAGATCCTGGAAATGTCGGAACGATGATCCGAACAGCAGATGCGTTTGGTTTAGCAGGTGTGATCTTAGGGAAAGGTTCAGCTGATATTTATAGCACCAAAGTTTTAAGAAGTATGCAGGGAAGCAATTACCATTTACCAGTTATCTCACAAGAGTTAGACGCGCTCATTCCTGAATTGAAAGAAAAAGGATTTGCGATATACGGAACAGAACTCAATGAAGAAGCTGTTTCTCTTCCAACCGTCGTACCAACAAAAAATTATGTGATCATTATGGGAAATGAAGGGCAAGGTGTGCGGTCAGAGTTATTAGCACTAACTGATAAAAACATCTATATCCCAATGAATGGTCATGCTGAATCATTGAATGTCGGTGTAGCTACGGGCATATTGTTGTATCATCTTTCTTCTTGATTAAGGAACTATTAAGCTTTTTGGATTTTTAAACAACCTCACTAGAATATTCCGAACATGAATGATATACTATGTACAATTTCAACGATAAATGAAATTCAAAAAGGTGGCAGATCGAAAATTATGACAGAAAAATGGCGTGAAGACGAAGAATACATGTCTTATATCGAAGATCTATTAGAAACAGAAGCAGTACAAAAATTAGCTGATTATATCCAACATGTACATTCGACAAGATTGGAACACTCGATCAGTGTTTCTTATCATAGTTACAAATTAGCAAAAAAATGGGGGGGAGATGCAAGAGCTACTGCACGTGCAGGACTTTTACATGACCTATTCTATTATGACTGGCGTACAACAAAATTTGATGAAGGCACACATGCGTATGTGCATCCTAGGATCGCTGTGAAAAATGCAGAAAAGATTACTGAACTTTCTGATTTAGAGCGTGACATCATCTTGAAACATATGTGGGGGGCAACGATCGCTCCACCAAAATACAAAGAAAGCTATATTGTGACATTTGTTGACAAGTATTGTGCAGTGAAAGAAGCGGCGCAACCAGTAACAGATACAATGAAACAAAAATGGCAACGATATTTTGGAAAAGAACAGTCGATCTAACTATTTGACCAGCCGAACGAAAACAGTCGAAGGTCCCGATCATGGGAAACCTTTGACTGTTTTTTTGTGGGAAAGTAGTTGACGAAACAAGTTTTATAAGGTTAACTCTTTATTAGGTGAATGTACATAGATGAAAAAAAGCATAAAGGGGGTGATGATAAGATGCCATACGTATCTTATTTAGCAGAGTTCAAGGACTTCAGTTATTAAGCTTACTTTGTTGAAGGACTCTTTTTTCTTCAAAGTAGCTACTTTTGAAAGAAGAAAGGACTCAAAAAATCATGGAAACAACAATCAAAACGTATCAATATTTCTTTATCAAACGAGAAATCGAGCAACTGTTAAATGTCTATCATTCAGTGAATGATAAAAAAACTGTCGCAACTGTTCAAGCATTAGCCACAGAACGAATCAACGAGGTAGTAGAAAATGATCCTAATGTAATCGCCTTACTTGAACCATTTGTGAAGCAAATCATGGACACAAACTTGAAAAAAGAAAAAGCGACAGAATTGCTCGAACGTTTAAAAGAACATGTTGCGCCATTCAAGCAACCATCAAAAATCCAAGTGGAAAAAATATTCCGAAAAGTGAAAAAGCTGAAACACCCAGATTGGCAAACATTGGATCTTAAAGAGCATACTTATGTGGGCTGGAATGATCCAGGAACACAGAAGAAATATCTGCTTTATTATGCAGATGAGCGGCTACAAGGTGTCCATGGCACACTTTCTCCGACGATCATCAAAGGAGTGTGCGCGATTTGCCATAAGACTTCGAGTGTTTCGATGTTTCTTTCTACGACAAAATCAGGATCAGATGGCACGTATACTAAAAAAGGAAATTACATTTGTCATGATAGTGATCAGTGCAATCAGCAACTAGTAAAGCTGGCACCATTCTATGAATTTACAGACATCGTGAAGAAAGAAAAATAGCGCCATTGTTTTTCTTGAGAATGTATGATAGACTTTCTGTAAATGAATAGGTGATGGTGTTCGCCTTTAAATGTCGATCGATAGATGACTAATGACGCCTACTAAAAATCGGAAAATCCGTTTTTTTAGTAGGCTTTTTTTGTGGGGAGGAATAGAAAAATGGTTCAACGTTTACTTAATCCATTCAGAGTAGGAACATATATGTTGAAATGGTTAGTGATCACTGCTTGTTTAGGCGTACTAATGGGAGGACTTTCCGCTTTTTTTCTAAATAGCTTAACCGTGGTGACGGATTTACGAGAAGCACATACTTGGTTATTGTATCTATTACCCGTTAGTGGGGCATTGTTTGCATTTCTTTATCAACGATACGGTGGAAATGCCAGTCGTGGGAATAATCTGGTCATTGATCAAGGGAATGGTGGGGAAGAAAAAATCCCGCTCCGATTGATTCCTTTAACGCTTTTCGGTACGATCACGACGCATCTCTTTGGCGGTTCTGTCGGCCGAGAAGGAACAGCAGTCCAAATGGGTGGCGCTTTAGCTGAAAATCTAGCAAGAGGATTAAAATTGAGTCCTATCGAACGAGAGGTGCTGATCATTAGTGGGATCAGTGCGGGATTTAGTTCAGTGTTTGGGACACCTTTAGCAGGCACATTGTTTGGACTTGAAGTACTAGCGATCGGAAAGATGCGAACAGAAGCGATCTTTCCCAGTTTTTTTGCTGCTTTATTTGCTAATTTTGTAACGGAAAGTATTGGTGTCACACATATCCATTATAAGATGGGGGAAATTCCAGGGTGGAGTCCTGCTCTATTTGGCAAATTGATGGTGGCGGGTATCGCATTTGGCGTGATCGGTTGGGTTTTTAGTCGTTCGATCGTCTTTTTGAAAAAGTGGTATCTGAAATGGTTCAAACATCCAATCACTAGAAATTTTATTGGTGGAGGAATTGTCGTAGTTGTTGCACTGATTTTACAAACACAACGCTACTTAGGACTTAGCTTACCTTTATTGCAAGATGCATTTGCCGGAAAAGCACATGCCTATGATTTTATCGGAAAATTGGGATTTACTGTCCTTTCTTTAGGCGCTGGCTATCAAGGTGGGGAAGTAACCCCTTTGTTTGAGATTGGCGCAACTCTAGGGGCAACTTTAGCGCCCATCTTGCATGTTTCGATTCCTTTTCTAGCTGCATTAGGATTTATTGGTGTGTTTTCTGGAGCGACGAATACACCAATTGCTTGTTTTGTTATGGGGATCGAATTATTTGGAGGAGAAGCAGCTAGTTTCTTTTTTATGATTTGTTTGATCAGTTTCATGTGTTCAGGAAATAACGGAATCTACTCCGCACAAAAAGTAATGATCAAAAAAGGGATTTTATTTTTACCAATGAAAAAAGACCAGAGAGAATAGTTTACTGATTGAAAGAAAAAAAGAAGTTGCATGAAGCGCAACTTCTTTTTTTTTAGGCGATAAGTGTGATCAAAGCTAGCAATCCAGTCAGTCCAAAGATAGTACCACATACGATCATGTGACGTTTTTTGTGCAACATCAAGATCGCGATATATTCTCTAAGAAAAGCATTCGGCAAATAATAAAAGGCTGTTTTTGCACCAATACCATTGGCTTTTAACTGTGCTTGCTTCGCAAAGAGTCCTGCACGGAAAATGTGGTAATTATTTGAACTGAAAATCGCACGATAAGCGCCACCGCCAGATTCACGATCCATCAATTCTTTAGAGAAACGCATATTTTCTAAAGTGGTTGTTGAATTTGTTTCAACTAAAATGTCTCGCTCTGGAATCCCTTTTTCCAAGGCATAGTTTTTCATGGCAATTGCTTCTGGTAACTTTTCGTCTGCACCTTGACCACCAGACATCAAAAGAATCGGTGGATTGAGCGTAGCATGACTTTGGGCCCAATAAAAGGCAATCGCTTTGTCGATCCGTTTAGCTAGCAGGGGAGAAACACGTTCCCCGTTGATCAGGCCTGCGCCTAATACAATAATATAATTCTGGTTATAACGTGGTCGGTTGAACTGATATAAGAAAGAGACAGTCATAAAATTATAGAAGACAATAAATAGATAAATCAAGATGACTGCTATACCAGAAAGAAGAACATTGATCCACGCTGGCAAGTAATTGATTAAAAATACAGTGGCAACTATATATAGTGTTAATGCAATCCCTAGTAGTAAAGTCAAAAGATTAGCCAGTGAACGTGATTCTCTTTTTAAGACGATGATGCCATTCCAAATGAGAAAGACGACCAAAATATATATACCAAATAGTAAAATCAATAGAGCAGGTACTGCAATCAAAGCAAAAATCCCACCAATAAAGATATTCTGAGTCTCAAAAAGCAAGAGTAATAAATAAGCGCCGAAACTAATCAAAAATAAATTGAAGATCAAACCATTCAGTAGTCGCCTTTTTTCGGTAAAGTAAAAAAAAGCAAAGATACTGAAAAAAGCGAGAGGGATCAAGAAATAAAAACTCGCATAAAAGATCTCTAATACAATGAAATACGTAAGCATCAATGCGAATGTCCAAGTACCACAATAAAAGAATAACGCTGGATCTTTTTGTTTCCTGCGCCAGGTGATGATCCCAACCATCCCAATGATATAGAGAATCGAAAAAATCAAATCTCTTGTTAAATTCATAATACCAACTCCTTTTTCTAATCGTGGAGTCATCACTGCGAATGAAAAAGGAAACAGCTGATTAACAGACTAGTGATGATTATTCAACACGAACTGATAGTGTTACTCGCCCCTCATAGACCAACCCTACAAGTAACAATCTACCATCTACAGTATAACGAAAAATTTGTAAAAATGCTGTTATAAAAAAAGAAAAAATAGAAAATACATTTATTTTCTGTAAGAAACAGAAAAATACCCAAACAGTAAAGGTTGATGGCGTCTCGTCGATTCGTGAAGAAGAGCCAGCTTTGACTGTTTGGGTAAGTAGTTGATCTAACTATTTGGAATTTTTATTTAGAATAGATTACTGAAAAAATTAGTGACATTGCGCCAGCCAATCACAAAGATGTTCGCTTTTTCCACCGAACTAGCAGTGATGATGTCTGTGCTTGGAGAGGCACCATCTTCTAAGTAACCCAATTGATCATCAGCTAAAGTGATGGTGGCTGTGCCAACCTTTGTGCCTCTAACGATCGGTGCTTCAAGTTCATTATCCTTTACCTTTGTTTCATCGATCTTAGGTGTGATCGTCAATTGACCCGTATCCATATCATTTCTGACCCAGACACTGACTGGGCTTTTTAATACGACATTGACAGAAGTTTCTTTTCCGTTTTTCACATCGATCGATTTGAGTGAAGGAATGCTTGCGTTTGCTTTACCGATTTCTTTGACTGACCAGTTATCATAGCAATAATCCATCAAGCGAGCCGTCTCGGTGAAGCGAACGCTTGGGTTTTGCTCATGACCTTCAGCATTCAATATGACTGTAATGATGCGTTTGCCGTCTCGTTCGATGGTACCGACAAAACAAGCACCAGCAAAATCAGTTGTTCCAGTTTTTAGTCCATCAACGCCTTCTTTGAAGTTGATAAAACCTGGAAGCATCCAATTCCAATTGACCATTTCCACCGGGGATTGTGTGTTTTCACCAAACATTTTTGTTGCAGTGCTCGTCACTTCTAGTACCTCAGGGAAATCGAGTAACAGGTGACGTGCGATGATTGCTACGTCTTTTGCGGACATTTGATTTTCATCTACCTCGCCAGTCCCTTCTGGACGATTTGCGCCAAGGTAAACATTGTTCAACCCAGAAACATTGACGATCGTTGCATTTTCAATGCCCCATTCTTTTAACTGGTCATTCATGACAGTCAGAAATGCTGTTTCACTACCAGAGATCTTTTCAGCTAAAGCGACCATTGATGCGTTGGCTGATTGGATAAAGGCAGAGTCAAAAAGTTCTTTTACAGTATAGGTATTCTCCTTATGTAAGGGAACATTCGATAAATTAGGTGCGATGCTTAATGTTTCAGCATAATCGGAGATTGCCACTTCATCATCCCAGGATAATTTTCCTTCTTTGACTTGGTCAAGTACGATGTACAACCCGATGATTTTTGAGATTGACGCGATCCCCATTGTTTTTTCTCCGTCTTGGTCGTATAAAATTTTTCCGCTTGTTGCATCCACAGCAAAGGCTGCTTGGGAATTCACAGAAAATGCTTCATCGGCCTGTACGGATAAAGTTGGCAAGAATGATCCTAACGTCAAAAGAAGCGTTGCCAACAGTAAAGCGAAATGTTTTTTCTTAGTGCCCATGTCCAATCTCCTTGTTTTCTAATTTGATTTGCTACAAATTAAAATTTTATCAGAGAGTGTGCGTAGTTTCAATCTTTCTGAAAAAAACTTTAGATAAACCAAACGAACACAAAAGGATAGTTAGCGTTGATTCTTTTTGACTCGCACAGGTTGAGCCTCGGGTTCATTTAGACGAAAGGCAGTGAATACAAATAGAGCAGTCATACATAGTAAACTAAATATCATCAATAATTGCATAAAAACACCTCGATTTCTACTTTTCTTTATGTTATCAGTTAGGTATGAATAATTTCGCTGTGAAATGTAACGAATCATTGATGAAATTTTGAAGAATAGTTGAAGAAAACAAGCCTTAGTTAGAGATGAGATTGAAAACGTTTTTTTGTCTAGGGGTCATTTTGTTTTATGGATAAAAATGGTTGTGGTAGACTTTAGTTAGTAGTATTGAAGAAATGATTTTTAGGAGGGGTACGTTTATGGCGAAAAAGGATAGAGAGTTACTGTCACAACTGACTTCAGAAGGTGCCAAAGGACCATTTATTACTATTATGCTAAACACTCACGTTGCACATCAAGATGTGGAAAAAGATCAGATCAAATTCAAGAACTTTGCAAAAGAAGCAAAAAAACGTTTTGAAAAGAAATATGCGGAGCATGATTGGTCGATTTTTCAAAAAAAGATCGATCAACTACTAGAAGATGCTTCATTTTGGCGCAGTGCCACTGCGAGTGTCGCGGTGATCTTGTCTCTTGAAAGTACCATTGTTCATCGTTTGAGCATTCCAGTAGATGATCAATATTATGTAAGTGACCTACCTTATTTATTAGCGATCATCAAAAATGGACATTTTAACTACTCGTATTATTTACTAGGATTGAATCGTGACTCGATGAAGCTTTACGAAGTAAGCAACAAACAAGTAAAAGAAGTTGAACTACCAGAAGGAGCACCTACAGATGTGGTGACAGCTTTAGGATCTGAGCTGACAGGCGGAGGGATCAACTACTCGTCAAACGGAAGTGAAGGTTCAACTTTCCATGGAGTTAACCCTAAGGATGAAGAAGTTGAAATTGACTGGATCAACTATTATCAAGCGGTCGATGAATTTCTCAAAGACAGCTTGGATAATCCTGAAAAATGGCCTGTGTACTTGTACGCGTTGCCTGAAAATCAAACAATGTTCAAAAAAGTGGCAAAAAACCCTTATTACCGTTCAGATGTGGCGATCTCAGCTTCACCTGCCCAATTATCTTTAAAAGATATCGAAGCAGGTGCGAAGAAACTTTCGGATGAACTGGCAGCGAAGGAAGCAAGTAGCTACAATCAATTGTTAGATAAAAAATTCTTGGATCAACTAGTGGACATCGTGCCAGCAGCGAAAGAAGGGAAGATTTCTCACTTATTTATCGCAACCTCTAATCTTGCTGACGGATTTGGTGAAGACCCAGAAACAGAATACGACCGTCGACAAGTGTTGAATCAACTGGCTGACGACGTGATCACTAATGGCGGACAAGTCTTTATCTTGGATCAAAAAGATGCGCCTGACGAAAAGAGTTTGACTGCGATATTACGTTATTAGTCTCTAGGAACAGTACCTAGAAACGATTGGTCATCCATTTAATAAAAAAGGAAAAGCCATGCAGATCATTTACTTGATTTCGTGGCTTTTTCTTATTTCTCAGGAGAAAGATGAGAAGATCAGCAAGTTGAAAAGTGAATTTTTTTTAAGTGTAAATTAAAAACGTTCGTTTTTTTTGGAGAAATAAGCAAAAGAATGAAAAAAAAATAAAAAAAGTCCAAAATTTACTAGCTAAACTGTAATTAATGTGCTACAATAACTATGTAGTTTTTGTTCGGTAATCTTGGTAGTTTGTTTCAAATAAACATCTTCCAGATATTCACCATTCAAGTAATTGCAAAATATGTGTTTGATACACAAGGAGGATTTTTATTATGGAAACAGGTACAGTGAAATGGTTTAACTCAGAAAAAGGTTTCGGTTTCATTACAGCAGAAAACGGCAACGATGTATTCGTTCATTTCTCAGCTATCCAAGGTGATGGATTCAAAACTTTAGAAGAAGGCCAAACAGTAAACTTCGATGTTGAAGAAGGTCAACGTGGCCCTCAAGCAACTAACGTTGTTAAAGCTTAATTAACCCACTACTAAATAAAAGCTCAGTCTGCTAGTTCCTAGCGGTCTGGGCTTTTTTGTGTTTTCTTTTCATATGCTCTGATTCTCTACACCTTAGACATCGCCTTGCATGGTTGGATGAGTGATAACGAGAGAAGGAGGCTGGAAGTGGACTTACTGTTTCTCTTAGTGGCAAAGATAACAACAGACGTATGCTTTAGGTTGATTTCCTAAGAATTTTCAAGTGATTTGTAGTATAATTTCAAAAGAAGACTAGAGGGAAGAGAAGAGGAAGATATGTTGAAACCGAAAACTTATGCAGTCGTTGATATTGAAACGACTGGGACAAATCCAAAAGAAGATCGCATTATCCAATTTGGATGTGTCATGATCGAAGATGGGCGGATCACCTCTCGTTATTCGATGGATATCAACCCTGGGCGAAAAATCTCAAAACAGATCCAGCATTTGACAGGGATCACCAATCAACGTGTCCATCGTTCACCCTATTTTGAAGATGTAGCACAAACGATTTACAACCTTCTAGCGGATACTATCTTCGTGGCGCATAATATTTATTTTGATTATCAGTTTTTGAATCATGAATTGACTCGCTGTGGCGTACCTAAATTAAAGATTCCGGGAATCGATACGGTCGAGTTGGCACAGATATTTTTGCCGACCGAACCGAGCTTTCGTTTAGCTGATTTGTCAGAAAGTCTGGGTTTTATCCACGATAACCCCCATCAGGCAGACAGTGATGCAGAAGTGACAGCACAGTTGCTCTTACTGATTGAAGAACGGATGCGTCAGTTACCTTTAGTGACGCTTGAACAGATCGTGAAACTGAGCAAGCATACAGGGATGGATACCAGATTATTCATCGAACAAATCACCAACGAACTGAGAAAGCAACCACCCCCTTTATCCGATGAACTGGAAATCATCGAGGGGATCGCCTTACAAAAAAAAGAAGTCGAACTGTTTTCAGAAGTTTACTATGGCCATAAAGATTATCCAAGAAAAAAACAAGCGAAAGAAAAAATATTTGGAAAAACGTTGATATATCGTAAAGAACAAAATCGTTTGATGAATGTTGTCTATGATCATTTTACCAAAGATGAATCGAAAAATTTGATGATCGAAGCAGCGACTGGTATGGGTAAGACGATTGGTTATCTATTGCCTCTTAGCTACTTAGCCACACCGGAGAAGCCGGCAGTTATCAGTACGGTATCGCTTGTTTTACAAGAGCAGATCATGGAAAAAGATATTCCTTTGTTAAACCAATTATTCGACCAACCGATCCAAGCGACGATTATCAAAAGCTACCGCCATTATCTCGATTTGCAACGGTTTAAAGCCACACTACTTGAGCCAAAAGAGCAAAAGCAGTATGCACTCTATCAAATGACGGTTCTTGTCTGGCTGACACGGACGAAAACAGGAGATTTAGATGAGTTGCATCTAACGAATTTGAATCATGCCTTTTTTACAGATGTTTCGCATCGCGGGCTTGACTTTTTAGCGAAAAAACAAGCGTTCTATGAACAAGATTTTATTCGATTCTTGCATCGACAAATCAAGCAAAGTAACTTCTTGATCGTCAACCATGCTTTTTTAGTCCAAGAAACACAAAGAAAGACACCGTTGTTGCCTGAAAGTCCTTATTTATTGATTGATGAAGCACATCATTTGCCTGAGATTGCTGAAAAAGTCAATGATCAACGATTCAGTTTGAGCTATTTTAACAAGGAAGTACAATTATTCGAAGAACCTGACCGTTTGTTCGATCGCTTCAAAGGCTATCTTCCAGCCAATCATGAAGGCCAGCGCTGGCTTGATATCTACAAAGAAGAGTTGTCTGCGCTTCGTGAGGCACAGCTTTGTTTAGCTGAAGGGCTACTTGAGATCGTACCTCAACAAAAAAGACAAACTTACCCGGAAGAAGTCATGATCATGAAAGAGGACTTGGATAAATTATCTTTTGAAGCAAGTACAGCCATTGACCATCTTCATCTTTTTTACCAAGAAATAAAGGAATTGCAGTACAGGATCCGTTCAGGGTTAGAGGTGCTTCAAGAAAGTTGGACGAAGCAAATGCGTGTCGATCTTGCAAGTTTGTATGCTTTATTTGATCGTTTAGATCAACAAGCAAGTTTTATGGAAGAATGGTTGGAGAATTGGCAAGAAAGTTTAGTCCATTGGTTCGTTCCGGGTGCCACCCCTCAGCAGACGATGTTCCATCTCCACGATTTCACTGCCGCACTGATCCCAAACACAGTTTGGTATCAGCGCTATGAACGGATTTTATATATAGGTGGGACATTAAAAGTAGGTCCAGATCGTCAATATTTAGCGAAACGATTAGGAATTGAAGGAACTCCGCTGAAAGTCATTGCCTCTCCTTATGATTACGAAAAACAAGCACGGATCTTCGTACCAAAAGAAGCACCAGAGATCAATCAATTAAGTGGTACAGCATATGTCGATTATCTAACGGATGTGTTATACCAGTTGATCAGACAAGAAAAAAGACCAATCCTGGTTTTGTTTACCTCTCATGATGTTTTACAAAAGGTATATCAACGAATGCATTTGACAATGCTTGAACAAGGAAGAGAGATTTTAGCTCAAGGAATCGGTGGCAGTCGTGAGAAACTATTGAAACGCTTTGTTCTTTCTGAAATGAGCGTACTATTCGGTGCAGATAGTTTTTGGGAAGGCGTCGACCTGCCAGGAGATGCGTTACAATTAGTCGTCATTACGCGACTGCCATTCGATCATCCACAACGTCCGATGGTCAAAGCGAGAAATGCGTATTTAGAATCAGAAGGCATCAATCCTTTTTATCAAGAATCCTTACCAAAGGCAGCATTGAAGGTCAGACAAGCTTTAGGTCGTTTGATCCGTTCGGAAACGGACAAAGGCGTCTTGCTGATTTTAGATCGACGATTGGTGACCGCAAAATATGGCGCGAGGATCATTCATGCTTTACCTAAAAAAATACCTGTCCAAGAGGCGCCTTTTGAACAAATTTGTGAGGATATCCATGATTTCTTAAACAAAAACGAAGAAATTAAGCCATGATCGAGGACTATTTTCACCTCGAAATCTGTTATAATGGACATCAATGAAAAAAGAAGGAGCGACAGTCCTTGAAGAATCAGACAAACAAAGAACATACGATCAATCGCGTGTTATTAGGCTTGATCATCGCTTTATTAGCAGTAATCGTGATCAGCACTATTTTTTATCTGCGTGCGACACGCCCAATGACGCAAGCGAAACAAGAGGCGACAAAGCTAGCTGAACAATATGCAAATCTCGAGGAAGTGGACCAATTCTATTGGTTTACTCGAGAAGCCACTTATTTTTCATTAACAGGCCAAAACGATAAAGGGCAAGATATTGCAGTGATCATTCCTAAATCAGGTGAGCGAGTAAAAGTTTTAGAACAAAAAGCAGGATTGACCGAAGAAGCTGCCCGCCAAGAAATCAGCCAGAAGCATCCCGATCAACAAGTGGAAAAAGCTTCCTTAGGGATGTACAAAGATGAACCAGTATGGGAAGTCATTGCCAAAACGCCAGATGACCAGTTGAATTATTATTTAATTTCTTTTGAAACGGGAGAGGAAGTCAAAGTCATCAGCGGGATATAGAAAAGACGGATGAAAGGGTAGATTGGATGAAACAGTCAAAAAGAGTGGAACGCTTAGAGCCTTCCGTAACACTAGCAACTGCAGCAAAAGCAAAGGCATTGAAAGCACAAGGGAAAGACATTATCAGTTTGACCGTAGGAGAGCCTGATTTTGCTACACCTGAAAATATCCAAGAAGCAGCGATCGCAGCCATCAAGAATGGAAAAGCAAGTTATTATACGCCGACAGCGGGTATTCCAGAATTAAGGCAGGCAATCGTTTCGTATCTGGAAACCTATTATGGATTGACTTACGATGCTTCTCAGACGATTGTGACAGACGGGGCGAAATTTGCCCTTTATGCCTTATTCCAAACGATCCTAGATCCAAAAGATGAAGTCATCATTCCAGTGCCTTATTGGGTGAGCTATGGGGAACAAGTCAAGTTAGCAGAAGGTGTCCCTGTTTTTGTCACGGGTCAAGAAGTCAATGATTTCAAAGTGACCCTTGAACAATTGGAACAAGCACGTTCTTCCAAGACAAAAGCAGTCATTATCAATTCTCCTTCCAATCCGACAGGGATGATCTATACAAAAGAAGAACTACAAGAGATTGGTGAATGGGCAGTAAAAAACGATATTTTAATAGTTGCTGATGATATTTATGGCCGATTAGTTTATAATGACAATGAGTTTACTCCAATTGCAACGATTTCAAAAGCAATACGTGAACAGACGATAATCATCAACGGTGTATCAAAAACCTATGCAATGACAGGCTGGCGTATCGGATACGCGGTCGGCGATCAAAAAATCATTGATGGGATGATTGCGATTGCGTCACAATCAACTAGTAACCCAACTGCAGTCAGTCAATATGCGGCTGTGGAAGCACTACAAGGGGAACAAGATACCGTTGAAGAGATGCGCAAAGCATTTGAAGAACGTCTAGACATCGTATTTCCGCTTGTTGCTGATTTGCCCGGGGTGTCGGTCAAAAGACCACAAGGCGCATTTTACTTGTTTCCGAATGTGAAAGAAACGTTAGCGATATGTGGCTATGAACAAGTGACTCCGTGGGTCGAAGATCTACTAGAAGAAGCAGGGGTTGCTCTAGTTACAGGTGAAGGTTTCGGCGCACCGGAAAATGTTCGTTTGAGTTATGCGGCGAATCTAGCAACGTTAGAAGAAGGAATCCGACGAATCCAACGTTTTATTGAGAGTAAAAGTCAAAACGAATAGAAATTATTATAGGACAAAGGAGAATTTTACGTGGAACAAATTCAAATCATCGATTCAAAAAAACATGTAGGCGAAACAGTAACGATCGGTGCTTGGGTCGCTAATAAGCGTTCAAGTGGGAAAATCGCCTTTTTACAATTACGAGATGGGACAGCATTCTTCCAAGGAGTTGTCGTAAAAAGTGAAGTGCCTGAGGAAGTTTTCCAAATGGCAAAAAATCTTTCTCAAGAAACATCGATCCTTGTGACAGGTGAGATTCGTGAAGACAGCCGTTCTAAATTTGGCTATGAGATCGGGATCACGAACATTGAAGTAGTAAGTGAAAGCCATGATTATCCGATCACACCAAAGGAACATGGAACAGATTTCTTGATGGATCATCGCCATTTATGGTTACGTTCTTCTCGCCAACACGCAGTGATGCAGATTCGAAATGAAATCATCCGTGCAACCTACGAATTTTTCAACAACAACCAATTCGTTAAAATCGATCCACCGATCTTGACTGGTTCTGCGCCAGAAGGAACAACCGATCTATTTGAGACAAACTACTTTGACCAAAAAGCATATCTGTCACAAAGTGGCCAATTGTATATGGAAGCTGCTGCAATGGCATTTGGTAAAGTATTTTCATTTGGACCAACTTTCCGTGCTGAAAAATCAAAAACACGTCGTCATTTGATCGAATTTTGGATGATCGAACCTGAAATGGCGTTCACGCATCAAGAAGAAAGCTTAGAAGTACAAGAACAATATGTTGCTTTCTTAGTTCAAAGTGTATTAGATAACTGCGAGTATGCTTTAGACGTCTTAGAACGTGATAAAGAAGTATTGAAAACTTATACTAAATTACCTTTCCCACGTATCACGTATGATGATGCTATCGAGTTATTGAAGAAAAATGGCTTTGACGATATCGAGTGGGGCGATGATTTCGGTTCACCACACGAAACGTTCATTGCGAACTCATTTGAACAACCAGTCTTTATCTTGAACTATCCAAAAGCGATCAAACCATTCTATATGAAACCACATCCAACAAGAGAAGATGTCGTGATTTGTGCAGATATGATCGCACCTGAAGGATATGGAGAGATCATCGGCGGAAGTGAACGTGCGACTGACTATGATTTCTTACTTGAACAAATCAAGAATCATGGCTTAGACGAAAAAGAATACTCATGGTACCTAGATCTACGTAAATACGGATCTGTTCCACATTCTGGTTTCGGCTTAGGCTTAGAACGTACAGTGACTTGGATCTCAGGGATCGATCATGTACGTGAAGCAATTCCATTCCCACGTTTGTTAAATCGTATTTACCCATAAGAAATAAGACGCGTTCCACGAAAATCGTTCATCGGATTTTCGTGGAACGCATTTTTTTAAGAAGTAGTTATAAAATCACTAATGTTCCATTTCCTTCTTTCTTTGGCTAGACGTGTATGGGATAATAACGTAAAAGTAGCATGGAAAGTAGGGGATGAGATGGAACAACGACTTTTATTCATTGGAGATAGTATCACAGATGCGGGTAGAGAAACTGACGATCTCGGTCATGGCTATGCACTGTTAACAGCAGCAAAATTGGCTGCGAGTGATCCAGAAAACACGTGGACATTCGTCAATCGCGGAATCGGCGGAAATAAGTTGGCAGACCTCAAGAAGCGCTGGCAAGCAGACTGCATCGATTTGAAACCTGATATCGTCTCAATTTTGATCGGTATCAATGATACATGGCACAATGTAGGCGAGCCTGAAGCATTTGCGACAAAAGAATCCTTTACTCGTTTTGAAGCAGATTATCGGTATTTACTTGATCGTTTAGTGGAAAGTGGCATCAAAAAAATCGTCTTGATGGAACCATTTGTTTTGCCAGAGCCTGAAGATCGGAGAAGTTGGCGTAGTGATCTTGATCCAAAGATCCACTTGATTCGTCAACTAGCAAAAGAATATCAAGCAGTTTTTGTCCCGTTAGATGGAACGTTGAATTCTTTAGGCATCTCATATGGCTATGAGAAATACACAGGGGATGATGGTGTCCATCCGACACTACTGGGTCATGAAACTATTGCCAATATTTGGATAGAAACGGTCAAAAAAAGAAAAGAGTGGTTTGAATGATCATTCGGCCAGCAACCGAAGCAGATCTACCGATGATCAATACGTTGATCAGGCAACAAGAAAATCGATTCTTGAAGGAACTAACGTTGCCAGATATAAACGATCCATTGAATATATCGTTTATAGCAGCACAAGATGACGCAGAAAAACCAATGATTTTCGCTTTTGGACAAGCGAGACAAATCGAAACGACTGACGCAGATCAGCAAACTGGTGAACTGATTCAAACGATTTTTGTAGCAGTCGATCATGAAAGAACCGTAGCCGCTCAGTTTATGGAGCAGTGGTTATTAGAAGCAAAAAAACGTAAAATCAAGAGAGTAGAATTCAATAGTTTTTAACGTAAGGCTCTCGTTAGAATGGAGAAAGAAACAATGAGTTGTATTGGAAATATTATTTGGTTTATTTTTGGTGGTTTACTCGGTGGACTTAGTTGGGCGATAGCAGGTGTGTTATGGTGTATCACAATTGTTGGTATTCCGGTCGGGCTACAATGCTTTAAACTAGCTTCTTTATCGTTTGCACCCTTTGGAAAAGAAGTCATTTATACAAACAATGGCGTATCTTTGATCGTCAATATCATTTGGTTGATCGTGTCAGGTCTACCGATTGCTCTAGGGCATGTCATCAGTGGGATTTTACTTTGTGTCACGATCATTGGTATTCCTTTTGCAAAGCAGTCCTTCAAATTAGCCCGCCTAGCGCTGATGCCGTTTGGGGCAGAAATCGTTTAAATAGTCACTAAATATAAAAGTAACTCTCTTGCACAGTTGTTTGTCTGTCGAAAGAGTTACTTTTTTTACACTTAGCGAGTGATATCTGTATGTTTTTTAGGTATTTGCTTACTCAAAAAATTCGATTTGTTGGTTGCGTCTACTATGCGATGATTAAAATTCGCTTGTGTAAGGGACGGATGTGTTGGAGAAGTTGGACTTAGCACGTCTGTGGAGTTACTTTTAGAGGTCTGTCTATCAGAAAAAATCCTTTCTCTGAATGTTTTGGCTGTTGCACCAAATCGCTGGCTCTTAACTTTTACTTTTCGTCGATAGGCCTCTTTTGATGATTGATCCGTTCCATCAATGATTGCGCTGATGTGAGCATCCAATGGTTTCAATCGTCTGGAATCATCATAAAAAACATGATAATAATAAGGTGCGACCTCGACGGATTGATTTTTAACAAATGTTTTAGGTGTTCTAGGATCTTGGTAGACTTTCTTTACGAAATCATTCGAAATTTCAACAAAGTCATCTCTTGAGATAGTTTCTTTTAGACCAGTGATGTTTTTTCGCTGTTCATAATGTTTCCATAGCTGGGAAAATTTTTCATTATGCTTTGTGTTTTCACCTAGAAAAGTCTGATAGAAACGTTTGCGAAATGCTATTGATGTACAAAATTTTGGTTTTACTTTGCCTTCAGCAAAGGGGGGCGTGAATGTAGCCTCTTGGCAATGATGAAGGACACTTCGAAAGGCAGTAAGTGGTTCTAAGATGGGGCAAACAGGAATTAGCGCATATCCTCTCATGTCAAAATCAAGATTCTTTGGTGGCGTTTCTGAGAGTTGGTTGATTGCATCAATGATATTGACTTTAGATTCGCTATGATGTTCGAGTTTTGTAGCAAAAAGTATTTTACTTAACGTTTCCAAATGATCTGCTGGGATAGTTGATAACTGATTACCCATGTTGGTATTTGCCGCAAATTTATCTATTTTAGCGACAAGATAGTCATGTTCTTGCTTATAGATGATCAAAGAATAAATATGATTATGATGATAAGAAGGACTTACAATGTATGAAGGAATAATCATAAAACTCGCTGGATCATTTTTTTTCAGATTTTCGATTTCCTGTTGCAATTCTGCCGGTTTTTTCATTTCGTAGTATGTAATCGTACTTTTTAAAGACTGGATCACTTTAGTTTTTTGCGTTTCATTGATCAAGGCATGATCAACATCATTTTCGATCATTTTGATAAATCTTGAAAATAAAAATTGGTAATTCTTTTTCCCGTCTGCACCTACAACTTCAAACGCTGCTGCATTTCCTAATCTTAGAGCAAGTGCCAATTGATGGTATTGTCCGTCAAAATCAAGCATATTTCTTCTCCTTATCTTTTGATCTTTCAAAGATATTCTCCTTTATTTTCTATTGTAAAAAGTTTATCATTCGTCACTTTTACATAAGAAACTTCTTTTACACCTTAAAGAAATAATGATTCTCCCGAACGATACTTAAATCATGATCCGTTGTTACTATGATTTGACATATGAATACTCATTCATGTATAATAACTTATGAAGAGATAGTCATATGTTTAGTAAGGAGGGACTTAAAATGAAAAGTTATCAATTAGAAGGTTTAGATTGCGCAAATTGTGCGATGAAAATCGAAAAAAAAGTACAAGCAATACCTGGCGTAAAAGAAGCATCGGTCAATTTTGCGACTGGAAAAATGATGATCGATGCAGATAAAGCTGTCATTGAAACGATTGAAAAGCAAGCAACAGAAGAAATCCATCAATTAGAACCAGATGTCAAAATAATCGAAGTGAAAAAGCAGACAAGTAAAAATCATGAACCAGAAAAAGAAAATAAAACAGCATTGTTACGTATCGCCATAGCGTCACTTAGCTTGCTTTTATTGTTTTTATGGAAGCCTGCTGAGCCAATTCGTTTCATTACTTTTTTGGCCATTTTTGTTCTCATTGGCTTTGATGTTATCAAGCAAGCGTTCGTCAATATTCGTAAAGGACAAGTGTTTGATGAAAACTTTTTGATGTCGATTGCAACGATCGGTGCGATGATGATCGGTGAATATCCAGAAGCAGTTGCTGTCATGTTGTTTTATCAAATCGGTGAGTATTTCCAACATTTTGCGGTCGATCAGTCTCGTCGGTCAATTCGTGAGTTGATGGCGATCCGACCGGAAGTTGCTCATGTGATCACTGAAACCGGCTTGGTAAATAAGCAACCAGAAGAAGTGCAGATCGGTGAGTCGGTCATGGTCAAACCAGGTGAAAGAATTCCTTTGGACGGAACGATTTTGAAGGGACAATCCCTCGTAGATACATCTGCATTAACAGGAGAATCATTGCCTAAAGAAGTGATGAGTGGTGAAAATGTATTAAGTGGTTTTATCAATAAGACCCATCCTTTAACCATCGAAGTAAAAAAGAACTATGAAAATTCGACCATCAGCAAATTATTAGAACTAGTGGAGACAGCAAGCAGTAAAAAGGCACCAGCTGAAAAATTCATCACTAAGTTTGCTCGTTACTATACGCCGATCGTTGTTGCTTTAGCTGTTCTTTTAGCAACTGTCCCACCCTTACTTTATGGAGGAGATTTTTCTGAATGGATTTATCGAGCATTGACATTTCTAGTGATCTCTTGTCCATGTGCATTGGTCATTTCTGTTCCACTTAGCTTTTTCGGAGGAATCGGTGGGGCTAGTAAACGGGGGATACTTGTCAAAGGTGGAAATTATCTAGAACTTTTAGCTCGTACAGAAACAGTGGTATTTGACAAAACAGGTACCCTGACTAAGGGTGATTTTGCCGTACAAAAAGTTGTTTCTACCATTGACGAGAAAGCGTTTATGAAATATGTGGCGAGTCTAGAAAATCTATCGACACATCCAATCGCCAAGGCGGTCATGGATACCTACAGTGGCCCGTTATATGAAATTGAAGAACCTGTAGAAATCGCTGGTGAAGGAATCAACGCACAGGTCAAGGGACAAGAGGTACTTGTCGGAAATCAAAAATTATTGGCTCGCTATGGAGTCGAGCAACCAGAGAATCATGAAATAGGAACATTGATCTATTTAGCGATCGACAGTCAGCTCATGGGCTATTTAGTTATTGCGGATACGATCAAAGCAGATGCAACATTTGCTATCGAGACATTGAAAAAAGTCGGCGTCAAAAAGACAGTGATGTTGACAGGTGATGCAAAAAAGATTGCGGAACAAGTCGCAAAAGAGGTAAGGGTCGATGCAGTCTATAGTGAACTGCTTCCAGAAGATAAGGTAGAAAAATTAGAAGCTTTGATGAGCGAAACGACTCAGAAAACTGCCTTTGTCGGAGACGGGATCAATGATGCACCGGTATTAGCTCGAGCAGATGTGGGAATCGCCATGGGTGGTTTAGGCAGTGATGCAGCCATTGAAGCAGCCGATGTCGTCATCATGAACGATGAGCCATCAAAACTTGCGGAGGCGATTCAAATTTCAAGAAAAACGTTGAAAATCGTCAAGCAAAATATTGCGTTTGCTATTGGAGTAAAAGTGATCGTATTGGTTCTCGGAGCTATTGGCTTTGCTTCTATGGGAAATGCAGTCTTTGCCGATGTCGGTGTGACCCTGATAGCAGTTTTAAACGCCATGCGTGGGCTATCTGTCAAAAAAGTCAAATAAACAGTCAAAAAAGCACCGTTAAACCACAGAAATCATTTATTTGAGGACTGTGGTTTTTCTGTGATTAAAATAACTGGAAGATTTTAATTGTTCTGAAAATTCCAAAATAGTTAGAAAATAATTCATGTTTGTGAGCCTTTAGATTAGGTGTTAGAGGATAAAATGAAAAATAAATGTAAAAACAATGTGTTTTACCTAAAATAATCCACAAATAAAATAACGAAGTGTTGTAAACATTATGAAAATTGAATATGATAGTCAATGAATAATTATTAAATATTTATAAAGGAGAAATCAGATGAACGAAAAACAACTGCGCTGGTTTACAGTAGCGTTGATTGCATTCAACATGGTCTGGGGTATGGGGAATGTCGTCAATAACTACGCGCAACAAGGAATCTCAGTAATCACTTCATGGTTATTGATCCTAGCTATTTATTTTATCCCCTATGCACTGATCGTCGGTCAATTAGGATCAGCATTCAAAGATAGTAAAGGGGGCGTTAGTTCTTGGGTAGAAAATACTACTTCGAATAAACGCTTAGCTTATTATGCTGCCTGGACATACTGGGTCGTTCACATTCCATACTTAGCACAAAAACCACAAGCGATTTTGATTGCAGCTGGCTGGGCAGTTCAAGGAAATGGCGATATCGTCAATACGATGTCTGTCCAAATGGTCGCAGTGATCTCATTGATCATTTTCTTAGCTTTCTTGTATCTATCAACAAAAGGCTTATCAACGTTAAAAGTTATCGGTGGTTTAGCAGGTACAGCGATGTTCGTCATGTCATTATTATTCATTTTACTTGCTGTTACTGCGCCATTCATCAATCCAACGATGGAATTTGCGACAGCAAATATGAACCAAGTCAAAACGTATATTCCTAAGTTTGACTTTAGTTACTTTACGACTGTTTCAATGTTAGTCTTTGCTGTAGGAGGCGCTGAGAAAATCTCTCCTTATGTTAATTCTACACGTAACCCGGCAAAAGAATTTCCAAAAGGGATGATCTTTTTGGCAGCGATGGTCGGTATCTGTGCTGTTTTAGGTTCTGTAGCAATGGGTATGTTATTTGCAAGTGACAATATTCCTAAAGATTTAATGGCAAACGGTGCGTACAGTGCCTTCCAAATCTTAGGTAACTATTATGGTATTGGCAATGCATTGATGATCATCTATGCATTGACGAATATGGTTGGTCAAATTTCTGCCTTGGCATTTTCTATTGATGCGCCATTGAAGATCTTGTTAGCCGATGCAGATCCAGAATTTGTGCCAAGTTGGTTACGTAAACGTAACCGTAAAGGAACGTTGGTCAATGGTTACATGTTAACTGGTATCTTAGTCGGTATCATCATCCTATTACCGATTATTGGTATCAAAGATATGAATGAATTAGTTAAATGGTTGACGAACTTAAATTCAGTCGTTATGCCAATGCGTTACTTATGGGTATTCCTAGCCTACATGATGTTGAACAAAGCATACAAAAAATTCACGTCGGAATATAAGTTCGTGAAAAATCCTAAAGTTGGATTCATCTTTGGTGCTTGGTGTTTTGCTTTCACTGCGTTTGCATGTATTTTGGGAATGGTACCAAAAGTGGAATACGCTGCTGATCCAAAAGCTTGGTGGTTCCAATTGATCTCAAATATCGTCACACCGATCATTTTGATTTTACTAGGTATGATCTTACCAGCGATCGCACGTCGTGATAATAAGAAAAATCCATTGAAAGAACCAGTTTCTCAACTTTAAAATAAGATTTGACCGAATCAGTCCAACGATTGGTTCGGTCTTTTTTTACGTTATTAAGAATAAGAGGTAAAATAAAAAGATGACCATTCGAAGGAGGACAAAATGAAAATAATGATTATTGGACAGTCGGGTGCAGGTAAGTCCACACTTGCAAGAAGCTTACAAGCAACGACAGGAAGCCCTCTTTTAGCTCTCGATCAATTGTGGCTAGCAACGGACTATGGAAAAGCAGCCAAGCAATGGTTGTTAAAAGAACAGGAAAAATTTATGGCGGAGAACAAGGATTGGATCATCGAAGGAAATTATCTATCGATTGCAAAAGATCGAATTGAACAAGCTGACTTGATCCTAATGCTTCGCTTGCCGAGATACCGAGCGATGTATCGTGTGATCAAGCGTTCGCTCAAACGAAAAGTAGATAAAAGTACCCGTCCAGATGTTCCAGAAGAATTTATAGAAAAATTCGACAAAGAATATTTGGACTTTTTACTTTTTGTTTGGCGTTTCAAGAACGAGAGGGAACCCTTAGCGATCAAAAAAATCTATGAACAAGGAGCAGAAGAGAAATTAGTCATTTTGAATGGTCCACGACAGCAAAAAAAATTTCTAGAGCAATGGCGAAGTAAAAGTAGTTGACACGTTTCGTTTACAAGTGTAATCTGTATTTAGAAATGAAGTTTACATTTGTAAACGAAGAGGAGAGTGATACATATGGAAGAAGTGAAAAAGCCAATCAAAATCAGTGATTCAGAATGGGAGATCATGCGTGTCGTCTGGACATTAGGAGACACCACAGCTCAGGAAATCACACAGATCCTTTCTGAATCAATGGGCTGGAAAGCAGCAACAGTCAAAACGTTATTAGGACGACTTGTCAAAAAAGAAGCGATTTGGACAGAACAAGAAGGGAAAAAATTTATTTATCATCCAGCGGTGTCTGAAACAGATACTGTGCAAAGTGCCGCAGAGAATTTATTCTCACATATTTGCGCGAAGAAAATCGGCGAGACGATTGCAGATCTTGTCTCAGAAGCAACTTTAACACAAGCAGATATTGACCAAATCATGGCAGAACTAAAGAAAAAAGAGCCAGTAACAAATATCCAGTGCAATTGCATTCCAGGACAATGTCATTGCCATCAAAACAACTAGGAGGAAACCAGCGATGAAAACAAAAGTAACGATCAAAGGAATGAGCTGTAAACATTGCGTTGCAAGAGTGGAAGAAACGGTCAATGCGCTACCGGGTGTAAAAAAAATCAATGTCAACTTAAAAAAAGAGATCGGAACTGTGTCATTAGATGAAACAGTGATCCAACCATCAACCGTATGTCAAGCAATCAATGATTTAGGCTATCAAGCAGAGGTGATTTAAATGGAGCATCCAGCTAAAAAAGACACACTGGTGATTACTGGAATGACTTGTGCCAATTGTGCTGCACGAATCGAAAAAGAGTTGAATGAACAGCCCGGTGTATTATCTGCGACTGTTAATCTGGCAACAGAAAAAGCGACGATCAATTATCAGGAAGTATCGATCGAAGAACTGATCCAAAGTGTTGAAACCATTGGTTATGGTGCGATTTTATATGATGAGGCCCATAAGCAAAAAATTGCAGAAGAAAAGCAAACTTATTTAACAAAAATGAAGCGAGATGTCATCATAGGTGCTCTCTTGACGCTTCCTATGATGATCGCGATGATTGCAATGATGTTAGGTTTTCATGGAACGCTTGTCCATTTTTTCCATGATCCATGGGTCCAACTGATTTTAGCAATTCCTGTCCAGTTTTATATTGGTTGGCGCTTTTATGAAGGAGCGTATCATGCCATCAAAACAAACGCACCCAATATGGATGTGTTAGTGGCAATCGGTACGACCGCTGCATTTGCGCTTAGTGTATACAATGGTTTTTTCAGTACACATTCATCGGACTTATATTTTGAAAGTAGCAATATGATCATCACGCTGATTTTGTTAGGAAAATATTTGGAACACACAGCCAAAAGTAAAACCGGCGATGCCATCAAGCAGTTGATGTCTCTTCAGAAAAAAACAGCACAGGTCATAAAAAATGGCGAAGAAAAGACCATACCAATCGAGGAAGTAGCGATTGGGGATATTTTACTCGTCCGACCGGGAGAACAAATCCCAACAGATGGGAAAGTCATCAAAGGGGATAGTGCGATCGATGAAGGAATGCTGACTGGAGAAAGTGTGCCAGTTGAGAAAAAAACGGGGGATCTACTCTTCGGTGGCACCATCAATTCCACAGGGATTCTTGAAATGACGGTGACCCAAGTAGGAAAAGGAACCGTCCTCTCACAAATCATCCAAATGGTGGAAGATGCCCAAGGAAGCAAAGCCCCGATCCAAAAAATTGCTGATAAGATTTCTGGCATTTTTGTACCTATCGTGTTAGTCATTGCCTTCGTTACCTTAATAGCCACAGGACTAATCAGTGGCAACTGGGAACTGGCAGTGATCCATAGTGTTTCAGTGTTAGTCATCGCTTGTCCTTGTGCGTTAGGACTAGCGACGCCAACTGCTATCATGGTTGGTACAGGCTTAGGCGCACGAAAGGGTATTTTGATCAAAGGCGGCGAGGCATTAGAAGCTGCGACACATCTAGACACGATTCTTTTAGATAAAACTGGTACGATCACACAAGGGAAACCAGTGGTCACAGACGTTATCGGTGACGAAGAAGTGTTAACGATCGCCACCACATTAGAGCAAGGTTCAGAGCATCCTTTAGGTAAAGCCATTGTGACTTATGGAAAAGAACAGTCGATCACGACTTTGCCTGTGCTTCAAGCAAAAGCACATCCGGGTGCTGGGATCAGTGGAGAAATCAACGGAACATCTTATTTTATTGGTACGAGAAAACGACTAGTCGAGATGAACGTTTCATTTGAAGCGTATCAAGAACAAGCGTTACAATTAGAAGGACAAGGAAAAACCGTAATGTTTCTTGCAGATGATAGACAAGTATTGGGTATGATCGCTGTGGCTGACCAGATCAAAGAACATGCGCGATCAGCAATCCAACGATTACAAGCCCAAGGATTGGCAGTTTATATGGTCACAGGGGACAATCAATCGGTTGCAACGACGATTGGAAAAGAAGTGGGTATCTCGCCAGAACACATCTTTGCTGAAGTATTACCTGATGAAAAAGCAGGCTATGTCGAAAAATTGCAAAAAGAAGGAAAACAAGTGGGAATGGTCGGCGATGGTATCAATGATGCTCCCGCCTTGGCTTTAGCAAATGTCGGCATCGCGATGGGTAGTGGTACTGATATTGCCATGGAAACAGCAGATGTAACGTTGATGAATAGTCAACTCTCGTCGATTGGACAAACGATCGAGCTTTCAAGTGTGACCTTGAAAAAAATCAAACAAAACTTATTTTGGGCATTTATTTATAACACGATTGGCATTCCGTTTGCTGCGTTTGGCTTATTGAATCCAATCATTGCCGGAGGAGCGATGGCCTTTAGCTCAATCAGTGTGTTACTCAATTCATTAAGTCTAAACCAAAAAATGAAGAAATAAACGGTTCAACAAAGGAAAGGACAGAATGAAAATGAACGAGCAAAAAAAACGAACGATGCACGAGCATCATCATGATGAAACGAAGGAACAAAC
Source organism: Enterococcus sp. AZ062 (assembly GCF_051715065.1). Classification (NCBI taxonomy): domain Bacteria; kingdom Bacillati; phylum Bacillota; class Bacilli; order Lactobacillales; family Enterococcaceae; genus Enterococcus; species Enterococcus sp. AZ062. The sequence goes on along the minus strand of NZ_JBIOTB010000001.1, from coordinate 2,236,686 downwards.
GAACATGACACACCAAAAGATGGACCATACGAAAATGAACCACGAGACCATGGCACATGAGCATCACTCAATGGATCATAGTTCGATGGATCATAGTTCGATGGATCACAGTTCAATGGATCATCATGACCATATGAGCGGTGGGATGGATCATTCGATGCACATGGGAAATTTCAAACAAAAATTTTGGTTGTCCTTGTTGCTAGCGATTCCGATCATCTTGTTTTCACCCATGATGGGTATGGAATTTCCCTTTCAAGTGACTTTCCCTGGCTCTGATTGGCTCGTCTTGATCCTGGCGACCCTCTTGTTCATTTATGGCGGACAACCCTTTTTAAGTGGCGCTAAAATGGAATTGAAACAAAAAAGTCCAGCAATGATGACCTTGATTGCTATGGGGATCACTGTAGCCTATGTTTATAGTGTCTATTCTTTTATTGCGAATCTCATCAACCCTCATACTCATGTAATGGACTTCTTCTGGGAGTTGGCGACATTGATCGTCATCATGCTATTAGGGCACTGGATCGAAATGAGTGCCGTTTCTAATGCAAGTAATGCGTTACAGAAACTAGCAGAATTATTACCCGAAACAGTCAAACGATTACGAACAGATGGGACAGAAGAGACGATTTCTTTAAAAGAAGTCAAAGAGGGAGATCATTTAGTTGTTCGAGCAGGAGATAAGATGCCAACGGATGGAACGATTCTCAAAGGAGAAACGATCGTGGATGAATCTGCCGTGACTGGCGAATCAAAAGGGGTCAAAAAACAAACATCTGATCCAGTGATCGGTGGTTCGATCAATGGAGACGGCACCATTGAAATCGAAGTGACCGGAACAGGTGAAAATAGCTATTTAGCCAAAGTCATGGATATGGTCCGTCAAGCACAAGGTGAAAAGTCAAAACTAGAATCTTTGTCTGACAAAGTAGCAAAATGGTTGTTTTATGTCGCATTGATCGCCGGTCTATTGGCATTTGTTATTTGGCTCTTTTTAACCGATTTACCAACTGCTTTAGAACGGATGGTCACTGTCTTCATCATCGCTTGTCCCCATGCGTTAGGTTTGGCGATTCCTCTAGTGGTGGCACGTTCAACGTCGATTGCTGCTAAAAATGGGTTGTTGCTTAAAAGTCGTCGCGCCTTAGAACAAGCTAATGAGTTAGATGTCATCATGCTGGATAAAACAGGTACGTTGACGGAAGGAAAATTCACCGTCACTGGTATCGAAAGCTTAGACGATGATTATCCTCAAGAAGAACTATTGAAATATTTAGGTGCCTTAGAAGCGAACGCCAATCATCCATTAGCCATTGGGATCATGCGTTATTTGAAGGAACAGAATATTTCTCCTTATCAAGCAGAAAATCAAAAAAATCTTTCAGGGGTTGGCTTAACTGGAACAGTAGCAGATAAGAATGTAAAAGTAGTCAACGAAAAAGAAATCAAACGTTTAGGAATTGAAATTGCAAAGGAACGACTAACGCCTTACGAAGAGCAAGGGAATACAGTTAGTTTTCTATTGATCGATGATCGTTTAGTCGGATTAGTGGCATTAGGTGACATCATCAAAGCAGAAGCAAAAACCTTTATTCAAAGTCTCAAAGAAAGAAAGATCACTCCGGTGATGTTGACTGGTGATAATCAACATGCCGCAGAAGTGGTCGCGCAATACTTAGGTATCGAAGAGTTTTATGGTGGGCTTTTACCAAATGACAAGGAAGACATCGTCAAACGTTATCAGGAACAAGGAAAAAAAGTCATCATGGTCGGTGACGGAATCAACGACGCCCCAAGTTTAGCACGTGCAACGATCGGGATGGCGATTGGAGCAGGAACCGATATTGCGATCGATTCAGCGGATGTTGTTTTGATCAACAGTGACCCAAAAGATATCTTGCATTTCTTGGATCTAGCTAAACAAACGAGAAAGAAAATGATCCAAAATCTATGGTGGGGAGCGGGTTACAACATTCTTGCCATTCCTTTAGCAGCAGGGATTCTTGCACCCATCGGAATTTTGTTAAGCCCAGCGATCGGAGCTGTCTTGATGTCATTGAGTACCGTAGTTGTAGCATTGAATGCGTTGACGTTGAAGATCAAAGAATGATCATTTTTAGTAAATAATTATTGAATAAAGAGTGAATATGACTATGTCAATGGGAGGTCGGGACAGAAGTGTTCAACCTCAAGAAATAAGGCGCCAGCCACGAAAATTGTTCTTCAAATTTTTGTGGCTGGCGTCTTATTTCCGAAGAGGTTACTTCTGTTCTCGCCGTCTATTCGTTTTTAAATGGAGGGAAGGAACTAAGGTCCTGCTTCCTTTTTTTTGTCATTGGTATGATTTACACAAACGAGAGACTTTGGATTAATTTCTGGTTAATTTTGTAAATTAGTAAAATAAGAAAAACAAAAAATATTTCTTTGCGTACTTTATATAAGAGACATTTTCAGAGTATTGATGAGCCACTCTGGAAAAACTATTGATAGAGTGAGGTTAAGCAATGAATTGGCAAACATTACTAACAAAAAATGCACAGAATATCTTTTTACTGATCAACCAAATGAAAGATCTGACATGGAAGAAAAGCGACTTAGCAAAAAGGATGGATGTCGATGTCAAAACGATCGATCGTTATTTGAAGCGATTGAAATCAGAGGATTATCCCTTAGAACTAGCGTATGATAAAAAAGAAGTCCAACTCGTCTACCACCAAGCATACAATGAACCATTTCTTTTGTTTGAATTTTTGATCCGATCGGATTCGTTCTGTTTACTACGGGATCTGATTTTACAAAGGGAATACTCCTTCGAATATGATCGTTCCGCACAAGAACGATTGAAAAAATGGTTAGGGGATTATCATCTTTCTTTTTCCTATAAAAAGCAGCAAATCTATGGTTCTGAACGAAAAATCAGATATTTACTTTTTTGCTTTCTCAAAGAGTTCCCAACTTTTTTTAAGGAAGACCATGATCAAACATTTTCAGAACTATTCATCCAACTTCTAGATCATCGTCCCAAACATACAGATATTGAGATTTTTACAAATCATCAATTGTTCTTCTATGAGATTTTTCCAGAACTACTCTTTCGCTCTGAACAAAAGCTTCCGACAAAAGAAAAGAATTATCGGGCTATCCTGCGACTGAATAGCCATTTGATCACAGACAAGCGGTGGGAAAAGATCGAAAAAACCTCCGTCTATCAAAAATTATCGATTGTTACTGAAAAATTAGATTCATTATTTTGGTTGACGAATGATTTTGAAAGTTCCAACAAAAAGAAAATAACAAGAGTACTATTCCAAGAGTGGTTGAAATATTCAATTGGTCTTCATGATCGCTTTATCCATGAAGAAGCCGTTGCCTACCAAGCATTGGCAGACACGATCCCTAATTTCATTGAGAAATCAAACCAGTTTCGTATCGCTTTACAACAAGCTTTGTTTCAGCCAACGACCGATTGGGCAAAGATGTTGCTGAAATTATTGAATGAACGAGGCTATTTGGAGATGTATGCACCGGAAGTGAAAATCGTGTTCTTTTTTCGCTATGACCACGAAGAAGCTAGACGACTTGCAGCCATCTTAGATAAAACGTTACGTCATCGTAAACGAACATCGATCCATGTATGTACCAGAAGTAAGCCACCTAGTTATGCTCAACTTGTCATCACAGATCACTTTTTTTCTGCTAGTCTCACTAATGATCAGAAAACATATTTTTATCAAGATTCACTAGGAATCGAAAGACTATTATCAGACATCGATTATTGGATCAACACAAAGATAACTTTTACGAGTAAACGAATCATCGAGCGCTAGAATATGCTATAATGGACTGGAAAAACAAAGGAGGAAAATCCATTGGAATTAAAGAAACTAGAAGTACCTACATCTTCGATTACAGAAGTGAAAAGATCGCCGATGGATGTGTTTGACCAAGCTAGAAAAGCTGAAACAGGCGTATATATTTTTAATCGTGAAAAAGTTGCTGGTGTGATGTTGACCCAAGAGCAATATGAAACGTTGTTGCAAGAATTAGCCACGCTTCGCCAACTCATTGCGACAGAAACAGAAGAGACAAAAACAAATGGATCAGCGACAAACGAACCATTCACAAAAAATCGCACGGCCATCGTATCCACTTCTGAATCGTTAGATGAATTGGTTAGCGCCTTAAAACAATATTTAGTTACAGGTGTGTCTATCTCTGCTAAAAATCTTGATGAACGAATGGTAGCATTAGGATTCATTACGAAGAAAACTGGTTTTGGCGGGGTTGTTGATATGCTCAATGAATTAACAGAAACGGGTAAAATCAATTACCAATTAAGGAAAAAACCAAATGGTAAAATCGTGATCGCAGAGATCATCGGTGAACAAGATAGTCAATCGCAACTATTCGATAAGCTGATCATCAAGAAAATCTATTTACATGAAATATAATAAGTTGCGAAGTGTTGACGATAATTTATTTATCAAACATTACAACTAGGTAAAATAGAGCATAAAAATAAAAGTAAAGCATCTGAGGACAGTTCACAGCTGTTGTGGATGCTTTACTTTGTTTGTCATTAAAAGTGAGTGTGTCTACGATAACGCGCGAATATGCTACCCCAGATGATCCCTAATAACTGTGGAAATAAGTAAATACCAGCGAGCAGTAAGATGATCTGTTCAGGTGAAAAAGGATGATACAAAAAATGCCATTCTGTACATTTAGCAAAAAATAAATAAGAGGTGCTCGCAGAACAAAGATTGCCAAGAAACAATGTTTTTAAACGATTGGTTCGCCTCAACGTAAAACCAACAAAAAAAGCCCAAAATATCAATAATATAAATAGGATGACTGAATGATAATAATAATCAAAAAGTAGAGCGAGATAAAAATAAGGCACACACATCAATAAGTAGATTGTTTTTTTTATGTAAAATAATCGCAAAGGTACAATCCTCCAAATCATTTCCCTTTGGTTTTTATTGTAAAATCAAACAATGAATAATCAATTCTTTTTTGAAATATTCTGAATAAAATGAATAAACTCTCATTGCTTTATTCTTAAAAAACTAGTCTTTCCCCTCAGTTTTTTTAGAGAAATAGAATATAGTATGATAGATGGAGTGTCTTTTGGGAGGTTTTGTATGAAAAAGAGAATAAAACTAGAACAATTGTATTTGTTTCTTTGGTTTTTCCCAATTTTTCTTTTGCCTTTTACATGGGTGAATGCAGTAGTACAAGGTGCCGAGATTCTTGGCATCATCAATGGAAGTGGCTTTATTATTTCCAAAAATTTTCCGACATTGACCCTTTTTTATTTTTTGATCAGTGTGAATTTGATCGTTTCAAAAACATTTATAAAAAAGTATAATTGGCATTTGATCCAGTTTTCTTCTATGCTGGTCTTTACATCTTATTTCTCGATATTACCGAGGATCATCATCGGTCCGAATGGATTAAGTGAAAGTGGACTAAAAGATACAAGCTATTCTGCGATGTATTTTTTGACCATCAAACCTTGTTTTTATGTAGCGATTGCTTCCTTTGCGTTAGCAGTTGGCCTATTCTATTATACAGAGATCCGTGAACAATCCTTACTGATAGAAAAGATATAGTTTTTTGTAGGACGTCCATTTTCGGACGTTTTTTTGTTTTACGATATATTTACACAACTTAACAATAACTTTACATATTCAATATCTAGGATTTACAGTACCCTGATACAATCAATTTGTAACTAAGAAAGGGGCATATAAATGAAAAAAGTTTTATTTTCTTTAGGAGTATTAGGTTTTATCTTAGCTGGATGTGGTTCTGGTTCAGGAAGTACGGATGGATCAGCAAGCAACTCGGCTAGTTCAGATGATCAAGTAAAAATCGTAGCGGTCGGTTCAACCGCTTTGCAACCTTTAGTTGATGCTGCACAAGAAATGTTTACACAAGATAACCCCAACTATCAGATTTCTGTTCAAGGTGGCGGAAGTGGAACAGGTCTTAGTCAAGTAGCGTCAGGTGCTGTAACAATCGGAAACTCTGATGTATTTGCAGAACAAAGAGATGGGATCGATGCAAGTAAATTGGTAGACCATCGTGTAGCAGTTGTTGGAATGGCACCAATCGTAAATAAAGATACAGGCGTTGAAGATATTACAAAAGAACAATTGATCGAGATCTTCACTGGTAAGATCACTAACTGGAGTGAACTAGGCGGAGCAGATCAAGAAATCAATGTCATCAACCGTGCAAACGGAAGTGGCACTCGTGCAACCTTTGAATACTGGGCATTAGATGGCGCTGTACCAATACAATCTCAAGAACAAGATTCATCAGGAACAGTTCGTCAAATCGTTTCACAAACACCAGGTGCGATCAGCTATTTAGCTTTCTCTTATTTAGATGATTCTACTCAAGCGTTGAAAATCAACGGTGTAGAACCAACTCCTGAAAATGTCTCAGACAATAGCTGGGAAATTTGGTCTTATGAGCATATGTATACAAATGGCGAACCAGAACCAGAAGTGAAGAAGTTCTTAGACTTCATGATGACTGATGCCGTTCAAGAAGGACCAGTACAAGATTTAGGCTACCTACCGATCAGCATGATGAAAGTTGAACGTGACGCAGAAGGTAACTTATCATAAGATTGAATACATCTTTCAATCACATGTTTATTCATAACGACTACCATTGATTATTAAGCTTAGTTCCTCGTTGAGGATCTAAGCTTTTTTTAGTTTATTGCTCACTCTACGTTTTCGTTTTTTTCCATATGACAGTTTTGAAAGAAGAATATCAGTTATATCTGAGGATTTATTTGGCAAAATGACGTATGGTTAAAGAGTAGAAAAAAAGTTGAGGGATTAGTTATGAAAAGAAAAGAAAAGCAGCGAGAAAAACAGATACAGCAAATGTTGGCACAATTAGAACGCATCGATCCTAACAAAAATGAAGGGCTGACAGAGAAACAGGTCCAAGAGCGAATACGTGTTGGCGCTGTCAATCAAGCAACGAGTCCTACATTTAAAACGAACAAGCAAATCGTGATGGAGAATGTCTTTACTTATTTCAATCTGATTTTTTTAGTCCTAGCGATTTTATTATGTGTCGTCAATTCCTATAAAAATTTGACTTTTTTACCTGTCATATTGGCAAATACTGGCATTGCGATCTATCAAGAGATCCATTCCAAGAAAATCTTGGATCAGTTGAGCATGTTACATGCCGCAACAGTCAAAGTATTACGGAATGGTCAAGAACAGAAGATAACTATCGAAGAGTTAGTTCTAGATGATCTCGTCATTCTAAAAACAGGAGACCAGATCCCCGCAGATGGAAAGATCATAGAAGGTAATCTACAAGTGAATGAAGCGCTATTGACTGGTGAAGCGGATGAGATAAGTAAGGAAATCGGCGATGAATTAATGTCAGGAAGCTTCATCGTTACGGGTAAAGCAAAAGTTCAGTTGACACGAGTTGGCAATGAATCTTATATTGCCAAATTAACGATGCAAGCAAAAGAAATGGGTACTGGAGAACAATCCGAGATGATTGCTTCGTTAGATAAGATCATCAAATGGGTAGGGATCATCATTATCCCCATTGGATTGACCTTATTTTCTCAAAGCTATTTTTACAATGGCAATACATTAAGAGAGAGTATTGTTTCGATGGAAGCTGCGTTGATCGGCATGATTCCTGAAGGGCTGTACCTACTCACAACGATTGCACTAGCAATGAGTGCGACGCGCTTAGCAAAACAACAAGTGTTGCTGCATGACATGAAAAGCATCGAGACGTTAGCACGAGTGGATGTATTATGTGTCGATAAAACAGGAACAATCACTGAAAATGCAATGGACGTTCAACGTGTGCTGATTCCTGAAAATTCTTTAGCAAAACAAACAGCAGATCAGTTGGATGAATTACTTGGTGACTACGCACAGGCAATCGAAGCTGACAATGAAACGATGCAAGCAATCAAAAATTACTTCACGAAGCATTCTGACAGGGAGGCAACAGCAAGTTTACCCTTTTCTTCTGTGAGAAAATATAGCAGCGTGACATTTACGGATAAAACGTATGTCCTTGGAGCACCAGAAATGGTCTTACGCGAAGCGTTCACGAGTTATGCTTCTGAATTTAGCGCGTATACGGAACAAGGCTATCGGGTATTAGTTTTCGGTGAATACCAAGGGGTACTGTCACAAGAAGACTTGGAAGAAGCCGTTATCCCGTTAGGTTATTTATTGATTGCTAATCCGATCCGTCAAGAAGCGAAAGCAACGTTTAATTACTTTAAGAAACAAGAAGTTGCTATCAAAGTTATTTCTGGTGATAACCCAGCGACAGTTTCTCATGTTGCCACACAAGCGGGTATTTCAAACGCGGAGCAATATGTGGATGTCTCCTCGTTAAGGGAAGAAGAATTTCCAGAAGCCATGGAAAAATATACCGTCTTTGGCCGTGTCAAACCAGAACAAAAAAAGGAATTTGTTCGTTTACTAAAAGAGAAGCATACAGTGGCGATGACTGGGGATGGGGTAAATGATATCTTGGCGATGAAAGAAGCCGATTGTAGCATTGCGATGGCATCAGGGAATGAAGCGACGATGCAAGCGGCACAAGTGGTCTTGTTGGAATCAGATTTTTCTAAAATGCCAGAGATTGTTGGCGAAGGACGGCGTGTCGTAAACAATATCGAACGTTCTGCCAGTCTTTTCTTAGTAAAAAATATTTTTTCATTTTTACTGTCTGTGTTTTCTGTTCTCTTTGCATTCACTTATCCATTAGAACCTTCACAAATCACATTGATCAGTTTATTTACGATCGGGTTACCTTCCTTTTTATTAGCATTGGAAGAAAATGAGAACCGGATCAAAGGCCGATTCATTGAGAATGTCTTGGAAAAAGCTATTCCGGGGGGGCTGACTGATATGATGGTGGTAGGCGCTTTAGTCGTGGGTGGTTCGATTTTAAATCTGAACAAAACGGATACATCGACAGCTTCTACCATGTTGTTGATTGTTGTTGGCTTTTTAGTCCTTTATAAAATCTGTCAACCATTGAACCAATTTCGAACACGGATCATACTATTTTGTGCAAGTGGAATCGTCTTTTCTGTTGTCTTCTTGCATAAACTATTTTCAATATCAGCCATTTCTCCAGTGTCTATCTTAATGGTGGTCATGCTCTTTTTCGCAGCAGAATCCATCTTTCGTCAGTTGACCTTTTTCGTGGAAAAATATTTGCATTTAGATAAGATCGATACGACACGTACGAAAAAACGTTGGAGAAAAGTATTTCCATTTTTCAAGAAATGAGCGAAGAATTGTTGGGTACAAAGAGATAGCGTCAACCTCCTAAAACAGAAATGTTCTTGGAGGTTGACGCTTATTTCATTTATACCTATCAGGTTCACGATTAATTGATTTTAGGGATCTTCACAATAAAGGTAGAGCCGATACCAGGGTGACTCTCGATCTCCACCGTACCATGAAGTAAATTCACGTATTCTTTCACGATCGACAATCCTAATCCTGTACCACCTGAATGGCGACTACGCGCTTTATCTACACGATAAAAACGTTCAAAGATGCGTTCTTGATCTTCGCGATCGATACCAATACCAAAATCTTGTACAGAGAAAATCAGCTGATCGTGGCTTTCGTAGCGAAGGATGATCTCACTTTCTTCTTTTGAATATTGGATCGCGTTTTCAAACAAGTTTTTGATGATCGGGTAAAGCAAATCAGGATGTGTCGTAAAGGCAGTATTTTCTCCAATCAATTTGATCGTCAACTGTTTTTTCCGGATCATTGGTTGATAGCTTTGGATCACCTGTTGGAAATAAGGCTCCATATAGATCGTTTGGGTTTCATGTAAACTCTCTTCGTCTTTTGATAACTGAATAATTTCTCGGATCAGCTTATCTAAACGAATCGCATCTTTTTGCATGATCAATAGAAATTCAGTCAGTGTGTCGGGGTCCTCTTTTGCACCGTCCAGTAAAGTCTCAGTAAACCCAATCAAAGAAGTGACAGGTGTTTTTAATTCATGTGAGACATTGCCGACAAAATCTTTTTGCATTTTTTCTAAATGTCTGACTTTTGTCAGATCATAAGCAACACCTAAAATTTGTCCAGTATCCTCTGAACTATTGAAATAACGCAAGCTGATATCCAGTGTTTGCGTACCGTCAGCAATCGTGACTTCTTGATGAACGATCGGTTCAGACGGAGAAACTTGATGGATCAATTGAATCAATTTTGGTTCGCGGATCACTTCTGTGTAATGTTGATTTTCTTGATAATCTTTCACACCTAGATGGACTTGCATTTTTGGATTAAGCAGGCGCAGTGTGGCATTGGAGTCAATCAGAAAGACACCGATCATCAATTCATTCAACAAGCTGTATAATTGTTCCTCCGTCGTCGTGTAGGCGCGATACATTTTGGTCATCTGTTCACTCAAGCCATTGATCGTCTGGTATAATTCTTCCCATTGATCAGAAGTCTGCATGATGATCTCCGTTTGTTCCGGGTTCTTGACCATTTTTTTCAAAACAGGAATCACTGTTTTGAGTGGTTGGTTTCGTTGGTAAATCAGGTAGTAGATCATAAATGTCAATAAAAGAAAGAAAACCAAGAAGAAACCGAATACCCAACGGCGAAAACTTTCCGTACGAGGAAGAAAGCCACTTGTAGGTTCAGCGATGCGAATGATCGCTACCAATTTTCCATTGACTTTGATGGGCAAGGCGACATAAAGTAATTCTTCATTCAATGTCGTACTCTTACGAAGAGAAGTACCAAGCGTACTTCCTTCTAAGATCGCTTTGATTTCCGGGCGTGTTTTTCTTTGTTCATGCAAAGAAGATTCTTCCGTGTCATAAATGATCGTGCCAGTTTGATCGATCAACGTCACTCGTTCATTGGATTGATGGACAAATTCATCCAGAACTATTTTATTACTAGCAGAAGTAGGATTCTCGACATCTAGTTGACGAGCCAATAACTGCGCTTTTTTAGTCAAATAACTTTCTTGTTGTTCAATGATCTGTTGTTGGAAATAATGGGAGATGATCTGCCATCCACCAAAAAATAAGCCAAGCAACAAGATGAGAAAAAACAAGCGCTCGGAGAATTTTTTCCATTGTTTTTTCATCGTTTTGGTTCCTGGAATTTATAACCAAAGCCCCGAACAGTCAGTAAATATTTAGGATGTTTCGGATCACGCTCGATTTTTTCACGTAAATGACTGACATGGACATCAACAATACGACTTTGTCCAGAAAAATCAAAATTCCAGATACGATCCAACAGTGTATCTCGGTCGATCACTCGATCTTTGCGTTTCATGAAATAAACAAGCAACTCAAATTCTTTCGGCGTAAGTTCGATCGGTTGGTCCTCGATCGTCACTTGATAATTCGTCAAGTCGGCTTTGATTTGTCCAATCGATAAGTATTCTGGTTCTGCCTCATCAGATTGAGTTTTACGGGGCTCGATCCGACGAAAGATGGCTTTCATCCGTGCAAGGACTTCCCGAGGGCTGAAAGGTTTCGTCAAATAATCATCCGCACCGATCTCCAGTCCGATGATTCGATCGACTTGATCATCTTTAGCTGTTAGGATCAATATAGGTGTATCATTTTTTTCTTGACGGAGCTTTTGTGTGATCGCGATGCCATCGATCGAAGGAAGCATCACATCTAAAATAATGAAATCATATGAATGTTCCAATGCAAGATCAAGACCTTCTTGACCATCTGCAGCACTGGTTACTTTATATCCTTCTTTTTCAAGATTGAATGTCAGTAATGTTACAATTGAGGGTTCGTCATCAACAACTAGTACTTTTTTCATAAATTCTCCTTTTGATAAATTTCATCTCCTTTATTTTAGCACAGAATCGGGGGCAAGGACTATTTAACCAGCTAAATAAATGGTATAATATAAAAGCAATTTGCTCAGCTAAAGGAGAAAATGTCCGATGATCGGTATCAGTGCTTGTTTAGGTGGCGTCTCATGTCGCTATGATGGCCGGGAACAAACAATCCCTGCCTTAAAAAAACTCGTGACAGAAGGTCAAGCAATCGTGATCTGTCCAGAAGTAGCAGGAGGTTTGCCCATTCCAAGAGAACCAGCGGAAATCGTTGGTGGTGATGGGTTTGATGTCTGGGATCATCAGGCTAAGGTCATGACGATCTCTGGAAAAGATGTTACAGAAGCTTATAAAAATGGTGCGATCAATGCTTATCAAGTACTCAAGGAAAAGCAGATCTCAACGTTGATCTTAAAAGCAAATAGTCCTTCCTGCGGCTCATCAACTATCTATGATGGTAGTTTCACTGGTAGTCTGAAAGAAGGCATTGGCGTAGCTACCGCCTATTTTCTCCAACAAAAAATCAGTGTCTGCTCAGAAGAAGAGTGGATGGATCAACGAGGTGAGTTGAATGGAAATTGAGAAAACCAATCGGATGAATGCTCTTTTTGAATTTTATTCGACACTGTTGACTGAGAAACAAATGAATTATATGGAATTATATTATGCAGATGATTTTTCACTTGGAGAAATCGCTGAAGAATATGAGGTCAGTCGCCAAGCAGTTTATGATAATATCAAACGAACGAGCAAGATCTTGGAGAATTACGAAAAAAAACTCCACCTTTTTTCTGATTATGTCGTTCGTGAACAGTTGTTGACAGAATTGACGAACTATATCAATGAACAGTATCCTGAAGATCAAACGCTGCAAGGATACATCAAAAAAATTCAAGAAATCGAAGAATAACAAAAAGGAATGAATAAAATATGGCATTTGAAAGCTTAACTGAACGCCTACAACAGGCGATGTCAAAGTTACGAAAAAAAGGAAAAGTCTCTGAAGCTGACGTCAAGGAAATGATGCGCGAGATCCGTCTTGCGCTATTAGAAGCCGATGTCAACTTACAAGTAGTCAAAGATTTTACGAAACGTGTGCGCGAACGTGCAGTTGGAGCAGAAGTACTTGATAGTCTTTCTCCAGCACAACAAATCGTAAAGATCGTGGATGAAGAGTTAACGATCACTTTGGGTTCAGAAACGGTCGAATTGACTAAATCTCCAAAAATCCCGACTGTCATCATGATGGCTGGTTTGCAAGGGGCAGGTAAAACAACGTTTACTGGTAAATTAGCGAATTATTTAAAGAAAAATGAAAATGCTCGTCCCTTATTGATTGCAGGTGACGTGTACCGTCCTGCTGCCATCGACCAGTTAAAAGTTTTAGGACAGCAATTGGATGTTCCGGTTTTTGATATGGGAACAGATGTGAGTCCTGTAGAAATCGTTCGTCAAGGGATGGAACTCGCGAAAGAAAAGAAAAATGATTACGTATTGATCGATACAGCCGGACGTTTACACATTGATGAAACATTGATGGATGAATTAAAACAAATCAAAGACTTGACACAACCTAACGAAATCCTACTCGTTGTCGATGCGATGACTGGTCAAGATGCCGTCAACGTTGCGGATAGCTTCAATCAACAATTAGGGATCACCGGGGTCGTCATCACAAAATTAGATGGAGACACACGTGGGGGAGCGGCGCTATCGATTCGTTCAGTGACCGGTGCACCAATCAAGTTCATCGGTTCTGGTGAAAAGCTGACTGACTTAGAAGTCTTCCATCCAGATCGTATGGCAAGTCGTATCCTTGGTATGGGGGATATGTTGACGCTGATCGAAAAAGCGCAACAAGACTATGATGAGAAAAAAGCAGAAGAGCTTGCGCAAAAAATGCGTGAGAACTCATTTGACTTCAATGATTTCATTGAACAATTGGATCAAGTCATGGGTATGGGCCCAATCGAAGACTTATTAAAAATGATCCCAGGAATGAATCAGATGCCAGGAATCGAAAATATCAAAGTTGATCCGAAAGATGTTGAGCGTAAAAAAGCAATGGTTTATTCGATGACACCTGCAGAACGTGAAAACCCAGACCTATTGAATCCAAGCCGCCGACGCAGAATTGCTGCTGGTTCAGGGAACAGCGTAGTGGAAGTCAATCGTATGATCAAACAATTCAAAGAATCCCGTAAGATGATGCAACAAATGTCTAAAGGGGATATGAATATTCCTGGCATGGACCAAATGTTCGGTACCGGTGTCAAAGGTAAGCTAGGAAAAATGGCGATGAATCGCATGATGAAGAAAAATAAAAAGAAAAAGAAGAAAAAGAAATAAACAGTAATCAAGTGCAAAAAAGCTTCGAAGACGTATTTAATTTTGTCTTCGGAGTTTTTTCATACATTGTCTGAAAATCCCAAAAGGAGTGAGTCGATGCAACGCTGTCCATGGAGTGAATCAACTGAAATGATGCGTGAGTACCATGATACGATTTGGGGAGTACCTGAATATGATGACCAACGACTGTACCGTAAATTAATGCTTGATATCAATCAAGCAGGTCTCAGCTGGCAAACGATCTTGAACAAGAGCCAAGCTTTCGATGAGGCTTACGACCAGTTTGAACTCGAAAAAGTCGCTAGCTATACTAAAGAAAAAATCGAAGAATTGATGAGCAATAAAGGAATCATCCGCAATCGCCGGAAAATTGAAGCGGCAATCGCTAACGCACAAGCTATTTTAGCCATGCGAGCAACCGGACTGAGTTTTTCTGATTACCTCTGGTCTTTTGTCAATGGCGAAGTCGTGATCGGAAACTACCAAGACCAAAGTGAAGTGCCAACTACTAGTGAACTCTCTGATCGCATCTCAAAGGACTTAAAAAAACGCGGTTTCAAATTTATTGGAAGTACGACCATTTATGCCTTTTTAGAAGCGGTAGGGATCATCAACGATCACCTGATCACATGTTTTCGCCACCAAGAAGTCACTCGCTAAAGGAGAAAGATGAAATGTCTAAGATCATTTTTTACGGAGCAATCAGTATGGATGGCTATCTAGCAACAATTAATGATGACTTGCAATGGCTCTTCGATACGCCTATTGGGGAAAAAACAACCTATGATGCGTTTTATCAAACCATCGATACAACGATCATGGGCAGAAAAACGTATCAAGAAGCCAAAAAATATTTAGATACAGCCAAGATCTATCCAGAAAAAACCAATTATGTCTTTTCAACAGACAAAGAATTGAAGTTAGAGGATGCTAGGGTCGTTCACGAAGATCCCGTAAGCTTGATCAAGGAGTTGAAGGAATCAAGTGAACAAAGGATCTGGGTAGTTGGTGGCGGTCGTTTGCTCAAACCAATCATTGAACAGCAACTGATCGATGAATGGTACATTCAAATTGCGCCTGTATTACTTGGGAAAGGGATTCGTCTTTTTCAAGAAGGAGATTATGTACAGCGGTATCAATTGGTGGACACGAAACGCTTTGGCGAGTTTATTGAGCTACACTATCGTAAAGAAGGGCACAAAGAATAGTAGGTCACACAAAAAAACACGAAACAACATGCTGTTTCGTGGTTTTTTGTAAAATTAGCAAGACATCAAGCGTTCAATTTTCCAGCGAAATCTAGATACGCATCTAAAATCGTTTGGAAGAAATCAACGGTTCCTTGGATAATGTTGCCATCTTCATCAAGTAAGTTATTGATATTTCCGATATACGCTTCTGGTTGTTGTAATGTTGGGACATTTAAAAAGACTAATGATTGACGTAAGTGATGATTTGCGCCAAAACCACCGACTCCACCAGGAGAAGCAGTGACCACTAAACCAGGTTTTTTATCCCAGACACTTTGACCATAAGGACGAGAACCAACATCCAAGGCATTTTTCAATACAGCTGGCACTGAGCGGTTGTACTCAGGAGTAACAAAGATCACGCCGTCTAGATCTTTGACTTCTTCACGGAAACGTGTCCATTCTGTAGGTGTTTGCTCAGGTGTCTCGATATCTTCGTTATAAAAAGGAAGGTCATCGATTTTTACAAATACGCTCTCGTATCCTTCCGGTAATAAGTCCGAAAAAGTTTCTGCAACTTTCTTATTGTATGAATCTTTTCTTAAACTTCCGATGAAAAAACCAATTTTTTTTGTCATAAAACAATTCCTCCTTCAATCTTTCTATATTTATCTTACAAAAAATAAGTAAACTGAGCAAATAAAAACACTTGGGTTATTTTAATGTAGAGTCGAAAACAAAAGAAATGCTTATGGATAGGGGATTTACAAGCTTCCTATGTTCAACCTTGATGATTCAAAAAAGTAAGAAGAAATCCATGGAAAAGGACACTAACGACTTAAAGAAAGAATAAAAATAGAAAAAAATCAGACTGTAAAGAAAAAAAGCTTTACAGGGTAAAAAAAAACTGGTACACTACATCTTGTGAATAAAACAATGGAGGTGGAAATATATAATGGCAGTTAAAATCCGTTTAAAACGTATGGGTTCTAAAAAGAGTCCTTTTTACCGTATCGTCGTAGCTGATTCTCGTTCTCCTCGTGATGGACGTTTCATCGAAACTGTAGGTACTTACAACCCTTTGAAAGACCCTGCAGAAGTAGTTTTAAAAGAAGATTTAGTACTTGACTGGTTATCAAAAGGTGCACAACCTTCAGATACAGTACGTAACATCCTTTCAAAAGAAGGCGTTATGAAAAAACATCATGAAGCTAAATTCTCAAAGAAATAAGGTGACCGGATATGAAAGATTTAAGCGAATTAGTCTTAACAATCGTTCGTCCGTTAGTTACTTATCCTGATCAAGTCCAGCTAGAAGTCGTTGAATCGGAAGATTTTTACGAATACAATCTAACTGTGGCTCCCGAAGATATCGGTCGTATCATCGGTAAACAAGGGCGCGTTGCGAAAGCAATCCGCACGATCGTTTACGGAGTACGAATCAATGCACCGAAAAAAGTGCGTTTGAATATCATCGACAATAAAGAATAAACTGTTTCGTTTTCGCGAAACAGTTTTTTTGTGTTCTTTAGAGATCATATTTGGCAAAAACAGGTACAAAGCGTATCCTTAATAGTAAGAGAGGAGTGTTTCAAATGAAAAAAATAGGTTTGATCAGCTTATTCGCTGTCGCTTTACTCGGTGCTTGTCAATCACCAAGTGAAACGAGTCAAGAAACGACAAATGAAACAGTTCGTACGACAGAAACAACTACTTCAAAGGAAGAGATAGGGGCATCTTCCACAAGTAGTCAGGAGACAACAGCTTCAACAGCATCATCAGCTGAAACAAGCACGAGCACACAAGAAAATTCGACGCAAACTGCCTTTGAGCAATTGCAAAAAGAGTATCCAGACACACCGATGCCAAAAGAGATCCCAGTTGGGTCATCTAACTTGAACATCGCAGCAACGATGACAAAACAAGGCTTTTCTGTCTTATACTATCAATCAGAACAAGCGCTACCACTAAACGACGCCTCATTGAACCAAGCAGAACCAATCGCTTCTTACCTTTATCAAGATGACTTTGCATCTTCCCAAGAAACACTGAACACGATTCAGCCATTTACGGTCGATACTGGAGGAAGACAAGTCGATCTCGGCTATAACATTGTCGGTTATCAACAAGGTGCTGCCGGTTCTTCGATTCTTGAATGGCAAGAAGGAAATTGGCGGTTACGAATACGTGCCAGCAATATTGACGGACAAGATCCTGTACCTTTGGCGAAACAGATCGTGACTTACTTGGAGTCTGCCCGCTTACCTGCACCGGAAAAAGTCGGAACGATCGAAATCAATATGACCGATGGCACCAATCAAAATACTCGGATCATTTGGCAACAACCAACCACTGTCTATACGATCACGAATCAAGATTCGATGAATGCATTAAAAATGGCTGTTTCCATGGAACAACAATAAAAGAAGACTAGAATTGCCAAGAACCACATGCTAAAATAGACAGGAAACGATAGAACACTCTGAGTCCAAAAGCAAATCGTGACCAAGCAGAGTGACAAGAATCATGAAAGAAATGAGGACAAAAGTTGACTGAATATCTAAATGTTGGCAAGATTGTCAATACCCAAGGAATCAAAGGCGAAGTCCGTGTCATCTCAACCACAGATTTCCCTGAAGAACGTTACAAAAAAGGTGAAGTTTTGACACTCTTCCAAGAAGGAAAAGCTCCTGTAGAATTGACTGTAAAAAGTCACCGTAAACATAAAAACTTTGATTTACTCAGCTTTGAGAATCATCCTTCCATCAATGACGTTGAAAAATACCGTGATGGTATCTTACGTGTATCAAAAGAAAACTTAGTTGAATTGACAGAAAATGAATATTACTACCATGAAATCATTGGCTTAAAGGTCATTGATGAAAACGAAAAAGAACTAGGAAAGATCAAAGAGATTTTATCTCCAGGCGCAAATGATGTTTGGGTCATCCAACGACCAAAGAAAAAAGATGCACTGATCCCGTATATCGATTCCGTCGTTCAAGAAGTCGATCTTGAAAATGGCTTGGTTCGTGTAACATTATTAGAAGGATTGATCGATGATGAAGATTGACGTGTTGACTCTGTTTCCGCGAATGTTTGAAGGCCCGATGGGGGAATCGATCATTGGTAAAGCAGTAGCAAAAGAATTGTTAGAAATCAATGTTTCTAATTTCCGTGAGTATTCGGACAACAAACACCAAACGGTCGATGACTATCCTTATGGTGGTGGAGCAGGGATGTTATTGAAAGTCCAACCCATCTATGACAATATCAAAGCCATCGAAGAAAAACATCCAGAGACTAAGAAACGGGTGATTTTACTTGATCCAGCTGGTCAACCGTTCAATCAAAAAATGGCAGAAGAATTTTCGGAAGAAGAGCACCTGATCTTTATTTGTGGCCACTATGAAGGCTATGATGAGCGCATCCGTTCGCTCGTAACTGATGAAGTCTCATTGGGAGATTATGTACTGACCGGTGGAGAGTTAGGTGCCATGGTCATGATCGATGCGACCGTTCGGCTATTGCCGGATGTTTTAGGTAATCAAACATCTGCCCAAACAGACTCGCATTCTACTGGCTTGTTGGAACATCCTCAATATACGAGACCAGCAGAATTCAAAGATATGAAAGTACCAGAAGTATTGACCAATGGTAACCATAAATTGATTGAAGAATGGCAACTAAAAGAATCCTTACGCCGGACATATCTTCGACGTCCAGACATGTTAGAAAAATTAGACATGACACCGCAAATGGAAAAAATGCTAGCGGAGATCAAAAAAGAAGAAGCTTGAGTTGCAACAAATAAATGAAAATTTTCTTTACACTCACCATAGAATATGATAGTATTCTATGGTGAGTGTAAAAACACTTAACTATTACGATGTTCCGCTGTGAGAAATTACTCATAAGAATGTTTGGAATAAGGAGAAGAAAACAATGAATCCATTAATCGAAGAATTAACAAAAGAACAACTACGTTCTGACATTCCAGCTTTCCGCCCTGGTGACACTGTACGTGTTCATGCGAAAGTTGTCGAAGGTACTCGTGAACGTATCCAGTTATTTGAAGGTGTTGTAATCAAACGCCGTGGTGCTGGAATCAGCGAAACTTATACAGTACGTAAAGTTTCTAACGGTGTAGGCGTTGAGCGTACATTCCCATTGCACACACCACGTGTTGCAAAAATCGAAGTTGTCCGTTACGGTAAAGTACGTCGTGCGAAATTGTACTACCTACGTGCATTACACGGAAAAGCAGCTCGTATCAAAGAAATCCGTCGTTAATTTGTTATTATCAGACAGAGGAAGAACCCTTGAATTTTCAAGGGTTCTTTTTTTTTTCAATTTTTGATGACCTTGATTTTATGTTTTTCCCTTCCAATGCTTCATTACTGTAAGATGTTTGGAAGGCTTTCTTTATATTTAGTTAGAAAAGCCAGTTGCTTACGATAAATGTCGATAATCCGAATGAGAAAATACTATTTAAAAAACTTTCATTTGATATTTACATATATTTATTAGATTTTGCTAATCTTTAAATGTTTTTTTTATTTTTACAGTTAATTGTTAGTGTAAGAGCCAAATCATAAGGAGAAGCCATGAAGAACAAAAATCAGAACCTATATATTGCGCAATTTATTGCAACGGTTTGTGTTGTCGTTGTCCACTCTGGAACGATTGTTAGTGATCCAACATTGCATTTTATAGTTAAAAGCATGATTTGCCGAATCGCTGTCCCGTTTTTCTTCGTAAATAATGCGTACTTCTTTCGATTGAACAGCAAAAGAGAAGGGCATTCGCTGAAGTGGCTGAGAAAGATAGTATATCTCTATGCAGTGACATTTATGCTTTACATACCTTTTGGTATTCAGTTGATACAACAGACAGTCCAAGTTCATTTAGGATTACTACCAATAGCACTTATTGTCTCTTTCTTTTACAGTGGGAGCTTCTATCATTTGTGGTATTTTCCTGCTTTAGTCTTCTCGATAGTTATTGTGAGATACATGCTTCAAAAACTAGGTTATAGATGGATGCTGCTGATTTGCTTCTTGCTCTTTTCGATTGGCTCTATTGAAACATATTCAGCATTTTTTTCTAATCCGTTGCTCGTTTCAGGCGTGGAAAAATATTTCAGTGTGTTTGCGACTACAAGGAATGGCTTTTTCTTTAGTCCGATATTTGTTCTCATAGGGTTTGTTCTAGCAGATAATAAGTATAAATTAAAAAAATACTCCAAGTCACTTTTCTATGGATTGTTCTTAGCTAGTCTTATTGGAGTTTTTGAAGGAATGATCGTATTTCAAAATCAAGGAATCGATAAGAATTTTATGTACTTCACTATTCCATTTACGGTGTGTTTGTTTGGCTTATTAGTTATTACGAAAAACAAGATAAGCGGATTTGAAAAGTTGAAACCCTATAGTCAAAGTGTTTTTTTGCTACATATGATACCTATTCAAATTTTTAATTTGTGGCATAACGAAATTACTGTCGTTAATGGCTTATTTCGTGTAATGATGGGAGTGTTAATTCCACTCATTATGGTTTGGGGTTTTAGCATGGTAAGAAAAACAATGTCAAGAATAAGCCTTGTCAAAATAAAGTAGATCCAGGCGGATTTTGACTCCTTGATGAATTGAAAGAGAGGTAGGTGAGAGAAATCAACGACTATCTAACTATCCTGAAAATAAAGTCAGGAGATGTTGACGCTTGGGAAAAACTTATTGATAAATATTACGACAAAATTTTCAATTATTGCAGAAGAAGGTTTTTTGGAAAAAGTAGATTAGCTGAAGATTTAACCCAAGAAACGTTTTTGAAAGTGATAAGCAGCATTGATTCTTATAAATTTTCAGGAAGTTTCTTCAATTATCTTTTCACCATTGCTGTGAATACGTGTAATAGCTATAGCAAGAAAAATGATTTTGACGAAGTAGTATTCGATGAATCTTACAATAAAGAGTTAGAAGACCAAGACTCAAGCTTTGACTTCATAAATGATCAAAACAGGAACATTCAGCGTGCGTTAGACCAACTGCCAGAGTACCAAAGAGAAGCGATCATACTTAAATTTTTCTATGATATGAAAGTTAAGGAAATAGCACAGTTAACTAAAACGAGTGTGCCAACAGCACAATCAAGGATTCAACAAGGACTAGACAAAATGAAACAAATACTTAAAAAGGAGGACTATTATTTTGAATAGAGATTATTTGAAAAATGATATTTCTACCCAAGAAGCCAAAAAAAGAATAGTGAGATTGGGAAACAAGCAAATGCTTAAAAACCAAATTTCAAGAAAATCCTATTTAAGTTTGTTTTTATCCTCAATTAAGTTTGTGGGATGGAAATTGTGGAGTATTCAATTTGCACTTCTAGGATTCTCCTTGTTTCTTATGTTTTCAAAGGGTGAAATGAGCTATGAACATGTTCTGAGAGGGATAACAGGAATGGTTCTTTTTTCAGTGATATTTTTCACAGATGAGCTGTTTAAGAGCTTCACGAATAATATGTGGGAGCTAGAGCAGACGTTTAAATACGATTTACGGCAACATACAGCGATGAAAATGCTTGTTTTTGGTGTATTTGATTTGCTTTTGATAGTGATTCTTGCGGTGGTAGGTAAGCAGATATTTCCTGTGTCTTTCTTAAGTTTTGCGTTGTATCTTCTCGTTCCGTTCAATGTTTTCTGTATTGTTTTATTCTCAATTTTTACTCTAATACGAAATAACTTGTCGAACCTATTGCTTTGGACTAGTTCGGGAGTACTAGTCGCAGTATCGATTATTATCGAAGGGATATTCAACATTTATAGTTTTCCACTTTCTTATTGGACGATTGTTTATGTGATTACTTCAATTGGACTTCTTGCATTGATAAGACAAATGTTAAAGCAACATAACATGGGAGGTGATTTTATATGAAATTAGAAATAAAGAATATTACTAAGAAATTCGATGAATTAAAAGCCTTAGATGATGTTTCTCTAACGTTGAAAGCAGGAGTTTATGGCTTGCTTGGAGCCAATGGTTCAGGAAAGACAACTCTTTTTAGATTAATTTGTGGAGTGATCAAATCCGATAGTGGGAAAATTTTATATAACGATGAGGATGTGACAATAAATAGTGAAGCATTTAGATCGGTACTAGGTTTCTTACCACAAGATTTCAGTTATTATCCAGATTTTACAGGGATAAAGTTTATGCTTTATATCTCAGCATTAAAAGGATTGAGAGGGAAACTAGCAACA
This sequence comes from Enterococcus sp. AZ062, assembly GCF_051715065.1. NCBI lineage: Bacteria > Bacillati > Bacillota > Bacilli > Lactobacillales > Enterococcaceae > Enterococcus > Enterococcus sp. AZ062. The sequence goes on along the minus strand of NZ_JBIOTB010000001.1, from coordinate 2,213,997 downwards.
AGACGATGTTTGGAATTGCTTGAATTAGTTGGGCTATCAGAGCAAAAGAATAAAAAAATAAAGAAATATTCAGGTGGTATGAAACAACGTTTAGGAATTGCTCAAGCACTGATTAATGATCCTGAAATTTTGATACTTGATGAACCAACAGTAGGATTAGATCCAAAAGAGCGAGTGAGGTTCAGAAACTTAATCAGCTCCCTATCAGAGAATAAAATTATTATTTTATCTACTCACATTGTATCTGATGTGGAATATATTTCGGATGAAGTGTTGGTTTTAAATAAAGGTGTGGTTCAAGATAGAGGATTAGTAACTGAATTAATGAATAATATCGAAAACAGTGTGTGGGAAGTTAAAACATCGCTTGACGAGATTGAATCATATTACCAAAAATATCCTGTAAGCAATCAAAAGTATGTAGATGATCGTGTCATATTAAGAATCATTTCGACGGTCAAACCGAATGACAATGCTCTCCATGTGAAGGCGAACTTGGAAGATTTGTATTTATACTATTTTAGAACTGAGGATCAAACGAATGCAGATTTTTAAATTTGAAAGTGAAAAGATACTGAAAAACAAATCGATTATTGGATCTGGGCTTGTCTTGTTATTGAGTCTTTTTGCAATCGTCTATATTGGCTTTTTTCAGTCGCAACTTAGGGGAGCTAAAAATATTACTGATGTTTCGGGTAGGGAATCAATTGAAAGATATCTAGATTTTACAAATGAGTACCAAGGTGAGTTGACTGATCATAAGGTTAAAAAAATTACATCTGACTATTTGAAGATTTATCAGGACAAAAAAAGAAAAAACATTCAAATATTTGATTACTTTCAATGGTCAGTGGTCGATACATTCACAAATCACGAGGAGCAAGATGTTTATGTTGAAATGATAGATGCCATTAGGGACGGTAAAAAATATACCATTGACGATGTGAATCTTTTATCTATGAAAAACGTGGGCTATAAAAAAATGGGATTTCCGATCAAAATAGGGAATTTTAAGACTTGGACGGATTTGTTAAATGTCACTTCAATTGCTTTTATCCCAATTTCGCTGTTTGTCATTCTGATATGCTCGATTCTTTTTGCGAATGATACTTCAAAAAATATTATTCCTTTGTTGTTGTCTACAAGGTACGGCAGAACAAAAATGATAAAATCAAAAATTCTGGTTGGAACAGGTATGGCTATAGCTTCCTTTCTGATCGTTCAGTTAATCATCTTGATAATATTTTATATTTATTATGGATTTAGTGGGTGGGATGTGAGCGTTCAAGCCAACTTGGATTGGAAGGTCTTTGATTTTCCATTGGGATGGAATATGCTTCAAGCTTACTTGTTCGGTGTTGTTTTTCAGTTAATAGGAGTGCTGTTCATCGCTGGCGTAACTATGCTGATTTCCAGTTTGAGTAGTTCACCATTTAGTGCGCTAGCTATTTCACTAGGACTCTTTGTCATTCCGCAACCACTGACGCATATTTTTATGTCGGGAATACCGAATAAAATACTGTATCTCTTCCCAATCAATACATTTGAAATTGATAAAGTGTTGTTATGGATGAGTCGAGATAATATGTTCTTCTTTCACTCTTTTGTTGCCAACGTCGCTTTAATACTTATCGTTCTGTTGGTGACAAAAGTGGTATTAGATACAAGTATTTATGTGAGAATGAAAAAACTCAGTCTTTCTTAAAGGATACAAAGAGAAAGGTAGCTAAAAATAGAATTTAGATAAAGACCGAGCAGGATATGTTGGTTGGATCTTAGTCAATATGATCGACAGTGGAGAGCTATCAGAAAATCGCTATATGAACTATTTGAAATTGCAGAAAGAACTGCTCTTTCAAGAAAAGAGAATCCGTGAAAAGGAGAAGCTGAAGAACAGAAGAAAAAGAAAATAGCTCACGGTAAAATAATATCGCTCTAAAGAAGTAACCACAGCCTAAAACGTTCGATACGTTGGCTGTGGTTACTTTTTTTAAAACTAGATACAAAGAAATAAATAATTAAGACGGACGGCTACGGATCGCAGCCTGTGCCACCGCTAATCGAGCAGCTGGAATCCGGTAAGGAGAGCAGGAGACATAGTCGATTCCAATGGCTTGAAAGAAGGGAATCGATTGAGGATCTCCGCCGACTTCACCACAAATGCCGATCGTCATCGTTGGTTTGGTTCGACGTGCATTAGAAACAGCGAGTTTGATCAATTGACCAACACCTTGTTGATCTAAATGTTGAAATGGATCATGGGTCATGATCGCTTTTTCTTGGTAGCGATTGATGAATTTTCCAATATCATCTCGAGAAAATCCATAGGTCATTTGAGTGAGATCATTTGTACCGAAACTGAAGAAATCAGCTTGTTCTGCTAATTGATCGGCAATCAAACAAGCACGAGGTAACTCGATCATCGTACCGATCTCGTAAGGAAATGGTACGATGTTTTGTGCGTTGAAAGTTGCTTCAATCGTTTCGATCAATAGAGCTTTGAGGTGTAGCAATTCTTCTTTTTCAGCAATCAATGGGATCATGATTTCTGGAACAACTGGTATCCCTTCTTGTACTAGCCGAATCGCACTTTGAATGATTGCTTTGACTTGCATCTGATAGATTTCAGGTGTAGTGATCCCTAAGCGACACCCACGGTGACCTAACATCGGATTGGTTTCTTTCAAATACTCGATCTTTGCTGTCAGTTCATTGACTGATCGGACCAGTTTGTCTGCTAAATTCGCAATGTCTGGTACCTCATGGGGAAGAAACTCGTGCATCGGTGGGTCAAGTAGGCGAATGACCATTGGTTTATCTTGGATCGTTTGGAACATCTGATAAAAATCATTTTCTTGAAATGCCAGCAATTTTGTCATAGCTGTTTCCATTTCTCGGTGATCTTCTGCTAAAATCAAGCGACGCATTTCTAAAATACGATCTTCTCCGAAAAACATATGCTCGGTCCTAGCTAATCCGATACCTGTAGCCCCAAAATCAAGAGCAGTGGTTAAATCAGTTAAAGTTTCAGCATTGGCACGCACTTCTAAGTCGGCGAGTTCATCCGCCCAAGATAAAAATAAAGTAAGGTCCTGATTGTTTTCAGCGATAACTGTAGGAAGTTCCCCTAAGTAAATCTCGCCTGTATTGCCATTGACGGAGAGAATCTCGCCTTCTTTTAGCCGAATGTCATTTGTTGTTACAGTTTTTGCTTCTTCGTCGATCGTCAAGGTTTCCGTACCAGTCACGCAACAAGTACCCATCCCACGAGCGACGACAGCGGCATGAGAAGTCATCCCGCCACGACTAGTGACGATGGCTTCACTAACGATCATTCCTTCGATATCTTCTGGAGAGGTTTCTTGGCGAACTAAGATGACCTTATTTCCTTGTTCATATCGTTCTTTTGCTTTTTCGGCTGTGAAGACGATCTCACCTGTGGCAGCACCGGGACTTGCAGGTAAGCCTTGAGCAAATGGTGTTGCTTGATCTAGAGCTTCGGGTTTAAAAATCGGATGGATCAACTGGTCGATCATTTCTGCTTCCACTCGCATCAAAGCCTCTTCTTTTGAAAGAACGTTCTCGTCTACTAAGTCAGTCGCAATCTTTAAAGCAGCTTTAGCTGTTCGTTTGCCATTTCTCGTTTGTAAAATAAATAGCTTTCCCTGTTCAACGGTAAATTCGATATCTTGCATATCTTTGTAATGAAGTTCTAGCATTTGTGCGTAGTGCAAGAAATCTTGGTAGACATTAGGTAGTCGCTCACTTAGCTCTTGGATCGGTTGGGGCGTGCGAATGCCAGCAACAACGTCTTCTCCTTGTGCATCCAGCAAAAATTCACCAAAAAGCTGATTGTCACCTGTAGCGGGATTTCGGGTAAAGACGACACCTGTACCGCTTTCATTTCCGCTATTTCCAAAAACCATTTCTTGGACATTGACAGCCGTGCCTAAATGATGAGAGATACCATGTAACTCTCGATAAACGTTTGCTCGTGGATTGTTCCAAGAGTGGAAGACCGCTTGGATTGCTTCTTTTAGCTGATCCATAGGATGTTGAGGGAAAACTTTATTATGTTTGATAAATAGCTCTTTATAATTTTTGATCAATGCTAACTGTTGTTGTTCGTTGAAATCATTAACCGTTTTATTGATTTCTTTTTCTGCATTTGTGAGTAGAAGATTGAATTTTTCTTTGGGGATTCCGTAGACGACATCGCCAAACATTTGCAACAAACGACGGTAGCAATCATAAGCAAAAGCTAAACTAGTTTGCTCAGCTAAAGCATGTACTCGTAAATCATTTAGACCTAGATTGAGGATCGTATCCATCATACCAGGCATAGAAAAGACTGCACCACTCCTTACAGAAACTAGCAATAGCTCATCATCGTTCGTAAATGACTTGTTTGTTTTTACTTCTAGCCGTTCGATAGCTGTTTGAATCTCTGTTATCAATTGTTGATCAAAGAAAGCGGCATTTTTAAGATAGCGCATACAACTTTCTGTAGTCAGGGTAAAGCCAGAAGGAACAGGCAATCCTAAGTGAGTCATTTCCGCTAGATTTGCACCTTTTCCACCCAATAATGCTTTATCTTTGCTTCTGCCTTCGTTAAAGTCATAGATCCATTTTACCATATGATAAGCCTCCATTGATTTAATGTGAGTCATTTATATTGTAAACACATCTTAATATGACTCATATATATCTGTCAATAAGAATAATGAAACACAAATTTATTTTGAAATCGGTTTATATATGTGTATAATAAGAAATGAAGATGAGGGAGGGAGAGAAAAAGCACAAATGAAATTGAGTGAACGACAAAAAAAGATCATCGAGATCGTCAAAGAGACACAACCTGTCAGCGGAGAAAAAATTTCTGAACTCTTAGATGTTTCAAGAGCGACACTGCGGTCGGACTTATCCTTTTTGACAATGTCTGGGATACTGGAAGCTACGCCGAAAATTGGTTATACGTATACAGGTTCTGACCTAGAGACGCTTTTTTTCTTTAAAACATTCACAGTCAAAGTGGATGAGATCATGGTGCCACCATTGCTGATTGATTTGAATACTTCGATCCGTGATGCGATCACGACATTATTCGTGTATGATGTTGGCTCGATTTATGTGATTGACGGAGAAAAACAATTGGTGGGTGTATTATCTCGAAAAGATTTGTTGAGAGCTTCCTTAAATACTGAAATCGATCATACGCCGGTCGCTCTTTGTATGACACGAAATCCGCATATCAGAACTTGCACGAAAAAAATGGATTTATTGGAAGTAGCGACGATCCTTCAAGATTTTGAAGTTGACTCTCTGCCAGTGGTTGATGAAGCAAATGAGCGAAACGTAATCGGTAAGATCACTAAATCAAAAGTATTGAATTTTATCACTCAGCAAGCGAGAAATGCTGAACGAAATCGATAGGGGGAGTTTATCCATGCAAAATGAAGTCATTGTTTATTCTATCTCAGATTCACTAGGTGAAACGTCGCAAAAGTTATTATCCGCTGTGATGGTCCAATATCCTAACTTGGTGTTCCATAATAACTATAAATTTCCTTTTGTGAATCAGAAGGAAGAGCTGTTGCCGATTTTAGCAGATGCTTTACGTGATAAAGCAATTGTGATCAGTACACTCGTGAATCATGAACTATCGGAAGTGGCAAAATCTTTTAGTCGGAAAACTGGTTTACTCTATATCGACTTGATGCATCCTCTTTTCGAGATCATTCATGCAAAAACTGGGATGCAGCCCATTGAAGAACCAGGGGCTGTCCACAAGTTGGATACTGAATACTTCAATCGGATTTCTGCCATCGAGTTTGCTGTAAAATATGATGATGGAAAAGATCCTAAAGGTTTTTTAGATTCAGATGTCGTACTTCTAGGTGTTTCCCGAACGTCAAAAACACCTTTAAGTATGTATCTGGCAAATAAGGGGTACAAAGTGTCCAATCTGCCATTGATCCCTGAAGTACCATTACCCAAAGTATTAGAAGAAGTAGACAAAAGTAAAATCGTTGGTTTGACTTGTCATCCAGAGAATTTAGTGAGAATCCGGAGCAATCGCTTAGATTCTTTAGGTTTGCATCAATCGTCAAGCTACAACAATTTAGAAACGATCCACAAAGAATTGGCTTACTCGCAAGAGATTTTTGATCACTATGGAAATTTTGTCATTGATGTGTCGGATAAATCGATTGAAGAAACTGCTTTTATCGTTGAACATCATTTGAAAAGCTTGGAGTGAGGAATGAAATTAAACGCGACCTATGTAAAGATCATTTGACTTTACATGGGCCGCTTTTTTAATTTATTACTCTTTGATGAACGTATTGATTTGTACAGAAAGTTTTTTAGTCGCTTTTTTGATTTCTTCTTTTGCTAGGATCGCTGAAACCACAGCAAATCCTTGGACGGGGCAAGTTTTGAATTCTGCAATCGTTTGTTCGTTGAGACCACCGATCAAAACAACAGGAATCGAAACGTGTTGAAGGATCTTCTTGAGTTCTCTTTTTGATACATTGATGGCGTCTGTTTTAGTCGCGGTTGGAAACATCGTCCCGACACCTAAATAATCTGCCCCAGCTTGTTCAGCGGAAATTGCTTGTGCGAGTGTTTGGACGGAAGCGCCGATGATTTTTTCTGGGCCAATCATTTTTCTCACCACAGCCACAGGTAGATCTGTTTGACCGACATGAACACCGTCTGCATCACAAGCTAACGCAATGTCTACTCGATCGTTGATGATCAATGGAACATTGTATGGTTTAGCTAATCGTTTCAACGCAATCGCTTCCTCATAAAAATCTCGTGAATTGGCTTTTTTTTCTCTCAACTGTAAGACAGTGATACCACCTTCAAGTGCTTGTTGCACTGCTTCTTGGAGTGTGTATTTTTTCAAAAGTGACTGATCAGTCACCAGGTATAAGGAATAGTTGATGTCATTTTTCAAAGTAGTTTCCTCGCAGTAGTAATGTTTCCCGATCAATACGGCTGATTTCATCAATCAATGCGATCCGAAAACTTCCCGTTCCAGCCGTTTTTTCCAACGCAAGCTCACCAGCAATCCCCATGGTAAGAACAGCTGTGGTTGTGGCGTGAAAAAGATCTTCAAGTAACCCTCCACAAAAGCTAGCAATCAATGAAGTGAGCATACAGCCAGTGCCAGTGATCCGACTCATTTCAGAACAACCATTGTGCACTAATATTTTACGCCGCCCATCAGAAATCACATCTGTCGCACCGGTGATCACTACGATACATTTGTGAGCGGTTGCTAATTGATCAGCAATCTGTTGGGCTTCTTCAATGGAGCTTGCATCATCTGCCGAGGCATCAACACCTTTCGTTGTGCTTGCGATCCCTGCTAAAAAGCGGATTTCTGAAATATTGCCACGAATCACTGCGCATTTCAAGTTTTCCATGATCGTTTTTGCTGTTTGATTACGAAACTGTGAAGCCCCTGCACCGACTGGATCAAAAATGATTGGGATACCTTTTTCATTGGCTGTTTGCCCAGCTAAAAGCATCGAAGCTACGGTACGTTCATTTAAAGTACCCATGTTTAGTACCAATACCTGTGACATTGCTGTGATTTCTGCTACCTCTAACGCTTCATCAGCCATAATCGGTGAACCGCCAATCGCAAGTGTGACATTCGCACAATCATTGACCGTTACATAGTTCGTGATATGGTGGACCAAAGGATTTTTCATACGGACCGTTTCTACAGCTGTTTTTAAAAATGTATTCATTGACTTTGTTCCTCCTTAAGACCATTGCGATAGAGTGAATAGAAATGGTTGGTTGGGCCATGACCTTCGCCCAATTCTAGTGAATGTGCGATTGCAGTAGTGATATATTTTTTTGCCTTGGAAATTGCTTGGTCTAATGGTACGCCCAAAGCGAGTTGTGAGGCAATCGCTGAAGAGAAGGTACAACCAGTGCCATGGGTGTTTTTTGTGGCGATTCGTTCAGACGTATAGGAGTAAATATTTTCCCCATCATACAATATATCAGTGGCTTCACCTGAGCGATGCCCTCCTTTGATCAAAACTGCAGCGTGACATCTTTCATAAATGGCTTTTGCTGCTCGTTCCATTTCTTCCAGGGAAGTAATCGAGCGATCTGCGATTTTTTCTGCTTCTGGAATATTTGGGGTGATCAAAGTAGCTAATGGTAAAACGTTTTTGATCAATGTATCGATTGCTTGTGGCTCCATCAAGGCATCGCCATTTTTTGCATACATCACAGGATCTAGTACAATATTTTTAGGTTGCCATTCTTGTAGACTGCTTGCGACAGCTAACATCGTATCTGCACACGACAACATACCGATTTTGACTGCATCAGGATAGATGTCCTCGAAAACAGCTGTCATTTGTTCATTGATAATTGTTGGTGCGATGTCTTGGTATGAGATCACACGAGCGGTATTTTCAGCGACTACTGAGGTGATCACAGACATTCCATAAACACCATGAGCGGCAAATGTTTTTAAATCGGCTTGGATACCGGCGCCCCCGCTACAGTCTGAACCAGCAATAGTTAGTACTTTTTTCATCAGATTCCTCCTTAAAATAGAAAAAAGACATTCTTCCAGTATAGAAGAATGCCTTGATTGTTTCGATTTCGCATCAACAAAAAGGACATTTGCTCCCTACGCTGGTATCAACCAACAGGTTCAAAGGGTCAGGTTTTACCTTCTCAACGCGATAACGTCCCCCTGCAAACAAAATCATATTTAGTTACGAACCAATGATATCTGAAAAAAGCAGAAGATTCAAGTTTTACAGGAGCAAGCCTACATTGAGTAGCTAAAAGAAACAGTTTACTTTCTTTCGAAGTAGCGTTCTTATCTGAATTGCTAGTGCGTTTCTCAAAATGGTATACTAAAGAAAAACGATAGAATATTCTAAGTGTACTATGCAATATATCAAAGCCAGACTTTTGGAGGGAATCTCATGACAGAGTTAAGTAATCTACCGAATATAGGGAAAGTATTAGAAGAAAATTTACGAAAGATTGGTGTGACAACGGAAGAACAATTTAAAGAAAAGGGAGCGGAACAGATATTTTTTGAAATTCGTCAAAAGGTAGACAGTGGCGCCTGTCTCCATATGCTATATGGAATCGAAGGAGCGAGAAAAGCCAAGCCTGTGCAAGCTTTATCAAAAGAGGAAAAAGAAAAGTTAAAGCAATTCTATCGAAGCCTATGCTAAAAAAATAAGCAATGAAATCTGGACATGGTGGCTAGTTCCGGATTTCATTGCTTATTTTGGTGTACCTTTTTTAAAAAAAGTTAATTGTTATAGACAGATGAGCAATCATTTTATTTTACTTTTCTGTTCAACATAATCGATAAAGTTAGAAAATATGAAGTGATTAAAAAAATATATTTGTGAATTTAATAACATTGTTGAGTTTTTTTATAACTTCAAATAGAAATATACATAGCTTGAAAGAAGCAATGGAATTAATTTAATTTAATAAACAAGATAACTTAAAACAAAAATAGAACATATTTAATTACTGTTTTATTGGCATTCTGAGGATTAGGTATGTAAAAATTCATACAATTTTAATGTTTAATTTGTTATAATTTACTTGAGATTAAGATATCTATCATCTTTATAAACTGCTAAAAACAGCTGATTAATTAAAAAAATAACAATTTCAAAGGATAATCTAAGGCTTTTATATTTTTTGTAATATTAATAATAAATTAAAAGCGAATGGAACATCACAACTAAATAGAGAGGCAGGAGTTTAAATTTATGATCGAGTTTATTATCATTATTTTTTTCGGAAAAAGGGGGTTTAATAAATAGAGGTATATGCGATTTTTATTGTTCATCATTGAGCAATTTAAAGTGTCAACACAATATGGTTATTGACTTCATGCCAGAATGGAGGATCATTATGAAAAAGATAGTATCGTGTTTTATTGTTTTTCTTGTATTTGTAGGGTTCAACCCAAATGTTTCTGCGGCAACTTCAGGAGTCAATTCAGAAGTGTCTTATTCTGCAAATGGCATTGATTATTATGACGTCGGGGACGATGAAATGATCCCGTGGCGCTTTAATGGTGCACAAATCAATCCTGGAAGTTCTCCAGGGATTTTTTCAACACAAGTGAAGCTATTATCTCAAAATCAACAAAGTGGTGTGGCAATGGTCATGGTTGATCTAAGTACGCTAGATAATACTGATGCGGAAAGAAGAAATCCTAGTGAGATGGAGCTGGAAGTTTTTCTAAATGGGACCTCATTAGGAAAATATCAGGTCGGCGAGCTATTCAGTCATACGAATCCATACCTAGATCCAAGTGTACGTATGATCGGAGTTCCATTTTCCATCGAAGGTGAAATCGGTGATATAAATACACTTGAAATTCATGTTTCACTACCTGTAGATGCATCCAATGCTTCGCGAGTAGCTGAAATTAGAGTAAATGCCTCATTTACACCAATTGAATCCTATACGGTGAGTTATGTCGATGGCGTGGAGAATGAAGTTGTATTCGAGGATCAAACATTCAAACGTATTGAACCAGGAGCTACGACACCTACTTTTGGTGAAGAGCCAACAAGAAAAGGTTATACATTCGCTGGTTGGAGTCCAACCGTCAGTGAGACAGTAACTAGCAACGCAATCTATACAGCCATATGGGAACCCGTTCCGACTTATCAGGTCAACTATACAGACGGTGTACCAGAAGAGGAAATTTTTGCAGATCAAGTCTTTAAAGATTTAGTCGCCGGTTCTGCGACACCCACATTTAGTGGGCAACCTACAAGAGCTGGGTATACATTTAAAGGATGGGATAAAGCAGTAACTGATACAGTGACTGGTGATGTAACTTACACAGCTATTTGGGAACCTGTGATTCCACAAACCATCAATTACCAAGTGATCTATACAGACGGTGTAGAAAATCAAACTGTTTTCGATAATCAAGTGTTTTCAGATTTAACTAAAGGCGTAGCAACTCCGGCGTTTAGTGGAACGCCATCAAGAGAAGGCTATAAATTCATCGGTTGGACGCCAACTGTCAGCGAGTTTGTTGAAGGTGATATGACTTATACCGCACAATGGGAAAAATTGCCAAAAATCATTGAGCCTGTGTCACCACCAATCAAACAAGCAGAGGTAAAGAAAGTGAGTGAAACAGTCAAAACGACTGAAATAACTAAAGCGATAACAAAAGTAATGAATAAGGAACAAGTCACGTATACTAAAACCCCCATCAACCATTCAAGAAAAGTCAGACAGCTTCCGAAAACAGCAGAACAATCGATGTACTCGAATATCTTGGTTGGCTTGGGTATGATCATAGTCTTTATAGTAGCAATATACTGGTTGAAACGTTCAAAATCAGAAGGTAGCCGATAAAACTGAAAGATAATGCTCATGTAAAAAAATAGAATAGAGCAAAGAACTAGTAAATAAAAAAAGCATCACTTATAAAAAGACATTAAGTCAGATTTTTTTTGGAAACTCAAAAAAAGTCTGGCTTAATTATTTTCCTCTACGTAGCTATACTGAAAGCGTAAACAAAAAAAGGGGTGATCGCTTATGACAAATTGGCTGAACATTGAGGGGAAAACGATTATTGTAACCGGAGGATCTTCTGGTATCGGGAAAAGTATCGTCGAAAGTTTATTGGAACAACATGTCAATGTAGCAAATTTTGATATTAAAGATTCGACACTTAAACATCAACGATTATTGTTTGTAAAAACCAATATAACATTACGACAAGAGGTAGAAGCTGGAGTTGCAAAAGTAAAGGATCACTTTGGTACGATCGATGGGTTGGTCAACAATGCAGGAATCAACATTCCGCGCTTATTAGTGGATAAAAAGCACGCGCACGGGGAATATGAATTATCCGAGGAAGTCTTTGACAAAATCATCGCAATCAATCAAAAAGGTTTGTATTTGATGACTCAAGCAGTAAGTAGAATTTTAGTTGCTAAAGGAGAAGGAGTTATCATCAATATGTCTTCTGAATCAGGACTTGAAGGTTCAGAGGGACAAAGTGCTTATGCTGCAACGAAAGCCGCTGTCAACAGCTTTACTCGATCTTGGGCAAAAGAGTTAGGAAAATCAAATGTTCGGGTAATAGGGATTGCTCCAGGAATCATGGAGGAAACCGGACTACGCACACTTTCTTATGAAGAAGCCTTGGCCTATACTCGTGGCATCACGATTGAAGAGCTTAGAGCAGGTTATGCCAAAACAAGCACGATTCCATTAGGTCGAAGCGGGAAATTAAAAGAAGTCGCTGACTTAGTTAGTTACTATCTATCTGATCGTTCGAGTTATATCACTGGAGTAACCACAAATGTGGCCGGAGGAAAAACTAGAGGATAAAAAGTGGGGGAAGTAAATGACGGTAGTGAACAGATGGTATCAAATTCTACAATTACTGGTTACCCACAAAGAAATGAGAATCGGCGGGTTGAAACAAAAGCTGAATACAAGTACGCAAACGGTGAAAACCAGCATTGAATCTTTAAACGAAGAATTGATTGGAATTGCAGAAATCGTTCAACATAAGAATGCTTTTCATATCGAAATTGAAAATTTTGAAAAATTTGACTTGATAATGAACGGCAGTTTGAAGCGGAAGAGCGATTTTAATTCTTGCAGTAAAAGAGTTTTCTTTATTCTCAAGAAGCTGATCGAGCAAAAAGATTTTTTGCTGATCGATGATTTGTCAGAAGCATTAGGGGTCAGCCGAAGTACTGTCGTCAAAGATCTACGAGTGATGAAAAAACTGATTTCCTCTTTTGATGTCGAAGTGATTGGCACGCCGAATCGTGGACTGCGTATGCGTGGAGAAGAACTGGATCTACGACTATTACACCTTCATTATGTACAAGAATATTTTGCAGAACGTCCATTATCAGAACGCACACAAGACTTCGTAGAGCACTTAGTTCAAAAATTTAATTTACCTAAAAATCAGGGTCTTCTTTTGAAAAAAACGATTTCTATTACAATGAAACGACTCCTTAAAGGAAATATACTGGTAGATTTGCCAAATGAGTATATGGACCTTATGACGAGTCACCCTGCTTTTGTCGAATTGATCCATCATTTGGAATATGAATATAGCATCACACTAAGCCAAACAGAACAAGCTTTTCTTAGTTTTCCACTTAATATAAGTGCCATCGCTGGCATGGATAAGTCTACTATTGATGAGCAAAAAATCGAACAGTTATTTCAACAAATGATAGAGAGAATCCATAAAAATTTACTAGTAGAATTTGATGAAACCTTCTTAGTTCATGAAATAAAAGAGCACTTCATTTACATGCTCAATCGTTTGATTTTTCGAATAGAGCTGCAAGATCAGTTCTATGGTGAAATCGAATCCCAATATCCTCTAGCCTATGAACTGGCAAAAATTGGTCTACAGCAGATTGGGGAGCAGTTACAACGAGTGGTTCCGACTGTAGAAATCAGCTATATTGCCTTTTATTTTGAACTTGCATTGAGGAAACAAACCAGTAACAACGAACACAAAGAAATTGCAATTGTCTGTAATACCGGAAAAGGAACAGCTTTGATTATTCGCCGTCAATTGGAACGGGTTTTGGGTCCTCAAATAAGCATGGTCCATTTTTCTGAGGAGGAGTATCAGCAGGAAGACTTAGACCAATATTTTGCTGTTTTTACAACCATTCCTCTGAAAAATGTAAAGAAACATACGCCAATCATTCGATTGATCAATCTATTCAACGAAACTTGGTTGCAAGAAGAGTGGCGTAAAGCAGAAAAGTTGAGAGCTGCAAACGTTCATCACTTAAAACTAGATTTTGAGATTTTAAATGAAAAGAAACCCTACAAACAAAATCTTGATCATATGCTAGAATCTCTTGAGAGCAAAGGCTTAGTCGATCAAGAATTTAAGGAACAATTGTTCATTAGAGAAAAGTTAAGGAGTACGATTTTTGAATATGGAATTGCTTTTCCTCATGCCATCAATAAAAAATCGGCTGAAATTATTTTATCAGTGGGGATCTTTAGGAAAGGGATCTCCACGATCAACGGACAAGTGCAAGTCGTCTTGTTGTTAGCCATTCCACAAGATCTAACGATGGAAAAAGAAAAAGAATTGCTAAAACTGTATGATCAGCTTTTTGCTGTTATTGGCGATCCTGAATTTAGAAGTGAACTATGTCGTTTGGATGATTTAGTTGGGTTACAAAATTGGATGATACGAAAGGGGGTCATAACATGAACTTCATATATATATTCGGCGCATTTGCACTTGCTGCTTACGGACTGCAAGTAATATTTGGAATGAAACAAATCAAACACTTTAATCAAATCTATCTAGAAATGCGCAGAAAAGGGAAGGTGGCTATCGGTCGTCGATCTGGAAAAATCAAAGCAGGAACGATCGTCATGTTTGCTGTCGATCAAAAAGGGATCATTATTGATGCGCGAAAGATGCAGGGCGTAACTGTCCTAGCAAAATTTCGTCTATTGCCACAATATATTGGAACAGATATCCACTACATCGACAACTATCATCCTTTGGTGCGAACAGAAAATAAATTGGTGCAACAAGCAATGGCAAATGCCAGAGAAATCTATTTGCGGGTAGAATTAGGCAATTATCAAGAAGAATCGCTACCTTCCCCACTTACGATGCTTGGTATTCAATTCAGTTTATGGAAAAAACAATACCTATCAAGAAAAAGGAGTGTTGAATAATGGAATATATCACAAAATTTGCGGAAGGCTTCATCGGTTTATTTGAAACGGGTGCGGAAACTTTTGTATCTTGGATGACTGGTATCGTCCCTGTAGTGTTGATCCTAATGGTAGCAATGAATACACTGATTGCTTTCTTAGGTGAAGAACGAGTAACTAAAGTTGCCAAACTATCAACGAAGAATCCCGTCACAAGATATTTGATCTTACCTTTTTTATCTGCCTTTATGTTGGGAAATCCGATGTCTTTTACAATGGCTCGCTTTTTGCCTGAATATTACAAGCCAAGCTATTATGCTTCTCAAGCACAATTTTGTCATACGAGCAATGGCGTCTTTCCCCACATCAATCCGGGTGAATTATTTGTTTGGTTAGGAATCGCCCAAGGAATCACAACCTTAGGATTGAATTCAATGGAGTTAGCTGTGCGTTATATGTTTGTCGGAATTCTTATGAATTTTATTGGTGGCTGGGTAACAGACTTTACAACCGCATATGTTTGTAAACAACAAGGAGTCACTCTGAGTAAAACAGTAGAAACAGCGACAGAATAAGGAGGAAGTGAAAAAATGAGCTATCACAGTATTCGAGTTGTAAGAGGAACTGGTGGGTTCGGAGGACCATTAGTGATCACACCAACAGAGGAAAAACATAAATTTATTTATATTACTGGTGGGGGAGAAAAACCAGTAATCGTCGATAAAATTGCTGAATTGACAGGAATGGAAGCAGTCAATGGCTTTAAAACTTCTATCCCAGATAATGAAATCGCTTTAGCAATCGTTGATTGCGGAGGGACATTGCGTTGTGGGATCTATCCAAAAAAAGGAATACCTACGATCAATGTCGTACCAACAGGAAAAAGCGGACCATTAGCACAATACATTACAGAAGACATTTACGTATCAGCAGTAGGGGTCAATCAAATCACGCTGACTACTGAAGAAAGCACGGTCGGTCATTCTGACAACATAGGAAATAAGAGTGGGCCAACACGTGAATATAAATACGATACAAGCAAAAAAATTACTGAACAAAAAGCTGAACAGCAGAATTTTATTGCAAAAATCGGCATGGGTGCAGGAAAAGTAGTGGCAACTTTTAATCAGTCCGCACGCGAAGGTGTACAGACGATGATCAATACGGTCATTCCGTTCATGGCATTTGTTTCCTTGTTGATCGGGATCATACAAGGATCTGGTATCGGTAATTTCTTTGCTAATATCATGGCACCTTTAGCAGGAAATATTTGGGGATTGATGATCATCGGTTTTATCTGTTCCTTACCGTTTCTTTCTCCATTATTAGGACCTGGGGCAGTCATCAGCCAAGTCATTGGGACACTGATCGGGGTGGAGATCGGTAAAGGTAATATTCCGCCACAGCTCGCTTTACCTGCGTTATTTGCAATCAATACTCAAAATGCTTGTGATTTCATCCCTGTCGGATTAGGCTTAGAAGAAGCAGAGGCTGAAACAGTAGAGGTTGGCGTACCTTCCGTTTTATATTCACGCTTTTTAAACGGTGTACCCAGAGTGTTAGTCGCATGGATAGCAAGCTTTGGAATGTATAGTTGAATCTAGGAGGAAAAAAATGTCAGTTTATTCAACAAAAGTAACTTCGATTGGGGCAGAAGCTACGCTATTCAAAGAAGAGAAGATCGTGATTCTATTTGGAAAAGATGCACCAGATATGCTATCAGCCTATTGTTATAATATTGAACTCCAGCCAATCCACGGAGAGATCAAAGTAGGACAACAGCTATTCGTCAATGAGACAAGCTATCGCATCACGTCTGTTGGAAGTTTGGTCAATGATAATCTAAAAGAGCTTGGACATATCACAATCAAGTTTGACGGATCAGTAAAACCTGAATTACCAGGTACTTTATATGTTGAAGAGAAAGAAATCGTAGAGATTGGTATCAAGACTAAAATCAGTATTAAATAAATTACAAAGCAACACATCTGTTGAAAGGATGAATAAAATGGAATTTATGTTAGATACGATCAATATTGAGAAAATTCGTTATTATCAATCGATCCTCCCGCTATCTGGAGTAACGTCGAATCCCTCAATCATCAAAAAAGAAAGAAAGATCGATTTGTTTGCTCACTTTAAAGAAATCAAGCAGTTAATTGGAAAAGCCAGTTTACATGTTCAAGTAGTTGGAGAAACAGCAGAGGAGATTTTAGCTGATGCCCAAGTAATCATGGATCATCTTGGTAAGGATATTTTCATTAAAGTACCAGTGAACGAACCAGGATTGGCTGCCATCAAACAACTGAAAGCCAAAGGAGTAAATGTCACTGCTACCGCTATCTACTCTGAAATGCAAGGATACTTAGCAATTGCTGCAGGTGCCGATTATGTGGCACCTTATTATAACCGTATGGAAAATCTAAATATCGATGCTGTTGCTATTATCAAAGCACTAGCAATGGAAATCGAACGAACGCAATCTCAAAGCAAGATCTTAGCTGCTAGTTTTAAAAATGTTGCACAAGTCAATCATGCTTGTCGTCAAGGGGCGCATAGTATTACTGCGTCACCAGATATCTTTACACAAGTATTCGGTATGCCTTCCATTCATAAGGCAGTGACAGATTTTAAGAAAGACTGGGAAGAGACATTCGGGGTCAAAGATGTGAAAGCATTAGAAGAATCAGAGCAATAAGTTCCTCTAAATAAAAAGAATAAAGAGTCATAGAATGGTTGATCTATCCGTTCTATGACTCTTTTTAAATAACGTCATATTTATTATTTCAACCATTATCAAATAGCCGCTATGCAGTTTAAGCAACAATAGGTAGCTAACATCTAATGTCCATGTACATACAGTGTATATCGTATAAAATAAATTTTTTTTATGAAATTCAATGTACAATTATATCTACTTTATGACTGGATGTTTACTTAAAAAATAAATGGTTTATTTCATCTGTTGAATCAAGAATGGTTATATTCTTTTCTGTACCGATTTTGGTAAATAGGAGTGGAAATAACTGTTTTGGTTGACTCTTAGTAAATAGACCTTTATAACTGACAACTAGTCTTTCTAAGTGATATAATTTATATAAATAGTAGATTAAAAATAACCGTATGTATTTTTTGTAGCATGCTTTTATTAATGAAGGAGGCAGTTGATGAGGATCATAATTGTTGGAGGAAACCATGCGGGGATTGCCGCAGCACTTCGTATTCGTGAGGAATATCCAGACGATGAAGTAATCGTATTTGAAAAAAAAGATGAAATAACATTTGTCTCCCAAACAATCCCATTATTTTTGATGGGACATCAAGATATCCACTCCCAAGCAAATTATGCAACACCGCATGAAATTATTGCTCAAGGAGTGGATTTACGCATTCAAAAAGAAGTAACTAACATCGATGCGAAAAAGAAGACGTTGAATTTTAGAAATGTGTTAAGTCAACATGAGCACGAAATATCTTATGACCGATTGATCATGGCTGCGGGCTCGTATCCCAACCTTCCTCCAACTGGCGGAAAACTAAATGAGACACTTTTTCTTTTGAAAGAGCGTAAGGATGCTGAAGCAATTGAAAAATTTATATCAGAAGCCCATCATGCGGTAGTGATTGGCGCTGGACTGGTCGGTGTAGAGATTGCTCGTATCTTAGCGCAACGAAAAATGAAAGTCACTTTGATCCAGTCAAATGCAAGAATCCTTGACAAATATTTGGATGAGAATGCCGCAATCGAAGTAGAGAAGCAACTAGAAGAAGAAGGTATTCAACTATTACTAGGTACTAGAGTGACAAGTTACAATACAATTGATAAAAAAATCTGGAGCCGACCTAAAATCGAAGTTGAAACTTCTTCTGATTTGACTATCCGTGCAGATGGCGTCTTTGTTTCTGTTGGCTTCCGACCAAATTCGTTCTTATTAGCTGGACAAGTCGAAACCGGTGACCGTGGAGCAATCGTCGTTGATAAGTACATGTATACAACCGATGATTCGATTTTAGCGGTAGGGGATTGCTCTACGACTTATATGGACTTGACCAAAGAAAATATTTATAATCCTCATGCTTCCGATGCGTTTCGTCAAGGGCTGATCGCTGCTGTCAATATCCACGAGAAAAAGCAAGAAGTAGCAATGACCACAGGAACGTATAAATTCAATATGGATGGATTTACCATTGCGAATACAGGAATCACACTCAATCAAGCAAAAAAATTCGGATATGACGCAGAAGAGGTACACTATCAGAATCGTTATCTAGAACGTGGTGGTCAGTTTGTCCATGAATCAATCGTCAAATACTCACCAATTGAGAAAGGTAGAAAAAATCATTATTCAAGTATTTATCTTGTTTATGAAAAGAAAACTAAAAAAATCTTAGGATTGCAGGTCCTAGGAACAGTTGATATTTCTCAATATGTCAATATCATCAGTTTAGCAATCCAAAAAAACGTGACCGTGCCAGAAATTGAATTTACGGATTTCTTTTTTGAACATGGCTACAAGAATCCACTAGGTTTTACAAAAATATTAGCCTCTTTAGTTAGGGAAAAAGAAAGAGAGAGTGGTCGTGATGGCAAAGAAGAAAGATCAAATGAAATTAAATAAACCAGATAAAGAGATGTCAAAAAAACAAAAGCGAATGATTGAAGCTGGCGCACTGTTGACAGTTGGTGCTGGGGCATTTATCGGTGGCGTCACGATTCCAAATCTTTCTGCCTCTGCAGACAGTTCCTCTTTGTCCGAAAAGCGACTTGTTGAAGATGAGACCATCCAAGATATTGAACATACTTCTGTGGATGAATTAAATCAATCCTTACAAAAAGGTCAAAGTAGCAGTGTGAAGACAAATACTGGCTTTGTAGCTAAGTTAATGGATCAACTACCAAGTAAAGAAAAACTTTCTTCTATGTATGAAGGAGAAGGGATCAAAGTCAGTGATACCCATACGGCATATGATATCCAACAAATTTTGGGAATCAAAGATGCGGACGTTTATTACCAAACTTCTACTTTATCTACAAGTGATGCGCAAGTAATGAAAATGTCAAGCTATCGGCAATTGATCCAAGCAAATCCTAATGTAAAGGTAACTTCACAAGATAATTATAAAACGGTCTCTCCTCATTTATATGAATCCAAAGAAAAGGCTTATGAAGATTCTGCAAACTGGAAAGATTCAAAAGTAGTTGCAAGTACGAGAGAAAAATCCTTAAGTTTCTCATCTAAAACGAAACCTGAAAGCACCAACTTTACCGCGGATGATGGTGCAGTATTAGGAAATATGAAAATCGATACAGGTTTTTCTTTGAACGTGAAAGCAGAAAATGGGCAAGCAAAATTAACAGATGAAATCAAAAGCGACTTTGAAGATGCTATGGAGAAGAATTTTTCAATTACCTATGAAGGAAGTACCTATTATGCAGTTTATCATGATGAGTCTATTTCTACCGATCATGGTAAAAATCAAGCAGATGGTTACTTCACGTTTTCTTCATCGACCCATGGATTGCCTTTAGAGATCAACGGACATTACTTGGTTTCCCCTGTTCAGTTCGGTAGTACAGTGGACAGCTTGAAAACGTCTTTATCCTTGCACGGTGTAAGGAGTTTTGAGAACACAGATTCTTGGTTAAATACAGATGAATCCAATATCAATGTTAAAGTAAATTTCGTTGATCAATTAGCGGATGAAAATACAACTTACTATGAAATCCAAGCAAAAGATCAAGTGATCGAGTCATTGAAATATGAATATGTGACCGTTAGTTTAGACGAGCAAAAAGCCACTGATTCAACTACAGCATACGCAGATGAAATGTCGATGCCAACGTATAGTGGTTCTCAATCAGGTATTAGTCCTGGTGGAGCAGTCGATGGTAATCTTGCCGAAGACGCAGCTGGATTAGCAGGATGGAATCAGACAGCGACGTTTTCTGGTGGTGGGTATGGTGGTCACACGATTACAGCGAATTCGGCAGTAACTGTGAAAACAGGACAGGTTTCTCAGACAAACTTTTCTTCAGTTATAAGTACGGTCAATATAACAGTAGACGGTGTGTCTTATAATCAGTTTGTTGCTCAACCAATCATGGTCAATGGAGTTCAGTATGCTGGCTATTTAACCGGAGCAAATGGAAGTGGCAGTGATTTTACAATCGTTGTGAAAGATACGAACTTTAATATCTACCAAATTGGTGGAGAATTTGCTTATATTTCTTCCTCAATGACGGATATGGCCACACCAGATGCAACAACACCGGATGCAACGAATCCACAAGTTTCCCCAGGTACGACAACACCGGAAGTAGACCCAGGCGCCGGTGGAGGCGAAACTACCGATCCCGGCACAGGCACACCAGAAGTAGACCCAGGCACAGGCGGAGAAACTACCGATCCCGGCACAGGTGGCGAAACCGATCCAGGAACGACGACGCCGGAAGTAGATCCAGGTACGGGCGGAGAAACAGATCCCGGCACGACGACGCCAGAAGTCGATCCAGGTACCGGAGGCGAAACAGATCCAGGCACAGGTACGCCGGAAGTAGATCCAGGTACGACCACGCCAGAAGTAGACCCAGGTACGGGAGGCGAAACCGATCCAGGAACAGGCACACCAGAGGTAGACCCAGGTACCGGAGGCGAAACAGATCCAGGCACAGGCACACCAGAAGTAGACCCAGGCACGGGAGGAGAAACCGATCCGGGCACGACGACGCCAGAAGTAGACCCAGGAACGGGAGGCGGAGAAACCGATCCGGGCACAGGTACGCCGGAAGTAGATCCAGGTACGGGAGGCGAAACCAATCCGGGCACAGATACGCCAGAAGTAGAGCCAGGCACAGGTGGCGAAACAGATCCAGGTACGACCACACCAGAAGTAGACCCAGGCACAGGAGGCGAAACCGATCCGGGCACAGGTACACCAGAAGTAGACCCAGGCACGGGAGGCGAAACCGATCCCGGCACGACGACGCCAGAAGTAGACCCAGGTACGGGAGGCGAAACCGATCCCGGCACGACGACGCCAGAAGTCGACCCAGGTATCGGAGGCGAAACCGATCCAGGCACAGGTACGCCGGAAGTAGATCCAGGTGCCGGAGGCGAAACAGATCCAGGTACAACAACACCAGAAGTAGACCCAGGCACAGGTGGCGGAGAAACCGATCCAGGTACGACCACACCAGAAGTAGAGCCAGGCACAGGAGGCGAAACCGATCCGGGCACAGGCACACCAGAGGTAGACCCAGGTATAGGTGGCGAAACCGATCCAGGCACAGGTACGCCAGAGGTAGAACCAGCGACTCCAGATAAGCCAGAAGCAGGTATTCCAACTGTCAACCCAATTTTGCCAAGTCAACCAGGAGCAAGTATTCCAGGTTTAGATATCGTAATACCAGATAAAAGTCTAAACACGGTCACGCCAGAGATTGATCCGTTAATACCTATTAACCCCGGCACGATCACACCAGAAGTCGATCCAGGTACAGGTGGCGAAACCGATCCCGGCACAACGACGCCAGAAGTAGACCCAGGAACAGGCGGAGAAACAGATCCAGGAACGACAACGCCGGAAGTCGATCCAGGTACCGGAGGAGAAACTGATCCAGGTACAACAACACCGGAAGTCGACCCAGGAACAGGCGGAGAAACTACCGATCCCGGCACGACTACACCAGAAGTAGACCCAGGCACGGGTGAAGGCGAAACCGATCCAGGAACGACGACGCCAGAAGTAGACCCAGGTACGGGCGGCGAAACAGATCCGGGAACGACGACGCCGGAAGTAGATCCAGGTACGGGAGGCGAAACCGATCCAGGTACGACCACGCCAGAAGTAGACCCCGGCACGGGTGAAGACGAAACCGATCCAGGAACGACGACGCCAGAAGTAGACCCAGATACGGGAGGCGAAACTGATCCCGGCACAACGACGCCAGAAGTAGACCCAGGAACAGGCGGAGAAACTACCGATCCCGGCACAGGAGGCGAAACCAATCCGGGCACAGGCACACCAGAAGTAGACCCAGGCACCGGAGGCGAAACCGATCCGGGCACAGGTACGCCGGAAGTAGACCCAGGCACCGGAGGCGAAACCGATCCGGGCACAGGTACGCCAGAAGTAGATCCAGGTACGGGCGGCGAAACTGATCCGGCCACTGGCACGCCAGAAGTAGACCCAGGCACGGGTGGCGGAGAAACCGATCCGGGCACAGGCACGCCGGAAGTAGACCCAGGCACGGGAGGCGAAACTGATCCGGGCACAGGCACACCAGGGGTAGACCCAGGTACCGGAGGCGAAACCGATCCAGGTACGACCACTCCGGAAGTCGACCCAGGTACCGGAGGCGAAACAGATCCAGGAACGACTACGCCAGAAGTAGACCCAGGAACGGGAGGCGAAACCGATCCGGGAACAGGCACACCAGAAGTAGACCCCGGCACAGGTGGCGGCGAAACAGATCCAGGTACAACCATGCCAGAAGTAGACCCAGGTACCGGAGGCGAAACCGATCCCGACACAGGTACACCAGAAGTCGATCCAGGTACCGGAGGCGAAACCGATCCTGGAACCGGCACGCCAGAAGTCGATCCCGGCACGGGAGGCGAAACCGATCCGGCCACTGGCACGCCGGAAGTAGACCCAGGCACGGGAGGCGAAACCGATCCAGGAATGACGACGCCAGAAGTAGACCCAGGCGCTGGTGGAGGAGAAACTGACCCAAGTACGACAACACCAGAGGTAAATCTAAGCACCGGTGATGGAGGCGAAACTGATTTAAGTAGTACCACATCAACTGAGACGACCGATACAGATAATCAAGTTGCAAGAAACCAAGTACTAAGTGATAACAGCTCTAATGATGGATTATCTAGTAATAAGCAAACGAATGACCAAACGAGTAACACACAAGAGATAAGTGACTCTGAAGATGTTTCAGGTAAGCAATTACCTAAGACTGGTTCAACTTCAGGTATGTTTGGAAAATTTGTTGGTGGGATACTTGTTGCTTTTGCAGGATTCTTCGGACTGTTCAAACGCAACCGTCGTGAATTACAAAATGATGAAGATCGTGTCGAACGTGTGATCAAAGAGGAAGATGAAGAACAAGAAAATAAAGAGGAAAATAAGGATAAAAAGTAGAAAATAAGGTAAAAATAGAATACTTTTACCTCGATAAGTCAGCGATCAGGACAGAAGTGTTTAGCCTCGAAAGATAAGGCACCATCCACTAAAACAATTTTCGTAGATGGTGCCTTATTTCCAAAGAAGTTACTTCTGTTCCCGCCGTTTATTCGGTTTTAGAATATGCGAGAGGACTAATGTCCTACTCGCTTTATTTTGAAGTAGTCAATTTGATTTAACGCATTCCGTCTAAATAATAGATAAAAATAATCATATAAAATAACCCATGAACTTCCGAAAATAGTTTCCTATTTTGGATTTCATGGGTTATTTTCTTATAGCTATTAGTCACAATGTTTATTCTGCTAGGTTTTTATTAGTTTGTTCATCTAGAATAGGCGAACTCTCATTCACTAAATCAATCGGCTTAATAGCTAAAAATTGAGTTTGAAATTGTAATAGTTTTTTCATGAAAAATGAAATGAGATAAATAGAGATGGCAGAGATAACCGCTTGTCTTACCCCCAGAATCACAAGGTTTAGAACTATGATCACGGTATTTGTCAGTAAAACACCTAAAGCATGTTCGATCCCAAAATATTTTTTGAAAATCAGTGGAGGAACCGTAACTCCGCCGTTTGAGGCACCGATTTGGTAAAGAATGAATATTCCAAGACTAAATAGAAAACTGCCAGCGACTAAGGCGATTGGGAAATATTGGGTGATTGTCAAAGTCGGTGTGTGTGCTAAAATAATCGGAAATATCAAACTACCTATCAGGGTTTTAAAAAAAACTGCTCTTTCCAGAAAGATAAAAGCTAAGCAAAGCATCGCTAGATTGATTGCCCAAACAATCAATGTCCGATCGATCAGCAAGACCATTTCTAGAAGAAAACCAATTGATCCTACGCCTGCTGAAGCAATTTGATGTGGAAGCAAAAACATATTTAGTCCCACTGTAATACTAATGATTCCAACAATAATCACAGGTAATTTTTTTATTTCTGCTTTCACACGCGTATTCCTTTCTTTTTTCACTATTTCTATAATTATAGCAAGTAGTCCAGGTAAGAAAGTAACAACTTTTTCAGACTAAACTGAAAAAAATATTTCGCGGGTTTGTTGCTTATTCGTTGACTAGATAATTATTTTCTTGTAAAGAATGTGCACTATTTTGTTTCTTTTTTCGATACTCTTTAGGTGAGATTTTTTCTTTTCGCTTAAAAATAGAACTAAAATAATTTGGATCATTGTATCCCACTTCTGAGGCTATGACAGATAGTTTTGAATTGGTTTCCCGCAAAAGTCGCCTAGCCATGCTCAATCGTTGTTCAGTAAGATAGTCAATAAATGTTTGTCCTATCCCTTGAGAAAAAATCGTACTGAAATGTGAGCTACTCAAATGGACATGATCAGCCACTTCTTTAAGAGAAAGCTCTGGTTCAAAATAGTGGTTCTCAATATACGTGACGGATTGTTCGAGTACTTCTTTATATTGATTCATGTGATTCTCAAGTACCATTTCTTTTAAAAAGTAAATCATTTGTTCAAGGTATTGGATGAAGAGAGGCGTGTCTGACAGAATGTTCGGGATTTCCTCTGTAGTGGTAAAAGAAACGACTTGATTGGTTTGTTTTTGACGTATCGTTACTAATTCATTCAACTCATTGATGATCAGATGCCTAACGAGAAGTGGATCGGCATGTTGATTGGTCTGTTTGACCAACTTCTCAACAAACGAAGAAATTTCGCTTTTTCTTAGTAAACGAATGGATTCTTTTAGATCAAAAGATTGTCCGTAATTGCCAAGCTTTTTTTCATAATCTAAATAAGAAAGAATTTTTATTTTAGGATCGATCTTCAAGTAACTGAGCAAATGAACAGCAGTCTGATAACTATGTGGAATTTCGCTGATTCGTTTGACAGGATAACCGATTGCGATAACTAAATCATCTGTCGTATGACCTAATGTTTTATGAGAAAGCAATGCGACTTGATTTGCTTTTTTTTGTAATATATCTTCATTTGGATCAAAAATCAATAGTTTGATAAATCGTGAAGAAAGGGAAGAAAAAAGTATTTGTTTATCGTGATCGAATAGCTCAGCCATCTTTTCATGAAAAATATCATAATCTGAAAAAAATTTATTTGTATGATTTGCGATCAAAAGAACCATATATTTATTTCCGGCGATTTCACGTTCAAGTTTTCGACCTTCTTCAATTGCTTCTGAAAGTAGTAACTGATTATTGAACAGGGCATTCAAGTAGAAGTTTTTTTGTACTTCTAAGGAATAGCCATTTGTTTCTTTAGACTGTTTCAATAAGGAGGCAGCTTCTAGTTTTTGAATGATTTGTTCTAGGCTTTTTTGTAGTTCATTAGGTTTGATCGGTTTTAACAGATACTCGGCTACTTGAAGTTGAATCGCAGCTTTTGCATACGTAAATTCATCATATCCACTAATAAAAATGATTTGGATATCAGGCAAAAGTTTTTTTACTTCATTGGCTAATTCAATCCCATTCATAAAAGGCATACGAATATCTGTCAATAAGATATCTGGTTTCTGCTCGGCAATCATTGATAAAGCAAGTTCGCCATCGCTGGCATCTTCAATAGAGCCCAAAGGTAAAAAGGTTGAAAAATCAGTGATCATCCTCTTCAATGATTCGCGAATCAAATGTTCATCTTCTGCAATAAAAATTTTATACATTTGCTTCATTCCTATCTATATTTTTTGTAGGGACAACGACATGGATGACCGTTCCATGATCGATCCGACTAGTAATCTTGATACTTGCATCGGTTCCATAGTATAAAAGCAAGCGCTTGTTGACGTTAAAGAGTCCATATCCTTTATGGAAATTAGTATCTAAACCATCTGCGAGTTCTTGGTTGATCTCCTCTAACTTGGTTTCAGTAATCCCTTTTCCGTTATCAATGATCCAAAAATGGATAAATTCTTCTTGGTCTATATACGCTTTTACGATGATTTTTCCTGGCCGACGTACCAATTTGGTTCCATGATAGACCGCATTTTCAATCAATGGTTGAAGAATCATTTTCAATATTGGATGATGATTGACTTTTGGATCAATGGTTAATTGATAAGATAATTGGTCTCCATAGCGGATTTGCAAAATCTTCAGGTAATTGTCGCAATGTCGAATTTCCTGTTCGACTGGTATCCAGTCTTTTCCTTGGCTTAATGAAATGCGGAAAAAGTCAGATAAGGCATATGTCATTTCTTTGACTTTTTCAATTTGACCCATTTCTGCCAAGACCAAAATGGCATCTAAACTATTATAAATAAAATGGGGAATGATCTGAGCTTGTAGTGTCCTGACTTCACTTTGCGCAAGATTATATTGCTTCAACGCATTTTCCTCTAACAAAATCACTAAGTTATCAGCCATATCATTCATGCTATTACTTAATTTTTTTAACTCATTATTTTGTGGAGTTTTGATCCGATGATTTAAATGTCCTTCTGCTAAAGCATCAGCCATTTTGATCATTTCATCCATAGGCTGTTGAATTTGGTACATCATTTTCGTGTTGAACTTTCTTGTCAATAGGAAAATCAGCGCGATGATAACAGCCTCGATGGTGGAGAGAATCACCAAGGAACTGCGAACTTCTTCACTTTTTACGGAAGCCGTATCGATTTCGATTTTGACAAAATCTTGTAAGATGTCATGGGCAAGTTTGACCGCAGATTCAACATGTAACATCAATGCTTGATTTTCTGCGAATGTTTCTTTTTGATGGATATTTGCAATGATTTTGTCTAAATAGTCAGAAACATTATCAAGGGAGCGCAAAACGATATTGAGTGTTGCTAATTCTTGTGAGTTTTGAGTACTGACTTTGATGGCACTGATTTCTTCTTTGATGCGATTGATCTGGTTGCTCTGTTGAAATTCTTCAGGTGTGATCTGTCCATAAGTTAATCCAAGAGCTTCTTCGATGATTGTTTCTTCTACGTTACTGGCGATTTGATTAGCAATCGAGATATTATGGATACTTTTTTCATAGGAAAAAAGATAATGTGTATAAAGTGCAATGCTAATGATCAAAGGCGTGATTGCTAAAGATAACATGAGCCAGCTTGTATGTCGAAGTAGTACTTTAATGCTTTCGTTCTTTTTCATTTTTCCTCCTAATACCCCCGCGGTGGGATCGTTGAAAAATCATTTTGGTCTGAGAACACCGTATCAGAAACATAGATGTCTTGTGGAATCGCTTTCTTTTCGAAGTAGCGTTTGACTGTATTGGCTACTAGTTCACCCATAAAAGGATTGCATTCCACCACACAGTTGACCTTTCCTTTTTTTAATTGATCGATCATCTCTTTTTGTGCATCAATGCTGACAATCACAAAATTCTTTTCAAGTTTTTTTTCCTTGATCGCATCTAAGGCACCTAGTGTCATTTCATCATTGTGAGAATAAATGACATCGATTCCCTCAAGTTTTCCCTCATCAATGGCTTTTGAAAATTGTTCTTTGGCTTTTAAGCGAATATAGTCTCCGGTGATCACTTGCCTGACATGGATTCTTGGGTCGCGACCGATGGTTTCTAAAAAGCCGTCTGATCGCAAGCGAGTGGGAGATGTGTTTTCTGAACCACGTATCTCAAATACTTGGATCGATTCTTGTGTTTTTTGCTGGTAATGATTGGTGACATAAAGGCCTGCTCGACTACCTTGTGCTTTGAAACTTGAACCAATATGGGTCAAATAGAGATCTTGTTTTTCCGTTGTGATGTTACGATCAACGATGATGACTGGGATATTCGCTTCTTTGGCTTCTTCCAAAACAGAATCCCAGCCTGTTTCTTCGATAGGAGATAACACGATCATATCGACTTGATAGGCAATAAATGTCATCACATCTTGTATCTGTTGTTTTGGATCAGAGTAACTATTTCGGTGAAGGACTTGGAAATTTTGTTTTTCCAGCGCTTCTTTGATGGATTGATTTTGAACTTTGCGCCAATTACTTTCGGTGCCAGCTTGAGAAAAACCAATGGTCAACTCTTTTTTAGTAGGCTCAGTAGAGTTGAAAGCACACCCAGTCAACAACAGGCAAAAAGCTACCAGGATAAAAAAACTTTTGTTCTTCATAATGAATCTCCCCTTTTATCTATATCATATAGCGTTTTCAATTTTCATATTAGCATGTTTGTCAATTTCGTAAGAAAATCAAGAATCGTCAAAAGAAAATGAAGAAAAATCAAAAGTTTACATAAATTCACGAGGGAATTTATAGAAACACAGAAAAATAATCAATGAAAGCGTTTTATATTTCGATTATGATGAATTCATCAAATAAGTATTTGGAGGGACACACATGAAACGAGTTGGGAAAAATTGGTTGGTAGCAATTGTTTTTTTATTAATATCAGTGACAGTATTCGCCGGTTGTAGCAATGGCAGTGCAGCCGGAGATGAAAAAGGGTTCGTAGGTATTTCGATGCCAACAAAATCTGCAGAGCGTTGGATCGCAGATGGCGACAATATGGTCAAGCAACTAGAAGAAAAAGGATACAAGACGGATTTGCAATATGGAGAAGACAAAGTAGAAAACCAAGTGGCACAAATCGAAAATATGATCACAAAAGGAGTAGATACGTTGGTCATTGCTTCGATTGACGGTTCAGCATTGACAGATGTCTTAGAAAAAGCACATCAGGCGGATATCAAAGTCATTGCGTATGACCGTTTATTAATGAACTCTGAATATGTCGATTATTATGCAACATTTGATAATTTTGGTGTAGGTGTTTTACAAGCTTCTTATATCGAAGATAAATTAGGTTTAAAAGATGGTGCTGGCCCATTTACGATCGAATTATTTGGCGGTTCACCTGACGATAACAACGCATTGATCAATTACAATGGTGTGATGTCGATTCTTCAACCATATATCGACAGCAAACAATTGAACGTCTCATCAGGTCAAACGAAATTCAATCAAATCGCGACGCTTCGTTGGGATGGCTCAACTGCACAAGCACGTATGGATAACTTATTAAGTGCTAACTATACAGATGAACAATTAGATGCAGTTCTTTCTCCTTACGATCCAATCAGTTTAGGGATCATTTCCTCCTTAAAAGGAGTGGGCTATGGCTCAGCCGACAAACCACTTCCAGTTATCACAGGACAGGATGCAACGATTGCTGGAGTGAAATCCATCATTGCAGGAGAGCAAACACAAACGATCTTTAAAGATACACGGGTGCTAGCTGATAATACGGTAGAGATGATCGAAGCAATCAACAATGATAAAGAAGTGCCGGTCAATGATGAGGAAACCTACGATAATGGTGTGAAAGTCATCCCGACTTATCTAGCTAACCCAGTTTCTGTAGATAAAGAAAATTACAAACAAGAGCTGATCGATACTGAGTATTACAGCGAAAGTGATTTAGGCCAATAAGAGGGCTTTGGAACATTTGTCCTCTTGTACCCTTAGAACCGAATAAACGGTGTTTAGAAGCTGACCTTCAACATTAAGCAAAAAATCGGAGAAATATAACCAACTATTTTTCAATTTTCTCTCTTATTGCTTAGGTCAAAACGCTTCTGGCATAACCTCAATAAATAGTGTTTCAGTAGTAGCTCCTTCAAAAATAAGCGTGAGATCTCAAAATTTGAAGAACAATTTTCAGGTTTCGCGCTTATTTTTCGGAGTTGAGTACTTCTATCACACCCTCGATTAGGAAGTGAAAAAATGGCAGATTATATTTTAGAAATGAAAGAAATCATCAAAGAATTCTCTGGTGTTCGTGCGTTGAACAATGTCAATCTCCGCATTAAACGTGGAGAGATCCACGCCCTTTGTGGCGAGAATGGTGCAGGAAAATCCACGTTGATGAATGTGTTGAGCGGTTTGTATCCTTATGGCAGTTATTCAGGCGAAATCATGTATGACGGTGAGGTATGCCAATTCAAAAATCTTAGAGATAGTGAAGCGAAAGGGATCGTGATCATCCACCAGGAATTAGCCTTGAGTCCTTATCTATCGATCAAAGAAAACATTTTTTTAGGGAACGAACAAACAAAACATGGCGTGATCGACTGGAACTTGACGGAACGAAAAACAGAAAATCTACTAAAAACAGTGGGCTTGAAAATCGATCCGAACACCTTAGTCTCACAAATCGGTGTCGGGCATCAACAGTTGGTGGAAATTGCGAAGGCTTTTTCTAAAAATGTTCGATTACTCATATTAGATGAACCGACAGCAGCACTGAATGAAGAAGAAAGTGCCAATCTTTTAGCATTGATCAAGGAGTTTCGCAATCAAGGGATCACTTCGATCATCATTTCGCATAAATTGAATGAAATCGTTGCGGTGGCGGACAGGATCACGATCTTACGAGATGGCCAAACGATCGAAACGTTAGAAAATACAGCAATCAGTGAAGAACGGATCATTAAGGGGATGGTTGGTCGTGATTTAACGAATCGTTATCCTGATCGTCATCCTGATATTGGCGAGGTTTATTTTGAAGTCAAGGATTGGACGGTCCATCATCCATTGACCACCGACCGAATCATCAATGATCATATCGATTTTTCGATTCGACGAGGAGAAATTGTTGGTATCGCCGGATTGATGGGGGCAGGACGAACTGAATTTGCCATGAGTATTTTTGGTCGATCATATGGAAGCAATATCAGCGGTAAGATTTTTAAAGACGGAAAAGAATTAGTGATCAAAGATGTTTCTCAAGCAATTGATCATGGGTTGGCGTATGTGTCCGAAGATCGTAAGTCTGTTGGCTTGAATCTTTTAATGGACATCAGAGAAAATACGACGATTGCTAGTCTCAAAAAAATTAGTCGAAGTGGCATTTTAGATCAAGAAAAAGAAGTGATCGAAGCAGAGAACTTTCGGAAAAAAATGAGGACCAAAGCCACCAATGTGTTCCAAAACGTTGGTAGTTTAAGTGGAGGGAATCAACAAAAAGTCGTTTTAGCTAAGTGGTTGATGACAGAACCGGAAATTTTATTTCTGGACGAACCGACTCGTGGTATCGATGTCGGGGCAAAGTATGAAATCTACACGATTATTGAAGAAATGGCTGCCTTAGGAAAATGTGTCTGTATCATTTCTTCTGAACTACCTGAGATCATCGGTATGTGTGATCGGATCTATACCATGAATGAAGGGAAAATGACGGGAGAAGTGCTTAGAGAAGAGGCAAATCAGGAGTTATTGATGAACCTGATGACAAAAGAAGAGGAGGCAGTGGGCTGATGGAAAATGTCACAAAAAAAAGTCAGGAAAAAAAAGCTTGGAATGTAAAAGAAAAGATATTGGATATCTTTAGTAAATATAGTATGGTCATTATTTTGGTCGCTTTGTTGATCGCTTTTCAACTAATGACCGGCGGGATCTTTTTAAGACCGCTGAATATAACGAATATCGTGTTGCAAAACAGCCATATTTTGATTTTGGCTGCAGGAATGTTGTTGGTCGTACTTTTAGGCTACGTGGATTTATCGGTAGGTTCAGTCATGGCATTTGTAGGGGCGATGGCGGGTATGTTGATGGTCAATAACAACATCAGTCCTTGGCTCGCAGTCCCTTTATGTTTATTAGTTGGTGGGGTGATCGGTGCGTGGCAAGGATTTTGGGTCGCTTATGTAGGAATCCCGGCGTTTATCGTAACACTTGCTGGTCTGCTGATGTTTCGTGGCTTGACACAAGTTGTATTAGGAGGGCAATCTTTAGCGCCTTTCCCTGGAGGTTTCCAAAAAATCTCGACGGGTTATTTACCAGATATCTTTGGTGTTCCTGGAATGCACTTATTGACGTTGATTTTAGGTGTCGTGTTAGCTGTTAGTTTAGTATTTGCTCAATGGCGTGCGAGAGCGCGAAGAAAAGAAAATTTATTTGAAGTACCATCAATGAACGCATTCTTGATCAAAGCAGCATTGACGATCGTTCTTGTCTTAGGATTAAGTTATATCTTTGCTTCATACCAAGGATTTCCAGTAATATTGATCATTTTAGGTGTGATTGTTGGGATATATGGATTTTTGACCAATCGGACAGTCGCTGGACGACAAATTTATGCCACAGGTGGCAATTTGAAGGCCGCTCAATTATCTGGGATCAAGACGAAGAAAATCACCTTTTGGGTATTTGTGAATATGGGCGTCATGGCTGCTTTAGCAGGATTGATCTTAGCCGCTCGTTTAAATGCTGCTACCCCTCAGGCAGGGACTTCGCTTGAATTAGATGCGATGGCTTCTGTGTACTTTGGAGGAGCTTCGACTTCTGGAGGGATTGGAACGATCACTGGAGCAATCGTCGGTGGCTTAGTCATGGGTGTGCTGAACAATGGGATGTCGATCATGGGGGTCGGAGTAGACTGGCAACAGGCAATCAAGGGCTTGATTTTATTGCTAGCTGTCGTATTGGATATTTACAATAAAAAACGCAAAATTTCTTGAGGTGGTGAACGGATGGAATCGACAGAGGAAAAACGGATATTATTGATTTGCACCGCTGGGATCACTTCTGGTCTGCTAGTAAAAAATATCCAAAATGCAGCAAATGAAAAAGGGGTGCCTCTACATGTATATTCTGCACCAGCAATCGTGGCAGAGCAGGCGATCCAAAACCAACATATTGACGGACTGATGATCGGTCCACAATCAGAGTATGAAGTGGAACGGTTAAAAGATTTTCTGACGGTAAAAGCTGTTCCTTACAAATTGATTCGTAAAGAAGATTACGAAACATTTGATGGTGAATCTGTCTTAGCAGATATCTTACAATTCTTTTGAAATCACTTGAAGTAAAAGTTGAAAAAGAGCAGTTGTTCCTTACAAAGCGCTAATAAAAAGAATCTCACAGATATTTTTTTGTGTTAATAATCCTTTCCAAAACAAGTTGTGCTACAATGATATCAAATGATTGTTCGGACAACTTACGTCGGAGTGAAAGGATTGGCAATGTAACCATGGATAAAACAAAATATCAAATGATCGCAGACGAGATAAAGGATAAGATCATTGACCAAATTTTTAAACTAAATGAACCGATACCACCTGAACTCCAATTACAAAAAGACTATCAAGTCAGCCGTCATACGGTAAGACAAGCGATTGGATTGTTAGTCAATGAAGGGTATCTACGTAAAGAAAAAGGTTCTGGAACATATGTCGATGACGCGTATAAGAAAACATCAGAAAGTAGAAAAAATCAAAAGACGATTGGCGTGATCACGACGTATTTATCGGATTATATATTTCCCTCGATCATCCGAGGAATTGAAAAAGCGTTGAGTGAACAAGGATATTCACTCTTATTAGCTAGTACGAATAATGATCATCAACAAGAAAAAAACTGTTTAGAAAAAATGCTGCAGTTTGGTGTAGATGGCTTGATCGTAGAGCCAACAAAAAGTAATGAATACAATCCGAACCTTGCGCTCTATGTCCGATTGAGAGAACAAGGAATCCCGATGGTCATGATCAATGCTGTCTATGAAGAATTAGCGGTCGCCTCGATTTGTGTTGATGATGTAAAAGTTGGCTTTAAAGGGACAGAGTATTTGATCCAGCAAGGACATCAGCGATTACTGTTCATCACGAAAATTGATGATTTACAAGGAAAATATCGGATGAAAGGATTTATTCAAGCGTGCGAAGCCTACGGTATCCAATTTTCGCCGGAAGATATCATTACCTACACGACTGATTCTCGTGGGAAACTAGGTGAAAAAGTCCTCTTACAGCTAAAAGAATCGGCAAGCACCGGCATCATCTGCTACAACGATCAAGTTGCTAGCCAGTTGCTTGATGAGGTGATCGCAAAGGGTTATCAAGTACCGCAGCAATTGTCGATCATCGGAAATGATGATTCCTCGTTGAGTCAGATGGGCGCAGTGAAACTGACCACTTTAACTCATCCAAAAGAGCGGATGGGAAAAGATGCGGCAGAATGGATCATTCACACGATCCAAACGGGTGATCAAGGAGAAAACATCGTCTATGAACCTAGTTTGGTGATCAGAGATTCAGTAAGTGCAGCAAAGAAGGGCGAGTAGCTGAGGGGAAACGCTAAGTGTACCAGATACGATAAAAATTTATTTAATGAAAATTAGTCAATGTCTAGCAAGATTATTTGCTCTTAAAAAGGTAAAGAGGGGGAATTTACTCTCTTTGCCTTTTTTATATGGCAAATGTGAATTTATCAGGAAAAAGAAAAAGGTTTATGTACGAACAAATAACTATAATATCGTTGACATGTACGTACAAAAAGTTTTATACTGTAACTATCATAAAGAGAAACTAAGGAGGCGTTTGACATCGAAGCGAAAGAAACTAGGCTGAAACGAATAGAAGCGATTCGCACAGGGCAAACAGCACTAGGTATTGAGCTAGGTTCAACGAGAATCAAAGCAGTGCTGATCGATCAACACTATGAGCCGATTGCAGCTGGAAGTTACGATTGGGAAAACCAGTTAGAAAACGGTATTTGGACCTATTCACTTGATGAGATTTGGAAGGGGTTACAATCGAGTTATGGACAGTTAGTCGATGTAGTTTCTGCGGAGTATGAGACGACACTGACTACGATAGGGGCTATCGGCTTTAGCGCAATGATGCACGGCTATCTGGCATTCGATCAAGACGATGAATTGCTTGTTCCTTTTCGCACGTGGCGCAATGCCATTACCGCAGAGGCAGAAGCAAAACTGAGCAAAGCCTTTCATTATACGATCCCACAGCGTTGGAGCATTGCCCATCTATATCAAGCGATTTTAAATAAAGAAACACATTTAAAAGATCTTAGTTACTTTACAACTTTAGCTGGGTACATCCATTGGCAATTGACCGGACAAAAAGTATTAGGAGTTGGAGATGCTTCAGGAATGTTTCCCATCGATCGTCAAACGAAGGGATATGATGCACAAAAGATTGCTATTTTTGATCAATTGGCACAAGCGGAAGGCTTTTCGCAACCGTTAGAAACGCTTCTTCCAGAAATTCGTTTGGCTGGTGAGGTTGCAGGGACGCTGACTGAAAAGGGAGCCAAGCTCTTAGATCTATCCGGTAACTTATCTGCAGAGATTCCTGTTTGTCCACCAGAAGGGGATGCTGGCACAGGCATGGTCGCAACGAATAGTGTGGGGTTACGTACAGGGAATGTTTCAGCAGGGACATCGGCGTTTGCAATGATCGTACTAGACAAAGAGTTAGTAAACATCCATCCAGAGATCGACCAAGTAACAACACCTGACGGAAGCCCTGTGGCAATGGTGCACACAAACAACTGCTCATCAGAAATCAACGCATGGGTCAAGATTTTCAAAGAGTTCAGTGAGAGTCTTGGCGTGACGATCGATACACAGCAGATTTATGAAACCTTATTTTTGAAAGCGCTACAAGGGGATGGCGACTGCGGAGGATTACTCAGCTACGGGTACCACTCAGGCGAAAACATCACAAAAATGGAACAAGGCAGACCACTATTCGTGAGACAGCCGGATAGTAAGTTTGATTTAGCGAATTTTATGCGGATGCACCTGTCAAGTGCTTTTGGGGCGATGCGTCTAGGGATGGAGATTCTTAAATCCGAACAAGTCACGATCGATCGTTTAGTGGCACATGGTGGGATCTTTAAAACGCCGAAAGTTGCTCAAACGATTCTAGCTTCAGCAATGGAAGCACCTGTCACAGTCATGGAAACAGCCGGAGAAGGAGGCGCTTGGGGGATCGCCTTATTAGCTGCTTATCTCCAAGCGGCAGAAGCAATGACTTTGGAAGAATTTTTAGCAAAAGATGTATTTTCAACCAGTGAAGGTCTGACGATCGAACCAACGGAGGAAGACTTAAGTGGTTACGCACGGTTTATTGAGATGTATGAAAAAGGGTTGCCTATCGAAGCATCCGCGATCGTATCAATGGAAGAAGGAGTGAGAGAATGTTAGAAGGTTTGAAAGAAGCGGTTTATCAAGCGAATTTAGCTTTACCAAAACAAGGCTTGATCAAATACACATGG
The DNA here is from genome assembly GCF_051715065.1 of Enterococcus sp. AZ062. Classification (NCBI taxonomy): domain Bacteria; kingdom Bacillati; phylum Bacillota; class Bacilli; order Lactobacillales; family Enterococcaceae; genus Enterococcus; species Enterococcus sp. AZ062. The sequence continues at coordinate 2,177,095 of NZ_JBIOTB010000001.1, read as the reverse complement.
GGGAATGTCAGTGCGTTTGATCGAGAAACAGGATATTTTGTCATTAAGCCTAGTGGTGTGAGCTATGAGGAAATGAAAGCAGAAGATATGGTCGTTGTTGATTTGAATAATCAAGTCATCGAAGGTGAACTAAATCCATCTTCCGATACACCGACACATGCGGTTCTCTACAAACATTTCCCTGAAATTGGTGGGATTTGTCACACTCATTCGACGTGGGCAACGATTTGGGCGCAAGCGGGTCTCGATTTACCCGCCATGGGTACGACTCATGCAGATACTTTTTATGGTAGCGTTCCTTGTGCAAGATTTTTATCACAAGAAGAAATCGATGCTGGTTATGAACACGAGACCGGCAATGTGATCATTGAGACATTCCAAAATAGAAATATTGATATCATGGCAATTCCAGGAGTGTTGTTACATGGCCATGGACCATTTACTTGGGGGAAAGATGCTTCCCAAGCGGTGATGAATGCTGTTGTACTGGATGAAGTAGCGAAAATGAACTTATTCACTCGTCAATTGAATAGTTTTTCCGAACCATTGCCCCAACGAATATTGGATAAACATTATTTACGCAAGCATGGTAAAGATGCGTATTATGGCCAAAAAAAATAAAAAAATAGAGGAGTTACAATCATGTTAGCAATCAGTAAAAAAGAATTTTGGTTTGTCGTAGGTTCACAACATCTATATGGGGAGGAAGCGTTAGCACAGGTCAAAAAGAATGCAGAGACGATCGTTACGGCACTAAATGATCACCAAACGTTGCCTTATCCGATCGTACTAAAAGAACTAGCAGTAACTGCTGATACGATCACCTCGATCATGAAAGAAGCGAATTACCAGGAGCAAGTAGCAGGTGTGATCACTTGGATGCATACTTTCTCCCCAGCAAAAATGTGGATTCGTGGCACACAATTATTACAAAAGCCTTTGTTGCATTTAGCTACTCAATTTAACGAGAGTATCCCATGGGAAACGATCGATATGGACTTTATGAACTTGAACCAGGCAGCTCATGGGGATCGGGAATATGGCTTTATCAATGCACGTCTCAATAAGAAAAATGAAATCGTGGTAGGCCATTGGCAATCAGAAGATGTGCAACGTCAAATCTCAGACTGGATGCATGTGGCTGTGGCTTATAATGAAAGCTTCTCGATCAAGGTCGCTCGTTTTGGCGACAATATGCGTAATGTGGCTGTGACCGAAGGAGACAAAGTAGAAGCACAGATCCAGTTTGGCTGGGTGGTCGACTATTATGGGATCGGCGATTTAGTCAAAGTGATCGATGAAGTCACTGATGAAGAGGTAGCGTCATTATTTGAAGAATATAAACAACTTTATGATTTTGATTATGCCGATTATGACCATGACACTTGGGAGGCACATGTCAAAGTACAAGCAAAACAAGAAATCGGGATCAGACGTTTCTTGGAAGCGGGCAATTATAATGCTTTCACAACAAACTTTGAAGATCTTTACGGTATGCAACAATTACCTGGCTTAGCAGTCCAACGGTTAATGGCAGAAGGCTACGGATTTGCCGGTGAGGGGGATTGGAAAACAGCTGCTTTGGATCGGATGTTAAAAATCATGGCACAAAACAAAGACACAGGTTTCATGGAAGATTACACGTATGAATTAACACCAGGAAAAGAAGCAATTTTACAGTCTCACATGATGGAAGTAGATCCAACATTGGCAGTCAATCGACCAAAAATCGTTGTTTCGCCATTATCGATGGGTGATCGAGAAGATCCGGCTCGTTTGGTGTTTGACGGTAAAGCAGGCGATGGTGTTGTAGTTTCCATGGCAGATTTTGGCACGCATTACAAATTGTTGATCAATGAAGTGGAAGCTTTTGAACCAACGGAAGCAGCCCCACATTTACCAGTGGCACGCGTACTTTGGAAAGTCAAACCGAGTTTCCATGAAGGAGTAGGTGCTTGGATCCGCACAGGTGGCGGACACCATACCGTTGTGTCATTGCACCTTACGACTGAGCAGATCCAAACGTGGGCACGCTTAGTAGATTTAGAAGATATCGTTATCAAATAAATGAAATGATCAAATAAGGGACTTTAGAAAAACTTACATCTAACGACACTTTTTCAAAGAAGTAGAGCGTTATGATGTCATTTCTTAGAGATTCAAGTTAAAGTTAAATAAATACCGTAATGTTATCAACTGATCGAGGTCGATAGCATAGGCGAGCAGTCGAAAGAAGCGACGAAGATGAGTCTGGACACTCTGGTAAAGGCCAGACTCATTTTTTGTTCTTTCTTAGGACTAGCAATGATTGAAGGGGTGTTCGATATGACAAACGTAGACAAACAAATAGAATTTGAACAATTAGATGCTTGGTGGCGGGCTGCAAATTATATTTCTATTGCTCAAATGTATTTAAAAGATAATCCATTATTACGCCGTCCATTAACTAAGGAAGATGTAAAGACACATCCTATTGGGCATTGGGGAACAATTGCTGGGCAAAATTTTGTGTATGCACATTTAAATCGTGTCATCAATAAATACGATTTGGATATGTTTTACATAGAGGGTCCCGGTCATGGTGGACAAGTGATGGTATCTAATTCTTATATTGATGGTAGTTACAGTGAAATCTACCCAGAATTTACAGAAGATGAAGCCGGATTGGCTCATCTATGTCGGGTATTTTCTTATCCTGGCGGGATTGCGTCTCATGCCGCGCCAGAAACACCAGGATCGATCCATGAAGGTGGAGAACTTGGTTATTCCCTTGCTCATGCGACAGGTGCAATCCTTGATCATCCCGATGTGATAGCGGCGACAGTCATAGGCGATGGCGAAGCAGAAACAGGACCATTAGCTGGCGGTTGGTTTTCAAATGTCTTTATCAATCCGGTCAATGACGGTGCGGTGTTACCGATTTTGAATTTGAATGGCGGGAAAATTTCAAATCCGACCATCCTTGCCCGCAAGAGTGATGAGGATCTTCGAAAGTATTTCGAAGGAATGGGCTGGAAACCTTATTTTGTTGAAGGGACAGATCCCGAAGTTGTTCATCACATCCTAGCATCAACGCTAGATACAGTGATCGAGGAAATCAAAGAAATCCAAAAAGAAGCAAGACAAGCACCTGCGGAATCAGCCACGATGCCAAGGTGGCCCGTCATTATTTTTCGGACGCCAAAAGGTTGGACAGGACCAAAGACGTGGGAAAATGAACAAATTGAAGGAACATTTCGTGCGCATCAGGTACCGATTCCAGTCGATTCTGAGCATATGGAACACGTCGATCATTTGATTGATTGGTTACAGTCTTATCGCCCGGAAGAGTTATTTGATGAACAAGGAAGAATCAACCAAGAAATCAAAGATCTCTCTCCGAAAGGCAATCGCCGGATGTCGACAAACCCAATCACAAATGGCGGAATCGATCCTCAACCGTTAATCATGCCTGATTGGAAAAACTATGCCGTAGATACTACAACACCAGGAGCTGTCGTTGCACAAGATATGATGGTCTTTGGGGAACAAGCGAGAGATGTAATCACGAAGAATCCAACCAATTTTCGGATCTTTGGTCCGGATGAAACAAAATCCAATCGCTTGAATAAAGTATTTGAAGTGACTGATCGACAATGGTTGGAACCTAAAGATGCTTCAGATGAGTGGCAGTCTTCTGTGGGAAGAGTTATTGATGGTCAATTGTCGGAACATCAAGCAGAAGGATTTTTAGAAGGCTATGTTTTGACAGGTCGCCACGGATTCTTTGCTAGTTACGAATCCTTTTTACGTGTCGTTGACTCGATGTTGACGCAACACTTCAAGTGGATGCGTAAAGCCAGTGATCAGCCTTGGCGGAAAAACTATCCTTCATTGAACTTGATTGCAACATCCACTGTTTTTCAACAAGATCATAATGGTTATACCCACCAAGACCCTGGGGTGTTGACCCATTTAGCAGAGAAAAAAGCAGAGTTTATTCGCGAGTACTTGCCTGCAGATGCGAATAGTCTGATGGCTGTGATGGATCGTGCGCTGCAAGAAGAGCAAGTCATCAACTTGATTATTTCAAGTAAACATCCACGTCCGCAATTTTATTCTGCAACAGAAGCAGAAGAACTAGCTAATGAGGGGTTGAAAATCATCGATTGGGCTAGTACGGTTTCTGCGAATGAAGAGCCAGATCTAGTGATCGCAGCAGCAGGCACAGAACCAAACCTTGAAGCACTTGCCGCAGTCTCACTATTGAATCAAGCATTTCCACAACTAAAAATCCGCTTTATCAATGTGGTTGATATCTTGAAGTTAAGACACCCATCTGTTGATCCGAGAGGGCTAAGTGATGAAGTGTTTGACACGTTCTTTACGAAAGACAAACCAATTCTGTTTGCTTTCCATGGCTATGAAGGCATGATCCGGGATATTTTCTTCTTACGACACAATCACCAATTGATGGTCCATGGCTATCGAGAAAATGGTGATATCACCACGCCGTTTGATATGCGCGTCTTTAGTGAACTGGATCGCTTCCACTTAGCGCAACATGCAGCGGTGACTGTCTATGGTGAAGAAGCTTCGACTTTTTCTGAAGAAATGACCCAACAGTTGAAAGAACATCGAGAGTATATTCGGAAAGAAGGTCATGATCTGCCAGTAGTGGAAAACTGGAAATGGTCAGAGTTGACTCGGTGAGAATAGTTAAATGATATAAAGATAACATTAGTCAAACTGATCTTTTGGTTTCTAGTGTTATCTTTTTTTTGGTTACAAAAGAATCAGAGGATCGAGACACGCCAATAAGCATAGATTCAAAGTTGCATAAATAAACAAGTTGAGAGAAATAGATCATTGTGCGCTCGTTTCTTTATTACAATGCATTTTTCCTATACATCCATGAAAAATTGTGTCAAGTTGGCTTCATCATAGATGATGAAAAAACTATAATTATTAGCATAAATAAAATTTTTTATAGGTTTTTATCTTATTAAGTAAGCGCTACCTAATTACATAACGTTATAAGCATAAAAATTCATTTAAAAAATAAAGTGTGTTATTCTTTGTTTAATGAAAGCGATCGTCAAAAAGTTTACATAATTTTACTTTGAAGTTAGGCTTTTCCTTTATCTATACATAATGGCGTTTGAAGATTTTCAGCTTCTTTTGTATTTAAGTAGAAATAATTGTCATTCAAATGCTGTTTACAAACAGTCCAAGTATAGACATGACTGTTTCACAAGTCTTCTTCATTCAAACGGAAGATAGATAAAGGGGGAAAACCTATGGAGATGCTAAATAACAAAAAAACGAACTCGTGGTTTTTTTGTATGTTATCGTTTATTTTTATCGCTTTTTTAGTTGGAGGCGCTTGCTCTATTTCTTATGCCGATGAAGATCAAAGCCAACAAACAAAGCCATTTGCCCAAAATGAGCACCTTGCCTTTTATCTTGAAGAAACAGATAAAGATGTCAAATTCCACGTAGATAAAAGCTTACCAGAGTCTTTGCAATTCATGATGACTATACTGGACTCGAAGGAAGCGAAAGTCCCTCTTTTCTTAAATGAAGACTCAGTGTCTGAGAACCAGTGGCTAACAGAAGAGCAAGTCACGTCCTTGTCCTTTACCAAACCAATGCAACCCATTCGACTGTTTATTCACTATCAGAGGAATGATGGGGTGGTGAGGGAGCTTACGCCACCAGAAGGACAGTTAGTTCAGATGACTCCACAACAAGCGAATGCTCAATCAACCGTTTCAGAAAGTGAACTGACCGACAAAATGAATAGCAGTAGCAGTACTGTGGAAGAAAATGGAGAGTCTGGAGAGAGTCCAGAGACTGATGAGACACAGCAATCATCCGGTGAATCAAAAATAGCGGAAGAACAGGACACGTCCTCTTCTGACTACCAACCACCCATGGCACGAGCAGCCCAAGCTTTTGCAACAGGGACAGGATCTCAATATGTACCGCCGGGAGCTATCCCTATCAGTGGCGCATTTGCCGCACCAAATGGTGGGGCTGTGGTGTCAAATGTCACGAATACAAATGACAATGGAGGAAAACCATTTTCACAAATTTCTCTTTCAGGTAGTAATAACTGGACGTCGATTTGGTCAAATGACGCATATCGCTTAGATTTCACGAAATCATTTTCACAACGTGTCTATGTCAATTTCGGCACACAACAAGCAGATGGCGTGGCGTTTGTCATGCATAACGATGCAAGAAAAACAACTGCCATTACGAACTCACGGGCGGTAGGTGTCGACGGTCAAAACTTGGGAGTCTACGGAGCGACTGGCGGCTACTATGAGTTATTGGCTCAGAGAACACCAGAAACGACAGCTATTCGTAATTCATTTGCGGTTGAATTTGATCTATTTGCCAATGAAGCAGTAACTGGTAGAGCACGCTATGACGCTCAGATTCCTGCTGGAAGTACGCCACATATGGCGTATACTTTTCCGGGTAACCTAAGCCGAACGTATCAACCAATCAATGCAGTGAATGGTGATTTAGGAGCAAATGATTGGTTCACTTTGACCCTCGCTAATCCCGGACGGATCAAACACAACAGCTTGATCCCACTTAATGGAGCTGTCAGTACCAATGTCCAAGATGGAACATGGTACGAGTTCAATTATAGCTTTAATAGCGCCACACGGAACTTTACCTATTCATTTAGGAATCCTGCCAATGGGGCAAAAACTACTGACACAACGATACCTTGGGGGGATTTGAACTCGGAATTGCAATTAGCGACCAACAACAATCGAGCCTACTGGGGATTTACAGCGGCCAACGGTAGCGTATCAGGACAAGTTCGTTTTGCTTTTACTCAGCCACCGATACCGATAGGCGCGACAGTGACGAGTAATGTATTGGACAACGCCAATACATCGGTGACTGTTCCAAGTACAGATACAAGTAAAAGTAAATATTTGATGAGTGAGCAGCCTGCTAAGATCCAATCAACGATCAAGGTAAATACAGGTGAAGCAGCCTTGAATACTACGAGGTGGACGACGGTGCTTGATGCGAAAGCAATCAATTTGGCAACAAATGCGACAGTCACACCGACGATCACGAAAACGACTGCCGCAGGGGTGACGTCAACGGTTGCCCCAGCAAATTTATCAACAGTCGTGACAAATAACGCGACGACTGGCGTGATCACAGTGGTCACGACGATAGCCAATAACGCAATCAATCTCAATCCAGGAGATTCAGCGACACTGAGTTATTCAGCACCAACAAGAACATTGTCAGTCGATGCACTAACTAGTTACGGAAGTTCAGTCTTGGCAAATCCAGTGGGAACGACGCCAAATGATACAACAAACGTCACCTACTATGGCGATACCGTGTATTATTGGGTTCGAAAAACGGATCAATTTACTACTCTGTCATGGGAAAGTGTCAATACGGTGCCCAATTTTAGTGAGACGCTAGATATCTCTGCGAATCGCGATCCTGGATACAAAAAGACATTCTATTGGAAAGATTTAGATGTTGGCGATCGATTGAGTTTCAAAGTGAGAAAGGGAACGACTTATCTGACCGATGTCCCATTTTCTGATGTCACGACAACAGGGGCAACAAGTTTTAATGCAAATACACAATTAGCGATCCCTACAAAATATTTTGATTATGGTGAAAATAAATTTGTCATCGAAGTGTACTCTTCTGGGAAATTGACGAAACCCGAAGAACCGGCAGCGTCATTAAATCTGACGGTCACCTACACTGGAGAATTAAGACTTGAGCAGGCACCAAGTACATTCAAATGGACGAATCGAAAGGTTCGTCAAAGTAAAGGGATCTTGGATCGTGATGCGGGCAATAGCTTAGAATTAAAGGTATGGGATTCGAGAGATCCACGGACAACAAGAAATTGGTCGGTTGGTCTTTCGATCACGAGTGGAACGAACGCACCTTTTTCTTTCGTCTGGAAAACAAGTCCTACGAGTGCTGTTCAAAATTTGGGTAATTCACCAATCAAAGTGTTTGATTCTGCGAGTGTGACACCGACAGGTTATCTTTATACGCTGAATATGAGTGAAAATGCCGGTGTTTTGTTGAATAGCTCGAAACTGTTGCCTGTGGGTGATTATAGCGGACGAGCGACAGCCAATTGGAAGCTATATGACACAGCTACGATCGAATAAGGAGGCGATGAGATGAAGCGAATAACTACCAATCTTTTGTTCCTGCTTAGTGTTGTTTTGTTCACTGGCTTTGTGCGAGTCGCTCCTGCGTTTGCCGACGAGGTGATTGCTTCCGATCAGCAAGAAATCCAGTTTGAATTATATGAAAAAGACGAAGTTGCTCCCACAGATAAGGGTGAAAGTGGAACGAGCAAACCGCAAGCGGAGGGGATGCTTCCGCAAACGGGTAGTTTGTTGTATGGAACGTCTGCATTTCTCGGTACATTGTTGATTGGATTTGTCGGACTGATGTATCGATTAAGGAGGCAGAAGCGATGAAGCCTAAAATCAAATGGTTGCTACTATTTATCTTGCCGCTGATGTTTGCTTTCCCTTCTAAGATCCGAGCATCTTCTGTGGGTGAAGAGAAAAAATCAGCAGTGAATGTCCAAATCATCGAACCTGCTATTTATTTAAAGAAAGTGATACCACCGACTTTTGATCGCTACCCAGTCCCTGAGACGGACATTGAAGTACCAGCAAAGCAAGATCTTGTGATCGAAGTGGTTGACAATCGTTCTGGAACGAACGGGTGGAAACTCGATTATTCCTTATCTGCTTTTAAAAATCAGCAGGAATATGCAGCAAAACTTTCTATGAAAGATGGACAGTTGACGACAGAACAAACAACCGTCTATCAAGTCAATGATATAGAAAATATCAGTTATGGCGAAACGCAAGAACTCGTCAAAGTCAGTCAAGGAACAAAACAAAACTTTCGATTGATCTTCCCGAAAGAAAGTATTAAGTTGAGTGTTCCTGCTAATAGTCCAAGTGGTACCTATAAAGCGATACAGACGGTCAACCTCGTAAATGTGGTTGCCGATGTAGATTAATTGAAAATCAAGGAGGAATAAAAATGAATCACAAAACAAAAACATTGAGTGCAGTATTCGCAGGGTTGATTTTAGTAAATATAGGTGGGGTAGCAGCATTCGCAGCAGAGGTACCAGGACAAACTGGAAGTACACCGACGACTGTGACGATTACCGATGCTACTTCAGGAGATTTAAGACTCGATGCCGTTCCAGCGACTTATGCGTTTGAAACAGAAATCGAAAATGGTACGTATTCACTTAGCACTGGAACAATCGGTACACCAGGAAATATCGTTGTTTCAAATGATAGCATCGCTCAAGCTTGGTCAGTGAGAGCAACTGTTGCGAATAATCAATTGACGCGAGCAGCTGCGCCAGCCACATTTACTGTGAATTCATTCCAAATCAATGGCGCACAATTAGTTGGTACAGGTGCAACTGGAATTGTCGCTCAATCAGCTACTACACCAGATGCCGGAAATAATACCGGTCAAATCACCACTCCGGTAACATCGATCGCGATTGGTTTTACTGATCCGAGCAATGTCTTACAAGTAAATAATGTCTTGAACGGTACGATCAATTATCAATTGTACAATACGGCAAATGCTTCTTAATGGCTGTGTCCGAATTGAGAAGATTGAAGCAATCGCATTCAGCGATTGCTTCAATTCTTTCTATAGGTTTTTGTTCATGATCAAATCTATAGGAAAAACCAAATGAATCGATAAATGAGGTGTAGTGATGCGGAAAATAATTTTAGCCATTTGTTTCATGTTTGCTTTTTGCTTCCCCTTAGTCACCGAGGCAGAGACTGAGAGTGTAGTGGGCTTTCATATCAAAGCAATTATTCCAGAAAATCAAGCCGATAAAAAATTAACTTATTTTGATTTACAACTAGAACCTGGTCAAAAACAAACGATCAAGTTCCTGATAGAAAATACATCGAATGAAGAGTCAACTTATCAGGTTGCAGTCAACCAAGCCTATACGAATGATCAAGGGTTTATTGATTATACGCAACCAATAGATGAACCAGATATACCGGACGAATTTCAAATCGACAACATTGCGAAAGTTCCAGAAAGCATCACTTTAGCTGGTGGAAAGTCGCAAGAAGTTAGCGTTGACCTTACAATGCCAGAAAAAGAATTTGATGGACAAATCTTGGCAGCCATCCATGTTATGAAAGTAGATCAAGCGGAACAAGAGGGACAAATCGTTAATAATTATGGCTATGTCTTAGGATTGAAATTAACGAATAACACGAATGAAGTGCAAAGAAAGGTGGAATTGGCAGGCGTCGAACCAGCCATTTCATTTGGGAAAACAAGTGTGGTAGCAACCTTGAAGAATCCAACGATGGATGCGATCGGTCATTTGAAATATGTAGCTGAGGTGAAAGATGCCACAGGGGAAGTCATAAAAGAAGTATCCTATGATAAAGAGATGCAAATGGCGCCCTTGTCGACGTATCGATTTGCGATCGATTGGGACAATGAGCGACTGGAAGCGGGAGATTATTCCTTGCATTTGACAATCTCAGATGCAAAAGACAACGAGTGGGTATTCGATCGCAAATTTACCATCAGTGAGAGTGATGCGAAAGAAGTGAATAAGGTAGCAATCTCTGAAGTAAATCAACAGTCGATCCCAACGTGGGTCTATGTAGTTGTGGGTGTCTTACTTGGGGTTATCATTCTATTGATCATTTATTTTCTATTCATACGTAAGAAGAAAAAAGAAGAGTAACCAAAAGGGGTTGTGATCCTTATGTTAACACGAGTCTTAGCATAGGGATCACAATCTCTTTCTGTCAGTTAGCGTTTTTTATAGAAATAATAAAGCACACTGATAAAAAAAATCACAGATATTAGAAGGCCGATTTCGTAATATACAAACACCCTCAGAGAATCGTAAAAGTAGTATACCATGATTTTAGTGATAAAATAAATCACTGGACATGCAGCTAGGAACACCAAGAAAGTGCGCTTAGTTAATTTAAAGAAATAAAAAAATGCTAGCACGGCAATACATAAAGGAAACCAAAATAAAAACTTGCTTAACTGAACCAACATCATTCACTCCTCTATTATCTTCGTAAATAAATAATACCATTTCTGTGTTATTTTTAAAACTATTAATAGTATCATAACAAAATATTTTTTTTGATTTCAAAATAAGAATAAGGAGTTATTATATAGGAAACCATGATTTATATTAGTTTGTGATTAGTTGATCATGTTAAACCTTTGTTTTTTTAATAACAGCTATAAAAATAAAATTAGGTTCCTTTGTTATATATCGACCATTTTTTTAAAATGATTTTAACGAATTTGTATGAATAAACTGTAAAACCATTTCAGTGATCCAAAGACAGTCATGACGGCGCATACTGAATGGTTGGTACCCATTATAGCGATAGATATATTCATTTTTCCAACCTTTTGTTTTAGTCTGCTTCATTTGTAATAAGTCAATCAAAGGTTGTAAAGCCTCTTGATCAAGGTCATTAGTATGAGAAGCAATGTAGATAAGATCGGTCAGGGATAAAACATAGCCTTGTGGAAACATATTTTCTGTAATATGTGCAGAAATGGGCTGTCCATTCGACAAACGTTTGAACCATTGATGTTTTTCCATATATATCACACCATCAGTAATCATTTGTTTTACTTGTGGATCAGATTGATCCACCATTTTTTGATAAGTGATCAATGCACGAACACTTTTTCCGATGCCAATGTAACAAGGAGTTTTTCTTAAGCAACCACCATGTTGGCAAATACCACGTCCTGTCCACGAGGTTGTTTGATTACGTTCAAAGAGCTGATAGTTTTTGATCCACGTGAGTGCTCGCTGGGCAGGGAGTGTCTGTCCTAAACCGAGACGAACATAGGTCTCCAGTAACATCGCGTTGTAACAAGGAACGATATCTTCTGCTTTTCCGGTATAAGAAAAACCGTCTGGTGTCGCAACCATTTCTTCTACATATTGGATCAATGACTGGGTAACTGGTAATTGATTTGCATAAGGGATTTCTGCTAAACCGATTAAAGCAAAAATTTTACCTAGACTGGATAGATTCTCTTGTTGCTCATATTTTTTGACGATCAGTGATTGCTCAAGATAGAGCATCGGATCTTCAATCGGCTCATTTTGTTGTATTTTCATTTTTAATCGATAAGCTGTATCCATAAAAGCATCACTCCTTCCATTGCTTATTGTGACTATTTGATAAGGGTTTCATCAATCAAGTATATCATCAAATGGTTGATCAGTAATGGAGAATCCATAGAATCATAGTTGGAACATTTTAATTTTCTTTTTTTTTATTTCTTTAAAAAAATATGATACTGGGAGAATTCTAATAATTCAGTGTTCTTTTATAGCAATAATCAATGGCGAATAATTCTAATTTATTGGTGTTAATTTATTTCTATAATAGGAAATAATAAGCACGATAATGATGATAAATGGTGTTATTATTCTTGGTGTAAAGGATGTGGATTGTTATTTCTTTACAAAAAACCGCCAATAAAAGGGGGCTATGAATGGGTGAAGAATCTATTCATAGATAATTGGTGAGCTAAATTTTCTTAGGAGGATGATCTACATTATGAAAAAAAGGAAAACAATGTGTCAATTGATGTTGCTCGGTCTCACTGTGTCAACAATGATGGTGCCAGTTTCCCATGTGTCAGCTGCAAATCAATCAGTAGAAAAGAGCAAGGAGAATGATTCTATACAGACGAGTCAACTAAATCAGTCTTTACTAGGATCAATCACCTCCGTCCAAGAACAAATCAATAGTTTAGAACAAAAGTATGAGTTAGTCGCTTATGATGCCACTGTCTTGCCCGAAAGAATTGACTCTGCCTCACTCTTAGTGGCTGCAGATGTGAAAGTCGTTGATGAAGAAGGGGAGCCGCTAAGTGGCTTCACACCTTATATCAAAGGAACAACTGTTGAAGAAAAGCCAGGGGAATATCAGATGACCATTGGCTTAAAAGAAGATGCCAGTGTGGAAAAGACAGTAAACGTTACAGTTTTAAATGATAAGCAAGAAACAAAATATACGATTTTAGCAGAAGACGTGACCGTACTAGTAGGACAAACTGATACTGATTACATTCTAAAAGTTGCTGGTGCCTATGCACGTAATGAAAAGGGCGAGTTATTTGATGTGATCGTAAAAAGCTCAACCGTTGAAAATCAATTAGGTGAGTATGAAATGACATTAGGGATCAAAGAAGATCCTCGGGTGGAGCGTACGATCAAAGTTACTATCACAGATAAAGAAAGTTACACATTCAGTGCGCAAGATGCTACAGTCATGGTAGGACAAACGGATGATGATTCAATCATCGCAGCTGCTAATGTCGAGATCACGAATCAGCGTGGTGAAGCAGTGGATGCAAAAGCCGTGATCAAGTCATCGACTGTGCAAGACATCCCAGGAACTTACAAGGCACTGATTGCTGTAGATAAAGATCTAAGTCTTGAAAAAATGATCACTGTCACTGTGATGCAAGAAAATGATGGAGTGACAGGTGTTCACGAATATCAATTTCTCGCTGAGGATGCAACAGTTTATGTTGGTCATACAGATGAACAATCGTTGATAGATGCAAGCGGAGCTTATGCTTTTGATGTAACAACAGGAAAAGTGGCAAGAGTAATCATCAAAGAATCAACGGTGCAAGATACTCCTGGAACCTACGAGGTCATATTTGGGATTGAACAAGATGCTGCTGTTGAAAAAAAGGTGAAGGTGACTGTTCAACAGCTAGAGAACCAACCAAAGTATCGCTTGAATGTGTGGGAAACAAATGTCACTTTGGAAGTTGACCAAACGGATGAGGAAGCGATCCTCTGGGCAAGTGGTGCAGAAGTCGTTGACAAAGATGGTGGTTTATCCTATGAAGCCTATCCAATGATCAAATCGTCAACCGTTGAAAACAAAGCAGGTATCTATGAAGCAACGATTACAGTTGATAAAGACCTTTCAATCGAGCAGAAAATCCAAGTGACAGTCATTGGTGAGGATACAACTGAACCTGAATTGTCCTATGAACTTTACGCCAATGATGGGTTTACTACGATCGAACGTACAGATGATCGTTCAATCATCGAAGCAACGAACGCCTATGCCTATGATAGTCAGGGAAGAGCGATCACTGTTATCGTTAAAGATTCAACAATCAAAGCGGAAGTTGGTGTTTACCAAGTCACTCTAGGGATTAAGCAAAACCCTTCGGTTGAAAAAACAGTCACTGTAACGATTGAAGAAAATGATTCTGAAAATCCTACTTTTGATTATATATTGTTAGCAGACGATGCAGAAGTGATGGTCGGTCAGACCGATGATTATTCCCTTCTTATAGCAACGAACGCGTATGTGTTCAACCAAACGCTAGGAAAACAAGGTACACCGATTATCAAGGCTAGTACAGTGAAAGATACTCCAGGAGAGTATGAAGCGACAATCGGTATCGAACAGGATGACCGTGTAGAAAAAACAGTGAAAATCAAAGTAGTTGGGGAACAACTACCACAACAAGAGTATATTTTAAGCGCAGCGGATGCTGCTGTAACTGTCGGTCAGACCGATGACCAATCAATTTTAGTGGCGGTCGGGGCCACTGTAACGGATTTATCTGGTCAACCAGTAGAAGCGTTACCAGTGATCAAAGCATCGACGGTCAAAGATGAAGTTGGCTACTATGAAGTAACGATTGGTATTGATAAAGGGGATATCGAGAAGACAGTCAAAGTGATCGTTCGTTCTGAAAATTTGACAGAAGGCTATGTGTTTATGGCAGAAGATGCCGTTATTACGGTGGATGAAATAGATGATGCCTCTATCATCAAAGCCACAAATGCACGAACCGTCTATAGTGATGGCAAAGTCGTGAAAGGTGCAGTCATCAAAGAGAACAACGTGTTGCCTATTCCTGGCGAATACGAGGTGGTACTGATGGCGAATCAGTATGGGTTTGGGGAAAAAACAGTCAAAGTAACAGTCGTAGCCGTCAACTGATACGTAGTTGCTAGGAAGTGATCTGTAACGTGCTATGATCCCAAGGCTACTTAGTTCATTGATCATAGCACAAGAGGTGGGAATAGAAATTTTTAGTCTCAAAAAATAAAGCGACAGCCATAAAAATTGCTTCTTTAAATTTTTGTGGCCGTCGTCTTTTTGTCGAAGATAGTACTTCTGTTCCCACCGTTTATTCGTTTCTAAGGTGGCACACAGTCTTCTTTTTATTTCAGGGAAATGATACACTGGTTAAAAGAACCCAACGATCACCAAAGGAGAAAAAAATGAAAAATCACTGTCTGATTTACCGAGAGTTTGGTTTACCGCAAGAGGTTGTGCAACTAGAAGAGCAGCCACTCACTTTAAGACAAGGAGAAGTCTTGGTCAAAATGCTGATGGCGCCAATCAATCCTTCTGATTTGATACCAATCCATGGGGCTTATGCACACCGTATTAGCTTGCCACAAATCGCTGGATATGAAGGTGTCGGGGAAGTAATCCAAGTCACTGATCCTCAGGATGAGCAAATGATAGGACAATACGTCTTACCACTACGAGTAGCAGGAACTTGGCAAACCTATCACATAGTATCAAAGAAAGACCTCATTATTGTCCCGTCTTCGATCGATCGACTGACAGCTGCTCAAATGTACATCAATCCTGTAACTGCTTGGTTGATCTGTACAAAAGAATTGGACCTGAATAAAGGAGATCATGTTTTGCTTAATGCAGGAAATTCCTCCATTAGCAGAATTTTTATCCAATTGAGTAAAATTTTATCATTTAAAGTCATTGTAATTGTTCGACACGAAAAATATAAAGAAGAGTTAACCGAACTAGGAGCAGATTTGGTCGTTGTTTGGGATGAAGAAACAACATTGACTCAAATTTTGGCACATACAAATGCCAAAGGGGTCCGCGCAGCCGTTGATCAAGTTGGAGGGAAAAGTGGTGAGATCCTTGCACGAGCGGTCCAACCTTATGGGAAGTTCATTGCGATCGGGTTGCTATCTGGTCAACAAGTTGATTGGTCATTTCTCCATACGTTGCCGATCCAAGCCAAAGTCTATCATCTAAGGCACTGGGCTGACTCGGTTTCAAATGAAGAATGGCAGAAAGTATTTCAACAATTATTCCATTTGGTTGAGGAGGGACAATTGAATCTACTAACCACAGCTCCTGTATATCCAATCTCTGACTATCGTCAGGCTTTAGAGGAGGCAGAAAAGAAAAAAAAGAAAATATTTTTAAATTTTGATAGTGTATCAGATAGATGACCGAACAAAAAGAGTAACCTGTGATCAAAAGCAGGTTACTCTTTTTTTATTTCGCGAATAAAGGACAAGTAGCGTTTTTGTTCTATTTATTTTCTAAATAAGCAGGCAAAGACAAATAAGTGATCGTCTCCATTAAAAGACGCCAGTCCGCAATCGTCGGAACATTGGAGATGCGATGAATTTGGCAAGTCTGTTCATCGATCAAATGAAGATCATAATTACAAACTACTAGATCAGCTTGGTAGGTTTCGATCGATTCTTTTGTGACAGCATGTTCAATTTGAAATTCGATCGTTGAACGTTGCATAAAGAGTGTCTCGATCTCATTCAGGATATAATCATCTAAAGATGGCGGTCCTTGGATCGTAAACAAAATACGTAAAGGACGATACGACTGTCTCATCAAAAGCGAAGCATGAAACGTTGTCAACGCAGCTGCGAGATAATCGATATGAACAAAACCAAACAATGGATTATTTTTTAGAAGCGTCAATTTTTCAAGCCATACTTGGTAGATCTCAGAATAACGTGCTTTCATTTGAGTAACCATAGTTGGTGAATGTAATTCGTAAGTATGGCTCATTTTAGAAAGTAAACGCGCATTGACTAAGTAGGCTTCCATTTTTTCTAGTGTCCCGTTTTTGATCATGTGTTCTGGGAAAACAGTCGCTAGAAAACGTTGGATCACTTCGATGACAGTAGGGTTTTCTTCTCGATAAAATGCATAGGAGCGTCCATCATCTAAATTACTTTGACGTGTGTAGGAAATACAATGAAGTGAGACTAAATATAACCACATCGTTTCATTTAATGAGAGCGTTTCATTTGAGCGTGAAAGATAGTAATCCTGTAATAATGGCTCAAGTGAAGAGAAGCCTTTACTACTTTTGATCAACACTTTGATACTTCGATTCAAGTTGCAAAGTTTTTTACACTTCCACCGCGCTTTTGCAATCGACAGCCATAAAGCGGCACGGAAATGGCTAAAATGTAAAAAGGCGTGATCTCTTTTATGACCTTCGTCAACTAAATACTGTGCATCGATCTCACTATCTGAATCAATGATCGTACTATCGCCAAAACTTGAGTAAAAGGCAAAAAAGCAAAAACGAATATCTTCCTCTCTACCTGACAAAGTCAATGGTCCAGTAGTGATCGTCACGCTGAACTCCTTCAAGATATTATTCATATGACGAATCGTTTTAAAAATTGTACTTCTAGAGACCATCAAGGCATCGGCTAATTCATCGGTTGAGTAGGTCACATTATGAAGTAATAGATCCATAATTTGGTAAGTGATGGTCCTTTTTGCTAATAAGGTGATCATCGAATCGATCGTCATTACTTTTTTGTATTGGAATGATAATAGTCCTTTATGATCAATCTTTAGTGAAACACACTGCTCATTCAACGCTTGATTGATTTCTTCAATGTCTTTTTTGAGTGTAGGCTTTGACTTCTCTAAGTCAAGAGCAAGATCATTGATTGTTAACTGGTTGGTTTTATTTTTATGTACTAAATTTAAAATTTGATATTGTCGTTTAAACTGATTATCAAGTTGTAAGGTGATGGGTAAATTTTCCATTATTCTGGCTTCCAATCTTTATTTTTCTATAGATATGTAAGAAATAGAGTCTCTCTTTAATGTTAAAACACATAGTTAGATAGGCTAAGGGGAAGATGTGCATAGTATAAGTATACAAAAAAAACAAACGTTTTAAATGGAAAATTCATGATAATTTAAAAATAATGTGTTTTAAATCAAGGGGGAATAGTTGGAATTGCAGTGTTTTTTATCGAATAATTGTTTTTTAAATAATTTTGTTATTTTTTAAAAGTGAGGAGATTTTGTTTTTCCAATAAAAATTATGCAGAAATTTCCTAGGTGCATAGTGTGATATTTTTTTCTAAATAATAAAAAAAAAGTTTTTGACTATGGGCGCGTGTATTGTAAACAATGACTATTGCTAGAATTACGGAACTTATAGAAATAAGGTAGTGCTTTATTTTTTTTGTTTGAGAAAAAAATAAAAATAAACAAAAAGTAGATTAGTGTTATTATAATCAAAAGATGAAAAAATAATAGTTTTATTACATTGTTATTTAATATCATAGTTTCATCTGGATAAGAAAGGGGTGCATACATTTAGTTAGTCAAACATACAACTAGCGGATATCAAAAAAGTAGGCATGTTCTATTACGAAGAACAGTTGTGTAGGGTATCAATCGTACAATAGAAGATATTAAGTAGAAAACGAAGCACCATAAGTCAGTACATTCAATACATTGAGTATAACTTTCTGCCAAAAAATCAGCAGATTACGTCACGTCAAGTAATACGTGTAGAGTAGGAGGAGGAAATGACTCATTTTTATAAGAAACAAATTTTACATATGATTGTAATTATCTTGCTGCTTTTTTCGTCATTAGGAAATAGTATCAGCGTTATTGCTGAGACGATCAACGAGTCAAGTGTAGAAGAACAGGTAGAAGATATTGGTGAAACACAGGAAACAATAGAAGAAACATTGGTAGAAAGTGAGGAGGCGACTGAGGACGAGAGCGAACCGGTAGAAGCGACGCCAGAAGAAGTGGTGGAAGATGGACCTTTATTAGATAGGGAACCAAGAAATGCGCAGCTATTGAATACGCTAGATAATTTTTGGATCTCTAGATTTTTACAAGGAAATGCCAGTGGAAACCGTACACAGTTTCCAACAACTTTTAGGAATTATTTTTTAAATGACAGCCGAGCGTCCATTGTATGGTCGGGGAGTAATCAGTTAGGTAACCGAACAGGAAATAGTATTGTAGGGCGAATTATGTTGCCTAGGCAGTTTTTATATCGCGACGGAAATAGTTTGTTGTATGCAGGAGTCGATTTTTATGGAATGCCAACAAGAAATCAGTATCAATTTGGAGTGAATACGATTCAACATGGACAAGGAGATTTTCACTTTACTATTCAAGAAACAACACCTTACCAAATAAAAGGTCCAGTTTTATCGCCATCCAATCTGAATGAAGGGACTTTAGCGGATTTTCAAGAATTTACTATACGAGTTGAGCGTATCCGTGATGCTTCTTTTACTAGTCAAAGAGCAAATTCATTTACGGTAGATTTGGATTGGATATTCAATACCTATTTTTATTTTGCAACTATATGGAATCATTCATATTATCCGAACTTTGTAGCAACGGTAAACCAAGCGATCCGTGGCAGTTTTACAGAATTACCCGCTCATACTTTGGCATTTGCTAGAAATCCATCGCAAGGAGCGAGTGCAAATCCATCGGCGCCTGTGACCACACTGGCACAAGGTGCAACAACGACGGTCACCGCTGCAGCCCCAGCGACTGGTTATCAGTTTGCAGGATTTGATGTGAGTGGTACGGGAAGTTCAATCACGAATGTAAATACATCTAATCGAACAGGCACGTTTACCATGGGTTCTCAAAATGCGACAGTTACTGCACGTTACGAACTGAGTAATCGAACCTTAACTTTAGCACGTTCGCCACAGGCTGGAAGTGCAAGTAATCCGACTGCGCCGACGACTAGTCTGGTGGTTGGTGCAACAACGACGGTCACAGCAGGAGCACCGTCTCCTGGCTATCGTTTGGTTGGCTTTAATGTGACAGGAAACGGGACGATTACGAATGTTAATTTAGCAAATCGCACCGCAACCTTCACAATGGGGACTGAAAATGCGACAGTCACAGCGGAGTATGCCTCGACAGTCATTCGCAATGCAGAGGATCTCGGAAAGTTTTTACGTAGCGAGTTTCCTTATGATTCAAATGAACAAACATACACGATCGAACCAGAAACCAATCAGACAATCGATATGTCTGGACAAGGGAACTTTTCAGGTCGTAGTCAATTTTCTGGTAACTTGATCGGGAATGGTACGATTATTAGAAATCTTTCATTAGTATCTCAAAATGCCTCCCTTGGATTGATCCAAACAATCAATGGCAGTAATCTTTCACGAATCGAGAATCTGACCTTAGCTGGCATTTCGCTGAATAATACACGATCATCGTCTAATTCAGCTGGAATCATCGGTCAAGTAGCAAGCGGGAAAACAGTCGAGCTTGAAAATATTACGATCGATGAAAGTAGCCAAATTGCTGCCAATCAACCCGCTGGAAATGCAGGGTTGATTGGAAACAACCAAGGTTCAGTAACGATCAAAAACAGTGAGGTTTCAGGAACCTTACATTCCAACACTGCTAATGGATTGATGGGCGGATTAGTTGGGCAAAACCAAGGACAACTAACGATTGAAAATAGTGTCTCTCGTGTTACTTTTACTGGAGGAGGCTCTTACACCTTAAATATAGGAGGGTTAGTTGGTGAAACCAGTAGTGAGGTCACAATCACTGATTCTAGAAGTGAAAGTCACACCGCAATCAATTCAGCGAGTGGGACATATCGTGGTGGTATGATTGGTCGAGTCACATTCTCAGGGAATGTGATGATCCAACGAAGCATCAATGCTAGTGATATGCGGGGAAATAACAGTATTGTCGGTGGATTTATCGGAAGAATGTCAGGAACTGCTCGAATCGAAGAAAGTTACCATAATGGGCATGTCCAAGGAAGTACAAGTCTAGGAACCGCAGCATTCATCGGCTTGACTGAAGGCGGTGGAGCCCTTGGCATCATGGATAGTTATAGTATTGGTTCTTCCAACGGTAATGGAGTGATCGGAGTCAATCAACTAGCAAGTAATGTTACGTTGAATCAACTCTTTATCGCTGGTTTCACGGGAGGGCAACCAATTACCTCAGATACGACAGGTATCAATGCGACCAATGTTTATTATGATTCCAGTACCACGAATAAAGCAACAACGACAGGTGTAGGGGAAGCGAAAACTACGCTAGAGTTGATCGAATCAACAACCGCTATGTTAGGTTTTGGGAATCGTTGGCGGACCGATTTTTCAGTCGCTCAACGAACGAATAAAACCTACCCTTACCTGAGTTGGCAGACCCAAGGCGCGCAACCGGTAATGTTTTTTGACAGCATCGATCCAATGGTCGATCGTCAAGTAACGGGTAATCAAGTGTCGGTAACATTAGATCTACAAAATGAGCCATTGAAACTATTCAATCCATATAGTTCTGGCTTAGCTGGTGAAGCGACAACAGGAACCTTCACTTTCAATCGTGGATCTATTGCAAGAGTGTCGATTGGTGTCATCAATCAGCAAGGCGTCGTTGGATTTACCGCACGGCGAATGACGGCGACGAGCGCTCGCAATCCAATCGCTGGTAGCGATCATGATCCGGAGATTGAAAAAAATGATTTTCTTGAAGGCGAAACGACACAGATCAAAGCAGCTGCACCTAACCAAGGGTATCGTTTTGTTGGATTCAGTGTAACTGGTGCGGGGAGTTCAGTTTCCAACATCGATTTGAACGCACGAACAGCGACAGTAACGATTGGAACTGAAAACACGGTCATCACAGCAGAATACGCCTCAACGATTATCCGTAATGCCGATGATCTCGGAAAGTTTTTACGAAGTGAGTCTCCTTATGATGCAAACGACCAGACTTACACGATCGAACCAGAAACAAATCAAACGATCGACATGTCAGGAGAAGGTGATTTTTCAGGACGTAGTCAATTTTCTGGTCATCTGATCGGAAATGGCACGATCATCAAAAATCTTTCATTAGTATCTCAAAATGCCTCCCTTGGATTGATCCAAACAATCAATGGCAGTAATCTTTCACGAATCGAGAATCTGACCTTAGCTGGTATCTCGCTGAATAATACACGATCATCGTCTAATTCAGCTGGAATCATCGGTCAAGTAGCAAGCGGTAAGTCAGTGGAGCTTGAAAATATCACGATCGATGAGAGTAGCCGAATCTTAGCGAATCAACCGAATGGAAGTGCAGGGTTGATTGGGAATAATATGGGTTCAGTAGTGGTCAAAAACAGTGAGGTTTCAGGAACGTTACACTCCAACACAGCTAATGGACTAATGGGTGGACTTGTTGGTAAAAATGACGGTCCATTGACCATTGAGAGTAGTCTTTCTCGAGTTACTTTTACTGGTGGTGGTTCATATACATTAAATATCGGTGGACTAGTGGGCGAAACCAGTAGTGAGGTAATAATCACTGATTCTGTAAGTGAAAGCCAAACAGCAATCAATTCATTGAGCGGAACATATCGAGGTGGAATGATTGGTCGAGTGACCTTCTCAGGTGATGTCACGATCCAACGAAGTATCAATGCCGGTGATATGCGAGGAAATAACAGTAATGTGGGCGGATTTATCGGAAGGATGTCAGGAACTGCTAAAATCGAGGAAAGCTATCACAATGGACATGTCCAAGGAAGTACAAGTCTAGGAACTGCTGGGTTCATTGGTATGACCGAAGGCAATGGCGCACTCAGTGTCGTGGATAGTTATAGCATTGGCTCCTCCAATGGCAATGGTGTGATCGGGATCAATCAATTAACGGATCGAGTGACACTCAGCCAACTATTTGTTGCAGGTTTTACAGGGGTACAGCCAATTACCTCAGATACGACAGGTATTACTGCGACCAATGTTTATTATGATTCCAGTACCACGAATAAAGCAACAACGACAGGTGTAGGGGAAGCGAAAACTACGCTAGAGTTGATCGAATCAACAACCGCTATGTTAGGTTTTGGGAATCGTTGGCGGACCGATTTTTCAGTCGCTCAACGAACGAATAAAACCTATCCGTATCTCAGTTGGCAGACGCAAAATACGCAACCATCGATGTTTTTTGATAGCATCGATCCAATGGTCGATCGTCAAGTGACGGGCAATCAAGTGGCGGTCACGTTAGATCTACAAAACGAGCCTTTAAAACTATTTAATCCATACAGCTCTGGCTTAGCTGGTGAAGCGACAGCAGGAACCTTCACTTTCAATCGTGGATCTGTTGCAAGAGTATCGATTGGTGTCATCAATCAACAAGGAGTGGTTGGATTTACCGCACGGCGAATGAGTTTGACACTGGTCCGTGATCCCTTGGCAGGAAGTGCAGCTGATCCAAACGCTGACCGAACGAATTTTATCGAAGGGGAAACCACAACGATTCAGGCGGCTGAAGCAAATGCAGGGTATCGCTTTGTTGGATTTAGCGTGACTGGCACAGGGAGTACGGTGACAAGATTTGATCAGGAAAATCGAACGGCTACTTTCACGATGGGGACAGAAGATGCAACAGTGACGGCAAATTATGTACAAACGGTCATACGAACGGCAGAAGATCTAAGTCGCTTTCTGAATAGTCAAGCGCCTTTTGATAAAGATGATGAAAACTATTCGATTGAACCAGAAGATGGAATAGCAATCGATATGGCAAATGCAGGTACTTTTTCTGGTAGACAAGTATATGGAGCGAAATTGATCGGTAATCATGCAGTCATCAAGAATTTGACGTTGACTAGTGGAGAAATAGACTTAGCATTTATTCGCTCAGTCGGAAACGATCCTTTACGAATCGAGAATCTAACATTTGAAAATTTACGAGTGACGAATACTAGAGGTCAGTCATTTACCAACTATACTGCAGGAGTGATTGCCGTAATCAGCGCAGGAAGTATTGTTGAACTTGAGAATATCAGAATGGACAGTAGCAGTAGTATTCTTTCAAACCAGTCGAATGGGAGCGGGGCTTTCGTTGGAAACAACAGTGGACAACTAACGATTACGAATGGCCAAGTCTCAAGTAATCTTCACTCGAATACTTCAAACGGTTTACTAGGTGGTCTCGTTGGTCGCACGACAGGAGTGCTTACCATGAGTCATTCTAGTTCAAAAGTGAATTTTACTGGTGGTAATAATTACTCCTTGAATCTAGGAGGATTGATCGGTGAAGTATCTGGTACAGTAACGATCACCGATACGCATAGCGAGACTCGCTCAACGGTCAATTCTTCAATATCTAGCTATCGTGGAGGGTTGATTGGCTTTGTTACAGAAAATGGTCAAGTACACATTGAACGAAGTATCAATTCGAGTGATCTTCGAAGTGGAAATAGTTATGCTGGTGGATTTATTGGTCGTTTAGCAGGAAATGTGACGATTAATGAGAGTTATCACAGTGGCTATATTCTTGGAAATGTTGCTAATGGTTCTGGTGGATTTATTGGTAGGATTGAAGACAGTGGTCAGTTAGTGATGACCGATAATTATGGTGTTGGTTCATCAAATGGACAAGGAGTGATCGGAGCGATAAGTGCAACTGCAACCGCACAGCTCACGAATTTATTCGTCGCAGGATTTACTGCTGGAGAACCGATTTCGAATACTACCACAGGAATTACAGCAAACAATGTTTATTTTGATGCAAGCACTACAAGAAAAACGACGACAAGTGGTGTGGGTGAAGCGCGTAGCACTACAGGATTGATCGATGCAACCATAACGGAGCTTGGGTTTGGTGAAAAGTGGTTCACAGGTTTTGCTTTGGGGAGCAGTGCCAATCGAACATACCCATACTTGAGGTGGCAGACGAATGGGGCACAAACTTCCGAGTTCTTCAACTCGATCCAACCAGAAGTAGATACAGCTGTTTCAACAAACCAAGTAACAGTAACTTTAGATCTTACAGGACACCCTGTTCGCTTATTCAATCCATATCAAGCGGACTTGGCAGGAGAGGTCACAACAGGTACATTCCAGATCAATCGGAATAATGCCGAGCGTTTTTCAATCGGGGTCATCAATGAACAAGGCATCATTGGCTTTACTGGTATCGGAAATTACACAGATATCCAGCCGAATAGCCAAGTCTTGAACTATGGATATGGAGAAACGGATTATCAGGCAAAAGACTTTGTCAAAGTCTTCAAAGATCAAACTGAAACAGATGATTATGACGCGCGTTTTGTAAGTTTCCCAGATTCACTGAATGGTCAATCTGCACGTGTAGAGGTTTCAAAAAATGGCACAGTATTGGCTACGATCGATGTACCAGTCACTTATCAGTTTGGTCATTCGTTAAATGTAAGAGGAATTAGTTTTCAAGGAACAGACCTACGAGCAGCAACTTTAAGCTTGAACAGTGATCAAACGCAAATTGTTGCGACCTATAATAGTGCATTAGCTGGAACTTCGGTTCATTCCTATTTTGGAAATGATATGTACTATCAAATCAGGCACTATAACCAAGTAACTGTTTCTAATGGTCCAATGAATGCACAAACGCCAGATTTCGATTTTTCTGTTAATGGTAATCAAAGGTTGGATACCTTGAATGGTTTCGGAACAAATCGAAGACTATCAGTGGCGAAAGGCGATATCGTAGAAATTTTCCATGCGGAAGCCAATGGCGGACTGGACAATATCAAAGATAATGTGGTGCAACCAAGGATATCGGATAATCGAAGCCGTTATCAAATCACTGCGAATGGATTTGAACGAATAAACATCGATCGTTTAAATCCAAGTGAACAAAAAACAGTGTTAGGAATGTCTCGTGAAGATATGGATCGTCAAATTGGACGATATTTAGATATCAGTCAATATCCTACCTTGAAAATTGAAGGTTTCACTCAATATCCCGATACGTCCAAAGAAGGAACGACGACTGGCAAGATCGTTGTCAGCGAGTCATTGGTTAATGGTGAAAAAGCCACATGGGAATATACCGTTCCTTTTGTGGTGGAAAGTGATCCAGCGATCCATGTAACGTTACCAGTCCGAATGGCTTTTGACGTCTTAGACGATCAAGTGACTAGTGATGATTATCAGGTGATCAATCATTCGACAACGACAGAATTGACAGTTTCCTTCCATACCAAAAACGATGTGGAGTTAGCAAGTACTTCGAATATTGTCTTTTTAGATTCATCGGAACAAGAAGCGACGAGCGAATCAATGTTTTTATATTTGCAACGAATCGGTGCGACGCCATCTGACAAGCCGTTAGTTGGACAAGCAAGTACTTTTGCTGGTGCACAATGGACCGAATCAGTGCCATCAGATTCCCAAATGTCACTTGGTTTTACAGGGAAATATTTTGGTGATCCCACACAAAATAATAAAGTAACAGGCAAGTTGAGTTTACACTTTGCTGCGAAGATAAATTGAACACACACAAGAAGGTGAACATGATCACACAGGAAACACAGAAAATAGCTGAAAAGAATGAACAACAAAAGAAAAAAAGATTACTGGCGCTTCTTTTATTATTGCTTACGATCGTTGCGATTGGTTGGTATTGGTATGTCAATAACCAACCAACGCAGATTTTGTCGGACGATTTTCCGGAGATCAAACATGCGGAAAAAATGACAGGCGACCAATTGAAAAAATATGCCAATCAAGCGGTAGATGATAGTAATGTAACTATCAATGTGTATCCAGAAGTCAGTGTCAATGCGGATGGAAAAACGGGCAATATCTGGATCCAAAACTTGCCGACCAATCGTTATGGGCAACAAGCAATATTGTCCATGAAGGATTCTAAAGAAACATTATATGAAACAGGCTTATTGGAGCCTGGATATGAAGTAACTGAATTGACATTGGCAAAAGAGTTAACGACAGGCACGCATCCAGGAGTAGTAGAATTAGAGTTTTATGATTTAGAAAATAAAAAGCTTATGGGTAAAACGACGGTTGACGTGACCATCAATGTCAATCAATAAAAACGGAATAAAGCAATCATGCTTTAGGATATAAAGACATAAATAAAGGAGAAAACAAAATGAAAGTAAAAAATATTCTAGCAACAGGTTTGATGTTCGGCACGATTTTAGCAGCAGGGGCCAGTGTTCAAGCTGATGTGATCATCAATGGGGATGACCAGACGATTGATAATTCATTAGGTGGATCGATCGATAAGACGGCAGATGTGGCAATCGATGGAACTTTAGGATTTGACAACACAGATCCGGAGGCACCGGAACCAGGCAATCCAGATAAATGGTTGAATGTGACGTTACCTTTAAAAGCGGTCTTCTTCACTGAACCAGAAGACTATAAGACAATTCTAGGTGGAGAGCATAAGATCACCAATCATTCCGGTCGTCCAGTAAAAATCAGTCTAGGAAATTACACAGTTTCTTCTGGAGATATCTCAGCAATCGATCGGTTAACATTGGTTGGTAGTTTAGGAGCCAGCAATCTTTTGATTGAAAATGGTTCGGTAAATACAACCATATCAGAAGACTTTATGACTTTAGCTTCACCGAATGCACGTCCTGGTGATTTAACAGGAGCTAGTACAGCGACGTTTACTTTTGAAGGAGATGTTGATACTGATGTTCTTGATTTTCCAACGGATAAAGGATCAATCTCAATTGCAAGTACGTTGACACTGAATATTGAAGCGCTAGATGAAGCTGGAGATCCGTATCCATAGTTCAAATCGTGAGGTGATTGGATGAAACAAAAAAAACAAACAATTCTTTGTTTGTTCATGGTTTTAGGTCTATTGATCATTGGATTGCCACAAACGCACATAGAAGCTAGTTCTAATAACATTGAAGTCACTGGAGAACTAAAGTTTGACTCAAATGGGACACAAGAAACAAGCCCTACGAAGCCGGATACCGGTGATCCGAAAGAATCAGTGACTCCAAGCGCACCGCCTAAAAAAAACGTTTTACCACCATTGGGAGAACAAATACAAGTATTGTACGTTTTGACAGGCGTGATTTTGATTTTGATCGTTCTTGTTAGTTATCAAATTATTCGTGACAAGCGACGAAATCCAAAAAAAATGAGTGACATCATTGTGAACTATTCATCGAAGAAATAAATAAAAACCGTAGATTGAAGGATCTACGGTTTTTTTTATAAAAAAATAGCTTTATAACAGTATGATCAACATTTTCGCTAATTAGAATTATTTGTTAAAAAAATCACTTGACTTAGAGTTCGGTTCAAGGTGTATGATTAAGCAGAAATAAAGGAGGGAAATCTATGTTATTAAAACAAATAAAAGGTCCTCAAGATCTGAAACAAATGACGCAAGAAAAGCTTCAACAAGTGGTAGAGGAAGCACGTGCCGCGTTATTAGAAAAAATCAGCCAATACGGTGGGCATAATGGCCCCAACCTAGGTGTTGTTGAAATGACGGTGGCGCTACATTATGTGTTCGATTCACCAAAGGATCAATTTGTTTTTGATGTCTCACACCAAACCTATGTGCATAAAATGTTGACAGGAAGAGCACAAGCGTTTTTAGACCAAGCGCATTATCAGGAAGTCTCGGGTTACACGAACCCATTAGAAAGCGAACATGATCTCTTCACGATCGGGCATACATCGACTTCATTGTCTTTAGCAAATGGTCTAGCTAAGGCGAGAGATTTGAAAAACGAAACAAATAATGTCGTTGCAGTGATTGGCGATGGGTCTTTATCAGGTGGTTTAGCCTATGAAGGTTTGAACAATATTTCTGAACTAGGTACGAATACGATCATTATCGTCAATGATAATGACCAGTCGATCGCAGAAAATCATGGGGGACTTTACAAAAATCTCAAAGAGCTAAGGGAAACGAATGGTCAGGCCACGAACAATTTCTTTAAAGCCTTAGGACTTGATTATCGTTATCTTGATGCAGGCAATGATTTAGCTGCTTTGATCGAGTTATTCGAAGAAGTAAAAGATCAAAAAGAGCCGGTTGTGTTGCATATCCATACCGTTAAAGGAAAAGGGTTCTCCTTTGCAGAAGAAAATCGCGAAAAGTTCCATGCAGGAGGGCCGTTTAGTCTCGAAACAGGCGAGTATCTGCGATCGAAAGGGGCAGAAACCTACAGCAGCCTAACAACAGACTTCTTATTGCACAAAATGGAGGAAGATCCGACAGTTGTGGCAGTAAATGCAGGCACACCGATGATTTTATTTTCACCGGAACAGCGTCAACAAGTCGGCGCACAATTTGTTGACGTAGGGATTGCCGAAGAACATGCGGCGACGATGACTGCTGGATTAGCCAAAGGCGGGGTAAAACCTATATGGGCAGTCCATTCACCGTTTTTACAAAGAAGTTACGATCAAATCTCTCATGACTTAGCATTGAATCGTTTATCGGGTACGATCCTCGTGACACTTGCTTCTGTAAATGGAATGAATGATGAAAGTCATTTAGGGATCTTTGATATTCCATTTTTGAGTCATATCCCAAATCTAGTCTACTTAGCCCCAACTACGAAAGAAGAATACTTAGCGATGCTTGAATGGTCGATTGATCAAACGGATCGATTAGTGGCAATCCGCGTACCAGTCGGCCCAATCACTTCTTCTGGTGAAGTAGATCGAACAGATTACAGTCAATTATATAAGAACAAAGTCATCCAAAAAGGCGAAAAAGTAGCAATCATGGGTGTAGGTAATTTTTATGGTTTGGCAGAAGAAGTGGCTGTTGAATTGAAGAAAGCTCTCCAACTAACGGCTACGGTGATTAATCCAGCGTTCATCTCTGGTTTAGATACTGAATTGCTGGATGAACTTAAAGAAACGCACGATGTAGTTGTCACACTTGAAGATGGTATCTTGGAAGGCGGCTACGGTCAAATGGTCGCTGGCTATTTAGGAGATGCAGCGATCCGTGTGCAAACTTACGGCTTAGATAAAGCCTTTCATGATCGCTATGAAACATCGGAACTATTAGCGGAAAATGGTTTGACAGTAGAGAATATCGTGAAAAATATTGAAGAAACGCTCGCCGATCAACGTTAGTCAAGTCGAAGAAGTGCTGATTTTCGGAGAGAGATTTAGAACTAGGCGAGCTTACGCTTGAATCAAATTTACATCAAGTTTATAAATAAAATAATTGAACAAGTAATTACTGAAACAGTGGGTTGCTTTCAATGCTGAGGATATCGCATTGAGGCAAGCCATTGTTTTTTTATAGAAATATTTATCTGAAAATCATTAGAAAATTTACACAAAAAATATATATTCCTACAAAGAATTTACTTAAAGTTAATCAGAAGTAAAAAGTGATTTTCTACAATTAGCAGTATAGAAAGAACAAAGGAGTGAAAGCATGTTAAAGCTAGATGGTATTAGTAAGACGTTTAATCATCATGAAGTTTTAAAAGAAATCAATGTATCGATCGATAAAGGTGAGATCGTTTCAATACTCGGTGCTTCGGGTTCAGGAAAAACCACTTTATTGAATATTATCCTTGGATTGGAGCAACCAACAAACGGTCAACTACTTTATGATGGCGAAGATATCACAAAACAGGTCATGGAAAAACGACCATTTAATATTGTCTTTCAAGACTATGCTTTATTCCCTAACCTAAGTGCTTATGAAAATTTGGTCTACGGATTGCGAAAACAAAAAAATATCACTTCTAAAGAAGAATTACAAGAGTTGATCGATCTATTGGATTTGAATGATCATTTGGATAAACGCATCCACCAATTATCTGGCGGGCAAAAACAACGGGTGGCATTAGGTCGGACTCTGGTGATGAAACCCCAAGTATTGTTACTTGATGAGCCATTAAGTGCATTGGACGGTGTCATCAAAGAATCGATCAAAGAACGTATCCAATTGATTGCTAAAAAACTGAACTTAACGACGATCATCGTCACACATGATCCAGAAGAGGCATTGACCCTTTCTGATAAAATCATGGTTTTGAAAGATGGTCGGATCGCACAATACAGTACACCGAAAGATATCGTGACAAATACGATGGAACCCTTTGTGCAGGCATTTATTGTCGATCAGCTAAAAATCAAACGACGCAATATTGAACGGATCTTTACTCAAGCAACCGGCGTAGTTCATGAAAAAGTGGTTCGCTTCTCATGAGAAGGATGAAAATAGAAACGCTATTGCCAACGATTATCTTATTTGGTTTTGTCCTCGTATTGTTTTATCCATTAGCGAATGTTTTGAAAGAAGCGTTGACTGTTGAAGGCAGCTTTTCCTTTGAGCTGTTCCGAGAACTAGCAAGGGACTTCGATTGGCTAAATGCGTTAAGTAATAGTTTGCTCATTGCTGGGATCACAGCGATTTTTGCGACCTTCTTTGGCTTTTGGTTTGCTTACGGGATGCACTTTACGAAACTACCTAAAGGATTCAAGTGGATGATTGAGAAATGCTTTATATTACCAATGTTATTACCGACCATCACATACGGCTTTGTGTTGATCTATTCTTTTGGCCGTCAAGGATTGTGGACGCGTTTGTTCGGTCAAGAGTTGTTTTCGATCTATGGAAAATCAGGTGTGATCTTAGGGTTACTGATCTATACGATCCCAGTGACTTTCTTGTTGATGAATGACGCCATGAATTATTTGGATAAACGCTATTTGACGGTATCCAGATTGATGGGAGACGGATTTTTTAGAGGATTGAAAATCACGATCCTGCAACCGTTGGGCAAAACATTTGGTGTTGCTTTCGTCCAAGCCTTTTTCATGAGTTTTACGGATTTTGGTATACCTGTAGCGGTGGGTGGCCGAGAACCGTTTATCACGACTTTGTTGTATGAGTACTTTATGGGGTCGATTCCAGACTTTAATCGCGGAGCCGTCATTGCACTGATCATGTTAGTTCCTTCGATCATTAGTGTTCTGTTTTTGCGTAAGATCCAAAAAAATGATCATGCAACCCCCGGGACAAATATGTCAGTAAAAAGCAACCCTGTCAGAGATTTTTTCTTTGGTGTAGGACTGACAGTTGGTGGCCTGTTTATTGTAGGAGTCTTCCTCGTGATGTTCCTTCTTCCTTTTGTCGAAGGGTGGCCCTTTGATATGACTTTTACCACACGCCATATCGAAGCGTTCCTACAAACGTCTGATTTAAGAAGAACGTTGAATACAGGGATTTTCGTTGCCCTATGGACGGCGCTGTTTGGAACAGTAATTGCTTATTTGGCAGCAATTTTCACCGCTAGATCCACAAAACAAAGCGTGATCACAAAAACGATCGATAGTCTCGCTTCTGTCACGAACTCGATTCCAGGTATGGTTTTAGGGATTGCCTATTTGCTGGTGTTTAGCGGAACGACTCTTCAAAGTACGATCAGTATTTTGGTGATTGCCAACATGGTGCATTATTTTGCAACTCCTTATCAGTTAGCGAAAAGTGCCTTATTAAAAATGAATCCCAACTGGGAAAATACAGCGAAGATGATGGGGGATAGTTGGCTTGATACAGTGATTCGAATCATTCTTCCAAATTCAAAGCGGACGATCGTTGAGATGGCTTGTTATTATTTTACAAATTCGATGGTTACGATCAGTGCAGTGGTGTTTCTGACAAGTGCCCGAACGATGGTGATCACGACCAAAATCAAAGAATTACAGCATTTCGGCAGATTCACAGAAATCTTTATCCTATCTATCTTATTATTATTGATCAATTTAACCGCAAGAATACTTGCACAATTTATCATGAGGAGATTTGAAGCAAATGAAAAAACTAGTTCAAAAAGGGTTCATTTATCTGTCATTCGTCAGCGCTTTAGGAATTTTAGGGGCGTGTAGTACGTCAAATGCAAGTGAGAATGCCAATGACAACAATGAAAAAGTCATCATCTACACCAACGCAGATGAAGAGCCGGTTCAAATCATCAAAGATGTCCTTGATTCGAATGGTTTTGAAAACCAATACTTGCTGCAATCCTTCGGTACTTCGGAATTGAGTGGTAAACTTTGGGCAGAAGGCACAGATATTGAAGCGGATTTAGTGACAATGAGTACGTTCTATTTGGATGGTGTTCAAGAAAATGAACCGATATTCAAAGAATTGGCGTTAGAAGTCCAACCGATGGATGATCTGCCAAACTACCAAGCACCGATGACGACACAAGAAGGTGTCATTTTCTACAATACTCAAGCACTGAAAGAAGCGGAGTTGCCTGTACCGACGAGTTTAGCTGATTTAGCTGATCCAATCTACGAAGGGCAACTAGCGATTTCTGATATCAACCATTCCTCAACAGCTTGGTTATTGTTCCAAGGATTGATTGATCAATATGGAGAGACAAAAGCGCAAGCGATTTTAGCCGATATTTATGACAATGCAGGCGACCATATTGAAGCGTCTGGTTCGGGTCCGTTGAAAAAAGTCCGCGTCGGTGAAGTGGCGTTGGGTTTTGGGTTACGTCATCAAGCAATCAAAGATAAAAATGAAGGATTGCCAATCGATTTTGTAGAACCAAGTGAAGGAACATACGCTTTAACAGAATCACTCGCGGTGATCGATAAAGGAGAAGCGACGAATCCTTTAGCCGAAAAAATGCTGAATGTGATCCTTAAAGAAGGTCGGGCAGATTTATTACAATTCTACCCAAGTAAACTTTATGAAACAGATGATCTATCGGGGGTTGAAACCGCCAAAAATCAAAAAGTCTTTCCGGAGGCATTAACCCCAGATCTACTAAAAAAACATGCCAGTCTAGTTGAATAGGAGAAAGAAAATGAGTGGAAAAACAAAGGTGATTGAACAGTATGAAAAAGAAATCAATCACAGTAAAATCAATTATAAATTATTGACACCAGGTCCTCTGACCACGAGTCGTACAGTGAAAGAAGCAATGCTTGTCGATCATTGTACATGGGATGATGATTTTAAAGTCATCACCCAGGCGATTCGTCAACGATTGCTTGATCTTGCTAGTGTCTCCAATGAGGCTTATACAGCTGTTTTGATGCAAGGAAGTGGCAGCTTTGCAGTTGAATCTGTGTTAAGTTCAGTTGTTGGCTCGACAGACCGCTTACTGATCTGTACAAATGGTGCTTATGGCCAACGGATGGTGCAAATGGCTGAATACCACGGCATTGATCATGTGATTTATCAAGTGGCTGAAAATGAAATACCACAAGCTGAAAAAATCGAGGAACTATTAGTGTTGCATCCTGATATTACTGCACTTGCAATGATCCACAGTGAAACGACTTCTGGTATTTTGAATCCTTTAGAAGCGATTTCAGCAGTGACAAAGAAACACAAATTGTGTTTTATCGTTGATGCAATGTCAAGCTTTGGTGGCATTCCGATCCCTGTTGGAGAGTTAGGAATCGATTTTCTTGTTTCGAGTGCAAATAAATGTATCCAAGGAGTGCCTGGATTTGGCTTTGTGATTTGTCAAAAAGAGCTACTAAAAAAAAGTGCCGGACAAGCACGCACGTTGAGTATGGATCTTTATGATCAATTTCGTGTGATGGACATTGATGGGAAGTGGCGTTTCACTTCGCCAACACATACTGTATTAGCGTTTTGGCAAGCGCTAGAAGAGTTGGCGGATGAAGGTGGTATCGATGCTCGCTATGACAGGTATCAGTTGAACAATGAGCGTTTGCGTGAACGAATGGCGGAAATTGGGTTTGAAGCCTATGTTAGTGAGAATCAAGGACCTTTCATCACGTCATTCAAATATCCAGAGAGCATCCAATTCGAATTCCAAGCATTTTATGACTATTTAAAAGCACATGGCTACGCAATCTATCCTGGAAAAATCAGTGATACTGATTGCTTCCGGATTGGGAATATTGGTGAGATCTATCTGGAAGATATTGAAAAAGTAGCTGGGTTGATCCAGCAATATATGGAGGAGCGAAAAAATGATTAATGTGGTCATCTTAGATTGGGCAGGAACAGCAGTCGATTTTGGTTGTATGGCACCGGTGGCGGCGTTTCGCGAAGCCTTTAAACATCAAGGAATCACTGTGACTGAACAAGAAATCAGAGAGCCGATGGGAATGAAAAAAATCGAGCATATCCAAATGATGCTAGAAATGCCTCGAATTGCTGAAAGTTGGTTAGAAACTCACGGACGTCAGCCTGAAACTACTGATATCGAGGCAATCTATGAAACATTTGAAGAAGTATTGTTCCAGCAATTGGCAAATCATGCAGAAGTGAAACCGGGTGTACTTGACACCGTCGCGACTTTACGTAAGCGTGGAATCAAAATCGGTAGTACGACAGGTTATACGAGTGAAATGATGGCGATCGTTGTTGCGAAGGCGAAAGAACAAGGATATCAACCAGATCACATCGTCACGCCAAATGAAGTAGACGGCAAAGGGCGTCCCTCCCCAGAGATGTTATTAAGGAACTTGAACTATTTTAAACAGGAAAATAGACAAGAAGTGTTAAAACTAGGAGATACGATCTCTGATATACTCGAAGGGAAGAATGCAGGAGTCCTTTCTGTGGGCGTAATTGAAGGAAGTTCACAAGCTGGTTATTCCTTTGACACGTATCAGCAATTGTCAGCTGCTGAAAAAGGAAAACTTTTTGAACGGGTGCGTCAAGAATTTTTAGAAGCTGGTGCAGATCATGTGATCGATCGGTTTTCTGATTTGCCAAGACTCATAGAAATGATTGAAGAGAAGCAAGCTGTTATGAATTGATTCGTCCTACCATCAAGAGGTCTGCACAGAAGTGTTTAACCTCGAGCAATAAGGTGTCATCCACAAGAATTGTTCTTCAAATTTTTGTGGATGACACCTTTTTTTCGAAGAAGTTCCTTCTGTTTTTGCCGTTCATTCAGTTTTAAGTGGTGCAAGAGGGTGAATGCCCCACTTTTTATGAAAAAACAGCAGAATGTTGCAAAAAAATGCAAAATAGCGTATCTTAGATAAAAGGAGTGAGCATCATGTTGAAGGAAGAACGCATCCAGCGTATCAAAACAATGATTGATCAAGAAAAAAGTGCTTCGATCGAAGATTTAGCAGATCGCTTAGATGTGTCGAAAGATACGATTCGCCGCGACTTGATCCAGTTAGCAAAACAGCGCCAAATCAAACGGACCCATGGCGGTGCTTTAGCAATTCAAAAAGAAGCAACGATCTTTGATTATGAACAACGGTCAACGATCCTAAATGATGTGAAAAAACAAATGGCTGAGCAGGCGCTTGAAATAATGGCAGATCCTTCCTCGATCATCTTTGATTCTTCGACCACGGTGGAAGCAGTGATCAGAGAACTACCGGACAAAAAAATCCATGCGGTCACCAATTCTTTATCTCACGCTTTATTATTAGCTAATTATCCGAAAACAGCTATTTCATTATTGCCCGGTAGATTACACAAAGAACAGTTGTTTTTATTTGGAACGGAAACAGTGGAGCAGTTGAAAAATTATCAAGCAGACTATACGCTACTTGGCGTATTTGCATTGTCAAACGAAGGTCTGTTCATCCATACGGAGGAAGAAGGCTTAGTGAAACGCCAGATGATCCAACAAGGACGCAGGGTGATCGCGCTAGCGGATCATACAAAACTAGATAAAACTGGTTTTTATAAAGTTTGCGACTTATCAGCGATTGACTATTTGATAACGGATCAAAAGCCTCCTAAAGCATTAGCCAAAGCACTGACTGAGAACCACGTAGAACTCATAGAAGCGAGGAAGAATGAATGAAAAAAGAAAACATCCAGTTAACAACTATACCAAAACCAGCGATTTTTCCAGATGTTCCCCCTGTTTTTTTGACAGAGGACACGATCACCGAACGAATCAACAAAACGATCGAACGCATGAAAGCCGAAGCGATCGAACTGTTGGTGATATACGCAGATAAAGAGCATGGTGGTAATTTTGAATATTTTACAGGCTTTATCCCGCGATTTGAAGAAGGATTATTGGTGTTAGATCAAACAGGCAAATTCACGATGATCCTTGGGAATGAGAATCTAAAAATGAATGCACATGCGCGGATCACTGCTGATTTGATCCATTATCCAGCATTTTCTTTACCGAATCAACCAATGGACCATGAACAAAATCTGTCAGCTATTTTTGCATCATTAGAGGTAGCAGATAGAAAGAAAATCGGTTTAGTCGGTTGGAAGTTGTTTACGTCTACGACACAAGACAATAGCCAATTGTTCGATGTACCATTTTTTATCGTAGATGCGCTAAAACAAGCAACCACTGCGGAAACTGCTATCGTCAATGGCACTCATCTATTGATTGGTGAGAAAGGGGCACGTGTCACGAACAATGCAAATGAAATCGCACACTACGAATACGGTGCAAATCTTGCTTCTTCTTGCATGCTACGTGCATTGGATGCCATTGAACCTGGTGTGAAAGAATCCGAGATCGGAGAGATGTTGCAGGGACAAGGACAAGCAAATACAGTGATCACGATTGCTGCAACTGGACGCCGTTTTGAATTTGCAAATCTTTATCCGACAGCAAAAACGATTCAATTAGGTGATCCGATGTCATTGACGACAGGCTTCAAAGGTGGCTTGTCCAGTCGTACAGGGTTTGTGATCGAAGAAGAAACACAACTGCCAGTAGAACAAGCCGATTATCTTGATCGCGTAGCAAAACCTTATTATGCAGCTATCGTTAGTTGGTTAGAAGCCATCCATATCGGAATGAAGGGGGCAGATCTGTATCAGTTGATTGAAACAGTCTTGCCACAAGCGACCTATCACTGGCATTTGAATCCAGGACACTTGACGGCGGATGAAGAATGGTTAGCCTCACCCATTTATTCTGGTTCGCAAGAAATCATCAAGAGTGGTATGATCTTCCAATTAGATATTATTCCTTCTGTATCAGGATATACTGGAGTAAGTGCAGAAGAATGTGTGGCACTTGCAGATGAAGGATTGAGAAATGAATTGAAGGAGCAATATCCAGACATGTGGGAGCGGATCGTTGGACGTAAGCAATATTTAGCAGATGTCTTGAAGATTCATTTAAGTGAAGAATTACTGCCATTATCAAACACTGTCGGTTATCTCCGTCCGTTCTTTTTAGCCAAAGAAAAGGCATTCTGTGTAGCTCCAGTTGAATAAGCAAACCCTCTCCTTCTTGACAATCGAGTAATCTGGTTGGGAGGGGGATTTTTTTATTTAAATGAAAAAGAGTATTTTCGTTGGGCCTCCTTTATTGTATAATATGTAAACGATCTCTTTTGTGGAGGTAAAGATGGAAAAGGTTTTATTGATTGATAATGGACGTAAATATTTTTCAAAAGAACAATTGATCCGGATCATAAAAAAAGCAAGTCAATGTCAATATACGGCAATTTCTTTTGCATTGGGAAATAATGGTTTACGCTTTTTACTGGATGACATGACGCTGATTGTCAAAGGAATAACTTATGCCAGTCAATCAGTCAAAGAAGCATTGATTGCAGGAACAAAACAGTATTATGATGATCCTAATGGTACTTATTTGACGGAAACAGAAATGACAGAGTTAGCTAGTGTGGCTAAGGCAGAAAACATGGAAGTGATCCCGCTGATCAATACGCCTGGACATATGGATGCGATTTTAACAGGAATGCAACAATTAGGTATTCAACATCCCTGCTATCAAACGTCCATTCGCACACTTGATCTGGACAATCAAGAAGCGGTCGCTTTCACGAAAGCACTGCTTGAAAAATATGTGAGCTACTTCTCAACGATAGCTAGTTCCTTCAATATAGGTTGCGATGAATTTGCCAATGATTTAACTGATGGCGGGTGGCGAGGACTCCAGCAGTCTGGGAAGTATCGAGATTTTGTCACATATACCAATCAATTGGCTCAACTGGTTAAAACCTATGGGATGATTCCGATCGTATTTAACGACGGCATTTACTATGAGGAAAAAGAACAATTTGGTCGATTCGATCAAGACTTAATGATTGCCTATTGGACAGCAGGGTGGGACAACTATCACGTCAGTTCTGCCGAATTTTTACTTGATCAAGGGCATCAACTAGTGAATACGAACGATCACTGGTATTGGGTCATCGGTCGAAAAACAAGTGAACAAGGACATTACTCCTTTGATACAGCAAAAACCGCACAAGCGACAATCTCAACATCCACTGTAGTTAGCGGTACTGAATTACCGGTGAAGGGGAGTATGGTCGGTATTTGGGCAGATGAGCCACAAGCAGAGTTTGTATTAACAGATTTATTTGAATTGCTAGAAACAAGTACTAATTAATAGTAAAGACAAAAAACTGTCGGTCAATGGTGTAAGCAGTTGCCTCATTAAACAGCAGTTTTTTTGTTATTTTTTTATGAAGTGAAATGAGTGCGCATTCATTTGAGCGGATTTTCATTCGTTTTTTTATTGACACAAGTAAATGAGTAGCGTATATTATTTTTTATAAATCGTAATCATTACTGTTTGCGATGGATAGAAAATTTGAGTAAAAGCCGAAATAAGTCCGCGATTGAATCATAAAAATAAGTGAAAGAAGGAAAAAAAGATGCGACAAAACATTACATTAGAATGCAAGGAAACCGGTGAACGGATCTATCTGACGAGTAAAAACAAAAGAAATACCCCTGAACGATTAGCGCTGAAAAAATATTCACCTAAGTTAAGAAAGAAAATGCTTTTTACAGAAGTGAAATAGTATGGAATGAACATTCGAGAAAAGGTGGGATAAAATGGAGAAGCAAGATCTTTCAAGTGCATACAGAAGATTGAAAAGCCCGAATATCAAAACACGAAAACGTGCGCTCAAAATCATCCAACAATCAAAAAGAATGAAGAATAAATACTAATAGTAGTAATATCATTGGTTTCAAAAGAACTCCTTTTTTTCCTGTATAACGATGATAAAAAACGTGTTATACTATTCAAAAATAAAGGGGGCGAAACCAATCGATATCAAGTATACCTATGCAACGATCAAGGATCTACCGCGAATTGTTGACATTTATAATCAGTCTATCGCATCGAAGCAAGCAACGGCGGACCTAGAACCGATAACGGTTGACTCGAGAATCCCTTGGTTTGAAGCGCATCATCCTGACACCAGACCGCTTTGGGTGATGTATCACGACGATCATATCGTCGGTTGGATCAGCCTTAGTGATTTTTATGGTCGGCCTGCGTATCAACAAACAGCTGAAATCAGTATTTATCTAGACCCGGTGACACGTGGTCATCATTTAGGCAAGGCCGCACTGGCCTTTGTGGAAACTCAACTGCATCGTTTAAAAATCCAGACAGTGCTGGCATTTGTTTTTGATGTAAATCAGGCGAGTAAAAAGTTATTTCTCAAAAATGGATATGCCATTTGGGGACATTTGCCAAAAATTGCCAACATGGGCGATCAAGAAAATGACCTGATCATTCTAGGAAAAAAATATTAAAATCAATAAAAAAGCATACATTTTGTCCATGTGACAAAAATGTATGTCTTTTTTTTTGCTTCTTACTACACAAATGACTCATTAAGTGCTAGACTAATAAATGAAACAGGTGTGAATATCTGTATTAATATTATTTCTATTTATTATGTAATGACCATGTAAATAGCGTTGAAAAGGAAGATGTCTCATGTTGGTTAAGGAAAAACAAGGTTTAGAAACTGTATCAGAAGAAATGATTAAAGAAAAACAAGGCGTAGAAACTGTATCAGAAGAAGTGATTAAAGAAAAACAAGGTTCAACAACTGTAGTAGAAAGTTTAATCAATCATCAAGTTGATTACGTATTCGGTATTCCAGGAGCGAAAATCGATGGAGTATTCAATGAATTAGAAGATCATGGTCCAGAGTTGATCGTGACGCGTCATGAGCAAAATGCCGCCTTTATGGCGCAAGCAATTGGTCGTATTACTGGAGAACCAGGTGTGGTGATTGCGACAAGTGGGCCAGGTGCGAGTAATCTAGCAACCGGACTAGTCACAGCGACAGCAGAAGGTGATCCTGTGTTGGCAATCGCAGGGCAAGTAAAACGAAGTGATTTATTAAAATTAACACATCAGAGCATGAACAATGCCGCGTTGTTTGAACCAATCACAAAATATAGTGCAGAAATCCAAGATCCTGAAACAATTTCAGAAATTATCGCTAATGCCTACCGAATGGCAAAGAGTTCGAAAAAAGGCGCTAGTTTTATCAGTATCCCTCAAGATGTGGTGGATGCACCCGTCAAAAGTGATGTCATCAAACCATTACAAGATCCTAAATTAGGCTCAGCTTCTTCAGGAGATATCGACTACTTGGTTGAACGGATTCGTGAAGCGAAGTTACCCGTATTGTTAGTTGGAATGCGTGGATCAAGTAAAGATGAAACAGCAGCCATTCGTCAACTTGTTGAAAAAACAGGATTGCCTGTGGTAGAAACTTTCCAAGCAGCCGGTGTGATTTCTCGTCAATTAGAAGACCACTTTTTTGGTCGAGTAGGTCTATTCCGCAATCAACCAGGAGATATGCTGTTAAAACGGAGTGATTTAGTGATTGCGATTGGTTATGATCCAATCGAATATGAAGCGAGAAACTGGAATGCTGAAAAAGATGCTAGAATCATCGTCATTGATGAAACACCAGCTGAAATCGACAGTTACATGCAACCAGAACGTGAACTAATCGGGGACATTTCTGCAACATTAGATTTACTGACAGAGTCATTAGAAGAAACACAAGTATCGGCAGATGCGCAAGAATATTTAAATACGTTGCAAGAAAAATTGAAGGCACGAGATATTTGTGAAACCAGTAGTGAAGACGGGATCTTACATCCTTTAGAAGTGATCAATACACTGCAATCGAAAGTAACGGACGATATGACTGTGACGGTTGATGTAGGTAGTCATTACATTTGGATGGCCCGCCACTTTAGAAGTTATGAAGCCCGTCATTTGCTATTCAGTAATGGCATGCAAACATTAGGAGTCGCACTTCCTTGGGCGATCTCTGCTGCACTGGTTCGTCCAAATACGCAAGTAATCTCTGTGTCAGGAGACGGTGGCTTCTTATTTTCTGCCCAAGACTTAGAAACAGCTGTGCGTAAAAAATTGAAGATCATTCATTTGATTTGGAATGATGGTCGTTATAATATGGTCGAGTTTCAAGAAATCATGAAATATGATCGAGCATCAGGGGTTGATTTTGGACCAGTTGATTTTGTTCAATATGCCGAAGCTTTTGGGGCTAAAGGTCTGCGAGTAAGCAATGCAGAAGAATTGGCATCTGCCTTAGAAGAAGGATTTGCTACAGAAGGACCAGTCATCATCGATATCCCGATTGAC
Source organism: Enterococcus sp. AZ062 (assembly GCF_051715065.1). Lineage (NCBI taxonomy): Bacteria > Bacillati > Bacillota > Bacilli > Lactobacillales > Enterococcaceae > Enterococcus > Enterococcus sp. AZ062. The sequence goes on along the minus strand of NZ_JBIOTB010000001.1, from coordinate 2,134,795 downwards.
TATCGGGATAATGAAAAATTAGGTGAAACGATCTTACCAGACCAATTTTACTAAGGGGATGTTCAGATGACAGAGAAAGTATTATATCAACATGGTACATTAGGTGCGCTAATGGCGGGACTGATGGACGGTACAACTTCCATCGCTGAGGTCTTAAAGTACGGTACACTAGGTCTTGGAACATTGCATGGGTTAGACGGAGAAGTGATATTTTTAGACGGTGAAGCCTATCAAGGTAGATCAGATGGCGCATTGATCCATTTGTCCGGAGAAGAGTCCACTCCTTATGCGGCAATCACTGCATTTTCAGCGGATCGTTCATTTGCAGTCAAACAGCTATCTAGCGAAGCATTAAAAGAACAAATCCTGAAGGACGAAGCAGGAAAAAATCTCTTTTTAGCCGTCAAGATCAGCGGTTTATTTAAAGATATGCATATCCGGATCATGCCGAAACAAGAGAAACCATACCGACGCTTAGCGAAGATCTCAGAATCCCAGCCAGAGTTCCATCGATCAGATATTCAAGGGACAATTGTTGGGTTTTATACACCGGAATTATTTCAAGGGGTGGCTGCTGCAGGCTTCCATTTGCATTTTATTGACGATGAGAAAACATTTGGAGGGCATATCCTTGATTTTGATGTGTCGCAAGGAACAGTAGAAATCAGTCAAATGGAATCTTTGATGCAACATTTTCCGACAAATGATCCGACTTTTATCCAAAATGAAATCGACTATGCAGATCTAGCTGCTGAAATCGAGCAAGCAGAATGATCTAGTCATTAAGAATGAAAAACAAATCATGGCATTGCTCCTTGAATTAGGCTATAATTTTGGGCATAGAAGGAGTGAGTTTGGATGTTATGGACAGAAAAAGAAAAAAGAGATGCTTATGAAATTTTGCTACTCCAACAAAAAGGACTTTTAGAAGCAGAAGATAACTGGTTAGCCAATTTAGCTAATTCCTCTGCATTATTGAATGAAACATTACCTCAAACAGTCTTTGCCGGCTATTATTTATATGATGGACAAGAATTGATTTTAGGTCCTTTCCAAGGTAGAGTATCATGTACCCGTATCAAAATGGGAAAAGGTGTGTGTGGCGAAGCAGCAGAAAAGCAAAAAACATTGATCGTTGCGAATGTGAAAACCCATGAAAATTATATTTCATGTGATTCAGCCGCACAATCTGAAATCGTAGTGCCAATGATCAAAGATGGCCAATTGATCGGAGTACTTGATATCGATTGTGGTGTGACCGAGGGCTACGATGCTTTAGATCAAGAATTTTTGGAACGATATGTTGAGTTATTGTTAGGTGATTTTCCTGTAAATGTTATGAAATAAAGTGAAAAAGAGTTGAAAAAAGGTGTTTGATCACTTTTTTTCAACTTTTTTTAAATTTATTGAATATTTTTGTTTTCATAATCTAATTTTAATGTTATTATCATTTTATGAAATATTAAAGAACAAGAGGAGAATGAGTTATGACAAGCGAAACAATCGTTTTAGGACAAAAATATGTATGCCATCCAATCGGCATCAAAAATAAAGTAGTCGGAGAAGTAATCGGAAAATTAGAAAATTGTGTGATTATGAGTGTAGAGGAATATGATCGTACAGATCACTTAGATATTCTAGAGAAATGTGGGAAAGTTGTCGCAAAATATACAGATATCTTTGAGTTGAGTCCCGTTGAACAAGTCTTTCAGTCACCAACCAAGCTTTACACACAAGCAATGGTATCTTAAAGTGATGAATACGACTATCGCCTATCAGGAAGTCTGATTTGAATAAGCTATTGTTAATTATCAGACTTCCTTTAATTTGCATACATAATAGAAGCAATTGAGCATTCATACATAATCGTAAAGAAATAGAATACTCGAATACAGACAGTTGAAGAAAGGGCAAGTTAAAAGGGAAAATAACTTTTAACTTGCTTCTTTTTCTTTTTACTTTACAAAAGGAAGTAAATGATTTATATTGTTGACAAGTCAATAATTGATTAGTCAACGATAGTAGGAGGCAACAGTATGGAGCTGAGAAAGTTAAGTCAATTGCTTTATCAGATAAAAATCATCAGTCAAGAAGGAACAGCTTTATTTGAAAAGGAAACTGGATTTAGTTTAACGAGGTACGAGATCTTGATGTTCTTACAAGAAAATGGGGAATGTTTGCAAAATAAGTTACAGAGCGATTTAAAAATCGATTTGGCAGCTATTTCACGTCATCTAAAGATATTAGAACAAAAAGGATATGTGATCAGAAAAAGAAATGAGAACAATAATCGTGAAGTATTCGTTTCTTTGTCCGATAAAGCAGTGAATGAATTGACCGAGTGTGAAAAAAATCATCAAGAATCAGATGACTCCCTGTGTGTTTCGCTATCAGATGAAGAAATCGATCAACTGACTAAATTACTAGATAAATTATACTAAAAATCAAAATGAAGAAAGAAGCGGTTAAGTAATGAATAAAACTCTAGCAAACAATGATTTTTCTGATATCGTCTTTGGCAGAAAATCAATCCGTGTGTACGACGAAAATGTGAAAATCCCTCATGAAGAAATGTTGGAAATGATCCAAGAAGCAACAACAGCACCATCTTCTGTGAATCTACAACCTTGGCGCTTTGTAGTAGTTGAAAGCGAAGAAGCAAAAGCAAAATTGAAACCATTGATCCGTTTCAACACAAAACAAAATGATACTTCATCTGCCATGGTCTTGATTTTTGGTGATATGAATTGCTACGAATACGGAGAAGAAATTTATGATCAAGCTGTAGAAGAAGGTAAAATGCCAGCAGAAGTTCGTGACGAACAACTAGCAGCGATCATTCCTTATTACAAAAATTTCACACGTGAACAAATGAATGACGTAGTGAAAATCGATTCAAGCTTAGCAGCTATGCAATTTATGTTAACTGCACGTAGCCATGGGTATGATACAAATCCAATCGGCGGATTTGAAGCAGACCAATTAGCAGAAGCTTTCGATTTGGACAAAGAACGTTACGTACCTGTAATGATCTTGTCAGTTGGTAAAGCGGTCGATCAAGGCTACGAATCTGTTCGTTTAGCTTCAGAAAAAATCACTTCTTTCAAATAGAAAGAAAAAGGAGACGGACGAATGATCATCATCAATGCAAAATTCACTATCAAAGAAGCAAAGCGCGCTGAATTTTTAGAAGAAGCGACACAATTGATCGAAGCGACTAGAAAAGAAGACGGCTGCTTGAGTTATCAATTGTATGAGTCAACGGAACAAGTAAATGTCTTTGTGATGGTTGAAAATTGGCGGGATGAACAAGCAATCGAAGGACATAACCAAAGTCCATTGTTGCAACAATTGTTCAAAAACATGCCTGAATATGCAGAAAAAGAAACAGAATTGAATGTCGCGAAAACACTTGCTTAAAACAATTCGCTGAAACGTTCTTTTGCGATCGAAGCAGCTAAAGTAGAATGAACGTTCACTTTAAGAGGGAGCAAGAAAAGTCTAATGTCTATTTATCCCTTAGACCTTTCTTGTTTCCCTCAAGAAGTGAAGCATCTACTTGAAAAGCAATCAACCATATTGAAAAAAAACTACATATGTGGTATATTATGTAAGTATCTTGAAAATACCGTAACCCATTTTATTAAGGGGACGTTACGGATTCGACAGGCACAGTTCGAGCTTGAATTGCGTTTCGTAGGTTACGTCTACGCTAAAACGTTACAGTTAAATATAACTGCTAAAAACGAAAACAACTCTTACGCTTTAGCTGCCTAAAAACAGTTAGCGTAGATCCTCTCGGCATCGCCCATGTGCTCGAGTAAGGGTCCTAACTTTAGTGGGATACGTTTCAACTTTCCGTCTGTAAGTTGAAAAAGAGAACATCAGACTAGCGATACAGAATGCCTGTCACTCGGCAAGCTGTAAAGCGAACCTCTAAATGAGTTGACTATGAACGTAGATTTTTAAGTGGCGATGTGTTTGGACGCGGGTTCGACTCCCGCCGTCTCCATTCGGAGAAATCATATAAGTAGCAAAAACACTGTTGTACCAGCGATTGTACAGTGTTCTTGCTACATTTTTTTTGTTTTGAATACGTTTTTGAATACGTTCAGTTCATTGCTAGATAGTTGGCAAAGTTAACTGCCGTCTCATCACGCTTTTCTGGAGAAACATGAGTATAGATATTCATAGTCGTTTGGATATCCCAATGACCTAAGCGAGATTGGACGTTCTTATATGTTTTGTTGGTTTCGATAATGAAGAACATCAGGATTTTTATTTTAAGTATTAAGTATTGACTATTCCAACTAAATAGAAAAAATTCTTGTGCTAAAAAATTAGTATGAAAAAATCTATCTATCTATTGATTTGATCAAATTGCTATGATATATTTTATTTAACGAAGGGCGCGATGCCTAGGAAAATAGTCCCATTTCATATTTTTTATGGATTGGGGCTATTTTTCTATCATTTTGAAGGGATAATAATATGGGAGAAAAAATTTTTTTATCTTTGGAAGAACAAATAAAAAAACTTGAGTCTCGAAAACTTAGGTTTAGGAATGATGAAGAAAGGAAAGATGCAATATATACATTGCAAAATAATTCATATTATTCACTAGTTAACGGATATAAAGATTTTTTCAGTATTATAGATAAAAATGGGGAAGATGATTATCAATACGTACTATTTGTAGATTTAAGAGATACATATGATTTTGATAAAGAACTTTCAGCATTGATTTTTAAATACTTATTGAGAATTGAAGATTCTATTAAAGCTATATTTTCATACCATATTGGCAAACATTATGGACATAAAAACCATGATTATCTTGATCGAAAAAAATATAGAAAAGGTAGTTTTGTAAAAAAAGAACAAAAATACGAAATTGAGATTTTATTAGAAAAATTAAATCGAACTATTGATAGGGAAAGAGATTTACAGATAAAGCATTATTCCAATATGTATGGCTATGTACCACCATGGGTATTGGCGGGTTGTTTATCTATGGATACTCTTATGTATTGGTATAAGCTATCTGATAGACAAATAAAAGAGCAAACCGTTAAAACTATGATGTATGATTTCAGCCAGTACCCGTTTTACCACATAACTGATATAGAAGAAAATCTGGAATTCTTTGTAAATCTAACTACAATCATAAAAGAATACAGGAATCGTGCTGCACACAGTAATAGAATCATTAATCATCGCTCTAGACACAATATCAAAATCCATCTTTTAGAGTTATACGCACTTGAAAGAAAAGAAATTAGAAGCTTATATACAAAGGGTATATTAAAAAATGATATCTCTTCTTTATTCGTTACTATAGCCATTATGTTATCAAAGAGAAATACAATTAGGAACAACTTCATAAGAGAACTTAAGGCGCTATTTTATAATTTTAAATTAGCTAATCCCAATCTATATACGAGAGTAACGAGTAAGGTTAGGCTTGATTACGATTTTTCAGAACTATTAAGAGATATAATTTAATTTTTAAAAGTTTTTTGTATGAGTATTTCAGGACATTTTTACCGTTCTTTCTTATAATATGCTATGTTTTTTAAAACTCTTGATTAAAGTGACTTCAGCAGTAACATTCAAATCTGTATTAGAATTATCTTGTGTACATAATTAAAACATATTAAAAAAATGAGCAAAATATTCCATTGCATACTCTATCCACAATTATAAGTATCTTTCTTTTTTAAAGGATTTTTCTTTCAAAGTTTTTTCTGAGGACAAATTGTACTTTTCTTAATAATAGATATTTATAGTTAGTCATACTATAAAGCTGTAAAAAAAAATTCTATAAAAATTTTCACTAGGTTTAACTATCATAAAAAATAGTAAAAACAAATTATTATATGAAGCGACGTCTATATGGAGTAAATAAAAATGTTTTTTTATTGTATTTTCTTTTTTTTGAGACGAGAAATCATCGTTTCTGTGCGTATAATAGAGCTGAAGAATAAATTGTGATATTATGATCAATTGCTTTTTTTAATTGAATAAGTAAATTACAGTTTTAACCTATGGATGTTCTGGGCAGGAGGAAAGAAAATGAGAAGTGAAAAGATATTGGCGATTGATGAAGATCTAACATTTAGAAGAATGATTTGGAAGGCCTTACAACCAGCTGGGGTTTTGATCTATCAAAGTGATTCCGTTGAAAAAACACTGGATATCATGTCTAGAGTGACTTTTGATCTCTATCTTTTAGATATTCGTTTAGCTCATCAAACAGATGGCTACCATATTGTGCAACTCATCCGAGAGCAAGACAGTCTTTCTCCCATCGTTTTTTTTACCGAACAACAAAATGAGATTGAAATTATCACTGGATTGGAGATGGGAGCAGATTATTACATCACTAAACCATTCAATCCGACACTGCTAAAGGCGCAAGTTCTCGCTATTTTGGACAGACACAAGGTACTTAAAGAACAAACCACCAACTGTAAAAAAAATAAAATCATCATAGGTGATTTTTGCTTTGACAAAGCGCTCTATCGTTTATATAAAAAAGGCAGATCGATTGAGTTGTCTTCAAAAAAAATCAAGCTGATGCAATTCTTTATAGAAAATCCCGAACAGGTTTTTTCAAAGGAACAAATTTATCAAAGTGTTTGGAATGACAGTGAGCTGGATGCCAATACCATTATGGTTTTTATCAATCACTTACGAAACAAAATCGAAGATGATCCAAAAAATGTCCAGTACCTCAGAACGGTTAGAGGACTTGGTTATATTTTCTTACCCTCTGGTAAAGAAAGTAATCCTTCTAATTGAGCGAAAAAAATACCTAATGAAAGTAAATCTGCTGCACCACCAGGGCTTAAATTGCGTTTGGTCAATCGTTGATCATAGATTGTTAATTCATCAAGTAGCTGCTTCCATGGGAGCTTTGCTTGATGAATTTTTTTTGTTTCTTGTTGTACTTTTTGCCACTCCTGAATACCGCCTCGGTGAAGTATATTCCCGTCTTCGATTTCGCTCATCAATAAAACCAAGGCACGTAGAAAGACTTCATCGGGCGCATGATAGTTTGCTGAACGTAAGTAAGGGAGAAGAATGGAAGTAAGGCTGGGATAACACTGAGCAGCCTCGCCACGAATACCTGAAATACCATGTGTCAAAAAAAGCTCTTCCCCATGTGTACGGTGTGTTTTCCGCGCTAAGTCGTGAAAATCCTCTTTGATCAAATCATGTGTCAGTTCTCCTGTAAAATCTAGTATTTGCTCCGTCTGTTTGGCGTTTAATGGAAGTCTTTGGATAAAACACTGTTGCATGTGCCAACCGATCGCGCCCAAGATGACTGCAAACGAAAAATTCGCTCCTTTATGTGTATTGATATCATTCGTTGCGACAAGCATTGCTTGTTCTGCTTGATACCCCATGCTTCTTAGTTTTTTAAATAATGATTTCGTATTCCCTTTATGAGTAAAACCTGCTTCGATATATTCTTGGAAAAAAGGTGTTAACGTTTCGATACTTATTTGAAAGGTTTGAAAATCCATATCATTATGCGCGCCATTTGAAATAGGATCGACTAGTCCTGGTTTTGGACTTAATGCTACTTCGTAAAACAAAGCGTGCTGTGCAGCCTGTGCGATCGTACCTATCAGTGTATGATTAGTCAATTTTTCTACGCTCCATTTCAGCTAAAATAAATTGTAATGAACGATCTAAATGCTCGTGGGTGATCAAGGTGATTTGTTCTGCGTTTTTTGTTTGCATTCCGCGATAGATCAGCCAATGTTCTTCAAGAGCTTTATCTCTCCGTCTGGATGAACGAATGGCGATATCGCGAAAATAAACGAGGTAAGCTTGTAACTCTAAGACAATAGATTTTAAACGGAGCATTTGGCTTTTCTCGTAAATAAACGTATTGAAGTCTGAAAAATTTTGCAAGACTTTTTCTGTTTGATCTGCTTGATTATAACTTTCACCGCGTAACAACAGTTCTTTTAGTTCAATGAAGTCTTCTGTTGTCATCTGATTCATTGCCTTGATCGTGGCAAGGGTATCTAAAGATTTACGGATATCATAGATTTCGTAAGCATCTTTTATACGAATACCTTTGACGACGATGCCGATCTTAGGCACGTGTTCAACTAATTTTTCATTGACTAATTGCTTCATTGCTAACCGAATGGGTGTGCGACTGATATTCAATTCTTCCGCTAAGACTTTTTCATTGATTCGTGTATTTGCAGGAATATCACCAAGAATGATCGTTTTACGAAACGCTTCATAAATAAGTGCATTCAATGTTTTATTTTGAGTTAGATCCAAATTTTTTCGTAATGCTTCAACCACTTGCTTCATTTTTTTCTCCCCATTTCTACTTAGACATTCAGTTTTTGTTCTAAGTTTATCATGCTTTCCAACCCTCAAGAGAACGAACCCAAAAATATGTCAATAGCAATTAAAACGGCTCCTTCACTTTGGCAGAACGTGAAAATTAGTATTCCAATAATGAAGGAGCCGTTCGTTTAGTTAGTCACTCTTGTTGGTACGATCGGTTTTTATTGTGGGATATAAAATGGCATATGTCCAAAAAGAATAATTGTGACGACAAAAATAGTAAAAATACCTAAGGCATATTTTCCGGCTTCTCTTTGCCATTTTCCCATATCCAATCCGGTCAAACGTAACAAGAGATAGATAAAAGCCACTAACGGACTGAGCAAATGGAAGGCTTGACCCATCAAAGAGGCAAGGGCCATTTGCATATTGGTAAAGCCGTACGCATGACCGGCTTCTGCTAAAACCGGTAATACACCGAAATAAAAACCATCATTTGAAATAAAGAAAGTACCTGGCGCTGAGATCAACGCAATAACTAATCCCCAGAATCCTGCTAATTGTTTTGGAATGAGATAAGTAAAGCTGTTCGCGAGTGCTTCAGCCATACCTGAACCTTGGAAAAGCCCCATGAAAACTCCCGCCGCAAAAACTAAAATCACGACTTGCACCGCATCGCCACCATTTGCACCAATACGGGCGGATTGATCTTTTAGATTAGGGTAATTGACCATTAAGGCAATGCATGTTCCTACTAAAAATAATAAAAGAGGTGGTAAGGCAATCGAAGAAATAAATGAGCTGGCAACCAACCAGGCAATCAACACGATCGTGAGTATCCCATTGAATACAAAATTTTTAGGACAGCGCATTTTGACTGTTTCAGGATCGGTGATTTTAGTGATTTCTTCAATTTCCTCATTTGATAATTGGGTAATACCTAAACGGTCACGTTCTTGTTTTCCCATCCGGCGTGCAACGAAAAAAATGACATAAAGCAAAGACAAGATCATTCCAGGAGCTAGGTAAGACAAGATATCCGCATCGACTTCCAATACTGCCATCGCTCGAGCGGTCGGTCCACCCCAAGGTAATAGATTCATGATGGTATTTTGAAGAATGATCAATACCCCTAAGTTCATCATTTTCATGTTTAATTTTTTATAGATAGGAATAAAAGCGGAACAGCAAATCAACGTAGTCGTTGTCCCATCGCCATTCAGCGAAACGGTTGCGGCAACGATCGCAGTTGCCATTAAAACTTTCATTGGATCGCCTTTGGCAAAATAAATCATTTTTTTAGTGATTGGATCAAATAGACCAGCGTCCAACATGATTGAAAAATATAAAATGGCAAATAATAGCATGATTCCTGTATTTGAAGTTGTTTTGATACCTTCTAATACAAAATCGCCAATATTTCCTTTCTGTGAAGCACCGGAAATCATTGCAACTAAAGTAAATAATAGTGGAATGATCACAAGGGAAGTAAATGGAGACATTTTCTTTTTCATGATGACATACATAAAAATAATGATCATTGCATAAGATAAAACGGTTAATAACATACGCTTCTCCTTTTCTAATTGTATTGTTTGTAAGCGGTATCAAAATTAGATGGGTAGAAAATTATTCTTAGGACAGAAAGAGTTGTGTGTTTCTAAAATTGACGCCTCCTTGACGACTCTAGGATAAGCAATATTTTAAAGGGAAGATAGGTGAAGTAAGAAAAAAGAACATGAAAAAAACAATTTGGTCTACCTAATCTTATCGAATGCTTAATAGTACCTTAACAGAACATTAATTCATTGGAAAAAGCTTTTATATCAATGTTTGTATTGCTTTTTTTGCCTGATTCAAGAAAAAGAAACAACAAAAAAACAATCTTATATCAGTTTGGAAAACATAATTGGTTGAAACATCCTATAATAAAAATAAGGACAGAAAAGAAGAAAGGAGCAAGAAGTATGTGGCTGTTTACAAAACGAAGAAAGAAGCAGCAACCAGCAGTGGAGCCCAGCCCCACAATAGTAGAAAGAGACAATGAAAAGATGGATGAAATGAAACCGGTTCCTGCATATATTGATGCTGCGCCAGCTGATGTTCAGCTTGTCAGTGTGGTAGCTGCAAGTTTAGCAGCAGAATATGATCCGGAGAGTCGATTCATTATCAAAAAAATCAAGCAGAGAAATCCGGAAGCAATTTTGGTTTCACTGATTGCTACAAGTGTAGCAGCGGGAGTCAATCCAAATAGTCAGTTTATTATACGAAAAATAGCCAAAAAATAAATGTTTTGGAGGAGAAAAAATGTTGCGGAAATTCAAAATCTCAATTGATGGAAAAGAATATTTAGTGGAAATGGAAGAAATCGGTGGAAGTCCGCAAACGAACCCAGTTCCAACACCAGAACGATCTACACCAGTGGAAGCGGTCGTACCATCAGAGGTCTCAACAACTGTACCAGAAACGAAATCCTCAGTCGAAGCGGGAGCGGATGCGATGACTTCGCCGATGCCAGGCACGATTTCTCGTTTATTAGTTACAGTTGGGGAGGTAGTGGAAATCAATCAACCTTTGATGATTTTAGAAGCGATGAAAATGGAAAATGAAATCGTTGCTGGAAAAGCTGGTCAAGTGACTGGAATCCATATCAGTCAAGGAGAAATGGTGAATCCTGGTGATCCACTTATCACGATTAGTTAAATGTTCGCTTTGAGAGTAGAGTCATTTTGGTGACTCTTGGTATTCAATATTAAGTAAAAGGAAGTGACATGTGTGGAAACACTTATTGAAGGAGTTATTGGCATGGGGCAAGAGCCGGGACGCATCGTGATGATGGTGATTGGCGGAGTCCTCATGTACCTTGGGATAAAAAAAGAATATGAACCAACGTTACTCGTACCGATGGGGTTAGGTACGATCTTAGTCAATTTCCCTAATTCAGGTGTGCTGAGTGCCGGTGGTGAGGCCGGCGCATTCCAAATTTTGTTTGATATGGGGATTACGACGGAGCTATTTCCGCTCTTATTATTCATTGGTATTGGTGCAATGATCGATTTCGGTCCCTTGTTACAAAATCCATTTTTATTACTTTTTGGAGCCGCCGCACAATTTGGGATTTTCTTTACGATCATCGTAGCGATCCTATTAGGTTTTGATTTGAATGATGCAGCTTCTATTGGCATCATCGGAGCAGCGGATGGACCAACTTCCATTTTTGTCGCGAACACGTTGAATTCGAAATATATGGGTGCCATCATGGTGGCTGCCTATTCGTATATGGCCCTCGTGCCAATCATTCAGCCAGTTGCGATCAAAGCTGTGACGACTAAAAAAGAGCGACGTATTCGAATGAATTATCGTGCAGGGGAAGTGTCGCAAACAGCAAAAATCCTCTTTCCTTTAGTTATTTCAGTCGTCGCTGGTTTGATTGCGCCTGTTTCTCTGCCACTTGTTGGTTTTTTGATGTTTGGAAATTTGTTACGAGAATGTGGGGTATTGGATCGTTTGTCGATCACTGCTCAGAATGAGTTAGTCAATCTCATCAGCATATTATTAGGGATCGCCATTTCGGTCAAAATGCAGTATGAAGAATTTTTACAGATCGATACGTTGATGGTTATCGGTCTAGGGCTGGTTGCTTTCATTATGGACTCGATCGGTGGAGTATTGTTTGCTAAATTATTAAATTTATTCCGAAAAGAGAAAATCAATCCAATGATCGGAGCAGCAGGAATCTCTGCTTTTCCAATGTCTAGCCGCGTCATTCAGAAAATGGCAACAGAAGAAGACCCACAGAACTTCATTTTGATGCACGCAGCTGGAGCCAATGTATCTGGTCAGATTGCTTCAGTGATTGCCGGCGGCTTATTGCTCGCCTTATTGGTATAAGAAAGGAGAAAAACGATGTCAGCAGAGTTAATCAAATCTCTTGAACTACTAGTTTTAGGATGGGGTGGCGTATTCGTTGTTATCTTGATCATTTATCTTGCTTCGATGCTATTGAGTCGCTTGTTTCCAGTAAGAAAATAAAAAGAAGGTCTTGTACATGTATACAATCAAAAGATTATGGTTGGAAAAGGATGCTCAAGTCTATCAACAATGGCTGGAGCTGATCGAAAAATCCGGTCTCACATTGAATGAAAAGGTTGACTATACCGTTGGGATCTATCAAGAAGAGCGGCTGATTGCCACCGGTTCTTATGAGCGCAATATTTTAAAATATTTGGCTGTTGCGAAGGATTTCCAATCAGAAAATTTGTTGACGAAGATCGTTCAGCAATTAATTGATCATTTATCCGAAGAAAACAAAAGGCATTTCTTTGTCTACACAGATCCTAGTAATCACCCGATTTTTCATGCTATGGGATTTAAAGAGATCATTGCCACTGAAACCATATTGTTTATGGAACAAGGTACACCTGACTTTCAAGATTATCTTGCCATGTTGAAGGCAAAAAAGAAAAAAGGTACAGGCTGTGGGATTGTGATGAATGCCAATCCTTTTACAAAAGGACATCAGTACTTAGTGGAGTGCGCAGCCAAACAAGCAGACCAAGTCTACCTTTTTATTCTTTCAGAAGATCGTTCAGAATTTTCCTTTTCCGAACGGTTCGAAATGGTCAAGCAAGGGATCGCGCATGTAAAAAATGTCACGATTTTGCCGACAGAAGATTATCTGATTTCTTCCGCCACATTTCCTGCCTATTTTTTAAAGGAACATGCTACAGAAGAAGCAGCAAAAGCGCAAGGTACATTGGATGCGCTACTTTTTAAAGAAAAAATCGCACCGATACTTGCAATTGAAAGTCGATTTGTCGGTGAAGAACCGTACTCTAAGGTAACTGAAATCTATAATGAAACATTGAAGAAGGTATTTGGAGAATCGCTTTCTTTGATCGTCCTACCGCGAAAATGTATCAAAAACGAAGTAATCAGTGCAACAAAAGTCCGAAAAGCCTTACAAGAAGATGACGTGCAGACATTACAAGCGTATTTGCCTGCTTCGACTTATAACTATATCAAAAATCATAAACGTAATAGAGGTGACAGGAAGTGAAAATTTATCAAAGTGCAGTGGCTGGAACAATTGAATCCAGTGATATCATGATCACGATCGATCCAAAGATAGAAAAAGGCATTGAACTTTCCTTGACAAGCAATGTCGAAAAACAATTTGGTCACCAAATCAGAAAAGTCATTATGGACACCCTTCAACAGTTAGGCATTGAAGCCGCCAAAGTAACAGCTGTCGATAAAGGTGCGCTTGATTGCACGATCCAGGCAAGGACGATTACAGCAGTCCATCGAGCTGGAAAGCAAGAGCGCTATGATTGGAAGGAGATCAATTCATGGAACGTTTAAGAAGAACGATGATGTTTGTTCCTGGTGCAAATGCAGCGATGCTGAGAGATGCGCCATTATACGGTGCAGATTCACTCATGTTTGATTTGGAAGACGCCGTATCCTTAAAAGAAAAAGATTCGGCACGCTTGCTCGTTCATATGGCATTAAAAACATTTGACTATAGCAAAGTAGAAACGGTCGTTCGAATCAACGCATTGACGGCTGGGGGTGACCAAGACATTGAGGCAATGGTATTAGCAGGGATCGATGTCATTCGCTTGCCAAAAACAGAAACCGCACAAGACATCATCGAGGTTGATCAGGTCATCACTTCAGTGGAAGAAACTTATCATATCCCAATGGGAACCACAAAAATGATGGCAGCGATCGAATCTGCAGAAGGGGTATTGAATGCAAGAGAAATCGCTAAAGCTTCCAAACGGTTAGTTGGCATCGCGTTAGGTGCCGAAGATTATGTGACCAATATGAAAACTCAACGATATCCAGATGGGCAAGAATTGTCTTTTGCTCGAAATATGATCCTTCATTCAGCTAGAGCTGCTGGTATTGCAGCAATCGATACTGTCTATTCAGATGTCGAAAATCTTGAGGGATTTCAAGCAGAAGTCCGTCTGATCAAGCAACTAGGCTTTGATGGGAAATCAGTGATCAACCCACGTCAGATTCCATTAGTCCATGCTATTTATGAACCAACAGAAAAAGAGATCCAAGCAGCGAAAGAAGTGATCTGGGGTATCCAAGAAGCGGAAGCAAAAGGTTCAGGCGTGATTTCTGTGAATGGCAAGATGGTGGACAAACCAATCGTCGAGCGAGCAGAAAAAGTGATTGCTCTTGCAAAAGCAGCGAAGTTGATCAGAGAGGAGGAGATCTAGAAATGGTTGTAAATAAAGTTAGCAAAGAAATTCCACAAACAGCAACAGTTGCTCATCGTCTGTACGAAGGTGAATTGGACCATATGGAACCATACAAAGAAGCCAGTAGAAACATCCATCCTGTCCGTCCAAATGAGAAAAAAATAGTGGGAAGTCTCAAAGAAGCCATTGAAAAGACAGGGCTGAAAGATGGAATGACGATTTCTTTTCATCATCATTTCCGTGAAGGTGACTTTGTACTAAACATGGTCATGGAAGAAATTGCCTCGTTAGGAATCAAAAATATCACGATTGCACCAAGTTCAATCGCAAATGTCCATGAACCTTTGATCGAGCATATAAAAAATGGCGTTGTGACTGGAATTACCACGAGTGGTTTGCGGGATAAAGTAGGTGCCGCAATTTCGGAAGGAATCATGGAAAAACCAGTAGTCATTCGTTCCCATGGTGGACGAGCGCGAGCGATCGCATCCGGTGACCTGCATATTGATGTCGCTTTTTTAGGAGCGACGAGTTCAGATGAATATGGAAATGCTAATGGAACCACTGGAAAAGCCATTTGCGGATCACTAGGTTATGCCATGGTCGATGCAAAATATGCGGATCAAGTGGTCATCCTCACAGATACATTAGTTTCTTTTCCTAATATCCCAATCAGTATTGCACAGACGGATGTCGATTATGTTGTAGAAGTGGAAGCGATAGGTGATCCCGAAGGCATTGCAAAAGGTGCGACACGATTTACTAAAAATCCTAAAGAACTTTTGATCGCAGAGTATGCAGCAAAAGTTATCACTCATTCGCCTTATTATCAACAGGGATTCTCCTTTCAAACTGGCACAGGTGGTGCGGCACTGGCAGTTACCCGTTTTTTACGCGAAGCAATGTTGAAAGACCAAATGACTGCTAGTTTTGTTTTAGGTGGAATTACAAATGCGATGGTGGAATTACTAGAGGAAGGTTTAGTAGAAAAGATTATCGATGTCCAGGATTTCGATCATTTATCTGCGATTTCTTTAGGCGAAAACAACCAACATTATGAAATCGATGCAAGTATGTACGCTTCTCCAGCAAGTAAAGGTGCTATGGTAAATCAGCTAGATACAGCCATTTTGTCTGCGCTAGAAATCGATACGGCTTACAATGTCAATGTCATGACTGGTTCAGATGGAGTGATTCGTGGAGCTGTTGGCGGCCACCCAGATACCAGCATGGGTTGTAAAATGAGCCTAGTGATCTCGCCACTCGTTCGTGGACGGATACCCACTGTTGTTGATCATGTCAATACGGTTGTGACTCCCGGAACTAGCATTGATGTCTTAGTTACGGAAGTAGGTATCGCCATCAATCCTAAACGACAAGATCTGATCGAGTATTTCAAGGGTGTAGATATACCGCAATATACGATCGACGAGCTTAAACAAAAAGCATATGCCATCGTTGGCGAACCTTCAGCCATCCAGTATGGCGAAAAGATCGTTGCCTTGGTGGAATATCGTGATGGCACACTGATCGATGTGGTCAAAAATGTGTAGCAAATTATTCGATGGACCAATTGTGACGCATGAAGAGATCCTTATCGCAAGAGAGGCCCGTGCTAACAGACAAAGAAAATTATTGGAAGCAAATCCACAACATATGTTGCTTTCAGCAACTATGAATATACCAGGTCCTGTCAAAACGTCAGAAGAAATCGCACAAGTCTTTCATATAGTGGTCGAAGCTATAGAAGAATGTGTTTCAGAAGTCACTCCATTGGTCCAGTTGTACCGTAAGAAAAAAACAGGTTACGAGTATTTTTTACTTCTTCCTTTAAGAAAAGAGCTACTAAAAAAGCGCATGATCGAACTCGAAGAAACATGCCCCTATGGTCGATTAGTTGATCTTGATGTACTTTTTTGGGAAGAAGGAAAGATGCAGCAGTTGAGTCGCGAGATGCTGGGATATAACCAACGGACATGTTACGTGTGTAACGAAGTAGCCAAAGTTTGTAGTCGCGAACAGAAACATTCCCTGCAAATGATACGCACACATATCCAGCAACTCGTTGAGAAAGGAAGGAAGTAAATGGCAAAAAAAATCCAAATGATGGAAACTGTTTTGCGTGATGGACAACAAAGCTTGATTGCCACAAGAATGACTACAGCAGACATGTTGCCAATCCTGAAAACAATGGATCAAGCAGGCTACCATTCATTAGAGATGTGGGGTGGCGCTACTTTTGATGCGTGCTTACGATTCTTAAATGAAGATCCATGGGAGCGTTTGCGTATGATTCGTTCACAAGTCAAACAAACAAAGCTACAAATGTTGCTTCGAGGACAAAACCTCCTTGGGTACAAAAATTACGCAGATGATGTAGTCAAAGAATTTGTTGAGAAATCGATCAAGAACGGCATTGATAGTATTCGTGTGTTTGACGCATTGAATGATGTTCGAAATTTACAGACTGCTATTGTGACAGCTAAAGAAGCTGGTGGTCATTGCCAAACAGCTATTTCTTATACGACGAGCGAGATCCATACGATCGATTATTTTGTAAGGTTAGCAAAAGAAATGGCGGATACTGGAGCAGATTCGTTATGTATCAAAGATATGGCGGGCGTATTGACCCCGCAAACTGGTTACGAATTGATCAGTCGAATCAAAGATGCTGTTCCATTACCATTAGAAGTCCATACTCATGCAACAAGTGGGATCGCTGAAATGACCTATTTAAAAGCGGTTGAAGCAGGGGCGGACATCATCGATACGGCTATCTCTTCTTTTGCGGGTGGAACGAGTCAACCTGCAACTGAATCAATGGCTTTGGTGCTTGAAGAAATGGGCTATGAGACAGGGTTAGATATGAAAAAAGTAACAAAAATAGCAGAATACTTCAATCCGATCAGAGATCATTTTCGCGAAGAAGGGATGTTAAATCCTAAAGTCAAGGACATTGAACCTAAAACATTGATTTATCAAGTGCCTGGCGGTATGTTATCTAATTTATTAAGTCAGTTGACGGAACAAGGATTACAAGAGAGATATGAAGAAGTATTAGCAGAAGTGCCAAAAGTTCGAGCAGATCTTGGCTTTCCGCCACTTGTTACTCCGTTATCCCAAATGGTAGGAACGCAAGCGCTGATGAATGTACTTTCTGGTGAGCGATATAAACTCGTCCCAACTGAAATCAAAGAATATGTTCGAGGGTTGTACGGCCGTCCTCCAGCACCAATCGCTGAAGCCATCCAACAGATAATCATTGGCGATGAACAAGTGATCCAAGAGCGACCCGCAGATTTACTAGCACCTCAATTGCCGCTACTCAAAAAAGAAATCAGTGAGTATGCAAAATCACCAGAAGATCTTTTAAGCTATGCCTTGTTCCCTCAACAAGCCAAAGATTTCTTAGGGCGTCGCGAAGACCGCTTTTATGACGTACCACTGCAAACGGTTGAAGTGATGATCGACATGGACTGACGTCAAAACAAGGATTCGGTTTTTAGCCGCGGTTGAGAGATAGTAAAATAAAGGTGGGTATTTATCATTTTAGAGAAGTTGTCTAGATAAAATTCCCTACTCATGAACTGAGGGGCGATGTCTGAATCCTCAGTCTTGGGCGAGATTAACAATAAAAAAGGAACTGCGTGAACAGTCCCTTTGGAAAGCGCCGCTAAAAACGGCGCCAAAAATTTCATTCGGTATAGTAGAAATAGTCGTCCTCTGTTAAAGTGACGGCTATTTCGTTTTGTCATGTTTAAGCAGTTCCACAATCAAATCAATTCAAAATGCTTCAATGCGTGAACGATCCCGCCTTCGGTATTTTTCTTCGTAATGAAGGTTGCAAGTTCTTTTAACTCATCGTAAGCATTACCCATCGCGATTTTGTGATCACAAGCTTCAAGTAAGGCAAAATCGTTCGGCCCGTCACCAAAACCAAAAGTTGGGACATTCTCTAATTTTAATGTTTCTTTTAAGCGTTTGACCCCTGCACCTTTTGAAATACCTTTTCTGACCGTATCGATCGAATAGGGACTATTGCGGTAAAAAGTCATGTCTGGGAAACGTTCATGATAATATTCATCTCCTGATTCTGAAAGGATCAGCAGCATATTGATCGGATGATCCTGAAAAGCGGAAGGATCGATTGGTGGCACATCTGAATGGATAAAGCCATAAGCTTTTCTCATCGTTTCTGTGTGGTGAGTACTCCAAATATTCTCTCTATTATAAAAACAAAGGGCATGACCTTGCTCTTCGATATGGTCACGCATTTTTTGACATTCTTCTTTAGAAAAGCGTACAGAATAAATTTCTTCTCCCTCTACGCTAATGCAAGAACCATTCATTGTTACAGCGGAAGTAATACCCGCATCACGCATGATTTGTTTGATTTCCATTTCTGTCCGTCCAGTAGCGATAACAGGTAGGATATCATTCTCTTTTAATGCTTGGATTGCTGCGGCGATCTCAGGAGTTATTTTAGAATGTCCATCTAATAAAGTTCCATCGAGATCGAAAAATGTGATTGCTTGATAGTTTGTCACAAATAAAACTCCTTTTTCATTTGACTATCTTTATCTTATCAAAGAATGAACAAAAGACAAACGTTTCGTGAAGAATTACTGAACTTATTGGTTCAGCAACCATTTTAGAGTATACTATAGACAGAGATTGGAGAGTGAAATCATGATTT
Source organism: Enterococcus sp. AZ062 (assembly GCF_051715065.1). Taxonomy (NCBI): domain Bacteria; kingdom Bacillati; phylum Bacillota; class Bacilli; order Lactobacillales; family Enterococcaceae; genus Enterococcus; species Enterococcus sp. AZ062. The sequence goes on along the minus strand of NZ_JBIOTB010000001.1, from coordinate 2,115,556 downwards.
TTTTAACAGTTGGTCTTTTTTTGACCTTGATAGGGCTCTTATTTTTAATTTTGCCTTCTAAAGGTAATTTACCTTTCTATGGTTATCATTCAGAACGTGCCACTAGATCCGACGAACATTGGCGGATTGCCCAACGAACAAGCGGAAAATATTTCTTGATTTTCGGATTATTGATGACCTTGATCGGCTACGGATTAAAAATCACCGAACATACCAATTTTTTTATTATTGAAATGTTGGTCTTAGTGTTTCCGATCATGCCGATTTTTATATTAACAGAAAAAAAATTACAAACTTACGATTTGATAAATGGAGGAGACGAGCATGAACATTTTAATGATTGAAGATAATCAATCCGTATCTGAAATGATGCAGATGTTTTTTTTGAATGAAGGATGGGAAGCAACCTTCAAATACGACGGAAAAGAAGGATTAGATGCGTTTTTAGAGAATCCACAACATTGGGATATGGTCACGTTGGATCTTAATCTTCCGACAATGGATGGCATGATGGTTGGACGAGAAATCCGAAAAGTTTCTAGTACGGTACCAATCATCATGTTGACCGCCCGAGATTCTGAAAGTGATCAAGTGATCGGTTTAGAAATGGGAGCCGATGACTATGTGACGAAACCTTTTAGTCCTTTGACGTTGATTGCACGTATGAAGGCATTACATCGTCGTAGCGAATTAGTCGAAACAAAAGAAGAAAATCCATTATCTGATCAGAATTTTGATATCCAAACCGATCACTTCAAGATGAATACGAAAACGCGTGAAGCCTACTTGAATAACCAACCGATCGATGGATTGACACCAAAAGAATTTGATCTTTTATTTACATTAGCAAAGAAACCAAGACAAGTATTTTCAAGAGAACAGTTATTGGAATTAGTTTGGGATTATCAATATTTTGGTGATGAACGAACCGTCGACGCCCATATCAAAAAACTGCGTCAAAAAATCGAGAAAGTAGGCCCACAAGTGATCCAGACCGTTTGGGGTGTAGGCTATAAATTTGATGATTCAGGTGTTGCCTGATGCGCTATTTATACCAACAATTACTGGCATTTTGTGGGATGATCGCGATGATCATCTTGATCGTCGGTATTTCTTTTACGCAATTGACCAAGCAGACCATCGAAGAAAATAATTACCAACAACTTTTTGGTTATGCCGAGTCGGTGGAGAAAACGACCCAAACCTTTGCGGATACGTTTCCTCAATTCAATCAAGATCAAGCATTCCAAAATGCGTTGGAATTGACTGAACAAGTATTAACTGAACAAAATGTCAATTTTATCTTTATTGATAAATATGAGCGAGTGATCTATCCAACTGCTGGGGTTTACTTGAATTTTACGATTACAGCAGATCAATGGGAAAGTTTGAGAAGCGGTCGCCAAGTCAAGTTTACTTCAAATAAAAATATCTCAGGGGAGAATCAAGCTACATCCTATGCTTTGGTTCCTTTCAACTTGAATCATGAGTTTTATGGGGGATTAGTTGTAAGCCAACCAGCCAGAAACATCGACAATAGCGTGCGATCAGTCACCTTGAATCTCTTCAAAGGCTTTATCTTCTCAAGTATTATAGCAATCATCGCAAGCTATGCCTTTGCGGCTTTCCAAGTCAAACGGATCAATCGTTTGAGAAATGCTACAAAAGAAGTCACGAATGGCAACTTCGATGTGCAATTACCTGTAAATGACAAAGATGAATTTGATGAATTAGCAGACGATTTCAATAAGATGACCAACTCACTGAAAGAATCACGAGCAGAAATCGAGGAACAAGAGAATCGGCGCAGACAATTCATGGCAGATGCTTCCCATGAAATGCGGACCCCTTTAACAACCATCAATGGCTTGTTAGAAGGCTTAGAGTATAATGCCATCCCAGACAACCAACGGGAAAATGCCATTAAATTAATGAAAAATGAAACTGAACGTTTAATTCGTCTAGTCAATGAGAATTTAGATTATGAAAAAATCAGAACGAATCAAATCAGTATGGTCATCAAAAAATTTGATGGGACAGAAACGTTAAAAAACATTGTTGCTCAATTGGAAGCAAAAGCAGAAGCTGCGGGTAATCAATTGATTTTAGAAGCACCTGAACAATTAGACGTATACGCTGATTATGATCGGTTTGTACAGATCATGGTCAACATTATTCAAAATGCGATCCAATTCACTGAAAATGGAACGATCACAGTCACATTAGAAAAAGGTTATCTTGAAACGATCATCAAAGTGACCGATACCGGTATTGGTATGTCAGAACAACAAATGAAAAGCATATGGGATCGCTATTACAAAGTTGATCCATCTAGAAAAAATACAAAATATGGCGAATCCGGCTTAGGGTTACCGATCGTTCAACAATTAGTTCGATTGCATAAAGGAAAACTCGACGTAACAAGTGAGTTAGGAAAAGGAACGACATTTACTGTAAAATTACCAGATGTTGAAATCGAATGATAACTAAATCAAAAACCGTTAAAACAAGACGTTTCTCTTGTTTTAACGGTTTTTTTATGAAGATCAACAAGCAAAAGTCAACTCGCTTCTTTACAATCAGTGACATATGGGCTTTCGGCTATGGAAAGATCATGCGTCAACAATAAGATCGAAAAAGAATGATCGTTGACTAAATCGCAAAGATTTGTCAAAAGATCTTGAATCTCGATAATTGACAAATCATCGATAGGGTCTTCGATGATCAGTTTATTTTTATCGGCGAGGATCGCATGCATCAGTTGCAATTTGATTCTTTCATACGTACTCAACTCACTTACTGATTTTTTGAGCAACGAGGAATCAATCATTAGCTTAGCTTGCGCTTGTTCCTGTTTGGCTTTTTTTTGTTTTTCGGGGATGTCCAAAAATACTTGTTCTTTTAAATTAAGGTAAGGAAAGAACGGCCAATTTTTTTGAACGATCATCAGATCTGTTCGTTCTGAAGCAAGGAGTTGTGCTTTGATCTCTGTGAAAATCACCTGTTGTTCGGCTTTCGAACCGATCAGAACGGTAAAACCGCTAAATGATATCAGTGAATCATGTTGGTTCATCAATGATCAGCTTCTTTCTTTTTAAAAGTCGATTTGAAATCATGAAAAGACAGGTACTAAGTAATGTGCTAATACTAACTAAACAAATGATCGTCTGTCCGATCCCTTTTAAGGTATCTACTAAAAAGTTATCGCTAAAAAAGTCGATCATAAAAAAACTATTTTGGTCAATCGAGATCGATAAACCATTTCCAGATGAAAAGACACTTGGTAAATTCGGTAGTTCGAAGAAATCTAATAGAGCCAAATTGATTTTTTGGAGTAAAGCTTGATAGCCATTTTGGAAAGCAAAAACGATCAAAAGAACGCCAAGACAACTCAGGACTAATGGAATCAAGGATTGCCAAAAAACAAAGAAGAACATTTTTGGTTTGGAAAGACCCGCTAATCGCCAATTGATGATTTCCATGCGATGACGATAGAGTGAGAGTAAAAAGAAAAAAAAGAAACACAAGGCAAACAGTGCCAGTATGCAACTGATCACAACCAGATAGGCTTGTTGAAGCGTTTCTGATGAAGGTAAGTTCTCTTTGACATCAGAAGCGTCAAATATCAACACCCGATCTTGGATTTGTTTGTGTAAAGTGGTTTGTAGATTATATAAGTTAAAGCTGATCAATAATAGAAAAGCAGAAAAGCTTGAAAACAAAGTATATAGAAATGTTTGTTTTTTGTAATAAAGTAATCGTGCGGTAGAATAACGGATCATATTCATACTTTTCACCTCAAGAATAGTATAAAAAATGAATATGAATAAAGTATGAAAATCATTTAGTGAAAAACCGAAATAAAGGAAGGCTGGTCAAGTAGGACAAGCAAAAAGAAACCTGAAGGCGTAAAAAAAACTTCTTTAGTGACGCTATTCTTTTGGCCCTACTATGAGATCCAGTGCAAAAACTAATAGGGAAATGTATCAATTTCAAGATTTATGAACGAGCGATGAGTCCCCAAGAATCAAATGATTTGTCTGGGATCTTATTCGTTTCAGACTTAGAGTATGTATGAGGGGACAGAGATGCATCGAATATGATTAGTAGCATATCTTTGCACTTTCAATCGTGGAGGTAAAAAAATCACTGAGTAGAAATAAGCAAATCTATTTATATCTCTAGTTATTAGATCAAAAAAAACACTCGAAGAAAGGATTTCCTCGAGTGCTGTTCGTTGAGTGATGACATTAGCTACTTGTTGTCACGTTGTTCATTCGTTGTTTTCCACTGAATCTTCACTATCCGTAGGTTCCTCGGTAGGAATACCATGGATATCTTGGAAGGTTTTTGTTTCGTAAAGATTTTGTGTCGTTTGATTGTTATTCTCACTGAAGACGCTTGTTGATTTGTCACCAAGTGAACGCTCGGCATCATTTAGATGTTGCAAGCCATTTTTGTAATCAAACTTAGAAGTATCAAGTGGTTCTAAACCACTTTCTGTATAGAAACGAAGTAGATCGCCATTATTGATCTGGTCTGAAACAGCGAGTTGCTTGCTGACTGCTTCACGTAAGGCAGTAACTTCTGCTTGTTGTTCTTCAGTCATATCGGATAGGACTTCACCTGTTTGGGTATCGTAGACAGCTCCACCATAATAGGTGTACTTAGGTGAAACGAAGTCACCATCACGGAAAGCAACTAACTGGTTATTATCAGGTGAGAAGAGATCTTGTCCTAATTGGATATAATTTTTTGAATCAACACCTAACAAATGAAGCAATGTCGGTAAAGCATCGACTTGGCCACCATACGTATGATTGATTCCGCCTTTTGTTTGTCCAGGGATATGGATCATATATGGCACGCGTTGCATCGCTGCATTGTCAAAATTTGTCCAGGTCGAACTTGTTTTACCAACTAATTCAGCTAAAGATCTGTTTCTTGTATTAGAGATCCCATAGTGGTCACCGTATAAGACGATGACTGAGTTTTCATACAAGCCACTTGCTTTTAAATAGTTGAAGAATTCTTCTACCGCTGTGTCTAAATAGTTAGCTGTCGCAAAGTAACCATTGATTGTTTCATCGTTCGTATTTGCTACTGGGAATCCAGCTTCCTCATTCGTGAATTTTGAATAAGGGAAGTGATTCGATACAGCAATGAATTTTGAATAGAAAGGTTGTTGCATCCGTTCTAAATATTGGACGGATTGTTCAAAGAAAGGTTTGTCATGTAAACCGTATTGGAATGAGTTATCGTCATTCACGTCATAGTATGAAGCATCAAAGAAGTAATCATACCCAAAACTCTTATAAGTTTCGTTACGGTTCCAGAATGTACCAGCATTACCATGGAATGCTGCACTGGTGTACCCTTTTGTTTGTTTTAAAATATTTGGTGCCGCTTGGAAAGTATTTTTACCACCAAGTTGAGTAAATAGGGACCCTTGGTTCAACCCGAATAATGAATTTTCCATCAATGTTTCTGCATCACTTGTTTTACCAGCTTTTACTTGATGGAAGAAGTTGTCAAAACTAAATGTTTCATTACTGTGGAACAAACTATTCAAGAAAGGCGTTACTTCATGTTCTACGCCATTTTCGTCTTTCAGTTTATAATCGATCACAAATTGTTGTAGGCTTTCTAAATGGATGTAGATGACATTCTTACCTTCAGCTAATCCGTAGAGATCTTGGTTTGGTTGAGCATAATGTTCTTTGACGTAAGTCGCTACTTCTTTCATATCATTTGGACTTGCTTCAGCTCGTACTTGGTTTGTTTGGTAGGTTTGGATACCGTCGTACACCATGAACGCGTTCAGTCCAAGATATTTAACTAAATAATCACGAGAGAAGGTACGTGTCAATAACTCTGGACGATCTGCTTCAGCTAAAAAGAGATTTCCTGAAAAGATCATCACTGCTAAAGTAGTAAAAGCAAACGCCATTCGAGCGCGTACAGGACGTGTGTCCATTTTGATTTTTTTCGTTGCTAAAAGTCCGACGATCAAAATGATATCGATCCAATAAAGGACATCATAAGGACGGAATAACCGTAAGGCACTTTCGCCTAAACCACTTGCGACTTTTCCGGCGCCTAGGATCGCGTTGATCGTAATAAAATCAGTGAACTCACGATAATAGATGATGTTAGAAAATAAGAGCAAGGTCAACAAGAAATAGATGACTAGCATCGTGATATACGCTGCTTTCGTTCGTCTAACATATAAGGCAATCCCTAAAAGAAGGATAGTCGTTGCGATTGGGTTGATGAACAAGATAAAATATTGGATGCCACTTTCAATCCCTAAATGGAAATCAAATAGATAAGTAGCAATCGTTTTGACCCATAACAAAACTGCTAGTAAAGAAAAAAATCCGAGCCTTTTATTTAAAAAAGCGGGTGTTTTTATTTTCAAATTAATCTTCCTTTCTGCACTCTTACATAAAAAAAGAGTGACATGAAACATACTCACGACTCACATACTCCTAACCATTTTACTAGTAGACCAAAATAGTGTCAATTGAAAGTACAAATCAAGCTTGATAGATTAAGATTTTCTTTAAGATCGCTAAGTTTTGTACAAAAATCTACACATGAAGAGGGAGACAGAAGTGCTCAGCACTGAAAAATCATGATGAAAAATCGGAAATCCTTCTTCAAATTGTCGTTTTTTCAAAATGTTTTCTGAAGGAGCTACTTTCGGAACACTGTGTATTTAGTTTTAGTGGGAGATAAGGAGTTTTTATTTTAGCTTTTTTCTGAGGAAAACTACCTACAAGACAAGGAATCTCTAAGACAAGAAGCGTGTTTTTTGTTATACTGAAAGGGAGAATGAAAAAGCAGGTGAGCCAATGAAACTAACAATAAAAAAAAGAGCAGTCAAGAAATTTTTAAAAGGCTATCCATTGATCCAAGAAGAAGATCTAGTCCAAATGAAAAAAACGACAGATTGGGTAGAATTAATTGATCAGCAAGGAAAATTTTTAGGAAAAGGCTATTTAGGAAAACAAAACAAAGGGATTGGTTGGGTACTCAGCCAAAAAGATGAACCATTTGATCAATCATTTTTTGAACTAAAATTTCTGACAGCTAAAGAAAAAAGGACAAGCTATTTTAATGATGAGCAGACAACAGCTTTTCGTTTGTTCAATGGAGAAGGAGATGGGATCGGTGGTTTGATCATTGACTACTACGATAGCTTTGCTGTCTTTTCTTGGTACAATGAAACCTTATATTTGGCTCGTGAAGTTTTATTAAAAGCTTTTCAAGCTGCTTATCCTGAAATTGTCGGAATCTACGAAAAAATTCGCTTTGAAACAACACGATTACCGGAGAGCCAGCATGTGACTGGAGAAGTGGCCAAAGAACCACTACTTGTCCAAGAAAATGGAGTGACTTATGCCACTTATTTGGATGAAGGTCTAATGACAGGGATTTTCCTTGACCAAAAAGAAGTCAGAGGGGCGTTGATCGATGGCTTAGCTTTAGGGAAATCAGTACTGAATATGTTTAGCTATACCGGTGCTTTTTCTGTAGCTGCTGCTATGGGTGGGGCAACAGAAACGACAAGTGTCGATCTAGCAAAACGAAGTTTGAAAAAAACCCGTGAACAATTTGAGGTCAACGGGTTGACACCTGATGCCCATAAAATCATCGTCATGGATGTTTTTGAATACTTTAAATATGCACAACGTAAAGGTTTCTCTTATGATGTAATCGTTTTGGACCCTCCAAGTTTTGCTCGGAACAAGAAAAAAGTCTTTCGTGTAGCCAAAAATTATGGTGAATTGGTGAAAGATAGCTTGTCGATCTTAGCCGATGAAGGAATCCTGATTGCCTCAACAAATGCAGCCAATGTGTCGATTGATCAATTTCAAGCAATGATCGAAGATGAACTAATCTCTGCTGAGTATGAGTACCAAATCAGCGGTGTTTATCGTTTGCCTGATGATTTTCAAACCATTGATTCTTTCCCAGAAGGAAATTATTTAAAGGTATTTGTTTATGAAATAAAAAAATAGAGAGGGCGTGAAGTAAATGTTTCAAGTAAAAGGAGTAAGATTTGGTACTGGACGTCCAAAAGTCTGTGCGCCCTTGACTGGTACAACTCGCGAAGAACTTCTGAGAGAAGCAATCCTAGCGAGGGAAGCCGGTGCTGATTTAGCTGAATGGCGTCTTGATTGTTATCATGATGTCTTCAACAAAGAACAACTAAAGGAAACGTTAGTACTGATCTATGAAATGTTAGAAAGACTACCATTGCTTTTGACTTTTCGAACCTTAGAAGAAGGTGGAACGCAAGATATTTCAATCAAAGACTACCACGATCTGTATAAATTTTTGATCGACACAGAATTAGTGGAAATGCTAGATATTGAGTTGTTCAAAATCGAAAGTATGGAAAAGGATCTGCTCCATGATATCCACCGCCGCCAGATCCCACTGGTCATCAGTAGTCACGATTTTAAAGAAACACCAGCAGATCCGGTCTTGCTGTATCGTTTGAATATGATGGAACATTTTGGTGCAAGTATTGGCAAAATTGCTGTGATGCCAAATAATGAACGTGATGTTTTGCGGATGATGGAATTGACTCGTCGCGCTCATGCGTTTGTGTCAATGCCTCTAGTCACTATGTCAATGGGTGAGCTTGGCATGGTCTCTCGACTTGCAGGCAACGTGACAGGTTCAGCCATCACTTTCGGTGCGTTAGATGCGACACGAGCTTCTGCACCTGGCCAATTACCAGTTAAAGAATTAAAACAAATCATTAGTTTACTCAATGAAAATTAAGCTAGACGAAGGTGAAGATTTTGGCAAAGAAGAAACCAGTAAAAACTAATGCTATCCGTATGGTAGAACAAAAAAAGATTGCTTATACAGAACATGAATATGCTTGGGATGAAGCACATATCAGTGCCTCATCCGTTGCTGCTCAGTTGCCAGGAAGTGAATCACGAATTTTTAAAACATTAGTAGCAGTGGGGAATAACACAGGTCCGATCGTTGCCGTTATCCCTGGAAGCACTGAACTTGATTTAAAAAAACTAGCAAAAGTCTCCGGCAATAAAAAAGTAGAAATGCTCCATCTCAAGGACTTGGAAAAAACGACCGGATATATTCGAGGTGGCTGTTCACCGATTGGTATGAAAAAATTATTCCCAACATTTATTGAAGAACAGGCAAAAGAATATGACCAGATCATTATCTCTGCTGGAAAACGCGGACTTCAAATGGAACTTGCTCCAGAAGCAATCGCTGAGTTGACCAATGCAACATTTGTCGATATCAAAATTTAAAAACCACAAACAAAAAGCAAAACAAATGCTGAAAGATCGATCCATGAAAGGCGAACGACACGCGTTGCCTTTCATGGATGTTTCATTCAAGCAATGTTTTGCTTTTCTTCTCTTACCATTGACTTTGCATCGCTGCGTGCATTCCTGAAACACGTCCCGTAGCAAAAGCTGCCGTGATATTAAAGCCACCTGTATACCCGTTTACATCAAGTAATTCACCGCCAAAAAACAGTCCGTTCAATACTTTGCTTTCCATGGTTTTTGGATTGACTTCTTTTAATGAAACGCCACCACCAGTAACAAAAGATTTCTCGATGGGAAATGTCTTATGGATCAATAGCTCAAAGTTTTTACATAATTCAGCAAATTCTTGGATTTGTTTTTCAGATGTTTGGCTACCAGTTAGTTCGGTCATTTCTAGCCGTTCAAGATAAAATTGGAGTAGACGTTCAGGTAGAAAACCACGCCACGCATTGATCAAATTCTTTTTCGATTCTTTACTTAGTTCCACTAACTCTCGTATCAGTTCTTCGACTGACTTCGTCGGGAAGCAATCTAAAGAAACAGTTACAGGTGCCTGCGTTTTTTGTAGCTCAGTGTTGATGAAACTGGAACACCTTAAAGCTGCTGGTCCAGAGATCCCAAAATGGGTAAATAAAAGATCCATCGTGTGCTCCGTGATCACTTTTCCTTTTTGGTTCAAGACACGTAACGTAATATCTTGTAAAGAAAGACCTTGCAACACTTTATCCGCAATAAATGACTCCTCAGAAATCAAAGGAGACTCTGTTGCATAAAGTGGTGTGATCGTGTGGCCTACTTTTTTGACCAATTTATACCCATCACCTGTTGCACCTGTAGAAGGATACGTGCGTCCACCAGTCGTCAAAATGACGCATTTTGCTTTAAATTCATCAAATTCAGTACGCACACCATAGATTTGGTTGTCTTTATGGATCAATTTTTCTACACGTTCGCCAAAAAACATCGTGACGTTCAATTCATTCAGACGATGAACCAGCGCTTCAATGATCGTTTTTGATTTATTTGTCACTGGAAACATCCGTCCGTGATCTTCTTCTTTTAAGTGAACTCCTTGTGATTCAAAGAATTCCATGATGTCAAAATTGTTGTATTGAGAAAATGTACTATATAAAAATTTACCATTTCCTGGGATATGCGCAATCAAATCATCAACAGGGCGATTATTTGTGACATTACATCGACCGCCACCAGTCATCAATAATTTTTTTCCTGCTTTTTTATTTTTTTCGATCAACAAGACATTGGCACCATACTCGGCTGCACTGATTGCAGCCATCATGCCACTTGTTCCTGCGCCAACAACAATCACGTCATAAGTTTTTTCCATTTTCTCACCTCACAGAGAGTGTAGCATATTTGAAGACGATTCGCAGAAAATGTTTTGACCTATGATTGAAATAAGCTAAAATAAAGTCAGATGAATAAAGGAGCGTGAACCTATGTCAAATGCAAAAGAATACGTACAAGCGATACAAGAAAAACTTCACCAAAAAGATGACGGCCAAATCGAGTTTCTACAAGCGGTCGATGAATTTATGCCTACGGTCATCCAATTTTTAGAAAAAAATCCAGAATACATTGAAAAAAATATTCTAGGGATTTTAGTTGAACCAGAACGAGTGATCCAATTCCGTGTTCCTTGGCAAGATGATCAAGGAAACTGGCAAGTGAATCGTGGGTACCGAATCCAATACAATTCAGCCATCGGACCATATAAAGGTGGCTTACGTTTTCATCCAAGTGTCAATTTGAGTATTTTAAAATTCTTAGCATTTGAACAAATTTTCAAGAACAGCCTGACAGGCCTACCAATCGGTGGCGGTAAAGGCGGAAGTGATTTTGATCCAAAAGGAAAATCGGATAATGAAATCATGCGCTTTTGTCAAAGTTTCATGTTGGAACTGGCAAAACATATCGGACCTTCAATTGATGTACCGGCAGGCGACATCGGTGTAGGTGCTCGTGAGATCGGCTATATGTATGGTGCCTATAAACGATTGAAACAATATGATGCAGGTGTTTTGACAGGTAAACCTTTAGATTTCTGGGGAAGTAAGATCCGCACAGAAGCAACAGGTTATGGCTTAGTTTATTATGTGAAACATCTATTGAACGAAGAACAAGATTCATTTACTGGCAAAACAGTGATGGTCTCAGGTAGTGGGAATGTGGCAATCTATGCAATCGAAAAAGTCCATGAACTGGGTGGGAAAGTCGTTACTTGTTCTGATTCAGGTGGCTATATCTATGACCCAGAAGGTATCGATCTTGATCTATTAAAAGAATTAAAAGAAGTCAAAAGAGCCCGTTTAACAGAATACGCCAAAGAACGCTCATCGGCTGAATACCACGAAAATGAATCGGTTTGGACATTGAAACAAGCGGCTGACATTGCTTTACCTTGTGCAACACAAAATGAAATCGACGGACAATTGGCAGAGATCCTTGTAGAAAATGGCGTGAAGATCGTCGCAGAAGGTGCGAACATGCCATCCACATTAGATGCTGTTTCAGTCTATGAAAAAGCAGACATCTGGTATTGTCCAGGAAAAGCTGCCAATGCTGGTGGTGTAGCTGTATCTGCGCTAGAAATGAGTCAAAATTCACAACGCTTGGTGTGGGAAAGCAGCCAAGTCGATGCACAACTCGACGAGATCATGGCGACGATCTATCAAACGTGTCGTCAAACTGCCAAAGAATTTGGCAACGAAAAAAATCTTTTGCTTGGTGCCAATGTGGCAGGTTTTGAAAAAGTCGCAAAAGTAATGGCTATGCAAGGTTTAGTCTAAAAAATGGAAGTTTCTTGCAAATATTAGAAGCTTCTCGCATATTTGCTTGAAAAATAATAAAAAAAAACGTAAAGTATATCTGTAGATTGAAACTTTTAAGGAGGAACAAAAATGGCACACATTCATTTTGACTATTCAAAAGTTGCACCATTTGTCAATGAACATGAGTTAGGCTATATGCAGAGTCAAGTTACTGCTGCAGACAAATTATTACGAGAAGGAACTGGCGCAGGCAGCGATTTCCGAGGATGGATCGACCTACCTACGAACTACGACAAAGAAGAATTTGATCGTATCAAAGCTGCTGCTAAGAAAATCCAATCTGATTCTGAAGTCCTTGTGGTCATCGGTATCGGTGGTTCTTATTTAGGCGCTCGTGCAGCAATCGATTTCTTACAACATACCTTCTACAACTTGTTGGGAAGCGACAAACGCCAAACACCACAAATTTTCTTCGCTGGAAACTCAATCAGCTCAACTTATCTTGCTGACTTGATCGAAGTGATCGGCGACCGTGACTTCTCAGTAAATGTCATTTCAAAATCAGGAACAACGACTGAGCCAGCCATTGCATTCCGTGTATTCAAAGAATTACTTGTTAAAAAATATGGTCAAGAAGAAGCAAACAAACGTATCTACGCTACAACAGACAAAGCAAAAGGGGCTGTTAAAGTAGAAGCAGACGCAGAAGGATGGGAAACATTTGTGATTCCTGATGACGTCGGTGGACGTTTCTCTGTATTGACAGCAGTTGGTTTATTACCGATCGCCGCAAGCGGAGCAGATATCGATGCCTTGATGCAAGGTGCTGCCGATGCAAGCAAAGCTTATTCAAGCGACAAACTTGAAGAAAACGAAGCTTACCAATATGCAGCAATGCGTAATATTCTTTACCGTAAAGGCAAAGTTACTGAATTATTGATCAACTACGAACCAGGAATGCAATACTTCTCTGAGTGGTGGAAACAATTATTCGGCGAATCAGAAGGTAAAGATCAAAAAGGAATCTACCCTTCAAGTGCAAACTTCTCAACAGACTTGCACTCACTTGGACAATACATCCAAGAAGGACGTCGCAATATCTTCGAAACAATCGTAAAAGTTGAAAAACCACGTAAATCGATTACGATTCCAGAACAAGCAGAAGACTTGGACGGACTTGGTTATTTACAAGGAAAAGAAATCGACTTTGTAAATACAAAAGCTTTTGAAGGTACATTATTAGCTCATACAGACGGCGATGTACCAAACCTATTAGTTAAAATCCCTACAATGGATGCTTACACATTAGGTTACACAATGTACTTCTTTGAAATTGCTGTCGGCATTTCAGGTTACTTGAATGGTATCAACCCATTCGACCAACCAGGAGTAGAAGCTTACAAGAAAAACATGTTTGCTCTACTAGGCAAACCAGGGTTTGAAGACCTTGCGAAAGAATTGAACGAACGCCTGTAAGATGGGGGTTAGATTACTGATAAAAAATCAGTGCTCAAAATATGTTCCCTTCGAAATAAAATGTGGTACCCATTCTGGTACCCAAAACGAAAGGATGGCTGATTTAGCCATCCTTTTTATTTCTAGTTAGATAGTGGCTTTTTGAAATATACTCTGAGTAAAGAAAAGTAGTATTTAGCTTGAATAGAGCTACGATCATCTGTTAGGTAAAGTATTTTTTGGTTCAAGATAGAATACAATAAACCGAGAGCCAAAATGCAAATTAACCTATTTAATAGACAGTTCAATTAAAACGAAAGGGGATAAGGTGGATAGTATCTACAAAATAAATTCAAGAAGGTATCGATATCAATTGAACCAAAGTTACATAAGACTATTTAGATAATAAGCTCAAAAAAACAGTTGGTGAGAGTTATAATTTGTATCCTGAGGTGATACGTGCTATATTAAATGAGTAATCTAATTTGAAACGTAATCTGAGCGATATATTCACACTATAAAAACTCCTTTTACCAAGTAATGTTAATTGCAACAAAACACGTATGATCTACGTAATAGGAGGAAATATATATGAATAACGGTACAGTAAAATGGTTTAACTCAGACAAAGGTTTTGGATTTATCACTGGTGAAGATGGACAAGATGTATTTGCACATTTTTCAGCCATCCAAGGTGAAGGCTTTAAGACTTTAGATGAAGGTCAAGCAGTTACTTTTGATATCGAAGATGGTCAACGTGGACCACAAGCAGTAAATATCAATAAATAGTTCAATAGACGAATTTGAACCATCTCCTTGTGAGATGGTTTTTTTTGTTATTAGGAATAGATACGAAAATTTTGGAAACATTTGAAAAATCAAGTAAACTATTATTTAATGATCAGTAGGTAGAGATAGCAAGAATCACCATAAGTAGTTGATAAGGAATACATGAATTTTGTATCATTCATAAAATTCAAAGAATAATAGATGATTCTTCTGGCCATTAGAGAATAGATCGAACAAAAAGGAATAACTATTCTGTCACTTTATTAAGTTTTTGAAACATACAGCTATTTTTAATACGCGTAAAATCAGAAAATCAAATGCTCTTAAAGTAATTAGAAAAGAGGAAAAGTATATGAAATACGTCATTATAACCCAAGAACATTCTGATTGGCTTTCAGTAGCTCATTCTATTCGTCAATTTGAATGGAAAGCAGCAAAGTATATAGCAGAAAAAATGGAAAAACAAGAATTTACAGATTGGGAATCCGTGATTATTGCAAAAGATGGAAATCCTGTTGTAGGATTCTGTACTCTTGTAAAAAAAGACATTATTGATACGAAGGACTACACGCCTAACATTGCCACTGTTTTTGTCGCGCCAGAATATCGAGGGAAGCATATCAGCCAAAAATTAGTTGCAACAGGTGAAAATAAACTAAAGGAAATTGGTTTCGGCAGTGTATATATAACAACTCAACATGAAGGGTTATATGAAAAATGGGGTTATCAGGAAGTAGCTAAGGAAAATGATCGGTTTGGACGATTGATGCGGATATTAGAAAAAAATTTGATGAATGAAAGATCCGAATGAATAGGGTCGGTTCATACTAAGCGATTAATCAGTTATTTGAATAAGTAAAACAAGTATGCAGACATCTTTGTTCGTATTTATTGAACATTGATTTGTCGTTTTCGTAAGCTCATTCTTAGTAAAAATCATGGGAAATTCAATATGTTTTTCACATATTATTTGTAAGATTAAGCGAATTCAAAAATACTGATAGGAGAATTTTTTCATGAAGAGAATTTTAGTGATTGTTTTAGGTATAACTGTGTTATTAAGTGGGAGTATGTTTTGGAATAGTAAAGATGTGGCAGCAAAGGAACAAAGTGGCACTTACCTTCTAGGGTGTACCATGAGAATAGAAGGAAAACAGTATAAATGGAGAGAAGCGTCATTTGGTGGTACGAACAGAGGATATGAAATCAACCCAGGGAAATATCGCTACCAATTAAGTCCAAATCCACATAAAGATCCTTGGTATAATAAAAACCAACTGAAGTTTTATAACCAAGGTGCTGATCAAATCGAAAAACAGGCAAATGAAGAGAAATGGCAGAGCAAAGGATGGCCTGATACTATCAAAAATATTACGATCCATGGTATTGAGTACACATTGACAAAATAAAAATGTGAATGGTACAAATTTATGCTACTAGAATGATGAATCAAAAGAATAAGCGTAAATGTTTGTATTCTTAGGTAATACATGGTATATTAAATAAGTAATCTAATTTGAAACGTAATCTGAGCGATATATTCACACTATAAAAACTCCTTTTACCAAGTAATGTTAATTGCAACAAAACACGTATGAACTACGTAATAGGAGGAAATATATATGAATAACGGTACAGTAAAATGGTTTAACTCAGACAAAGGTTTTGGATTTATCACTGGTGAAGATGGACAAGATGTGTTTGCACATTTTTCAGCTATCCAAGGTGAAGGCTTTAAGACTTTAGATGAAGGTCAAGCAGTTACTTTTGATATTGAAGATGGTCAACGTGGACCACAAGCAGTAAATATCAATAAATAATTCAATAGACGAATTTGAACCATCTCCTTGTGAGATGGTTTTTTTGTTATTAAAAAGTCATAAGAGGAAAACTATATGGACTACTTGATCTTGGCAAATAGATAGTCCATCTGGCTAAAAGGGGCTAACTATAAGGGAAATGATTGGTTTAGACAGTTGGTACAGGTGATAGAAAAGAATTTAATAGGAAAAGTATAATAAAAAACTTGTCATAAGATTTTATTATTTTTTTAGATTCAAAACGAATAAATCCGAGAAAAAATTTTACTTAACTATTTATTAAACTACAATAGTTAAGTAAAATAATCTTTTATATCATCAATCATAAAGTCTTTGATCAATGAAACATCGTGAATGTAAGAGCCTTTTTTAAGAACCTCTTCGCAAGAAATGAAAGACCAGTTTTCTTCTTTACCTCGGTAAGTTGGATTATTCGAATAGACTACTCCATCTATACCTGCCCAAATAATCACTGAGCTACACAAAGGACATGGTTCAAAAGTGCTATATAACCAATAACCCTCAGGTAATATATGTGTTTTTAATTGCTTACACGCACTTCTGAGGGCGTTTACTTCAGCGTGAGAAGTGGGATCATGATTATCTAAGACAGTAGTTTTTCCGATGGATATAATCATATTATTGTTGTCTACAACAGCAGCAACGATGGAATGATCTTGCTTTTGTAACTGAATCAATTTATGCATGATACTTTTTTTGAGGATGAAAATTCATAGTACATTCTCCTGAAATTTTATAAAGATATTGTAGCATATTTTTTGTTGATGAAAGAAAAAAGCAGAATTGGTGATGAAGAAAAAAACAGTAAGCAAATCGCTTACTGTTTCAAAATGCTCAATTTATCTGATCCGCAGCTTCTGTATTAATGTATCCATAAATTGTACCATTTTTTAGTAATTCATAGTAACTTGAATTATTAATTGAATTATAGAACTTTCGATTGACAGTGTACTTATCATCTATTACTGAAATAGATGATTTAGACCAGAAATTTAAATCTCCCCAAATAGTATATCCTGATTTAGTGATTTGTACAGTTGCGTTATTTAGAAGAGTGATCTTTGTATCTTCAAAATTATTTCCTTTATAATAACCTTTCCATTCAGTACAAGTTTCATCTGTATAGACAGAATAGATTGGCTGATTATTTGGTGTATCATAAGAGACGCCAATATAGAAAACACGGCCTCGTTCAGTTTTCCCTTTCGAGTAGTTAGTATCTAATGATGTCCAGAAATCTTCCCCATCTGTATTGAAAGTCACATACTTATTGTGACTAGTTACGCTTACTTCTTCAACTGCTTCAGAATTGATATACCCATATATTTTATTGTCTTTTAGCAATTCGTAGTAACTAGCATTACTAACTGAATTGTAGAATTTTCTATTCACATTGTAATGATTACCAATCACAGAGAGGGAGGTTTTTGTCCAAAAGTTTAAATCACCCCAGATGGTGTAACCAGCTTTAGTAACATTTACTCGCTTATTATTTGGCGTTGTAATCAATGTATCTTCAAAATTATTTCCTTTGTAATAACCTCGCCATTCAGTACAAGTTTCATCTGTATAAACCGAATAGATCGGTTGATTATCTGCAGTATCATAGGAGGCACTAATGTAAAATACACGCCCTTGTTCAGTTTTTCCTTTCGAGTAATTTGTATCAAGTGAGGACCAAAAATCTTCATTATTATTAGTAAATGTGACATATTTATTATGGCTTGTCGTTGTCAAATTTCTAACAGCCTCGACGTTGATAAATCCGTAAAAATTTCCATTTTTATATATTTTATAATAAGTTGCATTATTGGTAACATTTGTTAATTTTAATCTTGCTGAGAAAACAGCACCAACTTTTGGTTTTTCAATTTCGTGTTCCCATTG
The DNA here is from genome assembly GCF_051715065.1 of Enterococcus sp. AZ062. Classification (NCBI taxonomy): domain Bacteria; kingdom Bacillati; phylum Bacillota; class Bacilli; order Lactobacillales; family Enterococcaceae; genus Enterococcus; species Enterococcus sp. AZ062. Next base: position 2,097,463 of record NZ_JBIOTB010000001.1, on the reverse strand, counting down.
AAGGTTATTCCAAATCGACCAACTTTTTGTGACCGTAATTGTCTGATTTATTTCTTCGACTGGAGTATAAGCCAAACTGTCATCAGCTTTTAGGTAGCCAATCCATTCGGAAGAATTTTGGTGCTTGTAAATTGAATACAGGTACTTACCATCTCCTAATTTATAGGCACCTTTTACAAAATAAATTTTGTCTTTAGCAGTCTGGCCGATTATATTTGTTTGTTCTAAGTTTCCCCATATTTTTTGTCCACTAGCCTTAGCAGTCAAATACCGATTTATTTGATCAGAAGTTAATTCTTTCACAGCATCAAAATTAATGTAACCATACGTTTGACCATTATCTAATATTTCTGCATATTTGGCGTTATTAATAGGATTAGTATATAATTTTCCGATTTTATAATTATCTCCAACTGTTGCTTTTTTAATCTCTCTACTAAACTGCAAGTCTGACCATATGGACCATGCTTGAGTAACTGTTACCATTTTGTTGTATTCTGTAAATGGGTAGTCTGGTTCAGAAGATAGAAGACGTCTTGCAAAACTAGGATAGAAATATTGAATGTTCACAGTGGTGACTGGTTGTCCAGGTTGAGGCGCATGAATCATAATGCCATCACCTTTATAAATGCCTACATGATAAGTATTACCACGTGTTCCGTAAAACAACAAATCGCCCGGTAATAAAGAATTTAAACTTACTTCCGTACCATATGTTTCTTGATTTGTTGTACCCATAGGCAATTCCATGTTTACGGCCTGTTTGTAAACATATTTTACCAAACCACCACAATCAAAAGAATTAGGTCCAGATGCTCCCCACTCATAAGGCTTTCCTATCTGTTCCATTGCTTTATTGATAACTTTAGTTTGATTTGGAGTCATAGAAGCGTAGGGGGCAATAGTTTCATCACTGGTTGATTTTGTAAAATTAGGAATCTTCATAATTTGTTCAAATTGTTCTTCAGTAAATCCAGCTTGTAAAGCATTCTTTTTCTCAGAATCGTAATCAATCGCTCTATTATTATCTGAATCAGCGAAAGTATTTACAGTACACAAAGAGAAAAAAACTCCTAAACAAAATAATGCAACAATATAACCACTAACATTCAGTTTTTTTTTCATAATGACACTCCATATAGTTTTTTGCAAGCGCTTGCTATAAAATGGTAACATATTTTAGATGTTATTGTAAAATATTATTTAAAACAATTTATTTTTATTTAATGTTAATTGAGTTATATAACGTTATGAAAAAAATAAAATTAATGTGTTGCTTTATCATTCGTTTTTATATAAAGGGTTTGTTATGTAGCACAATAAGTAATTTACGAGAAATTCTCTAAAAATAATATGATTAGTTTGTTTTATAATTTTATTATTGTTATTGAAATAGATGATTTGCTATAATACGAAAAAAATAAACTAGTTATATATAATGAGTGAATTATACTTTTTCTAAATTTATTATTTTGTCTTTTATAGAAGAAAATAGAGGTTTTTTCATTGTACTTTTAGAGGTAGATGCCATATATTGATTGTTAATATTAAATAAGTTTAATGAATGAAAATAGCTATTAGATGAAAAAAATATAAAACTACAAGACTTTTAGAAAAAAGACCTGTAGCTTATTCTGTATTAAATCAAAAACCGATAACAACTCTCTGGAAGGCCATAAAGTCTTGTCAGCTCTTCCACTTCTCTTGGGTAAGTTTCCGTATCTTCTTTGTACAAGGAAACGATCAAATTCGAAGCAAAGCAGTTGGCTTCGCTTTCAGATTTGCTTCTTGAATTTCTAGAGGACACATAGTAACTAGATATTTCCCGATGGAACAAAGCGTGTCCAAGTTCATGGGCACAAATGTAAAAACGTTCTTCTGATTCTTTCAGTGAGTTGTTCAATAAAATAATAGGGGAGCCTAATAGTTCTTGAAACTGTCCTTTTGGATTATCGAGAAAAGAAACATATCTGATTTCTATTCCTAATTTTTCAGCAATCACAAAAGGATTGGCGGTATCATAGGTACGCTTCAGTTCGCTTACTAGTTTGATAATATCCATCTCCATATATGCTCACTTCTCTTTGCCGCGTTTTCGAAATTCCCAGAAAAGTCCCGTCAATACATCTTTTACACGTTGCTTTTCCTGTTCTGTCAAAGTTTCTCCACCATACGCCATGTTGACATTTGAATTGAGCATTTTGTCTAACTCAAATAAATCATCTTTATTTGCCCATTTTGGCGCTTGGTTGCTGCCCAATAAGAAATCAGTTGTTACCCCAAAATAATCTGCAACTTTTTTTAAATTTTCCGACTTTGGTGAAACACGATCCCATCTTCTGATCTGGCCATTAGAGATTCCCACGGCACGTTCGACTTCAGCAAAGGTTACGTTTTTTTCTTCTGCTAATTGTTTGATTCGCGCAACGAGTGTCATAAGGAACCACCTTTCTTGATATTTGGATAGCATAAAAGTTATTATAGTTGACAATTAGCTTTTAAGCTATTATAGTTTGCTTATAGATTGATTCAATTGTTCGAAAAGTGAAGAATACAGTCACTTAAAAGTTTTTTCAATCGTTCACGATTAAGATAAAGCGTATTCTTTTTATTTCTAATGACTTTATAATAGCTTAAAAGTTATTTGGTGTCAAAGATGATGAACATTGAATTGTAATTAACAATGTAGTAGCAGGTTGCGATGGGTAAGGATAAACAAAGGTTAGGTATTTCATAAAGTGGAGGGTGAGCAAAATGATTGTAGAGAATGCTGTGGTATTGAATGAGTTTAGAAATCTTGTAAATAATGTGTACCTTCAGATTTTTGTATTGATTCTATGTCTTGATTTTATTAGCGGTATCTGTCTGAAAACAGGGAAAAAGAAACGATTTAAACGTTCTGTGATGAAAGATGTGATCAAATATTTACTGATTTTCCTTATTGTTATGATTGCTTATCCCTATCTAAAGATTACAGGATTTGAAGCAATTGGTATTGCTTTGGTGTTCTCGTATTCTGCCATCTATGGCTTGTCTGTTATTGAAAATCTAAGGAAACTAGGAATACCTGTACCTGATTTTGTTAAAGTACGTTTGAAAAAATGGCGTGATTTCTCAGAGGAGCAGGGGAAGTACAAAAAATGATCGAGAGGATTTTCTTAAAAAGTACTGCAAGGATATTCTTATTATTTGGAGCAAACAAAAAAGACGTTTCTATGGCTCGTTTAGCCAAAAACGTCTTTTAATTCTCTATAGAATTATCAGCTGACATGAAAAGGGAACACTCCTTAGTTAGATTCGTGTAGCGCTTTTACTGCTTGCTCAATGGTGATCCCATAAGCGATGTGTTGTTCGTTCATTGCATCGATTGCCATGAAGCGATTCGTTGAACTATCAAATGCTACACGATAGCTGATGCTTGTTTTTGTGAATGTCATAGATATTTCTCCTTTCATTAGTATTTGTGCATTCATGAAATTTTTCATAAAACTTCCGAATACACCTTAAGTTTAGCACCATTCTAAAATTTGGGCAATCAATGTGCTATAAGATAGCTGTTGCTAGTTTACTTGAAATTAATTCTCTGAAATTCCCATCAATAATCCAATCATTAATAAGATAAATATACCAGTTTGAATATAGACCATCATTATTCACCTCTTTAAGCCCAGTGTATCTCTTTTTTGGTTTGGACTCACGAACAGTGGGGGATAATGTTCAAACAAAATTGTCATATTTTGGGTTGAAATGACTGAAATAATAGCAAAACAGGAATCAAAATAGTGAAAATTGAAAGCGTTGAGCAAACACTTGCTTTGAGATATTTCGCAAACTTCATTATAATAAAAGAAAGGGGGCGAATCGCTATGCAAAAAAGAAAAAATTCTGGTAAATTAAGCATTTTTCTAGCAGTTATATCTGCTATACCTGCTGTTTTAGCAGTCGTTCGAGCTATTAAGGAATCAAAGCAAAGATAAACTAAATAAAACGTGTCGCTTACTTATCCGATGGGATAGTGAGCGACACGTTTTTATATTAACCAACACCTAGAACAAAGTTTAATAACTTGTCTGAGTAAGTAATTTCTCCTTCTGACTCTCTGACCGTATCATTCAATGCTTGCATATCATCTGTAATAATACCATCTACACCATAAAACATCATTCGGCTCATGTCGTCTGAATCATTAGGTGTCCATACATAGACTTTCTTACCATCCTGATGGGCAGAATCAATAAAGTTACGATTGATCGTACTGTACTCCATGGTTAAGAAATCCGCAGGTGTTACTGGAGGGCCAACTAGATTAAAAGGCAAAATGTAGCCAACATAAAAATTGGGGTTTTCAGCTTTTAGATCTGAGACTGTTTGATAAGTCAAACTTTGTAAAATATGTCCATGTATTAAAATAGTTTCTTCATATTTTTTAACAAAGTTTTTGACTAAATTATCCGAATCTTTTCGAGTCGTTTTGATTTCGATCAACAACTTCTGGTTCAATTCATTTGCTCGTTTTAAATACGTATCGAATGAAACCAATGGTTCTTTGGCACCATTTTCAGTCACAGTCAATTTTTCCAGTTCTGCTAAAGTTAGGTCTTGCGGTGCTTTATTGACTCCAGTCAAATTTCTTAAATTGAAATCATGCATGACCACGAATTGACCATCTTTTGTTTCTTGGATGTCCATTTCTACATAATCTGGATGATAATCTTTGCTCGTCTTTTCTAGTGCAGCAATCGTATTTTGTGCGCTGTTCCCTAAGCTAACGCCACGATGGGAAATCGTTAAAGGTTTTGTTTCAGAAGCAGATGTCAGGTAATTCATATTGTAAATACAAACACCAACACCAAAGAAAACAGCAAATAAAGTAAACGCAGTATTTTTTAAAGCTGTGTGTTTTTTGGGCACTTCTTGTGAAGAGAACCAGCTGGGAATATCTGGTAAGAAACCTTCATCATCCATAAAGTCTACAATGACGTAAAAAATTCCGACGGTAGACATCACAATATTGAACAAAAGAACGCCTTGTAAGAGTGTCATGGCAAAAACAGCACTAATCAATGAGTAATCGGAGAAATATTCCTCAACAAAGATCTGACCTGACAAGATTGCCAAGTAACTGATTGTTGAAATCAATAAAATCGTACCACTGATCACTAAAAATTGACCTGAAATCGCAAAAAAACGTGCTTTGGTCAAACGCCAACTCTCACGGATCGCTTCACGAAAAGGGCGATCTCTTAAAATCATTTCAGGTAATGCAAAGATTAAACGAATCCCGATATAGCCGAGGAAGACATAGACAAGTAGAAAAGAACTTACGATGATCCAGCGGTTAGTGAAAATAAAATCCATAATAAATGCAGGAATTTTTATTTTAGAAAGTAAGTCTGAATTAAAACTTAATCCGCTGATTGGTAAAATCAAAAAAAAGTAAGCTAAGAAAAATAAAAAAATCATCGGACGAACTTTTTTTATTTGTCGGATGGTCAACTGCAATAATTGCTTCAATGAAATTGGTTCTTGTTTTTTGATGAAATAAACACTCATTAGCAAAAAAGTAAACTCAAAATAGACTAAGAGCAAAATCAACAATAAGACAGCAATCAAGGAGAAGAAAACTCCTGGATGTTGCGAAATCAGTGTGGGGATATTATCCGTTGAAAGATAATCGATCGACCCACGTTGTAAAATCAAGCGTGTCATACTACCGAGCAAAGGCAAACAAATAAACAAAATAAACCCATGCATCAGAACTACATCACGAAAATAAGCTTGTGTTCCTTTAAGGAAGTCCCAAGCATTTCCTAAACTTCGTTTTAAATAAACGATCATTATTATCACCTACTCCTAACATTATAGCGCAAAAAACATAAAAAAGGAGTACTGCAGGAATCTTTCATTGCAGTACTCACAGTGTATCTATTAAGAAATTATCCTAACAAGCCAGTCAGGAAGTTACCACCATAAATCAATGCCATGCTGTACAAAAAGATCGATAAGGGTTTAGCAATCAAAATAATCAACGTGTATTTTTTGACTGAGATATTTGTCAAGCCAGCCATTAAACACAAGGCATCGTCTGGTGCTACTGGTAAGAAGATCGCTAGCGCAAAAAGCTTTTCAAAACGACTTTGGTTTTCTAACCAACCAATATATTTGTCATATGTTTTATCACTAATCATCGACAGGATAAATGGTTTCCCATATTTTCTACCTAATAGGAAAATAATGATCGAACCGATACAAATACCAACGTAATTATAGATAAAGCCAGCGTAAGGACCAAAAATCAGGACACCTGCTGCGGTGCTGATCCCCCCAGGAATGATCGGTATAACGACTTGCAGTATTTGGATCAAGATAAAGATTATCGGTCCTAAAATAATTGAATCACCTACAAGACCTCTTAATGCGTTCAAATCTTTAAAGACGCCTAGATTAATAAAATAAATCGTAAGTGCAATTGAAAAACCAATACCGATGATCGATATAATATTCATTAATTTACGTGATACTGCAACGTTCATCCCTAGTCAACTCCTTCGAGGTTTTCATCTGATAATTGTATTTTACCTGAAAAGCGTAACTGCGCGCCACTATTTCAAGTGAGAAACAACAAACAATTTTGTAAGTTCAAACCAAGTATAGAGGATGAAACAAAATAAAACATCCATCTAGAGTCTTATTTACTTAATTTTATGATCTATAAAAGGTTCATGGCTATTTCACATTTAAATTCGGCGAAAAATCTTGATGTTTAAAATTGGCGAATCATACATGATTTCTACATCATCGATCAGATTCCCAAGTAATCGATAGGATTCTTGGCCATGAGAAGGGGTGCCTAGCAACTCGTGGTAATAGATCTCCATACTAGGATCTCTAGGTGTATTCAACAGTGAGGCCAATGTATTCAAATCTTTTGGCGGATTTTTTGTTGTTCCTTGGAATTCGATATATAGTCCTTCATCTGTATACTCTAAGCCAATACGAATCTCCTTGATCTCGTGTTCGTAAAGATACGTGAGAAATTCATCAATGATCCTCTTTGATAGTTCTTTTTCCATTTCCATGTGCGTTCTTTCCCTTCCCGGTAAACGTAAAATTTTCTAGGATAGGCACTAGTATACCAGCAATAAATCCCGTTGAAAACCCACTATTATATAGATTCAATCCTCCATGCAAGTTACTGAGATTATGGACAAGAGTAATATGTAAAAAGCCTGCAATCACTCCATAAACGCCGCCATAAAATCCACTGATCGGGGCAAGCCCTGTACCGAAAATCGCAGCTACGAGCATGGTCGTATCGGTCATATCATGCATCGTTCCTAATATTGAGGCAATGTAGATACCAATCAAAATCGGAAAACAATTTTTAACATGACTTCCGAATGAGCTGAAACCAGCCACTGAGATGATTCCTCCCACCACAGGCCCATTTAGCACACCACCGATCAGCAAGACGTAAGACATCAATAACAAGCCAACCAAGCCCATATTGATCAAGGTGGCGCCGATACCTGATGTGCCGATGAAATCTGTTGTTAGTTTTCCAGAAGACTCAAAGATTTCACGTAATCCTTTCAATTTGAATGCGTTAAAGAAGAAGCCACAAACAGCGGTTGATAAAAAGAATAAAAAAATGATCCAAGTCAATTCGTGGTGGTAATCAGTCGAAAGAATCGAGTGTACTTCGATCGAATAACTAAATTGCCGAAGAATACCTGTTACCAACATAGCAATCAACCCTGAAGTAAAACCAATATTATAAAGTGTAAAACCACGATGAAAGGTCAGAGTCTGAACAGCTAGGATCGGCAATAAAAAACCAACGATCAAACCGGCTAAATTACCCAAGAAAGCACCTTGAAGGATTGGTAAACCCATCCCGAACGTAATATAGCTGACAACTGGAGAGAGTGCACTACCAAATAAGCCAATCATTACATATTGAGAAAATGGTTTGTGCATAAAATAGGCATATAAATAAACACCGAGGATAATGGAGATGGAATTGTATAGATTTTTCCCAAAGAATGAAAAACCCGCGACAGTCAATATGGAAGCAAACATCGCACCATTCAACATGACTTTATGGCGATAGGCGAGTAACACAGAAGAGAGTGTAAGTAAGCCTACATTCATAAATGCGCTTCCAAATCCGCCTAAAGCAATATAATCAGTCAAGAGATTACTTGGAGAGGTCATGATGACCGTTAGTCCAACAAGATTATTTGTCAAAGAATCACTGAGCAAGCCAATAATCAAAAAAAACAATCCTGAAAAAATAAGGTAAAAATAGTTTTTCCTTTGAGAAATGATTCTTTTTTTAGGATGAATATAAATAACGTCACTTTTATTCTTCATTACACACCTTCTTTTCCTTTTTATTTAACTATAACTTGAAAGAAAACTTTAGGTCAACTTAAATTCAACACAAAATCAAAAATTGTAAGGGGAAACAAATTACGTAAAAAAATATTTAGAAAATTGAGAAAACCAATAAAAAACACATATATGCTTTAAAATATAACAATTTAGGTATATTATTTGCAAAAATTGATCAATATCGGTTAAAATAAAAGAACAGAGACTGTAGCATGAAGTGGGGGAGTTTATTATGAGAAGAAAAGTCTATACGAAGGATCAAATTCTGAAAGCTGCATATGAAGTTGTTGCTAAAGAAGGATTTAAAGGTTTCACTGCACGAAATATCGCGAAGAAGATGGGGATATCTACCCAACCGATTTACTTAGAGTTCAAAAATATGGAAGATTTAAAAAATACGCTATTAGATGTTATCTTCCAACAGTTAGAAGAAGAAGTGTTTCCTGTAGAGCGTACAGGAGATAAAATCATCGATTTAGGATTGAATTATATTTATTTCGCTAAGAAAAACCATAGCCTTTATATGGCTTTATATATCGATGAGCATGGAAATGGTCAAAAGATGCATGATTTTTCTTATAATTATTTCCGCAAGTTATTAAAAGAGGACGCACGTTATAAAGATTTATCGGAAGAATATATCGATGCACTGCATACTGGTACTTGGGTAACTATCACTGGTATCGCTTCATTGATGTCTTCTAGTATCATGCATCCTACAGAAGAGCAAATCATCTCGATCATCAAAACGACGGTCGATTCCGTACTTGCAATTGAAAATCCAGAAAAAATACGCTAATTGCCACATCATGAGGTTGTGACAAAAGTGTTTAGCCTCGAGAAATAAAGCGCCATCCACGAAATTTGTTCTTCAAATTTATGTGGATGGCGCTTTATTTTTTCGAAGAGGTTACCGCCGTTTATTCAGTTGTAGATGGTGCGAGAGGATGAATATTGCATAAGCTACTTTATTCTTAGCGAATAACTTGAACAGTGTTCTTGGATTTAAACATAACAGTTATGGTATTTAAATGACCAGTTTACAAAACAAACAAGATTAACAAGAGTGCATAATACCTCTTGACATTTTTAGAAAAAAGATTAAAAATAGTAGGCGTGGAAGGTTGGCAGAGTGGTAATGCACCGGACTCGAAATCCGGCGAACCGGCTAACACCGGCGCGCAGGTTCAAATCCTGTACCTTCCTTATATACCAACAGTTAGACACGATTTAGGTCGTGTCTTTTTTGCTGTATTTTTACCCTAAAATATTTTTTGACTCCCCTTTTGGTACTCCTTTTATACTTTTACATACTCCTTTCATATGATTTTTGAATTTTCAAACATGATCGATTTTATGTATAAATAAAGTTCTCTGTAAAAATAAAGAGACAACAAGGGACAGCCTAGTTATTTCTTGCAATCAATCGTTATGACAGTCTTTGCAGCAGTGAGAACAACCATCGAAACTTTTGGATGTGTGGGTTGTGCTTGCTTGATGTAGGGCTTCTTCACATGTAGAAAATACGCCAATAAAAAGTGCATCTTCTGGACAATGCGTACATGAGATCACGTGGACTTCGTGATTTCCTCGATCATCTGTGTTTTTGTTAAAATAATAAATTGCCATCTCTATCTACCATCCTGATTTATTTCAACGTTTTGCTCGTTGATAATTTGATTATACTGGATGGTTGAGTGAGCATGAGGATTATTTTTTCACTATGATGGAATAGGTTGTTTTAAAAAATTCATGAAATAAGCAGGATAGAAGAAAAAATTTTATAAAAGTAGTGATTGCCCATTTTGATTTTTATGTTATCGGGGTTCCAGTGACTTTTTGGATTGCAATATGAAAATCGGTGACCTTCGTTTCTTGGGCAAACAATAAAAATTTATTTACAAGAAGATAAGCGCAGAAATCCAAATGGTGGTGTAGTCTTTTTTGGGTTGTGCGCTTGTTTTCTTGTATTCAAGTAATCTGTTCTCTTTTTTGATATAGATTTTCTATTTATCTGAAATCAACTAATATAGCCATGATTTTTTAAGGATTTTTGATGTTCGCAAGGTGTTCCAACGATCGTGAAAGGAGTTATTTTAGTCGTCGTCGTTTGGCCATTCCATTCATAGGCGTAATTTCTGCCACTCCAATTCGTGTCGCAAGCGAAACAGTGATATTCTACCTCTATTCGTCCAGTTGGGTCTTCTGCTTGAATCCAGCCGATTGACTGAGCGGTGCCATTCGTGATATTCGCTTGATTTAGATCCCAATCATAAGGATCTGAGCTAAAGGCGGTCAATGGTGTAGCAGGTGTATTTAATGCTTTTTCCAAAATTGGATCTTGTGTTTGTCCTTGTTCTGCAGGTGTTTGATTTACCAGCTGTTGATCATTTGAGCTTGTTGTTTCTGTTGTAGTTAATGAACGTTCGGTACTTTTTGTCTGTGAAGTATTCGTGGCTTCTTGAACTGTGGTGTTTTGGATTTCTGGTGCAAATAACGGGAATAGCATGATACCTAATATAAATGCTCCAATAATAGTTGTTACCCCTAACAATATCCCTAATAGTACTTTTCCGATTTTCATGTCGATCCTTCCTAACTTTAAAATAAAATATGTTCTTAAATTGAGCATCTCCGAAATTCGTTTTTTCGTCAAGTGATTTGATAGCAGGTTATAGTTATTGTATATTGATTTTTATTTCTTGAAATTTACCTATTCTGCAAAGTGAAGCAGGTAGTACAAAGAGATACTCAGTTATTTTCAAATGAAATAAAAGGTGAATATAAAGTTTTTTTATATATTGTGCTGAGTAATTCTCACTTCTACCAAACAGAATAACGTACTTTTTTTCTCGCATGATGATTTTCTTACATGCCGACGTAAAAGACAGTGATGGATAAAAGGTATCCTATCAAAGCGCAAACAACGAAGATTTTAGATTGAAATAAAAAATGAAATCGCTTGTTATTTTGAAGATATATGTCTACAAAAATCTCCCTATTTATGAATAACATGAAATATTTGTAAACTATAGGAGAATCCAGTAGCTTCCTAGGATAAAACATGTTAAATTAATTGTTGAGTCTACTTTTTTTAAAGATAGAGATTTTTCATTTTATTTGTTTTCATGTGACGAAATTGTAAGAGTGAAAATCATTCATTCTGAATGCCTTCCTGTGATAAGATTCATGTGGACATAATAATGGAATAGTAATTTTAGTAGGATGTGAAATAAATGTGCGGAATCGTAGGATTTGTTAATAACAAAGATAATAAAAAAGCAATCATCAATGACATGATGGATCGCATCATTCACCGCGGACCGAATAGTTCAGGTGAATACATTGATCGTGATGTGGCTTTGGGTTTTAGACGTCTAAGTATTATTGACTTAGAAGGGGGCACACAGCCCATTTACAATGAAGACCAAACAAAAATCATTATTTTTAATGGAGAAATCTACAACTATCAACCACTTAGAAAAGAATTGATCGATGCAGGTCATATTTTCAAAACTCATGCAGATACAGAAGTTTTATTACATGGCTATGAAGAATGGGGAACTGAGTTATTGCAAAAAGTACGTGGGATGTTTGCTTTTGCGATTTGGGATAATGAGAAAAAAGAATTATTCGGTGCAAGAGACCATTTTGGGATCAAACCGTATTACTATGCTGAAATGAACGGAACTTTGATGTTTGGTTCTGAAATCAAGAGTTTTTTACCACATCCAGATTTCAATAAAGAATTGAATCGGGAAGCATTGAAACCATATATGACGTTCCAATATTCTCCTTTAAATGGAGAAACGTTCTTTAAAGGCGTCTATCGTTTACCAGAAGGTCATTATTTCACTTACAAAGATGGCCACATGGATATCCAACAGTATTGGGATGCGAACTTTGAAGAAAAAGGCACACAAAGCCGTCAAGAATGGATCGATCAAATTGATGACACAGTGAAAGCATCGATCGAAGCACACACGATCAGTGATGTGGAAGTTGGCTCGTTCTTATCAAGTGGGGTCGATTCAAGTTATGTGACTTCTGTTTTGAAACCAGACCATTCATTCTCAATAGGCTTTGATGATAAAACTTATAATGAAGCAATCGAGGCACGTAAATTAACAGAAATGCTTGACTTGGATAACACCGCAGCTGTCATTGATGGAGACATGTCCTTTAAGGCTTTCCCTTTGATTCAATATCATTTAGATGAACCAGATTCTAATCCATCTTGTGTACCGTTGTATTTCTTAGCGAATCTTGCGGCACAAAGTGTACGAGTCGTTCAATCTGGCGAAGGGGCAGATGAATTATTTGCTGGCTATCAATCATATGGCTTCCACACAAATTCAAAATTTATCCGAGTGATTGCTCAAGGATTGAAAAAATTACCGAAAGGCACTCGCTATAACTTAGGTAGAAAAATCGGTAAGATGCGTAATTTCCATGGTAGGATCCATTTATATGAATCATTAGCGCCTGCCAAAGAATATTTTATCGGACATGCACGGATCTTTGAAGAAAACGAAGCGGCCAACCTGTTGACGCCAGAATTTCAACAAGCCCCAACAGTCAAAGAAATCATGGCAGAACATTATGCGAAAACTGAAGGAATCCAAGACGAGATCAACAAGATGCAATATGTTGACTTACACCAATGGATGCCAAAAGATATTTTGTTAAAAGCCGATAAACTTTCAATGGCAAGTTCACTGGAAGTGCGGGTACCACTTCTTGATATCGAAGTAATGAAATTAGCGCAACAAATCCCAAGTAAGTATTTATTGAATCAAAACAATACGAAAGATGTCTTTAGACAAGCTGCGAACAAGCATCTGCCTGAAGAATGGTCAAATCGTGTAAAACTTGGTTTCCCTGTACCGATCAAAGCTTGGCTGAAAGAAGAACATGGCTATCACCAAGTAAAAGAATTATTTGAAGCTGATTTTGCGAAAGAGTTCTTTGATCAAGCGAAAATCATCCAATTACTTGATGACCATCATGAAGGTAGAAGTGAAGAACAACGTAAGATTTGGACGATTTTCAGTTTCTTGACGTGGTACAAAGTTTATTTTGTGGATGAAACGATTCCTCAAGCTGAACCGATCCAATATGTAACAGTTTAGACGATCCAACGATGTTTCTATTGAACGCAAAAACGAAGAGTGCCGATCCATAATGGGTAGACTCTTCGTTTTTTTTTGCCGTAAATCGGAATGAGTTGATTTTTTATTCAAAGGGACGATAATATACAATCAGTAATGGACTTCTCGCTCGAATGTGCCATCTTTTTTATAGATCATTAAGGATGTTTCTTTATTACGAGCTACTTCTTTTCCTTTTTCAATGGCATCTTCTTTATGATCGAAGTGATTGCTTGCTTTTTCAGCGCCTTTAGAGCGAACGATCCAATGATCTTCTTCGAATTTGACTTCGACTGTGGCGTCTAATAATTTAGCTGCTCGCGGATTGCTATCATGCTTGTCATTTTTTTGTGGATTTTTCTCTTTTGAGAAAGCTTTCTTCTCTTTCTCATCTGCACTTTCCACCCATTCTTTCGCTTGACTGATTGCGATCGGGATTGCTCGATCATCAGGATAACCTTCATCTAAAAGCGCATTGCCGATATCGATTGCTTTCTTTTTGGTCAACTCTTCCAAGTTCTTCATGGCTGGTGGGAAATCTTTCATATTCCAAGGCATAGTTAACTCCTCCTAAAAGAATAATTGATTTTACTACTATAACAAGTGTAATCTCAACTTGGTAAAAAGAAAAATCATCTGTTTCAATTTTTCCTGAGCTTGTTTTTTGCTCGTCAAGTAGAACTACTTAACAAAATCGTCAAAAAGGCTAGCAATCTGATAAAAATCATGGTAAGATAATCAAGTCTGAGAGTCATCTTAGAGGATTCTAGTATAAATGGGAGGGAAAATCATGCGCGTAAACATTACTTTAGAGTGTACTTCTTGTAAAGAACGTAACTACCTAACTAACAAAAACAAACGTAACAATCCTGATCGTTTGGAAAAGCAAAAATATTGCCCACGCGAACGTAAAGTTACTTTGCACCGCGAAACAAAATAATATGTCTAAAAAAGTTTGGGTCTGTACCCAAGCTTTTTTATTTTTAGTATAATCAAGTAGTAGATGAAAGGAGCGAGTCAAAATGTTTATTTCCATGTGGGCCCAAGACAAGAATGGATTGATCGGTAAAGATGGGTTATTGCCTTGGCGTTTGCCAAATGATATGCGTTTTTTCAGAGAACATACGGTGGATCGTTTATTAGTGATGGGGCGTAAAACATACGAAGGCATGGGCGACCTATCTCTTCCTTATCGCCACATCATCGTGTTGACTACCCAAGAAGATTTTGAGGTCAAAGAAAATGCAGAAGTCATGCATTCGATCGATGAATTATTGGCTTTTGCTGAGACTGTTTCAGAAGATATTTATGTTTCTGGTGGAAGTCGGATCTTTCAAGAATTATTGCCCCAGACTGGGATTATTTGGCGAACACTGATCGATGGTGAGTTTGATGGAGATACGTATATTGGAGAGATCGACTTTAGTGATTTTGAACTAGCAGAAGAACATATCGGTATCACGGATCAAGAAAACCATTATGCGCATCGCTTCCAAAAATGGGTAAGAAAGTAAGTTCTGATCATTGATGTATAAAATGAATGAGTGAAAGAAATAAAGGGAGATGTTCAAGATCATGGGAGCATCTTTTTTTTGTCTTTTTTATTGAGAAACAGCTAAGTCAAGCGAGGGTTGCTCCTTAAGATTTAGCTGTTTTTTGTGTTGTATAAAGAACATATAAAGAAATTTCTTGAATATTAACACTATCTTTATAGTCCTTTGTCTATGATGAAAACAAAGGAGAGGAAGAAAATGGTCTTATTTTTAGGTTGTATCAGTATGATTTTGTTAGCTTATCTATTCTGGTTTTTATTTAAGGGGGAAGAGCAATGATGAGTGCAGTATTTCAAGGATTGTTTTTCTTTTTTATTCTACTTGTTTTAGCCGCACCTCTTGGGTGGTACATTAAGTTGATCATGACAGGGGAAACACCAAAATATGTACGTTTCATCCAACCAATCGAACGCTTTTTTTATCAATTGATTGGTCCTGAGAGTCAAAAGAAAATGACGGCGAAGCGCTATTTAGCGCATGTGTTGGGTGTTGGGATCTGTTCTTTGCTATTTTTAACGGGATTATTGATGGTCCAAGGTTGGCTTCCTGGCAATAATGGCGTGGAAAATCTGTCATTTGATTTAGCCGTGAATACAGCTGTTAGTTTTGTGACAAATACCAACTGGCAAGCTTACACGGGAGAATTGACACTTTCGAATACGACGCAAATGCTTGGTTTGACTGTTCAAAATTTCTTGTCAGCAGCTGTAGGTTTAGCAGTTCTTTGTGCATTGATCCGCGGCATCATCCAAAGGAAATCGAGCCAATTGGGCAATTTTTGGCAAGATCTAGTACGTAGTTTACTTTACATTTTTTTACCACTTTCATTGATTACTGCTGTACTTCTGATTTCCCAAGGCGTGGTTCAAACGTTTAGTCATGGGCTGTCTTACACTGGTCTATCAGGAGAATCTTTATGGTTGTATCTAGGACCTGTGGCCAGTCAAGTAGCTATCAAGCAATTAGGAACCAATGGTGGTGGATTTTTCGGTGCAAATTCCGCTCATCCATTTGAGAATCCGACGATCTTTTCTAATTTCATCGAGAATCTCGCCATCTTGTTGATACCTACAGCGTTGATTTTTGCGTTTGGTTATTGGGTCAAAGAATGGAAACAAGGTCGAACGATTTTGATCGTTTCGTTTGTTTTTCTTTTTGCAGCTTTTGTAGGTGTAGCAATTAGTGAATATCATGGGCCCGCTTTTACGGATGTACTGGGTTCGCTGAATATGGAAGGAAAAGAAGTACGCTTTGGTGTAGGTTGGTCAAGTTTATGGGCTGTTAGCACAACAGCGGCATCGAATGGATCAGTCAATGCAATGTTGGACAGTTTTACGCCTCTCGGTGGTGGTATCCCGCTTTTCTTGATGCAATTAGGGGAGATCATCTTTGGTGGTGTGGGTAGTGGCTTGTATGGCATGTTGGCATTTCTGCTGTTGACGGTTTTTATTGCCGGTCTACTTGTTGGACGTACGCCAGAATATTTAGGCAAGAAAATCGAGGCTTTCGACATCAAGATGGCTAGTTTAGTGATTTTGACGCCTGTATTATTGACTTTGTTTGGTACGATGGCAGTTTCACTGCATCCTGATGTTTTAACTTGGTTGACCAATAAAGGGCCTCATGGATTTAGTGAGTTGCTTTATAATGTGACTTCTCTAGCAAATAATAATGGGAGTGCATTTGGTGGGGTGACGGCAGATACACCGTTTCTAAATCTTTTAGGAAGTGTCTTGATGTTGTGTTCTCGCTACATTCCGATCGTTGCTATTTTGTTCTTGGCTGAAAACATGGGAAGGAAGAAAACGATCGCGATCAATGATGGAACACTTTCAACAACGAATGGCACATTCATCTCCATGTTGATGATCGTTATCCTTGTTGTCGGAGCATTGAGCTTTTTACCAGCGTTGGCGTTAGGTCCGATCGCTGATCATTTTACCTTAAGTTAGAAGGAGCAAAATCAAATGAAAACTATTTATGTATGGGCAATCAAAGAAGCCTTTGTCAAATTAGACCCAAGACAACAAATCAAAAACCCAGTGATGTTCATGGTCTACATCGGAGCGATCTTAGCGACGATCCTTTGTTTTGAACAAACAACGGTGCCTTTATGGTTTACTATAACGATCACCTGTTTGTTATGGATCACCTTGTTGTTTGCAAATTTTGCCGAAGCAGTGGCAGAAGGTCGCGGAAAAGCGCAGGCAAATAGCTTGAAGCAAGCAAAAAAAGAAGTGATCACTTATAAGATCAATCGCTTAGAAGACATTGAAAACCAAGAATTTATTGAGATCAAATCTTCTGATCTCAAAAAGGGGGATCTGATTTACGTAGTATCGGGTCAACAAATTCCAGCGGATGGTGATGTAATCGAAGGAGCTGCTTCAGTGGATGAAAGTGCCATTACAGGGGAATCAGCACCAGTGATCCGTGAATCAGGGGGCGATCGAAGTGCCGTTACTGGTGGGACGACGGTGGTTTCTGATTACTTGGTGATCCGTGTGACATCCGAAAATGGACACTCCTTTTTAGATCAAATGATTTCGATGGTGGAAGGGACACAACGAAAGAAAACCCCGAATGAGATCGGGTTACAAATCTTTTTGATCACGTTAACGATCATCTTTTTAGCGGTCTCTGTTAGTTTAGTTCCTTTTACCGAATTCAGTAGTCAGCTGTCAGGTAAAGGGGCGCCGATTGCGACGATCGTTGTCATTGCTTTATTCGTATGTTTAGCGCCAACGACGATCGGTGCATTGATTTCATCGATCGGGATTGCTGGAATGAGTCGGTTAACGAAAGAGAACGTGATCGCAATGAGTGGTCGTGCCATCGAAGCAGCGGGAGATGTTGATGTATTACTGTTAGATAAAACAGGAACGATTACTTTAGGAAATCGTCGGGCAAGTGAGTTTTTACCTGTCAATGGCGTCACAGAACAACAATTAGCTGATGCAGCACAGCTCTCATCTTTGGCAGATGAGACGGCAGAAGGCCGCAGTATTGTCATTTTAGCTAAAGAAAAATTTGCTTTGCGAGAACGCATTTTTGAAAAATCTGAAGTGAAATTCATTGATTTTAGTGCGCAAACCCGCATGAGCGGCATGGATTATCGTGGCGATCAGATTCGTAAAGGTGCCGCAGATACGATCAAGAAATATGTGCAGGCACGTGGTGGACAGTATCCAGAAGAATGTGATCAAATCGTCGCAAAAGTTGCCCAAGCTGGCGGAACTCCTTTGGTGGTTGTAAAAAATGATCAAGTGATGGGGGTCATTTATCTCAAAGATATTGTAAAAAATGGTGTACAGGAAAACTTCGCAGATATGCGTAAAATGGGGATCAAAACTATCATGATCACAGGAGACAATCCTTTGACAGCAGCGGCGATTGCGGCTGAGGCGGGGGTCGACGACTTTCTTGCAGAAGCAACACCTGAAAATAAAATGGATCTTATTCGTGACTATCAAGAAAAAGGCCATCTTGTAGCAATGACAGGGGATGGAACGAATGATGCGCCAGCATTAGCACAAGCGGATGTGGCAGTGGCGATGAATACAGGGACACAAGCAGCAAAAGAAGCGGGCAATATGATCGATTTAGATTCTAGTCCAACGAAGCTATTGAAGGTCGTACGTATCGGTAAACAATTATTGATGACTAGAGGTGCTTTGACCACGTTTAGTATTGCAAATGACGTCGCAAAATATTTTGCTGTGATCCCAGTCTTGTTTTATGGGATCTATCCCGAATTGGCCCAGTTGAATATCATGGCACTAGGTAGTCCTCTTACAGCGATTTTATCGGCTGTTATCTATAATGCAGTGATTATTGTCGCATTGATTCCTTTAGCGTTAAAAGGAGTCAAGTATACAGAAAAACCTGCCAGTCAAATTTTACGACACAATCTATTGGTATATGGATTAGGCGGTTTAATTGCCCCATTCATATTCATCAAACTGATCGATCTCGCTTTGAGCTTTTTCTTGATATAAAAAGAAAGACATTTTACAGAAAGAAGGAATTCACCTATGAAAAATATCCTTAGAGCACAGCTTAGTTTTTTATTCCTCAGCATACTACTCCTTGGTGGGCTATACACCTTCGCTGTTACTGGTATCGGTCAACTTTTCTTTGCCCAGCAAGCCAATGGTAGTCAGAGAGTTGTTTCAGGGAAGGTGGTCGGCTCTTCGTTGATTGGACAATCCTTTCAACAGGCAGCTTATTTTAATGGAAGAGGGCAAGACGTGACCCAACTTTCACCAACCTCATCGGAGCAAAAGAAATTAGTAGAAGATAAAACAGAATTGGCACAACAAAGCAATCAAACTACGGAGATCCCAATCGATCTAGTCACAAACTCTGCAAGCGGTGTTGATCCGCATATCAGTGTGGCAGCCGCAGAAAATCAAGTCTCTCGTATCGCTAAAGAGCGGGGACAAGACGTTGCCAAAATTCGTGCTATAATACAGGAAAAAGCACAGAAAGATTGGTTTTCAGATCGAATGTTTGTCAATGTGCTTGAATTGAATCTGTCACTTGATAACATGTAGGTGGCAGAGGGGTTAGGAGAAACAAAGATGGAAAGACAGGATGTTTCAGAAATGTTACACCAGCGTGAAAAAAGGCGAGGACGTCTACGGGTTTATTTTGGCTTTGCGGCGGGAGTCGGCAAGACTTATGCGATGCTGGCGGAAGCACAAGAGCTTAGCGTACTAGGTAAAGACATTGTGGTTGGCTACATCGAACCTCATGATCGCCCGGATACGAACCAATTATTAGAAGGATTACCACAGATTCCTTTAAAAGAAGTTACGTATAAGGGGCTGACTTTGAGTGAACCTAATATCGATGCTATTATCAAACGTCAGCCAGAGATCGTTTTGATCGATGAATTAGCCCATAGTAATGCGCCAGGATCAAGAAATCGCAAGCGATATCAAGACATCGAAGAATTATTGAATGCAGGAATCAATGTCCATACGACGATCAACGTCCAACATATTGAAAGCTTGAATGATATCGTTGAAGAAGTGACTGGGATCGAAGTAAAAGAAACGGTTCCGGATACGTTTTTCCAACAGGCGACATTGAAGGTCATCGATGTGGAACCAGATGAATTGATCGATCGTTTAGCGCAAGGGAAAATCTATGCGGATGAAAATGCAAAACGCGCCTTGCAGCACTTCTTTATTCCTAAAAAATTGGAACAGTTACGAGGTCTAGCGATCCAACGGGCTTCGGATCATATCAATCGTGTGATTGGTAAAACAAATGGTGTCCAAAGTAAATTGATCACGATCGTTCAAGATGCTTTCCCTAAAATGGCTGAGAAAAGTATTCGGTGGACTGCTCGGTTAGCTCAAGGCTTGGGGGCAGAATGGATCGTGCTATACATTCGTTCCGATGATCGTTTACAAGGGACGAATGACTTAGCGGAGAAACTTGGCGCAGAAGTCGTGGTGATCGAGGAGGATCATTCATTTGAAACGATCGTCGAATATGCTAAACTGGTCGGCGCAACCGATTTGATCATCGGTAAAAATTTGGCGAAACCGTGGACGGAGCGATTGTTTTCAGAAGAGCTGGATGTACGACTGCTCAAACGATTGCCAGAAACTGAACTTCACTTGATTCCTTATAAAGAAAAACGTTCAACCATCCTTTCCCATTCCAAGAAACTAGTGGAAGGGGGAGGAAAAGATTTTGCGATTTCATTGATCTGTGTGTTCGTAGCAACGCTCTTGACTGAAGTGATGCAATATCTTCACTTTGGAGAACAAAACTTGATGTTGGTGTACATTTTCTTTATCTTACTTGTTGCCCGTTTGACCTCTGGCTATTTTTGGAGCGCATTATCTTCTATTTTAAGTGTCTTGGCTTTCAACTGGTTTTTTGTCGAGCCACTGTATTCCTTGACCGTATATAAACAAGGCTATCCGATTACTTTAGTCATCATGCTGATCGTTGCACTGATGATCAGTAATTTGATGGTTCGTCTGAAAAAACAGGCTGTCCATGCCAGAGAAAAAGAACAACAGATGGAAATTCTGTATGAACTGAACAAGCAATTTGTTTTAGCAGAAGACCAGCAACAAATCGTTGAATTATCTGCCACTTATTTAGGCAGACTATTGGATCGGGAAGTGATTTTCTTTGATAAACATGCCATCAAGCAAAGTCAATACACACCAAAAGATGCCCCATTTTTACTCGATCATCCAGAAGAAGCGGCAGTGGCTTATTGGACGGCTAAAAATCAAAAAGATTCAGGTTATGGAACTGATACATTAAGTGGCGCAAAAGGTTTTTATTTACCGATTGTCGCAAATGGGAAGACGTTAGCTGTTTTAGGGATTCGTCGCAGTCGCGGGCTTCCGATCGAGGATAGTCAATTGAACTACTTACGGTTAGTGTTGACCCAGCTTGCTGTTATCTTAGAGCAAACAGAGCTTAAGAATGAAAAAGAACAAATCGAGTTAGAAAATGAACGTGAAAAAGTTCGCAGTAATTTATTACGTGCGATATCCCATGATTTGCGTACGCCATTGACTGCAATTTATGGGATTGCAGAAACACTCTTGCAAACAGATGAAGAGCTGAAACAAGCGACGCGCCAAAAATTGCTGACCGATATCCAGACAGAATCCCAATGGTTGATTCGCATGGTGGAGAATCTGTTGTCGATCACACGGATCAATATGGACACAATGCAAGTGAAAAAAACAACAGAACCGATTGAGGAAATCATTGAAGCAGTCTATGAACATGTCACAAAAGTTTATCCTGACAAGGAATTATTGGTCCATTTACCGACAGCGGTTTTATTTGTCGAAGTTGACCCTATCTTGATTGAGCAAGCGATGTTCAATCTGGTGGAAAATGCGTTTCGTCATGGATCAACACAAGGTCAAGTAGAAGTCAGCGTGTTCCAAGAGGGAGAACAGGTCATTTGTGAAGTAAAAAATGAGGGTGAAATCTCATTGAAGCAATATGAAAAAATCCAGATGAATCTATCCAATGAAGAAGAAGTACCAATCGATTCAAAAAATGGTCTTGGCATTGGATTAAGTATTGTCAAAACCATCATCCATGCCCATAATGGGAAATTAGAGATGGCTGTATCAGAAGGGAAAACAGTGGTTCGCATCTATTTGAACAAGAGTGAGGAGGTGACGTTACATGAGAAAAGTACTATTGATTGAAGATGACCCAACGATCACTGATTTTATGGAAGTCGTGTTGGCAAAAGAACATTATCACGTTACGATTGCCACAACTGGCATGGAAGCTTTGCATGTGTTCCAAGAAGATTCCTTTGACTTGATTTTGCTCGATTTAGGTTTGCCAGATATTGATGGCATCGAATTATTGAAAATCATTCGTAAACGACTGGCTACACCGTTGATCGTGATCTCTGCGCGAAACAACGAGCATGAAAAAGTCAAAGCCCTTGATCTCGGTGCTGATGATTACGTCACTAAGCCTTTTGGGATGAATGAATTACTTGCTAGGATCAGAACCGCTTTTCGTCATCGTAAACAAGAGGAATTACCTTCAGTCATCACCAATGGGGAATTGTCTTTGGACACAGAAAGCCAGCTGTTAACCAAAGCAGGAGAACCGATCCATCTCACTAAGAATGAATATCGCATTTTGCTCGTATTATTCCAACACCTTGGGAAGGTCGTCACTTATCGCGTATTAACATCAGAAGTTTGGGGGCCTTACGGAACAGATTCCCAAGTGTTGCGAGTGAATATGTCAAACATTCGGAAAAAAATCGAGAAAAATACCATTCGTCCAGAATATTTAATCACTGAGATCGGAGTTGGCTATCGGTTACGTGATTACCGAAATTCTTAGTAAGTGACAAACAAATTGAACATCGAAAAAAACGACAATCACCGAAGAATTTTACCTCTTGGTGATTGTCGTTTTTTGATGTGCTGTTTACCAGCTAGCACACTGAACACTTCTTTTATTTACAGCTCAAGCCAAATTGTGGTTTTCACGCTTTTACTTTAGCTCGCCTTTGATATCATCGATCATTTGACGACTAGCGATTGGTCCATTATATAACCAGCTAGAAGTTGGACCAAATTCGAATACTTGACCCGCTTTGACTGCTTTCAGATTTTGCCAAGTGGGCTCGTTGAACATCGCTGCTTGTTCATCACTATTGACTAAGATGATATAGTCTGCGTCTAATTCAGCTAATTTTTCTGATGAAACAGCTGACCAATCAGAGGTTGCCTCCTTTGATACTTCTTCTACTAAAGATGGTACACCGAATTGTAGATCTTCATAAACGATGCGACCGCTTGAACGATTCTGGCTGACCATAAAGGCAGAGTTGTTCGTGATCCATAAGACAGCCGCTGTTTTTCCATCAATCTGATCACTCAATTCTTCGCGTGTTTCTTTCGCGTAATCTTGATAATCTTGAATGATTTCCTCTGCTTTGTCCTCTTTATTCAATACTTTGCCAATGTCTTGCAACTGTTCTTCCCATGTAACATCGGTACCATTTTTAACAACATAGGTTGGAGCAATTTTACTATATTGCTCGTATTTGCCGCCTTCAACAGTGGCTGAAGAAGAAATCAATAATAAATCAGGTTCAAAACTTAACACATTTTCATAGGGTAGATCATAGGAGATAGTTGGGACATCTTTCAGATCATCTTGTAAATAATCTTGGATCGAACCACTGCCGACTGTCCATTGAGCAACCGGGGTTTCACCTAACGCAACAAGATAATCCTCTAAATAACTGCCGATGATCCGCTTGGGTTGGTTAGGTATTTCAACTGAATGTCCTAATGTATCTGTCAAGGTATGCGTACCATTATCAGCAGTAGTCGATGATGCAGTTGTTTCTTCGGTTGTGGATGAGCCTGGCGAGCAAGCACTAAGTAATCCCACCAAAAGTAATGCGCTAGAGATTGTGAATAGTTTATTTTTAAGTCTCATGTCTTTCCTCCGATCGTAATTGAGAATGTTTCTCAATTGCTATTATTCCCCAAGAAAAGGGCGCTGTCAACTCTTTTTACTAACGTAAACGACGAAATTTGTGCTTGACGAATTTGTGAAGTACCGTCATAATTGAGAATGATTTTCAATGAGAGGGGGAAGTATATGTCTAGATTAAATGCAGTTGAAATTACTACCGGTTACCCCAACAAAACGATAATTGAAAATTTGTCTGTCGCTATACCAGAAGGGAAAATCACCAGTTTGATTGGCCCGAACGGCAGTGGAAAGTCTACACTATTAAAAAGCTTTACCCGCATACTTCCTGTAAAAAACGGTAAAATATTAGTCAACGATCGTGACTTGACGACCTATCATTCGAAAGAACTAGCTCGGAAACTTGCCTTACTAGCCCAAACGAGTGAATACCCATTAGGAATGACAGTCGAAGAAGTCGTTTCTTACGGTAGATATCCTTATCAAAAACTATTCAGTGGCATGGATGATCAAGATCTGCAGGCCATTGAGTGGGCATTGACAGCGACGGATCTGATCTCGCTAAAAGATCGAGACTTAGCGAGTTTATCCGGAGGTCAAGCCCAACGAGTCTGGATTGCGATGGCGTTAGCTCAAGAAGCAGATATCTTGATCCTTGATGAACCAACAACTTTTTTAGATCCTGCGCATCAACTGGAGATCTTAGATCTGCTGAAAGAAATCAACCGAATGAAAAAAACAACGATTTTGATGTCGATCCATGACATCAATCATGCCTCCCGCTTTTCCGATTATTTAGTCGCAATGAAAGAAGGGCGATTAATCGTCAATGGGACCCCAGAACAAGTCATCACGAAAGAATGGATGAGAGAGATTTTTGAGATCGAAGCACAAATCGTTCAATTACCTGAAACAAATAAACCTGTCTTTTTAACATATGATCTCATCAAGAAACCGGAGGGAAAATGATGAGGAAAGGGAAAAAAATAAATACCCTATGGCTGCTTCTGTTATTGGCAATCATTGTCTTCTTTTTTGCTTTGTATAATGGTGCTTCTACAGTTAAAGGCAATGAAGTCTGGCAGGCGTTGTTCCAGTTCGATCCAACTGATCAAGCCCAGCAGATCATTCGTAATATCCGTCTGCCTCGGGTCATCGGAGCATTTGTCGTGGGCAGCTGTTTCGCCCTCAGTGGCGCTTTGATGCAAGGGGTAACGCGAAACAACTTGGCAGATTCAGGATTGTTAGGGATCAATGCAGGTGCGTCGTTAGCCATGGCATTTAGCTTTGCTTTTTTACCTAAAGCTTCGCCGTTTTCAATTTTTCTACTATCATTGCTCGGGTCGTTGATCGTGACGATGACGGTTCTAGGTTTCTTTAGTTTTTCAAAAATCGGACTCAGCACCATGCAGATGATTTTAGCCGGTGTGGCGATCAGTTCTTTTTTTACGGCAATCAGCCAAGCACTGACCCAGTTATTTAATCTACAACAAGATTTGACTTTTTGGTTTGTTGGCGGTGCGGCTAATATTACTTGGCAACAGTTGCTCGTTCTTTCTCCTATCTATTTATTGGCGGTTATTGCCTCTTTTCTATTAGGAAAGTCGATTTCCTTGATCCATTTGAGTGAATCCCATGCGATCGCCTTAGGAGGACATCCACAGCGCACACGGGTACTGGTTTTCATCTTTGTTTCGATCTTAGCAGCGTTAGCTGTTTCTTTAGTTGGGCCCGTCTCTTTTATTGGTTTGATGGTTCCACCTGTTGTTCGTGGCTTTGTCGGTACGGATTATCGGTATGTCTTGCCAGCTTCATTTATCGCTGGGGGAATCTTAGTCATGTTAGCAGACTTTGTGGCACGAATGATCAATCCACCTTTTGAAACACCATTTGGCTTAGTCATCTCTTTGATCGGTGTCCCTTTCTTATTAGTACAAGTTAGGAGGGAACGCGTGTGAAAAAAATATATTGGGGGATTGGCCTGTTACTATTTTTATGGCTTGTGACTGCGGGAATCAGTTTAATGATCGGTACACCGTTTCTTTATATTGACCAATTGATCGATGTCGCACTTGGTAGAGGAACACAGGTCCAACAATTGGTTCTGACAGAATTTCGCTTGCCACGCCTATTGATCAGTTTATTCGCAGGTTCCTGTCTAGGAATCGCTGGCTATCTTTTGCAAGGAGTAACTAGAAACCCATTAGCCGATTCAAGTATTTTAGGCATCAATTCCGGTGCAGGCTTTTTCGTGATGCTATATTTAGGCTTTTTTACTAGCCATGCGTCACCTTTCTTGTTGCTTTTTGTTGCCTTTCTAGGCGGCACGCTTGCTGCATGTCTAGTCTATTTTGTGGCATATCAGCGTTCGGGACAAGTGGCGATGAATCGCTTGCTCCTTTCAGGTATCGCTGTAAATGCCGGCTTTTCTGCGGCAATGTTATTAAGTACGATAAAGATATCAAAAGAAAATTATGGCTTTGTAAACGCTTGGTTAGCAGGTTCGATATGGGGCGCCAGTTGGCCTTATGTCACTGCCTTTTTGCCATGGGTACTTATTCTGATCCCTTTAGCGTTTTTCTATAGTCGCAGGATTGGTCTTTTATCCTTTGGACCAGAACGTGCGCAAAGCTTAGGACTGAATGTGTCACGAAGTCAGTCAGTTTTATTACTGCTTGCTGTTGGTTTAGCCTGTGGCAGTGTGGCTGTCGCAGGTAGCTTGTCCTTTGTGGGGTTACTCGCACCGCATGCTGCCAAAATCATTGTACGTAAAGAAAATCAATGGGCACTCCTATTCAGTGGTTTGTTCGGAGGATTATTTGTCAACATTGCTGATATTCTTGCGCGCGTCATTTTACCCGATGGAGAAGTACCAACAGGAATCCTGATTGCTGTCTTGGGTGCGCCGTATTTTCTTTATTTATTATTTTACATTCAGAAGAAACAACTATCTGTATAAGAGAAGAGCAGAATGTTGGGATTGGGAAACACTGAAGGAGATTTTGCCTTCAGTGTTTTTTTGTAGATTGAGAAATACCTTCAACAATTAGATAGGAAATAAAGTAACAAGACCTATCTAATACAATTCTCACCCACCGAGAGGTTATGTATTGTTATAATGAATATGTAAGCGTTCTATCTAAACATTATGGTAAAGGAGGAAGTTATGGCCACATTCAGCAGTAATTCTCAACAAGCCCAACAGTCCACTTCAAGAATCACCAGTGCAACCAGCCCTTTAAACCAAGCATCATCGCTTCAAAATGACACACGCACCACGCTAATTGGCAATCAAGACATTCAAAGTAGCATAACGTCCGCTAAAAACTCAGCCAATCAAATTGCCTCAGCCATCTCAGGCGCTGCTAATCAATTGCAAACTGCTGCTCAAGGATTTTCTACACTAGACACTCAGTTAAGTCGAGATCTTTTTAAGGAGAGACGCTAATGAATCAATGGACAAATCTTGATACCGAGGAAACGTTGCTGCAAGCAAAAAGAGAAGAACAGGAAAAGAAAATGAAACAACTTGATGCCTGCCGTTCAGATTACCAGAATCACTTTAAAGAAATCGGAAACTTCTTATTTCGATTACAATTGTCTTACCAGAAATCGAATACCTTTACGTCCATCGAAACATTCACCTCGGAGTTTTCACATCAAAGTAGGCGATTGATGAATGGCTTTGATGAATGCCAACATTACGAAATGATCCAACAACAAAAAATCACGCAAAAGCTTGATGAGATTAGCTTTGAGAAAAGAAAAATTTTGTTGGAGGATCAAAACACATGAGTATCGATATGTATCTTTCGGATTCCTTAGCCCAAGCCACGAGCGCCAGTCACTTCTGCCAAAAACAAGTCACTGATTACCAAAATCTCCAACAAGCCATCACTCAATTCACTTTACAAACGCCCAATCTCCAAGGGAAAACCTACGACGCTGCGAAAGCCTATTTTTCCCAAGTACTTTACCCACTCGTCCAAGGAGGAATCTTACTCTCCGAAGCGGTCGAAAAAGCAGCAAAACGATTTCCACAGGAATACATAAATCAAGTTGATTCCATCAGCTTGAAACAATCCGAATTAGAAGCACAGATTCGCCAAATGAATCAGTATATCACTCAAGCCGAGGGAATAAGACAATTGCTTCTTTCACCTCATATGCCAGAAGAACATCAAAGCTTTCAACTCAGTCAGAATACGTTGTTACTCACGATGTATCATGATTTGAAACACAAACTGGAAGAAAAACTCCAAAAACTCTTAGCTTACAACCAAAGCTCCGCGCAATTTTTTACAGAAATCAAAAGTCTCGAACAAGCAGTCAATCAAGGACTTGCTCAAACGAAAACTGCTTGGAATAGCCAAACGAAAACATTCTCTATGCCAAAAGATTTGTCCTGGACAACTACGATCCAAGACAAATGGCAACAAGCAGACAACGAGAAAAAAGGCATCGATCCAACTAAAAACAAAGAACTAGAAAAGTACAACGTCTATGCTCTCATTATTCACGATAACGAGGGCAACCCACGTGTCTTTTGGAAAATCGAAGACAAGCAATCAGGCTACGGCATCGTGAATCCCGAGCTGTATCAATATGTCACGAAAGTAGGTCACTACTTAGACCCTGAACTGATCCAATTCATGACGTACGATACCTACCAAGAGAAAGTCAATGCAGCATGGCGTCAAGGTGTCAATTACGAAACCGGCGAAAAACTAGACCCACTCTTAGGCAGTATTGTCTCTACCTCGCAATACGTCAAAGACGGCTACACATGGATCAATGAATCCGAACTCGGTCAAGCCTTGATGGTATTAGGCTTTACTTACGCCTCATACAAAGTATTGACGACTACTGGTGTGAAACAGGTGGAGAATGGTAAGATTGAGGAGGTGGGTGGTGGAAATATACCAAAGCTATCCACGCTAACTGAAGCAGAGAAACTTAAAATTGCAAATCAATATAAGAAAACAGCACCTATAGATATTCCTGATAACGTAAAAATTAATGCCAAGACAATGAATGCTGGTTATGAACAGATTACTTATAAGTGGAATGATGGTGAATTTAAGTATGAAGTGAGGTGGCATACAAGAACTCCAGGAGCACCTGTAGAACAGGGCAATACATGGGTTATCCAAAGAATACTACCTGGAAATGGAGGGAACAAGCCCCAAAATTTTTTCAAAATTGGTGATAATGAATGGGTAGAAGCGTATAAATGGTATGATGCTATAAATGCAAGAAAAAAAGGAAATGCTACTACAGAACAAATTATAATTTTGGAAAAAGGTCATTGGAAGGAGTGAATGGTATGATTGACAATAAGTTTTATGAAGGTTTTGAAGGAGAAGCAGAGCTTTCTTTTGTAGCTGATGGCAATAAACTTATAATTTGGAACGGGTATTTTGATACAATTTTAGATCACTTATTAGATTGTAATTTAGAAAAAAAGGGGATTTTGAAAGAATACTTTCATCATGAGGGATGGTATGATGATTCACCGTGGTTAATCAAAGATAAATCCCTTATTATTGAACAATTAAAATGTTTTGATATCAACAAAATCAATCAAACCTCAATGAAAGATAGCTTGGAAGAAGTAGTTCAAGCAATTGTTTTATTTTTAGAACACAATTACTTAAGTAAAATCTATATCAACTACGAATAATAAAAGATAGAAATTATAGATGGTAAAAATTCTCTATTCATGAATTATTAAGTTGAAAATTGAAAAACAAATATAAACAAAAAAATCATTCGCATCACTAGTGTTCATCTAGTCTGTGAATGATTTTTCTTCTGCCGTATACATCAAGAAAGAGTAAACTTTATTCATCGATTCCACATAAACTATAATGATTTTCAGTGTTATCTAACGAATGAATGATTGACGATTGTTAACATCAAATGGGGATAGATCGATGTCCTAACTAAAATTAGACAGAACAAATCCAAAAATCTAAAAAGTTAAATTGCTATTTTCTCCGTTTTCCGCTACCATTTTAACAGAAGGTAGGCAGGTGATTATTTGGGACACGAAAAGCAGAAAAAAGAACAGCTCCGTCAATTTGGCATTAATGAACTTAAAAAAATTGCTGCAAGTGGCTATAAAAAAGAAAAAGAACAAAAAATCTATAAGCAATTGTTTGCAACCGAGTATTGGAAACAGGCGCAAGTCATCGGTATAACTCTTTCAAATGAATTTGAAATAGATACACGACCGTTGATCGAACAAGCGAGAGCTTCAGGGAAAATCGTTGTGATCCCTAAGACATTGCCGAAACGTCAAATGGCATTTTATGAGTTCTCTGAGAACACAGTATTGGAACGTTCAAGTTTTGGTGTGTTAGAACCTGTTTCAACGCATCTTTATGAGGCAACGATGATCGATTTATTGATCGTCCCAGGAATCATCTTTCATCCAGATGGGTACAGAATCGGTTTTGGTGGAGGGTACTATGATCGCTATCTGAAAGAGTATCCGCATCAAACGTGCAGCTTGACGTTCAAAGAGATGATTCATAATGATTGGGAACCAGAAGACTTTGATAAGAAAATCCAACATTTATTGAACGACTAAAAAAACAAGGGGGTATATATGAAAGTAAATCGGCAGCAACAATTCAAATTAAAATCTTGGCTCGATGGGCCATTTTTAACACAGATTTTTTTAGTGATCCAAACAATCGTCTTTTTCGCAATGGAGGTATTACCTGGTAATAGCGTGGCTTTTGAACTAGGCATGTCTGGCCAGCATATTGCCTACCTACATGAATGGTGGCGTTTGATCACACCAATATTTATTCATTTTGGGATGATGCATTTTGTACTGAACTCTGTCGTCTTGTATTTTATGGGTTCACAAATCGAAACGGTATACGGTCATTGGCGCTTTTTCTTGATTTATTTACTTAGTGGTATCATGGGAAATGTGACCAGTTTTGCCTTCAATGAAATGAATGTGTTATCTGGTGGGGCAAGTACATCGCTTTTTGGTTTATTTGGTGCATTATTTGTTCTAGGTATTCATTACAAAAATGATTATGTGGTAAAACAGCTGGTACGCCGTTACATGATATTCATTGTTTTTTCTTTTATATTCGGTATATCAGATACCTCAGTGGATATCTGGGGACATGTGGGTGGCTTGATCGGAGGTTTCCTGATAGGGAATCTATTAGGATTACCAAATCGATCCAATGATTACTCGATCCATCATCGTATTATATCGTCGATCGTTTTTCTCTTTCTTTTTATAATATGTGTTTTAGTGGGTTTAAAAAATTATGGAATACTTGTATAATGTGAAGGAAGTGCTTTAAATGGAAAGCTTATACGACGTACAACAGCTATTCAAGAGGTTTGGTATCTATATTTATGTGGGCGCACGGATTTATGATATTGAATTGATGACGATCGAATTACGTAAGCTTTATGATAATCATTTGATCGATCACGAAACATATATGACTGCGTGGCACATCTTAAAAAGAGAACACCGAATCGAAGAGAGCAGAAAGAAAGGAATTTGATCATGGACAAAAAAATTATTGGGATTGATTTAGGTGGAACAACAGCAAAATTTGCGATCTTGACACCTGACGGAGAAATTCAACAGAAATGGAGTATCGATACCAATATTTTGGATGATGGCAAACACATTATTCCTGAAATCATTGAATCTATCAATCATCGTCTGAACTTATACGGTATGAAAGCTGAAGACTTTATCGGTATCGGTATGGGGACACCAGGGACAGTCGACAGCAAAGCTGGTACAGTGATTGGTGCGTACAATTTAAACTGGCGCGAGCTTCAATTTGTCAAAAAAATGATTGAAGAAGGAACGGGCATCAAATTTGCCATCGATAATGACGCCAATGTCGCAGCACTAGGCGAACGTTGGAAAGGTGCAGGCGAAAATGATCCTGATGTCGTATTCATCACTCTAGGTACAGGTGTTGGTGGCGGTATCGTGGCGGATGGTCATTTACTTCATGGTGTGACTGGAGCCGCTGGAGAAGTAGGACACATTACGATCGATCCAAATGGATTCGAATGTACTTGTGGCAAACGTGGTTGTTTAGAAACTGTCTCAAGTGCGACAGGTGTCGTTCGAGTGGCCCGTCATTTGGCAGAAGAATATGCCGGTGATTCACGCTTGAAAGCGATGCTTGATAATGGTGAAGAAGTAACAAGTAAAGATGTTTTTGAATTAGCAGAAGCAGATGATCCATTTGGTTTGATGGTGGTCGATCGTGTCTGTCTATATCTAGGACTAGCTTGCGGGAATTTAGGAAACACGTTGAATCCATCAAGTATTGTCATCGGTGGAGGTGTATCAGCTGCGGGAGAATTTTTACGCAGTCGTGTGGAGAAATACTTCAAAGAATTTACCTTCCCACAAGTGAGAGAATCAACAAAAATCAAATTAGCTGAATTAGGAAATGAAGCAGGCGTCATCGGTGCTGCCTCATTAGCCTTGAAATATGCTGAATAAAGTGGAGGCACGACATGGTTTTATGGATTATTAACATCATTTTATTACTGATCATCTTAGCTATCGTATTTTGGGAAGTTTACTTACGAGTAATGGCTAAACGTTCTGCAACAATGCTTGAAGAAGAAGAATTTCGTGAAGGAATGCGTCGTGCACAAGTCATCGATGTTCGTGAAAAAGATGTCTTTGACGCGGGTCATATTTTAGGCGCTAGAAATATTCCTTATACAGTGCTAAAAAATTCACTTGGTTCGATTCGTAAAGACCAACCGGTTTATATTTATGATCAAAAGAAAAGTTTGAGTATTCGTACAGCTAACCAACTGCGTAAAGCAGGCTACCAAGATATCTATATCTTAAAAGGTGGCTATGATGGTTGGTCAGGTAAAATCAAAAGTAAAAAAATCTAACGAGGAGTCTTGTACTTCTTATGTTACTTTAGTAGCAACAAGAATAAGAGCGGTTATTCGCTCTTTTTTCTTGTTGTTTTTTCTTATTGCAGAAAAATTATGCTATGATGGAATGAGAGGATATAACAAAGGTAGTCAGCACCAAGTATTTTCCTAAATTCGGTTTTTTGATTTACGGATGTGATTTGGAAATCAGTTGTTCACAGAATGAAAAACATGAAGAACTGTTGCTCCTTAGTGAGTTAGCCAAGTAAATCATTGTAGCGCGTATTGAGTGAAATCAAGAGAAAAGATGCGTGATAACCAAGCAAATACATATAGGTAGGTGGATAGATGAGAATTGGGATCATCGGGGCAGGTCCTCGTGGACTTAGCATGTTAGAGCGTTTACTCTATAATCAACAAGAAGAAGATATTGAGATCCTCCTTTTTGATCCAAGTGGAATCGGTGGCAAGGTTTGGCGAGTCGATCAGCCAAAAGAAGTACTGATGAATTCATTGGCGTCACAAGTGACGATGTTTACGGATGAGACATTAAGTAGTGGCGGCGTGGTCGCTAACGGAGTGAATCTTTATCAATGGGCGAAAGAATTTGCTCCTTCTTATCTTAGTAAGACAACTATCAAAGAAAAAGAAGCGTTTTTGTGTGAAGCAGCTAATTTATTAGAAAACCAACCAACAAGTCGTCGCTTTTTTGGCGTCTATCTCCAATGGTTTTACGCGCGTCTACAAGAACGATTTTCTGATCGTTTCAATTATATACAAGAATTAGTCATCGAAGCCACCAAGAAAGAGAAACAATTCATTCTACAAACTAAAGACGAAGCCT
Organism: Enterococcus sp. AZ062; assembly: GCF_051715065.1. Classification (NCBI taxonomy): domain Bacteria; kingdom Bacillati; phylum Bacillota; class Bacilli; order Lactobacillales; family Enterococcaceae; genus Enterococcus; species Enterococcus sp. AZ062. The sequence continues at coordinate 2,063,633 of NZ_JBIOTB010000001.1, read as the reverse complement.
ATGTGGTGGACCATCTGATCCTAGCAACGGGTCATTGGGAACATGAACGAACGTCAGAAGAAAGACAATTAAGTGAGTATGCGGCTGAGCATCACTTATTTTACCAAGGACCAGCTAATCCAGCCGATGTTGATTTATCGATGATACCTGCCCAAGAACCGGTGTTTGTTCGGGGGTTAGGACTCTGTTTTTTCGATTATATCGGTTTGTTGACACAACAACGAGGCGGTCGCTTTGAAGAATTGGAAGGTCGATTGGTTTATCGTCCGTCGGGAGAAGAGCCTATCGTCTATTGTGGCTCTCGGCGAGGGTTACCTTACTATCCCCATGGACGCAACCAGAAAAAAGTTGGCGAGGTGGCACAGCCAGTTATTCTGACGCAAGAACGATTAAATACGTACTATCGGACCCAAAAACTGACTGGACAAGATTTCTTTGCGGACTTAAAAAAAGATCTCGAATTGTTCTATTATAAAAAAGTGATTGAGGAACATGGGTTGTCGATTGCTCTCAGCGAATTTCAAGAAGTCTTTCTTGGAGCTACAGAAAAGGAATGGCTGCAAAAATATCCTGCATTAGCAAACCATTTGTGGTCTTGGAACCTACTTGATCACTTGACCGACCACACGTTACCCTATCCACAAATGAGTCGGAGATATATCGAAGATCAAATCAATGAAGCGCAAAAAGGGAATGTGGACGGTCCATTGATTGCGACGTTGGATGCATTGAAAGATTGGCGAAACATGGTGCATCAAGCAATGCTATGGGAAGTTTTTTCTGCAAAAGAATATAAAGAAGTATTGTGGCAATGGTTCAATACGTTTGATGCTTTTTTTACTATTGGTCCGCCTTTACGAAGAACCCAGGAATTAGCAGCATTGATCGATGCAGGGATATTCCATTTGGTGGAACCTTCTTTTACTGTAGTAGGAAAGGACAAAGGATTTTACCTCGAACGAGAAGGGCTTTCAAGTAGCTATCTAATTGAGGCACGATTACCAAAAAATGACTTACGAACAACGAGAAATCCAGCCTTGATCAGTCTACGTGATGCCCAGGTCCTTCAGCCATTCCAGTTGCATGATCCAAGTGGCGATTTCGTTTCTGGTGCGGTAGCGATCGAACGAGAAAGTTCACGTGTGATCGATGCACATGGGGAAGTACAAAACAATTTGTATTGTATCGGCATCCCAACAGAAGGGGTAGAATGGTTAACGGCCTCCGTTCCGAGACCCCATGTCGATTTTTGGAACCTTAGACAAATCGATCGTATCGCACAACTGATTTTAGCTGAAGAATCATAAAAGAACGTTCTTTCAGGAGAGTGGGACATTAGTTCTCTCCCACCACCTAAAACCGAATAAACGGCGGGAACAGAAGTAACCTCTTCAGAAATAAGGCGCCATCCACAAAAATTTGAAGAACAATTTTCGTGGATGGCGCCTTATTTCTCTAGGCTAAACACTTCTGTCCCGACCTCTTGTAGGAACGTTCTTTTTGGATAGCACGAGGGAGATAGAAGAAACCTGACTGTGCTATTCGTCAGCTTCCATTTCTATCGTAACTTAAAAATGTGAGTTTTAGAAAAAACTTGTTAGAAATAAAAAAACCCAAAAAATTGAAGAACAATTTTTGGGTTTTTCGTTTTTGAAGCTGAATGCTTCAATCACTCGTTCTTATCGTGATACACGTTTTCTCATTGCTTTTTTACGATTTTCTTCAATCATTGCTTCTTTTTCGTCGATTGGGTCGATGACTGTTTTCTTCACAGAAGTTACTAAACCAGCCACAGCTGCTACAGTAGCCAAGCTACCTACTAAGATACCTGATACAAATTTTTTCATAATGATTCACCTCATTTATCTATTTGACACTTCTATTATGAAGCAAAACAAGGAAAAACGCTAGTCTTTCGTTTTTTTATTTGAAACCCTTTACAATAAATTCTTGAAAAAATTTACTAAATGTTTTATTATAAATTTACTAAATAAAATGAAAGAAGGTTTTGTCAAAAAAGTCCCTGTTTTCTGGTCATCACTTTTGTTAAAATAAATAACGAATATAATTATATGGATAAAGGAGTCTTAACATGACAATTTTAGTATTAGGCGGAGCAGGCTATATTGGTTCCCATGCCGTCGATCAATTAATTGAAAAGGGCTATGATGTAGCAGTCGTGGATAATCTTTTGACAGGCCATCGTCAAGCAGTTCATACTGATGCACGGTTTTATGAAGGAGATATTCGTGACAAAGAATTTCTACGCGGAGTTTTCCAAAAAGAAACGATTGAGGGCGTCTTGCACTTTGCAGCGAGCTCGTTAGTCGGTGAATCAGTTGAAAAACCCTTAGTCTACTTCAATAATAATGTTTATGGCATGCAAGTATTATTAGAAGTAATGCACGAGTTTGATGTGAAACGGATCGTCTTTTCTTCAACAGCTGCGACTTACGGTGAGCCAAAAGAATCGCCGATCACAGAGGAGTCACCAACGAATCCGAAAAATCCTTATGGCGAAAGCAAGTTGATGATGGAAAAAATGATGAAGTGGTGTGACGAAGCATATGGCATGCGTTATGTGGCTTTACGCTATTTTAATGTAGCAGGAGCTAAGAATGATGCGTCGATCGGCGAAGATCATACACCTGAAACTCATTTAGTACCGATCATTTTACAAGTGGCTTTAGGCCAACGAGAGTCATTAGCGATCTATGGCGATGATTATGATACCCCAGACGGAACATGCATCAGAGATTATGTACAAGTAGAAGATCTGATTGCTGCACATATTTTAGCTTTAGAATATTTAAAAGCTGGAAATGAAAGTAACTTCTTCAACTTGGGAAGTAATAAAGGTTATTCAGTCACAGAGATGCTAGAAGCAGCACGAGAAGTCACAGGCCGCGATATCCCTGCGAAAATCGCACCACGAAGAGCGGGTGATCCAAGTCGTTTAGTAGCTTCAAGTGAAAAAGCGAGAGCAATCCTTGGCTGGGCACCTGAATATACAGATGTGAAAGAAATCATCAAAACTGCTTGGGCATGGCATGAAAGCCATCCTAACGGGTATGAAAAGTAGGTGGAAGAAAATGACGATTAGTCAAACAATTGCAGATTTTGTCACACTAGCAATCGCGTCTGGTGGTTGGATGGAAATGGACCGTATCTACTTACAAAATCGTATTTTAGGTCTTATTGGCGAAGAAGCCGGCGACTCTTTTGAAGTACGTCCAGTGCAAGAAGAATCGGTCGATCTATTGAATCGTTTAGTTGAACAAGCAAAAGAAAATGGCTTGGTGACGGATGTAACAGCTGACCGAGAAATATTTGAGGCACAATTGATGGATTTCTTGACGCCACCACCTTCTGTTGTCAATGCTTTTTTTGCTCAACATTATTCAAAAAGTCCAGAAGAAGCGACGGATTATTTTTATCAGTTGAGCCGCAACAATGACTATATCAAAACACGAGCCATCGCAAAAAATATCGTGTATACTTATCCGTCTGAATACGGAGACTTGGAAATCACGATCAATCTATCTAAACCTGAAAAAGATCCAAAACAAATCGCTGCAGAAAGAAAAGCGGTGCATGTCGATTACCCATCGTGTATGTTATGTATGGAAAATGAAGGGTACAAAGGAAGATTGAATTACCCAGCACGAACCAATCATCGAATCATCCGAATGAACTTAGACGGAGAAAGTTGGGGATTTCAGTATTCGCCTTATGCCTACTACAATGAACACTCGATCATTTTATCAGAAGAACATCGACCAATGCGCATCACAAAAGAAACGTTTGCTCGGTTGTTGAAGATCACTGAAGTCTTACCACACTATTTCGTAGGTTCAAATGCTGATTTGCCGATCGTTGGTGGATCGATCCTTTCACATGACCATTATCAAGCAGGGCGTCATGAATTTCCGATGGCGAAAGCGCCGATGGAGAAATTGATCAAGCTAGGCGAGTATCCACAGGTAATTGCAGGGATCGTCAAATGGCCGATGTCTGTGATCCGTTTACAGTCGCCCGATAAAGATTTATTAGTAGAAGCAGCGGATGCGGTCTTAAACAAATGGCAGAACTATTCAGATGAATCAGTATCAGTCATCGCCTATTCAGCAGATGGTACGCCACATCACACGATCACGCCGATTGTTCGTCGCAGAGAGGATTACTTTGAAATCGACTTAGTATTGCGCGACAACAATGTGTCCGAAGAACATCCTGAAGGGATTTTCCATCCTCATCGTGATATCCAACATATCAAAAAAGAAAATATTGGCTTGATCGAAGTTATGGGGTTGGCCGTCTTGCCACCACGCTTAAAACCAGAATTGGAAGAAGTGAAGCAATATCTACTGGGTGAAGAAAATCAACTCGCGGACTATCATCGTGAATGGGCAGAACAGCTAAAACAAGCAAATCCTGATTTGACTGAAGAGACTGCGACAGTTGTTATCCAAAATGCTGTTGGGCAAGTCTTCGCCAGAGTTTTAGAAGATGCCGGCGTCTTCAAACGGGACGAACAAGGAAGAGCTGCGTTCTTGCGCTTTACTGAAACATTATAAGCATCGGTCAGTTACAGGAGGGGAAACGAATGGCCACAATCAAAGATATTGCTCAGTTGGCGGGAGTTTCTCCTGCCACTGTCTCAAGAGTGCTGAATTATGATGAGAAATTGTCAGTAGGCATGGAAACGAAACAAAAAATTTTTGAAGCAGCTGAACACTTGAATTATAAAAAACATCATAAGAATCTAGCCTCTGAAAAACAAACGATCAAATTGATCCAATGGTATGATACACAAGAAGAATTAGAAGATCTTTATTATCTTTCTATACGCTTAGGAATCGAAAAAAAAGCGGAGGAAGCGAATATTCGCCTGATCAAGGAAACCTGGGATGCCATTAGTGAGCAATCTGCAGATGGAACGATTGCTTTAGGAAAGTTTGACGAAGAGCAATTGAAAGAATTGAAACGTACGCAAGAAAACCTTTTACTTGTCGATTCAGATGGCACAAGATTTGGCATCGATTCTTTAGTCGTTGATTTTGAGTCGAGTCTTCGCTTAGTGATGGATCATTTCTTACAAGAAGAAGTCAAACAACTCGTGATGATAGCCGGAAAAGAGTACACGAAGCAACACCGAACACCGGTGACTGATCCTAGAACGGCAATTTTTCAAAAACTGATCAGTGAAGAAAAGAACCTCTCAGGAAAAATCATTGAAGCGGATTTTTCAGTGGAGGCAGGATATCAAGCTGTTCATGATTTTTTATTGCAAGAAAAGGAATTACCTGATGCGTTGTTTGCTGCGAATGATGCGTTAGCAATTGGTGCATTGAAGGCAATCAAAGAAGCAGGATTGACTATCCCGCAAGATATCTCAGTGATAGGCTTCAACGATATCAGTGTAGCAAAGTATGTCTCACCACCTCTCTCTACAGTTAAAGTGTACACCGAATGGATGGGGGAGTTGGCAGTTGAGACATTGAGCCAGTTGATCCATAGTACTGCACCGGTTTCAAGAAAAATCACGATCGCGACAGAACTAATTTTACGAGAATCAACAAAACAAGCCACGATCAAATAGACGATTATCAACCTAAGTAAAGGGGTGGAAATTTCAACAGCGGCGAGAGCCAAACTTGATTTTTCCTCCCCTTTTTTACCTCGAAGTATGCTACAATGATAAACGACATTAGAGTAGTAGAAGGGAACGGTCAAATGATTACATTAGGGATCGATACAGCAAATCAAACCTTAGCTGTTGGCGTATTGGAAGACGAAACAGTGTTAGGTCAAATCCAAATCAATAGAAAGAAAAATCATAGTCTGACATTGATGCCAGCGTTGGATCAATTGATCTCAGATTGCCAACTCACACCAGAACAAATCGATCGAATTGCTGTGTCAAGTGGTCCAGGCTCTTATACAGGATTGAGAATCGGTGTCACAACTGCCAAGACATTAGCCTATACTTTAAATAAAGAATTGGTGGGTGTTTCCAGTCTTGCTGTACTTGCAGCAAATTGCGTAGGAATCGAAGGAATCATTGTACCGATGTTTGATGCGAGAAGAAAAAATGTTTATGCTGGTGCCTATCGCTGGCATCATGGAACATTAGAAAACGTTCTAGAAGACACCCATATTGCTTTCGCAGAATTAACCGAAAAATTAAAACAAATGGATGGATCGATCACTTTTGTCGGTAGCGATTGCCACAAATTCAACTCAGAAATCGCTGAATCAATGCCTGATGCTAAGCGTAACTCCTTGCCACTTTGGGATATTCCTAGTGGAGTTGTCGTCGCGCAATTAGGGGCTTCAAGTAATCCGGTCAACGATATCCAAGCCTTTTTACCACGTTACTTAAAACGAGTGGAAGCAGAAGAAAAATGGTTGGAGACACATACGCCAGGAGAAGAAAGCTATGTTGAAAAAATTTAAAGCCTATCTACGGACCATGCTTCAAGAAAAAGCAGATTATCCAGAGAAAACGATCACTGTAGGCGAAAAGCAATTTCAAATACGGGAACTGACAGTTGATGATGTCAAGGCATTGTTAAGTATCGAACGGGAAGTTTATTTAGGGGAGTTACCTTGGACAAAAAGTGCATTTATCTCAGAGCTGACTTCCCCATTTATGACTTTATATTTAGGGATATTCGATCGAGAAGAATTATTCGGCTTTGTTGGATCTAGAGTATTAGGACTCGATTGCCATCTCACGAACATTGCGGTCAGTCCCAGTTACCAACGGCAGCGTGTCGGCACCTATTTAATCAACGAGATCGAGACATTCGCACGGATGAATCAATGCGAGACCATGTCATTAGAAGTACGGATCAGTAATCAGAATGCCCAACGCTTATACAGAAAACTAGGTTTCCAATCAAGAAAAGTAAAAAAAGGGTATTATACAGAAACGAATGAAGATGCCTTAGATATGGTAAAACTATTAAAAGAAGAGTGAAATAAAGTGATTGAAGAAAAAACAGCTTTCAAGGATACAAAATTAGCTCAAGCGCTTTGGCAAGTCAGTGACGATGCTTTTTTAAATGGATCACCTTGGACAAAAGAGCAATTTTTGTCTGATATCCAACAACCGCAAACCAATTATTTAGTCCTTCACCAGGCAGATGAAATCATTGGCTTTATTGGATATGCCAAAGTACTTGATGAAGTAGAAGTGACGAATCTTGCAGTTCTGACTGCTGAACAACACAAAGGTGTAGCAAGACAATTATTACAAGAGATGCTGCAACGAGAAAAAGCTAACCAAGCGCATAGTGTTTTTTTAGAAGTACGACAGTCAAATATTGCTGCCCAACACCTTTACGAATCAGAAAAATTCCGCCAAGTAGGTAAACGAAAAGCCTACTATCATGATCCGGTCGAAGATGCGGTCATCATGTGTACAAAGCTAAAAACAGAGGTGATGAAACCATGAACGAAAAACAAACAGAATTGATTTTAGCAATCGAGTCAAGCTGTGATGAAACAAGCGTAGCGGTCGTGAAAGATGGTCAAGAAATCTTATCGAATATCGTTGCCTCTCAAATCAACAGCCATAAACGCTTTGGCGGGATCGTACCTGAAGTGGCCAGTCGCCATCATGTAGAGCAAATTACTTTATGTCTCGAAGAAGCGTTGGTGGAAGCAGGCGTGACTGCTGAACAACTTACCGCGGTTGCTGTCACAGAAGGACCTGGTCTTGTAGGGGCATTACTCATCGGTATTTCAGCAGCAAAGGCTTTTGCTTGGGCAAATCATCTACCATTGATCCCAGTGAATCATATGGCAGGACATATTTACTCCGCCCGCTTCGAAAAAGCGTATGAATTTCCATTAATGGCGTTGTTGGTCAGCGGAGGACACACGGAGTTAGTTTATATGGAAGAAGATGGCGCGTATGAAATCATCGGTGAAACAAGAGACGATGCCGCTGGAGAAGCCTACGATAAAGTAGGACGTGTTTTAGGATTGAGCTATCCAAGTGGAAAAGAAATCGATGAATTAGCCCATCAAGGTAAAGATGCCTATCACTTTCCTCGGGCAATGCTTCGTGAAGATAACTATGATTTTAGTTTCAGTGGCTTAAAAAGTGCATTTATCAATTTAGTCCACAACGCGGAGCAACGAGGGGAAGAATTGGATCGAGCAGACCTTGCTGCGAGTTTCCAAGCCAGTGTTGTGGAAGTCTTGGTAACAAAAACGATACGTGCTTGCAAGAGTAATCCGGTGAAGCAATTGATCCTTGCAGGTGGCGTTGCTGCCAATCAAGGGCTAAGAGAAAGCTTAAAAGAAAGTTTAGCCACAGAATTACCTGAATTGGAACTGATCGTACCACCATTACGCCTTTGTGGGGACAATGCGGCAATGATCGGTGCCGCTGCATCCGTCGAATGGCGAAAAGGACGTCTTGCTGATTATCGACTGAACGCAGAACCAGGTTTAGTGTTAGGTGAGACAATAGAAAATGTCAGGTAAATTACCTGACATTCATCTAAGAAATTTGAATGCAAAAAAGATTATATGGATATAATCTAGGTTATTATAAGTATAGTTATGGAATTGGAGACTTCTCCTTTTCCATACACTTAGCATTGACAAGGCTGAAAGGCCCAAAAAACTTAAATTAACTCAGGTTATATAAATTGTGTCAGTTAATTCTATGTGATAGTATAGGAACTGTAGAAAATAAAAAGGATAATGTTATTTTCTATAGTGTTTAAACTGAAGGTTGAAAGCCTTCACAATTCAATGCAAAGGAGGTCGAATGGATGAAAAAGTTTGTCGGATATTTAGTTGTATTTTTCACTGCATTATTGTTCACTGTCCCTGTAGATGCCGCTGGCGCGATTTCTGCGAATGAGCAACAGATCCTAGACTTGTTGAAAGCACCAGTAAGTGTTCAAGGAAAAGAATTCACTGTCCCTGATACTTACATTACACAAGCCGAAAACCATTTGAAACAAAATGATTTAACGGATGCACAAGTAGAAACTGCCGTTACAGGTATTCAAAATGTGCGTAATCTGTTAGGTTCAGTAACAATAGATATGACAGGAGTCAACACGCTTGATGATTTGATCCGTGCTTTACCACGGGATGTCATCATGCAAATCCAACAAGAGGTAACGAGAGTTGCTGACGCGTTGGGATTAGTTGTACTAAGTTGGAATGGTAGCAACATCCAAATCGGTGCGAAAAACGCTGATGGAACAACATCACCAGCTTTTAGTACTAGTTCTCCAATTAAACAAACAGGTGGTAACTATACCGCTAGTGCAATGGCAATTGCTTCATTACTATTAGTCGCAGCAGGTGCGGTCGTAGTAGGAAGAAAGACAAAGATTGCGTAAAAAACGCAAGCTGCTTAAGAGACTAGGGGCAATGCTTTTTGTCCCTGTCTTTTTTTTGGCAGCTGGTTATTCTCTAATGTACGTCATAGGAAGACCTGTCATTCATTTTGCCACTTCTTCTTTAAATTTGTTTTTACTTTCAGATGTCCCAACATTCGAAACGCAAGAACAAAGCTTTGAAGCTGTAAAAGAAGAAGATGTCGCTAAAGATGAGAACAATGAACTGGCATCTAGCAGTGTCGCTTACCCTAGAGGTGGCGAACGCTATGGTGACATCATGGTGGATTCTTTAGATCTGAATGTGCCTTTGTATTTTGGAGATACCGATGAGATATTAAGAAAAGGTGCCGGACAATATATGGGTTCTGTCTACATAGGTGAGACTGGAACTTCACTAGTTGGTGGGCACAATGTTGATGGGTTTGGTAAGCTAAGCGGTATTCAAACAAATGATATCGTGACAGCTAAGACGACCTATGCGAATTACCGCTATCGAGTAAAAGAAATGGTGATTCGTCATAAAGATGATCCGGAAATCAATGAATTGATCAGTCAAAAAGATAAACCAATACTGCTTCTTTATACATGCTATCCTGTTGATAGTTTAGGCATGACGGATGAACGACTTTTTGTTATCTGTGAGTTAGTTGAAGGTCCGTTGATCAATCCTAATAAATAGGAGGAAATCATGAGTACGCAAAAATTCATGCAAAAAGGGTCTCGTTGGCTACTTACTTTTATTTGTTCTTTGAGTTTGTTTGCCGGCATGACGTTAGTTGTATTGAGACTAACGTTGTTCAACCAACAGTTTATGGAAAAAGCCATGGAAGAAGCCAATTATTCAGAAACGATCACCTCTGAGATCAATCAAAGAATCAGCGATCTAGGTCGAGGAAGCAATATTCCTGCAGATGTATTGGCAGACACTGTTCCTCAAGCTTATGTACAATCGAATGTTGAACACTATATACGCACCATTTATACAGACATTCCTTTTTTGATTGAACGGACAGAGGATGTAGACAAAATCATCCAGAAAAAAGTCGAAGACTATGCGAAAGAAAACAATTATGAAATCAATGCAGAAACACAACAATCGATTGATAATCTAAAAAAATCTGCCATCGAAACCTATAGTGAATATATTGAGATCCCTTATCTTTTGACCTATGGCAAGCAAGTGATGGGGTACAAAAGAACGCTGACCTTATTGATTTTCTTCACAATGACAGTTTCTGCATTATTAGTGATTGCGATCATTGCGATCGACACACGTTTTTTCCATCGTGCGTTACGCTATTTAAGTTATGCAGTGGGGGGCGCAGGTCTAATGCTGTTAGCGTTACCTCTTTTTGTGTACCTTTCCAAAATGGTCGAGCGTATCGGCATCAATTCAAAGTCGCTCTATCATTTTTTAACTACGTATCTAAGCAACTTTATTGTAACATTTATCCAATGGGGAATCGTGCTCATAATTTGTAGTTTCATCATCTGGATGTTGAGCGAATTATTAAGAAGACGAAAAGTTAAGAAAAGATATTAACGATAGAAAGTGGAGAAAACATGGAAGAAACGATTAGTCTAGGAGAATTATTTGAGATTTTAAGAAAGCGTTGGTTGCTGATTCTTGCGACCACGCTTGCCGGATTTGCATTAGCTGCTGGAGTCACGTTCTTTTTGATCACACCTAAATACAGTTCATCAGCTGAGATGATCGTTCAGTCAAAAGCAGAAAATACGAATACGAATCTACAAGATGTCAACGCTAACGTATTGTTGATCAATACTTACAAAGATATGATTTTAGGCGATGTTGTCATCAATGATGTTCAAAGAGAACTTGAACAAAATTATGGACAAAGTCTTACAAAGGGTGAGTTGAAATCAGTGATCAGTGTCAATCAATCACAAAACTCACAAATGTTCCAAATCGTTGCAACTGTCGATAATCCAGATCATGCGACGGATATCGCCAACGTCACAGCACAAGTATTCCAATCAAAAGCCACGGACGTATTGAATGTCAATAAAGTGACGATCACTTCTGCAGCACAAAGCAATCCTACACCTGTTTCACCAAACAATATGCTGAACGTAGTTATCGGCGGGTTGCTTGGTTTGATGATTGGAGTCGGATTAGCCTTTCTTCTAGAGTTGTTAGATAAAACAGTCAAAGATGAACGTTTTGTCACAGAAGAATTAGGATTGCCGATTCTTGGAGATGTCAATGAAATGACGAAGAAAGAACTCGAAAACGGCCGTATGTTTCAACCGGCAGAAGTCGAAACGATTGAAACAACTGAACAAAGAGAAAGCCGTCGTTCACGAAAACGTGTATAAGGAGAAGTATTTATGAAGAAAAACACTATTTTACCTGTTTCACTCCTCAGCATTACCGATAAAAATGCCATGGTTTCCGAACAATATCGGACGATTCGTTCAAATATCCAATTTGCTTCTGTCGATCGTGAATTGAAGACGATGGTCGTGACTTCATCTGGACCAGGTGAAGGAAAATCAACAACAGCTGCTAACTTAGCTGTCGTATTCGCAAATAGTGGCAAAAGAGTTTTGCTGGTTGATGCTGATTTGAGAAAACCAAGTGTAGCATTGACTTTTCAATTGCCAAATGTCAATGGATTAAGTAATTTCTTAGGTGATCGTGAAGGAAGACCGGAATCATATTATCATACCAGTTCCGTTGAAAATCTTTGGGTCATGACAAGTGGACCGAAGCCACCTAATCCATCAGAACTGCTTGATTCGAAACGAATGGAAGAAGTGATCGATCAACTAAAAGCATTATTTGATTTGATCATTTTTGATTTACCACCCATTGCAACAGTCACTGATGCTCAAATCTTAGCCGCAAAAACAGATGGGACACTTTTAGTCGTCCGAGAACGCAAAACAATGAAACAAGAATTAATCAAAGCGAAAGAACTGCTATCCATTGCACAAGCAACGATTTTAGGTGTTGTTTACAATGGTGCGAAGAAGAATGCAGATTTTAATTATTATTACTATTGATGAGGAAGTGAGCAAAAATGATTGATTTACATTGTCATATTTTACCTGGTATAGATGACGGACCAAAAACGGTCAAAGAATCGATCGCCATGGCAGAAGAAGCTGTTCGACAAGGAATCACCCACATTTTATGCACCCCTCATCACAATCAACGTTTCACCAATGAAAAAGCAGATGTATTACTAGCTGTCGAAGACTTGCAAAAAGAACTCGATCGACAGTCCATCCCCCTAACTTTATTTGAAGGACAAGAAGTTCGAATAAAAAGAAATCTAATAGATGAAATTAAAAGTGACAAGATTCTTTTTGCAGATGTTACCGATCGCTATTTGCTAGCTGAGCTACCAACAAACAGCATTCCCGAATACACAGAAAGTTTGTTTTATGAATTACGTCAGATGGGGATCGTACCAATCATTGTCCATCCTGAGCGGAACCGTGGTTTTCAAGAAAGTCCTAATCTATTATTACCCTACTTGAATATGGGCTGTTTGGCGCAGTTGACTGCACCAAGTATTGCAGGAGTTTATGGCAAACAGATCAAGAAGTTAAGTGAAGAACTGGTTCAACATCGGCTTGTCCAGATGATCGCCTCAGATGCCCATAGTCGAAAAGATCGGGATTTTTATATGGAGAAAGCCTATAGTATCGTAGAGAAAAAATTTGGACCAAGAGTTATCGAAGAAATGGATCAAGTAACAAGAGACATCATCAATGGGGAGCAAGTGCATGCAAAAGATTTTCGACCTATTGTATAAAAGTTTTAGGGGGCGCAGGGGTTGTTTGAACTTACTAGAAGAAGAAAAGTAATCATTTTAGTTTTGGTTGATAGTTTGCTATTAGGCATCTCTATATTATCAAGCTATTATTTTATGACACCATTTGTTGGTATCGATCAAGATTATTTAGCCGTGAATTTAGGCGTATCACTAATTTTTTATATTGGATATGGCATGCTGTTCAAAACATTCACGCGAATCAATCGATATACGAATTTAAATGAGATGGCAGCTATTTTTTCAGCCATTACTTGTACCGTTATTTCATCATTTATCATTCAATATTTGTTTATGCAAAAAATCAGCCTTAGATTACAATTATTAACTTACATCTTATCTATGTTTCTCATCATCAGCAGTCGTTTATTCTGGCGTATATATATCGAACATAAAGCACAGCGTCAAGAATCGCCACTAAACAAACACAGAACACTAATTATCGGAGCTGGCGAAGGCGGACGTATCCTATGCAATAGTATTCTTAGTTCAAAAGCAATCAACGATTTGGAAGTGATTGGCTTTGTGGATGATGATCCGAACAAATATAAAACATATTTGTCTGGGATAAAAGTCGTAGGGAATACCAAAGACTTACCAAGATTGATCGATGAATTGTCGATTGACATGGTAACGATCGCGATACCTTCCTTGCCACGAAAAAGAATTCGTGAAATTTTCCATCTTATCGAATCAAAAGAAGTCAAGATGAATACCATGCCCTCGATTGAAGAAATCGCATCAGGGAAAATCAATGTTTCTCGGCTGAAAGAAATCGACGTGGTCGACTTGTTAGGACGAGAAGAAGTCAAATTAGATTTAGACAAACTAAAATCACACATCTCAGAAAAAGTCATACTTGTTACCGGAGCTGGAGGCTCTATTGGTTCAGAAATTTGTCGTCAAGTACTTGCTTTTTCGCCAAAAAAATTACTCTTATTAGGACATGGTGAAAACTCGATTTATTTGATTCATCGCGAACTATCAGGAGATCCCTCTTATAATAAAACAGAAATCATTCCAATTATTGCTGATATCCAAGACCGTGAAAAGATCTTCCATATCATGAAAGAACATCAGCCAGATATCGTCTATCATGCAGCAGCACATAAGCATGTGCCCTTAATGGAATATAACCCAAGAGAAGCAGTGAAAAACAATATCAAAGGAACAAAAAACGTAGCTGAAGCTGCCAAAGAAGCGAATGTCAAAAACTTTGTAATGGTTTCCACAGATAAAGCAAATAACCCACCAAATGTAATGGGAGCCACCAAACGAATCGCAGAAATGATCGTGACAGGCTTGAATGGAGAAAACTGTACCAAGTTTTCGGCCGTAAGATTTGGTAATGTATTAGGCTCCCGCGGAAGCGTGATCCCTGTTTTTCGAGAACAGATCGCAAAAGGCGGACCAATCACGATCACCGACTTTCGGATGACCCGTTACTTTATGACGATCCCAGAAGCAAGCCGTTTAGTCATCCAATCGAGTGCATTAGCCAAAGGTGGCGAAATCTTTGTCTTAGATATGAGTGAACCAGTTAAAATCTTAGATCTTGCACGAAATATGATCCGCTTGAGTGGATACACTGAAGAAGAAATCGAAATCGTCGAAACAGGCATTCGACCTGGCGAAAAATTGTATGAAGAACTGTTATTGGACAAAGAACGAAATGATGAACAGGTGTATGAAAAAATTTTTGTCGGGAATATCAAAGGTTACCCGATCCAAGAAGTCATGGAATTTGTAACAGGTTTATCCGACGATGACAAACAACTAGCAAAAGAAGTCGTAGCATTTGCGAGGGCTTCGAGTAAGTAGACGATAGGAGATAGAGATGAAAAAGAAGATATTGTTGTCTTCACCTCATATGAGTGATGAAGGATATGAACAAGCTTACGTGAAAGAAGCATTTGATACAAACTGGATTGCCCCATTAGGAGCAAATGTAGATGGATTTGAATCAGAACTAGCAGAATTTGTGCAGGTAAAATATGCTGCGGCATTATCTTCTGGAACAGCGGCGATTCATCTTGCTTTAAAAGCAGCCGGTGTTGAAAAAGGAGATATAGTGCTTTGCCAATCTTTAACCTTTTCAGCAACGGCGAACCCTATTATTTACCAAGATGCTATCCCGGTATTTATAGATAGTAACATGGAATCATGGAACATGGATCCTAAGGCATTAAGAGAGGGTTTGGAAAAATATCCTCATGCAAAAGCTGTGATCGTGGTCCATTTATATGGATTATCTGCTGAATTAGATGAGATTATTGCAATCTGCAAAGAATATAATGTTACGTTGATTGAGGATGCGGCAGAATCCTTAGGGACAAAATATAAAAACCAATATACAGGTACTTTTGGTAAATATGGTATTTATTCTTTCAATGGTAATAAAATCATTACTACTTCTGGTGGTGGTATGCTTGTTTCTAATGAAAAGGAAAAAATAGATAAAGCTAGATTCTGGGCAACCCAATCACGTGATAATGCTAGACATTATCAACATAGTGAAATTGGTTATAACTATAGAATGAGTAACGTAGCTGCTGGAATTGGCCGAGGTCAACTGAAAGTACTTCAGGAAAGAATCGACAAAAAAAGATATATATATGATTTTTATAAACAGGAGTTAGCTGATTTTTCAGCCATTACATTTATGCCTGAAAATAGTTGGGATAAACCTAACTATTGGTTGAGCGCTATTTTAGTAGAAGGTGTTGATCCCACAAAAATCATGGATGCATTGGCTCTTGAAGATATTGAAGCGCGACCTATTTGGAAACCTATGCATTTACAACCTATATTTAAAGATTTCGATTATATTGGTAATAGAAATGCGGAAAATCTATTTAATAAAGGAATTTGTCTACCATCCGATACCAAAATGACTGATGAAGATATATTAAAAGTATGCTTGGTGATAAAGGGAGTTGTACAAAATGAACCTATACAAACAGATATTTAAGAGAGTACTAGATGTGTGTATATCTATAGTAGTATTAATAATCTGCTCTCCTATAATTATAATTTTGTCAATTTTAATAAAGTTAACTTCAGAAGGACCAGTTTTTTTTAAACAGAAGAGATTGGGGCTAAATGGAGAGAATTTCTTTATCTATAAATTCAGAACAATGTGTGTTGGAGCAGAAACTATAGGTGATGGATTAACGATTAAGACTGCTTCGGATAATAGAATTACCAAAGTTGGAGGATTTTTAAGAAAGACTGGTTTGGATGAACTGCCACAACTAATAAATATCATTATCGGGGATATGTCACTTATCGGACCTAGACCACCAGTTACTTATTTTCCTTATGATGGATTTAATGCTTACCCAGAATGGGCCAAGAAACGATTTACGGTCAGACCTGGTATTACAGGTTTGGCGCAATGTACTGTAAGAAATTCTGTAAGCTGGGATAAGCGTATAGAAATTGATTTACAATATATACAAGAAATATCTTTTACTAATGATTTAAAAATAATTTATAAAACAATTTTAAAGGTATTTAAAATACAGGATATTTACGATGAGGGGAAAATCACACGTGATAAAGAATGAGCGTATCAAACTCAGACCGCTGGAAATAGAAGATGGTAAACACCTGTACAAATGGAAAAATTCAGAGGAAGTATTCAAATATTTAGGGGGCGGATTTAAACCTCAATCATTTTTTGAATTAAATGAATTTTTACCTCAATTATGTAGAATAACAGAAAAAAATTACCGGTTTATTATTTTGAATGCAAAAAACAATCTCCCCATTGGACTAATAGGACTATATGATATCAATAATATTCACCGAAATTGTGAAGTAGGCTTATATATCGGAGATGAGGATTATCTTAATATGGGTATTGGGACTGATGCACTAAAGTTGATCGAAGAGTATGCTAAAAACTATTTGAATATTAGAAAAATTTCTTTATCAGTAGTTAGTGAAAATATAGGGGCAGTAAGCTTTTGGGAAAAAAACTCTTATAAATTGGTTGGCGTAAAGAAAGAAGATCGTTATATACAGGGAAAATACTGTGATGTAGAAATACGAGAAAAGTTTTTATAGGGAGATCTAGAATGAATATTTTAATACTAAGTTGCGGAACAAGAAACAAAATAGTTGAATACTTTAAAAGAGAACTTTTAGAAAACGGTGGGAAAGTTTACGGAACGGATAGTAACTTTTTAGCACCCGCACTTTATATGTGTGACGACTATTTTATTGTTCCGCCCTTCACTAGTGAGGTTTATCTCAAAGAAATTCTAAAAATCTGTCAGGATAACGACATACATGCAATATTCTCTTTAATTGATACAGAGATAGAGATATTATCCAAGAATCGCCGATTATTTGAAGATAATAATATAACGGTTTTTGCACCTTCTTATGATATGGCTCAAATGTGTTTAAATAAAGAGATGATGTACAATCAACTTCTTGAATTAGGAATCAATACACCGAAAAGTTATTTTAATTATGATAACTTTCTGTTTGCTTATCAAAAAGGTGAAGTTAGTCTGCCAGTTTTTGTTAAGCCTATATGTGGAAGTGCTAGCATCGGAGTCGGATTGATCCATAGTATCGAACATCTAGAAATACTTTTTAAGACTTCAGAAACACCTCTAATGATTCAAGAGAATATGAATGGGAAAGAATATGGTATTGATTGTTATATTGATATCTTTACCGGTGAAGTGATAGACATATTTGTGAAAGAAAAACTAAGAATGCGTGCGGGTGAAACAGACAAATCTAAATCTATTCATATTCAACAGGCAAAGGAAATAATTGAAAAATTTGTGGCAAACTCTCCAGGGTTAGCTGGTCCGAATGATTTTGACTTGTTTGAAAAAGATGGCGAATTTTATTTATCAGAGGTTAACCCACGATTCGGAGGTGGCTACCCTCATGCATATGAATCCGGTGTAAATTTTACTAAATATTTAATTGAGAATAGTTTAGGTAAGAGATTAGAAAAACAAGATATTTTTTACTACAAAGAAGATGTTTATATGATGAAATACAGTGAACAAATTTTAATTGAAAAATAAGAGGTGCTTTATGAATATACTCTTTATAACTGTTTCAAAAATAAATAATATAGACCAATCTGGGATTTATACTGATTTACTTAGAGAATTTGTAGCAGAAAACCATGATGTAACAGTTATTACGCCAATTCAACGTAGAGAAAAAATAGGTAAAACAATAGTTGAACAAGTGGATGGTGTTACTCTTATTAAGGTTAAAACTGGGAATTTCCAAAAAACAAATCCTATTGAAAAAACAATCAGTCAATCTATGATAGAGAAGCATTATATAAACGCAATAAAGCGGTATACAAAAAATAAAAAGTTTGATTTAGTACTGTATGCTACACCTCCTATTACATTCGAGAAAGTTGTTTCGTTTGTTAAAAAAAGAGATAATGCAAAAGCATATTTATTATTAAAAGATATATTTCCTCAAAATGCTGTAGATTTACAAATGATCAGAAACAAGAGTTTGGTTCACCAGTTCTTTCGAAATAAAGAAAAAAAATTATATCAGATATCTGATCATATAGGTTGCATGTCCCAAGGTAATCTTGATTATTTAATTAATCACAATCCAGAGATAAAAAATTCAAAGGTAGAAATCAATCCTAATACAATTGAGATACGTGAAATAGCAATAAATAAAAAAGAACGAGAAAAATGCAAAGAAGAACTTAATATAAATAAAGAATCTATTGTTTTTATGTTTGGAGGAAATCTTGGGAAACCTCAAGGAATTGACTTTCTAATTGAATATTTAAAACAAGAACAGGTAGAAAATACTTTTTTTATTATCGCTGGTAATGGAACAGAAAGATATAAACTAGAAAAATTCTTCTTGGATAATCAACCGAGCAATGCTATTTTGTTAGACCAGCTTCCAAAAGAAGAATATGAAAAGATAGAACAGATTGCTGATGTTGGATTAGTATTTTTAGATAAACGATTTACAATTCCCAATATACCTTCTCGAATTTTAGGATATATGAATAGCAAAATTCCAATATTGGCAGCGACAGATAAACATACTGATTTGAGAGATATAATTATGAATGGACAGTTAGGATTTTGGTCCGAACATGGAGATATAGAGTCTTTTAGAAATAATATTATTCAGTTGTTGGATAAACAAGAACGAAGAATTTTAGGTGAGAATGCATATATGTATTTGAAAGAAAATTATGAGGTAAAAGAAACTTACAATACGATCATGCAGCACTTTAGAGGAGAAGAGTAAATATGTTTAAAGACAAAATATTATTGATCACCGGTGGAACTGGTTCTTTTGGTAACGCGGTGATGCGAAGATTCTTAGATTCTGATATTAAAGAAATACGTATTTTTTCTCGTGATGAAAAGAAACAAGACGACATGAGAAAGAAATACAATAATGATAAATTAAAATTTTATATTGGTGATGTTCGAGATATCAACAGTGTTAAAAACGCTATGTACGGTGTGGACTACATTTTTCATGCCGCTGCGCTTAAACAAGTACCATCGTGTGAATTTTTCCCAATGGAAGCTGTAAAAACAAATATTATCGGAACGGATAATGTAGTTACAGCAGCTGTTGAGATGGGGATAAAAAAAGTGATTTGTCTTTCTACAGATAAAGCAGCTTATCCAATCAATGCCATGGGAATCTCTAAAGCAATGATGGAGAAAGTTTTCGTTTCTAAGGCGAAAACAGTAGCGGATGAACGAACAACGATCTGTGGGACTCGCTATGGAAATGTCATGGCTTCTCGTGGTTCGGTCATTCCACTATTTATTGAGCAAATCAAAGAGGGTAAGCCACTGACAGTAACTGATCCAGGAATGACTCGCTTTTTAATGAGTTTAGACGAAGCTGTAGAATTGGTCATCTTTGCATTTCAGAATGCCAAAGCTGGCGATATCATGGTTCAAAAATCACCTGCCTCAACTGTTGGGGATTTAGCTCAAGCAATAATTGAATTATTTGATGTAGATAACGAAGTCCATGTGATTGGAACGCGCCATGGCGAAAAGAGATATGAAACTTTGCTTACCAAAGAAGAGTATCTAGTTGCTAAAGATATGGGTGATTTTTATCGTGTGCCTGCGGATACGCGTGATTTGAATTACGATAAATACTTTTTTGAAGGTAGTAAAGAATTAACACAAGAAGGTGAGTACAATTCAGATAATACTCATCGATTATCAGTAGCAGAAATCAAAGAGAAGCTCCTTGAATTGGATTATGTAAAAAAAGAGTTGAAAGCGTGGCACACAAAATGAATATTTTAGTAACTGGAGCCAATGGATTTGTAGGTAAAAATTTGATTGCTGAATTAAAAAATGAAGGATATGAAAATATTTTCAGCTTTGATATCGACACACCAAAAAATTTATTAGACGAATATTGCAAAAAAGCAGATTTTGTTTTTCATCTAGCAGGTGTGAATCGCCCGAAAGAAGAGGACGAGTTCATGAAAGGTAACTTTGGATTTACTTCAGAGTTACTTGGAAAGTTAAAAGAACATCATAATACATGCCCAGTGATGATTTCTTCATCTATTCAAGCTTCTTTGGATAACTCTTACGGTAAGAGTAAAAAAGCTGGGGAAGATCTTTTAAAATCATATCATGAGGAAACAGGCGCACCAGTTTATATCTATCGCTTTTCAAATTTGTATGGTAAATGGTCACGCCCAAATTATAATACGGTAGTTGCTACTTTTTGTTACAAGATTGCTCGTGATGAAGAAGTGACAGTCAATGACCCTAATGCGATGATTGAATTGTGTTACATTGATGACGTAGTCAAGGAATTGATTTTTTGTTTAAATGATAAACCATATATGGAAAAAGGGTATTGCTCAGTTCGAGAAGTTGATCAAATCACTGTTGGCGAATTGAAAGAACTGATTATTTCTTTTAAAGAAAGTCGAGTGAGCTTAACTTTACCAGATTTTTCGAGAAAAATTGAAAAAAATCTTTACAGCACTTATTTAAGTTTTTTACCAGAAGACGAATTTTCATATTTTTTAAAAATGAATGTAGACGATCGTGGATCTTTTACAGAATTTTTAAGAACAAAGGATCGTGGCCAAGTATCAATTAATATTTCAAAACCAGGGATCACTAAGGGAAATCACTGGCATCATACAAAAAATGAAAAATTTTTAGTAGTAAATGGCGAAGGAGTCATTCGTTTCAGAAAAATAGATTCAGATGAAGTGATTGAATATTTTGTTTCTAGTGAAAAACTGGAAGTAGTGGATATCCCAGTTGGTTATACACACAATATTGAGAATCTAGGTAAATCAGATATGGTAACCGTCATGTGGGTCAATGAACCATTTGATCCAGAACATCCTGATACTTATTATGTGGAGGTTTAATGAATGAAAAAATTAAGAGTGATGACCGTTGTAGGTACTCGTCCAGAAATCATCAGACTATCTGCAGTAATCAATCGTTTAGAGACTTCAGAAGCGATTGAGCACGTGCTAGTTCATACCGGTCAAAACTATGACTATGAATTAAATGAAGTATTTTTTGAAGATTTTAAATTAAGAAAACCTGATTACTTCTTGAACGCTGCAAATGGCACAGCAATTGAAACAGTAGGAAATATCTTAATCAAGATTGATCCTATTTTAGATGAAGTAAAGCCTGATGCTTTTCTAGTATTAGGTGATACAAATAGTTGTCTATGTGCAATCGCTGCAAAAAGAAGACATATTCCTATTTTTCATATGGAAGCTGGGAATCGCTGTTTTGACCAACGTGTGCCCGAAGAAACAAATCGAAAAATCGTAGATCACACAGCAGATATTAATCTTACGTATAGTGATATTGCAAGAGAATATCTTTTACGTGAAGGATTACCTGCCGATCGCATCATTAAAACTGGAAGTCCGATGTTTGAAGTACTTCATTCGAGAAAAGAGGACATTCAGAATTCTGACATCATCCAACGTTTAGGTCTGGAAAAAGGAAAATATTTTGTTGTTTCCGCCCATCGGGAAGAAAATATCAGTTCCGAAAACAACTTTATGAATTTAGTAGATAGTCTAAATACGATTGCTGAGAAATATCAGTTACCAATCATTGTAAGTACGCACCCTCGAACAATGAAAATGATTGAAGCGAAAGGAATCGAATTTCATCAATTGGTCCAAACAATGAAACCGATGGGATTCAATGACTATAATAAGTTACAGCTCAATGCCAAAGCAGTGTTAAGTGATAGTGGAACAATTAGTGAAGAAGCTTCTACCTTGAATTTTAAAGCATTGAATATCCGTCAAGCACATGAACGCCCAGAGGCAATGGAAGAAGCAAGTGTGATGATGGTCGGACTGGAAAAAGAAAGAATCCTTCAAGGTCTAGAAGTGTTAGAAACACAAGACAATGATACCTTGAGAAAGGTCTCAGATTATTCAATGCCAAATGTTTCAGAGAAAGTGTTACGAATTATTTTGTCTTATACCGATTATGTGAATCGGGTGGTGTGGCAGAAATGAACAAAGCGGTTTTTTTGTTGAAAAATATTTTACAAATTCCCTCTCGCTTAATTAATAGACAAGCCTTAAATGTACTAATAAGAGACTCAAACCTATCAAAAAAAGTTAAAGTACTAAGTGGTGGTCGTGTTTATTGGAGTACAATAAATGACTACAGTTATATTGGTAATAATACAAGGGTATTTAATACTAGTATAGGAAAATATTGTTCAATTGGCGAAAAATGCTTGATTGGAGCTCCAGAGCATGATTTGAATTATATTTCAACTTCGCCTGTATTCTTTTCAGGGAAAAATATTTTTCGCGAAAATTTCACAAATATGGAACCAAAATCATATCGTTCCCAAACCATTATAGAACACGATGTTTGGATAGGTGCTAATTGTATGATCAAACAGGGAGTAAAAATCGGACAAGGTTCCGTAATAGGTATGGGTTCAGTTTTGACTCATGATGTACCAGACTATGAAATATGGGCAGGTAATCCAGCTAAGAAAATTAGAGATCGATTTCCAGATAGTGTAAAAGCAGATTTATTAAGCGTCAGTTGGCCTGATTTATCAGATTTGGAAATAAAAACTTTATTGAATAAGACAAATACTATTGAAGAATTCACACATGAAATAAGAGGTGGAAAATGAAGATTTTACACATTTGCCTTGCAGCATTTTATATAGATGATTATTCATATCAAGAAAACATTTTACCAAAATTCCATAAAAAAATGGGACATGAAGTTAAAATTCTTGCCAGTCCGGATATATTTAACCAAAATGGAAAGCTTATCGTGCCGGAGCAATTAGAGGTAAAGAGGTACATTAATTCAGATGATATTGAAGTGATTCGTATACCCTATAAAAATTATACAAAATTTGGAAAAAAACTTAAGAAGTTTACTGATATCACATTTTTTCTAGATGAATATCAACCAAATTTGATTTTCATACATGGGGTGCAATTTACTAATTTGAATGAAATTATTGAATATAAGAAAAATAATCCAGATACGATAATAAAAATAGATAATCATGCTGATTTTTCGAACAGTGCTACGAATTGGGTTTCAAAAAATATCCTGCATAAAATCATTTGGAAGCATCAAGCATCAAAAATCGAACCATTTACTACTGATTTTTATGGAGTACTTCCTGCTAGAGTAGATTTCCTTAAAAACGTATATAAACTACCAGAAGAAAAGATAAGTCTTTTGATCATGGGAGGAGATAATGATTTAATAAAAAAGGTTCAAAGTGATCAACTAAATAAAAAAACTGTTTTTGGTGAGAATATTAAAGAAAATGATTTTGTTATCGTGACCTTAGGAAAAATAAATTCTGCTAAAAAAGAAGTTTTGGAACTAATGAAAGCTGTAAAAGAATTATCTTTAGAAGTAAAGCTCTTTATTTATGGCAGTGTCTCTCTAGATCTTCAAGAGTCCTTTAATCAAATGATAGATGACAAACAAATATTTTATAAAGGATGGGTAAATAACGAAGAAGCCTATAAAGTAATGTTACAAAGTGATCTGCTCGTCTTTCCAGGAAGACACTCGGTTTATTGGGAAGTGGGTGCATCTTTAGGAAGACCCATGATGGTGAAAAAATGGGCTGGAACACAGCATGTAAATATAAATGGGAATGTTATTTTTCTTGAGAATGCAGATAAAGCTGAAATGATAGTACAACTAAAAAAATTAATTGATAAAAATACTATTTATCAAAACCTAGAAAAACAAGCTAAGGAAGTTGCTTGTGAATTTGAATACAGTAAAATAGCTGAAAAGAGCTTAGAATAATGAGTAGAGAAAAGTATTCAAGAAAATCAAAAATTTTTTTAGTATATTATTATGTATTGATTACATTTATCATCATTCAGCATTTACCAATTATATTTGATAATTATTATAGTACGATCCGACTTGTATTATATGTGATGCTAATCATTGGAATCGTTTATTTCATATTTCATTATAAAATTCCTAGAAATAAATTATGGATATATATGGGACTACTATTTTTGTACACATTAATGATAGGTGTCGTAAATTTATTTTCAAAAAATGGTATGTTTTCTATTTTTGAAATTGCCATCCCATTTGGTATTATGATTATTTCTAATAATTATTTTTTTAAAGAAAATGAAAAGAATACATTCATAAAATATTTTATTTTTATTGCTACAATACTAGCAGTCAGTATCGTACTATTTTATAACAATGGTTTTTCAATTTCAGAAATATATAATATACCTTCTAAAAATCAAGTTGGACCAATTATTGCAACAGCACTATTGTTATCAATTTGTATGCTATTCAGAAAAAGCAAGATAGATATTCTTTTGTTTTTATGTACTATTCTGTTGTTCGTATCTCTACTTGTTATAAGAAATCGATCGGGAATTGTAGGAGTAATGATCGTGTTCGCTTTTTTTGTTGTTAAAAATACTAAAAAGCTAAAGAAATCTACAATTGTTTTTAGCTCAATTGTATTGTTAGGATTGGTCTTCTTAATTCTATCTCCAATAGGTGGAAATATTTTTGAATATGTCTATGCCTCATTATTCAGTAACTATAATGTTCATGATATTGACTCAATCTCTGCTGGAAGAATTAATACTTATAAAGAAGGATTAGATTATATCAGAGAAAATATTTTTTTCGGAAGTATAACCTCCGTACAACCCTATGCAAATACAATATTGCCACATAACTACGTAATTAATAAATTAGTACAATTAGGTTATATTGGAGCTAGTCCGTTCATTTTATTTTATTTATATTTATGGTTTTTTTTCTTTAAATATTCTCACAATAAGAATTATTCACCATGGATCTTAGGTTTAGGATTAATTGTTAGTCTTTTTGAATATACTTATCCATTTGGACCTGGGGTTTCTCAATTTATGTTATGGTTCTTATTGGGACAGGAATTCAGTCAAAATAAAATTAGATCAGAGGAGAATAATTGATGAATATCTCAGTATTCGGTTTAGGTTATGTTGGTTTAGCAAATGCACTACTTCTAAGCCAAAGCGAAGAGGTCAAAGCATATGATATTGTAACAGAAAAAATAGACCAGTTGAATCAAGGAATTTCTCCTATAGAGGATAAAGAAATTAGTGAATTTTTAAAAAAGGATAATCTAAAAATTAATTTTATCAAAGACTTTGATGAAGCTGTGATTTTCGGTGATTACTTAATTATTGCAACCCCAACAGATTACGATGAAAAGAAGAATTATTTTAACACTTCATCAGTTGAAAAAGTAATCGAACAAGCTTTAGCAATTCGATCAGATGCTACTTTTATAATCAAATCAACCGTTCCTGTAGGGTACACGGAAGAATTAAAGAAAAAGTATGGAACGGAGCGGATAATATTCTCACCAGAATTTCTGCGTGAGGGTAAAGCACTATACGATAACCTTCACCCATCAAGAATCGTGATTGGCGAAAACTCAGATAAGGGACAAGAAATTGCTAATCTTTTTAAGGAAAATGCTCATGATAATGATGTCCCGATACTATTGACGAATTCAACAGAAGCGGAAGCAATCAAATTGTTTTCAAATACCTACTTAGCTTTAAGAGTTGCTTATTTCAATGAACTTGATACGTATGCCGAATCGAATGGTTTAGACAGTAAGCAAATTATCGAAGGTGTCGGACTAGATCCTAGAATTGGTTCGCATTATAATAACCCATCATTTGGCTATGGAGGGTATTGTTTACCAAAGGATACTAAGCAATTGCGTGCAAATTATAGTGGTGTCCCAAGCAATTTGATTGGTGCAATCGTTGATGCAAATGCGACGAGAAAAGATTTTATCACTGAACAAATTTTAGCTAGAAGTCCCAAAGTTGTAGGGATTTATCGCTTGACTATGAAAGCTGCTTCAGATAATTTTCGTTATTCTTCAATTCAAGGCGTAATGAAAAGACTGAAGGCGAGAGGTATTTCTGTTATTGTTTATGAACCTACTGTAGATGAGAAGGAATTTTCAGGTTTTCCGATGATAACTGAACTAGCAGATTTTAAAAATCTAAGTGATGTAATCATCTCCAATCGATTTGATGAAGAATTGGATGACGTTGAAGAAAAAGTTTATACTAGAGATATTTTTAGAAGGGATTGATTGAGTGAAAAACATAGCTCGTAATTTCATTTATCAATCCATATTCCAGATAATGAAAATAGTTATTCCAATTATAACCATACCTATAGTATCTATGGCGTTAGGTCCTGCTGGAATAGGGATCTTCAACTATACCAATTCAATCGCACAATATTTTGTACTAGTTGCTAGCTTAGGTGTAGCTATGTATGGGAACAGAGAAATCGCACTTGCGTATAATCGACAAGAGGACATCTCTAAATTATTTTGGGAAATTGTTGTATTTAAAGCGATATTGACATTAGCAGTTTTTTTTATCTACATCGCTGTTGTCAGTTTCTTACCTAACAGTAATTATTTTTATTTTCAAAGTTTAACCATTTTAGCAGTGCTTTTTGATATATCATGGTTCTTTATGGGAATTGAAGATTTTAAGTTAACTAGTGTATCGAGTTTATTCGTTCAAATAATTACTTTTGTGTTGATACTGCTTTTTATTAAAGATTCAAATGATGTAGGTATCTATATTTTGATCCAAACAGCTGGTATATTTGTTTCACAAGTGTTAGTTTGGTTCTTTATCAAACCTTATATAACATTTCAAAAAATAAATCTAAAAAAAAGTTTTAGTCACATCAAAGGCTCGTTTGAATTCTTTATACCACAAGTAGCGATTACCTTATATACGAATTTAAATAAGACCTTATTAGGCTTATTCATAGGGGCTTCAGCAGTTGGATTTTATACAAACTCACTCACATTAAATACAGTGTTTATAACAATCATCACTACACTTGATATTGTTTTACTTCCACATATGAGTGGTTTGTTTGCTAAAAAAAATGTTGAGCGAATTGTAGAGCTGATGGATAAAACGATTGATCTACAGTTGTTTTTTAGTTTACCGATCATGTTTGGGATGTTAACTGTATATGATAAGCTTGTTCCATGGTTTTTTGGGGAAAAGTTCTTATTTATTAATAATGTTATCCCGTTTTTTACTCCTTTAATAGTAATTATTCCGCTAGGTATGGCTGTTTCAAGACAGTACCTTATTCCTATAGGTAAAGTTAGAGAATATAATAAATCTGTGATTATTGGTGCAGGTATAAACATTATAAGTAATCTAATCTTACTACCAACTGTCGGTTTTTTTGGAGTTGTCATTTCTAATTTATTGGCTGAATTCTTTGTTACTGCAGTAAGAGTGCGCTCGTTTCTCAAATCTACTAACTTTTCTTTTAATTTTCGGCGAATAAGTATTTATTTTATTTCAGCACTTGCAATGATGATTATCACCAGAATATTGACTAATTCTATGCAAGCAAGTTTAATAACTAATATAGTACAAGGTTTAATTGCTATTACCCTGTATTTTATCTTTACAGTAGTAATGAGAACAAATCCTATTGTTTCATTTATTCAAGAGAGGAGAAGTAAGTGAATGATTACTTACTTCTTTTTTTATTTATCAAAAAATGAGCCAAAGGTAGTGGATATCGTCAAATACCTTTGGCTCATCTATTAATATTTATAGTAGAGGATGGCAAAGAATCACTCCCGCCACCCCGGTGTCACTGCCTCCTTACAAAACGTGAACCGCTTCTTATCATAATTCACCAAGCCGGAATCTTTCAGCTGTTTGATCACCTGTCCGGCGGTTTCACGAGTGGTCCCGCTATTGACTGCTAGTTCTTTCAACGTGATTGGATAGGGGATCGATATATGACCGTCTTCTGTAGGGATTCCTAATTCTTCTTTTAAAACAAATAGGTTTTGTTTCACTCGGTCAAATGCACTGGAGGTCAAGCCGATTTGAATGCGTAGTTCGTGCATCTGAACGACTTTTCCTAACTTTTGGATCATGTAAATCAATTGATTGGGGTTGTTTTTGACGATTTTTTCATAACAAGCTACAGGAAAATAAAAAGTCTCGATATCTGTCATGGCTTGTGCTGTATACGTATAAGGTTCTTCTTCAAAAATACCAGACATTGGAAAGAGATTATTTGCTGTGACATAATCATAGTAGTAATAAGTCGCACTTTCGTCATAACGCTCTAAACGGATCAATCCTTCTGTTAAGACATAGAAACGTTGCCGCTCATCTCCTTCATCAAAAAGCACTTGTCCTTTCTTATATGAACGTAGGACAGTCTGCTCTTTGATTTCTTCAAATTCCTCATCAGTAAAGTGTTCAAAATCAGGTTGATATCTGAGTTTAGAAAAATGATAATCGATTTTATTTACACGCATGAACATCCCTGCTTCCTATTATTCTTTAATTCTATTGTGACTTCTTTTATTTCTTTTGTAAAGCCATAATACATTCCGAGAAAAGCTATATTTTGTAAAAAATCAATTGCGTTTGTTATTATGTAGGATTTATACAAAACAGATGAATATAATTTGATGAGTGATCATAAAAGTGTATAAAAAACAAATAATATACATAAAGTAAACGCTAACAACCTTAATTTAAATGGGATTTAAAAATATACAGAAAAATTTTTTTGATGAATAAAAATTTTTTTGATAGAGTTTTCAGTATAAAAAAAAGAGAAATTATTAATAAAAGATGCAAAAATGTGTAATTATTTAATTAAGCTTTAATAATGAGAGATTCTTCTCATTTAAAATGCGAGAAAAGCATGAAAGTGATTACAAAAGCAGTTTATTCTAAGTATGTAATCAAAACGAAGGAGGCAACACAACATGGATAAACCGATTCACGTTTTCTCTGAGATAGGAAAGTTAAAGACAGTATTATTAAAACGACCTGGTCAAGAAGTTGAAAATCTAACACCTGATATTATGGATCGTTTGTTGTTCGACGACATTCCGTATCTACCGATTGCACAAGCTGAGCATGATGAATTTGCACAAGTGCTCCAAAGTGAAGGCGCTGAAACATTATATTTAGAAAAATTAGCGGCTGAAGCAATCGATGCAGGTAATGTCAAAGAGGAATTTTTAAATAAAATGTTAGATGAATCTTTTATTGCATCTAATGCTGTTAGAGATGGTCTTCATGAGTTCCTTCTATCAATGGAAACTCAAGATATGGTAGATAAGATCATGGCGGGTGTCCGTACAAAAGATATCGATGTGAAATCACGTAGTTTATACGATTTATCATCTGATGACGACTATCCATTCTACATGGACCCAATGCCAAACCTATACTTTACAAGAGACCCTTCCGCATCAATGGGAAATGGGATGACAATCAATAAAATGGCATTTGAAGCGCGTCGTCGTGAGTCAATGTTCACAGAATACATTTTGAACCACCATCCACGTTTTGCAAATAAAGGTGTTGACGTATGGTTGGATCGAGAAAATCCAGATCATATCGAAGGTGGGGATGAATTGATCCTTAGTGACACAGTTGTCGCTGTTGGTATCTCACAAAGAACAAATGCAAAAGCGATCGAGCGTTTAGCACGTCACTTATTTGCGAAAAACGCAGGATTTGAAAAAGTCTTGGCAATCAAGATTCCGAATAATCGTGCGATGATGCATTTAGATACAGTATTTACAATGGTTGACCATGACAAATTCACGATCCACCCAGCAATCCAAAGTAAAGAAGGAAAAATGGACGTCTTTACAATCGAACAAGCTGGCGATGATATCAAAATTTCTCATTCAGATGATTTACAAGAGTCATTGAAATCAGTTCTAGGTTTAGATGATCTTGTATTGATCCCAACAGGTAATGGCGATGCGATCGTTGCACCTCGTGAACAATGGAATGATGGCTCAAACACATTAGCGATCGCTCCAGGGGTTGTAGTTACTTATAATCGTAACTATGTATCAAACGAATTATTGAGAAGCTACGGCATCAAAGTATTGGAAATCACTTCAAGTGAATTGTCACGCGGTCGTGGCGGCCCTCGTTGCATGAGCCAACCGTTAGTTCGTGAAGATTTAAAATAGTTTATTCCTGATGGCAGTCACTGTCAGCTGCCATCAGATTTCCTCTTAATACCAAGTACTTTATGTACTATCAAATAGAATACAATTTTAAAGGAGAATGTTCATATGAAAGAATCAGTATTTCAAGGAAGAAGTTTATTAGCAGAAAAAGATTTTACAAAGGAAGAGTTACAATATTTGATCGACTTTTCTCAACACTTGAAAGATTTGAAAAAACGTGGCATCCCACATCATTACTTAGAAGGAAAAAATATTGCATTACTATTTGAAAAAACATCAACACGTACTCGTGCAGCATTTACAACTGCAGCAATCGATCTTGGTGCGCATCCTGAATATTTAGGTGCGAATGACATCCAATTAGGTAAAAAAGAATCTACAGAAGATACTGCCAAAGTATTAGGTAGTATGTTTGACGGAATCGAGTTCCGTGGTTTCAGCCAAAAAATGGTGGAAGAATTAGCTGAATTCTCAGGCGTACCTGTATGGAATGGTTTAACTGATGAATGGCACCCAACTCAAATGATCGCTGACTTCTTAACGATCCAAGAAAACTTCGGTAAAGTGGAAGGCATCACAGTTGCTTATTGTGGCGATGGACGTAACAACATGGCGAACTCATTGTTAGTAACAGGTGCGATCTTAGGAACAAACATGCGTATTGTTGCACCAAAAGAATTACAACCTGAAGAAGAAATCGTGAAAATGGCTGAAGAGTTTGCAGCGAAATCAGGTGCACAATTAATGATCACTGACGATGTTGCTAAAGGGGTTGACGGAGCAGACGTTCTTTACTCAGACGTTTGGGTATCAATGGGTGAAGAAGATAAATTTGAAGAACGTATCAAATTATTGAAACCTTACCAAATCAATATGGATATGATCGAAAAAACAAACAATACAGATCGTTTGATCTTCTTACACTGCTTACCAGCCTTCCATGATACGAAGACAGTTTACGGTGAACAAATGAAAGAACGCTTCGGCATCACTGAAATGGAAGTAACAGACGAAGTATTCCGCAGTAAATATGCACGTCAATTTGAGCAAGCAGAAAACCGTATGCACTCAATCAAAGCAATCATGGCAGCAACACTTGGAAACTTATTCATTCCTCGTGTGTAACAACTAACAAGTAAATAATCAAAACGAGTCAGCGTAAGGATCGTTCAGAAAGAACGCTGGCTTGTTTTGTCATCGGTAAAATTCAGAATGTTCTGAAAGAAAGGGAGATAGACATGGCAAACAGAAAAGTGGTTGTTGCATTAGGCGGAAACGCGATTTTATCAACAGA
Organism: Enterococcus sp. AZ062; assembly: GCF_051715065.1. Classification (NCBI taxonomy): domain Bacteria; kingdom Bacillati; phylum Bacillota; class Bacilli; order Lactobacillales; family Enterococcaceae; genus Enterococcus; species Enterococcus sp. AZ062. The sequence continues at coordinate 2,031,561 of NZ_JBIOTB010000001.1, read as the reverse complement.
TGCAAGTGCAAAAGCACAACAAGACGCATTGATGGAAACAGCAAAGTACTTAGTGAAATTTATTGAACAAGGAGATGAGTTGATCATCTCACACGGAAATGGGCCACAAGTTGGAAATTTATTGATCCAACAACAAGCAGCTGACTCAGAAAAAACACCGGCAATGCCATTAGATACATGTGTGGCAATGACGGAAGGTTCAATCGGTTACTGGTTGCAAAATGCAATGGGTGAAGTGTTGAAAGAAAAAGGGATCGATAAAGATGTCGTTTCTTTAGTAACACAAGTCATCGTTGATGAGAATGATCCATCATTCAAAAATCCGAGCAAACCAGTGGGACCTTTCTATACAGAAGAAGAAGCAAATGAACAAATGAAGGCTGATTCTTCCGTAACATTCAAAGAAGATGCAGGACGTGGTTGGCGTAAGGTCGTTGCTTCTCCAAAACCAATCTCAATCAAAGAGGCTCGTGTCATCCAAACATTAGTGGAACAAGGCGTGATCACCATTTCTGTAGGTGGTGGCGGTATTCCAGTAGTGGAAACTGCAACAGGTCTTGAAGGAAAAGAAGCCGTGATCGACAAAGATTTTGCTTCTGAAAAATTAGCAGAGATCATCGAAGCAGATCTATTGATCGTGTTGACGGGTGTCGATAATGTCTATGTGAATTATCAAAAACCTGATCAAAAGAAACTAGAAACAGTTGATGTCTCAGAAATGAAACAATACATTGCTGAAAACCAATTTGCTCCAGGAAGCATGTTGCCAAAAGTGGAAGCAGCGATTGCCTTTGTTGAGGCTCGACCTACTGGGAAAGCAATTATCACTTCCTTAGAAAACATTGAGAATCTATTGGCTTCAGAAGAAGGAACGATCATTGTTGCTGATGAAGCGTAAGAAACTTTTTATCGTTTTACCATGACCATGTGTATAAAATGTCCAGTTGGTTTTTAATCTCCTTTAGACCTCCTGGACATTTTAGGTTGTGAGAAAAGCACTTTGACCTGAGCAATAAGATAGAAAATCAGAAAATAGTTTCTTATATTTTTTGATTTTTTAGCTTATTGTTGAAGGTCAACTTTTCGAACACCGTTTATTTATGAAGAAAACTCTAGCCAGTCGATTGGATATCTGCTATAATTCAAATCAAGTTAAATAAGAGCAACGTTTGCTGAACAAGAGAGTAATTGGTGTCATTTCGTTCAAAGCGAGTCTGGGTAGAGTGGAAGCCGGACGGACAAATCCCAATGAAGCGCACTTGGAGAACTCTGTCTTTGACAGACGGTCGTCTACCGATATCAGATCGAGCAGGTCCTTTTTTAGGACAATTGGAGTGGTACCGCGGGAATTCTCGTCTCTAGTAAATTCATAGGAAATATGGATTTGCTAGAGATTTTTTTGTTTTACAGCAAACAATATGTAGGAGGAAAATAAATGAATAACAAAGATGTTGTTGCAAAAGCACTATATGAAGTAGTACAAGATGACTTGACATTGGAGCAAGTCGCACAATTACTTGAAAATCCAAAATCAGCGGACCATGGAGATGTCGCATTTCCCACGTTCTCTTTAGCAAAAATCTTCCGCAAAGCACCACAACAGATCGCAGCGGATCTTGCTGAGAAAATCGATGCAACAAATTTTGAAAAAATCGAAGTCGTCGGACCATACTTGAACTTCTTTATGAACAAAGAGATCATTAGTAAGCAAGTGTTAGCTACAGTAGTAAAAGAAAAAGAACACTATGGTGATAGCACGATCGGTAACCAAGGAAGCCTGCCTATCGATATGTCTTCACCAAACATTGCAAAACCAATTTCAATGGGTCACTTACGTTCGACAGTAATCGGAAACTCAATTGGCTTTATTATGGAAAAATTAGGCTACCAACCAGTACGTATCAACCATTTAGGAGACTGGGGAACACAATTTGGAAAACTGATCGTTGCCTACAAAAAATGGGGATCTGCTGAATCTGTAAAAGCTGAACCAATCAATGAATTATTGCGTCTATATGTCCAATTCCACGAAGAAGCTGAAACACAACCTGAATTGAATGATGAAGCTCGTTCTTGGTTCAAGCGTCTAGAAGAAGGCGACGAAGAAGCGATGGAGTTATGGCAATGGTTCCGTGACGAATCAATGAAAGAATTCAACAAGATCTATGACTTGTTAGAAGTTCGTTTTGATTCATTGAACGGGGAAGCTTTCTACAATGACAAGATGGATGAGATTGTCGAATTACTAGAAGAAAAACATCTCTTACAAGAAGACAAAGGTGCAGAAATCGTTGACTTATCTGCTTATGATCTAAATCCTGCCTTGATCAAAAAATCAGATGGTGCGACACTTTATATTACGCGTGATTTGGCAGCTGCACTATACCGTAAACGTACGTATGATTTCAGTCAATCACTATACGTAGTTGGTAATGAACAAAGTTATCACTTTAAACAATTGAAAGCTGTCTTGAAAGAACTAGGCTTTGACTGGTCAGATGATATGCACCATATCCCGTTTGGTTTGATCACACAAGGTGGTAAAAAACTATCTACACGTAAAGGAAAGATCGTTTTACTAGAAGAAGTATTGAATGAAGCAATCGACTCAGCGAAACAACAAATCAGTGAAAAGAATCCTGATTTGGAAAACAAAGATGTCATCGCAAAACAAGTCGGTGTTGGTGCTGTTATTTTCCACGATTTAAAAAATGATCGTTTGAATACCTTTGACTTCAATTTAGAAGAAGTGGTTCGTTTTGAAGGGGAAACTGGTCCTTATGTCCAATATACTCATGCTCGTGCGATGAGTTTATTAGACAAAGCAGGTTTTGTTCCTTCTGAAGATCAAGCTTATGCGTTGAATGATGAAAATAGTTGGGAAGTCGTGAAGCTTGTACAGAAATACCCTGAAACAGTACTTCAAGCGGGTGAAAAATATGAGCCATCGATCATTGCAAAACATGCGATCAAACTGGCACAAGCATTCAATAAATACTATGCACATACAAAAATCTTAGCGGACGATGACCAAAAAGATGCGCGCTTAGCGTTAGTTTATGCGGTAACTGTTTTACTAAAAGAAGACTTACGTCTATTAGGATTACATGCACCAGATAAAATGTAAAAAGTTTCATTGCTCAATGATTTTCTGAAGAGAAATCTAAAAGTTATTTATCAGTCAATAATCCATTGCATATTTACAATTGAATTGATTTTTATCTAGAAGGTTCTCTTTTAGAAACGAGCCAAGTCGGGATTTGAAAAAATCCCGGCTTTTTTGATGTATTTTTGGTACGGCATACATTTTCATAGTTGTTTTATGTTGAATTGTACATACAAAAATTTTTATGAATAAATAATTGAATTTCCTTTTCTTATTTTAGAAAAAGTCGTTTCATGAGAATCTTCACTTTTTGTTAAGCGCTTTCTTTTCTTGCGGTATACTCTCGGTGTAAATAAAAAAGAAAAGGAGTGGAAAAATGAAAGTGAAAAAGAAATGGTTCTCGTTGTTGATGGTTGTGATGTTGTTGTCGTCGGTTTTCCAACCGACACTCTTAGCCTTTGCGAGTGATCGATCCTTCAGAGAAGCGATCTCGCGTCCGGCTGTTGAGATTGATTTAAGCGGCACTTCGCAAGCGAAAGATGAAAAAACATGGAACGAATGGGCAAAACTCCGAGGATTTACGGATACTTTGACTGCCGAACATAACGTATTTGATAATTTGGTTCTAGCGGATTATTTAGACATGATGGAAGGGCCAAGTACGTTACCCCTCAGTGCACGGTTTGCTCGTTCAAAAATTGCACCGATCATCCAAGCTACCGCCTTTGCTGAATTTACCCGACCCTACTTAAAAGAATCGTCCAAAGAGACGGCTGTCAGTCAGTTGTATCGTGTGACCTCCACCAATATCTTAAGACAATCGATCAGTTTACTTGGTGACGCCATTGATGCTCCAGAAGACCCCGTTGAGATTTATCCGACCACCAAAATCGAGTTGGCTAGCTGGATTTCAGTCCAAAACCAGTTTCTCGAATACATAGAAACGACCCCCGACTTATCTGGATATGAGATGCGAACTGGCACAGACGGTGTGAGCAGATTATTCGTGCCGAAAAGCACGAACAATCAAAGTCTGTTAGTTTATCCAGATGGTTCGCTGAATGAATACTTACCGGGAAATGAAAAATTACCTCCGCGGATCGGCGCCCTGAAACAAATCAATTTTTCTCCATATAATGGTCCAGGAACGCCCTATGTCAATGTGACCATGAGCTATACCGCCTATGACCATCGTCAACAATTATATACACAATATGATGTTCGTGGCATCACGATTCCCATGGAGACGGACTTTGATACATTTTTAGCAGAAATCGCCACACCTGAACAAGCCTTGGAACTGGTTAAAGAATATTCTTCGGTCCAATTCGGGGCAGTAGACCTAACAGATGTCGATTCCGTCAATGAAGTCGGAAAAGAAATCACCCGTAAAATGATCGATGAGCGGGATGCGCTGATTGATCAATTACCTGATACGTTTCAGACCAATCTATTCCGGATTGCAGCGAAAGCCAATGACAAAGAAGTTGTCATTGATCGGGAAGGTGAGTTTGTGTATCGGGGAACGCAAGAAATTGTTCCCTTAGACCAAATCGACATCGGCTTTAACCAAGAAGTCATCTATACGATCCGCAAAGTGCAAAGCTTTTTCGGTGTCTATTGCAACTACTATGCGTTAGCCGATGGCTTGTTCGATGAAGAACGCACGAATGCCTTACCAAGGAGTCTAGATGAAACCACCATTGCAGCGATTTCTGAAGTCGGTGGCAATGTATTGAAGAATTTACCAAATTACGAAAATACCGACTGGGTCATCAAACAGTCCCAAATCCAGCTCGAAAAAACAGACATCTTACTGATCATTATGTGCTTACCGTTGTCTGAAATGTTTTCTGTCTTACGAGCAGTTGAATCCGAAGAAGTCTTCGTAACAGCGATCGAAGTTGAAGAAGCTGAAGCCGCTCGCGTATTGGAAGCGGAAAAGGCTCTGATTACCAAGGGCTGTCCAAATGAAGCCTTAGTAGAGAAGTTACCAACCACTGAATTTTATAACCGCAAGTCGTTGCGACATGTGGCAGGAGAGGTGAGACCGGGAAGAACTGGCAATCCTGAAATCACAGGTGCCCATTCGAGACATCCTGATTTTTATAGCCCAGACAGTGGAGTGGTTTATAAGCCGAAAGGAACAGTGGTGGAAGGGCAACCTTATAACGCCGAAATAACTTATCCAGGAACATTGAAGGTCAAAGAATCTACAGTATTCCCAGATAATTGGGATGCTCAAAAAATTACGAGTGAGGTAGAACAAATTGTAAAAAAACATAATTTTACTACTCCTGGAAATCATCCGTTTAGTGGCAATAGTACAGCTGGATTTGAAATAGCAGGGAGTGTTAATGTCAAAATGAATGGTAAAATAACTGTTGCAACAGCCTATCCGGTGAAATAAAAAAAGTCATGGAAGTTGAATTAATTCAACTTCCATGACTTTTTATAGTTACGCACTATTTCTTGGAAATCTTCATAGGAATAATTGTTGCGCCAGTAATATTTGTTATAAAGCATATATTTCCTCATAATCACTTCGATCGCATCATCTAGCTCCTTACTAAGTCCAAGGTACGTAACGTTGGCAATCCCCCCATTGAAGAAGTCGCCATGAAAACTAGTTCCTATACTATAAGGAGAAAGTCCGTAAATGGGTGTCTCATTAAAATAAATGTGGTAATCATAATGAGATAAGTAACGAATAGGATCATCTGGCTCGTCTTCCTCTGGATCGTAAGGACATTCCGCAAGAAAATGGCCGATATCCGGACCAAAATCAATATAAGAATCATCATGAATCACTGTTAATCGAGAATCTAAGTGATCTAATTGAGTTTCCAGAAATTCGGTATTCTTTTCTACAGCAGCTAAAGGTCGGTGCTTGGGGTCAATAAAACTAAATGGTGAACTAATGATTTTACCTAGTCCAACGAATTCTGATACTCTCTTGTGGGGTTTTAATCTTTCCTGTTCCAATTGTTTTTCTGTAAAGAAGTCTTTCCAGTAGAGGATGTTATGTACTTGATAATCATGAATGACTTTAAGGACGTTAGAATCAATTACATCTAAAGCTTCTCTCCAAGGATCTGACTCTCCCGCAGGTTTCTTATAAGATTTATAAATCCGTTCCCCATAAGGAGTAAACCAGTAAAAGGGATAATTCCTATATTTTAGCTGATATTCTGAATACACAAAATGTTCCATCGAATGATTTGCCACGCGAGGATCCCAGTAAATTGACGAAAGTTGTGGAAAAACCTCTGGACCGTAATCAATAAAGTTATCATTATGTATCAAAGTCAAATCTGGATCGATTGCTTGAAATTTTTGGGTCAGTTCTTCTGTCATTTTTCGAATCTTGGCTTGTGGTCGACGATTGGGATCGACAAAAGGGAAGAAGGTCATAGATATTATTCCTTTCTATATCAAGTTTTTTCATTTGAATCATAACATGTTGAAAGACAGTATAAAGAATTTTTTTTCGAAAAAGTCGAAGTAAAGAGAACATGAGTAAAGCGATAATAAACATCTAGGTTGGACATCTATCTAAGCGATAAATCGACTATTGAACAGATCAAGTAGTCCTTAGTAGAAAAATTGAAAATCACTGAATACTATAACCGTAAAGCCTTGCGTCATGTGGAGGGAGAGGTAAGACCGGGGAAAGATGGTGTACCTGTACTTAAAGGTGCTCATTCACGCCACCCTGATTTTTATAATCCAGACAGTGGAGTGGATTATGAACCAACTGGGACAGTGGTGGAAGGACGACCTTTTGAGGCGAAAGTTAGATATGATGGGAAATATAAGAGAACTAACTCTACTGTTTTTCCTGACAACTGGGATGCAGAGAAAATTACGAGTGAAGTAGAGCAAATTGTAAAAAAAGAGGTTCCGAATATACCAGGTGGACATGATTTTGTGGGAACAGATAGTAGCGGGGAAATTGAAATCAAGGGTAGAACTAACGTAAAAGCAAACGGTAAAATAACTGTTGTAACAGCTTATCCACTTATCAAATAAAAAACGTGGTACTTGGTTAATCCAAGTGCCACATTTCTTTATATTTATGAATTTCATACTGAAAATCCTCTGGAGTATACTGATTACGCCAGTAATACAAATTGAAAACCATATATTCGCTGATGATATTGTTAATTGTTTCGACCAGTTCTTTAGGTAATTCTAGATACTCAGCGTTGGAAATCCCACCTTTAAAATAATCTCCACAATAGTTACTTCCTTGACTGTAGGGAGTAAAGTTAAAAATAGGAGTACTGTTGTAATATATTGTATATTCCGTATAAGATAAGCTCAAAATTGGATCATCAGCTTCATACTCTTCGGGATCGTATCCCCATTCAGCTATGAAACGTCCATCATCTGGGCCAAAATCAATGAATGTTTCGTCATGAATAATTGTTAATTGGTAATCAAGTTTACTTAGTTACTTCTCTAAAAATATAGTATTTTTGTTAACAGCTTCTAGAGAACGATGTTTAGGATCTGTCAAATCCATTGGTAAACTAATAATTTCTCCTGGTCCAATGAATTGTGTTGGTCGGTTATAAGGTTCTAACCTTTCCTGGTCTAATTGTTTTTCTGAAAATAAGTCTTTCCAATAGAAGAGATTATGCGCTTGATAATCATGGATAACTTTTAGGATAGTGTGATCAATCATCTTTAATATTTTTCTTGCCGAATTTGAATTTCCTCCAGGTCTTCTATAAGATTCGTAAATCCATTCACCATAAGGAGTAAACCAGTAAAGAGGATAGTTTTTATATCTAAGTTGGTACTCCGAGTACACAAAATGTTCCATCGGGTGATCTGGCACACGAGGCTCCCAGTAAATTTTCGATAGCTTTGGAAAAACCTCTGGACCGTAATCAATAAAGTTATCATTATGTATCAAAGTCAAATCTGGATCGATTGCTTGAAATTTTTGGGTCAGTTCTTCTGTCATTTTTTTGATTTCTGCTTGTGGGCGACGATTGGGATCGACAAAGGGGAAGAAGGTCATAGGTATTATTCCTTTCTATTCAAGATTTTTCATTTGAAAGACAACAAGTTAAAAGGCATTCTAAAGAATTTTTTCGTAAAAGTCGAAGTGAAGAGAACATGAGTAAAGCGATAATAAACATGTAGGTTGGACACCTATCTAAGCGTTAAATTGATTTGCTTATCATAGTAAAGAATAGTGTTACTTGGTTATTCTAAGCACCACATTTTTTTATATTTATGAATTTCATACTGGAATTGCTCTGGAGAATACTGATCACGCCAATAATATAGATTAAAAATCATATACATTGAGATAATATTATCAATTTGATTTATGAATTCTTGGCTTAACCCAAGATACGTTGTGTTAGGAATGCCTCCCTCGTAGAAATTACCATGATAACCGTAACCTAATTGAAAAGGATAAAAGCTGAATAGTAGAATATTCTCATAATAAATTTTATATTCTTCACTACATAATTTATTTATTGGATCGTTAGGATCGTCTTCTTCGGGATCATAGGGACATTCAGCTAAGAAACGACTTATTTTTGGTTCGAAATCAATATACGAATCATTATGAGAAATAGTTAATCGAGAATCTAATTGATCTAACTGAGTTTCCAGAAATTCGGTATTCTTTTCTACAGCAGCCAAAGGTCGGTGCTTGGGGTCAGTGAAACTAATTGGTGAACTAATTAATTCGCCAGGTCCAATAGATTGCGATACTCTCTTGTAGGGTTTTAACTTCTCCTGTTCAAATTGTTTTTCAGTAAATATATCTTTCCAATAGAGAAGGTTATGCACTTGATAGTCATGAATGATTCTTAGGAGAGTCTGTTCAATCATTTTTAAAGTTTTTCTTCGCGAGTCTGCATTCCCTCCAGGTCTTCTATAATATTCATAGATTTGTTCACCATAGGGCGTAAACCAGTAAAGAGGGTAACCTCCATATCTAAGTAGATACTCCGAATACACAAAATGTTCCATCGGATGATTCGGTACACGAGGGTCCCAGTAGATAGTAGAAAGTTGTGGAAATACCTCTGGACCGTAATCAATAAAGTTATCATTATGTATCAAAGTCAAATCTGGATCGATTGCTTGAAATTTTTGGGTCAGTTCTTCTGTCATTTTTTTGATCTCTGCTTGTGGACGACGGTTGGGATCGACAAAGGGAAAGAAGGTCATAGTTACTATCCTTTCTGTTCAAGATTTTATTTTTTGAATAAACTGTTAAAATAAAGTCCACCATTCTTTATCTTCACGTATTTTGTGCTGAAATTGTTCTGGCGTATAGGTTTCACGCCAGTAGTATTTGTTGTAAAGCATATATTTTCTCATAATCACATTGATCGCATCAACTAGCTTCTTGCTTAGTCCAAGGTAGGTAACATTCGGTATTCCCCCATTAAAGTAATCGCCATGAAATCCAGTCCCACTACAATAAGGAGAGAGAGAGAAAAGTAATGTTTTATTAAAATAAATGTCGTACTCGTAACGAGATAAATCACGTCTAGGATCATCTGGCTCGTCTTCCTCTGGATCGTAAGGGCACTCCGCAAGAAAATGACCGATATCTGGACCAAAATCAATATATGATTTATCATGAATCACGGTTAATCGAGAATCTAATTGATCTAACTGAGTTTCTAGAAATTCCGTATTCTTTTCTACAGCAGCTAAAGGTCGGTGCTTGGGGTCAGTGAAACTAATTGGTGAACTAATTAGTTCGCCAGGTCCAATGAATTGTGATGGTCGATTATAAGGTTCTAACCTTTTCTGTTCCAATTGTTTTTCTGAAAATAAGTCATTCCAATAGAACAAGTTATGCACTTGATAATCATGAATGACTTTTAAGATAGCTTGGTCAATCACTTTTACTGCTTGTCTAGAAGAATCTGAAGCCCCGCTCGGTTTTCTATAATATTCGTAAATTTGTTCATCGTAAGGCGTAAACCAGTAAAGAGGATAGCCGCCATATCTAAGCAGATACTCTGAATACACAAAATGTTCCATCGGGTGATATGGCACACGGGGGTCCCAATAAATTTTCGATAACTTTGGAAAGACCTCTGGACCGTAATCAATAAAGTTATCATTATGGATCAAGGTCAAGTCTGGATCGATTGCTTGAAATTTTTTTGTGAGTTCTTCTGTCATTTTTTTGATCTCTGCTTGTGGACGACGGTTGGGATCGACAAAGGGAAAGAAGGTCATAGTTACTATCCTTTCTGTTCAAGATTTTATTTTTTGAATAAACTGTTAAAATAAAGTCCACCATTCTTTATCTTCACGTATTTTGTGCTGAAATTGTTCTGGCGTATAGGTTTCACGCCAATAGTATTTGTTGTAAAGCATATATTTTCTCATAATCACTTCAATCGCATCAGCTAACACCTTATTTAGCCCCAGATACTTAACATTAGTAATTCCACCATTAAAGAAGTCGCCATGAAAACACGTTCCTATACTATAAGGAGAGAGACTGTAAATAGGTATCTGGTTAAAATAAATATTATATTCATAATTAGATATGGTAGCAATTGGATCATCAGGCTCATCTTGTTCAGAGTCATAAGGCGCATCAGCTAATAAATGACCAATTTCTGGTCCAAAATCAATAAATGAATCATCGTGAGTAAGAGTTAAGTGAAAATCTAACTGTCTCAGCTGTGTCTCTAGAAATTCAGTATTTTTTTTAACAGCTGCTAAAGGTCGGTACTTTAGATCACTGAAATCAAATGGGGAGTTCCATATATTTGTGTCTCCGATTATTTGTTGATTTTGTTTATATAGGGCCAAAGCATGTTGTGCGAATTGTTTTTGTGAAAACAAATCTTTCCAATAAAGAAGATTATGAACTTGATAATCTCGAATGACTTCAAGAATTGCATCATTAATGCTACTTACTTTTTTTTGCAAATTTTTTTCATGACTATCTGTTAATCGTGATTTATCAATAATCACACCATAAGGGGTAACCCAATAAGCAGTATAGAACTTACCTTTTAAACGATACTCCGAATACACAAAATGTTCCATCGGATGATTCGGTACACGAGGGTCCCAATAAATTTTCGATAACTTTGGAAAGACCTCTGGACCATAATCAATAAAGTTATCATTATGTATCAAAGTCAAATCTGGATCGATTGCATGGAACTTTTGAGTGAGTTCTTCTGTCATTTTTTTGATTTCTGCTTGTGGGCGACGATTGGGATCGACAAAGGGGAAGAAGGTCATAATCGTTTTTCCTTTCTATGCTATAAAATTTTTTTAAATTAAAGTATGACATGTAAATAAGGAGTGTGGGGGACTGTTTTTTCGATAATCAGAAGAAAGTGAGAATTCATAATGAAATAAGCAATACCTACCTAACTTAAAGTTAACTAAGCTTTATATGATTTTTAGCGCTTGTTGTGTTTCTCCATGATATTTGAATTTATTCTACTAGTGGAAAACAATACTATTATTGTTTCTATGAGGCATTGAGTGCGAGGTATAGTGGGCTTTCATAGCAACGAAAGGTTAAGTCAACTTGAGAGAGGTTCATGGTTCTTCTCCAGTATTGATTTAAATAAAAAAAGATGCTGGCAAATTTCACCAACATCAAAAAATATATATACAATTACTAACTGTTATGGCATTTAAAAAATTGTTGCTGTAGTGGGATGATGCAAGAAGTTTTCAACTAACTGCGCATCTTCATCATCTTTCGAAATAATGATCGTTGTATCAAAGCCAGCAATCGTACTAACGATATGAGGCGGTTTGATTTCATCTAAGACAGCTGCGAACAACGGTGCGTTGTCTGGTAAGGTATGGACGATAGTCAAAAAATGAACTCGTTCCACTTTTAACACGATATCTTCAATCATCTGGATCAAACGTTTTTCATCTTCGCTTTTTGATTCAGCTGTCTCCTTTTCTTTGAACAGGACAAAATGGGAAACACCATTTTCATCAGGCGCCTTGACGATTTTTAAGTCACGTATATCTCTTGAAATCGTCGCTTGAGTCGCAGATACACCCATTTCAGTCAGTTTAGCTAACATTTCATCTTGTGTACGGATCGTATAATCTTCAATGATTTGTTTAATCAACAAGTGTCGCTCAGTTTTTCGCATTTTAGTTCTCCTTTAACGAAACTTTTCACAAGTATCATAACAAAAAAACGTTGAATTGCCCATCTTTATTTTACATTTACCTGTTTATTTTTTCACGAATTGCTTATTAAAAAAAAAAGAAATAAAGTAAAAAAATGAGAGGGAGAAAAAGAAGACACAAAAAAATAAGTAAGTTGATTTTTTTTCTTGAAATTTATGCCCAATTCAGTTAAACTATTGAATGTTGAGCAGAAAAAGATCACTTTGGTGTATCTTACGTCACTACTCAATAAATCCACATTCTTGTTGGATCGTTGGTCGGTGCTTGAAAAAGTTGGCTAGCGAGTTGGAAGACAAGAAGAGGGAAAATAAAAACCAAATCGGAGGAAACAAACATGGCAGTAATTTCAATGAAACAATTACTAGAAGCCGGCGTACACTTTGGTCACCAAACTCGTCGCTGGAACCCAAAAATGAAGAAATACATCTTCACAGAAAGAAACGGAATCTACATTATTGACTTGCAAAAAACAGTTAAATTAGTAGATGCAGCTTACGATTATATGAAGAGCGTAGCAGAAGAAGGCGGCGTTGCTTTATTCGTAGGTACGAAAAAACAAGCACAAGAAGCAATCAAAGATGAAGCTACTCGTGCTGGACAATACTTTGTAAACCACCGTTGGTTAGGTGGAACATTGACAAACTGGGATACGATCCAAAAACGTATCGCTCGTTTGAAACAAATCAATGCAATGGAAGAAGATGGAACTTTTGCAGTTCTACCTAAAAAAGAAGTTGCTGGTTTGAACAAACAACGTGAACGTCTTGAAAAATTCTTAGGTGGTATCGCTGATATGCCAAGAATCCCAGATGTAATGTACATCGTTGACCCACGTAAAGAACGCATTGCCGTTCAAGAAGCACACAAATTGAATATCCCAATCGTAGCAATGGTTGATACAAACTGTGATCCAGATGAGATCGACGTAGTTATCCCATCAAACGACGACGCAATCCGTGCCGTTAAATTGATTACTTCAAAAATGGCTGATGCTTTCATCGAAGGAAATCAAGGGGAAGATCAAGTAGTTGAAGAAGATTTTTCAGCAGAAAACACAGCGACTTCAATCGAAGAAATCGTTGATGTTGTTGAAGGCGACAACTCTTCAGCAGAATAATTTTTAAATGATGGAGCTGTTTCAAAGGCTAGGCGACAAGCCTCACTCTCCTTTGAAACAGCTTTTTTTAAAGAAAAAGCATACAACTAGGAGGAAGTAAAAATGGCAGACGTTACAGCTAAAATGGTAAAAGAACTACGCGACATGACTGGCGTAGGTATGATGGATGCGAAAAAAGCATTGGTTGAAGTTGAAGGTGACATCGAAAAAGCGGTAGATCTTTTACGTGAAAAAGGAATGGCTAAAGCTGCGAAGAAAAACGATCGTATCGCCGCTGAAGGTCTTGCTTCAGTTGCAGTGAAAGGTAATACTGCAGCAATCGTTGAAGTTAACTCAGAAACAGACTTCGTTTCTAAAAACGAAATGTTCCAAGACTTAGTAAAAGAAATCGCTGAACTAGTCGCTGAAAACAAACCAGCTGACATGGACGCAGCAATGAAAATCAAAACATCAAAAGGAACAGTTGAATCTGACTTGATCGAAGCAACACAAGTTATCGGTGAAAAAATCAGCTTCCGTCGTTTTGAAGTAATCGAAAAAGATGACAACGCTGCATTTGGCGGTTACCTACACATGGGTGGACGTATTGCTGTATTAGCTGTTTTAGAAGGTACAACTGACGAAGCGGTAGCTAGAGACGTAGCGATGCACGTAGCAGCGATCAACCCTCGTTATGTAAACGAAACACAAATCCCTGAAGCTGAATTAGATCACGAACGTACAGTCTTGACTGAACAAGCATTGAACGAAGGCAAACCAGCGAACATCGTTGAAAAAATGGTTGAAGGACGCTTAAACAAATTTAAAGCTGAAATCGCATTGGTTGACCAACCATTCGTTAAAGATCCTGATATGACTGTTGAAAAATTTGTTGCTTCTAAAGGCGCAACTGTGAAATCATTTGTCCGCTTTGAAGTCGGCGAAGGTATCGAAAAACGCGAAGATAACTTTGTAGAAGAAGTAATGAACCAAGTGAAAAAATAATCCGGTTTACGGACTTGATTAATGGTACGATGTTTGGTCCAAAGAAAATAGAGATTATTCTGCATTTTCTTTGTGACCACATCGGTTCCATCGCTTATTTGAATGAAATGAGGAGCAGCGACATTCGTCACAGCTCTTTTTTTTAGGGCAAGAGATATCAAGAGCATAGGTATTTTCGTGCCTAAACTATCTGGATATGGTAGAATGTCAATAGAAAATATTGGAGGAATGAACATGGTCACACCAAAATATCAGCGTGTCGTCTTAAAATTAAGTGGAGAAGCTTTAGCTGGAGATGAAGGGTTTGGAATCAAACCACCAGTTATCAAAGAAATCATCCAAGAGATCAAAGAAGTCCACGAGTTAGGCGTAGAGATGGCAATTGTTGTCGGCGGTGGAAATATCTGGCGCGGTCAAATTGGCGCACAAATGGGGATGGAACGTGCACAAGCGGATTACATGGGCATGTTAGCAACTGTGATGAATGCTTTAGCATTACAAGATACATTAGAAAATGTTGGTGTTCCTACACGCGTCCAAACCTCAATTGAAATGCGACAAATCGCAGAACCATACATCCGTCGTAAAGCAGAGCGTCATTTAGAGAAAGGGCGCATCGTTATTTTTGCCGGTGGTACTGGAAACCCTTATTTTTCTACAGATACAACTGCGGCATTACGTGCAGCTGAAATTGGCGCTGATGTTATTTTAATGGCTAAGAACAATGTTGACGGTGTTTATTCTGCCGATCCAAAAATCGATTCAACAGCAGTGAAATTCGATGAATTGACACACATGGAAGTCATTGCAAAAGGATTACAAGTAATGGATTCAACTGCTAGTTCATTGAGTATGGACAATGATATCCCGTTACTTGTGTTCAATCTTAATGAACATGGAAACATTCGCCGAGCAATCTTAGGTGAAAATATCGGAACAACCGTAAGGGGGAAATAAACAATGGCAGATGCAATTATGACAGAAGCAAAAGACAAGATGCAAAAAGCAGCACAAAATCTACAACGTGAACTTGGACAGATCCGTGCCGGCCGTGCGAATGCGAGCTTATTAGATCGTATCACTGTTAATTATTATGGCGCACCAACACCATTGAACCAATTAGCATCGATTCAGATCCCAGAAGCAAGAGTATTGATGATCACACCATTCGATAAAAGTGTGCTTCAAGACATCGAAAAATCGATCATGGCAAGCGACATCGGTATCAGCCCAACAAATGACGGAAATGTGATCCGTTTAGTCATTCCTCAGTTAACAGAAGAACGTCGGAAAGAATTAGCGAAAGACGTGAAAAAAGAAGCTGAAAATGCGAAAATCGCTGTCCGTAACATTCGTCGTGATGCAATCGATGAGTACAAAAAACAACAAAAAAATGGCGATATCACAGAAGATGATTTGCGTGACTTAGAAAAAGAAGTGCAAACTCTAACAGATGACAGTATCAAAGAAGTAGATCGTATCGCTGCAGACAAAGAAAAAGAATTGCTTGAAGTATAAGAATCAATAAAGACAGGTGGACAGTGTGAAGTGCTGTCTCCTGTTTTTTACTTTTTGACTAAGAAAAACTAAAAAATCCTTTGAATTTGCGTAAAAAAAGGGCTATACCATAGGAAATAACGATAGATATTGCTATAATGGTAAAGATAGTTGTAATTTTTTAGTATGGGAGGAAAAAGAATGTTACGTTTTTTTCCGCAAAAAAACAAATATATTCAAGAAAAAAGTGAGTACCATTTTGATGCGCAGAGAGATATCCCGAAACATATCGCCATCATCATGGATGGGAATGGTCGTTGGGCACAAAACCGTCGTCTACCACGAGTGGCTGGCCACAAAGAAGGCATGGAAACCGTTAAGAAAGTCACAAAAAAAGCTTCTCGACTTGGGGTAAAGGTGTTAACGCTCTATGCGTTTTCAACCGAAAATTGGAAACGTCCAAAAGAGGAAGTCAATTTTTTGATGCAATTACCTGTAGACTTTTTTGATACGTTCGTCCCTGAGTTGATTGCTGAAAATGTCAAGGTACAAGTGATGGGCTATGAAGAACTCTTGCCGGAACATACGCAAGATGCAGTACGCCGTGCTATTGAACAAACCAAAGAAAATACGGGAATGATCTTAAACTTCGCACTGAATTATGGTAGTCGGGCAGAAATCATCTCTGCAGTCAAATCAATCAGTGAACAAGTAAAAGAAAACGATCTTTCTACGGAAGACATCGACGAGGACATGATCGCGGATCATCTGATGACCGGTTTCTTACCTCCCGAACTTCGCGATCCAGGATTAGTCATCCGGACAAGTGGCGAAGAACGGATCAGTAATTTCTTATTGTGGCAGATTGCTTATAGTGAATTATATTTTTCAAAAGCCTTATGGCCAGATTTTGACGACGCCCATTTAGAAGAAGCAATTGCTTCTTATCAACATCGAGACCGTCGTTTTGGTGGTGTAAAAAGTGTAGATAAAGGAGAACAATCATGAAGCAACGTGTGATCACTGCGGTCGTAGCATTGGCATTATTTATTCCGATCATTTGGATCGGAGGAATTGGGCTTGAGCTAGTAGCGGCTTTATTAGCAGTAGTTGGTGTCTATGAACTTTTTCGTATGAAAGGATTGACACTATTAAGTTTTGAAGGAGTTCTTTCTGCCATCGGTGCAGTTTTTCTTGTCCTGCCGAAAGAGCGCTGGTTTTTCTTTTTACCTGAACAAACAAATGAATTTATGTTGTTTTATTTGACTGTGATGATCCTATTGGGTGCCGCTGTCTTCTCAAAAAATATGTATACGATCGATGAAGCTGGTTTTCCAGTTGTTACCAGTTTATATGTCGGTTTTGGTTTTCAAAACTTTGTTAGTGCGCGTACAGAAGGAATCAACGTATTGCTTTTTGGCTTATTCATCGTTTGGGCAACCGATATTGGCGCATATCTAGTTGGTAGACGTTTTGGTAAGCGTAAGCTATGGCCAGATATCTCACCCAACAAAACAATTGAAGGTGCATTAGGGGGAATAGGTAGTGCGTTAGTTGTTGCCTTACTATATTTCTTACTTTATCCACCACAAGAATTGTTTGGACATGGCTTATTCGTCATGTTACTCCTAACGATCATTCTATCGATCGTAGGCCAATTTGGGGATCTAGTCGAGTCGGCAATTAAACGCCACTATGAAGTCAAAGATTCAGGGAACATTTTACCTGGACATGGTGGGATCTTAGATCGATTCGATAGTCTATTGTTCGTCTTTCCTGTCATGTACTTATTTGGATTGATTTAAATAAAAATTCTGTAAAAGAAGCTTCCGAAACCAAAAGTTTTTCGTCCGTCAATCAGACACGATCGGTAAGGAGATTCTTTACAGGATTTTTATTTTTTACATTTTAATAGGTGCTTGGTGAAGTGTCGATAATATGGTAAAATTAAGTAGTTTTATTTTAACTGAATAAAAAATAATGATTAATGTAAAGGAGAATAGGATGAGAACAATTATCACGTTCATTATCGTTTTTGGCATCTTAGTGATCGTACATGAATTTGGCCACTTCTTCTTTGCGAAACGATCAGGAATCCTAGTTCGCGAGTTTGCGATTGGCATGGGACCTAAAATCTACGGTCATCAAGCAAAAGACGGCACGACTTATACATTGCGTTTGTTACCGATCGGTGGCTATGTGAGAATGGCTGGGAATGGGGACGACGAAACGGAAATGGCCCCAGGAATGCCGTTATCACTCTTGATGGATTCAGATCATGTCGTAAAGAAAATCAATTTAAGCAAAAAGATCCAATTGACCAATGCGATCCCCATGGAATTGATCCGTTATGATCTTGATGAAGCACTCACGATCACAGGTTATGTGAATGGTGATGAAACGCAAGAAGTAACGTATGCAGTGGATCACGATGCTTCGATCATCGAGGCGGATGGGACTGAATTGAGGATCGCACCGAGAGATGTGCAGTTCCAATCAGCCAAATTATGGCAACGAATGTTAACGAACTTTGCGGGTCCAATGAATAATTTTATTCTAGCAATTCTATTATTCATCGTATTAGCGTTCATGCAAGGCGGGGTGACTGTCACAAATACCAACCAAATCGGTGTTGTTACGCCAGACGGAGCTGCGGCTGCAGCTGGACTGAAAGAAAATGATGAAATTCTTTCGGTAGAGGGAAAATCAATCCGAACATGGAATGATCTGACAGCGATCATTACTGAAAATCCAGATAAACCACTTGATTTTGAAGTTGAACGAAATGGACAGGTTTCTTCTGTTGAAGTGACACCGAAAGCAATTGAGTCGAATGGTGAAAAAATTGGTCAACTTGGGATACAAGCGCCAATGAAAACTGGCTTCTTCGATAAGATCATCGGTGGAACACAACGTGCATTTAGTAGCTCTTTGGAAATATTCAAAGCATTAGGTTCATTATTTACCGGCTTTAGCTTGGACAAATTAGGTGGACCGGTGATGATGTTCCAATTGTCTTCTGAGGCAGCGAATCAAGGGATCATGACAGTCATTGGTTTGATGGCGATCTTATCCATGAATTTAGGGATCGTCAATTTATTACCGATTCCAGCATTAGATGGTGGAAAACTAGTCTTGAATATTTTTGAAGGTGTCCGTGGTAAACCACTTAGTCAGGAAAAAGAAGGCGTTTTGACGCTCGTTGGTTTTGGCTTCCTGATGCTATTGATGGTATTAGTAACATGGAATGACATTCAACGATTCTTTTTCTAGAAAAAGTAGGGTATAATGACATGCGTTAGATTATTTGAGGAATAAAGGAGTTTATATAATGAGACAATCAAAAATGTTGATTCCAACATTAAGAGAAGTTCCAAATGATGCGGAAGTATTAAGTCATCAAATCTTACTACGTGCCGGTTACATTCGTCAGGTTTCGGCTGGAATCTATTCTTATTTACCACTTGCAAATCGTGTATTAGAAAAATTAAAAACGATCATGCGCGAAGAATTTGAAAAAATCGGCGCAGTAGAAATGTTGATGCCAGCAATTTTACCTGCTGAGTTATGGCAAGAATCTGGTCGTTATGAAACATACGGTCCCAACTTATATCGCTTGAATGATCGCAACGATCGTCAGATGATCTTAGGACCAACACATGAAGAAACATTTACAGAATTGATCCGTGATGAAGTCAATTCATACAAAAAATTACCTTTGAATCTTTATCAGATCCAAGCAAAATACCGTGATGAAAAACGTCCTCGTTTTGGATTATTACGTGGACGCGAATTTATCATGAAAGATGCTTATTCTTTCCATGCTTCTCAAGAGAGTTTGGATGAAACATACAAAGATTACGAAAAAGCTTATACAGAGATCTTTAAGCGTTGTGGTCTAGAGTTCCGTGCAATCATCGGTGACGGTGGCGCGATGGGCGGAAAAGACTCAAAAGAATTTATGGCGATCTCAGAAATTGGTGAAGACACGATTTGTTATTCAACAGAAAGTGACTATGCAGCAAATTTAGAGATGGCGACGAGCTACTATGTGCCAAAAAAATCCCATGAAACACAATTGGAAATGGAAAAGAAAGAAACACCAGATGTGAAAACCATCGAAGAGGTTGCAGCTTTCTTTGACGTTCAACCACAAAAAATCATCAAATCTGTACTTTTCACAGCAGATGAGCAACCTGTTTTAGTTTTAGTTCGCGGCGATCATGAAGTCAATGATGTGAAATTGAAAAACTTCTTAGGTGCAGATTTCTTAGAAGAAGCAACAGAAGAAGAAGCGAAAAACTATTTAGGCGCTGATTTTGGATCAGTTGGACCAATCGGTGTAGCTGAAGAGGTCAAAGTCTATGCGGATCGTCATGTTCAAGATCTGGCAAACGCGATTGCGGGAGCGAATGAAACTGGCTACCATTATATCAATGTCAATCCAGAACGTG
Organism: Enterococcus sp. AZ062; assembly: GCF_051715065.1. Lineage (NCBI taxonomy): Bacteria > Bacillati > Bacillota > Bacilli > Lactobacillales > Enterococcaceae > Enterococcus > Enterococcus sp. AZ062. Next base: position 2,011,220 of record NZ_JBIOTB010000001.1, on the reverse strand, counting down.
ATTTCAATGTTCTAGCATATGAAGACTTACGCTTTGTCCAAGAAGGCGATCCTTCGCCAGATAATAATGGCGTATTAGCCTTCACTCGAGGAATCGAGATCGGGCATATCTTCAAACTAGGGACACGTTACAGTGAATCAATGGGTGCTACTGTTCTTGATGAAAATGGTCGTGAAAAACACGTGATCATGGGTTGTTATGGTATCGGTGTGAGCCGTCTACTTTCAGCAATCGTTGAACAAAATGCAGACGAAAACGGTATTCACTGGCCAAAAGGCATTGCACCATTTGATTTGCATGTCGTACAAATGAACTTAAAAGATGAGTTCCAAACGAACTTGACGAATGAAGTGGAAAAAGCAATGAACGAAGCCGGTTATCAAGTACTTGTTGATGATCGCAATGAGCGTGCCGGTGTTAAGTTTGCTGATTCTGATTTGATCGGATGTCCAATCCGTATCACCGTCGGTAAAAAAGCAGTAGATGGCATCGTCGAAGTGAAAATCAAAAAAACAGGTGAAATGGTCGAAGTTCGGAAAGAAGAACTTGTAAATACATTACCGATTTTATTGAATCAAGGCGAATAAATAAGAGTGGAAAAGTCGTATCAGTCTTTTAAAAGACGGAAGCGACTTTTTCATTTCCTTTGGTGATTGGGATAAAGGGTGTTCAAGAAGCAACACTTCAATAATAAGCCAAAAAAATCAAAAATGAAAAAGCCATTTTCGATTTTCTTGTCTTATTACTCTGTGCTGACCGCTTCTTTCACAACCTGATAAACGGTGTTCGAAAAGCTAACCTTCAACATTAAGATGGAAAATCAAAAAATATGAGAAGCTATTTTCTGATTTTCCATCTTACTGCTCAGGTCAAAGCGCTTTTCTCACAACCTTGATGAAAATTTCCCTAAAAAGGGTTATACTAGATAGTATTGAAAAGTAAGGGTCGGAAATGGAATGATTTCTGGTCTTGACAGAAAGGGCGTATATTTTTGTCAGAAAAACGAGAGTTATTTGAGAAATTATTGGAGCAGATCCAATTAGAAGAAACAGAAAAAGCGCATCCGCTTATTTCTGCTGGTGAAATGGAACAGGTGGTGGTCCATCGTAAATCTCGTTTGTGGGAGTTTACGTTACGTTTTCCAGCTATTTTGCCTGTGATGCTTTATCGCTCGTTGGTGCAACATGTCATACTTGCATTCAAAGAAATTGCTGAGGTGAAAATCACAGTTCAAGCAGCGGATCAAACATTTGATGAACAACTCTTACAGGATTATTGGTCGCAAGCACTGGAGAGTCAGCAATGCGATACGCCTTTAGTACAAAAGGTATTAAAGACGCAAGTGCCAACGATCAAAGATCATAAGGTGATTTTGCCTGTTGATGGTGAGGGAGCGATCGGCTATCTTAAACAACAATATCTGCCATTAGTAGAACAGTTATTTGTTAGTTACGGCTTTCCTAAGTTTCGGATCGAACCAGAAGTTGATGAGCAACAAGCAGAAAGAGTCCTAAAGCTTTTTGAAGAAAGACGACAAGAACAGGCTGAGGCGTTTATGAAACAAGCGGCTGAAAGCTTGATTGTTCATGAACAAAAGAAAAAAGAGCGCAAAGAGCAATTACCAGCGCTTGACGGGCCGATCCAACTAGGTAGAAATATCCCGAATGATGAGCCTATCACACCGATGATCAATATCTTGGAAGAGGAACGCCGGGTAACGATCGAAGGTTACGTGTTCGACAAAGAAGTACGCGAGCTTCGTTCAAAACGTAAGATTTTGACATTGAAGATCACAGATTACACTTCTTCATTTATCGTCAAAAAGTTTTCAAATAATGAAAAAGATGAACAAATCTTTGAAGCAATCAGTACGGGTAGTTGGTTGAAAGTTCGTGGGAGTGTCCAAGAAGACACCTTTGTTCGTGACCTAGTGATGAATGCCCAAGACATTTTAGAAGTCAAACATGCACCACGTAAAGATTATTCTCCTGAAGGGGAAAAGCGTGTCGAATTACATCTTCATAGTAATATGAGTACCATGGATGCGACGAACAATATTGCAGATCTTGTGGCACAAGCAGGTAAGTGGGGACATAAAGCAATTGCAATCACTGACCATGGCGGTGCACAAGCATTTCCAGAGGCACATAGTGCAGGGAAAAAAGCTGGTGTGAAGATCTTGTATGGTGTCGAAGCGAATGTGGTCGATGATGGAGTGCCGATTGCGTATAATGACGCCCATGATTCATTGAGTGAATCCACTTATGTCGTGTTTGACGTGGAGACAACAGGTTTGTCTGCTGTTTATGATACGATCATCGAGTTAGCTGCTGTTAAGATGTATAAAGGAAATGTCATTGAAAGTTTTGATGAATTTATCGATCCTGGACATCCCTTATCACGAACAACCATTGATTTGACAGGAATCACAGATGAAATGGTTCGCGGTTCAAAATCTGAGGAAGAAGTTTTACGCTTATTCTTAGAATTCTCAAAAGATGCGATCCTAGTTGCCCATAATGCGGCATTCGATATGGGATTTTTGAATACAAGTTATGCCAAATACAATATCCCTGAAGCCGCCAATCCAGTTATAGATACCTTAGAATTAGCTCGTTATTTATATCCACAATTCAAACGGTTTGGTTTAGGTGTACTATCAAAAAAATTCGGTGTTAGCTTGGAACAACATCACCGCGCGATTTATGACGCGGAAGCAACCGGGCATCTGGCTTGGATATTTATCAAAGAAGCGATGGAAAATCACGAAATGTATTACCACGATCAGTTGAATGCCCATGTAGGTGAGGGTGATTCTTACAAACGGGCGCGACCTTTCCATGTCACATTACTGGCGAAAAACCAAGCTGGATTAAAAGACCTGTTCAAATTGATCTCGATGTCAAACGTCGATTATTTTGAACGTGTGCCACGAATCCCCCGATCACAACTGAAAAAATTCCGACAAGATCTGTTAGTTGGCTCTGCCTGTGACAAAGGTGAGATTTTTGAAGCTATGATGCAAAAAGGGGTAGAAGAAGCACGTAATCGGGCGAAATTTTATGACTATATCGAAGTTATGCCTAAAGCTGTCTATGCACCACTCCTGGAGCAAGAGCTTGTCAAAAATGAACATGATTTAGAAGAAATCATTCGTAACTTAGTAGAAATCGGCAAATCATTAGATAAGATCGTTGTAGCGACAGGAAATGTCCACTATCTGAATGAAGAAGATGCGATCTATCGTAAAATCTTGGTCAATTCGATGGGAGGAGCCAATCCATTGAATCGTCACAGTCTGCCTGAAGTGCATTTCAGAACAACGGATGAGATGCTGACTGCTTTCACCTTCTTAGGGACAGATTTAGCAAAAGAAATCGTAGTTGAAAATACCAATAAGATTGCAGATATCTGTGAAGAAGTCGTGCCAGTTAAAGATGAATTATATACGCCTAAAATCCCTGGTTCGGAAGATGAAATCACAGATCTAAGTTATACGAAGGCAAAACAAATGTATGGTGATCCATTACCGGATATCGTAGAAAAGCGTCTGAAAAAAGAACTGGATTCGATCAATGGTAATGGCTTCTCAGTGATTTATTTGATTTCACAAAAGTTAGTGCATAAAAGTAATGAAGATGGCTATTTAGTTGGTTCTCGTGGCTCGGTTGGTTCTAGTTTCGTAGCTACCATGACTGGGATCACAGAGGTCAATCCATTGGCACCCCATTACTATTGCCCAGATTGTCAGTATTCGGAATTTTATGAAGATGGAACTTACGGTTCAGGATTTGATATGCCTGAGAAAAAATGTCCAAAATGCGGCACTCGTTTAAATAAAGATGGGCATGATATTCCGTTTGAAACATTCTTAGGTTTCCATGGCGATAAAGTACCCGATATCGATTTGAATTTCTCAGGGGATTATCAAGCAGAAGCCCATCATTATACGAAAGTATTGTTTGGTGAAGAATATGTCTATCGTGCGGGAACGATCGGTACTGTTGCGGATAAGACGGCGTACGGATTCGTTAAAGGGTTTGAACGTGATCACAATCTGCATTACCGGAGTGCCGAAGTGGATCGCTTAGCCAAAGGTGCTACTGGGGTCAAACGAACGACTGGACAGCATCCAGGGGGGATCATTGTTATCCCCGATTATATGGATGTATATGATTTCACGCCGATCCAATATCCGGCAGACGATCAGAATTCAGAATGGAAAACGACCCACTTTGATTTCCACTCGATCCATGACAATGTCTTGAAACTTGATATCCTGGGACACGATGATCCAACGGTGATCCGGATGTTGCAAGATTTATCTGGGATTGATCCACAAACAATCCCAACCGATGATCCAGAAGTCATGCGGATCTTTTCTGGACCCGAAGTCTTGGGAGTCACACAAGAACAGATTTATTCTAAAACAGGTACATTAGGGATACCGGAATTTGGGACACGTTTCGTTCGTGGGATGTTAGAGGAAACACACCCAACGACTTTTGCGGAATTATTGCAGATCTCTGGTCTTTCTCATGGTACGGATGTTTGGTTAGGGAACGCAGAGGAATTGATCAAACGTGGGGATGCGACGCTGGCTGAAGTAATCGGCTGTCGTGATGATATCATGGTTTATTTGATCCATGCTGGCTTAGATAGTGGGATGGCGTTCAAAATCATGGAGACGGTGCGTAAAGGATTATGGAATAAGATCCCTGACGAATTACGTGAAACGTATTTGACCGCAATGAAAGAAAATAACGTTCCTGACTGGTACATCGATTCTTGTTCGAAAATCAAATACATGTTCCCAAAAGCCCATGCGGCTGCTTATGTCTTGATGGCGCTACGGGTTGCTTATTTCAAAGTTTATTTTCCGATATTGTATTACTGTGCCTATTTTTCTGTTCGTGCAGATGACTTTAATCTTGTCGCTATGTGCAAAGGAAAAGAAGCAGTGAAAGAAGCGATGAAGGAAATCACGGATAAAGGCTTAGATGCTTCTGTAAAAGAAAAGAATCAGTTGACAGTTTTAGAGTTAGCCAATGAGATGCTAGAACGTGGCTTGAAATTCGGAATGATCGATTTATACAAATCCGATGCAGTAAACTTTGTGATCGAAGGAGACACGCTGATTGCGCCATTCCGCGCGGTACCAAGTTTAGGGGCCAACGTAGCGAAACAAATCGTCGAAGCGAGAAAAGATGGTCCTTTCTTATCCAAAGAAGACTTGGCAACTCGTGGGAAAGTCTCGAAGACATTGATCGAGTATATGACAGAAAATGGTGTCTTGAAAGATTTACCTGATGAAAATCAATTATCGTTATTTGATATGTTATAAAAGTCAACGTGAGAAATGAAAATGAATCAAAATGAAAGCAAAGATTAGTAAAGCTGGTTGCCAGTTGGTTCTAATGATATGGCTTGTCATTTAGAGTGATTTATGTTATAGTTATTTAAGGTAATGATACTAACTGTGAGTGAGCGGAATTTTCGCTCACTCTTTTTAATGGAATTACGGATCTAATTTTAAGGAGGCGAAATCTTTGAGTAGCGTCGTTGAAACAGTCACAGAAATGGTGACACCGATCTTAGATGAACAAAAGTTTGAGCTAGTAGAAGTAGAATTTGTCAAAGAAGGAAAAAGCTGGTTTTTACGGGTGTTTATAGATAAAGAAGGCGGAATCGACATTGAAGAATGCGCATTTGTCAGTGAAAAATTAAGTGAGAAACTTGATACGACAGAGCCAGACCCGATACCACAAGCATATTTCCTAGAGGTATCATCTCCAGGCGCAGAACGCCCTTTGAAAAAAGAGGCAGATTATGAAAAAGCACGAGGAGAGTATATCCATGTGTCTTTATATCAACCAGTTGACGGAGAAAAACAATACGAAGGTTTTCTCCAATCATTTGATGCTGAACAGCTTACATTGAAGATACGCATAAAGACACGGGAAAAAGAAATTGTTTTTGACCGTAAGAATATTGCCAAAGCTCGCTTAGCAATCCAATTTTAATCACGGAGAGGAAACAGAAGAATGAGTAAAGAAATGTTGAACGCGTTAGATGCTTTAGAGGCTGAAAAAGGAATCTCAAAAGAAATCGTGATCGACGCTTTAGAAGCTGCGTTAGTTTCTGCATACAAACGCCATTATGGGCAAGCACAAAACGTAGAAGTAGAATTTGAACAAAAAAAAGGCAAGATCCATGTCTATGCAGTGAAAGAAGTCACCGAAGAAGTGATGGACTCACAATTAGAAGTATCTTTGAAAGACGCCTTGTTGATCAATCCTGCTTACGAGATCGGTGACAAGATCCGTTTTGAAGTCACACCAAAAGATTTCGGTCGTATCGCTGCCCAAACAGCTAAGCAAGTCATCTTGCAACGTGTACGTGAAGCAGAACGCACAATCATCTATAACGAATTCAGTGCGTATGAAAAAGACATTATGCAAGGGATCGTTGAACGTCAAGACAAACGTTATATCTATGTCAATTTAGGTAAAATCGAAGCAGTCCTATCAAAACAAGACCAAATGCCAAATGAATTTTATCAACCACATGATCGTATCAAAGTATATGTATCACGTGTTGAGAATACATCAAAAGGCCCTCAAGTCTTTGTTAGCCGTAGTCATCCTGATCTTTTGCGTCGCTTGTTCGAACAAGAAGTACCAGAAGTTTATGATGGACTTGTTGAAATCGTCAGCGTTGCTAGAGAAGCAGGCGATCGTTCAAAAGTGGCTGTTCGCTCAACTGATCCGAATATCGATGCTGTCGGCACATGTGTCGGTCCTAAAGGCCAACGTGTCCAAGCAATCGTGAATGAATTGAAGGGCGAAAACATGGATATCGTCGAGTGGGATGAAGATCCTGCGGTGTTCATTGCGAACGCATTGAATCCTTCACAAGTCGTGGATGTCATTTTTGACGAACAAAATCCAAAAGCTTGTACGGTCGTTGTGCCGGATTATCAATTGTCATTGGCAATCGGTAAACGCGGACAAAATGCGCGTCTAGCAGCCAAATTGACGAACCACAAAATCGACATCAAATCAGAGTCAGACATGACTGAATTCTATGAGAAAAAAGCTCAGGCAGAAGCAGCGATCTCTGAAGAATTACACGATGAAGCAATCATCCAATCAGATTTGACAGATGATGAATATCAAACAATCGCATTTGAAGACGAAACAACCGAAGTAACTGAACAAGAAGAAATTTAACTGCTAGTGAAGGAGGCAAAGAGATGAAACAAAGGAAGATCCCTTTACGCAAATCTGTGGTTTCAGGTGAAATGAAACCAAAAAAAGAGATGATTCGTGTCACACGTTCAAAAGAAGGTGTGGTATCGATCGATCCTACTGGAAAAATGCCTGGACGAGGAGCGTATGTCTCACTTGAGCCGGAGGAAGTACAACAAGCTTGGGATAAACATCTCTTGGATCGTGTACTTGAAGCTAAGCTAACAGATGAATTTTATCAAGAACTATTAGATTACGTCACTCACCAAAAAGCCCGAAAAGAGCTATTTGGCGAATGAATGGAATGAATCGGCAAAAAGCCATGAATCTTATTGGTCTAGCGATGCGTGCAGGGAAAATGATCACAGGTGAAGAATTGACGATCGGAGACATCCGTCGCCAAAAAGCCAAGATCGTTTTCGTCGCAAGTGATGCCAGTGAGAATACCAGAAAAAAAATCAAAGATAAGAGTTCGTACTACGAAGTTCCTTGCTTTGAGCTGTTTTCTGAGGAAGAAATCACGCAGATGATCGGTAAACCTCGGAAAGTGATAGGAATCACGGACACCGGCTTTGCAAAAAAGGTCAAGGAGCTAATTGAAGGTTAGGAAGGTGATTGCATGGGCAATAAACGAATTTATGAACTAGCGAAAGAATGGAACAAGTCTAGTAAAGAGGTCGTTGATAAAGCGCAGAAACTTGGAATCGATGTGAAAAATCACATGGGTGCGGTCAGCACACAAGATGAAAAGAAACTGCAACAAGCGTTCAACCAACCACAGCAGAAAAAGCAACCAGTACAAAAAGCAAACCAAAAACCAGCCGGACAACAGCCAAGTAACCAAAAGAAAACAAACGAACCATCGAACCAACAAAAAAATAAAAGTAACCGCAACTATCAAGATCGCGGTCAAGGGAGCGGTCAAGTGAATCAAGGAAAAAACCAATCAACAAATCAGAATAAGAGTAATCAGACAGGTGGAAACAATCAAAACCGTCAAGGAACTACTCAAAACAATAATCAAAATCGCCAAGGTAACAACCAAGGCAGCAACCAAAACCGTCAGGGAACTACCCAAGGTAACAACCAAGGAAGCAACCAAAACCGTCAGGGAACTACCCAAGGAAACAGCCAAGGTAGCAACCAAAACCGTCAGGGAACTGCCCAAGGAAACACTCAGGGCAGTAACCAAAACCGTCAAGGAGCAAACCAAGGCGGCCAAAATAGAAACAATAATAACAATCGCGGCAAATTCAACAATAACAACCGCAATCGTTTCAACAAAAAAGGGAAAAAAGGCAAACAACAAACGTCAAACAAGCCAGCAGTCCCACCACGTAAATTCCGTGAGTTACCTGAAGTATTAGAGTATACAGAAGGTATGAATGTTGCAGATATCGCGAAAAAAATCCACCGCGAACCAGCAGAGATCATTAAAAAATTATTTATGCTAGGCGTGATGGTCAATCAAAACCAAGCATTAGATAAAGATACGATCGAATTGTTAGCAACAGACTACGGTATGGAACCACAAGAAAAAATCCAAGTAGATATCGCGGATATCGACAAATTCTTTGAAGCGGATGAAGTGAATCCAGAAAAATTAGTTTCACGTCCGCCAGTTGTAACGATCATGGGTCACGTTGACCATGGGAAAACAACTTTACTAGATACTTTACGTCATTCACGTGTAACAAGCGGAGAAGCCGGTGGTATCACACAGCATATCGGTGCGTATCAAATCGATATTGATGGCAAACCAATCACATTCTTGGATACACCAGGACATGCGGCCTTTACAAGTATGCGTGCGCGTGGTGCAAGTATCACTGATATCACGATTTTAGTTGTTGCCGCCGATGATGGCGTAATGCCACAGACTGTAGAAGCGATCAACCATGCGAAAGCAGCTGGTGTACCAATCATCGTTGCAGTCAACAAAATCGATAAACCAGGTGCAAACCCACAACATGTGATGCAAGAATTAAGTGAATATGAATTGATTCCTGAAGCATGGGGTGGCGAAACGATTTTTGTAGAAATCTCAGCAAAATTCGGCCAAAACATCGAAGAACTATTAGAAATGATTCTTTTAGTCGCTGAAGTGGAAGACTTGAAAGCTGATCCAACACAACGTGCGATCGGTACAGTGATTGAAGCACGATTAGACAAAGGAAAAGGTCCTGTGACAACATTACTTGTTCAACAAGGTTCATTGAATGTTGGAGACCCAATCGTTGTCGGAAACACATACGGTCGTGTCCGTGTAATGGTCAACGACTTAGGACGCCGTGAAAAAACAGCTGGACCAGCAACACCAGTTGAAATCACAGGATTGAATGATGTACCTCAAGCAGGCGATCGTTTTGTTGTCTTTGAAGACGAGAAGACAGCTCGTGCGGCGGGTGAAGAACGTGGCAAACGTGCGATGTTAGAACAACGTGCAGCAACTAGTCGTGTGACATTAGACAACTTGTTTGAAAGCTTAAAAGAAGGCGAATTAAAAGAAGTCAATGTCATCATCAAGGCTGACGTACAAGGTTCAGCAGAAGCACTAGCTGCTTCATTGAAGAAGATCGACGTTGAAGGCGTACGTGTCAAGATCGTCCATTCAGCTGTTGGAGCAATCAATGAAAGTGATGTGACGCTTGCTGCGGCAAGTAATGCGATCATCATTGGTTTCAATGTTCGTCCGACACCACAAGCGAAAATCCAAGCAGATACAGAAGAAGTGGATATCCGTCTTCACCGTATCATCTACAAAGCCATCGAAGAAATCGAAACTGCGATGAAAGGGATGTTAGATCCTGAGTTTGAAGAGAAAATCACTGGTCAAATGACTGTCCGTGAAACCTTCAAAGTATCAAAAGTTGGAACGATCGCTGGTGCCTTTGTCACTGATGGTTACATTCGTCGTGATAGCGGTGTGCGTGTCATTCGTGATGGCATCGTCATTTTCGAAGGACAATTAGCAAGCTTGAAACGCTTCAAAGACGATGTCAAAGAAGTGAAAATGGGCTTTGAATGTGGAGCAATGGTTGAGAAATTCAATGATCTTAAAGTAGACGATGTTATCGAAGGCTTTATCATGGAAGAAATCAAAGTCGACTAATTTAAAAAAAGGAGGCCGCTCATTATGGCTAACTATCGTGACCGCAGAGTCGGTCAAGAAATTTTAAAAGAAGTGAATGATATCTTACGCAAAAAGGTACGTGATCCACGTGTGGAAAATGTAACGATCACAGATGTGCATGTCACGGGTGATCTGCAACAAGCAACGATTTATTATAGCCTTTTATCAGACTTAGCTTCAGATAAGAAAAAAGCGCAAGAAGGGTTGAATAAAGCAAGTGGACTGATTCGTCGTGAATTAGGACATAACATGAGTATTTATAAAACACCTGAATTGACGTTTGAGCTAGACGAATCAGTTGTATATGGTAATCATATCGATGAATTATTGCGTAATTTAAACAAAGACTAATGTTCTAGCGAGTTAACTCGTTCGTATCAATGGTCGAACAGGGAGGATACAATAACTGTATCCTCCCTGTTTTTTTTGTCTATTTTCATTCGACACTAGAGAGCCAAACGAAATACAACGAAAGAATCCAAAAATAGAAGAAGCCATTTCCGAATTTTTTCGTTGTATTCGTAGCAGATGATCATCGCTGAATTGTCCGCTTTTGGGGAAAACATGTTTCATCATAAAAGCAAAATATAAGAATTGACTGATCAAAGAATCATCCGATCATCTACCAGATAACCATCCGTATAACCAATCAAAAGGTGCAAAGAAAAGATTTTCCATAGGTGCTCCCTCCTTTACAAAAAGAATACCATCTTTCTATTTACAACAGTGTGAACTTTTGTTACGTTTATGTTTCTAAAACAAAATAATCGTACATTTAAGGATCAATCCCGTCAGTTTTTGATCCGATGTGTTATAATAATTCAGTTAATACTTAAAAGAATGGAGAACAAAAGATGGAAGGCTTATTACCTTTATGGAAAGAACGCGGCATGACTAGCCACGATTGTGTATTCAAATTACGAAAAATTTTACATACAAAGAAAATCGGACATGGTGGGACATTAGATCCTGATGTAGATGGTGTTCTTCCAATTTGTATTGGTAAAGCCACTAAAGTCATTGAATATCTGACGGATTCGGGGAAGACCTACAAAGGAGAAATCACCCTTGGCTACAGTACGACGACTGAAGACAAATCAGGAGAAATCGTCGAACAACGGGCTGTAACCGAAGTGTTGACAGAGGACCAAATAGATGAAGCAATGGCTGCTTTTGTCGGTGAGATCACACAGATTCCTCCGATGTACTCGGCTGTGAAAGTCAATGGTCGACGTTTATATGAATATGCTCGAAATAATGAAACAGTGGAACGACCTGTTCGCAAGGCGCAGATCTATCGTTTTGAACGAACGAGTGAAATCCACTGGTCAAAAGAAGCAGGGACCGTTTCGTGGCGGTTTGAAGTCGAATGTGGGAAAGGTACCTATGTCCGGACATTGGCTGTAGATACGGGGAGTAAGTTGGGCTATCCTGCACATATGTCAGATTTGACGAGAACAGCGAGTGCCGGCATGAATGAATCCCAAGCAATTACTTTAGCTGAAGTAGCATCATATATGGAGAATGGTACGATCGAAGAGTATTTATTACCCATTGAAACGGGTGTAACAAAGTTCAAACAGGTCGATATCGACGATACAGTTTGGCAGAAAGTCAAGAATGGTATGCGTTTAGATTACCAAGTATTTGGTTTATCAGAGATGCCATCAGAAGAAATTGCTCTTTTTTATCAAGGAAAAGTAGTGAGTATCTACCAACCAAATCCAAAAGAAAAAAATAAGTTAAAACCAAGTAAAGTTTTAAGAAATGAGGTTTAATGTAAAAATGGAAATCATCAAAATCAGACACCCTTATCAAGTTTCTCAAATTCCGAAAGAAGACGTCGTATTGATCTTAGGTTTCTTTGACGGAGTTCATTTAGGACATCAGAAAGTGATTGAAACAGGGCGAGAAATTGCTCAAAGAGAGGGTCTGAAATTGGCATTGATGACATTTAATCAACATCCGTCAATCGTCTTTAAAAAAATCAATCCAAGTAACGTCAAATACTTGACTACGTTAGAACAAAAAGAAGAAAAAATGGCAGAACTTGGTATCGATTATCTTTACGAAATTGAATTTACTTCTGCATTTGCCCACTTAGCCCCTCAAGATTTCGTTGATCAATATATTGTAGGACTAAATGCTAAGTATGCTGTTTCTGGCTTTGACTATACGTATGGTCCGAAAGAAATTGCGGATGTCCCTCATCTCCCTGGTTATGCAAAAGGTCGTTTTGAAGTAGTCACTGTACCAAAAGAGCAACAAGAAGGGGAAAAAATCAGTTCTTCACGGATTCGTCAAGACTTGGATGCTGGGGATGTCGCGAGGGTGGCCCATTTGCTAGGATATATTTATGAAATCGACGGTGTGGTCATCCACGGGGACGCACGTGGTCGCTTATTAGGATTCCCGACAGCCAATGTCAAAGTTAAAAGCACCGTTCATTTACCAAAAGTGGGTGTCTATGTTTGTGAAATCAAAATCGGTGAGACGTGGTACCCAGCGATGGGATCAATCGGACATAATGATACATTTGGCGATGGACGTGAATTGACAGTCGAACTGTATATTTTAGATTTTGATCAAGATATCTATGGTGAACATGTCTACATTCGTTGGCACGAGTTTATCCGAGATCAAGTGAAGTTTGATGGAGCAGAAGCTTTGATCGAGCAATTAAAAGCAGACGAACAAGTAACTGCTGATTTTTTTGAACATGTTGAATAAGCAAATGTAGTATTCGAGAATAAGGAAGAAGCCCAATCAGGATAACTGAAGGGCTTTCTTTTTTTGGAAAGAATTTTTTAGTGCGTATGATTTGCTTTCACCTACACTGCGTAGTGTACACTGTCTTTATAGCTAATAACGAATGTTTTAAAATATCTGTTATTAATGTGATAAAAGAAAGGGTGTCTTCTATGTATAAAGAATTAGAACAGAAAGTAGCTGTAGTGACTGGTGGGTCCAAAGGGATCGGTACAGCCATTTCTCAGCGTTTTGGAGAAGAGAAGATGAAAGTAGTCGTAAATTACCATTCGGATGCTGAGGGAGCCGAAGAAGCAGTTAAAGCGATTGAAGAAGCTGGGGGCCAAGCAATAGCTGTCAAAGCGGATGTGGGAACAGAAGAAGGCGTGCAGACTTTGATTGATCAAGCTATAGAAGCCTATGGTCAGTTGGATGTTTGGGTCAACAATGCTGGCACTGAGAACCAAAAACCTACACACGAATTAAGCTTGGAAGAATGGGAAACTGTGATGCAAGTCAACCTTACTGGCGTGTTCTTAGGAACAAAAGCCGCGATCAATTATTTCAAAAAACACAAAGTAAAAGGAAGTATTATCAATCTTTCCTCTGTCCATGAACAAATCCCATGGCCGACTTTCTCACATTATGCCGCTTCAAAAGGTGGGGTAAAACTATTCACTCAAAGTGTTGCGATGGAGTATGCGCCTGAAGGAATACGTATCAATAGTATCGGACCAGGAGCGATCAAAACACCGATCAATGCCGAAAAGTTTGATGATCCAGAACAAAAAGCGACAACAGAAAGTATGATCCCGATGGAACGGATCGGAAAACCAAGTGAAGTTGCCGCTGCAGCTGCTTGGTTGGCTTCAGATGAATCAAGCTACGTTACAGGTATTACGTTGTTTGTAGACGGTGGTATGACGCTTTATCCTTCATTTCAAGGTGGGAAAGGATAGGTATTGATTGATGGGAATCTTAATTGCATTAATACCAGCGATTGGCTGGGGGATTCAACCACTGGTTTTGAAAAAAATCGGTGGGCGTCCCACTAATGAAATATTAGGTACGGGTATTGGCGCATTACTCGTTGGTCTAGTTGTTCAATTGTTCATGTCACCCGGTGGTATTTCGATTACTACATTTTTGATCAGTCTTTTATCGGGGGCGTTTTGGGTCATTGGCCAAATCGGACAATACACCACGTTCAATTTGATCGGCGTATCAAAAACAATGCCTATTTCCACTGCGATGCAGCTTGTTGGAACGTCACTGATCGGTGTTTTTGCTTTTGGCGAATGGGCAGGAACAACAGGAAAAGTGATTGGCGGAGTAGCGATCGTCTTGCTAGTGATTGGTTCTGCACTAACAGCAGTAACTGATGGGGGAAGTAAACAAGGTGGGATAACTAAAGGAATTTCGATTCTTGCTTCTACGAGTATTGGTTATTGGGTGTACAGTGCATTACCTAAATTAGTCAATGCAGACGGTGTAGCTATCTTCTTTCCACAAATGTTAGGTGTTTTCTTAGCAGCGGCTATTTACGTCGTCTTGAAGCAACCAAAAGCGTACGGAGATGGAAAAAGTTGGAAAGCAACGATCGTCGGAGTCATTTTTAGTTTAGCAGCATTTGCTTATATATTTTCAGCTAATGCCAATGGAGTAGCTACTGCCTATATCATCACGCAACTGAACGTAGTGATCTCAACATTAGGTGGTATGGTTATTTTGCACGAAAAGAAGAGCAAAAAAGAATTAAGATACACGTTGATCGGGTTAGCCTTGATTGTCGGGGGTAGTATGATCACTGTGCTGATTTAAAAAAATAAAGCAATGTAAGACATCAACTAACAAAAATGTCTTACACTGCTTTATTTTGGTGCGGTCAATGAGATATCCGTTCGTTTTAAAACAGCTTCATTGAACCAAGTACCAAAACTTTGAACATAGTTAAAATTCCCGCTAATAATAAATTCCGCGTAGGTGTCATCTAAGACATTATAAAAAAAGTAACGATCTTCTTTATTTGAATAAACATCTTGATGATACTTGATCATACAATCTCTAAATTGGTGCAATGACTCCAACGTTTCGTACTGAAGGTAGAATTTTAGGACTACTGCACTATTTATTGGTTGGTCAGTTCCTACGAAACTTGGTTTATTTTTAAGGGAGAACTGTAGAAACTCTGACAGATTTTCTTCTGAAAATTTCCATTTTCCTCCAACCTTTATCCCCTGTAGTTTTCCCTCGCGTAAATAATTTCGTACAGAACGAGTGGTTACTCCTAGAATCTCTGCAAGTTCATTGACTGAATAATAATTCTTCATCAGTTTTCCTTCCTCCGTTTTCTTGAATGATAGAAACAAATAACTAGTACCATTTACGAGTTAGATAAATGATTCTTGCTATTATGATTTGCCTATCAAATATATAAATATAGCGTGAAATAATAAATAAATAGAGAAAAAATAAGGATATCTTTCAAATTATTATACTCAATATAAAGCATTAAAACCATAATTTTTGAAGATTATTGTTATGTTTTTAATGTTTTTAAACTTTTGCAAAAAAATCGATAAGGTAAATATCAAGTCTGGAAACAATCCGCCTAAACCTTTTTCTAAAACATTTCCTAAAATTTGTGAGTGTTTCAATAATAGGGTAGCTAGTTACTCCTTAATTCAGTGTCTAAAATCCTGCAATCCATGAAAATAGTATGAATAAGCTGTTTAATAAAAAAGCTTATTCCTAACTTTTCCTAACAAAAATATTGACTTTTACATTAATCGCGTTATACTAATGTTAGGAAAAAAAGTGAAATTTTTTCCTAAATGCTAGAGAGGAGGACAGTGATAGTTAGCTCAAAGGATCTGAGAAGAGTTTCTAAGCATATTAGATGACCGTATACTAAAGTGAAGTCATGTAATCGTTCTAGTAGCTTAACAAATGGACCAAAGCTTACACCGTTCTTTTTTATGGTAGAAACGAAGTTAGTACACTAAAAAACTCCCCTTTTTTGTATAGACTAACTTTAGTTTCCTAAAAATCCCCTTATTGTGAGGCAAATGATTTCGTTTATGATTTGCCTCACAATAATCAATTGTAAGTTAACGATGAATAAGATCAGATAAGACGGATAGCCATTATTTATATAGGAAATCTTATGTGTATACATAACGTTTTGAGATGATAACTACTACTTATTCGCATTTGATTACTTTACGATGTAAAGTAAAAGCAAGAATCAATCACCCGCCAAGAATAAAGGGGCTCTTATCTTTGGAATAAGGAATGAGAACAAGTAATAGGGTTAATGTTTTTGAAAAGTTAGTCCATGTGAAGTAATATTCAGAACACCATCAATTTCGAAGAATGACTGTTAAAAGAAGACGATCAATAGTAGAACTATTGGTTATGGAGTTAAAGGAAGGGAAGAAAAGAAATGAAGTTAAACAAAACAATCGCTTATGAAAAATTAGGAAACACAATCTATTTGTCATCAGATGAGGGCATCTTTCTATTGGAGAATGAAGTAGCGACATATATCTTCGATCTTCTGACAAAGGAACAGACCCTCAAAGAAATCAAAATAAATGTAAAAGAAAAGTTTAGTCAAGCGAATGAACTGACAAAAGAAGGAACAGATTTATTTATTGAAAATTTTTTAACTGATCTGTCAAAACGATCGATCGTTTGTTAAATGAAAAGCACATTATCTCACTCTATGTTGGATCATTCAACATGAAACAGCTCTAATTGTTTGCTACCAATAAAATATACCTGTTACAGCTGAAGGTACAATAAGTTTAAAGCTGTTTTATTTTGAGTTATCGAACGATATAAATTGACTACAAGTCAAACTTGTGGTCTATTTTTTTGATTGAAAATAGATTTAAAGCCAGATTCAATGATCACCAAGAGAAGATATGTCTTTGTCTTCCTCGCTTTCTAGCTGTTGCCGTGAGACAAAAATATCAGAATTTGTTCTGTCGCAATTGATTCTATTTTAGTATTCCTATACTTTTCTCTACCAATAAAAAAACCTCTATGCTATATTGGAATAAATATGGTATATTTTACTTAAATAGAAAATAGTGGAAGGAAACTATGTCTATCCTATGAAAATCGCAAAATTAAGTGACTTTTCTAAAAAATTTTACGATTAAATGATACCGATTACATCGGGCTGCTTTTTATTTGATCGGCATGAGAAATTACTACTGTCTGAGGAAGATAGCTGTTGGAACTGACTTAGTATGGAAATTCAATGAAAGAATACAGTGAGGGGAAAACGAATATGGCGAAAAAAGTTGGCATTTTATCAATAGAAGGCTATGTAAAAGGGGGAGAGCGGTTGGTGGAACAGCTTGTGCTTTCCATACCTGAACAAGAAATCGAATTATTCGCAATCAATTTTTCTGAAGAACAATATAACCAAACAAAGCTGGATCAAAATGTAAATAATTGGCATTTATTTGATTGCTCCTATTTATGTTCAGAAACTAACCATGTAAACTATCCATTTATTCAATTGATAAAAGAGGAAAATTACGACTCCTTCGTATTATTAGGTGGGACTTCGAGTGTTGTATTTGCAAATGAGCTACGTAGCCATGGGCTTTCAGTAATCACTGTACCAGTATCCAACTATCTTGATTACCCAAGTGGTGACTATACAGTAGGTTCAGATACATTTATCAACGGCGTAACAAAAGTGATTGATCGGATCGTCGATACTGGACATTCTCATCAAAAAGTAACGTTCATCCAAATTGACGATACCATCACAGGTAAAGTCACAAGAGAACTATCTTTGACAAATGAAATCGATGTTTGTATTGCTAATCAACTTGATTTAACGAATAATAAAAAATATCTTTTGAAACATATGAATAGCCATCCTATGCATTTTTTATTGAACCGTTCAGTGAGTTCAATCGAATCTTTTGTTGAAACGTTTTGTCCGACTTTATCCGACTATAGAAGTATTGTTTTAGATAATTTAGCAATTGGACAGTCGATGATCACCGCATTTGATCGAATTGCGGTAATCAAATTAGCGAATGTCATAACTGATTTACTTAACGACAGGCAATGTTTAGACGCTGAATTATATTTTTCACATGGGAAGGTGTTGTTTGAACAGAGTCCCTATCATCAAAATGTGGAAAAGCAAGCGGTGGAGTAACGATTTGTAAGCATATTGTTACAGGATAGATAGTTACGTTCCAAAAAATAATTTTTGGCAATCAGGACTTGGTAAAAGGTAGTCCTTCAAATTATTTCTCGCAAGCAAATCAATAAAAAATTCTAACTCAAAGCAACCCATGAGTTAGAATTTTTTTGTTATTGTCATTTAGTAAAAAAGATAAGATGAAAATTTTTATAAATTAATCTTTTATATTACTTTACATCGTGTTATTATATTTGTGTCGAATAGTTATTTTATTTACTTGAATATAAACGGAAATAGCAAACGGTTTTACTGTAAAATCATTTTATTTAATGGATTATGGGCGGATATGTGCTATTTTGATCAAGTTTTACAAATAATAAAACAACTGTTTTATATAAAAAAATCATTGTTATCGTAGGGGGAGAAATGAAAAAAATTAGTTATCGAAAAAAATATGAATGGATCGGATTAGGTTTGCAATTAGTATTAGTAGCAATCGGTTTGATTTATTACTTTTTTATCTATCGTTAGGGGAATGAAAATGAAATTAATAGTAAAAAAAAGGTTGAATGGCGTCTATCTTGATAAAAACAAACATACAGCACAACAAGCCATCGAGAAACTAACGCCACCAAAGAAAATTATTTTACCAATGTCTATGCATCTTGGAAAACCTGCTAAAGTTGTTGTTGAAGTAGGAGATAAAGTGGCAATTGGGACACTCATCGGAGAAAAAGATGGACGAATATCTGCCAATGTACATAGTTCAGTGGCAGGAGTCGTAAAAAAAATCGAGGAGCGCATGGTCAATCATCAGTTGACTAAAGTGGTCATTATAGAAAATGACTTTTCTGATCGTATAGAATTATTACATACAAAAAATAAAGATTTACATAGCATCGTTGCGAATGCAGGAATCATAGGGATGGGAGGTGCTGGTTTTCCAACTGACATAAAGCTACTACCTCAAGAAGAACAAAAGATCCATACCTTGATCATTAACGCAGCAGAATGTGAACCATCCATTACTAGTGATAGAAGATTATTGATTGAAGATACCGAACAAATGATCAAGAGTATACAAATGATTCTGGATACTTATCAAATCCCAAAAGCAAGGATTGCGATCGAAAAATCATCTGTACAAGTGATTGAACATTTACATAAATATCTGATTGATCCAAGAATCCAGTTACATATTCTAGGGGACCTATATCCTCAAGGTGCGGAAAAATTAGTGATCAAGCATGTATTATCTCAAGAAATACCTAAAGGCAAGCTCCCTTTTGATGTCGGAGTGATCACCTTGAATGTAGCGACGATACATAGTATTTTTAGTGCTACGTTAAAGCAGGTCGCATCCTTCGAACGGGTAGTAACAGTTTCAGGTACACCGATCAAAGAAGGAAAAAATCTACGAGTACGAATTGGCACACCAGTAGAGGAATTGATTGATGCGTGTGGTGGATTTGTGTCGTCACCTCTTAAGGTATTGAATGGTGGTCCGATGATGGGGAAACTGATCCAATCATTAGATGAACCAGTCACAAAAACGACTAATTTGATTTTGGCATTGTCTGCAGCAGAGGCAATGATCCCAAAGGAACAAAAATGTATCAAATGTAGCGAGTGTGTGAATGCGTGCCCAATCGGTCTACATCCGATCTTGATCAGTCAAGCGTACCGTCATCAGGATCTTCAGACAGCCGAACAGTTAGGCGCGTTGAATTGTTTAGAATGTGGTGCTTGTTCATTTATCTGTCCTTCAAAAATCGATTTATTAAAAGATATCAGAGCAGTAAAAAATCAGATCATGGAGGCAAAAGGATGAGTACGAAATATCTAGGAAACGGAACGATCAATGGTCCGCATATCCGTAATGATTGGACAAGCCAATGGAAAATGAAACAAGTGTTGATTGCCCTTATATTTCCAACGATTGGTGCTAGTTACTTTTTTGGTGGGCGGTCGTTAGTGATGATCATTACCAGTATCCTCACATGTGTCTTACTTGAAGGGGTTATCCAAAAAGCAAGTAAACAACCGATCACGGTCAATGATTTGACTGCTGTGATCACAGGTTGGTTGTTAGCTTTGACATTGCCTACTAGTGCACCCTTATGGACAGTGCTTGTCGGGGATTTTATTGCTATCGTCCTTGTAAAGCATCTAGGAGGCGGGTTAGGAAGGAATTGGATCAATCCCGCAGTAGCAGCACGAGTCCTTCTAAAGCTCTTTTTATCTCCTTGGATCACTAATTGGATCGCACCAGGACCAGATGTAATCACAACTGTGACGCCACTTGTGGCACTTGGTCATTTTTCTCGAGAAATCAGCGCGACCACACCTGAATGGTGGAAACTTTTCTTAGGGATTGATCTAGGCGGTCCAATGGGGGAAACAAGTAAACTGCTTTTATTGATTGCTGGGGGCTATTTGATCGTGCGAAAAATCATCCATCCATTCGTTCCTTTATTAACCCTAAGCTCTTTCTATCTAGCGATTTTGATTTATAGTGGGTTTAATTTCAGCTTTGCTACAGCTCATTTGCTTAGTGGAGCATTGATCATGGCAGCTGTTTTCATGGTAACAGACTATACGACTTCACCTGCAACCGATAAAGGGAAGTATTATTTCGCTATCGGCTGTGGTTTACTATGTGCCGTTTTAAGAATTGTCTTAGATTTACCAGGGGGGATCGGCGTAGCGATTGTTGTCATGAATCTAACAGTACCATTTATCGATCAGTGGACGATGCATCGAGTGTATGGTGAAAAAGAGTTTAAGATAACTCAGATAATTGATAAAGAAAATAGAAAAGGATTATCAAGTTTCAAGTGATAATTTATAACGAATAGGACTGTTACCCGACTAGAGAAATTTAGTCGGGTCTTTTTAGGTAAAACTGTTGCTCAACTATTTTTTTTGCGAAAGAACTCAATAATTTCACCTGTGAATGAAATTATTGAGTGCCAAACTATTTATTTATCTGCTAATCTACAAATGGATATCGTTCGTTATTTTATGGTGTCTTAAAACAAAAGGTACCTAACACCAAAAATAAAAGAATACTTCCTGTTTAGAACGATAGCCAATCACAGCTAAAAAGAATGGAGAGACAAATGAACAAACGACAACTAAAAATGATGTTATGTTTTCTGGTTCTGTTTGTAATAAGCATACCAGCAAATATAAACGCAGAAGCAACGAATGAGTTAGAGGGCCAAAAAACTTTTCCGGCTCAGCACACCGAATGGTTAGATGCAACAGATGAGACGATTTTTGGGGAGCACGCGTTGCGACGTGAGAGTTTAGAAGATCAGTCAGATCAATTACAAACGATTATTGATCACACCAATTCTTTAACAAAACAGTTATATATTCCAGCTGATACGTATATCATCAATAAAAATGTGGTGTTAAGAAGCGGTCTCAAGATCAAAGGAGAAGAAGAGAATCCAACGATATTGAAAAATGAAACAGGACAAAACGTTTATTTGTCAGATGAAAATTACCAGACAAGCCACAATATTGAGATTCATTCATTGTTTTTCGATGGAGTAGGAATTTTTACACGTTTAGCAAATAACATTACCATCAATGATAATGTGTTTTATCATCCTGTCTCTTTGTATCCGATCAACCTACAGACATCCAATGGGGCAACTATGCAAAATAATATATTTATGAGAGATCATGAACATGCCACGCCAGATACAGAAAATCGGGCAATCTATATTGGTGGTTTTTCGACGGTTGGAAGATATGAGTATATGGAAAACGTACAGATTACAGATAATCTATTTGGATTACGGATCAATGAGTTAGAGGCAATCAAGAGCTTTAGCAATCCTGAGATTATCAAAACCATCAATCGTCTACAATCTGCGTTGGAGTCTGAGCAAATGTCTCTTGAACATAACGAACAAAACTATCTTTCTTGTGGTGTCAATTCATATAGTAATTCGAAGAATGTTTTGATAAAAGATAATTTCTTCCAGCAGATGTACGAGAACGAGGATCGATATGGTGTGGTAGGTGATCATGCCATCTATCTAAGAGGATCACAGAATGTACAGGTTATAGGCAATCACGTTCGTGGATTGCACAATGGACCTTATGGTGGATTTAAATTCAAATCAGGACGTAACATCACAATCATGAATAATTATCTACGTAATACCGGTATTATTATGTATGAAACACCAGAATTTGGATTAGGAGATAGTTTTGATCAAGGTCAAGTAGCGGAGTTATCGAATTGGCTAGTAGCAAATAACGTGTTTGATTTTAAAGAGTGGCAGGATAAATACGCGATTGGGATAGAGTATAATCGGCATACTGGAAAGGACAACGTATATAATGGAGTATTTATTGATAATCAATTTATCAATTATCATAATATTCCAGCCAACCGCCGGAGAGAGCTATTGATCATGAATCAAGCTTCTGAAGGTTTTAAAGGAGAGTCAACGTATGTTTCTGGCAATACACGTGATGATACATCTGATCGACAATTAAATGTTGAGTATTGGACCTCAGCTGAGTATGATAAAATGCCAAAGGATTGGAGAAGTTTGATCGATTCTACATTGTATGATCAATATAAAGAAACGCAAATACCAATACAAGATGCATTTCCTGTTGGCCGGAGGGTTGAGATTGTTTTAGGAGAACCTTATGATCCATTTGATTTTGTTGAGCAGACCCATATAGAAGAAACTGATCGTCCTGAAATCACTATTTTGAATCCTGAAGTTCTATCAAAAGTTGGTCAACATAAGCTAGAGCTAATGCTTTCATATCCAAATGGACGAACAGTGCGTGCGATAGCAAATGTGACGGTTCTGTTTCAATAAAAAGTTTAGGTGGTCCCACAAACAAGATGAAATTTCTGGAAAAACTACTTTCTTCTAAAAGTCGGAATAATTGGAAGCATATCCGACATAAAAAGATTCAGAAATAGTCATTTTATTAGAAATACTAAGTATTACTGGATTATTTTCTATTGAAAAGGCGCTGCCAATATTCTTCGTGTTAACAAAATAAATCAATATTGTTTGAACATTAAAAATAACTCGTAAAAACCAAAAAACTGTGCAAGTTTTGGGATTTACGAGTTGTTTTTTTGTTACTTTTGTAGCAGTTGCTTCCGTAACAAACAATAAGTTAGGAAGTAAATAAATAAAAAGATCCGAAAACGAATCTGCCACTATGATATACTTAAAAAAACAAGAGGTGAGACAATTGTTGGTAAACGTAGTTGAAAAAAACAAAAAGAATATCGTAGTGATCGAAATGGAAAATCATAAACCACTGATTTTCGATACTGCATCCGCCTTAGATCTTGCAATGTCATTAAATTATCACTATCAAACAACTGATATCATTCTAAGGAAAGAAGCCATAATCAATGGATTTTATGATCTAAGTTCAGGAATAGCAGGAGAAATTTTGCAAAAATATATCAATTATGATATCCATTTAGCAATCGTTGGTGATTTTAATGAAGGCAGTCAAGCCCTGAAAGATTTTATTCGAGAAGCAAACAAAGGGAATAATTTCTATTTTGTATCAACTTTTGAGGAGGCTGTGGAGTGCTTAGGGATTTAAAAACTAATTATAAGCTTTAGAAGGTAAATAATTTGAACCAGAACTAAGAGAAGAACATTAGAATACAATTAATAGAATAGAATCCAGAACTTTTGCGTATATTTTTATAAGAAAGCCATTAAATCAAAAGGTCACTCGCTCATACGTTCCTTAAAGATTATCAAAAGTGTAATTTTGGAGAAAACTGATGAAAGTAGTTGAAAATAAAATATAGGTTTGAACCTATAGACTAAAAGAAAAGAGTGGAAAAATGAAAAAAATATTTTTGATAAGTCAAGTTCTATTAGGTGTTAATACGTTTATGTTGATTGTAATGCCCTTTATTTTGAGTGTATTGAGTAACTTATTTCCTAATTTTATTGATAGTGATATTGTACTATCATGTATAGGGGTATCGCTGTGGGGAATATATATTACTGCTCCGTTTGGTATAACAATGTTATTGGTATATACTCTACATCTTAGATACCAAGAAAAAAAGGACGATCGTTCTAAAACTTCTTAATAAGTTGAGGAGTTAAATAAGTATAGATGACAAAACTAGAAAATAAAGGAGTGATTTTTTTATATTATTTAACTTATCGGTAAAAAGACAGTTTGATACCCTTAAAAAAATTGAAAAACAATGCTTACAAAGGTATATATGATGATTAGAAACTTAGAGGAGAAATTACCTAACTAAAAAAAGAACAAGTACAGCAGGTAGTAAGCAGAGGAAATAAAAGAAACAATAAGTAAAACATAGCTCGGGTCGTAGAAAATATAATTATTGTTCAAGATGTCATAACGTCAGTACTTGGTAAAGCTTTAGCATACAATATACACTAGAACTAATAGGAGCATTAGCTGCTGGAAAAACTGTAGAAAATTTAGATATACTGTTAGAAAAATATAATTTTTTTGCATAAACTTTTGACTATAGATATTGAAAAGAATTTAGGTGAATCAGAGTGATATATTTAGTGGCCCGTATAAGCTTATGTTTCTTAAGTATTATATTTTTTAGTATAGGTATTGGTTTTTTATTGAGAATAAAAAAATTAGTACGACAAAACCTTGGGAAAAGTTTATCAAGGTCAGATTATACGAAGACAGAAGCTTATTTAACAAAGAGCAAGTTTCATATATACATAGGATTTTTTATTCTGGCACTTAACTTAATATTATTACGTTTTAACTAATAATAAACTTTTTTTATTACTCTGGTTAAAATTTGTACGAAGCTAAATTTTACTACATAATAATAACAAAAAATTGGAAATGTGGTGTACTATGTTTAAGAAAATTAGGAACATAAGTTTAGTGTTGTTTTTAATAAGTATGTTTATATTAGTATTTATACCGTTTGTATTTTTAGTTATTTTCAAAATTTTTCCTCATTTAGATCCAAGTGAAAATGGTATAGGCGCTATGCCATTACTAGCTATATTCTTAGGTGCATTTTTGTTGAGTGTAACTGGTCCTTTTATGTTTATTATGCTGATGATCGACATTGCTCGTAATCTAAAAGATAAAAATAGTCTATAAAATTAGTTATTAAAATAGATGGTTTGTATTAGATAAAGAGGTGCAATCTATACATATTAAGAAATAACTGCGAAATTGATTCATGAGTATCTATACAAGTGAATAAAAACATCAAATATTAGGAACTGAAAGTCTGTGATTCAAGTTAACAAAATCTTTAAATGAAGTAATTCAAGGTAAAAGTAAAACTACTGATCAAAAGGAAGCTATATTTATGGCTGGCACACCTGGTGCTGGAAAAACCGAGGTAGCGATTAGCCTATTAGAATTATCAGAAGATATTTGTAGAATTGATGCAGACATTTTTCGAGCAAAGTTTCCAGGCTATACCGGCAGTAATTCTTCTGATTTTCAAAGTGGATCATCTTGGTTAGTTGATTATTCTTTAGACATGATTTTGAAAAATGGCTATTCTTTTCTTTTAGATGGAACATTTGCAATTGGCCGAGCAAAACAGAATATTGAAAGATGTCTTTCTCGAGATTATGATGTGACAATTTATTTTATCTTCCAAGATCCTCTCATTGTTTGGGACTATACAAAAATTCGAGAAAAAGTAGAGGGACGATTTGTTCCTAAAGACCGCTTTATTAATGCGTATTTTAGGTCTCGGGATAATGTGCGTGAAGTAATAAAACAGTATGAGGAATCTATTTCTGTACATGTGATTTTAAAAGACTATAATAATGGAATTGCTACAATAGTTCCAGATATTTCAGATATAGATCTTATTTTGCCAGAATTATTTACAGCAGAAGAATTGGAGGAAAAGTTATATGACTGATAAAGAAAAAGCAGAAGCAATTATGAAAAAATATAACCGTAGCTATGGTAATCTCAATAAAAAAGCAACTAGAAAAGAATTTATGACAGTTCTTCAGTATGTAGCAAATGAATCCAATCGGAAACAACGTAAATTAATTGGGTTAGATAAATAATTTTTGTAAACTATACTCTTTATGAAGAGAGATCCAATAGTGAGACCTAGTACCGACTGGAGAAATCTTGTCGGTATTTTTATGTTGCCATTCGTTTACGATATTGAACAGGACTGCAGCCGAGTTTCGTTTTGATGCGCAGATGATTCTAATACTCGATCCACTAACCAATGGATTGTGCTAAGATATAATTTTTTGATGATTGGCTTTCCATGAAAATTTTCCTTTCGGTTTCGGTGAAAGACTTTAAATGCCTTATTTGAGGGATGATTGATGCCAATGAAAAACCTGGAGCGTTGGAGGACAAGCCGTATTTCAGGGTAATGTCAAGATAAGATTTATCACTATTCAACTAATAGTATGTGACATCTTGTTTGAATTGAGAAGAGTAACTTTGTTTCGTTTTTTCTTGTGAAAAGCATCAAATTCGAGCGTCTCAACTGTTTTTATCCGTTTTTAACTGGATAGGAGTCTGGAATACTATACCGATCCGTCAATGGTTTATAAACACCTTCACTTCCTTGGTAAGCTTCAACTATCTGTTTTTTAAATGCGTAATCGTATCTAGTCACTAAAATACCCCCTAAGATAGATTTTTCGGTCTAACTTAGGGGGGCGCACTTCATTGTTATGATGGTTTTATATTCAGTAACAACAGAAAAGATAAATCATATCCTTTGTTAAATTAGCTATGTCATCATGGTTAACCTGATGTGTGTCGAACGTTTCTATATGAAAATTACAATGGGAATTTGTAACTAAGTTTCGACAACAACTAAAGAAAAATTAAAGGAGAGGCAAACAAATCTACAGGATATAAGTTTTCTGCTTCTATCCATATTTCTTTATTGAGTATATCTGTCATCACTATGACTAGACCATTTTTTTCATCAATCATTCAAATAAAGTCACATTGGATAGTCATATTTTTTGTACAATTAACGTATATAAAAATAAAATTTTTTTAGTTTTTTTAATTGCTATTGACGATATGCTTTTCCTTTATTTCGGTATCCAGGCTTAACACTCTCTATGATTAAAAATATGATTATTACATAATTTTTTTTATTAAAACAGATGAAGGAGTGAAAAAAATGATAATAGAAGTTTATAGGAAAAAAAATGGTGAATTTTATTATCAATGTCAAAAGAAATATAATCAAAAAGCAGAACAAAGATGGTTGAACGCTTTAGCCAATAGTATGGGACAGACGCTCAGCCCCAAGGGATTTCACAGTCCGCTAGGATTCCTTTATCTATTAAGTGTATTAGGAAATTTTCGATTATCCGATAAAGTATCACCAAATCTTCAACAAACAGGTAAAGGAGATTCTTCCGCTTTTGAAGTAGACACCTTCATAGAAGTGCGTAATCAAGAAGAATTTCTCACAGTTCAATCTTTTGTTTCAACTTCTACTTCTAACCGGTTGCATTTTCAGGCAGAAACAGGTAACAATACGATAGTCGGACCAATCATTGAAGGGAATTCTAATAATCCTCCGATGATGTACTTAGCTGAAAAAGCTCATCAATGGAGTGTCAATATTCATCAGGTAGTTCACGGGATTTCGAAACTTGAAAATTGTACAACCAATAGTGAGTTTAACTATCGACTACATTGGGGACTGTGGCAAGTTCCCAATCATACACAATCTCACTTTAAAACAATCTGTCAGAGAGCCATCATCGATTCACAAGAAAGGCTAGGTCAACAAACATACCGCCCAATAGACATTAAAAAGTTTCACTTTAAAAAAACTAGCACAGAAAACGACTTGCCATTTTCTATTGGAAAGGATATGACTGAAACATTAAAAACTGTTTTTCAATTCCACATGGAAGATTTATATTCTTTGTCAAATAAATATTTTTCAGTAAATGCAACTGAAGGAGCAGTATCAAATGTAGAAGAATTTCCGATAGAGAAGATTGATTTATTTCCCATTTATTTTAGTGGATTTTTAAATAGTATATTTACAGAAAAACAAGAAAATGCAAATGGATACCTTTTAATTGACTATTTTTTCCCCTTTTTCAAGCAAACTTTTCCTCCCTACTATGAAACAAAAAATTCGGAAACTACCCAAGTTAGAAAGAATATTAGACATCCAATACAACATTTCTTCCCCAACTTATTTCAACTCACTAAACATCTAGATAACAGCTCAATAGTAAAAGAACAATTTAATATGGTATGGACATTAATGGAGAAAGCAACGGAAAGTGTTGGCCGATTCCTTGAAATATTGGATCCGTTAAAAGTAAGAGTTGCAGAAGCGGCAACGATTCCTGTCAAATTATCCGATGGTAGAAAAAAAATATTCCCATTGGATAGAAGTGTGAACATTCCACTGAAATCATATGAAGACTTTTCGGATCATACACTAAAAAAAATCGAGTCTACGATTTCGTCTTATATGAAAAATGAACTTACTTCAGAAAAAATAGTTGAATCACTGAGGCCAGTATGGTTTGATTTAGCGGTTTTTAGCAAGCGTGATAAGACGGAGACGGTTAATAAAGTGATTATTGAGCGTGTGTGCCAGCATGATAAGGAGTTGTGTTTGTCGAATGAATCATCGCTCAGAGAGTTGTTTCTTGCAATCCAATACTGGGGAAATAGAGGGAACACGAATCAAGATATTTTGGATAAAAGAAAACAAATTGCTCGAATCATTTTGAAAGCTTATGATCTTTCCGAAGAACATCTGACGGATAGTAGAGCCATTGAAGTATTTCTCCAATGGCGAAATAATAATATTTTTAAAAACGTTACATTTTCAATAAATAAAAATTTTGCTTTGATGAAGAACCAAACAATCATAATGGACACCCAGATGAATCAAGATAAAGCTACAATGAATGCGACTGAATTAACATTAATATCTAAAGTGACTGAAGCGATTGCGGCAAATCGTTTTCCTACAATCGATCAGGATCAACCATTGCCGATTTTTTATTATAACGAACTTCTTTTTTTAAGAAGAAACGCTACAAAAACGGTAAATAAACATCTAAAAGATTGGTACATCAAACAAGGATTATTGAGTGATTCTGTCACTGACACGGAACTGATAAAGAGACTTCAAGATAGGGTAGGAATAAGTGAAAAAAATGAAGTATCAGTTATATCAGAAAAGTTAGCAACCTTAGCTTTTTTTTTACTCAAAGCGTATGGCGTAGAAAATGTAAGGTTGGGAGATATTCTTTCTGCGACTCAATTACAGGCAATTTTTATGCAATGGAAAAAAAATACGATTTTAGAGGGTAATACATACAAAAATCAAACGAATCAAACGCACATTTATCAACTAGCTCAGCCGGAAACATCCGTGATGAGTCATTTCCTAGAGAAAAGAAAACATAGTGATCAACTTTATGCCGACTTTATTAATGATCGACCGCTTTCTATACCTAATACACAACCAATCATTCTTGTCTGTTACCACTTTGCTCTTTTTGAAAATCGCACCAAAACTTCTAAAGTGAACGAAGCGGTCAGGACGTTTCTCCATGAGCAAAATGCCCATTTTATTAATTCATCTACGAGTGAATTAGTCAGAAAATTGCGCGAGTGGACTTTATCAGCTGATACATATGATTTGATTATCAAAAGAGAAAAAGAGGCAGCCAATCTCCTCCTTAAAAATTATGGTATTAAAGAAACTTTTATTACCATTGATGAGGCAAGAAAGATTTTTCTCCAATGGGAAAACAATAACGCACAGAAAGGATATTTCTATAAGGAATTCAGAGAAAGTGAACGTCGTTTTGTTGGAGGGATCACTGAAGAGATAGAGGGAGAGAAAGAGACAAAGGTAAAAATTGAAGCATTTCTGAATGAAAATCATATTGATCCAGCCAAACAGGTAACCAACGAATTACAGAACCATTTTGAAAATGGAATCGATTCTACTCAAAAAGAACAAATCAATCAAAGAATTGCCACTTTTTTAACTACAAAAGGGATTCCTTGCGATATCTCTAATCTTCGTTTGTTAGTTGAAAAAGTGTCAGAATGGACATTACTTGAAGATACTACTCAAGAAACAATTGATATGGTGAAAGTGAAAGAAATCGCTCGATTGATTATTGGTGAAGAACAAGATGGAGTAATCTCAGACATGGAGGCAAAAATCACTTTCATTGTTTGGCTTTCTCAAACGATTGAAGATGTCACTTCTTTAAATGAAAATAGAACATCTAGTATATTTGAACAATCAACTAGTTCGAATTCATCCGTACCCCCTGCAGATATACCTAAAGATAAACAAGATATCTTAGGAAATATCATTAGTTTAAAAACAACTAGTGACGGGGATCAGTGGCGTGAGGGACGAGTAAAGGAACAGGTGAAACGTTTTTTTTACAATAAAGGCCTATTAGCAAATGAAGCAACGAAAGAAGATCTATTCGTTGTAATGGGAAAATGGTTGATACGAAGTGGTGACAAACGAGTGATCATACATGAAAACTTACAAGCAATCGCGATGATCATTCTTAAAGAGTTAAATCTATATGGTGGAGAATTAGAGGAAAAAATCTCCGATAATCTTGCAGAAGCTACGGTTTCCAAATGGGCTGTTGAAAATTTATTAGAAAGTTCAATCGAAGCATACATAGCTAAAAGTATACTTGCATCTTCAGATCCATCATCCTATACGATTGGACAGCTCAGAAAGCTGTTTGAGCTAGAGGAGTTGAAAAAATCGGGTTTGATCGATCCTCTACCTCGAGCACATACACTTGCTGATTCACGAAAGCAAGAGGAGGATCAAGCGAATTTAAAGAGTTTATGGATCCATCTAGTCGATCGCGTATTACCAAATTATCTTTTAGAGGCAAGTAATCTATCTGATGATTTACCGATTTCTGATTATGATACATTAATGCAGTTAACAGGTTCGATGTTATTAAAAGATGCAGGATATCTGAAACAGTTCAACCAAACGGAAATTCGAGCGTTTGGCGAGTTTTTTTGTGAGACAGTCAGTAAACAAGGCGTCGATTCACTTAATCAGTTGCAATATCTAATCACGCCAGCACTATTAGCCATTGCTCAACTCGATCCGAAGGGATTAAGTGAAGCATTAGAAAAAGGAAACCATAAAGAGTTTGCCTTAAGCACTTTCATAGGTTATCGACAGAAAGGTTATTTCAAAATTTTAGAGCTACATAAAATGATACATGTTTCTTATCAAATGTATGAAAAAGCATTCAGGGAGTGGCGTCGTAAGCAAGCGTTGGCAAAAGAAGTAGCCGAAGAATGTAGACAAAAGGGAGTAATAGATGTCAGAGGGTTGGATCAGATATATCTTAAGGGGAAAAATCCATGTCCTAAACTTTTGGACTTGCCAAATATTAATGAGAAATACACACACCTAACTAAAGCTGTTTCGAATGCCTATCACTCGTTCAATAAGAAGTTGATTGAACTGGCACTAAAAATAGTAATTCCTGAGGAGCTTAGCTTTATATTTTCGGCTGATACCAAAATTTACGAAGCTTCGGCGCAGTTGAAAAATGAAGCTCCTTATGTCGGAGGAGGTGCAGGTGCGCCGGGTATGCCACCAGTTTCCTTTACAAAACGCGTGGATTGGCTCGATACAATCCTTAAGTTAGAAAATACCAATCTGTTCGTTGCCATTTGCAACAATGAAGAACGTTTATACGCATTAAAAGCATTGGATGAAGACAGTGGGTATATGTTATATCGTGTCGATACTGATCCATTATTATATCTTAAATATGGTTTGTTTGATCAGAAGTACATTTGGAATCAAGGTTTTCAAAAAGACCGTGATGGGGTCTTGATAAATAAAAAACACTATACATTTACTGTTAAAGTCCATCGCGATAAAGAATTATCTCGTGGAACTGACGTAGAGACATTCGTCGAGAATATCAGCAGTAAGCACCGTGATGCATTCTACCGACAACTGTATGAGTCAGGAAATGACAAGTCGACAACTGAAAAAATATGGGATATGGTGAAGCATATTATTCCGTTTTACGATTGTGTGGTAAGTAGTATAAATGGACAAGTGGGTGAGGCCGTGTCTTCTTGTCTAATTGATGTTGTTCTGCTGATTCCTTTGTTTGGAACGGTTACTGCTTTGAATACGAAGTTTGTTGTGGGCGTAGCCAGAGCAATTGCACGAGGTGGATTAAGAAATGCAATAATGAGCAGTGCGAACGTAATCCCTAATCCAGCAGAACTGAGAGCTCTCATAGCAGGTGTGGCACGCTATATTGATCCCGGTTTTGAGTTAGTTGTAGGTGGGAGTCAATTAGTCATAAAAGGATTAGTGACATTAAAAAATCAAAATTTTTTAAACCATAGTATCAAAGAAATCTTGTTAAAACTAGAAAAGTTACAAAAAGAAACAACAGATTGGTCTGACATATACATCCGTACACATTTACCAAGAAATGGTCCAGAAGTTCAAGTGAAATGGGTAAAAAATAAATTATATATGAAGGTGACAGATTTAAAAAATGGCGATGTCTCTGGTAAATACTTTACTTTGAGAGGCAATCAACTAAGAGAATTTGAAGGGGCAGCATCTTTTACGCCAGAACAAAAAGCATTGATTGATCGCTTAACAAAGAAAGTAGATAAAGACGTTCCGTTTGTTGAAGAAGCGAATATTTACCCAAAGGGATATGGGGAGGGGATAGTTTATACCATACAAAATAAAGATAAATCCATCTCGTATGGTATAAAAATGAATGACCAAATTATACCTATCAGAATTGAGCCAGTGAAAGGCCATGGGGTACGTTACGATGTTATTGATGGAAATGAGATATTTCCAGTCAATTTCAATGGGGTGGAATGGTATTTTGAGCCAGGGACGTCACCCCTTCTCTCTAAAGAAGTAACAACCGTTGTTGAGAGTCAAATCAACCGATTTGAAGTGTTACTAGATCCAACTGGTCTTTCCGCTCCAGATGCGTATGGGTTGATGAGCGATGCAGCAGGAAGAACGTATATAAAAATCACACATCGGTACATTCCATTGATTTTGTTGGACATGGAAGAGAATCGATACCATTTAGTAAAAAAGAATATTCTAGAACCGCTCACTGTATTACGATTTGATTCTAGCATTCAACATTTTCGTTTTGAGACTCATTTAGAAAGAGTCTCTGTTGATCATATGAGTGCCGTGTCAAAAACTGGTGGGAAACATGAGAAGGCTAGTACCTCAAAGGTAGGTATCGCGAGCACATCACAGGAAGAGACCTCTAAAAATAGAATATTCCCACCATATAATACAATCCCTACAGGGGCAGGGAAAATAAGTGATTGGAACAAATTCAGACAAGCAGTAGTCACTCCAAATGATTACCAATTTCCAAGATATGAAGATAACGATGTGGCACTTACACCGTTAACTAGCTTTATTTCGGAGCCACAAAATTATTATATAAACGATCAAGCTTTGGTAGAAAGCGCATTGTCTCGTACAATTAACGATTTGTTGACTAAGAAAGTTTCTCAACATCAGGTAATTCCTGAAGAAGAGGGTCTAGGTGAAGCAATATCAAAAGCAATTGATGATCTATTAGATGCGGGACCTTCGAATGTCCCTATTGTGGCAACTAGTGACTTAACAGAATTAGAGGAATGGGTAGAAACATCATTTCCTAATGAAGACGTGACGCTCAATCAACCGCCAGAGCCTCTATTTACAGACGAAGATTTAGAGATTATGAAAGGATGGGTAGAGGATTCTATTGCTCAAAATATTGAAGAAGTAGCGCCTGACCTGGTACCTGAACAACCCGGTAATCCAAATGAAGGGGAAATTGAATTCGT
Organism: Enterococcus sp. AZ062; assembly: GCF_051715065.1. Lineage (NCBI taxonomy): Bacteria > Bacillati > Bacillota > Bacilli > Lactobacillales > Enterococcaceae > Enterococcus > Enterococcus sp. AZ062. The sequence continues at coordinate 1,977,007 of NZ_JBIOTB010000001.1, read as the reverse complement.
AAAAGAAAACGAGTTGACTAGTCAAGTAGAGGAGGGAGGTACCACAAACTTTCGAGCTGACTATCGAGTATTTGTGGGCTTTGATGCCACAAAGGTTCCTGACTTTCTCAAACCATTTATCGAAGAATTATCCCAAGAGTTTTATAAAGCAGTAGAAAATTTCAGCAAAGCCAAAGAAATTTGTTCGAAATTATTAAAACAATCTACAATTGCTGAAACAAAAGTAGGGAAATATTTGATTCAAATGTTTGACTTAGTAGAAGCAACGAACCAAGAACAGGTTTTAAGAGAAATCATCAAAAGAGTCCTGTCGATCGCAGAAAAGGGGGAGTTATTTCTTCGACAGTCAGCGGATTGGGGATTTGAAAACATGTGGATTGTCTCATCTGACCTTGTTCAAGATGAAATCACACAAAACTATTATTCACAATATAATGAATATTTAAATGCGTATGCATTTGTATTTAAACAAGATGGCGAATGTCGAATCATTATTATGGCAGATGCTTTTCACTTAAAGCCAGCTATTTCTCCAGAAGAGCAGTTAAAAACAGCTCCAGAGGAAACGATTATGCATGAAGCCACACATCTTGCATCTTCGACAGATGACATTATAGCCTATACTTTACCTACAATAGGGACAAGAAGAAGCGGAAAAGACTTGAGAGATGAGTTTCTACGTTATTATCCTAGCTTTGTACTGTCGGAGACATTTGAGAGGTTTGTTAAAAGACTAGCTCTGGAACAAAACAAACCGAATCTATCTAAAAATACTGTTGTTGAAGCACTAAAAGTAGATTCTATGTTACGAAGTAATTTTCAATTAATGGATGCAGAAATGGCAATGATCATTATTCGAGATATTGCACAAGGAAATGAGTTTGACATACGACCACGTTTTAAAAGAAGTGCCGATCATTCAAAATTAGGAAACGGATTTATGTTTATGTTCCAAGTAATGATGCATCTATGGAATTATGAAAATCTTGAAAAAAAGGTTACATTAAAAGAAATACCAAAAGATAGGCCAAAAGAAACAACAACAGAAAATGTTTTAACACCCACCTCACAAAATAGTGACAAAAAAAGTTTTGCGACCCTTGTAAATAGGGGGAAGATAATCAGTAAGATTATAAATAGCACGTATACTGGTAAGCAGTTCAAACAACAACTTAGAAGTGAGTTGAACATATAAGCGATATAGAAGCTTTGCTTGTGTCAAAGGGGCTGAGTATAAATAAAGTGGGATATGCAAAGTTTTTTGCTTTTTTAGAGATAAAAAGTTACCACCTATAGATTACTAGAAAATGACATTGAAAAATTAAGTACAGGTATTTGAAGCAATAATGCTTCTTATATTAAAAATTGGATAACTGTTAGTAATAGATAGATGGGAAGGAAGATGGATGAAAAAGGACAAGTATGGAAAATTGTAAATAAATACAACAAAAGTATATCTTACTTATCAGAAAATGCTACTGCTAAAGAACTTAATACAGTAATGATGTATAGCGCGAATGAGGAATATAGAAGGCAACGTAAATTAGTAGGATTAGCTAAATAATACGAATAACGATTTATGCATATTATTAAACTAGACTGAAAATTTATGGGAAATATAATCATCGTTGCTGTTTAAATAGATAGTCCATTCGTTAAGGAGATATTAGCCAGAGAGGAAATGAATATAGTATGAGAAGTAAAATTAGGGGGGGAATCCAAAGGTTGATCCTTTTAGGTATCATTATCTCGATCACCATGATGATTTTTTCAATCATATTAATGATTCAAAAGAGATATTTTTGGTCAGTCATCAGTTTGATCAGAGCCATCGTAGGTTTTATCTGTTTTTTTGGATTAAAAATAGAGATGAGCAAAGTTGAGGATAAATAGTTCGATTAACATGTGCGAATAATTATTAGAAGTTAGCAGACAAATGAAATTAAATCCAGCAAAAGAGCAAGGTTTAATGAATATAGTTTTTCAAAATCAAAAAAATAAGGAGTTTGATGATGAATAGTCAATTAATTATTCTACGTGGAAATTCTGCAAGTGGAAAATCTACAATCACATAGAAAATCCCGCATCTGACTTGATCCAATCCATCGTATATTTGGTAAAGGAAATTTTCAAATCATTGTTATAGAAGGGATACTAGGCAGTCATATTTATAAAGAAATGTTTGTTGATCTAGTTACGAATTTTCAAAAGAATACACACGTTTATTACTTTGATATTTCTTTTAATGAAACAGAAAATCGACATAAAACAAGAGAGAAAAGTGCTCAATGGGGTGAAACAGTCATGAAAAAATGGGGGCTGGAAAAAGATTCTTTGAGATTAGATAATGAAAAAACAATAACTGATGATGTATATGAAGAAGAGATTCTCGAAATAATCCTAAAAATCTCTTGAAATGTAATAGTTAGTTATGCAATATAGCTAGAGATAATCCATACTTTATCATCTTGGAGGAAAAATAGTATGAACGAGACGGAACAAAAAGAAAAATGTTTGAAATTGATTAACAGGATAGAAGCCAGAGCTTTTTACGAAAATCTTTATAAGAAAGCCATCAAATCAAAAGGTAACTGGATCATCCATCCCTTATACATCTATATTTTTTTTATTAGTATCCTATTAATACTTTTGGGGATAAGTGTCATTATTTTGGAAGTTATCTCATTTATCTGGTATTCTCACGTTGATTTTTCAAAATACTTGAATCGGCAAACATACATTAATGGAATAGTCACTTTTTTATTATTTATAATACCGTATATCAAAGTAAACAGTAAAAAACGCTGTAGGTCAAAAGAGTATTTTAATTATTTATACCAAGTGAAAAAAGACAGACTGTTAAATGAAAATATGATCAACCAATTAATCGCTGATGTTGATTATTTGATAGAAAAGGAAAAGAAATACGTAAGTAATCTAACTGTTCGATTTAAAAATTTTATTTTAGTTATTTACTTTCCAATTGTACTTTTTGCGATTCAAAATATGATGCTAAAAGATGTGATACAAATTTTGCTTTTACTTGCCTATGGAATAATACTAGCAGCAACGATAATGAATGCTAGTGATACATTTGAAGTGATACAATATTTTTATATTAGAGATTATTATACATATCATCATGTAAAGAAAGAACTTGAATATATGAAAACTATAAAAATTGAGTAATGAAATAAGGGAATACATAATTCTTCCATGATTTGTTTGGAGTACAAGAGCGTATGATAATAAATGTTTTTTTACGTTTATGAATCTAAAACAACTTTTTAAGATCAACGTGGATAAAAACGATGTTATTAACTTACAATGAATTTGTTTTTAAAGATGAATCATAAAATTTTTGAAGGATGTAATGAAAAAGAAAAGTTCTCAAAGTTAAAGATTTCATTTGAATAGAAATTGTACTTGATTTAGTAAGAACGGCAGCCAGTGTAACCATCGTAAAAGGTTGACAGTCTATATCAAGAAGGATTTAGGTAAGTAAAAGTGATATATTTAGTGATTCGGATAAGTTTATGTTTGTTAAGTATTCTATGTTTTAGTTTAGGGGTTATCTTTTTATGGAGAATAAAAAAATTGGTAACCCAAAACCTTGGCAAAAGTTTATCAAGATCAGACTATCTTCAAACTAAAATTTATGTAATGAAATTTAAGTATTATGTCTATATAGGATTTTTTACAATTGCAGTTAGCTTTATATTGTCATGTTTTAACTAATAATCAGCATTTTTTATTATTCTTGTTAAAATTCGGAACATATGTTTAGTGTTGTTTTTACTAAATTTGTTTATATTGGTATTTATTCCGTTAATATTTTCAGTTATCTTTAAAAATTTTTCCTCATTTTGATTCAAGTGAAAATGGTCTAGGCGCTATGCCATTACTAGCTATACTTTTAGGAACATTTCTTATGGGAGCAACTCTTCCTTTTATGTTTATTATGTTGATGATCGACATTGCTCGTAATCTAAAAGATAAAAATAGTCTGTAGAATTAGTTATTAGAATAGGTAGTTTGTATTAGATATAAAGGTGCAATAAGTATTAGGAGCTGAAAAGTCTCTACAACAACCTAAGAGAATCAAATGAAAGAAACAAATAAATCCACAGAACATAAGGTTTCTGCATATATTCATATTCCGTTTTGAGAGCATATCTGTTATTACTATGACTAGCTCCTATAAGAATTAGATTTATCGCTATCTCTTTTTTTAAAATATCGTATAATAAGTATAGAAATAGCACAATGAGAGAAGGTGCACTTTTTGGAAAGCAACGACCAATATTTAGAATATGCAAAGCTAAATAAAGATAAATTTATTGAAGCAATTATTGAAGATAAAATTCCTGATGATGAAAAAGATGCGGTTTTTATGGCAGGAAGTCCTGGAGCAGGTAAAACAGAAGTGGCACTAGGTTTAGCTGAAAATTATGATAATCATGTTGTGATTGATGCTGACTACTTTAGAACACAATTTCCTGAATATAATGGAAAGAATTCCAGCACGTTTCAAAAGGCTTCTTCTTGGTTAGTGGAACAATCTTTGAAATATGTATTAGAGAATGGTTATTCTTTTATATTAGATGCTACTTTTGCTATTCTTAGTGCGCAGAAAAACATTATGAGAGCCTTGAAAAATGATTTTCGTGTGACGATTTTTTATGTTTATCAAGACCCACAAACGGCCTGGGACTTTACTCGAAAACGTGAGATTGCTGAAGGACGTCATGTACCAAAGAAAATTTTTATCAATGCATTTTTCAAGTCTAGAGAAAATATAGAAAAAGTGAAGGAAAAACATCCTGAAGTCGTTCTTCATATCATGATCAAAGATTACCAAAATAATATTTCTGAAGTACATTATGCGGCAGATAATATTCGTTTAGTACTACCAGTACAATACAGTTCAGAAGAATTGGAGGAGGGGTTATATGACTGAGAAAGAACAAGTCAAACAAATCGTAAAAAAGTATAATAAAAGCATTGCTGATTTATCAGAAAATGCCACCGCTAAAGAGTTTAAAACGGTGATGAAATATGTAGCGGACGAAGCGAATCGTAAGCAGAGGAAATTAGTAGGATTAGATAAATAGTAATTGGTTATTGAAGTCATATCTGAAAGATGGATATGGCTTTTTTATTTTGTTGATGGAAATATTCTACAATTAATTGTCTGTATTAATGAATTCTTTTTCTGTAAGAGGAAGATTCGACGTTTATGAATCCAAAATAACTTTTTATGATCATTATGAATAATAACTATGTTATTAGATTACATTGAACATGTCTTTTAAAGACAAATCATAAATTTTTGGAGGATATATAATGACAAAGAAAAAGTCTAAAATGAAGATTGGAGTTTATGCAGTAGCTGTACTAAGTGTTTTATCTGTTTTTCTTTCTAGTGGAAGTATGGTGGTTTCAGCGCTTGAAGTCCAGAAAAATGAGACAACTTCCACAGAAAATTTTGGTGTTACAGATCCGTCAAATTTGTATCTAGAAGAACAGCAAAAATCTGAACTAGCACTTGAAAAAATAAAAGATGAGTATAAAGATGTACAGCCAAAATTTGATGAGAATGGCGAGTTGATTGTGACAAATGAAGATGAGTTGAGAATTGCACAAGTAGTAAATGACTATCTGACATTGACTGGTTTTAGCCAAAGATTGCGCGGTGTAGGAAAGAATTGGTGGAATGCAACTGGTTTTGTTGCTGGAGTAATAGATGCTGGTTGAATCGTACTAGGGTTAGGTCTTGCGAATGCTAGTGCTAATACTGTTAAGGCAATAATTAGAAACAATAAACGAAACATAGCTAGAGTCGCAGAAAATGTCATTGTTGCTCAAATTGGCATAACGACAGTACGAGGTAAAGCTTTAGCTGCAATTGAAATTGCACTAGCGCTAGTAGGAACATCAGCTGGTGGAATTATTGCAGAAGGGTTGGATAGGGTGGACGAAAAAAATGACAATTATCTATGGGCATAAACCTTTGACAGTACATATTGAGAAGGATTAAGGAAGGATAAATTGATATATTTAGCGGTTCGAATAAGTTTATGTTTCTTAAGTATGTTGTATTTTAGTTTAGGTATTAGCTTTTTATGTAGAATAAATAAAATAGTACGACAAAATATTGGGAAAAGTATATCAAGATCAAACTATCTGAAAACCGAATGTTATTTAATGAAATATAAGTTTTATGTGTCTCTAGGATTTTTTACACTTGCATTCACCTTAATACTAATACGTTTTCATTTTGTCTAAGACACTCTAAAATTAGCGTGTTCTATAAAATAAATGCTGTTGATTTATTCTGTAGTGTGAGACTTTTGACACATGGAGTACAACGCGCTGATATTAATGTAGTTACAGGGAATGATATTGAAAAAGAATGCCAATATTCTTATGAATACAACAATGATACAAAATTTATATACAAGACGTATAACAAATAGTTGCAAAACTCAGTAAAATAAAGAAAAAACGAAGGCGAATAAGGTATATTTTTAAACCTTTTTCGTCCTCAGTTTTCCAACTTTCTGCCAAAAACATCTTTATAGGAACTTTTTTTAGTTATTTTCTCTTTTCTCTTCTAGCACAGATTTCTAGTAGAGAGAAAGAAGTAAAAACGTTGTAATAAGTTTTTAATATCTGATCAATTAGTCTCGCCCGATTGTCTATAACGAGGATAAAACTGTACATTAAAAATTTTCAGTGTTGGATATAATAAAATAGATTAAGAGAAAGGTTAATAGAGGTATTGTTATGACTAGAAAAGTATTTTTAATTATGCGATTTGAATCTCCTTTTTTTGAATTACAAGAAAATTTAGCTGAAGAGTTTAGTGATTTTGAATTTTTAAATGTAGGGGAGGTAGATTCACAAAAGAATATTTTACAAGATATTATTGAAAGCATCTATAATGCTGATGTTATTCTTGCAGATTTAACTGGTTTGAATTCTAATGTATATTATGAATTAGGAATTGCACATTCATTTAACAAGCGAGTAATACAAATAACGCAAAATATCGAGGAGTTGCCTTTTGATATTAAGCAGTACAGAACATTAGAATATAGTAGTGATTACAGAGTTTTTAAACAGTTCATAAAGAAGTTGAGACTTTTATTAGAAAGTGTTGTTGAAGGCGAAGATTTGTTTAGTAATCCAGTTAATGATTTTTTAAAAAATGCAGATAATCTTGATTTAAATACTATTAGAAAAGAAAATATGATTTCAGAAGAATTTGATGAAGAGGACACAGGGTTTTTAGATCATTTATCTGATATGGAAGAAAGTATAGAATCATTTACTAAACATATTAATAGTATTGCTCAAGGAATAGCTGGTCTGGCGGAAAAAATGGATAACGTAACTAAAGATATTGAACGAGTTAAAAAGATTGGTGGATCAGGAGTTACATCATATATAAAAAAACAGGCTGATAAAATTTCTAAAGATATTGATGGGCTTGTCAAAACAATGGATATATCCAACGAAGGAATATTGAGAGATTGGCAAAGGGTCGAAATTTCTGTTTTAGGGATAATTGAGTCAAAATTTATGGAGAATCCTGATAATCAAAAAGAAATGAAACTGCTTATAAATCAAATTTTAGATTTTAAAACTAATATTGAAAGTACGAATGATAAAGTTTCTAGTTACAAAGATTCTATAAATAACATTGTAGGAACAAGTAGAAATTTAACTAAATCTGCTAGGAAATTAACACAATCAACTGAAACATATTTAGAAGGAACAGGAATTATTTTGAGCTCAATAGAGAAGATAGATAGAAAATCAAAATTTATTGCGATATAAATCTTGTTAACAAATTCTGTTTAATTTACAATAATTAATTATGTAAAGCGTAACTGTGATAAAGTGTGATACAAAAGAATAAATAGCCGACAAACCTTGTTACATCAATATTTGTTGGCTGTTTATAATTATCCTTACTCAATATTCTATTAGAAAATAAAGATTTTAAGGTGTCTTTTCTATGTTTTTGACTCATAAAAAAGATACTGGTGAATTTCACCAATATCATAAAGTATAGAGCCCCACTTTCTACCAAAAGCGCATTTTTAAGCTTTTTTTGTTATTTTATTTTTTTACCTAGTAAATCAGAATAGAATATTTATTGTTTACTTAAACATAAACACTTTTAATTGACTATATGCGATTAGTAGACACTATATTAAAAAGGGTATTGAAATTGAGGTCGGGACAGAAGTGTTCAGCCTTATTTCCGAAGAGGTTACTTCTGTTCCCGCCGTTTATTCGGTTTTAGGTGGTACAGAGGACTAATGTCCCAGACACTTTTGTATAATAATATTATTTTTTGCTAAAACATAGATATTGGTTATGTTTAGTATAGTTATTCAATTGAGGTTACGATTATGAGCTTAAAAACACTTTTTATGATGAAAACAACAAATAACGTTGTTATTGATTTACTTTAATGTCATAAAATAGTCAAGGAGGTAGAAAAGTGAGATATATGTTTATTTAAAGAATATTTATAACAAAGAGGATGGGAAGTTAATGAAAAAAATTTTTTTACTCTGTTTTATTGGAATATCAATTTTATTAGTAGGTTGTAGCAGTGCAAAAGATCTATCAAGTTATATTGATGTGAGTTTTACAGGCATGGATTCAATGGGCAGTGCAAGTTATCAGATAGATAATACAAAACTTATAAAAGATATATATGATTATGATGACGAAATTGATTTTTTAGATGAGAAAAAGCAAGAAGAAATTGATGCAATGTTGAAATCCTTTAAAATTAAACTTGATAAAACAGAAGATTTATCAAATGGTGATAAAGTTAAAGTGACTATATCAGTTGATGAAAATCAGACAAAAAAAATAAAATCAGGAGAAAAAACTGTTGAAGTTAAAGGTTTAGAAGAACCTGTAACATTAACTAATGCTGAAGTTGAAAAAAATTTAGTTGTTAATTTTATTGGAGCAGATGGTCGTGGAAGTGCGAAGATAGAAAATATATTTTCTAATTCAATTGGTAACATAGTTTTTCAAATTCAAAATGATGGTAGTTTAGAAAATGGTGAACAAGCTACTATCGAAATAACAGAAGAATTGAAAAATACTTTGAGTAGCTATGGATATGTTTTAGAAAATAACTTCAAACCTAAATTTGAAGTGAAAAATTTAGAGGCAGTAGCTAAAACGGCTAAAGAGATAGGGAATTATGAAGATATAGAGAGAATGATTGATGAATCAGTAAAAAGGAATTATAGGGACATGTTTCCAGAAAGTAATTATGGTTCCAAATATGAAATAGTTTTAGAAAAAATAATGTATAGACAGTTTTATGATCAAAGTAGTTCTGATAATTCAACTTTTTCATATAATAATTCTTCTGATAATGGGACACTTATAGGTATATATTCAATCAAGGAGTATACTAAAGATACAGAAAGTAAGTTACAAAGGCAACTTACTGCCATACACGGCTATTCAAATATTATCTTAGATGAAAGCAACAAAGCCAATGTAGCTGAAATTACTGAAATTACTAACACTATGGATGATACGTATTCGATGGAGTCAGTTGTTAAATTATATGAAGGGTATGGGTATCATGAAGTACAGTAAAAGTATTTGAAAAGTTTGTAAGCTGTATTGTATGTAAACTTTTCATTGAATTCTAGGTATTGTATAGTTCTTACTCGGAACGCTGATTTGCTCATGTTAAAGTAATTAGAAATATCATTAAATTTTTTGAACTTTTTAAGGGCATATCTTAAAGCTTGATCATTTACCATTAAAATCCCTGCTCCAATATCAGCTGCAACTTCTTTATCAAAATCTTCTGGTAAATAGTCTTTTTGTAAAATAAAATCAGAAAATGCATGAGATTCACTATTATAGGAATAGTCCCTATAATAGTGAATAATATCATGCATTTTTGTGAAGTTCTTGTATTCATCTGATAGATTTTTATTTGTCGTGATAATAAATTCGTCTTGAACTTTGCTAATTGATCCAAGCAATAATTTATTTAAATTGTTTTTGAATTTGTAGTCAATAAATTCAATATTTTCAACCTCAGTCATATATTGCTCGATGTCGGAGCATCTAACGTATTCGACTTTCTTTGATAGATGTTTTGCTGCTTTGTTTGCAATGTCATTAGCAAGATCTGATACTTCTAAATACAAGAATCTTATGGGGGATTTTTAGGACGAAAGAAACATTGGAAAAGGTCATTACTCGTTTATTAACCACAATGAATAAAGTTAATGCGTTAGATGAAACGCAAGAATTGACCTACGATACTTGAAAATAATTGAGAAAAGAGCTTCTGAAATAGATGAATGCAACAATGCAATAAAACAAATCAATTCTTTAACTTTTCTTGGGAAACAAGAAGATAATTGGCGGAATACAATTGTCTGGTCTGACTATATGAAACTAAGAAAGAAATTTCACCTGGTCGTTGAAAATTTTTAAAATTTTGTAGAGCAGTATAAATATTATACACCGCCAAACAGTGAAGGTTGGAAACAGAAAACAATCATAATTTTCAAATAAAATGGGCTATATCGTGGATAGTTATTTTGAATACGACTATTCACCTTGAATCGGCGTGCATGCCATACCAAAAGACAAACCAGCCTATTTAGATCCGAGAGATGCTGAAGGAGCTGCCTCACAAGAAAAACATAACGTGAACGCATTTAAGCAAGATTTTGGAGAATGGTTTGAATGGGAAATAAAAGAGAATGAGATAATTGTGTAGGGGGATCATGAATGAAGTTGTTGAGACAGATTTTTAAATGATTCAGATAGTTTTTAATTAACTCTAAAGGGCATCGATGAGTTAAGACAATTATACACATTATTTGAAACAAATCTGATTTTTCCTATTTCTCTATATTTATATGCTGAGATAGTATTGAAAAGTTTAATGGGAAGGGTCAAGATTACTAGCAAGGTGATGCAACTGATTTTGGAAGATTTTAGAGAAAAAAATCCAGTCCGAAGACTGGATGGATTGATCTAAATTTTTGCGATAGTACCATCATCTTTTAATTGGTAACTAGTAACCACTTGGCGACTCAGTCCCATTCCTATTCCAGTAAATATATAAAGATTAATTGATTTATTTACTGGTTGTTGTGCCATCAAAAGCTCTGAGTTCTTTTCAAAACGTTCTAAATCTTGTTCACTCTCTAAATAATTATTAGTAATGTTTAGACTATAGAAGTTATCTCCTGTTTTAGTTATCTCAATTTCAGCTGTGCCAGTATTATCAGAAAAATAAGGTGATAAACTTAATTCCGCAACCATAGAGGCATCCTGCAAAGCTTTAGTTTCATCGCCTTGAGTAGCATTAATCATACCTTGAATATCCATTTTTCCAGGATGCCATTCACTTGCAGGATATTCTTTTAATGATGGATCAGAAGTTGGTTCACTGCTTGACATTTTTGTTTGTTCAACCGTACTACTCGTTGTAGAACTATTATCTTTTTCGGTGGTTGGCTCGGTGCTTTGGTTAGAACAACCAGCAAATAAAGTAATCGTTGACAAAAGTAATAACAACCAAATATTTTTTTTCATTATTTCACTCTCCTCAAACTATATAATAACATGGTTTGAATATATTGTATTTAAATATTTCATGACGACGTGTAAGTATGTGCAATAAAAAGGTATTGAATTACAAACTTTGAACAGCTTGGAGAACAAATCAAATTTGGCGAATATATGGCTCGTTACAAAGAAATGGTTCGGCATGTGTTAAGTGAATTATCTTTTGTAGATTTTGATTCAGAAAAAATAAAAGTATTATTAAGAGCAGCAATACGTAAGCAAGGTGGTTATCTAACAAGGTCCAAGGGCAATGCTTATTGAAAGATATGTTTTGGCAAGTCAATCGGGTCGTGGTCCATGTAATTTTTGAAGAATGGTTGGAATTGTTTAAAACAGTGGATGATACCGATGCTTCTGTCATGGAAAATCGTTTTGCGGTGTAAAGGAGAGTGGCATGAAGTATTTAATTGATAGTTACAATGCTTATATGGTAGATGGTGGTTTACTAGACAAAGGTTGGCAAGTAGTCAATTGGTTCTTCGTAGGCGTTCCATTTTTTATTCTAAGAATGTGTGCTTCCTTCTTTCTCTTTTGCGAAAATATTGTCAATCAATCGGATTTTTTCATTGCGAAACAGACCGAAGTTTTTAATATGTCGGTACGAATACTCAATAATTTTGGCGGTACTGGCTTTGGTGCAGGCAGTTTAATGGGCTTAGCAGTTATCTTTAGTGCCTATTACCTCTTAGCGAACTTCTTCTCCAATCGTCGAAATTTTATGAAGGTCTTGCTACATTATTTATTTGTGGCATTCATTTTCTTTGGTTGGTTTGGACAAGTACCGACTGCACAGGGGAACTTCAATACCTCTACATTTCTTATCAAATCCGTTACCGAGGTAACAAAAGTAATCCAATCACAATTTATCGCAGGGGCGAATACTTCTTCTGATTCAAATCAAGGAGGAAATGGTGTCTATCAAAGTCCAATGTTTGATGCGACTGTGCAACAAACATTTAATTTTGTAAATAGTGGTTCATTGGATGGCAAGATGGCAAATGGGGACAAGATAGATGAGAAGAAATTATTAGAATCACCAAATCTATCGGAAGAAGATCGCACGAATTTTATAAAAGAGAGAGACGAGTATCTTAGTTCCCTTGAAAAAGTGAATCCTTATTTTTCTCAAGATGGTGTAAAAACGATGGAAAAAAGCTTTGCCATTTGGGTAGGGATCGCCAATTTATTTATTCTAGCTTTTCCAGTGATTTATATTAATATCATGCTGATGGTCATTCAGATTCTTGTGATCCTACTGATACTAGTGTTTCCAATTTTTGCCTTAGCTTCCTTTTTCCCAAGATGTCAAACCTTGATGTTCAAATTCTTTAAAGCATTGATTGGTATTTTATTTTTACCAGTCATTTTTGGTGTGTTTATTGCTGTCCTATTTTGGGTCAATCGACTAATCGATCAAGCCTTCTTAGGGATAATCGGACAGATCAATGAAAGTCTTTTAAACGTCTTATCAAATGGCATGGTTCTTTTAGGAACAATGGTCTTAATGATTCTGGTGAAATATATCTTTTTAAAGAATCTTTGGAAGAATCGTTACCGGATCATTAGTTTCTTTTCTGAAGGACAAATTCAGCAACCGGCTTTTGAAAAGCAAGTAAATGAGAAAGTCAAAGAAGGAACAGAAAATATAGTCGAAAAAACAACTGCCGCAGCCCAAGTTGGTATTGGTGGCTATACAGGCAATATGGGAATGGCATTACAAGGTGCTTCAACACTCATGTCTGGTCAGGATAAAGCAATGAATTTAGGAAATGAACATTTTACCGAACCAAATCCACGTTTTTCTGGATTGAAGCAAGGAATGGAATCATTCTTTCAACCGGAGAATCCAGAAGAAACAGAGGCACCAACGTACGATGATGTTCAATTAGAGGAAGAAATGAGTAAATCATTGGAAGGTGAGTTAGAAAATGGTCCTGCTTCTTTCCAAGAGTTAGAAGAAGAAGCGTTCGATGATTTTGAATTGGAAGATGTCCTAACTGGAATACAGGATGAAGATCCAACAGTTGATCATTCATTGACTGAATCGGATGAATTGGTTATTGATGAATCACAACTTGGAGATGATCTAATAGAACAAACCACTGAAACAGAATCAGAAGTAGTTGAACAAGACTTTGAAGCACCTGAACTAGTAACGGAAGTACCAGAAATAGGAGAAGCTGCAACAGAAGTCTCCGTTGATAATTTTGATGAATTACAATTTGCTAAAGAAGAACAAGCCTTTTTTGACCAAAAACATGATCCGGAACTACTAGTAAATGATCCAGTCAATCAAGTGAATCAAGTATCTTTTAATCAACAATGGGAACATACCGGATGGACAGAATCAGAAGAACAATTTTTCTCGTTCGATGAAGAAAAACAATCAACACAACACGAGGTAGAAGACTGGTAAAAAAATCAGTCTTCTTTTTTTAGAATTGAGGTGAAAAATGAAAAAAAAGGCGTATCTAGTTATAGGTAGCTGTTTTGTATTCTTAGTACCTTTCCTTTTATTTTTAGGTGTCTTTTCTTCCAGTCAAAACGGTGATACCTCGACATTCGATCCAATGACACCACAAGAAGAAGTTGCGTTGGAAGTCGCCAATTTTGTTCAGCAACAAGGAGGAACAAAAGAATTTGCGGCTGCATGGATCGGCAATATGGAACACGAAAGTGGCTTGATTCCATCAAGAATCCAAAGTGATCTCGCTTTTAATCCGATTTGGGCATACAATCCAGTAATTGGTGGATATGCAATAGGATTAGCACAATGGGATTCAGGTAGACGTGTGAATTTATTGAATCGAGCAGAAGAACAGAAACGAAAATGGGAAGAAGTCGCCATTCAAATGGACTTTGCTTGGTACCATGACGGATCAGATAGTACGCTCCTAAACAATATGTCTTCCGGTACAGATACGGAAAGTTTAGCCGTTGATATTTTAAAGTACTGGGAACGTGCAGGTACAAAAGATGATCCTTTGGAACAGAATAAACGAAAGACGAGTGCGATCAATTGGTATCAACGCTTATTTGAGGGATCGTTAGGAAATGGTTCAGCCAATATTGGTGGGGGCAAAATTGACATTCTGGAAGACGTGATGGGTCAAATGATCAATGGTGGTCAGTGTTACGGCTTAACTGCCTACTATGTACAAAAGCTTGGCGGTCCACAATTGATGGGGTCAGGTTTTATGTATGCAGAATCGATTGGCAGTGATTACGACTGGAAAGCGTATGATTGGGAGGTGATTTTCAATCCAAAATACTCGGAGTTAAAAGCAGGAGATGTAATCAATTGGTATGCAGGACAAGCACTTTCTCCTGGAACATACGGTCATACCGGTATTATTGCAAGTATTGAAGGCGATGGAAAATTTACAACGTATGAACAAAATGCCGGACAGGGACAAATTTGTGCGAGATATTCGCGACAATGGGGCAGAGAGTTTACTCGTGTATCAAGTATTATCAGAAAAAAATAAAGGAGGAACTACATGTTTTTGCAAACAGGCTTGAATCGAAGACAAATGAAACAAATTTGCGAGAAATTTGGTTGTAAGAAAAAAGAATTTGCCGTTCGTCGGTTTGAAGATGGCTATCTCGTATCACTAAATAATAAAGAGTACAAGATCAAGTTTTCAGCCGGTCGCTTCTCACAAATCGTTTATGCAAAAGAAATGATTCGTGTACCAACAAATAAAAGAAAGCAGGTCAATCAATGAAACGCTACTATCTATTTGTGCTACTACTAGGGATCGTACTATTAACTGGTTGCGGACAAGAAGAAAGTCAATCAAAAACACCTACGACAACAAGCAGCGCAAGATCAATGGAAGCTGTAGGAGTCAGCACGATTCAATCAACAGAAGAAGCAGAAACCAGTGAAACGACAGAATCAAAAGAAGCGACTAAGACAATAGAATCAGAAGAGAAACACAGAGAGAATGACAACATGGAACTCTTACAAAAATACGGAGAAGCCTATGCCAATTTCAAAAGTCTAAATCACCGAAATGAAAATCTCAAAGACTTGATGACGGAAGAATGTATCAAGATGAACGGGATAGATATTGAAACTGGCAATGGACTTGGCAGTGAAGGAAAAGTAACAGCTATTTATCAAAACGATAAAGAGGAATACGCTGTTTTATTAGACTGTATTCAAAATGGTTCACCGATCCGGATTTTATTGTTGGCAAAAGTGGAGGATGGGAAAGTGGCGGAGATGACTTATAATACGTTGAAGCAGGAGTATTAATTAATAACTTTATGTTTTATATGTATGATATATATTGTATACTTATTTAAAAATCACGTATAAATTAGGAGATGTTTAACATGAGCGTTTCTTCTTTAGAATCCAGAGAAAGACAGCAGTCAAGAGAACTAGAAAGATGTAATAAAGAACTTAATAGTGTAGTGAAAAAAGAAAGCGATGCATTAAAAAAGGTTCAACAACTAAATTCTAGACTAAAAAGTTCCAAATCTGCTTCACAAATCAAAACATATAACAGGCAAATAGAAGCTGAAAACAAAAGAATATCTGATTCTAAGAAGAAGCAAGTAAACATTCAAAAAAAAATATCAGATATTACTAACAAATTGAATACTACTAGAATAGCGCTAGGTAAGGCTCGAAACGTTGAAAGTAAAAAAGCTTTGGATCTTATGCAGCATGAAAGTGAAGCTCGTATAAAAGAAATTGTTATGAAAACAGAAAAAACGTTTGAGGGGTCTGATCCTAGCAATAAAAATTATGAACATGATATATTCTTTTCGTATGCACATGAAGATAGTGATTATGCTGATTCACTAGTAAAAAAGATGAAAGATAATGGAGTAGATGTTGTATTTGACAAAAATGATCTGGCTTGGGGTGAGAGTATAATTGATTTTATAGATAATCATTTAAAGCAGGTAAAGTATGGAATAATACTTCTTACACCAACCTATTTAGAAAAATATTGGGCAACTTATGAGTTGAAATCATTATTACAGCGTCATTCAAGATCGAATGGAAAAAATATAATATTACCAATTTGGCACAATATTACAGCAGATGAGATTGCTAGTAGAAGCCTTGCACTAACAGATTTTAATGCGTTACCAACCTCAATTTACACTCAAGATGATATAGTCGAGAAAGTGATGGATTTACTACCTAATAATAATAAATAAATGAATTTTTGAAGCTGAATAGTTTTTTATTCGAATAATATTATGGTTCTATCGCGTTTTAGGAAAAACAAAAATTAATAATACTTAGGGGGACCAATGGACAAACTTTCTAAAAAGGAGGTCTGGCTAAACAAACAAGGCATACTAAACCGCTTCGAAGGCTTAACCAAGAGCACGCTAAACGTCTGGTTGATGGAAATGCGGCAGAGTCCAGAGTTTTATCAGTATGTCGTTAATCCCACGCAGCGCTTAGTTTGGATCAATCTAGAAGGGTTTATAAAATTTTTAAAATGGAAGGCACATGAGCGAGGGTTTTGATTCCTTTGCTTATGTGCTTTTTTATTTGGAAAGGAGGATGTTCTGAAGGCTTCAGATTATAAACAGTATTTGCGAAGTGCCTATACAACAATTGATAAGAAAAGTTATTTGCGGACATTTCAGGTCTACTATGATCCGGTCAAAGAGAAAACAAGAAAGAAAAGTGTGAACTGGAAAGCGAAAGGATTCAAGAGTGAGCGACAAGCGTTGCGCTATTTGCATGAAGCGATTGAAAAAGAATATCAGAAGTATACGGTGTTTTCTAATGGTGAGTACTGTGAAACGTTTGGCGAACTGGTTGTACTTTGGTTGAAGGCGTGGGAGCCGACCGTTCGTCAAACGACTGCTGATTATCAGAAGCAAATATTGCAGCGGTATCTGATGCCTTTTATCGATGAACAGACTTCTTTAAAACAAATCACTCCTTTGTTGATTGAAGGGCTATGGGCGGATATTTTATTGATACGGACGAAAAGGGAGAATGATTATCTGGAACAAGCGACGTTGGAAAAAATTCGATCTTTGTTAAAGCAGATTTTAGTCTATGGCTACCGACATGATCTGATTCAATTTGAGTTAAAGAAAATTGAACTAAAAATTCCTGCGGATCGAAAAAGAAAATCACTACAACGTCGAAAGAAAAAATTTTTGGAGAAACAAGAGATCCAGCTATTATTAGAAGCAATCAACGAAAAGTATGAGAATAATCAAGAAATCAATAAGATGAATAAGCTTTACTTGGATGTAGTAGAGTTTTTGATCCGCAATGGGTTAAGAATTGGCGAATTAGGGGCGTTGACGGTTGATAAGGTAGATTTCACGAATTGTAAGTTGCGTATCGATGAAGGACTAGTAGCTGCCGGTAGAACGGTGAAAGAGTATGTGCGAAACCCGCCTAAAACTCTTTCTTCTGTCAGAGAAGTTGATTTGGATCAGCGATCGATCGCAATCATTCAAAATCGAATCCGAGTAAACCAAGCACGCCAGAAGGAAATGAAGCAACGTCAAAAAGGCGAATATAAGAAAACCTACTATAATAAAGAAGGATATACAACGATCCGAACGATACCTGCATCAAAAAAATTCGTTAACTCAGATACCATATTCCAAACACAAAACGGAACACCAGTTGTCTATCACTCGTTAAATGAGTTTTTAAATGGTCAAAGCAATACATCCATCCAACCTATCATGAAGACCAAAGATCCCTCTTTCCATAAACATTTAAGTTCCCATACCTTCCGCTACACCCATATCTCATTACTCGCCGAAGCTGGGATGCCAATCAAAGCAATCATGGAACGTGTGGGGCATGCCAACATGAAAACCACACTGGAAATTTACAACCAAGTCTCCAATACAACTAAAGAAAAACTAATCCAAGAAATTGATTCTTGGATTTTTTAGTGGATTTGTTTGTTAAATACGTTTAGTATGCGTATATAAGAGGTCGTGAAAGTGCCGGTTAGCTCCGATGACAATAAGAAAGCAATTTTTAAAACAGCTTTTCATGTTTTGAAAATTGCTGGCTTATTTCAAGGAGTTGGCACTTGAGCACCGTTTAAAGAGTGGTCGAAAAGCGGTACGACTTTTTGACGTAAGGAGAAAGAAAAACTAATGAAAGAAACAAACAAATCCGAAGAACATAAGGTTTCTGCTTATATCCATATTCCATTTTGTGAACATATCTGTTATTACTGTGACTTCAATAAAGTGTTTCTGGAAGGACAACCAGTGGATGAGTATGTCGAAATGCTACTAAAGGAAATGGCGATCATGATGGAGCGTCGTCCGGTGAATGAATTGGAGACACTGTATGTTGGTGGTGGAACGCCGACTTCTTTATCGGCTAAGCAGCTCGATCGACTATTGTCTGGTGCCAGAGAGATCTTACCTTTTAATGAAGGAAAAGAGTTTACGGTGGAAGCGAATCCTGGTGATTTGACCAGGGAAAAGCTACAAGTAATGAAGAATTATGGGGTCAATCGTTTATCGATGGGGGTCCAGACCTTTGATAATCGCTTATTAAAGAAAATTGGTCGAAAACATACGGCGGAAGATGTCTATGAAACGATGCGATTTTTAGAGGCGGAAAATTTCTCAAATGTCAGCATTGATTTAATCTATGCATTACCTGGACAGACATTAGAAGGCTATCTAGATACGTTAGAGCGGGCATTAGCCTTAGACTTGCCTCATTATTCTCTTTATTCATTGATTTTAGAGAATAAAACGATGTTCATGAATTGGGTTCGACAAGGACGGTTGCAGTTGCCAGATCAAGAGACGGAGACACGGATGTTTGAAGAAACGATTGCGGCGATGGAAAAACATCAACGTCATCAATATGAGATCAGTAACTTTGGTTTAGCTGGTCATGAATCCCAACACAATTTGATGTATTGGAATAATGATCACTATTTCGGTTTTGGCGCAGGAGCAAGTGGCTATCTGGATCATACGCGATATCGAAATAAAGGGCCGATCCAACATTATTTGCGTCCGTTACGTGAAGGTGAGCTACCAGTATTAGAACGTGAAGAGTTATCTCGTAAGAATCAAATCGAGGAAGAGATGTTTCTTGGTTTAAGAAAAAAGGTGGGCATTGAGAAGCAACACTTTTTACAGCGTTATGGTCAATCGATTGAATCGTTGTATCAATCTGTCCTGGATGAGTTAGTAGCAGAAGAGCTGTTAGTGAATGAAGAAGACCGAGTATATTTGACAAAAAAAGGAACTTTTTTGGGGAATAATGTCTTCGAACGTTTTTTATTGGATAAGGACTTGGTAAACGACTGAATGATTGTTTAAATTTTTTATAACAACGAAATAAAAAAACGATTTTAATCAAGTTTTTTATGATCAAATGCCTGATATGACGCTATTTTAAGCAAGTTGACAATTGATTAGCACTCTCGATGTAAGAGTGCTAAAAAAGTGGGTTCTTTTCCTTGACACTTTTTAGTCTTCTTGCTATATTTATAAGTGGGTTAGCACTTAGAAGCTAAGAGTGCTAATGAGAGGTGAGAAAGATGTTAACACAGCGACAAAGTGATATTTTACGTCTGATCATCCAAAACTATACGAGTAGTGGGGTGCCCGTTGGTTCCAAAACGTTAATGGCGGAAGGAGTCGAGGCAAGTCCAGCGACGATCCGTAATGATATGAAAGCTTTAGAGGATGAAGGTCTACTTTTAAAGACACATTCTTCTTCTGGACGTATACCGTCTGCGCTAGGTTATCGTTATTATGTGGATCATCTGTTACGACCTGCTCGTGTAGCAAATGATGATTTGCACCAAATTCGACAGTCTTTAAACAAGGAATTCCATGAAATCAACGAAATCATCAAACAATCAGCTGAGATTTTATCTGAGTTGACTAGTTACACTACTTTTTCGTTAGGACCCGAGATTAAAGATCGCCGTTTGACCGGTTTTCGCATCGTACCATTGAATAGTCGTCAGGTCATTGCGATCGTGGTGACTGATAATGGGAACGTTGAAAGTCAGGTTTTTACTCTTCCTGAAAACTTAGGTAGTCAGGACTTAGAAAAAATGGTTCGTATTGTCAATGACCGTTTGGTAGGAGATCCGTTAGTGACGGTATACAACAAATTACGCACGGAGATCCCGATGATCTTGCATAAATATTTTCAAACAACGGAAGGGATGTCTAGTCTCTTTGATACGGTTTTGAGTCATGCGTTTGAAGATAAAGTTTATGTGAGTGGCCAAATGAACTTATTGGATTATGAACCGTTGCAAGATGTGGATCAGTTCAAGTCAATGTTTTCATTTATGACAGATTCCTATGAACTGACACAGATGATCGTACCGATGGATAGCAAGATACATATCAAAATCGGTTCGGAAATAGGCAATGACCTATTGCAAAATATGAGTATGATCCAAGCGAGTTATGAAATCGTCGGCCATGGACGTGGAACCATCGCATTGCTAGGACCAACTAGTATGCCATATTCCAAAATGTTAGGCCTTGTCGATGTCTATCGAAAAGAATTGGCGCACAAACTCGCTGATTATTATCGCACACTTGATCGCTCGGATTTTTGAACAATCACAAAAGTGACTGATCGTTTTTTCGATTTGAGCGATCAAGCATCTGACTGAATAATGAAAGGAAGACTGCATCATGAAAGAAAACCATGAAGAATTAGATCAGGAATTGAATGATACGCAGCTAGATCCAGAAACGGAAGAAGTGGAAGTTTCAGAAGTGGAAGAAGAAGCAAACGAACTTGCAAATCTCCAAGCTGAATTTGATGAAATGGAAGACAAGTTTTTGCGTGCGAGAGCAGAAATCGCTAATATGGCAAATCGTGGTAAAAACGAACGAGAGCAATTGCAAAAATATCGTTCACAAGATTTAGCCAAAAAATTATTACCTTCGATCGACAACTTAGAACGTGCTTTAGCAACAGAAGTATCTGATGAGCAAGGTGCAAGTTTGAAAAAAGGTGTCGAGATGGTTCTTGAAAGTTTGAAACATGCATTGAAGGAAGAAGGAATCGAAAAAATCCCTGCAAAAGGTGAACCTTTTGATCCGACATTGCATCAAGCAGTTCAGACGGTACCAGCAACAGATGAATTACCTGCTGATACGATCGTTGAAGTGTTACAAGAAGGCTATAAATTACATGACCGCGTATTGAGACCGACAATGGTTATCGTTGCGCAATAAAGTCATGATGGAATAGAAACAACAACTTAGTAATAAGATAAGGAGACGTTGATTATGAGTAAAATTATCGGAATTGACTTAGGTACTACAAACTCAGCAGTAGCTGTATTAGAAGGAAATGAAGCAAAAATCATTGCAAACCCAGAAGGAAACCGTACAACACCTTCTGTTGTGTCATTTAAAAATGGTGAGATCCAAGTAGGGGAAGTCGCAAAACGTCAAGCAGTAACAAACCCTAATACGATTTCTTCCATCAAACGCCATATTGGTGAAGCTGGTTATAAAGTGGATGTTGAAGGTAAATCATATACACCACAAGAAATCTCTGCAATGATCTTACAATACATCAAAGGATTCGCAGAAGATTATTTAGGCGAAAAAGTAGAAAAAGCAGTTATCACTGTTCCTGCATACTTCAATGACGCACAACGTCAAGCAACTAAAGATGCTGGTAAGATTGCAGGTTTAGAAGTAGAGCGTATCGTCAATGAACCGACTGCGGCAGCACTAGCTTATGGTTTAGACAAAACAGATCGCGATGAAAAAATCTTAGTATTTGACCTTGGTGGTGGTACATTCGACGTATCGATTCTTGAATTAGGCGATGGCGTATTCGACGTATTATCTACTGCTGGAGACAACCATTTAGGTGGAGATGACTTTGATAACAAAATCATTGATCATATGGTTGCTGAATTCAAAAAAGAAAATGGCATTGACTTAGGTCAAGATAAAATGGCTTTACAACGTTTGAAAGACGCTGCTGAAAAAGCGAAAAAAGACCTTTCAGGTGTTTCAAGCACTCAAATCAGCTTGCCATTTATCACAGCTGGTGATGCTGGTCCATTGCACTTAGAAATGACGTTGACTCGTGCAAAATTTGATGAATTGACAGCTGACTTAGTGGAACGTACGAAAGTTCCTGTACGTCAAGCATTGAAAGATGCTGGTTTGTCACAATCAGAAATCGATGAAGTGATTTTAGTCGGTGGTTCAACTCGTATTCCTGCGGTTGTTGAAGCTGTAAGAAAAGAAACAGGAAAAGAACCAAACAAATCAGTAAACCCAGATGAAGTTGTAGCGATGGGTGCGGCAATCCAAGGTGGCGTGATCACTGGTGATGTAAAAGACGTTGTTTTACTAGACGTAACTCCATTATCATTGGGTATCGAAACGATGGGTGGCGTATTTACAAAATTGATCGATCGTAATACAACAATCCCAACAAGTAAATCACAAGTATTCTCAACAGCTGCGGATAACCAACCTGCTGTAGATATCCATGTATTACAAGGGGAACGTCCAATGGCTGCGGACAATAAAACATTAGGTCGCTTCCAATTGACAGACATTCCAGCTGCACCACGCGGTATCCCTCAAATCGAAGTAACATTCGATATTGATAAAAATGGTATCGTAAATGTATCTGCCAAAGATCTAGGTACACAAAAAGAACAAAAAATCACGATCAAATCTTCTTCAGGTCTAACAGACGAAGAAATCGAACGTATGGTGAAAGATGCTGAATCTAATGCAGAAGCAGATAAAGCACGTAAAGAAGAAGTTGATCTACGTAATGATGTCGATGCATTGCTATTCTCAGTTGATAAAACCTTGAAAGAATTAGAAGGTAAAGTTGACGAAGAAGAAGTGAAAAAAGCTGAGGCAGCTCGTGACGAATTGAAAGCTGCAGTAGAAGCAAACAACATCGAAGAAATGAAAACAAAACGTGATGCGTTGAACGAAATCGTGCAAAACTTGACAGTTAAATTATATGAACAAGCGGCACAACAACAAGCTCAAGAAAATCCTGAAGCTGCCCAAGGCGGAGCGGATGATGTCGTAGATGCTGATTTTGAAGAAGTCGATGACGACAAAAAATAATCAGTTCATTTAGTTTCACTTAAAGAGATCAAGTCCCGCTTTAGAATAAGCCGAAGAATTCGAAAATAGCTTCTCATATTTTCGCGATTCTTCGGCTTATTTCCGAGGGAATAATCTTGTATCACTTTATTTTATGCAGTTTAGAAGCATCACTAGAGTAAAGTAACAAGTCATCAGTTATGATTTTTCTTTGGATCAAGAAGAGAAATGTTATCTTTTCTTTGTGCCATAGAAATCAATGATCGATTTTTTCTTCTTTAGTCGATACTTCGAAATTTCCGGTTTTTGTTTCGATCAAAGTGTGATATGATAACAAACGACGTGGAAATGAAGAGAACCAATAGGAGGAAAGCCTATGGCAACAAAACGTGATTATTACGAAGTCTTGGGGCTGTCAAAGGGAGCTTCAGAAGACGAAATAAAAAAAGCTTATCGAAAGTTATCAAAGAAATACCATCCAGATATCAATAAAGAGCCTGATGCTGATGAAAAATTCAAAGAAGTTTCCGAGGCTTATGAGATTTTAAGTGATCCACAAAAACGTGCGGCTTACGATCAATACGGACATGCCGGAACTGATCCTAATTATGGCGCTGGTGGCGGCGGCTTTGGTGGCTTTGGCGGCTTCTCCGGTGGTGGAGCTGGCTTTGGTGGATTTGAAGATATTTTTGATTCGTTTTTCGGCGGTGGTGGAAGATCTGTTGATCCAAATGCCCCTCGTCAAGGATCAGATCTACAATATACAGTCAATTTATCCTTCGAAGAAGCAATCTTTGGGGTAGAAAAAGAAATCAAATACAATCGTGAAGAAATTTGTCACACGTGTAGCGGAAATGGTGCAAAACCAGGAACACAACCGACGACTTGTCATAAATGTCATGGTTCTGGAACGATCAATGTGGAACGTCAAACACCACTTGGTCGTGTGATGAGCCGTCAAACTTGTGATGTGTGTCGAGGCACTGGGAAAGAAATCAAAGAACCATGTCCGACTTGTCATGGCTCTGGTCATGAGAAGAAAGCACATACGGTCAAAGTGAATGTACCAGCCGGTGTGGAAGAAGGACAACAAATGCGCTTAGCAGGACAAGGTGAAGCAGGCGAGAATGGTGGTCCATTCGGAGATCTATATGTGGTCTTCCGAGTAGAAGAAAGTGATATCTTCGATCGCGATGGTTCTGAGATCTATTATGAGTTACCATTAAGCTTCGTGCAAGCAGCGCTGGGTGATGAAGTACAAGTGCCAACCGTTCATGGGGATGTCAAATTGAAAATCCCTGCTGGTACGCAAACGGGAACGAACTTCCGTTTACGTGGTAAAGGAGCGCCACGTTTACGTGGTGGGTCTACAGGGGACCAACATGTGCGTGTGAAATTGATTACACCAAAAAACCTCAATGAAGAACAGCGTGAAGCTTTACGCGCATTTGCTAAAGCAGGCGGCATGCATGTTCAAGAGCAACAAGAAGATGGTTTTTTTGATAAAGTAAAAGATGCGTTTGGCGGAAAAAAACGTAAATAAATACAAAAAAGATAGACGATCATACGTCTATCTTTTTTTTGATGAAGTTGCAGTGGAGAAGAAATTGAGATAGAAATCATCAAAATTCTCTATCACACCATCTGTTCTTAGTTCTTGATTGGAGAATAACTGGCGATTTTTCCCAAATGGATCAATGGCGATGATCGTACCGATATTTGCACGCTTGGCTGCTAAAAGTCCAGAATAAGCATCTTCAATGACCAAGCAATCTTTTGGTTCAAGAGCTAATTTTTGTGCGGCTTTGATAAAGATATCAGGTTGTGGTTTACCTGGGAAAGTATTATCATCGTAAACGACTTGATCAAATTCAAACCATCTTACTAAATCAAAAATCTCAAAATAAAATTCAACGTTATCTTTGACTGTAGCTGTAGCGATCGTGATCGGGATGTTTTCCTCTTTTAATATGTCCAAAGTACCGATCAATCCCTGCGTCAGCATTAAATCATCCGGTTTTTCTAAGCAAAGAGTGCGATAATATGCCTCTTTCTCGTTTGATAGTTTCTCGACTTCTTCTTTCGATAAAGTAGGGGAGATAAAATAATTCAATATCTCACTATTGGTACGTCCATGGATATTTTTAACAATGTCTTCATCAGAAAGCTCTTTTTTAGAATAATGATGGATCATTTGGACCCAAGCCGCTTCATGTAAATGGGAGTCTTGGAACATCGTCCCGTTAAAATCAAAAATAATTCCTTTCATACGTTCACTCCTAAAGTTCATTTTCTAGCGATTCCGCTAATTTTATTTGGACATATTGCGAATAATGATCTTTCACATGTGGTTTGATGTGTGGATCAGTAATCAGTAAATCAAAATCATGTAATTGATAAAAGATATAAAAGTCATCGCGATTAAATTTTTGGTGATCCACTAATAAGTATTTATTTTTCGAATGGTTCAAGGCAATTTGTTGAGCTTCACCTTCTTCGGTACTATAGGTTGAGATTGCTTCATTATGCACACCGTTAGCGCTGATAAATGATTTGGTGAACTTCAGTTTTCTGAGGTTATCGTTGGTGATGGGGCCGACAAATGCACCAGTGTTTTTTCGAAAGTCGCCACCGATCAACAAAATTTCGGGAACTTCTGCTTGGGCTAACACTTCAAAAACGGCATAATTATTCGTAATGATCCGCAGTTTTCTGTGGATCAAGTGAGAAGCTAATAACTCGATCGTCGTTCCTGGACCCAAAAAGACTGTATCACCTTCATTGATCAACTGTGCAGCTGTTGCCGCAATCTGTTGCTTTTCTTTGATTTGCATGACTGATTTTTCTGTATGTGATAATTCTTGGTCGAGGGTATAGGTAAGACTTTGGGCCCCACCATGGATACGCAATAATTTTCCTGACTTTTCTAGCTCATCCAAATCTCGACGAACGGTCATATCAGAGACATTCAATTGTTCGATGATCTCACTGACCGTTAAAATCCCTTTTTTATTCACCATCTCACTAATCGTTAGTAAGCGCTCTCTTTTTAACATCTAATCACTCCCAATTCACAAATAATCTACCATAGAATAGAATGGAGGTCAACAAAAACAAACACATGCAAACAAAAATAATCAACCTAAACAAACAATCCCCCCTTTTATTTCAAATAAATGCAATTTATTGATTGAATTTGTTTGTTTTTGTTGACAAATGTTTTGAATGCGATTACAATTCGTGTTGTTATATAAATTAGTAGACAAGAAGGTAGGGGAAGAGATGCTGAAATTACCAGAAGATTTTATTTTTGGCGGAGCAACAGCGGCATACCAAGTAGAAGGCGCAACAAAAGAAGGCGGAAAAGGTGAAGTTGCTTGGGACGAGTTTTTAGAGAAACAAGGAAGATTCAGTCCTGATCCGGCAAGTGATTTCTATCATCAATATGAAAAAGATATTGAATTATGTGAGAAGTTTGGTGTGAATGGGTTACGTTTATCCATTGCGTGGAGTCGTATTTTTCCTGATGGAACTGGGAAAGTGAATGAAGAGGGTGTGGCATTTTACCATAAGGTCTTTGCAGCTTGTGAGAAACATGGTGTACTTCCTTTTGTGACGCTCCATCATTTTGATACCCCAAAAGTTTTATTTGATCAGGGTGATTTTTTAAATAGAGACAATATAGAAGCGTTTGTTGCGTATGCAAAATTTTGCTTTGATGAATTTAAAGAAGTACGTTACTGGAGTACATTCAACGAGATTTATCCAGTGGCAACGAATCAATATTTATTAGGGATTTTCCCACCAGGAATAACCTATGATTTTACCAAAATCATTGCTTGTTTGCATAACATGATGTATGCGCACGCAAGGGTGGTGAACTTGTTCAAGGACGAGGGATATGCCGGTGAAATTGGTGTGGTTCATTCTTTAGAAACGAAATATCCTGCATCGGACGCTTTGGAAGATCAACATGCAGCGTTCTTAGATGATGCGTTGTCGATCCGTTTCCTCTTAGATGCCACTTACTTAGGATATTACTCTGATGAAACATTGTCAGCGCTTGCTGAGATTTGTGAAGCAAACGGCGCAAGTTATGATTTTCCGGAAGAGGATTTGGCGGAGATGAAGCGTGCCTCGCACCGTAATGATTACTTGGGTATCAACCATTATCAATGTCACTTTGTCAAAGCGTATCATGGAGAGAATGCGATCCATCATAATGGAACAGGGGACAAAGGAACTTCTGTTTATAAAGTAAAAGGAATTGGAGAACGGATCTATAAAGAAGGAATCCCTCGAACGGATTGGGACTGGTTGATCTATCCAGAAGGGTTATATGATCTATTGTTACGTATCAAGGAAGATTATCCTCACTACAATAAAATCTACATCACTGAAAATGGGATGGGATTCAAAGATCAGTTCGATGATGGTGTGATCATGGACCAACCGCGGATCGAATATTTGAAAGTCTATTTAGAATCATTGAGCCAAGCTATATCTGCTGGAGTAAACGTGAAAGGCTATTTCCTATGGTCGTTAATGGATTTGTTCTCTTGGTCAAATGGTTACAACAAACGATACGGACTCTTCTATGTCGATTTCGAAACACAAAAACGTTACCCTAAAGAGTCCGCCTATTGGTACAAATTCGTCAGTGAAACAAAAACAATCATTTAAGTTGGAGGAATGGAAGATGAATAAAGAAGAATTGCAAATGTTAGGTTTTGAGATCGTGGCTTATTCAGGGGATGCACGTAGTACGTTACTCACATTATTAAGAGAAGTCCGTCAAGGAAAATTTGATCGTGTGGAAGAAGCCTTGAAGGATGCAGATGAGAATTTGACATTAGCCCATAATTCGCAAACAAAGATCTTAGCAGAAGAGGCTTCAGGAAAAGATATGGATATGGGATTTATTTTTATCCATGGACAAGATCACTTGATGACTACTTTATTGCTAAGAGATTTGATCCAAGATTTCATTGAGTTATATAAAAACAAATAATCACTAGGAGTGAAAAGCATGAATGGGATCATCAAGCAAATTGAAAAAGGCAAACCGATCTTTGAAAAAATCTCACGTAACATTTACTTAGGTGCGGTCAGAGATGGATTCTTGACGGCTATGCCAGCAATTTTATTTTCAAGTATCTTTATTTTGATTGCGGCAGTTCCTGAGATTTTTGGTTTTCAATGGCCAGAAGGAGTATCGACCTGGTTGTGGAAAATCTACAATTATTCGATGGGGGTCGTAGGCATATTAGTTTCTACAACTACTGCACGCTGTTTAGCTGAATCGATGAATCGGAGAATGCCGAAAAATAAAATCATCAATACTACATCGGTAATGCTTGCTTCTTTAGTTAGTTTCTTATTGTTGAGTGTTTCACCGATCGAAGGTGGTTTTTCAACAGAATATATGGGAACGAAAGGGTTGCTTGCTTCGTTCATCGCTGCATTTATTACTGTAAACATTTATAAGTTTTGTGTACGAAAAGATATTACGATCAAGATGCCAAAAGAAGTACCAGGAACAATTTCTCAAACGTTCCGCGATATTTTTCCATTTTCATTTTCTGTCTTTGCCGCCGTGTTGGTCGACTTAGCTGCACGTAGTCTTTTTGGCATCTCTTTT
Organism: Enterococcus sp. AZ062; assembly: GCF_051715065.1. Classification (NCBI taxonomy): domain Bacteria; kingdom Bacillati; phylum Bacillota; class Bacilli; order Lactobacillales; family Enterococcaceae; genus Enterococcus; species Enterococcus sp. AZ062. The sequence goes on along the minus strand of NZ_JBIOTB010000001.1, from coordinate 1,947,645 downwards.
GCAGAAGCCATCATCACTTTATTGCAACCACTATTTACAGCAGCAGATGGCTATTTGGGGATAGCCGTGATCTGGGGTGCTATGGCATTTTTCTGGTTTGTTGGTGTCCATGGTCCATCGATTGTTGAACCAGCGATTGCAGCGATCATTTATGCGAATGTCGAAACCAATTTACAACTGTTCAATTCTGGGGAACAAGCTTCACATGTATTGACTGTTGGTTTAGGGAATTTTGTCGGAACGATGGGTGGAACAGGTGCGACTTTAGTCGTTCCGTTTATCTTTTTGCTATTTGCAAAATCCAAACAGTTAAAAGCGGTTGGTAAAGCTTCAGTTATTCCAGTCAGCTTTGCAGTAAATGAGCCGTTGTTGTTTGCGGCACCGATGATTTTGAATCCGTATTTCTTTGTTCCATTTTTATTGACGCCGATTGTAAACGTTTGCTTGTTCAAGTTTTTTGTTGATGTGTTTGGAATGAATAGTTTCATGTATGTCTTACCTTGGGCAACGCCAGCTCCGATTGGTTTAGTCTTAGGAACTGGCATGGGGGTTTTGGCGTTTGTATTAGCCGCAGTTTTGATTCTCGTCGACTTTGCCATCTATTTCCCATTCTGTAAGGCGTATGATGCGACGCTAGTCGAGCAAGAAGCGCGACAAGCAGAACAAGTAGCCATGCAAGAAAACGAAACAAAAGTGACCGTGACGATTCCGGCGAATGAAGTATTAGCAACAGAAGCGAGTTCTTTGGCTGATTCAGGTAAAGAAATCAATGTATTAGTTTTATGCGCAGGCGCAGGTACAAGTGCTATGCTTGCAAATGCTTTGAAAGAAGGAGCAAAAGAATTTGATGCACCAATCAGTGCTTTAGCAGGTGCTTATGGTTCTCATTACGAGATGATGGAAGACTTTGATATGATCGTCTTGGCGCCGCAAGTCCAATCTTACTATGAGGACATCAAGGAAGACACAGATCGTTTAGGGATTAAATTGGTTGCCACAAAAGGTGCAGAATACATTGGTTTGACAAGAGATCCTGAGAAAGCTGTTCGGTTTGTTTTAGATCAATTTTAAATCAAAGGAGAGATCGTTAAATGAACAAAGTAAAAGGTTGGCGAGTGTTGGTTGTCGGATTATTTGTTTCGTTAGTCAGTGTGGCATTAGGTTCAAAGCAAGTGGAGGCAAAGGAATTGATACGTGGAGCAGATATCTCGATATTAGCGGATATGGAAAAATCTGGTGCAGGATATTACGAAAATGGTGTGAAAAAAGATGCATTACAGATTCTAAAGAACAATGGCGTCAACTATGTTCGTTTGCGATTATGGCAAGATCCTTATGATGATCAAGGGAATTCATATGGTGCAGGCACGAATGATTTGAACACGACGATTGCTTTGGCGAAACGTGCGAAAAACCTAGGATTGAAAGTGTTACTTGATTTTCATTATAGTGATTTCTGGGTGGACCCTGGCAAACAAAACCTTCCGAAAGCATGGGAAAACTATAGCTTTGAGCAACTTGATGCAGCCTTATACGGTTATACGAAAAGTGTATTGACAGAAATGAAAAACAATGGTGTATATCCTGATATGGTCCAGATAGGCAATGAATTGAACAGCGGCATGCTTTGGCCTTATGGAAAATCATGGGGGGAAGGTGGTGGCGAGTTTGATCGATTAGCCACTTTCTTGAAGTCTGGGATTCGGGGAGTAAAAGAAACGCAACCAGTCGACACCCCAATCATGCTGCATTTAGCTGATGGTGGAGATACGGATGTCTTTACTTGGTGGTTTGATGAGATTACAAAACGTGGGGTAGATTACGATTTGATCGGCCTTTCCTATTATCCTTATTGGCATGGCTCGATGAATGCCTTGCAAACGACAATGAACACAATCAGTGCCAGATATGATAAAGAAGTCAATGTGGTAGAGACTGCATATGGACACACAACTGCCAATGCGGATAGTATGCCCAATGCTTTTGGACCAGAACAAGAGATTGCAGGAGGATATGCGGCAACACCAGCAGGGCAACGAGAATATTTAAATGATTTGGTGACTCGTATCCAAACCGTGCCAAATGAGAAAGGGAATGGCTTTTTCTATTGGGAACCTTTATGGTATAACGGTAATGTCTCTTGGGCAACAGCTGCTGGAATGAACTATTTAGGCGTACAATCCCAAACAGGAAATGAGTGGGATAACCAGGCAATGTTTGATTTCAATGGGCAAGCACTTCCTAGCTTAAAAGCGTTTCAAGAAGCAGGGAGACAGCAAAATCTTCTGAAAAATCCTAGTTTTGAAAATGACGGTTTCACGAACACACCTTCAAATTGGTCTGTGTGGCGAGGCAATGGTGCAGCAATCGATACATTGAAAACTGAAACTGGTGGGTTTTCCGGAGCGTATAAAGCAACCTTTTGGGATGATCAAGCGTATCAAATGTCGATCTATCAAACTGTTGATGGATTAAGCAAGGGAACGTACACATTAACTGCTTATACCATGGCAGGTGGCGATTTGACCGCTAGTCAGATGTATGTCAAAAATCATGGTGAGAAAGAGCTGAAGGCTTCGATCACTAAAAGTGGCGAGTGGACAAAAGTAACGATCAAAGATATACCGGTTACTTCCGGCACGAGTGAGATTGGCATTTATGTTGATGCAAAAGCGCAAGGATGGGTATCGGTGGATCATGTAACATTCGTTAAAAATCAATAGTAAAGAGCCCCTAAGAACGCTTGGTTTTTCCAGACGTTCTTAGGGGCTTTCTTTAGTCGATCAGATATCTAATACTTTATCCAAGAAATCTTTCGTTCGCTCATTTTGCGGATCTTCAAAGATTTGTTGTGGTGTGCCATCTTCAAGGAAGTTGCCGCCATCTATAAACATGACACGGTTCGCGACTTCTTTAGCAAAGCCCATTTCATGTGTCACGATGACCATAGTCATTCCTTGTTTCGCTAATTTTTTCATGACATTCAATACATCGCCGACCATTTCTGGGTCCAAGGCTGAAGTAGGTTCATCAAAGAGCATGATATCGGGATTCATTGCTAATGCACGAGCAATAGCAACCCGTTGTTTTTGTCCACCAGATAAGTTATCTGGGTACATATCTTTTTTGTCTTCTAAGCCAACTGTTTCTAACAATTTGATTGCTTTTTTCTCTGCTTCTTCACGAGAGAGTTTTTTTAGATCCATCGGTGCTAAAACGATGTTTTCCAACACAGAAAGATGTGGGAAAAGATTGAAATGCTGGAATACCATGCCAATATGTTGTCTTACTAAGTTGATATCTGTGTTTTTATCCATCAAATGTGCACCATCAATGATGATATCACCGGATGTTGGATCTTCTAAACGGTTCAAACAACGTAAAAAAGTACTTTTACCTGAACCAGAAGGTCCGATCACACAAACAACATCGCCTTCATTGATCGACACGTTGATGTCGTTCAAGACAGTGTTGTCTCCATATTTTTTTACAAGATGTTCGACTAAGATTTTTTCTGTCATCTTATTTCACCTTCTTTTCTAAAACTTTCGCTAATTTCGTCAATGCAGTGATCAAGATCAAGTACATTACTGCGATGATCAAGTAGACATACGTACTTTGAGTGGTTCGAGCAACGATGATCCGTCCAGTTTGTAACAACTCGACCACACCGATCGCTGAAATGATCGTCGTATCTTTCAATGAGATCACGAATTGGTTGACGAACGATGGAATCATGATTTTAAATGCTTGTGGTAAAATGATCTTTTGCATCGTACGATTATAAGACAGACCTAAACTTCGTGAAGCTTCCATTTGTCCTGTAGGAACAGCATTGATCCCGCCACGTACGATTTCGGCGATATAGGCACTCGCGTTCAAGGTCAATGTGATGATCCCTGCAATAAAGTCAGGAATCGTAAAGCCCACGATACTTGGTAGACCGAAAAAGATGAAGAAAGCAAGTACCATCATCGGAATTCCGCGAATGATATCTACATAGATGCTTGCAACTGTTCGTAAGGCGCGGATCGGTGCAACACTGAAAAGACCGAAGATCACGCCGACAACTAAAGCTAGTGCAAATGAAATCAAGGTTAATAGGATCGTTTGCCATAAGCCTTTCAATAGCGCTTTGTAATTGTTTTGGATCAAGCCAGTCAATGTCGATTCATCAACAGCTGGTGCTGCTGCACTTTCGTCTGTAGAGATGTATTGATTGATGATCTCTTCATATTGACCTGTTCGTTTTAATTCTTTTAAGCCTTCGTTGAACATTTCTAATAATTCAGGATTTTCTCCTTTTTTCACTGCGAAACCATAAGAGCCGCCAGTTTCTCGTTCGATTGGCGTTTCTAATTCCTGACCATTTTTGATCGCATAACCGATTACTGGATAGTCATCCATCATTGCGTCAATTGCTCCGACTCTCAAACTATCATATAGCTGATCTGCGGCATCGAAATATTTGATTTCGTAGCCGTATTTCTCTTGGTTAGCGACCAAGAAATCTGCACTTTCGGTACCAACTTTCGCACCGACTGTTTTTCCATCTAAGTCTTCATAAGACTTGATCGAAGTATTGCCTTTTTTGACTGCGATTTGGATACCACTTTGGAAATAAGGGTCTGAAAAATCAAACGTTTTTTTACGTTCATCTGTAATCGTCATCCCCGCGATCATTCCATCTGCTTGTCCGGATTCCAATGCCTGTAACGCAGCAGAGAAACCTCGGAAGTCCATGCGGATATTGAACCCATGCATTTCTGAGATAGCTTCCATTAAGCTGACATCGATCCCCACATATTCGCCATCCGCATTTTGGTACTCGAATGGAGCGAAGGCCGAATCACTTGCAATCACATAAACGTCTTTTTTAGGTTCTATTTTTTGCATCGTCTCGCTAGTTGCTGTAGTCGATTGCGTCTCGTCAGCTTGCACAGGCGTATGCAGAGCGAATGTAACAAGTCCTGTCATTATGAAAAGGAATGTCTGTAACATGTTTCTTTTTTTCATAAATAACCTCCTATATAAATTTCGATAATTTCCAATATTTAACTATTATAGGCGAAAAGATATTCCTAACACAAGATTCCAAGAAAAAATAATTTAAAAAAGTAGCGATTTATTACATGCTATGTAAGGAAACATGACATGCGATAAAAGAAGGAGATTACAGGTAAGATCCAAAACTTTCAATTGGCGAAAGTATGTTCGCCGTGATATAATAGAGGAACAAGGAATGCCTTTGCTTTCCTTTTCTTTTTTTGATGAAATGAGAGAAGGAATGAACGAAAAGGAGGACGAACAATGATTGAAAGAGATACCTCCCGTCATTTTGAGTTGGTGTCAAAATACCAACCAGCCGGCGATCAACCAGAAGCGATCAAGCAGTTGGTCGAAGGTGTAAATGAGGGTAAAAAAGCGCAGATTTTATTAGGTGCGACCGGAACAGGGAAAACCTATACGATATCTAATTTGATCGAAAAAGTAAATAAACCAACTTTGATCATTGCACATAATAAGACACTAGCTGGCCAATTATACGGGGAATTCAAAGAGTTCTTTCCGAACAATGCGGTCGAATATTTTGTTTCTTACTATGATTATTATCAACCAGAAGCCTATGTACCTTCGAGTGATACGTACATTGAAAAAGATTCAAGTGTCAACGATGAAATCGATAAATTGCGCCATTCCGCCACAAGTTCATTGTTAGAACGAAATGACGTGATCGTGATTGCTTCGGTTTCTTGTATTTTTGGGTTAGGTTCACCATTTGAATATCAAAAACAAGTCGTGTCGATCAGACAAGGTGCGGAGATGGACCGTAATCAATTGATCCGAGATCTAGTCAGCATCCAATTTGAGCGAAACGATATTGATTTTCAGCGCGGTCGTTTTCGAGTGCGTGGTGATGTCGTGGAGATCTTTCCAGCTTCACGTGATGAGCGAGCATTACGCGTGGAATTTTTTGGTGATGAGGTCGAAAGAATCCGTGAAGTGAATGCGTTGACAGGTGAAGTATTAGGCGAAACAGAGCACGTCGCTATTTTCCCAGCCACTCACTTTGTGACCGATGACGATCATATGGAACATGCGGTCGCAAATATCAAAGCAGAACTGGAACAACGCTTGACTGTGTTACGTAATGAGAACAAATTACTAGAGGCGCAACGCTTAGAACAACGGACGAACTATGACATCGAGATGATGTTAGAGATGGGCTATACTTCTGGGATCGAAAACTATTCACGTCATATGGATGGTCGTAAAGAAGGCGAACCGCCGTATACGTTATTAGATTTCTTCCCTGAGGATGCGCTGATGGTCATTGATGAATCTCATGTGACGATGCCACAAATCCGTGGAATGTATAACGGAGACCGTGCGAGAAAACAAATGCTAGTCGATTATGGCTTCCGCTTGCCATCTGCACTAGATAACCGTCCCTTACGTCTAGAAGAATTTGAGAAACATGTCAACCAGATCGTCTATGTTTCTGCTACTCCTGGACCTTATGAGTACGAACAAACAGATACAGTGGTCCAACAAATCATTCGACCAACAGGATTATTAGATCCAGTCATCGAGGTACGACCAATCATGGGTCAGATCGACGATTTAGTAGGTGAGATCAATGAGCGAGTTGAAAAAGACCAACGGGTATTTGTGACCACGTTGACGAAAAAGATGTCAGAAGACTTGACCGATTACTTCAAAGAGTTAGGGATCAAAGTGAAATACTTGCATAGCGATATCAAAACATTAGAACGGACAGAGATCATTCGTGATCTTCGTTTAGGCGAGTTTGACGTATTAGTTGGTATCAACTTACTACGTGAAGGATTAGATGTCCCAGAAGTATCATTAGTCGCTATTTTAGATGCCGATAAAGAAGGGTTCTTACGAAGTGAACGTTCATTAGTCCAAACCATCGGACGTGCGGCACGTAACTCAGAAGGTAAAGTCATCATGTATGCGGATAGAGTCACTGATTCTATGCGTTTGGCCATGGACGAAACGTCTAGACGTCGTAGCATCCAGCAACAATACAATGAGGACCATGGCATCGTTCCGAAAACGATCATCAAAGAAATCCGAGACTTGATCTCGATTACGAAAGAATCAGAAGATGATGCAAAAGAAAAGGTGCAAGTTTCTTATGAGGAGATGACAAGAGAAGAAAAAGCAACATTATTGATGAAACTAGAAAAAGAAATGAAAGATGCAGCGAAAGCATTGGATTTCGAGACTGCAGCCAATGTGCGTGATATGATTCTTGAATTAAAAGCATCTGAGTAGGGGGTAAACATGGCTAACGATAAAATTATTATTCATGGCGCAAGAGCGCACAATTTAAAGAATATCGATGTGACGATCCCACGTGATAAATTCGTGGTCGTCACCGGATTATCCGGTTCAGGGAAAAGTTCACTTGCTTTTGACACATTATACGCAGAGGGACAACGCCGATATGTCGAAAGTTTATCTGCGTATGCCCGTCAATTTTTGGGGCAAATGGATAAACCGGATGTCGATAGTATTGATGGACTTAGCCCAGCAATCTCGATCGATCAAAAAACAACCAGTAAAAACCCTCGTTCTACCGTAGGGACAGTGACAGAGATCAATGATTATTTACGTCTGTTATTTGCTAGGGTCGGTCATCCGATCTGTCCAAATGACCATATTGAGATCACTAGTCAATCCGTCGAGCAAATGGTGGACAAAGTGCTAGAACTGCCTGATCGGACGAAGATCCAAATTTTAGCACCGATCGTGGTAAAGAAAAAAGGACAACACAAAAAAGTATTTGAACGTGTCCAAAAAGAAGGGTATGTTCGTGTCCGTGTAGACGGAGAAACCTATGACGTTAGCGAAGTACCTGAATTAGAAAAAAATAAAAAACATGATATCGCGATCGTGATTGACCGAATCGTGGTCAAAGAAGGTGTCCGCTCTCGTTTATTCGATTCGATCGAAGCAGCGCTTCGTTTAGCGGATGGCTATGTACTGATCGATGTGATCGGGGAAGAAGAAATGCTCTTTAGCGAACATTATGCGTGTCCGTACTGTGGGTTTACAGTGGGAGAATTAGAACCGCGCTTGTTTTCTTTCAATGCACCATTTGGCGCATGTCCGGATTGTGATGGTTTGGGAGTCAAATTAGAAGTCGATATCGATCTAGTGATCCCAGATAAAACAAAAACGTTGAACGAAGGAGCAATCATTCCTTGGAATCCCATCAGTTCGCAATATTATCCACAAATGCTGGCACAAGCTTGCGAAAGTTATGGGATCGATATGGATACACCATTTGAAGACTTACCTATTGAACATCAAGAAATCGTGTTGAATGGTACCTCAGAGTCCTTCCATTTTCACTACGAAAATGATTTCGGTGGAGTGAGAGATGTTGAAACGTCATTTGAAGGCGTGATGACCAATATCAAACGCCGTTACCATGATACGAACAGTGATTTTACGAGAGAACAAATGCGTCTTTACATGACAGAATTGACGTGTAAGACTTGTGACGGTTATCGATTGAATCCACAAGCTTTATCCGTACAGATCAATGGGACGAATATTGGTCAGACGAATGAGTTGTCGATCCAACATGCCGTTGAATTTTTTGAAAATCTAACTTTATCAGAGCAAGAAAAAGTCATCGCTCGTCCGATTCTAAAAGAAGTCAATGACCGTTTGTCATTCTTAGAAAATGTCGGTCTTGATTATTTGACACTTAGTCGTGCTTCGGGCACTTTATCAGGTGGCGAAGCGCAACGGATTCGTTTAGCCACACAAATCGGTTCAAATCTATCGGGAGTTCTTTATATCTTAGATGAGCCTTCCATTGGCTTACATCAACGGGACAATGATCGCTTGATCGGTTCATTGAAGAAAATGCGAGATCTTGGCAATACCTTAGTGGTTGTGGAACATGATGAAGATACGATGCGTGCAGCCGATTATTTGATCGATGTTGGTCCTGGTGCAGGACATCAAGGTGGCGAGATCGTTTCTGCTGGGACACCCGCTCAAGTTGCTAAGGATAAACATTCATTGACCGGACAATATCTGTCTGGCAAAAAATCGATCCCTGTTCCTGAAACAAGACGAAAAGGTACAGGTAAAGCGATCAAGATCACAGGTGCGACAGAAAACAACTTGAAAAATGTGTCCGTTGAGTTTCCTTTGGGTGAATTCGTGGCGGTCACTGGCGTCTCTGGTTCAGGAAAAAGTACGCTTGTGAACAGTATCTTGAAGAAGGCATTAGCACAAAAAATCAATCGGAACTCAGCCAAACCAGGAAAGTTCAAAACGATAACTGGTTATGAAGGAATCGAAAAAATCATTGATATCGATCAAAGCCCGATCGGTCGGACACCAAGAAGTAATCCGGCGACTTATACGAGTGTCTTTGATGATATCCGTGATCTGTTTGCTCAAACCAATGAAGCGAAGATGCGTGGTTACAAAAAAGGCCGTTTCAGTTTCAACGTGAAAGGTGGTCGTTGTGAAGCTTGTCGCGGTGATGGGATCATCAAGATCGAAATGCATTTCTTACCAGATGTGTATGTCCCATGCGAAGTCTGTCATGGGAAACGTTATAACTCAGAAACACTAGAAGTTCATTACAAAGGAAAAAGTATTGCGGATATCTTAGAGATGACGGTTGAAGATGCCGTTGAGTTTTTCCAACCGATCCCTAAGATCCATCGCAAACTACAAACGATCGTTGATGTTGGCTTAGGCTACGTCACAATGGGACAACCAGCGACGACATTGTCCGGCGGAGAAGCACAACGAATGAAACTTGCGAGTGAACTGCACAAGATTTCTAATGGGAAGAATTTTTATATTTTAGATGAGCCGACTACAGGGCTTCACACTGATGACATTGCTCGATTATTGCATGTTTTGCAACGATTGGTTGATGCAGGAAATACTGTGTTAGTCATTGAACACAATTTAGACGTCATCAAAACAGCGGATCATTTGATCGATCTAGGACCTGAAGGTGGCGAAGGTGGCGGTACGATCCTAGCGACTGGTACACCAGAGGAATTAGTGAAAGTCAAAGAAAGCTATACAGGACATTATTTGAAAAAAATCATGGAAAAATAATAAAAGTGATGATGATAGTTAAAAAAATATTAAAAGAATACAATATGTATTGTTTTCTTTTCATGAGTATTCTAGAATATTTTATATGGTAGTTCTTTCTACACTTATTGGTATAGATAAAAACTTCCTATAAGTTCAATCCGTTCAAAAAAGAATTGAGCAATCGGAGGAGATTCCTTTGATTGCTTTTTTCTTTATGGTATGATATTCCTTGTGTAATTGTAAAAGAAAAAACAAGAGATTATTAAGTTAGTGAGAGATAATGATGAACAGTAATGAAAAAAATGAATTTATCCCTATTTTATTAGGTAGCGATATGAACGTTTATGGTATGGCCCGTTCATTTCACGAGGCATATGGCACAGTTTGTCAATCCTATGCGTCGAATCAATTAGCGCCTACCCGCTATAGCAAAATCGTAAACGTTGAAGTGATTCCAGGATTTGATCAAGATCCGGTCTTTATAGAGACGATGAGACGTTTAGCAAAAGAAAAATATACGGATAAAAATAAAAAATATTTACTGATAGCTTGTGGCGACGGATATGCTGAGTTGATTTCTCAGCATAAAGAGGAGCTGTCTGAAACTTTTATATGTCCTTATATCGATTATTCACTTTTCGAGCGATTAGTGAATAAAGTGAGTTTTTATGAGATATGTGAAGAATATCAGTTACCTTATCCCAAAACATTGATCATTCGAAAAGAAATGTTGAACAATGGCCGCTTAGAACAAGAGTTACCTTTCAATTTTCCTGTAGCACTAAAACCGGCAAATAGTGTGGAATATTTATCTGTCCAATTTGAGGGACGAAAAAAAGCGTTTATTATTGATAATCGCGAGGAATTTGATTTGATGCTAGGTCGGATCTATGAAGCGGGCTATACGAGCGAAATGATCGCACAAGACTTTATTCCTGGGGATGACAGCAATATGCGGGTCTTGAATGCCTACGTTGATGACCAGCATCAAGTACGAATGATGTGTCTAGGACATCCATTACTTGAAGACCCAACACCAGCGTCTATCGGAAACTATGTCGTGATCATGCCTGACTATAACGAGAAGATCTACCAAACGATCAAAGCATTTCTAGAAAAAATCGAGTACACTGGCTTTGCAAACTTTGACATGAAGTATGACCCACGAGATGGCGAATATAAATTATTTGAGATCAATCTTCGTCAAGGAAGAAGTAGTTTCTTTGTTACGCTCAATGGCCTGAATTTAGCACGTTTTCTAACAGAAGACCGTGTCTTTGGTGTGCCGTTCGTGGAAACGACCTACGGAACGAACCAATCAGACCAAGCGAAGCTATGGCTGGGCGTGCCTAAAAAAGTCTTTTTGACTTATGCCAAAGAGAACGAACAAAAACAACGTGCCTTGCAGTTGATCAAAGAAAAACGCTATGGAACGACTGTGTTTTATGAGAAAGATCACTCACTTAAACGCTGGGTATTGATGACTTATATGTTCCGAAACTATATTCCAAGATTTAAAAAATACTTTCATTCGAAAGAAGGCTAGTTCATGGAGAATTTTTTCAGTATCTTAGGTGGGATGGGAACGATGGCAACGGAAAGCTTTGTCCGCTTGATCAATCATCGTGTCAAAGCTGCCAAAGATCAGGATTACTTGAACTATGTATTATTCAATCATGCGACAGTTCCTGATCGAACGGCCTACATTTTGGATCAAAGGAAAGAAAATCCTGTCCCTTATTTAGTAGAGGACGTCAAAAAACAAAATTTACTACAACCGAATTTCATTGTTTTGACTTGTAATACAGCTCATTACTTTTTTGATGACTTACAAGCAGAGACGACGATTCCGATTTTGCATATGCCACGAGAAGCGGCAAAAGAGCTTCTCCGTCAAAAAACAACGGGTAAAGTAGCTGTTTTAGCAACTCAAGGAAGTATTCTTGCCGGTGTTTACGAAAAAGAGATCAAAGCATTAGGTTTTGACGTGGTGATTCCTGACCAAGAACTACAAGAAAAAGTGAACTACTTGATTTATCATGAAATCAAAGAAGCGGATCGGTTGAACAAAGAACTTTATTTTGAGATTCTAGAAGAAGTTGTTCAACGCTTGGCGTGTGAAAAGATCATCTTAGGCTGTACAGAATTGTCTTTGATGCAAGAAGTTGCCTCCGATAATCCTTATCCTGTGATCGATGCGCAGTCGATACTAGCTGATCGAACAATCGAGATGGCACTATCTGCTCGAAAGTAAGATACGTTTTAGTGTAATAATAGTTGTGGGCTGAGTTTGATCCACAGGGGTTCAGCTCCTATAAATTAGCGCGAAAAGAGTTAGAGACAGAAATGTTTCTCCTCGAGAAATAAGACGCCATCCACGAAAATTGTTCTTCAAATTTTTGTGGATGGCGCCTTATTTCCGAAGAGGTTACTTTTGTTTCCATCGTTTATTCAGTTTTAGAATCTGCGAGAGGACTAATGTGCCCCTCACTTTTCGCGCTTATTTTGAAGTCGTTTGATTTTGCTTTACAGCCTTTGAATAAAAACCAAAGAAATCGAATTCGAACTAGCAATGATACGCCCGGGATGATATAATTTTATAGGAGAACGAGAGAGGAGGCCATACGGATGGCTGATAATTTAGAACTAGTAATCATTACAGGAATGAGCGGGGCAGGTAAAACTGTTGCCATTCAAAGTTTTGAAGATATGGGGTACTTTTGTATCGATAATATGCCCCCAACACTGATCCCAAAATTCTGGGAACTGATCAAGGAATCAGGGAAAGTCACAAAAATGGCACTTGGTGTGGATCTACGTTCACGCTCTTTCTTTGAAGAGATCCAAAGTATGTTGATCGAGATCGAAAATACAAATTTTATTGATACCTCTGTCTTATTTTTAGATGCCTCTGACGAAGAGTTGGTTGCTCGTTACAAAGAAACCCGAAGAACACATCCGATGGCTATGGATGGACTAGTAACGGAAGGCATCCGTAAAGAACGGGCGATTTTAAATGACATCAAAGCACAAGCTTCTGTCATTATTGATACGACGACTTTAACCCCACGACAACTACGTGAGAAAATCAATCAAACATTTAAAACAAAAGATGATCAAGGATTTCGCATTGAGTTTGTTTCGTTTGGTTTCAAATACGGGTTACCGATCGATTCAGATATTGTGATGGATGTTCGTTTTTTACCGAACCCTCATTATATCGCTGATTTAAGACCATTGACTGGGAAAGATAAACCAGTCTATGATTACGTCATGTCCTTTGACGAAACAGAATTATTTTATTTGAAATTCCTTGATTTATTAAAAACAGTCATGCCAGGATACATCAAAGAAGGAAAAAGCAGTTTGACTGTAGCGATTGGCTGTACGGGTGGACAACACCGTTCAGTTGCTTTAACAGAAAGGTTATCTCAAGCGCTTAGTGAAACATATAAAGTCAATGTAACTCATCGTGACAAAGATAAGCGCAAAGAGACGGTGAACCGCTCATGAAAATGAAAACTTACCGAATTCGAAAACCCAAAATCGTTGTAGTCGGAGGCGGTACAGGCTTACCTGTTATTTTGAAAAGTCTACGTAATCAAGGAGCCGATATCACGGCAATCGTAACCGTCGCAGATGATGGCGGTAGTAGCGGTGAGATCCGCCAGTCGATCGCGATGGCTCCTCCAGGCGATTTAAGAAATGTGTTAGTCTCGCTATCTGATATGCCTCAATTTTACGAAGATATCTTTCAGTACCGTTTCAAAAAAGAAGACCAATTTTTAGCCAATCATACCATTGGTAACTTGATCATTGCGGCAGTTGCTGAAATGAGAGGGAGTACTTATGAAGCAGTACAACTATTGTCTCGAATGATGCACGTGGATGGACACATCTATCCCTCTTCTGAAACGCCGTTGACCTTACATGCGGTATTCAAAGATGGAACGACAGCGATCGGAGAATCTAAAATCGCTGTTGACCGCAAAACGATCGATCGGGTATTCGTACGTAATACAGAAGACGAAAGTGAAGCCAAAGCAGGCCGCAAAGTTGTTTCTGCGATCATGGAAGCAGATATGGTCGTCTTAGGGCCGGGAAGCTTGTTCACGAGTATTCTTCCTAACTTAGTCATACCAGAAGTTGGTGAAGCCATGCTTCAAACGAAAGCAGAGGTCGTATACATCTGTAATATCATGACACAAAAAGGGGAAACAGAACATTTTTCAGATGCAGATCATATTCGTGTGTTGCATCAACATTTAGACCAACCCTTTATTGATACTGTCTTAGTCAATACAGAAAAAGTACCAAAAGATTACATGGACCCGGAAATCTACGATGAATACCTTGTCCAAGTAGCACATGATTTTAATGGCTTAAGAGAAGAAAATTGTCGGGTCATCTCGACTGACTTTTTAGAGTTGAAAAATGGTGGGGTCTTCCATGATGGTGAAAAGGTAGTCGAAGAACTATTCCGCATCGTCTTTGGCTCAAAGTAATTAAAGGAAAAATTTTGTGAAAAGGAGGTGGATAACGTGTCATTTGCAGCTGAAGTCAAGAAGGAATTGACTGGTTTGGAAGTCCATCGAGAACATGCAAAAGCGGAATTAGCCGCATTATTACGAATGAATGGCTCACTTGGAATCGTCAACCAGCAATTCATCTTGAATGTACAGACAGAAAACGCCGCAATTGCTCGACGGATCTACTCACTTTTAAAAGATCATTATCAAGTACGAAGCGAACTGCTCGTACGTAAGAAAATGAAATTAAAGAAGAATAATGTCTACATCGTTCGCTTGAAACAAGGAACGAAAAATGTATTGATGGATCTGGATATCATGGATGGGATGATGTTCAATGGGCATGTTTCCGATGAAATCATGGGAAATGCGCAAAAGATGCGTTCGTATTTACGTGGCGCATTTATGGCGTCGGGTTCAGTCAATAACCCGGAAACAAGTCGCTATCACTTAGAGATTTATTCGATCTACGAACAACATAACCAAGATATTTGTAATATGTTGAATTACTATGGTTTACACGCACGTACACTAGAAAGACGTAATGGCTATATCTCTTATTTAAAAGGGGCCGAAAAAATTGCTGATTTCTTGACTCTGATTGGGGCAACAAATTCGATGTTGCGCTTTGAAGATGTGCGGATCGTGCGTGATATGAGAAATTCAGTGAACCGGTTAGTCAATTGTGAGACGGCTAACCTGAACAAAACCATTGATGCAGCATCAAAACAGATTGAAAATATTGAATTGATCGAAGCACGAGTGGGTTTACAAGCACTTCCGGAAAAGTTACAAGAGATTGCTGAATTACGCTTGCAACATCCTGAAGTCAGTTTAAAAGAACTAGGAGAAATGATCCCATCCGGGGCGATCTCGAAATCAGGGATCAATCATCGGATTCGTAAAATCAACGAATTTGCTGAAAAATTAAAGGAACAAGCATCCTAACGAACAATGAATTTATTGTTCATTTAATCGAAATATAAACATATTGTGGTTTGACTAATTTGTCTTTTGCTTTTAGGGTTCATCGAAGCAAGAGGATAGATGTCAGACCACTTTTTTTTCTTTTTCTTAAAAATGGGCATGAATCTAAAGTTTAGGTACTTATAATGAATGTAAATTAGTGATAGTGAGGAGGAGATTGCATTATGGAGGAAGCACATAAAAGTAAGAAACGTAAAATAGATGAACTATATCCTACAAGAGACCTAAAAGAAAAGCGTGATCAAGCCATTTATCGTGAGTTAATATCAGGTCAGTTGGAAAAAGACATCATGAACAAGTATCAAATCAGCAGAGAGCGCCTCTATACAACCAAGAAAAAGCTGGCAATCCAAGAGATTATCGGGCAAAAAAGCCAAAAAACAATTGCCTATCGGTTGAAATTGACAGTCTCACAAGTTCGTAAGTATCGAAATGATTATATTTATACCGCATTAGCAAAAAACGGAGAGATAGCAGCATTAGCAGCTGAATTTCAGATGAGTGAAAAACAAATCTTGCAGATTCGCAATAAAAGGATCGCCACAGAATTGATAAAAGGATCGAGTTTAACAGAAGTAGCAAAAGATTCACAGTTATCAGTCAATAAAATTCGTTCAATCAGAAATGAACAGATTATCGAACGATTGAAAGAACAACATCCTGAAGAAATTGCAAGAGATTTCAATTTATCAATGGAACAAGTATTTTTGATCAAGCAACGTTCGCTAGAATCAAATAGTAAGACAAAAGAGTTGTCTCCCGCGAACAAAAATCTCTTGGATCAATTAGAGGAACGCAAAGCGAAGGTGCTAGGTTTACTTGAAGAAAGCAAAACAACAAAAGCTGTAGCACAAGAATTAATGATCAGTCAACGAGCAGTCATTGATATCCGTAATCGGGAAATCGAAAAATCATTCGAAGCTGGACAGACTGGCCAAGAAATCAGTCAGCGATTCCACATTGGAATCGAGGAACTCTATCGACTAAGAGATGTTCGTCTATTGATACAAAGCGATCAAGGGAAAACGAGTAGTCTTCTTTCAAAAAGATTTAATGTGTCATTATCCAGAGTTGGATCGATTTTGTGTCGGAATAATGCTTCTAGTAAGCTTGATCATACTACAGCAAGCTCTCGAAAAACATTTGATATTTCAATAGTATCTGATGAGACAAGACGAGAAATTCTGAAACGAATCAAAGAAACAAAAATAACGAAGGCTTTGGGAAAAGAATTAGGAGTAATCGTCCCCCTGATCTATAAAGTGAGAAATCATGGGATATTAACAAAATTGAACAGTGGAGAATCCACTCAAGCGGTCGCAGAAGAATTCAAAATGGATATCAAAAATGTTCGTGAAGTTATTTTCCGAGCAAATCTGGCAGAATTTCCAAATATCAAACGACGTACTTTAGATTATTTGACACCTGAACAAGTGCAAACAGTTAGAAACTGCATCAATCGCAAGATGACGATCAGAGAAATCTCTGAAGTACTAGGAATCAAAGACTCGCTGGTCAGATGTGTGCAAACAAAAATGAAATCACAAAAAGGAACAATCAAGATGAAGCATCGAGTCACAAAAGAACAAAAAAAGCAGATCATGCAAGACCTAAACTACATGACTCCTTTTGTGAATTCTTCGAAATCAGGGGTTAGTGAGTCGACTATCCGCGTTTTGGCTACTAGGTTTGAAGAAATCAAGGGGAGAGAAATCCAAGAAAGACGAAAAACAGCAAAAATGAAGGCACTACAAAAGATGGATGAACTACTTACTAAGGTGAAAGAAGAAGCGAAAATCCGCAATATCCAGCAAATTATTCAAAAAGAAAAAATGCCAAAAACGAAATTGATGACACAACGTGAATAAATAGATACGAGTAATGAACAGTATTCTAAAGAGCATTAGCACTCTTTTTGATCAAGACGAAGTAGAATCATTCCCTTGATCTCTTTTTAGCATATGTTGAAAAAAAGAAAGATCGATCAAATAAATACTCCTATAACGAGAGAGTGAAACAAACAAGTTAGGAGGAAACTGTAAATGAGTGATTATGAAAAACAGGCAGTGACATCCAAAAGAAGATTTCAAATACGTACGCAAGCAATCGAAAAAAAACAAGACGTATTAGCGGAAATAAGACATCGCAAAACGAACGCATATATCATAAAAAAACATCACCTTACTCTTTGGCAGGTCAGATTCGTTATAAAAAGAGAAATTATACGACAGATCAAAAAAGGTACGCGTATGGAAATAATCGCTCACCGATTGAATATGTCGCTAGATCAAATTCGAGAGGTACGCAATAACTATATCAAACATCATCTAATAAACGGTGCTTCAAAGAATGATCTCGCTAAAAAGCTACATATGGAGCATCAACAGATACTTACTATTCGAAATCATATGATCGAGAAAAAGTTAGTTCAAAAATTGACCATCAAAGAAGTTGCACACAGGTGGAGATTGGCAGAGAGTAGTGTAGAAAAGATACGAGAACAAGCCATTTTAAGACGATTACAAATGACTCATCCAGAAGATGTTGCCACTACTTTTCGATTATCAGTTGAAGATGTTTTACGTATTCGTCAGAAAATTAGTCAACCACTTGCCTTGCAAGGTCATGTCACAAAAGAAAGTAAGAAATGGCTAAAAAATATCAATCGACAAGAACAAGCAATTGTCGCGAGCTTAGAACATGGAAAGCCAACAAGAATCATTGCCCAGCAATTGAATATCAACCAAAAATTTGTGATTCGGACACGCACGCGTCATATTGAACAAGCATTCGAGCAAAGGCAGCCACTAGCAGAAATCAGCAAGCGATTTTATACACCTGTGGATGAACTAAGAAAACTTAGGAATCAGCGAATTTTGTATTATCGCGAGGATGGAATCAAAGCAAAGATCTTAGCTAGAAAGTTCAATATGAAAACTACTGCACTTCAGAAAGTCGTTTATCATAATCGAGCAGTACAACAGCCCATGAAAAAAGATAAGAAAGAGAATAAAACTGAGCCACTGACGTTGTTTTCAGTTGAAGCATGTGCCAAATTTATGGAGGAATTAAAAAAAGGGAAATCAATGGCCGAAATTGGTCTCTCTCTTAACTTGGATCACCATAAAACTTGTGCAATTAGAAATCACCTGATTTTAACGAAGCTTAATAACGGGGAGAAAACAGAAGCTGTCGCAAAGCAATTCAATACGAATTTGACCAATATCTATCAAATCACGTTTCAAGCGGATCTAGTAAACTATCCCAATATCAAAAAACGGACAAATAGTTATTTGACAGAGGAGCAAACGCAAGATGTTAAGCGGATGATTGGGGAAGGAAAAACAAACAGCCAAATTGCGCAGCTACTTTCGGTAAAAAAATCATTAGTCATCAGTAAAAGGCGATCATTGAAAAGACTGACAAGATTATCTAGCAAAAAGCATAGAATTACAGATGAACAAAAATCCGCGATCCTTGCAGATGCTAGGTATCTCGATAAGGTCACTAATGCCATGAAACATGGGGTAAGCATAGAGTCAGTTCGAGTCATCTCGAAGCGCAATAATAAAATGAGCATAAAAAAAATCAGTGAACGTAAAAATGATGTGGAGAAACTAAAAAAATTCAAGGAAATAGAAAAAGAAATCAAACGACAAGCAAAAGTAGAGAATATCAAGCGGGTCCTCCAAGAAAAGCCGCAACAGTTTCGTTCAACCAAGCATACTTCGTTACTACAACGATAAAAAATAGACCGAAAAAGCCATGAAGTGCCCCCTGTCAAGTAGACAGTAAAAAAACAAAAATGGTGGACTTGGTATAATAAACTAGACAATAAATTAAGAGAAAGAGAGGATCTAGATTATGCCAAGACGTTCATTTGATAAAGCATTTAAAATCGCCGCTGTAAAACTGGTAACTGAAGAAGGATTTTCTGTTAAAGAAGTTAGCCTACAGCTAGAAGTTCACGCTAATAGCTTGTATCGATGGGTTCAAGAAGTTGAAAAATATGGAGAAAGTGCGTTCCCTGGAAAAGGGAGCGCACTTTTTGATGCCCATTACGAAATAAAGAAACTCGAACAAGAAAATCGTTACCTAAGAGAGGAATTAGACTTATTAAAAAAGTTCCAGGTCTTCTTGAAGCCAAACAAGAAGTAAGATTTCAGTACTTAAAAGAACACAAAAATGAGTTGAATATCCGGAGAGCTTGCCAGACATTGAACGTTTCAAAAGCTGGTTTTTATGAGTTCCTTAAAAGAAAACCATCCAAAAGAAAAAAAGAGAATGAACTCTTGAAAGAAGAAATCGCTACTATTTTTCAGGAACATCATGGAAGATATGGAGCGATTCGAATAACAAAAGTATTAAATAAAAAAGGAATTCTTGTTAATCGAAAACGTGTAGGAAAGCTTCTCCATCAACTTGGTCTTTATGCTAAAGGCAGTACCTATAAATACAAGTATTATAATCGAAAATCGCCCTCTCTTTCACGACCCAATCTTATTAATCAAACGTTTAAGGCAACAGAAAAAAATAAAATTTGGTTAGGAGACATTACCTACATCCCTCTGAAAGAAGGAACACTTTATTTATCTGTATTTATTGATGTCTGTACGAGAAAGATTGTTGGATGGTCTATGTCACCTAGAATGAAAGATCAATTAGTTGTGGATTCTTTTCTTCAAGCATTTGGAAAAGAGCAGCCTGGACCGGGATTGATTATTCACACGGACCAAGGCTCACAATACACAGGTACGAAATTCCAATCGGTGTTAAGAAAAAAAGAAGCACGCGCTAGTATGAGTCGAAAAGGAAACCCCTATGACAATGCCTTAATGGAATCTTTTTATAAAACGTTAAAAAGAGAGCTGATCAATGATGCTCAATTCAGTGATATCGATCAGGCTCAAATGGAGATATTTAAATATATTGAAACTTACTATAACACAAAACGCATACACTCTGCCCTTGGCTACCAATCTCCTAGAGACTTTGAAAAAAAATCCGCTTATTCTCTTAACTAAGTGTCTAGTTTTTCTTGACAAATCCATGGTATGAAAACAGGGATCGAGTCACTCGATTCCTGTTTTCATGCAGCTTGCTTTCTAAACTCATTCGGCGAAAGCTCATTCAAGGCTTCCGAATAGCGGTAGTTATTATAATACCGCATATATTCACCTACAGATTTCTTTAAGTCCTCAAAATTCTGGTAGCTTTCTTGATAAAATTTTTCTTCTTTAAAGGTTCCCCAAAAATGTTCAATCGGTTGATTATCTAGACAACGCCCCACTCGGGACATACTTTTGGTGAACTTATATGTTGTTTCAAGTTTCTTATAGTCATAAGACGTGTATTGAAACCCACGATCACTATGAAGTAATGGTCTTACTCCAGAGTTCTTATCCATTGCTTTTTTTATCGTATTCATGACAAGTAAATTATTGTTTGAATGACCTAGCTCCCAAGAGACAATCGAATGATCATAGAGATCGATGATTGCACTTAAATAGGCTTTTCTACCATTTCCATAGCGCAATTCAGTCACGTCTGTACACCATTTCTGATTGGGCTTTTTAGCGACAAATTTACGGTTTAATACATTTTCTGCAACATGTGCTTCCATCGATTTTATATAAGTGGGACGTTTTTTTTTGATGACTGCTTTGATACCAATGGCTTTCATTAATCGATAATAACGATTTCGAGAATACTGTTTCTTTAGTTTTCTGTTAATCTGCATTCGAATTTGCCGATAACCAATTGCTCCTTTTTTGCTGTCATATTTCTTCTTAATCTCTTTCGCCAACTTTCGGTTGGCCATTTCCTTTTTGGAAGGTTGCCATTTCACCCATTTATAGTAGGAAGAGCGGGCAATCCCTGCTAACTGACAGAGCTGAGTGATTGAATAGTTCTTCTCTTCATGAAGAGAAGAAATCGTTTGGTAGAGTTCAACGTTCCTCACTAACGTGAGGGATAGTTTCGCCGCCGAACTTCCTGTAGCTTTTTTACGAAATCATTCTCCATTTCTAAATGCTTGTTTCGAGCTTCTAACTCTTTTACTCGTAATTTCAGCCGTTCTTCTTCGGTTAAGAACTCGCTTGATCTGTTTCGACCACGATTGTCTTTTAACGCTTCTTCTCCATATTGTTGGTATTTTTTTACCCAAAAATACACTTGTTGATAGGAAATATCGTATTTTTCAATCGACTGCGCGTAATTCAGCTCATTAGCGATGGTGTATTGAGCGATCTCGATACGCTCTTGATAAGTGGTTTTACGTCCTTTTGTCATGGTTTTGGGTACACTGCCTTTACTTGTAAATTTTAGTGTTTCCCCCTTAGTATAACTTGAAATCCATTTTCTTAAAACGGAGTGTGAAGATATTTGAAATAATAGCGTTGCCTGACGAAGAGACATCTCTTTATTGAGGACAGCTAGAATGGCTTTCTGTTTTTGTTCACGATCATACCGCTTCCAGGTTTTCGCCTCTTTTAACCCCTCGAGCCCCTCCTCGTTATATTTATGAATCCAACTTTCTATCGTCCCATTGGAAAGAGAATATTTCTTCGTGATACTGTTTACGCTACAACGACCACCCATCACCTCTGAAATGATCTGATATTTTTCTTTTGGAGAATATGGACTTCTCTTAGACATACAAAAAACTCCTTATAAAGTAGATTTGGAATTTTGTTTTTTTCCTTGTCTACTTTATAGGGAGCATATCATCAATCGCTTTTCGGTCTATTTTTGATTTTAAACATCAAGGAATGATCAAATGATGAATTATTTAACCAATTCACTCAATTCTTCTGGTGTAATCGATTCATCAAAGATATGTTCATCGATGATTACAGTAGGGACGAATTGGATGTGAGCAGCATTTGCTTCATCGATGATTGCTTGAGTAGTTGCTTGGTCTTCTTGTTCGGTTAAACCAAGTGTTTCTGTTGCATATTCGGCAATGCCGTCTAAATCAAGTTGTTTCCATTCATCTTGCGCATCGAAAATCGCTTTGATTTGTTTTAATGCGACTTTTCCATCCGTCGTAGTGATATGATGATGCATCACATTTCCTTTTTGTAAACTAGGTTTTTCTTTGTCGAACAATTTGATGATTCGTAAGAGTCTTCCAGATTGAACCGCCTCTTCTAAAATGTCATAAGATTCGATAAACCATTGTCGACAATAAGGACAAGCAAGATTAACAAATTCGATCATTTGTTTTGGTGCATCTTCGTTTCCGTACATGATTCCAGTAGTTTTGTTTGTTTTTGTTGCATCAATAATTGAAATATCCATTTTTTAACACCTCTTTATTCTATTGTAATAACTTTGCCCTAAAAAAGACAATGATTTGTTCAAAGAAATAAATGTGTGTGAATCGCTAATCTCTCATTTCCTAGATTAAAAAGCTAAAAGTTGTAAGAAGGGAAAAGCTATTTTTTTATTTTTTACCTGTCGATTCTGGTCGAAGCATTTCTGTCATATCTTTAGCATGTGATTTTTCTTTCAAAATTAGGAGGTTTTCTTTGTTCGTTTACGGTATAATAATAAAGATTATTTAGATAAATTGAGCAAAGGTGATGAAACATGCGAAAAATGAAGACGATGGATGGGAATACTGCTGCTGCATATATTTCATATGCCTTTACAGAATTAGCAGCGATCTATCCAATTACGCCTAGTTCAACAATGGCTGAACTGGTTGATCAATGGGCAGCTTCAGGCAAAAAAAATATTTTCGGACAACCAGTGAAAGTCGTAGAGATGCAATCAGAAGCTGGTGCTGCAGGTGTCGTACATGGGTCACTAAAAACCGGAGCATTGACAACAACGTACACTGCTTCACAAGGATTATTATTGATGATCCCAAATATGTATAAGATAGCCGGTGAACTATTACCTAGTGTTTTTCACGTAGCTAGTCGAGCGGTGACGACGAATGCGTTGAATATTTTTGGTGATCATGGTGATGTGATGGCCGCTCGCCAAACAGGATTTGCGATGCTTGCGGAAAGCAGCGTCCAAGAAGTGATGGATTTAGCGCCAGTTGCGCATCTAGCTTCCTTAGAAGGAGAAATCCCTTTTGTCAACTTTTTTGATGGTTTTCGAACGAGTCATGAAATCCAAAAAATCGAAGTGTTGGAATATGATGAATTAGCTCCTTTGATTCCTCAAGAAAAATTGGAGGCCTTTCGTGAACGTGGAATGAATCCTAATCGGCCGACGACCAGTGGGACGAATCAAAACCCTGATATCCACTTTCAACAACGAGAAACGATCAACCGATACTATGATCGTTTGCCTCAAATCGTGAAAAAGTATATGGATAAAATCAATGAACTCCGAGGAACTTCTTATGATCTGGTCACTTATTATGGAGCGGCTGACGCAGAAGAAGTCATTATTTCAATGGGATCAGTTGCGCAAACGATCCAACAAACAGTTGATTACTTGAACAAAAACGGTCGTAAAGTCGGCTTCTTGAATATCCACTTATATCGTCCGTTTCCAATTGAAACATTGATCGAAAAACTACCGAATGCCGTAAAGGCAATTGCTGTTCTAGACCGCAGTAAAGAGCCGGGAGCAGGGGGAGAACCTTTATTATTAGACGTTCAAAGTGCGTTATATGATGCAGAACGTCATCTGAAAGTGATCGGCGGACGTTATGGCATTGGTTCAAAAGATGTCACCCCTGATCAGATTGTAGCGGTATATGATGAATTGAAAAAAGAAAAAACGGATATGAAGAAACGTTTCACGATCGGGATCATTGATGATTTAACTTACTGTTCTTTGGAAGTTGGCCCATCACTTGATTTGACTGAAGCGAATACTTTCCAAGCGAAATTCTGGGGATTTGGATCTGATGGAACAGTTGGAGCAAATAAATCAGCGATCAAAATCATTGGTGACCATACAAACAAATACGCACAAGGCTATTTTTACTATGATTCAAAAAAATCAGGTGGTCTGACTGTTTCTCATTTGCGTTTTGGCGATACACCGATCCGTTCGACCTATTTAGTCGAACATGCCGATTTTGTCGCTTGTCATACCCCTGCTTATCTTCACAGCTATGATTTAGTCAAAGGATTGAAACCTAAAGGGACTTTCTTATTGAATACACTTTGGTCAGACGAACAACTAGCTACGCATCTACCGACCCATTTAAAACGATATTTAGCTGAAAATGAGATCCAATTTTATACGATCAATGCGATGCGTTTGGCGCAAGAAGTAGGTCTAGGTCGGCGGATCAATACGGCGATGGAAACAGCATTTTTCAAGTTGGCGAATATCATACCATTCGAAGAAGTCCTACCGATTTTGAAAGAGGAAGCCTTGAAGAGTTATGGTCATAAATCAATGGCGATCGTTGAAAAAAATATCAAGGCGATCGATCGTACAGTGGAATTGTTGCATAAAGTCGAAGTGCCGGCTGAATGGGCAACATTGGCGCTTCCTGATAAGGAGAAAAATACTCAAAATCGCTATATCAGAGACATCCTTGAACCAATCAACGCTCAAGAAGGAAATCAGCTCTCAGTGAGGACCTTAGCAGAAAACGGAATGACACGAGGCGATATGCCTTTAGGAACCGCTGCTTACGAAAAACGCGGGGTAGCACTTGAAGTACCTGAATGGATCAGTGAGCGCTGTACGATGTGTAATGAATGTTCGTTCGTTTGTCCTCATGCAGCGATTCGACCATTCTTAGCCGATGAGGAAGAACTAGAAGAAGCACCGGAAGGGTTCATTGTTCGAGAAATGCGTGGGCCAGATGGTTTGAAGTATCGCATCCAAGTGTCTGTCGAAGACTGTACCGGTTGTGGGCTATGTGTTGAAGCTTGTCCAGCAAAAGGCAAAGCACTCGTGATGAAGCCCTATGAAGAACAAAAGAAACAAGCAATCAACTGGGCATTTGCAATGACCTTGCGACAAAAAGAAAATCCAATCAAAGGCAAAAATACAGTATTATCAACACAGTTCAATCAACCTTTATTAGAATTTTCCGGGGCATGTTCCGGTTGTGGGGAAACGCCTTACGTGAAGCTGTTGACACAGATGTTCGGTGACCGTATGATGATCGCCAACGCGACAGGCTGTTCATCTATTTGGGGCGGAGCAGTGCCGGCTTCACCATTTACCACAAATGATTGTGGGCAAGGACCTGCGTGGTCAAATTCATTATTAGAAGATAATGCTGAATTTGGTTATGGGATGCTTTTAGCCGCACAAACAAGAAGAGAAGCTTTAGCAGAGACGATGAAAAAAGTGATGCCTAAAGTCTCCTTAGAACTACGTGAATTGATGGAAGATTGGTTGGCGCATATGTTTGAAAGCGAAGGAACCCAACAACGGGCAGCTAAATTACGTGGGGCAATCGAAAATGAGCTTGAAGCTGTTCCTGAATTACAAACGATCTACCAAGAAAAAGATCTATTTGTCAAAAATAGTCAATGGATGATCGGTGGTGATGGCTGGGCGTATGATATCGGTTTTGGCGGAATCGATCACGTCTTGGCAAGTGGCGCAGATGTAAACATTTTAGTCATGGATAACGAAGTCTATTCCAATACAGGTGGACAAGTCTCAAAAGCCACACCTGCTTCAGCAATCGCTAAATTCTCAGCAAATGGGAAATATGCCTCCAAGAAAGACTTAGGCATGATGGCGATGACGTATGGGAATGTGTATGTGGCACAGATCGCTTCAGGTGCGAATCAAATGCAAACGATCAAAGCATTTGAAGAAGCAGAAAAATTCCCTGGACCATCGTTGATCATTGCGTATACGCCATGTATTGCTCATGGGTTACTTGGTGGAATGAAAGAATCGATCAAAGAAGCAAAAGAAGCAGTGGCTTCAGGCTATTGGTCGTTGTATCGCTATAATCCTGAATTGATCGAAAAGAATAAAACGCCGATGACACTAGACTATAAAAAGCCTGATTTTACCATGATGGCTGACTTCATGCGCAAGCAAGTCCGTTTTTCATCGCTTGAAACGATCCACCCGCAGGCAGCGGAGCAGTTATTCAATAAAACGATCCAAGATGCGAAAAAACGGTTTTACAACTATGCGGCGATGACTGGTCAATTAGAAAAAATCAAAGCGAAGATCGAACCGACAGAAGGTACTGAAAGTCCAGAGATCGAAAAACCGAGAGTCAAAAAAGAACGAACGGTTGATCCGGAAGCAGAAGCTAGACGTGCTGCCAGACGTGCCGCTAGAGCGGAACGAAGAAAAACCATAGAATGATAAAACGAAACGATCCAAGGAAATAGAATAACTTATTGGTGAATAAATGGAAAATGTAAATTTCTTGAAAAAAATTGGTTTTTGTTAGGAAATTCCAAGCAGATAAGTCTCTTCTGAGGAAACATATGATATACTAAAGAGGAAATCTCAAAAGAGAAGAGAGGCTGTCTATGTCATTTCAAATCGGAGAACTTTTTAATTTAGACTATTGGCGACAAATGTTTTCCGGTGACTTGTTTTCTCAGAATTTTTTGGTGAACATACTCGATGTATTGGTTGTTTGGTATTTAGTTTATAAACTCATTCAACTATTGCGAGGAACAAAAGCAATCCAATTGCTAAAAGGGGTAGGGATTTTTGTTGTTATTCGGATCTTAGCCGAGATTATTGGTCTACATACCTTATCTTGGTTGATGAATCAAGTGATCACGTATGGTGTGATTGCGGCTATCGTCATTTTTCAACCAGAGATACGGCGTGGATTAGAACACCTCGGTCGTAGCTCACTTTTCAAACAATCGAAGAGTGAGAAGCAAGAAGATGAACAGATGATCCTTTCTTTCGACAAAGCGATCCAATATATGTCCAAACGTAAAATCGGTGCCTTGATCACGATCGAACGCCACACCGGTTTGGATGAATATATCGAAACAGGGATTGCTTTAGATGCCGATATCACTGGCGAATTACTGATCAATATTTTTATTCCGAATACACCGCTGCATGATGGTGCAGTGATCGTAAAAGATGGAAAAATTGCAGTAGCCAGTGCCTACTTGCCTTTATCTGAAAGTATGTTGATTCCGAAAGAATTCGGAACCCGTCACCGAGCGGCTGTCGGAGTCAGTGAGGCGAGCGATGCGATTACGATCGTTGTCTCAGAAGAAACAGGAGATGTCAGCATTACGTTGGATAACCAATTGATGCCTGGCTTATCTCAAGAAGAATATTTGACGATCTTGCGTAAAAATTTGATCGTCGAAGAAAAAAACAAAAATAAAAATACGCTCCAAACCTTCTTAGACGTGATGACTAAGGGAGGGGATCACAAATGATCTCAAAAGAGAGGCGTAAAAGTATCTTATATGCGTTTGTTGCGTTATTATTCAGTATTGTGCTGTATTTTAATGCGAATGGACAATCTGTCCAAGACACGCTGTCAGGAAATGAAGCCTATACGCAAAACGTTTCTGATGTGTCAGTACAACTTTTATACGACACGGATCAATATTATATCCATGGATATGAGAGTACGGTCACAGCGAAGTTGTCCAGTGCCAATCGTGTTCAGTTGAATGCCGAAGCAATTGAAGATACAAGAATGTTTCGGGTGACAGCAGATCTCACTGGTTTAGGTGAGGGAACACATGAAGTACCATTGAAAATCAGAAATCTGAGCAGTGCGGTCAAAGCAAAACTAGAGCCGGATACGATCACAGTGACTATCGAGAAAAAAGTGACAAAAGAATTTGAGGTCACGCCTTTACTCACAACAGAATCAACTCCAGCTGGATTCGAATTGAATGACCTTGAATTATCACCAAAAAAAGTGACGGTCACGACTGGCGATCAGACACTAGAAGAGATCCAACAGGTCGTAGCGAGGATCGAACCTGCGATGATCACGGACGATGGGGTCGACACGAGAGTCACTGTACAAGCATTGAATAGTGCAGGAGAACCTTTAAGTATTGTTTCAGATCCAGTGCAAGTCACTGCAAAAGCAACGGTAACAAAGCCTACGAAAACGATTCGACTTTATGGAACAGCACAAGGGACCCCCGCAAATAATGTGGAGAGTTACGATTTCAGTTTCTCTGACATTGAAGCAGAAGTCACTGGTTCAGAGAGTCAACTGGCTCAACTAGGAAATAGCATCACGATACCAATCGATATTTCTGGGATCGTCCACCGGACGACAAGAAATATTGATATTCCGGTAGAGAGTGGACTTAGTATCACACCAACTTCAATCGATGTTGAGATCACACCGATCCTGAAAACAAGCACGGAAAACACTAGCCGTTCTAATTCGGGAAATTCCGGAAATTCGGGAGGAAGTACAACTTCTGGTGCAGGGTCGACACCTGCGAACTCTTCGTCATCGACGACACGTCATTCCGAAGAGACGCAGTCAACATCAAGTGAAGGGTCGAATGAATCATCAAGTGAGACAACACAATCAAGTAGTCAACCGAATAGTCAAGAGGATTCATCGGAAAATTAAGTTAAAGGAGCAAATTTACAGCTATGGGTAAATATTTTGGAACGGACGGTGTCCGTGGAGAAGCGAATAAAGAACTAACACCGGAATTGGCCTTCAAATTAGGACGTTGCGGCGGTTATGTACTGAGCCAACATGAGAAAGATGGAAAACGTCCACGTGTATTGGTTGGACGTGACACAAGAATTTCAGGTCAAATGCTCGAAGAAGCGTTAGTTTCTGGTCTGTTATCTGTCGGGATCGAAGTTTTTCAATTAGGTGTGATCTCTACACCAGGAGTGGCTTACTTGACACGTTTACAAAAAGCAAGCGCAGGTGTCATGATTTCTGCTTCACACAATCCAGCTCAAGATAACGGCATCAAGTTTTTTGGTGCAGATGGATTTAAATTAGATGATGACCAAGAATTAGAAATCGAAGCATTGTTAGATGCGGAAGTCGATGAATTGCCACGACCTTCTGCTGAAGGATTAGGTACAGTCGAAGAGTTCCCAGAAGGGTTGCTGAAATATTCACAATTCTTAGTACAGACGATCAATGGCGATCTTTCAGGCTTAACGGTCTGTGTAGATGCGGCAAATGGTGCAACAGCAACATCTGTCAATCGTTTGTTTGCTGATTTGGAAACTGATTTCTACACGATGGGAACAAATCCGAATGGCTTGAACATCAATGACGGTGTCGGATCAACGCATCCTGAGCGTCTAGCAGAAATGGTAGTAGAAAAAGGAGCAGACGTCGGTCTTGCCTTTGACGGCGACGGCGACCGTATCATTGCGGTGGATGAATTAGGAAATATCGTAGATGGCGATAAGATCATGTTTATCTGTGCGAAATATTTGTCAGCTAAAAATCGTCTGAAAAAAGATACGATCGTTACAACGGTCATGAGTAATCTCGGTTTCCATAAAGCGGTCGAAGAAATCGGTTTGAAAGATGTTGTGACACAAGTGGGCGACCGCTATGTGGTCGAAGAAATGCGTAAAAATGACTACAACTTCGGTGGCGAACAGTCTGGTCATATGATCTTCCTAGATTTCAATACAACGGGAGATGGTATGCTTTCTGGTATCCAATTGTTGAATATCATGAAACAAACTGGTAAAAAATTATCAGAATTAGCGGCAGAAGTAACGATCTATCCGCAAAAATTAGTCAATATCCGCGTAAGCAACAAAAACGGTGCAATGGAAGTTCCTGCAATCAAGCAAGTCATTGAAGAAGCAGAAGCTGAAATGGCCGGTGAAGGACGTATCTTAGTCCGCCCTTCCGGAACAGAACCATTACTACGCGTGATGGCAGAAGCACCATCTGATGAAAAAGTAAACTATTATGTTGACAAAATCGCAGCGGTTGTCAAAGCTGAGATTGGAATCGATTAATAGAATGACATATAAAAGAGAGTCAATCTTTGGATTATAGAGATTGACTCTCTTTTTGTGTTCGTTTCTGAAATAATGGGTCATTACACATAAGGTCATTTAAAAGGGCTCTTTGTCAATAAGGACTGATGAGTTGCGAAAAATTAAATCTGGGTCAGAATGAACCTCATTCTGGCTCAGATTTTTTGTTATCTAACATTGATTAATTGATTGGTCAAAAA
Organism: Enterococcus sp. AZ062; assembly: GCF_051715065.1. NCBI lineage: Bacteria > Bacillati > Bacillota > Bacilli > Lactobacillales > Enterococcaceae > Enterococcus > Enterococcus sp. AZ062. Next base: position 1,916,915 of record NZ_JBIOTB010000001.1, on the reverse strand, counting down.
GATTCTAATTTTCATGTTCTCAAATGATCTAAAACCGTAGGATACTCGTTTCATCGTTTTTATGTGGGTATTCTTTGCTTCTATTTTTCCATTGGAGTAAGGATAAATCATCGCATTGGCGATGCCTTCTTCGTAGGTCAGAAGGTTTTGAAGTTTCTCACGAAAGCCGTCATCTAACGTTTCGGGAAGTTCTGCCAATAAGGAGAAAAACAAGTCAGGGTCTTTGTCTCGAAAAGCTTCAACTAATTCATGGAAAAAGGGATACGCCTCCTTTAGGGGCGTAGAAAAGCTAAGCAATCGATCAATCATCATTGCTTCAGTAAGAAATGGGTATTTAGGTGCTCGGAAACTTTTCCATGTTTTATACTCATAGTGGTTAATGTTTGCACGATTTTTTAGCAGAAAGCGCCAGTTCTTTTTCAGTTTTTCTGCATGGCTTTTCTGTCCTGCTTTACGCAGTTCATTCATTTCACGGATACGCAACTCATTGAAAGCTTGATTCATGTGTTTGACAATATGAAACCGATCAATCACTACTTTCGCATTTGGCAGAACGCGTTTGGTAAGCTGGAAGTAGGCGGCGTTCATGTCTGTGACTAAGAATTTTACTTCTTCTGGATTGATGCAGCCCAAGAAATAGTTTGTTAATCGAGGTAATTTACGCGTAGGTAAGATATCAATTAAATTACCTGTTTCTCCATCTGCGCAAATAAAGCTCATTTTATCTTCTATGGAAGTATGCGAACGAAATTCATCAACCATCAATACTTTGGGGAGAATCCTCTTAGTGGGCTTTGGTAAATAGCTTTTAAACTCTTTCAATGTACGAATAACGGTAGTCAAAGATACCTGACAGCTTTTCGCAATAAAAGATAAAGAGACTTTTTCAGTCAGTAAAGAAGCAATTTTATATCTGACATGATCCGCAATTGAATGTCTTGGGCGGACAAAATAGCTTTGAGCAGTCCAATGGGTTCGACAGTTTTTACAGGTATAGCGTTGCTTTTTTAAGCGCATAACCATTGGCATATGATTGTATTGTTCAAAGCGGACAATGATTTCCTTCTTCCCATTTTTCACGACAATTGCTTTCCCGTTTCCATCTACCACAGTAGAACCACAACTTCTACAGGTACGAGGATCAGGTGAGAGAATGGCATTAATGACCAATGTCTTTTCCTTATGAAAGATCTCGTAAGAGATCTCAGTAATCATCAAATCTTTATCTATTAATCTCAGCATTTTTTTGATAGAATCATTCATATAGCATATCGTCCTCTCAGTTGTTTATTTTGTGGTGATTTAATCATACTAGAGAACGATATGTTTTTTAATACCTAAAATGAAAATGGGACTGAAGAATCAATTTTGATTCATCAGTCCCATAAATTATAGAGCCTTTAAAAGACGATGGCTGTCGCATGATACAAAACGAGCGATCAACTGCTTTACTAGATCAAATAAAAAATCCCTGTACGAAATGACAAATCATTTCGTACAGGGATCTCAAAGAGCATTGACTATTTAAAGGGTCACTTGATTGATTATTCAACCGTGACTGATTTAGCTAAGTTTCTTGGTTTGTCTACATCGAATCCACGCAATAGGGTCGCGTAATAAGCAAGCAATTGCGTCGGGATGACCATGGCAAGAGGAGAAAGGTATGGATGAACAGCAGGAATCACTAATTGATCCGTTTCTTTTTCTAATCCATGTGCGGCGATCACTAAAGTTTTTGCCCCACGACTTTCAACTTCTTTTAAGTTGCCACGTGTATGAGCCCCTGTGATTTCCTCACTAATAATCCCAATCACTGGTGTGCCTTCCTCAATCAGTGCAATGGTACCGTGTTTCAATTCACCGGCTGCAAAACCTTCTGCTTGGATATAGCTGATTTCTTTTAGTTTCAAAGCAGCTTCTAAAGCGACATCGTGATCGTTGCTACGGCCGATATAAAAGGCGTTGCGCGTGTCATTCAGGAATTCCGCAGCTAGTTCTTGGAGTTCATCTTTTTGGGTAATCACTGTTTCCATCGCATTCGCTACCATACTCAATTCGTGCGCTACATCAAATGTCAATGAACGTTTATTGCCTTTTTGATCACCAACTGCTTTTGCAAGTAAAGCTAGTACAGCGATTTGAGCAGTGTATGCTTTAGTTGAAGCAACAGCGATCTCCGGACCTGCATGTAGCAACAGAGTGAAGCCAGCTTCTCTTGATAACGTAGAACCAGCAACGTTCGTGATCGTCAATGAAGGGTGACCTAATTGATTGATCTTGACTAACACCTGACGACTATCAGCGGTTTCGCCACTTTGACTCAAAAAGATGAAGAATGGTTTTTTCGATAATAAAGGCATGGTATAACCAAACTCACTGGCCAAATGGACTTCTACTGGAATGTCAGTCATTTGTTCGAAGGAATGCTTGCTCGCTAATCCTGCATGATAACTTGTGCCACATGCGACGATGTAAATACGGTCACTTGCTAACAGTTCGTCCATCAATTTGTGATCTAAAGGAATTTCATTGTCCTCATTCACATAGGTTTGCGCGATTTTACGCATGATGATCGGCTGCTCGTCGATTTCTTTCAACATATAGTAAGGGTATGTTCCTTTTTCAATGTCAGAAGCATCTACTTGTGCTTCATAAGAATCACGTTCTATGATCGTACCAGTCATTGTTTGGATCGTGATATCTTTTGCTTGAACGGTCACCATTTCTTGATCTTCGATTTCAATAAATTCTTTAGTGTAAGCAAGCATCGCCATCGCATCACTTGCGATCACATTGAATCCTTGGCCTTTACCGATCAATAAAGGGCTTTTGTTTTTGGCAACGAAAATTGTTTCAGGAGCTGTGCGATCCATCAAGGCAAAAGCGTAAGAACCTTCGATGACTTCTAGCGCTTTTCTAAATCCTTCTTGTGTATCTTGCGCTTCTTCCACGAATTTTTCAATCAAATGAACAACGATTTCCGTATCTGTTTCGCCAATGAAGTCATCAGCGGCTACGTATTGTTGTTTCAATTCTTCAAAATTTTCAATCACCCCATTGTGGACTAAAACAAAACGTCCGCTTTGTGAGTGGTGGGGGTGTGCATTTTTCTCTGCGGGTTCCCCATGAGTTGCCCATCTTGTATGACCGATACCTGCTGTACCAGTCGTTTCTGGAGATAATTTATCTTTAAGGTTTTGGATTCTACCGCGCGCTTTGACTAAATGGTCCTGTTTTCCATTTGAGACAAAGATACCCGCCGAATCATATCCGCGATATTCTAATTTTTCTAACCCATTGATCAACCCTGGTGTCACGTTCTCTAATCCAATCATTCCAACAATTCCGCACATAAAAAAACATCCTACTTTCTGTTATAAACTTGATATTAGCGTTTCCAACTGCGTAAGAAACCTTTTGTTCTACCTTCACAGATAGTTTTTATGTTTCTTTTTAGGGTGCAGTCCCTAGGGCCATCCGCCGAATCCTTCGATCAACCCTTTCCTCGTCATCTGTTAAAACAGACCTGGCGCTATTCCGTATTGGTCTAATTATCCTCCTGTTATTATTTTCTTTGGAAACATCTAAAATCATAACGTTAATGTGTGAGGTTTGTCAATAAAAAAGATAAAAAAATAAATTGGTATATATCTAATTGGCCTGGACGAAAGAAAATTATCAAATTCGACTATCATCTTTTCTTGTAGTTCGGTACAATAATCATAGATAGAAGGAGGATGAAAGATGGAAGAGAAGATAGAAATCATGACGTTGGGGATGTTAAAAAAACAAATTGCAGCATTTGAAAAAACAGAACACGTGACGGATGACACTAAAATCTTTTTGGATACCGGATGGGACAGTATCCAAGAAATCGCCCCTGATGCGTTCGAAATCGAACATGCGCAACAGTTTGTCGTTGAAGATGAATTGACCCACGAACAGTTTACTGGGTACACCCTTGAAGAAAAAGCAGAAAAGATGAATGCGACACCTGGTTCTGAAGCTGTGATCGTGATTAGAAATCTATATTAGGAGAGTGTAAAATGAATAAGAAACGTTGGATAGCAGTACTGATTGCTGCCGGCTTATTGGTTGTTTCGTTGGTATCTTCAAGTTTGACGCAACCGCAAGAAGAAGTACAAATGGGTAACATCAATAGTTGGTTATATGGAGACGATGAAATGTCACCGGTGGTACTTGAAGAAGGCAGTGGTATGGGAAGAATCGCAAAATTGACTGTGGATGGCGCCATAGCTAGTGGAGGCTCTTCCGGTCTATTCGCTACTGAGAGTTATAATCATGAAGATTTCTTGAAACAAATTGAAGCGATCGAAGCCGATGAAAGCGTCAGCGGGATTTTATTGGAAGTCAATTCTCCGGGTGGCGGAGTTTATGAAAGTGCAGAAATTGCCAATTTACTCAACGAGGTCCGAACAGAACGTGATCTACCGATGTATGTCAGCATGAAAAATATGGCTGCTAGTGGTGGTTACTATATTTCTGCACAAGCAGATAAAATCTTTGCAACGGAAGAAACAGTGACAGGTTCAATCGGTGTGATCATGTCCGGACTCAACTATTCGGGCTTACTTGAAAAAATCGGTGTTGAAGATACCACAGTAAAAAGTGGCGCATTAAAAGATATGGGATCGGCTACTCGACCTGAAACTGAGCAAGATCACGCAGTGTTGCAAACTTATATTGATAACGCCTATAATCGTTTTGTCAAAGTAGTTAGCGAAGGAAGAAACAAATCAGAAGATGAAGTGAAAAAAGTCGCAGATGGTCGTATTTACGACGGTGTCCAAGCGAAAGAAGCAGGTTTGGTGGACGAAATCGGCTATCCAACAGATGCTTTAGCTGCGATGAGAGAAGATCTTGATCTACAAGATGCTGAGTTGGTTGAATACTCAACTAGTTCAACTGGATTTGGCAATACTTGGTTTGGTGCAAAATTAGCAGAATTACAAGGGTTGCAAGCGTCTGAAACAAGTCAGATCTTGTCATTACTTGAAAGTCTAGGAACAGCAGAATCTCCAAGAGCCATGTATCTATATGGAGGTGAGTAAGCATGAACGAGAAATCAACGAATGCGTCAACACCCGAAGAACGATCAAAGACCAATGAGGAACCGAAAGTAACTGAACGTACGGAGGTATCATCTGAACAAGTTTTTAAGGTAGAAGAAAATAAATTAGTAGATCCGACTAGTAGAAAGCAAGATACGGTAGACGCTTCAGGTGCTCCTAAAGACGAAATTACAGCTGGCAAAAACACAAGTAGCTCGTCAGAAGAGCTTGAGTTTGCAACACAAGCAAAAAATGACCAACCGGCTGTGGGACCAGATCCGGGATTTTCTCAAAAGGTGCTAAGTTCCTTTGAAGAAAAACCACTGTCAGAAACTGAGATCAAAGAAAATCAAAAAAAATGGGGAAAATATACAGAACAGAAAACCGATGAACCAAGTATCAATCGCTTTCCTTATTATTTCTTTGCCGGTTTTTGGGTTCGTTTTGCTGCGTTTTTGGTTGATCTGATTTGTATTGGCTCAATTACTCGCTTAACGTTAGGCATCGCAGTGAATCTAGGATGGCTTCAAGTTTCTGATTCTTATTTGAGTATCTATGGTAGTTTGTCATTGATCGCCTATTTAGCTTATTTTATTTTATTGACGAAATGGAATCACGGACAGACGATTGGGAAAATGATTTTTGGTATTCGAGTGATCAGTTTTGATGAAGAGGAACTTTCATGGAGTACAGTATTAGTTCGTGAGGGCGCTTGTCGCTTCATTTTGAGATTTCCGTTACTTTTTATCGGCTATCTCCCGGTCATCTTTAGTAAGAAAAAACAACACATCGGGGATTATTTCTCAAATACGAGTGTAGTAACGATCAATATGATCAAAGCATTTAATCAAGAGATGAATGCTTGATTCTTTAGGTAGAGAAAATGGCTGAATATTGGTTATTGTTCAATAAGTCGTGTCAGACAAATGATAAAAGAGTGAAGGGAAGAACCTAAGTGAGACCGATCGATTTTCCTGATAAATACGACAATTTGATGCGTATTGGCCAACAGGCATTAACAGATCATCAGTATAGTCAAGCAAAAGAGCTGTTTGAACGTGCATATGACCTTGAAGCAACATTTGAGGCAAATACGTTGTACGTGTTGGCACTATCAGAATTGGATATGTGGGAAGAAGCACTTCATCAAGCACTTTTGCATGAAAAACAGTATTTGATGAATGAAGAATTAGCTACTTTTTACTTTGATCTACTGATTACAGCAAAAGATTTTTTATATGCACGAAAATTGATTGCAAGTGCTGATTTTCCCGATGATTTTGAGCAAGCAGTTTTGCTGAAAATCCAACAATCAGAAGAATTAGTCGGACAGATGCAAAGACAGAAGATTCGTGAAATCTATCAACTGGTAGAAAAATTACCTTTTGAAAAACCAACTACTCAGTTGAGGTATATCCAAGAAATCGAGCAACTGCCTTACCACGAATTTATCCAGACCGCTAAAAAGTTGATCGTTTTAAAAACGGTCCATGTTCTTGTAAGGGCCAAGTTGCTTGAGTCGCTCGTTCAAGTCAAAGAAGCAGCGCCAGTTGCATACTTGACGATCGAGGAAGAGTTGATCGAAGTGATACCAAAGAAAATGGTGCGTCCAGAAGAGCAAACTTCCTATCGACGAATCAAACAAATGGCGGAAGCGTATGAGCGAGAAGACGCCTTGATGAGTGAGAATTTGAAAGAAGAGTTCACGATGCAATCGGCGATCGTTTATCCGATCTATGATAGCTACATTGGAAATCTTGACAAATGGTTCAAACAAACAGTAGCAACCTATACGAATCAGCCGTGTGAGGATCTTTTGGCATCTGAACAACTCGAATTCACTGAAAAAAGAAATAAAATAATGACAGAACTATTATTATTCAATACGTAAAAAAACAGAGGGAAAGATAAAAAAGTCATGAAAAACGTGGATTCTCCTCGTTCAATATGTTTACAATTTGGAAGGGTTAGTGTACTATTTAAAGGTATGCATGAAACGTTTTTGATGTATCAAATGAATTTCTAAACTCGGAGGGAAATAAATGACTGCAACATTCGAAAAAAAAGGCACAAATGATGGTGTTTTAACATTTACGATCGGGCAAGATCAAATCCAAAAAGGATTGACAACTGCCTTTAATAAAGTAAAAGGAAACTTGAACGTTCCTGGATTCCGTAAAGGAAAAGTATCTCGTCAAGTATTCAACCGTATGTACGGAGAAGAAGCATTGTACGAAGATGCATTGAACGCTGTCTTACCTGAAGCATATGAAGCAGCTGTTAAAGAAGCAGCAATCGATCCGGTTTCTCAACCTAAGATCGATGTAGCAAGTATGGAAAAAGGCCAAGACTGGACGATCACAGCAGAAGTAACTGTAAAACCTGAAGTAAAATTAGGTGATTACAAAGACTTAGTGGTTGAAAAACAAGACCGTGAAGTAACAGAAGCCGACGTTGAAGAACGTATTAAACGTGAACAAGAAGCGCAAGCTGAATTAGTCATCAAAGAAGATGCTGCAGCTGAAAATGGCGACACTGTCGTTATCGATTTTGAAGGTTTCATCAACGATGAAGCATTTGAAGGCGGAAAAGGCGAAAACCATTCACTAGAATTAGGATCAGGTTCATTCATTCCTGGTTTTGAAGAACAATTGGTTGGCCACAAATCAGGCGAAAACTTAGATGTTACTGTGACATTCCCAGAAGATTATCAAGCAGAAGATCTTGCGGGTAAAGAAGCAGTCTTCAAAGTAACGATCCACGAAGTGAAAACAAAAGAAGTACCTGAATTAGATGACGAATTTGCAAAAGATGTAGACGATGAAGTATCTACATTAGCAGAATTAAAAGAAAAATACATGAAAGAATTGACTGAAACAAAAGAAAAAGCTGCAGAAGATGCAAAAGATGAAGCAGCAATCAAATTGGCAGTCGAAAATGCGGAAATCGTTGATCTTCCACATGTGATGGTCCATGATGAAGTTCACCGTTCAATGGACGAATTCTTGAACAACATGCAACGTCAAGGAATCTCACCAGAAATGTACTACCAATTAACTGGTTCAACAGAAGAAGACTTGCACAAACAGTTTGAAGAAGAAGCAGAAATGCGTACAAAAACAAACCTTGTGATCGAAGCTGTAGCAGCTGCTGAAAACCTAGATGCAACAGAAGAAGAAATCACTGCAGAGATCCAAGAATTAGCAGAAACTTACAACATGCCGATTGATCAAATCAAACGTGTATTGACAGAAGATATGCTAAAACATGATGTGATCATGAAAAAAGCGATCGAATTGATTACAAGTACAGCAAAAGAAGCAGAATAAGCGAATAGAATTGTTGATCTGCATCTATATGAAAGAGTCCAGGCGCTTAGATGAAGCCTAGACTCTTTCGTTTTGTTTTAAACTTCTTTGATACTTTTGCTTTTTTTTAAATTATGGTATGATAGGGAAAGACTGTAAAGTCTTTGATAGTTTCTTGCGAATCAACGCAAGTTAAGGGGTGAAGACCATGTATGATAATCCAAGTGGTAATGAGACTGTACGCTGTTCTTTTTGTGGTAAAACACAGGAAGAAGTAAAGAAAATCGTAGCAGGTCCGGGGGTCTACATCTGTAACGAATGTATCGACCTATGTAAAGAAATCATTGATGAAGAATTTTATGAAGAAGCAGTACGAGAGTTTACTGAAGTACCGAAACCTTCTGAGATTCTTGAAGTATTGGATAATTATGTGATTGGACAAGAACGTGCAAAACGTTCATTGGCTGTAGCTGTTTACAATCACTATAAGCGTGTCAATCAAGAAGCACAAGACAACGATGATGTCGAATTGCAAAAAAGCAATATCTGCCTGATCGGTCCAACTGGTTCAGGTAAAACATTCTTGGCGCAAACATTAGCAAAAACATTGAATGTACCATTTGCCATTGCTGATGCAACAAGTTTGACAGAAGCGGGTTATGTAGGTGAAGATGTAGAAAATATCTTATTGAAACTTTTGCAATCTGCTGATTACAATGTTGAACGTGCGGAAAAAGGAATCATCTACATCGATGAGATCGACAAAATTGCACGTAAAAGCGAAAATGTATCGATCACACGCGATGTATCAGGGGAAGGCGTACAACAAGCCTTACTGAAAATCTTGGAAGGAACAGTTGCCAGTGTGCCGCCACAAGGTGGACGCAAACATCCTCATCAAGAATTCATCCAAATCGATACAACGAATGTGTTGTTCATTGTCGGTGGTGCGTTTGATGGCATCGAAACAATCGTAAAAAATCGTATGGGCGAGAAAACGATTGGTTTCGGTACACAAAACCAAAAACTTTCAGAAAATGAAAGTGTCATGCAACATATCATTCCTGAAGATCTATTGAAGTTCGGCTTGATCCCAGAGTTTATCGGACGCTTACCTGTAATGGCTGCGTTAGAAAAACTAACAACCGACGATTTAGTTCGTATCTTGACGGAACCGAAAAATGCGTTAGTGAAACAATACCAAAAATTACTTTCACTAGATGACACTGCTTTAGAATTTGAACCAGAAGCACTAAAAGCTATTGCGAAAAAAGCAATTGAGCGCAATACTGGTGCACGTGGCTTACGTTCGATCATCGAAGAAATCATGATGGATGTCATGTTTGATATTCCTTCTGATGAAACGATCGAAAAAGTGATCATTACAAAAGAAGCTGCCGAACTGACCGGCAAACCAACAGTTATTTACAAAGACTCAGAAAAAAAAGCGGGATAAAATGAAAGGAGCAGTCGTGAAAGTTTTAGAAGCTTTTTCGACTACTCCTTTTCATTCTGTCGAAGAAAGTGGAGAGGGAGTGAGCCACTTTGCCGCTTTGAAGGAGAGAGAGCATATGAAAGTCCATCATGCGGATATTGTGATCAGTGCTGTTGCACCGAAACAATATCCAGAAACAGATCTACCAGAGATTGCCTTAGCAGGTCGCTCAAATGTCGGGAAATCTTCCTTTATCAATACGCTGATCGATCGAAAGAATCTCGCTCGTACATCAGGTAAACCAGGGAAAACACAAACCCTGAATTTTTATCTGATCGAAAATGCGCTGCATTTTGTCGATGTTCCAGGCTATGGTTACGCGAAAGTTTCTAAAACAGAGCGTGCGAAGTGGGGACAGATGATCGAAACTTATTTGACATCTAGAGAACAATTAAAAGCAGTCGTGTCACTGGTGGATGTTCGCCATAAACCATCGCAAGAAGATATCCAAATGTATGAATTCTTAAAATACTATGATATCCCAGTGATCGTTGTTGCGACAAAAGCAGATAAGATCCCTCGTGGAAAATGGAACAAACACGAAAGCGAAATTAAAAAAGCGTTGAATTTCGATCGCAATGACACATTCATTTTATTTTCTTCTGTAACTAAACAAGGAAAAGAAGAAGCGTGGCAAGCGATCGAAGACGCGATCAGCGAGTAAACAAATAAGACTTGATACTTAGGTTGAAAGGCAAACTTTCAAAAGCTAAGGCATCAAGTCTTTTTTGTTTATTTCTTTTTTTTGTCTTTTTTTGGTTCGCTTTTTGGTTTTAAAAAGCGGTCAATGTCTTCTTTTGGAGCAACGGTCTTTTCCGGATCAACGCCAAAAGATTCAAATAGTTTGTCGAAATTATCTGTACGCTCAAATTTCAATCCCATGTTTATCACCTCTTTCTTTATTTTAACATGCTACCCCTCAATCGGTGGCATAAGACGAAAAGTTTTAGTTTTTTTTTATTATTCGTTATAATTTGATTATAAATAGATTTGAGAGAGGTGAGAAATATGGTGTCGAAAGAAAAAATGATGTTCCGTCTCGTCTTGACCAGAGATCGTACGAACGAAAAAGAAGAAGCCTATGATTGGTCCATGCTGACTCGTATCTTGCTTACCCCTGACTTTTTCCAATCCTCTCGTCATACGAAAGAACCATATACCTTAATTGCACTAAAAAAAGCCTTAGAAGAAATCTCTGATGAAGAGATCGGTTGGTTTGAAATTTATCAGAATGATCTCACTTGCCGTTTCGAATTTGGCTATCATCATCTCCAAATTGATTATCAGTTTTTGTGGCAGGTATTTCAAAAAAATGAATCGGTGATTCGAAACTATCTTCAAACAAAAATGCAAAAAAATGGTATTTTTGCTTATATGAGAAGCGTCGAAGAATATTTATATCATAATACGAAAGAAATCGAAAAGCGTTTATCCTTTGAATCTGCCGAGAACATCGAGAAGTTGCCTAAAATCAAAGGGCGAAATGGGCAAATTGAGGTAGATTGTAACCAGTTTCCCGGGTATGATCTAATCGTAGAAGGGCGTTGTTTTACTTCTTGTTGGGAAATGTATTATAGTCAATATTATTATCAACTGATCCCTAAAGAGATTTTTTTGGAAATGCAACAGGTGGAGGAAATCACCCAATACGAGAATCAAGTCATTGGTATCCAGTTGTATCGCGAGCCATTTCGTTGGCAAAGTGAAGCGAATTTAAAATTTCAACAATACTATCGAGATCAATTAGGCTTTGATCATTTGTCGTGGGACAATGGCGTTGGTTTACTGAAAGAGCCATTTGTCGAGTATGCCTATACTCAGGACTCCTTGCAAGCGGTCCAGTATCAAAATCATTTGATGCAACCAACAGAAAAGAAGAAAGCAACATTTTTCGTAACAAGAAGCTATGATTTTGCTACTTACGATTACAAAGAAAAAAGAGCGAGAGGTGTCCTGAATCGTCAAGCATTTTTTCCTTGGGTCGATGAAAGCCATAGCCAGTTGATCTGTTATAAAGTGATCGATCCAACATTCATGTTAGATAAGGGGATCGATGCTTATAGTTATTATATCAATGAATACTTGAATGTCGAAGCCCCCGATGAAATGTACCAAGACTATTTGACCTCATTACGTATTTACTTGCCGACTAAGTTTTTAGCTGATTTTCCCATCGAAGAGATCCGCAATCGATTATCAGAGATCCAATTCAAACGAATCCGCAAGAGAAGAGGACGTTTAAGCTTTGACGCAGTACAAGGAAAAAAACGTCTCCGGGTCGTCTTATTAGATCAAGCTGAATTGTCTGGGAATCTATTGATGCAGAAAAATTAGCTCATTTCAATCGTTTGCAAGAAAAGCTGGATCGTGCTGAAACGATCAGAAAATTGAAAACGTAAGCTAGTTTAAAACCTAAAATGTCAGAAGGCATCCACAAAAAGTGAAGCATGATTTTGTGGATGGCTTCTTATTGTAGTTGAAGTTATTTGTAGATTCAGGATTTTATCGTTTTTGAATGTTTTTGAATGAATCTTGTTGAATGTTAAATCAAAATATGCTAGAATCTATCGTGAGGTGATCGTGGAAATGCTTACAGAAGAACGTAAACAGAAAATCCTACAACTATTGGAACAACATAAAATTGTCAAATCCCAAGAGTTAGTAGTCTTGTTAGATGCTTCTGAATCAACGATTAGACGGGATCTTCAAGAGTTAGAAGATGAAGGGTTATTGCAACGTATCCATGGAGGAGCAAAAAAAGAGGATCTTTTAGGTTTTGAACAAAACATGAGCGAGAAAACGCTCAAAAACGTTCATGAGAAACAAGTGATTGCACGATTAGCAGCAGAACTGGTGAATGATGAAGAAGTCATTTATCTTGATGCAGGATCAACTACGTTAGAGATGATCCCCTTTTTAAAAGATAAACGGATCACTGTTGTAACTAACTCAGTAAAACATGCTGCTGCGCTAGTTGATCTACAAGTTTCAACGATCGTCCTAGGGGGGCAAGTGAAACTCTCAACGAATGCAGTATTAGGAGCTAATACACTTGGCCAATTACGGGATTACCATTTTAATAAAGCATTTATGGGAATGAATGGCGTTCATCTTGAACGTGGATTCACTACCCCAGATCCAGAAGAAGCAGCGGTCAAACGCTTAGCAATTACAAATGCCCAAGATAGTTATGTTTTACTTGACCATACGAAGTTCAATAAGCAAACCTTTGTTTCTGTTGCACCACTGCAAGATGCCACGATCATAACCGAGCGTTGTCCACTAGAATTTCTTGACGACTACAGTGAACGGACGACAATTAAGGAGGCAAATCAATGATTTATACAGTAACGCTTAATCCATCCATCGATTTTATCGTACGAGTAGATGGATTAAAACTCGGTGATTTAAATCGAATGACCGAAGATTTCAAAGTCCCTGGAGGAAAAGGGATCAATGTTTCTCGTCTATTGAAGCGAATCGATTCTGATTCGACCGCTTTAGGATTTCTTGGTGGTTTCACTGGGAATTTTATTTCTGACTGGTTGAAAGAAGAACAAATCGCGACAGCTTTTACACAAGTGGAAGAAGATACACGGATCAACATCAAACTTAAGTCTGATTCTGAAACAGAGATCAATGGACAAGGACCAACAATCTCAGATCAAGCCATTGAACGTTTGAAAGCAGAATTAGCAACAGTTGGAGCAGACGATATCGTGGTATTGTCAGGAAGCACACCTGCGAGTTTACGTGCGGGATTCTATCAAGAATTGATTGAGATCATCCGTGAAAAAGGTGCTGAGTTTGTGATTGACACCACCGGCGATGATTTGAAAGAAGCATTAAAAAAAGAACCGTTATTGATCAAACCAAACAATCACGAACTAGCTGAATTGTATGATGTGACATTCCATTCCGTTGAAGATATCATTCCTTATGGCAAGAAATTACTAGCAGAAGGAGTAAAAAATGTGTTGATCTCAATGGCTGGGGACGGTGCTTTATTGTTTACAAAAGAAGGAACCTACCGTTCAAATGTATTAGTTCGACCATTGAAAAATTCAGTGGGTGCCGGAGACTCGATGATTGCTGGTTTTATCGGTTCATATAGCAAACATAGAGATGCGGTAGAAGCCTTCAAGTGGGGCGTGGCATGTGGAAGTGCAACTGCTTTTTCGGATGATTTAGCGGTTCGTTCATTCATTGATGAATTATTACCAGAAGTAGAAATAACAAAAATTGATTAATATCGTGGGGGGTAAATCATGGAAATCAAAGACTTAATGATTAAAGATGCGATGATCATGGATCTACAGGCAACTGATAAAAAAGGCGCCATCGATGAAATGGTCCAAAAAATGTATGATGCAGGTCGTATCTCAGATATCGAAACTTATAAACAAGGGATCTTAGCTCGTGAAGCTCAAACATCCACTGGGTTGGGCGATGGCATTGCAATGCCACATGCGAAGAATGCGGCTGTCAAAGAAGCAACAGTTTTGTTTGCGAAAAGTAATAAAGGCGTGGATTATGAAGCACTAGATGGTCAACCAACTTTCTTATTCTTTATGATCGCCGCACCAGAAGGAGCAAACGACACACATTTGCAAGCATTAGCTGCTTTATCACGTTTGTTGATCGATCCAGATTTTGTTGGAAAATTAAAAGAAGCAGGAACACCGGAAGAGGTCCAAGAATTATTCCAAACAGCGGAACAACAAAAAGAAGCAGAAGCGGTAGCGGAACAAGAAGAAGCAGCACAAACAGCGACTTCTTCTAATAAAAAATTTGTTGTTGCAGTTACTGCATGTCCAACAGGGATCGCCCATACTTACATGGCTGAAGATGCGTTGAAGAAAAAAGCCAAAGAGATGGGTGTTGAGATCAAAGTTGAAACAAACGGTTCAGAAGGAATCAAAAACCGTTTAACTGCTGAAGATATTGCCCGTGCAGATGGCGTTATCGTTGCGGCTGATAAAAAAGTCGAAATGAATCGTTTTGACGGAAAAGAATTAGTCAATCGTCCAGTAAGTGACGGTATTCGAAAAACGGAAGAATTGATCAACTTAGCTGTCAGTGGTTCAGCACCAGTTTTCCATGGTGATGGAAAAGAAAATTCTTCTGACGAAGGAAATGCAGATGGAACGATCGGCCAACGAATCTATAAAGATTTGATGAATGGTGTTTCTCACATGTTACCATTCGTTATCGGCGGTGGGATCGCCATTGCCTTATCATTCATGGTCGATCAGTTCATGGGTGTACCACAAGATCAATTAGCCAACCTTGGGAATTACAACCAAGCAGCAAGCTGGTTCAATCAAATTGGACAAGCCGCATTTGGCTTTATGTTACCAGTTTTAGCTGGATTCATTGCGTCAAGTATTGGTGACCGTCCTGGATTGATCGTTGGTTTTGCAGCGGGAGCATTAGCAAATGCTGGCGGTGCTGGGTTCTTGGGTGCCTTGATTGGTGGTTTCTTGGCAGGTTACGTGATCGTCTTCTTACGTAAATTATTCAAAAACTTACCTAAGTCACTGGAAGGAATCAAAACGATTCTATTCTATCCTGTATTCGGATTGTTGATTACCGGTTTCTTGATGTTGATGGTCAATGTACCGATGAAAGCACTCAATGATGGTTTGAATAGTTTCTTATCTGGACTTAGCGGTTCGAATGCTGCATTATTAGGTGCATTACTTGCTGGGATGATGGCTGCCGATCTAGGCGGACCAATCAATAAAGCAGCATATGTGTTCGGTACAGCAACATTAGCAACCACTGTCGCAACGGGTGGTAGTGTTGTGATGGCTTCCGTTATGGCGGGAGGAATGGTTCCACCATTAGCTATCTTCGTTGCAACACGTTTATTCAAAAATAAATTCAGTAAAACAGACCAAGATGCTGGCTTGACAAACATTGTTATGGGGCTCTCTTTCGTAACCGAAGGATCGATTCCATTCGCCGCAGCTGATCCAATCAGAGCAATTCCAAGTTTCATTATTGGTTCTGCATTGACAGGTGGTTTAGTGGGAGCTTTTGGTATCAAATTGCTAGCACCACATGGCGGGATCTTCGTTGTCTTCTTACTAAGTCATCCGATTATGTATCTTGTATTTATTTTAATTGGTGCAGTGGTCTCCGGTATTATCTATGGTTGGCTAAGAAAAGCACCTGCCGCTGTTGAAGCTTGATATAGTATAGTTGTTTAATAGAAATAGTCGAATCTTACTAAAGTATAATTCTTTAGTAAGATTCTTTTTTTTTAAAAAAACACTATACCAAATAAGTTGACTTATTACTTCTTTTCATAGTATCATCGTTTTGCAATCAAAATCTAATCTATCTAATTTTTTCTTTTTTAAAAAATATGTGGAGGTAATTATGATTATAATGAATAAAATATCTATATTACTAGTTTTTTTTTATTTAAGTCTATTACCAATCGTTCATTATTACGCTGGAGATATACAATTTGAAGTCAATGATTCTCATGAAGCAGGAGAAGATATCCATCATTTTGAACATTCAAAAAATAACGAAAAAGAACAAGGGCTATCTATTCAAAAGGAAGAAATTCTATCAGATTTAGAAAATGGAACCGAGTGGGAAACGTTTGACTATGTGATGACTGATGATGTGAATAATCATGGATTTGAACAAATTGAATCCTTGAATGGGCTTGGGACTGAAGGAAATCCCTATACTGCTGGAACAGCTACTGAATTACGTGATGTGCTAAGAGCAATCAATTCAAGTCCTTCAAATGGGGTTTATCATGTTGTTCTGACGAATCATATCTTGTACCAAGATTCAGATGTCTTTGAGATAAGAAGAAATTTAGTGGTCGACGGGCAGGGATTTCACATGCTTTACTCTAATAGTTCTAGTAGTACAGCGATTAATACGGGATATCGAATCCAAAGATCTGGGGTACATGTGACACTTAGAAATATGAATTTTGGAAGCAATAGCATGACAGATGCCGCTGGAAGAATCTATGACAACAATACCTACTATGGAATTATTGGATCTGGAAATGTATCAGGAATAAACTTTACGGCAGTTTTTGAAGATGTTGATTATTATGCAAGAACAGGTGCACAACCACTTTTGTCTTGGAATCAAGAGTCGACGTTTATATTTAAAGGAGAGAACCATTTTACTAGTCGAGCAGGAACAAATAGCCAGGAATTTATGGAAGGTTATAATCTTGTTTTTGGTTCAGGTACAAAAACAACGATTGATCATCAAACGGAAACCGATTCAGGATTTATTCATGGATTTGGTACTGGAGGTTCGAATGGAGGTAATAGGCGAATAGAAGTCGTGATCGAAGAAGAGGCAGAAGTGTCAATTCTTTCATCAAAGCAAAACTTGACACATGGTGCACCATTGATTTTTACAATCGCTGACAACGCAAAATTTTTCTATCGACAAACAGCGAATCGGGCACTTAATTTTTCCGATTCACATGCTACAACGATCAATATCGGTAGAGATGCTCAAACAACATTCTTAAGCAACGGCCCGATCAATTCAGGTAATTCAGTAACTTTCAATGTCGATGAACCGGAGTTTATCCATTTTGAAAATGTCGGTACAACCAATCGATTATTCGCCCGAGATATGACGCTCAATCGCTTAGATGGTGTTCCAGGTGTTACTGGAGATTACCAGATCAATTATCTTGATCATGCCCAAGGCTTAGGGAAAAGGCAAATACCAGGAAGGGCGACACAAATCTTGGCAGACAATCAGTTTAGTCTCATAGGGTTGCGACAAGCGATTTATCAAAGAGGTGTTCATTTTACGTGGGACAGCATTCCAAATGTACAGATCGGCAAAAGTGAACTATTGACTACGATTCATCCAACAAGTCAGATTATTAAAGAGGTCCGCTATAAGCTTAGCACTGAACGTCTTTGGAGTGGAGATTCGGTGACCTCACCTGCTGCCCAAGATGCGATTGCACAAGCAAACCCGGATACACCAGGAGTGATGGCAGTCGAAAATACAACAAGCTTGTCTTGGCTGAATGAACAATTACGGGCAGGTACCTACTATGTGTATGTCCAAGTAATTTTTCAACAGATGGCTGACGGAGCGGTTGTAGGGCAAGAGATGGAGCCCTTATCGATTAGTTTATGGGAGGAAAAAGAAGTGATGATTGTTCGCAGTCCGATACATGTAGAAGTGCCTCTGAAAAAGATATTTGAAGTTCGTGAAGCTGGAACTTTTCATCAAGAGGAACATAGCCAACCAATCATTACCCATAGTAATTTTACCATTGATTTTACAGTGACACATATTGCTGATCACTCGATTGATCCGACAATTTCATTGGTTGTTCAGATACCAGAAGTGGAGGGGGATCATTTGTTATTGAAGTTGAGTACAAATGATGGTCAAGCATTTGGGCCGTTGATTGTAGGTGAAAATCGACCGGAAGCGATCACATTAGAACCGTTCTTAAAAGATCCATTAGAACTTTTCTTAAAAGGTGAATTCGCTGGATCGATTTTCAAGAAACATGAAACAGATTTTAGATTGACTTATACTCTGACAGCAAAAGGAGACGTGGATTAATGGAAATAGGGATGAATAAACGAAAGAAAACTCTGATTATTATATTGGTAAGTCTATTATTACTGATTAGTGGTTGGCTGATTTATCGATATTACTTTCAAAAAACACCTGAACCATTGACACTTGTCAGCGGGGAATTCCTTCCAGATGGAAAAGATGCGCAACGAATCTCAGAAGAAGAGTTGTTAGAATTATCGCAAACAGCAGTTGATAGAAGTAAATTCAATCTAATGATTTCACCAGAGGCGACGTTTAATCACCGAACGCTGCAAGGTGAATTGATGATCAAGAACCCACTTGAAAATGGCCATCCCATCAATGTGGAAATACGAAAACAGAGTAATGATGAACTTGTTTATACATCTGGCGCAATCCAGCCAGGGTATGAAATAAAAGAGGTAACACTTGAACAGTCACTGGAGAAAGGAGAACATCCATCTGTAGCAATGTTTAGCTTATACGATCCAGATACGAATCAGAAAAAAGGACAAGTAGCAGCTGGAGTAACACTAGTCATCGAATAAAAAATACATTAGATAGGGGAATATTAGGATGAAAAAGAAATTATTAGCAAGTGTATTCGTTTTAGGAACAACTGCGGGAGCGTTTGCACCAACGACGATTTTAGCATCGGATGTTATTGGAGAACCAACGGCAGATATTCAAATCAACGGTTCTTTGGGGTTGGACAATACAGATCCTGAAGAAGAAATCGAAGAAGGTGATACAAATTGGATCAATGTCACACTGGACACTGCGACAATTTTTTATAATCTTGCAGGCACAACCAGCATAAATTCACCAACCTACAATATCGCCAATAATTCTGGTCGACCAGTAGCAGTGTCTGTTAAAAATTTTGCAAGCAATTCTGGCGATTATTCCGCTATCTCTGCCTTAGATATTGTTTCGCCATCACCTTTATCAGCGTCAAGAAGATTGATCGCCAACGGTCAACTGCAAGATTTCACACCTGAATCATCCGGAGTGATATTCACTTTAGCAAATCGTGAGGGGAGATTGACAGCTACTGGTGATACATCAAACCCGACCTCTACTACTTTTAGCTATAGTGGTGCTGTCACATCAGCTAATATTTCAGAAGCAAATCCGTCATTTACACTGACACTTCAATTAGACGCCGTGAACTTTTAATCCTAAGTTAGAGGAGATACTATGAGTACTACGACGATTGAATTTAATGGGAGGCTAGGTGTAGAAACACCGACACTTGCACCAGTACCCGAAGAATCGCCTACAACCGAAAGAAATCAGGTGGCCCGTACAGAAGTGAAGGTGGTTCAACCAATGCCACAGACAAATGATCAAACAGGTATATATCTTTCACTTTTAGGATTCGTGTTGATTTTTATGATCGTAGGGGGATTGTTTCTGAGACATCAATTGGACAATACTTGATTCAAGAAATAAAACTTACAAAACAAATCCTTAAAAATCCAAATCAGTAGGTATTGAGAAGGTTTTAAGTAAAAAGAGCAGAAAGAAGATTAACATCTCTTTTCTGTTCTTTTTTCGTCATAGAAAAGACCTTAGGGCGGTCACATGCTTGCTTCAATTGAAATGTAAACACTATTGAAAACCTGTTGTGAATAGAGCGATTCCATATATCGAAAACAGCCATTCATTCGTAACGTTTTATTTTAATTTGAATAAAAGATATCGTACTAGTAACATATCGTACTGATTTGAATTCTCCCAATGACAAAAATCGGTTGACTCGATAGATAGATTTCATGCGGCACTTATTACATAAATAACCTTGGAAAAAATGAGTCTCACCTATGAGACTAAAAAATTATTTGTTATTTTTTGTATTATTTTGACCATCCATAAATAGTGATCAAGTGTGAATGGTTCGGCTGTTTAGCTAAAATAATACCTCTCTTAACATTTTTATAGAGGGAAATTAATTTTTTGTTGTTTATATAACAATCGTTTTCAGCGTTTTGCCATAGAACATGTTTTGACTATAAATAAAGGAGTGTAGTATCATTATTTTGCAATCTTTTTATAATCTAATTTTAATCAATATAGATAAGCACGAAAAACAAGTAAAAATTTACTAGATTATTGTTCGTGATCTAATTGTCTATAAAGGGCAAGGCTTGCTTGAATCAATATGAAGGTTTTCATATGACTATTATGATCAAAATAACTCAAATAAATAAAATCAAGATTATCAGCGGGAGGAAATTGTCAAAAAAAGGGGAATAGGTGAGTTGCTACAAAGGGAATCGGCTTTAGATGGATGAAGAGTTGTGACAGAATTGTCCACAAAAATGATTGAAAAAATATTATATGTTCATCAAATGAATAAAATGTGCGTCATCTATTAATTGTTACAGTGATTCTTCAAGGGATTTCCTTTTAGAGAAGCCATTGAAACTCTATTTAAGAGTGCATTATTCAGAATTTAGTCATCGAAGACATGGAGTCAGCTGAGAATTTTAGTATCAATTGACTTCGCGATGATCTGAGACAAACAGTAGGAAAAGGAGGTCGTTATGAAAAAAATATCACGTTTACTTATTGTTGTTTCTATTATTTGTTTTACTAGCTCAACGATGAGTCATCATTTTGCTCTAACGGAGACATTTGAAAGCGACAAACCATTAACAGTAAACAATTCGGAAAGTATAAGCTCGGATGATTCATTAAATATACCAACAGAAGATGATAGCTGGTCGTATGAAGAAACAAACGAAGTCCCTGCAGACGCTCAAAAAAACTTTTCCGATAAAAACGATGAGAATGTTATTCCAGCAACAATTTTAAATGATAGCTCTGATCAGCCAATTACTGCCTATGCAGGAAACGGAACTGAGATTGATCCTTATTTGGTAGGTTCTCAGGCCGAAATGATCAGCGCTTTGGCTATGATTCAAAATGATCCTGGTACTGGGACCTATTATATTGAGTTAACGGGCAATATTATTTATGAAGGAGCCACCATTGTTTTTAATATTTACAAAGACGTAGTAATTGATGGGAAAGGCTATTATGTATTGCATAATAATGATAGCCCTTCTAGAGCTGAAAGATTATTCAATGTGGCTGTGGCAGGATTAAGTGTTACACTCAGGAACATGAATATTGGCAGTGATACACTGATGGATGGTAACGGTATACTTTACAACAAAAACCCCTCTCGTTTGATCTATAGAGAAAGTGTCAGTCCATCTTCTATTTATGATGTATCTGTAATTATTGAAAATATCAATTACTATGGAACAGTCTATTTTGATGTGATTTACGCAGCAAGAGTGACATTTAAAGGGCATAATTCATTTAGAAATGCGGGAAGATTTGTCATCAACCAGCAAGTATTCTTTGCGGAAAATTCCACAACTGCAATTTATGCGATGCAACCTTCAAGTTCTATGATAGATTACTGTTTTTACCTGAGTAATTCTAGTTTAAACGAACCATTTGTCATTGACAGAAATGCCGAATTATCCATAGTAACACCTACTCCTAAAGCAATATCTGCAATAAATTCTATTAGGATGGATATAAGAACCGAGGCGAGACTATTTGTTTATACGACGCACCCGACAGCTATTTCATCCTATATGATTTATCACACTCAATATTCTAGTGCTGTTGGTACAATGATACTAGTTGGACCAAACGCTACTGTCGTACATGAGAGTCAAACGATGATCGGCAATTCTTATACATTTATGGCTGATAAACCGAAGTATATCCTTTTTAGAGCAGCAGCAAGACAAACATTAACTGGAAGAGGGATATTTGCAGTTAATCGACTTGATACAGCAAGTGAATTTGGTGGTCATTACCAAGTTAGCTATAGGGTCGCCAATACTCAACTTGGCAATTTAAGTGTATTTACAAATACCACAGTATCGAGGGATTTAACTAGTGTCTATAGTGGTGGTTCAGGCACTTATGATATTATCTATCAGCCGAATTTTGTGATTGACGAGATTCAAGTAGAACCAGAGGTGGGTATAGATATAAGTAATTTAACCACTACCATCAATACAACGATTCCGCCTGAGCGACCGCTAACAAAGTACGATTTCAAATTAAGTAAGCAACGGTTGTGGACAGGTAGTTCAGTCAATAATCAAACAGCACAAACTCAAATCAACAATGCTACCCTTACAACGAATGGAATGGTTGCTGTTCGATCTTCACCTACTGAAAGTTTATGGCAAGAGCAAAAACTTTATGCTGGCACCTATTATGTCTACGTGAAAGTAACTGGTCAATTACATGAAGATCCTGAACTAGCACATTTACCAAGTGAAAGCTTTTGGTATGAAGTCGTTATCGAGGTGCCAAAAAGTCCATTAAATGTCGAAGTTCCTTTAGAAAAAATCTTTAAAATTCGTGAAGAAGGGCAATTTGATACGATTGCATCCTCTCAACCGATTATCAGCCACAGTAATTTTCCGATCAATTTAACGGTAACCGAAGTCGTGGAACATGCCACAGCTTCACCTGTGACATTGGTGAATGAAATTCTATCTGGCGCAAACAAACAGCTACGTTTGCACTTAGGGACGACGAATAACCAAGATTCTGGTTCTCTAGTTGTGGGACTGAACCAAGCGTCTCCCATTGAAATACTTCCATTTTTAGATAATCCGTTGCATATGTATCTCAAGGGGGAATATGCTGGGTCACTCCAGCAAAAACATGAGGTCAGCTATTCATTTGTTTATCAGTTGACAGCGAAATAATCAAGCAAAAATAAGCAGATGATCAGTCGAAACGTTTGATTTTTATAGATATAAGGGGAACATTTGAAGCTGGTTATCTTTGAATAGAGAGAGGTAAGGAATATTATGGAGACAAATATAGAGTTAAAAGGCGAATTAGGTATCGTGGATAGTCGACCGCCGACTGAAGAAAGTAAACCACCCCCTGGAGAAAGTCAGCCATCAACAGAGGAGAGTAGTTCTTCTGAGGAGCGCACATCAACGACGGATTCAACGAGGACAGATGAGCAACTTGAACAAATAAACGATACAAACACAGCAATTCGAACAGATATCCAAGGGAGTACCCAAATACCGATCAAAGTCGAAACGCAAACGATTGATTATTTTCCAAAAACCAATGAACAATCGGAACCTTTAGTTGTGACGTGGGTAGGTATTTTCCTTGTGTTTGCTGTGATCAGCTATCGAATTATTGATCGTAAAATGAACAAATGATTTAGTGGAGACAGCGATTGAAACTAAACTGATTTTTTAGTTATTTATGTCATCGCTTACAGGTTGGTCATCATTAAACTGAATAATGAATTAAATAACTAGTGAAGAGTATCAGGAGTTTTAGATAAAAATAGGGCGAACTAGCTTATAGTAAGCGTTGAACTCTCTATGAATCAATTAAAAAATCTCATACATGGAGGTAAATATGAAACAACATAAAAGGTGGCTTATCTATTGGACATTTTTGTTGTTCACTCAACTATTATTTTTGAATCAATTAGTTTACGCTGAAACTAATTTAGTAGATGGAAAAACTGAATCAAGTATTGTACAAAGCGGACAGAGGGACCCTAATTTTTTGGGAAGTGATCGCAATTCAGTAAATGATAATGGAGAAGAGACTCTATCAGAATCTAATCAAGTGGCTAGAGCATATGGTGGAAGTGGGACAGAAACCAATCCTTATACAGTAGCTTCCCGAGACGATTTGATTGCTGCGTTAAATGCGATAAATACCGATGCTGGTAGCGGACCTTATCATATTAAATACACTGCTAATATTCTTTTTTACGCTTCAGGTGTCCATGATATTCATAAAGATATCATCATTGACGGGCAAGGGTTTTACATGCATTCTTCCAGTACCAACCAAGGATCTTATCTCTTTCGAGTGCAAGTCCCAAACGTAAATGTAACCATCAAAAATCTTAATTTTGGTAAAAAGGGCTATGTAATTCCTGGAGGGTCAGAGATAAGTTTGCTTCCTACATCTGGAATATTGACTTCTGCTAATGTGTCCATTCCGTTTCATTTAAGTGTAGAAAATATTACGATTTATACAAATTATGGTGGTCGTCGATTTTTTACTAACAACCAAGAATCTACAATTACTTTTTACGGAGAAAATATAATCACTATTACTGGTTCTTTTCTTCCAATCTATAGTTCGATGATCGACATGTGGCATGTGACATTTGCAGAAAATTCTAAAACGTATCTGATTTCTGACGATAGACTTCTTAATTCAGCGATATTTAGTACTCAATTAGCAACCGGTCAAAGTTCGGCTGATCAAAGATTACAAATTCAACTAGAAGATCGTTCGGAAGTAATCATTAATGCCAATATTCCTCAGTTAGGCATTACACCTGTGGGATATGATCTATTTATAGGAGAAGGCAGTAAGCTAAGTTATGAAAGTGATGGGTTAATGGAATTTGGGCTTGCCAAGCAGTCTTCAACCACAGTGTCGGAGATAAATGTTGCTAAAGATGCACAGTTGACTTTCAGCACTTACTCCACGTTTAATCCCCTTCTAACGCCTAGTTCTAAAGTCTTGTTTAATGTGAATGAGCCTGAATTGATCAGGTTCAAAAAAAGAAGTACGTCAGTAACTAGTTCAATTAGTAGTGGAATAGAAAAAATTCAAATCAACCGTTTAGATGGGCAATCTGGAGAAATCGGTGGCTATCAATTCAATGCGCAGGATCGGTATAATCAACCGATTTCGAAAGATATTGCGACAGAACAACTTGTTGATTTGTATACGCTTGGTATAACGAATGAAGTGATTTACCAAAAAAAATTCGATATTCCAACAGTTGAGACTAGTCCAGAGGTTGATTTAGATGTGAGTGAACTGACCACGACAATTGAGACGGTGACACCAAGCAACCGCCCGTTGACGAATCATCAATTTATACTGAGTAAAGAACCGCTTTGGTCAGGGATGTCCATCAACACAGAGGCGGCTCAATCGCAGATTACTAGTACTACCCCTGCAACTAGTGGTGTAGTAGCAATTGAAACTTCAGAGACTGAAAGAACTTGGAAACAAGAAAAATTACGCGCTGGCACCTACTATGTCTATGTGAAAGTAACAGGAATCATGCAAGAAGATCCAGAACTTCAGAAATACTTAAGTCAAAGTTTGTGGAAGGAATTCGTAGTTGATGTGCCTAAGAGTGTGCTGAGTGTGGAAGTACCTTTGGAGAAATTCTTTACTGTCCGTGAAGCAGGAGAATTTGATGAACTGGCCGCCGCCCAACCAATCATCAGCCATAGTAATTTTCCAATCGGTTTTTCAGTGACTGAAGTAATTGACCATTCAATTGAAGAAACGCCAGTGACTTTAGTGAATAATGTAGTGCAAGACGCCCATAAACATTTACGTCTTCATTTAGCAGCGACAAATGGGCAACATTCTGGGCCATTGATTCTTGGTGAAAATCAATCAGATTCAATTGAAGTATTGCCTTTTCTTGAGAATCCCTTAAAACTATACCTTAAAGGAGAATATTCTGGTCCCATGACGGATAAACATGATGTGAGATACCGGTTCATCTACAAACTAAGCGCTCAAAGTTGAACTTAGTAAATAGATGTTGCCATGTACGGAAGAAGCGGTGAACGCATCTTGTTATTAATTTGAAAACTAAATAAGGGATGTTTTAGGAGAGGGATCTTCAAACGAAAGCCAGAAAATCTAAAAATGGGCATATTTTAGATTTTCTGGCTTTTTTAGGATGACAAAGTAGAACAATAGACCAGACTGCTTTTTTGACCTTTTTCTGACATGATACAAGGGTTCTTTATTCATTTATGAATGGTCAAAATGGACGCCTTTTGAAATTCTTCAAAATTTTGTAAAACCGATGGTTAGACGTATATTAAAGTAGAATATTTCTTTTTTATTCTAGGTTCTTCACAAGATATAAACAAGCTTTCACAAGAAGATTCCCTTTATTGAACCGCATGATAATGCTATAATTAGAAGGATTGATAATAGAAAGGATGTTGTGAATGTCATCCAAAGAAAACTTATTAAAGGGAATGAACCCTCGTCAAAAAGAAGCGGTTCTACATACGGATGGCCCGCTTTTATTGATGGCTGGCGCCGGTAGTGGGAAAACCCGCGTTTTGACGCATCGAATCGCTTATTTGATTGAAGAAAAAGAAGTGAATCCGTGGAATATCTTGGCGATCACCTTTACCAATAAAGCGGCGAAAGAAATGAAAGAACGGGTCAATGCTATTTTAGAAACAGGCGGCGAAGATGTTTGGGTATCTACCTTTCACTCCATGTGTGTCCGTATTTTAAGACGTGATGTGGATTATATCGGGTATAACCGAAACTTTACGATTATTGATTCTTCCGAACAATTATCGTTGATGAAACGAATTTTGAAGGAACTGAATATCGACCCTAAAAAGTACGACCCAAGAAGCCTTTTAGGTTCGATCTCGCAAGCAAAAAATAGCTTATTGTCACCAGAGGCTTTTGCCAAAATGCAAGGCAGTTACTATGAAGAAATTGCTGCGAAATGCTATGCAGCATACCAGAAGGAACTCCAATACAACCAATGTATGGATTTTGATGATCTGATCATGAATACGATCCGTTTATTTGATGAGCATCCAGATTCATTGACGTATTACCAAAACAAATTCCATTACATCCATGTAGATGAATATCAAGATACGAACCATGCACAATATACGTTGGTCAATCTATTAGCCGGACGTTTCAGAAATCTTTGCGTAGTAGGAGATGCAGATCAAAGTATTTACGGTTGGCGTGGAGCAGATATGCAAAACATTTTGGACTTTGAAAAAGATTATCCAGATGCTGCGGTGATCTTGTTAGAACAAAATTATCGCTCAACAAAAACAATCTTGAATGCAGCGAATCAAGTCATTGAAAACAACAGCAATCGCAAACCCAAAAATCTATGGACTGAAAATCAAGATGGGAATAAAATCACCTACTATCGAGCAGACAATGAACGTGACGAAACACGTTTTATTGTAGAAAGAATGCAAGAAGAGATCCAGATGAATCGTCGGAATTATGGAGATTTTGCCATTCTTTACCGAACAAATGCCCAATCGCGTGTCATGGAAGAAACCTTACTGAAAGCCAATATTCCGTACAAAATGGTTGGAGGTCATAAATTCTATGATCGAAAAGAAATCAAAGATGTTTTGGCGTATCTTAATGTGATGGCTAATCCTCAAGATTCATTGAGTTTTGAGCGGATCGTCAACTCACCAAAACGTGGCATTGGACCAGGATCGGTGGAAAAACTCCGTAGCTTTGCCACGATGCACGAATGGCCATTGCTAGAGGCTGCAAGAAATGTTGAATTAGCGAACATCGGTGGAAAAGCCGGAACACAATTAGGCTCTTTTGGCGAGATGATGCACCAATTGACTGAAATGATCCCTTATTTGACCGTCACAGAGTTAACCAAAGAAGTGTTAGAGCGTAGCGGCTATTTAGATGATCTAAAAATCCAAAATACCTTAGAATCACAAGCACGTATCGAAAACTTGGAAGAGTTTTTGACCGTGACACAAGAATTTGATAAACAATTTGAAAAAGAAGGATTAGATAATGCAGAATCACCAGAAGACAAATTGACCGTATTCTTGAATGATTTAGCGCTTGTTTCAGATCTGGATAATTTAGAAGAAGAAACGAAACAAGTAACATTGATGACATTACATGCGGCTAAAGGATTAGAATTTCCAGTGGTATTCTTGATTGGTTTAGAGGAAGGGGTTTTTCCGCTTTCACGTGCCTTGATGGAAGAAAGTGAATTGGAAGAAGAACGTCGATTGGCTTATGTGGGGATCACCAGAGCCGAAGAAGCATTGTTTTTAACAAATGCCTTTTCGCGAACGTTGTATGGACGCACGCAGTACAATCGCCCATCACGTTTCTTAGAAGAAATTGATCAAGAATTATTAGACATCCATGGCATGCGTCCAACACCGAATGCGTCTCAACCGTCACCTTTTCGTACGAATAACGCGACACCTAAGTACCAACAACCAACAAAAGCAGGTGTTTCAGCAAAAGTCGCTACAGGTGGCGAAACAGGTGGTTGGAAACCAGGAGATAAAGTCAAACATAAAAAATGGGGACCAGGGACAGTGGTTAGAGTAAGTGGTGACGCAAAAGATCTTGAACTTGATATTGCTTTTCCAAGTCAAGGAGTCAAGCGTGTATTAGCCGCTTTTGCACCAATCGAAAAAGTTTAGTTCAATAGGGGGAGAAAAAGATGGAACACGAAATGACGATCGATGAAGCAACAAAAAAAGCAGAAGAACTCAGAGTGCAGTTAGATCGTTGGTCTCGTGAGTATTATGTGTTGGACCAGCCAACAGTAGAAGATTATATCTACGACAAAACCTATGCCGAATTAGTGGCGATCGAAGAACAATATCCAGACCTGATCACCGCAGATTCACCGACACAACGAGTAGGTGGAAAGATTCTTTCAGCATTTGAAAAAGTCACACATGACATTCCATTATATAGTTTGAACGATGTCTTCAATAAAGAAGAACTATTAGCATTTGATCAACGCGTTAAAAAAGCAATCGGCCATCCAGTCGATTATTGCTGTGAATTGAAAATCGATGGTTTATCGGTATCCTTGCGTTATGAGAATGGCGAGTTTGTTCGGGGAGCAACTCGTGGGGATGGTTCTGTCGGCGAAAATATCACGGAAAATCTGAAAACTGTACGCTCTGTTCCAATCAAATTAAAAGAACCAATGAGTATTGAAGTGCGTGGCGAATGCTTTATGCCAAAACGTTCATTTGTAAAATTGAACCAAAAAAATGAAGAAGAAGGTAAACCAGTCTTTGCCAATCCCCGCAATGCTGCAGCAGGTTCCTTGCGCCAGTTAGATTCCAAGATCACAGCAAAAAGAAATCTTGATACGTTCTTATATACCGTAGCCGATTTTGGACCAATGCAAGCCACTACGCAATACGAAGCGTTAGAAGAATTAGACAAGATCGGTTTCCATACGAACCATGAAAAACGGCTTTGTCACTCAATCGAAGAAGTTTGGGCGTTCATTGAGGAATACCATGAAAAACGAAAAGACTTACCTTATGAGATCGATGGGATCGTTATTAAAGTCAATGACTTTTCAATCCAAGACCAATTAGGTTTTACGGTCAAAGCCCCACGTTGGGCAACAGCCTATAAATTTCCACCTGAAGAAGTAGAAACGGTCATCGAAGAAATCGAATGGACGGTCGGCAGAACGGGTGTAGTGACACCGACAGCGATCATGACACCAGTTCGTGTTGCTGGAACGACGGTCAGTCGCGCCAGTCTGCATAACGGGGATTATATCCAAATGAAAGATATCCGCTTGAACGATACTGTCCAAATCTATAAGGCAGGGGATATCATTCCAGAAGTCGCACAAGTCATTTTAGATAAACGTCCAAAAGACAGCGAGCCTTATAAAATGCCCGAACATTGCCCTGTCTGTCACAGTGAGTTGGTTCATTTAGATGAAGAAGTTGCCTTGCGTTGCATCAATCCGAAGTGTCCCGCACAAATGAAAGAAGGACTGAACCATTTCGTTTCCCGAAATGCGATGAACATCGATGGCTTAGGCCCAAGAGTCTTGGAACAGATGTACGATAAGAAACTAGTCGCTGATGTTGCCGATCTCTATAAACTAACAGAAGAAGAATTATTGACGTTAGACAAAATCAAAGAAAAATCAGCGAATAATATTTTAACAGCGATCGACAAGAGCAAAGATAACTCGGTAGAACGCTTGATCTTTGGTTTAGGTATCCGTCACGTTGGCGCAAAAGCAGCGAAAATCTTAGCAGAGCATTTTGGCGATTTAGAAACGTTGAGTCGCAGCGATTTTGAATCAATCATCCAATTAGATACGATCGGGGATATTATTGCAGATAGTGTAGTGACTTATTTTGACAACGAAGAAGTCCACGAGTTGATGGAAGAGTTAAAACAAGCAGGTGTCAACCTTGAATACAAAGGGATTCGTTCGACACAGCTGAAAGAAGTAGAATCGCCGTTCAAAAACAAGACGATCGTATTGACGGGCAAACTAACTCGATTCACAAGGGAAGAAGCCAAAGAAACGATTGAGAATCTTGGCGGGAAAGTCACTGGTAGCGTATCGAAAAAAACAGATATCGTTGTCGCTGGCGAAGATGCGGGTAGTAAATTAACGAAAGCCCAAGAGTTAGGGGTCGAGGTTTGGACGGAAGATCAAATGGCTGACGCGTTAGCAGAGAGTCATCCTGTCGAGGGAGCAGAATAATTTTTCAGATAAATTTCAAGAAAGAATTTCAGAATGCGAATTTCTTATGTTAAAATAAGAAGCAAAGTTTTCATTTAGGAAAGAAGGGGTACTATGGCGAT
The DNA here is from genome assembly GCF_051715065.1 of Enterococcus sp. AZ062. Classification (NCBI taxonomy): domain Bacteria; kingdom Bacillati; phylum Bacillota; class Bacilli; order Lactobacillales; family Enterococcaceae; genus Enterococcus; species Enterococcus sp. AZ062. Next base: position 1,886,031 of record NZ_JBIOTB010000001.1, on the reverse strand, counting down.
TAGTGAAGAACAAGTAAAACATGTAGCGAAGTTAGCCAAATTGAAATTTGCCGATGAAGAGCGCGCAGGTTTTACTGACCAATTAGGAAAAATCATTGATATGGTAGAAATGCTGGAAGAAGTAGACACAGAAGGCGTACCATTTACATCAAACGTCGTTGAGACTGTCAACGTCATGCGACAAGACCGTGCACAACTAGGTTGGAGCAGAGATGAATTATTAAAAAATGTACCAGAAAAAGAAGATGGGTTCATCAAAGTACCAGCAATCATCGATAATGGGGAGGCTGGCGCATAATGACAGAATTATACAATCGTTCATTAGAAGAACTACACGACTTATTAGTGTCAAAAGAAATCACTGCACAAGACTTAGTGAGAGCTACATTTGATCGTATCAAGGATACAGAACCTGCGATTGATGCATTCATTACATTGAATGAAGAGAAAGCTTTAGCCCAAGCCAAAGCCTTAGATGAAAAAGGCATCGATGAGCATAATGTCCTTTCTGGTATCCCGATCGGTATCAAAGACAACATCGTGACAAAAGATCTTTTGACGACAGCAGCTTCAAAGATCCTTTATAATTTTGAACCGATCTACGATGCGACAGTCATGGAAAAAGTATACGAAGCAGACATGATCCCTGTTGGTAAATTGAACATGGATGAATTTGCAATGGGCGGAAGTACCGAAACTTCTTACTTCAAAAAAACAAAGAACGCTTGGGATCAAACAAAAGTACCTGGCGGATCATCTGGTGGTTCAGCCGCCGCAGTTGCCGCAGGACAAGTGCCAGTTTCTCTAGGTAGTGACACTGGTGGAAGTATCCGCCAACCAGCCGCTTTCAATGGGATCGTAGGAATGAAACCAACTTATGGTCGTGTTTCCCGTTTCGGTTTGATTGCATTTGCTTCATCTTTAGACCAAATCGGTCCAATGACCCGGACAGTCAAAGATAACGCATTAGCATTGACCGCAATCAGTGGCTACGACGAAAAAGACGGTACTTCATCTGGTGTATCTGTGCCTAACTTTGCAGATGGCTTGTCTGGTGATATTAAAGGAATGAAGATTGCTTTACCTAAAGAATATTTAGGTGAAGGTGTCGATGAAGGCGTGAAAGAAGCAATTCTTAAAGCAGCTGAAACATTCCGTTCATTAGGTGCAACAGTTGAAGAAGTTAGCTTACCTCATTCAAAATATGGCGTGGCTGTCTACTATATCATTGCTTCATCTGAAGCAAGTTCGAACTTGCAACGTTTTGACGGTATTCGTTATGGATATCGTTCAGAAGATGTCAAGAACTTGGATGACGTTTATGTCAATTCACGTTCTGAAGGTTTCGGAGAAGAAGTAAAACGCCGGATCATGTTAGGAACGTTCTCATTGAGTGCAGGTTACTATGACGCGCATTTCAAAAAAGCAGGACAAGTCCGTACATTGATCAAGCGTGACTTTGAAAAAGTTTTCGCGGATTATGATTTGATCATCGGCCCTTCTTCACCAACAGTTGCGTTCGGTCTTGGTGAAAATATCAACGACCCGATCACGATGTATATGAGTGATATCTTGACGATCCCAGTGAACTTGGCAGGACTACCAGGCATGTCAGTACCTGCAGGCTTATCGGAAGGATTACCAGTTGGTTTACAGATCATCGGTAATTATTTCGAAGAGAAAACCATGTATCAAGCAGCTTATGCGTTTGAGCAAGCGACTGAGTTCCATCGTCAACAACCAGCTATTTTAGGAGGGAAAGCCGAATGAATTTTGAAACAGTCATTGGACTTGAAGTCCATGTGGAATTAAAAACCAACTCAAAAATCTTCTCTCCAGCTCCTGCGCATTTTGGTGCTGAACCAAACAGCAACACCAATGTGATCGACTGGGGATACCCTGGAGTTTTACCAGTAATGAATAAAGCCGCGCTGGAATTTGGGATGCGTGCAGCGTTAGCATTGAATTGCGAAATTTCGAAAGATACTCATTTTGACCGCAAAAACTATTTCTATCCTGACAATCCCAAAGCTTACCAAATCTCACAATTCGATCAACCAATCGGTCATGATGGCTGGATTGAGATCGAAGTAGAAGGTAAAAAGAAAAAAATCCGCATTGAACGTGTGCATTTAGAAGAAGATGCAGGGAAAAACATGCACGGCATCGGTGGGTACTCTTATGTCGATCTAAACAGACAAGGAACACCATTGATCGAGATCGTTTCAGAAGCAGACATGCGTTCTCCAGAAGAAGCCTATGCTTATTTAGAAGCTTTGCGTTCTGTAATCCAATTTACTGAAGTCAGTGACGTGAAATTAGAAGAAGGTTCAATGCGTTGTGATGCGAACATTTCTTTACGCCCCTATGGACAAGAAGAATTTGGGACAAAAGCAGAATTGAAAAACTTGAACTCCCTTTCTTTTGTCAAAAAAGGTTTAGCATTTGAAGAAAAACGCCAAGCAAAAGTATTGTTATCTGGTGGAGAGATCCAACAAGAAACTCGTCGCTTTGATGAAACGACGAATAAGACGATCTTGATGCGTGTCAAAGAAGGGTCAAGTGACTATCGTTACTTCCCAGAACCTGATATCCCAAGATTCGTGATCGATGACGAATGGATCCAACGAGTGAAAGCAAGCTTACCAGAAATGCCTGCCTCTCGTCGTGAACGTTATATTCGTGAACTGGGTCTACCAGAGTATGATGCAAAAGTATTGACACTATCAAAAGAAATGTCTGATTTCTTTGAAGCAACATTGGAAAATGGGGCAGATGCCAAACAAGCATCCAACTGGTTGATGGGTGAAGTATCAGCTTACTTAAACAGTGAAAAGTTAGAATTAGCTGAAACAAAATTAACACCTGAAAACTTAGCAGGTATGATTCTTTTGATCGCAGATGGTACGATCAGTTCTAAAATTGCGAAAAAAGTCTTTCGTGAGTTGATCATGAATGGCGGAGATGCACAAAGTGTTGTCGAAGCAAACGGTTGGGTCCAATTATCTGACCCAGCGAAGTTATTACCGATCATCAATGAAATCTTAGATAACAATCAACAATCTGTTGATGATTTCAAAAACGGAAAAGACCGTGCAGTCGGTTTCTTAGTTGGACAAATCATGAAAGCTACAAAAGGACAAGCAAACCCAGGTGTGGTCAACAAATTGCTAAATGAAGAATTAGCGAAACGATAGAGGGATGCTATGAAAAAAGCGCGTGTGATCTATAATCCGGTCTCAGGTAAAGAATTGTTAAAACGTAATCTTGCCGACATCCTCCAAGCTCTGGAGGAGTCGGGCTATGAAGCAAGTGCTTATGCCACGACTCCGGAAGAGGACTCGGCAAAAAATGAAGCACGACGAGTCGCTGAGTTAGGTTTTGATCTTGTCGTTGCAGCTGGTGGCGATGGGACGATCAATGAAGTCGTCAATGGTATCGCCTCACTGGAAGTTAGACCTAAAATGGCGATCATTCCAGCGGGAACGACCAATGACTATGCTCGCGCCTTGAAGATTCCTCGAGATAATATCAAGGCAGCAGCAGAAGTCATCAAAAAGAATCAAACAGTCAAAATGGATATCGGTCAATCCGATAATAGCTATTTCATCAATATTGCAGCTGGTGGCTACTTGACAGAATTGACCTACGAAGTTCCTTCCGAATTGAAAAGTATTTTTGGCTATCTTGCATATTTGGCAAAAGGAGCAGAAATGTTACCACGTGTCAAACCGATCAAGATGCACTTGAAGTATGACGAAGGAGAATATAATGGCAATGCTTCGATGTTCTTTTTAGGGTTGACGAATTCCGTTGGTGGATTTGAACAAATTGCGCCTGATGCAAAGCTAGATGATGGAAAATTTTCTTTGATCATTGTCAAAACGGCGAATATTTTTGAGATCCTACACATTGCGGCACTCATGCTCAATGGAGGAAAGCATGTAGATGATCCAAGGGTCATTTATACAAAAACAAGTTCCCTTTATGTTGAAACCGAAGATAATGCGAATCGTCCTGTCATGATCAATTTAGATGGCGAATATGGAGGTAATGCTCCGATGCATTTCCAAAATCTTCATCAACATATCGAGTTTTATGCAAACACAGATCAAATTCCAGATGAGGCAATCACTGGTTTTGAGGAAGAAGAACTAGAAGAAGTTAGCAAAGAATTCGTCAAAGAAGTAGAACGTTTGACGGATGAAGACATCGATGGCGATGGCAAAATTGCTGATAAGGATCAGAACTGAGCAGGATTGGACGACTATTAGAAGGAAAAAGCAATGATCATAGGATTACTTGCTTTTTCCAATAGACTGAAGAAAAAAAGGGCTGGGAATGAATGGATATCCCAGCTCTTTCCTTTGTTGAACGGACAAAATTAGAAACCATTCAAAAGAATAGGAGTAATGAAATGACACAAACAATTAAGAAAAATGAACGGTATACTGTTGATATCATCGATTTAAGTTACGAGGGGTTAGGTGTTGCGAAAATTGATGGCTATCCATTATTTATTGAAAATGCTTTGCCAGGTGAACAAGTGGAGATCCTTGTCGTAAAAGCAGGCAATAAATTTGGCTACGGTAAGGTCGAAAACTGGTTGACGACGTCACCAGACCGTCAAGAAATCACTAGTAATGTTCTGTTGCGTACAGGAATCGCTCCTTTAGCCCATTTAAGTTATGATCAACAATTAGTATTCAAACAAAAACAAGTCGAACACGTTTTAGCTAAAATCGCTAAAATGCCTGAAGTCACAGTACAACCAACGATCGGGATGGAAGAACCTACAGGATATCGCAATAAAGCACAGATTCCTGTTCGTCGCGTCGAAGGCGAATTAGTGACTGGTTTTTACAAGAAAAACAGTCATGACTTAGTGGAAATAGAAGATTTCTTCATCCAAGACCCACAAATCGATCAAGCCATCATTAAGGTAAGAGACATCTTGCAACGTTTCCAAGTACGTGGCTACAATGAAGAAAAAAATGAAGGACAAATTCGTCATATCATTGTTCGTAGAGGTCATTACACCCATCAAATGATGGTCGTTCTAGTCACTCGAAAAGAAAAATTCTTCAAAGCGAAAGAAATCGCTGAAGCCATCCATGAAGCTTTACCGAAAGTGGTGTCAGTGATCCAAAATATCAACGAAGAAAAAACGAATGTCATTTTAGGAGAAAAAGAAAAAGTTCTTTTTGGTCAATCATATATCGAAGATCAGTTACTTGGTAAGACCTATCGTATTTCTTCTAAATCCTTTTATCAGGTCAATACATTACAAACCGAAGTACTGTATCAAAAAGCGATTGAATTTGCTGAATTGAAAAATGACGATGTCGTGATTGATGCCTATTCAGGAATTGGAACGATTGGTTTATCTATAGCAGACCAAGTAGCAAGCGTTTATGGAATGGAAATCGTACCAGCAGCAATTGAAGATGCACAGTTTAACGCATTGACAAATAAAATCGAAAATGCGCATTATGAAGTTGGAAAAGCCGAAACAGTCATGAAAAAATGGCAAGAAAAAGGGATCAAACCAACTGTTTTAGTTGTCGATCCTCCAAGAAAAGGCTTGGATGCACGCTTTATTGATTCAGCGATCGAGATGGCTCCTGAACGAATCGTTTATATCTCATGCAATCCTGCAACGTTTGCCAGAGATGTGAAGTTGTTTGCAGAAGATGGTTATAAATTGGAAAAAGTCCAACCAGTTGATTTATTCCCACAAACACATCATGTGGAATGTGTCGGATTATTACGTAAAGGTTAATTGATTTAAATAGATGAGCGCAAGGCATTATATCCTATAAACTCATTTTAGAAGACGTTTCTGTCAAAAGAAACGTCTTTTTTAGGTGAGTGATAATATTAGTTATCAAGGAGAGCTCTTCTAAAAATGGTATCGCACTCAAAATAGAAAAAGAAAACTTAGTTGTCACCTGAAATTAGCAACGTACATAAAATTTTCAAATTCACAAAGGACTATAAACTAGACCATCACATTAAGGATGGAGGAGAGCAACTAGAAAGTCTTTATACCAATAGATTGTTGATTTTAAAACTATCAAAAGATTTTTAAATGTTTTGGGGTCTAATCCTGAATGTACTCGATAGGTCAAAAATTTTGTAAAATAGACGATTGATACTATCCAAATTAGACTTCTTAAAAAACTTTGTGTATAAAATTTACAATCTTTAGTGGTTTTATAGATTAAAAGTATCAGCATTTTGTTGATGTTTTTTTCTGACATCACTCTTGTTAATGGTTGGAGCCATAATCACTAGCAACATTTTTGGAAGATGGATAGATTACAAGTAAATCCCTATAAAATTACCTTAATCCAAGCATTTTTTTTGCGAAAGTCTCCATTTCTTGAGCATAATCATTAAAATCCAATAGTCTAAACATATCGATAAATGAATCAATCGTGTTGAAATTTTTGACAGTAGGATCATACTTACATTTTAAGATCTCAGTAAAAATATTATATAAAATACGTTCTCTTACATAATTGATCGTGTTGAAACTTTTGAGTTCGGCTAAATAGAAGTTCATATTTTCAAGCTCGTCTCTTTCAAATTTCAACATGATAACGTTGATTATAAAGAAGCTATATAATTTGTAAAATTTAAAACTCCCTCGCACATTCCGATATTTTTTTCGAAGAATTTTTACTTTTGAAAAAATATAAGCATCATTAAAAAGGGAGAGACAGTTGGAGAATAAATTTAATTCGAATGCCCCCCATACTTCTACATCATTTAAATAGTTCTTTATAACCATAACTTCATTCTCTGTGATAATAAATTTTTCAGCCCTGATTTTTCGATATAATAATAATTTGTATTGGATGAATAAGTAATAATAATAGAAATCATTACTTTTCATGTATAGCTGATATGTATGGTTTATTTTTTCTTCTAAGTCAGTCCAGTTATACGTATAATAGGCTTTTTCTAATACTTTATTCGCTTTTTCCTTATTTGAAGCTACTGTTTGATTTGGCCATTCTTCATTAAAATGTAGTAAAAAGTAATCTTCAACAGAAATATTTAATCTGTCCAAGTACGATTGGAACAAATTCAAAGAAATATTAGTTCCAGTATTTTCGAAAGAAGAAAGAGTTGTTCGGCTACAAATCCCTTCGCTTAGAGTTCTCTGACTTATATTTCTTTCTTTGCGTAATCTTTTTATTATTTCATGATGTTTCATTGGTAACCACCTCTCTTGACGGAAATCTGTACATTCTGGAAACATTATATCATATTCTAGATATAATATTTCTAGCGATAGATATAGTATCGAATAATACATAGAAGAGCGGGGGTTGATATAAATAAAAAAGAACAATAGTTAAAACAAAGAGAGAAAAACAAAATTTATATTTTTAAGTTTCAAAAAAAAATGATGACGAATTAAAATATTGGAGGCGATTCTATGGATTCTATTTACTTTGACAACGCATCTACATCATTTCCTAAAAGTAAAAAAGTATTGGAAAGTATTTCAGATTTTATAAAAAATACTGACGGTAGTTACAATCGTTCAGAATCAACTGAAGAAAGTGATTATATCTTTGAAACTAGGAGAAAACTAGCAGAGCTTATAGGAGTAAAGTATCCAACCCATATTATATTTACAAGTAATGCAACAGAAGCTCTGAATACCATTATTTTTGGATTCGTAAATAAAAACGCAAATATAGTTTCTACTGTCACAGAACATAATTCAGTAATACGTCCGTTAACCTATTTACAAAAGATTAGAAATATAACAGTTGATTGGGTTGAATGTGATCGCTATGGTTTAATCAATGTAGATGAACTAATTGATTTTATCGATGAAAAAACAGATCTTGTTATAGTGAACCATGGTTCAAATGTAACTGGTCAAGTACAACCAATCGCCGAGATTTGTAAACGTGTCAAACAAAAAGGAGATATTCCTATTTTGATTGACATGTCTCAGACCATAGGGCATATAGAAATTGATAATAATAACCTTGAAGCAGATTTTATCGTTTTTACTGGTCATAAAGCTTTGAAAGCGTTATCTGGTATTGGTGGGTTTTATATTAACCCCAAGCATACTAGTATTTCTCCTTTGAAAGTTGGTGGCACCGGTGTTTTATCAGAACTTCTTAGTCAGCCAAGGACTCTCCCATATTATTTTGAATCAGGAACATTGAACTATCCAAGAATTTTTTCTTTGTATTGTAGTTTATCAGAAATGTCTATAGAGACTTTAAAAAATAAAAAAGAATACATATATACTCTGACGGATTATTTAATAAATAAATTAACTGATATGCATAATATTGATATTTATAGCAATGCCAATGTATTAGGTATCGTTTCTTTTAATATTAAAGGAATGATTGCTGCACGAGTTTCTAGCTTACTTCAAAAAGAAAATATTAAGACACGCTCAGGTTTACTATGCGCACCCTTTTTACACCATCATATCCATGACAATGTATATGGTTGTGTGAGGATTAGTTTATCTGAATCAAATACAAAGGAAGAGGCAGACAAACTAATAGATATCTTGGGAGGGATTTGTAACAAGGTGGGAGAATATCAAAATATTAAGCTTCCAAGGGTTTATGAATTGCCCATTCCAGAAAGGAAGTATTTCAATGAAAAATAAAACGATTGATTTTTGTACATTTTGTTCTCAGGAAAAAGATAAAATTTATATCAAAACTGAAAATTTTACAGTCTGGTTAGCTATTGGTCAAATCGTTGAAGGTTATTCACTAATTATGCCTAATGATCATTATCATTGTATTGGTGCTCTACCAGATATTTTAAAAAAAGAATATCTTCAATTAAAACAAAAAGTACGAAATTTATTAACTAAGTATTATGGGGCGTGTATTTTTTATGAACATGGACGTGTAGGTTATTGTAATGTACAACCTGGAGAGCAATTATGCTACCATGGACACTTGCATGCGGTACCTGTTGCGATTGACTTACTAGAAAGTTTTAAAGCGGATGGATTATTTCCTATCGAGTTAGAAGATGATCGTGAATTTTTCAAGGCGTATATGGAATATGGACATTATTTATATTATGAAGATGTAACTTCAAGGAAGTTTCTTGTACCAATTACGCAACCTTTACAAAGACAGTATTTAAGGTTTATAACTGCAATAAAAATTGGAAGACCAGAATTAGCAAACTGGCAAGAATTTCCTGAGTGGAATAAATTTTACTCAGCGAAGAAAAAGTTAATTATAGGTGAAAATAATGAATAAACTAATTAGAACCAAATTAAGAGAAAAAATACTTGAAACTAATCCAAATGCTAAATTTATTGATTTAACGTCTATTGAAGTAGAAAGTGAACTTAAAAAAAAGCTATTAGAGGAAGTACAAGAATTTATTGAGGCTAAAAGTGTGTATGAAAAAAATGAAGAGATGGCAGATATTCTAGAAGTAATCGATGCATTTTATAGTTTTGACTTATTAAAGAAAGAACATGTATTGCACGCTAAAACTAAAAAGTACGAAGAACGAGGTGGGTTTAATGAAGGAATATATTGGAAACAGTAATATCCATTCCTTTGTAACTGTAGCAATGAACAAACCGAAAGAATTGAATAGATTATTGGAATATATCGAGAAGCTTATTCGCCCTGATCTTTACCAATTTGAATGGATTATTGTAACAAATGACTCAATTTCAACTAGTTCTATTCCAAATGTATCAATTTATGAACATGCACAAGGAAATATTTCTCAATTAAGAAATTATGGGGCTGATTTTGCAAAAGGAGAATTTATAACTTTTCTAGACGTGGATATGATATTTAAGCAAGATTTTTTTGAAGAAATTATTCTTAAATTGAAAAAAGTTACAAATAAAACTGTGCTTTTACATTATATATATGGGTTTAATGTAGAAGATACTCTACCTAATCGATCTATTTTTGAAAAAATATCTCCGATGAATGTTGGGCAGTTTTTAAAAACATATGAGGATGTCTGGAGTGATTATAGAAAAGATGTTTTTCAACTGTATAAAGATGATCTCTCAATGTTGAGAGCTCCATGGGTATATGGATGGAGTGGTGCTTTCACATGTAATAACTCCGAATTTATGAAAGTGAAAGGATTTGATGAATCGTTTAATGGTTGGGGAGCAGAAGATACGGATTTGTCTTATCGATTATTTCTAAATAATAACACTTTTATAATTTCTGAAAAATCTCCGGTTATTCATTTTCCGCATCCAAGTAAGTCAAAAGACATTTCTAAGGAGTATTTTAATAATAGGTGCAAACTTTTTATGAAGAATCCAGCAATAGAAAGTGAATTATATAAATACATTACTGGGATAAATTTGAATAACGTTCTCAATAAATTAGAAGTAACTGTTATTTGTTCGATGTCACCAGTTTATGCTCACCATGACTTGAGTGCTATCAAGTCAAAAATGAAAAGCAATAATTTATTCATAGGGACTGACTCACTTGGCATATTAAAACAGTTATTGCCCCAAGAAATACTAGTATGGTCCGATAGGTTTGAGCAAGTTGTGAATAAACACCTTTCGACAATCAAGACGACTAAATATTTTGGTGTTTCTACAAATTACAAGGATAACTATTTTGATTGCGTATTTCTTTTTGACGCAGGAATTTCTATATTTCCAACTTTGAAAAAAAGAATTTTTATGGAAGCATATAGAATTGGAACTGAAGTGTATCTTGTTAAAGATCCTTTGTTTTATCCATTGGAAGAATTTAAATTAGAAATGACTGAATTTCAAAATAACGAAATAATAAATATTGAAATTTGAGGAGGCCTTTGGATGGGCTTAGCATTATGTTTAATGATGAAAAACGAAGAAGAATATTTAGATGATTTTTTTCGAAACTGCTTTGCTGATGCTATTTATGTACTTGATACGGGATCAACTGATCAATCAATTCAAATTGCGCAAAAATATACAACTAATATTTATAGTAAGCCTTTTAATAATGATTTTTCAGCTATGAGAAATTATTTGCTAGAGAAGGTAGAAGAAGATTGGATATTATTCTTGGATGCAGATGAGTTACTATTGGAATCGGATTGGTACAAAATTAGACATTTTATAAAAAGTAATAGTGATGATAGCAATACTGGTGGCTATAGATTTTTAAGGTATAACTTTTTTGGAACAGGTGGGTGGTACTCTGACTCAATGGTAAAATTGTTTCGGAATCATTGTGGATTTAAATATTATAAAAAAGCCACCGAAAAAATAGAACCATCAATTAAATGTAAAGGGTTTAGTGTTGCCGATATTCCTATTACACTCAATCATTTAGGCCACCTAAGACCCTTCAAAGAACGACAAATGAAAAATGAAAAGTATATTCAAATAATGAACGAGCAAATTTTGAATAACCCAAAAGAGACACTAGCGAAATCTTATTTGGCAATCATACAAAGAAATGCAGGAAAACTAAAATTAGCAAAGAAGAATGCACAAGAAGCAGCAGAAGCTAATCCAGATAGTGAAATTGCTCAACTCTTTTTAGGATATATTTTTAGAAGTGAAAATGACATTCAACGATCAAAAAAACAATTTCAAAAAGTACTAATCATTAATCCTAAGAATACTAGGGCTCTAAATTCATTAGGAATAACAGAACTCTGTTGTGGGAATTATGAAACTGCTAGGGAATTTTTCGGGAAAGCATTTGAAATTTCACCTCTGTGTATACACATATATATAAATATAGGGCTAACCTACTTTTTTTCCGAGAACTATTTTCAAGCACTCTCATTTTTTAAGCGTGTGCTTGAGATCAATCCATATTTTGGTATCGCTACGACTCAAGGGATATTAGAAATGGACTTTTACAAGTCCCATTATTATGAAACAATTCCCAATTATTGGGGAGTGAGAACGTATATTACAATTTGTGAAAAGGAGTTAGGGAATGATGGATTCTATTTTTTTTATAAGTGACATCGATGGAACAATCTATAGAGAGAAAAAAGTAACAGAAGAGGAATTGTTCTTTTTAAGTTCTGTATCTAAAAGGCATCCAATTGTTTTGGCTACAGGAAGAAATTACGCAATGTTCCATCGTTTTATACAAGAATATAACTTTGAATATGAATATTGTATACTTAATAATGGTGCTTTAGTAATGGATAAACACGGTTCCATACTTTTAAGTTTAATTATGAAAACTAGTATGATATTACCGATAATTCAAAAAATGTTAGTAAAAAAAGAGACCATTATCAATATTACATTTAGTCATCTTCAACAGAATATTTTTTTAGAAGGAATCCATAGTAATAATTTTTTGAAAAGAACATCCAATACCCCTTTAATAACAAACTCTGTTACTTTAGAAGTCAATGGTTATAAAGAATTAAGCAGTGAAATAGATATTTTCACAAAAGCTATAGAGCGGACAGGCTTTCAGGTGAATAAAAATAAAAAATACATTGATATTTCACCACTTGGGAGTGGAAAGGCTAGTTCCGTTATTTGTTTAGGAAATTTAGTCGAAGCTGATGTCAGCAACTCAATCATTGTTGGAGATGAATTAAATGATAAAGAGATGCTTATGCTTACTGAAAAATCATATTGCATGGTTAATGGAAATAGTGAGTTATTTACTGTAGCAAATAATATTATTAGTTCACTCACAGAAATCTCCTTAAAAAAGGAAGAACAAAATGAATAAAGTATATAGTACGATTGAAAATAATTTACTTTTAAAAATATTGCGAAATAGTTTTATTTCATTGATGCCAATTACGATTATCAGTTCATTTTTTATTCTGATAGTGAATTTTCCTATCCCAACTTTTACTAAATTTATGGAAAAAAATTTCAATGTATTATGGATGACTGCCCTTCCTTCAATTCCCAATGCTTTTAATAATCTGATAGGTTTGTTTATTTTAATATCGATTGCCTATAATTATTGTAAAATAAAAAAGAAAGATTATATACTGTACATCACATCAACAATATTCGCTTATTTTATTTTTTTGCCGCTTGAATCCCCAGATCAATTGATCGATTCACTTGGATCACAAGGTATATTCTTTTCGATGCTTTGTGCTCTTATGACATGCGGTATATTAACTGTAAGTTTTAAAAAGAAAAAAAAGATAAATCTACATTCTTCTGTTCCAAGAGAAGTAGCAGAAAGCTTTGAATATTTGTTACCTTTCCTTACGACCACGGTAGTATTATTTTTTATAAAATTAGTCTTAGTAACTTTAAAAATAGACAATCCATCTAGTATGATCAATGGATTAATCCAAGTACCGATCACGAATTTAGGTAGTACTCTTCCAGCAGTTATCATAATTAATCTAGGAATTACATTGTTATGGTTTTTTGGGTTTAATGGGAGTTATCTATTCAATTCAATAATGAATCCGATTTATTTTTCATTAAATATGGAAAATCTTTTGAGTATAACCAAAGGAGAAGTTCCTAAAAATATTATTACTGGAACGTTCCAATCTTTATTTATTAATTTTGGAGGAAGCGGAAGTACCTTTGCATTAATTCTAGCAATACTATTCTTCTCAAAGAATAGTGACAAAAAAAGTATAGCAAAAGTATCATTTATCCCAGGTTTATTTAACATAAACGAGCCAATAATTTATGGCCTTCCGATTTTACTAAACTTTAGAGTATTTTTCCCATTTATTCTTTGTCCAGTAGTCAACACAGTCATAGCTTATTTTTCTATGAGTGTAGGAATTGTAGCGAAAACAAATGGCATCCAAATTCCATGGACGACACCACCTATTATTTCTGGATTCTTAGCCTCTGGAGTTTCTGGAGCCTTTCTGCAAATGGCTTTGATTGCATTGAACATCATGATATATGCACCGTTCGTAAGGACTAAAAATAAAGGAACTTTGATTGGGTAGGCACGACAGATTTGCTGTACTCTCATTCGTTCTAAACTAAGCCTGTTTTAAAATTTCCAATTCTCTTTATTTCATGTTTGATCATAGTCTTACTGAACATCGGCGCTACTCTAGATGAAAGTGCAGTGATTTTTGGTGGTTGTATTTTTATCGTTTGCGCCGAGTGATTTTACCGTTGATCCCTGGGAATTCTGCCATTGGTGCTTTACTTGTGTTTGTCAAAGCAGTTTAAGCGTATCGCACATTGCAACGATCGGCCAAAGCATTGGCTTCTCTATTTGTTACGGCGATTCACCATCATGTAACGATTGCACCAATCAACGTCAACACAGCAGCAAGTTAGTGATCTTCATCTGCTTTTTGGATTAGGTTTTTATAATGAGAAAAGCTATGTGATCTTAACCTGTGATGAACATACAAACATCGTACGTTTTTATGATGAAAAGCATAAAGAAATCAATAAGTATGAATTTTTTAAGTAAAAATGTGGTACAATAGCGAAGTGTTTATCACAGTAGCGAAAAAGTGAATAGAGTAAAAGAGGGAAACAGATGAATTCAAAAGAGAAAATGCTTGAAATAATCAAAAAGAAACAAGGTGGCGGTCGAGTTGAAAAGATGGCTACGCCAAAGAATGATCGTAGTAACATGAGAAAAGGACCTAAAATCTATAATAAATAATGAACGACTGGTATATATCAGCTGAATTATTTGTTGTTATAAACTAACACTAGTGAGTAATCACTGGTGTTTTTTTGTCTAAAAACGAAGAAATAGGTCTTTAGTAAAATAAACCTCCAAACAAATATAAAGAATTATTGGGAAAAAAATCAGAAAAAAACCTGTTTGATAAAAATACATAAGCTATTTTTATTTTTATAAAATCACATTAAAGAGAACGTTGGAAAACGATAGTTATTGTTATTTTATATCGTGTTGGTTTTTAGAATATAATAACGATTAAATGAAAAATACATTAAATAGCTTTTTTAATAATGTTTTTATGCATATTTTTTATGATTTTTTATAAAAAATTCATTTTGGAGAAAAAAGTGTATTTAGAAAATGGTTATTTAATGTTAAGGTATTTAGGAAGATAGCTACGAGTAAATATAACGGAATCCTTTTTTGTTTTACGATTGGGTCTCTCTTTTTTCAATAAATTATTTGATTATAATGAATTAGGAGGAGAAAAAATGGAAGAATATTTCTCAATAACTCCTGAATAATTAAATGAGAAATCAGGCTGTATAAAAAGCCAAGTTGAAGAAAGGCTCTTAAAAAATAAATCGAATGAACTAGATACACAATCTGCTGGAAACGACAAAAGAAATTATTTTAAAAAATTGTATGACTTTATTTAATTTTTTAAATGTCATGTTGTTCATTACAGTTATATCGATCGGATCTTTTAGAAATAGTTTTTTAAGGTCTCGATTTTAGTCAATAAATCTATGGGGATTTACCAAGAAATCAAAGTAAAAAGGACGATAAAAAGACTTAGTGTTTTAAAGCAAGATCATGTGCCTGTTTTGCGAGAAGGGAAAAAGCAACGATAAAAAATTGAAAAGTCCAACTGTTTCGATTCTTATGAAAAAGAGGGCTTAGCAATATTAGAAATCCTTCCTAATATCAGAATGTTTGATGAGCAAGGCGCTGAACGGAGATTGAATTTACCGTTGTTTGAGAAAAACATAGTTTGCATCCTGGAGTATACGTAAAAGCGGAGGCAAGTAACGTGGTGATCGTAGATCCAAAAGATGTACCTCCAGAAGTGAAAAGGAACTTGCTGAATGATTAAAAAATGAAAGGTGGTGATGCGTATGGAGTGATGGAGACCTTTATCGGTAGATCCAATTAAACCTTTAGTAAAGGGGCAAGAAAAATTGAGAAAAATATGTCTATTGATCAGTAGTGCATTGATGGTTCTGTTTGTTGGTTACCACGAGGTAAATGAGCAAAATTTGCCTGTTTTAACTGATAAAAGCGCTGATTTTTCAGGGATCATTGATGCCGCAGACCTGCCTTCTTTAAAGTATTGGAGGGATGAAGTCATTCAAGGTAAGGGAATGAGAGATCTTGAACTCAAATTGAAGTTACAAGATATCAAGAAAATCAAGGATTGTACTTTCATGAGACAAATGACAGAAAGTGATGTGATCATCAATGTAGATGGAGATAGATGGTTGCATGATACGATCAGCAATAGTCGTAAAGTTTATGTCTATTTGACGAAAGAACAGAGATTTGTAGGAAGTGGCCGGATCAAAGAGTTACCAATCGAATCCATTCAAGCGATACGATTCGGACATAAAAAAAATTCAGATTAAAAGGAACGGTGAAAAAAATGGGAAATTCAATTCAAAAATTAGCAGGAATCTCTGCAATGCTATTTAGTGTAGTTTTACTCGTGGGAAGATTATTTCAAGTCATCAGTGATGGACAAACGAATAGTACGATATCGATTCTCTTGAATGGTATGAATTTCATTGTACTATTTATGGTGATTTATGCTTGGCACAAAATAAAACAACAAAAAAAATCAGCGACACCACATTTTATCACGCTCATTGGTTTAGGTATTGCTCAATCTGTGATCATCATTAATCAAGTCAATATCGTAACAAATTATGCTGGGATCTTCTTACTATTAGTTGGTGGTTTTTTAGTATACAGTAGTGGTATTGTTTATTTAGTGAAACGATGAAAAAGAACAGAATATCAAAAAAACAATGCAACAACTAAGTAATTGATCTGGCGGAAAAATACGAGAGTTGTCGCATTGCTAATTATTAAGTATAGATAGATAACAAACATGAGTCAAGAATGTTCATTGAAACAACTCATTCATTCTTGACTCATGGTATGTTCAAAGGATGAAATCGACAGATGAAAAATAGGGGCGGATATTATGAAATCACTATTCCTGATGCCATTTAATTTGAGAAAAGAATTACTTGATGGAGAATCGTTTAATTATGCCAGCAAAAATGATCGATTACATAATCTTTTAGATAGTTCGCCCTCAAAAAAACTTGATCATCAGGTTCGTCAACAAGCAAAAAAAGCTTGGATCAGCGTAAGTATCACAAAATACTTCAATCGGCACCCAAATGTTTCGCCAATGATTCTTGGATTGTTACTCTTTTTGGCGTTGCATTTTTTGTTCTTTTTTATCATAGACAAAGAAAAAGAACAATGAACAAAAAAGTGAGATGAAAGGAGAGAACCTTCTATGCAGACGAGAACAGATAAACAGATCGATGTCTTTGTTTTAGTGCTTGTGGTTACCATTTTAAGCGTTTATCTTATACGGAACCACAGGGATGATTTATTTCAAGTGTTTCGCTGTCTTAAACTATTTTGAAAGAATGTCGCACTACGTTTTTGTTCGATTCTTTTCCTTCCTTGGTTGGAATTTATGGTCTAACAGCTCCATTTGTGAATAGTCACAAGTCTTAGACCTAGGGAGAAATTTTAGACGTTTCTCCCTAAGTCTACAGCAAAAATCGAATAGCCCCTTGAAACTATCAATGACTTGAAGCACGTTCAATCAAATGTAGTTTTAAGTCTGTCCACTCCTCATGTGTCGGGATTTGGGCAATTTGAATCACTTCACAGGCCATTTTCTCCGCAAGATCATAGTTACTGATGATGAGACAAGCTCCTAACTCGTCGATCTTTGTTTGTGTAATCGGTTGATCGAAAAGAAAAAGAGGGTGATACGTTTCAGGTAGCCATTTTTGGATCATAGCCATTAAAAAATTATCATAGCCAGCATCTCCATGAAAAGTAAAGACGATCATTTGCTTTTTCCTTCTTTGGATTTGCTGATAGGAGGATTGGATCATACTCAAAGATAGTGCAACTTCTTTTATGCAGGTCATTGGTATGATCTCTTGCCATTTTAGTTGCTGCAATCGGTCTTGCCAGGAGTGATAGAGTGCTTCAAAGTATGGATCGACTAAATGATCAATCGACAGCGGGTGATTCTCAAAACCATCAGTGATTTTATTAAGCAAGCGTAGATTAGCTAAGTAAGCACTCATTTGCTCAATACCTTCCTTTGTTGTACCGTCAATAAGCACTTCGTCGAGTAGAAATTGCTTGATCCATTTTTTGGCTGGTGCTTCTTCTTGATAATGGGTCGCTTTATGCGATATTGTCTCTTGATAGTTAGATGAGCTATAGGAAATACAGTGTAAAGCAATCAAATAAGCCCAAACTAGTTCATTTATAGACAGCTGTTGGATACCAAGAATCTCTCTCAGAAAAGGAGTGATTTTTTTTGAGAACCTTTTGAAGCTTTTTCTAGACTGGATCATACTCAATGTTTCTGAGGGGATTTCACCTTGTTTACGACGCAACCATCTTTCTTTTAAGATGGACAACCATAGCGTAGCACGAAAATTACTAATATGTAAATGAGACTGAAATACTTGCTCTAGTTCAGCGAACATGACTTTGTATGTCTCTTGAGAGGATAAATAAGTATGATCTGTAATGATCGTTCGTCGAAAACTCGTATAAAAGTAAAAAAAGAAAAAACGAATCTCGTTTTCTTTTCCAATAAGATCACCATTTTTGGGAGAGAGTTGGATTCGGTAGTTTTTTAGTTCATGGTTCATGTGTTGAATGATTTTGCGTAAAGCTGAACTAGATAAATGATATTCCAAGCGCATGGCTTCGAAGGATTGCTGATTTCCCCGAAGGCTACGGTCAATGATCTTATAAGTAATCGTTTCTCTAACAAGAGACAAAAGATATGTATCCAGTGTTTCCCCATTGGGTATTTTTAAACGGTAGCCAATCATTTTGATTGATTGCAATTGAATCGATGGTGGTAATTTGGTACGTAATGCCTGAATATCTGAACGTAGAGTGGGTGGTGTGCAGCCTATTTCTTGAACTAATTCAGTGATCGAAGTGATGTCATTTCGTTTTCTCAAATAAGTAAGAATCTTGATTTGACGATGTAATTGTTTATTTTCATGTAGTTTGAAAAAAGGTTCCATTAATTGCTCCTTTCGTTTGGTGAACGCTGATTCGATTGTTTTATTTTATCTCGCTTATTTTGCAAATACAAATCTATTTTTAAATATTTTTTTCGAAAAAAAAAAATAAAAAATTTTCTTTCACGGATTACGGTAAAATTTAGTTGGATGTTTTTTTATCTTTCTATAATTTGAGGAGTTGAATAAACAATGGACCACAGAAAAATAGTAAAAGTGACAGCTTCAATGTTATTACTCATGAACGCATCCCAACAGAGTATCATGACGTTTGCTGATCACTTAGACAGTGGACAAATGACAGAAGAGCTAGTCAGTTCGACCATCGAAGAACCAACAGAGAACAGCGTGATGGAAACAGCAGAAAACGAAGCGATGGATGAGCAGCAAATAAGCGAAACACCAGAATCCTCAGCGACTGTTCCATCTGAAGTGCCGACACAACCTACCACAGAAACAACGCCAGATGTAAATGCTGAGGTAGAGCAAGCGACTGTCGATTCGACAGTTCCCACCACTGTGGAACAAGAAGTGACGGATGTTTCTAGTGCCCCAGTTATTCCAGATCCAAATGCCAAGACGGAATGTTTTGAGATAGAGGTGACAGAAGAGCAATTGGCATCTGGTGTGTTCGGTAGCAGTCCTTGGCGGATCGACCAAGAAGGTGTTTTGTACATAGATGCAGGAACATTAGGAGAAACAACTTTGGCGGCTCGTGCGCCGTGGTTTCCTCACCGTTCACTCATCAAAAAAGTGGTTCTTACTGGACCAGTGGTAGCGAATGCTGAATCACTAGGATTGTTTTTTGATCTGAATCAGCTAACGACGATCGAGAATTTAACCAATCTAGATACAAGTCAAGTAACGAATATGGATTATTTCTTTGCTTGGTGCCAGCAACTGACCTCATTGGATCTTACAACTTTTGATACCCAAAATGTTCGTTCGATGAACCACATGTTCAATGGGTTGTCTTCTGTCAGTACGCTCGATCTAACCAACTTCAATACTGCGAACGTCACTGAAATGAGTCATATATTTTATGGGATGAGTGGATTGACTTCATTAGATTTGTCCAGTTTTAACACGACGAACGTGTCGAACATGAGCTACATGTTTTATGATTGCTCTGCCTTGACGACACTGGATGTAACTGGTTTTCAAACAGCCAACGTGACAAATTTCAGTCATATGTTCCGCGGTTGTTCCGGATTGGCTCAACTGGATCTTTCTAGTTTTGTAACGAGTCAAGCAACAGAAATGTCCTTCATGTTCCATGGCTGTTCGGGATTACAAGCGTTAGATGTGACACATTTTGATACGAGCAACGTTATGTACATGCATTATATGTTCCATGGCTGTTCCGGTTTGACAGAACTTGATGTTAGCCGCTTTGATACGACAAACGTGACTTCTATGTACTATATGTTTTTCGGTTGTTCCGGTCTGACAGCGTTAGATGTTACGAACTTTTCAACAACTAACGTGACAACAATGAGTTTTATGTTTGCAGAATGTCTCAATTTAGAAGCAATCGATGTCAGTGGTTTTGATACGGAGAATCTTCGATTTATGCGAGGAATGTTTAGAAACTGCCAAAAGATCACTGAATTGGATCTATCACATTTTAAAACTGGCAAGGTGCAATTGCAGCAAGAGATGTTTGCTGGTACAACCTCCTTATCGAAAATCTCTTTAGGTGTCCAGTTTTATTCTTTAAATGATACCAATATTCCAGAGTTGCTCGCTACAGAAGAGCATACGGGGTATTGGCAAAACGTGGGATCTGGCACAGACGATGTCCCACTCGGTGAATATGTATTAAGCTCCTCTTCACTGATGTCAACTTATGAAAATAGTATGGCGGATACTTATGTGTGGCAACCAACCGCTAGTGAGTCGATCCGCGCAATTGATTCAACGATTTATGTTGGTGATAGTTGGGAACCAATCGACAATTTTGTTTTAGCGACCGATCAAAATGGAGAATCAATTCCTTTTGATGAAAGTATGGTCACTGGTACAGTGGATACGACGACAGCAGGAGTCTATCCAGTGACTTATACCAATGGATCTGCAAGTCAACAGATCAATGTGACTGTCGAAGAAAGTCAAGAAACCCTTAAAGTCACAGATTCGACGATCATTGTAGGGGATGCTTGGACACCAAGTGATAATTTTGTTTCCGCTACTGATAAAACGGGAGAAGCTGTTGCCTTTGATGAAAATATGGTCAGCGGCGAAGTCGATACGACGCAAGTAGGTGAGTACAAGATCACCTATACTTTTGGGAGACTCAGTCGTGAAATCACAGTGACCGTCATTGCTAGTCAAGAAGCGATCAAGGCGACCGATTCAAGAATCCACACAGGGGATGTTTGGCATCCAAGCGATAATTTTATCTCAGCGACCAATAGAGCAGGTGACACTTTGCCATTTGATGAAAGTATGGTGTCAGGCACCGTTGACACCGGACGAACAGGAAACTTCATCATTACTTATACGAATGGAGAAGCCTCTCAAAAAATCACAGTGACCGTGGTTGAAAATAGAGAAACGATCCAAGCAAAAAATGGCAGCATTTATGTCGGTGATAAGTGGGCGCCAAGTGATCAATTTGTATCTGCTACAAACAAAGATGGGGAAATGATCGTTTTTGATGAAAGCATGGTCAGTGGTACGGTAGATACAACTAAAGCTGGCGATTATCCGTTGACTTATACCAACGGTCGAGCAACAGAAGAAGTCATGGTAGTCGTAAAAGAAAACGGAGAAACGATTGTGACAAAGGATCTCCAATTATATATCGGTGATACGTGGAACCCAAGCGATGGCTTCGTATCGGCAACAAATCGCGAAGGGTTCACTCTTGCATTTGACCAGAATATGGTGTCAGGTGATGTTGATACCAACAAAGAAGGAACCTACACGATCACTTATACGAATGGTTCCGTTTCAGAAACAAGTCAAGTGACAGTGAGTAAACGAGGGACTACGGGAGGAAATGCCAACACAGGCGGAGGGAATACTCAGCAAAAGAAAACAGCCAACACCCCTGCGACCCAAAAAAGACAAGTCCAAGGAAATACAGCAAAAAACTTACCAAAAACGGGTGAGATCCAATCTAGTGCAGCAGTTCTTGGTTTAGCCCTCGTAGGTGGAGCGATAGGAACTTATATCTACAATAAAAAGAAAAATCGTAACGATTGATTCTATAAAATCAAAAAGCCAACTTAGTTTCGGAATGAACCTAGACTAAGTTGGCTTTTTTGTGGCTCAACTATTTTGAAATTGGCTGTTGTATAAGCTCGCGTAAAGAGTTGGTTGTTGTAATAGTTCTGTATGTGTTCCTGTTTCAATGATATCTCCGTTTTGCATCACTACGATCATATCCGCATGTTCAATCGTAGAAAGGCGGTGGGCAATCACGAAACTTGTCCGGTTCTTAGTCAAAGCATTCATTGCTTCTTGGATCAACGCTTCCGTACGTGTGTCGACACTCGACGTTGCTTCATCTAAAATGACGACTGCAGGATTAGCTAAAATGACTCGTGCAATCGTTAAGAGCTGTTGTTGCCCTTGAGATATCGACCCATTTTCGCTCGAGATAATGGTGTCATAACCTTGTGGCAATGTGCGGATAAAATGATCACATTGAGCAATTTTTGCTGCTTGAATGACTTCATCTCTGGTTGCCTCTTTTTTGCCGTAAGCAATATTTTCTGCAACAGTACCTTCGAATAACCAAGTATTTTGTAGTACCATGCCAAATAGATTCCGCAATTCATGGCGCAGCAAATCGGTGATGTCATGACCGTCGAATAAAATCTGACCGTCATTGATCTCATAAAAACGCATCAAAAGATTGACAAGTGTGGTTTTTCCGGCGCCAGTTGGCCCAACGATGGCAACAGTTTGTTGTGGCTTGACCGAGAAGTTAACATCTTTCATCAACGGTTTTTCTGGTGTATAACCAAAGCGCACATGTTTAAATTCAATAGCTCCTTGTGGTGTGATGATTGGATTTTCTACTACCTGATCAATGGCTTCTTCTGGCTCATCCATGATTTCAAAGATTCGTTCGATGGAAGCCATTGCTGATTGCACCGAGTTGATGACATAAGAAGCGGTAGAGATTGGTTCCGAGATTTGGTTGATGTACTGCAAATAGGCTTGCAAGAAACCAATCGTAATACCACCAGATAAAACAGATATTGCGCCAATGATCCCACTAGCGATAAACGCTAATTGATTGATCAAACGAATCGCTGGATAGATCGCAAAATTCATGAATTGCGCTTTTTTGAAAGCTTGCGATTGTTTTTCATTTACTTTATCGACTTCTTCAATCGCTAATGCTTGTTGGTTGAAAGCTTTGATCACCAAATTACCAGTTAAATATTCTTCCGCTTTATTGTTCAAATCTCCCAGTTCTTCTTGGTTATTGTCAGAAATTTTTTTATTTTTGTTTGCAAATTTTGTTGTGACAACTGTGCTAATCGTAATCAAAACAAGAACAAGTAAAGTCAATTTTATATCGATGTAAAACAACATGATACCAGCTAAAAGAATCGTTACAAGAGAGGTGAAAAATTGATTGATACCTGTTAGTAAAACTTGTGATAGTTGATTTAAACCAGTAGTTGTACGACTAATGATGTCGCCGACTTGATGGCGGTCATAAAAAGCCATCGGTAGAGCTTTGAATTTTTTCGTGACTTCTTTTCGGACACGCAATGTTACTCGTTCACTCAATGAAGCCATTGCTCGTTCTTGGATAAAAGAAGTGACGCTACTCAGTAAAGAAAAGAGTATCAGCAGTATAACGGGTAAAAGCAATGTTTCTTTCACATCAGCCGCAGTCATTTGGGGCAAGCCAACAGCTTGGATACGTGCAAGTAGTTGGTCGATTCCGATACCCATGATCAGAGGCATTGCAACGACTAATGTATTCCCGATCAAGCTACAAAGTAATGAACCATAGAAGATTTTATGTTCGGGTTGGATCATTTTCCAGAAGCGTTTCAAACTTTGTTTTTTTATCGTTGTTTTAGTCATTTCCATCGACTCCCTCCTTCAACAAACCTTGTGATTTCGCAAATTCCTGATACGAGTGATTGGTTTTCAATAACGCTTCATGCGTGCCTTGTCCGACGATCCGTCCTTCATCCAAAACAATAATATTATCAGCGTTCACGATGGTACTTAAACGTTGTGCCACGATAATCAATGTTTTATCTGCCATTTCTCGATGCAACGCACGCCGTAATTTGGCATCTGTCCGATAGTCCAATGCAGAGAAACTATCGTCAAAGACATAGATTTCAGCAGGTTTGACTAACGCCCTAGCGATACATATCCTTTGTTTTTGTCCGCCAGAATAATTATCTCCCCCTTGAGCAACAAAGCTGTCCAATCGATCTGGTAGATTTTCTAAGACTTCATTCAATTGTGCGACGCGAACTGCTTTGGTTAATTCTTCATCTGTCGCATGTTCCTTACCCATCAGTAGATTACTTCGAATCGTTCCACTAAATAAAAAAGCTTTTTGGGGAACATAACTAATATAGCTTCGCAGTGTTTCTTGGTTCATTTCTTTGATTGGAGTGCCTGCGAAAGTGATTTGGCCACTTGAAACATCATTTAAACGTAGCAATAATTTTGCAATGGTACTTTTTCCTGAACCTGTTCCACCAACAATCGCTGTGGTTTTACCTTTTGGGACGGCAAAATCAATGTTTTCCAACACAGGATCAGCGGTTTCGTTATAACGAAACGTGACATTCTCAAAGGATAAGAAAGTATCATCGACTGAATCGAAGGATAAAGTTTCTGGTTGGTCGGGATCTTTAATTTCGATTTCAGCGTGTAATACTTCCTCAATCCGTTTAAGACAAGAAATTGATTTTGGCACGATAACAAGAACCATTGCGGCAATCATCAAATAGGCAAGTGTCAACATCGAATATTCTACAATGGCAGTCACTGTGCCGATTTGTAAGCTACCATTAGCCACCAAACCGCCACCAAACCACAAAATAGAGGCATAAACGATGCCCATCAATAAAAAGGCAATGGGTGTGACCCAAGCAAAGATCCGATTGACACGAATCATTTGTTGCGCGTAATTTTCAAAGGTCTTATTTGTTCTTTTTTCTTCGTAGTCTTGATTATTAAAGGCACGGATCATATTGACACCTGTAAAGAATTCACGTAGCGTTGTCGTGACACGGTCCATCTTCGGTTGGATACTCAAAGATAAAGGCGTTCCTTTTTTCATCAAATAATACGTGACTAGAGCATAGACGAAGATCGAGCCTAAAGTGATCACTGTTAACTTGACGGAATGCTCCAACATCATCAGAATCGTAAATAGCGAAATGACCGGTGCTGGGATGATCATCTGGCAGAACATGACGATCATTTGTTGGACGTTATCTACGTCATTGGTCATTCTAGTCAAAAGAGAACCGGTGTTAAATCGATCAACATCTTTCATTGATAATTGTTGGAATTTTTGAAAAAAGCTTGCTCGTGTCTGATAGCCAAATCGAGCGGCTAACAAAGCAGAATAGTAGCTTGAGGCAACTGCGGCAAAAGATCCTAATAAGGCAACGATCAACATTTGAATTCCGATTTGTTGGATTTGTTTCACTTCGCCACTTGCAATCCCTGTATCTATGAGATCAGCTACTAACTTTGGCACACCGAGGGTTCCTAGAAGTTGTAAACAGATAAATAAAAGAGTAAGTAATGCAATTCCTTTATTGTTTTTTATAGATTTTTTTAATAATGTCATTGTGTTTCCTCCTTTTCCCGACAAATACGCATTCTACACCTTAAAGTTACTTGAAGGTCAAGAAGAAAAAGCATAAACTATCATTGAGGTGAAAGGTATGAAACGATTGTATTCGATTGGGGAAGTATCGGAGTTATTGAATATCCCTAGATCAACCATTCGGTATTGGGATGCAGAAGGATTGATCCATGCAGCAAGAGAAGAGGAAAATGGGTATCGATTATTTGATATCGATGCCATTTTTCAAGTATATGACATCAATTTTTATCGAAAACTAGATATTCCCATGAAGCAAATGAAAAATCTATATAGTAAATCATTAAATGAGATGTACGACATTTTAGCTGAAACGGAACAGCGCTTGGATCATGAGAAAAAAATCTTAGAACAAAAGCATAAAGAAGTATTATCAAGAAAAAACCAGTTGAAAGAAATGATCGATAGTGAACCAGATAAATTTCCTGAAGAAGAAATTCCCTTTCAAAAAATCGTCGTGGCAGCATCTGATGACATCTTATATTCAAAGGAATATCTAAAGAATTATTCAAGTTTCGTGATTTATTTTCCAGAAAATAATCAGAACAGTATTTATGGGTTCTGTACGGACGAGCACACGAAAAAACTCCCAGGCTCACAGACGATCTGGCAGAATGATTCTGCGAAAAAGTACGTGCGATTTCTATTAAAAGTCCAAGTGAATAACACAAAAAATAATAATCTATTTGAAGTAAAAGACAGGTTGCAAAAGCAAGGCTACCGATTAGGGCAAACGATTGGTCAATACTTGTTGACTCATACGACAAAGGACAAGATTTCCTTTGAATATTACCGAGCATGGATCGAAGTGAGTGAGGGGAAGTAGGATTAGTTGACATTCGGAAGTAAACATGGGATAGTAATTGACAATATCAAAGCGTAGAAGAGAAGAGTAACTAACGGTCAACGGTAAAAAGAGACTCCGGAGGGTGAAAAAGGAGACCTAAAACCTTAGTGAAGATGAACTTGGAGCTTGTTTTACTAGTAAGTGAGTAAAACCGGACTGCGACCGTTAACTCGCCGGATATCTGATGGTATCGTTGAGGCATTATTTGTGAGGATAATGTAAATAAGGGTGGTAACACGACGCATTCGTCCCTTTTGTCAAGAATTGGCAAAAGGGATGAGTGTTTTTTGTTTTCATCAGGTCTTCAGCTACTACGTAATCTAAGGAGGAAATTTTTTATGACTACTCGTACCACATCCCCATTTCGTTATGACATCGTTGGGAGCTTTTTGCGCCCAGAGAAGTTAAAAAAGGCACGAAAAGCGTATAACGAATCGCTTATTTCTGTTACTGATTTGAAAGAGATCGAAGATGAAGCTATTATCGATCTGATCAAAAAACAAGAAGCTGCTGGCTTACATGCGGTGACAGATGGTGAGTTTCGTCGGAGTTGGTGGCATTTGGACTTTTTCTTTGGTTTACAAGGTATTGAGTTTTTTGTCCCTGAGCAAGGGTATCAATTTCACGGAGAAGAGACACGTCCAGGGACAGTGACTGTAACGGGAAAAATCAAGGGAGAAAAACACCCTTTTGTCGACCATTTTCGATTTACCCGGGCCCATACAAGTGAAGGAATCGAAGTAAAGCAAACCATTCCAGCCCCAGCACAATTGTTAGTCGAGTTATTACGGCCAGATATCTTGCCATATGTCCGTGACATCTATCCGGAAAATGAAGAACTTTTTCAAGATATCGTTACTGCTTATCGTCAAGTGATTGCGGATTTATATGAAGCAGGTGCCAGAACGATCCAATTGGATGACTGTACGTGGGGCGTATTAGTAGCACCTTTACCAGAAGGATTTTTAGCAGAGAGTGATAAAGAGGAAGGCGAGATTCGCAAAGAGTTGGCACAGACCTATTTACAAATCAATAATGCGGTTCTTGGAAATCAACCACAAGATTTGATTTTGAATACCCATGTCTGTCGAGGGAATTACCACTCTACCTGGGCAGCAGCTGGCGGATATGAAGCTGTAGCTGAACCACTATTTACGGAAGAAAATGTTCATGCCTATTATTTAGAATATGACAACGATCGTTCAGGCGGTTTTGAACCACTTGCGAAAGTTAGTGAAGAAAAACTTGTAGTATTAGGATTGATAACCTCAAAATCCGGTGAACTTGAGGATC
Organism: Enterococcus sp. AZ062; assembly: GCF_051715065.1. Classification (NCBI taxonomy): domain Bacteria; kingdom Bacillati; phylum Bacillota; class Bacilli; order Lactobacillales; family Enterococcaceae; genus Enterococcus; species Enterococcus sp. AZ062. The sequence goes on along the minus strand of NZ_JBIOTB010000001.1, from coordinate 1,858,119 downwards.
GTCAAAAAATCATCGAACGAATTTATGAAGCTACTCGCTACGTCCCTTTAGATCGATTGTGTTTAAGCCCACAATGCGGGTTCGCCTCCACCGAAGAAGGGAATATTTTGACGAAAGAAGCACAATGGGAAAAAATCACATTGATCAAGAGTATCGCAGAAGAGGTTTGGAATTAAGGAATAGCCGACGAACCAAGTATTCAGGAAAACCGTTAAGAACAACTCAGTTGTTCTTAACGGTTTTTCTTGTTTATACGGCATGACAGCTTAATGCTCAGGTGAGAGCGCTCATTTCACAACCTCTGATAAATGGTGTTCAATGAGCTGACCTTCAACATTAAGCTAAAAAATCGAAAAATATGAGAAGCTATTTTCCCAATTTCCGCCTTACTGCTTGGAGCTGAACGGCTTTCTCACAACCTCTTTGGCACAAAACTTTCTCTTATCACTAATCGGGTGGGGTAGGTCAAAATAATGGGTTCGTCGCGGATTTGGTCGATTCTTTCGACGGCTAAGCGAACGGCGGCTTTACCGATGGATTTGGCATTGATTTGGACAGTGGTCAAGCCAGGAGTTAGTCTACTGGCTGCTTCAATGTTGTCGAAGCTGGCGATCATGATGTCTTTACCGATGGCCAAATGGTGCTTTTTCATGGTGTGATAGACGCCGATTGCCATTGGATCGCTTCCTACAAGGAGTGCAGTTGGAAGTGGATCAGAGCTTTGGATCAGCTCTTCAGCTAATCGTTCACCGTCTTCTTCGGTCCAATTTCCCAGGTAGTGCGTACTGTAATCTTGTAACTGGTGATCGGACATGAAATGCAAATAGGCACGGACGCGTTTTTCATCTGGATTGATCGTCTTGCCTCCTCGTTCATCCATATCGACTTGGTAGCCACCGATATAGGCGATTCGATGATGCCCATTCTCTAGAAATAACTCTAAAACAGCTTTGGTCATTCGCTCTAAATCTCCATAAACCATATCGACTTCTTGTTGGATATCAGGATTATCAACAACGATCAAATGCTGATTTTGTGATAATAGATCAGTGATCGACTGCTTCGTCACTGTTCCAACTACGATGATCGCTCCTAGTTGATCTAGGTCTTTCCATTCCTTGGGATTGTCAGAGAGATTGTAAATTCGATTCATGCCAATATGCAGGCGGTTTGCTTCTTCTTCTAATCCCATACGTAATTCTTTGTAATAGACATCTTGTGCTTCACTTGCCTTACTGATCGTCGAGATCACACCGATCGAGGGCATTCGTTTTTTGATATATTTTCGTTTATTGATATCATAGTTCAATTTTTCTGCAACTTCAAAAATCCGTTTCTTTGTTTCTGGTGCGACATGGATCGTCTTATCTTGATTCAATACGCGCGAAACAGTTGCAGGAGAGACATTCGCTTTTCGAGCGACATCACGAATACCTACCATAAAATCACCCCTTTAAGAAATATAAAAAAAGTTATTGACAAATATGTTTAGTAAACAGTATACAGGAGTTAGTTAAAAAGTAAACGGTTTCTAAAAATTTGTGAGGTGAAGAAATGAAAAGACAATCATTGATTGCATTCGATTCGGAAACAAATGTTTTTCATTTGTCGAATCCATTGATTTCTTATGTGATGAAAATTGAAGAATCTGGTGTGTTGAGCCATATTCATTTCGGTAAAAAAGTGAGTAACTATACCGATAACAAAAAATACCCAAGAAGAGATCGCGGTTTTTCAGGAAATGTCCCTTTGCATGAGGAGCGAGCATTTTCAAAAGATACGTTGCCACAAGAATTTTCAGGACACGGAAGTATGGATTATCGCATACCAGCCACGATCATCACACGTGAGAATGGCTCTAGCTTGCTTGATTTAAGATATGAAACGTATCAGATCATCCAAGGTAAACCAAAGCTTTCAGGATTACCACAAACCTATATATTGGAGGAACAGGAAGCACAAACGTTGTGTATCACATTGAAAGACCGAGATTTACCGATCTATGTGGATCTTTTTTATACGATTTACGAAAAACGAGGGGTCATTATCCGCTCCGCTAAGTATCGTAATCAAACAGAGCAAACGATCTGGTTAGATAAAGCAGCTTCTTTTCAATTAGATTTGACAAATTCTGGCAGATTTACTGAAGTGATCGCTTTACCTGGAGCCCACGCTAGAGAGCGTTTGATTTCGCGACAACGGATCACTGAGGGGGTGAAATCATTTGAAAGTCGACGAGGAAGCAGTAGTCACCAAATGAACAATTTTATCGCTTTGACACATACACATACGACAGAAAATCTTGGAGAAGCCATCGGTCTACAGTTTATCTATTCTGGAAATCATGCGTTTGAGATCGAAAAAGATCAAATCGATCAACTAAGAATCGTTGGTGGCATCAATGCGTATCAGTTCCAATGGCAACTTTCAACCAACGAAGCGTTTCAAACGCCAGAAATGATCCTTTCTTATTCAGACGAAGGATTAAATGGCATGAGCCACATACATCATGAACTGCTGCGAGAACGCGTGGCACGTGGGAAGCATCAGTACGAACCACGTCCAATATTGGTCAATAATTGGGAAGCGACTTATTTTGACTTTACTAGCAAAAAAATCGAAGCACTGATCGATGAAGCAGCAGCGTTAGGTATGGAAATGTTCGTCTTAGACGACGGCTGGTTTGGGAAAAGAGATGCAGATACTTCTTCTTTAGGAGACTGGTTTGAATATGAAGGGAAATTGGCGAATGGTTTGAAAGGCATTGCAGAGTACGCCCATGAAAAGGGCCTCAAATTTGGGCTATGGGTAGAGCCTGAAATGATTTCGATCGATTCTGAATTGTATCGTCAGACGCCTGATTATTTGATGCAAGAACCAGCACGAACGCCTGCGGCATCTCGGTCACAATTTGTTTTGGATTTTACACGAAAAGAAGTGCGAGATTCGATCAGTCAGCAATTACGAAAAATTTTGGATGAGGTACCGATCGATTATATCAAATGGGATATGAATCGCTCCTTATCAGATGTTTACTCTGCTTACGTGGAGAATCAAGGAGAGGTCTATCACCGGTATGTTTTAGGCTTATATAATCTTTTAGAAGAGTTGACCACAGCTTACCCAGATATCTTATGGGAAGGATGTTCAGGTGGTGGTGGCCGTTTTGACGCAGGAATCCTTTATTATATGCCACAATCCTGGACAAGTGACAATACTGATGCGATGGAACGAATCGACATCCAATACGGAACGAGTCTTGGCTACCCGATCTCCTCGATGGGCGCTCATGTCTCCGCATCACCTAACCATCAAAGTGGACGTGTGACAGATTTAAAGACACGCGGGGACGTAGCGATGAGCGGGGTATTTGGTTATGAACTAGATTTGACCGCATTAGACGAACAAGAAAAGAGAATCATCAAAGAACAGATCAGCACGTATAAAGAAATTCGTCAAACCATCCAACAAGGAAAATTTGACCGTTTAGAAAATCCCTTTGAACAAAACGTTGCGGCGTGGCAATTTGTTTCTCCAAATAAAAAGGAGATCGTTGTCTTTATGGCACGACGATTAACTTCTGGGCAACCACCTTTTCATGAGATCCGCTTGGTTGGTTTAGAGGAAGGGATGTATCGTGAGCGTAAAAGTTCATTGATTTATTCAGGCTCGGAGTTAATGACGATGGGGCTTTATCTCCCTGATTTTCACGGAGATTTTCAGACAGAAGTCTTTCACTTTGAAAAAATAGCTACAGGAAAGGAAGAAGAAAATGCAAGCATCAATTGATTGGTTAGATGATCCCCAAGTTTTTCGTGTGAATCAGCGAAAGGCACATAGCGATCATACAGTCTATGGTTCAAAAGAAGAAATGAGAAGTCAAAGTTCCCGAATACAGTCACTAAATGGTGAATGGCGCTTTTGTTTTTCTGAAAATGCAGAAAATCGCCCAAAAGAGTTTTTTGAACAAGATTTTGACGATCGTTCATTCGACACGATCCATGTGCCTGGCCACATTGAACTAAGTGATTTTGATAAGATCCATTACATCAACACGATGTATCCTTGGGAAGGTCATGAGTTTCGTCGTCCCGCTTATACAACTGCTTCAGAAAAGGAAATGGCAGGGATGTTCTCTCAAGCGGAAGAAAATCCAGTAGGGTCCTATGTTACGACTTTCCAATTAGCAGAGGGACTGAAGGGAAAAGATGTCACGATTCGTTTTGAAGGTGTCGAACAAGCCATGTATGTGTGGTTGAATGGTCATTTCGTTGGTTATGCAGAAGATTCATTTACACCGTCAGAATTTGATTTGACTCCTTATCTAGAAGAAGAGAATCGTTTGGCAGTCGAAGTCCACAAACGTAGCACAGCTGCCTTTTTAGAAGATCAGGATTTTTTCCGTTTCTTCGGGATTTTTCGGGATGTCGTTTTAGTTGCTCGTGGCAAGAATCATTTAGAAGACTTGTGGTTACGTCCCCAATTAGATGACACGTATCAAAAAGGTAAATTGGATGTGTCGTTGTCTTTTGAAAATCTCACAGCTGAAAGTGTCTTACAGGTAAGGGTCCTTGATTTAGACAAGCAAACGATCTATGAAGAAAAGCATACGATAGTTGAAACGATGCAGCTCAGTATTGATTTAGGTGAAGTAGTATTATGGGATCATTTTGCCCCGAATCTGTATAGCTTTGAAATTGAAACCAGGGACCGTGACGGAGTGACTGAATATGTCGAGTATCCATTCGGCTTTCGCAAGATCGAGTTAAAAGATAAAGTGATGTATCTGAATGGAAAACGTTTGATCATCAATGGCGTCAATCGTCATGAGTGGAGTGAAAAAACAGGACGTGCAATCACATTAGCTGACATGGAAAAGGATTTGGCAGTGATTAAAAATGCTAACATCAATGGTGTGCGGACCTCACATTATCCCAACCAGATTCCTTGGTATTTCCTCTGCGATCAAGCAGGTATCCACGTGATGGCAGAAACCAATTTAGAATCACATGGGTCATGGCAAAAAATGGGTGCTTTTGAGCCATCCTATAATGTACCAAGAGGAATTCCGCAATGGCGAGAAGTGGTGCTAGATCGAGCAAAAACCAATTTTGAAACCTTCAAAAACCATACCAGTATCTTGTTCTGGTCCTTAGGCAACGAGTCTTATGTAGGGGAGAATATTCGCTTGATGAATGAATACTTCAAGACGGTTGATCCAGACCGCTTGGTGCATTATGAAGGGAATTATGTTGATCCCAAATTTGAAGCTTCTGTTTCGGACATGAAAAGTAGTATGTACGCAACACCTACGGCAGTCGCTGAATATCTAGAGAATCAAGCAGATAAACCATATATCTTGTGCGAATACATGCACGATATGGGGAATTCTTTAGGTGGATTAGGTTCTTATATGGCACTGTTAGACAAATATGAGATGTATCAAGGCGGATATATTTGGGATTTTAAAGATCAGGCACTTGAGGTACTTGATCCAGTGACAAATCGAAAAGTCATGCGTTACGGCGGCGATTTTGATGATCGTCCAAGTGATTATGAGTTTTCGGGAAATGGCATCGTTTTTGCAAATGGACAAGAAAAACCAGCATTACAGGAGGTAAGATACTATTATGGCAAATACAGCTCCTAAACTGAGAATCATTTATGGCGACTGCACCTTAGGGATCAAAACAGAAGAAAAACATTATATTTTCTCTTACACCAGAGGTGGTTTGGAATCACTCAAAAAAAATGGGAAAGAATGGCTTTATCGTGAAACGCAACCAACTTTTTGGCGAGCATTGACAGATAATGATCGAGGAAATGGCTTTGGGTATCGCTCAAGTATGTGGCTTGGTGCAGGGTTGTATCTAAAAGTGGAAGCAATCCATGTTGCAATAAACGACCAAGCCATCGAACTGCCGATCGCACCAGTCAATAATCGTTATAGCAATCAAGAGTATGCGAATACAGTCGAAATCACTTTCACATTGGCTGTCAATACAACTCCACAAACGACCGTCGATATGACGTATCGTGTCAATGAACAAGGGGATCTACACGTGAACATGCACTATCATGGCAAAGAAGGATTACCCGAACTGCCAGTAATAGGATTTCGCATGATCATGCCAACGAAAGCCACTCATTTCGATTACGAAGGGCTGTCAGGTGAAACTTATCCGGATCGTAAAGCTGGTGGCGTACCTGGGGTCTATCATGTAGAGGGCCTACCGATCCCACCTTATTTAGTGCCACAAGATTGTGGCGTCCATATGGATACCAAGTGGTTAGAGATCACGCGCAAGACAACCTTGAATAATGCAGATAAAAGTCAGGAAGAGTTTTCCTTACGATTTGAACAAAAGGATTCGCCATTTGCTTTTGCGGCATTACCGTTCAAAGCAGAAGAATTAGAACAGGCGACACACATGGAGGAACTGCCACCAGAACGGCGAACGGTTGTCACGATGTTGGCGAAAGTCCGAGGAGTCGGAGGTATCGATTCTTGGGGAGCGGATGTCGAAGAAGCCTATCATATTAGTGGTGAAGAAGACCACGCGTTCAGTTTTATCATTAAATGATGTAAATTCGTAAAATCAAAAATAGGACCCTCTAAAAATCCATTCTGCGGATTTTTAGAGGGTCCTATGAGTTGTGGCTGATACTTGAAGGTCAAGAAAGAAGTGGTTCGCCAGAATTGCTGAAGGAATTGTTTCTGTCTACACGTTCATTCAGTTTTACTCTCCTTTTTTATGATCGGTAACGTGATCGTTACCGATGTACCCACACCGACTACCGAATCAATGTGTAAGCCATAATCTTCACCATAAAGTAATTGGATTCGTTCATGAACATTTTTGCTACCGATACCTGAAAAATAGTCTCTGTTTTTCGTTGGCTGTTCCGTATCAAAGCCATCACCTGTATCCATAACTTCAAACGACAATTTATCCTCTCTGATCATCCCATACAAAGTGATGAAGCCACTTTTCTTCGTTTGGAACGCATGTAAATAAGCATTTTCGATGATTGGCTGGATGATCATATTGGGCATGTACAAAGAATAAAGTTCCTCAGGTACCATGATTTTGGTTGAGATTGCATCACCGTAGCGCAGTGTCAAGATCGCAATATAACTTCTCACACTGTTCAATTCTTCTTCCACAGGGATAATTTCATTTTTATTGCCGATCGTACTGCGCAAGAGATCGATAAAACTGTCAATGCCTGCGACTGCTTTTTCATTTTCTTGTTGCCACACTAAAAATTTGAGGCTAGTTAACGTATTATATATAAAATGAGGCTGGATCTGTGCTTGCATCGCTTGTATCTCTAAGGTCCTTTTTTTCTTTTCATTTTGTAAAGATTGCGTATGATTGTCACTGATCGTTGTTAGTAGCTGATTGATTGTAGTAGCGAGTGTCCGGATCTCATAGGTTCCCTGGATCGGAACAGTAGCTGCTACCGGTTCTTTGATTTTGTTCAATGAATCTACTAATTGATAGATTGAGCGAGTATTGCGATTCAAATAGATCGCTACTACGATACCACCTAAAATCAGTGTTCCAATATTATAAAGGATGATCGGAATGATGACATTCATTTGATCGGCGATCGAGTGGACATTGACCTCACTGACTAAAGCCGAGTTTTGTCGGTAAAGTGGTAACCGAGTGATCCGCTGATTGGCTTTGGTCAACGTCTCGTGTTCGACCAACTCATCAAATGAATCAAACGTCGTTCCAATCCGATTTTCAACATTCGAAGCAAAGATTTTTTTCTCATCTGTCACAAAATCGATTTGCGTGATTAGCGGGTCGACTGATTGGCTGAATATTTTTGCCAACTCATCAGAAGTGATGGCAACGACAGCATAACCATAAGTTTGGTTCAAAGTGGATCTAAGCTTTTTGATAAACAAGACACTTGGTGATTGTTTGTCGCGTTTCGTCAGTCCAAACTGGGTAAAGACCATTTGTGTCGCTGTTGGATTTTCATTGACTTTCTGGATCAACTCTAATTGAAAAAAGTCATCAGCAGTGAGATCACTCACCATATCATTACTAATGAACATCCGACCATTTTCCCCAAAAAGAAAAATATCATCTTTGATGTTTGGAAAGATCGGTGCCAATGAATCATTCATTTTTTGCACCGTACGTAGTTGATTGATTTTCTCCAAAGTCGTTTGTTGCCCTTCTTTGAAATACCCCTCTACAGCAGAGCTTTCAGCCAATAATGTCAACGTGTTCTCTATATTGTCATTCAATGTTTCAAAATCATGTTGGATCTTTTGTAAGGTCATTCGATTGGATCGATCGAATTGTTGAATGTAGGCGTCTCTTGAGCGTTGATAAATGAACAAAGAAATCGTCGCTGCTTGAGTGAACAAAGCAATAAAAAGAATGATCAAAAGTTTGGTCAAAAGCTCGTGTTCTCTTAGCTTTTTAATCATACGGTCAGTATTCCTTTACGATATTGTGAAGGGGTCAACCCAGTTTCTTCTTTGAATACTCTAGAAAAATAACCAAGTTCAGTAAATCCAGTTTGCTGACCAATATCACTTAACGAAAGATTCGATTCTTTCAACAATAGTTTTGCATGGTTGATACGGACTTTTTTTAAGTACTTCGTAAAATTGATCCCATACTTTTCTGTAAAAATCGTCGATAAATAACTATAAGAAAAATGATATTTTTCGGATAGCGTTTGTAGACTGATGTCTTGATGATAATTCTCTTGAACATACTCATAGATCAACGTCAACACATCTGAGTTGTCTTTTCTGAAGGTTGTGGTGACTTCACGCAATAACTTCGTCGTATTATTGACGATCAAGACCAGATCATCCCACTGTTCTGCTTGCGTGATCTGTGCTGGAATCGTGATTTTTAGTGTCATGATCTCTTTTCTTTTTTCATGTTCGTCCGCGATCGCGTTGATCAAGGCATAGAGTCGATTGATGATCTCGTGTTTCAGATAGCTTGGTTGCAATCGTTGATCAAGTACCTTACTCATGTAATTGTCCAATTCTTCGATGGCAGATACAAAATCTTTGTTCATGATCTTGGTCAAATAACTTTTTGTTTGTTGCTCATAAGAAGAGAGTAGGGGAGATAATAGCTCTTCACAAATAACGCAGTGATCTGTCAGATAAAAGTGCTGTCCGCTACTTTTTTGCTTTAATGTAAGGAATTCAGAATAAAAGTTTTCAAAATCAAGTGCATCAGATAGAACATAGAGACAAGAATCTGCCTGGTGCTCTTGCTGAAATCGTTCAATCAACTGATCGAATGCCTTCTTCGAAGCGACATTGATAAAATAACCAATATCATTTGCTGTCGTAGAAAAAGGAAAGACAGAGGCGAGCTGATTTGTGTATCGTGGTGCTTCTGCAATCATTTGTTCACTCCGACGCTGTTTTTCCGATTGCTTTTCTTCACAATATACTAGATAAAAGTGGTCATGTGGGAATTGTTTGCGTGACATACCTAAATCAAGAGAAGTTCCGGACAAATAATTGCTCAGTAATTGACTCGTTTTTTCGAGTTCTGTCAAACGTGGTTTCTTTACTTCTGTAGATTGTTCCACCAGACTCTTTAGAGAAGCTAAAAGTTCACTAGGGTTCAATTTTGGTTTAAGTAAATAATCTGAGACGCCTTCTTTGAATGAATCTTTGACCAATTGAAAGTCATCATAGCTAGATAGAACCAAGATTTTTGCTTCAGGTTGTTCCTTCTTGATCAATCGAGAAAGTTCGATACCATTTAGATCTGGCATCATCAAATCCGTTACGATGATATCAAGAGGCTGATGCTTAATGAATTCGAGCGCTTCTAATGGTTTTGAAAAGGCCCCTTTGAGATGGAAGTCGTGCGCTGGCCAATCGATCAGGGTACTTAGACCAGAGAGAATGGTCTGTTCATCATCGATCAATACGATATTTTTCAATGTTTTTCCCCCTATTCCTTTGTTACGTAAGTTAAAAATACTGGGAAACGTTTACAAATGCAAGTCTAAAATTTCATTTACTAAATCAAAAGATGACAAAATTGTACTTTTTTCTTATTTTAGGATATTTTTCTTGAGAACGATCATTAACGAAGAAAACGCTTGCAAGTCTGCTATGATAAGCATGTAAGAAAAACAAACACTAAAAAGGGTGGGGAAAAAAATGAAACTAAAAAAAATCTTAGCTAGCGCTTTCGTCCTAACAGCAGCAGTTACACTTTTTGCCGGTTGTGGCAATTCTTCCAGCGATGCTTCCGGAAACGAAGATAAAGTAACGGTCTGGGCATGGGATGAGGCCTTTAATATCAAAGCCGTCAATGAAGCCAAAGAGTTTTACGAAAATGAGGATGTTGACGTGGAAGTAGTGACGATGTCTCAAGATGATATCGTACAAAAACTGAATACGGCATTAGCCAGCGGAAATACAGATGGGTTACCAAATGTTGTGTTGATCGAAGATTACCGTATCCAAGGATACCTTACTTCTTACCCAGATGCGTTTGCTGATTTGACGGATATTGTGGATGAAAGTAACTTTGCCGCCTACAAATTTGCAGTAAACAAAGTTGACGATAAAATTTACGGCGTACCTTTTGACTCAGGTGTGACAGCTAATTTCTATCGTACGGATATCTTAGAAGAAGCTGGTTATTCGGAAGAAGATATGAAGAACTTGACGTGGGATGATTATTTACAAGTTGCACGAGATGTCAAAGAAAAAACAGGGAAAAAAATCTCTGAAGTCAATCCTTCCGATTTAGGTCGTGTGCGCATGATCATGCAACAAGCTGGAGAGTGGTATACCTCGGAAGATGGAGAAACAGTGACGATCGAAAATAATGAATCATTAAAATATGGATTAGAACTCTTTGCTACCTTACTTAAAGAAGATCTAGTCGAACAAACATCTGACTGGAATGCTGGGGTTACGGCGGTCCAATCAGGAGCTGTTGCTTCTACACCAACTGGCGCTTGGTATTCTTCAACCATCCAAGGGGCAGAAGATCAATCAGGCAAGTGGAAGATCGCACCGATTCCAGCTCTACCTGCTAACATGCAAAAAGCACAAGCTTCCAACTTGGGTGGTGCCGGCTGGTATGTGATCAAGGGCGTAGCTGGTGAAGAAAATGCGAAAGATTTCTTGGAAAAGACATTCGCAACAAATGAAGAATTGATGGGCAAATTAGCTGAAGAAATTGGTTTAGTATCGACCATGTTGAGTGCGAATGATCAAGAAGCTTATCAACAGCCATCTGAATTCTATAGTAATCAAAAAGTATTTGATGACTTTTCAAAATGGACAGCAGAAATCCCTGAAGTGAACTATGGTCATGAAACTTATGCCATTGAATCTGTTGTGGCGGAATCCTTGAGCCGAATCATCAATGGTGAATCAGCGGACAAAGTTTTGGCAGATACGCAAAAACAAGTCGAAGCGCAGTTAGCCAATTAAGTCATATCCAGCGTCAACAGTAAACCGATTATGAATGGAACAACAAAGAAATGAGTGGCGATCTCTTCAAACGGATCAACGAGTGTATTGTTCGTTCGTTTGAAGGTATCGCTTATGGAATAAGCAATTAATTGAAACGCGTATGGGGGACATGGACATTCACACCGTTAGCTATCCTGTATAACTTTAGCAATGGTATTCGAAAAAATAAGAAGTTCCGCTCGTTTTCTATTCTCTGTCTGATGGAACCAATCACGGGCAGTGGTTCAAAGCTTAGAAGAAAATAACAATCTATTTTGTCTGACTTTCTGTGAGGCATGTATTTCTTCAACATATGTGTAATGAAAGTGGGGAATAATATGAAACAAAAGGATCTATTCAGAAATGGTCATGCGTTTTTAGTTTTGCCAGTGATCATGATCTCGATTTTGGTTTTTATACCAATGGTGTTAGCACTGATCACCTCTTTTCAAAGTGGACCTCCTGTAAATATGACGTTCAACGGATTAGGAAATTATCAACGAATGTTAGGAGATTCGACTTTTCGTAAAGCATTTTTCAATACCTTTTTATACTTATTAGTACAGGTTCCTGTCATGTTGTTTTTGGCATTGTTTATTTCAAATCTATTGAATGATAAAAAATTGAAGTTCAAAGGATTGTTCAGAACAGCGATTTTCTTGCCATGTATTACCTCAATGGTCAGCTATTCTTTGATCATGAAAAGTTTATTTTCCCAATCAGGTTTAGTCAATAACCTTTTGGTTGGAATTGGCTTGATCGATAACCCGATCGGTTGGTTGACTCATCCATTTTGGGCAAAAGTTTTGATCATTATTTCCATCACATGGCGTTGGACAGGGTATAATATGATTTTCTTTTTATCTGGTATGCAAAACATCGATCCAGAAATATATGAAGCTGCTGATATTGATGGCGCATCAAGGTGGCAACAGTTCATTAAAATCACGATACCTAACTTGAAACCAATCATTTTGTTTACGTCGATCACTTCAACGATCGGTACCTTGCAATTATTTGATGAGGTACAAAATATCACTGGTGGTGGGCCAGCTAATGCAACGACGACATTGTCACAATATATCTATAATTTGAGTTATAAATTCACTCCGAATTTTGGTTATGCCGCAGCTGTTTCTTTCGTTATCGTACTATTTATCGTCTTGCTATCAGTGATTCAAACTAAAATAGGGAGTGAGAGCAAATGAGAGAAATGACAAGTAGTGAACCCCGATCAATTACGAAAAAGCAAGTGAGTATTGGACAGTTACTCTTGAGCATTTTTAAATATACCTCTTTAGTCATCGTTTCCTTTATTTCAATTTTCCCGTTTGTTTGGATGATTTTAGGGATGACGAATACCGCAGTGGATATTAGTTCAGGTAAACTGATGATTGGTGAGAATTTAGTGATCAATTTCCAAAATCTCTTTTCGAATGACTTGAATTTTTCACGCTCTTTACTTAATTCTGCAATGATCGCTGTGGTTACAACGATTTTTGCTTTATTGATCTCCTCCATGGCAGGTTATGGTTTTGAGATCTATAAGAGTAAAAGAAAAGAAGTCGTCTTTAATATTTTGTTATTATCGATGATGGTACCTTTTGCGGCATTGATGATCCCGCTGTATCGGATGTTTTCTCAATTGAATGGTACGATATTAGGAATCAATAGTTTTCTAGTTGTCATCTTACCTTCAGTAAGTACCGCCTTTTTGATTTTCTTTTTCCGTCAAAACGCGAAGTCCTTTCCTAAGGACCTTGTAGAGGCGGCACGTTTAGACGGTCTTAAAGAATTAAGTATTTTCTTTCGTGTCTATTTACCAACAGCTAAAAATACGTATGCCGCTGCGGCGATCATCACGTTTATGAGTAGTTGGAACAATTACCTCTGGCCTTTAGTGGCGTTACAATCTCCAGATAAACGAACAGTTCCATTAGTATTATCAGCCATGGGGGCATCCTATACACCAGACTATGGCATGATCATGAGTGGACTGGTGATTGCGACCTTACCAACTGCACTTGTGTTTTTCGTTTTACAAAAACAATTTGTTCAAGGGATGATTGGTTCTGTCAAATAGACAGAATTAAGCCTGAAATCTCATGTTCAGAAACTATCTTCTGAATAATCAAAAATGAGCAAAAAGGACCCCTTTAGACTTTCGATTTATGGATAACTTTCGTTATAAAATAAACTTCTTAAAAATAAGCGATAAAAGTCAGAAATAGTTTATCTATTTTTGGCTTTTATCGCTTATAGCAAGTAGTTGAGACTTTTTTTAAAAAAACAAAAAATAATGTTCGTTGATTTTTTTTGATGCTTTAGCTAGTTTGTTACTGTTTTTTTTAAAAGTTTTTACATAAAAATGGTATCGCTTACGGTTTTTCCTCGTAAACTTACTTTTAATCAGGTAAACTAGAAGTAAAGGAGGAGGATACATGAGGAAAAATTTTAAAGAAGTAATCATTGCAATCATGCCTATGACGGTATTGATCGTTATCCTGACCTTTGTATTTGCACCATTAGATGTTGAAACCATGGGAAGATTCATCTTAGGAGCAATCATGATGATGGTTGGTATGAGTCTCTTTTTATTTGGTGCTGATTATTCGATGATGGAAGTTGGTGATTTGGTCGGTAAATATATGATCAAAAAGAAAAGTCTACCAATCATCATTAGTTTGGGTTTTCTGATTGGCATCGTGATCACGATTGCCGAACCGTCGGTGCAAGTATTGGGTCAACAAGTATTTGATATTTCGGATGGAGAGATTGGCCGAGTCTTATTGATCGGTATAGTCAGTGTGGGAACCGGCGTATTTTTAGCTTTTGCACTACTACGAGTCGTATTTAAACTATCTTATTATCGATTGATGGTGATCGGTTATCTTGCGGTACTTATCGCTTCCTTCTTTACAAGTAATGAATTTATGCCGATTGCTTTTGATGCAGGTGGAGTCACAACTGGCCCAGTGACTGTTCCGTTTATTCTAGCCTTGGCTGGTGGAATGACAAGTATGATCCGCCAAGGGAAAAATGAAAACGATAGCTTTGGAATGGTTGGTATTGCCTCACTTGGTCCTATCTTGGCTGTCATGATCCTGGGGGTGATCTTCCAATGAATTTTTTGGTCACTTTTTTTGCAGGTATTGGACAAGTTGGATATGAAGTCATCCTTGCGGTGGCACCGATCGTGGTCCTATTTGTACTAATGAACTTTCTTTCATTCAAATTGAGGAGAAAACGTTTTTTTGATATCATGAAAGGTTTTTTGATCACAACTATCGGATTAGTTTTATTTTTACATGGTGTAAATGTTGCTTATGTACCAGTGGGGCAACACCTGGGAAGTGCAATTGCTTCTTTAGCGAATAATCAGATCCTGATTCCTTTAGGGTTTGTTATGGGATTTTTAGTAGGTTTTGCAGAGCCAGCTATCCATGTGATGGTCAAACAAGTCGAAGAACTAAGTGAAGGTCGGATTCATGCAAAAGTAATGTTAGCAGTGATCTCGATTGGGATCGGTCTAGCAGTCGGTCTATCCATGTGGCGCTTATTAGCTGGTTTTTCTCTTTATTATTTCTTGGTTCCTGGATATGGCTTAGCTTTTGTCTTGGGTGCAAAAGTCGACAAGATTTTTCTATCGATGGCTTTTGATAACGGCGGTGTCGCCACAGGACCGATGTGTTCTACCTTTATTTTATCTATGAGTGTGGCAATCGCCACACAGATCGACGGTCGAGATCCAATTATTGATGGATTTGGCGTGGTGGCAATGATCGCATTGACACCAATACTATCAACATTAGTCTTAGGGTTCATTTATAAACAAAAAGACAAAAAAGATCAGAAAAACAAAGAAAAATTACAACAAATGGAGGAACAACAATGAATGATTTAGTCGCACTAAATCTCGAGATGATCGTCACGATCGTGGATGGTGGCATTGGGGAAGATGTGATCGATTACTCAAAGAAGGCTGGCGCATCAGGGGGGACGATTTTACATGGACGTGGTTCTGGCGTCCATGACACAGGAAAATTCTTAGGATTGGATATCTCACCGGAAAAGGATATCGTTCTGACATTAGTACCAGATAGTTTGACAAACGAAGTGATGGATGCGATAGGAAAAGGCATCAAGATCGATGTTCCGGGTAATGGTATTTGTTTTAGTATTGATATCGATAAAGTAATTGGTATTACGAAAATCCATCAATATCGCGAAGTTGTTGAAATGAAAGATTTATTAGAAGATAATTGAAACTCATCCAAATGCAAGTGGCTAAATTCGGAATAGCACTTACCTTGAAATATACCAAAATTTGATCATCTTGTTTTGACAATAAGTCGAAAAAAACAAAATAGACCTTGTGCTATTTTAAGTTTTTTACGGCTTTTTCTTTTACCAAAAATGCTTGTCTATATTGCTGGATGAGCATTTTTTAGGTTATAACTTAAAATTATAAATAAAGAAACTTCTGATTAGATAAACTTTTTTTCGATTTTTAATTGGAAAAAGGTGAGGTAGACTTCTTGTATTTACTTATAATTAGCCTTGAGACCGATTAAATATAGGATCGGTGGATGTATGTGCTACTAAAGTAGTTAAGTTGATCAAGAGAAATCGCTCGGGTACTAAAACAATTGTAACAGTTTAAGTAATGGCTCTAAAGTGTGTGTGTTATTTTTTGTGTAATGTAGAAAAAATAAAAATAAATTTAAGGAGTGAAGATAGTGACTAAAGACAGTTATTCCGAAGAGATTGGTAAATTGTACAATACACGTCACGAGGATTTTAAACAGTTAAATGATCAAATGTGGCCGAATTATAGTACAAATCAAATGGGAAATACGCTTACGCCAAAAGGTCTAAGAAGTTTAACAGGTTACCTTTATATTTGCAATATCTTAGGTAACTTTCAAATAGTA
Source organism: Enterococcus sp. AZ062 (assembly GCF_051715065.1). Lineage (NCBI taxonomy): Bacteria > Bacillati > Bacillota > Bacilli > Lactobacillales > Enterococcaceae > Enterococcus > Enterococcus sp. AZ062. Next base: position 1,841,697 of record NZ_JBIOTB010000001.1, on the reverse strand, counting down.
GGGGAAGTCCCACTGACACGTCAGCAAGTGGGAAAGAAACAGTCAGCTGCTTTTAAAGAAGATACTCATTTAAAGGTTCGCCAAAAAGAAAAGAAATTCACGATGTATAGCCCCTCATCAAGTTCAAGTGTAGACCTCAAACGTTTCAGCTATCCAGACTTTCATAAAACAGTCAATCCCCTCATTGAGCAACTATCCTCAACTAATCCAATGATTTATCTAACGGCTAAAGCACATCAATGGAATCTCAACATGCAGCAGCTTGCCCAGCTATTCTCAAAACGCGCCAATTATACGATGAATAGAGAACTTTCTAATCAAAAGCAACCTGGCTCCCAGAAATCTTTCAATCATACTCAAAACCAGTTTAGCAAAATCCGCCAAGCAGCTGTTCTGAGAGCACAGCAATCAAATGAACAGCAAACCCTAACTCTCTCCCGAAATCACTTTGAGCAACGTACAGAAGAAACCGATTCCTCCTATTTTATAGCAAAAAATTCGGCTGAGAAATTAAAAAATGTATTTGAAGCCAATGTTAACTATCAGTTTAGATCAACTAACATCATTCCTTCAGGCAGTACCAGCAAGATAGTTTCGATCAATGAGGATTCGTTGATAGCAGCTTTTTGGAAAGATATGACCGATCAATTCACTATTTTTTTTAGCATTCCTGAAAATGCAACCTTCACGGAAAAAATGAAAGATTTAAACGGTATTTCAGTGCTCGATCTTTTTCTGGGGATGATGAATCGAGTATTTTACAGGAACGATGAGCAACAAATTCTATCAGATGATCAAGCCAAGAATGCAGAGTCAGTATCTGCATCACTCGTTGATTTCTTACCGGAATCTTTTCAAGGACTGTTTTTTTCAAAAAAAAGTTCGATCACACAGGTTAGAGAGGAAGGGATCTTCTCACAGCTTTGGAGTTTAACAAATAAACTATCAGATACTTTGGATGATTATATTGATAAATGGGATGTTCTGAAAGTAAAGGGAGTTGAAGCAGCTCCATGGTTTGATATTAGCCCATTGAATCCACGGTCTGATCATCGATTGGAATCTTCGTTGAAATCCTATGAGACTTTGCAAATGGAAACCTCTAATATTGTTTTTTTAGCTACTAAAAGATACATTCAAGTTAACTTGCCTGAGTACGAGTTGGGTGAAAAACAACTACCATTTTGGTTTAATTACGCTCTTTTTCAAGAACGGAATGAAACGGAAAAAATCAATACAGCGGTCAAAAAATATCTACGAGAGGAGGGTTCTGGCTGGTGGCTGGAAGACGATACCTCAATGCGTTATGTATTCACAAATCTACAAAAATTGGAAAATAGCGAAGTAGTTGAAAAAGTGATTGCTAGAAGAACACAGATTGCACATATCATTTTTGATACTTGTGGCCTCTCAACACACGGACTGACTGATGAGCGAGCAAATGCTATTTTCCTTCAATGGCGAAATAATAATATATTTAAAAATGTTCAATTTAAAATAATAAAAAAGATTATATGGACACCTTCAAATGTTCTGAGTAATGAAGAAAAAAACAAGCCTGTGAGTGAGACTACACCTGCCACAATTTCCTCTAAGAAAACAGACTTAGAGCGAATTGATGAACTTGTGACAGATCTCATGAATAATCGTAACCTTCTTGTAAACGACGGAGAGTTATTACCGATTTTTTATTACCAATATGATCTTTTTGAGCATAGGGAAAAAACTAGTAAGGTGAATCAACAACTAAAGAAACTCCTTGAAAAAAGTGGTATTACTCCCTCTTCTGACAGTGGATTGGAACTGGTAAAGGCAATCGAAAAGTATAGCCAAGAAGATTGGGGCTCAAAGAAGTCATATAAATCAAGAAAAATACAGTATCTTGCTTATGTTATTTTGAAAGCTTATGGAGTGGGACAAAGCAGATTAGGAGATTCCCTATCAGCCAATCAGTTATTCGGAATTTTCATGCAGTGGAAAGCCAATACCTTACTTGAGAAAAATGAGTATAAGAAAATAGATCAGCAAACGATTTATTATAAGTTATCTCCATGGGAAGATTCTTTATTAGCCCGTAATCAAGAACAAAAAAGTGAAAGTAATCAAATCTATGATGATTTCATCAATGAGCGCTATGACTTGATATCTCATGAACATCCATTGATTCCCTTTGTCTATTATCCACCACTTTTTGAAGTAAGGGATAACATAGTAAAAGCAGTTTATGATTTGAAAAAGATATTAGATGAAAAGGGAATCCCAACTCAGGGAGCGTCCCTGGCGGATGTATCAAAAGCGGTAGATCATTGGATTATTGCTGGAGAGACCTATAAAACAATAATTAAACGAGTAAAAAAAATAGCAAAAATCATTGTAAAAACGTATAAACTCGAGGAAAAAGATTTATCGATCGATAAAGCTGTTGCCATCTATCTTCAATGGGGGAATAATAATGCGTATTATGGGTATACAATTGAAAAAGACAAAAGAAACTATGCCTATGAGTGGAACAAAGGAAATAAAAGGGAAGAATTAGATAAGAAAATCATCACTTTTTTACGTGAGAATGAGATTGATTCCTCAAAACCAACGATTAGTGAACCATTGGCTTTTTCTTTACCCAATTCTACTATTGAACAATATGAGCTTATATGCAAAAATATGACCAATTTTTTATCAGAAAGAGGTTTTGCTAACGATCTAAGTAATAAAAATATCTTGGTGGAAAGTGCCGCTAAATGGGCATTAGTAGAAGGGTTAGAGATTGATACGATCGATTGGGGGAAATTGAAAGAATTAGTTCGGGTAATTCTAGGGGATGAAAAAGAGAGGGTGATCTCTAACGAAGAAGCCCAACAAATATTTGTCCAGTGGATGAAAGATACAATAGAAATGGATACTCCATCTTTGGAAGTGAAACCTAAAGATAATACTTTAGAGCAAAAACAATCTCAGTCTATGAGTAAAGCGATAGTTTCAAAATGGCAATCTGAAAATATCAAGAATCAAATTGAACTTTTTTTTCGACAGAAAGGATTGCTATCTGAACGACCCACGAAAGAAGACATTTTACTTGCAGTCGGAAAATGGTTTACGCAAGAAGGTGTTGGGACGGTGCTAATGCCAGAGAAAGTTCAGGCAGTTGCGAAAGTAATCCTTAATGAGTTGGATCTTTATGGAGGGAAGTCAGACGAGAAGATTTCAAATAAGGACGCTGAAGCAACAGTCATGAAGTGGGTATTTGAAACAGTTCTGGAAAAATCGGTGGAAACCTACATTGTCCAAAATATTATTTCCGCTCCTGATCCGGCAACGTTTACTATCGGCCGTCTAAGAAAGTTATTTGAGGTACACGAGCTAATTGAAGCTGGTCTGATCGAGCAACGACCTAAGAAGGAAGAACAAGAGACGATAACGAAACTATGGATCCTATTGACAAAAAAAATGCTCCCAAATTATTTCCTAGAAACAAGTCAGTTAGCTGATGAGCTTTTGATTTCTGACTATGAATCTTTGATGCAATTGATTGGTTCAAAATTTTTAGAAGATACAGGCTATCATTCGAATTTCAATAAAAATGAAACGAATACTTTAGGAATGTTTTTGTTTGATATTGCCACTCATCAAGGTATAGATAATTTAAATGAATTGAATTATTTTTTTGTGCCAGCCTTACTAGCTACAGCACAACTAGAGCCAGAGCGGTTAAATAAGGCGATGGAGTTAGGGATTCATAAAGAATTTGCATTAAGTAGTTTTATGAGTTATTACCAAAAAGGCTATTTCAATTATATGGAAAATCAAGAAGATGTTGAGCATCTGTATCAAGAGTATGAAGAGGCTTTTATAAACTGGCGTCGTAAAAAAGGCTTAGTAAATGAAGTGTTAGCAGAGTGTGAACGACTCGGGATAAGAGTGAGTTTATTTGGAGATCAAGTGTATCTTGATGGTGGAAACCCATGCCCCGGGCCATGGATCCCAAGAGATATAGAAAAATGGTACACCGAATTAACGAAAGAAGTAGCAGACAAGCACCGTGCATTAAATAAGAAGTTGATGGAGTATGCATTTCATTCACTCAATATAGAAGATTTCAATTTTATTATTTCTCCAAAGACACATATTTATGAAGCATTTACTCAATTGAAAAATGAAGTGCGCTATTATGCGCCTTCCGCACCAGGATCAATTCCTCCAGTATTTTTTGGGAATCGAGAAACTTGGCTGGATACAACTCTTAATTTAGAAAAGACGAATATTTTGGTAGCTGTCAACGAAAAAGAAGAACGGGTGTATGCCTTGAAAAACCTAGATAAAGAGGGAGGGTATGCCATCTATCGTGTAGATAAGGATCCTATGCTCTATCTTAAATATGGCTTGTTTGATAAAAAAAATGTCTGGGGAGGAGGATATTCGAAAGTCGGGGAAAAGATTCGAATCGGCAAAAAGGACTACACTTTTTCTAGTCAAGTTGATCGAATGAATGCACTCACTTCTAAAGGGGATTTGAGAACAGTTATTGACAGGATTGCTCAGAAACATCGGGACCAGTTGTATCGCCAATTATATGATTCAGGAAATGATAAAACAGTTGCTAGTGCTGCCTGGGATGGTGTCAAGCATTTTATTCCATTTTATGATTGCATTGTTGGGATCAATAATCGAGATACGAAAGGAGCAGCTATTTCTTGCACAATCGACGTGGTGCTTTTACTACCTGTTTTGGGACAGGTCACTTCCCTTAATCTGAAATTCGGTTTATCCGTGGCAAAAGCAGCAATAGTGGGTGGTGCAGAAGGAATTGTTAAAAATAGTGTGCGGGCCCTTCCCAATATCGCCGAGATAGAGTCTCTAGTAATAGGTGCGATCCGTTATATTGATCCGGGAGTTGAGCTGGTAAAAGGGAGTAGTCAGTTAGTCCTCCAGAAGCTGATCAATATGAAAACACGCGCATTTATTCGAAAAGATATCAAACCACTACTGGTAAAGCTAAATAAAATAAAAAAACCGTCAGAACCATTATCGAAAGAGCTTATTTCCGCTCAGCTGAAAAAAAATGGTCCCAAGGTTTTCGTCAAACGGGTGAAAGCCCAACTATACATGCGAGTAACCAATTTGAAAACTAGAGATGTTTTTGGAGAATTCTATACGTTGCGAGGAGGACAATTAAGAGTGTTTGAAGGACAAGCCTCCTTTACCTCTGACCAACTTGATTTGATCAATCGTCTATCCAGTAAAGTGGATATCGATCAACAGTTTGTCGAGGAAAAGAATCTAAACGTCAAGTTTTATGGTGACGGAATGATTTTAACAGGAAAAAAAGAAGGAGAGCAAAGTAGCCGCTACATTGTAATGAAAAATAAAATTACGCCTATAAGAGTAACGGTCATCAAGGAGCAAGGCGTGCGTTATGATATCTGTGAAGGAGAACGGGTTTTTCCGGTGAACTACAACGGCATTGAATGGTATTTCGAACCAGCCACTTCGCGAACGCTCTCCGAAGAAGTATTACAAAAAGTAGGTAAAAATATCGATAAATTTCAATCATTGAAAGAGCCAAATACGCTTTCACCACCAGATGATTTGGGCTTGATGAGTTCAGAGACAGGTAGAACCTATATCAAGATTAATGAACGTTATGTACCATTAGTTTTATTCCATAAAGAGAAACAGCGCTATCATTTAGTTAAAAACGATATTCTTGAACCGATGACAGTCTTACGCTTAGATTTAGCAAATGATCAGTTCCGATTTGAAACAGAACTAGAAAAACGTGCCCTCAAATTTCAATCTTATGCACAACCCGCAGGTGGGGAAGACGATGTCTCAGATGACCAAATTCCTAGCACTTCAAAAGGCGCCGATTCACTTTTTGATCATCTAGCGTCATCTTCATCACAAGTATTCGTTGATAATCGGTATCCACCATATTTCCAGCTTCCAGATACACTACCTTATGCGAAGGAGTGGAATAAACTTCGCCAAGCAATACAACTTCCTGATGGGACAGATATAGTGGAGGATCCAAAAGTGATAGTACCAGTTTTATCGGAGTTTGTCCCAGAATTACCGCCTTATGTAATCAGTGATGAAGCTAAATTAAGAGAGAAAATTACTTCAGCAATTAAAGAGTATTTCCCCGAAGGTTCAAATCCGAATTATCGTGTATTTTCTGGTATCGATATCACTAAGGCACCAGAATCACTTAAACCATTTCTAAAACAATTTACTGCAGAGTTTAAAAATGCGCACGAAAATTTCCAGAAATTTATAGATAAGGAGAAGGAACTATCAAAAGAAAAGGCTCTTGCACCTACGACTGCGGGAGCTTACTTAATCGAAATGTTTAGACTAAGTGATGCGGAAAATCAAGAACAAATTTTAAAAGAAATTATGAAGCGCTTGTTATCAGTTGCAAAAAAAAGTACGCAGCTTCTTGAACAAACGGAGGATTTTAATTTTAAAAATATTTGGCTTGTTTCTACTGATTTATTGCGTGATGAGGTGACAAAAAATTACTACTCACAAATTAAAGGACGCATGGGTGCACATGCGTTTGTTATGCGGTTTGACCCTGAATGTCGAATTATTTTCATGCTTGATGGTTTTCATGTAAATCCAGCTACTAGACCAGGGATTCAAGCACAGCCAAGTTCCAAGGATACTCTTATGCACGAAGTGACCCATATTGTCGCGTCATCGGACGATTTGATAAGTTGTCCAAGTAGTCCGATAGGTTTCAGGAGTAGTGGAGAAGATCTTCGAAAGAGATACGAAGTAAATTTTCTGAAGCTAATTCATGGCGAAGGGTTTGATTCTTTTGTGGAGAATGTAAGTGAGATGTTAAATTTGCCGACTGTCACAAAACAAGCTGTCTTCAATGCTGTACTGACTGACAAGATGTTAAAAGCAAACCTTCAAATAACCGATGCTGAGATGCTGATGACTTGTATTCGTGATATTGGATTAGGACGAAACTTTTTTGAGCGAGCACCCGTAAAAAGAAGTCTAGCTGACCAACTAGGAAACGGCGACCTATTGTTTGCTCTTGCTGTGATTGAAGTAGTTAATGTGGAGAATTTAGTAACCGAGCATCAATTAGAAACTACCTTAGAAAACGCGGAAATAACGACAGAAATCAACGTCTCACAGCATACACAGGCCCCTTCGGGAAATAGAAGTTTTTCAACAATCAAAAATATAGGTAAAGCAAATAGTAATGATACGAATACAAGGCTTATTAACGAGCAAAAAATCAGAAGGCGCACCGAATTGAATCTATAAGTTGTCAGACACCTTTAGATTCAGATACTAGGTAACGGTTATCGAATCGCCCATAACATCAAATACATGAATAAAAAAACTAATATAGCCATAAAAAAGTTTTTTATATGCGCATAAAATTCAAAGAATAAGATTTTATGAAATCTCCTGCATATTTGCACACAAACAGTTGAAAATATGCTATTTTGTAATAGAAAAAAGGGGGAGAAGAATGAATTTTTTAGTTGTTTTAAAAGATACGATTCTCAAACGGTCGACATTCATCTATACGCAAATCGATGAACAAAAAACAGTCTTGCATTTTTCGCCGGAGTTTCATTTAGAAGGGTTGACGATTGGTGAAATTTACGAACAAGGTGGCATTCAAGCTGCCAAGCATTTTTTTATTCAAGAACTTCAACTGCCAATGAATGACTATCTTGAAGTATCATTAAAAGAGTGGGACAAAGCAATCTCAGAACTTTTCCCTCAAGGAATCAACGTAGAGTCAGGTACCACTGAAGTACATCTATCGGTGAAAGATCTACAACGTCAGATGCGTTACCAGATCGATGAAGAAGGCTCTCTTTCAATCTTTCAGCGGCAGCAAAAGATATTAAAAAGTTTTTTAAAACAAATCAGCCGAAAAAGAAATTTGTTTAAAACAACGCAGTTATTAAAAAAATATCCAGAATTATTACACACATCGATCCAGTTTCCACAATTGCTCTCGTTGATCCGTCGTTTTGTTCGCTTGAAGGAAATCCAATCTAAGAAGTTGACATTACCTTTACAAGATACCTTTCGAGTGGTAAAACGTGAAGATGAAAAAAAACTGATCGTGATCGATTTTATGCGGAACCGTCATGTGTTACAACAAATGACGATGGAAAAGGCCAACTAAGGCTTTTTCTTTTTGAATAAAAGAGAAATGGAGAAAAAAATGGGACCTATTTGGATACAACGTATAATGAAAGCTCAACAAAAATATCAACAAGTTATGAAAGGGAGATATGCGCGTCTTGATCCATTGAATCGTTTATTGTTAGTTTTAGGATTATTTTTCTTTGTCGTTAGATATTGGTTGCCTTTCAGTTTAGGCTATCTACTCTTCTTCTTTTTTATCGCTTTGACCATCGCTCGATTTAGTTCAAAGAAAATCTATGTTCGTTCAAACGAAAATCAAGCGTATTTACAAAAAACAGTGGCGATCAAAAGCTGGTTTACAAAAATAAAAAATAAACTGAAACGTCAACCTGAACAACAAGCTAGCGCTACCTACACGATTTTTTCATGTCCAACTTGTCAACTCAAGCAAAGAGCGCCGAAAGGCAAGGGTGAGATTCGAGTGACTTGTAAAAAGTGCGGCACGCAATTTACAAGAAAGGTATAAGAAAAAATACTAGTCAAATGTCTAGTGAAATGAGTAAAAAGGAGTAAAAGAATGATTAAAAATTACATTTGGGATTTTGATGGGACATTGTTCGATACGTATCCGGCGATGGTTGAAGGAGTATCTCAAGCATTACAAGATTTTGGTATCGAACGCCCAAAAAAGGAAATCTATCGTGTGATGAAGCAAGAATCGGTGAGAAAACTACGAGAAAGCTATCAATTAGAAGAAGTCTCCTTCAATCATTTGTTTCATCAATATGAAGAACAATATCAGGAACTCTCAGTACCGTTCAAAGAGACTGAAATGGTTTTACGCCGTTTAAAACAGAATGGAGCAAAACATTATATTTTAACACATCGTGTAACGGCTTCTACTTGGAAACTTTTAAAAGTCTTTGAGCTAGCAGATTTGATCGAAGAAGTGATTGGTATCGACCAAGGCTTTGCCAGAAAACCAGCACCTGATGCCATCAATCACTTGATCGATCAGTATCACTTAGACCCAGAAAAAACGATGATGGTAGGGGACCGAAGATTAGATATTGAAGCGGGGATCAATGCAAAGATCCACACTTGCCTATATGATATCGATCATTTCTTAGGTGAGATTCCTGCCGATCATATTGTGGCGAATCTAGCGGATATTTTAGCAATCGAAAAGAATGCAGAATAAGTATCCCCTTTCAACTTTAGTTATGCTATAATTTAAACAGAGGAGTGATAAAATGGAAATTAGAAGACAAAAAGAAGTAGTAGAAGCTTTTCATTATGATTTTTTAAAACCTGATCAAGAGGTACAAACTGACTTAAAAGTAGGTTTTTCACCACTAAAAGAGACAATTGAAAACTATCCGAAAGAACATAGCATCGTTGGTGCCCGTTTAGAATTTCGTTTAGTATTTGATACATATGTGTTATCTGGAAGCGTTAGTCAAATCAACCACATCTTGAATCGCAAAGTCCAAGATCAAAACGATGTGACGCAAGAAGAGGTCGATGAATTAGTGGCACCACTTTTTGAGATGGTCAAACGTCTGGCCTATGAAGTAACAGAGATCGCCTTGGATGCGCCAGGTGTGAAATTGAACTTCCAATCAGAAAAAGAAGAAAAAGCCAAAGAAGAAAATTAAGAAAAAAACACCAGTGATAGTTATTAGCTATCACTGGTGTTTTTTTCTATTACTAATTGTAAGCAAAAGTAAGGAAAAATTTCGGAAAATAGTCTAGAATGAATAAGTCACTGAAAAAAATATTTTCAGGAGAAGAGCTGAAGAGTTCTTCTCGGGAACCTTTACTTCCTTAGATGGACTTGTCATTACAAATTAAGAGGAGGATGAAAATGACAACACTCATCACAGTTTTAGTGGTTCTAGTTTTTGCGGCATTATTATATGTGTTTTATCGTATGCAAAAGCGCCATGCAAAATTTTCAACGCGGGTTTACACTGCGCTAGCTGCCGGTATCGTATTCGGGGGCGCATTGCAACTAATTTTTGGAGTAGAAAACGAGGTTATTACGCAATCCATGGATTGGATCAGTATCGTTGGGAACGGCTACGTTAGTTTCTTACAAATGTTGATCATGCCTTTAGTCTTTGTTTCAATCGTTGCGGCTTTTACAAAAATGAAAGTATCAGAAAAATTAGGTAAAATCAGTGCAACGGTGCTGACCACTTTATTAGCAACAACGGCTATTTCCGCATTGATTGGGATCGGTGTGACGATCGCATTTGGTCTTCAAGGTGCTGAATTTACGCAAGGAGCAGCCGAAACTGCTCGTATTTCTGAGTTAGCGACACGACAAGAAACAGTGGAAGGATTAAGTATTCCACAACAAATCTTGTCATTTATTCCTAAAAATATTTTTGCAGACCTTGCCGGAACTCGTGCAACAAGTACGATTGCTGTCGTGATCTTTGCGGCATTTGTTGGGGTTGCTTACTTAGGAATCAAACGAAAAGCACCAAAAGAAGCATCATTCTTTGCAGATATGATCGATAGCTTGTACCGTATCGTGATGCGTATCGTGACGTTAGTCTTGCGTTTGACACCTTATGGCGTGTTCGCATTGATGACAAACGTGATGGCAACAAGTGATTTTGATGCCATTTTGAACTTAGGTAAATTTGTGTTAGCGTCTTATCTTGCATTGTTTGCAGTGATGATCGTTCATTTCTTGATTTTGATCGGTGTGAAAGTCAGCCCAATCGACTACTTGAAAAAAACATTTCCAGTACTAAGTTTTGCATTTACTTCACGTTCAAGTGCGGGTGCTTTGCCATTGAATATTGAAACACAAACAAAAGCACTTGGTGTAGATGAAGCCACAGCAAACTTTGCTGCCAGCTTTGGTTTATCGATCGGTCAAAATGGCTGTGCGGGTGTTTACCCAGCCATGCTAGCGACAATCGTTGCACCAGCAGCTGGAATGGATGTCTTTAGCATTCAATTCATCTTGCTACTAGTAGCCATCGTAACAATCAGCTCATTCGGAGTAGCTGGTGTCGGTGGTGGGGCAACCTTTGCCTCATTGATCGTATTAGGTTCAATGAACTTACCAGTAGCAATCGTTGGTTTAGTTATCTCCGTCGAACCATTGATCGACATGGCTCGTACAGCTGTCAACGTAAGTGGTAGTATGGTAGCAGGTATTGTTACAAGTGCACGTATCAATGATCTTGATCGAGATGTGATCAAAGATGAAGCAAAAGTCGTTGACGTGAATGCGTGATCGAAAAAACGAAAAGTGAGAGCAGATTGCTCTCGCTTTTTTTATACTAAAATATATTCCGAAAAGTGTAAACGTGAAATAATTGATTCAAAAATCTATAAAAAAATAAGGTAACAAGACCTATCTAATACAATTCTCATCCAACGAAAGGTTATGTATTGTTATAATGAATATATAAGCATTCTATACAGCCTATATAAATCGAGGAGGAGATCAATGGTCACATTCAGCAGTAATTCTCAACAAGCCCAACAGTCCACTTCAAGAATCACCAGTGCAACCAGCCCTTTAAACCAAGCATCATCGCTTCAAAATGACACACGCACCACGCTAATTGGCAATCAAGACATTCAAAGTAGCATAACGTCCGCCAAAAACTCAGCCAATCAAATTGCCTCAGCTATCTCAGGCGCTGCTAATCAATTGCAAACTGCTGCTCAAGGATTTTCTACACTAGACACTCAGTTAAGTCGAGATCTTTTTAAGGAGAGACGCTAATGAATCAATGGACAAATCTTGATACCGAGGAAACGTTGCTGCAAGCAAAAAGAGAAGAACAGGAAAAGAAAATGAAACAACTTGATGCCTGCCGTTCAGATTACCAGAATCACTTTAAAGAAATCGGAAACTTCTTATTTCGATTACAATTGTCTTACCAGAAATCGAATACCTTTACGTCCATCGAAACATTCACCTCGGAGTTTTCACATCAAAGTAGGCGATTGATGAATGGCTTTGATGAATGCCAACATCACGAAATGATCCAACAACAAAAAATCACGCAAAAGCTTGATGAGATTAGCTTTGAGAAAAGAAAAATTTTGTTGGAGGATCAAAACACATGAGTATCGATATGTATCTTTCGGATTCCTTAGCCCAAGCCACGAGCGCCAGTCACTTCTGCCAAAAACAAGTCACTGATTACCAAAATCTCCAACAAGCCATCACTCAATTCACTTTACAAACGCCCAATCTCCAAGGGAAAACCTACGACGCTGCGAAAGCCTATTTTTCTCAAATACTTTACCCACTCGTCCAAGGAGGAATTTTACTCTCCGAAGCGGTCGAAAAAGCAGCGAAACGATTTCCACAGGAATACATAAATCAAGTTGATTCTATCAGCTTGAAACAATCCGAATTAGAAGCGCAAATTCGTCAAATGAATCAATATATCACCCAAGCTGAAGGGATACGGCAACTGCTTCTTTCACCTTATATGCCAGAAGAACATCAAAGCTTTCAACTCAATCAGAATACGTTGTTACTCACGATGTATCATGACTTGAAACACAAGCTGGAAGAAAAACTCCAAAAACTCTTAGCTTACAACCAAAGCTCCGCGCAATTTTTTACAGAAATCAAAAGTCTCGAACAAGCAGTCAATCAAGGCCTTGCTCAAACGAAAACTGCTTGGAATAGTCAAACGAAGACATTCTCTATGCCGAAAGATTTGTCCTGGACAACTACGATCCAAGACAAATGGCAAAAAGCAGACAACGAGAAAAAAGGTATTGATCCAACTAAAAACAAAGAACTAGAAAAGTACAACGTTTATGCTCTTATTATTCACGATAGCGAGGGCAACCCACGTGTCTTTTGGAAAATCGAAGACAAGCAATCAGGCTATGGCATCGTGAACCCCGAGCTGTATCAATATGTCACGAAAGTAGGCCATTACTTAGACCCTGAATTGATCCAATTCATGACGTATGACACCTACCAAGAGAAAGTCAATGCAGCATGGCGTCAAGGTGTCAATTACGAAACCGGCGAAAAACTAGACCCACTCTTAGGCAGTATTGTCTCTACCTCGCAATATGTCAAAGACGGCTACACATGGATCAATGAATCTGAACTTGGTCAAGCCCTGATGATATTAGGCTTTACTTATGCGTCTTACAAAGTATTGACGACTACTGGTGTGAAACAGGTGGAGAATGGTAAGATTGAGGAGGTAGGTGGGGCGATATCAGATGTTAAAATAAAAAGACCTCTTAGTAAAAATAATCAATCACATATAAATAAACATAATATTAATTCTCTCAAGAAACAATCCCAGTTTTTAACTGAAAATCAATTAACTGAAAAGTTAGATGGAACTAGCTTTTTCAATTCTAATTGGACTAGTGAAGATATAAAAAAATATACAGAAATTGCTTATAATGATTTATTGTCACAAGGAAAGAAGGGAGATACTTTTCTATATAAGATAAATGGAGAGGAAATCAATATTTATATCCAACCTGATGGAGGATTTGGAACGTCTTATGGGAAGTATCGGTATACTTTAGAGGAATTTAGAAATCTTAAGAAATAGGGTGAGAAAATGCTTGAAATAAAATTTAAAGTATTTGAAAACATTGATTCAGACAATCTTATCGGAGAATATGGCTATTTTAGTTTCACAATTGATAATGAACACTATGGGATTATCCTGGAAGAAGAACTAGATGATTTTACTGTATCTCTATATGATTGGTTTATAAGTTTTTTAAGGGCCTTAGAGATTTTAAAAACAGAAAACTATGTTTTGATTAATGATATTGAATCTTTTAATACGTGGATAGAAATTTATAGAGATAAAGAAATCCTATCTATTAGTAAGGTTTCAGGTACTAAAGTGGGTCAAGGAGGGTGGATTCGCACAGAGAAACTTTCAAATCCGGATTATCAATTCTGGAAAGATAAAAAAATGCTATTTTCTGACTTCAGAACAGAAGTATTAGAGAAATCAGAGTATTATTTATCAGAAATAATTAAACTAAATTCTTTGCGAAATAAAAACATTCGTAATTTTAAAAAATTAGTAGAAAAATTAAAATTATAAACTTTAGAAAATAGTAAGTAAGGTATTTCAAGAACAAAAAATCATCACATCACTAGTTTGTGGATGATTTTTTGTTCTTGATACTTTAAGTTGTACATCGAAAATACAACACGTGAATGAATCTTAACGATGATTTTTAGGCTATACGTACATATTCAACTCCTGCTCCATAGTCTATGAGGAGAAATCATAAAATGAAAAAAAACAATTTAGATAGAAAAACTAGTTTAATGGGGTGAAAAATGATAAAACTAAATATAAATTTTGAGAATGAAATAATTAACGGACAAGTAACGTATGATGATAAGGATGGAAACTTAGATTTTAATCCCAAATTAAACTCAGATATTTTATTACTTATAAATTATATAAATATAGGATTTGACTCTACTAAAAATTCTGCTAATCAAGTTTGGGGATACACACCAAAAGAAAGTTGGAATAAAAAAGATTTGATTTTACCGTTAAGGGTACAGAAAGGCAAAATCAAACTAGAAGAGGCTTTGAAACCAGGTTCATGGAGGCCAGATAAGGAAGAATCGTGGCTTACTTACTATGATTCAAAACGAAATTGGTTATGCTTTGGAGATTTTATGCTTAATAACAGTGATAAATGTGTAGAGTTTCTTGAGAATGTCATCGCTGTGGTAGATAAAATGATCAGTGCCTAAAATCGTTATGGATTAAACCATATTTTAAATAAAAGTCGAAGAACAGCAACAAACAAAAAATTCCTATTAGAAATACAATATAGCATCATAGAAGATTGAGCTAATTAAGATTTATATTTATGGTGTGCCAATAAGTAGGAATTATCTAATGATGATTTGAAAATGTATCAATCGGCTCTTCTGATATTTTAAACTGGGGAAGAAAAAGTTATGAAATAAATTAGCTGATACAACACCATTTAATTATATAACTACTGTAAGAGAAAGCTTTTTACAAGGTCGAAACGGAGGTGTTTAAATTGAGTCGGTTTAGGATGGCGTTGGCGTATTAGTAGTAAATATTTAAGGTGGGAGATACGTGAATTTATTCGAAAAAAAAACTTATGAATCAACAATAGAATTAAAAGAGAGCTTAGGAAAAAAATCTTTCTTACTCGGTGAAGATATAGCAGAAAGCAACCAATTTATAAAAATTAGTCATAGTTTAATTGAAGTAGGATTTATATACGATGATTTGGGATTAGAACCTCAGATGTACATATCAACTAATTCAAATAAAGTATTTTTAGGAATAAATAGTCTTTCTGTATGTATAGATTCTGCAAATCTGTCGGTGTCTTTTGAAGAAAACTTACCTTCTCTATTGTATGAAATAATGATAGATCCGAACGCTAAATACATTGTGTTTATTTGTGAGCTGGATATACTCGTTTACAAAAGCAGCGGATCATTATTATGGCATATTGGATTCAGAAATATTGTTAAAGATTATTACTTAAAGAGGAATGACTCGATCGTTATTGAGTGTGAAGATGGTGATATAACAATTTTTTCTTTAGAGTCAGGGAAAATAAAATGAATAGATCAAATCGTTACCCATTTTGTCTTATCTTTTCAGTAGTATGATAAGTATAAAATATAGAATTTGACTCTATTCAAAATCTAAAAGGAAGATTATAGTGAAAGAAAAACAACTAGCAAATATCTTACAGAAATAGATAAAGGTAACCTGCAAGATACAATAGATTTCGTAGTTTCTAATAATAGTAACGATAGTAAATTTAAAGATGTAATGTATGAAGAAGATGAATACGACAGAATATTTTTAGAAGGTAATCAATATTTATTAGCTAGTTCTGAAGGGGAAGTAACGATAATAGATATGATAAGTGAGGCTCATGGGGTTAGTACAAAAGATACCCGAGTAAAATTTATTGAAGAAAGTTTTATCAGGCTAATCACGAATAAAGAAGAAACACTTGACTGATAAAAAAATATAGGACGTATAGGTAACGCAAATTAGTGGATGTTTTTTCTGTAACGATCAATGAGCTGAAGATACATAAATAAATAAAAGCGAATAAAAAAGTATCGTGTACTACCCCTATTACATTGAATATGGCTACAAGGGCTATACTATAAAAAACTGATGTTTAAAAGTAAAGAAGTTGTAGATTTCAACCTAAGAATTTCTGCATTAATTAGATGGATCATTATTAATTGGAGTAAAGATGATGACAGAAAAATTTAAAATTTTAATCAATGAGCAAGAAATAGATGAGTTGATGGAAACTTTTTTTTGTGCAGCTAATAGAAATCTAAACAAGTTATTAAATTTATTATCTAATAAGGAAGGATGGGGAGAAGAGGTTTTTTTTTATCTTTTGAAAATGATTTAGATGACTACGATATGGCACAATTACCTAAGCCGCTAGATGATAAACATGTATTGATTGAGTTGGCTTCTCCAGCTGTAGAAGTAAATCAGATAGTGTATTTAGACTTTGACACTTTTTACAACTATTTAGATAAAAACGTAAGAAAAGAAACAAAAAAATCAGATGATAGTGAGTTAATCGGATTATTGAAAAGAGTTTAGAAATATAATTTATAGGTTTACTCAGAGCCATTAAGACGAGGACCTCAGAAACATAGATGACTTATTTATAAATATGGATGGATAGATCAATGGCAGAAAAAATAAAAGATATTTATCATATAAATGATGATTTTCCTATTGTGAGCAAGAAGTATGATATTTGGTTAAATAAATTATTGAATAAAACAGAAGATGAGGTAGATGAAAAGGATGTTTACACAATGTTTTCTCAGCATGAGGTTGAGGAGTTAGCAATAAAAAAAGCGTTAGAATTTATTATAAACGATCCATTGGCTGGTGAATTATGGGACGGACATTTTTTAGAACAGTTAGCAAATGTGTCGATCGAGAAATTGAAAAAATATACAAAAGAACTAAAAGAATTACCTTCACACATAGATCAAAATATAGATAATCATCTGTGGGATTTTGCTTTTGAAAGAGACGAATTTATGGAGAAATATGAACAATTAAAAAAAATAATTTCTAACTTGTAAACTTTAGAAAGAGTGAAAAGATAATTTGAGCCAAAATCAATCGTTAATCAACAGAAAACATTCTTCGTACGAAATAAATGTCTTTACCGTGCAATCCGGCGATATATGGATCAACGAAACTAAATATTCCCTATTACGCATCGCATCAAATATTGCTGACTAGAGGCTTAAAACAGGTGAAGAATAGTACGATGCAATAACTGAAGAAAGCAGTGAATATCACTACAGAACAATTAAATAAAGGTCAATGGAAGGAATGGATTCTATGATTGACAATAGGTTTTATGAAGGTTTTGAAGGAGAATCGGAGCTTTCTTTTGTATCTGCTAATAATAAACTTATCATTTGGAACGGCTATTTTGAAACTATTTTAGATCATTTATTAGATTGTAATGTCGAAAAAAAGGGGATGGTGAAAGAATATTTTCATCATGAGGGATGGTATGATGATTCACCGTGGTTGATCAATGATAAGTCGCTTACTATTGATCAATTAAGGTGTTTCGATATCAGCAAGATCAATCAAAATTCAATAAAAAATATATTGGAAGAAGTAGTACAAGCAATTGTTTAATTTTTAGAAAATAATTATTTGAGTACAATCTATATCAACTATGAGTAATAATTTTGGAGGTAAATGATGAATATTGAATTATTACAAAATAAAATTGATAATACTGAATACTGGGATATGTCAATATTGGATATTCAAACTCAGTATTATGGTGATGAGGTATACATTTTTATAGAAAATAATGAAGAAAGTTGTTGGAAAATCTGTTTTTTATCTTGTTATAAAGTCAGTTATGAGACCGATTCAAATTGGCGAACAATCGATAATGTAAAAGAAATGCGAGGGGGGCAACTTGGATATGAAGGACAAGATATTTCCTTGAAAAAATATGAAGGGAATGAGAACTTTGTAGAATGTTCTCTTGATCTATCGATGATGACAATGAATATCGTTTGTAAAGAGATTCAGGTGGAAAAATTAAACATGGAAGAAAATCGATTCTTTTGGCAAGAAAAATCAAGTTGAAATAAATGTTTTGGTTTCTGACGAAAGTTAGAGAATCGAGAAGTAACGAATCAACCGATTTACCAACAAGAGCAATCCACGTAACTATTTAAACTAGGAGCATGCGCATGTATAAACTACTTTCCATAGAAGCATCAGTAGCTACACGGAATTTAGAGTTGGAAAATTTAGATACAGCTACAATTGATTTATGTTTTGATGATTCTGCTGTTACTAGTTTTAAAAATTTTGATTTTATGCAAATAAATGAAGTATATGATTGTAAAATTTTTCTTTTTGGTGGACAAGATGATAGTGGTGAAAAATTTCAATATATTAATGATGTTTCAATCGGCAGAACAGTTTTATCAGAAGTTGCAAACGAAAAAGGGGATGTGTACTATATCAATAAAATTTCTGCAAGTGAGTCCTTTAGTAAACAAAAAAAGTTAAGTTACAAATATACTCGAAAAGATCTTATCCAAGTGAAGACTATTATTCATGCAGCTTTCGAATAATGCTATATTAAAACATTTTTGACTGATTACTATCATATAGCATAGACTTGACTAGTAAAAGATAAGTTTACTTATAAAATGAAGGACATAAATCACTTTTCTCATCCGTACCTCTCCAACATAGATTTTCAGTACCAGCTATGCTAAACTAGCTAGGACGAAAAAAGTGGAGGAATGAATAGATGTTTACAAATGAAATGAAAATCATGTTATACGTAGATGATGTTGAAAAAAATGCAGATTTCTGGCAGCAGATCGGTTTTGTTGTGTTGGATCGTCAAGAAATGGATGGTACATTGATTATTGAGATTGCCCAATCAAAAGATGCGGGTACTGCGTTTGTTTTATATGATCGTGAATTTATCGAACAGCATTCACCAGGCACAGCTAGTGGGGCACCTTCTTTGATGTTTTATAGTGCGGACATTTTTGGTTTATACAAAAAGATGCAACAATTAGAAGTGACATTAGGTGATTTAGTCCATTTAGGTGAAGAATATGTATTCAACTTTGCAGATCCTGATGGGAATTACTTTGCTGTGACAGGAAAATAACTTACTTAGTAAGAATGAAGCAAGAACTCCGACTGAAATTTTAGTCGGTTTTTTTGTGTCTATGAATACATAAAATTACAATATTTATATTATGTAAACTATACTTGCGCAAAAATGCACAAGCAGAAAAATCGTCATTTCAGTTAGACTTCTTTATACTATTATGGAATGAATTGTAGGAAGGAAGTAACTAAATGGATTACCAAGTACTATTATATTATAAATATACAACGATCACTGATCCTGAACTTTTTGCGAAGGAGCATCTTGCTTTTTGTAAATCTTTGAATTTGAAAGGTCGTATCCTTGTCGCAGAAGAAGGAATCAACGGCACGGTTTCTGGAACGATCGCAGAAACTGAGGCATACATGGAAGCGATGTTGGCAGATGAACGATTTGCTGACACATTTTTCAAAATTGATCCTAGCGAGGGTCATGCGTTCAAAAAAATGTTTGTTCGTGCGCGTCCTGAACTAGTTTCACTAAAACTAGAAGATGACATTGATCCAAAAGAAATGACGGGCGCTTATTTATCGCCTAAAGAGTTTAAAGAAGCGATTCTTGATGAAGATACGGTTGTGATCGATGCACGAAATGACTATGAATATGATCTTGGGCATTTTAGAGGAGCGGTTCGCCCTGATATCCGTAGCTTTAGAGAACTACCACAATGGATTCGTGACCATAAAGAAGAGTTTATGGAAAAACGGGTCGTTACTTACTGTACAGGTGGCATCCGCTGTGAGAAATTCTCAGGGTGGTTAGTGAGAGAAGGATTTAAAGACGTCGGTCAATTGCATGGTGGTATTGCGACATATGGCAAAGATCCAGAAGTCCAAGGGGAACTATGGGATGGCAAAATGTATGTTTTTGATGAGCGTATCGCTGTCGACATCAATCATGTAGATAAGCAGATCGTAGGGAAAGACTGGTTTGATGGTACTCCTTGCGAACGTTATATCAACTGTGCAAATCCAGAGTGTAATCGTCAAATGTTAGCATCAGTGGAAAACGAAGAAAAACATTTAGGATCATGTTCAGTAGCATGTGCCAAACATCCGCATAATCGCTATGTCAAAGAAAGAAATCTAACAACAGAAGAAATCGATGCACATTTAGCAGCATTTGTATAATTTTTCTAACAATAAAAGCAGACGTAGCTAGTGTTTATAAAATAAAATGAGAGTCATGAAAGTTGTTCTTCAAATTTTCGTGGCTCTCATTTTAATCTGAAATCAGGAGATTTTTCCTTTAACTATTCGGAAATTGTTGCTACCTATGATAGTGGAATTACGATATAATCAAATGAAAAGGTGGTGGTATCATGAATAAACCATTTGTCTATGCAATCGGGGATGTCCATGGAAGTTATGATCTTTTTCAAAAGCTATTAACACATTATGATCTACATCTTCATCAATTAGTCTTGATTGGTGATTTGAATGATCGTGGACCAAAAACAAAAGATTGCTTATTACTAGGAATGAAGTTAGTGAAAGAAACTGGTGCGATCTACTTGCGAGGCAATCATGAAGAGTACTTCTTACAGTTTCTCCAAGAACCAGAAGACTGGTATCCGTCTTATTTACGAAACGGTGGAAGAGAAACAATGGAAAGTCTTTTGCATCCAGGTGCAGCAGAAGAATATTCACCAACTGAGATTGCCATGATGATTCGTTCAAGATATCGTGAATTGGTCGATTTTTTATGTAATTTGCCTTTATATTATGAATGGGAAAACTATCTTTTTGTCCATGCGGGTGTTGATCTAACTAAAAAAGATTGGCGTGATACTAGCCCTAGAGATTTTTTATGGATCAGAGAGCCTTTTCATGAGCATAAGAATCGGACGGGTAAGACGATCGTATTTGGTCATACGATCACGCCACTACTCCATGGAGATATGCAGACAACTGATTTATGGATACAAGATCAGAAAATCGGGATCGACGGTGGGGCTGTCTTTGGCGGATCAATGCATGGTGTCGTTTTTGATCCAATTGGAATCATCCAAGATATCGAGTATCAAAACAATCAAGGACCATGGCAACCACGTGATTGATCAAAAAAAGTTTTTGATAAAAGTGTCCAGTTGTGATTTATAAGCCGAGAAACCCGAAATTTGTTTTTCAAATTTTTGGGCTTTTTCGCTTAGTCCTGAAGGTCAGATTTTGGAACACCGATAATTCGTTTTAAAATTAAAAACAAAAATGAATTTTATTTTTGTTCTAGACACTGTTTAGTTACATTTAGAAATACCAGAATCTATGCTAAAATAAATCAGTATGATTTTTTGATTCTTGCTTTTTAATGAGTAAACCGTAGCAAGAATCGATTTCGACTTAGAAAAGAGGCTATTTAATGACAGACAAAGTAAATCCAACGATTCTAGATCTTGTAAAGAAAGAATTGGCAGATTATCAAGCAAAACAGTTGACGACTGTTTTAAATCTATTAGCAGAAGGAAATACGGTGCCTTTTATTGCTCGTTACCGTAAAGAAATGACCGGAAGCTTGGACGAAGTACAAATCCGTGAAATTGAAGAGCGCTATGCTTATTTAGAAAATTTAGAAAAGCGTAAAACCGAAGTCTTGCGTTTGATTGATGAACAAGGAAAATTAACTCCAGAATTACAACAAAGTATTACACAATCTGTAAAAATGCAACAAGTAGAGGATTTATATCGTCCGTACAAACAAAAACGAAGAACGAAAGCAACGATTGCGAAAGAAAAAGGGTTAGAACCTTTAGCCACTTGGTTATTGACCTTTACATCTGAGGATGTTTTGACTGAAGCAGCTAAATACGTCACTGAAGAAGTTCCGTCTCCTGAAGAAGCCTTACTAGGTGCCCATGAGATCATTGCGGAGCAGGTAAGTGACAATGCAAAATTCAGAACATGGGTCCGTTCCTATACGTACAACAAGGGCCTGTATGAAAGTACGGTCAAGAACAAAGAGAATGATGAAAAAGGCGTATACGAAATGTATTATGATTTTTCTGAACCGATTCATAAAATCGTTTCTCATCGCATCTTAGCGACCAATCGTGGAGAAAAAGAAGAAGTATTGAAAGTCAATTTAACGGTTGATGAAGCTGCACTTTTAACTTACTTGGAAAGACAACTGATTCCTGATACAGCTTCGCCTTCTGCTAGTTATGTACGTTTGGCGATTCACGATAGTTACAAACGATTCATCCAACCTGCGATTGAGCGGGAGGTCCGTAATGAATTGACCGAAAAAGCGGATGAACAAGCCATCGCTATATTTGGTGAGAATCTGCGTAACTTGTTATTACAACCACCTTTAAAAGGGAAAGTTGTCTTAGGCTTTGACCCAGCTTATCGTACCGGTTGTAAATTAGCAGTGGTGGATGCGACAGGTAAGGTTTTAGCGATCGAAGTGATTTACCCGCATAAACCGGCAAATCAAGCAAAAAGAGCCGAAGCAGGCCCTGCATTTGTGAAATTGATTGATCAGTACCATGTGGATATGGTTGCGATCGGTAATGGAACGGCGAGCCGTGAATCGGAGTTATTTGTGGCAGAACAGTTGAAGTTAGCCAAACATCAAGCGTTTTATGCCATCGTCAATGAAGCCGGAGCTTCTGTCTATTCTGCAAGTGATATTGCCCGTAAAGAATTTCCTGAGTTACAAGTCGAAGAACGGAGTGCAGTGTCGATTGCACGAAGACTACAAGACCCGTTGGCTGAACTAGTGAAAATCGATCCGAAGGCTGTTGGCGTTGGACAATATCAACATGATGTTTCACAAAAAAGATTAGCAGAACAGTTGGATTTTGTTGTTGAAACGGCAGTGAACCAAGTAGGAGTCGATGTCAATACAGCGAGTCCTCAGTTGTTGCAACATATTTCTGGTCTAAATAAGACGACTGCTCAAAACATCGTGACGTATCGAGAAGAAAATGGTGCATTTGCTTCTCGAACGCAATTGAAGAAGGTCCCACGTTTAGGGCCAAAAGCGTATGAACAAGCGATCGGTTTCCTGCGTGTGCCTGGTGGGAAACATGTACTTGATAATACTGCGATCCATCCAGAGAGTTATGCAGTAGCAAAAGAGATCTTACAGGCAAACCAATTATCTGAAAAAGACTTAGGAACAAAAGAAGCAATCGAAAAATTAAGTCAACTTTCTCCGCAACGTTTGGTGCAACAGGTGCCAGTAGGTGAAGAAACATTGAAAGATATTCTTGAAGGGTTGACCCAACCAGGACGAGACATGCGAGATGAAATGCCTGCGCCACTTTTGCGTTCAGATGTATTGAGTATGGAAGACTTGAAACCTGGCATGGAATTAAAAGGAACAGTCCGAAACGTGATCGATTTTGGGGCATTCGTTGATATTGGGGTGAAACAAGATGGTTTAGTCCATATCTCTAAATTAAGCAATAAATTCGTCAAACATCCAACTGACGTTGTTTCCGTTGGGGATGTCGTCACTGTTTGGATCGAACAAGTGGATACGAACAAAGGGCGCATCAGTCTGACGATGCTTTCGCCTTACGAGGAACAAGCTTGACACAAGAAGAATTACAACAGTTAGTCGAAGAGATTTCTTTAACAAGCTTCCAGCGTCCGTTCATGCACCAAGCAATGTTCAATAAGCGTTTGAAAACAACAGGTGGTAGGTATCATTTGAATGACCACCATTTGGATTTTAATCCGACGATGTTTGCAGTAGCCGATCAAGTTACGATCATCGGGATCATCAAACATGAGCTGTGTCATTATCATCTTCACTTGACTGGAAAAGGCTATCGTCATCGTGACTCAGATTTCAAACATTTATTGTTAAAGACGGGTGGGTTACGTTATGCACCTGCCATTCCTTCAAATAGAAGGCAAAAAATCGAAGGATATCAATGCCAAAAGTGTGCTGAATGGATTTATCGTAAAAGGAAAATCAATACAGATCGCTATTTGTGTGGGCGTTGTAGAGGACGATTGGTATGGAAAGAAACCACGTACTTGGATGTTGAATAATTGTATGAGGAGAGAAACAGAATGACAGGTGAACCATCAAGAATTGCAGACTGGAATTGCTTATTGGATTTTTTAGCAGACCCTGAACCACAGGAGTGTTCGGAACTAAAAGCACCAACACTGATTTTAGCTGGGAATTGTCTGCCCGTTCTAGTAGATGAAGCAGCAAAGGCATACTTGAATCAGCAGGTTGAGCAAATCGTTTTAGTTGGTGGGATCGGACATGCGACGAAGTATCTCTATAAAAATTTTGAAAAACAAGGATTCTTATTTGAACAAGGTTTAAGTGAAAGTGAGATTTGTGCCCGCTATTTGCTTGAAAAATATAGGTTACCTGAACAGGCACTATTGTTAGAAACGAAGTCAACCAATTGTGGCGAGAATGCTTCATTTTCTTACAAGTTATTAAAAGCACAGGGCCCATTACCTGAACGTGTTCTTTTAATGAATGATCCGACCTTGCAACGACGAACAAAGGCGACTTTTGAGAAGGATTGGGGCAATGAGTCTGTTCATTTTTATAATTATGTACCGATACTTCCACAAGTGACAGAAAGTACGAAGGGATTCAACTTCTCTGATCAAAGACTAAATGACTTGTGGCCTTCTGATTATTTCCAAGCCTTAGTATTTGGAGAAATGGTTCGTTTGAAAGATGATGCCCAAGGTTACGGACCTAATGGAACGGGATTTATCGGTCATGTCGACATCCCAGATGAGGTGTGGTCTGCTTATTTACGTCTCTTAGCAATGAATGAAAAAGTTTCGCTAAAAAGGTAATCAGGGCACTAATATTTAAGGAACTAAAAATCATCCGAATAAATTTGGTTGAAATTTTTTATTGTTTATAAGATAATGGGTTTCGTGTTGAATGTATGAATAAAATAATGGATGATAGTTAAGAGAAGAGGATTCAAATGAAAAATCAAGAAAATTTGTACCACTTTGTTGGTATTAAAGGCTCAGGAATGAGCTCTTTGGCACTTGTATTACATGAAAAAGGATTAAACGTCCAAGGATCAGATATCGAAAAATATTTCTTTACTCAAAGAGATTTAGAAAAAGCCAATATCTCTATCTTGCCGTTTGATGCAGAAAACGTCAAACCAGGAATGATCGTGATCGCCGGCAATGCTTTTCCAGATTCACACGAAGAGATCCAACGTGCAAAAGAGCTTGGATTAGAAGTAATCCGTTACCATGATTTTATTGCAGATTTTATCCAAAATTATACGAGTATCGCTGTCACTGGTTCCCATGGGAAAACAAGTACGACAGGTCTATTATCACATGTATTGACAGGGATTCGTCCGACAAGTTACTTGATTGGTGACGGCACTGGTCATGGTGATCCAGAGGCAGAATTCTTTGCTTTTGAAGCATGTGAATATCGTCGCCACTTTTTAGCTTACTCTCCTGATTATGTGATCATGACGAATATCGATTTTGATCATCCTGATTATTATACAAGTATCGATGATGTTTTCTCAGCTTTCCAAACGATGGCAAAACAAGTCAAAAAAGCGATCTTTGCTTACGGAGATGACGACTATCTAAGAAAGTTAGAAGCGGATGTGCCAATCTATTATTACGGTATGAATGAAGATGACGATATCCAAGCACGTAATATTGAACGTACGACAACTGGTTCAGCTTTTGATGTGTTCCATGGCGAAGAGTTTGTTGGACACTTTACAGTTCCAGCATTTGGAAAACATAATATTTTGAATGCACTTGGTGTTATCGCAGTTGCCTACTTTGAAAAGTTAGATGTGAAAGAAGTTGCTGACGAAATGTTGACATTCCCTGGAGTGAAACGTCGTTTTAGCGAGAAAATCGTAGCTGATATGACAGTCGTTGATGACTATGCTCACCATCCAGCAGAAATCAAAGCAACTATTGATGGCGCACGTCAGAAATATCCAGACAAAGAAATCATTGCAGTCTTCCAACCACATACATTTACTCGTACGATTGCCTTGATGGATGAATTTGCCGAAGCCTTAGATTTAGCTGACCGTGTGTATCTATGTGATATTTTTGGTTCTGCCCGTGAAGAACAAGGGGACGTTAAAATCGAAGACTTAGGAGCAAAAATCAAAAAAGGTGGTCAAGTAATCAAAGAAGATAACGTTTCGCCGTTATTAGACTACCACGAAGCAGTGATTATTTTCATGGGTGCTGGTGATGTTCAAAAATTTGAACAAGCCTATGAAAAATTATTGAGCAGTACAACGAAAAACGTTCTGTAATCACTTAAGTGAATAAAAGAAGTTAGCGTCAAAAGGGATTGTCAGGTGGCAGCCCCTTTTGACGTTTATTTGTGGGTGATGGGTAGTTCGTTTTCAGTAATGTTTCGCCTGCTTATAGTGACCGTACGTATTCGATCGAATTAAGAAATCCTAAAGTATCCAGACAAAATACGAACGGTTTTTATTCAACTATGCTATAGTCTACAATAAATAATGTACGATCATCGAAGTGATTGCTTACATAAGTGAAAGACCAAAGCATGTTCTGTAACTTGCGTTTTTTGTATGATTTGGTACAATTGGTACGAATGAATAAATAAACTGGAGGGTTTAAACTTGAACATAAGTAAACCGCGTAAATTAGGAAAAACAATCAATGAAATCGAGGAAGGTGACTCGTTATCTTTAACAGAATCAATTGAAGATAATCAGTTATTATTGTATTTAGGATTAACAAACGATGCCAACCCTTTATATATCCAACATGATTTTGCACAGAAAACGGAATATCATCAACCCATTGTTCCAACTGTGATGCTAATGGGAATCATAACAAGTGCAGTGTCCAAACACTTGCCTGGTCCAGGTTCTCATGTGGTGAATTTTTCAGCTAATTTTGTCGAGCCGGTTTTTCATTATGAAACATTGACTTTTCAGTTTGAAGTCATTCGAGTGGATAAGATGAAAAATGTTGTGACTATTTCAGTGGAGGCCACGAATACACAAGACAATCGTGTATTAGATGCGGTAGTCATGGTACAACCACCAGAATTAGAACAAGAATTAACTCTTGAAAGTGAAGGTGAATAAGATGAACAATCAAATCATATCAAATAGTATCAACCGCTTTTATGCGAAAGTCTACGGATTTTTAGGAATCGGTCTAGCGCTGAGTGCGATCACTTCCTATTTAGCGATCCAAGTCTTTCCTTATCAAGTAGCAAGTTTCATCAATAATTTTCCATTAGGTTTTATGGGATTATGGATCGTCCAAATCATTTTGGTTTTAGTTTTAGGAGCAAAAGCACAAAAAAATCCAAGCTTAGCAATCGGTGGATTTATCGCATATTCCTTGTTGAACGGTATAGTTTTAGCTGTTACATTAGCTTTCTATGATATCGGAACGATCACGACTGCTTTTATTTCAGCAACTGGGATGTTCATTGGGATGTCAGCAATCGGGATGTTCACTAAAAAAGATCTAACAGGTGTGGGTCGTGCCGGTATGGCAGCATTGATCGGTGTGATCATTGCGATGGTCTTGAATGTTTTTATTTTAAGAAGTAGTGCAGTTGAATTGTTCATCTCATTACTACTTGTCGTGATTTTTGCAGGTATCACTGCTTATGATAACCAAAAGATCGCAAATGTATATGTCCAATCAAATGGACAAGCAAATAGTGGGATTGCCGTATTCTTGGCACTTCAACTATATCTAGATTTCATCAACTTGTTCTTGGCATTCTTACGAATCTTTGGACGTAATAACTAAGCAATAAACGAAGAACAAGATAAAAATATCTCTCATATGAAAAGAAAGAATCCACAGAATTTGATCGTCAAATTCTAGTGGGTTCTTTTTTTGGGTCGTCGATACCAATAATCACTATTTTTATCCTAAATTACTTTGTTCGCGATCTAGGATAAACGGTATTCAAAAAGTAACACTGGTATCTTACTCCTTAGTACGGACCGCTTTTCTAACAACCTTTTGCCTGTCCGTTTTTTCTTTTCGCATTCTTTGGCATTCTTTGTTAGAATGAGAAAGAACTTTATAGTAAGGAGTTAAGCGGATGACTAAAAATAAATTATTGCTCGTTGACGGAAATAGTGTGGCCTTTCGTGCATTCTTTGCGTTGCACAATTCGTTGGAACGTTTTAAAAATCGTAATGGGTTGCATACAAACGCAATCTATGCGTTTCATAATATGTTTGAAAATGTCATGCAAAAAGAACAACCAACCCATGTTTTGGTTGCTTTTGATGCGGGGAAAACAACATTCCGAACAGAAATGTATGCAGAATACAAAGGTGGCCGTTCAAAGACACCGGGAGAATTCAAAGAACAAATGCCTTATATCCGTGAGCTTCTAACCGGTCTAGGTGTGAAGTATTACGAGTTGCCGAACTATGAGGCAGACGATATCATTGGTACTTTAGCAGAAAAAGTGGATAAAGAAACATTCGATGTAGTTGTCTTGTCCGGTGACCGAGATTTAACACAATTGGCATCAAAAGAAATCAAAGTCGATATTACTGTGAAAGGTGTAAGTGATATTGAAAGTTATACGCCAGAACATGTGGCGGAAAAATATGATGGACTTACACCGAAACAAATCATCGATATGAAGGGATTAGCAGGGGATGCTTCAGATAATATCCCAGGCGTAACAAAGATCGGTGAAAAAACAGCGATCAAATTATTGAATCAATATGGCTCTGTTGAAGGGATCTATGAACATATCGACGAAATGAAACAAAGTAAGATGAAAGAAAATCTGATCAATGACAAAGAGCAAGCTTTCTTGTCTAAAAAATTAGCAACGATCGATACCGATGCGCCGGTAAAAGTTGATATTGAATCTCTTGCTTATCAAGGGAAAGACTTAGATAAACTGGTGCCTTTCTTCAAGGAAATGGATTTCAAACAATTCCTTGCTAAATTAGATGTGGTCGAAGAACAAGTAGAAATGAAAGATATTTTGTTTGAAGTGGTCCATGAATATGATGAAAGCATGTTCCAGACAAATATGGCTTTATATGTCGAGATGATGGGCGACAACTATCATACAGAAGACATCGTTGGTGTGGCTTGGGGAACACCAGAGAAAATCTATGTGACAAATGACTTAGCGATTTTTGAAAATGAAGCCTTTCTTTCATGGATCGGGGACAAGACTCGCCTGAAAAATGTATATGATGCTAAGCGTACGTATGTGGCATTGAACCGCTATGCAACGAAATTACAAGGGATCGACTTTGATGTCTTACTAGGTGCTTATTTATTGGATACGAACGAGAAAAGTGAGGACATCGAAGGGATAGCATCACATTATGGGTACCATGATATTCAATCGGATGAAGCAATCTATGGAAAAGGCGCGAAGAAAGGTCTACCAGAAGATGAAGAAGTTTTCTTTGCCCACCTAGCACGTAAAGTTTCAGCAATCAATGGCTTGACACCTAAACTAAGTCAAGAACTAGCAGAAAAAAATCAAGAAGATCTTTTCCGAAAAATGGAATTACCTTTGTCGATCATCTTGGCTGAAATGGAAATCAGTGGGATCAAAGTGGATGCGACTCGCCTTCAAGAAATGAAAATCGAATTTTCGGATCGATTGAGAGAGATCGAACGAAAAATCTATGAAGAGGCTGGAGAAGAATTCAATCTAAACTCACCCAAACAATTAGGTGTCATCCTTTTTGAAAAGATGGGTCTTCCAGTGATCAAAAAAACCAAAACAGGGTATTCGACTGCGGTTGATGTCTTAGAACAATTGCGTGAGCAAGCACCGATCGTTGATGATATTTTGATTTATCGACAAATCGCTAAAATCCAATCGACCTATGTCGAAGGTTTACTGAAAGTGATCCAATCGGACGGGAAAGTCCATACTCGCTATGTTCAAACATTGACGCAGACAGGCCGTTTGAGTTCAGTTGATCCCAACTTACAAAATATTCCGATCCGTTTAGATGAAGGTCGCAAGATCCGTCAAGCATTCGTTCCTAGAAATGAAGATTGGTTGATCTATTCTTCTGACTATTCTCAGATCGAATTACGTGTATTGGCGCATATCTCAGATGACGAGCATTTAAAAGCTGCCTTTTTAGAAGGACAAGATATCCATTCAAGTACAGCAATGCGTGTGTTCGGCATTGAAAAAGCCGAAGACGTGACACCAAATATGCGTCGTCAAGCGAAAGCAGTCAATTTCGGAATCGTTTATGGAATTTCTGATTATGGGTTATCACAAAACTTAGGCATTACTCGTAAAGCGGCTCAACAATATATCGATACGTACTTTGAAAAATATCCAGGTGTCAAAGAATACATGGAGCGTATCGTTCGTGAAGCGAAAGATCAAGGTTTTGTTGAAACGTTATACCATCGTCGTCGTTATTTACCCGACATCAATTCAAGAAACTACAACATTCGTTCATTTGCTGAACGAACAGCGATCAATACACCAATCCAAGGAAGTGCGGCGGATATCCTGAAAATCGCCATGATCGAATTAGACAAACGCTTGAAAGAATCGGACTTGCAAGCGACGATGTTGCTTCAAGTGCACGATGAATTAGTCTTTGAAGTGCCAGAAAGTGAATTAGAGAGGTTAGATAAATTAGTCAGCGAAGTAATGGAACAGGCGGTTGCTTTACATGTCCCATTGATCACAGATAGCAGTTGGGGCAAAACATGGTATGAAGCAAAATAATTCTTTACTTTTATACTGACAGACAAACTTTGAGGGAAGCACTTGGATCGGGTTCGTTCGATGCGGGAGTAGATTGTGACTGAAATATCCAGCTCCGAGAATAAGGCGAGAAACCCGAAAATTGTTTTTTAAATTTTTGGGTTTCTTAGCTTATTCCTGAAGGAGTTGTTTCTGGAGTACCGTTTATCAAGGTTGTGATAAACGCATTTTGACCTGAGCCGTAAGATAGAAAATCAAAAAATAGTTTTTTATATTTTACAATTTTATTGCGTAATGTTGAAGGTCAGCTTCTGGAACACCGTTTATTCGGTTTTAAGCTCAGGAACAAAAAAGATTTTATTTCTGTCCCAAATAAGTTCAATTTAAATCAAATAAGTGAAAAATGTAGGTGAGAAAAAGCATGCCCGAATTACCAGAAGTTGAAACTGTCCGAAAAGGATTAGAAAAATTAGTGAAAAACAAAAAAATCAAAAACGTTCAAGTGCTGTGGCCGAGAATCATTGAACAACCGGAGGTACCAATTTTTGAAGCAACGTTAATTGGTGAAACCATCGAATCGATCGGTCGCAGAGGGAAATTTTTGATTTTTCACTTGAGTCATTATGAAATGATTTCCCATTTACGGATGGAGGGAAAATATCAATATTTTGAAAAAGAAGAACCAATCGATAAGCACACACATGTGATTTTCTCTTTTGAAGATGGCAGCCAATTACGATACCACGATGTACGAAAATTCGGTCGGATGACGATTGTTGAAAAAGGGGCGAGCAATACCTATAAAGGGATCTTGAAATTAGGTCCAGAACCTTTACCAGATTTGTTCTTGTTGAAAGACTTTACCTTAGGACTACAAAAGTCACACAAAGCTATCAAACCTTTGTTACTTGATCAAAAGTTGGTCACAGGACTAGGAAATATCTACGTAGATGAAGCATTATGGGAAGCGAAGATCCATCCAGAGCAACCAGCTGATTCTTTACGCCCAAAAGAAATCAAATTACTCCGTCAAGCAATCATTGATGTGTTGTCACGAGCAGTTGAAGCAGGGGGGACAACGATCCGAAGTTATCTCAATGCGTTAGGTGAGTCAGGGAGTTTCCAAGTGGCTTTACATGTCTATGGACAGACAGGAGAAGCATGTGTTCGTTGTCAAACACCAATCGTGAAAACGAAAGTTGCGCAAAGGGGGACGCACTATTGTCCAACATGTCAGAAATTAAGAATACCCAAGTAGGATTTGTTTTAGGTTTGACAGGAGGAATTGCGACAGGCAAGAGTACTGCCGCTGCTATTTTCCAACAATATGGCTTTCCAGTAATTGATGCCGATCAAGTGGCAAGAGCGGTCGTTGAACCGGATACGCCAGGACTTCAAGCGTTGGTTCAAGCGTTCGGCAAGGAGATCCTCCAACAGGATGGTCGCTTAGACCGGGCAAAACTTGGACAATTGATTTTCGGCTCTGTCACCGCACGTGAGCAATTGAATCAAGTATTAGATCCATTTATCCGTGGGAAAATCACTGAAGAAATCATAGAGAAGAAAGTAAAATATCCGCTGATCGTCGTCGATATTCCATTATTATTTGAGGGACAGTATGATACACAAATGGATGCCGTCGCAGTGGTCTATATTCCAGAATCCCAGCAGATCGAACGTTTGATGGTACGCAATCAATTATCAAAAAAAGACGCAGAACAACGGGTGAAAAGTCAATTGTCGATCGAGGAAAAAAAACGACGTGCGGATATCGTGTTCGATAATCGTCAAACCAAGGAAGATTTATCCGCTGAAATCAAAAAATGGTTGTTACTTAATCGCTTTCTTTGAGTAAATCGCAACATTTTGCTATGCTATTTATATAAAGAAAGAGGGGGAGATGATACGATGGGTACATTCAAAAACCAAAAAGACAAAGTAGTAGGTTCTGCGAAAGAAAAGATTGGTGAGATTCTCCACAAAGAAGACTTACAGGAAAAGGGCCAGATCCAAGCAGAAGAAGGTAAAATCCGTGAAGATGAATACCGGGCGAGAATTGCTGAGTTAGAAGACCAACATGTCGAAAAAGAAGCCAAACGCCAAGACTTAACAACAGAACGCAAAGATCCAGAGACAAGTCCTGAAGAAAAACAAGCCCCCCAATTCGATCATCGTTCAACAGAACAAAAAATCGAAGAAGAACGAATGAAACATTATACGGGAATCGAAGATAAACTATAGAGATTACCCAATCATTTAGTAAAACAGAAAATCAAAAAGAAACAGGCTGGTGCTTAACGCCAGTCTGTTTTCGTTCGTTGAGATGAAAACACAACAAATCTTTCAGTTCAAGCGATTTTTTAACTGGGACAGTCGCATTGCTTAATTGTTTCATGTTATACTAAAGTTAGTAATAAGAAAACGTTTATTACGATCCACTTGAATTAGTTCAATAAAAAATCAGTGGAAAAAAATCTAACACAATTAAGCAGTGAAGTTGTAAAAATTATTTTGACCTGAGCAATAAGATATAAATTGAAAAAGTCCTTTTCATATTTTATAATTTTTAAGCTTAGTGTGAAAATCAGCCTTTTTAACACCAATGATTCATAGTAGGTGGAAGAGTTAACTGATGGAACAACTTCATTTGGTACATTCAAATAAGCGATTAAACTACACCAAGAGAGGTGAAAATTACGATGAGATGTCCTAGATGTCAACATAACAACTCAAGAGTGATCGATAGTCGTCAAGCTGACGATGGTCGAGCGATAAGAAGACGCCGGGAGTGCGAAAAATGTTCCTTCCGTTTTACGACCTTTGAACGAATTGAAGCGGCACCTTTATTAGTTATCAAGAAAAATGGTGAACGGGAAGAATTCAATCGTGACAAGATTTTACGTGGATTGATCCGTTCTGCCGAAAAACGTCCAGTAGCGATGGAACAAATGGAACAGATCGTCAATCATGTTGAAAATCGTGTAAGAAGTCTTGGCGAAAATGAGGTTTCAACTAATCTGATCGGCGAATACGTCATGGAAGATTTAGTGAACTTAGATGAAATCGCCTATATTCGTTTTGCGAGTGTTTATCGTCAATTCAAAGATATGTCTGTCTTTTTGAAAGAATTACAAGACATTGTTGATAAAGCCAAAGATTCGGGTAATAGTGAAAATGATGCGTAATTAATAAAGGAGGGAGCATTCCTTGGAAAATGCGTGGAAAGAATTACAACCGAAAAATATTTACCAAGGAAGAAAGAGCAGTCCTTTAAAAGAAGAAGGAAAGTCAGCCTTGTTATCCCTTTACCAACCATTGATCGGGGGAGAAGCGTTGAGTCTTTACTTGACGTTGTACTCGGAGATCTCGTTAGAAACTGGCGTAGGTCCTGAAGGATTACACGCCGATTTATTGAGTAGTCTAAGTTGTGGATTACCACAATTTTATGAGGCGCGAAAAAAACTAGAAGGAATCGGTCTTTTAGAAGTCTATTTCAAAAAAGATGAAAATTTGGGCAATTGTTTTCTTTATGAGTTGTTAGAACCGATGGACGTTCCTGCGTTTTTCAATGATACGTTACTTTCTTTTTTACTTCTAGAAAAAGTTGGTGAACGTCGATTCAACCAATTGACAGAGTTATTTAAGCCAAAAAATCTTTCGCATGAAGGCTATCAAAAAATTACTAAGAAGTTTTTAGAAGTCTATCGGTTCAATGAAACAGTCTATGCAGCAAACCAAGAACAAGTGGAATCGATCCAGCAAAAATTCACACCTGTTGGACCCAAATCATTGATACCAGATTCAGACTCGTTTGACTGGACGTTTCTGACCGATTGGTTGAAGAAACAACACATCAATCAGTTGACAGAACCAGTCCTTCAACAAGTGAAAACATACCAACAACTCTATGGCTTTGATGAACTGACATTAGGAGAGTTGATTCTACAGTCGTTTGATTTTACGACAGAAGAAGTATCTTTAAAAGAACTTCAACGGATCGTCTTGCTACGGCAGCAACAGCAGAATGCGTTGCGACAATCGAGCAACACTCTGGATACCGATCAGCCTGCTGAAACTGGTGTCCCTGTCAATCAGGCGTTGCCTAGTGCTGCACAACAATTGATCCAAGTCGCACGACAAACCCCACCGATGCGTTATCTCGAAGCGATAAAAAAAGAAAAAGGCGGGTATGTTTCCAAACAGGAAAATTGGTTGTTGCAAGATTTGGTCACCCAATCCGGTCTGTCTAGCAGTGTCATCAACATTTTGATCAACTATGTGTTAGTCATAAAAAACCATGCGAGCTTGAATGCGAGCTTCGTGAATACGATCGCCAATGAGTGGGCGCAAAAAAAAATCAGTACGCCAGAAGATGCGATTGAGCATCTCCATACATTGAGTACGAAAGCAAAGCAACCAAAAGCGACAAAACAAAACAACACGTCAAATTATCGACGAAACGTAAGGCGAGAAAAATTGCCTGATTGGGTCAATCAACCAAAAGACGAAACGCAAATCAGTACAGAGAAAAAAGCCGAGATCGATCGTCGCTTCAAAGAGTATCTGGCTAAAAAGGAAGGTGAGAGCTAATGGAAGATGTAGGAAAAGAACTGAAGAAAATCATCAGTAAACGCAACTACCAAGAAAAGTATTCCGAGATGATTGCTGAAGTTTTGAATGATGCGGATGTTCAAGCCTTTCTATCAGCCCATCAAGACCGATTGACGCAAGCGGATATCGAAAAAAGCTATGCCAAACTCTATGAGTATGTCCAAGAAAAAAGAAAATATCAAACGAACGATCCAACGATGATCGCTCCCGGATATGAACCAAAATTGACATTGAATTTCCACTATGTCGATGTCACCTATGTGCCGACAGAAGCACTCTTAGCTCGTCAAAAACAAGAAGAGATCAAGAGTCGTGTGAAAGCAATGGATATGCCCAAAGACATCCAATCTGCTTCCTTTGAAAATTTCGAACGAACAGATGGACGTGGCTATGCAAGCTTAGAAGCATTAGACTTCGTTGAACAATATTCAGCTGATCCTAAAAACTTCCACAAAGGGTTGTACTTGGTCGGAAGTTTTGGTATCGGGAAAACCTATCTTTTAGGTGCAACAGCGAAAGAACTGGCAATCAAAGGATTCACCACAACGTTGGTTCATTTCCCAACATTTGCTGTTGAAATGAAGCAAGCCATCGGCAAAGATCAAGTGGCTGAGAAGTTAGATGCGGTGAAGAAATCGCCGATCTTGATGATCGATGATATTGGAGCGGATGCGATGAGTAGTTGGATCCGTGACGAAGTATTTGGTGTCATCCTACAGTATCGGATGCAAGAACAATTGCCAACATTCTTTTCTTCAAACTTCACGATGAACGAATTAGAACAACATTTGACGGTGACACAACGAGGCGATGAGGAACCGTTGAAAGCCAAACGGATCATGGAACGAATCCGCTATTTGACAAAAGAAATCGAAATGACAGGCCGAAATCGTCGAAATGGCTAATGCCAGCAATTGATTTTTACAGAAACAGGTTGGAGTATCTACTCAACTGTCACTGTTTTTCACCTTTTCAATAAAAATTCATAAACTGAACAAAGTTAAGATGAAACGAATCCATGGACTTGAAGAAATAACCGGATGGAATCATCAAAGCAGTAACGCAAGAAATTACACGGAGGATGTATGATGAAAGCTATTTTAACTGGTCTAGTTGCTGCCGGTCTCGTGTTTGCATTGGCAGGCTGCGGCAACGAAGAAGGAAGTACAGGTTCAATCGATTCGATCAATGCAGAATCGACAGTGGAAACAGATAGTTCTACCGAACAAAAACAAAGTGTGTTTACAGGTACGATCGAAAGCTTCGGCGAAGCGGAAGGTGATGTGTACCAAATCACCGTCAAAGATGTAGAAGAAATAGAAGATCCAGCAAATATCGGTACGTCCTTCAGCAATGATGGAGTGATCTTGAATGCTTCAGTGGATCAAATCACTGGTGGTGTCGATTCCTTAAAAGAAGGAGAAAAGATCGAATTTAAATTGGTAGAAATGGCGGTCATGACGATGTCGATCCCTCCACAAGTTCCTGGAAATTCGATCATTGAGATCACTGTCCAATAAAAAAGAATCAATTGAAATCTTTTGATTACTTGTTAAAAAAAGACTGGGATATTTTCCCAGTTCTTTTTTCTAGTGAACATAAACTAATGTTATGATAGGGACAAGAACAATAGTTATCCCAAAAGCGTAAATAAGTAGGATAACTTTAATAAGTAAGTGTTTGTCCAAAGTCATGACAAATTGGATGCTATCCAAACATTCAGTAGTTAAGGAGTGGAAAAATGAATCACACAGAGTTATCGAAACGTCTTGAAACTGTCGGACGTTTTGTACCAGAAGCTGCTCGTTTAGCAGATATCGGTTCAGATCATGCGTACTTACCCGTCGCATTGATGCTCAAAGGAAAAATCGACTTTGCTGTAGCCGGAGAAGTCGTTAAAGGACCTTTTAAATCGGCAAAACGACAGGTGATGAAAAATGGACTGTCTGAGCGAATTGAGGTACGCTTGGCCAATGGATTAGATGCCATCGAAAAGCATGATCAAATCAGCGCGATCACGATTGCTGGCATGGGAGGCTCTTTGATTCGTGACATCTTAGAAGCTGGTCGGCAAAACCAGCGCTTATCGGGAGAAGAACGTTTGATTCTACAGCCCAATATTGGCGAAAAAACGTTACGAACGTGGCTGAAAGAAAATAACTATCAGATCATTGCAGAAGAAATCATCGAAGAAAACAAAAAGATCTATGAGATCATCGTAGCTGAAAAGAAAGAACAGCCCATTGACTATTCTGAAAAAGAGCTGATGTTCGGGCCATTCTTACTCGAAGATAAAAACGCTACTTTTTCGGCAAAATGGCAACGGGAGCTCAAACAACGTGAAGTGATCTTAGAGCAATTAAAAAATGCGAGTGAACAAAACAGATATGAGACAATCCAACAAGAGGTGGAATGGATCAAGGAGGTTTTATGACATGTCCATTAAAGCACAAGATTTCATCAAAAAATTTGAAAGCTATTGCCCGCAATGGTTAGCGGAAGAAGGCGATCCAGTTGGGTTGCATATTGGCACTTTGGACAAACCGATCCAACGTGTGATGATGACTTTAGATGTCCGACCAGAAGTGGTGGCAGAAGCCATTGAGAAAAAGATCGATCTTTTGATTGCAAAACATCCCCCGATTTTTAGACCAGTCAAACGTTTGATCACTGATTCTCCACAAGAAAAAATGTACGCTGATTTGTTGAAACATGATATTGCAGTCTATGCAGCCCACACAAACATGGATATCATTGAAGATGGGTTGAACGATTGGTTTTGTGAGCAATTAGGAATTGAGGTCACAGGTCATCTTGTTCAAACGCATGAACGTGGCTACAAAAAATTGATCAGTTATCTTCCAATGGAGGATGCTCCGCGTTTAAGAGCTGCCTTGGCAAAAGCGGGTGCCGGAGAACAAGGAGAGTATGATAGTACAAGTTTTACCTCGATTGGCCAAGGTCGATTCCGTCCAAAAGCTGGAGCGAATCCAACAATTGGTGAAGTCGGCCGTGGGGAACAAGTCCAAGAAGCCAAAGTCGAAGTGATCTTCCCAGAAAATATAGAAGAGAAAGTCTTACAAGCGATGTTTGCAGCACATCCATACGAAGAGCCGGCATTTGATTTGTTCTCGATCGATGCACCAGTTAAAACCTGGGGATTAGGTCGCATTGGGGAACTAGCAAAAGAACAGAGCTTGGATGATTTCGCAGCCCATGTAAAAGAAGTTTTTCAATTGGAAGGTTTACGTGTGGTTCGCCCAACGACAAGCCCACAAAAAATGATCAAACGAGTCGCTATTTGTGGTGGGAGTGGTGAGAAGTTTTATCCCGCAGCCTTGGCTCAAGGAGCGGATGTGTATATTACTGGCGATATTTATTTCCATACAGCGCAAGATATGCAAAGTACGGGATTAGCTGCAATTGATCCTGGCCATTATATCGAATCATTGTGCAAGGAAAAATTTGTAGAGAAATTTGAAAAGTGGAAAAACGAAGAGAATTGGACGGTTGACTTTTTTGTTTCAGAAACATCGACCAATCCATTTGAATTTAAATAAAAAGGAGAGTCATTTATGTACGAGAACTTATTACCCCGATTTTTAAGATATGTCAAAACGGAAACACAATCCGATCCAACAAGTCGTACTACGCCATCTACGCAAACGCAAGTAGAGTTTGCGCAAGTCTTGAAAAAAGAATTAGAAGATCTAGGCTTGTCTGATGTAACATATAATACAGAAAACGGTTTTGTGATTGCTACACTACCTAGTAATATCGATCATGACGTACGTTCGATTGGTTTTATTGCTCACATGGATACTGCTGATTTCAATGCAGTAGGCGTAAATCCTCAGATCATTGAAAATTATGATGGAGAATCAACGATCGTTTTAGATAAAGAAGGGCGCTTTACCTTGAATGTCAAAGATTTCCCTAATTTAAAAAATTATGATGGCCATACATTGATCACAACTGATGGTACGACATTATTAGGCGCAGATGACAAAGCGGGTATTGCAGAAATCATGACAGCTATGGAGATTTTGTTGAAAAATCCTTCCATTCCTCATGGGGAGATCAAAGTCGCTTTTGGTCCAGATGAAGAAATCGGAGTTGGTGCGGACAAATTTGACGTAGAACAGTTCAACGTGGATTTTGCTTACACGATCGATGGTGGACCTTTAGGAGAGTTACAA
The DNA here is from genome assembly GCF_051715065.1 of Enterococcus sp. AZ062. Taxonomy (NCBI): domain Bacteria; kingdom Bacillati; phylum Bacillota; class Bacilli; order Lactobacillales; family Enterococcaceae; genus Enterococcus; species Enterococcus sp. AZ062. The sequence continues at coordinate 1,801,858 of NZ_JBIOTB010000001.1, read as the reverse complement.
TACGAAACGTTTAGTGCAGCGCAAGCAAACATCACGATCCAAGGGAAAAATGTCCATCCTGGTACAGCGAAGAATACAATGATCAATGCTTTACAAGTAGCGATCGACTTCCACAATGAGTTACCGGCTGATGAAGTTCCTGAAAAAACAGATGGTTACGAAGGATTCTTCCATTTGATGGCATTGAATGGTGGTCCAGAAGAAGCGAAAATGAGCTATATCATCCGTGACCATAAACGTGAGTCATTTGAAGCAAGAAAAGCAATGATCACAAGCATTCAAGAAAAAATGAATCAACGGTTTGACCAAGAGCGTATTCAAGTAGAAATGTATGATCAATACTACAATATGCGTGAAATCATCGAAAAGGATATGAGTATCGTTGATCTAGCTGAAAAAGCAATGATCGATTTAGACATTAAGCCAGTGATCGAACCTGTACGTGGTGGGACAGATGGCTCAAAAATCTCTTATCTGGGGATACCAACACCAAATCTATTTGCAGGTGGCGAAAACATGCACGGACGTTTTGAATTTGTATCCCTACAAGTCATGGAAAAAGCGACAGATGTCATTGTTAAAATCGCGGAGTTGAATACGCAGGTGTAATCGATCCGTTTCATTGATAAAAAAGATTAAATTTCAACCAATAATCTCACATTATTGGTTGATTGCTACACTGCATTGACATATGATTGATTCGAGGCTATTTTAGTCAGTGCTCGAATCACTGTTCATGGGGGGGGGGTGAGCGTTTATTTCGCATCCACTCCCTTTGTTTTTTGCAGGAAAGTAGGAGGAATATGGTTTATGAAGAAGTTACTGGTATTTTATAACAAAAGTTCAGGAAAGGATGAAGGGGAACAATTAGCAGAATGGTTCAAAGAGTATGTCGCAAAACATCGACCAGAACTAGAGGTTTATCTAACGGAAACTGGACCGTCGATCAAAGATGAAACATTGAGAGAAAAAGCAAAAGAACATGAGGTAGATACACTGGTCATCATTGGTGGTGATGGCACGATCCACCATATCATCCAAGCATTCCAAGATGAATTAGACCATTATCGTGTTGGCTTATTACCTGGTGGAACAATCAATAACTTAGCGAAAGTGTTAGGCATTCCTTTTGAGAAAGAAGAAGCCGCAGCGATGATGTTAGAGGAATCGATCCGCAAAATCGATTATGGGAAAGTGAATGATAAAGTAGTCATTTCTACTTTGACTATTGGCATATTAGCCGACACAGCGGTCTGGATCAGCCAAAAAGAGAAGCAAAAATACGGTTCATGGATCTTTATCAAACGTTTCGTGAAATTATTGCTAAAAAAGAAAAAATATCATTTAGATATCAAGACGGAAGAAGAGCATTGGAAGGGAAAAGCACAGTTGTTGACGATCACGATGTCCAACTCAGTAGGCGGTTTTACTGGTTTCGATGATTCCGCTGCGCCAGATGATGGCAAGTTCCACATCACCATCGTTCCTTCATTAGATTTTTTCCGGTTTGCATTTTATCTCCCACGTATGATCAAAGGTAAGATCTATTCTGTTCCTGGCATCAAATATCTGACAGCTAGTCAAGTCAATATCCAGGCACGAGAAAAGAAAGTGACAACTCGGACGGATGGTGACACTACAGATGACTTACCGATCGAATTAAAAGTCATCCCAGAAGGTATAACGATCTACGTACCAAAAGAAGAGCAATAATTGGAGGAAGTTGATGGAAGTATTGATGCATAATCCCTTATGGTTTTACTTATTCATTGTGAATGTTTATCTATTTGGCTTGATGGGTTATGATAAACGTCAGGCAAAAAAAGGCGCTTGGCGTGTACCAGAAAGTAATTTGTTGTTTGTTAGCTTGTTAGGCGGTGGTTTGGGCGGTTTGTTCGCACAACGCATATTCCGTCACAAAACTAAAAAAAAGAAGTTCACGATCGTTTTCATGTTAGGAATCATGATTGATCTCGTCTTGATCTATTTTTTCCATTAAGGAGTCGTACATGTCTACTAAAGGAACAAAAATCAAAATCATCATTAATTTATTATTATTGACTATTATTCTCGCTATTATTTATTATTTGATCAACCAATCTTTTGCGGATATTTTCAAAGAGTTGCTTTCAACAAGTGTCCAAGTGCTTCTGGCGATGTTTTTTTTCGGTACACTTTATCAAATTGTAGAAGGTCGCTCAATCAAAGAGATCGCCAAGCCGTTTTCCAAATCTTTCAGTACAAGTGATGGGTTCTGGACGTCTTGTTATATTGCCTTTTATCGGATCGTCTCATTTGGAACGGGTACACTGATCTCAGAAATTTATTTTTACAATAAAAAAGGGCTGAAGTTTTCTCAAGGAGCAGGAGTCACTGCCTTGCATATGATTATGTATAAATTAGCGGTGATCACTTATGCAGTCATTGGCTTGATCGTTCAATTTTCTTTGTTCTACGAAAAGGCACCCAATATGATTTGGTTTATCATTGCTGGGATCATTTTGACGGCTTTGATCATTTTATTTCTTGTGACCGTCTCCGTCAGTTTGAATCTTCAAGTTTTTTTCGTCAAAGTGTCCAATCGTTTATTCAAAACTGAACGTTTACGTCACTGGGTCGATACGTGCAACAGCCAGATCTATTCACTGAGAGAAACGGTACAAACGATCATCCAAGACCGCACCGCATTGATCAGGATCTATTGTTGGAACCTGCTAAAACTACTCTGTTGGTATGTGATGCCTTATCTGTTTTTAGTAGAAAACCATCCACATCTTGATTTTCTTTTGACATTTTCATTTATTAGCTTTGCAGTGGTTTTATCAGGAGTCTTACCAACTCCTGCAGGCATTGGCTCGTTTGAATTTGTCTATCTATTGCTCTTTCGACCTGTAGTTGGAACGGTGGATGCTGTTTCTTCCTTATTACTTTACCGATTTGGCTCGTTCATCTTGCCATTCATTTATGGTTTTTTCTATGTGATTGCAGAAAGACGGAATATCTTACGTCAAGAGATCCATGAAGTAAAGGCAGAAAAAAAGCGTACAAAGGGGAAAATTTAAATAATTTGAACAACTTTCAAGTAAAATTTAAATGGAGAATCAGTCTGAGCTGAAAATGCTTAGATTGATTCTTTTTTCGTTTGTTAAAAAATATCTGTTCAACAATTGCTTTCACGCAGAATAGGCTAGACGTTGCTATCTCTCAAACAAAACAGTCCCTCGAAATGTATGGAAGAAACAATCAACACCGGTAGGGTAAAATTAAAATCCCACGATTAGTTGCTGAAAGTCTATACTTAATGGTATATACTATATATAAAATCAATCGAAAACTTAGCTTTCGACAAGAAAGATTTTCTTGATTTTACTCATCCTACAAGCAGGATAAAAAACGATAGAAGTTGCTCTTTCATTTTGGACCGTTCAACTTTTAGACGTTTGACTTTTGATGTCAGAATGAATCGACTGTTTGATGAATGATATGTAGTTAGAAAGTAGGTAATAAAGTGAAAAAACAAGTGGTTTTCCAAGATATAGCTGAAAAAATTGCACAACGAGTCAATGATGGAACTTACGTGACCAGTCAAAAGTTGCCTTCAGATTATGATTTAGCGGAAGAATTTCAATGCAGTCGACTGACAGTACGCAAAGCAATTGATCTTTTGATCAGTCAAAATATTTTAGTGAAAGAAAGAGGAAAAGGAACTTATGTCATGAAGCAACCGAAGATCCAAAGCGGTTCCGGTGGCTTACAAAGTTTTACTGAAACTGCCAAGGCTCAAGGAAAAAAGACACGGACAGAAGTATTGCAAGTTGAGATCGTAAAAGAAGTACCGTTGAAGATTCGCCAGATGTTCGCTGACTATGGAAATGAAGCAATGGTATATCTGTCTCGTTTACGTTACTTTGATGATGAACCAATGACAGTAGAAAACCTCTATATACTAAAACGTTATTTGCAAAATGAAAGTGGTGAACTTCCTCAAGCTCAGCTGGCATCTTCATTATATGAAATAATTGAAGAGAACATTGAGATTGGCTACGCGCATCAAGAAGTCGAAGCAGTCATAAGTCCCCCAGATATTGCCAAGTTATTGCATGTATCAGAAGATGATCCAATGCTTCTCGTCCATTCGATGACTTATTCCCCTTCTGCTAAACCGATATTGTTCGACACGTCTTTTTATCGTGCAGATCAATATACGTTTAAAAATACATTGATACGTCAAAAATAAGAGGTGAAAAATGGATCAAATCAACACAGCAATCGAAGAGAATTGGCTAGATTTTCTGGATTTACTCAAACAAGTCATGCAAGTTCCTAGTGTTAAGTCAGTACCTGGACCAGGAGCTCCCTTTGGTAAAGAAGCACGCTCGGTTCTTTCTTTGGTCATGGACAAAAGTGCCGGGTATGGGTTCCAAACAAAAGTAATCGATGATGCGATCGGCTATGCCCAGTGGGGGAATGATGGAAGTGATTATATCGGGGTCCTGGGACATCTTGACGTGGTTCCTGCTGGTCAAGGATGGGAGTTTCCGCCGTTTGATCTCAGTGAGAAAAAGGGTCGTTTTTATGGTCGAGGAATATTAGACAACAAAGGGCCTATCATGTGTTGTCTGTATGGCATGAAACTATTAAAAGACCTAGGACACCAGCCAAAAAAGAATCTTCGGATCATCTTTGGAACGGATGAAGAAAGTGGCATGTCAGATATTTCTCATTACTTAGCCGAGGAAAGCCCTCCGTTATTCGGGTTCACGCCCGATTGTAAATATCCTGTGGTCTATGGCGAACGTGGGATCGTAAATGTGGTACTCCACTTTACTTTACCCGAAGAGGAACATCAACAAATCAGTCGATTCGAAGGGGACCAGTTCCGTGATCATGTTCCAGACCAACTGCACGTGAGAATTGCCAAAAAAGAAATAAGTGCCAGTGGTAAACGAGCACCAAGTAACGCGCCTGAGTTAGGAGAAAATGCTATCACGATCTTGGTGTCAAAACTAGCTGAAGAACGAATGATCACGCCAATTGCACAGGGTTATTTTCGCTGGATTTGTCAAAGCTTTCATCAAAAACATTTTGGAGAAGGGATCGATTTAGCGTTTGAAGACGAAGATTCAGGCAAGTTGATTTTGACACCTGTTGTGCTACAAAAGTCTCCAGAAGGCTTGCTATTAGAAATTGCCTTACGTTACCCGGTGACCGTATCAGAAAAACAAGTCGTGTCACGTTTGAAAAACCAATTGCCTCTAGGTGTTGATTTAGAAGTGGTTCGTAGTATTCCTGGATTTTGTCGGACAGAAGAGCAAAAAAAAATCAATACACTGTCAATGATCTATCATCAAGTCACCGGTAATGATCCTAAACCAGTGACAACAACAGGCGCCACGTATGCGCGTAAAATGCCGAATATCTTAGCATTTGGTCCTTCATTTCCAGGGCAAAAAGGGATTGCGCATACGGCGAACGAATACATGGATTCCGCAGATTTGCGAACAAATTTAGAAATCTACATGCGCAGCCTCCAAGCATTAACAGAATAAAACATTCAGATAGAACGAACAATTGAAAAATAAATTTCACGTAAAACGAGTTTCTAATAAAACGATGAGTTTTAAAAAGAAACTCGTTTTTTAGTATAGACATAATAGTATATACCATATAGAATATACTTGAAAGCGCTACAAATGTTAGGTGATGGAGGGAAAGAAATGTGGGGAATGATTGCAACTTGGCGCATGGCACATGAAGGTGTCTTGGCGGCTAAACAACAATTAGAAGCACAGTTTTCATGTAAAGATGCTGTGGAAACGGCGATCAAAGTGGTAGAAGATTATCCATTTTATAAATCCGTTGGTTATGGTGGGTTACCAAATGAAAAAGGAATCGTAGAAATGGATGCTGCTTTTATGGATGGAGAAACATTTAAGATTGGTGCAGTTGCAGGGATTACTGATGTAGCCAATCCGATTTCTGTTGCTCGGCAATTAAGTGATGAAAAATTCAATAGTTTTCGAGTAGGACAGGGAGCAACAGAATATGCAATGCTATCTGGTTTTGAACGAAAAAATATGTTAACAGCACGTGCAAAAAAAATCTGGGAACAACGAGTAAAAGAAATCGCTACGTTGAATTTAGATCCTTACGATGGCCATGATACGGTCGGGGTTGTCGCGCTCGATACGCAACAACAGATGGCAGTAGGAACATCCAGTTCCGGTTTGTTTATGAAAAAACATGGACGTGTAGGAGATTCGCCATTATCTGGTTCGGGATTTTATGTGGATAGTACGATTGGCGGTGCGACAGCTACAGGCTTAGGGGAGGATCTTATGAAGGGCTGCCTCTCTTATGAAATCGTTCGATTGATGGGGAATGGATTTACGCCACAAGCGGCTTGTGATCGAGCCGTTTATGGATTTGATGAGCGATTGCGCAAACGTTATGGCAAAGCGGGGGCGTTCTCGTTAGTAGCATTAGATAAATATGGCGAATGGGGGGTAGCTACGAACGTTGAATTTACATTTAGTGTCGCAACGATGGCTCAAGAACCAGCAATTTTTATGGCCAATCCTGGTCCAGATCAGACGACAGTGATCACACCAATCACACAAGCATGGCTTGATGCCTATGAAGCACGTATCAAAGCACCAATTTAACAGCGAATCGGATAAACGGTTAACAAGAATAAAATGGAGGAATAAATATGACAACTAAAAAAATTTATTTGTTTTGTGAAGCAGGAATGTCAACAAGTATTATGGTCAATAAAATGATGGAGGTCGTCAAAAAACACAAAATGCCATTAGAAATTGCCGCTTTTCCTGCGATCCATGCGGAAGAAAAAGTCGCACAAGAAAAACCTGTGGCTATTTTATTAGGGCCTCAAGTCCGTCATTTAGCGAGTAAAATGAAAGAAACGTTTGACCCAATGGGGATACCTGTTGGCACGATTGCTCCAGAAACATATGGCATGATGGACGGGGAAAAAGCGTTGAAAGATGTCTTGGGCTTGATCAAAAAATCAAAAGCGCCAAAGTAGCTTAATAAAATGGGATTTCAATCGAAAAATTGTGTCCTCAAACAAAAATAAAGCAGCTGGATGGGAGGAAGAAACATGCAAAAATTTTTGGATTGGTTAGAACGTGTGTTAACACCAATGGCGAAAACAATCGGTGAAAATAAGTATTTGATTGCGATTCGTGATGGTTTTTTGCTATCAACACCCTTACTGATCGTAGGATCGCTCTTTTTAGTTTTGACTAATTTTCCAATTCCAAATTGGAATGAAACGATGAGCCATTTTCTCGGAGATAACTGGGCAACGATGTTGAATATGCCTGCCACGGCAAGTTTTGATATTATGACGATTTTAGCGGTTGGGGGTATTGGATATAGTCTGGCAAAACAATTTAAAGTAGATGCCATGCAAGCGGCAATTATTTCATTGGTCGCTTTTTTTATAGTGACCCCTTTTACAACCCTATTTACACCAGAAGGCTCCACTGAAGTCTATGAAGTAGGAAGCTTGCCATTACGTTGGATGGGTTCTAGCGGCCTGTTCTTAGGGATGGTCGTGGCTTTGGTTGCTACCCGATTGTTTGTCGCTTTATTACGTAAAGGTTGGACGATCAAAATGCCTGAAGGTGTGCCACCAACCGTCGTACAATCCTTTGAAGCGTTGATCCCAAGTTTTGTGATTGTTACTCTTTTTATGATTGTCAATTGGTTAGCAAATCTAACCTCATATGGTAATTTACAAGAAATACTATTTAAGTTCCTACAAACTCCTTTACTTAGCTTAGGAAATACTCTAGGCGCGATGATCATAGCCTACTTATTCTTGCATTTTTTTTGGTTTTTCGGTATCAACGGTTCGAGTGTAGTTGGGGCAGTATTCAATCCGATTTTACGAGCACTATCCGTTGAAAATTTAGATGCCTTCAAAAATGGCGCAGATATACCAAATATCATCACAGGTCAATTTCAAGATATGTTTGCTACTTTTGGTGGTGGAGGATCTACGCTTTCATTGATTTTAGTCATGATTCTAGTATGCAAAAGCCAACGAGTAAAAAAACTGTCGCAATTGTCACTAGTACCAGGGATTTTTGGAATCAATGAACCGATTATTTTTGGATTACCGATTGTCTTAAATCCAGTCTTACTTATTCCATTTGCACTTGTACCCACGATCAATATTATCATTTCCTATTTTTGTATGGAGGTAGGATTAGTTAATTATACGAATGGTATTCAACTACCATGGACAACGCCACCGATCATTTCTGGTTTTTTAGTTAGTGGTTGGCAGGCATCTGTTTTGCAAGCATTACTGATCCTATTAGGAATGGCTATTTATTATCCTTTTATTAAAGTGCTAGATAATCAGTATTTAAAAGAAGAAGCAGAGGCGGTACAGGAAGAAGAAGAAATCGATTTTGATGAATTCGATTTTGATGATTTATAGGAAAAGAGGCCATAGGAATGAAAAAAATAGTCTTGATTCTCAATCATTTGACTGCAGGCTTGGGCAGTGATGAAAATGCCCAGCTACCTCCTGGGGGCAAAAAAACAGCTCTTGGACCAGGGCGTACCTTAAATCCACTTTTTCAAGAACACGATACAGAAATCATTGCTACATTGTATTGTGGTGATCAGTATTATCTCGATCACCAAGAAGAGGTAAACAAAAAATTTATAGGTTTTGCCAAAAAATTCGATGCAGATGCTGTTCTTTGTGGTCCCGCGATGCATTATGCTAATTTTGGCATGATGGCGGCCCAATTAGCTTTGGTTTTCAGTGAACAAGGAATCCCAAGTGTAGCTGCGATGTCTGAAGAAAATCCTGCCTTTGTACGCTATGCTAAAAAGATCAATGTAATAAAAATGCCTAAAAAAGGCGGAATTGGTTTAAATGATTCATATAAAAATATCAGCTACTTTATTTCAGCGCTCACTCATCAAAATCAATCCTCATGACTTGATTTTGATGAATCAACTAGTTTGTGCTAAGCAATCATCAGAAATAAATACCCTAGGTCGGAATAGAACCAACCTCTAGAATGAAGGGTAACAACCACGGAATCGTTCTGTAAATGACTGTGGTTGTTGCCCTAATTTTATAGAGGTTTCTTTTTTTTGCCGTTTATTTGGTATAGAGTGACAGACAACATTTACTGTCACTTTTGTCTCAAATTTTTTTGATAATCCTGAGTATAATCTTTGACCAAAGCTGACCAAATGAGTATAATAATCATGTAAAGGTTAAAGAAAACGAGACTTTAGACGGATGTTATAGACGCTAGAGAAAGATATAGTTGACTTTGACCAAACAACTTCTACTACAGGAGGGAAATATATGAATAGTGAAAAAATGACAACTACGCTCCAAGAAGCGATTGCAGAAGCACAACAAGTAGCGATGACAAGAAAACATCAAGAAATCGACATCGTTCATTTATGGAAGATCTTTTTACAGCCAAATCATTTTGGCCGTAATCTATATACAGATGCAGGTATCGATGCAGATGCGTTTGAACAAGAGATTGATCGAGTGTTAGATGAGTATCCAACAGTCTCAGGCAGCAATGTCCAATACGGACAAAATCTTAGTCAAAATCTTTTTCGTTTATTGAATGAAGCGGATCAATTGAGAGAAACTTTTGGTGATGAATTCTTATCCACTGAGATCGTGCTACTAGCTTTAATGAAATTAAAAAATTATCCACTGACTGTTTATTTGACAAAACAGGGACTGAATGAAAAAGAATTGCGTAAAAATATCGAAGACATGCGGGGAGGAGAGCGTGTGACCTCTAAAAATCAAGAAGAACAATATAAAGCGTTAGAAAAATATGGTGTCGATCTTGTCCAACAAGTCCGTAGTGGCAAAATGGACCCGATCATTGGCCGAGATGAAGAAATTCGTGATGTGATTCGGATCTTGTCACGTAAAACTAAAAACAACCCTGTGTTGATCGGGGAACCTGGTGTGGGTAAAACAGCGATCGTTGAAGGATTAGCGCAACGAATCGTCCGTAAAGATGTACCAGAAAACTTAAAAGATAAAACCATTTTTTCTTTAGATATGGGTGCCTTGATTGCCGGAGCAAAATTCCGTGGAGAGTTTGAAGAACGCTTAAAAGCAGTCTTGAAAGAAGTGAAGAAAAGCGATGGGCGGATCATCTTGTTCATCGATGAGATCCACAACATCGTCGGTGCAGGAAAAACGGAAGGTAGTATGGATGCCGGTAACTTGCTTAAACCGATGTTAGCTCGTGGTGAACTACATTTGATCGGTGCGACTACTTTAGATGAATACCGCCAATACATGGAAAAAGACAAGGCGTTAGAGCGACGTTTCCAAAAAGTATTAGTGAAGGAACCAACTGTTGAAGATACGATCAGTATTCTGCGGGGGTTGAAAGAACGTTTTGAGATTCACCATAGCGTCAATATTCACGATAATGCTCTGGTTGCGGCAGCTACATTATCCGATCGCTATATCACAGATCGCTTTTTACCTGATAAAGCCATTGATTTGATCGATGAAGCAAGTGCGACGATCCGAGTAGAAATGAATTCCATGCCAACGGAATTAGATCAAGTGACTCGTCGTTTGATGCAGTTGGAAATCGAAGAAGCAGCCTTGAAGAAAGAATCTGATGATGCAAGTAAAAAACGTTTGAAGAACTTACAAGAAGAACTAGCCGATCTTCGAGAAGAAGCCAATGCGATGAAGATGCAGTGGGAAACTGAAAAAGAAGAAGTAAATACCGTATCTTCTAAACGTGCAGAAATCGATAAGGCAAAACATGAATTAGAAGACGCAGAAAACAATTATGATCTTGAGCGTGCCGCTGTTTTACGTCATGGTACGATTCCACAATTAGAGAAAGAATTAGCAGAACTAGAAGCAAAAACAAAAGACAGTGACATCAAGATGGTACAAGAATCTGTCACTGAAAATGAGATTGCTCAAGTTGTAGGTCGTTTAACAGGGATTCCAGTAACGAAACTCGTGGAAGGTGAACGAGAAAAACTAATCAAGTTGAATGAAACACTTCATAAACGTGTCATTGGGCAAGATGAAGCGGTAGACGCAGTGAGTGATGCGGTCATTCGTTCTCGTGCAGGATTACAAGATCCAAACCGACCATTAGGTTCATTCTTATTCTTAGGACCAACTGGTGTCGGTAAAACCGAACTAGCAAAAGCTTTAGCAGAAAACTTGTTTGATTCTGAAGAGCATATGGTGCGGATCGATATGAGTGAATACATGGAAAAACATGCCGTTTCTCGTTTAGTTGGTGCGCCTCCAGGTTACATTGGCTACGAAGAAGGTGGACAGCTAACAGAGGCTGTGCGACGAAACCCATATACGATCGTTTTGCTCGATGAAATTGAAAAGGCACATCCAGATGTCTTCAATATTTTATTACAAGTATTAGACGATGGCCGTTTGACGGATTCAAAAGGTCGTCTCGTTGACTTTAAAAACACGGTGATGATCATGACAAGCAATATCGGTTCTCAACTATTGTTGGAAGGTGTTACCGCGGAAGGTACGATACCAGAAGAAGTCGAAGAACAAGTGCGAACGATCCTTCGTGGTCATTTCAAACCAGAATTCTTGAATCGTATTGATGACACGATCCTCTTTACGCCATTAAGTCTAAACAATGTCAAAGGGATCGTTGACAAGATGATTTCTCATTTGGCACATCGTTTAGAACATCAAGAAATCATTTTGGAAATCAGTGACGAAGCAAAAACATGGATTGCAGAAAATGCGTATGAGCCTGCATATGGCGCACGCCCATTGAAACGATTCATTACAAAAGAAGTTGAAACGCCTTTGGCTAAAGAAATCGTAGCTGGCAAGATCATGCCAAAATCAAAAGTAACAATCACATTGTTTGATCACCACTTAGCATTCGCAACTGAAAACTTACCCGAAGACGAATAATAAGAAGCGCTTGTACCACCCTTATACATGACAGAAGCGGAAATCATTACCTGTCAAAGTAGTGGACTATTACTGATAGTCTGCACTTTGACAGGTATTTTTTTTCGTCTATACTTTAATAAACAATTACTTGGTTCATTGAAGAAACAGAAACTAAAAAATGAATGGCGTAGTCAAGTTAGCGACTAAACCTATGATTTACTGTATTCAAAACGGTAAAAGTAAGTGTTTTCATAAAACGGCAGACAAGCTAAGATAGAAAATGTAGATGAGGTGATAGTGTGATGATCAAGGAACGGGAAAAAGCAATCATTCAATATATTTTGATGAACGAACATACGACGGTCACAAAAATAGCAAAACACATGAATTTATCGAATAAAACAGTTTCACAATCACTAAAACTGATCGATGAGCTATTTAGCGGAACAACCATCGAACTAATTAGAAAACCACGAGTCGGTGTCTCGATCAACGGTGATCCAAACGAAATATTAAATCAGATCGATACAACGAACATGGTAACAGTTCCAGCTTCTAAAAAAGAACGTATTCAATTCCTCTGTTTTGAACTCTTGAAAAAAAAGACCTATTTCACTCGCCAAGAACTACAAGATACACTATTTATAAGCAAATCGACATTAGAAGGTGATATGAACCAAGTCCATGAGATTTTCCGCCATTTCAACGTTAGCATCGATCGATTGCCTGGTAAAGGTTCATTTCTAAACTTATCAGAGCAAGAAAAAAGACGCTTAGCCTTTGATCTGATCTACTATTTTTGGGGTAGTAATTGGAAAATCACCAAAAAGAACCAGCTATATCTACACTCGATCCAAGGTATTCCTCCTTTTGTCAATGATTTCATCGACATGAAGAACATCACATTAGTTGATACAATGTTGCAGGAATATCTAAAAGATGCACAAATAAGGTTGAATGATACGACCTATCATTCATTATTGCTCCATCTGTTGATCATGATTGATCGCGTAAGAGAGGATAACTATTTAGAAAGTGAAGGAGTATTTGGAAAAGTCAGAGAAAATAAACCATTTGATTTATTCATTCTAAAACTAGAAAAAACTTTCTCATTGACATTACCTTCTTCTGAAGTCCGTTATATTCTCTTACACTTAGAAGGTGATACGTTGCTTGAACAAACGAAGCAAATACAGGAAGTGACAGATGAACGCATTCGACAATTGATTCACGAAAATGTAACCCTTTACAATGAAAGTATCATTTTAGGATTAGTTACACACATCAAAGAAGCAGTCTTGCGTATCAAAAAAGGACTGTTGATCCATAATCCTTTTTTACAAGATGTGAAGAAAAACTTTCCTGTGGCTTTTACAGAAGCGATCCAATTAGCTAATGCCTTGAGCCAAGATTTTGTGATCAACGTCCCAGAAGATGAAGTCGCTTTTCTTGCTGTCCATATCCAAGCAATGAAAGAGCAAAAAGAAGAAAAATATCAGAAGAAAGTCAGTGTCTTACTTGTTTGTAGCAGTGGCAAAGGCACATCACAACTCTTGGCTGCCCGACTTCGTAGAAATTATGAGAAGATCGAAATTTCTAGGATACTTTCAATCCAAGAGTTGATGCAGACATCGATCGATGAAGATCTGGTGATATCGACTGTCAACTTGAACCTAGAGACGATACCAACGATCAATGTTTCACCGGTTCTCAACAAATCAGAACGTCAAAAAATTGAGCGTTTTTTAAAGGATGCTCAAAATAATACCATCAAGTCAACGAATCACTTTGCGGACTTGATCAAAGAGGAATTGATCTTTTTGGATCATTCATTCTCAGACTATCAGGAAGTGATCCAATTCGTTGGACAACAATTGATTGAAAAAGGATACGCGGAAGAAAAAATCATCTCTTCTTCTTTAGAAAGAGAACAGCTATCTTTTACCTCTTTTGGAAAATTTGCGACACCACACGGGGCCCCTAAATACGTCAAAAAATCAGCGATCGTCTTTTTACGCTTAGCTAATGAATTGATGTGGGGAGAAACGAAAGTCAAATATTTATTTTTCATCTGTATCAAAGATGAAACAGCACAAGAGCTGGAAGAAGTCTATGATGTCATGCTAGAGATCATCGAATCTGGTGAAAAAAAACATTTGCTAAAAGGAACAAAAAATGAGATCAAAAACTATTTGAAAGAGGAATTTTAATATGAGCATTGCAACTTTACTACCTTCTAATCATATTTTTTTAGATATGGAGAGTACAACCAAAGAAGAAACGATTCGTCAATTAGGGGAAGTTTTAACGAATAACGGCTTAGTCAACAATAAAGAAGCTTATATCCAGTCTGTATTAGAAAGAGAAGAACATTCGACGACAGGCATTGGGAACAATATTGCCATTCCTCATGGGAAAAGTGAAGCAGTCAGTGAGCCAGCAATTGTTTTTGCACGATTGAAACAACCAATCGATTGGCAATCGTTAGATGAAGAACCAGTTTTTGTGGTCATTTTATTGGCGATCCCAGAGTCACAAAAAGGGGATACCCATCTAAGAATCTTATCTGAGATTGCGATGAAATTAATGGATGATGACATTACGGCACAGTTAAAAACTGAGACAGATAAACAACAAATCGCGAAACTATTAAGCGAATAAACAAATGAAAAGAGGAAAAAGAGATGAAAAGAAAAATTATCGCAGTTACAGCTTGTGCTACAGGGGTCGCTCATACGTATATGGCAGCTCAAGCACTTAAGAAAGCAGCAGCAAAACGTGGAGATTTGATCAAAGTTGAAACACAAGGAGCAACAGGTATCGAAAATGAGTTGACTGAAAAAGATTGCAAGATTGGCGAAGTCGTTATTTTTGCAGTAGATACAAAAGTGAGAAATGAAGAGCGTTTCAAAGGCAAAACGATCTTAAAAGTGCCAGTTGCTGCACCAATCAAGAATGCCGAAAAAGTCATTGAAGAAGCTTTAGGAATGATCGACTAATCAATTAATCAGTGGGGGAGAAAGTAAATGAAAAAAATAGCAAGTGAAATCAAAAATCATGTTTTAACAGGAATATCTTATATGATACCGTTAGTGATCGCCGGAGCAGTAATCATGGCCATTTCTCGTGTGGGTGGTTCATTTTACGGAATTGTGGATATTTGGGACGGTTCTCATGGCGAGAGTGGGAATGCGATCATTCGTTTATTGCATAGTTTAGATGGTTTCGGTGGCACAGCACTTGGTTTGATGTTCCCAGTGATTTCCGCATTTATTGCCTATTCGATCTCAGATAAACTAGGGATTGCTCCTGGTTTAGTTGGCGGGATGTTAGTGAAAGATATCAATGCAGGCTTTTTAGGCGCAATCGTTTCTGGTCTTATCGCTGGTTATGCTTGCTTGTTGATCAAAAACAAAATCAAATTGCCAAAATCAATGGCATCAGTTGTACCAGTATTTCTAGTACCAGTTTTAGGTACATTGATCACCGTTCTATTAGTCAATTATGTGATCGGTACGCCATTTGCAGCATTGAACGTTGGTTTAGAATCATGGTTGAACGGTTTAAGTGGTGGAAATGCCATCGTTATGGCAGCAGTCGTTGGCGCAATGGTTGGTTTTGACTTAGGTGGACCAGTCAATAAAGCGGCAGTGACCACAGCAATGGCACTATTGACTAGTAATGTTTATGCACCGAATACTGCGGCACAAGTGGCGATCATCATTCCACCAATCGGGTTAGGATTAGCCACGATCTTTGCGAAAAACAAATACAACAATGAATTAAAAGAAGCTGGGAAATCAGCAGTGATCATGGGACTTGTTGGTATTTCTGAAGGAGCGATCCCGTTTGCCGTTGAAAATCCATTGAAAGTTATCCCGATCAATATGATTGGTTCTGCCTTAGGTTCAGCGATGGCAGTTGGTTTAGGGGCAGTGAACACTGCACCGATTTCAGGATTCTATGGCTGGTTCACCGTAGAAAAATGGCCGATCTATGTACTTTCGATCGCTACAGGTGCATTGTTCATCGCGATCTTAACTAGCGTGCTACGTTCAAAAGATGCTGGACAAGAAGTAGAATCAGCAGTTGAAGAATTTGATGAAGCTGCTTGGGAAGAACAATGGGAAGCGTAACTATGACAAATATACACATTGTAAATCACACACATTGGGATAGAGAATGGTACTTTACTTCAATGGATTGCATCGTTTTAAGTGATCAGTTGTTTACAGATGTTTTGGAAGAGTTGAAAAGACAACCTAATGCTACTTTTGTTTTAGATGGACAGCTTTCGATCTTAGATGATTACTTGGAACTATATCCAGAAAAATTATCAGAGATCAAAGAATTAGTTGCGAAGGGTCAATTATTTATTGGCCCTTGGTTTACACAAACTGATGCGTTTTTTGCCTCGGGTGAGTCTATTTTAAGAAATGCAATGGTGGGCGTCTTTGAAAGTAAAAAATATGGGGAGTATCTACCTATTGGTTATCTTCCAGATACATTTGGATTCAACGCACAAATGCCGACGATTTTAAACGAAGCTGGGTTTGACAATATCATTTTTTGGCGTGGGATCGACTTAGGTGAACATGTCCACTCGCCATATTTCAAATGGAAAAGTTTGAGTGGAGAGAATGAATTGTATGCGGTGAACTTTCCTCAGGGCTATGGTGCGCAACAACAACTAGAACCAACGAAGAGTTATGTGGAAGGACGATTAGACAAAGGCATTGATTTCATCAAGAGCTACGCAGATGAAACAGAAATTTTGATCCCAACAGGAAACGATCAATTAGGGATCATCTCGTCTTTAGAAGAAAAAATCGCTAAAATCAATCAAATCGGTAAATATAACTATCAAACAAGCACGTATCAAGCGTTCATGGATTTGATCCGTCAAAAGGATCTGGAAGAGTATCAAGGAGAGTTTCGCGCACCTGTTTTTGCCCGTGTGCATAAGACGATTGGTTCTGTCCGTATGGATCTAAAACGTGAGATTTTCAGATTAGAGAATAAACTGACACTTGAAATCGAACCAATGGTCGTGATTGCGAAGGAGCTAGGCATCGTTTTGAGCAATCGGTTAGTCATGAAGGCATGGAAAAAATTATTTGAGTGCCAAGCACATGACAGTTTAGCCGGCTGTGTGTCAGATAGTGTCGCGCAAGACATCGCCCATCGTTTGAAAGAAGTATCAGAAATCTGTGACAGTATCGAAAACTTGGTATTGAAAAGAGTTTCTGAAGGACTACAGCTGACAGATCAACAATTCTTGATTTTGAATACTTCAGTTACACCTTTCAAAGGAAAAAAAGTGGTAAAACTTATCTCAAAAGTCAATCAAATCGAAGTATTGGGCCATGATTCTGCCGTCATCTCGATGGATTATGTGCCTAGCCGCCAAAATATCATGGAAGAAACACCTGCTGGCAATCGTTTTATCGAAGAACCAGGGTACTATATTTTACAAGTAGCAGTTGATTGTTCCTTTGATGGACTAGGTTATCAAGTCTTCGATTTCGTTGAACACACTACAGCTGAGCTACCTGATATGACGCCACGAACGATGATCTCAAAAGGGAACTATTCATTGACTTTTGAAGAGGGACAACTTGTCTTTTCAGATGGTGACCAAACGATCAGAGACTTCTTGACGATCGTGGATGATAGCAATGCCGGCGATACTTACGATTATTCGCCGATACCAAATGATCACCCAGTCTCTTTGACATTTGATTCATGTAAAGGCAACGAAGAAACCTTGATCTTGGAAGGAAAACTAGAGCTTCCTTATACATTGGCAGAACGTATCGCCGGTCAAACAACGAAAGTCTTTGCTTACCAGCTGACATTGAAGTTAACGGAACGAGGAGAGGTCCAAGGCAGTCTTTCTTTTAGAAATTCTGTGTTAAATCACCGTATCCGCATCAAAACAAAGTTGAATCAATCGATTGAAAAGGTCGTTTCTGCGATCCAATTTGGTTACTTGGAAAAAACAAACCAGTCAATGAACGATTGGGAACAAAAATACTCTGAGATGCCAGTAAATATCGAGCCCTTTGAAAAACAAGTGATCGCGTATAGCGCCGAAGAGGCATTAGTGTTTTATACCGAACAAAGTAAGGAATACGAATATATCAATGACTCCTTATATGTCACAGTATTAGCCACGACAGATTCGTTAGGGAAACCAGATTTGCTGTATCGTCCAGGACGTGCTTCAGGAGATACGACGAAAAAAGGGCATATCATGATGGAGACACCGCTTGCTCAAATGGAAAATCAACGGATCGATTTTGACTTTTCAGTGCGCGTGGCGCCAACTGATATTTCAGAACACACATTAGTGACATGGAAATCAGACAAAGAACAACCGTCGATTTCGTATCAATTGCAAGATTTGAATTATTTTGTTTATCGAATCGACAATAAGATCCAAAGTAGAATCCAACCACTTGCTTTGAGTGAAACGACATATACGCAGATCTCGTTAGATTTGGAAGAAGGATTGGCTGTCAGTGCGATCCATAATGCTTATTATTCAGAAGGTGTAGTGATTCGATTAGTCAATGGAACCTCAGAAAAGCGTAACCTTGAGCCAGAGAAGCTTTTTTCAGGGTTCAAATACACACGTATCAATGCCTTGGAAGAAGAAGTGACAGAGACAAAAACGATCAGCGGCTATGGCTTAGCCACCTATTTATTAACAAAATAAAAAAACGTTGAGGCACAAGTTGATTCTCAAGGAGTTGCTTCTGGAACACCGTTTAGCGGGTTTTAGGAACAGCAAGTTGACTACTTGTGTCTCCCTTTAGTTGTGAAATTGAAAGAGGAGAAATTATGGCGATACACCTTTTATTTTTAGCTTTGATCCCAGCATTAGGGTGGGGCATGATGCCAATATTATCTAAGATCATGGGGGGCAAGTCAGAAGAACAATTGATTGGCACCACCATTGCTGCCTTACTATTTGGTTTGATATTTAGTTTGTCTCAACAAGTGACGTACCAAACGGTTTCATTCATTATTTGTTTTTTGTCCGGAGCATTTTGGGCGGTGGGGCAATACTTTCAGTTCCGCGCATTAGAAAAGGCCGAAGTATCAAAAGCCATGCCCATATCTGTTGGGACACAATTAGCCTTTGTTACGCTAGTCTCAGGCATTTTTTTGTTAGAATGGACGAGTATCTTTGTAGCTATTATGTCGATCATAGCTTTATCTGTCATCTTAGTTGGCATATTGTTGGTAACGAAAACAAGTAATAATAATGGCAAGATTGCCAAACAAGTCATTGTCTTTTTGTGCATTTCATCTGCGTTTTTGATGCTATATGTAACAATCACTAGTTATTTTGATATTCATGGACCGCAAGTATTTCTACCTCAATCCATCGGCATGTTTGTTGGAGGGATGGTCATCTCAATGAAGAGGATCAGACAATTGAAAGTCAATGCCATTGCTCGAAATATCATCACCGGTTGTTCTTGGGTGATCGCTAATACGACGTTATTTGTTGTATTTGCGTCTTTAGGTGTGGGTATTACTTACTCGTTTTCGCAAATGAGTTTGCTTGTCGCGACCTATGGAAGTATCATTCTTTTGAGAGAGAAGAAAACGGTATTAGAGAAACGTTTTGTGTATTTGGGTACACTGGTGTATGTCATCGGTGTAATTGGCATGAGCTTGTTGAAGTAAAAATTTGCAGGAAAAAAAGTGAGTCAGGAATCTTTAGGATCCCAAACTCACTTTTTTTAGTAAGGTTACTGATGATACTAGCAATCAATCTTCCAATTTTTTTAGTCGGTAACTCTCAAAATGTGCTGGGTCTTTTTTCACTTGGACCCACGCATAAACACCCATGATAAAGGCGCCGACTGTATTTGTTAGTAAATCTCCCATCGTATCCATCAATGCTTCGCGTCCGACGAAGAGTGTACCATCAGAAGCAGCAAATCGTTGCAGGTTCATCCCTAAGAATTGATCGCATAGAAATTCCCAGAACTCCCAGAAAACACCGCATAATCCGGCAAAAGCAAATCCAAATAAAAGAAATAGCCAAGGACTTGTTTTCTCGATTGGCGCGTCTTTCAGCAAGAAGCCAATCAACCCGTAACCTAAGGCAGTCAGAACCATCGGGCTAACGGCGTGTAAGATTTTATCCCAAAATGAAATAATACTGATCAAGTGCATACCTGTTCCTAAAAAGACAGAGATGAACAAGAAAAACCAATAAAATAAAACAATTGCATCAGGAACATGGATCTTGAACAATCGGCGAATGATCTGTGGCAAATAAATCAATAAGATACCTGCCAAAGATTCGACGATAAAGGTGATTCCTTGTGTGGTCGAATATTTATTTGTTACAAATTCGAAAATGTTATAACCCACAACAAATAGACCGAAAATCGTTAAGGCAATCTGAACTTTTTTTACTGTCTTACTCACTAATATTTCCCCCAGCTAGATATGATTTCAATGCTTCGAATAGTGCTTCTTCAGAAGACACGATCGTTCCGTTCAACTTGATCAAGCCGACCGTATAAAGATTTAAATAATGAAACTGATTTTCACCGGCCTGTTGCAAGGCAGCGACTTTTTTTGGATGAGTCGCTCCTTGTTGGCGGCTATCTGTATATAAACCAATGATCGGAATGCCTTTTGCATAGGCGACACCGATTTCAGAAGCAACTCCGGCATCGATGGTCAATCCGTCTAAAAGAGCGATCATCAAGTCACTTTCTAGTACTTTTTCTGTATCAGCCAAGGCGATCATTTTGCTGTCTGCATAGGCAGTCTTATCATTGATTGCTTCGTTTTCTTGTGGTAGATAGATCGATAAATCAGAAGAAATCTCTCTGATTTTTTTAACAAGAGATTCGTTATAAAGCAAATCTCCTTTTGCAAATAGTGGTGCTGCAAAATAAATATTCATTCGTTTCAACATCCTTTGTATTAGAAATAGTCACTAAAATAAGCTTCCATGTTTGGGATGATCCGCTCTAATGTCTTGATCATGTCCTCATCCGTGGTTATGCGCTCGATTCGAGCAAGGTAAGAAGCACGACGATAATTCATCATTAGGCATGTCAAGGTTTGGATATCTAAGCGAACCATTTTTCCAAGGGGTTCGTTAACAATCGACAAACGACCATCTCGCCACGTCAAGCCAAACACCCCATTGTTCCAAGGTGCCACGGAATCTTCCACAATGAAATGGAAATCCTCTGCTGTACCAGAAAAAGGGAAGCGCTGGATAAATTCTTTGACGTCAACGATTCTTGCCATAAAATAAGGTTCGATCTGTTCTTTGATTTGACTATCTTCTAATAAGAAAGCGAGGGGTTCATTTTTGTAGATATCGCCATGTACCCAGTAAACCATTGAGAAATGTGCAGAGATGAAGTTCCACAACCCATTACGCGCCTCTTGGTTCAAATAAAACATCTCTTTGACATGGAAGACTTCTTCAGCGACCCAATAAAAAAGTACACCTGTTGGTTCATTGTCGCTATTGTAATAAATCGCTGCAGTCCGTTCTTCTTCATTTTCGAAACGCCAGTATTCTTCCCAGTGAAAGGCACTACGAAACAGTGCACCATGATTCTTTCCCGCAAACTGTTGATAGACACGGAAAACATCTTCGTGATCGACAGGCAGTCGTTCCACGATACCAGAAACAGGTACTTGTTTAGGTAGTTGCGTATCACGTATTTTAAAGGATAACTTATCTGACATGATTTCCCAACCTTTACGCCTGTAATAAGGGATATTGTAAGGATAAAGATATGAGATCCACTGTTTGTTTTTGCGCATGTTGTCTAATGCGACGATGATCAAGTCTTGCATCAATCCATGGTTGGCATATTCGGGATAGGTTCCAACGCCAGTCACACCACCCATTTGATACCGTGTACCGTGGATATTGACCTCGCAAGGATAGATCGCGATTTGAGATATCAATTTTTCTTTATGAAACCAGCCGAATACATTGGATAATTCTAGAATCGGTCGCTTGGAACGTACAAATTCCCGTTTGTTTTCGAATCCACTTTCTTCAATATCAGAGTCAGTGACTTGAAAAACGTAGGAAAGTAACTCATTGAACTGGTCAACATGTTCCTCCGTGACAGGCTTCAACTCAAAATTTTCTCTAAAATCTGTTTGGTCCATTTTTTCAACTCCAATTTAGTTACTTGTTCACAGTATAACAAAAGTTTCTAAAAAAAACTTCTAAAGTCCTTAGAAGGAAAAAGTCTTTAAATTCCTCCTTTTCGTTGGTATAATGAAAAGTGCTGATTATATGAAAAGAGGAGACGCTATGGATATAAAGAAAATGAAACAACGCCAAGAGCAAATTCGAAATTTTTCGATCATTGCTCATATCGACCATGGGAAATCAACTTTGGCCGATCGGATTTTGGAAAAGACGAACACTGTGACGTCTCGCGAAATGCAAGATCAGTTATTAGACTCCATGGATCTAGAACGTGAACGTGGGATCACGATCAAACTAAATGCCGTAGAATTGAACTATACGGCTAAAAATGGAGAGACATATATCTTCCATTTGATCGATACCCCAGGGCACGTCGATTTTACCTATGAAGTATCCCGAAGTTTAGCTGCCTGTGAAGGAGCAGTCTTAGTCGTGGATGCCGCTCAAGGGATTGAAGCACAGACATTAGCCAATGTTTATTTGGCATTAGATAATGACCTAGAGATTTTACCAGTCATCAATAAGATCGATCTACCAGCCGCAGATCCAGAGCGTGTGCGTAATGAAATCGAAGAAGTGATCGGCATCGATGCCAGTGAAGCGGTGTTAGCAAGTGCGAAGTCTGGGATCGGTATCGAAGAAATACTAGAACAAGTAGTGGAATATGTCCCAGCACCTTCTGGCGATATCGAAGCTCCTTTGAAAGCATTGATTTTTGATTCGATATATGACAGCTACCGTGGGGTCATTTTAAATGTGCGTATCACAGATGGTGTTGTCAAAGCAGGAGATAAAATCAAATTGATGAGTAATGGCAAGACCTTTGATGTGACCGAAGTTGGTGTTTTCTCACCAAAAACGATTGCGCGTGACTTTTTGATGGTCGGTGATGTCGGTTATATCACTGCAAGTATCAAGACAGTCCAAGATACAAGCGTCGGAGATACCGTGACACTTGCGGATAATCCTGCTACAGAAGCATTACCAGGCTATCGCAAAATGAATCCAATGGTCTATTGTGGTTTGTACCCGATCGACACATCACGATATAATGATCTACGTGAAGCATTGGAAAAACTTCAGCTAAATGATGCTGCTTTGCAGTTTGAACCAGAAACATCACAAGCACTTGGCTTTGGTTTCCGTTGTGGCTTCTTAGGATTGCTTCATATGGACGTCGTCCAAGAACGTTTAGAGCGTGAGTTCAATCTTGAATTGATCACGACAGCGCCTTCTGTAATCTATCATGTCAACAAGACAGACGGTTCGATGGTCGTTGTAGATAATCCTGCTGATTTTCCTGAACCAGTAACGATCCAAGACGTTGAAGAACCTTTTGTGAAAGCACAGATCATGGTACCTAATGAGTACGTTGGTGCAGTCATGGAACTTTCGCAACGTAAACGTGGCGATTTTATTACAATGGATTATTTAGATGATTATCGTGTCAATGTCGTTTATAACTTGCCTTTGTCAGAGATCGTCTTTGATTTCTTTGACAAATTAAAATCAAGCACGAAAGGCTACGCTTCACTTGACTACGAAATGTCAGGTTATCAAAAGAGCAAGCTAGTGAAAATGGATATCTTGCTGAATGCTGAAAAAGTCGATGCATTAAGCTTCATCGTTCACCGTGATTTTGCCTATGAACGCGGAAAAGCCATCGTTGAAAAACTGAAAAAACTGATCCCTCGTCAACAATTCGAGGTACCGATCCAAGCAGCGATCGGTCAAAAAATCGTTGCTCGTTCAGACATCAAAGCCTTACGTAAAAACGTGTTGGCTAAATGTTACGGTGGTGACGTTTCCCGTAAACGTAAACTTCTTGAAAAACAAAAAGAAGGTAAAAAACGAATGAAACAAATCGGTAACGTCGAAGTCCCTCAAGAAGCCTTCATGGCTGTTCTGAAAATGGATGAGGACGAACCGAAGAAATAGCAAGAGTTTTTCTCTAGTAATTAAAACCCTTGCCCTGACTTTTCCCACATTTTTCCCACGTTAAAATGGGAAATGATCAAAAGACATTATCATGTAGCATCTTTTCAAAGATGTCGATAGTGTCTTTTTTCATTTTTTTAGTTACATGTGCGTAAGTATCCATTGTAGTAGCTAATTTAGAATGGCCTAATCTTGCTTGTATTTCTTTCGGTTTTGCTCCTTGTTCTAAAAGCATGGTAGCATGAGTATGGCGAAATGAGTGGAAATTGAAATTCACTTTTGTTTGTTTGCGTAATTTTGCAGTATACCATTTAATTGAATTAGGCGTAACTGGTTGACCATTTTCTTTTATACACACAAAGTCCGAATCTATATATTTGCTTCCATAAAATAATTTATTTTCTTTTTGTCTCTTTTTCATAATTTTTAATATTTTTAATAGAGTATCTCCCAGAAGAATAGTCCTATATGAAGCTTTTGTTTTTGGCGTTCCAAGAGCAAAATCTTTTCCATCTTGAACCATAATTCTTTCCACTCGCAATGTTTCATCTTCGAAATTTATATCTTTCCACATTAGACCACACACTTCAGCACGTCTCAAACCAGTTTGAAAGCTAATCATCATAGGTAAATAGTAAGGATCACTAGGGGAAACAGTGGAAGAGAGAAGTTTAAAATCTTCCATTGAAATAATTTTCAAATCTCCTTTATCTTTCCATTCTTTTAAGTCATATTTAGGGATTTTGATATATCGTGTAGGATCCTGGTGCAGATAACCATAGGGATATATAGCCATTTGAAACCCTTTATTTAAGACACCCTTTATAATTGATAGAGTTTGTTTTGAGAAACCTTTATTAAATTCTTCATTAAGCAATTCTTGAAGCTTTCCAGGTTTTACAGATTTCAGCTTATAATTACCTATATATGGATAAATATGATTGTCTAAAATTCCTCGATAATTCTTTTGCGTATTTTTTTTAAGGTTTATTTTTACGTAGTTGTTAAACCAATATTCGTAATAATCAATAACAGATATATCAGAGAGGGATAGTACATCTCCTGTCGTTTGGTATTCTTTAATGGCGCTTCTTAAAGCATTCTGAGCTTCTTCTTTAGTTTTACCTCCAAAGCGTTCTATTTGTTTACGTTCACCATTTATATAAGCTAAATCCATTCTGTAATACCAACTATTTCCACGTTTTCTTACTGAACCATTCATATTTATTTTCCTTTCGTAGTTGTATTAAATAAATACGGTAAACTATTTAAACTATATTAGTTAATATGTGTTAAATTTACTTACTTTCTTATATCTCCATTAACGATGCGAACCTATGTTCTTTTTCGGTTGAAAAGAAAAGCCCGAAGGCTAAACTTTTATTTGAAAATAGATTACTTATATTCGCGTGTACCAATCACATTGTTATTGCCATCTTCAATATCAAGTGTGAGTGGTTTGGTGTTGTCGACTAAAATATAAGCGTAAGCACAAGAAACTATTGCTCCAGGATTAACCTCTACTTGAGTGTTGTTGTATGCATCATAATTAGAAGATTCCTCGTCCATCATTAAAGGATGAAGAGACTCTGTAGTGGCATCTAAAATTTGCTTAGCATTTAAATAATCCCAAACGATGTATTCTACCGATTGATTTACATCAGTCGTATTTTGATAATCGAATAAAATAGTAATTGCTTTAGAACCATCGAGGGACATGTCTTCAGAGGAACTCGTAAAACTAATTATTCCTTCAGGAGTAGTTAGTTTTCCATCTGAATACGTCACTAAGTCTTGTGCAGAGCTTTCTGCAACATTCAATGTTGTAGATTTTTTATCAGTAGAGTCATTTACATTTTTTTCAGCTTTCGAATTATTACAAGCAGACAATCCCATAACACAAGTTACCATAAAAAATATCCCAACTATCCTCTTCATATTTTCCTCCAAAAAATAAAATGATTTACTCCCACTTAATGGCAGGTAGTGATAGTCGCCATTACAAAAAAACAGCTTGAAGATAAGTCTTTTTCATTGAATTATAGAACAAAAATTGTTAATATTAAAAAAAATAAGGGGCTTAGTCACTATCTATTTTTAGGTACGAGGGCTGAGTCCTATTTTATTTCTCCATGAGTTAAAATGTCCCACATCATAAAAAGTTTTCTATATGATGATTTTACATTACCATCTTTTTGATTTCTTCTTTTATATACCTCAACAAAATTAGGTAATGCCATCTTTTTGACATATTCATCTAATTCTTGGAAATCTAAATTTTGGGCGTTAAAAGTTATTAAATCTATTCTTTTATTTAGAATCGCCTGTTCCTCAATAATCATTTGTAATGAACAATAGGGTTTTCTATGTGATAAGTTAATACTGTTTTTCAAACAGTCTATTTGTGTATGCCCTTTTTCTTTGATTTTTTGTTGAAGTCTGTCAAGTTCCCAATTTTCTAAATTTGTATTTTCTACATTTAAATTATTGTAGTGTTTTATAAAAGGATTTTTCGTTGCAACTCCTTCTTTTGAAACGAAACGTAGTGCATTTTCAGATAATATTTCATCTTTTCCAAGAATATAATCTTCTAAATAATTAGTTGGAGTAGGATTAATAAAGATGTTTTTAGCATCTCCTAATGCTAAAACAATTGGTTTTCCTTGGTCAATTTGATCTGCAATGTTCTCTAATTGGGTAGGTGATAATAAAACAGCATCTAAAGATCCTTTATGTCCAGAGGCAACCACAAGTTTTTTTATTACACCGTTAAACTTTCTAACCTCATGAGGAGTAAGTCCTTGATCAATTTGTGCTAATTTTGAAAATATAAATTTGTAATTATCAGTCTGAATATGTGTGTAGCTCATATTACTATCACGGTCGTAAATTTGTTTTTCATCAAGGCTTGAATTGTCTCTGTCATATTCTACAACTATTATTCTATTTGCTGTTTTTCGTAAATCTTCATTCGGTATTTGTGAAGAGAAGTCTGATAGGAGTTTTATTATATTTCTATCTGTTAGAGAATATCCTATAAAAATTATTGGTGAATGAATCATATTACTAAGTAGTTTAGCGCTGATAAGAATTGAATTTTCGTCGTAAGTTTTGTAATCATCTTCATCAATAACTATAGAGGAAGAGTCATCGACACTACCATGTACTTTATACAATTCTCCCCAATCTTCATAGGGATCGAAGAACCCTTTTTGACCAATATATATTTTTGCAGGGTTATTTCTCTCATATAATATATTTTCAATTAACTGGTCATAATTGGTAGTAACAATAATTTTAGAGTTAACTAACATATCACAGAAATAAGAATACTCTTCGTTATCAATATCATCTTTCATTTCACTTGAACTAAATTTTAAAGCTATAGCATACTTAAATGGATCGATTGATTTTTTAAAGACTTCTTCTGAAGATAGGCAAGGTAATGAAATCTTTTTTTCTCTGTATGCTTTATTAAATTTTTGGTGAATGAATTTTGCAGTGCTAACATTAATTTTAAAGTTTTTTTCATTATCAGTTAATTCTGAAGGCAATGATTCTCTAATTTCTGTTAGGTAACTATAAAAATCATCTTCCTCTTCGATTTCTTGCCAAAACTGTTCTAATAATTCTAACCATGAAGGAAAATTTTTCAGATAACGTTTTGATATACCAGAACCGATAAATACTATAGGATAGGTGTTATTTTGAACTAGTTCGTCAAAGATTGTCACAATTTTCTCTCCTAACAATATTTTTTACTCCCACTTAATGGCAGGTAGTGATAGTCGCCGAAACAATAAGTACAAGTATTTATTATATTGAACTTTCCCCACCAAGACCTTAACCAAAATACTTAATTATTCCAAAACTAAATCAAAAAACGATAACAGTTTAAAGGCAGCCCATATAATTGAGATAACTCTACGATATCTCTAGGATAGACTTGCTTATCTTCTTTATATAAAGACACAATTAAGTTTGCTGCAAAGCAATTAGCTTCGCTTTCTGACTTACTGCGTGATTTCCTATTAGAGACATAGTAACTGGATAATCCTTTATGATAGATTGCGTGACCAAGTTCATGAGCACAAATATAAAAGCGTTCCTCTGAATCTTTGAGATCATGATTTAAAAGAATTACAGAACGTCCTAATAATTCTTGAAATTGTCCTTTCGGATTAGTCATAAAGGGAACATACTTAATTTGAATTCCCATTTGTTCACAGATGTTAAAAGGATTAGATGAATTATACTTTCTTTTCAAATCCGCTACTAAATTAATGACATCCATTTCCATACTTAAATCACTTCTCTTTGCTTTTATCTTCTTTTCTAAACTCCCAAAAAAGACCAGTTAAAACATCTTTTACTCGTTGCTTTTCCTCATCAGTTAATGTCTCTCCGCCATAGGCCATATTAATATTTGATTCGAGCATCTTGTCAAGTTCGATTAAATCGTCTACTTCAGCCCATTCTGGAATTAAATCTGTTTTAATTGGTGAATCATCTTCAAAATAAGATATAGACACACCTAAAGCTGTAGATAATTTTTTTAGTGTTTCTAAGGTAGGATCTTTTCGTTCTCCTTTTTCAAATCTAGATATTTGAGATGCGCTAACCCCAGATTTTAATGCTAACTGATTCACTCCTAATCCTCTAGAGGTTCTCAATTCTTTTAGTTTTTCTCCGAACTCCATGATAAAACCCCTTTCTTAGTTAAATAATATAGCCTTATGGCAACAAATGCAAAAAAAATTGCAATTTGGCAACAATAAGTGTTGCCAAATGACAAATTAAGTATTATAGTATTGTCATAAGGCAACGGAGGTGCAAAATGAAAACATTACTTAAACAAGACGAACTCAATTCCTTAATGCAATTAAAAGGGGATGATCCATATTCCTTAGCTAGAAGAATGGACGTTGCTCCATCAACAGTCTATAGGATATTGAATGGAGATCGAGGGATTGGAGGAGAACTGATCCCTAAACTACTCAAAGCTTTCGAACTTTCTGAAAAAGATTTTGATAAGCTTTTTATTTTTAGTGAAGTATTGCCAAAAAACAACAGAAAGGAGATTTCCAAATGACACGACATGAAAAAATAAACATTGTCCTTGATGCTAGACCACGTTTGGTTCACATCATCAAATGCGCTAACGATGATCAACTTGATCGCTTAGTTGAAGAAGTTCAAAAAGAAATTCAACGAGAACTAGATGAAGCTGCTTTTGTATGATTCATAAATTAATAATATAGGAAATTTGTTCATATTACTATATGAACAAATAAGAAAAAGGAGTGATGAAAATGCTAAAACAATCAGTGGTGATTAGAGAATCATTAGTTGAAGCGATTAATAAGAGTGGTGAAACCAAGAAGGAGATTGCAAGGCAAATCAATGTCTCACAGCAGTCACTAAGCGATTGGTCAACACCTCATAATACAAAGCCAGTCACACTTGAAAATGCCCAAACTTTAACTGATTACTTTCGAGATTCTGATTTTACCCTTCAAGTGATTCATGAGTTTTTTGGTCTATTCAAATCAATTGATGGTGATGTTTATAGAAGAGATCCATCTTCATTAGATAAATTGCAAATGATTGAATCTGATGAAAGAAAGCAAAAGAAAAAAGAAGTTGAGAAAATTCTTCTCAAACAAGTTAATTATTTAACCACTGACGATCGTCAACAAATAATCTCATATGCCTATGAGTTTTTAGACGAGATTATGGTTGAAGTAACTCTTATCAGTGCATTATGCGAAATGCTTGGTATCGACATCCGCAAGCTCAGTGAGCAGCGATTATCGTACTGGATAAACCAAGGATATATGAAAGGATGATTATCTGTGAGTCAAACAATAAACATACCAAAAGAAAGTTTCTCTGTTAAGGAAACCGCTAAAATCATGAATACCAGTGAACACGTAATAAGAAACCTTATTAAAACGGGAGAATTAAGGGCAATAAAATTTGGAACTCTTTCAATTCCTCTTTTTGAAATTAGAAGATTTATGAAATCTGCTATCAGTAGCCAAAAAGATTATAGAAAATTTTCAGATCCGGAAATGTTAAAAAAGAATAGTCTATACAAAATTAATTGAGGTGGGATAAATGAGAACTGTATACAAAATGACTGTCAAAAGTGCTTTGCTCATGAGTCTAGTAGCAATCGTACTAGCTAGTATTGATGTTAGATTTGCGTTGATAATTTGGGGAGGTTTATTTTCAGCAACGTTCACAAGAGAAAGTTTCAAAATGTCCACACAAAAAAGACCGACCCGCGATGGCCGTCGCTAGTCGGAAATAAAACAAAACATATCTAAGGAGATTTTAGCACATGAATCCAAAAATGGAAAATTTAATCGAACAATTACAAGAAGAATGTGAAAAGGCTGGAGTTTCATTGGTCTTGGGAACAATAAATCCAGAGGACTACATTACATCAACCTTATTTAGCGGAAAAGCAGGTTTACAAGCAATTATAGTTGCAATGCTAAATGATGAACTGAGAGATCTTATGGAACACAGTGATTGCCATTGTCCAATTTGTATGGCAACTAAGGAGATGATGTTTCATGAATGATTTCAGTCAAGCTTTAGACCAGTATTTGACTAATCCTGAGTGGGGAAAACCGCAAGAGAAGGATGATGAAGATGAGTAAATCAACGTTAGAAATGAGTCGTCAAGAATGGCTCGAAGATCGTAAAAAAGGTATCGGAGGTTCTGATGTCGGAACCATTTTAGGGTTGAATAAATGGAAATCACCTTATCAATTATGGTTAGAAAAAACAGGACAAGTCGTACTTGAAGAATTAGAAAGTGAGCCTGCTTATTGGGGCAATGTTTTAGAAGAAGTTGTTGCGAAAGAGTTTCAAGAACGAACTGGTAAAAAAGTACGTAGAAGAAATCAAGTATTTGAACATCCGCTACATCCATTCTTAAGAGCGAATATTGATCGTGATGTTGTGGGAGAAAACGCCATTCTTGAATGCAAAACCGCAAATCAGTTCCTTGGTAAGGAGTGGGAAGGCGAAGAAGTACCACTTAGTTATCTCTGCCAAGTTCAGCATTACATGAACGTTCTAAACAAAGACTATTGTTACATCGCTGTCTTGATTGGTGGCCAAAAATTCATCTGGAAACGGATTGAACGAGATCAAGAGTTGATTGATACAATCACTAAACAATTGGTAGAGTTTTGGGAAACCAATGTAATTGAAGGCGTTGAACCGATAATTGATGGAAGTAAAGCAACAGCTGATTTCTTAAAAGATAAATATGTAGATGTCGAAGAAAATCAAACTACTTTACCCTCAAAATTCGATAAATTTATTGAACAAAAAAGAGAATTAAAACGAACTAAGAAGGAAATTGAGTCAGCTATTCGTCAAGTAGATAACGAAATTATCAGTGAACTAGGGAAACGTAACGCTAGTATTGGTATCACGCAAAGCAACATTATCAACTGGAAACTTGTTAGTACTAAGCGTTTGAATACGAAGAAACTAGCAGAGAAATATCCAAAGATCGCAAATGATGAAGAAATCTATAGCTTTACTGAATCTAGAAGATTGACAGAAAAGGAGATCAAATAATGAATAAATGCCCACGGTGCGGGAGTGAACTTCGAGAAACATCATGGAATTATTGTACGATTTGTGGATTACCACTTAAGGAGGAAAAAAACAATGGCAACAAATGAAATGTTAAAAAACCAATTGGCAGAAAAGCCACAGAAACAAGTTGCACCAGGGAAATTAGGGTTAAAAACTCTAATGAATACACCAACAATGAGAAAGAAATTCGAAGAAGTACTTCATGACAATGCTAATGCTTTTATGTCGAATGTTATGACTCTTGTATCTAACGATAGTTATCTTGCAGATAGTGAACCAATGTCTATCATGAGTGGTGCGTTAACTGCTGCAACATTAAATCTTGGGCTAGATAAGAATTTAGGTTATGCATATTTAGTTCCATTCAATAGTAAAAACAAGCAAACAGGAAAATGGGAAAAGAAAGCTCAATTTATTCTTGGTTATAAAGGATATATTCAACTAGCTCAGCGTTCGGGAAAATACAAAGCACTGAACGTGATTGAAGTATATGAAGGTGAATTGAATAGCTGGAACCGGCTGACTGAAGAATTTGATTTTGATCCGAATGGTCGAACTTCAGATAAAGTGATTGGTTATGTAGGTTATTTCGAACTATTAAATGGATTTAAGAAAACTGTCTATTGGACGAAACAAGAAATCGAAGCTCATCGAATTGCTAATAATAAAGAACGCGACAAAACAAAATTAAGTGGTGTATGGGCAAGTGATTATAATGCAATGGCTCGTAAAACTGTTTTGAGAAATCTTCTTTCTAAATGGGGAATCTTGTCTATTGAAATGCAAGAGGCTACCACATCAGATGAGAAAGTTCAAATAGTTCAAGAAGACGGCAGTATCATTGCTGAAACAGAAGTGAATGAAGAACTACCTGAAAGAAAAGAAGCAGATATTATTCCTGATGAAAAAGAGGATGTACAAACAGGATTATTTGACACATCTAATCCACCACTAAACAAATAATGAGGGAGTTATCTCCCTCTATCAGGAGGTTTTTTTGTGGCAAGACCGACGAAGGATGGTATTGATTATTTTCCTCTTGATGTTGATGTTTTCGAAGATGAAAAAATAGAGGCTATTGCTGGGGAATTTGGACTTAAAGGAGAAATTGCGGTAATCAAACTGCTTTGTGCGATATACAAAAAAGGATATTTCATTCTGTGGAATGATTTAACGCAAGCTACTCTTTTAAAACGCCTGCCCGGAGTAAGTAAGGAAATGCTCAATCAAATAGTGAACCGCTTAGTCATATGGGGATTTTTTGATAAAGAACTGTTTGACTCGGTCGAGGTGCTTACGAGTGAGAATATCCAAGCCACCTACTTTGAAGCAACTAAAAGACGAAAATCACCAAAACCAACTAAATATGTAATTAATGTAAACAATAATACACAAGATGAAAGAGATAATGATGACATTAATCCCCAAAGTAAAGTAAATGAAAGTAAAGTAAATAAAATAGATGAAGAAGATATGGGCGTTTACGAATTTATTCAGGTCAGTTGGGGAAAACCGCCAACAGGTCTTTTGCAAGGTGCATTAGGACCAATGATCAAAAAATGGGGATCAGACATAATCTTATTTGCTTTTAAATTAGCATTTGAGAATAGCGTTGAAATGCCCGGATTAAAAAAATACGTCGAGGCGATATTGGAGTCGTGGAGTAAGCAAAATATCAAAACGTTGGATGATGCTCTGAAAGCTCAAGAAGACTATAAGAACCGTAAGAAGAAACAGTTCCACACTCCGAAATATCAAAAAAATGTCCGCCGTGAAAAACTCCCTGATTGGGTAAATAAACCGCAAGAAGAACAAAAAATCGATCCTGAGAAGAAAGCGG
Organism: Enterococcus sp. AZ062; assembly: GCF_051715065.1. Classification (NCBI taxonomy): domain Bacteria; kingdom Bacillati; phylum Bacillota; class Bacilli; order Lactobacillales; family Enterococcaceae; genus Enterococcus; species Enterococcus sp. AZ062. Next base: position 1,768,270 of record NZ_JBIOTB010000001.1, on the reverse strand, counting down.
AAATCGATGCTAGATTCGAAGACTATTTTTCTCGGACAAGTGATGAGAAAGAAGGCGCAAGTAATTGATGGCAACCAAATATGGCAATAAGAAAACTGTATATCGTGGTATCAAGTTCGATTCAAAGGCAGAAGCGGAGTACTACGATCTAGCCCTGTGGCAAGCACAGGCGAATGGTTGGAAAGTGAAACTCCAGGAAAGATTTGAGCTATTGCCGAAATTCGAACTAGAAGGAAAGAAGTATCGCAAGATCGAGTATATTCCTGATTTCACGTTCTACAAAAACGGCAAGCTTGTCAAAGTCGTTGATGTGAAAGGGATGCAGACAAAAGATTTCAAAATCAAAGCAAAACTCTTCTGCAGTCAATATCAAGTACCGCTAATTTTAGCAAAGAAATATCGGAAAACGTTCAAAGAAGAACGGTTTTAAAGAACGAGTTGCAAGGAGAACGAAGTTATGTCGTTCACTATAAAACGTAATGGACAAGTAATTAAGACTGTCAATCGTGAAAATAAGCTTATAGATACGACTACTCATCCAGATGATGACTATTTAATTGCTGATCGTGGTGGAAGAACGATTGTTCCATTCAGAGAGATGAAGGCAGTCAAATGAGCGCAATCAATCAAATCAATGAGCTGATAAATAAATATGATTTTCCTGTAGAAGTACTGACCGACATTAATCATCGTTTGGAAAGCTGTAGAGAAGATGCATATGTAAAACAGCAACTAAGATATTTAGAAAATTGGATCAAGCTTGGCGAAGTTAAGCTTAAGGAGGATAAAAAGTGGACGAAGAAATGTTAAAAGAAGGACTAGAAGAACACTTTACTAATCTAGAAAATATCGAGTTAATCGCTAGTGAATCATTTAAACCACTATATGAAAGCTTAGTTAGAACATTGAAAGAATATTTTGAGGTGGAAAAATAATGGACGAACTAATTACAAAAGTAGAGCAATGGGCTAAAGAAAAGGGATTGGATCAAGCAGAATCTAGCAAACAAATGCTTAAAACAGTCGAAGAAGTCGGCGAGGTTGCATCAGCATTGGCTAGAAAAGATGAGAGTGCATTAAGAGATGGTATCGGCGACGTAATGGTTACTTTGATCATTCTAGCAATGCAAAATGATATGGACCTATACGAATGTTTGAATCAAGCATACAACGAAATCAAAGGACGTAAAGGTGTAATGGTTGATGGCGTGTTTGTGAAACTAGAAGATTTACTGGAGGACAGCAAATGAAATTTTATGTAATTCAGTTTGGTCAATATTTTTACAGAAAAAGTGATCAATTTACAAATGTTGTTTCATTGAATTTAACTCATTCATTACAAGATTCTCAGTGGTTTCATAGCTTTAAAAATGCGAGGGAAACTGCAGAAAAATTCGGTGGTGAAATTAAAGAATGCAGTGTATTGGGATTGGAAAATATGGAGGACAGCGAATGATACCGAAGTTTAGAGCATGGGATAAAGAATGTATGGAGATGGCAAATGTAACTGATATTAGTTATAAGGGAAACTGGGTAGTTGATGAACCTTATGTTGCGTTAGATACACGGTGTGATTTACTTCCGTTTGATGATATTGAACTCATGCAATCTACAGGACTGAAAGACAAAAATGACGTGGAGATTTTTGAAGGGGATATTATAAAAAACTCAAATGGATCAACCGGCTATGTAACTTATCTACAACAAGAAGCTGGCTTTGTAGTTGTATTAAAGAAAAGTGATTACAGATTAGGTCATAGAAATACTGGGGAATCATATGCAGAAGCAACAAACCACGAAGTCATCGGAAATATATACGAGAATGGTGAATTATTGAAGCAATAGACTAAGAAACCAGCCATAAAGACTGGTTTAGTTGTTACTTTTTAAAGCGATAGATTAGATATGCGATAAAAGTAACAACTGCGAGAATTAGGCCAATCAAATATCTAATAAAAACAGATAACGATTGGTCAAGTCCATAATTAAATATTTTAATTATAAAATAAAATATCGGACATGCAAAAAGAAACATTGTGTAACATTGAGCATTACATTTTGCAAATCTACAAATAACTAGGACAAAAAGAATAACTATCACCCAAAAGATAACTTTTGCAGCTATAAACAATGAGCCACCCCCTAAATCCCCCACAAATTAACGCTAACACGTAAGAGATATAGAGACGAACAATAAGATTGAAACTCAGATATGTTCAAGCAAGTGAACAAATAAACATTAATTAATTTTTATGAAGGAGGACAGCAAATGAAAGCAAAAGAATTAATACCAATTCTACAACTTAATCCAGAAGCGGAAGTTTTAGTTTCAACCGTGGATTATTACGAAAAGAGTTTCCAAGATTTTGGCTACAAAAGAGGTTCTAATCAAGGGATCGGATGCGTAAGCCTTAATAAGAAATCTGGGATCATTTATTTAGAAGGCGGAGAAGAGAGAAGAATTTGAAGGAGGTTATACAAGTGAATTTACCTATTAACGAATGTCCGTGCTGTGGGTGTTCTATCTTTTATCGGAAAGACTATATGAATGGTCCGTCGTGGTATTTAGCTAGTAATGTGCAAGAAGTTGACAACGGTGGGATGTATGATCATCTGAGGCAAGTTGTTGGGAAATGGTGGTATTGCATGGACTGTAATAAGAGAGTATTTGAAGATGCGGAAGTCGAATAACGGAGGAAGTGGAATGAATGCCGAAAATATTAGATGCATGCTGCGGTAGTCGTTTATTCTGGTTCGATAAAGATTGTAGTTTTGCAACTTATATGGATATACGAGAAGAAGAGTACGAGATCCACGGAAAGAAAATAAATGTGAAACCAGATGTTGTAGCTGATTTTAGGGACATACCTTTTGAAGATAATAGTTATGATTTAGTTGTATTTGATCCGCCACATTTAAAATGGGCTGGCCAGAATTCGATTATGAAGGGGCAATACGGACAGCTAGATAAAGATAACTGGCCAGAAGATATAAAACAAGGTATGTCAGAGTGTATGCGAGTCTTGAAACCTAGTGGAACATTGATTTTCAAATGGAATGAGAACCAGGTAAAACTCAAAGACGTGTTGAAAGCAGTTGAACCATATAGCCCTTTGTTTGGAAATAAAAGGAGTCAAACTCACTGGTTAGTTTTTATGAAGGAGGAACAGCGTTGAAGAAACAAGATGTTCGCTCAATGGGGATTGGAACAGGAGGATACGGAATGAATAATAAAGCAGATTATGTGATTTGCTCAATTCCTGACCATGTTAACGTAACTTGCCCTTATTGCGAGTGGGAAGATGATTACGATTGGGATGAGATCTACTCAAAAATGGGAAGCGGATTATATTATGGAAATTGCGGAAGTGTTGAGTGTGAATATTGTAAACAAGAGATTCAGCTAGGCGAATGTGAATACGATTAATTCTCCAATCGACAGATTTAGCAAATTAAAGCGAGGTGATAAGGTTTGATCGTTTCAGTTGTTTTAAGAGACATGGGCGCGTATTCAGATAGAGAGGTTTCTATCGAAAAAGTATTTAAAACGAAGGCTCAAGCAGTTGAATATATCGCAAACAAGGGATTTACAACAGAAAAATATGGGGGATACGTGAGACCATTTGCAAAACAGCGAGGATATAGCGAAGCAGATATCTATCTAGTCGAAGAATGGGAAGTCAGTAATCTACCAAAATGACAAACTGAAAGGAGACGTATTATGTCTGGTAATGAGCCACAAGAAGTTACACAAGAATGGTTGAATCAACATGAGTTTCTACTGGCTTTCTACTTTATCCTATGGAATCAAAGTTGGGTTTCCACTGACAAAGTATGGGAATGGACGAAACAAGCAGAACAAGATACAGGCTATAACGCAGATGGTGAAGTAGTCAGCTATCCGACGAAATAGCAGAAAGCGAGGAATGGATGTGAGTGAAGAATACAAAATTACTACAGGAAAAATCACTGGTGAGACTCTAAAGATAGATCTAGAATCGTCAATAATAATTGATGGTAAAAGCTATACTTCCAATGAATTTAATGAAGCGGTAGAAATGTTAAAACAACCGCAACTAAACGAGAATCAGCAACAAGTCCTTGGTTGGTTGAAACAATACTATCGTCCGAAAGATAGCATTTTTTTTGGGATAGAACGGATATCTGATATTTACGAAGACCCGAAGAGCGACAACGCATTGGATTCCTTAACAAATAAACAGGAAGCGGAAGTTATTCGAGCGTTTATTGAATGGGCTTTGGACCAGGAGGAAGAGTGATGAATGCTCGCCAAAGAAAGAAAAAACGTAAACAGTGGATTGCTATGATTGGCGAAGAAGTTGAACATCAACTGTACTGTGGATACTGCTTAAAAAAGTTTGATTTAAAGAGAAACAAATATGGCATTAAATATGGATATTGCAACGCTGCATGTTATTTCAGGGATGTTCTTTAATTCCGTAATCGTCAGCGATATCAAACTAAAGGAGTAATTAAGATGGAAAAAGATAAAAGTTTAATCATATGGAATAAAGACGGGTCAACAATGAAATTTGAGAAAGTAACCAATTTTAGAGATGAATGGCAAAAAGAACAAATTTCTTTTGAATACTTTGGCGTTAGCACCCGAGTCTGTCGGAAGGCAGTATTCTACACCAATAATATTGCTGGCTATGCTTTAGAGCAGGAGGAAATCAAATGAAATTTTATGTAATTAAGTTTGGTCAATATTTTTATAGAAAAAATGATAGATTTATAAATGTTGCTTCATTAAATTTAACTTGTCTATTGCAAGATTCTCGCTGGTTTCATAGTTATGAAGATGCGAAGGAAACTGCGGAAAAATTCGGTGGTGAAGTTAAAGGATGCAGTGTATCGGGATTGGAAGAGGCTGAGGAGGAAATCAAATGAAAGTAAATGAAGCGTTAGAGTTATTGCGATGGATGCGGAGGAGACGTAATGAAACTAAAAGACGAATTTTACACTGATGCTTATGGAATTGGTGGCTTGATGATGGATCTACCAACTAAGAATCCTATAAAGCAAGTGGAATCAGAAATTAAAGTCGGTGATATGGTTCGTTGTACAGCAGAAGAGTTCATTTATCCAATTAGAGGGTATGTAGAACGTGTGTACAATCATTCAGCAGTTATTCGTATTGAGAATACGATGGACTGTGACAAAGAACTAGCGAAGAGCAAAGCGAATATTGCAGTTGCTCGATTAGTCGAAATTGAGCAACTGCAATAAGATGCATCGATTTGAAGCAAGTCTACTTTTTAAAATAACCATAAAATAGCATCACAATAAAATAAACGTATAAGCTTGCCGCATAATACTCGAATGATCCAAAAGGTAAAAGAAAAGAATTAAAACCAAAAATAATTGAGATAGATTCTATGATAAAAATAAATGCAGGTAAACAACATAACAAGAGAAACTTGTTTGTTCTAGAATGTTTTACAAAGTAATAAATGGAGAAGCTACTAAAACAAATGGGAATCCAGAAAAAAAGCATGAGATCTAAAATCATTAAAACACCAATCACAAAATCATCTCCTATACGGTCAATTTATAATAATTATAGCATTCTCTATAAGAAAGATAACAAATATGTATGAATTCTAATTTTAATATAAAAAAGACAGCCGACCACTGGCTGTCCTTAACAGAATATTGAAATAATGAGCCATCTGTTTTCCGCCAGACGGCTCAACATAGATATAAGTAACGAGTGTAATCTCGCTACTTGAAAAGTTTAGCATAAGCATGGGGTAAAAAAAAAGCCGGATCGCTCCGACTGATGTAATAAACCCGACAAGTTTATTATATCACAAAAAGGAGCGGTTTGACTTAATGCAATTACTAAGAGATGTAGACTTTAGGCAGACAAGATGTAATGCGAGAGATGTGTTGAAAAACTTCCGACGGTTGGAACGAATGGCAGGTCGTTCATTAATAGACATTAAGTCACCGATTATAACCGACATGCCTAGATCACCAAAACACGGTAACAAAACAGAAGATGCGCTTATTCAAATGATGGACCTAGAAGCAGAAAGAGATGCGATTTTAGTAGCATTGATGAGCTTGAGTCTTATCAGTCGTCAAATACTCTATTATAGTTTTTGCGATGTTAACAAGCACTCTAATTATGAAATAGGACAACTAATTCAGGGGTATGGAGAGAAAAACGTAGAAAAGCTAAAATCCAATGCATTGATCGAATTTGCCGAAGCATATAAAAAAGGTTCATTAATCAAGTATCGGTAATTTTTTGTAGGGTTTTTGTAGGGATATTGTAGGGTTTTTGGACGAAAAAGCGTGTTAATATGATATTGTCGATAGATTAGGAAACAGGACTTCGACAAAATAAAAAAAATAGAAACATCGTTTGTTATTGTTCCACAATTAAGCTTCGATAGACAGCAGCAAATAAACTAAAGGATGTGGGGTTCAGCTCCTGCGGATAGTTCATATGTTGCTGTCTATTAATTTATGTATTGGAATGAAGTAAATGGACAAAGAAATTGTCAAATTAGCGTTAGAAATTTCAGAGGTATTAAAGAAAAATGCTAATCCTCACACCAAAATCGAGATTACTATTGATAAAATTAAACAAACTAGCGTTGACTGGTCATAGTCAACAACCGAATGGAATTAATATCCGTGGCGGAATGGGTAAATGTTTCAATTTTAAGAGAAACAGTTTTTGGCATTGAAAAATAAAAATATCTCCTTTAAGATAAAAAGTAAAGGAGTTCTTTATGAAAAGCATAATTAAATATGTTAAATCTAATTATATATTGGGATTTGAAAACTTTATATTTTATTTAATTATTAGCGGAATAGAAACTATTTGTTTGCTATTATTAATTTTGAGATATGGTTATAATATTTTTAGTCCGTCAAAAGTACCAGTTAATCAGACTACTCCTATTTATGTATATGTGATCATAAGTATAGCTGCTATTATGTTTTTCGTTATATATATTTATATAATGAGAAAATTATCTACTAAAAAAAGTTTTTATGGAATACTAAAAACTTTATTTCCCCTTTATCTTTTATTTATTTTTATATTATTGATTGGTATATTTTATAGCGAAAGTAACTTGATGCATAGCAAAGCATGGATTTACTTAGCCTTACTTATTTGGATTGGATGTTATATAGTTACTGATGTAATGATAACTATATTCAAAGAAAAAATTTTTCCCAGTTGGAACACAATACCTCCAAAAGATAAATATTCTATATTAATTCCAATCATCACATTTATTTTAGGTTATATTTTAAATTAAAAGATACGTTAGATCACTCAAAGATCACTCAATGAGTGGTCTTTTTATTTTAAGGAGGAATGAACTCATGAAACAATACACTGCTAAAGATTTTGAGGAAATGAAACGATTAAAGAAGGACTTTGAAGAAGTTGGTCAAGGTCAAGTATTTACGATTGGAACTATTCAACGTAGATTACGTGTTGGAAAGGAACGAGCTACTGCTCTTTACAATGATTTGATCTCAGATAGAGAGAAGGCCACGTGATGAGAAACTACTGGTACGTATCACTATCTAATAGGTATCCACAGCCGAATGAAGGTGATCTAGTTAGAGTCGTCCAGTCAGTTCAGATCAAAAAGAAATACTCCATTGTAGAAATGACCAGAGAAGCGACACCGAAAGAAATTGACAAATATAATCTTCGATACTGTGGATATGGCTACTTTAATGAATCACATATTGAAGAAAATATTAACAAGAATTCGAGGGATACAAATGCAAATTGAAGTAATGAAGTTACAGGACTTAAAGCCTGCTGATTATAATCCAAGAATTAAGTTAGAACCTGGTATGGCCGAATACGAGAAGTTAAAACAGTCCATTTTGGAATTCGGCTTTGTTGATCCACCTATTTTTAACAAACGAACAGGAAATCTCGTTGGCGGTCATCAACGTGTTGCTGTGGCTAAAGATTTGGGCCTATGCGAAGAGATAGAGGCATCTGTCGTTGATTTACCACTTGATAAGGAAAAAGCTCTTAATGTGGCTCTCAATAAGATTACTGGTCGTTGGGATGATGAAAAGCTTTCTGTTTTGTTGAAAGAATTAGAAAATGAAACCATTGTTTTAACAGGGTTTGAATCGGAAGAAGTAGAAGAATTACTTACTGCGTTTGAGTATAAAGAAGATACCGAAAAGCCTGTAATAGAAGATGGATTCGAAGTGAATGAATTTATAGAAAATCATTCTGATCCTAGAACTAAATATGGTCAACTATGGAAGCTGGGTAAGCATTATTTATTATGTGGTGATGCTACGAAAGCGAGCGACGTCGAAAGATTGCTACAAGGTAAAAAGGTGAATTTAGTTGTCACTGACCCACCATATAATGTAGCGGTGAAATCTGATAATAAAGAATTAAACGAATCTGGTCGAGATAAAATTATGAATGACGATATGAGTGATGAAGAGTTTGATCAATTTTTAATGTCTGTATTCCAAAACTATGCTAATGCCATGGAAGACAACTCGGCAATTTATGTCTTTCATGGATCTTCTTATCAGCGAGAATTTGAAAATAGCATGAATGCCGCAGGAATTATAGTTCGGTCGCAGTGTATTTGGGTTAAAAATAATGCAACATTTGGTTGGAGTCAGTATCGGTGGCAACATGAACCAGTTTTCTATGCACATAAGGACAGATATGCACCTACGTGGTACGGAGATAGGAAACAGACAACGGTTTGGCAAGACGACTTACTAGAAGATTTACCAGCAACCATTTGGAAAGTTCCCAAAGATGATGTGAATGCATATTATCACCCGACGCAAAAGCCACTATCACTTATTGCTATACCAGTAAAAAATAGTTCTAAAAGACAGGATATCGTTTTAGATTTGTTTGGTGGCTCTGGTAGTACATTAATGACCTGTGACCAGTTAGATCGTGTTTGTTATACTCTCGAATTAGATCCTCTATTTTGTGATGTAATTATTGAAAGATGGGAACGAGCAACAGGCAACGAAGCAATTTTAGTTTCAGAATAAAAAAGAAGCCGAGTGCGTAAACACTCGACTACTTCAACGAGGACACTAAGCCCCCCGAAGATACAGAGAATGCCCACGCGTGGTTTTTCGATACCCTCTGTATCTTTTAGCATCATAACAGATGTAGGGGTGCTTAGACAATGGAAAACGAAAAATTTGATTTAGACTATGAGATTGAAAAAGCGATGGAGAAAGCAGAGTCCATTCAAGAATATAAAAAGATCATTCGTGTCGCTTTGGGGAAATGGTTGAAAAATCTCCAATCAGGACAAATCAAGTTGGATAAAGTTTCCGATTTAAAGATATTGATTGAAGCAGATCTTATGTTGAAAGATATTGATAATGATTAACAAATATAAAACGACTCCTGTTATAATTAAATAAAAATTTATTAGGAGTTGGCTTTTATGAGTGATGGAATGTTAGGTTTAATTGGAGTGATTATTTCTTTAGTAGTTTCTAGCATTATAGCGAAGTGCAATCAGAATAATAATAAAAAACAAAATGACGAAAATAAAGAGACGCAACATATTATTCAATCAAGTCAAAAAGAATTCGAAGTTCAAATGTTAGCTAGACAACAAGAATTTCAAGAAAAACTAACACAAAAACAAATTAAGGCTGACGTAATTTTAAAATCTCGTCTACATTGGATTGATAACACAAAGAGTATAGCGTCAGAATTTTTAATCGATGTTCTTAGAATTGTAACTCTCGATGCGTTGCTTGTTAATAAATATATTAGTATAAAAATCTGGCGAGACGTTGAACAAAAAAATATATCAAGTATACAAAGTGATAATACAAATTCGGATGATAAAGATTTTAAAATTAATTTCGATATAAAAGCCAAAAAGATAATAGACGATCAAATAGAAAGTATCTCTAAAATTAATAATGAAATAAACGATTTAATGTATAAAACTTCTAAAGAATATACGTTACTCTTATTAAATTTTAGCGAAAATGACGAGAATAATAATATCATCAAGTCAATAAAAGCTATAAATAATGATTTAAGGAGAGTAACTACAAAAGTAGAGGAAGCTCAATCTTCATTTGGGGATGATAACGTTGATTGGATTAAAATAAATAATAGTATAAGCAGTGAAAAGGCTGCTATAAATCAAAAAGTTGAAGAGTTAACAATTATTTTAAGAGACTATTATAAAAAAGAATGGGAAAAAGTAAAAGCTGGAGAATAGAAAAACAAAACTCAACTTAAAATAGATTGTGAGGTGGTGTATATTGAATGGCAAGAAAACGTGATCCAAGACGTGATGAAGCCAAAAGGATTTGGTTAGAGTCCAACGGAGAAAAGCAATTAAAGGAAATTGCATCTGAGTTAAATGTTTCAGATTCTCAAATTAGGAAATGGAAATCAATTGATAAATGGAGTGCTGAATTGAAAGGTAATGTTACCAATGCAAAAGGTAACGTTACTAATCAAGGAGGCGCTCCTTTTGGTAATCAGAATGCTAAAGGAAATAAAGGGAACAGCAGGGCATCACCACCTAAGAGAAACAAGAACGCTTTGAAAACAGGTGAGTATGAAACAATATTCTTTGATACGTTAAGTGATGACGAGAAGGACATCTATTCAAGTCTGAATGATGATCCTTCTTTTGCTTTGTCTGAAGAAATAAGGTTACTGAAGATTCGACAGTTACGTATGATGAAAAGAATCAAAAAAGCCGAAGAAGGGTTAAATGAGGAAGAGGTTGAGCGACTGCAACAGCTAAGAAAAATAAAAACTCCTATAGAAAAAGATGGTAAAAAGCTAGAAATCAAACGTGAAGCAATGCAAGATATCCAAGTAAGTAGAAAAGTATACCGTAAAATTGATGATATTCTTTCAATTGAAGATTCACTAACTCGGATTAGTAACCAGTTGACAAAATCGATTAAACAACTAAATGAATTATCCCTATTAGGAGGAAAAGTTGTATTAATGGAAGAGCAAAAACGGAAAATAGCCTTTGAAGCGGATATTCTCGAACATAAAGTCTCTAAACTTATTCTTAAACAAGGTGAGCAAAGTAAAGTTCAAGGCCTTATTGATATTGGCCAAGCGATTATTGGTCCAATAGAAGAAGATGAGGAGAGTGAAACAGATGAGTCAGTTGAAACTATCGACTAAACAAAAAGAGAATATTTTTCAACCACTCAAAGGAATTCGGATGGAGATGAACGAGGGAACGATTCGTTCTGGTAAGACGATGTCAGATGCTCAAAAGATGGCGTTAATATACGCAGGACATCCCGATACGAATCATCTTGTTCTTGCTTATAACCAAGAACAAGCCTACAGAATGTTTATGGATTGTGAAGGGTTCGGACTGGAACATATCTTTGCCAGCTGTGCTGAGATTCGACACGATGAGCATGGGGATCATTTATGGATCAATCTTCCAGAGGGAGAAAAGCGGATCTATTATAAAGGCGGCGGAAAAGTAAATGCTGTCGGCGCTATCACTGGTATGTCATTTGGAACTGTCACTTTTTTGGAATTCAATCTACTTAACAAAGCGGTCATAGAGGAGGCTTTTCGTCGGACTAAAGCTTCTAGTTTTCGTTATCATCTCGCTGAACAGAATCCGCCAGCACCAAATCATCCGAACCTAGAAACTCTTAAACCTTTTATAGAAACTGGGTCTTTTAAGTTTCGTCATTGGCGACCACAAGATAATCCTATTTTAACGAAACAAGCTTTGAAAGAATGGGAAGCGGAATGTAAAGTCTCCGAGTATCTTTACAAACGAGATTGGCTAGGTGATCGTGTGATGCCTGAAGGTGTGATCTATTCAATGTTTAACGAAGATACTCATCTGTCGAAGGGAATCATCGGCAAGCCTGTAGAAGCATTCTTTAGTGCAGACGGCGGACAAAGTGATGCAACTACCTGTTCCTTAAATCTCGTTACATGGAAAGACGGAAAATATTATCTCTATCGAATGGCTAACTTCTACCATAGTGGTGCCGACACGGGTGTCACGAAAGCGATGAGTGAGTATGCCAAGGAAATTAAGCAGTTTAAAGAATGGTGTTATAAAGAGTGGTCATGGCTGCCTAAACATTCAAAATTCTTTGTCGATCCAGCCTGTAAGTCATTGAGTGAGGAATTACGTGTGTTAGGAATCGTCACAACAAAAGCAGACAACAACTCAAAAGACAAAGTAACCAGCAATGGCACTAAAATTGAAATAGGTATCGAACGTATGCAAAGCGCCTTATCAAAAGGACGCTTTTTTCTTTACGATCATGATGGCAAGTATGGTCACTATCATTTCATCAAAGAATTAGGAATGTACGTTCGGAATGATTCTGGCTACCCAGTGGATAAAAACAACCATGCATTAGATGAATGTCGTTATGCGATTAATTATTTTACGAAACGCTATGTTCTTTAGCAGGAGGTGATCAGGTGTCATTTTGGCAAGCAATAAAAAGAGTTTTTGGAAAGGGGGCGGTTGCGATAGGAGCGAAAAAAGAGCTACAAAGTATTTTAGATCATCCAAAGATCCAAATGAGTCGTGAAGAGTATGATCGTATTCAAAACAGCTTGCTCTATTATCAAGGGTACACCCATTGTAATTCTGATCAGAGGGCAAAGGCGAATATCAATATGGCCCGCAAGGTTGCTTCTGAATATGCGAAGGTAATGTTCAATGAACAGGCAGAAATCACGATCGGAAAAGACGATAAATCAAAAAAATATGATGAAGCTAGCGCTTGGATAGAGTCTGTGTTTCAACATAATGACTTCAAGCGTAATCTCAGTAAGTATCTTGAACCAGCAATGGCTCTTGGTGGCTTAGTTGTGCGACCTTATTTCAATGATCAATCAGGACAAGTGGAATTTTCATGGGCGCTCCCGGATGCTTTCTTTCCATTGGAAAGCAGTACAAATAAGATCAGTCAGTGTGCAATGGCATTTAAAACGATCAAAACCCAAGGGAACAAAACGTTCTATTATACCTTGTTAGAATTCCATGAGTGGATCGATGGTGAGTATTGGGTCTCTATGGAACTATACGAAAGTGAAAAATCTAATGTGTTGGGGATGCAAGTATCTTTAAACACATTAAAGCAGTACGAAGAGTTTGAGGTGGCTGTTCATGGTGAAGAAATTGAACGTCCAATCTTCTCTTATTTCAAGACAGCTGGTTTTAATAATATCAACCCATACTCCCCACTTGGTGTTGGTGTGTACGATAACTGTAAACGAACGCTTGATCGATTAAACAAAGCACTTGATGCGTTCGATCATGAAATTGACGTGGGTAAGAGAAGAGCGGCCTTTCCGGAATCTATGCTAAGTGGAATTTCTGACAAGGGAACAGGCGAAACGAAATTAACCTTTGATACAGATGATGACTTCTATGTCATTGTTCCTGGTACGGACCCTGATGAATTTAAAATTACTGATTTAACTCATGATATTCGAACAGAACAATACATCGGAGCAATTAATCATCGCTTGCGACTTCTAGAAATGGAAGTGGGGCTGTCGACTGGTACGTTCGTTTTCGATGGTGCCGGGGTACGTACGACGAATAAGACGGCAACTGAGGTAATCAGCGAGAACTCGCAAACGTATCAATCAAGGAACCAACAAACAACCGAATTAGAGGAATTCATTCGGGATGTTGTGCTAGCGCTGTGTGAGCTAGGTCGAGCCACAGAAGTTGATGGGAAACCACTATTTAGTGGTGAATCTCCAAATCGTGAAGAGATAGGTGTGAATTTTGATGATGGCATCTTCTTAGATAAAAAGTCAGAATCTGATTATTATCGTGAACTGAAAAACGATGGGCTGATTCCCGGATGGTTAACTTTAGCCAAAATAATGAAGTTACCTGAAAGTAAGGCAAAAGATCTTTACCGACAAGCGCAATTAGATGTAGTTGATGAGACTACTGGTAAAATACGAGATTCTGGATACGAAGACTTCGAGGAGTGATTGAATGGCCATTACACCTAACCAGTTAGATATTGAGGCTTCTTACATTCAAGATGCTTATATGGCGATGGAAGATGAGATCATGAGGATGCTTGTTAAGCATTTGAAAATGCCAACTCGAACGCCTTTGAATGAGGACAACGCTTTTCGTTGGAAAATTGAAAAGATGCAGCAATTAAATTTATTGAATCAACAATCTTTGCAGCAATTGGTCAATGAAACAAGTCAGTATTCTTATGATCAGCTACGTAAAATCATCGTGGATATGGGGTTTGAAGTCATTTCAGATCTTGACAAAAACTTATCTCAACAAACTGGAAAAGAACCGCCATCACGAACTGAGATTGACAATGTGATGGAGTCGTATCTTAATCAGCAATGGCGAGATCTCGACAATCATGTCAATCAAACGCTGATCGACACTAATTATCCGAATAATCCACTGGCTAAAATGTATCAACAAGTTTTAAACGGTACTGTAGCCAAAATCATTGGCGGCACTAAAACGCCACAACAGGCGCTTAGAGAATCGATCTATGCGATGGTGGAAAAAGGGGTGATGACGACCTTTGTCGACAAATCAGGACGTGAATGGAGCCTTGAGCGCTACGTTCGGATGGTTTTGAAAAGCACAACTCATCGAGTTTATCAGGATCTACGACTTAAGCGAGGGTTAGAGCATGGAATTGTCACAGCGCTAATGAGTAGCCATATGGCTGCACGACCACACTGTGCCCATATCCAAGGCGGATGGGTCTTGCTTGTCCGTAAAGAGGATGCGCCGGAAGAATTACGTCATATTTCATCGATCTATGATTATGGATACGGTGAGCCTGACGGAACCCAAGGTATAAATTGTCGACATCGATTGTACATCCAAATCTATGATGAGGATCTTGATATTCATATGAAGCAGTATGATCCAAAACAAGCGATTGACAATGCGGACTTAGTTGCAAAACAGCGCCGCATGGAAGTCGCTATTCGACGTGCTAAGCGGCAATTGAACGCAGCAACGACAATGGACAACAAAGAAGATGTTCTGCACTTCAAACGACTGGTCAGACGACGTCAAGCAGCACTGCGTACTTTTATCAATGAGCATGATCAATTGTTACGTCGGGATTATTCGAGAGAGCAAGTGTATTCATAGAAGGAGGAAGTATGGTGGAGGATTAAAGTAAATTGAGCTTATCTGAAATCTTACTTGCATTTTATCAAATTGGCCTTGCAATGAAATATGAGAAGAAACCGCCGGATACTTGAAGGAGGTTGCAATGGATGAAAATGAATTAGAAGAATTTTGGGAGTTCGAAGATTTAGGTTTGTTTAGTCTAGCTTGCTAGGCTTTTTTTGCCTTCTTTTAGTTTTCAGGCATTAAAGAGAAAGCTGTATCGGGTGATGGCGTAACCATTAAATTTATCGGGTTGTGGCGTAACCACTAGGAGGTCACTATGAAAGATTTTTTTAAGTCAATGAAGATGAACTTACAGTTTTTTGCTGATCCAGAGTCTGATTCCGCTAGTGATGAGCAAGATCAAACTCAAACTGAGGAAGAAGTAGAAACTAAGGAAAAAGCAACGTTCCCTAAGAAGTATTCTCGTGATGATGTTGGCAAAATGGTTGCTGCAGAAACCAAGAAAGCCGTTGAGAAGGCGAAACAGGAATGGGAGAAAAATATTTCTAAGGATGCTGAGGATAAAGAGTCCTCGGAGCAGGATCAGAGTGGAAAAGCAGCCCAAGAAAAACTTGCTCAAAAAGAGGCAGAGCTAGCTAAAAAAGAAATTCGTCTAGAATATCGGGAGAAAGCGCAAGAAGAGGGACTGCCGTTGAAGATCATTGATTTGATTGATTGCAGCGACGCTGAAAAAGCAGAGGCATCATTTAAATTGGCGAAAGAGATTTTAGGAGAAACAACCTCAAAGAAAAAGAAAAAGCAGTTTGTCAGTGGAGGGAATCCTCAATCGGGAAACCCAGATCAGTTAGACCCGTTTTTAGCGGGATTAAAAGGAAAATAGGAGGAATTTTTAAATGACAGTTACAGTTCAGAATTATGCAGAGAAATGGCAAAAAGAGTTAGATCAAACCTTGCAACAAGAATCACTAACAGTGGAGTTAGAAACGCCTGAAGTGAATTGGTTAGATGCGAAGACGTTCCGTGTCCCTCATATTAAAACATCGGGGTATCAAAATCATAATCGTGAGAAAAAAGGGTTTAACTCCGGGAAGATCACAGTTGAAGACGTTCCTTATACATTGGATTTTGACCGAGATATTGAATTTTATGTAGATAAAGCGGATGTGGATGAAACGAATCAGGCTGCATCAGCTGGAAATATCACTCGTGTCTTTTCTGAGGAAAACGCAACACCAGAAATGGATGCATATCGATTTTCAAAATTGGCAGCATACGCTGAGAAAGATGGACTTTCTCAGGACGAAAAAATCACTAAAGAAAATGTTGTTGAAGTATTAAAAGCTGCTGTTCTGAAAACACGTCGTTACGGTACCCAGAACTTGATTCTTTACGTATCTTCCCAAGTAATGGATTGCCTAGAGCAAGCACCTAACTTTACACGAACTATTAACGTTGATTCTGCTGGAACACAAATCGAAACTCGTGTAACGAGCCTTGATGGTGTACGCATTAAAGAGGTATGGGCAGAAGAACGCTTCTATGATTCCTTTGACTTTACAGAGGGATTTGTTCCTAAAGAAGATTCTAAACAACTGAATTATCTGTTGGTAGCGAAACCGGCGGTAATTGCGAAAGCAAAATTTGCGAGTGTTTATTTATTCGCACCTGGTCAAGTAGGACAAGGGGACGGTTGGTTGTACCAAAACCGCATTTACCATGACTTATTTAAAATGAAACATCAAGAAAATGCTGTTATTGCCTCTACTTTAGCAAAGTAGATCCCCCGGAAGAACCGGGGAAATCTGGCGTAAAAGGCAATTCAATCGACATTGATGATATGAAGGTTGATGAACTTAAAGCTGAGTTGGATCGTCTTGGCATTGAGTATCCATCTACTGCCAAGAAACCAGAATTAATTGAGCTGTTAAAAGAGAGTGAATAACCACTCTCTTTTTTTATGGAGGTGAAAAACCATGGAACGAATAAGACGTAAGCCGTTGAACGAAAGCTTTGACGATCAGGAGAGCATCGAGCCATGTGGCTACCTGTCTCTTAAAGAGTACAAGCGACTCGTGGATCGTGACACGGAACTGACCGAAAAGGAGTTCAAGAAGCTTCTGAGAAAAGCCAGTGCATTGTTGGACATCCAAACGAGACGTTTTTATCAGCGGAATGATCTCGAGTCAGATATTCCGATGCGGCGCAATGCCTTTAAGTTGGCTATTGCCTATCAAATCGAGTACATGCATGAAGTAGATGCCACTACCACGTTTGGCATGCAAGAGCCTGACAGTTGGTCCATCGGACGGATGAGTGTTTCTAAAAGCAAAGGTGGTTCGTCATCGACAAACGAAGTATCCCTGCTTTCTGGGGACGCTATGCTGCAGTTATCTGGCACAGGGTTGTTATATCGTGGGGTGAGTCGATGAGAATGCCACCAAAACGATTCTTTCCCCATGCAATGATCTATCGCAAGAAAAACGGAATGGGTCCACGAAGTGAGCCGATTCTTGAAGAGGATCTTGTGATTGATCATGTCCGCTTTGACGACACAGTCAAATTTGAGCCAAGGGATATTGATGGGAAAGTACAAACGCCAAATGCATTGATTTCTATGGTGAAAAAATACACTGGACCATTACCGGAGTTTTCAGTTGCAGATCAAATTGAAATCTTTGGCGAACAATACACAATCACAAAAATCGTTCCGTTGCTTGCTGACTCGCCTGAACCATTCGCTTATGAATTGGAGGTAGTTTAGTGGGAGCATCTGTAAGAATTGATTTAAGTCGAGCAAAAAGAAAATTAAGTCATTCATCTATACAAAATGGCCGGCATGAAATGGCAAATAAAGCTCATTTAGATATGAATGAAAGATTTGTTCCTATGAGGAGCCAACACTTGAGAGATATGTCTTTTGTTGAAAGTAATGGAGAAAAGATTACTTGGAATGCTCGATATGCTTTGGCTCATTACCACGGAGGGTTTACAAATAAGTTTGGAACACAGGTAATATTTTCTGATTATACTACACCGGGAACTGGTCCATATTGGGATAAAGAAGCAAAATCTATATTTATGTCTAGTTGGTTAGAAGCGTTCAAGAGGGGAGCGAATTGGTAATGGATTTTATTGATCAGTTGTTAGAAGTATCGAATCAAATACCAGTACCAATTCGTATTCACTCTTTAGATAAAGACGAGTCGATGCGTCTAACCGCATTACCTGGAGGTAAAACAGTCGAAACTTTTATGGATGGATCAAAACAAAAAGAACTAAATTATGAATTTGTCTATAAAACGAAATGTGAAAATGCAGATCGGATAATGATTGAACTAGGTGAGTTACTAGAAGAACAAGAAGATATTCCATCTAGTAACAATAGTTATCAATTTGTTGGAATAACTATTGTAGATGAACCTTTTTTTACAGGTTATGACGACAAAAAATTTCTGTATTATCGATTAGCAATCAAAGCAACATTATATTTTGATAAATAGGAGGAATATTATGAAACGAAAAAAAATTGCGCTAATTGGATTTGAAATTCAAAAATTGAAAGATGGAAAAATTACTGAAGATGGTTGGGTTCGTTTAAAAAAAATCAAGAGTGTCTCTGATGCCTCACAAGAAGAAGTTGACGATGGAGACGGTTTCTTTGATGGGTCGGGAGAACCAGAACAAACGATCACCTCTCATCGACTAGGCTATAGTTTTACGGGTGAATACTTTGAGGGTGATGAAGCATCCGAATTAATTGATGAAATGATTGGTTTATTTGGAGATGATCGGAAAATTGGTTTTCGAGTAACAGATGATCGAGATAATCCCAAAAAGAAAAGGGAAGGAATTGCAACTTTATCAAGTCCTCAAACGAAAACTGGAGGGGCTACTGAATTTGGTAATATTGAATTTACTGTTCTATATGATACTACACCTAAATGGGAACCTTATTCAAAGCAGACAGCCCAGAGCCAGAAGAACTGAAAGCTACTGGGCTAACTATTCCAGAATTAAAACAAACACTTGATAGTAAAAATATAGAATACCCGTCAAATGCTAAAAAAGACGAACTAACTAAAATATTGGGGGAGGCTTTATAGCCTTCTCTTTTTTATATGGAGGTAATTATGAAACAAACACTTGATATCGATATTGAACTCTCTGGCTTTCCAGTAGGATTTACAAATCCAATTACTGGTGAGCGTGTTGAAATCTGGTTTGATAGCTCATTGGAAAATTTAAAACGAATTATTGTAGAAGAAAACTATGAGGAATTCGAAATATACGAACAAAAACTTAAAGAAGATTCTATCCACGAAACTAATGTTGAAACAGTCATAGAACATGCTAAAGGGACTCTTGAATATCAATATGATTTTTTCTTTGGTAAAGGAACATTTAAAAAATTATATGAGTGTGTACCAGATTTTGATGCACTTGAACGTGCTTATGAACCAACTATCAAAGCTATTGTTAAAAAAGTCGAACAACAAGAAAAGAAAAGACAAAAGGATAGAGAGCTTGCCGCAAAAAAGTTAACCAAAGAGTTTCAGAAAAAGAAAAAGCAAAAAGTAGCAAATAAAAAGTAGGTGGTGACATGAGGTTAAATGACCCAGAAGTCACTTCCTTTTTTTATAAAGAACGTGAGTATTTGATTAACTTGTCATTTGATATTGTATTAGATGCTTTTGATGTGTTAAACGAGGCAATATTCACTGATTATGAGAAAGCTTGTCTATGTCTAGATTTATTAATTGGAGAAGGTTGCTATCAATCTGAGGATGCACTTAGTCTATGGGTATTTATTTACGACCAATTTATCCATAAGGAAGTTCCACCGTTCATTAAATATAGTTTTTACGGAGATCCACTTTCTGTGGAAGAGCACGAACAATTAATAGATATATCAGCGGATGCAGAGACTATTTACGCTTCTTTTATTCAAGCATATAACATCGATTTAATTGATAAACAGGGAATACTGACTTGGTCCAAATTTAGAGCTCTTTTACATAATCTGCCTTCAGACACTCCACTTAAACGAATTATGCAGATTCGAGCTTGGAAACCAGGAAATAATGATTCAGAAGAATATAAGCGAGATATGACAGATTTACAAAGATACTATGCCTTAAATACTGATAGAGAGGAGGAAGATAATGACTAAAGATGGCAAAATAAGTATTCTGATTGATGTCGACGCCAAGCAGGTTCCTAATGTAATAAGTTCAATTGAAAAAAACTTTGGACAGTTAGGAAAAAATGCTGATGATATTACAAAAAAAATTGGTAATAATATGGGTGCCAATACTGAGACAGGAGCGAAAGTTGCTAATCAAGCAGTAGATTCAGTTGAACAGTCGATGACTGATTTGGGAAGATCGACTGATACGGCTACTGTCAAAGCTGGGAAATCATTAAGCGAAAACTTCGAAGTGGGATCTAAGGCCGCTAATACCGCAACAGATAGCGTGGCTAAAGGAGTGGCAGATCTAACTGCCACGACGAGCACTGAACTAGCTAAGTCGGGACGTATCATGGGGGAATCCTTTGATTCTGGCGCCAAAAATGCCAATCAGGCCAATGACAGTGTCGTTAAATCAGTCGCAAGCTTGGTTTCTTCCGTGGAATCTTCTGCACCTAAAATCGGAAAAGAGCTTGGCGGATCCTTCCAGTCTGGTGCTAAAGAGGCAACGAGCTCTTTAGATGGCATTGGAAAATCAAGTAGTAATATGCTAGCAAGTATTGAAGCGACGTCACCAAAGGCAGGCAGAAGTATCGGGGATTCGTTTGAGTCAGGCTCAAAACAAGCAGCTAGCGCACTTGGGTCAATAGAAAAGTCCTCTGCACAAATGGTTCCTCCTGTTGAATTGTCAGCAACTAAAGCAGGCAAGAGCATTTCAGAAAGTATTGAAGCCGGCGCAAAACGTGGATCAAGTGCATTAGGATCTGCCGTTGATGTAATGAAGGGACATTTATTAGCCCTTCAAGAACACGCAGATACAACAGGAAATAAGTTAGGCGATTCCTTTGAAAAGCCTAATCCTAGTGCGAATCTCTTAACTGGCAGCGTCGGCAAATTGAGTGCTGCAATGTTGATCACCAAAGGTGCGACTGCTGCATTGTCTATGGCTAAAGGGTCATTGGATGGTGCATTTGGTCGTATTGATACTTTGAATAACTTTGAAAATACGATGACTCGATTAACTGGCAGTTCAGAAGAAGCAGCTGCAGGGATGGAAGGCGTTCGAGATGTCGTTGTTGGTACAAACTACATGCTGGATAGTGCGGCTCAGACCGTTCAACGTTTAGTGATGCAAAACGGCTCACTGGAACAATCGACAAAAAGTTATCAAATCTGGGGTGACGCTGTGGCTATGTATGGTGACGGTTCAGCGGAGACAATGGATAACGTAATGGATGCCATGATCCAAATGAGAGCCACCAGTACCGTAAACATGGCTCAAATGGATCGAATGGTTCGCCGTGGAGTAGATCCTTGGAAAATCTATGAAGATGCGACTGGTATGAGTATGCAGAGCATTCGTGATGCGTTGCGTGATGGCGAAATTAGTGCCAATCAGTTTTTTGATACGGTTGAACAGGCGATGCGTGATGGTGGGAATGAATTCACATCGGTTTCTGGGATGGCTCAACAAGCTGGTGATACTTGGGCAGGGTCGTTTGCCAATATGGCTACTGCAACAAGCCGAGGAACAGCAAATATTATCGCATCTATGGACGAGGCATTCTCAGAAACACGTTTTGGCTCGATGAAAGAAAACATCCAAGGATTTGGTAAAACATTTGAAGGTGCGCTAAATGGGATTGCTGGTGTAATCCCTCCTGTTGTTTCGGCTGTTGATACGATGACCGGTGGGGTTATTGCTGTGAAGGACGCAGCTGTGACAGCTTCACCCGTGATTATCGGATTAGGAACTGCATTTGGTGGACTACTTATTGTACAGAAAGCAGCAGTTGCTACAGCATCTTATGTTCAGATGTTGAAATACCTGACCGGTGCAACTTCTGGTGCGACGATGGCTAAAAAAGTTGATGCAGTTGCTACAAAACTAGGAATCAGTCTCAACTTACAGAACGCCACCACCACTAAAGCGGTTGTTGCAGCAAACATTTCCAATGCAGCTTCACTAAAAGGTGCAGCAGCCGCCCAAAAAACCTATGCGATTGCTGCTGGTGCTTCTGCAGCAGCGAAGAAGGCACTGGCAGCAGCTAGCATTCTATTGAATCCAGTAGTCGCGGGTACAGCAGCTGTTTTAGGAGCAGCTGGTATAGCTGCAGCCATAATGGGAAAAAATTTTTTAGATACACGTAAAAAGACCAAAGAATTAGCTAGTGAATTAGATGGATTAAAAGACGATCTAGATAATGTCGGAAAGTCAACCCAGTCCAGTGCAAAAGAATTTGAGTCACAAGCAAAAGTGATCGAGTCGAATGCAGAAAGAAACAAGGATCTAGCAGCCGAATTACAAAGGCTTTCTGCAATTGAAGATAAATCGACTGCGGATAAAAAATTGATGGCTGATGCAGTTGATGAACTGAATAATTCAGTGACTGGTCTAAATCTCTCTTACGATGAAGAAACAGGCCTGCTTAATGCAACCACAGAAGAAATAAACAAACGGATTGAAGCTTCTAAAGGAATGGAAGAAGTCAATCGGCTAACCGAACGACAAAAGACGTTGAATCAAGAAGCTGCAGACATTGAATCCTCATTAACTGAAGTAGCCAAAGAACGTATGAGATTGGAGCAAGAAGCCTCAGAATCTGGCGTGGATGGAAAGAAAAAAGTCAAAGAATCACTGGAAGGACTGTCCCAGAAGGAAGATGAACTTCAAGGTTTACTTGTTGAAAATCAATCCGAACGAAATCAATTGTACGCGGAGGAGCAAGAGAAAAGACGAGCAGTCGCAGAGACCGTCTCAGAAGCTAATTCTCAGATGATTACTTCATGGAATGTTCTATCTGATGCACAACAAGCTGCCTTGGAATCAATGAATAGCATGTACAAAAAGCTGGTAGAAGAATCAGGGAATGCTTTTAAGCAGATTGAACAACAAGAAGCAATCAGCTTAGATCAAATGAAGGAAAATCTACAAAAAAATGCTGAAGCTATGAGAACGTGGTCGACCAATGTTGCCATTTTGGCGAAGGCCGGTGTAGATGATGGCATTATTATGCAACTTGAAAAACTAGGCCCGGCGGGTGCGCTTCAAACACAGCAAATGGTGGATGAGATGGGGCTGAATCTTGGTTCATTAGCGGAGTTAGGTGGAGAACATACAAAAAGCCTGCTGGAACAAATGGGTCTTCATATGGAGGACCTACCAAAAATGTCAGCTGAACAATCGGCGTGGTTTGTTGAAAATTTAGATCTTGAATTAGGTAAATTACCAGAAACAGCACAACAGCACATTAGTGATTTAAATGGGACTGCGGATGCAACGATGAAGCAAGCGATGGCGAGTATGGGGAATATCGTTGGTGAAGAAACGGAAACTGTTGCTGAAAAATTTGGATTAATTCCAGAAAAAAGTGAGGCATCTTTACGGAGAGGAACAGAGGGGCGAGACTTTGCACAGTGGGGACGTCAACCTGTCGAAGAAATTGGGGATGGGATGGTAGAGGCAACCGCCAAAGTAGAGGAAGCAGCAAAGGAAGTTGCTCAAACGCCAGAGAGAGTTATGGGCCCTCAACTAGAACAAACAGACTACGCCTCAATGGGTACAGCACCACCAACAAAATTGGGGCAAGGAATTTTAGATAATATTACTTCAGTAGAAGAAGCTTCTAAAGAAGTAGCACAAACTCCAGAAACAATGTTTCAGGAAACCATACAAGCAAATCGTTATATTCCGACTGGTAAAGAAACAGGTAAAGGATTAAGTGAAGGAATTAATCAATCTAATGCTGATGTTGAGTTAGCAGCCAAAGCTATAGGAATGATACCAGAAAATACTATTCAAGCTGAGATGATTACAGAAAAAACTAAGGAAAGTGGAACAGAGGTAGGTCGAGGGATAGCACAAGGGATTGATAGCAGTCAAGAGGCTGTGCAACAAAGTGCTAAAGCTGTCGCAGACACTCCAAATAATGAACTATCTAGCCATATGAACCAAGGTATCTATGCTGAGTACGGACAAGCAGTGGGAGAAGGTCTTGCAACGGGAATCGCAGCCACTAATCCAGTGGTTGTTGCGGAAGTAAATAAGTTGGTTGACCAAATGGTAAAACAAACTGACATTGGTATCAAAAATATGACAGTAAGTTTTAATCAAGTTGTTCCTAATGTAGCTAACGCGTTGAGTGCGCTTCCTATGGTAGCTTCCAATAGTATGAATTCTATGAATATGAGTTTCCAAAGTGGATCGCAAGTACAATTAGCTACTGTGAAAGCTTTGAATAGCAACTTGATACGGACCTTCACTAATACGCCAAGTGAATTTCAATCGATCGGTCGAGATATTATGAGTCGATTGAATTCTGGAATGATGGCAGAGTCGAGCAGGGTTGTCGCAACTTCCAGAAATATATCAAATAGGATTGTACAATCCTTCAATCAGTTGCCAAATCAGATGCAAATGGCAGGTCGCAACGCAATTAGTTCATTAAATAGTGGAATGAATTCATCTGCAAGTCAGCCTGTTTCAACTGCATCAAGAACTAGCTCGGCGGTTGTATCTGCTTTTTCAGGATTACCTAACCAGCTAAATGGAGTGGGTCGAGATGCTATGGCTGGATTGAATGCTGGATTAAATGCCGGTACAGCATCTGTATTGGCAACCGCAAATAGAATTGCCAATCAGGTTGCTAATACAATGAAACAAGCATTAGATATTAACAGTCCATCTAGAGTGATGGCATCAGAAGTTGGTCGATGGATACCAGAAGGTGTAGCTGTGGGAATTGATAAGTATGCAGATGTAGCATATCAATCGATAGATAATTTATCAAAAGGAATACTGAGGATCACTACCCCAGAAATAGCTTTAGGCGCTTCAAGTATGGGTATGGAAGCTAGAGGTACACAAATTATTAATCAATCATACAGTACGCAATCCCCATACACCTCCAAAATTGCACAAGCTTTAACAGATTTGGCAAATAAAGAACAGATAGTAATGATTGAAGACACTAATGGACTGACAAAAATAATCGGTAAGACGATGGCGAGAGGAGGATTTTAGTGCAACATCTATCAATTGAAAACAGTCATGGTGATACCTGGCTCATAGATAATACGCACTCTTTAAGGGCTTCTAATGTAAATGGTTTAGGAATAGGTTTTGAAACTGATTATTTGAGCGAAAATGGGCATTCTAGAATTGAAAAGCACGTATTGAAACAACATCAGTTTGAAGCTTATTTTCATTTTGGACGTCGTAAAAATGAAAATGCCTATCAAGTATATTATTCTTTTGTAGAATTTTTATCCTTTAGTCCACTTTATTTAATTTATACTACTGACGCAGGCCAAAAAAGAGCACTGATTACAGTTTCTATGTTATCGAAATCTTCTATACAACAAGGCGGATTTTTAAAAGAATCAATTATAATTGACCGATTATCGCCTTGGTATACAGTGAAGTATGCAAAAATTCATCAAAAAAATATAAATGTTAATGCCCATGGAAAAGTCTATAATTATGTCCGGCCGTATGTCTATACTCAAAATGCACATGAGAAAAAAGGGAACTATCGAATTAATAATCGTTCCCTCTATTTATCTGCTGAAAAAAATCATCTGACTCCGCTAAGAATAAAAATAACTGGTTATTGTGTAAACCCTCGTTGGGAAATATTCCAAGGTTCAAAATTAATTAGCTCAGATGGTTATTTTCTAACTTTACAAGAAGAACAGCAGTTGGTTGTTTCTAGTTTATTTCAAGAAAGGACTGCTATATTAATAGATCAGAATGGATTACAGTCTTCGGTCTATCAACAACAAGATATAACTAAAAACGGGTTTGTTCATGCGCCTGTCGGAGAATCAATAATAGTATTTCATATCGGTACTGCAGAAGTAGAAATAACGATTTATGAGGAGGCTGATCTGTTTTAATGATTATATCTGTTCATTTATTTCGTTGGGATCTAACTCCCTATCCTAGAGAATATATATGTGGAGAGTTCGACTTTGGTATTGATGAAGTTAATCGTGAACTGACCAGTGAGTTCACCTTAACAGAAGATATAAAAATTGAAAAAGGTGATTGGCTAAGAGCAAAGTATATACCTAGTGGAAAATACGCTTATTTTGGGATAGTCGACTCTCAAGATAATAAAACAATCCGTTGTCGTGGGTTGATGGGCCTTGGAGATAGTTATTTCCCTACTTATAGAACAAGTGGGAATAGCTTTGAATCTCATGCTAAATCAATCATCACTAACTACCTTTTAAATGACCGTACAAAGAATTTAAATGGAACATTAAGTATTGATGTTGAAAGTGATACAGCTCATAGTTATCAAGCAATTGAATTAAATTCTCGAAGGATTAATAGCTATTTGATTAATGGATTTAGGAAATACAACGTAAAGTGGTATGTTAAAGCAATCTCAGGAGGCAGAATACAGACTGGTATAAAAAGAATAGAAAAAAGTATTCAAATAATGGATAATTCTTCAGAATTTAGTGACTGGGATTATTGGGTAAAAAAGCCAGGAGTTGGTAATGAGAATGCATTGTTAATTGTTGATAAAGCAACTAACAGTATGGACCATCCAATTATCTTAGCTACCTACTATTTAGAAAATGATAATAATGTCACTAACAATCCAAACAGCAATAAAATTATTAGACCTACTGTTAATACGGTATATATATATGATCAGGATTTAGAAGATAAACCCACATATTTAGAAGTTGCAAATAGTGAACTAAAAGGAAATGCTTATTCACATGAAATCAATTGTAAAGTTATGTTTCAAGCAAAAAATATTGATGTTGAAGAAATTGAAACTGGATTATTAGCGAATGTAAGAATAAAAAATACAATTTATCAATCAGTTCTAACTGCTTGGCGAGTAAATAGTACTGAGAACAAGATGCAATTAACATTTGGTAATATTCGAAGTCGATTAAGTGAATATTTTGATGAATAAAAGAAAGGTAGTGGAGTAATGGAGCCTATTGAACTTAAATTAGGCGGTAACGGACGAAAGCTCTCAAAGTCCATTATTGGTCGAGTTGGGGATAATCGATTTATAAATTATCCCTTTAAATTATTAGATCCAGACGGATCAACAATAAATCTCAATGGATGTACAATAGTTTTTTATGGAACAAATGCAAATGGCACATTCACAACTGGCGTGCCCACAATTTTAGATCCTACTGAAGGTGAAATCAGCTATAAATTTAGTCGTGAAAATTTTAGTGTCCAAGGTGAGTTCAAGGAAGCGTTCTTTCGTGTGACGAGAGAAAACGGAGAATGTTATGCAACACAGAGCTTTCGAATAAAAGTTGAAAATGATGCCGATATCAGTCAAGGTCAAGCAACGCTTTATGTGTCTTTGCTAGATGAAAAACTAAAGGATTTTGATAATCGTTTCCGATTATTTATTGAAGAAAAGGAACAAGAGTATAAGGGTATTGAGAACGTAGTTAAAGAGTTAAACGAACAAGTTCTAAATTTAAATGAAAAAGTCAACGAGACAAGCAAACAAATCAACGGGCTAGGTAATCTAAAACGGATGTACTCAAACAGTATTGATTTCGGTAATTACGACTACTCAGGGAATGCCAATTTGCTACCAAAGATTACAGCTGCTCATTTTACATCGGGAAATGGAGCTACGGTTGAAGATGGACCAGATGGCGAGATCATTTTCACGTTAGATGGATCTGCACAACTAACTAAATTTAATACAAGCATGCGTTTACCCGCTCTTCAAAATGGCAAGAGATACACAATTAGCGCCGAGATTATGTTACATGAAGGTTTAGAGGGAGATGCCTCTAATATTCGATTAACTAACACTTACGTGCCGGGCGGGAATATTATGTTATCTACAGTTAGACCTCTCCCGACATCTACTAATATCTGGCACACGATTAGTGGTACGCAAATAGCAACTTATGCGACTACACTGCCTCAACAATGGTATGTAGTTTTACAAGACGTTACAGCTTCAAGCCGTATTAAAGGCAAAATATCGCTTCGAAACATAAAGATAGAAGAAGGGTCGGTTGCTACACCTTATCAACCCAATCTACTTGTTGAACCGTATCAGATGTCGAAGGTTTCCTTGAACGAAAATCTAGCAAATAAAGAACAAGCTTTTCCGATAAGTAGTCGACAATATTTAGTATATTCTGCTGAAATGATTGAACCATTTCTTGCTAACCAAACATATACCTTAACTTTAAAAGGAACCAAATTAGGTCCACAATCATTTAGGGTATACACGACTGGTCCGAATAGTACCTCTAATATTGGGAACATGGAAATAGTAGAAGGTTTAGCAGATACTTGGCGACTGACATTCACTCCTTCAGAAGTAAATTTGAATGGGAGTGTTTCTCCTAGCACATTACAAATTTACCAATTCCCTCAAGCAACAATGGGGCAAGTAACGATTGAATCATTAAAAATAGAAAAAGGTGATATAGCCACTCCGAATATTTTGGAATATAAATATTTTGGCGAAGGTTTGAAAGATAGTAGTAACCCAAATGATTATAGCTGGGATATCACCGAAGAGTACTTGGATTCTAAAATCTTACAAACAGTTAGTCTAAATGAGCCACAGCAGGTCCCAGGATTTAAAAACTTTTTAAGCGGTTTACAGTCTAATGGTGTAAATATAGGTGTTGAGTACGCGAAAGCAGTAGCGACTGATAAATATAAAAATCATGGTGCGGTGTATTTAGGTGGCTGTGTGTGGCTTGCGTGGGAGACATTAGAATTTTCGAATTCAATTGGTTGGGCAAGAGGAAGTACAATTCGCGTTGGAAATGATGGTCATCCGGGCTTCACTTATCCTGATGTTCCGAATATTTTTGGCGGATACATTTGGATTGGTGGCTCCTGTTTACCAGACTACACAGACGGCGGATTTGGTTCTTATCATATTACTGTATCAAACAATTTTGATGATGCTCGTAAACCGATTGTCCGTTTTATTGATTCGCCAACAACATTAGTGAAGAGACTAGCAGTTCGAGGTCATGCATTAGTTTTTGCACCTGCACCCACAAACAATAGTAAGGTTGAGGAGGTATGAAATGAAAAAAATTTGGCAGTATGGACGTACTGGCGGAAAAGAGCTAGAAGTCTCAGATGATTTCCCAATTCAGGTCCCTTTTACTGATGTTCCACCGATAGAGGAAATTGCATTAGCCAACCAGTTTTTTGTTCCAACAGAAAATCGCTGGCAAGAGTTAGAGAATAGTGTGCTTAGTGAGCAGGTTGATAATCTTCAAGTACTTTATAAACATTTAGAAAAAAATGTAAAAAGACAAGAAGAGCAACTAACAGAAACTCAGTTAGCTTTAACAGAAGTATATGAATTGATTCTAGGAAGAGGATAACTTGATAAAAATATATATTGAATTAATCAACAAGGGGTTAAAAAAAATTGAAGATGTACCTAAAAAAATCCAGAAAGAAGTCAAAGCGATCTTATCTCAACAGGCTGAGATGTAGGATTGTCTTTTTTATTTTAAAAAAGGAGTATAAGACAATGGTCATTGTATATGCAACGTTAATCATAAAAGAAAAGAAAAAAATTGAAGATGTTCCAAAGATCATACGTGAACAAGTAAAAGAAGTTTTGGTTGAGATGGGATTACCTGAACTGACATTTAAAGAGGTGGACTGATGGCTGGAAATGTAGATGGATATCAATTTGACAATATAAAAATCAGTGCTGAAAATGATGCGAAAATGTACCATGCATTAGCAAGAAAAAGAAGTTATGTGATTTCTGGTTATGAACAAGGATTAGAATTATCTTCCAGTGGTTTGGATGTAAGAGTTGCCAGTGGTAGTGCGATTATACAAGGTAGAATGGTATATGTGAAAGAAGCACAAAGTATTACTCTTCCAGCAAATTCAAGTGGGTATGTTTGTTTAACGATTGATTTAAATGAATCGGTAATTCCAACTGATGATTTTCCAGCAGATAGTGAGAATTACTCTTGGACAAATAATCAGGTTCGTTTAGAGGCAGTTAACCATTTAATTAATGGAAATACTTTAGCAGGGGATAGGGTAGTTACATTCCCGTTGTGTAGTTATACAACTTCAGGAACTACTGCCATTATTACAAAGAACACAACAAATTATAATGATTCGCTCATTGAAAGTCTTCCCCTTTGGACAGGAATATTGACTATGAATACGAGTCACATCATAAGACTTTCTAAAAAATTCGAGGATCTTAATTCAGGACTATTACTGATCTGGGCACCTTACGCTAACGGTTCAGCATGGAATTATGATTTTACGACACAATTTTTACCTAAACGAGCAGGTTTACATGTGAGTCAAGTATTAAATTCTAGTAGTAACTGGATCAATAAGAGAATTCAAGTGGATTATTCTTCTAATTCAATTTGGGGACATGGTGGGAATGTGAGTTCTGAAGGATTAAAGGCTGTTTTACGGGAAATTCGAGAAGTTTGATATAAAGGAGGTTACTTATGGAGGGAATTACAATCGGGGAGTGGATCGCGATTCTTACACTCGGTGGATCATTAATGGTGGGTGTGGCGAAATTTTATGCGATGTTCACGAAACTTGATCACACGTTAGGAAAGTTAGAAAAGACGATCATCCGTGTAGAAAAAAGCCAGGCTGAGTATGGCAATCGGCTATCAATTATCGAAGAACAAATCAGATCTATTTTTAAGCAAATTGGAAAGGAGAGAAAATAAAATGACTGAAATCTTAGCTGCTTCAAGTATTATTACACCACTAGTCGTCGGTGTCACAGGGTTAATCAAAACACAAATGAAGGATTACAAACTCTTACCCGTGATCAATATGATTGCGGGTATTTTGTTAGGCGTGCTATACGCAGTGACCCTAGCACCACAAGATTTAGCAATCTACGCATGGGCAGGGGCTGTATCAGGGTTAGCCGCTGGCGGATTATTTGATTTAGGAAACAGTGTTATCCATTTAGATGAATAACTTAACAAGAAAAATGATAAATAAAGAAAAAGAGTAGCCAAACGGTTACTCTTTTTTATTAGAAAATTGGAGGAATTTACGATGGGAATTTCAAGTTTAGCGACAAGATATCAGTTTGAAAACTTTGGAACAAAATGGTCTGGCACTCGAACCAATGCACAAATTACAACGGTCGTGGTCCATCATCAAGCGGGGACAAATTTTAACAGCATGCCTGAAATCTGGCGAAATGTCGAAGCATCCGCACACTATGGTATTGGTCCAGATGGGACAATTCGAGCATACATTGATGAAAATAAGATCGCTTGGCATGCTAATCGGGCGAATAATTATTCCATTGGAATCGAGTGCACAAACACGACAGGAGCGCCAAATTGGCAAGTGTCGGAGAAGACTATCGATTCGTTAGTCCGTTTAATTCAGGATATCGAGAAACGACTTGGGAAAAAAGTTGCAGTCATTGGTCATAGAGATGCCCCAGGCGCCGCTACTGTTTGCCCAGGACCATTCTTGTACTCAAGACTAGGTACGATTCGAAATCGAGTGAATCAGACCAATAATGTAAATACTGTTCAGAATCAACCACAGACGCATGATCAAATTATCTTGGCGAGCCCACCAAAAACTGTTGGTAATTATGTAGGTAAGCTAGAAGTGTTTAATGAGCTATCTCTTGGTATTTTTCGAATTGGTGCTTGGTTAGTTCCAATCAACGGTGCAGCTTATTTAAATCAAGGATACGTCTTCTGGATGGATGCCGACAATCCGAATGTCGAAATTGGGCGCTGTCGATCAGCAGGTATTATTAGAGATGATGTGAATGCAGCCTATGGATTACCTAGTGGCCTGCGATTTGGTTTGGATGGCACACTAGATATCCGAAAATTTGCAGGGAAAAGAGTCTTTCCAATGTTGCGACGAACAAATGATCCGAACGGAAATACGATCAATGGACAAACAGTCGACATTCGATTCCCTGAGTATGTTTTGACGATTCCTAAGCGATAAAAAAATATCCCCTCGTCTGATGCGCACACCCTAAAATTAAATCTTAATTCTAACTTTTTTGGGGTGTATATCGAGTGAGGGGCAGTACATATAAAGACTATTATCTGTAGTAACATGAGTGAGCATGTGTATTTTTATAATAGCAGTTTTGACTCTTTGATTATATAAGCTTTTGTTCTAAAATATACTATTTGTTAATCCAATAAGTGAGTAAATTTCGCTATTTAATTTTATATAATAGTAAAAAATGCTTATTTAACAAAATATCTTGTACCCTTAGCTCAGTTGGTTAGAGCAGACGGCTCATAACCGTCCGGTCGTAGGTTCGAGTCCTACAGGGTATATATAGTATGTTTAAAATTTATTAAAATTTCAACTAAGGAGAAATAAATGTTATATTTGAGTGCAGCACTTTTTAGTAATCTAACATAGAAATATACTTAGGTTTAATTCTATAGATGATACTAGTATTTTTTAATAGATATAAATTGTTATAATTAAAAAAGGAGTTAACGAATGATTGAACCAATTCTTACTATGGATAGTTCAGTGATTACTTTAGTGACTACTGTTTGTGGAATATTTCAAGACAAAAAATCATTAGACAATAAACAAGAAATTAGTAATAATCAAGTACAAAAATTTAGTGATATTAGTACTAACGGCAAGAATTCATCTATAAACATTATGGCTACACAAATTCAAGAGTCTACATTAGTAAAAAATCACCAAAAAGAAATAATAGAAGATCAGATATTTAGAGAAAATTTAGGTAGATTAGTTGCCTATAACAAATCATTTCTAATAATATGTCCAGTTATATGTATAGTTTTATTTTTCATGAAAAAATCGATTCTTTAACTCAAACATTAGGATTTTGTATAGTAATAGTTAGTTCATTTTCTCTTTCACTATATTTTAGATATATTTTTCACAGATATGTTAGAAAAATAAAAAAATGTGGTAGAGAAAAGGATATTATGAGTAGAATTATTAGAGCTATTGAATTTCTAATCTTTCCTATATTACTTTTTATTGTTTCTCTTTTAAGTATTATTTTTTCAATTGTTAAATATCCTTCTGAAATAGACGAAAAAAATATCTCTTTGTTTCTAGCAGGAGTGTATATAGTATCAGCGTATGTAGAATCCACTTTATTCCAATTTGTTGTGGGTGGAAATAATTGGATAATTTCAGCATTTTTGAAGAAATTTTTTTGCATTCTATTTTTATTGTTTATAGCTGTGTTAGTACTTATTAGTTAAATATTATAATTGTTGAGGTGGTCAAAAATTTTGCTGCCCGTTTTTATTAATAATTAATATGAATCAAAATTTGTATAGATATTGTAAAAATGTTATCAATCCATATTAAAAGGGTTGATAAACTATATAACTAATAAATTTAGTTAATCTTGCTAATTTTAGAATTTTACTGACAGAAATCAAAATAAACTCTTTTTAGATAGTTATTTAATGATATTATATTAGTGTAGTATAGTGTTTAAATTTTGACGGATTTATTGACTTTATGTCGTTAAGAAAATAATTGATGTAGGAGTTGAAAAAATGGTAAATCTAAACTATTTTTTAGATGTAGAAACAAATATACTCAGAAATGAAGAATTAAGAGAACCCCAAGTCGAAGCATACGCGGAACTCTATAACCATTTTATATTGGAGAAAAAAAATAGTCATGCAATAGTAGTTCTTCCAACGGGAGTTGGTAAAACAGGTTTAATGGCTATTACTCCGTTCAATATTTCTAAAGGTAGAGTATTAATTATTGCTCCACAGCTAACTATTTTGGATACAATTGAAGCAAGTTTAAATCCTGAAGATAGCAATAATTTTTGGTCTAAAAGAAAAGTAATCAAGGACCCTAGGAAATTACCAACTCTAGTTGTATATGAAGGAAAAGACACCAGAAAAGATCATATGGAAGATGCTAATATTGTTTTAGTGAATATCCAACGTATGCAAAGTAGAAATATTACGTCATTGGTAAATCAATATCCAGAAGATTTTTTTGATATGATTATAATCGATGAAGCTCACCATGCTGAAGCAAGAACTTGGATAGAAGCTTTTAATCATTTTTCAAATGCTAAAGTTGTAAAGATAACGGCTACTCCTTACAGAACAGATAAAAAAGAATTAGTAGGACAGCTGGTTTATAAATATAAACTGAGCCAAGCTATGAGTAATATGTACGTGAAATCATTGGAAAAATTCAACTATATTCCAGATAAGCTTTATTTAAAAATTGAAGAAGATGACACGTTATACACTGTAGATGAAATTCTAAGCAACCCTAATTATAGCGAGGATTGGGTAGCAAAGTCTGTTTCATATTCAGACGAGTGTAAAATTAGTGTTATAAAGAAAAGTGAAGAAATCTTAAATAGTAAAAGAAAGGATACTACAGTACCCCACAAAATTATTGCAGCTGCTCCAAATATTGAAGAAGCAAAACATATAGCAGAATTATATGAGGAATATACCAATTTACGTGCAATAGCTGTTTATCATGAACAGCATCCAGATGAAAGACGACAAATATTTAATGATATTGACAACCATAGATATGATGTAATTGTAAATGTTAGTTTGATGGGAGAAGGATATGATCATAAATATCTTTCTGTGGCTGCTATTTTTAGAGTATTTAAAAATATACTTCCGTATGAGCAATTTATTGGACGGATTTTAAGAACAATACCAGAAGAAGAAATGAAAAAAAGTGACGATAATGTTGGAAGTGTAGTAGTACATCAAAATCTTAATTTGGATGATTTATGGGATTATTATAAGGAGCAATTGCAGGAAAGTGAATTTATTGACGAGATTAGGAAGCTACCAGATACTAACTTTGAAGATGACGATAATGACGAGAAAAGGAAAGGAAATAAAAATTTAGTCAATTTAGGAGAAGTTCATGATTCAGGATCAGGTGAGTTATCTAAAACATCTTATATAGAAACTCAGTTATTAAGAAAAAGACAAAAGGAAGTAGAGGAAAGAAGAGAAAAAATTAATCAGTTAATTAGTATTTTAAACGTGACAGAATCGCAGGCTGAAAGTATAATTGATGAACAAGAGACACAAGAAAGTGAATTCAAACGCCCAGATCTTCTTTTGAAACAGAGAAAGAAAACAACATATGCTATGATAACGCAACAAATAGTGCCGGAAATTCTAAATAGACATGGTTTAGAGCTTCAAGGGGATGAAATTTTAAATCTTCCATTTTTCAATGGTAAATATTCGTGGATTCCTGGAAAAATAAAAAATAATGGTGGGGCATTAGCCACTTATTTTAATAGTTATTTGAAGAATAAAATTGGTAGAAAACGTGATTTATGGTCGAATGACGATTATGCCCGTGCAGCTATTTTGCTTGATCAACAACAGCAATATGTGGACGAGTATTTGAAAGGTGAATATTTTAATGAATAAAACTAATATGCAAAGAATATACGAACTTAAAGAAAAACCGATATTAACTCCTAAAAATTTATTAGATAATATAAAATTAGAAAACTACAAAGGTATCAATTATGGAAAAAATGAGACTGGCATTACTTGTACATTGATTGAACAAGAACATGCATCAATTGTTAAACATTTTTACCAGTTCGATTCTAGAGATTTTTTAATAAAAATCAACTCATTCTATGATGAAGAGAACATAGTTTTGTTTGATAGAAAATTAGAATTAGATAGACTTCTGCAACTTTATGATATTAATGACGAAAATTCAAATAAAAATGTCTTATAAAAAACATATATACCTCACGTTAGATGAAGTTTTTTTGACCCGGAAATTTTAATTGAATATTTTAATTTGATCCAGATAATTAGCTTAGATAAAAATATAAAGTTATATAAAGCATTTATAAACAAAATAAACACCATTTCTATCCACCTTCGGGTGGTTCTTTTATTCTAAAAAATTTAGAATAAATATTTATTTCATCGTGATAAAATAAATATGTTATCGTATACAACGACTATCATCCATACCTATGTATTTTTAATCAATACGATAGTAGATTTGTTGCCACAAAAAATAACTTCACATAATAACTTCTCTTACATTATTGTAGCAACAACCTGTATCTTTAGCTCAGTTGGTCAGAGCAGACGGCTCATAACCATACGGTCGTAGGTTCGAGTCCTACAGGGTACATATAAAAACCTCGCTCATTTATCGTGAGCGAGGTTTTATGTTCTATAATATAAATTTTATTATTGGACGATTTATTGAATACCGTACTCTATAAATCCTCTTTGTATTTCTCCAGAGGATTTCATATCATTTGGTGTGCTTCGTAAAGCTTCTTCTTCGCTCATTCCTTCATATTGCATTTTATAGGCAACTGGAGACATCCCATATTTATTGATGAATTCTGTCAAAGTTGATGGTTCTGCAGATTGAGCTGCTTGTGTTGCAGCAGCCTGTTGTTCAGCTTCAGCTTGAGTAATGATGTTACCAGCATCGTCTAAAGCTAATCCATTTTCGTATAATGCCATTCCAAAAGCTTCCCATTCTTTATCGTTCCAACTCGCTCTTTCAGCAGGCATAGAATTTAGCGTACGTTGTTTCATTTCTTCATAACTTTCTTCTTGCACGACAGCAGTTGAAGTAGTTGTATTTTGGATAGTAGTTTGAACTGGTTCAGTAGAAGTTGTTTCTTCAATGTTTGTTGTCTCAGTGATTTGTGTATTTTCAGAGGTTGTTGAACTTAAAGTAGAAGATGTTTGCGTTGTTGACGTCGTTTGTTGCGTAGAAGATATTTCAGAGCTGTCCTCTTTCTTATTTGTTGAACAACTCGACAACATCAGTAGAAATAACCCAGTTAAAACTAACCAACTAAACTTTTTCATTTTTATTCCTCATTTCATAATAATTTCCGTTACAAAATTATCATATCAAATGAAATGGTAGCAAGGAAGAACAATATTAAATAAAAAGAAACTCGCCCATCAATCGTGGGAGAGGTCTTTTTTACGTTCTTCAATTAATTGTAGCAACTTGTCTATATTTCCAATCAAAACCTAACCTTTGATAATATAACTAGGTTTTCTCTGATAAAAAAAGCACATGACTTGAACAATAAATAAAATCATAGTACCCTTAAGTTATCCTCAGTACTAAGAATTCGTTTTTTAATACCCGCCCATTCTCTGGAGTGGGTCTTTTTTTATGGGAAAATCTGAAAAAACATAAAAACAAAACGCTTGCAATAAATTTAGGTTAGCCTTAAACTATCCGTAGGCACCATTATAAAAGAGAGTATCAATAACTAAAAACTTTTGGGGAAGTCTATAGCGTGCATATCGATACTCTCTTTATTAATTATAACATACGTAATTTAGGCAACAAAATGATTATATAAGTTGAATAATAGATAAAAAGATAGTAATCTTATTGTATCACCCTAACAACATTGCTTTTTTTACATCCCGCTCTTTACGAGCGGGTATTTTTTTGTTTAAAATAAGATTCGATCAAAGTTTAAGAATTCTCAGATTAAGACAAGGTACTTGCAATAATCACTGGTTACCCATAAGGTGTGAATAGGAATCATTCTAAAAAAAGAGTACCAATGGACAAAGTTTTAAAAACTTGGGGAAGTTTTCAGCGTGCGCATTGGTACTCTTTTTATGATTCTATCACATGTATTTTAAACAGCAAGGAAAGCGTATTACTTGAATGCGGGGTCAAACTCTAGTAATGTGAAGCTGACCAAATAATTCCCATATTAACGTACGTGCCACTCTTCAGAGTGGTATACATAAAAAAACATATTATTTGAACCTAAAGTAAAATGATAGTAAGATTTAAGTATCCACATTCAGAAGATTCTTTATCCTAAGGTAGCCTGCTCTTATATGAGCAGGTGTTTTTTGTTAGAGTGAATAAGCGATTACTCATGCCAAATCAATCTGCTCAGGATTTATAAACAAGCGTTTCCTAAAATCATACCTTCGATGCTGCATTCTTGTATTAGGAACATCTGTGATAATATCGAATAAAAAATATACGTTCATATTATTTTTTGTCTTAGAAGCAGGTAGCATAAAATAGTTTTTCTTTGATTCGTATAAGTGGATTAATAGCTTGTTTTCGGCAAGTTTGAAATCAATTTCGGAATTCCAGTATTTATATAGTTCTTTTTCGAATTTTTTCTTTGGATCATGAAAGAACCAGAGCATTACATTTTTATGGATTATCATTTTTCTCCCCCTTGTTCGATTTTACGAACTTACGTTCTTTTTGTAAAGCGAACAGAAGGTAAAGAAAAAAGCCTGTTGAACAGGCACAAAGTTATTAACCTAACAATTCCTTTTTCTTTTCATCAAATTCTTCTTGAGTGATTATTCCGTCGTCAAGAAGGCCTTTGAATTTTCGTAACTCATCGGCATAGCTTCCAGAGGGAAAGGACTCTTTAGTATTTGAAGAAATGATTTGATCTAATTTAGCTGCTATGTTGTTATAATCTTCCATTGTAGATTTTGTTAAGAAACTGTCTGTTTTAGATTCTGAAATAATAAGCATGTATTTTTGAGAACGGTTTTCGGTAAGGTGAAGAATAAATCCTAATCGCTTAATAGTATCGAATTCTTTTCCACCAGTCCCAGCTCCAACAACAGCACCAACAGGACCAGCTATAACTCCACCAACTATTGCACGAGTAATGCCGTGATGTTTTTTTATTTTTCCACCTTCAAATATAGGCGTGTAGGTAATTAGTTCATCGTAATTGTATACAGCTTGTGATTTGTTCATTGTAAGAGATTTCTTTATAAAAATTTTACCATGTTTATCATCGAAATACATGTCGCCAACGTTGTAGTCACTATGGTTCTTAAAGTATTCTAGTATTTTTTCGTTTTCAGCTTTGCGATTTGCTTTTTCACGTTTCGCCTTTTCTTTATCTGCCTTGCTGCTAAACAAGCCCATACCCATTCCTCTTTTCATTAATTTTATAAATTCATTGTATCAGAAATTAAATTCAGAACCTATCTGTATTGAATAATTTCTATTCATTTAGTAAATAGACTCAAGAATGTAATTTAGCCTAAAACAACTATTCACAAGGGGCAAAATAGGAGCAAGGATTGTAAAAAGGTTATGCAATCACATTCTGCAAATAAAATAGAAAAAGCAAATTTATTAGTTTTTCTACACTCTAATATAATGTTGGAATAATAATATAAATAATATTTAGGAATGTATTTGATTAATAGTATTTCAATAGAAAAAAACTAAACCAATTATAGTTGACTGAGTTCTATTTTTCGTTCTGCAATTACTTCTTTTAGCTCAGCAAGAATAGCATTAGAGTTTATGAATTAGCGTGTGATTATATGAGTATTCATGTAGTTTCTATGTGTCTTTTTCCTCATCTTCATTTACAAGTTTTCTATAGTGTATACTTGCTTCTATTTGAGAATCTGGGGTTTTGTTTTCGCAGCAGGTATTTTAAAGTGGTTTTATAGGAATAGTAGAGATTTATTAATAAACCGTTCTCGATTTCTAAAAAGAACGCTTCTGAATCCCGTACTTAATAAAAATCTTTTAAAAAATCTATTCGAAGAATTAAATCTAAACTATAATTGTGTTTTTCATTACATTAGAATATAAAGTTCACCTTAAAAATACTAACGAAAGTTTTTTTGTAAATCTTAAATAAAGTTAATATCTCCCACATTTATCCCACGGGGTATATATAAAATCACGAAAAAATTTGAAATAATACGAAGTAGCGTGAAAAAACAATAGAACATCCAGCAATTGAAAAGACTTCTACATGAAGCAAATTAAAACTTATTGAAAATGTACGTAATGCTTTTAGAATACAAGACTATAAGAAGCCTTCATGGCCGTTCTGAAAATGGATGAGGATAAGACGAAGAAATAGCTATTTCAAAATGAGAATACTAAATGATTTTGATTCTTTGTCAAAATGATGTTGGCAAAGAGAAATCTTAGAATAATTTGGACAGTAAGAAGGAGTTAACTTCTTTCTGTTCTTTTTATTTGGACAGAAAGAATCCATTGTCGAGTCATAATCCTTAATGGTTAATTTTACTAACAAAAATATAGTCGTATTTATTACTTTGTAATTAGAGTAATACCTTTCAGAATAAGGCTAAAGTCTAATTGTTACTACAATTTTCTTATGCTACCTTAAATTTAGAAATACTAAATAAGGAGGCTGCTGGTAAATGTTTAAGTTAATTATTAAGCAATTTTTACAGCATTGGAATATTTGGCTATCAATACTACCTATTTTTATTGTTTCTGGTTTAATATTTAGCACTGCTTTCGTGATATTAAATGCGTTAAGTAGGGCTGATCTTAACAGTTCGGTTGATTATGGTGTTTTTATGCAGTTACCAATCGTTATAGGGATAGTAGTGTTGTTTTTATTGACTACCAATGCAATGAAACAGTGTATAGATTTTTTTGATGAAACAAATGACATATTGCTTCTTTTAGGGGCTTCTCCAGCTCAAATTAGTTTGGTAATGACTGGTCAAATGTCATTAATCGGTATGATTGGAGCCTTTTTTGGAGGCTGCTTCTCCTTAAAATCTTCACAGCTTTTTTTATCCACATTACCTTCGAGTGCTGCTAAAGAATCTCTTGTACATATCCCTCTTCAGTTCTCATGGAATATCATTTTTGCTGTGATAATGATTCAACTAGCAATTATTCTATATACATGTATGCGCTATTGTCTTAAAAACTATAAGAAAAGAAAGGGAAGCCTTTCCTCTCATAGAGCATCTAATAAAACGAAGAACAGTGGTAGATTTTTGGGAATAATTGCGTTACTCATAAGCGTAGGTGCGACAGTATATTTATATTTCAAAAATATTCCTGATCCAACTTTAATAAAAGAATATACTCAAAGTATGAGTAACTCAATGAATTTATTGCTCCTTCTGTGGCTTTCTATACTTATGACTATGAATTTTTTGATTCGTCCCATATTTCGAGGGATCGTACATATAATTGTTGGATTACCCAAAATGACAAAGAATCCAATGTTCCGCACTGCATTTTACAATATGCAATACAATATAGAAGAATTAATAAAATTAATTCGTCCTGTCAGCATCATTACTTTGCTAGTTGGGAATTTTATAGCTTTGTTTCTCAACACTAAACTACTGATTGATGGTACAAATGATAACTCTTATATTTCAGATTTGGTCATCAACCTTATTTTTGTATTTGGTGCTCCAATACTCATCAGCTTGGCCAATGTATTTGTGTCAATTTTTCTTTTTAGAATTAAAACAAAAGTTGAATCTAAAGAATACTTTTATACTGGATGTACACCAAATTGGATTTTTAAAATGAGAATCATTGAAATCAGTATAGTTTCACTTATCTCAATAGTAGTTACTTTCATTGGAATAATAATGTTTGCGATTCCATTATTAAGAGTGACCTATCTGGGTGGGGGCAATATTTTTAAGGCGAATTGGTCGATTAATATTCTATTATCGTTAGGAAATTTTGTTGTCTTCGGTTTGTGTTTTATTTCCATTTATTGGTTTGAGCGTCATACATCAAAGAAGTATGTGGAGTAGATTTATTAGTATACTAAAAGAATCCATCTGTTTTAGTTGAACCAATCATAAGAGAGTAATAAATTCAGATTGAAAGAAGTTGGGGAATAGCTGAAAGGGGAGATCCTTCTACTATCAGTGAGTAGTTTGCGCCCTACAGTTCTATATGAGAATTCGATTTATAAACTAGAATGATTTTGTGGTAAGGATAGTACTATTAGTATTATTAAATTTTTGGAGGTTAAGACCGATGAGAGAGATAGTGATTTCAATAACTGAATTAAAAAAAGAAATAGAGCTTGCGAAAGGAAATCTTTTACAAGTGCTTACTGATATTTCTTTTGATGTAAAACAACAAGAGTTTGTATCAATCGTAGGACCTTCTGGTTCAGGGAAAACAACGTTGCTTCATTGTATCTCTAGCTTATTACCTCCTACAGAGGGAGAGGTGATGATCTATGGCAAATCTCCTTATGGATGGAGTGCAGCGAAATTAGCAAAGTTTCGCCGTAAAAAA
Source organism: Enterococcus sp. AZ062 (assembly GCF_051715065.1). Lineage (NCBI taxonomy): Bacteria > Bacillati > Bacillota > Bacilli > Lactobacillales > Enterococcaceae > Enterococcus > Enterococcus sp. AZ062. The sequence continues at coordinate 1,725,832 of NZ_JBIOTB010000001.1, read as the reverse complement.
ATCGGCTTTATTTTTCAAGATTTCCAACTCATACCTTCATTGTCAGCCTACGATAATATGGTACTCCCAGGAACATTGAATGGTCACAAAATAAAAAGGGAAAATGTTTATTCTCTGGCAGAACGATTGGAATTAAAAGCGGATTTACACCAACCCATTGATGCTCTTTCGGGTGGTGAACAACAAAAAGTGGCAATTGGTCGCACAATATTAGCAGATCCAGAAATATTATTTTTAGATGAACCTACTAGCGCATTAGATACTCACTCACGTGTCCTTATTATGGAAGTACTGAAAGAATTAGTAAGCAAAGGAAAGACAATCGTTATGGTGACTCATGACCTAGAGCTTGCCAGTCAATCTTCCAGAGCAATTGTTTTAAAGGATGGGCGCATTCATAATAATATATGTTCGCCAGCATTGGAAAACCTCATATTCTAAAAGATAAGATTCATTCATTTCTACCTTAGCTCCATCTAGTTTTACTCAATGAAATTAGCGTATGCTTTCTTTGGTTCTCAAATAAATTAAACAAATCATTCGGACAAAAAAATAGATTCATGTATAATTTAAATAATAGTATATATTACTGTCGTTATAATATTTTCAGAGAATATTTTATGTTAAATTTATTGCTATTTTTTATTCATTTATGAGGAGGAAAAAGATGAAAAGGGGATTTATTACTAAGGGGATTTGTGGGTTCACGATACTTGCGATTTTAGCGAGTTCGTTTGGTGTGAGTCAAGTTTTTGCAGAGGATTCGTCTACAATGGCTACCTCGACTGAATCGACTCAAACGTCAGCAGCTCCACAGATAAAAAATACAGAAACAAATGAAGTCAGTCAGCAGACAGAAACGACAGAAACGACAGAAACGACAGAAACAGAGGTACCAACGCAAGAGTCACAACAAACACCATCAATACAAGCGAGTGAAGAAACAGAAGTTCAACCAGAGCAACCACAAACTGCAATCGTCGATGGAGTAGAAGTCGCTTTGGAAGCGCCAGAAAAAGCTGGTAAAAACGAAGCGGATATCACACAAGCGCCAAAAGAGGAATTGATCGAAGGCTCTCCAAGATTATTTAGAGCAGCTGTGCAAACGATTCCAATGTATCGTTTATTCAATCCACATAGTGGTGAGCATTTTTACACGAGAGATACTGGTGAACGAGATAATTTAAGAAGGATTGGTTGGAATTACGAAGGTGTTGGTTGGCAGGCACCGACAAGTGGTGATCCTGTCTATCGTTTGTACAATCGCTATAATGGGGAACATTTTTATACGATGAACGCAAAAGAAAGAGATAGTATCACGAAACAAGGCTGGAAGTATGAAGGAATCGGTTGGTATTCCTATAAAGGTGCGAATGCCATTCCTGTCAGTCGTTTATATAGTAAACGAGTGAACTGGCACCATTACACGTTAGATGAAAATGAGAAAAAAGTAATCACGAAACAAGGCTGGGTCTATGAAGGTGTTGGTTGGTACGCAGTTGGTAGTGGTCAACAAAATCAAGAGGACTATAAACTATTGGGTGTGAAAAATTACAACCAATATGCGTTAGGTGCGCCAAGTGGATGTGAAGGGGCTTCTTTATTGCAAGCACTTCAATATAAAGGGAAGATCACCAATTGGAGTTTGACTCAATTCTTGAATACGATCCCTAAATCACCGAATGGTAATCCAAACAGCGGTTTTGTTGGCAGCCCATTCGTCGAAAATTCATGGACTTATTCTGCAATTTATCCTGCACCTTTGACGACGTGGGGCAAGAAGTACGGAAATGCCCAAAATATTTCAGGTAGCTCGATGAATACGTTGCTAAACGAAGTCAAAAATGGCCATCCGGTTGTTGCTTGGGTGACGATCAATTTCCAACCAATCCGTTGGGGGAATTGGAATTTTGGTGTCGCAGCGAATAATAATCATGCGGTCACTCTTGATGGATATAATAAAGGAAGTAATCAAGTCCATGTATCAGATCCGATCAGTGGTTCTTATTGGATGAATCGGACAACATTTGAGAATATTTATAATGCACGTAAATACGCGGTAGTTGTAAGATAGACTAAACCATAATAAAACCAATTGTTGTAGTAATACTTTTCTATAGCCTGTAAAATCCGAGAATGAATTATCTTCTTGGGTTTTACGGTTTTTTTTATTGCATAATTCTAGCTAGGTCAAAATCAATTGCTAGAAAAAAATTTTGTTACGTTAATGTAAGCTAATCACTAGTGGAATAGATTCCGACTCACATACCTATTTAGTATGATTTAGACAGGAAGTGAAAAAAAATAGGGAAGTGGGAATGATAATGGGAAAACTAGTAAAAGGATTATTAGCAATTGCGCTTATTTTAGGAATTGGTGCATTTTTTATTGAATCAAAGACAGAAGGCTTTCAAGCATTAACGGATAATTTTTTATCTGATAAAGAAGTGAAAGAATACTATGTCAAAACAAGTAGTGGGGATAAAAAAGGGAAGGATTATCTCTACACGTTTGAAGGATACGACGAAGCTGGCAATCAACAAACAGTAAAAAAATTAGGGGATCACGAGTTAAAACAAGGTAAATACTTAAAAATCTATGCAAAAGGGTTACAAGGAAAAGGTTGGAATGAAGTTGCAGAAAACGAAGTGCCTACGAAGGCGTTGGAAAAAATCAATTAATAATGGCTAGGATGTTGAATTATTAGTGTGCCATTTATTAAATAGTAGAAAAAGCTCACAGTGATGCTAAGAATAAACATCATTGGAGCTTTTTCAATGTACTCGAAAGATGAGCTCAGTCTGAAGTCGTTAATAAATTGACTTTATTCGTATTTCTTTTTTGACAAACAAATAAAGAAGTGGTATTGTGGTTCTACCCAAAACGTAACTATTACGATTTGATAAATATAAAGTGGAATAAAGGAGCAGATTATTAGTGGCAAAAAAATCAAAAATTGCAAAAATGAATAAGCAAGTAGCTTTGATCAATAAATATAGTGAACAACGTCAAGAGTTAAAAGCAGCAAAAGATTATGAAGGACTAGCTAAGCTACCAAAAGAGTCTAATCCTAATCGTTTGAAACTGAGAGATCAGACAGACGGACGTCCTCGTGGCTACATGAGAAAATTTGGTATGTCTCGAATCACATTTAGAGAACTGGCGCATCAAGGATTGATCCCAGGAGTTAAAAAAGCAAGTTGGTAAAATAGGAGGAAAAAGTCATGGCAGTACCAGCAAGAAAAACATCGAAAGCAAAAAAACGTTTACGACGAACACACCAAGGTTTGACGAAACCAGAGATTTCTTTTGACGAGGTGACTGGTGATTATCGTCGAAGTCATCACGTCTCCTTAAAAGGTTATTATAAAGGACGGAAAGTGACAGAATAATCGATTGGACGATGCAAGGAGGCTGCAAGAAATGGAAATTATTTATCCGCCATTGGTCGAACAAGGAATCAAATATTATTCGGAAACGGAAAACGAACCTGTAGACAAAGGAGAATTCTATCGTGCGATGGTCGATAAGAAACTGATTACAGAAACTGGCCTTCCTACAGAACATGCGATAGAGCAAGGCTTTGTCAAAGACTATTACGAAAAACAAAACTTATCCTTTGAAGAATTTTTGGACATTTATCCTATTTTTCAAAAGTATGATGCCGATTTGTTCAAATCTATTGACGGCTTCTGGGAGATTCCTGTAGACTTGAAAATAGAATTAATGGAAATGCTTGAAACGGATCAACTGGATTATGATGACGAACAACAAATCAACATCTATTTAGAAGATCGGTAAAAGGATAGAATAAGAAAAGCCAAAAGGACAATCTATATGCACAACTTTCGTAAATCAGGTATAAAACCTTGGGATATCATCATTATTTTTGTTCTGGTAGTTGCTTCTTTCGCTCCGACAATTGTTTTTGCTTTGTCATTTGATAATGCAGAAACTGAAAATAGCGTGAAGTATGCGATAGTCAAAATCGACGGAAAAGAAGTCGAACGTTTTGATTTAGATGAAATCAGTAACAAGATGGTGACTTACCATCCATCTGATACCCAATACAATATTATCGAAATCCAAGAAGGTAAGATCAGAGTCAAAGAAGATAATAGCCCCGATCAAATCGCTGTAAGAACAGGTTGGATCTCGGAACCTGGACAGACTAGTATCTGTTTGCCTCATCGACTAGTGATAACCATTGAACAAGAAGGAAAGTCTGATTATCACATCTATTAAGTAAAAGAAAACTGCTATTGTCAGCTTGTAGAAAGTTGATGGTGGTAGTTTTTTTTCTCCAGAGTAACAGGGTACAATCGGATATGATCATACATTAAAAAATATGTATTTAAAAATTAAAGAAGATGGCATGAGCTATTTAAATGATTTCAAAATTTAGAATTTATCAACCAAGAAAAATCGCTCGTTAAAAATATAGCCTCACCTTTACATACGTGTTGGCACGTGCTATAGTTGTTTTTGTAAGGAGGTATCGTGCAGAATGCCGCTTACAGGAAAAGAAATGCTTCGGTTATTGAAGAAGAATGGCTGGATTGAGCGAAGGCAGGAAGGCTCTCATCATCACCTTTATAAAGATGGCGTTAGAATTACTGTCCCTGTTCATGCCAATCAAGATCTAGGCCGAGGACTTGAGCAAAAAATTTTGAAGGATGCGGGATCGAAATAATCTCGCATTTGATTACAAGAAGGGATTGACTGAAATGTTAAGCGAACCTTTAGCAAAAACATATCCTGCTATTTTTAAACCCGAAGAAGGTGGCGGTTACTTCATTGAATTTCCTGATATTCAGGGTGCTTATACAGGAATCAATGAAGATGATATCTCTTATGGAATTGCTATGGCACAAGAGGTATTAGGTATGGTTCTAGCGGACTATATTGAGCACGAAGAGCAAATACCAGAGCCGACGCCGATCAAAGAAGTCTTTGCTGAAAAAGATTCCTTTACGACATTGATTCGTGTAGATGTTGCTAAATATCTAAAGGATACAGAACTTGTCAAAAAGACTTTAACGATACCACGATGGGCCGATACGTTAGGCAAACGTGCGGGGATAAATTTTTCAGTCCTTTTAACAGAATCCATTGCAGATAAAGCGGATGATATTCTTCATTCAGAGAAAAATAATAGATAAGAAAAGAACCTGGACAGACTAGTATCTGTTTGCCTCATCGACTAGTGATAACCGTTGAACAAGAAGGAAAGTCTGATTATCACATCTATTAAGTAAAAGAAAACTGCTATTGTCAGCTTTGAAAAAGTTGAGAATAGCAGTTTTTTGATCGCGCAATAAATTATACCAAGCCGCAAATATTTGTTACTCCACTGGATCAAAGGCAAAATCCTTTTATTCATCTATGCTAGAATATAGTTATTATCAGATTGTAGGTGGTGGCAAACAAATGGCAAATGAAAGAAAAATCGAACGAACGATCCAAGAATACGTTCCTGGTAAACAGGTCACACTCGCGCATATCATCCCAAATGCAGATCGTGAAGTTTTTACAAAACTTGGATTAAGTGAAGCAAGTAATGCGATCGGTATTTTGACGATCACACCGAGTGAGGCATCGATCATTGGGGCAGATATTGCCAAAAAATCTGGAGATGTGGCGATTGGTTTCATGGATCGCTTTAGTGGATCAGTCGTTTTCACTGGTGAGGTATCTTCTGTTGAATATGCGTTGCAACAAGTCATCCAAACAATGAGTACGGTTTTGGGGTTTGATACGCCTAACATTACAAAAACCTAAATGATTGGTAGTTATTTATTTATGAGAGACGATAGGTGAAGAGATGCGTCGAGTGATTTTTATCGGACAAACAGGTAGCGGTAAGACTACATTGTCACAGTGGCTACAAAAGAAAGACATTTCTTATCACAAGACTCAACAAGTGTACTATCTCGATGATTCCATCGATACACCTGGTGAGTTTATGGAGAATCAATTTTACTACAATGCGTTAGTCAGTGCTTCGATCGAGGCGGAGGTAGTGGCATTCGTTCAAGATATTACAAGTGCACAAAACTATTTTCCACCTTATTTTTCATCGAGATTCAACAAAGAAGTGATCGGTGTGATTTCCAAAGTCGATTTAGCAGATCAGCAGACGCTAGCAAAAGCCCGTGAATTATTGGAGTTAGCCGGTGCTTCTAAGATATTTGAAGTTTCTACGATAACAGGTTTTGGTTTAGATGAGTTAGAGAAACACTTGTCTACGAATGGATAAAAACCAAAAACAATTTTTAAAATAAATCGTTTCCGTTATCTATTGACCGCGATTGTGAATTAATGTATAATTGAAAATAATAAAATATGAGCACATGATGTGAAGGGAACAAGGTGCGAATCCTTGACAGACCCTTTTTACTGTATATGCAGACGACCCCTCAATTTAGCCACTTACGGGAAGGCGAGGTAGTAGGATGAAGCAAAGTCAGGATACCTTACATGATGTGAAAGTGATTTTATTGGGAAAATTACTTTGCGAGCCAAACCGATTCCTATTGAACGGTTTGTTTAGTGAAGTGTTTTTTCGAAGACACTTCATTTTTTTATTAAACAAAAAGACAGTCGGACAACTGTCTTTCAGTGGATCAGCTCGTTCTTCGAAAGGAAGCAGGAGTTGTTCCGGTCTCTTTTTTGAATAACTTACAGAAATAGCTCGGTTGGGTATAACCGATGCGATAAGCAATTTTTTGAACGCTTAAATTGGTTTGGCGTAATAATTCTTTTGCTTGTTCGATTCTCTGTTTATTAAGGTAGTTGACAAAACTGATGCCTAATTCTTTTTTGAAGAGTCTGCTGAAATAATAATGACTCAAATAGACATGATTTGCCACTTCATCTAAGGTAATATTGCGAGAGAGATTTTTATTGATATATTCGATTGCTTTATTGATTTCTCCATGGTCGGAGTCGATTCGTTTGTTTTTAGACTTAATCGGTTTATGTTCAGCTGTTTTGATATTGAATTTGATTCGATCTCTAGGATGGTTTTCTTCTTTCTCATAATGTTGAGCAATCGTTTCGAAAAGTGAGGCGGCAGCCGTGACCTGTTTTCTGTTCACTACGCGTACCTTATTACGTGCATGCCTCAACTCCGCATGCTCTTTCCAATTCGTGATGGATGGATGAATGCGGTCGATTTGATGATCTTCAATATCTGATACTTTTACTTGCCCAAAAAGTGCAAAACCGTGCAGTTGTCGATCATGGATCAAAGGCAATGAGATATCCGTCAATCCAGCATGGCATTGATAAATGTGTGGTTTTCCAGTCTTTGATGCTTCTAAACCACCGTAAGCATCACACTTTTGACAGAGATGTTTGAATTGTGGATTTGCTCGCATATTTTGGCAAAAAGGAGAAAAATTAAATAGATTTGACGTTTCTTTGCCGTGAATATCAACTAAAACAGCGCCATAATCGACTGCTAATGCAAATTCTTCCAATATCTTTGTTAGTCTATCTGAATGAATTCCTTTTGGATGACCTTGAATCATGCAACAGCCCCCTTTCATGGCACTTATTTTAACAGAAAAACAAAGGTTATTGTATAAAACATCACAAATACCACAATTTTGACTATCAAATGACAAGAATTTGATAGATTATTTGGCTTGAATTATTTAAATTTAAGCCTATTTGTCGTGTTTTCTTTTTTTATTCACAGCAAATTATTATTATTATCTCAATAGGTACAAAAAAGATGGGGCAATTATTTCCCATCTTTTTTTATTATGATAGTTTTTGTAAGCGCTACTAAAATTAGGAGGTATGACAATGGGTCAAGAAGCTTTAGGCATGATTGAAACTCGCGGTTTGATTGGATCGATCGAAGCAGCAGATGCGATGGTGAAGGCGGCAAATGTAACGCTGATCGGTACTGAAAAAATCGGTTCAGGTTTAGTCACTGTAATGGTCAGAGGAGATGTAGGTGCAGTAAAAGCCGCAGTTGACGCTGGCGTGACAGCAGCTAGTTCTGTGGGAGAAGTTGTTTCAAATTATGTGATTCCACGCCCTCACTCTGAGGTTGAGAGAGTACTCCCAAATTTAACTGACTGAGGTGATTTAAATGGTTGAAAGCAATGCAGCAATAGAAGAAATCTTGAAAAAAGTTTTGAATAAAATCGAATCGAATGAAACAAAGGAAACTACATCGGGAGGAACAAGCAAAATGATTGAAAAATATTGTGGATTAACAGAATTTGTCGGTGCATCAGCATTTGGGGATACTATTGGTTTAGTGATCGCAAATGTTGATTCAGCCTTATTGGATACGATGAAATTAGAGAAAAAATATCGATCGATTGGTATCGTAGGTGCTCGTACCGGTGCTGGACCGCATATTTTAGCGGCAGATGAAGCAGTCAAAGCAACAAACACAGAAGTCATCTCGATCGAAATGCCAAGAGATACTAAAGGTGGCGCTGGTCATGGCTCGCTTATCATTTTTGGTGGGGATGATGTTTCGGATGTTAAACGAGCGGTAGAAGTGACGTTAAAAGAAGTGGATACTCGCACGTTCGGAGATGTGTATGCGAATGAAGCAGGCCACATTGAATGTCAATACACTGCCAGAGCAAGTTATGCGTGTAACAAAGTATTTGGAACTCCAATCGGCAAATCATTTGGTTTGATCGTTGGTGCACCAGCTGCAATCGGTGTAGTGATGGCAGATACAGCCATGAAGGCGGCGAATATTGAAGTGGTCAGCTATGCGACTCCACAAAATGGACAGAATTTCTCAAATGAAGTCACGATGACATTTAGTGGTGATTCAGGGGCTGTCCGTCAGGCTGTTATTTCTGCTCGCGAAATCGGTATCAAACTATTAGCGACATTAGGTAGTGAGCCAACAAATGATCAGCCATCATATATTTAAATTGGAGAGTGAGTAAATAGATGAAATCGAAACGATTTGAAGAATTATCAAAAAGACCAGTGAACCAGGATGGATTTGTTGATGAGTGGATAGACGAAGGTCTGATTGCCATGCAAAGTCCTAATGATCCAAAACCAAGCATCAAGATCGTTGCGGGTGAGGTCGTTGAATTAGATGGGAAAGCAAAAGAAGACTTTGATTTGATCGATGCTTATATCGCACAGTATGGCATCGACATCACTCGTGCGGAAGAAGTCATGCAAATGTCATCGAAAGAATTAGCGAATAAAATCGTTGATCCGAACATTTGTCGTGAAGAAATCATCCAATTGACGACTTCTGCTACACCGGCAAAAATCAATGAAGTGGTTGGCTACATGAACGTGGTTGAAATGATGATGGCTGTGCAAAAAATGCGTGCTCGCCGTCGTCCTACCACCCAATCTCACGTAACAAACTTACGCGACAACCCAGTGCAGATTGCTGCGGATGCCGCTGAAGGTGCTTTACGTGGGTTTGATGAGCAAGAAACAACAGTTGCGGTTGCACGTTATGCACCATTTAATGCCATCTCGATCATGATTGGTTCACAAGTTGGACGTCCAGGGGTGTTGACACAGTGTTCATTGGAAGAAGCAACTGAACTTGATCTTGGTATGAGAGGATTCACAGCTTATGCTGAAACGATCTCAGTTTATGGAACAGAGAAAGTATTTACCGATGGCGATGATACGCCTTGGTCGAAAGGATTCCTTGCTTCATGTTATGCGTCTCGCGGCTTGAAGATGCGTTTCACTTCTGGGACTGGTTCAGAAGTACAAATGGGTTATGCAGAAGGCAAATCGATGTTGTACTTGGAAACTAGATGTATTTATCTGACAAAAGCAGCGGGTGTTCAAGGGTTACAAAATGGTTCGATCAGTTGTATCGGTATTCCAGGTGCGGTGCCATCAGGGATTCGTGCGGTCTTAGCGGAAAACTTGATTGCTATGTTGCTTGACCTTGAAGTGGCCTCTGGAAATGACCAAACATTCTCTCACTCAGATATCCGTCGAACAGCTCGTTTGTTGATGCAATTCTTACCAGGGACTGACTATATCTCTTCTGGCTACTCTGCGACTCCGAATTACGACAATATGTTTGCGGGTTCAAACTTTGATGCAGATGATTTCGACGATTACAACATTTTACAACGTGACCTTCGTGTGGATGGTGGTTTACGACCAGTCAAAGAAGCAGAAGTGATCAAAGTTCGTAATAAAGCAGCGAAAGCGATGCAAGCACTGTTTGCAGAGTTAGGGTTACCAACGATCACAGACGAAGAAGTAGAAGCGGCGACTTATGCTCGTGGTTCTGATGACATGCCTGCTCGTGATATGGTTCAAGATATCAAAGGTGCAGAAGAGTTGTTGGCTAGTGGAGCAACTGGTTTAGATCTAGTCAAAGCATTATCTAAAACAGGCTTTGAAGATGTGGCGGTCAGTGTATTGAATCTATTGAAACAACGCGTTGCCGGAGACTTTTTACAAACTTCTTCTATCTTTGATAAAGATTGGAATGTCATTTCTGCTGTCAATGATAAAAATGACTATGCTGGACCAGGAACTGGACACCGTTTAGATGGCTCAGAGTGGGAAAAAGTGAAAGCAATTCCTAACGCAATCAACCCGCAGGATATATAGGAGGAGTATGAAATGGCAGAAATCAACGAAAATTTACTAAGATCGATCATTCAAGAAGTCTTGACTGAAATGGATACAACGAAAAGTGAACAAACAGTTGCGTTCAAAAGTACACCGTCGACGGCTGTAGCGACAGACAACAATTCTGAATCTTGGTTCCGTTCAATCGGTGTCGCACAACCTGGCAATGCACAAGACGAAGTGGTTATTGCAGTTGGACCTGCATTCGCAACATCTCAAACAACGAATATCATTGGTGTGAGCCATAAAGATATCTTGAAACAAGTGATTGCAGGAATCGAAGAAGAAGGGTTGAAAGCCCGTGTAGTCAAAGTTTTCCGTTCATCTGATGTGGCATTTGTCGCAGTTGAGGGAGATAAGCTTTCAGGTTCAGGAATTTGCGTGTCGATCCAATCAAAAGGAACGGCGATCATTCACCAAAAAGATCTACAACCATTGTCAAATCTTGAATTATTCCCGCAAGCGCCACTGATCACGCTGGAAACGTATCGTGCAATCGGTAAGAACGCTGCGAAATATGCAAAAGGCGAATCACCAAATCCAGTGCCGATGATGAATGACCAAATGGCACGTCCGAAATACCAAGCACAATCTGCTTTACTTCACATCAAAGAAACAAAGCATGTTGTCATTGGGAAACCAGCAGAAGAAATTGCTGTAACATTATAACGAGGTGAAACAGATGAACGAACAGACATTAGAAAGCTTGGTAAGAAATATCTTACAAGATATGAATAATAAACCGACTGGGGCAACTGAAGTTGCGAATGGCGCCCAAGCGACGACTGCTGATTACCCAATTGCTGTCAAACATCCAGACTGGGTGAAAACAAAAACAGGCAAAACGTTAGAAGATATCACATTAGCTAATGTATTGAACGGTTCTTTAACGCCAGAAGACTTGAAGATCACACCATCGATCTTAAAAGCGCAAGGTGAAATTGCTCATAGTGCAGGACGCAAGACGATTTCTTCTAACTTCGATCGTGCCGCAGAATTGACGGCGGTTCCTGATGAGCGTGTCTTAGCAATGTACAATGCGTTACGTCCGTATCGCTCAAGTAAACAAGAATTGTTAGATATTGCCGACGAATTAGAAACGAAATACCATGCGAAAATCTCTGCTGCTTATTTCCGTGAAGCAAGTGAACATTATGAAACACGTAAGAAGCTCAAAGGGGATAATTAAAGGATCGCCAGTTATCGGGAGGAATGTGCATGAAACGTATTATAGGTATTGATATTGGAAATTCCTCAACGGAGATCGCACTTGCAGAGATCGATACGAATGATCAGGTTCATTTTCTACAATCGGCTATTACTGAAACAACGGGGATCAAAGGAACGAAGAAGAATCTCTTTGGGATCTATAAAGCAATCAATGAAGCTTGCACTAAAAATGACCTTACGATCTCTGATATCGATTTGATCCGTATCAACGAGGCAACGCCTGTCATTGGTGACGTGGCGATGGAGATGATCACTGAAACGATCATCACCGAATCGACGATGATCGGTCATAACCCAAAAACGCCTGGCGGTCATGGCTTAGGCGTAGGAAAAACGATCAAATTATCAGAATTAGTCCAAAAAAAATTCAGCGATGATGACTATGTCGTCGTCGTTGAAAAAGAAATCGAATTTGATCAGGCGGCAAAATGGATCAACCAAATCGTTGAAAGTAACATTCGGGTCACAGGTGCGATTCTTCAAAGTGATGATGGGGTTTTAGTCAATAATCGTTTGACCCATAAGATCCCGATCATAGACGAAGTTGCTTATATTGAAAAAATCCCACTAGGCATGTTAGCTGCGGTAGAAGTAGCGCCTGCCGGTCAAGGGGTTGCTCAATTATCGAATCCATATGGTATTGCGACAGTTTTTGAACTGGATTCAGAAGCAACGAAAAGTATCGTTCCTATGGCTCGTGCGTTGATTGGTAATCGTTCTGCCGTTGTGATCAAGACACCTCAAGGGGATGTACAAGCACGAGTGATCCCGGCAGGAAGTATTGAGATTACAGGTGGCAATCGTCGCAAGATCGTTGAAATCTCTGCTGGTGCAGAAGATATCATGACTGCGGTGAGTTCGTTTGCAGAAATCGACAATGTGACTGGTGAGTCAGGAACCAATGTCGGTGGGATGCTCGAAAAAGTTCGACTAACGATGGCGAATTTAACGGAACGCCCCCTCGCAGAAATTTTCATCCAAGACTTACTGGCAGTCGATACTTTTGTTCCTATAGAGGTCAAAGGTGGTGTTGCCGGTGAGTTCTCGATGGAGCAAGCAGTAGGGATTGCTTCGATGGTCAAATCGGATCATTTGCAAATGTCGAAAATCGCACAATCCATTGAAGAAGATTTGAAAACACCTGTTGAAATTGGCGGAGCAGAAGCAGAAGCGGCTATTTTAGGCGCCTTGACGACACCTGGTACAAGCACACCTTTAGCTATTTTGGACTTAGGTGCTGGTTCAACTGATGCGTCGATCATTGGGGAACAAGCGATTTCTGCTACACATTTGGCTGGTGCAGGAGATATGGTGACATTATTGATCAAGTCGGAGTTAGGGATCGACGATATTTACTTGGCAGAAGATATCAAAAAGTATCCTTTGGCAAAAGTAGAGAACATCTTTTATATCCGACATGAAGACGGTAGTGTGCAATTCTTTGAGGAACCGTTAGATCCTCATTTATTTGCGAAAGTTGTCGTTGTCAAACCAGAGGGTCTCATTCCAATTCCACTTGATCTTTCGATCGAAAAAATCAAATTGGTTAGACAGACAGCGAAAAAACGAGTATTTGTAACAAACACGATTCGAGCATTGAAACGAGTAAGTCCAACTGGCAACATCCGTGATATTCCTTTTGTTGTGATCGTTGGAGGATCAGCACTTGATTTTGAGATTCCCCAAATCGTGACAGATGCGTTATCTCACTATGGGTTAGTTGCTGGACAAGGAAATGTCCGTGCGTGTGAAGGTCCTAGAAATGCGGTTGCCACTGGGTTGATCCTTTCACATTTGAGGAGGAATGAACATGGATAGACCGTCGATCATCATCTACGTAGATGGAATAGACGAAGAAATCTTGACTTCCTTACTCTATGGGATAGAAGAAGAAAGCATTCCGTATAAGCTAGAAGCAAAAATGTTTGAGGATGCAGCACAAGCGGCGTATGAAGCGGCTTTAGCTTCTCCTTTACAAGTAGGTATTGGTGGGAGCAGGGACACTCTTTGCATACATCATAAAAGCTTGAAAAAAGAGAAACCTTATCAAGTGGTGGAGCATGTTTCAATTGTCCCTTCTGCGATCTTGAGAAATCTAGGAAGTAATGCTGCTCGAATCGTCAAAGGTATTCCATTAAAATCCTTGGAATTATTGGAGGTGAAACAATGAATCAAGCAATCGGAATGATCGAATCAACAGGATTAGCCAGTGCCATCAACCTTTCTGATATCATGGTGAAATCCGCAAATATTGAACTTTTGAGTATAGAAAAAACAAAAGGTTTTGGCTGGATGACCGTGATGATCCAAGGGGATGTCGGGGCGGTCAAAGCAGCGATCGATGCAGCGAAGTCAGCTGCCATTGGTCTGGATGCTTACGTCTCTTCTCTAGTTATACCAAGACCAGGAGACAATATCCTTGATGTCTTTTCTTCAAAAGAAGCGCAACATGATTCCCTACAAGCAGAGCAACGTGTCATTGATATCGAGGAAACAGCAACGAAGCAAGAATCCTCATTAGACAAAACCACACCAGTGAAGAGTGAAAATGTACCTGTTATCAAGGAAGATAAGAAAGAACCTACTTCACTTAGCACTGATGAAGTGGCAAGCAAAGAAAAAAAGTCAAAAGATTCTTCAAAAAAAGGAAATAAAACTGCAACCAAAAAAAATAAGAAAAACTAGGAGGAACACATAAATGAATGACGCATTAGGAATGATCGAAACAAAAGGTTTAGTAGGGGCTGTCGAGGCAGCTGATGCAATGGTGAAAGCCGCAAACGTACAATTGATCGGAACGGAGAAAATCGGTTCTGGTTTAGTAACGATCATGGTTCGTGGAGATGTTGGTGCGGTCAAAGCAGCGACAGATGCAGGTTCTGCCGCAGCTGAGCGTGTAGGTGAAGTGGTTTCTGTACACGTGATCCCTCGCCCTCATCATGATGTGAACAAACTATTAGCAGGTCAAAACAATGCTTGATTTTTCAAAAGCTGAGTTGAAAGAAATCGTTCGGAAGGTGATCGCAGATCTTGATCAAACCTTTCCGATTGGTATCTCTAATCGTCATATCCATTTGACACCTGCTCACTTTGAACAACTTTTCCCAGGACAATCCATCGAAAAATTGCGTGATTTAAAGCAACCAGGTGAATTTGCGGCAAAACAAACGGTGACGTTGATCGGTCCAAAAGGAAAGATCGAAAGAGTGCGGATTCTGGGTCCGTTCCGCAATCGCTCACAAGTAGAAGTATCAAAAACAGATGCACGTCTATTAGGGATCAATCCACCAATCAAACTTTCTGGTGATCTTGATGAAGCAGTAGAAATCACTTTGATGACCGAAGCTGCTTCAATTACGATCCCAGCTACAATCATCGCACAACGTCACATCCATTTGAATCATGAAGATATGAAACGTTTGGATCTGCATAAGGATGAGAGCGTTTCAGTCGAAATTTTATCTGGCGAACGAGGAACTGTCTATCATGAGGTTGCGCTACGCCCGCACGAAAAATTTATCATGGAAATGCACATCGATACAGATGAAGCCAATGCGGCCAATGTCACTACCGAAACTAGAGCAAGGATCATTCGTTGATCAGAAGGAGCAAAAGATGCAAGGAATTGAGAAAGGCAATGAGTTACTAGAATCTTTCAATCAAATCGTCCATTCTTTTGTGCCAACTGGTCACAAAGCGGCCGATGGCTATAAGGTTGGTGTGGATCTGGGCACAGCTTCGATCGTCTTAGTTGTCTTAGATGCTGACAATCAACCATTGTTCGGTTCGTTCAAAGAAGCCAAAGTGATACGTGATGGCTTGGTCGTTGATTATCAAAAAGCAGTAAAGATCGTTGAAGTATTAAGGGAAGAAGCGGAAGCCGCTTTAGGGTTTGCACTTAAAGCAGCTTCCGGGGCTATCCCCCCAGGAACGATCGGCAACAACAAAAAAGTCGTGGCAAACGTCATTGAAAGTGCCGGCATGGAAATCGACCAGTTAGTGGATGAACCATCAGCGGCTGCCTTGACACTTGATATTACAGATGGGGCGGTCATTGATATCGGGGGCGGTACGACGGGGATCAGTGTCCTTAAAAATGGAGAAGTTGCCTTCGTTGATGATGAACCAACTGGTGGTACACATATGACTCTAGTGATCGCCGGTTATCATAGCGTAGATATAGATGACGCAGAAAAAATAAAGAGAAATCCCAAAAATGAAGCAGAAAATTTTACGATTTGTCGTCCAGTGATCCAAAAAATGGCGACCATCGCCAAAAAAATGCTAGATGAACATCCAATCGAGCCGATTTTTGTTGTCGGCGGGGCTGCCTATTTTTCACAGTTTGAAGAAGAAATGAGTAGCGTCATTGGTAAGAAAGTATTGAAACCTGTTCATCCGCAATTCGTTACACCGATCGGCATAGCGATGGCCTCAAAAGTCATTGTGGAATAGGAGTTTCGTATGGAAGATATTGTTCAAAAAGTAGTGGGTTGGCTAATAAAAAGAGAAAAAAGTACATTGTTCGTATCAACTGATTCCGTTCAAACGGATTCGATCAGCCCTTTTTTGTCGAATAAATATATCTATGTCAAAAATTGCGACTGCTTCTTTTTAACGAAATTTGCAACAAAAAATGAGAACGACCCATTCGTACGATGGCTATTTCGTAGCTTGGACTACGGTTGTGAGCTTAGATTTCAATGCTCTTTTTCGGATCTGACTTTGATACCTGTAGAAATCTTCCATTATAACGTCGAAGTTTTTACAGTTGCTGAAAAACCATGTTATGCCTTTTCAAATCGGTATATCACTTACAAGCAAGTGGCTGTTTTACCGAATCAAGCAGCGTTGATACTTTCAACGAATCAATACTTTACATTATTGGCGCAAGAAAAAATTCAGGAAAAACAGATGACTATCTGTAAAAGGAGCGGATCGCAATGTTAATGGGAAAAATTATTGGTAGCGTTGTTTCTACTCAAAAAGATTCCTCTCTTGTAGGCAAAAAATTAATGATCGTGCAACCGATAAATGCTCAAAAAGAGGCAGTACGTTTTCAACAAGTGGCAGCTGATACGGTAGGTGCTGGAATTGGTGATTATGTTCTGTTAAATAGCGGTAGTTCAGCGAGACATTTATTCTCGGAGCCATCAGAAGCGGTGGATTGTGCGATTGTTGGCATCATCGATACGTTTGATATGTAAGGAAGTGAAAAGAATGCCGATCTATACAAAAACTGGTGATCAAGGAATGACGAGCCTTTTTGACGGAACACGAGTAAAAAAAGCAAGTTTACGAGTAGAAGTCTATGGAACGTTTGACGAGTGCTGTGCGCAAATCAGCTTGGCACAAAAAATGTTGAAAAATCCAGAAAGCCAACAAGCGCTTGACTGGGTGCAAAATAAACTTTTTCAGATGAACGCAGAATTAGCGACAGCAACGAAAAAGGATAAATTAGCGCATAAAAGCGACTTGATCTCTGCGGAAGATATTCATCAATTGGAAATCTGGATCGATGAAAAAACAGCAAAACTACCAGAAATCCATGAATTTATTTTGCCTGGAAAAAGTCTAGCAGGGGCGCAGTTGCATGTTGCTCGGACGGTTTGCCGTCGTGGGGAACGTGTTCTTGATCGCTTTATGGAAAACGAAGAAGTCCGTTCAGAACTCAGCAAGTTTGCCAACCGTTTATCTGATTGTCTGTACTCTTTTGCCCGTGAAGCAGATCATGAACAGGAACAAGAAGTGCTGCTTAATCAAATCATCCGTCGTTATCAAGAACGGGTGCAACAACCAAAGATCAAACTTGATTTTGAAGAGATCGTTCACGCGTGTATCGATCATGCGAATTGTTTGAGCGTACCGGTTTCTATTGCAATCGTTGATAAAAACGGGGCTTTGAAACAATTCTATCGAATGGACGATGCACTGATTGTGAGTGAAAGTATGGCAATCAAAAAGGCTTATACAACGGTCTCAATGAAAGCTGACACCCACGAACTAACGGAGTTGGTACAACCAAACCAGCCGCTTTTCCAATTAGAAACATTAAGTGATGGAAAGCTTGTGACCTTTGGTGGTGGATTCCTTCTCAAAGATGGGCAAGGAAACATTGTTGGTGGTATTGGTGTGAGCGGTGGTAGTCCAGATCAAGATAGGGCAATTGCAACAAAAGGAATTGAAAAGTTTAAGGAGCGAGCATGATGGGCGAAGAACAATTAAAAGAACAAATCTTGAAAGTGATTCAAGGAATCCTTTTAGAAGAACCGACTACCGCAACAGTTGCAACTTCTTCCGTCGGGATTTTTCCAACGGTTGCTGCAGCAGTTGCCGCAGCAAAAGTAGCACAAGATCGTTTAGATGACTTGTCATTGGAACAACGAAGAGCAATCATTGCTGCGATTCGTACTGGAATGACACCTCATATCGAAACAATTGCTCGTGAAACAGTGGAAGAAACGAAAATGGGAAGATATGAAGATAAGATCCAAAAATTGACTCTTGCGATCAACAAGACACCAGGTGTCGAAGATCTTATTACTGAAGCGGTCACTGGTGACAACGGAATGACCCTTTATGAGTTATCTCCGTATGGCGTGATCGGTGCGGTGACACCAAGTACTAATCCGGCAGAAACGTTGATCTGTAACGCAATCGGAATGATTGCAGCAGGCAATGCTATTTATTTCAGTGTCCATCCAGGCGCGAAGCGCATTTCTGGCTGGGTCGTTTCAAAATTGAATGAATTGATTTATCAAAGCTGTGGCATCCATAACTTGGTTGTAACGATCGAAAAACCTTCGATTGAAGCTGCTCAAGAGATGATGTCCCATCCAGACATTTCACTATTAGTGATCACAGGCGGTCCTGGTGTGGTGAGACAAGCAATGAAGAGTGGTAAGAAAACGATTGCTGCTGGAGAAGGCAATCCACCTTCACTTGTTGATGAAACCGCCGATCTTGATAAGGCAGCGGCAGATATTGTCTTGGGTGCATCTTTTGATAATAATATTTTATGTACGGCAGAGAAAAGTGTCGTTGCTGTCGAACAAGTTGTTGACTACTTGATTTTACAAATGGAAAAACAAGGGGCTTATTATATAGGTGATGAACAAATCATTCAACGATTGATCGATCAGATGATTGCGGAAAATGGTGCGCCTAACCGACAGTTTGTCGGTAAAAACGCGAGCGAGATCTTAGCCGCCGTAGGTGTACATGTATCAGCGGACATTCGAGTGATCATCATGAAAACAGAGAAAGATCATCCATTTGTTGTCAAAGAAATGTTGATGCCGATCTTACCGATCGTGACTGTAAAAGATTTTGATGAAGCATTACCGACAGCATTAGGAATCGAAAATAAATGCCACCATACAGCAACGATGCACTCCCAAAATATTCAACGATTGAACCTTGCAGCGAAGAAATTCCAAACCTCGATCTTTGTAAAAAATGGCTCTTCATTTGCAGGATTAGGATTTGGTGGCGAAGGTCCAACCACATTCACGATTGCAACACCAACCGGCGAGTGTACGACGACTGCTAGAAATTTTGCTAGAAAACGTCGTTGTGTATTAACGGACGGATTTTCGATTCGTTAGGAGGAAACAGTTTGAATCAATGGTCAATGAAAACAAAAGTAGCTGTAACAACGGACATCGTTAAAAGGTTCGAACGTTTTTCAGACGAAACTGTCTTGTTCGTTTTTGATCCTTTTTTGAAAAGCAATCAAAAAGTACGTGAAATGATTGCATATCTAGAACAAAAAAATCGCGTGATCATTTTTACGGAGATCGTGCCAGATCCGCCGATTGAAAAAGTGGTAACAGGCATGCAAATGGCTTTGCAAGCTGAGCCAACAGTTGTGACCGCAATTGGCGGTGGTTCAGCGTTAGACACGGCAAAAGGGATTATCTATTTCTATCAGAAGGTAGCAAAGCAATCAATCAATTATTTTGTTGCGATCCCAACAACGAGTGGTACTGGATCTGAAGTGACCAGTGCAGCTGTGATCACCGATACGGCAAACAAAATCAAATATCCGATATTTGCTGAAGAGTTGATTCCTGACGAAGCAATCTTATCCATTGATTTTGTGATGACAAGCCCACCTTCGATCACGGCATACAGTGGTTTGGATGTCTTGACTCATGCCTTAGAAGCATTGGTCGCAAAAGGTCGAACAAATTATTCTTCTGCGCTTGCAGAAAAAGCAATCACGCTTGTCTTTTCGAATTTAGTTGAGTGTGTCAAAAATGGCCAAAATGAAGATGCACGCATCCAAATGCACGAAGCAGCAACACTTGCTGGAGTGGCTTTTGACAATGCTGGTTTAGGTGTTTGCCATGCTTTAGCACATCAAGTCGGCGCGCTTTTCAAAGTTCCTCATGGTTTAGCAAATGCGATGTTGTTACCACATGTCGTTTTAGCGAATGCCAAAGATTGGACGGCAAAGTCTTTATACGCTGATGTGTCAAGAAAACTTAAATTATGTACGAACGGTCTTTCAGACGAAGTGGCTGTGATCAAATTAGTAGATGCCATCAAGCGATTGAGTAAAGATTCTGTGGTGCCAGCAACATTGGCCGAATGGAACATCGAAGAATCAACAGCGATCAGAGCAGCGGAACAAGTAGCTGACAATGCGATGAACGATTTTACTTTCCAATCGAATCCAATCTCGTTTGATCGTACAAAACTAAAAGAAATCTATCATAAAATCGTTTGAAAAGGGGTACAAAAATGGATAATACAGTATTAGGTGAATTTATTGGAACGTTAGTCTTAACACTTTTCGGTTGTGGTGTTGGTTGTAGCATCAACTTGAAGAAGACTTTGGCCAAAGCAGTTGGGGCCAATTGGGTATTAGTTGCGTTTGGCTGGGGTGTTGCCGTGATGTTAGGGATTTATTCTGCGGGCTACTTTGGATCGCCAGGTCATTTGAATCCTGCGGTTTCGATTGCTTTTGCGATTGGCGGACTTTTTGAATGGAATATGGTTGTACCATTTGTTTTAGCGCAATTTGCAGGTGCTTTTTTAGGTGCATTGATCGCTGCAATCTCATTTATGGCTCACTTTAAAGAAACCGGACCAGATGAAGGAAACTCCGTAGGCATCTTTGCTACAGGTCCAGCAATCGACGCGCCTATTGCGAATGTCATCAGTGAGATCATTGCAACATTTGCATTTATCTTCACCTTATTGTTACTTCCAGCGGGAGACTTCCCAGGAGGATTTCAACCAGTTGTTGCATTGTTCTTGCTAGTAGGGATTTCATTTTCATTTGGTTCGACAACAGGCTACGCGATCAATCCAGCGCGTGACCTTGGTCCGCGTTTGATGTATACATTGATGCCATTACCAAATAAAAACACTGACTATAACTGGAAATACGCATGGGTACCATTAGTAGGCCCGATCGTTGGTGCAACGATTGCTGTGCTTTTAGTAAACATTCTGTAAAAGATTAGATTGAGGGGTAAAGCATTGAAAGAATTAATTATTGCAATCAATTCAGGAAGTTCTTCGTTAAAGTTTCAAGTCTATGAGTTTCCTGAAGAAAAAATGATCGCCAAGGGATTGTTCGAACGAATCGGGTTAGCAAGCTCCATGGATTTGACGTACTCTTTAGACGGTGGTAAAAGCAGTCGCTCAGTTAAAGGTGAGACACATGAAGATGCAGTCAAGTATTTACTAGATTTTTTATTGGAAGAAAAAATCGTTGCTGATTTGTCAGAAATCACTGGTGTCGGCCATCGTGTCGCTCATGGTGGAGAATTCTTCAAAGGGTCCTGTATCGTTGAGGATGAATCATTGACAAAAATCAAATCGCTTTCTCATTTAGCACCGTTGCACAACCCAATCAACATCATGGGGATCGAAGCGTTCAAAAATAATTTGCCAGCTTGTCCGCAAGTGGCTGTTTTCGATACGTCATTCCACCAAACAATGCCAGAAGAAAACTATCTTTATCCAATTCCTTATAAATTATATGAGGAAGCGGGAATTCGCCGTTTCGGATTTCATGGGACAAGTCATCAATTTGTGGCGACGGAAGCTGCCAAGTCTTTAGGTAAAAAGCTTGAGGATTTAAAAATCATTTCCTGTCATTTAGGGAATGGGGGGAGTATTTGCGGGATCAAGAATGGCCGGTCTGTTATCACTAGTATGGGATTCACTCCTTTAGCAGGTATTATGATGGGTACTCGCTGTGGCGATATCGATCCTTCCATCGTGACCTATCTAGGCAGAGAAAAACAGATGAGCTTCGCAGAAATCGAGCAGATGATGAACCAAGACTCAGGATTCAAAGGAGTTTCTGGCATCAGTAGTGATGCTCGTGACATCGAAGAAGCTTTTGAGCAGGGCGATCCAAAAGCGGTTTTAGCAATGAACATGTTTTGTGGTCGCGTAAAACAAATGATCGGTGCTTACGCTGCTGAACTAGGCGGACTTGATGTGTTGATTTTCACGGCTGGCATCGGAGAGAACTCGCCAATCATTCGTCAACTATCTTGTGAAGGATTGTCATTGTTTGGCATAACTGTTGACGAAGAAAGAAACAATACAAGACAAGCAATTGTCAGTCAAGAAAATGGTCGAGTGGCTGTCATGATTGTACCGACGAATGAAGAACGTATGATTGTCCGTGAGACGAATCAATTGATTTCGAAATAAAATAGTCGATCAACCTCCTTATGAATACATGATGTAAAACGCATTCTAAAAGACTTTAAAAAGCTTTTAGAATGCGTTTTAAAGCTGATACATTTGTTTTACAAGTAGTGGAAAAGACCATTAAAAGTTTTCAGCAGATGACAACCAATAGTGAGACAAAAGGACCCATCTACGTATTGATTTAGATGGGTCCTTTTTCTCTGATGTCAAGTAAAAACTAGTTGGATCGGACTATAGTTATTTCTAGGAGTGTAGCCCTTATAAGCATATCTTGACTAGTCTGCTACTGTCAGCTGGCGATGATTTTTAATGCTCGCTAGTACGTTTTCTTGCTGCTTTTCAAAGGTTACTGTAATTTGAAAAAAATCCTATTTGTAAAATCATTAAATTCAATAAGCGTATCGTCCCCAATCGGAACGAGCAATGCAACTTTGCCTTTGTCCGTACCACCTTCGTACAAATCTTTGTTCCCAAATTCTTCGTTGCCTAAGTAGCTATAGCTTTCCTGATTGACTTCTTCACCAGTTGAACTAACTGGTACGAATCTAGAAAAAGCGCGATATGGCTCATCTTGGCTCCCTTTATTGACAGTTAGCTCTGCATCAAAAACTACCCATTCTTTTCCTTCTGGTGCTGGTTCATTGTACTCATCCATGCTGATCATATAATTATACGCTTCTTCACCACGGACAACGTTACTGATGGTTAAGGAAATATTTGTATTGATTTCTTCATATTCGTCATCATAATAAACAGTGTCGAACGTGATCGGGTTGTCGAGGGGCACAGGGTTTGAGCGTTTGCCAAAAGCAGAATCACCTGACGCGTCATCCGAGCCGCTTAGTTCAGTTGAGTTATCAGTGATATCTACGAGAGATGAATCATCTGTTGCGTCTTTATCAGTTGTGGAGCTGTCTGAAGAAGTAGAAGATGTTGCTGTTTTACTTTTATCATATGGCTTCAGAACAATTTTTTTATCTTCCTCGTTATCTTTGGTAGGTGTGAGAATAATATTTTTATCTTCTTTTGTTACTGTATACTTGCCTGTTTCCCCGTCGTTTTCCCAGGTCATGATATTTCCTTCTAACGTGTATTCAAACTTATGTTGAAATTCTTCAAGCATGCTTTTCGCAAATTCTTCACCCAAGGCTTCCCATTCATTGGTAGCGGTCGATTGGTAAGAAGAAGGATCAATGCGAAACGATACCACATGATTTGAGAAAGAGGCAATCATGTCTACTTCCTCCAATTCTTCAATCAGCCAATCATTGGCTTTCAGGTCATCAACACTGACTTGCTTTCCACAGGCAGCTAGAAATAGTAGAACGAACAATAACACGGAACGACTAACGATTTTTTTCATTTTTTTTCCCCAAAAAATTATTTTCACTACTATGTAAATGTAGTAGTTACCAAAAATGGTTAACACAAGGTGCGGTTAGAAAACGTATTCAATTTGTGATGAACGAGCTTTTGTATCTAATTTTTTGTCGCTTCATCGAAAACACACTAATATTATATCTTTATCTAATGAATAATACAAGACGTGATAATATTACGTTGGTTTTTTATACTTTAAAAAAATGGAGAATATGTAAAGTAGTGTGAAATTATTGTTGTTTAGGATTTTTTGATGTTAAATATATTTGAAAAATAGAAGCTTGTTAAATAATTTTACATTAAAAAATAACAATGAAATGTAAAGTTAAAAGATTACCTATGGTATAATCAATATCTAAGCACTTGATACTGGAGCAATATTTAGTATGTAGGAGAATTGCAATGAGAGAAAAGGACAAAAGAAGTGAATTGTTGAGTATCGGGGAAATGGCGAAAATAACCGGTGTCAATATTAAATCGTTAAGATATTATGAACAAGTCGGAGTGTTGTTGCCGGTATACATCAATCCAGATTCTGGCTATCGCTATTATTCCTTAGCCCAAGTGAGCGCGGTCGAGCTGATTCAAGCATGTGTAGAGATTGGTTTACCATTAAAAGAACTGCATCGCTTTAGTGATCCAAATAATTCCATCGATTATCTATCTTTTTTATCATATAGTGAAGAATTGATGAAGCAAAAAATCGAGTTACTTCAACAAAACTTAAAAGGGATGCAAGAGGTCAAAGAGGAAATCAAATTATTAAAAAAATACAGACATTCTAAAAAGCAACATATTCGTCAATTGTCAGAAAAGTACTTATATGTTTTTCCTTACCAACCGACTGATAACAAAAAGACTCTTTATACAGAAGCAGCCCATTTGTTTGATCGCTCAATGGAAGCGGATTATGAGCCTTTATATGATTTTGGCATTCTCTATGAATTTATTGATAAAGACGTGCAGCAGTATATGTATATAGAGATCAAGCCTACAAAAAATGTCGGTAACAATATCAAGATTTTACCTAGTGGAGAATACGTATGCCGATTTAGTCCTAAAAGTTACGGTGAGCGCCTTCCAGAGTTATTTCCAGAAATCTTTGAAAAAAAATCGGCAGTTCTTGCGATTGAAGCAGAAGCTTCCACTGGAACATTAGAAGAAATCGTTTATGAGATTCGTGTTTTCAGTGATGGAATGAATGATTGACAAATCCGTCATCAATGAACAAACGACGAAAAGTCAAATGTTGAAGTAACTATCTCCATGAATAAAGGTAATACCATTGAAGTAACTAATCATGCTGACCTACAATACAAGTTTTATTATAGTTGATTGGTTTCGTGAGGGTTTCAAATAAAATCTATCGTAAAACGGCATAATAGCGAATCAACAATACAAAAACTGATTTCGATCGACGATCAAAATCAGTTTTTTATTCATGTTACCTATAATTTGTTGTGAAAGTTCTATGCTTTGTTCATATACCCATGTTTAAGAAAGCGTTATCATTTTTGTGTATCAATTAAATTTAGGGGGAGCGGAGATGAAGAATAAGAAAAAAGTAGCAGTCGGACTCTTTTGTGCAGTAGTAATAGCAAGCGCAATTGGTAGTGGGACAACGTATCACGCAGAGACTAAAACGTTTGATTACAAAGAAACAGAAGCAGCAACTTACCAACGAGGAATGGATAATCAGCCGGAATCGTCTTACTGGTTTCCTGAAGAATTGTTAGAATGGGAATTTTCTAAAGATCCGGATGCACCTTATAACGTCAGTAAAGTACCTTTAGCAAAACGGATCGATAAAAAGGCACTGACAACTTCAAATGACACGCAAACACCAGAAATGAAAGTGGTCGCTTTGTCGATCATGAATAGCAGTACAAGTGGGAATGCGCCTAGAGGTATCAATACTTTTGATGCCAATGTATTTTCCAATTGGCAATATATCGACCAACTTGTGTATTGGGGTGGTTCGTCTGGTGAAGGGATCATTGTACCGCCAAGTCCTGATGTCATTGATGCGGCCCATAAAAATGGTGTGCCAGTATTAGGGACAGTTTTCTTTCCGCAGTCCGCTCATGGCGGTAAAATCGAATGGTTGGATACATTCTTGCAAAAAGATGAGGACGGTACCTTTCCTTTAGTTGATCAATTGATCGAAGTAGCTACTCGATATGGGTTTGATGGCTGGTTTATCAATCAGGAAACGGACACACTAGTCACAAGTTTTGATGATGCAAACAATCAAAAAAAGGTAGAAGGGGCAAATACAGCAGGAGGATTGAGTAAAGAACATGCGGATTTGATGCAAGAATTCATCAAACAATTCAAGCAAAAAGCAGCAGCTTTAGAAATCATGTGGTACGATTCGATGACTTCGGAAGGGAAGATGGATTGGCAAAATGCGTTGACAGATAAAAACCAAGCGTTTTTAGTCGATGCGGAAATGAATCCTGTAGCTGATAGCATGTTTTTGAATTTTTGGTGGAATACCGATCGTTTAGCGAGTCAAGAATTATTGAAAGCTTCAAAGAAGAAAGCCAATGAATTAGGGATCGATCCTTATCAATTATATGCGGGAATCGATGTCCAACAAAATGGGTATGATACCCCTGTGAACTGGCGGCTATTCACAGATGAAACTGGCACTCCTTATACTTCATTAGGACTGTATGTCCCGAGTTGGACCTACACATCAGCAAGTGATCCTGCTGATTTTCAACGTCGTGAAATGCGTTTTTGGGTCAATGAACAAGGTGATCCAACGAAAGGGAAGGCACCTATAGAAAAAGAATGGCCTGGGATCTCTACGTATGCAGTAGAGCAGAGCGCTATTACCAGCATACCTTTTGTAACGAATTTTAGTGTGGGAAATGGGTATAGTTACTTCATTAATGGAAAAAAAGTATCTAATCTACAGTGGAATAATCGCAGTATGCAAGACGTGATGCCAACGTATCGTTGGATCTTTGAACATCAAGGAGAAAATCAATTAGCAGTTGAGATGGATTATGATGAGGCGTTTCGTGGCGGGAATTCTTTGCTTCTTAAAGGGAGTATGGTGAACGAGGCATCAAGTACAATCAAACTATATCGAATGGATGGAATCATTTCCGATAAAACTTCTATCACAACAACGGCAAAAGCAACGAGCATGAGCCAACTTGACTTAGTTTTAGAAATGGCTGACGGACGAAAAGAAATCATCTCGGCAAGTGTACCAATCGGTCGGGATTGGACGACTGTCAGCTATGATGTCAGTCGGTTGGCAGGAGAAAAAATCAACACACTCTCTTATCAGCTTGCTTCTTCAGAGACTCAGTCCGATTACGCGCTACACTTGGGTCAATTAGCACTGACAGAGGGAAAGGAACTTCCAACCACAAAAGTTTCGGAACTGACGCTTGAAGATGTTGCATTTGATGAAGAAGAAGGGCGATACGCTGGCATACGACTTGCTTGGGATGAGACGAAGAGTCAAGCAAGCTATTATGAGATCTACCGGTTGAATCCTGATAACTCAAAATCTTTCTTAGGAGCAACACCAGCTATGAATCATTATATCAATGCCCTTGAACGAACCTTAGACACCACGCAAACAAAATTGATTGTCGTGCCTGTTGATGCGCTGGGTAATCAAGGTGAACCTTCAGAGACCGTTTCTTTTGATTGGCCGGATAATAAAGTGCCGAGAGCTAATTTTACTGCTTCAAGAACGTTAGCCGCTCCAGGGTCAGCGATTACTTTTACAAACACGTCATCTTTAAATACCGAAACGGTTACTTGGGAATTTGAAGGTGGGGATATTACGACAAGTCATGAAAATTCGCCAGTTGTCACTTACCACAAAGAAGGTGTTTATAAAGTCAAATTAACGGCAAGCAATCAAGCAGGGGAGACATCTGTCGAAAAAGTCGGTTTGATCACAATTTCTGATAAAGTACCAACGGAGTTGCCGCTGTTATCACGAGACGCGAAAGCGACCGCTTCTTCTTACACCAATGAAGCGGAAGCACCTCATTTTGCAATAGATGGCGACTTGACGACTAAGTGGTGTGCAACGGGTACGCCGCCACAAGAATTGACACTTGATTTAGGGCATGTTCAAACCATTAGTGAAGTTCGTATAGACCATGCGCAAGCAGGTGGAGAAAGTCCTGATATGAATACAAAAGCATATGTGATCGAACTAAGTGAAGATGGAGAGATATATAAAGAAGTCGCCAAAACTACCAATAATACGGCGAGTAGCTCGGTCGAGACTTTTGCGGTACAATCTGCACGATATGTCCGATTACGTATTGACAAACCAACACAAGGATCAGA
Source organism: Enterococcus sp. AZ062 (assembly GCF_051715065.1). NCBI lineage: Bacteria > Bacillati > Bacillota > Bacilli > Lactobacillales > Enterococcaceae > Enterococcus > Enterococcus sp. AZ062. The sequence continues at coordinate 1,697,587 of NZ_JBIOTB010000001.1, read as the reverse complement.
CACTGCAGCAAGAATCTATGGATTTGAAGTATTTGGATTGCCAGAATTATTACAATAGCTTGGTGGTATAAAAAGCGTATTTGTCATCCCATCAGTTCTATCATTTAATATAATTGAGATCCACTTCATTATAAAATAAGCGTCACCCTTTTCGAAACCATAAAAATGATTTTCGAGAGGTGGCGCTTATTTTTAACTATATTTCTAATGCAGTTTTCGTTGCCTTTACATAATCAAACGAGTTTTATTTATTAAGGTTGGAACGTCGTTTTTTTTCATAGAACGTCAATCCAGCAATAATCAATACTACAACAAAGTATGTTGTCCAACTAATCACATTAAAAAGTAATAAAGCTAATCCAATGATCAAACATAATAGTAAAGTCCATACGGTTAGATTCTTTTCCATATCAAATTGAAAACATGGAGACAGCCATTTTTTCTATCACGTGAAGAGTGAACTGTCGCTGTTTTCATTTCTAAACCTCCTTGTAAACGGCTTCTAAAGACAAAAATATTTTTTTATCTTGAAAAAGAAATTTTAGCATAAAGCAAAAAAGATTGTAAGGATTAGTTGAAGATTAGTGCCAATAAGGTCATTATTCCAGTTGCTGAAAATAGGATCGAATAATTTAAAAAAGAATATTCTTAAGAATAAGCTAGGATCATCCGATCATCATATGTAAAATAAGAGAAGAGTTTCGTCACGCATATAAAATTTAAGACACCTACTTTGATCTTTCAAGTAGGTGTCTTATTGTGAACTAGAGTTGCAATCGTCCATTCGAGGTTTTCACTCCTATGCGGATTTTTTAAGTTCTTGCACTGCTTGTTCGATCGTTACACCAGTCGCTACACGATTGCTATCTTCTTTGTCGAACACGACGAAAAGATTTAAATCGGTATTAAGAGTGACACGATATTGTAATTCTTTGTTATAGAATGTCATAGTCATTCTCCTTTCTTATTGTTCTGTTGAAAGGCAACGATACGTTGATAACGAAATTCCATAACTATTATAGCACAGATAGTTGAATTGAATCAACTGTATTTTTATTAAATAATAATGATTATTATTTAAAGGGCAACATTGACACAAAAAAATTGGATTATTTAAATGAAAAGAAAGGATAAGAAGATGTACACTAAATTATAAAGTTGATAAGAAAAAAGCAGTATACGAGATCGGTAGCGATCTCGTATACTGCATAAATTATTTTAGTAACATTTTTCGCAAGGGGTCAATCCGCGTGCCAATGCTTCACTCATTGTCGCAGGATAGTAGTCACCGTTACCACACTTATGCGTATGGTACTTTGCTCCAGTTCTGGTAACTAAGACTTGTGCTTCATTCGCTTGTGCTTGTTGCGCTTGAGCTGCGGCTGCTTGTTCTTGTGCCACGCGTTGGGCTTCTGCTTGTTCAGCGGCTACACGAGCTTGTTCAGCGATACGCGCTTGTTCCGCTGCCTGTGCTTGTGCTGCCTGTTCTGCTTCAAGTTTTGCTTGTTCTTCTTGCGCTTTATTTTCCGCTTCACGTTTCGCTTGTTCTTCTTGTGCTTTCTTTTCTGCTTCACGTTTCGCTTGTTCTTCTTGTGCTTTTTTCTCAGCTGCTAATTTTTCTTCTTTCTTTTTCTCTTCTAATTCTTTTTTTTCAACCGCTTCTCGTTGGGCTTTATCTTCACTGGATGTTGAAGTGGTTTCCGAAGTAGCAGTATCTGCTTTTGACGCTTGATTGGTACCAGATCCGCAAGCGCTACTGATTAGTAGTAAACCGAATAAAGCACTAAATAAAATGAGATGGCGCTGCCAAGTTTTTCCATTTCTTTTACTTAATCGGCTAAATAGATGGAGACCAAGTATCAAACTGATTAATCCTAACAATAACAACAATAAATTCATTTTTTCCTCCTGTTTCTACAAAAAATAGATCGCTTTCATACAAAGCTCCCCCTAATAAAAGCGATTGGTTTTATTTACGGCGCTTGACCGTATTCTCTATGTCGGAATCGAACCGACGAAAGCCAGTTAGAGAGTGTAGATAAATCAAAAAAGAATAGTAGTACAAGAAAGCGCAACGTTATAATTATATAAAGAAATAATAACAAACAAACTTTATTTTATCATTAAGATGAACATAATAACAGAGAGTTTTAATGGATGATGATTTTTTTAATATTTGTTTTTTTAATGTAAAAAATGTTATATTTGATGAAGAAAAGTATCGTTTTGATATCATAATCGTTTGAATATAAAAATTAACCAAGAGTTCATATGAAAAAAAGAGTGAGGATGAAAAACTGGGTAGATGAGGAGATAATATGCGCATTTTGTTTATTAATGCAAGCCCGAACAAAGAGGGGATGACCGTTAAATGGGGAGAAAAAATCTTAAAAGATATCGACTATACGGTCCTGCATTTAGTTGATTATTCGATCAATCAGTTAGGACAGATGACCGAAGAGGATGAATTTGACAAAGTCATGGGAGTAATCAAACAAGCTGACGTCTTGGTGATTGGTACACCTATCTACTGGTGGGATGTGACCGGTCTGTTAAAAACATTTATTGATCGCTGGACGGATCTATTTGAGTATGGGTTAGACACACCAGAGGCTCCTTTGTATCAAAAATCTGTTTTCTGGTTTGTTCAAGGATCTGCTGCAGAAGAAGCTATCAGCGGAATTAGACAAATGTTGTCAAATGTGAGTGAGCGTTTTTTGATGCAGGAGTTAGGGATGATTTATCAAAAGAAAGACATTGCTTCATCTAATGAACGAATCAAACAAATGAGATAAATAGAGAAATTGAAAGTACCGAGGGTTTATAGTTGTGTTTTATGAAAGGGCATGCTATAGTATAAAAGTAATCTATTTTGAAACGTAATTTGAGCTATAAGTTAAACATTATAAGACTCCTTTTGCCTATCAAATATTTATTGCACTATAAACGTACGTTGATACGTATCAGGAGGAAATATACATGAATAACGGTACAGTAAAATGGTTTAACGCAGACAAAGGTTTTGGATTTATCACTGGTGAAGATGGAAATGACGTATTCGCTCATTTTTCAGCTATCCAAGGTGACGGTTTCAAAACATTAGACGAAGGTCAAGCTGTGACTTTTGATGTTGAAGATGGACAACGTGGCCCTCAAGCAATCAACATCGTTAAAGCATAATCAAACGATTGATATCTTACTGCTCTTTCTTATGAAAGAGCAGTTTTTTTGTGTCTAATTTCAATAAAAGCCTCTCGATTCAGTAATCGAGAGGTTTGATAGAGCCATGAGTTATTACTTGTTTATAAGATGATCCCTTTCTGTTCTAAGTTTGCCACGCATTCGGCTAAGTAGATCTGATCATGTTCTGGATAAAGGGGTGAGGTCCATTCGATAGGGGAAAGGGTAGGATAAGGTTCGCAGATCTTCCCACGATACAAGGGATCAAACCATTCTTCACCAGGTTTATAATTCTGTTTCTTCATTTCTTCCATTACTAACAAATGATATTGAAATAATTTATAAGGCGAATGTGTAAAAACGTAATCGACAGTTGCATGTTTTCGTCCCCAACCATTGCCTCTCAGAGCACAACATTCGCGATGTTGTCCTAATAATTGTTGGCGTGGAAGTGATTGCAAGAGGCTTTGATGCCATAAGCGCATATAGAATTTCCTTCTTTCTAAAACAGTGAATTGAGTGTTTAGGATGCTTCCATTCGACCAATCAAATAATCGATGGTCGTGTCGTAAAAATCTGCGATAAAGATTAATTCGATAATACTAGGTATATTTTTTCCATCTTCATAGCTTTTATATGTCTCAATCGGTAAGTTCACTTTTTCAGCAACCTGTGGTGTAGTTAAATGCTTTTTATCTTTGAGGAAGTTTAAACGGCAATGCAGTGTATCCAGTAAAATCGCTTCTTCAATGGTCATTTTACCTCACCTTTCTCTAAATAATTATCTATGTGAGTTAACGTTTATTTTTTCTGTTTAGATAAAATAAATACCCAATGACAAAGAGTATGGAGAAAATGAACCCAACTAAATTAAACGTGAAGATCTGGAAGGGTTCGAAAAACTGATAATTTAATACTTTGTACATAAAATAGATCGCAGGAAAACTAGCCAAAGCGATTTTTTTTCGTTCTTTTGTCCATTTGATAAATGAAAAAACGATCGGTACAAAGATAAAAACAGGAAAAATAAAAGCAAGTCGGCTCAATTCCAGCATAATAAATAAACTCCCATAGCTATATTTTATTCGTGCATAAATTGTGTTTTGAGTTATTCTATTTGAGAATATACTAGATTTATATTCACTAAATAAAAGATAGCATGTTATACGATTCTGAACAAATATTTCGATAAAAAACATGATTTTTCTGTAGACGTATCATTTGAAAAAAATAAAAAAAGGTGGAACCTTCATTCCACCTTTTTTATGCTTTTCGATTGGTTTCGACCATTTACTCTTTAACATAAACATTAAAGTCTTTTAGAAGTTTAAGTGCTTGTGGCTCATGATTACGACTGCTGACTAGTGACGAATCAATGATAAAGTCAGCTTCTGGAAAGGCGCTTTGTAAAGCAATCGTGTTGGATAAGACACACAAATTCGTTTCGATCCCAACTACTTCAATTGTTTTTTGTTCTTCTTTACGTTCAAAAAGTGAATGTTTGATCTCTGTTAATATTTCTGGAGGCAGAGTGAAGTAGTATTTTTTGATTTCACGCTCATCTGATAGAGGGGAGAGAGCGGGAATGATTTTAAGATCTTCACTCTCTGCCTCATCTTTCCGTTCGATAGGGATATCTCGAGTGAATAGTACGTATTCATTCGCTGCACGTGCTTGGTTTAAGCGTGTGTTTACACGTTCAACTAATGCTTCACCATCTTCTAAATAAAATTCACTAGTTGGATCTAAAATATGATTTTGCATATCGATAACCACTAACATCTATCATCTCTCCTTATAAAAAGTGATCATTCAAAAAGTTTGCGACACCGGCTTCGTCATTAGTTTCTGTCACTTCATCTGCTAAATCCTTCACATGTTCTTGCGCATTGCCCATAGCCACGCTTAATCCACTGAACTCAAGCATTGCCAAATCATTTTCTTGATCACCAAACGCCATGACGTCTTCTGAAGATAAACCTAAGTACTCAGTTAGGAATAAGAGAGAGTGTGCCTTTGTAATATTTCTAGGAGTGATTTCCAGGAAATGTGGGTCTGAAAAGACAGAATCAATTCCTTCTTTCTCCAACTCTACTTGGATTTTTTTTAGTTTTTCCTCATTTTTATCCGTCAGTGCCAGTTTCAAATAGCTCAATGAAGGATCGTCCAACTGTGCTGTGATCTCATCGAAAGAATGATTTTGCAAGTTAAAGTGTTGATAATAAGGGTCGTCTTTTACTAAGGCATTTTCGTTAAAAGTGATTTGGTCATCTTGTGTTTCTCGGCTTGCGATGATCGATATTTTTGCTTCTTTTGCTAAATAAAAGGCCTTTTTTAGTATAGGTACTTCAATTTTTGAGCGTCTTAATACATGATCGATCTTGCCGTCTTTCATTTCCGAAATTAATGCACCGTTAGAAGAAATCAAATAGCCACTAACTCCTAATTGTGCAAAGACATCCTTTGCAGAAATACTATTTCTTCCTGTAGCGATCGTTACGATTCCTCCATTAGAGGAGAATGCTTTTAATGCTCGAATATTTTCTTGTGGGACAACTCCTTGGGAATCAAGCAAGGTCCCGTCTAGATCGATTGCTGCTAATTTCATCTTTTTACGCTCCCTTAGTCTTTTTTCTTTCACCAATAGCTTAAATGAGAAACTTCTAAAATAAAAATAAAATGCTTTAACTCTTTGAATTTTTTCAAAAAAGATTTTTCATAAAGGGTGAAAAGGATATTAGTAAGTAAATGGTTAAGACCGCTGTATAAAAAAGCATAACAATCTTAATGTTTTCGTTTTCATTTTCATAAAAAAGGTCAAATTTAGGGTAATATTCATAAAAAACAAAGCATATCTTTTGCTTTCAGGAAAAAGTAGGCATATTGTAGATGTAGAACAGGTTAGAAAAAGATTAAAAAAAGGAGTGATTTTGATGGAGATTAAGTATGGGACTGTACCGGTTGTGACTGCTTCAGATGAAAATTATGCTCCTTATCTAAGCGTAATGATTGCAACGGCACTGGAAAATGCGAATAAGATGAGACATATATATTTTTATGTGATTGATGATGGCCTATCAGAATATAGTAAAGAAGGATTGCGTCAGACAGTTGCACAACACTCAGAACATGCAAGCATCCAATTCTTGACAGTGGAGAAAGATGTATATGAAGATTTCTTAGTCAGTGACCACATTACAACAACTGCGTATTTACGAATTTCTCTACCTAAGATCTTAGCAAAATACAATTATAAAAAAGTGTTGTATCTAGATGCAGATGTTTTAGTATTAGATGATATTGTTGCATTATATGATGAATCATTGAACGGTAAAACAATTGGGGCAGTAATTGATCCAGGACAAACGAAAGCGTTGAAGCGCCTAGGGATCGATTCAGAAGAATATTATTTTAACTCAGGTGTTATGGTGATCGATATTGATCAATGGATTGAAAAAGACATTACAGATAAAACGATCCAATTCCTAAAAGAAAATGGTGATCAGATTATCTATCATGACCAAGACGCATTGAATGGTGTCTTATATGGAGATTGGGAACAACTTCATCCAAAATGGAACATGCAATGTTCGTTGATTTTTGAACGACACCCAGCTCCAGATAAAAAATATGAAGAGTTATATAAGAGTGGAAATGAAGCTCCTTCAATCGTTCATTTCACAGGGCATGATAAACCTTGGAATACATTGGAGGATCATCCTTATACACAAATCTATCTAAAAAATCTAGCGCATAGCGTATTAATGAAAGTAGGCGAGGTAAATGAATAGAAGAAAAGAAGTAGCAGTTGTCTCTAGTTGTAATACAAAATTTGTGCCTCATCTAGCAGCACTGTTCGTGTCGATTTTAGAAAATAGTGACCCAAAAGTGTTTGTACGATTCTATGTGGTTGATGATGATATTGAATTAGAAAGTAAAAATCTTTTACGTTATTCAGTGAAGAATTCACGAATGAATACAGATGTAGAATTTTTGAAAATCAATAAAAAATTCTTCAAAAACTTAGTAACAAGTGATCGTATTCCTGAAACAGCATACTATCGTATTGCAATCCCTGAGTTGTTTAGAGGGAAAAATGTGGAACGTGTCCTTTATATGGATTGTGACATGATCGCGTTGAACGATGTCAGCAAACTATGGGATTTAGAGTTTAACGGCGCAGTCATGGCAGCAGTTGAAGATGCTGGTTTCCACCAACGTCTTGAAAAAATGGAGATCGAAGCAGACTCAATGCGTTACTTTAACTCAGGCTTGATGCTGATCAATGTTGAAAAATGGTTAGAACAAAATATCACGAAAAAAGTTCTTAACTTCATTGAAGAAAATCCAGAAAAACTTCGATTCCATGACCAAGATGCATTGAATGCTATCTTACACGATCGTTGGATTGCTTTGCATCCAAAATGGAATGCACAAGGTTACATCATGGCGAAAGCAAAACAACATCCAACAGCTGAAGGAGAAAAAGAGTACGAAGAAGCACGTCGTAAGCCTTATATCATCCATTACTCTGGACACATCAAACCATGGAGTGAAGATTTTAAAGGTGCTAGTAAAAAATACTATGAAAAGTATGCAAATATGACCGCTTTTCGTTGTGTTAAATCATTCCCTAAATATCCAATGTACGCTCGTGTTAAACGAAATACAGAATTGAGTCATTGATCGATAATAGAAAAACTTACTATTATATAGAGGAGATGATCGATATGGAAATCACACTGACAAGAAATGCGATGGACATCTTGAAGGAAAAAGCAGGCGAACAATCAAAATTAGCACTTGCATTGATCAATAGTAAAGATCCTTTTCTTAGAGACAAAGGAGCTTGTGCGAAAGGTAGCTTTTTCCAAATTATCCCTTTTGTTACTGAATTTGGACTATACGTCACAAAAATCAATCATCCTTCGCTAGAAATCTATACATCACAAAGTGAACAATGCTATTTAGGCAAATATTTGACGATGGATTATGATCATGTATTGAACAGTTTCTCATTAGAAAATGAGATTGCTGTACTAGATCATAATATCAAACTAACTAATTGTTTCTTTAGTTGATTGCATACTGGAAAGGACGATTCACCATGCTGGAATATTACTTGATTGATGAAAACAAGAAAGTAATAGCCGCAGATGAAGAACATTTTAATTGGCTTGTTATTGATACGAGCGATACTGAGGAAATCGAACAGGTTACTCGAACCTATCAGCTTCCTGAAGATATTTTTGTCGGTATGACTTATCCAGAAGAGGTCTCACGGCTTGAACATCTATCAGGAACAAGTTTGAACAACCCGATTTCCTTAGTACTGCTCAACCTTTCAAGTGAAAAAGAAAAAATCGAACGTCGCCTGACGCCATTGTCGTTCGTCATATCAAATGACTTATTGATTACTTGTCGGGACGAAAAAACCAATTTTATCGATCGGCTGATTGAACATCATGGTAATAAAATCGATTCTTTCGAAAAAGTGATTGTTTATGCGGCATTAGATATCTATACCCATTTTGTCAAAGAACTTCGTGAAATGAAAACGCGTATTGATGCGTTAGATCAAGAAGCTCGAAAAACGACAGAAAATGAAGAGCTATACAAGCAAGCTGATTTAGAAAGAGACATTGTTTACATCGATCATACGTTGCGGGATCAAAAAGAGACAATGGAACTATTGTGGGAAACACCTGAATTCAAAGAACGTGTCAATGACGAACAGCTTCTTTATGACGTTCGTTTAAGGCAACGCCAAACAGAGAAGATGATTCTGATTTATCGCGATCTGTTAGAAAGTATCGGCGATCTGTTCAATGGAATGATGGACAACAATTTGAATCATCTGATGAAATATCTGGATTCTACCGCATTGATCATCTCTGTACCTGCGATGATCGCTGGTATTTGGGGAATGAATACCGGTGGATTACCAGGAGAAGATTCAGCAACTGGTTTTCTTTTAGTATTAGGAGGATCAATCCTTGCGGCTGCTGCGCTAGGGTATCATTTATTTAGAAAAGATTACACAAAATAATTAATATGGGCTTTTATGCCCAAATTTATAACGTCAGTTATGACTAAAAATTAGGAGGATCAACATGACAGAACCAAATTTAATCGACCCAAGAAAACTATACCACACAGAAGAATTTCCAAAACAGGATCAAGAAACTCCGGCTTTGCAAAAGGATATGAAACCAGTGCCTGATTGCGGTGAAGAAAGTTATAAAGGTACGGAGCAATTAGCAAATCGACGTGTCTTGATCACAGGTGCAGACTCTGGTATTGGACGTGCCGCTGCCATTGCCTTTGCACGAGAAGGCGCAGATGTAGCCATTCAATTTTTCCCAGGTGAGGAAGAAGACGCGCAACAAGTGGCCCATTATATCGAGGAAGCTGGACGTAAAGCATTACTATTACCTTATGATTTGCGAGATGAAGCTGCACCAAAAGAAATCATCCAAAAAACAGTGGATGCATTTGGTGGATTAGACACACTTGTTCTGAATGCGGCGCAACAAATTTCGTCTCCTTCAATTGCAGAAATCCCATTAGAACAAGTAAAAGATACTTTCGCTGTAAATATCATCGCAATGTTTGCACTTGTGAAAGAAGCAATTCCACATATTCCAGCAGGAGGAGCAATCCTTACAACGACTTCTGTCCAAGCATTCAATCCAAGTGAACACTTGTTAGATTATGCAGCGACTAAAGCTTCGATTGCAAACTTTACCATTGGTTTAGCAAAACAATTAGCACCAAAAGGAATTCGTGTCAACGGCGTAGCACCAGGACCAATTTGGACACCATTACAACTAGATGCAGGTCAACCAAAAGAAGATCTACCTGAGTTTGGTCAACAAGCATTGTTGGAACGTGCAGGTCAACCAGCTGAGTTAGCACCTGTTTATGTCTTTCTTGCATCCAACAAAGCAAGCTATGTCACAGCACAGATTTACGGTATCACTGGTGGAGAAGCTATCAATCTATAATCAGTGACTAGAAGCTAGGAGGGCGAGAAAATGAACAAAGGAGCCAAAACGATAGGAGCGATCTTACTGATCCTTCTGCTGTCTGTTTTAATATTTGCAATGTTGCTAAGCTCAGTGTATCCATTGCCGTTTAAGTTAGAAGAATTTCGCTTTTTATCATTAACTAACTTTTACGTACAACAATATGTCTTTTGGGTAACCGCAGCGTTTGCTGTGTTGACGTTGATATTGATTCTAGTCTTATTATTCTACCCAAAAACTTACCGGTCATTCTTATTAAAAAAAGGTGATGGAGAGTTAACATTAGATAAAAAAGCAATCGAAGGAATGGTTCGTTCACGATTGACGAAAGAAGACTTTGTTTCTTCCCCAAAAGTAACGATCAAAGCAACAAAAAATAAAATTGACGTAAAAGTAAAAGGTGAGTTGAAACGTACGTCATCATTAATCGGTAAAACAGGAGCACTAATGACAGACATTGAGCGCGATGTAAAACAAATCATCGGCACAGATGAACCAGTGAATGTCCTGATCAATTATACCGGTTTTGATTCACCACAATCAAAAAGAGTTGAACACTCACGAGTACAGTAAGGGGGAGAGAAAATGAACGAGATCTTTTCGACATACAAGCTCCCAATTATTTGTGGCGCGCTTGGATTGATATTAGCTATTTTGCTAGTAGCTGTCGGATTTTTTAAAACATTGCTGATCGTGATCATGGTTGCACTTGGCGTAGCCATCGGCATGTATTTAAAAAGAACCGGAATTTTAGAACATTACTTTAAATCTTAGGAGGCTTTAACATGGAAAACAATCATACAAATACAAACGGAAATACACCGAAATCAGCACATCCAGATCCAACAACGCCAAATCAAGCGCAAGGGATCAAGGATGAAAAAAATAAAACAGCACCGGTATCTGCACATCCAGATCCAGTGGTGCCACATGTAGAAGAAAAAGTAGCGCATGATCAAAAAGAACACCATGATCATCCACATCATGAAGCAAAAAATCCAGGTGTGCATACTCCAACTCATGAGGCAAGTAAACAGACAAACGAAGTGAAGGGCAGTGAAGAATCAATGAACGGTGAAGTAACTTATGATGACAAAGTCATTCAAAAAATTATTGCGATCGCATTAGAACGTATCGACGGACTATTAACAGTAGATGGAGGCTTTTTCTCAAATGTTGCTGGTAAATTAGTCAATACGGACAATGAAACAGCAGGCATCGAAACAGAAGTTGGAAAAAAACAAGTGGCTGTTGATATGTCGATTGTCGTTGAATATGGCAAGGACATTGAAGATATCTTTAAACAAATGAAAGAGATCATCAGTGAAGAAGTAGCGAATATGACACATTTAGATGTCATCGAAGTGAATGTCAATGTCACAGATATCAAATCAAAAGAAGAATTTGAACAAGACCAAGTCACTGTTCAAGATAAAGTGACAGATGCTGCAAAAGCAACTGGAGAATTTGCGTCAGAACAAACAGACAAAGCAAAACATGCAGCAAACAAAGGAACGGAAAAAGTAAAAGAAAATAACGAACCAAGAGTACAATAAAGTATCTTGGTGAGTCAAAAAAACTTTTAATTAAAATAAATAAGATGTCGCATTGAAAAAATCGGCTAGACACTATAGGAGGAAATACAGATGGGTTTTATTTGGTCATTAATCGTAGGTGGAGTTATCGGAGCAATTGCAGGAGCAATCACAAATAAGGGTTCTTCAATGGGTATCATTGCAAACGTCATTGCAGGACTTGTTGGTTCAGCAATCGGGCAAGCAGTGCTAGGATCATGGGGACCAGTAATTGGTGGTATGGCAATCGTTCCTTCATTGATCGGTGCGATCGTCTTAGTATTGATCGTGTCATTCTTTGCACGTAAATTATAAGAATAAAGAAGAAATTTGCGATGAATGCAAAAATTCTTCTACTTTGAAATAATCGGTAACATTCAATTAACAGTTATTTGATTGAAGGATCTTTACAAGTTGACTTGTTCAACGAAGTAAAGATCCTTCTTTTTTGTTGTCCTTTCGGCGTTTTATCAAGTAGATAAGCAAAAGATTATTTTCTCACAAAAAACCTCCTTTCAATTACTCCCAATCGAAAGGGAAAAAATGGCGTTACACAAGATGAGGATGACCGATAAGCTTGAATAAGTAAAGCTTTTCGATGCTTTTCTAAATGATTTGAAAAAGGAGTGAATAGTAAAAAGACGATTAAGAAACGGAAAATACATAACGTTTTTAATAAAAGAGTCATTTGAGATACTACGAACATCCTTTGAAGGTAAATAAATGACTACCAACAGAGAATGAAACAGACGAAATGTTTTTTCTCTTGTTGTTTGAGAATAGGGAGGTAATGATTTGAGAACAAGAAAAAAACTGTTGAACAGTGCTTTGATCCTAGGATTGACTTTAGGTAATCTTAATGGAACAGTTGTTCAGGCAGTGACTGCATTCAATAATTTAGGAATGAGTCAAAATAGACAAGTTAGTAATAGGCAAAAAAATGATGACTCTGAGAAGGCGATAGAAAACACTGAAGATAGTAAAAAGGTAAATAAAAACGCCAGTAGAACAACAGATAGTACATCAAATAAAGAAGAAACAAATTCTCGCACGGTATCAGAGAAAGAATCAAAAGAAGAACAAGAACGAATTTTGGAACGATTATTAAATCCTAGATATGCGATAGACGTTCCAGATAGTATCCTAGTTGCTCCTAGTACTAATTCAATTCGTTTAGGTGAGTTTTTAGTTAATGAGATGCAAAAAGGGATCAATGAACAATTCAATACAGACAATGATAATTTAAGTGTTAATGACACAATGATATTTAGAAACGTGACACCTATTTTTTATTATTCCTCTAGTGTGAGTACACCAGGAGTAACAATCAATAATCTGAGCCCATTAAGGGCGAATGGGGATTCTGCACCAAGAAGAGTTTTCAGGATCAACGCCATTTCACGTAGTGGAAATTGGCGAATGGAAATCACCCCTACGGAAAGTTCTACAGCTCAAAATTTGAATATTGGAGAAATAAATGTTGTATTCACTCGTCTAAGAGTAGCTCCACCTCAAGAAGAAATATTTGATGTAGAGAGATTTCCGTATTCTTATTATTGGTATATTGAACCCTGGAATGAAGCTTGGAGTACGGTAAGAATTGCGACGGAGTTTAAATTTGATTTTTCAACTACGGATATTGGTGATCTACGTGCGAATGTCAAGCCAGGTACACATACACTTAGCCATGGGGAGACAGTTCCCGATCCTGAAAGCTATGTAAACGTAGTGAATTCTCGTGGAGATGTCAGTTACCGATGGTTAACGGAACCAGATACGAACAGAATAGGTAAGCAACAAGTACGCATAGAAGTCAGGGATCAAACTGGCAGACCTCCAGTAATCGTGACTTTTGATATGGAAGTCCTACCATTGATTACTACAAAAGAAGATCAAATACAAGTTTATCAAAATGATCCAGTACCAGCTTTGGATGAACTTTTTGACGTCAATTATCAAGGTTCCTATCAGTTGTCATGGATTACTCCGACGAGTACAGCGACCCCAGGTTCCTTCGTATGGCAAGCGCGAGTTCGTACACAAGATGGCAGAGAAGCAACAGCTTCTGTGAATGCTGAAGTAATACCAGACCAAGGAATAATGATTGAGTTACATCCAATCAGAGCTCAACAGCTAGGTAATACAAGATCTTTATTGAATAGTAATGCATTCAGAGATTTAATCAAATCTGCATCTTTTAGAGGAACACCACTAGATATCGATTCTCTTAGATTGGTTGCTTCAGAATCATTTGAGCCAGATTATCAAACAGTTGGTGAACATCAATTAAGATTAACTGTTGAAGGACAACGACCAGACGTAAACGTGAGAACCACAGGAACAATTGAAACTACTGTTAACGTGCGTTGGGATAACACAATTTTGATGAGATCGATCAACGGTCAATCAGCTGGGGCATTTTCATTATTATTAAGTAATTCAGATTCTAATAATATTCCTCTAAGAATTACTAATGGCTTAGCAACAGACATGGACGCTTCTGTAGGACGATTAACTTCTCCTTTTTCTACATACTATTCGATCCAAATTATGCGTAATAACAATGTAATCTACAATCAAGAGATGTCGAATCGTACGACTCTACAACAAATCATGGATCAATTTGGTAACACAGACAATATTTTCAATGTCCAATTGGGCGATGTAATTCGTATCCATCATCCGGAACGAACAGCCAACAGCTCAGTTTTGATGATGAATGAAGAAGAGCATGATTTTACCTATGACACAGAATATGCATACTACGAAGTCACCTCTTCTGGTTTTAGACCTGCTCCGGTCATGGAAGCGCAAGCTTCACAAAAAAACTTTGCATTAGGTGAAAACACCTCCAACATTGATCCTAGCTCATTGATCGATAATGTGACGATCAATGGTCGAAGAATTGATAATAGCCAATATACAGTAGAATCACTGATTGATTTTGACACGAGTACGATCGGCACACGTAATATGCGTCTAAGACTAAATATGAATGATGGTCTTGCCTCGAATGAAATGGAAGTAGAATACGGTGTGAATTGGGGCCATACTTTTGTGTTAAGAGGATTGAATGAAGCAACGGTTGGTGCGTTTAGTTTGCTTAAAGAAGACGGACAATTGGCACTCCATGCATCTCAAGGCGTAAGTGGTACGAACCTTGCCAATCCAGTCAACAATCACTTTGGTCGCGATACATATTATTCGATCGAGATCATGGGAGGAACTAGCTCGAATTTTACATATGAAGTAGCAGGTAACTCCTCGATCAGAGATGCGATCAATGGCTTCAATAATGGACAGCCTTTACCAGTTGAAAAAGGCAATGTGATCAAAGTTTACCATGCAGATCCTCAAGGTGCTTCGCAAGGGCGAAACTTGCTCATGCAAGACGAATTAGTTCGTGATTACACGATTGGTTCAAATTATGCTTATTACGAAGTGACAGATAATGGGTTAGAACCAATCATTACCGTGGCTGCAGAATCTTCACCACAAGAATTTACTTTAGGCGATAGTACAGCAGGCATCAATGGAGCAAATCTGATCGATCATATCACAGTCAATGGGTTCGAATTAGCACCGAGTCTATATACAGTGACTCAATTAGAAGAATTTGATACATCTACTGCTGGTAAGAAAGATTTACGCATCCAATTTGAAACAAGAGATGGATTAGTTTCAAAAGAAATCACTGTCCCTTATGAAGTCAAGTGGGGGAATACGATTGTGATGCGTTCAGCCAATGGCGGTGCGGCAGGAGCTTTCTCTTTAAGACCAGGAAGTAATAATTCGGTGCGTCAGTTAACGATGTTCCCGGGGATTGATTCACCGTTAAATGAGCAGTTGAGTCCAAACTCTTCCTTGTATTACTCAATGGAGATCATTCGTGGCGATCGTACAATTTATTCTCAAGATATGCCAGGACGAGCAACGCTACAACAAGTGATGGATAATTTTGGAACCAATCGCGCGGTAACCGTTCAATTTGGAGATATCATCAAAATTTATCATCCGCAACGTTCAGAAGGAAGTTCAGTGTTATTTGTTAATGAGGAAGAAAAAGACTTTACTCATAATTCTTCTTATGCTTACTATGAGGTAACCGCATACGGATTTGAACCAATGGCAGTAATGGATGCTCATACAGCAAATAAGGAACTTGTTTTAGCGCAAGATACAACCAACTTTGAATTGGAAGAATTATTAGATAGCGTGACGATCAATGGAGAACCTGTGGCAGAAGATACCTATACGATCGAGCGCTTATCTGATTTCGATACTTCAACCATTGGTAAACGAGAAGTTCGTTTGAGAATGGCTATGAAGGACGGTCTAGCCTCCGTGGAGCTGGAGATTCCTTATGAAGTGAAGTGGGGTAGTACATTCTTATTGAAGGGCTTAGAAAATGCAACAGTTGGGGCATTCAGTATCGTCGAGCAAGATGGGCTATCAAAAATCCACGCCACTCAAGGCGAGGAAGGAACGATTTTAAACAATGCGGTGAATAATGTTTTTGGTCGTGATACGTATTATCGAATCGAAATTTTAGCTGATCCAGAGCAGCCAGAAAGTCGCCTATTTCCTGATAATATCAAATACAGCTATGAAGTGACAGGACATATGACGATCAGACAAGCAATCCAAGGCTTTAATAATGGGCAACCGTTAGAAGTAAATGAAGGGGATATTTTCAAAGTTTATCATGCGGAAACAGAAAATCGTAACTTGTTGATGCGTGATAACTTGGTCAGAAACTTTACGGCGGGATCTAATTATGCCCATTACCGAATCCAAAACGGTGAGTTTGAACCAATCACTATGATCCATGCAGAAAAACAAAATCAAAGCTTGGTTTTAGGTGAAGATGCAAGTGAATTAGATGCAACAAAGCTGATCAATGAAGTCCGCTTTAACGGACACCAATTATCTAGTTCGTTATATAATGTGGAACAAATCGATGCGTTCGATACACAAACAGCTGGTCAAAAATCAGTGACCGTTCGTGTATCCACAGCAGATGGTGTAACCGCAACAGATATTGAAGTGCCTTATGAAGTCAAATGGGGTAGCACGATCCATTTAAAGAATCGTCAAAATGAGACAGTAGGTTCATTTGGTTTAGTGAAAAGTGGTCGCCAAATCGAGATTCAATCCATTCAAGGTTCGGATCGTACGATTTTAAATAATCGAGTAACGCAAGTGGACGACAATAATGTGTATTATGGAATCGAAATCATCGGCCAAGATGGACGGTCGAAATATCAATATGAAGTTCGTGGAACACAAACGATCCAACAAGCTATTTCACGGTTCAATAGTGGAAGTGCCTTTCCAGTAGTTGAAGGAGATGTTGTCAAGGTCTTCCACCAAGATGCGAACAACAATATCTTGATGCATGAAGAACAAGAAAGAAACTTCACTTATGGAGGACAGTTTGCTGTTTATAATGTGACAGAATATGGCTTTGAGCCAACAGGGGAGTTAGATGTTCGAACACGAGTAGCTTCTATTGCGATTGGCACAGAAAGAGTCGATCCGAAATCTATGGTTGAAACAGTAAGAGTAAATGGTCGCGAAATTCCAGCCAATTCTTATACGGTTCAGTTACAAGAAGATTCACAAATCGATACATCTGCACTTGGAAGTAACAATGTTGTTGGTTTAGACATCCAAGTCAATGAAGCACATGGTGGTTTTACAACAAGTGCTGAAGGAAGATACTCAGTGGTTGAACAAGGTGCAGAAGATACTCCAGGTGCTGCTGGTGAAGAGGGGACTGGAAGTGATACCGGCGAGAACGGAGAAAGTGGACCAAATGATGGAAGTGATCAAGAAGCAACAGGCAACTTACCACAAACAAATGCCACTAGAAACACGCTTCTCTCTGTATTGGGTACCATATTACTGACATTGGTTGGCGGCATCTTCTTTTGGAAAAAACGATCTACTGACGAGGTGGAAGAAGAGTCAAATGAATAAAACAACTTTTTATCCACTTTTTATCCATTGGAGAAAAAATAGTTTTTAGAGAAGAAAAAAGACCACTAAAATTAAATAAGGGAAACACTCAAAGGAGGGGAGACCCAAATTTGAGTGTTTTTTATTTGTTAGTGAGGTGAATAGAAATGTTGAAAATTTTGTCAAAAAAATTAAAAAGACAATTGAAATTACTAGAGTACTTATTTGAAGGCAATACCTATCGTTTTAACGACTTAGAAAATTTACTTGGTTGTTCAGCAAAAACTTTGAGGAATGACTTACTTGATCTTAACTCTTATGCCAGTGATATTACCATTCAAATGACACGAGAAGAAGGGGTTAAAGCAACAATTCTACCTCATGTAACAGAAGATTATATTTATCAAGTGATCAAGCAAGAGTCGATCGAATATCGTTACTTAGAAGCTATATTATTACATAAGTTTAAGAATTATCTAGAATTAGCAGACTATTTATTTATTTCTGAAAGTACCTTGCGACGAATTGTCGATAAAATCAATCCGATGTTACAAAGTTTTGATCTGAAAGTACAAGCATTGATTAAGCTTGTTGGTAACGACCAAATCATTACTGAAATGACTGTACAGTTCTTAATGGAAAAATATCATTATTTTGAGGATGCTTTCCCTGCGACTTTTCGGTTGATTGTTACTCAACTAGCACAGGAGTTTGTTGAAGAAAATAACTTGCAACAAACGCTGATTAGTTTGGAGCCACAAGAGAAAAAAATATTTCATTTTTGGATTGCGAGCCGTATACTATTGCTCCAAAATGATAGTGCGCTAGTTTCAAACAGTAAAAAAACAAAGAAATTCAAGTACGAAATATTAACAACTAAGCAATTGCACCTACCTAAGAAGAACGAATTGATTAATGAGCACTTGGCACGGTTTATATTCGATCAACCGTTTATTTTCCAATTATTCGATATAGATACTTTGAATCAAAAAAATCCCATTATACTTGCATTAGATAGCTTCATCAAAGAGGTGGAAGAGAAATATGGAATTGTATGCGAAGACAAAACAAAGATCTTCCACAAGATCACTATTTTATTACAACAAAATACGGTGCCATTTTCCATAAATTACCAAAAGCACTCACTTTTTTTAAAAAACACTCACTCAGAAATGAATAAAATCCAACTTCGATTATGGAATAAGTTAAAACATTACGTCCATACGCATAATATTCTACTAAATGATTTCGAAGAATTTGCGACAACTGTATTTACAGAAATATTATTGTACTGGCCAGATCTAATAAAAAAATTCGAAGATAATAAACATGTTCGTGCATTAGTCATAACCAATTCTACCCTTAAATATGACGACTATTTGCTCAGCAAGCTAGAACACCAGTTGGGCAATCAATATGAATTTGTCGTGAAAAACAATAAAGTATTATCTCAGGATCTAATTAATTATGAGAATTTTGATTGTATTATTTCAAATATTACGATTGATAAAACATATAATATCCCTATATTCGGTATCTCCGTTTTCCCTAAAACAAGGGAGATACATAATCTGATAAACTTTTATCAAGAATTGCTTGCTTGATAACGAATAAAAAAATGCAAGTCCTCCAAATCTTGAGATTATGGGGCTTGCATTTTTATAATAGCTGAAATAGTTAGATTTCTTTATCTTTTTCAAAGACAAGAAGGTCACCTGGTTGACAATTTAAAACTTCACAGATTTTATCTAACGTAGTGAAGCGGATCGCCTTTGCTTTTCCAGTTTTCAATATTGAAAGATTAGCCATGGTTATGCCAACTTTCTCACTTAGTTCAGTTACTGACATTTTCCGTTTTGCTAACATCACGTCTAAATTAACAATGATCGCCATCTCGCACCTCACACTGTCAATTCGTCATTTTTCTTCAAACGAATTGCTTCTTCCAATATTTTGATCAAGACATTCATTAATACTAACCCTGCAAAAGGTAAGAAAACCAGTGCAAGGCCTAATAGCATCAATCCAGGAGCGTCATCCGCATCTGCCATTTGGTAGAATTTTGGTAAAATACCAAAAGCACTGAGTGATAAGAAAATCATTACTTTCCGGATATAGCTAACTAAACGATGGGAATGCTTTGAAAATGTCTGGTCTTTAGATACGATTGTTAATAATTTAAAAATGATGCCACCAATGATTATACCTGATAGCAGAGTAGTGAAAATGACTAAAATCATAAGAATGGTTTGCCAATCAAAGAGGGTGTTTGATTCATTGGTTAATAACTGAGTGCCGAATAATAGACCAAATAGACCGAAAACAACACATACTCCGATAGTAGTTGTTTTTAAAAATAATGAATGTATTTTCATTTGTTTAACTCCTTAAATAAATATATATTGATATTCAATTATTATTTATCGTTTTTCGATAAATAAATGGCTGAACGATTGCCTTTCCCGAAGAAAAGGCAATCTAACGAAGCATTTGTGTTACTTAAAACCTCTAAAGAGGCGATTACTCTATATTAACTCTTTCTCATTTAAACAATGTATTCCCTAACCACTAATACATCCTTGTAACCCTTTAGTTACGCCAGTGGGATTAAATTTCATAAAAACAAATTAAGATGTCGTATAACATATGATCCGTAATAAATCTATTATAACACAACATGCTATAGATGTAAATAGACTATAACTTTCAGAAAAAAACATTGGCTGTACCGAAAAAATGAAAAGTTCTACGCAGTTTATTAATCAACATGTAATCCAAAAGACTAGTGAAATGTGCTACAATCTTTTTTGTTGAAAAGGATTAAAACGTTTTTGTTATCGAAAGATACATAAAATGAAGAACTTAGGCTTTGTTTTAAAAAAATAGTTTAATGAAGCAATTCTTTGTTGTTTTTGGTTTGTTGTGTACGTGAGGACTTACTTAAATTAGGGGGACATTTTGTGAATTTAGACACGCTGGAAAGCTTGTTGATTGTCATCGTTCAAACGGCTTGCATCTTTTGGGTGACTAGCTATTTGGATACGCATTTAAAAAATCGGTATTACGTCATTTTGTCGATCATTGGAATCATTTGCTATATGGCACTTTATTTTGTGATCAATGTTTTTGCAACTGCAGTTTTATGGGCTAGTTTATGTGCCGTAACTTATTACTTCCGGCGAAATATTTATATTGCGCTATTTATCCCTTCTGTCACATTCTGTTTATATATTTTTTCCGATTATATCATCAATTTCAGTTATACGATTCTTCACTTGGTTCTAAATATAAGATTAACTGTGATTTTAGGAACCCTTCTTTTTTTCTTCTTTGCATATATTTTCAAAACACGGTTATTAGAAAAGTGCTACAAAGATCTCTTGACGATGAAAATCAGCGGAGTCATTGCGACAGCGACGATTTGTGTCTATTTTAGTCTAGTGGTCATAGAAAGATTTCCTAATTTGCGCATTTATTTGATCGATGCACATGAGCTATTCATGATATTGTATGGGCTGTTGTCAGCAATCATTTGTTTTTCTTTTATTTTCATAAAAAGAACGGAATATGAAAATAGAGAACAAAAACGCCAAATGAGTTACTTGATCGAATACAGTGAACAAGCTGAAAAAAATTATCTAGAGATTCTAAAATTTAAACACGATTACAAAAACATTCTTATTTCATTAGAAGAGTACATCGAAACTGAAGATCTAGCAGGACTAAAGGATTATTTTAGAAATAGTATCAAGGCGACAGGTTCGATTTTTGATCAAGAAATTTTCAGGATGTCTTCGATTTCGAATATAAAAATCCGAGAAATCAAAAGTGTGATCATGAGCAAGTTATATATGGCACACCAGAAAGGGATACATGTGAGCATTTCTGTGCCTGAGGTGGTCAATCATGTGGAAGTGTCTACGATGGTACTCGTAAGAATGCTGGGGATCATTTTGGATAATGCAATTGAAGCCTCAGAAGAACTTGAACATCCAGAGATCGAACTAGCAATCGTGGCAGACCATAAAGACTGTACCTTTATGTTGATCAATAACTGTCCAAGTGATTTGCCTAAATTACATGATTTAAAGAAAGCAAGTTTTACAACAAAACCCGGTAATTCTGGGATAGGTTTGACAAATCTGGATGAGCTAGTCCAGTTGAATGCAAATGTGTTTTTAGATACAAAGATCCAAGATGATAAGTTTATACAAATCATAACTATATGTGAGGTAGAGGGGTAAGTATGTTAAAAATTTTTATTTGTGATGATGAAGAGATCCATCGTAACCGCATCACCAACATTATTAAAAATTACGTAATGATGATGGATTATGATGTTGAGTTCCAACTAGCTGCAGATAACCCGTATGATATTTTATCTTATGTATCAACTAACAAAACAGAGGGTATCTATTTTTTAGATATCGATTTAAATTCAGATATCAATGGCGTAGAACTAGGTAAGCAGATCCGACTGTATGATCCAACAGCCAAAATCATTTTTGTTACGACGTACACCGATTTTGTCTATCTTACTTTTCTTTATAAGGTAGAGGCGTTGGATTATATAATCAAAGATAATGAAGAACAATTGCAACAAAAAATCATCAGTTGTATTGATATTGCGATTGAACGATATATGAATACTGCGTTGTCTACTAGAGAACAGATCTGGCTAAAAAGCGGTGCCGTCGATGTAAAATTATATGTTGATGAAATTCTCTTTTTTAGTTCAAGTCCAACACCACATAAACTGATCGTACACTTGGACAATCGCATGATTGAGTATGCGGGGAAAATCAAAGAAATCGAAAAATTAAGTGATTCTTTGTGTCGTTGTCACCAATCGTTTGTCGTCAATTTGGCAAACATAGCAGAAATCAATAAGAAAGAGCGAAAAGTGATCATGACGAATGGGGAAGAATGTTTAGTCTCTACCAGGTATTTAAAAAAATTAGTCACTCGCTTTGAAAATGAGTTTTCACCCAAAGCATAAATGCATCGATTTTTGCACTTTTGACAAAATTAGAAACACTTTTGATAAAATAATCTATAGATTAGTAAAATAGGTATAATAAACTGCGAAGGAGCGTGAAAGATGACTGAAGAGTACATTTCAATAGAGGAAAAATTATCAAAGAAAATAAGTGGACATTTCGCTTCACAATTAGGCCTTTCACCGATTGAACAAGCAAAGATGGAATATGGGTTATCGATCCTATTTGTTGATCTGTTCAAGATGATCGTGATGTATGGGATTGCGTTTCTCTTACACATTGTGGGAGCAGTGTTCATCACACACCTTGTATTCATCTCAGTTCGTTTGACAACGAAAGGATTTCATGCAAGTAATAGTGCAGTTTGTACAATACTTAGTGTGCTGTTCTTGGTTGTTTTGCCTTGGATCACCGCTTCGATTGGTTTTGAATTGACTCGTCCTTTGTTTGTTCTCGGAATTCTATTTGTTGGCTTAGGAATACTCGTAAAAGAGCGAACGATCAATCAAGCAAAAGGACCTTTCCGATTAAGAAAAACGGTCTTTATCATTCTGTTCATCACAACGATCGGCGTGCTTTTACCTAGTGACAGTATTCGTACATATCTCTTGTTAGGTCTAGCAATTGCTACATTGTTGATGTTTATTAAAAATAAAGGGGTAGAGTAAATATGTTAACAAGTCTAAAAACAAAGAAATTACAAATGATGCAGGTTATCTCAACAATGGCGATTGCTATCGCAACTTATGCAATGGGAACGATCGGTGCGGATTGCACATTCGTTATCTACGAACCAAAAATGCCAGAAGCATTAAAAAATGAAATGAATAAATAAAAATAAAAAAGCAATTTAGAAAAAATCTAAATTGCTTTTTTTTTGTAAATGTCAATTCATTTCTTTCGATAATTTTGTAGTAAGAGAACGAATAAAAAGAAAAATAATGATTCCCACAACGTAGTTGTCCAGCTAAATTCTTTTGACACCCCAAAAAATAGATTGCCAGCATTGGAAACAATCAAATAAATAATCGTTATTATAAATGCGTATATGGATTTTTTTAACATGTGACACCTCTTTCTAAGAATAATAGCTTAACTAAATCAAATTACTATTATTCTAACATTTTTCTTCAACTTATTATAAAATATTTCAATGATTTTTGAAAAGGGTATCATCCTTTATAATAAAAGATTAAAACATTTGGTTTGAAAGCGGGAAATTATCGGTTCTCGCTGTATTTTGTCATTTTTATTTTTTATTTTGTAATATAAATGAGCATTATCTTTGCAATTTTTAATCTTGAATACTATTCTTGTAGTATAGCCAGCAAGAAACAATAGAAGTTATATAATAATTGTTACTGTTATTTAAGATTTCTATACAGGGGAGAGTACCAAAGTTATTTTGAGCCTGCACTTTTTGGTAGCGCTTACTTAAAGTAGGTATTCCTATAGGTTCCTCAAGCGATATACTTGTTGGTCATGTGTTGAAAATAAAAAATAAGATACTTAGGAGGTGGAAAATGAATAAGGGGGTAAAGATCATCGGTGTAATTGTAAGCATAATTTTACTTTCAGTACTTTTGATCATCGCTCTAGTTAATGCACCATATGTCTTACCTGAACAATTGGAACGTTTTCGCTTTTTTACGATAACAAATTATTATATGCAACAATATATTTTCTGGGCTGCAGTCGTATTTGCAATTGTTGTCGTTCTCATCTTATTATTTGTTCTTTTCTATCCAAAATCGAAAGGAACCTTCGTATTAAAGCACAAAGATGGAAAATTGACGTTGGATAAAAAAGCCATTGAAGGACTGACTCGTTCGTATCTACACGAAGAAGAATTCATTCAATCACCAAAAGTCAAAGTACGATCAACAAAACAGAAAATCAATATTCATGTAAAAGGCGATCTAAAACGTACTTCTTCTCTTATTGGTAAAACAGAAATGTTGATGCAAGAAGTGAGAGAGCAAGTTGCCAATGTCCTTGGTTCAGAACAAGAGATCAAAGTAGCTGTCAATTATAGTAGTTATCAAGATGAAAAAGAACATGAAGACAACCAGCACTCACGAGTAGAATAGGAGGGCACACAAATGAAAGAATTCTTTTCACTATATAAGCTCCCTATTATCTTTGGGGGTCTTGGCTTACTATTAGCCGTTTTATGGTTAACAGTTGGATTTTTCAAAACTCTTTTAATATTGATCATGACCGCTATTGGTGTGGGTATTGGTTTTTATTTAAAAGAAACAAGATTATTAGATGAATATTTCAAATCATAGGAGGAATTTAATATGGAAAACAAAGATTTCAAAAACGTGAACACTACTACAGGTACAAATCCAGTTGCTGACACTGCAGCAAAAGGTGAATTGACTTATGAAGACAAAGTCATTCAAAAAATCATTGGTTACGCATTGAAAGATGTTGACGGTTTGTTGACTCTTGATGGTGGATTTTTCTCAAACATTGCTGAAAAATTAGTCAATACAGACAACGTGACTGCTGGAATCAATGCAGAAGTTGGTAAAAAACAAGTGGCTGTTGATTTAGATGTAGTTGTTGAATATGGCAAAGATATCGAAAACATTTACGATCAAATCAAAGAATTGATCAGTACAGAAGTGAATGAAATGACTCATCTTGATGTGATCGAAGTCAATGTAAATGTTGTTGACATCAAAACACAAGCAGAATACGAAAAAGATCAAGAAACAGTTCAAGATAAAGTAACTGATGCAGCAAAATCAACTGGTCAATTTGCTTCAAAACAAACTGACAAAGCAAAATCAGCTGTTGGCAAAGGTGCGCAAAAAGTAAAAGAAAACAATGAACCACGCGTACAATAAACTTAATTTTTTAGAATTTTAGGAGGAAATAATTATGGGATTTATTTGGTCATTAATCGTTGGTGGTATTATCGGAGCAATTGCAGGAGCAATCACAAATAAAGGTTCTTCAATGGGCATCATTGCGAATGTAATCGCAGGTCTAGTTGGATCAGCTATTGGTCAAGCACTTTTAGGTACTTGGGGTCCAGTGATCGGTGGAATGGCAATCGTACCATCACTTATCGGAGCAATCATTTTAGTATTGATCGTTTCATTCTTTGCACGTAAACTTTAAGCAAAGGGCGCTTACTCAGATTGAAAGATTTGAGATTAAGTAATAGATCGACTAAACATTCTAACCGACCACAAAGAGTAGTTTTTGTACTTACTCTTTGTGGTCGGTTTATTTGTACATATTTTCGAACATCCATTGTTTGTGTGTTTCAATCGATTGATTAATTTGAATCGCTGTGTTGCCCATAAAAATAATATGTAAACTATATTTTTTTGATATTAAAAAAATAACAAAATGTTTTATCCATAGCAATCTTTGAGGTTTAACTGTTAGACAACTGTTATTTCTTGTCTTAACGTTAAATGTTGCTATAGATAAAGCTTTTTTCTTTGTTATCCTTTTATTGAAATATTATATGAATAGTTTTCATAAGTATCATTTTATAACATTGATTTCAATTTTTACCAAAAAACAACCATAAAAACAAGGAGTTGAGAATATTTTCAAGATATTTACATATAATATATGTAATCTAAATATTCGAACGTTAAGATGAAGATATAGAAAGAAAACAGCTGTCATAAAAATATATGGAAGAGTGGAGGGTCACTTATGATTGAAGTGATCGGATTACAAAAAACTTTTGATAATGGCTTTGAAGCATTGAAGCAAGTGGATTTTACGATAGAAAAAGGGGAACTTGTTTGTCTTTTAGGTCCTAGTGGTTGTGGTAAATCGACAATGTTGAACCTCATCGCAGGACTGTTACAACCGACAGATGGTGATATTCGTTTTAAGGGGGAGTCAGTCATAAAAACGGAGCCCAAAGATCGAAATATCGGATTCGTATTTCAAAATTACGCATTGTATCCACATATGACTGTTTTAGAGAACATCATGTTTCCATTATTAGTTGGGGATAATAAAAAGAAAAAAGGTGATGCTAAAGCGATTGCTGAAAAATATATGGAATTAACCAATATCAAAGAGTTACAGAATAAGAAACCTGGAACTTTATCTGGTGGGCAACAACAACGAGTAGCTATCACGAGAGCGTTAGTACAAGAACCAGAAGTCCTATTATTGGATGAACCTTTAAGTAATCTGGATGCTCGATTACGCTTGAAGATCCGTGAAGAGATTCGCAGGTTAGTGAAAGAAGTGGGGATCACAACGATTTTTGTCACCCATGATCAAGAAGAAGCTTTATCGATCAGTGACAAAATCATCTTGTTAGAAGATGGCAAGATACAGCAAGAAGATGATCCTCAAAATCTCTATTTAGAGCCAGAAAATTTATTCGTTGCAAAGTTCATCGGTAATCCAATCATTAATTTTTTACCAATTGAAGTTGTCGATGATGGGATCAAACATGCGTCATTTGATTTACCACTCACTCATTTTATCGAAAAACGTTTCAAAAAATCGATCACAAATGGGAAATATTACTTAGGCATGCGTCCTGAAGATATTTTACCAAGCGATAGTGGTCCTTTAAAAGGGAAGATTCAAAGTGTTGAGTTGATTGGTCGTGAACGAATTTTACACTTTGAACTTGCAGGAGAGCGAGTAAAGTCAATCGTAGGGGTGGAAAATGAGATCACTGAAGGAACTACGGTTACGTTTGACTTAGCTTATCACAAAGTGTTCCTATTTAGCTTTGATGGAGAGAGGATCTATTGATGGGAAAGAAAAATTATAATTCTGAAAATCAATTAAAAGCTTGGTATTTTTTACTTCCAGCATTACTTGCAATTTTTGTATTCAATATTTATCCGCTTTTTCGGGCTTTTTTTATGAGCTTTCAAAAAGGGACATTGATCAATCCTCGATTTGCAGGAGTTGAGAATTATCAACGTTTGCTTAGTGATCCAGTATTTTTCCGCGCGTTGAAAAATACTGCGTTCTACAGTTTTACCGTCGTACCAATTGCTTTGATTCTTTCACTGGCGATTGCGTGGGTGATTTTTGAAAAAGTAAAGTACAAGTCATTTTTTGAAGCGATTTTTTTTATGCCTTATGTCACGAGTACAATTGCGATCGGTATTGTTTTTCGCTATTTTTTCAACGGATCATACGGGCTCATCAATTACTTACTTGAATTTTTTGGGCTCCCACGAGTGAATTGGTTAGATAGTGTATCAATGAGTATGCCTACTTTGATCCTCTTTGGCATTTGGACGAGTTTAGCTTTCAATATTATCATATTATTAGCGGGATTCCGTAACATCGAGAAAGAGCATTACAAAATCGCGAAGATGTTTGGCGCAAATGAATGGGAGATTTTTGTGAAGATCACTTTGCCACAATTACTTCCTACACTCACGTTCCTCTTAACAGTCAATTTGATTGGTGCGTTTAAAATCTATACGCAGGTTTACGCACTATTTGGTGGTCAAGCTGGGATTGCTAAAAGTGCGATGACCGCAGTATTTTACATTTATGATAAGTTCCATGTTGCAGGTAGACCAGGTCTAGCTATGGCAGCAACACTTGTTTTATTCTTGCTTATTCTAAGTATTACTTTTTTCCAACAGTTGATTTTGAAGAAGGTGGGGAGAAAAAGATGAAAAAAATCGTTACATTGCTCTCACTCTTATTTTTGACACTCCTAGGAATCATTACGGTGTTTCCATTTATCTATATGATACTTGGTGGATTGATGACATATCGGGAAGCGACAAGTATTCCACCAACTGTTATACCTGATTCCTTTCAATGGGTGAATTATTTGACAGTATTCGAAAAAGCGCCATTTATCCAATACTTCATCAACACTTTATTTGTATCGTTAGTGACCACATTGGCAACCGTTCTTACTTCACTGTTTGCAGCATTTGCCTTAGCAACTTTGGAATTTCGTTACAAGAAAGTAGTGATGGTAGGATTGATTTCTTTGTTGATGATTCCATACGAGTCGATCATATTTACGAATTATAATACAATCGCACGTTTAGGCTTATTGAACTCTTATACAGCTTTGATCTTGCCGTTTTTGACGAGTATTTTTTATATTTATTATTTGACTAATTACTTGAAAAGTATTTCGCGTTCCTTTTATCAAGCAGCTAAGATCGATGGAGCTTCTGATATGGAATATATCAAAAAGATCCTTATTCCGATGTCCAAGCCAGCACTGGTCACAGTAGGGATTTTGACTTTCATTTCGAGTTGGAACTCCTTTTTATGGCCGTTATTGGTCACAAATGACAAAAAATTTCGATTATTGAACAATGGCTTATCTGCATTTACGAGCGAAAGTGGCAGTGACGTTCACTTACAATTAGCAGCAGCTACTTTAACCGTATTACCAATCGTGCTTATTTACTTTATTTTTAGAAAAGAAATCATCCGAGGAGTGGCAAAAAATGGGATCAAAGGCTAATCAAAAAACCAGCATTACCTTTCACAGTGGGCTCTTGACGATTGGTGGGACAGTCATTGAAGTTGCATACGGCGACGATAGAATCTTTTTTGACTTTGGAACAGAATATCACCCTGAAATCAACTTACCAAATGAAGAGCTATCGACTTTACTAGATGTGGGATTTATTCCAGCAATTGATATTTATGATCCGCGATTGACCACACGCAAGAGGGATTCTAAGTTTGTAAATACCGCCGTATTTTTATCGCATGTTCACTTGGATCACACAAAAATGATCAATTATCTTGATCCAGAAATCCCATTGTATACATTGGAACCAACCAAAGTTTTATTGGAAAGCTTAAATCGTAACGGAACATTCTTGCTGCCTTCACCTTATATAGAAGGAAATACACGAACGATCAAAACGATTGCGCCTTGTCAGGATCTTCACATCGGCGAATTGATGATTCGTTTGTTTCCTGTAGATCATGATACGTATGGTGCGGCAGCCTTTCTTATCGAGACACCAACTGCTTTGATTGCTTATTCTGGTGATCTTCGACTTCATGGATTTGATCGACATTTGACAGAGAAATTCTGTGAAGTGGCACAGAAGGTCGATGTATTGATGCTTGAAGGAGTCAGCATTAGTTTCCCGGAAAAAGAGAAGAAAAATGAGGCATCACCAGACAGTGAACGAGCGTTGACGGAGCAACTAGTGAAGATGATCCAAGAAAACGAGAATCGTCAATTGACTTTCAATTTTTATCCAGCCAATATCAAACGCTGGGAAGCTTTGATTGATGCTTCCCCACGACGAGTAGTTGTCGAAGCAGAAATGGCTTTACTCTTACAAAAAGTCGCAAAACGAGAAGTCCCTTATTACTACGCTGAGAAGAAAGAGCGGATCGGTACATTAGACCCCCGACTTGAGTATTCTTACGAAACTTTATTAGCAGATTCGACGGATTATTTCTGGCAATTTGTTGGTGAGGTTGATTCATTACAAAAAGGAGGTCTGTATATACACAGTGATGCCCAACCATTAGGCGAGTTTGATCCCCAGTACGCGATTTTTAGAGGAGCATTTGAAAAGCAACAAGTGGAGTTTAAGCAGTTATCATTATCAGGTCATGCAAAACCTGCGGATCTAGCTGAAATCATCGATCGGATAAAACCAGCTATGTTGGTTCCCATCCATACTTTAAAACCTGAGAGTATGCACAATCCATATGGAAGCAGAGTATTAGTAAAAAGAGGCGAAACCATTCAACTATAATCGGAGGAAAATGAAAAATGAAATGGACAACTATTAGTAAGTTTTTGGTAGCATCAGCAGCTGTAATGACTTTAGGCGCTTGCGGGAACACTGGCTCGAATGCCTCTTCATCTAGTGAAGAAATCGTCACTGAGCTAACAGAAGAGACGACGATCACTTTTTGGCACGCAATGAATGGTGCGCAAGAAACAGCGTTACAAAAAATGACCGATGATTTTGTCAAAGCAAACCCAACTATCAAAGTCGAATTACAAAATCAAGCCCAATATTCTGATCTACAAGCAAAGATCAATGCTACTCTTCCATCAGCAGGAGATCTTCCAACAATCACTCAGGCATATCCTGGTTGGTTATATAACGCGGCTCAAGATGAGATGCTCGTCGATCTACAACCTTTGATCGATAATGACACGATTGGATGGCAAGACCAAGAAGAGATTCGCACCTCTTTGATGGATGGCGCCAAGATCGATGATGTCCAGTATGGTATTCCTTTTAATAAATCAACTGAAATGCTCTTTTATAATAAAGATATGTTGGAAAAATATGATGTCCCTGTGCCCACGACATTAGATGAACTAAAAGAAGCATCAAAAACGATTTATGAAGCAACGAATGGCGAAGTGGTAGGAGCCGGATTCGATTCTTTGAACAACTATTATACGATCGGTATGGAAAACAAAGGAGTCGAATTTGACAAAGAGACAGATTTGACTAGTGACGAATCCAAAGAATTGATCAACTACTACGCGGAGGGTGTCAAAGATGGGTACTTCCGGATCGCAGGATCGGACAACTATTTATCTGGTCCGTTTGCCAATCAAAAGGTAGCGATGTTTATTGGTTCGATTGCAGGGGAAGGCTATGTAAAGAAAGATACGGAAGGTGTATTTACGTATGATGTTGCTCCACGTCCTGAAAAAATCAATTTACAACAAGGAACGGATCTTTATATGTTCAGTAGTGCCACACCAGAAGAACGGACAGCAGCATTTTTATATATGAAATTCTTATCAGAGCCAGAAAACCAGTTGTATTGGGCAACCATGACTGGCTATATGCCAACGATCGAATCAGTATTAGAAAGTGATGACTACAAAAATTCATCTGAAACAAAAGTACCACGACAGTTAGAGGGTGCAACTAAAGAATTGTTCTCGATTCCAGTAGTGGAGAATAGTGACAATGCGTTCAATGAAATGCGTACGATCATGGAAAATATATTAGCTAATACGAATCAAGATACAGATCAATTGATCTCAGATTCAGTACCCCAGTTAGAAGACGCTTGGAATCAATAAAAACGACTGAGAGGATGAGATAATGGAAGTGACAATCCTTGCAACAAGTGACATGCACGGTTACATTCTGCCGACGAATTATGCCAGTGACTTAGAACAACCATTTGGCGTGGCGAAAGTAGCCGGAAAACTGAAGGAATTAAGACAGGCAGTAAGCGGTCCGGTATTCATGATTGAGAACGGTGACTTTATCCAAGGTTCGCCACTTAGTTATTTTGTTGCAAAACAATCGGAGTATTCTGTCTCGACGTTAACGAAGCTTCTAAACAGCATGAACTATGATGTTGGTGTGTTAGGCAATCATGAATTCAATTATGGCTGGTCCTATTTGAATGAAGCAATCCAATCCTATGATTTCCCAATAGTCGTAGCCAATATGTTGAGGAAGAATCAACAGGAATCGGTTTTACCTCCGTATCAGATCATTGAGAAACAAGGGATCAAAGTGGCTGTTTTGGGACTCGTGACTCAGTATATCCCCAACTGGGAAAACCCTGGAACAATCAAGGATCTTCATTTTGTGTCGGCTGTTGAAACCGCCAAAAAATACGTACCTTTATTACGTGAGTTAGCAGACTTAGTCGTCGTCGCATACCATGGCGGTTTTGAAAGAGATTTAACAACAAACGAGCCGACTGAAGCATTGACCGGTGAAAATGAAGCCAGTCGGTTGTTACAAGAAGTGCCTGGGATCGATGCGTTAGTCACAGGGCATCAACATCGTGAGCTTGCTGAAATCGTCAATGGTGTACCTGTGATCCAGCCAGGGTATCGTGGGGCTTTTGTAGGAGCAATCCAACTAACTGTCAAAAAACAAGACAACAAGTTTGTCGTCTTGGATCACTCGTGTAAACTTTATCCAACGAAAGAGGCTTCTCCAGATCCTATAATCCTTAAACAAATTGAACCGGTTTCTAAAGCATTAGATATGTGGCTAGACCAACCAGTGGGAGAAGTGCTGGGCAATCTACGGATTGTTGATCCTATGGCAGCAAGAGTCAATGAGCATCCATATATTGAACTGATCAATCGAATACAGATGGATGCAACTGGAGCAGAGATTTCAGGAACAGCCTTATTCAATAATGAAGTGACGGGATTCCCACAATCTGTCAGCATGCGTCATATTCTTACGAATTATATTTACCCGAATACTCTGGCTGTTGTACGTGTGACTGGACAAGAACTGAAAGCAGCGCTCGAACAAACAGCTGGTTACTTAATGGCAACCGATGAAGGAATTACGTTTGACCCAAAGTATATCCAGTCCAAGCCTCAATATTATAACTATGATATGTATGAAGGTATAAATTACACGATTGATTTAAATCAACCAATCGGTCATCGTGTGACACGCTTTGAAAAAGCAGGAGAGCCAATTCCCTTAGATAAATCACTAGAAGTGGTGATCAATCAATATCGAGCAGTAGGTGGTGGTAATTATAAGATGTTTTCAGCGGAGAAGATCGTAAAAGAATGTCCAATCGACATGACCGAATTGATTGCCGACTATCTCAAACGAAAAAAAGTGATTGATGCAAAAGTGAATCATAATTTCAACGTGATCGGCAAATAAAAATATTAGCATGAAAATCTCCCTCGAATGCGTGTACATCGCATTTTAGGGAGATTTTTCAGCGCTTATATTTATTTTATGATTGAGTTAGTTGTGCCAATATTTTAGTATATCCCAGTTCTCTAGCATAATCTTCCGCAGTTTTCCCTTGATTGTCACGTAATGTTTTGTTTGCGCCATGATTCAACAGTTCTTTAACGATTTGTTGATAGATTTCAGACCCATCTCGTAAAGCAACTGCTTCAATCAACGCGGTATAACCATAATTATTTTGATGGTCGATGTCCACACGTGCGTCGGTTAATAGAAGTTTCACATTATCTAAATGGCCTTTTTCAGCTGCTGGAATCAAGGCATTACCGCCAAAACGATTGACAATTGCTTGATTTGGTTCACGATGTTCCAACATATAAGATAGAATCTCTGTTTTTCCTTGTGCGGCAGCGTAAAGGTAAGGGCTGTCTTGGATCGTATCCTGGATGTCGATCGACGCACCATGATCGATCAGAAGTTTGGCGATTTCAACAAAATCATGATGGGTGGCAATCAGTAAAGGTGTCTCACCTTTGTCATTTTGTTCATCGATTGAATACTCTGTTTTTAGAATATCCTCAACTTTCTTTCGATCGTTGTCTTCAACTGCGGCTAATAAACTGCCAGATGGGTAACTCATAAGCGATTCCTCCGTTTCTTCAATTAAATGATCGGTTTGTTCAGTGGTTGTTTGCTCGATAGTAGAAGTGGTCCTTTTCGTTTGATCAGGAACGGTCATCTGCTGTGGCTCTTCACAACTCGTTAATGAAAACAGTAAAACTGCAAAGGGTAAGATCAGCCAAGCGCTCATACATACACCCCCCTTTGTATCATCATATGATGAAGCAATTGATACCGCAAATGAATGAACTTACACCAGCAAAAGAGCAAGGGGATAGATGTTATTATAGCTAGAGTTATAGTTTTTTTTACAAATAAGAAATAACGAAAATTGAATCATTCAAACTTTGTTAATTTATAATAAAAAAATTAAGAATAGAAACAAGTAATATTTTTTTGGAATATCTATTACTAAAATACGTCCATAAAATCTTGTTTATACAACATTTTGTACGGTGTTTTAACATTTTTTTTGTAATTTATTATTACCTTGCTTGCGGTAATAACCGGTTAGATTTAATCATATCTGTCTGTTATTCTTAATTTAAGATAACAAAAGCAAATACATAATAGAATTTTTTTGAAAAATCTGGAGTTATCTATATTAATCGTTAATTATGGAGGGAAACATGAAAAAACAAATTTTAGGAACCATTTTATGCTCAAGTATTTTATTTGGAGCAAGCTTAGCAATTGGTGGGAATGAAGCATCTGCACATGGATATGTACAGTCTCCTATCAGTCGTGGGTATCAAGGACATTTAGACAGAAATTCAAACTGGACTGCTGCTTTTCAAAAATATGGGGCTGTTATCAACGAACCTCAATCTTTAGAAGCATTAAAAGGATACCCACAAGCTGGACCAGCCGATGGACAAATTGCATCAGCAGGTGGTTCGCTTGGTGATTTCAATCTTGATCAACAAACCTCAACTTTATGGACAAAACAAGGAATCAACCAAGGTGCGAATTTATTTACATGGCGCTATACTGTCGGACATGCGACGACAAAATGGCATTATTATATGACGAAAGCTGACTGGAACCCAAATGATAAATTGGAACGTTCTGATTTTGAATTGATCGGTACAATCAACCATAATGGAACACCAGCATCAACGACACCACACGCAATCAACGTACCAAGTGATCGTTTAGGTTACCATGTGATTTTAGCTGTTTGGGATGTAGCGGACACAGCTAATGCATTCTATAACGTGATTGACGTGGATGTAAAAGGTGATTCAGCTATTCCTGTGAAACCTCAGGCTCCTCAAAATGTACGTGCTGAAAATGTGACTGCTTCTTCTGTAGAATTAGCATGGAATGGACAAGCAAATACTGTATCATATAACGTTTACCGTGACGGTGAATTAGTTGGCAATACAAATGATCCAGAATTTAAAGATGCAGGACTAAATGAAGAAACAACCTACAACTATGAGATCGAAGCAGTTAGCCAAACTGGATTGACATCTGACAAAACAACGATTTCAGTAACAACTAGAGCGACAACTGCGGAAGAAAAACCAACTGCTCCTAAAAACTTACATTCAATGGGTGAAACGACTTCAAGCGTATCATTGATGTGGGGAGCTTCAACACATACACAAGGAATCAAACAATATGATATTTATCGTAATGGTCAGTTAGTGGCTTCAACACCATCTACGAGTTACACAGATAAGAACTTAGCTTCTGGTACAACCTATTCATACGTGGTACGTGCAATCAGTACTACAGACGAAGTTTCAGACGCAAGTAACACTCTATTAGTGACAACGAAACAAGATGAAACAATCGAAGGTGTCCGTGAATGGAGATTAGGTTCTATGTCTTCACCGGAACTTTATACTGCAAACGAAGAAGTAAGCTTCCAAGGACGAGTATACACAACCCTTGTAACACATTTTAACTTTGGTGATGTAACATGGTCTCCAAATCAAGCGCCGACATTATTCCGCTTGAAATAATCAAATTCACACTCAGTGCATCTAACTGCACTGGGTGTTTTTGTATCAAAAAAGCTAGTAGTAAGAACGTTTAGTTGACAATGCTTTAGATTGTTCGATACCATGATTATCATCAGAAATGGTCATTCAACCAGAAAGTAGGAAAAGAAATGTTCAAACGAGTACCTTCAGACTTAACAGAAAGAGAAAATTATAAACTATTGATCGGTTCAGTTATCCCTCGTCCGGTGGCAGTGGTTGCAACAAAATCTTCACAAGGAGTGACCAATGTAGCACCATTTAGTTACTTCAATATTGTTAGTTCAAATCCACCGATTCTTTCTTTAGCTATCCAAAGAAAAAATGGGGAGTGGAAAGATACGGCAAAACATCTTATCGATACAAAAGAAGCAGTGATCCATGTTCTAGACGAAAGAATTCTGGTAGATGCTAATCAGACAGCTGCTAGCTTATCGAGCGAAGAAAGTGAATTGACGTTGACTTCTTTCACTACTTCCGAATCAGATACTATCAGCGTCCCAAGGATCAATGAAGCAAGTATTGCCTTTGAAACGACACTATACCAACACGTGCCGATCAAAAAAAAACAAGAAACGACCGCTGATTTATTTTTACTGCAAATTTCTACTTATCAAATAAGTGAAGCTGTTTATGATGAACAAACAGGCTATATTGATCCGAAACAGTTACAACCAATCAGCCGCTTAGCAGGAAACGACTACGGCAAGTTAGGTGAGATCATTCGCTTGTTACGTCCGGAATAAATGTACGTCGATAACGCAGTTTTTTCTAACGTAAAAATGATTTATGGATCAAATGATATCCTCATATTTATTAAATAAAGTTTAATTTAGTTATTTTATTCTTTATTTTATTGATTATCGATGCGAAGAGGAATATGATAAATTTTGTGAAAATCAAATAAGTACTAACCTTGTTAGGTGAGGCTCCTATACAAACATAGGCTATTGCCCAGAAACGTCGAAAGACGCCAATGGGTCAAACAGGAATTGTCGGATTAAGGCTTTTTCCAATAGCTAAGAATACGTTCTTTACGTTGTATAGTGCTAAAACTCGGACGATGAGATGATGCTAGGTCAGAAATCTTGTTCGAAAAGGTTTCTGACCTTTTCTTATGCTTTCCTTCCCTTTTTTGCTCGCCTTGCCTAACTTGTGTCTGGAGAAGAAAGGGGATGCGCTGGAACAAGCTATTTGATTTTATCAACAGAGGTATTCATATCACTACAAAGAATGCTGCACGAAATAAACCAGATAGACAAACAAAAAAGGTCGACGAGTTGCAGCTCAATCGACCGAAAGACATGAAAGAGAATAAACTCTTTACTTGACTCATCATAATAGACAAAGCTACACGTTTCAAGTAGAAGAGTTTGAAAGGAAGGGTCAACTGAATGAAACCATTTCAAAAAATCGTATTAAGTATCTTGTTAGTACTTGCAATGGTCATTGGCTTTTTTTCTTTTGAATTTATTCAAGGGTTCTCATCAGTGAAACAATCTGCAACAGTTGAGAAAGTCAATGCACAAGATGTCCCATCGATCATCAATGTGGCATTGATAGGTTCTGATGCACGATCAAAAGAAGAAAATGGCCGTTCAGATTCTTTGATGGTCGCCCAATATGATCAAAAGACCAAACAAGCCAAATTGATTTCTATCATGAGAGATTCTTACGTCTCTATTCCTAGTTATGGAATGAATAAGATCAACGCTGCCTATTCTTATGGTGGTATCGACTTATTGAACCAAACCTTACAAGAAAATTTCAAGTTGGAGACCCCTTATTATGCAAGTATTACGTTTCAAGATTTTATTGATTGTATCGATGAATTGTTTCCAGATGGCGTAACGATCGATGCAGAAAAAGATTTAGATTTAGATGGGGTAGCTATCAAAAAAGGAAAGCAAACGATGGACGGAAATACCTTGCTACAATATGCTCGTTTTCGTGAAGATGAAGAAGGTGATTTTGGACGTATCCGTAGACAACAACAAGTTGTTGAGGCGGTAGCCAGTCAATTGAAAGATGTCACATCGATCATCAAATTACCTAAGGCGATCGGTAAACTTTTAGGTAGTATCCAAACAAATCTACCGGAAAGTGTTCTGTTAGATTGTGGGTTAGATTTCCTAAATGACGAGAAGAAAATCGATACACTATCCGTGCCCGTTGATAAAAGTTGGGACTTCAATGATAATACACCAGCTGGTAGTGTCTTGGAAATCGACTTAACTAAAAATCAACAAGCGATACACGAGTTTTTAGATAAATAACTAAATGACTATATTGATAGAGATCGAGGCATAAGTGTTTAGCCTCAATAAATAAGGCACCATCCACGAAAATTGTTCCTCAAATTTTTATGGATGGTGCCTTATTTCCTATGAAGTTACATCTGTCCCCACCGTTTATTCGATTTTATCAAATGCGAGAGGGCAAATGTCCCACTCTCTATTTTTGATTAAAATAAAGTTAATATAAGAACAGTACTGATTAAGAATCATTTGGGCTGCTATTCTATTTCCCCTTCCATGTGTTAGAATATCTTTGATTCGTACTTTTAATAAAGAGAGGTATTCAAAACATGAAGAGGAGTGACAGACAAAAGAAAAAATCGACCGGCATCTATATTGGAGCGGGAATCGTCGTCTTGCTTGCAGCAGCTGGTGGTGGCTTCTTTTATTATCAACACGTCCAGGAACAACAAGCGGTAAAAGCTGGAGAAAAAACGATTGAAGGATTTATCGACTCTCTGAACCAGGAAAATTATGAAGAAGCGGTGAAATCACTTCAAGTAGAAAACGGTAGTAATCTTACTGAACAAGATATTTTAGAGAAATATCAAAATATTTATGGTGCAGCAGAAATCAGAGGGATCAAACTCTCAAACTTATCCGTGACGAAAAAAGAGAATGATACGTATGAGTTTACGTATAAAGCTAAAATGAATACAACGCTAGGTGAATTGAAAGACTTAGCATACGAAGGAACTTTGTCGCAAGAAGGAGATCAAACCAAAATCAATTGGCAACCAAATTTGATTTTTCCGCAAATGGAAGGGCAAGATAAAGTCAGCTTAAGCACAGACATAGCGTCTCGCGGTGAAATCTTGGACCGCAATAAACAGCCCTTAGCCACGACCGGAAAATTAAAACAATTAGGTGTCGTACCTGCAAAATTAGGTGAGGGTGAGGAAAAAACAACAAATATCAAAGCAATCGCTGAAGCCTTCGATTTGACTGAAGCCAGTATTGAACAGGCGATTTCTCAAGCTTGGGTCCAACCCGATTACTTTGTTCCTTTAAAGATCATTGAAGGGGAAACACCAGAACTTCCAAGTGGAGCAACGATCCAAGAAGTTGCCGGTCGTTATTATCCACTAGGAGAAGCCGCTGCTCAATTGATTGGCTACGTAGGAGATATCACCGCAGAAGATATTGAGAAAAATCCTGAGTTGAGTAGCACAGGAAAAATCGGGCGTTCGGGTTTAGAGATGGCCTACGACAAAGAATTAAGAGGAACGAACGGTGGAAAGTTAAGTGTGACAGATGAAGAAGGAAATGAAAAAGCTGTCTTACTCCAACATGAAGTGAAAAATGGACAGGATATCCAGTTGACGATCGATGCCAATGCACAAAAAACGGCATTCGACAGTCTAGATGGAAAACCAGGTTCTACTGTGGCGACAGCCCCTAAAACTGGAGATTTGTTGGCACTTGTCAGTTCACCTAGCTATGATCCAAATAAAATGACGAATGGTATTTCACAGGACGATTACAAAGCTTATGAAGAAGATCCCAATCGTCCGTTTATTAGCCGTTTTGCAACAGGTTATGCTCCGGGTTCAACATTTAAAATGATCACCGCAGCCATCGGCTTAGATAATGGGACATTGAATCCAGATGAAATATTAACGATCAATGGATTGAAGTGGCAAAAAGATAGCTCTTGGGGTTCTTACCAAGTGACACGTGTCAGTGATGTACCACAAGTGAACTTGAAAAATGCTTTAGTTTATTCTGATAATATCTATATGGCACAAGAAACATTGAAAATGGGGGAAGAAGCCTTTAGAAAAGGACTGAATCAATTCATTTTCGGTGAAGAGCTAGATTTACCGATCCAAATGGATCCTGCGCAAATCTCAAATGAAGACTCATTCAATTCGGAGATTCTGTTGGCAGATACTGGCTATGGTCAGGGACAATTGTTGATCAACCCGATCCAACAAGCTGCGATGTATAGTGTTTTTGCAAATAATGGCAGTTTAGTTTATCCACGATTAGTCATGGATCAGGAAACAAAAGATAAGAAAAATGTGATTAGTGAATCGAGTGTTCAAACGATTTTGCCAGATCTAATCGATGTCGTCCAAGACCCTAATGGAACTGCACACTCTTTAGCTGCTCTAGGCATTCCGCTTGCCGCAAAAACAGGAACAGCTGAAATCAAAGAAAAGCAGGATGAAAAAGGACAAGAAAACAGTTTCCTGTATGCAATCAATCCTGAAACAAATGGCTACTTAGTGATCAGCATGTTAGAAAACAGAGAAGAAGGCGATTCTGCTACTAATCGAGCGCCTGCTTTATTGCAGTATTTGAATCAAACTTACCAATAAATACAGAGTTTGAAATCGGATACAAAATAATTAGTTTTTTCTCTCTTGCAGTGATACACTAGTCTATAGAAACGAGTGTAAATAACAAGAGGAGGAGATAAGATGACTGATGTTCCAAAAGCAGTAAAAGCGGAAATGGCTGCAAGCATGTTGAAGATTAAATTTGATAATGGGGAAA
This sequence comes from Enterococcus sp. AZ062, assembly GCF_051715065.1. Lineage (NCBI taxonomy): Bacteria > Bacillati > Bacillota > Bacilli > Lactobacillales > Enterococcaceae > Enterococcus > Enterococcus sp. AZ062. The sequence continues at coordinate 1,656,799 of NZ_JBIOTB010000001.1, read as the reverse complement.
CGAGATATTTAAAATCACATTTAGCAAAAGAACATGCAGAAGCTTTTTCGATGAAAAATGGCAAAAGAAAGAATAGTTTATTGGCTTCACAAACAACCTGGGTAGGATCGACTATTGAAATTCAACCAGATGGCACTCTTGTTCTGAATGAAAATGATTATTACTCGCCAGAAGAGTTATGGAACGAGAGCAAAGAGCATATTATTTGATCAAAAATAGAGCCTTTCTATTAGATTCGAGAAATCTAGTAGAAAGGCTCTATTTATCTGAGAACGAATCACCCATGATACACTTTTCTTGTAAAATATTTAAGAATCAATGGAGAGATCAAGGTACTTAATAAGATCACGATCACAAGTGGAGAATAATATTTTGCTTCAATCAATTGACTTTGTTGTCCAATTTGCAAGATGATCAGCGCCATTTCACCACGTGAGATCATACCAGCTCCTACCATAAAGGCACTATTCGTTGAAAAGCCGGCTACTTTTGCACCTAGATAACCACCACCAAGTTTAGTCAAGACTGCAACAGTTGTTAGGATCAAGATAAAAATCAATTGTTCTCCAAAGTTAGAGAAATCGACTTCTAGTCCAACACTGACAAAAAAGACTGGGATAAATACGGCATAACCTAATGCCTCGACATTATGATACACTTCTTCTTTGACCGATGTTTGACTTACCGCGATCCCTGCAAAAAATGCACCAATGACTGAACTTAGTCCAATCAAATCAGCAATGTAGGACATACCTAGACATAAAACCAATGAAACAATGATGATTGCAGAGTTGGCATAGATTTTTCCAGCTAGTGACATCAAAAATGGGGCAATCCATTTGACTAATAAAAATATGAAAATAAAGTAAATCACTTGCTCCAATAAAAGAAGCGGTAAAGGGAGGCTGCTGCCAGATTCTCCCGTCAAAAATGATAAGCTGAAACTTAACACCAATACGACAAGAATGTCATCAACTACTGAAGCGCCTAAGATAGTCGAACCTTCTTTTGTATTGACTACATGAAGTTCTTTCAATACCTCAACAGAGATACTTACAGAAGTTGCTGCGAGGATGATTCCAAAGAAGATAGCTTCATTCCTAGTCACTTGGAAAATTTCACCTGTCAACCAACCAAATAATACGGGGAGTATGATCCCTAATAAAGCAACGAACATTCCTGGACGAAAGTATTTTTTCAAAAGAGAAAGATCGCTTTCCAGTCCAGCTAAAAACATCAATAAAATGACACCAATTTCTGAAAAATCGTGGACGAGAATATTAGGATGCACCCATCCCAGGCCGGCACCACCAAGCAAGACGCCAACGAGTAGTTGACCAATCACCGCAGGTACACCAAACCTCCTTGAAAGGTGAGAGCCAATGGTTGTCGCTAGCAAGATCAAACAGAGAATACCTATAAATTCCATTCTTTTCATCCTTCCTTTCTCAAAAAAGAATTTATTTTATTCGTGTCAAATGACCTCCTAAACAGGATAACATAAATAACGTTATTTATGTAGTATCGTCCATTGTGTGGGTTTATGAAAACGTACAACAAAAAAGGCCAGGCAATTAAGCCCAACCTCGAATTTAAATAACTAATCAATTAACATACATATTTCTTACTTTAAAGTAGTTGATGATTTCAGAAATCCCCATAAAGATCAAGATACCGCCAAAGATTTGGAAAAGCACCATTAAGCTTTGGAATGGATTAAACAGTAAAATCAATCCGCCAATCAGTAAAATCACGCTGTATAATGACCATCCTTTTGATTTTGTATTCAAACTGATGAACAATTGAAATGCGCCATTTGCTAAAATCATCAAGCCTAAAAGAATTGGCAAGATCGAAACGATTGCTGAAGCAAATAAGAACACGATCAGTCCGAAAATCAGAAAAGCAATTGCACTGAAAAGTCCAAATCCCCAAACACCTGTTTTTTGCTTGTTTTTATAGGCTTCAAATAAATTGATCAGTCCTAATAAAACAAAATAAGCTGTGATAAGATAGCCGACAAAATTAAATACGGCAGTTGGGTTGATGACTATGGCGATACCAGCAATGATATAAATAGCTGCTCGTAAAATAGCATGTCTTTGAAAATTACTTCGAATAAGTTCATACATTATTATAACCTCCTTTTTTTTATTTTAACGGTTATTGATGTATAAACCAACTAATAACTAGTAATTCCATTATTTTCTAAGGATTTTTTCCATTTTCTTTCCTTTGGCTAACTCATCGATCAACTTATCCAAATAACGAATTTCTTGCATCAATGGCTCTTCAATATTTTCTACTCTAACACCACAAATGACGCCAGTGATCAATTTTCGGTCAGGATTCAATCTCGGTGCCTCAGCAAAGAAAGTTTTGAAGTCCTTTTCCAGTTTGATCTGTTCTTCTAATTTAGTTTGTTCATAGCCGGTCAACCAATAAATGATTTGGTTAACTTCCTCTTTTGTACGATTTTTTCGTTCTGCTTTTTTTAGATAAAGAGGATAGACAGAAGAAAAAGGCATAGTAAAAATTCGATGTTCAGTCATAAAGAAGCTCCTTTTTCCATTATTATATAATGAACTGTTCAAAAAGAATAGCTATAGTGTCAAGTCTCATGAAAGTTCAGTGAACAAGGGGATAGATAGTAAGAATGCTACATGATACTAATTGTATCTGTGAAGATCAATCAAAATCAGCGTAGTCACGTTCTTGTTTGATCTCAAAAATAAAGGTAGCTAACTGAGCAATCATCTTTTTCCAATCATCTGGACGAACGATGCCGTTTAACAAATAAATTTTTTTGATACTCTCAGGTAGCTGGTTTAGCGGGCAATCACTAATGACGATATCGCATTGTTCCATATAGTAACGTTGGATGACTATTGCCTCTTTTGAAAAAATTTGTTCGATTTTAACAATTAAATCTTTACTGATATAAAAGTCTTTCGTATGATTCACACCGATGATGATCGGTGGTTGCTTTTTGAAACGGTCGTAGAAATGGAGTAATTCTTCGATTACCCATGAAATATTTTCTTTTTCTAGAAAATCTGGTAAGTAATGCCAATTTTCTTGCCGGAAATTCTCATAAAATTCAGCTACGACTGTTTTTAAGTGTTCATAGTTTTTCTGATCTTTATAAAGTAAGAAAGTCGGTAAAGGCGTATTTGGCTGTTCGCTATCCAAAAAGGTATTGTGAAGTTTATTGATCGTAAAGGACAGTGCATATAACTTTTTTTGTTTTTCAGGTAGCTCTAAAGCGAAACGCTGACTGAATGCTTCAACTAATTTCTTGGAATAAATCAAATAAGGAAAATCGATCGCTAACAGTCTTTGATAGTGCGTCAAACTTTGCTCTTCACTATCCAATTGAGAAATCGTTAGGCGTGCTAATAAATTGAGTATGATTCGTTGTTCCCGACAAATCGGTAAATCAGGATTTAAAATATCCACATCAGGTTCAATCAAAAGATCAATATACTTAAACTGACTTAATTCTTTTTGAACATTTTCTAAAGAAGTCATAGGAAAATTGTCCTGGCAAAGTTTTAAGAGAAGATACAACTTATCCAAGACGCCACCATTCATCCCATCCAATAACTCTTTCTTGAAGAAGACATGGAGTGTGTAATCGATTTTTTTTGGCTCTTCCTTGTGATAGGGAAGGGACGTATTAGCAAAAATAGTCCAATAAACATCTAGAAAACAATATTGGATTTGAACTTCACTACCAGTGATTATTTTTTTTCCTTTACTTGAAAACTTGAAGGAGATTCCATATAAAGCTAAAAATTGGTTGATTGCTTTCATTTTAGAATAGAGATATGAAGGACTGTAATTTGTCATTTGGCTGATCGTGACCATTGAGTTGACTTTTTGTCGAAGTAAGGCAGCGATGATTTGAAAATTAGTTGATTCAAAACAATATTTACCAAATAATTCATAATAACACTTCGCAACGTCAGCATCGTTCAAAGAAATTTTGACAAACTTTTTGTTTTTCACTACTTCAAGATTATTTATGCCCAAAGCATGGAAGTCCTGTTCGATTTCATGAAGATATAAAAGAAAATTTGAATCAGACATCTTAAAATGGTCCGCTAGATAGTGCGTGGTGATAAAGAACTGATGCTCTGTTAAAAAAAGAAAAATCTCAAGCTTTGTTACATTTTTCTTCTTTAATAAAAACTTTTTGATTGCTTCTTGTGTTTGCATTGAAATTCCTCCGGTTGAAAATTTTACTGAAAATTTCTTTATTTTCAACAAAAAAACAGTAAATCTTCCGTATCAATCTATATTATCTTATGTTTAACATGATAATGATATTAAATAGGAGGAATTCTCATGAAATATTTAAGTCTTCTCTTTGCTTCAGTTTTACTGAGTAGTGTTTCTGTACCAGTCGAAGCTGCACAGACAGATGAACAACCTAGCAATGATGTTGCTCAACTAGCTTCTCATTCCGTCTGGGCAAATGTGAATCAAATCAAATTTTTAGAAGAACATGTTTCAGCAAACTCTGGTATTATGAGACTTAAACTAGGAGAGACGATCACGGTGAAGGCACTGGTGACTTATTCAGGGGATATCCAACCGATTTTACAGTCTGTTGTCCGATTTGAAAACGTTGATCCAGCCTTAAAGATCGAACATGATCCAGCTTCACTTGTATTCAATAATAAACTAGCAACTTTTACGTTTAATATTACATTAACACAACCGATCAGTAGACCTGCTTTATTCTCTGTAAAAGTGGCAGATGGTCAACCTGGAGATAGACATCACTTGACACCATATAGTCAACGTCAAACAGTTGAACAAAAAGCGGGAGGAACAGGTGGCGTGACTGATCCAGATCCTAATCCAAATCCTAAACCAGATAATCCAGATGAAAACCCAGATGTAACACCAGATAACCCAGACGAAAATCCAGACGTTACACCGGATAACCCAGACGAAAATCCAGACGTTACACCGGATAACCCAGACGAAAATCCCGATGTAACACCGGATAATCCAGATGAAAACCCAGATGTAACACCAGATAACCCAGACGAAAATCCAGACGTTACACCAGATAACCCAGACGAAAATCCCGATGTGACACCAGATAACCCAGACGAAAATCCAGACGTTACACCGGATAATCCAGACGAAAATCCCGATGTGACACCGGATAATCCAGATGGAAATCCTGATGTAACACCAGATAACCCAGACGAAAATCCCGATGTGACACCGGATAATCCAGATGAAAATCCTGATGTAACACCAGATAATCCAGACGAAAATCCCGATGTGACACCGGATAATCCGGATGAAAACCCAGACGTGACACCAGATAATCCGGATGAGAATCCAGATGCAAAACCGGATAAACCAGAGGGGAACAATGGAAACTATGAAGGAGATAACGAGGAAGATGGAAATGGTGGACATGGTGGTGAAGAAGTGATTAAACCACAAATCCACCCTGAAGGCAGCAATCCAACGATCACAATACCTGAGCAAGTAAAACCATTGTCTCAAATTCGAAAACAATCAATTCCATCTGTTGGTACGACAGATGTACTGGTAAATAAAAAATCGTCTGAAAGTGCGAAAGAAATTCTGCCAGTGACAAAAATAGCTCACTCATTAAATCAAGTAGCTAATGATAAGAATTCTGCAACATCAACAGAGGAAACAACGAAGCAATTACCTAAAACGGGAGAGCACAATCGCTTCTTTACATGGATGTTTGGTCTACTGATCACAGGAATGAGCATGGTTACTTTTAGAAAAATCAATTAATGATTGTAATAGGTAAAAAACGCCTTGAAACGGAATGTTTCAAGGCGTTTTTGCGTAGAAAATGATTGATCAGTTAACATAATGGATTTGTTCTTCTTCAATCAACGGATAGGTGAGTAATTCTGTACTATCTAAATCTTCTTTCGTCATATCGACTGCATTGATTTGGCTGTTTGTGTAAGTCGTGTAGTAATAGATTCCTTTATCCACATTGCAACAAGAAGAATAGATCGTATACTCAAATTTTCCATTTCCAACATCACAGAGGCCTTTTTGTTGTTCGACCGATTTTAGGATATGGAAGAATTGACTAACGCTTTCCTGTTCCGTCGTTGCTTTGACGGAATTTAATTTTGTAAAAGCTACTTTGACAAAACGAGAGGCAGAAGATAGATCCCCAGGCAAACCTAAGCCGCCCATCCCACGAGAATAGACCGACAAATCAAGTTGATCTGAGAAATGATTTTTAGGCGTAGTTGGCGACACTGATCGATAGTTATTCAAATTGAATAATTGATAATCAAAAGTCGGATTATTCGTCAATACACCAATTGGGTTGTCATAAATCTTTAATCCTTCGGCAACGGATTCAATGACAATGGATTTTTCTTGATCTGCTAATAGCCAGTGTAGGGGAGATAAAGGTAGTTCTTCACTAAAATTGATGTTGACTAAATTGATATCCGCTAATAACGTACGAGCTTCTTCCACGTTTTTACATTGACTCAGTATCCAAGGAATAAATTCAAACGGGGTGATATTTGTCTTTTCAGGATTTTCATCAAAGAAATGAGCATTTTCAGGGAAATTTAAGCCAGCCATGCTCAAACCTTTTTCATTTGTTGCATCATAATAGAGGGGGTAGTTGTCAACAACTGCTGCCATACCAATGATTGCATAGTGCGATGTTTGTTTTGGGACTTTCCGATAAACAAAAGGGAAATTTCTGGGAGTGATCGTCACCTGTTCATTATAAGAAATCTCTAAATCCAAATTCCGTCCAAAATAATGATTGTTTGTTGTGTAAGTAATAGATGTACACATTATAATAACCTCCTTTGTTTAATTCTATATTAAGACGATAAAGGAAAAATTACTAATAAAATGATTCTCTTTTCTTATAAACTGGTAAATCAAGCGAAAAAAACTCGGTAATGTGATTACCGAGCGTGTTGTTCTTTATTAAAATTTTTAAGCATTTTTTTAGTCAAGTAAAGTAGCATAGATAATTCTTCTTCATCTAAAGGTAAAAAATCAAGGATCTTTTCTGGAATGTCTTTTGCTTGTTCTTGCAACAAAAGTCCTTGTTCAGTTAGAGATAGAATAGTTACCCGTTCATCTGAATCAGCTCTTTTACGAGTGATATACTGCTTACTAGTTAATTTCTTTATTACGGGAGTCAAAGTTCCTGAATCCAAACACAAGATCTGGCCTAATTCCTTCATGGTGATTTGTTTTCTCTCCCATAAAACAAGTAAAACAAGATACTGCGTATAAGTAAGATCCAATGGCTTCAACAAGGGCGTATAGTAACGAGTAATTTCTTTAGAGGTGGCATATAAAGGAAAGCATAATTGATTTTTTAGTAATAACTCCTCCAAATAGACCACCTCCTAATGTGCTACTTTATAGCATACTTGTTTTTCCTAAAAAAATCTAGTTCTCTACGGCTGTCAAAGTGACTTCAATATTGCCAGCTGTTGCTTTTGAATAAGGACAAACTTTATGTGCAGCTTCTAGTAATTCTTGTGTTTCTTCGAGTGATAAACCTTCAACTGAACCTTCGATCTCAACGCCTAACACAAAACTCATTTCACTTTCTGCATATAGAGACACTTGAGCGCTGATTGTTGATGCACCGTCAATATTTTTTTGTGTTTTGATCAAGTCTAGTGCGCTGTTGAAACATGCACTAAAGCCAGCGGCAAACAATTGTTCCGGATTTGTTGCATCTTCTACACGTTTACCTGGAGCTGCAATGTTAAGCTCGAATGAGTGATCTGGACTGTGTACTTCACCAGAACGTCCGCCAGTATTGATCATTTTTGTTGAATACATTTTTTTCATTAAAAATCACTCCTCTTTTTATATTTGATACAATTAAATTGTACACAATTTATTTAGGTAGAGCAACTAACTTGTTTTGAAAAAAAGTCTACTCCTGATTTATGAATAAAAACCAAGAGTAGACTTTTTTATAGGAATAGGTCTGTTCATTTTAATTGGGACATCATTCGATCGGATGGTACGTAAATCCACTACCCATGACTTCTGCTACACTATTGACGATGACAAAAGCATTCGGATCGATTTCTTCAATTATCGGTTTGACTTTAGAAAATTCTTGGTCAGTTACGACCATCAATAACACTTCTTTTGATAGATTACTATAACCGCCTCTAGCTTCTAGGATCGTGAACCCTCGTCCAATCTCCTGACTTAAACGTGTGTGGATTTCTAAAAGATGATTCTCGCTTAGCACCATGATCGATTTTTGACGATTTGTTCCTGTTTCAATGTAATTCATCACGATGGATGTAATTACGATCGACAGAATCGCATAGAGAAATTCATCAAATCCAAAAACAAATAAGGTTAACGAAACAACGACAGCATCGGTCAATAAAAGTCCAATGGAAGTACTTAAATTGAAGTATTTTTTGAAGATAAGGGGAGGGATCGTGGTACCGCCACTAGATGAATTATTTTTGTATAAGATAGCTACACCTAAAGCAAAGATCGCACTACCGAAAATGACTGATAAGAGACGATCAGGCGTGATCATATACTCTGGGACGATCTCAATGATCGCTGGGAAGACTAAACTACCAAATAATACTTTAAAGAAAGGTTTCTTGCCTAAAAAAATCAAGGCCAAGATCAACATGATGATATTCAAAACCAGTATAACTGTTGCTCGGTTCAAACCTAAAGCTGACTCAAGTAAAATACCAAGTCCACTTACGCCACCAGCTGCAATATGATGCGGACCTAAAAACATGTTGATACTGATAGCTAAAATAGTTAAAGCAAACACTATTTTAATGTATGTCCAAATTATATTTCTACCGTGTTTCATTTATCCACTTCCTACTATACATTTATTTCCAACTATTCTCATTATACATTAATTTTGTATAAAAGTTAACAAAGTTGAAAAAGAAAGTTAGATAAACCTAAATTTATAAAGAATAGTTAAAAGATATAATAGGTCGAAATGGTGCATACCATTATATAAAAACAAATATGAAATGGAACAAAGAATGAGATTTTTAGAGCTGGCTCAATCTTTTTTTAATCTTCCTTATAAGAGTTAATTGACCAGCAAAGTGCATTGGCCTGTGGCGATTTTCAAATCATTATCTAAATAAACCGTTGCCTGCCAAAAGTGAATAGTTTTCCCGACTTTCTCAGGATGTGCGACCACTCTCAAGGTACCTGTAGAGGCTTTATTTAAATGTTGGACTTGCAGATCGATCCCTACAGCAAAGTGGGGGGCTTGTAAATATTCGTTAGCCCCAATGCTACAAGCCGTTTCGATCAATACAGCATTGATTCCTCCATGCAAATAGCCATAAGGTTGGTGATGCTTTTCTTCAATTGCTAAAGTCAATTGGACTTCTTTTGAACTGACGGATAGTATTTCGATTCCAAGATATTGTAATAGATCCATAGGTATGCTCCAATCTTGTTTTTTTTTTAGTATAACAGAAATTCTAAATTTATTTTAAGATACTCAAACGTTTTCTTTTTTCTTGTGTATAATAAATCTAATGAATTTTAGGAGGAGATAGAAATGAGAGAATGGAAAACAATCAAGGAATACGATGAGATCCTATTTGAACAATATGGGAAGATTGCTAAGATAACAATCAATCGCCCAGAGGTCCATAATGCTTTTACACCAAAAACAGTCTTTGAGATGATTGAAGCTTTTACAATCAGTCGTGATCGTCAAGATATCGGTGTTATCATTTTGACAGGAGCTGGTGACAAAGCATTCTGTTCAGGTGGTGATCAGAAAGTTCGAGGAAATGGTGGGTATGTTGGTGAAGACCAAATTCCACGTTTGAATGTATTAGACTTGCAACGGTTGATCCGAGTGATTCCTAAACCAGTGATCGCGATGGTCAAAGGTTGGTCGATCGGTGGGGGCAATGTCTTACAACTTGTGTGTGATATCACAATCGCAGCGGAAAATGCGAAATTTGGTCAAACAGGGCCTAACGTTGGTAGCTTCGATGGTGGATATGGCTCAGGTTACTTAGCTCGGGTCGTAGGACATAAAAAAGCGAAAGAGGTTTGGTTCATGACGAAGCAATATAGTGCTGAAGAAGCATTGGCAATGAATTGGATCAATACGGTCGTACCAATCGAACAAGTGGAAGACGTGACGATTGAGTGGGCAGAAGAGATGTTGAAGAAAAGCCCGCTAGCTCTACGAATGATTAAAGCGGCAATGAACGCAGATACGGATGGCTTAGCAGGTATCCAACAATTGGCAGGGGATGCGACGCTTTTATATTACACCATGGATGAAGCACAAGAAGGGCGCGACGCATTTAAAGAAAAAAGAGAACCTGATTTTGACCAATTCCCTAAGTTCCCTTAAACCTCAACCTAATAGCTGGTTGCAAAAACAAACAATGCTTCATCCAGATGCACCAGCCTGTCAGTGGAACGACCAATGTTTGTCTTTTCGCGAGTTGGCATCGCACGTTCAGAGTTTTGCAGAGTATTATCATCGACTATTACCCAAAGCGAGTGAACGAGTTGCCTTGTATTGTGAAAATGATCTAGATGGCTATTTATCGATCTTAGCATTATGGGAATTAGGAAAAGAGATCCAGTTTGTCAACACACGCTTGACGACGAAAGAGATCAGTGAACAAATGGTAGATGCAGGGACATCTATTCTTATTTCTGCCAAAAAATTGGCGGTCAACGATCAAATCACTTGGTATTCATTTCCCGATCCTGCGGAATTACGCGCGGTACAGCCGCAGGATTGGTTTGATGAGGGGTATCAAGAAGAGGCAATCGCATCAATCATGTATACTTCTGGAACGACAGGTAAACCGAAAGGCGTACCGCAAACATTCGCCAATCACTATGCGAGTAGCCAAGCGACTGCGCTAAGTTTAGAAGTGGACCGTTCAGATTGCTGGATCTGCTGTGTGCCACTCTATCACATTAGTGGCTTATCTATTTTATTACGCTCACTTGCTTTAGGCATCCAAGTGATTCTGTTGCAGGGATTCTCTCCTCAACAAGTCCATCAACTTTTAGCAAATGGAAGTGGCAACTATATTTCTTTGGTCAGCAAAATGTTGAAAGACCTTGAACCATTGATGCCAGAAAGTGGTTATGCTCCCTCATTCAAAAAAGTATTATTAGGGGGAGGGCCGGGAGAAGGACGAGTCATGCAAGCATGTATGGAAAAACAGGTGCCTGTGATGCTTTCTTATGGCATGACAGAAACTTGTTCACAGATCGTCGCCCTTTCTCCGGAGTCATTCGAAGCCAAAAACGGTTCTTCTGGTAAAGCTTTGTCTGGGGTATCGATCCGTATCCAAAAAGATACGAAGTCAGACCAAATGGGAGAGATTTTAGTCAAGGGACCATCGATCATCAACCATTACTTGAATCGCGTCAACCCGCATTCTTGGACAGAGGATGGCTGGTTCCACACTGGCGATTGGGGGTATCTTGATGAAGAGGATTATCTTTATATTGTCAGTCGCATGAGTGAACGTATTATTTCGGGGGGAGAGAATATTTTCCCAGTTGAAATCGAGCGTGTACTTATAGCTTGTAATAAAATTGCAGAGGTCGCTGTCGTAGGCACTTGGGATGAAACGTGGGGACAAACTCCTGTCGCTTATGTGCGATTGAATGAACCCCTTACTGATAGAGAAATCACAGAGCTATTAGCGCCATTAGCACGTTACAAGCATCCAACTAAAATCTACTGTGTCTCGGAAATTCCAAAAACTGCGACTGGAAAACCAATCAAACGTCTTTTAATGACAGAAGAAAGAGTGAATTACATTGAATATCAAATTAGATAGCTCAATCGATGATCAGCTTTTAAAAAATCATCTTTATTTTACTTATAGCTACGAGCTTGGTAAACAAACGGTAAAAAAACTCTTACCTCTTGTCCCATCTAAAGGAGATCGCTTTTATTGGTGTCCTCCTGATGAGGATTGTGAGCTATTAGGAATAGGAGAAAATTTATTTGATAGAGAATATGATGACATGCCCAGCGCTATCAAAGAATTTTCTCTTGAGTTTTCTAAAAGTTTTTTAAACGTATCGAGACAGAAGGGGGGACCTTTGCTTTTTGGAGGTTTTCCATTTGATCCAAACAACCTAAAAGAAAAAATTTGGAGTAAGCTTGAATCTGGCTTTTTCATTTTACCAAGTATTCTTTTCAAACGAATAGGTTCAAAGACTCAAGTTATTCTGACAATCAGAAAAGAAGCTGCAACAATCAGAAGTCTTTTAAAAGGTTTTTCGTATTTAGATAGTCTTGTTAGTGAATTGTTAAAAGGCAAAGAACAAGAACAATCTGCAAATATCTTTGTGTCGTCAGAAGAGCTGGCAGTTCCAGCTTTTTTACGCAATGTAGAGGATGCGAGGAAAGAAATTGTACTCGAAGCAACTTCGCTTAAAAAGGTCGTCTTAGCGAGACAAATGGCAATACACGGATCATTCCAGTCGACAACTCAAATTCTTCAGCGTTTATCTGAACAACAACCACAAACTTATCTATTTCTTTTAGCATCCGATCAACATGCTTTCATTGGTGCTACACCAGAACGATTGGTCCAAGGAACGAAAAGCCAATTTATGACTGCTGGGATAGCTGGTTCGGCACCTAGAGGATCGACTGTGCAGGAAGACGATGAAATCGGTAAAGAACTTTTAAAAGACTTTAAAAATACACAAGAACACGGAATTGTTGCTCAACGATTAGAGAATCAATTAGCGAATATTGTCGCCGGCGATGTCGCTGTCTCATCCCGCCGTTTATTGAAAAACCGCGATATTCAGCATTTAGCGATGACTTTCTCTGGAGAACGTAAGCAGGGAGTCTCATTGATCGATGCAGTAAAATTGATCCATCCTTCTCCTGCTTTAGGTGGTGAACCGAAAGAACTGGCGTTGCAATGGATCAAAGATCATGAACCTTTCGGTAGAGGGTTATACGGGGCACCAATCGGGTGGTTGGACCCGATCGAGGATGTCGGTGAGTTTGCTGTAGGCATCCGATCAGGCATCTTGACTGAAACCGAAGGAATATTATATGCAGGTTGTGGCATTGTTGCGGATTCTGACCCCGAGGCAGAGCGCCAAGAAACATTGCTAAAATTCCAACCAATGCTTAGAGGAGTGAAGGGATGACTAAACAACAAGAAATGACTGCGTATTTATTGGCTTTCATCAAGGGAATGAAAGAAGGCGGGCTTAAAAATGTCGTCATCAGTCCTGGTTCACGATCGACCCCACTTGCCTTGTTACTTCATAGAGATCCGGAAATCAAAACAACGGTGATTGTAGACGAGCGATCTGCGGCATTTTGTGCATTAGGTATGGCGAAAGCATTAAAGCAACCAGTTGGAGTTCTTTGTACGTCGGGAACTGCCGCAGCGAACTTCTTTCCAGCAGTTTGTGAAGCAAAAGCAACAAACATTCCTTTGCTAGTGCTTACAGCAGACCGTCCACCAGAAGCACGTGGCGTTGGGTCGCCACAAACGATGGACCAACAAAAGTTATTTGGTTCGCATATCAAAAAGTTTATCGAATTAGCACTTCCTGAAGCCACTCCGGAAATGATACGGTATAGCTACTGGCATGGCGCCAATTGTGCCTATGAAGCAATGCGTGTACCGGCAGGGCCAATTCAAATCAACTTGCCTTTTAGAGAGCCTTTATTGCCTGATTTAACTTTTTCTCTTGATGGATCTTTTCATCCCAAAAAACTGGTTACTCAAATTGTGTCGAAGCAAATGCCAGAGCTTGTTCCTTGGTTATCAAAAAAAGGGATGATGATCGTCGGTAAAGAATTGACACCTGATGAGGCAAAAGCGTTACTTACTTTAGCAACATCTTTACAATGGCCAATCATTGGTGATCCCTTGGCAAATTTAGGTGCTTGTCAACAAATGAGCGATGGCTATCTTCCGCATGCAGATTTGATTTTTTCTGGACCGGTTCCTGAAACTCCTGAAGTCATTTGGCAATTTGGTAATCTTCCTGTAGCTAAAAATGTGATGCTTTATTTAAAAAAAAATCACGAAGCTATTTCTGACTATGTGTTGATCGATGAGGAAGAATGGCGTGATCCATTGCATTTAGGAACAAGTTTTATCCAAATCGGTGTACTTGATTTCTGTAAACTAGTATCGGAAACTTTGGATGCACTACCTAATTCGCCAACCTCTGACGAATGGTTGGCGCAATGGAAAAGAGCTTATCAAAAAGCGAGAGAAGTCATCACTAAAGAATTGTCTATCGATGAATGGAGCGAAAGCAATGCTAGTTGCCAGTTATTGCAAGCGATAAAATCAGAGGAAGCTTTATTTTTGGCAAATAGTAACGCGATCCGCTTTGTTGATCGTTTTGCTTCGCGTACTGGAGAATCATTTCCAATCTACGGAAATCGAGGGGGCAACGGGATCGACGGGTTGATTTCTACAGCGGCAGGAATCGCTTTGGTAAGGAACAAGCGGATGTTTGTCTTGATCGGCGATCTTGCGCTGTTTCATGACATGAACGCGTTGGAGCTAATTCGACGTTATCACTTACCTGTTACTTTAATCGTATTGAACAACAATGGTGGGGGAATCTTTTCTTTTCTTCCTCAAAACCAACTCCCAGAGACTGATTTTGAACCATTGTTTGGTACGCCACTTGATTTAGAATTAGAGAAGGTAGCAGATTTATATAATGGTCATTATATACAACCAACTTCAAGTAAAGAGTTTGAGCAAGCGATTGAAAAAAGCCGGAATCAAAGGGATTGGACATTGATTGAAATTAGAGGGCAACAACAAGAACCTGTCCAGTTATGGGAACAGATGAAGCGTCGTTATCAGGAGGAAATAGGCTGATGCCAGTTAAGACTGTTCGAGCTGCTACTTACCATTACCGTTGGTTACAGCATACTGATCCAAAGCAACCAACGGTTGTTTGTTTGCATGGCTTTACCGGTAGTGCACAAACGTTCATGTTTGAGAATCCTCAGTTTAATTACTTAGCCATTGATTTGATCGGTCATGGAAAAACAGCGGTTTACCTGCATCCTTATCGTTACCAACTTACGTCATTAGTAGCCGATTTGGCAAGTTTTGTCTCATTATTAGAAATTTCCTCTTTTTATGTATTAGGCTACTCGATGGGTGCACGAGTGGCACTTGCTTGGGCAATCGAACAACCACAAGGAATCAAAGGGCTCATTTTAGAAGGTGGAACTGCCGGGATTGCGGATGAACAGCAACGAAACAGTCGTAAAAAAGCTGATCGAAAACTTTCTTTACGTTTAATGAGAGAGCCTCTGATTGATTTTGTTGATGATTGGGAGAAGTTACCACTATTTGCTTCACAACAGGCGTTACCCTTGGAACAAAAAAGCAGAGTAAGAAACGAGCGACTTGCTCAAAATAAGCTAGGTTTAGCATTAAGTCTTTACTATATGGGAACTGGCGCGCAAAAAAATTATTGGCCAGATTTAGCGAGTATCGAATGCCCACTATTGTATCTTGTTGGTCAAAAGGATGAGAAGTTTCAAAAGATCGGTAAACAAATGACAGATGTTAAAGAGATTTTTTGTTGCCAGGTCCTTGCGGATTGCGGGCACTGTTGTCACATCGAGCAACCTAGGCTATTTGAAACAACTGTTACTACTTGGATCAATGAAATGGAAAGGGAGTGGACGCCATCAAAATAGTCAACATCCAACAGTACTGTTTGCGACTACCCTTAGTGACACCTTTTAGAACGAGCTATGGTCGATTGGAAACAAAAGCTTTTGATTTGTTGATCGTGGAAGACGAGTTAGGGAATCAGGGGATAGGCGAGCTGGTCGCTTTTGAACGAGCAGATTACATTGAAGAAACGATTGATATGAGTCGATCGGTATTACAAAAAGAGCTGATTCCTTGTTTATTCGAACTTGACTTCTCGCATCCCTCAGAAATTTGGTCAGCTTTCAAGCATACGCAAGGGAATTTTATGGCAAAATCAGCAGTTGAAACAGCTGTTTGGGATCTTTATGCTCGTCGAATAGGACGCCCATTACAAAAGTTGTTTTCTGCCGAACGATCAGCGATTCCCGTAGGTGTCAGTATTGGTGTCCATGACAACCCGATAGATTTACTTGCGACTGCAAAAACTTATGTTGATCAAGGGTACCAACGAATCAAGTTGAAAATCACTCCTGGCAATGACTTAGTGCCACTGCAAGCGTTGCGTGAGCAATATCCAGAGATCCAATTGATGGCAGATGCAAATTCTGCTTATACGATCAACGATCTGCCGTTATTCAAGAAAATGGACGCCTTGAAGCTTGCGATGATCGAACAACCTTTTCACCCTCGTGACTATGTTGACCATGCCATACTTCAAAAGGAAATCAAAACAGCTGTTTGTCTTGATGAGAATATCCGAACACTGGAAGACGTAAAAACAGCTCATGCATTGGGAAGTTGTCGGGCAATCAATTTAAAGATTCCCAGAGTGGGAGGGATCACTGAGGCTTTAAGGATCGTTGATTTTTGTCAGGAAAATGACTTGCTCGTTTGGTTAGGTGGCATGTTTGAATCCGGAGTCGGTCGAGCGATGAATCTGCATTTTGCAAGTCAAGATTGCTTTACTTTTCCAGGAGACTTGTCTGCTTTTGATCGCTATTTCCATGATGATATCGTCGAACCAAAAGCTAGAATCACAAATGGACTTTTGATGATTCCTGGTCAATCAGGGATTGGTGTCACATGGCAAGAAAAGCAGTTGTTGAAGTATGCGTACGATAAAAAAACATATAGAATTAAATAGTATTTAAGAAGATGAATCACGCGTGTTTTGTAAACAGTGTGTCATTCATCTTTTTTTTTGATAAAAATCTTGTTACCGATAACAGGAATGTAAGCGTTGTCTTTCGGTTATTTATCTTTTATAGTTGTTTTTGTTAACTGAAAGACAAGGGAGGACTGAAATGAATACTGCAGCAATTTATCATCGACCCGAAAGTGAATTTGCTTATTTATACAGTGAGACAACAATGCGGATTCGCTTACGTACAAGTAAAGATGATGTCAAACACGTTTCTGTGATCAGCGGAGATCCATATACGATTTTCTCAGAAAATTGGTATTTAAAAGAACAACCAATGAAAAAAGGGTTAAGTACACTTCTTCATGATTACTGGGAAATCGAGTTGACGAGTGATACTAGACGATTGCAATACGGGTTTCACATCGTGGGAATTGATGGGATGGATTGTTTTTACGGAGACCAAGGAATATTCCCTTATCAAGAAGAAACATTGGCGAATGCAAACTATTATTTCCGTATGCCATATTTTCAACAAATCGATCGCTTCAAAGTACCTGAATGGGCAAAACAAACGATTTGGTATCAAATATTTCCTGAACGCTTTGCGAATGGTGATCCAACAAATGATCCTAAAGGGACGTTGCCTTGGGGAAGTAAAGACCCGGATCGAGAAGATTTCTTTGGCGGAGATCTTCAAGGGGTGATCGATCATCTCGATTACCTAGCTGATTTAGGGATCACAGGGATTTATTTCTGTCCTGTTTTTGAAGCAACCTCGAATCACAAATATGACACGATCGATTATTATGCGGTCGATCCACAATTTGGTGATAAAGAGTTATTGAAAGAGTTAATCACAAAAGCGCATGATAAAGGAATCCGAATCATGCTGGATGCCGTGTTCAATCATATGGGTAGTCATGCACCACAATGGCAAGATGTGATCGAAAATGGCGAGAAATCCCGCTACAAAGACTGGTTCCACATCCATTCATTTCCAGTGGATGCCTATCAAATGACAGATGTTCCTGAAACAGCCGAAAATCTGGCATATGATACGTTTGCATTTACGCCATTTATGCCTAAGCTCAATACAGCAAATCAAGAAGTACAAGATTATTTATTAGATATTGCCACGTATTGGGTCAAGGAATTTGATATCGATGGATGGCGGTTAGATGTAGCAAATGAAGTGGATCATCATTTTTGGAAGAAATTCAGAGAAGCGGTCACTACGATCAAACCTGATATTTATATTTTAGGTGAAATCTGGCATTCTTCTCAAGCTTGGTTACAGGGCGATGAATTCCATGCGGTGATGAACTACGCCTTTATGGATTCGATCAAAGACTATTTCGTCCATAAAAAAATCACACCCACTCAAATGGTCAGTGGCATGAATCATCAGCAAATGCTATATCGTGATCAAGTCAATGAAGGAACATTCAATCTATTGGATTCTCATGATACAGCAAGAATATTGACTTTGTGTAAAGAGGACAAGGAACTGATGAAATCAGTGTTAGCTTTCATGTTCTTACAAAAAGGGGCGCCTTGCATCTACTACGGAACAGAAATCGGCATGACAGGTCATGATGATCCTGACTGTCGAAAATGTATGGTCTGGGAAAAGGACCAGCAAGATCTTGAATTGAAGGGGTTCGTCAAAGAATTGATCTGTGTGCGTAAACAAGTGCAACAAGTGTTGATTGAAGGGGATCTGACTTGGCGATCGGTCGACGATAAAAACGAACAAATTCATTTGACTCGTCATCTCGATCAGCAAACCATTCATGCTTATTTCAATCAAGGAACAGAACCGTACTTGGTCGATTTAGAAAATGATGTTTTATTCAGCCAAAATTGTGACATCTTAAAAGACGGCAAAGCTGAAGTCCAAACGAATGGATTTTTGATCCTTTGTTAAGTTGTTATCGGTAACATAGAGAAAGCGTTTGCAAATCAAGCTTTTGTAAACATATAATCAAATTGTAAGAGGAATAGAATAGAATCGGAGGAAAAAAAATGAGTAAACAGTTGCTAAAAAAATTCGGGTTAGGTGCATTATCTTTAGGGTTTATCGGGGGACTTGCTGCCTGTGGTAATGGCGGTTCTTCAACTGCAGCAAATGAAGAAGATGGAAAAACATTGACGATTTCTGTCGATTCTGGCTACAAAGATTATGTCAATGAGATCAAAACAAAATTTGAAGAAGATAACGACGTAAAAATCAAGTTAGTCGAAAAAGACATGTTCGAACAATTAGAATCGCTTGCGTTAGATGGTCCTGCAGGAAAAGCACCTGATGTCATGATGGCAGCTTATGACCGGATCGGAGCATTAGGGCAACAAGGACATTTGGCAGAAGTGAAATTGGGAAACGAAGCAGATTACAATGATACGGATAAAGCTCAAGTAACGTACGAGGATAAAATCTATGGAGCACCGGCAGTTATCGAGACACTAGTTTTATACTATAACAAAGATCTAGTTGACACTGCACCGACAACTTTCAAAGATTTGGAAGCGTTAGCAAAAGATGAACGTTTCAATTTTGAATCTGAAGAAGGAACGAATACAGGATTTTTAGCAAAATGGACTGATTTTTATTATTCATATGGCTTGATTTCTGGTTACGGTGGGTATGTATTTGGTGAAGATGGAACAGACCCATCTGAAATTGGGTTAAACAATGCAGGAGCAGTAGAAGGTATTAGCTATGCCACAGATTGGTTCCAAAATGTTTGGCCTAAAGGAATGCAAGATATCAAGAGTGCTGGCGACTTTGTCAACCAACAGTTCATGTCAAACAAGACAGCAGCGATCATTGATGGTCCATGGCAAGCACAAACTTATCAAGAAAACGACATCAATTATGGCGTATCAAAAATCCCAACATTGAATAATGGTGAATCTTATCAACCATTTGGTGGAGGAAAAGGTTGGGTCGTAAGTAACTACTCTAAGAATAAAGAAGTGGCTCAAAAATGGTTAGATTATGTAACCAATACAGAAAACCAAGAAAAATTCTTTGAAATGGTCAACGAAGTACCAGCCAATCAAGCGGCTCGTGAAACAGCAAAAGGCACAAATGATGAATTGACGACTGCAGTTATTGAACAATATGAAACAGCACAAGCAATGCCAAATATTCCAGAGATGGCAGAAGTTTGGACAGGCGCAGAAAACTTGATGTTTGATGCTGGTTCAGGCAGAAAAACACCAAAAGAATCGGCTGACGACGCGGTGAAGACGATCAGCGAAGCAATTGAGCAAAAATATTAATTAGATCATCAAAAAGGTTGGAGCTGTGAAGGAAATTGCTTCTCAGCTCCATGTTTTACCTTTGATGAACGTGAGATGATTTTATAGAAAAGGCGCTTCAACATACAGCACCTGTTTTTAGTATCAAGAGGGGGGAACAACACCATGCAACAAGAAGATACAGCGGTCAATGTCAAAGGCACGATGTTACGTTCGATCATTCCAGGATTGGGTCAATTTGCAAATGGTCAAGTATTTAAAGGGGTAGTATTTTTAGCACTATTTATCGGATTTATCATCCAAATGGTTTTAGGTGGTTTTCAATCCTTAATTGGTTTAGTTACTTTAGGTAGTGTACCAATGGAAGATCACTCATTATTTATGTTGATCCAAGGAACTTTGCAATTGATTGTGACTGCCTTGTTTTTATTTTTTTATTTCATCAATCTAGTAGATGCAAAACGTGTCGCAGTCATGAGAAAAGAAGGGAAAAAGATCAATCGAACAATGAAGGAAGTCATACATAATGTGGGTGATGAAGGCTTTCCTTATCTCTTGACGCTTCCAGCGTATCTATTGATGATTTTCACGATCATCTTTCCGGTTTTAGTGACATTATTTACAGCATTTACAAACTATGATTTCCAACACATCCCACCAGCAAGTTTGATCGATTGGGTGGGAGCAGAAAACTTCTTCAGTATTTTCTTTTTAAGTTCTTATCGAAACACGTTTGTTGCCGTATTCTCTTGGACCGTCATCTGGACGCTTTGTGCAACTACCTTACAAATCACGTTAGGTGTATTTACAGCAGTAATTGCGCATCAGAAATTTATCAAATTTAAACGTGTTTTTGGAATTATTTTCCTTTTACCATGGGCAGTCCCAGCATTTATCACGATCATGAGTTTTTCGAACATCTTTAACGATAGTGTGGGAGCAATCAACACGCAAGTCATTCCATTCTTGAATAATATCCCTTTTGTAGATATTGCCTCCGTTCCTTGGAAAACTGATCCGAACTGGACAAAAGTCGCAATCATCTTGATACAAGGCTGGTTAGGTTTTCCTTACATCTATGTGATGGTCACAGGTATCTTACAATCGATTTCTGAAGATCTTTACGAAGCAGCAAAAATCGATGGTGCGAATGCTTGGCAGCGCTTCTCAAGTATCACGTTGCCAGCAATCTTTCTTGTAGCAGCACCAACGTTCATCACACAGTATACAGGGAACTTCAATAACTTCTCCATGATCTACCTCTTCAATAATGGGGGACCGGGAAGTGTCGGTGGTGGTGCAGGATCAACAGATATCTTGATTTCGTGGATCTATAAATTGACCACGGGGACCTCGCCACAGTATTCGATGGCTTCTGCGATCACGCTGATCATTTCGATGATCGTCATTGCCGTTTCTCTGTTGGTATTCAAGAAAACTAATGCGTTCAAAATGGAGGACTAGTCATGAAAAAATTTAGTACGAGTGCTAAGTTCCAACGGAGACTTTCGCATTTCTTCACTTATGTGTTTTTGATCCTATTGTCGATCATTATCATCTATCCGTTATTGATCACAGCTAGTACTGCTTTCAAACCAGGGAATATTGCTGCTTTTAGTTTGGATTTCTCCGGTGATTGGACCTTAAATAATTTTTCTCGCTTATTCAATGAAACCTTGTATGGCACGTGGTATAAAAATACGTTGATCATTTCTGTTTTAACGATGGTCATTCAAGTAACTGTTGTGACACTTGCCGGTTATACGTATAGTCGTTATCGTTTCATCGGAAGAAAATCAAGTTTGATGTTCTTTCTAGTGATCCAAATGGTACCAACGATGGCAGCATTGACCGCTTTTTATGTTATGGCCTTTCTATTAGGTGCATTGGATCGTTATTGGTTCCTGACAATGATTTATATCGGTGGGGGAATCCCAATGAACACTTGGCTGATGAAAGGATACTTCGATACAGTCCCAATTGATTTAGATGAATCAGCTAAATTGGATGGCGCAGGACACTTTAGAATTTTCTTGCAAATCGTCTTGCCGTTAGTCAAACCAATGATCGCAGTCCAAGCACTTTGGGCATTTATGGGTCCATTTGGTGACTTCATGTTGGCACGTTTCCTACTTCGTACGCCTGAAAATCAAACAGTCGCAGTTGGATTACAAACCTTTATTTCTGATGTAACCAACCAACGCGTTTCTCTGTTTGCGGCGGGAGCGATCTTGATTGCTGTACCAATATGTTTATTGTTCTTCTTTTTACAAAAAAACTTTGTGACCGGACTGACATCAGGCGGGACCAAAGGTTAGGAGTCGTTTGCTATGGATAAATTCCCACTCAATTACTTTTCAAGCTTAAGAAGTCCAAAACAGTTGTTTTTAGGTAGAAAACAACTCACTTGGCCAAAATTTATCGTGATCTTTCTGTTTCTGATTTCTTTTATGGTCATGCCGATTACTTTATTTTATACGAATCAAGTCTCGGCGATCCCGATGGAACAATTCTTATCGGTGAATACGTTGATCGATCAGGAAGGGGTGGCACGCTTACGTGAACTACAACTTACGAACGGTCGCTTAACAGCTGACTCTGAGATCATCAGTGTAACAAACGATGTCATCATCGGAACAGCACTGACGCCAGAAGAAATGGCAGAAAGAGGAGCCGCAATCAATTTTGAAGAGACCAGCTGGACGATCCGTCAAGAAGAGGATGGACAAACACGAGAATACAATATGTCATATCCCTCCTCATTTGATTTTATGAGAATAACAAGTCCTAAAGAGTTTGAACAGTTTTTAGAGAATGAATTTTATGCGAGTAATCGACCGATGATCATTTTATCTTACAGTTTGACGTTAGGTATTTTATTGTTTATCATGACTGGCTTGATTTTGTTCGGCGCTGCCTTCTTTTTATGGCTAACAAGAAAAAGCAAATTCTCTTCCATAAAAAACTTTAAAGAGAGCGCAAATTTGATGTTGAATGTTCTAGGTGTGAGTTCGATAATTGCTGGTTTTGTCGGTTTTATCCATTTTGATTTTGTCTTGATGATGGGCATCCAGTCGACCATAGCCGTTTTATTGTTACTATGGATTTTCGCTAAAACTGGCTTCAAAGATTCAAAAGCGATCCAAGTCTGATCGAATCAAAAAATGAAGAATGTAAGAGGGAAAGCAGAAATGTCTTCCTCCTTACATTCTTTATTTTTGTGTTTCTGAAATTTTCAAAAAGCTTTTATTTATTACCTGTAATCTGTTGATTCTTTGACGAAATAGGTATAACGTAATAGTGTAATTTTTGTTTTAGGAGGATCATTATGTTAGAAAAAACAATTTATCATCAACTATTTTCGCACTCTTTTTCACTTCCAGTAGAAGTCACGTATTGGGATGGAACGACGAAGCAGTATGGGGATACCGATAACCCTCCACAAATCAAAATCACGTTCAATGAAGAGATCCCAATCAAAGAGTTGAAGAAAAATGCTTCTCTTTCTTTAGGGGAAGCTTATATGGATCATCGCATTGAAATCGAAGGGAATATCCAATCATTGATCAACGATGCATACAGTCATACCGATAGTTTCTTGCGTAGCAAGGATTATCTGAAGTGGTTACCAAAAAAAGAGAAACACACAAAGCAACAAAATAAAGCGGATATCCATGCTCATTATGACCTAGGAAATGATTTTTATCGCTTATGGCTTGATTCAACATTGACGTACTCTTGTGCTTATTTCAAAACCCCAGAAGATAGTCTGGAGCAAGCACAGATCAATAAAGTCCATCATATTTTAGATAAGCTATTTATCAAAGAAGGGGAATCCCTCTTGGATATTGGTTGTGGCTGGGGAACGTTACTATTTACTGCTGCAAAAGAATATCATGTCAAAGCGACTGGTATTACTCTCAGTGAAGAACAATACAACTTCATCACCAATAAAATCAAAGAAGAGCATCTAGAAGACCAATGTCGTGTGTTTCTAATGGATTACCGCGAGTTGAAAGGGGAGACTTTCGATCATATCACCAGTGTGGGGATGTTCGAACACGTAGGGTCAGAGAATCTACCTGAATATTTCAAAGTAGTCAAAGATTTGTTGAAACCTAAAGGAACTGCTTTGATTCATGGAATCAGCCGACAACAAGGTGGTGCAACGAATGCGTGGATCAATAAATATATTTTCCCTGGCGGTTATGTACCTGGTGTGACGGAACTGATTAAGGATATCACGGAAAACGATCTACAAGTGATCGACCTAGAAAGTCTACGTCGTGATTACCAATGGACATTACAACATTGGACGCAACGTTTCCATGCGGTTCAAGAGCAGGTGACTCAGGAGATGGGTGATCGGTTCTATCGTATGTGGGATCTTTATTTACAAGCCTGTGCCGCATCTTTTGAATCGAGCAATATCGATGTGATCCAGTACTTGTTAGTCCATCCAGGGAACAATTCAATTCCAATGCATCGAAAATAATTTATTGAGTTTTGTTTTTTTATTTAAATGAAAAGAACCTGTTTTTACTTTTTTACGTAAAAACAGGTTCTTTTTTAGTTGTAAAATCAGACTGTAGACTGATTTTTCATGGTATCGGCTGACAGTATTCACTCTTTTCGTTATACTGATAATAGATACCTAATAAAAAGGAGAATTGTTATGAAATCCAAAGTTATTTTTACAGGCTTATTTTCTTTACTACTTTTGGCGGGGTGCCAGCCAAACCAAACAACTACCCCATCAAGTACGACCAATCAGTCGTCAGAAACAACTGTAACCTCTACAAACAAGTCAGAAGACTCTAGCACATCCGCTGGTTCTACTGATTCATCCTCTTCACAAACAGCAAACCCTGATATTCAAGTTTCTGCAGATCGCGCGATTGAATTATTCCAAAACAAATACCCAGATGCAGCAATCACTAGCTTAGAACTGGATAGTGATTGGGGAAGCTACTTCTACAAAATTGAAGGTGTCGATGATCAAAACGAATATTCAGTGAAAATCAATGCGATGGACGAAAAACTTGAGGCAGAGAATCCAGAGCAATTAGATCGTGACGAACAAAACGGCAAGAAAAAATCAGAAGACGGCTTAGATGTCAGCAATCTGATCTCGATCGAAGAAGCTGGGAAAATCGCCGTTGAAAAAGTTGGCGCTGGAACTGCTACAGATTGGGACCTTGATAAAGAATTAGGAACTACTTACTGGGATGTCAAAGTGAAAAATGGCAACCAAACAACAAATGTAAAAATCAATAGTCAAACAGGAGAAGTATTGTCTTCAGAAATCGATGATTGATCGAACCTTCGATAAATTTTTGTTGATTTTGTTCGCTTAAATGATACACTAGAAAAAACGCTTTATTAAAAGGAGAGAATAACTTGAGCTTAACGACTACTTTCTTAAATCATTCTTTTGAAAATCCCTTGATGAACGCTTCTGGTGTCCATTGCATGACTACAGCGGAATTAGATGAACTTGCACATTCGAATGCGGGGGCGTTCATTACAAAAAGCTGTACCATCAATGAGCGAGCAGGAAACCCTGAACCTCGTTATTATGATGTGCCACTGGGAAGTATCAATTCGATGGGCTTACCAAACTTAGGTTTTTCCTATTATCTGGATTATGCATTGGCCTACGTGAAAGAGCATGGACAAGAACAACCATTGTTTTTCTCGATTGCCGGTATGAGTGCAGAGGAAAATCTGGAAATGTTGAAGTTGATCGAAGAAAGTGATTACCAAGGGATCACTGAGCTGAATCTTTCATGCCCGAACGTTCCAGGAAAACCGCAGCTAGCTTACGATTTCGAGGCAACAGCAGCTTTATTGAAAGAAGTCTTTCAAGTGTTCTCAAAACCGTTGGGAATCAAACTTCCTCCTTATTTTGATTTCGCCCACTTTGATCAAATGGCGGAAATCTTGAATCAGTACCCGATCGCCTATGTGAACTCGATCAACAGTGTAGGAAATGGCCTTTATATCGATACTGAGAGTGAAACAGTCGTCATCAAACCAAAAGACGGCTTTGGTGGACTTGGAGGCGAATATATCAAACCTACTGCGTTAGCGAATGTCCGGGCATTTTATACCCGCTTGAAACCAGAGATCAAAATCATCGGTACTGGCGGTATCCGCAATGGACAAGATGCTTTTGAACATTTATTATGTGGCGCAAGCATGTTACAGATCGGCACGGAACTTCACAAAGAGGGAGTAGCTATTTTTGATCGTATCAGTAAAGAATTGGAGACGATCATGGCGGAAAAAGGCTACCATTCAATCGACGAATTTAGAGGGAAATTACGCTCGATGTCGTAATACCTCCTTCATTCTTATAACTAGAGAAGAACACTTGAAGCATTCAGCTGCTTCAAGTGTTTTTCTATTTAGAATAAGAGACTAGGCGTAAACATTGTTGCTTTTTCTGTCATATGAGAAAATAACCGTAACTGAGGAGGGAGAGCATGAAAGATGCAACATATCTTGCGAATGGTTTAAAAACAAAGCAATTCAGCTCGGAAGAACTTTTTACAGAAACAAAGCGAAAAATCGAAAAGCTCAATCCAGAAATCAACGCATTTGTCACACTTGAATCACTTGATTTCCAATCAAATGGAAAACAACCACAATTGGAGAGTGATTCGCTACTAGCAGGAATCCCATTTCCTTTAAAAATGCTAGGACAAGAAAAAAAAGGCTGGTTAGCAACTTCTGGTTCACGGATTTTTGAACAACACCGAGCGTCTAAAAATTCGAATTATGTCCAAGCAGTTGAAAAAGCTGGTTTAGTTCCATTTGGACAAACGAATGCGCCTGAATTTGGCTTTAAGAATATTACCGATCCACAATTATATGGCCCAGCACGAAATCCATGGAACTTGGCATACTCTCCAGGAGGATCAAGTGGCGGAGCTGCAGCGGCAGTTGCGGCAGGGATCGTTCCGATGGCAGGTGCAAGTGACGGGGGTGGTTCGATCCGTATTCCAGCCTCATTTTCTGGCTTGATCGGCTTGAAGCCATCAAGAGGAACCATGCCAGTCGGTCCAAATGCTTGGCGAGGCTGGCAAGGAGCGGCAATTGATTTCGGACTAACGATTTCCATGAGAGATACAAAAGCGTTGTTCCAAGCACTACAAGGAATCAATAGTGGGGCACCTTATCAAGTCACACCAGCATTTTGGCAACAGCATCCAGTGAAGGAACGGTTGACAATCGCTGTCTGTGTTGATTCACCGATCGGCTCGAAAGTAAGTGTAGATGCTCAAATTGCTATTCAAAATGCACTGCATTTTCTAGAACAATTAGGACATGAAATCGTTGAGATTCCATATCCTTTAGATGGACGTACATTGATCAACTCCTATTATCAAATGAATGGTGCTGAAACGGCAGCAATGATCGAGTCGATCGAAAATGGGTTGCAGCGAGGGATAGAAAGCAACGAGCTGGAGCCAATCTCATGGACATTATGGCAATATGGTAAAAAACTTTCTGCAGCAGACTATGTGCATTCATTGCACGTATGGGATCATGCGGCTGTCACGATGGAAAGCTTATTTGAGTCCTTTGATTTGTTTCTCTCACCAACCACTGCGGATACTGCGCCTAAAATCGCAGCTGACTTACAAAGTGACTCGATTCGCCAGCAGATGGCTGATGTCTCTCATTTATCGGCAGATGAAGGGTTGGCAGTCGTGTCAGCGATGTTTGAAGAGAGCTTGACGATTACTCCTTATACACAACTAGCGAACTTAACTGGGCAACCTGCAATCAGTCTACCTACACATGTTAGTGAAGAAGGATTGCCACTAGGGATTCAGTTTATGGCTGCCAGAGGAAGAGAAGACTTACTGTTTCAGATTGGTGAATTATTTGAAAAACATGGTTTGTTTTATCTTCCGCCAGAAATCGAGCAAGCGTAAGAGAGCAACAGAACAAATGAATCGTGCGATTTTTAATACGGAATAGCAAACAGGTAGAAGAATTTACCGTTAAGTCGATCGATCAATAAAACACGAGTGCAATTGAAAAGACGAAAAATGTGATGTTTGAGCTGCATTTTTCGTCTTTTCTATGTTGCTTTTTTTATTGTTAGACAAGTAGCATACAAAAAAATAAAATGGTAGTTGGATTATCTTGGCTTTTCAGGTAGAATAAAAAGCGAAAGTATGTTCGGAGGTGAAGTGTATGAAAACTCCTTTAACGATCGAGCTGGAATCATCGTTGTATCATTATTGTATCGAACAGGGAGGGATCGTGGTCGAGGAAGTGACAATGCCTGAGGATCATGGAATCGTGGATACTTTAAGTTGTCTGATGAAATTTGACGGAACAAGAGAATGGCGCTGTTATGAATTGAAAGTCACAAAAGCTGATTTTCGCTCAACTGCTAAATTGTCCTTTGTCGGTCACTATAATTATTTTGTTTTACCAAAAAATTTATATGAAGAAGTCAAAAGTGAGATCCCACCAGAGATTGGTGTATTAGTTTATCGTTCGTATGCACTAGAAGAGGAAATGCCTGTTCCTGGAACTTTTATTATTGCAAAAAAAGCAATGCGCCGTGAGTTAGGTGTAGCAGAAGAGGCATTGACAAATCGTTTTATGGCTTCTTTGTTTAGAGAAGTCAGAAAAGCCAAACAAATGGAACGGGGAGTAAAATATTTCCCTTCAGACCAGCTGTATAAAGAATTAAAAAAACGCTCAGAAACGCAAGATCCTTTCTCAAAAGAACGCTACTATGAACGCTTTATCGAAGAAATCGAAAGTCAAGCAATCCATGATCTGCAAGAAGAAAATCGTGCCTTGCGACAAGAACAGGACTGGTTGCGCCAGCAACGTCATATTCGTCGTCTGCCAACTGAACCATTGGAGTGAAAACAGTATATGTATTATCCTTATTTACGTGGCAAACAATTTGATTTACTTGCATTAAAAGAAAGCTTGAATCGTGGACTTTTATCCACTAAGATTCAGCCAATCATCGAGCCAGTACGTGATTCGGCGACGCTCAAAAATGTTGTCGAGTTGTTTCAAAAAAAGAATCATCCGCTGATTATTATAAAGAATCCGCAAGTGGGTCAGTTCAAACTGTTCGATCAACCGATCCACACATGGGTGACCAGTGAAGATAGCTCGTTAGCAGAGGCAGAGATCATTACGCCGAGCAATTATGAAAGAATGGTTGAATCACCACCGCCATTCATTATTTTTGATGGACAACATCAACCTAGAGAAAATGCAATTTGGCAAGCTTTGATCAAAACTAATGCGACATTTTTCATTCCTGATTCTAGTCGCTTACGCATGCAATTGCCTAAGAATAAAATCATTGTCCGTGATCAATTTCAAACGAGACGGCATGTGGAAAATTATGCAGAAAAAAATGATGATTTTTTTAGCGATGATCATCTTTTCTTTCAAATGGATGGCTATCATGGGTTTTCCGATTTTACGATCGAAGGCAGTCGTTACTTCGATAAAGGATTTCCCAGTCGAGCGTTGGCCTTGCATATTACATACGTCGATGCTTATGGGAATATGCGAATCAAACACTTCATTTCAGATACCAATGATTCCGCAAAAGATCAAGCATTGAAATTTATGGAAGCAGCCAATAAAATGTACGGTTGGTTGATGAGGAACCATCAACAAATTTATATCACGGAAGGATTACTTGAGCTTGTCAGCTTGTATCGCCAACAAAAATTCCCGGGTCTGGGAGTTTTGAAGAAATGGACATTGTTACATCATCTTGAATTAGTTAGTCAGCTTTTAGATCATCCGACAGACTGGTTACGCAGTGGTTCAAGAATAGACCAGCTATACAAGTTGATCACAGATCAATAAAAGGAGCAGAGATATGTACCTTAGAAAAACTACATTAGATGATGTGCCGAGAGTGCTACAAATCATCGATCAAGCTGCAGCATACCTTGCTGAGCAAGGATTGCCTCAATGGCAGGGAGAGCAAAAACCATCAAAAGAACGAATCATCGAAGACATTGAAAGGCAGGAAAGCTTCGTCTTGATTGACGAAGAAGACATCGTTGGCACTGCGGCGCTTGTTGCAGGCATTGATCCGGTCTATACAGCAATTGCAGGAAATTGGGAGGGGAGAGAGCCGTATCTTTCCATCCATCGAGTTGCTCTTGATCAAAATGTAAGAGGAAAAAGACTTGGCAAACAATTATTAAAACATTTATTGACCGTTGCCGCATGTCAAGGAATCAAGGACGTTCGGATCGATACTTTCCCCACCAATCATCCAATGGAAAAAACGATTTACTCGGCAGGTTTTCATTATTGTGGCATGATTGAATTTCCATTCACACACGGAGAAAGAAAAGCCTATCAAAAATTATTGTGAATTGCTCAAAACCAAAAGCAAGCCAACTGTTCAGCGATGATCCGCTGCATGGATGGCTTGCTTTAAATTTTTTGTTTCGATTTCTAACGTCTGATTATTTTCAAATGAGATCAAGGTAGGAATAAGTGTTAATTTTTCAAGTTCTTTTTGATCTTTTTCAAAGAGAGCGAGCCTTTGCCTGATTTTATCTGGTGAGTCTCCGCGAAGTACAAATCGTTCATACAACTTTTCTTTTGCTACTGTGATGAAGACAGGTACGATACAACGACCAAATTGTTCATACAAGTGCCAAAAACCTGGGGCTGTAAGGACCGTGAAGCAGTCACCCTGTGCAAGCTTCGTTGAGATCTCTTGTTTACTTGAGCCATAATAGTGATCGGCGTACCGATCCCATTCGGCAAATTCCTGATGGGCGATCATTTCTTCAAAGGTCTCTTGAGAAACAAAATGGTAATCAAGGTGATTTTTTTCATTTTTTCGTGGGGGGCGGGTCGTATACGTAATGATCTTTTGTTGTGGAGAAAAAATTGCATGAGCTAGTGTCGTCTTTCCGGAACCAGAAGGCCCAATAAATACATAACATTTATTCATAGGAAATATTCCTTTCTATAGTTACATGATCAAAGACATGTACATAACTAATATATACCGAAAAGTGGAAATCTGTCATTTAAAATAAAAAAACTTAACCAATTTAAACAGGTCATCTGTCCAAACCAGCCAAGTTCAGTATACTTAAGACTCTAGATAAAAGATAGCTTTATACCAGTATTCCAGTAACAATTGCGCTTAAAAAGCTGACTAATGAAGCGGTGAACAAAATTTTCAATCCATGTTTTGCTACAAGATTACCTTTTTCTTCATTCAACCCTTTCATTGCCCCTGAAATGATCCCAATTGAAGAGAAGTTCGCAAATGATACTAAGAAGACTGATAAGATAGCGGTGGTACGTTCTGTAAATTCAAAAGTCCCAGTCGATAATTCAGTCATTGCTACAAACTCATTTGTCACTAGTTTTGTTGCCATGATACTACCGGCATCAACCGCTTCTTTCCAAGGAATCCCACTGATAAATGCAAATGGCGCAAAAATATACCCTAAAATCTGTTGGAAGGTAATCCCAAAAATCCCGTTGAACAAGGCATTGATCATAGCAATCAAAGCAACAAAACCGATCAACATTGCAGCCACCGTGATCGCTACATGGAAACCATCTAAAATATATTCGCCTAACATTTGGAAAAATGTTTGTTCTTTGTCTTCTTCAATCACTAATTCATCTTCTTTTTCGTCTAACTCATAAGGATTGACGATCGAAGCAAGAATATACCCACCAAAAAGATTCAACACTAAAGCAGTGATCACGTATTTTGAATCAATCAATGCCATATAGGAACCCACGATGGACATCGAAACAGTTGACATTGCAGAAACACTCATCGAGAACAGACGCTTTTCTGTCAAGAAAGGTAGTTCCTTTTTGATGGAGATAAAAACTTCTGATTGGCCTAAAATTGCTGAAGCAACACCATTATAAGATTCTAATTTACCCATTCCGTTGATTTTACTCAATCCTAAACCGACTGCTTTCATAAATAAAGGAAGAATCTTGATGTAACGCAAAATCCCAATAATTGCAGAGATAAAGACGATTGGCATCAACACATTCAAGAAGAATGGGGCACTTCCAACGTTTGCTACACCCCCAAAGACGAAATTGACACCTTCACCGGCAAATGCCAATAAGTGATCAAATAGCTTGGCTAGCATCGCAACAACCGCTGTACCAAAAGTCGTACGTAATAAAACAAATCCAAACGCAAATTGCAACACGAGCATGATGATCAATGGTTTGCGTTTGATGGCTTTTCGATCGCTACTGATCAAAACCGCTAACCCAAAAATTAAAAGTAAACCTATTATTCCAATAAACTGACTCAAAAAAATCACTCCTTACCAAATTCCGTTTAATTCTACATGTTATTTTTAAAGAATACGAATCTTTTGAGAGAAATTTCATGAGATTTTTAGACTAAAGCGTATACATGGAAGAGAGGGGAAAGACAGGTGTCTTTTAATGGGGAGGAGTGGATCAGGAAATCCTAAATTATTGATTTACTTTAACGGTGGTGGCATATATATCTACTTATATTTATTAGCTAACTATGACCTGAACCTGTTAGATAAATAACACCTTTACTTTATTATTTTCCTTTGAAACCTGTAAAAGTCAGAAATAGAAGCAGCTTCTAAAAAAAGAGTACCCACAAAAATTTGAGCAATTTTCATGGATACCACCTTATTTTTCGAGGTAACTTCTATTTTTCTATCTTAGCCATCTTCGAAGAATTATTTATTGATAATACAAGTTTTCTGAAGGGTAAACAGGCGCACTAGTGATGTCGATACCTAATTGTTTCAGGTTTTGTTCATCATTCTTATTGATCATCACAGTTGAATGTGCTTGCGCACCTTCAAGTTCTGCTAATTTTTCATAAGCAACTTGTGCGATTGGATTAGTTACTGCACTGATTGATAAAGCAATCAACACTTCATTGAGATTGAGTGTATCGATCGAAGAGTGCAATGCCTTGCTTTTAAGTCCTTGGATCGTTTCCAAGACGAGAGGCGATAACAACGGAATGTCATCAGAGATGTGGGCGAGATATTTGATCGCATTCAAGACAACAGCAGCCGAAGCATCCATTAATTGACTTGTCCGACCGGTAAGGATCACTTGGTCAGGAAGTTCGATCGCAATCACTGCCATCGGTTCAGTACTAGTCGCTTGACTAGTTTTTGCATACTCATGAGCAGGGGTCACGACTTTACGGTCTTCGGGACGTAAACCGACTTCCTCCATGATCAATTTGATACGATTGACGGCATCTTCATCTGTCAAACCTTTTTTAAAGTCACAAGCCGTTTGGAAATAGCGTCTGATGATCTCTTGTTTCGAGGCTTCCTGTACGACTTCATCATCCGTGATACCGAAGCCTACGCGGTTGACGCCCATATCAGTAGGAGACTGGTAGACCGATTCCTTACCAGTGATTTTTTCGATGATCCGTTTAATGACTGGGAAAGTCTCTACATCACGATTGTAGTTGACTGCCACCTTATTATAGGCATCAAAATGAAAAGAATCGATCATATTGACATCTTTCAAATCGACTGTTGCTGCTTCATAGGCAATGTTCAAGGGATGTTTCAATGGAACATTCCAAACAGGGAAAGTCTCAAATTTAGAGTAACCTGCTGCATTGCCTTTTTGGCTTTCGTGATACAGTTGGTTCAAGCAAGTAGCTAATTTCCCACTACCTGGACCAGGAGCTGTCACGACAACGATTGGTTTCGTTGTTTCGATGTATTCGTTCTTGCCGAAACCCTCCTCTGAAACGATTTTTTCAACATTGATCGGATAATCCTCGATTTCAGCGTGTTTATAGACTTTGATATTCCGACGCTCCAATTTATTGATAAATACTTTAGTTGCTGGCTGTCCGTTATACCGGGTGATCACTACACTATTGATCGATAATCCATATCCTCGCAATTCATCGATCAAGCGCAAGATATCCATATCATATGTGATCCCATAATCACCACGAATCTTATTCCGCTCGATGTCACCAGCATACACACAAATCAAAATCTCCGCTTGGTCACGCAACTTTTGCAATAATTTGATTTTAGCATCTTCTTCAAATCCTGGTAAGACACGTTTGGCATGCTTATCATCGACTAATTTTCCACCAAATTCTAGATACAACTTATCATAATGATGAACGCGTTCAAGAATATACGCAGATTGCTCTTCGATATACTTTTCTGAGTCAAAACCAATTTTTTTCACTTGTTTCCCTCCTTAGCTACTCTCGCATTTTTTC
This sequence comes from Enterococcus sp. AZ062, assembly GCF_051715065.1. NCBI lineage: Bacteria > Bacillati > Bacillota > Bacilli > Lactobacillales > Enterococcaceae > Enterococcus > Enterococcus sp. AZ062. The sequence continues at coordinate 1,622,394 of NZ_JBIOTB010000001.1, read as the reverse complement.
ATTTTTTGAAGGTTTCGTCAACTATCAATTAAGTATATAAAGAAATTTCAAAGAAAAAACAAAAGAAACATGCTTGTCTCAGAAGGCATTCATTGGTATGATAGGTTTGATAAGGAAGGTGTCCTATGAAAAAAAGACAAAAAAAGAAAAACGCGTACAAACAGTATATACGCTCAATTTTTACAGGATATGAGCATATGCTAGAAGATAGTGAACTAAATGAATTAAAGTTCTCTTACTTAAATGAAGAAACATTACTTACACGAGATGAAAACCAACGCATCCATTTTACAACAAGAGATTTACCCAAAAAATAAAGCTAAGAGCGGGGAATCGCTGACCCGCTCTTTTATGTTTTCTAACTTTCAATTAATACGAGTAAAAGTAATTTTTGTTCTAAGTCAGCGCATACTTAGTAACACTTTTTTCTTAGAAAATGATACTATTGGATTACATAGAATAATTGATGGAAAATTGATGCGTTCAAAAGCAAGAGGAGGCCAGTAAGATGATAGACCCACAGACGAACGAACATTATGATGAAAACGAACAAGAGGAAGCATCTTCGTTTTACGATATCAAAGAAAAAGCAAGTATGAATCTTTCACAATTATTAGAAGATCTACAAGCTTTTGAACAAGCTGTCCGCGAGGAGAATATTCCCGCGATCTATCAGTTATACAATGGACGCTTGAACGATGAGCTTAAAAAAAGCTCAAATGAAAATCATGAGATCGATCAGCTGTTGATGCGTAAGATCCATGACCGTTTCTTGCAAGAATTTCCCTTCATGAAACACACAGAGACCATCTCTCCGACGATGAGTTATTACCAGATCGGCACCTATTTTCATGAGCGAGCAACGATCGGGATCGATGCTAGCTTACCTGAAATCTTTGTATTACCGCAAATCGATGAGGAATGGGAGAACTACGCGACACAACAAACCCATGATTTTGATAAAAAAATCAATGAGTTAGAGGCAAAAGTGATCACTGCAAAAACAGAGATCGAGCGTTTAGAAGAGGCCATCAAAGAGATCGATCGACAAATCACTGAGTTAGATGATACGAAAGGATTCTTAAATCGTAAAAAAATAGACGAAGAAATCCAAGCGTTAGAACAAAAGAAACAAGCACTCGAAAATGAAAAATTAGGTTGGTTGCCTTATATCGAAGAACCAGAAAAAATCCAAAAACAAAAGCAAACCTTATTACATGAAGAAAAAGCGGACCAGTTACGCGCTGCGATCGTTGAAAAAGAACAACGTCAAATCAAAAAGTATTTTGGTGACATGGAAGGTTTCAGACAGTCGATCCATCGTTTCTTGATGTCGTACCTTGGCAGTGAAAACCCTGAAATAGTAGAAGAGGGAGGGGACGAGTGATGACAAAACAAGAAGATTTAGACCTACAAGAAGTAACAGCTGAAAATCATGGAACGACCGAGCCAGTAGAAGAAGCATCAAGCACCGACAAAGAGATGGCGAATGAAGTAGAAGAAATTCGCGAAGAAGCCAAAATCCATGAAAAAGAAAAAGTCGTCCCAAACTCGACGAATCAAACAGATAATGCGCGTTCAACGATCGAGCAAGCGGTCAATGAAAATCAAGCATATCTTTCTGGTAAACAACATGATCACGAAGACATCGTTGACTTGATTGCAGCCGCAGAAGAAGAGTTAGCTGATTTACGATTACGCAAATATTTGATCGAAGCGGATTTCAATGAGTTATTGGTCGCATATCATCGCTATGTGTTAGAAGATACACCGATTTCTGCCATTGCTAAGACAAGTTTGATCGAATACTTCGCTTACGAGATATTAAAACCATTGAATGATATCGGCTTGGAATTATCCAAACAAGCATATGATGTATGGGAAACAAGATATTTTTCAATCAATTATAGTTTGACCCCACAAAAAGAATTGATGTTCTCATTTGTGTTACCGACGATCGACCAACGATACCAAGTAGAATCCATCAATTTGATGCGAGTATCCCCAGAACAAATGACGATCGAGATCGATGATGACCGAGTGTTAGCATTGATTCGTCATTGGTCTGTTGAACGAGTGTTTTCGGCTAGTCAGATCACGATTTTCAATCACAAATTGAATCAATTATTTGCTTATGCACGTAAATTAGGCTTTACGGTCGATCAAACCTTGTTAGACAACACGAAGCCACTAAGATTAGATATTGCAAGTAAGTTTCCAGCCACGCAAGAAGTGTTAGATGATATTTTTATTGTCACAATGAAAAATCCACAGTATGATATGGAGAAATTAGACGACACGACTTATAAGGTGTTGCTTGATAAAGGACAGTCGCTCCAAATTTCTCTTAAAGACACAACACGGACAGATCTAGCGATTTCTTCTGGTGACTATCATCGTTCAGTGATCGATTTCTTTATCAATTATGAATTTTTAGTACCTTTGATGGTTCGCAAAGATTGATGGAAAAAGAGCAATCGTGCGATATATATTTCAGAATGATCGACTCAGATGATCGATGAAAAAAGAGCCAAGGAATCGGGTTTCTCCTTGGCTTTTTTATACTTAGGAGGAGTAAAATGAAAAGAATAGGAACCAGTTTGCTCATTGTCTGTTCGATGTTGCTTTTCTTTACCGGTTGTACAGATCAAGAGACAAAAAAAGCGGATCCAAAACCGTCATCCATGGTGTCGAATGAAACAGCAACTATCACCTTGCAAGAAGATGGGGTCGATACCTTAGTAAAAAAAGTGACTTTCCATACAGGAGAAAACCTACTGGATGTGCTGGAACAAAACTTTAGTGTGGAAGAAGACAAAGGATTTATTACTTCGATCAATGGCCAGAGCCAAAATACTGAAGAAAAAAAATATTGGATGTTCAGTGTGGATGGTAAAAATACAAAAATGGGCGCAAAAGAAACGATTTTAAAAAATAATCAAACCGTCATCTTTAATTTAGATACTCTTTGATGTTGTTAAGAATGAAAGGAAGAAAAAGCAATGGAGAATTTGAAGAAGAGCGGAATGTTTTCTGTATTGGCAGCGTTAGGTGCTAATCTCTTAGTTGCGTTTAGTAAATTTGTCGGTTATGCCATCAGTGGCAGTGCCGCTATGTTGAATGAAAGTATCCATAGTATCGTTGACTGTAGCAATCAGGTATTACTACTAGTCGGTGACAAACGTGCGAATCGTGGTCAAAGCGAATTACACCAATTTGGCGAAGGACGAGCAAAGTATTTTTTCAGTACGATTGTTGCCATGATGTTGTTTTTTGGTGGGGGCGCGCTAGGTGTGATGGAAGCTTTTGAAAAACTTACCCATCCCGCCCACGAAGTTGGTAATCCTTGGATCGTCATCCTGATTCTATTATTTGGTCTAGCTGTAGAAGGGAGTTCATTACGAATCGCGATGAAAGAAATCCGCGAATTGAACACTGAAAACCTTTCAATCATGCGCTTTTTACGTGAAAGTCGCCACAGTGAGATCCTCGTGATCTTCACCGAAGATCTCTGTGCTGTAATTGGTCTCGTTCTTGCTTTAGTCGGCACCGGATTGACCATGGTGACAGGGATTGCAGCTTTTGATGCCATCAGTGGACTATTGATCGGCTTTCTATTGATGGGTGCTGCTATCTTTCTGGCAAAAGAATTTTATAGTTTGATTATTGGCGAGAGCGTGACTACAACAGATTTGAAAAAGATCAAATTTGCTTTTGAGCGAAATGAAGTGAATCGCGTTATTGATATCAAAACTGTGCACTTAAGTCCGACAGAGATTTTAGTTGCGGCAAAAATCGATCTAGATGAAAACAAAGAATACCAAGTACACATGATCATCAATGATATTGAGCGGACGATCCGTGAACAATTAAAGGATAAAAAAATCTACATTTACATTGAAACAGATAAATATGATCCAAATTATTCGCAAATAAAGAAAACACAAGAAACGACGATAGAGAATGTCGAGAAATAATTTAGAAACTAGTGTTATTTTTTACTTATAAAAAAGTTTGATGGCAAAAAAACAACTCGTTTATATATAGAATAAAATCATCGGAAAAGTAGGAGGAAAATGAATTTCCTCTTATATTTTCCGATGATTTTTATTTTTTTTAATAGTTGTGCTTTGAAAATGAGAAAAATATCATGTTGTTTAACGATAAAACGGCTACATTTTTATTTATTTATGTTACAATTAGTCCGCTATTTATTTGTTGTAAATTGAAGGAGATATCGTTAATGAATAAACAGAAACGGGCGCCTTGGCAGGATTCGCTACATGCTTCGTTGCCACTTTGCCTTAGTTATATCCCAGTTGGGTTAGCTTGCGGAGTCTTACTGCAGCAAGTTGGCTTTGATCCACTCTTAGCTGGTCTATTATCTATCTTAGTATTTTCTGGTGGCGCACAATTCCTAGTTGCCTCTATGTTAGCCACACAAGCGCCATTTTCAACTACACTTTTGATGGTTTTTTTCTTAGAACTACGGTATATTTTGCTAGGGTCGAGTCTTTCAGGCTTTATGAAGAAAGAAAAGCGATTCTTTTTAGTTGTGTTTTCTCAATCATTGAATGACGAAAATTATGCAGTCAATTATTTGAAGTATTCCACTGATCCCACTTGGGACAAGCGAAAAGCTTTATATGTCAATTGGTTTTCAATGGGGGCATGGGCGATCAGTAACATGGTCGGAAATATTTTTGGATCAGTGATCCGAGTGGATACGGATTTGGTGCATTTTGCCTTAACTGCTATGTTTATTTTTATGTTCATCATGCAAATGAAAAATGCTTTACTCATCTTCACAGGGATCTTTTCTGGGATACTCAGTGTCTTATTCATGGTACTTTTCCAAAACACTTTCGGTTTGATCGTTGCAACGTTGATTGCTTCTTCGGCGGGTTTTGTATTAGAAAGAGCCTTCAAGAAGGAAAAAGAAAAGAAATCCAGCAAAGAGACCCAACCTTTGAATGAGCCATTGTTCCATTTCCCAGAACAGGAGGTGCAACATCATGACTGAGTGGTACTTGTTGTTATTGGTGATCAGCTTATTTGTCGTTGCCTACATTCCACGAGTTTTTCCTATGCTTTATTTCACACATCGAAAAGTGCCTAAATGGTTTAGCGAATGGATGAAATATGTACCAGTTGCTTTGTTTGCAGCGTTAGCCTTCAAAGATGTTTTTATCACGCATGAACATTTAGATATTGCGTGGAACATCAAAATCGTTGCAATGCTATTTGTAGCAGGTGTTGCTTATAAGACTCGCTCAATGGCGTTGTCTGTCATTACAGGACTTGCGTCTGTGTTTTTATTATCAATGTTATAGAATTTCTTAAGCTTCTCCAAAAAATTGGGAAGCTTATTTTTTTGTTTTCCTCAACGAGTTGTCCTCCATGTTTTTTTTGTTATAATAGGGAAGATGTTTATTCTAATAGAGATAGTTGAGGTTGACATATGAATAAGAAATTGATGCAAGGGACATTTTGGCTTACCTTTGCCAATCTACTCTGTAAAGTTTTAGGTGTCGTTTATTTGATTCCTTGGTTAAGTATGATGGGAAACAATCAAGATGGCATGTTAGCAACTACCCTTTATAATGTGGGCTATTTACCATATGGCCTTTTCCTGATGTTAGGTACTGTTGGGTTTCCAAATGCGATAGCAAAAAAAGTCGCGGTGGCGACAAAAAATGGAGATGAACAAGCTTGTCGGGTCATTTTTCGCAGTACGATCAATATCATGTTCGTTATCGGGATCATATCTGCCGTATTGATGTATTTGTTTGCTCCCGCTTTGGCGAAAATCAGTCCGATCTCGAATGTCGATAACGGTATTTTGGCGATTCGTAGTCTCTGTCCTTCCTTAGTAGCGATCCCAGTATTAAGTGCGATGCGCGGTTACTTCCAAGGGAAAAATCATCTTCGCCCTTACGGTACTTCCTTGATCATTGAACAGGTGATCCGTGTAATCGTGATCTTAGCTGGTACGTATTATTTGCGTGTGTTGACAGATGGCACGATTGTGCAAGCGGTATTGATCAGTACTGTTGCTTCTTTCTTCGGTGGACTTGCGGCTATTGGTCATATGTTTGTTGTCGGACGGCAAAACGATTATTTCCGTTTAAAAGATTTCTGGATCTCAAGTCGCTATTTCCAAAAAGACAATCGTTCTGCGTCTGTTTCGATCATTCGAGAAACCTTACCATTCATCTATGTTGGTTCGGTGATCACGATCGTGCAAATGATCGATCAGGTGACGATGAAACCATTCTTACATTTATTCAGACCGGAAATTGCCGACCAACAACTCGAATTTTTGTTTAGTCGTGCATCAGTCAATCCGAACAAATTGACACTGATCTTGATTTCAATGGTCGGAACGGTCGCAATCAGTAGTCTGCCGATCCTAAGTACATTAGGAAAAAAAGACCGACTACAGATTGAAAAAACAGTCGGGGACAGCTTCTCGATTGCTTTATTGATCCTTTTGCCTTCGCTAGCAGGGATGTCCTTATTAGCAGGACCGTTATACACCTTGTTTTTTGGCTATGATCCAGAGAGTGTCGGCTACTTCCAGATGGCACTTTTAGCTTCCTTGTTCTTCTCGTTGTTTACGATTTTATCGACGATGCTCCAATCATTGAATCATCATTTGGTTGCGATCAAACTGACAACAGAAGCTATTATTTTAAAAGTCGTATTCCAAGCGATTGGGTTAGCTTTATTTGGCGGATACGGAATGAGTTTATCTAATACAGTGGCTTTTGCTTTTGTGTTTGTTCGTGGGTATCTTTATTTATCAAAAGAATACCGCATCTCGCCATTCGCAAAGATCAGTCATTTCTTCTTGAAGACGTTTCGTTCGACAATGGCCATGTTGCTTCTATGCTGCATTCTTTTCTTCGTGTTGAGTCTTTCCTTATCCATGACATCAAAAACGCATGCAGTCATTTATTGTGTGGTGATCGGTGGTGTCGGCGGCTTGACGTTTGCCTTTGCCCAATTTGGCAGAAATGCCATGCAAATGGTCAAGAATTTCAGACGATAAAGGGATGAAGTGGCAAGCACCAGTGATTCTATAGGTAACTAAGAGTGCACGCTAATTTCAAATAATAAGCCAGGACTTGAGAAAAATTCTTTCAAGTCCTGGCTTTTATTCGTTCTTATAAAGGATGAAAGTGATAAAAACCTTAGATTTTAATAAAAAACATGGGTTGCTTTTTCTATAATCCGGACAAAGGTTCAAATCTTTTCTTACTTATGATATAGTATTAAGGACTGGTAAAATTCTTTGAAACGAGGAACTTAAATAAATGAAATTAGCAATCGTAACTGACAGTACAGCTTTCCTGCCAACACGTATCAAGAACCATCCTGATTTATATGTGATTCCAATCCCTGTAATCTTGGATGGAAAAATTTATAACGAAGGCATTGACATCGAAGCAGACGAATATTACGGACTATTGAAAAACAGTAAAGATTTTCCAACAACTTCCCAACCTGCTGTAGGTGAAGTTTTGGCACTATATGAAGAACTAAAAGCCAAAGGCTATGATACGATCTTAAGCATACACTTATCAAGTGGGATCTCTGGATTCGTCAATACATTATTTGCGATGAAAGACGACGTCAAAGAGATGACGATTGTTCCTTATGATTCGAAAATCACCAGTATGCCAATGGGGCATATGGTTGAATCTGCTTTAGACTTGAATGATAAAGGTTATTCACTTGAAGCCATATTAGCTCACATCGATCGAATCAGAGACAATACATACGCCTATTTGATCGTTGACGACTTGAACAACTTAGTCCGTGGAGGTCGCTTGACTAATGGTGCTGCGCTGATCGGGGGGCTATTGAAAATCAAACCGATCCTGACTTTTTCGGAAGGGAAGATCATTTTATTCGAGAAGATCCGTTCAAGCAAAAAAGCTTTTGCCCGTGCAGAACAAATCATTGGCAAACGAAATGAAGAAATCAAGCCACCAGTAAAATTGTATGTGATCCATGCAAACAATTTAGAAGTTGCCGAAGAAGAAAAAGCAAAACTTCAAAAACAATACCCACAAGCAGAAATCGAGATCGGCCACTTTGGACCAGTGATCGGTAGTCACTTGGGTGAAAAAGCGATCGGTATTGCGATCTCTGCACAATAAAAATGCCAGAAAGCAAAAAATAAAAAAAATAAAAGAACAGTTTGAGCAATGATTTGCTTGGACTGTTCTTTTTGCATTTCTCACTTTATTATCTTATACTATCTTTAATTATCTAGTAATTTACTAAATCACTAAATTACTAAAAAGGAGTAGAGAAGGATGGAAATACCAACAAATTTGAAACATAAACCAGTGATCGTCGTTGAAGATTATGATAAAGTTGATGGCAGAAATGCCTTGCATACAGATGCAAAAGGACTGTCTTTAGGATTAGCTCAGTGGAATGATCGAGGCAAAGTCGATATCTCAGGAAAAGTGTGGCGTCATACAGGAGAAAAGTGGTCACGTCAATCAGAAGAATTACCGATCACTCGTATTCTTGACTTAGCGATCTTAGTGGCGCAAGGAAGTGTTTACTTCCAGGATGCCTACCGCCATGAAAAATTTTACGACCCTGAAAATCCTGTCGTTGATATCATCGGTTTGCAAGGAAACCGGATGACGGTGGAAGTGGACACAAAAAATCCTAAAATCGATGAAGATATCATGTTATACTACGATGCTTTACAAAAAGATGGCGAATTACTTGGTGAACGTTTTCGTATCTTGAAACGTCTATTAGACGATCTAGGGTATTAATGTTATAAGGAAGTGTTTAATCATGGAAAACTTTTCACTCACCAATCAACGAACGTTTACACCGATCGAAAAACAAATGATTTGGAAAAAACCAACAAGTCATCAAACAAGTGCTGAAGAGCTGCGTATTGCAACTGAAATCAAAGCAAACTGGCTAGATCCGGAAATGAAAATCAGCAATGTGCTATTAGAAGGGGATGCAGGTTCTGGGAAAACGCAATTAGCAAAAGCTTTGTCTTTTGATCTGCAGTTACCTTATACGAAAGTAACATGCTTTGCTGATATGGATAAATCAGATGTCTTTGGTGCGTTACTACCTGTCATTGATTCAGACCAAGAAGAGGATCAAGAGTTATTGACCGCTATTTATCAAACGGATACATTAGCTGCGGTATTGACGTTGATCGAACAATATTACTCCGTCGATCCACTCACGGCAAAACAGAAATTAGCCGATCTCGTGCAACGAATCGAAAACAACCAAGAAAGTACGATCCACTATAAATACTATCCGTCAGAAATCGTTCGTGCCATTGAAAAGGGCTATCTTTTAGAAATCCAAGAGCCGACTGTAATACGTGATGCTTCGGTCCTTGTCGCCTTGAACTCTGCCTTAGAAACAAACGGTTTGTTGAACTTACCTACTGGTGTGATCAAACGACACCCAGACTGTATCATCATCATTACAACCAATCGTAACTATCAAGGGAACCGACCATTGAATGAATCGCTTCGAGATCGTATGCAACATGCTGAGAAAATGGATCTGCCAGAGCTTTCAGTCATGGTGGAACGTGCTATCAGCAAGACACAAGTTAACGAGCCGATACTTTTATTGAAAATGGCAGAAGTGATCCGTTTGTTAGATGAAACTGCAAAAGCAAATGCCATCAAAGGTGTGGCAGGTATGCGTTCTTACTTTTATTGGGTCAATACAATGAAACAACATCAAGACATTTTCGTATCGCTCTATCCCAAAGTCTTATATAAACTGACGACTGATCCAGATGAATTACACATTTTGACGACTGCACTAACTGATAGTGGGCTTTTAGATGAACTGAGAGACTTACTTCGTCAAAAGAAATGGGGGGACTTATCAGACGAATCCCCACGAATCAAAGGACGGACCATTCGTGCAGAAGAAGCGATAGAACGTCAAATCGATCAGTTGGCAGAAGAAACAACATCGCTTGCTGAACAACCCTCAGAAAAAGAGGAAGTGTTGCAAGAAGAAGAACAGACAAAAGAAGCAACGGCGAAAGAAGAAACTCCGACTGACACGTTGCCTTTATCGGAAGAGCGGAGCCAGGAAGTCGAAGGACGAAGTCAACAACAAAACCAAGCAGATGATGAATCCCAAGAGATGTCAGCTTCAGATATGGAAGCCTTGGACAAACAGCTCAAGCGTGAACTCAACAAAGAAGCGCGGCAGCTGATGAAAGGTACGATCCATGAAAAAGAAGGAATGATCGTTCATCGCCCTAAGTTTACTGTCATAAATCCTGAAGTAGCGACTATCCGACAAGAAATCGATCCGATCGTGGATTCATTGAGTCGGCAAATCCTTGATCTTTTGGAAAATGAACAAAGTGAAACTTACCAAAAAGGAAAGTACGAGGGACAACGTTTTAATGCTAGTCGAGTAGCTTATGGTGATTTACGGCAATTTGATAAAAAAAATCCCCCTCATGAACAACCTTCTTTGGCAGTGGCTCTACGAATCGATGAATCTGGTTCGATGGTTCGTGAAGACCGCATGATAGCTGCAAAAAAAGCCGCATTTGCTATCGCCGCATTTGCTAAAAAAGTACGTATTCCTTTGTTGATCTATGGAGATACAGCAGATGTTTCGACAAGAGAAAAAACATCTGTCTTTTCTTACAAAGAATTTTCGGATTCATTTGAGTGGTTGGAACAGAAATTAGTGACTATGAAGCCAAGACAAAATAATCGTGATGGCGCAGTCTTGCGTCTGATTGCTGGAAAGCTGACAGAACAACCTGCGACAACCAAACTGATCGTCAACATCAGTGATGGCCAACCTAAAGCTTTACCTGATTATACAGGCGCTAAAGCAAAAAAAGATATCCAAGAAGTGTTGACTGAATATGAACGCCAAGGTATCGTTTTTATTTCTGCGGCAATTGGACAAGATAAGGAAGAAATCAAAGAAATCTATGGGGCAAGTCGCTTTGTCGATATTACCGATTTATCGACATTTCCCAAACAATTGATCCAATTGATTTCTCGTTATTTATAAATGAATAGTAAGCGAATCTCAAAGATGATGAGTGACTCATGGTCTTTGTCATTCGCTTTTTTGAGTTTTTTCATTTATTATAAGCACTAATCCGCCTGATGTTAGCATAAAAAAGTTAACGTTAACAGATATGTAACCGCTTGAAATTGAGCTATAATAAAGAAAAAAGGGGGATAAGCATGAAGCAGACAGAAAAGTGGTGGAAAGAAGCAGTTGGTTATCAAATCTATCCAGCGAGCTTCAAAGATAGCAACAACGACGGTATTGGTGATATCAACGGGATTCGCCAAAAACTTAGCTATTTGAAAGAGTTAGGGATCGACTTTATTTGGATCAATCCTATTTATCAGTCCCCATTTGTCGATAACGGCTATGATATCAGCGATTATCAAGCAATTCTCAAGAAGTTTGGTACAATGGATGAGTTTGATGCTTTATTAGCTGAAGCCCATCAGATGGGGATAAAGATCATCATGGATCTAGTCATCAATCATAGTTCCGATCAGCATGAATGGTTTATTGAATCTCGTCAGTCGGTCGATAACCCTTACCGCGATTACTACATTTGGGTCGATGGTACACCTGATCAAGCCCCGAATGAATGGCAGTCGATCTTTGGTGGTTCAGCATGGCAATACGATGAGCAAACTGGTCAATACTATTTACACATTTTTGCGAAAGAGCAGCCTGATTTGAACTGGGAAAGCGACAAGCTAAAAGATGAACTCTTCACGATGATTCGCTGGTGGTTAGATAAAGGGATCGACGGATTCCGCTTAGATGCAATTTCTCATGTAAAAAAAGATGAATATTCTGTCAAGGCAACTGAGAACCCATTTTCTCCTTTTCAAAATGTCTCCGGCATCGAAGATCATTTGACAGAATTAAAAAATGTCTTTGATGAATATGATATTATGACGGTAGGAGAAGCGAGTGGTGTATCCGCAAGCGAAGGTCCTGAGTGGGTAGGCGAAAACGGCTATTTTGATATGATTTTTGAGTTTGACCATATTTCGATCTGGAAACATGAAAAAGATGGGGATCTAGATGTATTGAGTTTGAAACAATCATTGAGCGCTTGGCAACGAGCACTGGATGGCAAAGGTTGGAACGCTCTTTATATGGAAAATCATGATGTGCCAAGATGTGTGTCTGTCTTTGGAGATACGTCTCCTGCATATTGGCAAGTTTCTGCAAAAGCAATCGCCATGATGTATTTCTTTTTGCAAGGCACACCGTTTATTTATCAAGGACAAGAGATCGGTATGACGAATCTGCCATTTTCTTCTATTGATGAGATCGATGCAGTAGATTCGAGAAGACTTTATCAACAATTGCTTGATGAAGGATGTTCTGAAGAAGAAGCATTGGATATCGTTGCCAATACGACAAGAGATAATAGTCGTACACCGATGCAATGGAATGATCATTTGTATGCTGGTTTTTCTGAGGTTGCCCCTTGGTTGCTCGTCAATCCGAATCATCAAATGATCAACGTTGCTGATCAAACCAATGACCCCGAATCGATTTTATCTTTTTACAAAAAAATGATTGCTCTACGTCGAGAAAACAAAGGGTTGGTTTATGGTAGTTTCAACGAATACCTACCTGAAAATGAACAGCTCTTTGTCTACGAACGAGTCCTAGAAGAAGAACGTTATCTGATCATCGTCAACTTGACTGATGAAGCAGCGACTTATACATTACCAACGGAAATTGAAACAACTTGGGAAGTATTATTGGAAAATCAATCCGGTCAAGAATTTCAATCAAGTGGTACATTCGCCCCCTATGAAGCGCGTCTTTATCGAAAAATTTAGCTGACATGAAAAAAAACTACGAACATAAGAAAGGGAACACCCTCTTATTTGTTCGTAGTTTTTTCTTATTCGTATTGCGCGCGAGGTCCGCCAATGTATTTAGGACGAGACCGTAAAGCAGTGACATGCGCATGACCTAATGTGTTAGAACGAGGACGTACAGGCACTTGAACATGCTTGATGTGCATCCCGATCGCAGTATCACCGATGTCGATTCCTGCTTGAGCAACGACATGTTCCACTTCGACAGGATCGCTGAATTGTTCAAATGCTGCAACTGAGCAGGCACCTCCTGCATGGAGTGCCGGAATGACAGAGACGATCTCAAATTGTTTCTTTTCCGCTACTGGACGTTCGACGACTAATGCTCGATTAAGGTGTTCACAGCCTTGGACTGCTAACGAAATGTCAAGAGGGTCTAATTGTTCTTTCAATGTTGCGATGACCCATTTTCCGATTTCTGCATTTGAGTTTTTACCAATATGTCCACCAACAATTTCACTGGTACTGCATCCTAGAACGAATAGATCGCCAGCTTTAAGATTGGCTTCATCGAGGACGTCAGAAACTATTTCAGATAATTGTTGTTTGAAACTGTCTTTTGATACTTCCATTTTCAATTCATTCCTTTTATTTGTTTTTTACCGTTGATTGTTGTAGAGGTAAACGCATCAATGCCTTTATAAGTGGAATCGCCACCACGATACCGACGATATTTTGGACCAAATTACTTGGTAAAGATGCGACACCGACTGGCCAGTCATAAAGCAACCAACTAGCAAAGAAGTAGCCTGCCACCATGATGATCGTCCCAAGTGATAGCCCTATGCCCCAACGTACAGAACCTTTACCTGCAAAATAGCCAGCAACCAGTCCTTGTAAGCCGTGGATCAATAAAGAGAAGATCGCCCATTGGGGATAGCCGGATAATAAATCAATAAACAAGCCACTTCCTGCACCAACGATCAATCCACCCATCGGACCAAAAAGGGCAGCTGCGGTATAAATGCCGACTTCACATAAGGTGACAAATCCGTTGGTTCCAGGTATTGGGATCAAGATGACCAAAGAGATCCCCACAGTTAAAGCCGTCAGCATGGCATAAATCGCAATTTTTTTAGTATTCATTCGTTATTTCCACTCCTTTTCCTTTTGACCAAACACTTCCTGTTTGGTCATTCATCATGACACCATTCAAGATACAGTCATAAACAAAAGCCTTACTCCGGGCAACAGCATCTGCCAAAGGATAATCTAAGGCCAGATTTGCAGCAATCGCGGAAGCAAACGTACATCCTGCACCGTTGACAGTCTGTTCTTCTAACTTTTCTCGCCTAAAGGAAATTGTTTCCTTTCCATTGAATAAAACATCCAGTGCTTCATTACCAATAATCCCAGTGCCACCTTTGATCACTACGTTCTTAGCACCAAGTGAATGAATATATTTTGCACAATCGATCATTTGGAGAAATGTCTGAACTGGTTGACCATAGAGCAGGGAGGCTTCTTTCAAATTTGGGGTCAATATATCCGCAAAAGGAAATAACTCCTGTATCATTTTTTGCATATAGGCTTGATTCAAGGTATTTGATGTTTCCTTAAAGGCAAACACAGGATCGATCACAATGGGAATATCCTCAAAATATGTAAGGAAATCCTTCACAACGTCAATGGCTTCCAATGAATGCAATAAGCCAATTTTTATCCCATCTAAATCTGTCATACGTTGAATCGAATCTAACTGCTTGGCTAACCATTCAGGCGGGATCGTCTCTAATATAAACGAACCATCTGAGTCAAGCATTCCGATACAGGTCAAAGCACTCATCCCAAAAATATGATGGTTTTCAAATGTTTTTAGATCGGACTGTATGCCGCCACCAGCAAACGGATCAGAGCCGCCAATCGTTACTATTTTCTTCACTTTCATCCCTCCACAAAAAGAGTATACCTTGTTCCATTAAAAAGAAAAACAGCCAATTGGCAGATTATCAGGTCAGCCACTTTAAGTCGGAGAGGGAAAAGAAAACTATATACAAAAAAAACAAGCACTTTCCTCACTAGAGGAAAAGTACTTGCCTGAACCACTGGATCAGTAATTATTTATTGGCTTCTTTAAATTCCTTTTCAATTTGTAACCGTTGGACTTTCATGGTTGCTGTTCTTGGAATATCTTCGTAAGCACGAATGATCGGTGTATTCAAACGTGGCAATTCATGGACTTGGTTCCACCAACGATCCCAATCCATCTCTTGATTCGGCGCTAAAGCAATGATTGGTTGTGGTGAATTGTCTTTATCGCGAACGATGACGACTTCAGCTAAAAATTCCAATGAATCCAACAAATAATCTTCGATCGCTAAAGTACTGTTGATCGTATCGATCAAGTCAACTTGACGATCTTTCAAATGCAGATGGCCATTTTCGTCGATACAACCATAGTCGCCGCTATCCCACCAAACACCATACACATTTTCTTGGAAACGAGCATCTTCTTTATAATAAGTCAATGAGCGACCTTTTGATAACAAGTGGATGTGACCATCTGTGTTCGCAGGTAATTCATTGCCTTCTTCATCAGCGATTCTTGCTTTGGTCAAGTCACCTAGACCGACCCCCATATCACGTGCATCACTTGTTTTTAAGCTCTCCAACGTATGAGCTTTCAAAATCATCGGTCCACATTCACTTTGTCCGTAGACTTGCAAAAAGATTGCTTCTTTTGTTGCTGACGTTTGAAGGAATACTTCCATTGTTTGATTGTTGATGGCATCAAATGTAGAGTGATAGTAGCGAATACCTGAAAAAGCTTCTGGATGCTCTCTTGCAGTGAAACTCCACTGAACAAAGTTATTTGGATGTGTCTCTAAAGCAATTGGTGGATTTTCTACTAACAGTTTCACTACATGTTCACCTTGAGGATCTGCGATTGGCATCATCGGAAAGCCCATCGCCATAAGAGAAGAGATGCCGATGTTGAATCGTGAATGAACCGGCGAAATATGAAAAGCGACTAATTTCTTCTCGGCGATCTTAGTAAATACCGTTTTTTGCCACTTTGTCCGCCAACCCATTGAATGTGCAGAGTGGCAAATCAATTTAGGGATGCCGGTCGTGCCAGAAGTGTGAGTCATATAAGAGATTTCATCATTATCTAATTTCTTTTGTTCCACAGGAGTTGCGGGTTGTTTGAGCAAATCAGCTACAGCTAATTGTTTGCTCTTTGTACCATTAGTGATTCCTGCAACACGTTCACTTGTCACTTCGTCGAATAAGATAAAAGGATCTTCCAAACGATCAACAAATACTTCTAAGGTACTTGTTGGCAAATGATAGGAAGGCATGACAGGAACTGCACCTAGATAAGACGCAGCAACGGCCATCAAGTAGGTATCAAAAGCAGAGCTTTTGTAGATCATGATTTTATCACCAAGTGTCACACCTAAACTAGCGAGTTGATAGGCACGCGTTACTACTAATTCATGACATTGCTTGTAAGTGCTTTTAAAACCAAGCTCCGGATAAGCCACTAATGCCTGATCAAAAATCATTGGGACATCAGGTGTGCGTTCAGCAGCTTCTTGAAAATTCGTATAAAGATTAAGTGGGGTATAGTCGATTGTTTCCATCTTTCACGCTCCATAAATAAATTTGTTAATAAATGTACAAAGTCTAATTTATGATAGCATATCCTCAAACTAAATAACAGAAAAACCTGGATGTAAAGTTATCTATCGAATCGAGAGAAAGACCGGGAAAAAACTACACATCCACTTGATATGACTTAAAGAGGGGATCTTTTGAGAAAATACTTGCCCCATCGCTTTTTCAATTTTTTAAACTGCTAAGAGGGGAAACTCCTACTAATGAATTTTTATGAACAAAAATATACCATAGACTTCTATACCTTTCATATTTTATCACTCAGATAATTAAATGGAAGCTTTGTTAATACATAACAATTTTCTATTACATATAAATAAAAAAGCTTATAACAAAGGGTTTTTTCGACATTTTTTTATTTTTTTCAAAAAAATAGTACTTAAAATCAGTTATTTTTCCTACAAGATAATCTAAAATAATAGATATACCATTTTAATTAATCAGCTGTATTGAAAAGGAGCGAAAAAAATGCCAATCGAGGAACATCGTAAAGTAGTCGGTACATTTGAGAATAAGCGCAATAAAAAGTCCAATCCAGATGCAAGGCAAGAAATAGCAAATTTCATCGCTAGTACTGCAAATACTCAGCTAACAGAACAAATTAGATGGTCTCCATTACTTTTCCTTCAACTATTAGTCATTGCTGATTCTTTTGCTATGAGAGGGGTCCCCCCAAGAGCACTTCGTACAAGTAGGCCTGCTTTTGAAGCCGATACCACAGTTGAGATTGGTCCATTAGAAACAAATGTGAATCAAACCACGATCCATTCACTCTTTTTTCGTTCGAGTGTCAATACGACCCTCGTTCAACCAGCACAACCGATCAATGCTTCTAAATACCTTTCTGATCCAGTAAGAAAAACGACCTTACAAGAACCAGTTTCTTTAGCTGCATTTACACACCATTGGACACTGCATGTACATAAAACCATTCATAATCTGGAAGAAATCGATAAGTGTAATACCACTGTCACGCCCATGTCCGTACTCGACTATGGGTTATGGGAGAAGAAAAACCATACGCTCTATCATTTTAATACGATCTGTGAAGAGGCGAAATCAAAATCACTAAAATTAAGAGAGCAAGCAAAAGACGATCAGCAAGAAATCCACCATTTTTCTTTTAAAAATAAAGATTCAAAGAATAAAGTAGACTTAGGTAGAATCCAACGTGAGTCAAAAAATATTGCTCGGATGGTCCTATCATCTTACTATGATCATGGCGCGGAACCTTCAAGTAGTCACAGCGAAAACAATCATACAAGACCGTTCCTGCCAACCTCTTTTTGGGACAAGTTAACGGATACCTTTACTTCTTTTTTTCATGAATACCAGAATAGTAGTCACACGACTGGTTCAGGTGAACCACCAGTTGAGAGCGTATTATCAACGTTTTTTACAGTATTAGCACGGACATTCTCAGCGGAACATCTGGCAACTGAACATGCTCAAAAAGAAAGTAGAAGGGGCGCTGGGGCAGCGTATTTTCCTCTACTCATGAGTGAACAACCTCAGTCATCTATGCGCCACCAAGATCAGGCACCCAAGAACGACCAAGCAACTGAGGCACCGATTTTGGAAGAAGAAGAAGAATATCTCGCAGCGCCATTATTAGAATTAGCAAAAAAATTCAACGAACGAATCGATCAATTCTTTGAAAAGAGCAACTTTCAGATATTTCCTGGAGCAGAAGCGTTACCTATTCCTAAAAAAAATCCGACTGATCACTTTTTACCTTATGCCTCTAGTACGAGTGTTTTAATGAATTATATGGAAGAAGAACCTTCTGTGGAACTAAAAGCAACAGTCAATGAGGTACTAAAGCGTTACGTGAATATTGAACCTTCACTTTCAATAACTGTTAAACAATTGACACCCTTTTGGTTTCATCTAGTGCTCTTTCAGAAGCGATATAAAGTGGATGCAGTAATGAATACCCTCAGAAAATCGCTTTGCGAGTTGTCCGATGCCGTTTGTTTCTCGAATAGTATTTCCACAAAAGAATTGTTTCGTGGGCTTCAGGAATGGGGAACTTCAAAGGACCCAAGTGATTACGAACAAGTCCTGGAAAGAAGACAAAAGATAGCCAAACTCATTTTAGAAGCTTATGACGTAAAAGTAGATGGGATTACTGATATCGAAGCAGTCAAAATCTTTCTACAAGCGCGAAATAATCATGCCTTTAAGTACTATACATTTCATGAACCTAAATCATTGGATACAGCCAATCAACAAACAATTAGTTCATCCTCCTTACCTGATGTCCGCCCTTATGATGCTAGTCAAACGCCACTGAACTCAGCCGTAGCAATATCAGCACTAACTCGAGCCTTCTTTGACCAAACAATGGATGCCTATATGAAAGATCAGCCTTTACCTATTCCACCAAAAGAACCAATAAACGCCATGTGGTTTGACTTAGATGTCTATCAGCAGCGTACCAAAACTGAAATCGCTACAAATAAAATGAAAGAGAATGTTTGTGAATATCTCGGATTATGTTTGATTGATGATCTGTCGACCAAAGATTTTTTCCTTACCTTACAAAAATGGGGAAGTAAAGGGATGTCAAGTACTAGCATACTGGAGAAGAGACTTCAAATCGCTCACCTCATCCTTCAAAGTTACGGTTTGAAGGATGAGGTAATTTCCGACGAACGTGCGATTGCGATTTTCATCCAATGGCTTCATAACGACGCCCTAAAACATGTTCCATTTACCGAACAGCATCTAATAGACCTACATCCTATCCAATCAGTTCATTTAGAGCATAAGAAACTTTTACCTTATGACATCAGCGCGCAAGTATCGTTAAAATCAACGAGAGAGCTTTCAGAAGAAGAACAATCAGTCGTCAATAAAATAGTCATGGCTCATTTGAAGAATCAGCCTTTACCAGACAATTCCTCTGTGCCTTTACCTCCGATATGGTTTGATTCAGAGTTATTTGATAAAAGGGAAGAAACTGAAAAAGTCAACGGCCTCATTATTAGAGAACTTAGTAGCCAGTATGTTGAATTAAACCAATTATCGGAACTAGCACCAAATGATTTTTCGCTAGTTTTGCAGAATTTTGCTAGTAGAGGACGATCAGATGCGGTGATCATTGCGCGGAGACTTCAAATTGCCAAAACGATTCTTGATAAGCATGGGTTACCTGCCCATAACTTATCGGAAGAACGCGCAATCGCTATTTTTATGCAATGGCGCTATAACAATGCTTTTAGGGGCTACAATTTCAAAGAAGAAAGCGAGAAACACTTCATCCAAAAACGTACAGGGGGAAGAACAGATAATCCCTACCCAGGAACTTCATTGTATGAAACTGCTCAAAGTTTACAAGCGCCATTATTTTCATATGAGGAACTGCACATAGATGTAGAACACAAATTAAAATTATGGACTATCTCCTATCTTGACACGAGATACTTGTACAATACATTGATACCACATGTCATACTAATGCCATTCTGGTATCATTCGATCATTTTTGAAGAGCGAAGCCAAACTGAAACAATCAATGGGGCTGTGAAAGATTATCTGGCTCATGAAGAGGGGGATTTCCGTCAATTAAACGACTCAGTCATACGCTATACCTTCATTGAGCTGGCCTCACTGGAAAGTGAAGAAAGTCCTGATCAGTCATTGATTCGAAGGAGAAAAATCGCACATGTCATACTTGATACACTCAGACGTCCAGCGACAAAATTGACGGATGCAGAAGTAAATGCGATTTTCTTACAATGGCGAACGAACAACGTGTTTATTGCTGCCAACTTTAAAAATATAAAAACGATTCCTTTACTTGAATCCCCACAAGTTGATGAGATAGCAACTACGGATCAAACGGTGAATCCTTCTCTTTCATCTCAAGAGAAGGATTTGATACAAATCAAGAGAATCGTGCAAGAAATTAGCAATAATAGGCAACCCTCGGAGGCAGATAGACAGAATATCCCGAATTGCTATTTTGTTTTTTCAATTTATCAAAATATCTATAGAACGCATGTAGTCAAAGAAAAAATTAGGAAATACCTACGCCAGCAAAATATTGTTGGCGAACTCGATACGTCTGAGAAATTGATTAACGAAGTGGACAAATGGGTAGGGGAAGAATGGGAAGTTGAAAATAGTGTCGATGCGGGAAAGATGCAATTTCTCACGTACATGATCTTGGAAGAATATCGTGTGGAGTTTATGAGATTTGGAGAGGTCCTTTCAACAAGAAAAATGCAGGCAATTTATATGCAATGGAAAATGAATACATTACTTGAAGGTGGCACATATAAAGACACGGATGAACAAACGATTTATTACAAATTATCTCCTCCAGAATCTCCATATGTTATCAGTAACTTTCAACATAAACAGGACAGTGATCAAATCTATAGAGCCTTTAGTAGGGGGTATAATTCCGAACTTTCTACTGAAAAACCAATCATTCCATATGTCTATTATAAAAATATTTTCGATAAACAGGAAGAAACGTATTCCGTCAATCCAGGGGTTAGAAACTATCTTCTTACACAAAAAGTCCCGACCATACCTCAAGAAACCGAAGGTTTGACAAAAGCATTGGAAGACTGGATACTTTCCGAACCAAACTATTATCACATGGTTGAACGTGTAAAAAAAGCGGCAAAAATCATTCTGCAAGAATACAACGTTAATGAAGAGGATTTAACCCTTAACAAGGCGTATGCGGTAATCCTTCAGTGGGTTAACAATAATGCGCAGTTTGATTTCACTTTTGATATGCAGAAAATATGTTTTGCCTATGGAACAGAAGAAGCTAGCAAAAATCAAGAAATACTTGAAAAAGCGAAAGCATTTATTTCTGAAAACAACATCGAACAAAGTACGGAAATAATCGGGCAAGCAGAAATTGATACATTCGGAAGATCTGCGATACAAGTGGAAGCAACATTTAAAAAAATAGCTGATTTTTTAACTTCTGAGGGATATCCTTGTGATACTGACGATACAGATAACTTAGTAAGAGTGGCATCTTATTGGACACTTAAAGAGGGAACGGCAGAAGAAATACTTGATTTCGGTAAAATCAAAAAATTAGTCGTAATGATTCTAGGCGCAAGACAAGCACAAAGACTTTCAAACAATGAGCTGCAACAAGCATTCGTCAAATGGGCCGTGGAAACCTTAGAAATGGCTGCTCCACCAACAATAACTTCTGCACCAGTAATCACTCCCGCGCCTGCTCCTATCGATCAATCCTTTGGTACTAGAGAAGACCGTGAATGGCGTGATCTAAGCATCAGAAAGCAAATCGAAAGTTTCTTTCAAGACAAAAAGTTACTTCCTGATAAAGCAGCAAAAGAGGATATATTGATTGCTTTTGCCAAATGGTTTTCACAAGATGGGGCGGGAATCACACTAATGCCTGACAAAACCCAAGAGATTGCAAAAGTCATTCTAAGAGCCATGAACCGATATGGTGGTGAAACAAGCGAAGTAATCAGTCACAAAAATGCAGAATTAACGGTAACAAAATGGATTTTTGAAAATATATTAGGCTGTTCAATCGAAGCCTATGTCGCTAAGAATATCCTTGCTTCGTCAAATCCATCCGTCTTTACCATCAGTCAGCTAAGGAAATTGTTTGAGATCGACGAGATGCTTAAAACAGGCACTATCTCATTTGGTCAACTACGCACGGCTAATGCAACAGAAGAATCTTTGATACTTTTAAAAAAAATGTGGATTCTTTTGGTTCAAAAAACATTACCGAATTATTTTCTTGAGACGAGTCAGTTAGCAGACGAGTTACTGATTTCTGAATTTGGCTCATTGGTTCAGCTGGTCGGATCGAAATTACTTGATAATGAAGGCTACATCAGCCAGTTCAATCAAACTGAGATTCGTAAATTAGGTGCCGCGTTCTGCGAGACGATTAGTGTACAAGGCATTTCAACTCTGGACGAATTGAATCATGTCTTAATAGCAGCGTTGATTGCTACAGCGCAATTCGATCCAGAAGGATTACGAGAAGCAGGTAAGACCGGAGATTATAAAGGCTATGCGTTAAAAGTCTTTCTAGGGTATTGGCAAAAGCGGCATGAACTGAGTTTACAACTTCAAGAAGAAGTCCAAAAGCGATTTTTGACTTTTCAAGCAGCGATGATCAACTGGCGACGAAAACAAGTGATCACAGAAGAGGTCGTCCAGGAATGCGTACGGCTTGGTGCACAGTCAACCTTTGGCATAGGGGAAACCTACCTAGGCGGAGGTAGCCCATGCCCAAGTCTATACACTCCTGTAAATATTGAAGTTGCTTATACAAGCTTGACAAAACAGGTGTCAGAAACTTATTTCAGCTTTAATCAAAAGATCATTGAATTTTCATTTAATACGATGAATCTAGTAGAATACGATTTTATATTTTCTCCTACTACTCAAATTTACGGCGCAACTGCTCAATTAAAAAATAAAGTGCACTATTACGCTCCCTCTGGTCCTGGAGTGATGCCTCCCGTCTTTTTTGCTCGACGTGAAACATGGTTAGACACCACTCTTTCTCTCGATCAAACCGATTTATTTGTGGCGATAAATGGGACAGAAGAACGATTATATGCGTTGAAAAAGCTACCAGATGAAGGTGGCTACATTATCTATCGTGTGGATAAAAAACCATTACTCTACCTTAACTTTGGTTTATTCAACAACAAAAAAGTTTGGGGCCAGGGTTATCAAGCAGAAGGGGATAAGATTCGCATTGGAGATAAACTTTTTACCTTTACTGTTGAGATCAATAAAGAGAAGAAGCTCAGTCAAGGAATCGATAATCAACCGTTAATCGATTATTTTGCTCATCTACACAAAGATATACTATACAAGCTTTTGTATGATTTTGGAAACGATAAAACCATCAAGGAGAAAGTATGGAATATCGTTAAACACTTTATTCCGTTTTATGATTGTGTCGTCGGCATTATTGATCAAAATGTAGGTGAAGCAGCCACGTCTTGTGCCATTGATGCTATTTTCTTGATCCCTTTCCTTGGCCAAGTGACCTCTGTGACTTCAAAATTTGCTTTAGGGACAGCAAAAGCAATGGCAACGGGTGGTATGAAATCAGTCATAAAAAATGCTCCTCATTTTCTTCCTACCATAACTGATGTAAAGTTCTTATTGAAAAGTAGTGCTCGTTACGTAGATCCGGGATTTGAGTTATTGATGGGCGGCGGAAAAATAGCTATCAAGCGATTGATCAATTTGCAATATACACATTTAATTACAGAAGAAATGAAATTGTTACTAAAAAAACTAGAAAAATATCAAGGGGCAAAGATGGCTAAATCAATGGAAAAAGACATGGTTTTAGCTAAATTGACAAAAGATGGTCCGTACATCTTTGTTAAACGTAAAAAAGGTCACTTGTATCTGCAGGTGACAAATATAGAAACAGGTGATGTCTTTGGTCGCTACTATACATTGAATGGTGATCAATTGAAAGTATTTGAAGGGCCTATTCCTTCAACCCCTGAACAAATTGAATTGGTTAAACGGTTAACAAGCTCAGTAGTTGTTTATAAATCGTTTGGAGAGGAAAAAAATTTAAATCCAAAAGGGTATGGTGAGGGTACCATCTTAACGATCACAAAAGTAGATCAACCAATTGAGTATTATATCAAGATCAATGCACAGACCGTTCCAGTCCGAGTGACGACGATTGATGGTCAAGGTACTCGCTATGACGTGTGTGAAGGAAATAAAGTATTTCCTGTAATGTATAATGGGATCGAATGGGGGTTTGAGCCACCCTCATCCCAAACGGTGACAAAAGAACTCATCGAGTCGCTGGAAAAACAGCTGGATCAGTCTGAAACATTGAAAGACCCAACCACGCTTTCACCACCCGATGAAAACGGATTGATGTGGAATGCTCAAAAGAACGCCTACATCAAGATCAAGGATCAGTATGTCCCAATTCAATTACTTGATGCAGAAGAAAGTCGCTATTCTATAGTAAAGAAAAATGCGAATGCCCCAATGACAGTTTTACGTTTTGAACCTGAGATGAATCAATTTCGCTTTGAAACACCAGAAGAAAAAAAATGATTGACCTAAAAAACGCGATACTAACGGCTGGAAAGAGGAAGAAATACGAAGAAAAAGTCATTCCTAGCACGTCAAAAGACGCTTCTTCAAGTTCACAAGCTGAAGGACCACCCAAAAAAACGCCTCAGTATATTGAATATAACACTCTTCCACCAAAAGCTGGAATGGAAAAAGAATGGAATGCACTACGAGATACTGTCCCATATGCAGACAGTATCGCTAGAACGATCGATCTTAGCATCAAACTTGAACCTTTGACTGCTTTTATCCCAGAACTACCCAACCGAGTCTTAACAAACCAAGAAGAGCGCCTAGTAAATGAACTCACTGGCGGAATCAACTTACTTTTACCAAAAAAACCTGCGCTTCTTTATCGCGTATTTACAGGGCTTGATCCAACTACATTTCCAAATTTTCTCCAACCATTTATCAATAAATTTAATGAAGAAGTAGAAAAATCTTCAGCAGTTTTTCAAACGTTTATAGAAAAAGCGGACGAGTGGTTAAGTCATGATAATATCGCGGATACAGAGGCTGCCAAACTCTTAATTCCATTCTTTGAATTACAGGGTGTTGCAAACAGGGAAGCAATCATGAGAGCAACGCTCAACAGACTCAAATCAGTGTGTGAAAAAGGAAACCAATTTATTCAACAATCGTCTGCTTTTGGCTTTAATAATATTTTGACAGTATCGACTAATTTAGTTTACCAAAAAAAAACAAAAAAATACCTCTCTCGGTATAGCACCCCGCCACAAGCAAATGCCTTTGTTTTGCGCTACGATCCAGAGGCTCGAATTATTATTCTAGCAGATTCTTTTCATGTAAATCCAGCTCTAGCGGAAGGCAAGGATACAGAATCTATGGTAAAGCAAACCCTTATCCATGAAATAACACACCTTGTATCTCTCACAGATGATTGGCTAGCCTTTGATTTACCAGACATAGGTGAGGATATGCTTAGTCTCAAACAAGTATTAGATGAATATAAGGAGGATGCGGCTAATCTAATAGTATCAAAGCCATTTAACGACTTCGTTGATCAAATTTCCAAACAGCTCAACTTACCAGGTCTATCACCCGAAAGCGTCAGAGAGGCACTAAAAACAGATCCTTTTCTACAAGCAAATATCAAAATGACTGATGCAGAAACAGTGACAATCCTACTTATAAGTCTTGCTGAGGGATTACCGTTCGAAAAAGCAAAACTAAACAAAAGAGACATAGCGAATAGTCAACTAGGGTCTGGTTATCTTATGCTTGCTATTGCCTTATCAAGTATCCTGAATTATACCGCACATAAGAAAGAAATCCAGCTGGAACAAACCCAGACGATTGAAAATAATAAGACTACAACTTCTGCTCCAGTGAGTGAAGAACATCCTAGAGAAAAAAGAGGGATCAACACCATAATCACTTATGGGAAAACAGCTAGCACTATTACCAATACACAGGGAGCGATCACAAAACAAAAAATGGAAAAAAATTTCTACAACCCATTCAGATTGTACAAAAAGAATCAAAAGGAACAATATCCTTATGATCCGTCCAAGTCTGGCAAGAATAAATCAATGAAGCGCAGCGATTTGAATCTATCTCAACGATGAAGTTCCAATAAATGTGTTAATCCGGCAATAACCATGATTTTCTCAGAAGATGGTCAGTAACCCTAGTTGTAAAAGAATGATGGAAGCAAGAACAGGTAGATCTTCTTGATTGTCTAAACCAAAAAATGCCATTTTAAATAGGTTATAACGGAAATACACAGCTCCGAGTAGTAAGTAGGCAAGAATCTGGGACACCCCCCATGTCGCTAACGTACCTACCTCACAGGCTGAAAATAATAAGAAAGAAGACCTAAGATCCATTTATGTCGATAAAAAATCAACCTAGCAAGTTGATAGAACCAGATAACACAAGCAACTTGCTAGGCGATTAATTTGATTATTTGTTTATTTCAGTGTAGGAGAAATCACACTTCTTTGCACCGACAGCAGCAAATGAGTGGGAATGAATGTAACGATTGCTGCAGAGACAATTCACTGCATCTTTATCTCCTAAGTATAATTTAGTTTAGTAGTGGAAGGTTGTCCGATGCAATTTCGGTGAAATATTGTTGTATACGTGATTCACTCAAGAATCTGGCGAATCGTGTTGGGGGAGATTTGTTCATCGTGAGAAGAGAGAAAAAAGGAGTCTCCAAGTCCGCCTTTTTATGTTGGATAGAATAATTTGTTAGTATCGGAAATCCCGTCATTTGGAACAAGTAGCCGATACACAGGATGGGTTCTGTACCACTATACTTTTCAAGTAAAAAAAAACGAAAAACTGTATGACTAAATGATGTGCTTCTAATGGATCGGATATAAAATGATCGTTGAATAAGATGTTCATTCAACATTATTTATTCTTATATAAAAAATAGGACTTGGTACGAGTTATTTTCTATATATGATTAATTTAAATAGAAGGTATACCAATATCAATGATAAATAGAATTAAAAAGGAGTGGAAACATGCCAATCGAAGAATATCGTAAACCTGTCGGAATGCATTATAATAAGCTGAACAAAGGATCGAATCCAAAAGATAGACAAGAAGCCGCGAATTTTATCTCTAACCAAGCGAATACCAAGATAAATGAACGGATCAGGTGGTCCCCAATGCTCTTTCTTCAGCTATTAGTCATCACTGATTCTCTGGCTGTGAGAGGGACCCCTCTAAGAGCCCTCCGAACAAATAGACCTGCCTTTGAAGCTGACACCTATGTGGATATTGGTCCAGTAAAAACTGACGAGAATCATATTATGCTGGATCACCCCCCAGTAAATCAGACCGCAACGAATCAGACCAAGACATACCAGCCGACGATCCATTCTCTTTCTTTTCGTTCAAGTGTAAATCCGGCCCTCGTTGAACCAGCACAACCGATCCATGCGACGGAATACTTTTCTAATTCAATAAAAAACGCAACCTTACAAGAACCGATTTCTTTAGCTGAATTTACCCATCATTGGACACTGCAGATACACAAAACTATTCATAATTTGGAAAAAATCGATCAATGCAACACGACAGTTACAACTCAACCAGTACTTGAGGGAGGAATGTGGGAAAAGGAAAATCACACACTTTATCATTTTAATACGATCTGCCAAGAAGCGGTGTCAAAATCCTTAAAATTAAGACAAGAACCAAAAGACGATGAACAAGAAATCCATCATTTTTCCTTTAAAAATAAAGAGGCAAAAAATAGAGTCGCTTTAGGGGAAATTCAAAAAAAAGCAAAAAATATCGCTCGTCTGGTTATAGATTCATATTATAAGAATCTAGCAGGATCACCAAGTAATCACAGTGGAAATAATCAAACTCATTCGACTCTGCCAACATCTTTTTGGGACAATTTGACAGATACCTTTACTGCTTTTTTTTACGAATATCAGAATAGTAGTCACACAGCAAGTTCAAATGACGTGCCGACTGAGAGTATCTTATCAAAATTTTTCACAGTCTTGGCACGGACATTCTCAGCGGAACATCTCGCAACTGAGCAGATATCAAAAGAGGAGAGAAAGATCCGTGAGGTGCCTTACCTTCCTCAGACATCTAAAAGCTACCAAATTCAGACACCCAAGAGTAGCCAAGCAACTGAAACACCGATATTGGAAGAAGAGGAAGAATATCTCGCAGCCCCGCTGATAGACTTAGCAAAAAAATTCAATGAACGGATCGATCAATTCTTTGAAAAGAGCAACTTTCAGATATTCCCCGGAGCGGAAGCGCTACCGACACCTCAAAATAATCTGAATGTTCCTATCTTACCTTATGCCTCCAGTATGAGTGTTTCAATGAATTATCTGGAAGACGAACCTTCTCTTGAAATCCAAAAAATAGTCAGTAAGGTACTGAAATCCTATGTGAATATTGAACCTTCACCATCAGTCACTACGAAAACATTAACGCCCTTTTGGTTTCATTTAGTGTTATTTCAAAAGAGACATAAAGTAGGCATGGCAATGGAAACGATTAGAAAATCACTTTGCGATTTGTCTGATGACGTTTGCTTCTCTAATAGCGTCTCCACAAAAGAACTGTTTCAAGGTCTTTATAATTGGGGGACTTCAAAGAATCCAAGTGATCAGGAGCTAGTATTAGAAAGAAGACGACAAATTGCGCAGGTCATTTTAGAGGCTTATGGCGTAAAAGATGAGCCAATTACAGATGTCCAAGCAATAAAAATATTTCTACAAGCACGTAACAATCATGCCTTCATGAACTATAAATTTCAACTTCCAGACACATTGGAACAAGTGACACAACGAATCGATACGCCTTCCGCCTCAGCGGATGTGCCCCCATACGATGCGAGTAAAATACCACTGAATTCAGTGAAAGAAATCACACAGACGACTCGATCCTTTATTAACCAAAGAGTGGATATGTATACAAAAGGGCAACCTTTGCCTATACCAAAAACCGAATCGATTGACGCATTTTGGCTCGACTTAGATGTCTTTCAACAGCGCATGAAAAGTGAAGTCACAACCAATCGGATCAAAGAGCGTGTGTGTGAATACCTTGGTTTCTGTTTGATCGATGATTTGTCTACCAAAGACTTTTTCCTCGCTCTACTAAAGTGGGTGGATAAAGACATATCAAGTATTGCCATCCTGGAAAAAAGACGCCAGGTCGCTAAAGTTATACTTCAATGCTACGACATAAATGATGACACCATTTCAGACGACCGAGCCATAGCCATTTTCTTTCAGTGGATTTACAACGATGTGTTTAGCGACATCCAGTTCAATGAACTGAGCCTAACAGACATACAACACTTAAAATCATCTTCTCCAACACAAAAAAAACTATTGCCTTATGACATCAGCTCGCAAGTATCTTTGAACTCCTCTAAAGACCTTTCGCAAGAAGAACACGCTGTCGTAAATAAAATAGTCATGGCTTATTTGAAAAATCAGACTCTACCTGAGGAATCAGGTGTGACTTTGCCCCCGATATGGTTTGATCGAGAATTATTTGATCGAAGAGCAGAGACGGCGAAAGTCAATGATCAAATCATCGAGGAACTTGTTGATCAGTATGAAGAATTAAAAGGATCATCAAGACTAGCGTCAAATGATTTTTCACTTGTTTTGCAAAATTTTGCCAATAACGGAGGCTCAAATGCGGCGATTATCGATCGGAGATTACAAATTGCTAAAACGATTCTAAAAGAACATGGACTACCTGCACATAATTTATCAGAGGAACGAAGTATCGCTATTTTTTTACAGTGGCGCTATAACAACGCGTTTAGTGGCTACACATTCAAAAAAGAACCCGATCATTTGATTCAGAAGCGGTCAGGCGAACATATCCCAGGTACCGATTTGTATGAAAGTGATAAAAGCTTACAAGCGCCATTATTGTCATATGAAGAGCTAAATATGGACGTTGAACATGAGTTAAAATTACGGCTCATATCCTATCTTGATATAAAGCACTTGTACACGAACTTGAAAATGGATGCCGTGTTAACACCCTTCTGGTTTCAATATGAGATTTTTAGAGATCGATATCATACAGAAACAATTAATGAATCCGTAAAAGAGTTTTTATCCCTTGAAGAAAATCGTTTTAGCAAACTGAGAGGATCACTCATACGCTATATCTTTATTGAATTGGCTAAATTAGAAAGTGAAGAAAGTCCGACTCTATCACTGATTAGAAGGAGAAAGATTGCCCATGTCATACTTCATACACTTAGTCGCCCAGTGACAAGATTATCTGATGCAGAAGTAAATGCAATTTTCCTACAATGGCGAGCGAATAATGTCTACCAAGATGCCAAATTTCAAGACATAAAAACAATCCCTTTTTTTGAATCTCCTGAGTATACTGAAACAGCAACGACAAATCAGACGGAGAAAGTGATTCCTTCAGATCAGGAAAATGATTTGATAAAAATCAAAAAAGTGGTGCAAGAAGTCATCAATAACAAGCAACCTTTAGAAGCCGAAATACATGATCTGCCAAATTTTTATTTTGTTGGTTCTATTTATCGAAATCGAAATAGGACCGCTAATGTAAATCAGAAAGTAAGAAATTACCTTATCCAGCAAAGAATCGTGGAAAAGCTAGACACCCCCGAGATTCTAATTGAGCAAGTCGAAAAATGGATAGGTAAAAACTGGCAAACTGAAAATAGTGTTGATTCAGAAAAAATGCATTTTTTTGCATACATGATCTTGAAAGAATACGATGTACCACTGATAAGATTAGGTGAACGGTTATCAACAAGAAAATTGCAGGCAATTTATATGCAATGGAAACTGAATACTTTAGTAGAAGGAGCGACCTACCGAACGATAAATGAAAAAACAACCTATTATAAAATATCTCCAGATGAATCACCATACGTTTTAAGTAAATTCCAACAGAAGCAGGAAAGCGACCACATCTTTAGGCTATATAGTAAGGGCGTGACGCCCAATATTTCTAATGAAAAACCACTCATTCCATATGTGTATTATCTCAATATTTTTAATAAAATGGAGAGAACATTCTCTGTTAATAGAGGGAAAACATTGTCTGTTAATGAGGTAGTTAGGAAATACATGCTTACAAAAAATGTCACATTGAGGCGTGTAGAATCCCGCTTTTTAACCAAAGCAGTGGAAGACTGGATACTCTCTGAGCAAAGATATCATTTTATGGTTGGAAGGGTGTATAAAGTAGCCAACATCATTCTTACTGCATACAATATTAATGAGGAAGATTTGACTCTTGAAAAAGCTTATGCAGTGATACTCCAATGGACAAATAATAATACGCAGTATGGGTTCACTTTTGATATGAAACAATTGAATTTTGCCTATGGAAATGATGAGGATAGCAAAAAGCAAGAAATGAAGGAAAAAGTCAAAGCATTTATTTCTGAGAATGGCATCAATAAAAGTGGGAGACAAATCAGTGATGTAGAGATTGATAAATTCGGAAGTTCTGCAATACAGGCTGAACAAACATTACAAAAAGTAGCTGATTTTTTAACTGGCTATGGCCATCCTTGCAGTCCCGATGATAAAAATAACTTAGTAAAAGTGGCCACCCACTGGACGCTCCAAGAGGGATCATCCACAGAAAAAGTGGATATGAACAAAGTCAGAAACTTATTAGTTCTTTTTGTCGGAATCTTTAAAGTTCGAGAACTCTCAGATGAAGAGGCGCATCAAGCATTTCTTAAATGGGCGATGGATACACTAGAAACAGCTGCTCCACCGATAGAAGGAATACCGGAACCTCCTCCAAGCGATCCATCATTCGTCATCTCTGAAGATGGTCGCTGGCGAGATAAAAATATTAGAAATCAAATCGAAATATTCTTTCAACAGAAACAACTGCTGCCTAGAAACCCAAGTAAAGAAGAATTGTTGGTCGCTTTCGGCAAATGGTTTTCTCAAGATAGCGCAGGGTTCGTCCTCATGAATGATAAAACGCAACCTATAGCAAAAATCATTCTGAAAGAAATGAATCGATATGGTGGGGAAGCAGACGAAAAAATCAGTGAAAAAAATGCAGAATTAACGGTGACCAAATGGATATTTGAAACGATATTAGAAAACTCAGTCGAAGCTTATGTCACAAAAAATATTCTCGACGCACAAGATCCATCGATATTTACTATTGGGCAACTACGAAACTTATTTGAGGTGGATGAATTAGCAAAAGCAGGTGTGCTCAATTTGTCCAAAACAGATGCGAAAATATCAGAGGACTCCCTAAGCATTTTAAAAAAAATCTGGATTCTATTTGTTCAAAAGACCCTACCAAATTATTTCCTTGAGACGAGTGAAATTTCCGACGATTTACTGATATCGGATTTTGGATCGGTGATACAGCTGATCGGATCGAAATTACTTGAAAACGTAGGCTATCGTACGAAATTTGATCAAACTGAAATTCGCAAGTTGGGCGCTCTGTTCTGTGAAACGATCAGTACCCAAGGAATCACAACAATTGATGAACTAAATCATCTGTTGATCCCCGCATTGATCACGACGGCGCAGCTCGATCCAGAAGGACTACGCAAAGCAGGGAAAGAAGGAAGCTATAAAGAATATGCGCTGCAAACCTTTATTGGTTATTGGAACAAACGAGATAAAATACGTCTTGATATTCAAAAAGAAATAGAAAAAAGATTTATACCCTATCAACAAGCAACCATCCATTGGCGCAGAAAACAAGCGATAACAAATGATGTCGTTCAAGAGTGTGAGCGACTTGGTGCTACCTTTTCTATTGGAATGAGCGAAATCTATCTAGGTGGTGGAAATCCATGTCCTCACCTATTTACGCCCGTCAATATTGAGGTCGCCTATAAAAGCTTGACAAGAGCTATTTCTGATAGTTATTTTGACTTGGATCAAAAAATAATTGAACTTTCATTATATTCACTAAATACGGAAGATCAGCATTTTATCTTTTCTCCGAATACTACTGTTTTTTTAGCATCTGCCAAATTATACAACAAGGTACATTACTATGCTCCTTCTGCCCCTGGTTCAATGCCTATGATCTTTTTCAAACATGATCCATGGTTAGACACCATACTTGAACTTGAACAGACGGATCTATTTGTGGCAAATAACGGAAAGGAAGAACGAATATACGCGTTAAAAAAACTGGCAGATGAAGGGGGATATATTATCCATCGCGTCGATAGAGACCCCTTACTATTCCTTGAGTATGGTTTGTTTAATAACAAACATCTTTTGAAACAAGGCTATACAAAGGAAGGCGATCGGATTAAAATAGGCAAGAAATTATTTACCTTTACCATTGACATCAAAAAAGATAAAAAGCTATGTCAGGGATATGATACAAAACCCTTTATTGATCAACTTGCACGTCAACACAGTGATTTTCTCTATAATATCATGTATGAATTTGGCAATGATAAAACAGTTACTGAAAAAGTCTGGAATATAGTCAAACATTTTATCCCATTTTATGATTGTGTTGTGAGTATCATTGATCAAGATGTTAATGAAGCGGTGACATCCTGCACGATTGATGCGGTTATGATGATTCCTATTTTTGGTCAAGTCACAGCACTCAATTGGAAATTTGCGCTAGGTGCATCTAGAGCGCTAGCGAAAGGGGGAATAAAATTAGTAATCAAAAATACTACTTATTTTCTTCCTAGTATATCTGACATAAAAGCATTGATGAAAAGCGTTGCGCGATCTGTCGATCCAGGATTTGAGTTGTTAGTCGGAGGAGGACATTTGATCATCAAACGGTTGATCAGTTTTAAATACAGTTCACTGGTTACGACAGAAATGAAAATACTATTAAGCAAATTAGAACGATTTGATAGTGCATCTAAAGCGAAATTTATAGAAGAAGAGATATTACTTGCTAAGCTAGCAAAAGATGGACCACATATCTTTGTCAAGCGTACAAAAGGTAATTTGTTTTTACAGGTGACCGATATTGAAACTGGTGATGTCTTTGGCCAATATTATACGTTGCACGGCGATCAGTTAAAACGCTTTGAAGGGCCTATTTCCTTCACTTCAGAACAAAAGGAATTAATCAAACACTTAACAAGTACAGTTGCTGTATATAAATCTTTTTCTGAGGAAAAGAATTTAAACCCAAGAGGGTACGGAGATGGTCCAATCTTAGCAATCAAAAAAACAGATCTACCAACAGAGTATTACATCAAGTTAAACGGTCATATAGTCCCAGTCAGAGCGACAATTATCGAAGGTCAAGGAATCCGTTATGACGTATGTAACGGAGACAAAATATTTCCGGTAAAATATAATGGAATCGAGTGGGGATTCGAGCCACTAACATCACCGATGGTTACAAAAGAAGTAATCGAAACAATCACAAAACAGTTGGGACAAACAGAAACGATAAAAGATCCAAGTACGCTTTCACCACCAGATGAAAATGGTTTGATGTGGAATGCTCAAGGAAAATCCTATCTCAAAATCAATGATCAGTATGTTACAACCGTATTACTCAATCCAGAAATAAATCGCTACGGTTTATTGAAGAAAAACGGGAGTGATCTGCTGAGGATTTTACGCTTTGATTTAGAAAATAATTATTTCCGCTTGGAAACCTCCGAAGAAAAACGACTGTTTGAGCTGGAAAAAACGATCCGAAGATCTGGAGCAAAAGACATCCCTTCGCAAGAGTTACCAAGTAGTTCGCAAGCAGGGACGTCAGCTGGCGCATCGAGTTCACAAACTACAGGTACAAACAAAGAACCAGACTACTCTGTTTTTCCGAAAAATCCTGGAAGAGAAAAAGAGTGGAATATGATTCGAGATGCTATCCCTTACATTAATATTGATGCACTCAGATTTGTGGATCATAGCGTAAAACTTCCTCCTTTAGAAGGGTTTATTCCACTACCTAGAAACCGAGTCAGAATAGATGCAGAAAAAAATTTGTTAAGTGATCTAGCAGAGGTCATCCAACTATATTTACCTAAAACGCCCGAGCTTCCCTACAAAGTTTTTTCTGGTCTTGAACAGAGTAAGCTTCCGCCTTCTCTCAGACCGTTTGCAAAAAAATTCATAGAGGAAGTTCAGGAAACGGCATCTATCTTCGAAAATTATATAAAATTAGCGGATTTCTGGCTAAGTCATGACAAAATAGAGACTACAGATGCAGCCAAACTTTTTATCCCGTTATTTGAACTACAGAACGTTGAAAATAAGGAAGAGGTCATGCGAGCAGCAGTTAAAAGGTTATTATATATCGCTAAAAAAGGTCTTCAGTTCGTTGAACAATCTGCTGCTTTTGAATTTGAAAATATTTGGATAGTTTCTACTGATTTGGTTTTTCAAAAAAGCACCAATAGTTATTTTTCTCAATATACAACGCGCCCACTTGCAGATGCATTTGTTTTAAGCAATGATCCGAATTGTCGCATCCTTATTTTTGCTGATACTTTTCATATGGATTCAAAAATAGATTTGAATCGACAAGTCCGTCCGGGTATAAAGGAAACCTTTATTCATGAAATTACACACACTATGGCCGGAACAGAAGATTGGATATGTTACACCTTACCCCCTCGAGGAGTATTCATGAACAGTCTGGAAGAGATACGAGATTCATTTAATAAAAATCAAAATAAGCTTTTACTATCCCCATCATTTCAAGAATTCGTCAAGCAGGCAGCGATGTGTTTTGGTTTACCAGAACTATCACCAGAAAGTGTCTTGGTGTCCATAGGTACAGATCCTTTTTTAAGTGCAAATATTAAATTGACTGATGCAGAAACTGTAATGAACCTTATCATCAGTCTTGTTAAAGGACTACCTTTTGCGCGGGCTAAAGTACAAAAAAGAGAAACAAAAAGCATGGATCTAGGGAATGGATATCTTATGATGGCGATTGCCTTATCAAAAATATGGGACTATAAGGCGAATGAGATAGAAATTCCATTGGACAATGTCCATACGCTCCTAAATAATAAAACAGTCACTGCCACTCCGGAAAGAGACACTGGTCATAGAGAAAAAAGAGGAATCGAAACCATCATAAACGAAGGAAAAGAGAATAGTGAAATCGTTAATGTATTCGGCTTGACTGGAAACACGGAAAATAAACGGAATGTCTTGGATCCGTTTGGATTGATCAGGAAACAAAAGATGAAGAAAAAACAAAGAACAGTCCGAAAGCAAAGTCCTTTTAATCCCTTTGGACAAGGAGAGAACAACGATAAAAAAATGAAACGAAGTGATTTGAATGTATCACAAAGATAAGTTAGTCACTATGATTGAACCGCTTCTTAATCAGTCAAGTGCAACTGATTAAGATCTCAGTAGGATGAACAGTTACGACATACTTTCCTCATTTTCAAAAAAATAAAACATCAAATTGATCGTTTTAAAAAACTTGAAGTGAGGTTAACTACCCGTTAATAAAATCATCGACAAGAAATAGTTCGCATAGAAAGTGAAGAAACAAACTAACTTTCTATGCGATGTTTTCATGCCATAGATCGTTGAACGATTTAGCGATAGGAGAAGTCACGCATTTTCTCGTAGATTTCTTCAAATGAGTGAGGACGTACGTAGCGATTGCCACAGAGATAATTCACTGCATCTTTGTCGCCTAAGTATAATTCAGTATAGTAGCGGAAGGTTTTCCGACACAATTCCGGTGATACATTTTTGTACACCGTGATTCGATCAAGGATTTGGCGAATCGTGCGCGGCGAGATTTGTTCATCGTGTGAAGAGCGGAAAACATAGGATTCACCAGATGCGCCATTTTTATGTTGGTTGGCATAATTCGCGAGTATCGGGAGTGCTTCATTTGGAATAGGTACTCGCTCCAAACGATTCGCTTTGCGATCAACGACTAAAATCTGTTTCTTAAAATCAATGTTTTTCCACTTTAATTCAACGACTTCATGGATTTTCAACCCACAATAGAGAAGAACAGCTACGATTGCCAGATTTCTTGCACGATTTTTTTGTTCAAAAAGTGCTTCACGTGGGGAATTAAATCCTTTTTCCGGAATGAAAAGTGAATCGAAATTACTTAATAAAGAAGCGTCGATATAACGAGGAGCGGAAGAGGTAGTTTCTGGTAAACTATCCCCTAACAAGGAAATCTCTTTTTCAACAAGGCCTTTTTCATACAAAAAGCGTAGAAAATGATTCAAAGCATATTGCTTACGGGAGATCCCGTAGTAACCATTTTTGAATTGCTGTTGCGTTTCTTGGGCAGCAGCTGTATGGAAAGCTCGCGTGTGAAGATAAACTTCACTCAAAAAATTAAGATAGACTTGTTTTTCCAATTGGATAATCAACTGATCATTGATTTCCTGCTTATGGGTTTTTCGTAAGTAATCTGTAAATAAATGGAAATCTTTTGCATATTCGTAGCGACTAGCTAATGATAATTTTTTTGCGTTTGCCTGCAAAAAATCATTGAAGATCGGTGGTAACTGGAGCATCCGTTGTTTCAACTTTTCTTGTATCTGTTTTCTTGTTTTGACATCCATGCAAAAAACCTCCATTTCTTATCCAAGGTCAAGGTAACAGTAACTAGTGTTTTTACTGCAAAGATTACGTCTGCTTCCCAAAATGTATTAGCCTTTTAGGGTGAGCAATGAAGGACAACTGTTACTGGTTATCCTAGCCTCATTTTACTACAATCATTCACTGAATACTAAAAACTAAATCAACAAAAAAGACACTTCGATGTAGCTGCAGCTATTTTCCAAAGTGTCTTTGTCATATATCACAAAAATTTATTTGATAGGTAACTGAATCTTAAAATCAACACCCATAGGAAGGTGATCAGACACAGTCAATTGCCCCTTATGTTGCTCGATCAATTGTTTCGCAATCGCTAATCCTAGCCCATACCCGCCAGTTTCTTTCGATCTTGCTTGGTCTTCACGGTAAAACCGATCAAAAATGCGTTTTTTGTCTTCATCACTGATCGAAGGACCAGTATTTTTGACATGGATCAGCCATTCTTTATTCGTACTAATTGAGGTCACAATGATTTGGTCGTGTTTACTCGTGTATTTGAGTGCGTTATCAAGCAAAATAACTAATACTTGATGGAGTTTTTTCGGATCGACTAAAACGCTCATATCAGCATGGTTATCTATTAGAAATTCTTTTTGATCGATCGTTGCCATCTCTTGGAACGGTTTAGTCAGCTCAGCGATAAAACCTTTTGTTTGTAAGGCTTGTTTTGCAAGCGTATCTTGACTCGAATCGCTTCTAGCTAAGGTCAACAAGTCAGAAGTTAAACCAGTCAGACGTCTCGTTTCAGACAATGCTTGCGCAATACTTTCAGATTCTTCGATGATCGTATGATTTGGTTTAGTGAATAGGTGTTCCAAACTATTTTGGATGATTGTTAATGGTGTTCGCAATTCATGGGAAGCATTTTCCACAAATTCTCTTTGTCGACGCCATGATGCTAAGATTGGACGCATGTTTAATTTAGACAAATAGTAGCTGACGCCAATGGAGCCTAACCAAAAGACGATCATACAAAGGATCAAAATCGTTTGGAATGTCCCGAGAGAGGAGTTGATTTGATTGGTATTTTGCAAAACTTGGACATAGGCAACTTCTCCTTGGTTTGTTGCTTTTTTGGTAATTGAACGAAAATAAAGGGACGTTCCTTGATCAGCTTGTGCCAGATCAATATTTTGGATCGTATCTAAATGGGTAGTATCCAATTTGATTTCTTCGATTTGGTTAAAACGCCCACCAATGGTTTCTTTATTCAATACTTCCCCCGATGCAGACCATAAAATAACCTGAGTATTGAAACGATCTCCTTCAGGTAACGAATCCGCTTGTCGTGGGGGGATCTGAGAGTTGAAAAAAGGATCTCCTTGTTGGTAGCGTTCGATCTCTAGTTGCACCATATGTGAGTTTATCGAGATATTCTTCAACATTAGATCCGTTTCTCGATAGGCAGATTGATTCAATAATTGTAGAATGATCCCCCCAAGCAAGAGAAATATCAAAGCAAAAGCTGTCACATTGGCTGCGAAAAGTTTCGTACGTTGTTTGTTGAAAATACTGTCTGTCATCGCATCACTCTCCTTGTAGAATATAACCGACATTACGTAACGTTTTGATTTCTTTATCCAAACCGGTCTCGCGAAGATGCTTTCTAAGATTACTCATATAGACTTCTACGACAGTGATCGTAGTATCAGAATCAAATCCCCAGATACGGTCGAAAATCTGTTCTTTCGTCAAAATGATCCCTTTATTTTGCAAGAAATAAACAAGCAACTCAAATTCTTTCCCTTGGATCGGAAGTAGTTGTTTCTTGTATTCGACGGTATTTTGTTGCAGGTCACAGACGATTCCTTGGTATTCTAACGTGTGATCACTGAAAAGACCTAATGAACGTTTCAACAATGCTTTGATCCGCATCAGTAATTCTTCACGATAAAATGGTTTGGTCAAATAGTCATCCGCACCACGCTCGAATCCTTCAATTTTATCTTCTAAGCCATCTTTAGCTGTCAAGATCAGGACAGGGGTCAAGATGTTCTTTTTTCGAAGATGCGCTAATACTTCATACCCATTCATTTCTGGGATCATCAAATCAAGAACCGCTAGATCATAAACACCAGATTCCAATTCATATAAGCCTTCGCTGCCATCATAGACTTGAGTTACTTCACCAATTTCAGAAATGATCTCTTTGATATTATCCGACAATACGTGATCATCTTCGACCACTAATAACTTAATCATACATTCCACCTCTATTGTTTTCACCATATAGTTTGATTTTACCATGATTAGCATAAACAAAACTTAAATTTCGGATTAAGTTCCATTTAAGCTAACCTTTGTATGCTAGGTGACATCACTTGATAAGACAGGAGGAAGAAAATGAAATTAAAAAATGTATTCCAACGCAAAGAAACAAAATATCTGATCCCAACGACACAGTTCCATTCTTTTTTAAAAGACTTGAAAAAACAGATGCAGATCGACGAATACGGGCTGCATACCATTTTATCGTTGTACTTTGATACACCAGACGATCGTTTCATTACCAATTCTATGACGAAACCAAAATACAAAGAAAAATTTAGAGTAAGAAGCTATGGTATTCCAAAGGAGACATCGATGGTCTTTCTAGAAATCAAAAAGAAGGTCAACGGCATCGTCTATAAAAGAAGAATGCCACTCACTTATGCTGAGTATCTGCAATGGCTTGATCAAAAACATTTCCCTAAAAATGAAGACGAACAAATCCCACAGGAAGTGAACTGGTTGTTCAAAAGAAATCCAGATTTGTCGCCTAAGACAATGATCATCTATGAACGAATGTCGCTATTTGGCACGTCAGATCCAGATTTTCGTGTGACGTTTGACCAGAATATCCGTTTTCGCAGTACCAATTTGGATCTATCAATCACAGGGGAAGAAACTTTGGTTGCTCCTGAGATTGGCGTATTGATGGAAGTGAAAGCGCTAGGGGCGTATCCCTTGTGGTTTGTGGAGCTATTGAACGATTATCAGCTAAGAAAAGGGAGTTTTTCAAAATACGCAGAAACGTATCAGCGACATTTATTCGTTCGTACAAAGGAGGGAAATAACTATGCTATCTAGCTTGATCGAATCAGGGACAACCATTCAACCTAAAGAATTATTGATTTGTATTGCCACTTCATTAGTTTTAGGGTTATTAGTTGCAACTATCCATATGCAACGTAACGTCTATACGAAAAGCTTTGTTGTGACTGTTGCAGTCTTACCGATACTGGTTCAATCAGTCATCATGTTGGTCAACGGCAATCTTGGAACAGGCTTGGCGGTCGTCGGCGCTTTTAGTTTGATTCGCTTTCGTTCGGTTGCGGGCGGTTCAAGAGAGATCACTAGTATTTTTTGGTCGATGGGTATCGGGATTGCAACAGGGATGGGCTATGTTGCATACGTGGTGCTATTCTCAGTTATCGTCGCGCTCTTTTTACTACTGCTTTATCTTTCACCTTTTGGCAATCAGAATAATGTAGCCGAGCGAGAATTGAAGGTAACGATTCCAGAAGATTTGGACTACCCTGAATTATTTACCGATATTTTTGAAGAGTATACGTATACGCATCATCTCAGCTCTGTTCGAACAACAACAATGGGAAGCTTGTACGAGTTACGCTATATTCTTCTCTTGAAAAATCAACAGCAGGAAAAAGAAATCATTGATCAAATACGTGTTCGCAATGGTAATTTACCAGTCGTACTAGGTAAAGTAGCCACGAATCGTGAAGAATTATAAAGGAGGAACTCGCATGAAAAAATTCTATTCATTGATCGCTACCAGCCTCTTATTAACAGCCTGTTCCTCAGCAAACTCCGCTTCTTCGGGTAAGACTAGCACAGAGAAAACAGATACAAGTACAGTGACAAATCTCTCGACAGATACGACATCTACGGAATCAGAAACGACGTTCGGTAATTATGAGACAGAAGATCTAACAACTAGCTATGACGAAAGTTCCGCTATCGACATCCAATTAGGGGAGGAGACAGAAGTGACAGGAGAAGGTGTCGAAGTAGCAGATAAACAAGTAACGATCACACAAGGAGGGACTTATGTCATCAGCGGAACATTGACTGACGGTCAATTGATCGTGAACGTACCGAAAGAAGAAAAAGTCTATCTGATTTTCAACGGTGTATCGATCACCAATTCTAACGGACCCGCAGTGGATATCCAACAAACAGAAAAGGCGATAGTGACTTTGGCAGACAACACCGATAATCACTTAGCTGATGGAGAGACATATACACTAGCTGAAAACGAAACTGAGCCAGATGCCACATTGTACAGTAAAGAAGATTTGACGATCAATGGTACTGGCGCGTTGACTGTCGATGGCAATTATAGCAACGGTATTCGCAGCAAAGATGACTTAGTTTTGATATCCGGAACCTATACGATCAATGCGAAGAACAACGGATTGAAAGGAAAGGATGCGGTATCCATCAAAGGAGGAAGCTATCAGATCACTACTGAAGAAGGGGATGGTATCCAAGCAAATGGGACAGAGGATGAAACAAAAGGTGCGGTGGCAATAGACGGTGGGACTTTCAATATAACCAGTGGAAGAGACGGCATCCAAGCAGAAACATCCATCCGTAGCCAAGGAGCAGATATCACGATCCAGACGGCAGACGGAGCCGATAGCACGAACTTAGATACAAATGAAAGTTACAAAGGGATAAAAGCTGGGAATAACGTACTGATCAGTAGCGGAACGTATAGCATCAATAGTGCCGATGACAGTATCCATACCAATAATAGTGCTGAAATAACAGGTGGCACACTTACATTAAACTCTGGGGATGATGGTATCCATACAGACAATGAGTTGACCTTTAACGGTGGCACAATTGACATCCAGCAATCCTATGAAGGAATTGAATCCGCAGTTATCACCTTCAATGACGGAGAAATAACAGTCACTGCCACTGATGATGGGATCAATGCCGGTGGTGGCAGTGACACAGAAACAACTACTGGACAGTTTGGCGCTGACAGCTTTGGTGGCCCACCGGATGAGGCAGATGAGAGCAAAGAAGTCACGATCAACGGTGGCACAATCTACGTTAATTCAGAAGGAGACGGTTTAGACAGCAATGGAAACATTCAAATGTCCGGTGGTACAATGCTAATTGACGGTCCCGTAAATGGTGGCAATGGTGCATTGGATTACGGCGGCACGTTCACTTTAACAGGTGGGACATTTGTCGCGGCTGGCTCAAATGGGATGGCGCAAACAGTTAGTGATAGTTCTACTCAAGCAACAGTAGCAATCAGCTATGACACTGTCCAACAAGCAGGTACACTTATGAGCCTTCAAACAACCGAAAGTGAAGCAGTGATTGCGTATCAACCTGCTAAAAATTATCAAACAATCGTTATCTCATCACCACAGCTTACAGTAGGGGAAACCTATACGATTGCTACCGGTGGCACGACTCAGGCTGAACTGACTAATGGTTTTAGTGAACAACTATCAATCAGTGACGCAGAAGATTTAGGCACGTTCAGCTTCACAGATACTTCAATGACGATTTCTCAATCTGGGGAAGCAGTTTCCTTTGGTCAAATGGGTCCAGGAGGTTTTTAGTTCCATCATAGAAGATAACGAAGGATAATGATCCCCACAATAGCGGGCGAACAAACGCTATTGTGGGGATCATTATTTTGTTCATTCCTACTTTCGTAAAAGATAGCAAACGCTTGTGGCACTTAGAAAATGGCTATCTAGTGTTCTTTTTTCTTAAAAATACGATTATTATGAATGAATTCATCAAACGCAGCAATTGACTTATAGCATACACAAGCGCTATACTTTTCTCTAGTGACACTTTGTCACTCATAAAGAAATCGAAACGGAGGAATCAAAAAAATGTTTTTAGCGATAAAGGAAATGCGCTATGCCAAACTACGTTATGGGCTGATTATTGGGATCATGTTCTTGATCGCTTATGTCGTGTTTATGTTAACTGGTTTAGCAAGTGGACTCTCCGAAGAGTTCAAAAAAGCAATTGTTGACTGGCAAGCACAAGAAATCGTGTTGTCAGAAGATGCCAATAAAGTCTTTGCTGCCTCTCAATTGACGAGAGAAGATCTAGATCAAGTAGACGCAAAAGACAAAGCGCCTATTGGCTTATTCAGCGGAGCAGTCAAAGCAGAAGAAAAGGAAAATATCACTGTATTCGGTACGACAAGAGATGCGTTTTTATTGCCTGATTTATTAGACGGTGAGATGTTCGAACAAAAAAATGAAATCATTATTTCCAAAAATATGGCAGATCTAGGTTTTTCGATTGGTGAAAAAATCAAAATCGGTAGCTATGATGAAGAACTAACGAT
The DNA here is from genome assembly GCF_051715065.1 of Enterococcus sp. AZ062. Classification (NCBI taxonomy): domain Bacteria; kingdom Bacillati; phylum Bacillota; class Bacilli; order Lactobacillales; family Enterococcaceae; genus Enterococcus; species Enterococcus sp. AZ062. The sequence goes on along the minus strand of NZ_JBIOTB010000001.1, from coordinate 1,578,343 downwards.
CGTTGGGATCTTCCCTGAAACTTATTACACGGTTGGTCCGGTCGTTTATACAGATCTTGATACATGGACACAGTTGAAATTTGGCGATCAGCCTTTTGCTTCTGATGAGAAGAAGCCGATCAATGCCATCGTCACGAAACAAGCTGCCACTATTCAATCAGATGGGGCATCAAAAACATTACAAAAATTATCGATTGAAGACTTTATTCAAAGTCTACCAGGTTATTCTGCACAAAACATGACATTGAATGCGATGATTTATTTCTTGTTCGTCGTTGTTGCAGCAGTTGTAGGCATCTTTATGTATGTGATCACCTTACAAAAAACAGCGATTTTCGGTGTGATGAAAGCACAAGGGATCAGAAATTCATTTATCGCCCGTTCCTTACTAGCACAAGCATTCATCGTAGGAGTGGTTGGGGTAGCATTCGCAGTAGGGCTTGCGTTCTTGACTAGTTTGATCTTACCGGCTGCCATGCCTTTCGCGATCATGTGGCCTCAGTGGCTTTTATATAGTGGGGTATTGATACTCGTAGCAATGATCGGTGGGCTATTCTCCATTCGGACAGTCGCTAAAGTTGATCCAGTTATTGCGATAGGAGGGTAATAGAAAAATGAAAGAAATCTTGACAATGAAAAATATCGTCAAAAAATTCGGCAACGACCGAACAGAAGTGACTGCACTAAAAGAAATCAATTTTTCAGTGAAACAAGGAGAATTTGTCAGCATCATCGGCCCTTCAGGTTCAGGGAAAAGTACATTTTTAACTATCTCTGGTGGACTCCAAACACCTAGTTCAGGTGAAATCCACATTAACGGTCATTCGTTTTCTGAATTAAATGAAAAAAAACGAGCAGACTTACGCTTTAAAGAAATTGGCTTCATTTTACAAAGTTCAAATTTGATCCCTTTCCTAAAGGTCAAAGAACAGTTTTACTTAGTCGATCGTGTCGCTAAGAAAAAAGCAAGGGATGAGCGAATCGACGAATTGCTGAAGTCATTGGATATCTATGAATTAAAAGACAGTTATCCAAAAGATTTATCCGGTGGAGAAAGACAACGAGTAGCGATTGCGAGGGCTTTATTCAATGATCCAAGCTTGATTTTAGCGGATGAACCCACAGCAAGCTTAGATACCGATCATGCCTATGAAGTTGTCAAATTGTTAGTCAAGGAAGCCCATGAGAAGCAAAAAGCGACCGTCATGGTCACGCATGATTCTCGGATGATCCAATGGAGCGACCGTGTCTATCGTATGGAAGATGGTTACCTAACAGAACAAGCTAAAGCTTAAGCAGTAAGGAGAGTGCTTATGCCAAAAGAAACATTTTTCAATATTTCCAAAGAAAAACAGCAATGGATCTTAGAGATTTTATTAGATAAATTTTATGATCAGCACATCAGCCAAGTCAAAGTTTCAGAAATCGTTGAAGCAATGGGCATGTCTCGTGGGGCATTCTATAAATATTTTCAGGATTTAGAAGATGCGTATACGTTCACTGTCCGAAACTACTCCAACCAAGTCCATGGAGATATCATTGCTTCAATCAATCGAAATCGAGACCATTTTTTCTTAGGAATCGAAGAATATCTCGCTTGGTGTGGAGAGCTAAGTAAAGAGAGTTCTTACTGGCGATCCATCAAATTACTCACACGAGCAAACGATCTTGGTTCAGCGAAGCGTTCAAATGAGCAAGGTGACACATCAATGGTTGAACAATGGCTTGATTTGTTGAAAATCAACCAGATTGTCATGGCTACAACGGAAGAAGCCATTAGCTTTTTATATTTCGTGATGGCTCTTGTCATGAATTCTTTGACAGATTATATGATCAACCAATGGACAGCGGAAGAACTGGTGGAGGATTTCCGCTATAAAGTCAAATGGCTAGAGATAGGAATAAAAAGCAAGACTGATAGCTAGATAAAATCTACAAATAAAAAAGAAGCGACTACTTCCCCAGAATTTTCCGATGTTGGGAGTAGGCGCTTCTTTTTTATACAGTCGCTGAATAACCATTATTAAAGCTTGATGGTAAACATCTGGAGCATTGTTCATTTCAAGTCAAGACAACTTGTATACCAACCACATCGAAAAAAAATAGGTTTTCTATTGACTTGGAGTTTACTCCAGAGACTATACTAAATAATGAAGATACATATTCAAATCGACAGGAGGTCTTTAAATGAAAAAACTTTATCTCATGCGCCATGGTCAAACCTTGTTCAATCAATTAGGGAAAATCCAAGGGGCTTGTGACTCTCCCTTGACAGAAGCTGGGATCAGACAAGCAGAGGTGGCAAGAGACTTTTTTGAAACCAATCAAATCACCTTTGATGCGTATTATTCATCCACACAAGAACGAGCTTCCGATACGCTAGAAATCATTATCGGACAAAAAGAATATCAGCGAAGTAAAGGATTAAAAGAATGGAACTTTGGCCGATTTGAAGGAGAAAGTGAAGCGTTGAATCCTAAACGACCAGTTGGCGAAACTTCTTATGGTGATTCATTTGTTCCTTATGGCGGGGAGTCGGCAAAAGAACTCCAACAAAGAATGAACACGACCTTGATCGACATCATGGAAAAAGAGCACCAAAGCGTGTTAGCAGTTAGCCATGGTGGTGCCATGTATTTATTCATTCAAAAATGGTTACCTTATGAGCAAGTAGCCAAGATAAAATTTTCAAATTGTTGTATTTTAGAATTCGAGTATAGCGATCGTCAATTTACATTCATCCAAGCAATCAATCATCAATTTTAAGTTATTTTGATAAATGAAGCGCTGTACGCCCATACTAATAGCCCAAAGACTAAACGAAGGATTCAGTCTTTGGGCTATTTATTTGTTCCTACAACGCTTACTTCTTGTATTCCTTTAACAAGCCTTTTTGGATCAGTTCTTGTTTTTCTTTCAAATTCAATAAATTTTCTTGGTAGTTTTGCGTATACATCAAGGAGTACAAGGTATTCAAGACATAGTCGAAGGCAATTTGAGAAGAGAATGTAGCAACTTTCGCAAAATCATACTCTTCTTGGGACACGACCAACCGCATGGCTGCTTTCTTTGCCATTTCAGACTGTTCATTTCCTGTGATTAATAAACTAGGTGCACCAATATGTGCCAGATAGGTAAGAATACGTTCGTAATGATGGATGCGTCCACTATAGCTAATAAAAATTGCGCAGTCATTTTCCGTCAAATTAGCTGCATTCCAGGACGAATCGCTATATTCTTCGGCTAAGATCAAGAACTTATTTAGTTTGACTAATTTGTTTTGGAATTTCCGAGCGGTTGTTTGCGAATCACCTTTTGCAAATAAGAAAATGCGCTCTGCTTTGTTTAAAACAGTCGCGATGGTTTCTAACGATTGATCTTCCATTTGGAATTGCGCTTTTTTGATGGCTTGAATGGATAGATCCGCCATTTTTTTGGCAATCATCTTCGCATCATCATCAACGGTAAAAGGAAAATTAGGATCGATGACTTGATTGAACTGAGCAACCAGTTGGTGGACTTCTCGCCCTAATTCAAAGCGAAATTCTTTAAATCCGCTATAGCCGATTTTTTTACAGAAGCGGATAATTGCGGAATGGGAGGTATAGGTCTCCTTTGCCAACTCTTCAATCGTCATATAAACTGCTGCTTCCAAGTTCATACGTAGATAATCGGCGATCCGTTTTTCATTTGTAGTAAATGTTTCTTGTTGGGTTAATTTTTCTTCGATAAGCATCCATCACACACCTCCAAATCTATCTTACTGAATAACTAGAAAAATAACCACTTCTTTTTAGATTAGTCTAAGATTGAACATCTTTTTCAAAAATATCGTCATTCTTTCAATTTCTTTGAACATTTCTACCAAAAAAACTAGAATCGGCTTTCTTTTATCTATTGTGCGCTATACTCAAGAAAAGAAATCATTCGAAAGTAGGAGGAAACGACATGTTAACAATCGCATATTTAGGCAATGGCAAAAGTACCAATCGCTATCATTTACCGTTCTCAAGAAGACTACCAGATAAGATCAACGTCAAAAAAATCTACTCTCCATCAGCACCTATTTGGGAGACTTTTGATGAAATCGAATATACCGATCAGTTGTCTGATCTGTGGAATGATCCTGAGATCCAATTAGTGGTCATCACGACACCTAGCCAATTTCATGCAGAATACGCAAAACTTGCTTTGGAAAATGGCAAGAACGTATTAGTCGAAAAACCTTTTGCAGAAACTTCAAAAGAAGCAAAAGAATTATTCGACTTAGCAGCGGAAAAAGGACTATTTATCCAATGTTATCAAAACCGCCGCTTTGATTCGGACTTTTTGACCGTTCAAAAAGTGATCGAAAGTGGAAAGCTTGGTGATATTTTAGAAGTGGAAATGCACTATGACTACTTCCGCCCAGAAGTCCCAGAGGGTACAAAGGAATTTTCAGTTGCCAATAGCTACTTATATGGCCATGCTTGTCATACAGTGGATCAGGTCCTTTCTTATTTTGGTGAACCAGATGATATTCATTACGATGTCCGTCAATTACTAGGCATCGGTCGAATGAATGATTACTTTGACTTAGACTTTTACTACGGTCGAATGAAAGTTTCGATCAAATCAAGTTACTTCCGTATCAAAGAACGTCCTAGTTTTGTTGTCTATGGCAAAAAAGGGATGTTTGTCAAACAGACAAAAGACCGACAAGAAGAACACTTGAAAATGTTCTATATGCCTGAAAATGCTGACTTTGGGATTGATCAACCGGAACACTATGGTGTATTGACCTACATTGATGAAGAAGGAACTTATCATGAAGAGAAAGTTGTTTCTGAAGTCGGAGATTATCGCCGCGTGTACGAAGGAATCTACGAAACGTTGATCAATGGCGCAGAAAAAATCGTAAAAGATGAAGAAACGTTATTACAAATGAAAATATTAGAAACAGGTATCCAACAGATCGAAGAAGCAAAAAGTGCCTTCGAAGATTAAACATGTTGTTACATCCAAAAGGGGATACTTTTTTTCCAAGTAATAAAAGAATCGAGCCGTAAATCCAAATGGTGATTTACGGTTTTTTCGTTTATTCTACCCACTGATTCACACAGAACAACAGCAAATCCTCAGAGAATGAATGCTAAATTTTTCATTCGCCTTTTGTTTAATCATCTGTTACTATTTAGTAAACAGTAAACAAGAGGTGAGTAAATGGCATCTATACGTGATATTGCCAAAATCGCTGGGGTTTCAGCAGCGAGTGTTTCCCGTATCCTGAATGAAGACCCCACATTTAGCATCAACGAACAAACAAGGATACGTGTGATTGAAATTGCCAATCAATTAAACTATTCAGTCGACAAAAATAAACGTGGCAGTCGAAGTCTAGGAGATGAAATGACGATCGCCTTGATCGTTCGACATCAAGAAGAGGCAGAATTAGATGATCCCTATTTTCGCAAAATCCGTGGTGGCATCGAAAAAGAAGCGGCAAAGTGGCGCTTTCGTACAATACGTGCTTTTCATATGAGAGATGCCCATAAAGAGTGGAAAGAGTTAGCAAAATATGGGGCAGTGATCATGATCAGTGAAATGACGATTGAAGCAACGAAAAAAATCGCTACGATCAATCCCAACTTGATCTTGGTCGATAATTACTCTAACTCTGAAGAATTTGACTGTATCCAAACCGATTTCCAACAAAAAACCGTGGAAGTTTTAGAGGTCCTCTACAAGAAAGGCCATCGAAACATCGCATTTATCGGTGGCTACAGCAGTCAAGTAGCTGAAAACGGTGAAGTTCATAAAAACAAAGAGGAGATCCGGGCGGAATCTTACCTGAAATGGATGAAATTAAATGGCCTGCAACACTATGCCAACACCTATCAGGGAAAATGGAAACCTGAAGATGGCCTTCGGTTAGGCAAAGAGTTATTGGCGCAATCCTCACCGCCCACAGCAGTTATCGTCGCCAGTGATCCGATGGCAGTAGGTGTTTATAAAGCAATCAGTGAAGCAAATAAAAAAATCCCTGATGATATTGCTGTCGTGAGTTTTGATGATATCGAAATGGCTCAATTCATGACCCCAAGCTTAGCTAGTATCAAGGCAAACCCAGAAGAAATGGGGCGTTTAGCTGTACGCTTAGCGAAGGAACGCATGTTAAAAGAACGAACGATGCCGATTCGTGTGATCTGTCGCAGTGAACTTGTGTTACGCGATTCCATCGGACAGGACATCCCGCTTTAGATTAACTCATTTTACCTATTTATCCCTTTTTATCCCTTGAAAAAGTTCGAGAATCTCACTTTCTCGAACTTTTTTTGTTTTATCACTTGTGTAAACATTAAGTAAACAATTATACTCACCAAGTAAACGTTTGCACATATTAAATAAAAGGAGTTATCACACATGAAATTTGTCGATAAATTAGCTGAAAAAATGGTGCCCGCTGCAACGCTGATCGCAAATAATAAATATCTACTCAGTCTCCGAGATGGTTTTATGATGGCTTTTCCTGCAACAATGTTTGCTTCCATTATGATCATTATCCAAAATTTGCCAACAACGTTTGGCTTCGCTACTTTTCTACCGGAAACATTCAATACCTTTTTAAATGAGTTTTTTGGTCCGGTAGGCAATGCGACAATGAGTATTTCAGCACTTTTTATTGTATTTGGGATCGGTTATCAATTGGCAGGGCACTACAAACAACCACAAATCTTTGCTGGTGCCATTTCACTTTCTTGTTTCATCATGCTGTTACCGTTTGGGAGCGATGAAACAATGGGAACGTTTATTCCTTTATCGAAACTAGGTGCTGAAGGGATGTTCGTGGGTATCTTGACAGCGATCGTCGCTACAGAAATCTATAGTCGGATCAGTCGCTCAGGGTTTACGATCAAGATGCCAGAATCTGTACCGCCGATGATTGCTGAATCTTTCGTGGCCATCATTCCTGGAGCTGCTCCTTTGTTTTTATTCAACATCATCCGCTATTTATTTACTTTTACCACATGGGGCAATGCGGTCGATTTCGTTTATCAGATGTTGCAACAACCTTTGATGGGACTTGGTGGAACTTTACCCGCTGTATTGATCGCTGTTTTCTTTACGCAACTTTTCTGGTGGTTCGGTATCCACGGCACGTTAGTCGTCAATGCAGTGATTGATCCAATCATGGGTGCTTTAGCAATTGAAAACTTTGAAGCATATAAAAATGGCGCAGAACAGTTGCCACATATCATCAACACGACCTTTATGGGCGTTTTCGTCAATCAAGGAATGCAACTTGGTATTTCGATCACAATGGCATTCTTTATCGCTCGCTCAATCCGTATGAAGAAGACGATGAAAACGATCATTGCGCCAGCGATTTTTAATGTATCAGAACCAATGACTTTTGGCCTGCCCGTCGTGTTGAACCCAGTGGCATTCATTCCTTGGATTTTAGCGCCACTAGCTTCTACCACGATTTCATACTTTGCGATTTACTTTGGCTTAGTTCCTCGTCCAATCGGGGCAACGGTAGTCTGGACGACGCCGATTTTACTGTCAGGTTGGTTAGGAACTGGTTCGATCACCGGCGCACTTTTACAAATCGTGACTGTAGTTGTGATGACACTGATCTGGGTGCCTTTCTTAGTTGCAATGGACCGTGAATATTTGAAGGAAGAACGCCAACAAGTGAAACAAGAAAAAGAAAACCAACTGATGGATGGAAAAATCACCATAGAAGAACAGTAGGGAGTGAACCCCATGCGGATCGATACATTGAACTACCGAAAGAAAATACCGACACACCCCGCACATTTTTACCAAATACTACTGGAAGAACAATTAAGCTATTTTCACAGCAAGGACTCTTCGATTACCGAGCTGACAGAAGGAGCAGCCGTCACGACTGCGCTTCGAACAAAACTCGGGCAAGCGACTGTCGAAAGCACGATGACGATCCAACGTTTAGTCAAAGATGAACTACTTGAAATGACTACTGATTACTCCGGTGGAAAAATCATTCAAACCTATCAACTGAAACGTCAAGATGAGCAGGAGTTCACGTTACATTATTCTGAAAGAAATGAACTGATTGATGCCAAAACGCAGCTGAGTTTGCTTTTTGTCCTGCCATTTTATAAATTCTTTTACAATCATCAGTTAGCTAAAAGAGTCAATTATTTGATACAAAAGCTCTGATTTCTCCACAAACAAGGAATGGAGGAACAAAACGTCGCTCTCTTCATTCCTTGTTTGTTTTACTAACTAAAAATTAAGAGGTGTTGCCTTCCATGATTGAACAATTAAACAATCGCATATTTCACATGAATAATTCGCAAGTTAGCTTTATTCTCCATGTCATGCAAAATGGACAGATCGAGCAAATTTATTACGGAAAATCTTTACATGGTTTATCTGTCGAAGAAATCGACTACTTGGTCACAGATCAAAATAAATCTGCTGGAACAGTCAAGTTTTTTGAAGATGACCCTAACTTTACCTTGACCGATCATCCACAAGCATATCCTGTGTATGGTTCTTCTGATTTCAAAGAAGGAGCGATCGAACTTTCAAGTAACCAAATGCCTTACTACACCGATTTTCGCTTTGTCGAAGCAACGACTAAAAAAGGCAAGAAACGAAACTTAAAGTGTCCGGCTGCCTATGGGAAAGAGGAAGAAACGGAAACACTCTCTTTGCGATTAGTGGATCAGGAACGTCAGTTAGAGCTGATACTTCATTACACATTATTTTGCGATTCCACCGCCATCGTTCAAAGTCAGACGCTGATCAATCAATCTGAGGCAGATTTACAGATCCATCGCATGCTTTCAGGCGTCTTGAATCTTTCTACCAAAGCGTATGATTTCACTCATTTTTCAGGTGCTTGGTTAAAAGAACGACATGAAAAGAAACGGCCGCTTGAACAAGGAGTCGTAGCGATTGGGTCACTAAAAGGTGCAAGTAGCCATCAGCATAATCCCTTTATCCGGCTGGAACATCAAAATTCAACGCTTGATCAAGGAGAGGTCTATGGGATGAATCTCGTTTATTCTGGTAATTTTCTCGCTCAAGCAGAAGTGGATGAATGGGATAAAACGCGAGTGATGATCGGTATCCATCCGACACAATTTACTTGGACATTAGCGCCTAAGGAAAGCTTTACGACACCAGAAGCAGTCTTGATGTATAGCGCTGCAGGTACGAATGGTCTTGCCAAACAATTTACGCATTTTATCGAAAACTATTTGATTGATCGTCAATGGCAAAACACGCCAAGACCAATCGTGTTCAATAACTGGGAAGCAACGTATTTTGATTTTACCGAAGAAAAACTCTTGTCGCTTGCGACCATTGGAAAAAAATTAGGAATGGAATGTTTTGTCTTAGACGATGGCTGGTTTGGCAAACGAAACAACGATCGGTCCTCGTTAGGTGACTGGACGCCAGATAAGCAAAAATTCCCACACGGATTGGCTGCCTTTGCAACAAAGCTCAGAAATATGGGCCTTCAATTCGGCATGTGGTTCGAACCTGAAATGATCTCTCCTGATAGTCAGTTATTGGAAAAACATCCTGATTGGGTAGTGAGACATCCCTATTCACGTATCTCGGTGGGACGTGGGCAATATGTCCTTGATTTTGCGAATCCGGCCATTGTTGAAGAGATCTATGAGCAAATGGCAAAGATCATTGAAGAAACAAATTTAACTTATATCAAGTGGGATATGAACCGAAATATTACTGAAGCCTATTCCGCCTATTTAGAAAAACAGGGGATTCATCAACAGGAGTTCTTCCATCGCTATGTCCAAGGCGTCTACACGCTTTATGGCAAATTATTGACAAGCTTTCCTGATCTTTTGATCGAAGGTTGTGCTGGTGGTGGAGGGAGATATGATTTAGGTATATTATTTTATAGTCCGCAAATCTGGCCTAGTGATACTAGTGATGGGTTGGAACGATTAAGTATTCTTAGCGGAACATTAGCAGGATATCCCCTTTCTAGCTTTAGTAATCATGTCTCTGCTTCTCCGAACCACCAAGTGTTACGTGACACTTCCTTAGCATTCCGCCAAGATGTGGCGATGTTTGGCCCTTTAGGCTACGAATTAGACCTATTGGCTTTGACAGAAGATGAAATACAACAGATCAGTGACCGGATCACTTTTTACAAAGCCCATCGTCATTTGCTGACTCATGGGGAATTTCTCCAGATTTTGCCAAATCATCCTGCTGATAATGAAATTTGCTGGGGTGTTTTTAGTCACGATCGGTCAGAGGCAATCATTGGTTATTATCAAAAATCGGCACGTGCCAATCCAGCCGCAAAGGCATATTTACCACTTCCAGAATGCCTGAATAAGGATAGTTATTATCAAATCAATCAAAAAGAAACGATTAGCGGTCATTTCCTGATGAATGTCGGTCTGAAAAAACCACGTTTGTTCAATGGAGTGAATCATACCACTTACCAACTTGCAGGAGACTGTCAATCATTCATCTATCATCTTGTAGAAAGGAGGAAATGAAGTGAAGACTTATAATGACACACGTTTACTCCATGGTGGGGATTATAATCCGGAACAATGGTTGAATCACCCTGAAATCTTGAAAAAAGATTTTGAGTTGATGGATAAAGCACATGTCAATACCGTAACTGTAGGGATCTTTTCATGGAGTACATTAGAACCAGAAGAAGGGGTTTATCACTTTGAGTGGTTAGATAAAGTATTTGAAGAGATGCACAAACGTCAAGGACGTGTGATTTTAGCCACACCAAGTGGTGGACGCCCTCAATGGTTGAGTGAAAAATATCCAGAAGTGAATCGAACGAATGCACAAGGACAAAAGCATCATCATGGCTTTCGCCATAACCATTGTTACACATCAACTGTTTATCGGGAAAAAGTCCAGCAAATCAATCGCCGTTTAGCTGAACGATATGGTGACCATCCGGCATTATTGCTGTGGCATATCAGTAATGAATACTCAGGAGAATGCTACTGTCCACTTTGTGCAGCCAAATGGCGTGAGTGGGTCAAAGCAAAATATCAAACCTTAGAAGCGGTGAATGACGCTTGGTGGATGACATTTTGGAGTAATGATTATTCCAGTTGGTCACAAGTTGTACCACCTTCGCCTCTTGGAGAACATAAAGTACATGGCATGGACTTAGACTGGAAACGATTTGTGACTGATCGGACGATCGATTTCTTTTTACATGAAATCGAACCGATCAGAGAACTCACACCAGATATTCCAGTAACGACCAATTTTATGGCAGAAGGCCATGACCAGCATGACTTTATTCCCCTGGAAGGTCTTGATTATTCCCGATTTGCTGAAGTTGTAGATATCGTCAGTTGGGATAGCTACCCCGACTGGCATAACCCATACGAATCCTTACATGTGACCGCCATGAAATCAGCTTACGTCCACGATCAATATCGTTCATTGAAGAAACAACCGTTTCTCGTGATGGAATCGACGCCTAGTTACGTGAATTGGCACGCATTCAACAAGGCGAAGAAGCCAGGGATGCATCTGCTCAGTGGGATGCAACAACTGGCACATGGGTCAGATAGCACACTCTATTTTCAATGGCGGCAATCACTAGGAAATTCCGAAAAATTCCACGGGGCGGTGGTCGAACATGACAATTCAGAAAACAATCGAGTCTTCCAAGAAGTAGCGGCTTACGGAAAACGATTAGACACTTTGTCTTCGATCAAAGGTACACAAACAGAGGCAAAAGTCGCTATTTTATTTGACTGGGAAAGCAATTGGGCATTAAAAAGAGGCGGTGGTTTTGGTCGTCCAACTCGTCGTTATATCCAAACACTACAAGAACATTACCGATTCTTTTGGGAAAGAGATATTGCTGTTGATATTTTGACGCCAAATCAAGACTTCACTAATTATGCTTTAGTCGTTGCACCAATGCTCTATTTGATGCGTGAAGAAACGATGGCTGAACTCTCAGAATATGTGACAAAAGGTGGCACCTTGATTGGTAGCTATTTTACCGGAATGGTCAATGAACACGATCGGTTACATCTTGGAGAATGGCCACAAGTATTGCAAACACTTTTTGGTGTCTTGCCAAAAGAGCTTGATACGCTTTATCCAGGTGAACACAATCAAATCCTTTACAAGGAACAAACGTATCAAACAAAAGACTACTGTGGTATCGTCAAAGAAACGACAGGGAAGGTGAGGGCTACTTACCAAAAGGACTTTTATACTGGTACACCAGCTTTAGTTGAAAATCGCTTAGGGAAGGGGACTGCTTATTACTTAGCGGCTCGTACCGATCTCGATTTTTTAGAAGTGTTTTACCAACCGATCATCGAAAAATTAGCGTTGCAACAAGGAATCGTTAAGGCATCACATCCAAAAGTATCGATTCAATCGCGAACAGATGGGACACAGAGCTATTACTTTCTAATGAATTTTTCTGAAGAGATGCAACAACTTGAGTTACTTGATCCTCACTTGGCTATCGAAACAAATCAAACGCTTACTGGTATACTAACGTTTGCACCTTACGAAGTGAAAATTCTAAGGAAAGAAAATTAATACGAATGAACACGCCTTTATGTTTTGACAGTTATTTTATTCTTGTTGTAGGATAGAGACAGAGCAACAAGGAGGACGAGAACATGACAAATTATGATGGAGAAAAAGAAAAACGCTTAAGAGGGTCAATGGCGCCTAAAACAGATGATGAAGTTGCGTTAGCCGGAACTAATTCAGGTGAAACAACAAATAAAGAAGAGGCGTTAGCTGGGACCAACTCCGGTGAAGAAAAAGAAGTCGCGATGTCTGGTTCAAATGCAGTGGAAGAAGAGTCTGAGCATCCTACAAAGAAACATCATTTGAAGGACGAACTAGAAGAAGTGGTAGAAGAAGCGAAAGAAAAATTTGACGCTTTTAAAACGAAACATAAAGAATAAATAATCAAAAAAAGAACTTGTATCCACATGAGCCATGTTGAAGGCTTGCGGATGCAAGTTCTTTTCTATTTTTTCAAAATAAGTCAAAAAGAGTTTTTTTAGGACCATCCTTTCATTATAAACTATGATTGCTTATTGTATGTCTAAAGGAGGTGAAACATAGTGGTTGGTCAAACAGACATCATTCAATTATTGACAAAATATTTTATCAATAACACATCTATGATCATCGGTATCACAAGTTTTGTTATTGTTTTGTGTGTTTTTATTTCTGTAAAAATGGTTGCAAAACCTAACATGGAGAAACCATCTAAACAAGCACTCGCCAAAAGTCGGTATAAAAAGAGTAAGTAATCACTGGAACAAAGAGGAGTAGGGGGAAAAAGAAAATGGGCATGTACTGGGTTTTAACATTTATTGCGCAACAGCAGGAAAATTTTCCATCAGCTAGTCAAGCAGGTAAACTTGCTGCTTTTCTTATGTCGTTTATTATTCAGTTTGGTTTTTCTGGCTTTTTTACGGTTTACTTGCTTGTCGTAATTATTTGGCAAATATTCAAATATATAAAAAGAGTGACTCGTAAAGATCGCAGACACTTTAAAAAAGAAGTTGCGGCTTCTTATAAAGTCCAAGAAGAAAGAGTGAAGAGCAATATAGAAAAAGAAAAGGCCCGAGCAAGTAGACAAAGAGATGTCTTTGAGCCATGGCACCAGAATGAGGAGCAAGAAGATTGAGGGATTTTATACTGTATCAGTTTCATCGATTATTCAATACAAATACATATCGGGAAATACTATTCCAACGAATCAACGAAGCCATCTATTCGACTTATCATGCTGCAAACTATCCTAAATATACTGGTGAAAATGAAATGGAGCGGTTAACTAACAAGCTCAAGCGCAGTGAAAGAAGAAAAAACTGGCTTCCTAAACTTGGTGATCCATTGTATAAGAAACCTTCTTCAAGAATCTACGTTGAAGATCTACAACTAAAAATTTCTCCTACTCGTTTGGAAGGAGATCCTAATTTTAGTCCTATCTCACGACAATCCAGTACCAATTCTTTACCTGATGAACATCAAGCTGATCAATCAACAAAATCTGAACCTATGTCTTTACGATCTAAAGTGACAAACCTTTCACCGCAAATGACTGCTTTATTAAAAATAAATGATCCATCAATTAAAGGCTTGCCAACTTCTCGTAAAGAAATACCAAGAGTGAGAAGAACACAATCTGATTATGGACGTTACTGATTTTCTATAAAAAATTATTATAGTATATATAATTTCTATATTATTGAAAAATGACAACAACCGATTTATAATTTTCATGAAAATAACAAGAACGGATGAAAGGTGTGTTAGACATGAAAAAAACAAGTCGTAAAGTTGTAATCGTAGGTACAGGATTTGTCGGTACAAGTATTGCTTATGCGATGATCAATCAAGGTGTTGCCAATGAACTTGTCTTAATCGATGTCAACCAAGAAAAAGCAGAAGGAGAAGCTTTAGACTTACTAGATGGAATGGCATGGGGCGAAAAGAACGTTTCCGTATGGTCTGGCACGTATGAAGAATGTAAAGATGCAAATCTAGTGATCTTAACTGCTGGCGTGAACCAAAAACCTGGTCAAACTCGCTTAGATCTAGTGAAAACAAATGCAGCAATCACTCGTCAAATCGTTAAAGAAGTCATGGCTTCAGGTTTTGATGGTATCTTCGTGGTTGCTTCAAACCCAGTCGATATTTTAACTTACTTAACATGGCAAGAATCCGGCTTACCAACTTCAAGAGTGGTAGGAACTGGAACAACTTTAGATACAACTCGTTTCAGAAAAGAGATTGCTTTGAAACTTGCAGTTGATCCACGTAGCGTACATGGTTATATCTTAGGTGAGCATGGGGATTCAGAAGTAGCTGCTTGGTCACATACTACAGTCGGTGGTAAACCAATCATGGAATACGTTGAGAAAGATCATCGTTTAGAAGAAAATGATTTAAACGTGCTTGCTGACAAAGTAAAAAATGCAGCTTATGAAATCATTGACCGTAAAAAAGCAACTTATTACGGTATTGGTATGAGTACGACTCGAATCGTCAAAGCCATCCTAAATAATGAACAAGCTGTACTACCAGTTTCAGCTTACTTAAATGGCGAATACGGTGAAGAAGATATCTTTACTGGTGTGCCATCGATCGTTGATGAAAATGGGGTAAGAGAAATCATTGAACTATCGATCACACCTCAAGAAAAAGCAATGTTCCATCAATCAGTTAGCGAACTAAAAGCAGTACTTGATACTGTACGTTAACATCAGCAATGAAATAAACACAAAGACGGGAAAATCGGAAAGTAGTAAAAAATTATTTCCGATTATTCCCGTTTTTTTTAATAAAATAAGAAAAATAAACAACAATCGTTTCATTAAATGAGTTTTGAAAAAAATTTACATTTATGACTTCTCTAATTAATTTAAGAAAATAATCTTAATCCTTGATCAAGCCGAAAATAAAAAACTATTTGTAATAACTTTTACAAAAAGATAAAGGTAATCTATTGATGATTGGTTATATTGTTTCTGTGTTTACTCATAGTAAAAAATAGTATATTATGAACTATAAGACCTCAAGTAAAGGCGTTTACTGAAGCTGAGCTTAAAATTCAAAGTAATTAGTTGTTGTTATATAGAATCGTTAGCCATCAAATTAAAAATATCACTTATAACGTTATTTTTTGACTGATATGACTATATATTACAAAGCCTTCTACTCAGAAAAATCCACTTGGGTGTTCATCTTCACTAGAGAAGAAGGTAAGAGTATTATTATATAAATAATCTTTCAGTTTTTAAGATTACTGCTCTTATTGCAGAGGCGATTGTGTAGAATGATTTAGGTTAATGCCCGAACATGCTAAAGAAAGATTCAAAATTTCTAATTGCTATGTAGATTAGGCAGTAACTCAAGAAGCCATAAAAATTTGAATCTTTCATCATCGAATCAGTTTTAAAATGTTAAAGAAAGGAGAAGGGGATTTGGGATAAAATATATCCAGAATTTATAATCGATGAAGGAAATAAATTGTACTACACTGTTGTAGCTCTGTAACTTCTCAAAGTTTATAAAGGATATCAAGAAACATCGAAATACCAACCGAGCAATAAAAATAGCGAACAAACAGATGATATTTAATCATTAATTGTCTAGTAAAGGACGGAGAAAAATGACAGGATTTATAGTGTTTTTTGGGATAGTTACAATTGCTTTGGGGTATGGAATTTGGAGACTTTTTGTTAATAAAAAGAACTGGTTTTTTAAGGGGATTGCTATTGCATCATTTCTATTTTCAGCTTTTTGTTTGTTCGCATTTTCAATTTATGATGAAGACTCGACCACCCAAGTGAGAGGCGAAAGTTCATTGAGTTCTCAGTCAAAAGAAGTGGAAGAAACAACGGTATCAAGCTCTAAGAAACCTGAGTTAACTGAAGTAGAAAAAGAAGAGAAACGTAAGCAAGAGGAAGAAGCTGCTGCGAAAGCCAAAGCAGAAGCAGAAGAAAGAGCCAAAAAAGAGGAAGAAGCAGCCGCGAGAGCCAAGACGGAAGCAGAAGAAAGAGCCAAAAAAGAGGAAGAAGCAGCCGCGAGAGCCAAGGCGGAAGCAGAAGAAAAGGCTAAGAAAGAAGAAGAAGAAAGAATAGCTAAAGAAGAAGAAGAGAAACGACAAGCTGCGGCACAAGCTGAAGCAGAAAAAAATAAATATGAAACTGGAATTACTTATGATAATATAGCAAGAAATCCAGATTCAAATATTGGTAAAAATGTTAAATTCTACGGAGAAATTATTCAAGTTATTAAAGGCGAGGATTATAGTCAATTTAGATTTGCAATTGACGGAAATTATGATCAATTAATTTTAATCGAAATTAGCGAAGATCAATTACAAGATAATCGTATTTTAGAAGATGATTACATTACAATTAAAGGTATGTCAATGGGGGAAATGACATATACTTCAGCAATTGGTGGAGAAATTACTGTACCAGCGGTATTGGTTGATTCATTCGAATTTTAATTTGTAAACAAACTACTCGTGAAGACTAATGCTTTGCTTTTAGACAAATAGTCTGAATGATTTCAAATTGAAAAAAAATTCATCAAAAATAAATCTAAGCCTACTATAAGCTTAGATTTATTTTTTTGGATTAAATTTGTAAAACTAAGCCCATCCAATTAAATACGTTCATCAAAATAAACAGAATTACGGCTCAGAATTTTACGACATTTCTGGCATTTCTATAGATAATATATAGAACCAAAAAAGTTATTTCCGAGGAAAATAAGGAACATAGTGAGCTAAGTTATTTAGAGTAATAATAATTGAAAAAGATAGTTAAAATGATTGTTTATATGTGATTTATGAATAAACATATGAAATTAGCAAAACATATTATTAGAATGGCTGATATAGATTAGTTGATGATAAATACATAAATTGACGAAGTCACAAAAAACTCTTGAGACCAACTTAAATCTGATGCAAGAATGTCAATCTGATTTTTTTGTAGATTTAGGATGAACATAGATTTAAAATCATTGGTTTCTAGTAAATGGATAACGTATAACTAGTAAGAGAAAACAAACGAATCAAGTACAAAATAATTTTAAAATTTTGCAGAAGAGTCAAAAATCGGTTTTGTGGTAAAATTCGGTTTAATTCAGGTTGATAACGGTTCATACTTCATTTGAATCTACTTTGTATAATATATATTATGTAAACTAGAATAAATGAAAAATGATTACCTTTATAATTCCTCGTTCTAACCTCTTATACTAGTCATAAATTCCCATAATTCTCTAGTTTTTTTGTTATCTGTATTTATTTTTATCATTTGCGCTTTTTTAAGTCATTTTAAGAAAAGTTCGTCCGTAGCTTCGGGAAAAATAAACTACAGACGAACAAAATTAAACTTAACTAAGAGAAAATCATTCAGTTAATTCTTTAAAACAGATGTGTCCATTTTTTCACTTCGATATAGGCTACTGGAATAAAAGATAAACCAAGAACCCATAGCCAGTTGGAAAGTCCAATCGTAACAAATCCAAAGATATGTTGTGTAACAGGGATTGTCACTAATAAGACAATGATCAATGCACCAATTGCTGTAGTTAAGACTAACAGTGGATTGCCAAAAAATTTTAATCGTAAAATAGATACTTCACTGCGACAATTATACATATGGCTGATCGTGGATAACCCTAGGACAATAAATGTCATTGTTTCAGCAATCGCTACTGATTGTGTACGACCAATAACTATAGCCAATAAAGTGACGACGGTAAACACAACAGAGATTTCAAGAATCTTAAAGGTCAATCCTCGTGAAAAAATGCTATCGTATTTATGGATCGGTTGTTTTTCCATATTTTTTTCCTCTGCAGGTTCGACACTTAAACTAAAACCAGGGATACCATCTGCGACTACTTTGATGATCAACAATTGGATCGCTGTGACTGGCGCCCCCCAACCTAAGATCAAAGAAATCAATACGATCGTTAAAGCTGAAATATTACAACCTAACATGGCATATAGAGATTTACGGATATTTTGATACACTCTTCGCCCCTCTTCTACCGCTTGGACGATCGTTGCAAAATGATCATCTACTAAAACCATGTCAGAAGCTTCCTTCGCCACTTCCGTTCCACTCCCCATAGCAATGCCGACGTCCGCTGCTTTTAATGCCGGAGCGTCGTTCACTCCGTCCCCCGTCATGGCGACGATTTCGTCATTTTGTTGAAAAGCTTTAACGATTCGTATCTTGTCCTCAGGTGACGTTCGAGCAAACACTCGATACATATCGATCGTTTCGGCTAACTGTTTATCACTCATTCTTTTCAGTTCTGCCCCTGTCATTGCCCGGTCTCCTTCTCCCATTATCCCTACTTCTTTAGCAATACGTGAAGCTGTTAATAAATGATCGCCAGTGATCATAACGGTTTTAATTCCTGCTTTTTTGGCTACTTCCACCGCTTTTGCTGCTTCTTTTCTCGCTGGATCAATAATGCCGATAAAGCCGGCAAATGTCAGCTCCTCCTCTAATTTTTCCTCTGATAGTTCTTCGATTGATTGTTGGAATACCTTGTAAGCTACCCCTAATACACGGTACGCTTGATCAGCAAGTTGATCATGTTCTGCTTGATAATCTTCGTTTAGATTCACCAAGTGTAGTCGATCGAATGCTCCTTTTGTGACTGAAAAATATTCTTGACCCATACGATAGACGACAGTCATACGTTTTCTTTTTGAATCAAAGGGCAACTCTTTGATTTTTTTCAAATCATAAAGAGATTCCTGTAATTCTTTCTCCGAAAATCGATCTTTTACAGCTTTTTGAATCGCTAATTCCGTTGGATTGCCCCCTCCTTCGTTCTCAAAAAAACCACTCGCAAGATAAAACAGCAAAAGTAGATTTTTTTCCTTGTCTTTAGTGAAGTCTAAAAGAGTAGGTATTTCTATTAATGGAGCGATTTTTTTCACAGACATTTTGTTTTCAGTGATCGTACCGGTTTTATCTGAGCAAATCACAGAAACGCCACCTACTGTTTCAACCGTTGATGGTGTCCGAACAATGGTTTTCTTAACTGCCATATTCCCCATACCTACAGCTAGAGAAATGGTTACGACAACAGGTAATACTTCTGGTATTGCTGCAACTGCCATTGAAATTGCAGTCATGATACTTGATTCCACACTCAAACCTTGTACTAAACCAATTACAATTGCTAAGAAACCAGCAGTGATTGCGACTATCCCTAGTACTTTACCCAGTCTTTGCATTTTGATTTGCAGTGGTGCGACATGCGTTCCTTCATTCGTGATCAAATGAGAGATTTTTCCGATTTCTGTAGCATTACCAGTTTTTTTTACTAAAATCGTTGCTTTACCTGTCACAACCAATGAACCTGAAAATACTAGGTCTTTACGATCACTCAATGCTTCAATATCACTAGCACGATAAGAAGCGTCCTTTTCACTCGGTTCACTTTCTCCAGTCAAAAATGATTCGTCAACAAAGAAATTAGTACTTGTAATTACTTTCGCGTCAGCAGGGACACGATCACCCAATTTAAGTTGTACGATATCACCAGGAACGATCTCAGAGCTGTTAATTTCTTTAACGGAACTTTCTCTCAAGACACGGCTAGATGGCGTACTCATTTTTTTCAGTTGATCCATTGATTTTTCCGCACTTTTTTGTTGCCGTATCGATAAATAAAGATTTAATAGGACAATTGAAAAGATGACAATTGGTTCTGTAAAATCGTCCGGATGTGTTTGATAAGCAATAAACGTAGATAGTCCTGTGGCAACAAGTAAAATCAAAATCGAGACATCTTTCATTGCTTCTTTGAAATAAACAATAAAAGATTTAGTTGACTGAGTGTCAATCGAGTTTACACCGTAGTATTCTAATCGATCGTTTGCTTCTTGTTCCGTTAATCCTTTTTGTCTATCTGTCTGTAAGTTTTCTATTTTCATTCTGCCTATTCCCTCCCAAAACAAAAAGGAGCCAGGCAAACGAACCATTAAAGCCTACGGTTCGTTTGTCTGACTCCTACAAGATCGTTCCGGCGAACGCTCTTAAGTCATAAATTTTTTATGAAGTTATTATTTCACAGTTCAAGCAATGGGTCAAGGGAGAAGTTGATAAAAGAATGTTCCTCTGAGTACAAAGTAAATTGACCCTTCCGTTCATTTGTATTACGATAAATAAACACGATAGAAAAGGAGCCTTGTCCGATGCTGATACGAGAAATCAAACCACAAGATGATCCAATCATCAAAGAAATTATTCAAACTTCCCTAGAATCACTCGATTTAGCGATTGAAGGAACTGCCTATTTCGACCCACAATTAGACCATTTAACAGACTACTACCATGCTCTCCCCTGTGCTGCTTATTGGGTGGTGGAATTAGAAAATAAAGTAGTTGGCGGAATCGGAATCGCACCTTTCGACGAGCAAAAGCAGATATGTGAATTACAAAAATTGTACTTAGCCCCAGAAGCAAAAGGTTTAGGAATTGCCAACCAATTGATGGAAACAGCATTGTCTTATGCCACTCAACATTACCGTCAATGCTATTTAGAAACGATGCATTTATTAAAGCCTGCTTGTAAACTGTATGAAAAGTTCGGCTTTCACTTGATAGCTGATCCACTAGCAGGTTCTGAACACTCCACGATGGACGCTTGGTATATTAAAGAGTTAAAAAAAGACGGCGAATAAGGAAATTTTTCTCTTATCATCGTCTTTTTTTATCTATTTATATGAACTGTTGAATAAATTGAGTAATCACTGGTAAGAAATAAACAACACCCGCCGCAGCTAATACGAAAAGCAACTGTTTCCGTTGTTTCTTTCTTTTCAGTAGACTACTCGTTGTATGCAACAAGTAAGTGCCGCTCTTAGCTGCTGCGGTCAAAGTTGTCAAAATGACCGTCGGTGAGTAGCCAGTCGGATGTTTTGTAATAGCTAATAATTTGGTTCCGTATTCTGGATATGCGATGACCGCTTGATATAGCGCAACCAACGTTAACAACCCCATTGCATAATTCAAAAGCGAATTGATTTTTTTCACGTACAAGTACTCCTCTAATAATTATTACTTTAGTATTTTTTGGTTTAGGTATTTTAACTTTTCGGAATATATATACCTACTCTTGTTTTTCCATCCAAGGAAATGAAAAGCCGATCGTTAAATCTTCTTTCAAAATTAGGACTGCATCAAACTTTCCTTTTTTACCAGTGAATCCTTTGACCACTTTACTAGTCTTTCCTTTTGAGAGTAACTCTCTAAGATTTGTTTTGGTCAATTTCTTCTTAGCAATCGTAGGCCATAATTTAAAATCACATTCCTTGTTCGTACATGTCGCGATTTTTGGATACAACATCACAATGCCTTTTTTACATTTCGGACAACGCCCGACTTGGTCATTCTTCTTCTCCATTGCTTCGATTTGCATCAAGCCGCTTTGCTCTTCAGACAAATCGACTGTTTTTACTTGTTCTGGGACGACTTCTAATAAATGCAGAATAAATTTTTTGATATTTTCTAAAAAGACTTCCGGCGTTCCTTGTCGTTCACCGATTTTTTTCAAATAACTTTCCCACCGCGCCGTCATCTCAGCACTTGTCAGTAAAGATTCTCCTGCTACTGCTTTACACAAAGTGATACCTTTGGCAGTCACTTGAATATCATTTTTATTGACTTCGATATAGTGCCGTTGTTTCAAGTTTTCAATAATGCTCGCGCGGGTAGCTTCCGTCCCGATCCCTTCCACTTCTTTCAGAATCTCTTGCGCTTCTTCATCGTCTAAGGTCTTTCCTGCGGTTTTCATCGCAGTGATCAGTGTTCCCTCATTGTAGGGCTTAGGCGGTTGCGTCTCTTTCTCAAGGCTTCTCAGATCAACAGTCACTACCTCTTGTTCACTAACTTTAGGCAAAAGCTGACCATCTGATTTTTTCTTGCTTTTTACGGTCAAGATTTGTTGCCAGCCTTCTGCAATTGGACGTTTCCCGACACTTTTTAAACGCAATCGTTCCACTCCTGTAAGGATCACGGTTTCTTCATAGCGATAATTTTCTGCAAACATTGCTAAAGTCGTACGCATCACCTGCAAATAGATCGCTTGCTCTAGTCGGGAAAGCTTCGCAAAACGTTCCTTCGTCGGTATCGTTTTGGTTGGAATGATCGCATGATGCTCTTGGACTTTTTTTGCATCCACATATCGTTTTTTAGGAAATGTTTCTGGTGTCGCTACCTCTGTGATCCCTAAAAACGCTTTATAGCGATCAAGATTTTGGACAAGATACTGGTGTTCGCTTTCTGTGATGTAAAAAGAATCTGTTCGAGGATAACTCAAAAACTTACTTTCGTACAAACCTTGGACTGCATCAAGTGTGGCTTTCGCACTGACTTTCATCAGTTGATTCATTTTCGATTGCAAACTAGACAAAGAAAACAAACGTGGACTACTTTGTTGTTTTTCTTTTTTTGTTACTTGTAAGATCGTTCCTTGTTGTTTCCCTAAATGCGCACCTTTTCCCTCAATCGCAGCAACTAATTCGTTCGCAGTCTTAAAGGTTTGTTTCGGCTCGATTTTACCGACAAACTGCCCATGTTGACTTTTGATCTGCGCTTCTCCTTCGAAATAAGGCTCTTTTTTAAACTTCCTGATTTCTTCTTGTAACTGGTAGATCATATAAAGCGTTGGTGTTTGCACACGCCCTAAGGAGAAGCTCCCAGAGATTCCTTTTTGTTGCAGCAGCAAACTATACAGTGGACTGCCATTCATCCCGATCAGCCAATCCGCATGTTGACGTGCTTGTGCTTCTTTGTATTTTGGATAAAATTGCTCCGCCGGTTTCAGTTGTTTGAACCCTTGATAGATGGCTTCTTTTTCCAATGAATTGATCCATAAACGTAAGTACTGCTTTTGCTTCGTAAAGGCTTTCGCTTGCTGGATGATTGACCAAGCAATCGCTTCACCTTCACGGTCACTATCTGTTGCGATAATGATCGTATTCGCCGCTTGCAATTGTCGTTTAACGATCGCAAATTGGGCCCGCTTCTCTGGAGGGACCGTATATTTGAACTGATCTGGAAATATCGGCAAGTTGGGCAATGACCACTTAGCCCAGCGTTCTTCATACTCTCCAGGAGGAACCATTTCCACTAAATGACCAAACCCGTAAGTGATCGTTACTTCACCTGTGAATAGTGGATCGCTGACTTCAAAATAACCTTCCTGTTTTTTTCTTTTTTTGAACGTTTCCGCATACGCTTTTGCTTGAGAAGGCTTTTCAGCAAGTATCACTGTTTTCATGTTTTCCCTCCTCTTGATAAAATAAGAATCCTTTAACAGTTTACCAAATGGCTTTCAAAAAGAATAGCGAAAAAATTGAAGATGTTTTTGTTGAATGGAAAAAAGCGTTACAAAAAAATAACTATAATCACCTAAAGAAGAACATTTATCTTTTTATTATTATCATACTGTTATTTTTAAATAAGGGTATAAACATTGATAAAAGAACAGCAAGGCTTAACATATAATTAGTATTTGCAGAGAAAATAACTATATAAAAAAATGAGTTTTTTTATAATTATAATTTTAAATAAACTTGAAGTTTGTTGTTATATTTTGGAAAATATAATTAAGCAACCTACGACACAAATAAGGAGGTTTTTGGTAGTTGAACTGTTGGTAGTCACTCAAGCCATTTGATAAAAAGGAGTAAAAAATGAAAAAATTTTATCGCCTATTACTTGTTGGTCTGTTGCTCGCACCTTTTGCCACTTTGCCACTTGATGTCCACGCCCAAGAAGCGATCGCTGGCGAAATCACCCAACCTGACGAAACCATCGTTCCGATCGATACCACCTCAGCGATTCCTTCGTCCGCAGAACCACAAAATGCAGCAGTTGCCTTAAACGTTTTTAATGGAATCAGCATGTCTGCTTATGCATCTGGTTTATCAGGTAGTACACTTAGCGCCGGTTTACTCTCGACCGCAGCATCTGCCGTCCTTGCCCCTGCATTACTAGGAATTGGGCTAGGTGTCGGTTTTTATCAACTCGGTGCCTCTTTAGGCGTCGCCACAGCTGATTTAGCGAAAACAAACAGCGGCCTATTTGAATCGATCGGTAGCAGTGCCTCCACTCAAAATGAACTGAACGCTTTTGCAATGTCTGGAATCGATTCGACAACAAATACCTACAATTTCTCCGCAGCCTTACAAAACCGCTACGCACAAGATGTAACAAGCAATGCGTTGATGCGTGAGTACTTGACTGGCGAGAGCGACCACGGAATCTTTACTTTCAGCGTCAGTGACCGTGTTGAACTCTATCGTCGCTACATCAACTACACCATCCCTTGGACACTACGAGAGCAAGCAGCGGTGGTCGGACGTAACACGGCACTAGCCGATTCTCTCTCCCAGAATGAGTTTTTCGTTTTAGAAAGCATCCAGTATGGCGAATCCGTTCGTGGTGCAGATGATGCCATCTTGAACATCACCGGTTCTTCTTACTACGGCTATGATTTCCCAGAACCTTTTAACTATCAAGTCAAGCTTGATACGAGCATCTCTACGCTCTTAACAGAGATCACAACAAAAGAACAATTGCTCGACTACGTCCAAGCAACCACACCATTTGAATTCGGGGTCGTCAATGAACCTTCTAAAGCCTTAGCTATTGAAACTGCCCAAGAAATGGCTGTCGCATATGATGAACGAACCAGCCAAATCAGCCAAAGTTTAAGCGAAGCCTTAGCTCCAAACAACAATGGATTAGACTTTGACCCCTCAGGAATGATCGCTACATTATATGGTGCCGCAGTTGTATTGGATCACGCTGGGAACTTTATCTATGCACAAACGCAACAAGCCGTTCCATCGCATTTAGTTGGAGCGATTGAGTTTTCTTATAGTGATGAGGCAGTACCGAATGATGATTCAATCACTATTGATGGAAAACGTGGAGTGTTGGATGAAGAGACTGGAGATATAGTTGAGGATGGCACAGAAAATATTTTAGTTAAAAGAGCTATGGGCACAACGTGGAGTTTAGCGGCCTCATTAATAATTGCAAATCTTATAGAATCCTTAACAGAAGATGATGAGGAGGAAGATGATTATTGGTATACTCCGTTAGATTTATATTATGACGAATATTTTGCCTTAGGTGGTAGTAAGGGTCATACTATGGGTAGGCACATCGCAAAAGATAAATCATATCTAATGGATCGTATCATTGAGGATGGTCTAGAATCGGCGAGTACTTACCATGATATTTCAGGAGCAATAATAACAATTAACTATGGACTCTCCACAGCCAGAGCTCAAGGATATATTCCAGGAAAAAAAGATCGTTCAAAATATAAAGATCTCGGCAAAATAAATGACATTCCCAATCATAATATGATAACTTATACATCTATAGATAATTTATCGCCAAATTTAGGCTGGGGGTTTCAAGAAATAGATAATATAGGAATCATTGAGCATAATCAAATTGACGAAGGGTATGTAAGTTTCCAAAAGAAAAGTAAATTTATAAAAAATAATAGGAACTTTTATGTTAAGACATCTCATCCCTATATAGAATCTCTTAAATAATTAATGTAGAAAAAGCACCAATTAAATTGGACTATTTACAAATTTAATTGGTGCTTTTTTAATATTAAAATCAATCTGTCATAGAAGATCCTATGACAGTCAGTTTATTCGATGCAGTATCGTAAATCGTCCAAAGAAAGGCATCCATCCATTCTCTCCCAGGAGAAAAGTAATTCGACCAATTGTTATTCCAAGCATAAATGATCAACGCACTTTTCTTAGGGAATAATAATTTATTCAAGGAAATAAAATCTTCTTCGTTCCCACTATATGAATATGGTGGGAAAAGAAATGTTTGTGCATACCAATTTAAATAGCTTCCAGAAGCTGTTTTTTCAACAGAAAAGAAAACATCTGTCTTCATCTGTTTTCCATACATTAACTCTGGATTTACGGCATAACTCAACTTAATTGGGCTACATCGTATGGGTAAGTGATCAAAATAATGTAAATCTGTATATAGAAGACCTGGAATATTTCTTTTTTCATTCATTACTTTGATAAATTCAAGAGCGGCTTTGCGATGACTGGAGTATCCACGATAACCTGTTTCTTCAAAAAATACATAATCGAGTAAAAGTCCATTGATTGGAAATTTTTTTAAATAGAGTTTTTTTTTAAAATGATACGTATCTTCTTTTAATAACTTCATTCTGTCCTCCTCATTCAACTCAATGTTGATGCCCCACATACCGTAAATCTTTTTCTTGTTGGATCATAAATCGTCCAAAGGTACGCTCCTTTTCCGGAATGTTTTCCATAAGCGAAATAATCTGACCACGTGTTGATCCATTGATAAATGACTAATGTTTCCTTCTCGGAAAACAAGTAATTGTTCAGTTCAATGAAATCTTTCTTACTTCCTCTATAAAAAAAAGGAATTTTAAAAAAAGCGTAGGCATAATCTGAAATATAATGACCTTCTAAGTCGCTATGTGTAGAAAAAAAAGTATCGACTGGAATTCTTGTTGCTTCCATTAAATTGAGGTTTATGGAATAGGTTGCGAATATATTGACTGGAAATTCAAGTTTATTCGTATACTCAATTTGATCATGTCCTCTTCTTTGATTGAGGAACGTAACAAATGCCAAAGCTGCTTTTTTGTGACTTTCGTATCCTTGATTATTCTTTTCTTGGAAAAACGCATAGTTGATTGCTAAATCTTTCATCCAGATATTTTTTTCAACCATGGTCAGAACAAATCGATTTGTTTCCTTTTCTAAAAATTTCATTTTTCCCTCCTCTAGAAATGTTGTATGTACTCAATAAGTATAATTCCTATACTTTACAAAAAGACCTATTTATCTTTGGACCACCAAACGTATACTTAAATTTCATAATCATCCTCCGAACCTCTAAAAAATTAAACAGAAAACCCAAAAATTGTTTTTAAATAGTTATTTTATATATATTTGAGTAGAATAACCATCTTTATAAGTTTATATTATCGCATGATAAATAAATCGACAAGCTCCCCCGATTTATTTATCTTGTTTTTTTAAAGTCATATCTGCGAAACAAAAATTTATGTTTTTAAGAAATAAAAGTAAAAAATAAGCTCATGAAAACTGTAATATTGTTAATAAATTCAATCTGAATAATAAGTGGATTTTTTTGCGGAGGACAAAATGGAGTTATTGGAAAAAGAAACACTAGCATGCCAGGATAGGAGTGGAGAAAATATTCCAATTTATGTTAATTATGCCTTCTTTATTGAAAATAATGATCAAGGAATTCACAGTCACCAGCAAGCCGTATTAAGATATCTAGAATTTCTAAATCGCATCGTGCAATGTAACCGCTGGGCATCAGACCTCAGAGTGAAAACTGGGATACCATCAGCAGAGAGAAATTCAACGAATATTTCTATTCAATAAAAGCTACCTCACTTATTTATATCAATCGAGATCCCGATTACTTAAGTTGGGAAACAGCCCCAATTTATGTCAATAAAAAAATGATGAAGGCAGAAGAAGTCAATCCCGATAGTCTATTTAAAAATAGAGGAATCTATGAAAAAACATTTTTCCATGAAACTCAAACAATCAAAGTAACTAAAGAGCAATTTTTAGCTCTCAATCAACAATTCTTTCCTGAAAGAGCCCAATTAAAAGTGTACGAGTGGGATACATCCTTTTCCAATCATTATAATCGTGCACGTGATTGTTTCGGTGCATATTTATGGAGTATTTATGATGAGAAAAAGTACCGTTTTACAGTTATCAGTATACTTTTGGAACCTTAGTAAAAGGAGACAAATAGATGGAACTATTAGAAAAAGAAACACTAGCATGCCGGGATAGGAATGGTGAAAATATACCAAATTATGTTAATTATAGCTTCTTTAATGAACCATATTATCAAGGAATTCACAGTCATCAGCAAGCTATACTAGGATATCTAGAGTTTTTACATCGAATCGCCCAATGTAACCACTGGGCATCAGACCTCAGAGTAAAAACTGGAAACCCTGCTAGTATAGAACAATTCAACGAGTATTTCTGTTCAATAAAAGCTAACCCACTCATCTATATCAAGCGAGATCCTGATTACTTAGGTTGGGAAACATACCCAATTTATGTAAATAAAAAAATGATGAAGGCAGAAGAAATCAAACCCGATAGTCTATTTAAAAATAGAGGAGCCTATGAAAAAGCCTTTTTCCATGAAACTCAAACAACTACAGTGAGTAAAGAACAATTTTTAGTGCTTAATCAACGATTCTTTCCTGAAAGAGAGCATTTAAAAATCTACGAGTGGGATGCATCCTTCTCCAATCGTTTTAATCGTGCGCGTGATTGTTACGGTGCCTATTTGTGGAGTATTTACGATGAAAAAAGAAAACGATTTACAGTAATCAGTGTATTTTTGAATCCTTAGTATTGTTCCATTGATAAATAATCAGTTTGGCTCTATTTCCAAAGATATGATTGTTCAATTGAATAAAATCTTTCTCCTCTCCTTTATAAGATGAAGATAATTTAAAGAAAGCAGTGGCATAATCGGAAGTATATTTCTTGTCCGAATCATAGGCTGTAGAAAAGAAAACATTCCCTTCGATTATAAACCCTTGCATCAGTAGTTGATTGATGGAATAAGTTTTTCTCAGATTGACAGGGAAATTTACTCTATCCGTATACTCAATTTTTGTATGTCCTCTCTTTTGATTGATTGCTGTCACAAAGGCAAGTGCTGCTTCTTTGTGACTTTCTTCATGGTAGAAACCGTAAGTAAGTACGAGCTCTTTCATACAGATATTTTTTTCAACCATAGTCAGTACAAATCGATCTGTTTCCTTTTCCAAAAATTTCATCTTTCCCTCCTCTAGAAATGTTGTATGTACTCGATAGTATTTTTCACGTAGTATTCAGTACCTCATCGAAGCACCTATCACTGTAAATTTTTCAGTTTCCCTCTCATAGATCGTCCATAAATACGCACCATATTCCTCTCTACCTACTGAAAAATAATTTGTCCAATCATTGTTCCATTGGTAGATTATTAGGTTCTCTTGCATAGGAAATAGATACTCATTGGCTTTTAAAAAAATCTCTTCTCGCTGAGGTCTATATATCTGTGAGAGTATGGAATAAGCATAGGAAGACTCATATTTACCATTCTCACATTTAGTAGAGAAAAAGGCAGAAGGCAATAATGATTTCGCATACATCAACTCTGGGTTCACTGCATAAGGATAAGCCAAAGACTTAATAAAAATAGGTAAATCATCAAAATAATGTAAATCTGTTAAATGGACACATGGGTATCCTAGTCTTTTTTTGTTCATCACCTTTATAAATTCAATTGCTGCTTGTTGATGACTCTCCACATTTCGATAATTCTTCTCTTTAAAGTAGACAAAGTCTAAATTTAAACGTCTTGTAAATAATCCTTTCTCCTCTAATTTTTGGTTCAATACTTCTGTTTCCTGTAATAAAAACTCCATATTATATTTTTCTCCTAATCTCATAAAATGCTTGCATTGATCACTGTAAACTTATTTCTTTTAGGATCATAGATCGTCCATATAAAAGCCCCTCTATGCTGTCTGCCATAATGAAAATAATCTGACCAAGTATTATTCCACTCATAAATAATCAGTTGTTCTTTATCTGGAAAAAGAATATCGTTCATTTGAATAAAATGGTCTACTTTTCCGAGATAGTTTGAAGACATCTGGAAGAATGCATAAGCATAATTTGAAATAAACGGTCTTTTAGGTTCCCGATAAATTGAGAAAAAAACCTCGTGACTTAAACGTCGAGCGGTCATGCGCGTAGGATTTATTGTATATTCTTGTATTCGGTTATCTAAATGTTCCTGCTTATTCCAAGTAATCATAGGATATCTTTTTTTCTGGTTCGCAAACTTAACAAGCTGAATTGCTACTTGTTGATGACTGCTATCTTCCTCGTAATCTTTCTCATGAAAGAATAGAAAAAGAATCGGGATATTTTTCATTGGGATATTATTCTCCATCATAGTCAAAGGGAATCGATACGTCTCTCCATCTAATAATTTCAAATTGATTTTTCCTTTCTTTTATGTGATGATTTCTTTTCTATTATGTAGTCAATAAAGCACCAAGCACTGAAAATTGAGTCAAAATCCGATGAATGAAATTTCTCTGCATACATTTCATAATAATCAGTTTTCGGTTTCCCTATTTTTTATTACCCAATTATTTACTTTTACTAAATGATTCAATTGTTTAACCTACTTATAGGTTTGTTATCCTCTTACCCCTGTTCTGCTAAATAAATGTCGATGATCGTAAAGATTTGGATTCTAGGATCATAAACACTCCAAAGATAGGCGCCCCAGCCCACATGCGCATAATTGAAATAATTTTTAAGTTCTAAAATTTATTCATATCCTAAATAAATATCAATGACTGTAAATCTCTTTGTATTCGTATCGTAAATACTCCATAAATAGGCACCGATGCATGCTCTAGGATAGTTGAAGTAATTTGTAAACTCTGAATTCCATGAATAGATGATTAATTTGTCTTTTAAAGGAAAGAAACGTTCATTTACCAGATTAAAGTCTGTCTTAGATAACTTTGTACCATAAAATTCATCAAAAAAAGCTTCCTCATATACCCCGCCATCCATAAAAAATTCCTCCGCAGTAAGTTCAATGCCTTCCATCATCTCTTCATTGACTTCAATGGGGTAGCCATCTATGTTTAACGTAGTAGGATCAATTGCTGTGTATATAATTGAATCAGAATTTAGTTCACGAAATTTCGCTACATACATTTCACGGGTAACCGTTTTTCCAGCTTCTTTGCGTTTTTTTGATGACCAAAGATTTGTTCTTATTATGCGACTTGTATAATTTAAGTAAGCCAAAATTGCCTCTTTATGGGTGACCTTTCCTTGGTAATCACTTTCCTTAAAGAACGTATAACCAACGTAATGCGGAAAAAGTATATCCCTTTTTTCTTCTAATGCTAATGTTTCTTTTACCAATAATTCCATGTCTTTTCCTCCTCGAAGTTTTATGTATTACATGATACCTATTTCGTCATAGTTATTGTTTTTCTTGAAAATGTTAATCAACAATGGTTGTGACTGGATTTGCCTACTAAGTAGGATAAAAATTTAAAAATCTTAATTAAACTCAATCTGTCATAGAAGATCCTACGACCGTCAGCTTGTTCGATGCAGTATCGTAAATCGTCCAAAGAAAGGCATCCATCCATTCTCTCCCGGCAGAGAAGTAATTCGACCAATTGTTATTCCAAGCATAAATGATTAACGCATTTTTCTTAGGAAATAGTTCATTATTTAAGGAAATAAAATCTTCTTCATTCCCGCTGTATGAATAAGGTGGATAAAGAAATGTCTGGGCATACCAATTTAGATAGGTTCCAGAAGCGAATTTTTCAACAGAAAAGAAAACATCTGCCTTTATCCGTTTTCCATACATTAACTCTGGATTTACGGCATAACTCAATCTAATTGGGCTACATACTACGGGTAAGTGATCAAAATAATGCAAATCTGTATATAAAAGACCTGTAATATTTCTTTTTTCATTCATTACTTTGATAAATTCAAGGGCGGCTTTACGATGACTGGAGTATCCACGGTAACCTGTTTCTTCAAAAAATACATAATCGAGTAAAAGTCCATTGATTGGAAATTTTCTTAAATAGAGTTTTTGTTTAAATTGATACGTATCTTCTTTTAATAACTTCATTCTGTCCTCCTCATTCACATGATTAATGATTCAATTGTTTAACCTAAATATAGGTTTGTTATCATTTTACCCCTGTTCCGCTAAATAAATTTCGATGATCGTAAAGATTTGGGTTCTAGGATCATAAACACTCCAAAGATAGGCGCCCCAGCCCACACGCGCATAATTGAAATAATTTGTAAACTCTGAATTCCATGAATAGATGATCAATTTATCTTTTAAAGGAAAGAAACGTTCATTTACCAGATTAAATTCTTTCTTAGATAACTTTGTACCATGAAATTCATTAAAAAAAGCTTCTTCATATACCCCACCATCCATAAACAATTCTTCCGCAGTCAGTTCTGTGCCTTCCATCATCTCTTCGTTGACTTCAATGGGGTAGCCATCTAAGTTTAACGTAGTAGGATCAATTTCTGTGTAAGTAATTGAATCAGAATTTAGTTCACGAAATTTCGCTACATACATTTCACGGGTAACAGTTTTTCCAGTTTCTTTGCGTTTTTTTGATGACCAAAGATTTGTTTTTGCTAAACGACTTAAATAATGTAGATAGGCTAAGATTGCCTCTTTATGGGTGATTTTTCCTTGGTAATCACTTTCCTTAAAGAACGTATAACCAACGTAATACGGAAAAAGTATATCCCTTTTTTCCTCTAATGCTAATGTTTCTTTTACCAATAATTCCATGGCTTTTTTCTCCTCTAAATAATGTTGTATGTACTCAATAAGTATAATTCGTATACTTTACAAAAAGACCTATTTATCTTTGGATCACCAAACGTATACTTAAATTTCATAATCATCCTTCGAACCTCTAAAAAATTAAACAGAAAACCCAATTACCTTTTATTGTTATTTTATATTTATTTAAGTAGAATAACTATCTTTTTAATATTATATTATCGCATGATAAAGAAATCGACAAGTTCCTCCGATTGATTTATCTTGTTTTTTAAAGTCGTATCTGCGAAACAAAAATTTATGTTTTTAAGAAATAAAAGTAAAAAAATAAGCTCATAAAAAATGTAAAATTGTTAAGAAATTCAATCCGAATAATAAGTGGATTTTTGCGAGGAGGATAAAATGGACCTATTGGAAAAAGAAACACTATATAGCAATTAAGACATCCACACAAAAAAACTTTTCCAGAAGTTATCACCTCCAGAAAAGCCTTTTTAACAAAACATCAACGATCATTTACTCAAAAATTGTTCAATCTTTTCACGGTTCATTTGTTTATCTAATACGAGGATACTACCCGCATAATCACTTTGACCATAGCTCCAAGTATTATCCGCTGGGACGCTTAAGCGGTCGATTCCGCCAGCACCACGTAAGATAGAGAAACTGTTTCTGACTAAAAAAGTCATTGGTACATCGGTGGATGTATAACCGATTGCTTTTCCGGCAGCATATGGCGCACGGATCAAGTTCAATGGATTTTTTAGTTGTCCAAAAATCGCATCCATTACTTGTTGCTGTCTGCGGACACGACCGAAGTCGCCTTCTTCATCCATCCGGAAACGCGCATATTGCAACAGCACATGACCGTCCATTCGTTGTTTGCCTTTAGCGATATCGACACCGTCTAGATTCAAGTCTTTTTCAGCATCGATCGACACACCATTCATGAACATGGCATCAATCACTTTTTCAAACGATTTGAAATCGACTTTCATGTAGTATTGACAGTTCAGCCCAAAGTTCTCTAACAAGGTCTGTCGGACTAACTCAGCGCCACCATAAGCATAAGCTGCATTGATTTTATTGTCTCCGACCCCAGGGATCGTCACGAAGCTATCCCGCATGAATGAGATCAATTTGGGTTTACGAGCTGGTCCATCTAATTGGAGAACCATGATCGTATCTGCTCGTCCCGCATCTTCACCCCTTGTATCACTACCTAAAATCAAAATGTTGTGTGCGCCACTTGTTGATTGGGCGCCGTTGAATGTTTCTGAAGTCGCTGGTTCCAGTGACTGATCATTTTCAGCCACGAACTTGCCGACGAAAAATGAAATCAGTGAAAAGACCAATAAAAAGAATAGGATCCCTACTATGATTTTCCACCAAGACCGCTTCTTACGTGGACCTTTGGGCTGTTTCTTTTTAAAGAGTCCTTTTTTCTGGGGTTGTTGTTCTGAATGAACGTGTTCTTCGTAAGGCGTTGAGTATCGAGAATCACTTGAACGTTCTTCATAAGTTTGTGCGTAAGAAGGGATTGCTTCCTTTTCAGGCTCCGCTTGTTTCTTACTTGCGCGTCGCCAAGATAGCGGCGATGACTTTTCTTTGATTGGTTTTGCTTTTTTATGGATGTTCTGATAGCGATCCATCCGACTCATTTGATTTCCTCCCTTTGTTCAACTCAGTAAAATCATACGATACTTCTTAATGAAAAACAGTAAGATCGTTGTAAATTTAACTAAAAGCTAACGAATCCTTTGATATCACTCGTTTCATCCCTTTGAAACGAGTAAAGGTTGGATCTCTTCAATCGGCATGGTCTCGCCTGTCCAAAGCTCAAAGGCAATTGCTCCTTGGTACATCAGCATCCCTAGCCCATTTCGTGTGAGACAGCCGATTGCTTTGGCTTCTTTTAGAAAGCGTGTTTCTTTAGGGGAATAAATCAAATCAAAAACTGCGATTTTCTTATGGAGAAACTGAGGATCAATTGGCATCAACTCTTTTTTTGCGCCCATGCCCATATCGGTACCATTGATCAAAAGGTCCGTATCTTCTAGATCTTTTTTCAACTGTTCAGTATCTGCATAATCTTTGACGATGATGGGACAGTTGGTTTGTTCCGCAACTCTCTCAAAATCCGCAACGACACTCGCAAAAGTAGCATTCTTCCGTTTATAGATAACGATTTCTTTTGCTTGATCTAACGCCGCTTGAACAACGATTGCTTTCGCTGCGCCACCTGCACCTAGCATGATTATTTTTTTGTTTTTGATTGCGACACCCGCTTCGTGTACTGAACGCATGAAGCCCATGCCATCCGTATTGTAGCCGATCAAGCGGTTGTCTTGCTGAACGATGGTATTAACAGCACCTATCAACTGCGCTTCTTGACTTAATTCATCTAAATAAGGAATAACTGCTGTTTTGTTAGGCATGGAAAGATTGACACCTAACATATTGAATGTACGAATGCTTTCAACCGCCTGCATTAGATTCGACTGATCGACTGTGAATGCCAAGTAAACAGCATCGATCGAAC
The DNA here is from genome assembly GCF_051715065.1 of Enterococcus sp. AZ062. NCBI lineage: Bacteria > Bacillati > Bacillota > Bacilli > Lactobacillales > Enterococcaceae > Enterococcus > Enterococcus sp. AZ062. The sequence continues at coordinate 1,542,775 of NZ_JBIOTB010000001.1, read as the reverse complement.
GCGCTTGAAAGGCTGTATTATGCATCAATGGAGATAAACTATGGGTAACGGGAGATGCAAAAATCCCTGCTAATCTTGTTTTTCCTGAAATCATGGAACGCCTCCTATAATACGCTAAAAATGCCGCGTCCATTCGTAGAAACTACGAAGGAACAAGCGGCATCAATCATTTTTCTGATATGAATCGTATTGATTTTGATTGTTATTATACCTGCTATCACAAGTATAAATTGAAGGAAACAAACTTGTCAAACGGAGATAGCGTTCTCGAATGACTAATCGATGACTTCTTCGAAGAAGTGTAAGAGATCGTTCATGGATAATGCTTGTTTTTCTTCTTTCGCTAAGTCTTTGACGATCCGACCTTTTTGTAAGACGATCAAGCGATTCCCATATTTCAAAGCATCTTCCATACGGTGCGTGATCATCAAGCATGTCAACTTTTGCTCTGTGATGCGTTGGTTGGTCAATTCCATCAGCAGCTTGGCTGTCTTAGGATCTAGTGCTGCGGTATGTTCATCTAATAAAAGTAATTCTGGCGCTTTGATCGTTGCCATCAATAAACTTAAGGCTTGTCGTTGCCCCCCTGACAATTCGCCAGCAGGTGTATCCAAATGTTGCTCTAATCCATTGCCTACTTCTTGGCATATTTTATAGAACGCTTCTTTTTGGGTTTTCAATTGACGCAAACGAAGCGTCCGTTTCTCGCCACGTTTTTGAGCTAACAATAGATTTTCTGCAACGGTCATCCGTGGTGCAGTCCCCATTTTCGGGTCTTGGAATACGCGTGATAGAAATAAAGCTCGTGCTTCTTCTGACAACTTAGTGATTGGCTGGTCTTTGAAATAGACCCCACCTTGACTTAATTGCAATGTTCCGGCAATCGTATTGAACAATGTACTTTTACCCGCCCCATTACCGCCAAGAACAGTGATAAAGTCTCCTTCATTGATAGTCAATTGGATATCATCCAATAATACTTTTTCTTCGTGCATCCCATTGTTGACTACTTTTCTACCATTTTTGATCGTTAAGATAGCTGTCATCGTTAGACCTCCTTTTCAAAGCCAGTTTTTAATTTCAATGCTTGTTTTACTTGTGGGATCATCAGGCAAGCCGCTAAGATGATCGCTGAGAATAATTTCAGATAAGTCGTATCAAAACCTAATTTGATAACAGCTAAAATCAATAGTTGATAGATGATGCTTCCGACAACGATTGCTAGTAAACGCTCGATCAATGTCAACTCTTGGAAAATGACTTCCCCGATGATGATCGAAGCTAGTCCGATCACGATCACGCCGATTCCTTTATTGACATCCGCATAGCCATCGTTTTGAGCGATCAGAGCACCAGATAAAGCAATCACTCCATTAGATAAAGTCAAACCTAAGATTTTCATGCGGTCGGTTTTGATTCCTAATGAACGTGCCATTGTCTCATTATCCCCAGTGGCAATATAGCCTTGGCCTAGATCTGTATTGAAGAAAAAGATCAACACGCTGATCAATAAGCCCAGAGACAATAATCCTAATAAGACAGTGTCAAAATAATTTGGTAAATGTAGTGCGTGGAACACATCTTGTAAGACTGGATGATTCAACAATGAAAGGTTGGGTGTGCGCATCACGAACAAGATGACTGAGTTCAAGCCTGACATTACTAAGATACCGGCTAAGATGACCGGAATCTTTCCTTTTGTATAAAGTAAGCCTGTAACAAGTCCAGCCGCCATTCCGGCCAAAACACCTAGAATCGTTGCCAATAATGGACTCACGCCATGCGTGATCGCTGTTACACAGACAGCACCACCAAGAGGGAATGAACCTTCTGTTGTCATATCAGGGAAATCTAAAATGCGGTAAGTCATAAAAATCCCTAAACCTAATATGGCCCATAACATACCTTGTGAAATTGCGGATACGATCATTGTTCTTCCTCCTTGATCTCTGTCAGTACTTTTGCATCTTGTTTGATGGATTCAGGAATCGTGATGCCTAATAGTTCTGCTTGTTTTTCATTGACGATGATATCGCCTTTATCAAATACATAGACAGGGGTTGTGGCTGGTTCTTTCCCATTTGCTAAAGCGGCTGCCATTTTTCCTGTTTGAACACCTAATTCGTATTGATTGATCCCGATTGTTGCTAACCCGCCTTGTTCGACCATCGTATCGACAGAAGGAATTACTGGGATATCTGCTTTATTTGCTTCTTTGATGACCGTTTGCATCGCGTTAGCAATCGTGTTATCTAAAGGAACATAGATAAAATCAACTGATTGGCTCATGACTTGGACGGTTTGTGCAATTTCATTCGTTGAAGGGACGGCATACTTCACTGGTGTTAGTCCTTTGGCTTTTGCCGCTTCTTCTGCTTGGCTGACTTGATAACGTGAATTGTCTTCTGATGATGCATAAAGAATCCCGACCGTTTTTGCTTTTGGTAATAGTTCTGTCGCTAACTGGATCTGCGCTTCCACAGGCGGTTGGTCAGAAACTCCTGTGATGTTGCCCCCTGGTGCTTCTAAACTTTTTACTAGCCCTGCCCCTACAGGATCAGTCACTGCGCCCAAGACAAGCGGGATATCTTTTGTGGTGTTTGCGATGGCTTGTGCTGCTGGTGTCGCAATGCCTACGAGAACGTCTGGATTATTTTGAACCAATTGCTGGCTCATGGTTGCTAACTTACTTTGGTCGGCTTGACCATTTTGGAAATTGATTTCTAGGTTTCGTCCTTCTTCCAAACCTGACTCTTTTAATCCATCTTTGATTCCCCGATAGATTTCATCTAACGCAGGGTGACTAACGAACTGTAAGACCCCAACAACTTTCTTATCACCTGTTCGATTTCCTTCAACAGGTGGCTGATCCTTGATCGTTTCGTAGATAAATGTACCGGTCAAATAGATAAGTATCAGTGCGATTACTGCGATCAATCGTTTATTTTTCATTTTTATTTCCCCTTTTTTGTTATGTATTTTTTTTAAATAAATCGGCTACGTGTGTAACTTCGAGCGAATGAACAAAAAAAGACAATCACCGCTAGTACGGTCATTGTCTTTTACCAACAAAAAACCGCATAGAGCCATCTATGCGGTCGTCAAATTCTTGTCCAGCATAGATACAAACTTTAGAATCGTACATTGTTGTACTCTAAAAAGTTGTATCTACGAAAAAGTTCGCCCTTGATACAACTTATCTACGCCAGTTACGCCAATTATTTTTATGTTCTGATAAAAATTGAATTGATAAGTTCATCTTGGACCATCCTTTCCTTTAAGTGTTATCCTAAGTCTAATCGAATTTTATTTATCCGTCAACTAATTTTTTATTTTTTTGACTTTTTGTTATTTATCACTAAGTATTCCGCTACACTTACTCCAAGGTACTCTCTGTTGTTTCTTCCGCTTGTTCGCCGTTTGCTAATTCTTTTTCAAGTTGTTTGATGTTGATCAATGGCAATCGATTCAATGCAGGAACCAAGGTTTTCTCAAGTTCTTCTTTATTTTGGTCAGAAAGGACTAAGCGATTTCTCTCTTTTCCGCCATCAAAGAAAATAATAGTGATTTTATCTTTTTCGATCCCATACCGTTGTTCTAATTCTTGGGTATCATAAACGAGTGGATAGAAGAAAATCGTTCGATTCAACTCACTACTTTGTTGCGGATCTTCAAATATATCCATCACTTGTTTGTAAAGCTCACCCTTTGGCAGACTAAACATGACTGAGATGGCTCGACTATCAGTAATCTCTTGATGCGCGGAAGAAAATGGCAAAGGCTGTAACTTTTCGGAATGGATCGAGGAATAAATCAATGAATCCACCTGTGCTTCTTTAATTTTACTTGGCAAAAAAAACATTGCAGCCGTCAACAAAAATGAACAGCTCAGAAGAAGACCGATCCGTCTGAAGTATTTTTGAGGATGTTGTTCAAAATCCTCTGATAAATTCGTGTAGCTCATTATGATTTTTTCCTTTATTTCTACCATCAATCGCTGCATCTTCTTTTCCCCCACCTGTCCTTTCTCTAATTATACCTAAAATCAAGCGAAAGAACGAAATAAAACACTAGTTTTTCATGTAAATTCTTTCGTTATTCTCTCTTTTACAGAAGAAATCATCCGGTCCATTGGTCTTTCCTTTCTTTTTTCGTTATAATAAGTGTACTTATGAATAGAAATGAGGAATGAATCATGTCCTTTGATGGTGTATTTACCCATGCAATGATCCATGAATTGCGCGAAACACTATTATCTGGTCGGGTCTCAAAGATCCACCAACCGTATGAAAATGAAATCATTTTGGTGATTCGTTCTCGTGGAAAGAACCACCGATTGTTGTTATCTGCTCATCCAAGTTATGCCCGTGTCCAGATCACAGAGATCGATTATCAAAATCCAGAAAATCCGCCAAACTTCGTGATGATGTTGCGCAAACATTTAGATGGTGCGATTTTAGAAAATATCAAGCAAATCAAAAATGACCGAGTCATCCACTTCCATTTTTCAAAACGGGATGAACTAGGTGACTTACAAAATATTGTTTTGATCGTTGAGTTGATGGGACGACACAGTACCATCGTTTTAGTGAACCAACAAACACAAAAGATATTAGACGCCATCAAACATATCGGCAGCTCACAAAACACGTATCGTTCGTTACTCCCTGGTGTCGAATATGTCGCACCACCTGAACAAGCGGTACTTGATCCTTTTGAAGCAACAAAAGAACAAGTATTTGAACGTCTATCAAAAATCGAGCCAAATGCCAAAGCACTACAACAAGCCTTTCAAGGATTAGGTTACGATACTGCATTAGAATTAGTCGAACGGATCAATCAGCGACCGAATGAAAAAATGGCTGTCTGGGAAGAATTCTTTACTGCAATCGATCAACCTACACCCACACACTATGAAGTGGGCACAAAAGAATACTTTACGCCGATTGCTTATCAAGAATTGGCGAAACAAGCCGATTCAGTGCAAGAATACGCAACTTTAAGCGCGTTATTAGATGCGTTTTACCAAGAAAAAGCGGAAAAAGATCGAGCGAAGCAACAAGGCGGCGAACTGATCCGTAAAATCGAAAATGAACTGAAACGTAATCGCAATAAATTGAAAAAGCGCGAGCAGACCTTGCTTGATTCAGAAAATGCGGAAGAGTTTCGTCGTGATGGCGAACTATTGACGACTTTTATGACTCAAGTTCCTCGTGGTGCGACTGAAGTGACCTTAGCGAATTATTATGAAGAGAATCAACCAATCCGGATTGCTCTTGATCCCGCCTTAACACCTAATCAGAATGCGCAAAAGTACTTTCATCGCTACCAAAAACTTAAAAATGCGGTCAAATTGATCGGGAAACAAATCGAAGAAGCGAAAAGCGAGATCCAGTACCTTGAATCTGTCCTTTCGCAATTGGAGATTGCTGGACCGATGGATATCGAAGTGATCAAAGAAGAGCTATTAGCAGAGGGCTACTTGAAAAAGAAAACAAACAAAAAACAAAAGAAAGCAAAACCTTCTCAACCTGATCGCTACTTCTCTTCTGACGGCACCGAGATCTTAGTTGGTAAAAACAATCTGCAAAATGATCAATTAACCATGAAAACTGCAAGAAAAACGGATCACTGGTTGCACGCGCAAAACATTCCAGGGTCTCATGTGATCATCAAGAGTGATCAGCCTTCTGATGAAACCATTACGGAAGCTGCTGAACTAGCTGCGTATTACTCCAAATATCGCCACTCTGCACAGGTGCCTGTGGATCTAGTGCAAGTCAAACATATCCGCAAACCGAATGGCGCAAAACCTGGATATGTGATTTACGAAAACCAAAAAACGATTATTGTAACACCAGAAGAAGAAAAAATCCAAGCAATGACAAAAGATTGATTTTGCTGAAAAAAACCGACGTCAAGAAGTCATGACTTCTGACGATCGGTTTTTTTGTGGTTCAAAATACGAATGACAAATTAAATTCGATAGCCTGTCGCAATGATTTCTTTTGTGCCAGTCGTTCGATCGAAGGCTTCTAAGACAAATCCTGAACCATAATCGACACGATAGGTACCAGCACCAATTTTATGTCCTGCCACATTTGCATCGACTTTCTTCCAGTTATTACGACTTTCTGTGATGTAGCGATCCCAATAACTATCTGACAGCACTTGGCGGTCGCCAACTACCGTTCCAAGTCCATATGTATGGATACGCCCAGCAGAGTCTTTTTTATACGGGATATCTGCTCGGATGCGTTCTTGTAAATCAACCGATCCTGTTGCTTCACCTGTATAAAACACCCAATTGACTTCGACTGTATGTCCCGGTCGAACATTGATGGCTTGACCAGGAACAGTCCAGCCTTTTTGTGTTTCCCGAGTATGTGAAGTGGTTGTACTAAAATTGTAACTTAATTCAAGACCCATACTTGCCGAACCAAACATTGGTACGCTGATTTCAGTACTCGCTGATGTAGAAATACCTGCAGAATGTGTGGTTGATGTCGTAAGCGAATCTATATAAGTTTCGGTATAAGAAGGTGTGGTAAACGTTTGATCTTGATTTGTTTGATTATGAAAAACACTTGTATTCACAGTTTTTGACGTTTGTTTCGTTCCCATATCACTATTGACTCCTACTGAATAGGATTGACTGGACACATTTTTTGGATTGTATTCATTGCCAGTGAGTCTTTCATTCACACCAATATCTCCCCATTGATACATTTGGTAGGACAAAGCATAGGCCATCGTACTCATGCGATCGATCGTGCTTTGATTGACCGATTTCAAATACCCTTCTCCGATTTGTGGAAGCGAATCATCCGCACAAGCAACCGACTCCCCTTTAAATAGTCCTACACTCGTCGCTCCAACTACTCCTAACATTAATTTTATTACTTTTTTCATTTTGTTGATCCCCTTTATCATTATTGATAAACCAATGGTGAAATCGTTCCCAATCGATTTATTAATGACAGTATGAATCATTTTTTTAACTATGTAACATTATGTACTTTACTGCAACAATACAGTCAGACTTGAACGAACAAAAAATAAGCCTGAAATCAACATTCGCTGATTTCACGACTTATCTTTTGCTTCATCTTCTTTTCCAATGAAAGGATTGATTCGATTTTAAACGTTCACTTCATCTGTTTCATCACCTGTTGGATACTTGTGATAAACTTCTTGGCGATATCACTTAATGGCTGCTTTCCAGAATAAATGACATATAACTCATTCATCGGACTATCAGCTAATGGAATCAAGCGTAAATATTCTTTGATCTCCCCGATCACGATGCCAGAGCCTGAAGCGTAGGCATCTGTTTCTAACACAATGTTCATCAATGTGCCACGATCACTCGTATAGATCACCGATTCTTGTTCAGGGATCTCAATTAGATCTTCATAAAAGTAAGGGAAATTATTGCCATCTTGTGTAAACCGAACTTGCGGAAATGCTGCTAGCTCTTCTACCTTTATTTCTTCTTGCTGGGCAAGTGGATGGCGCTGTCTAAGAAAGATATGGGTCTTAAATGTTCCTAAAGACTGCGCGATCAATTCCCCTTGTTCTAAGTAACGCTTGATCCCTGTGCGATTATGGTCATTCATATAAAGGATACCTAACTCGCTTTGCTGCTGTTGGACTTCTTCGATCACGTTTGCTGTCGTCGTTTCCATGATCCGAAACTGCTTCACTTCTGCTTTAAAGGTCTCGATCAGTTGCGCAGTCAATGGCCCTAAAAAATCATAGTGTTGTGAAGCAATCGAAAAGCTTTCTCGCTTTTCACTTTTCTGGTAATAGTTTTCCAAAGAATCTAATTGTACTAAAATCCGTTCCGCCCGTTTTAAAAAGGCTTGACCTTCTTCTGTTAGATAGGCACCTCGATTCGTGCGGGTAAATAAAGTGATACTTAATTCGTTTTCCAATTCTTTGATCGCTGCAGAAAGGCTTGGTTGAGAAACAAACAATTTTTTTGCTGCTTCTCGAAAACTTCCATTATTCGCTACCGCAGTGACATATTTCAATTGTTGGATGTTCATTTCGTCCCCTTGTAATAATAAATTTTTCGTTCCTTTACTGGTTGTAATGGACGATTATTTGGCTGCGCATATTGTCCTTTGAATGGGATCAGAAAATCACGATTCAATTGACCGACTTGATCCATGACGAACCATTGGATCGGTCCACTCGTTGGGGGAGTGGTCAATGAACCAACGTAATGATAATGACTTTTCTGCTCAGGGAAAAAGACAGAGGCATCGGTCCAATGTTCATGTGCATCAAGGTCCCATTTGTCGCCATTTTGGCGATCATATAACCAACCCTTATCATTTGATAGATGGTACATCGCACCAACCACTAAGTTTTCTTGTCGTTCGTTCGTATGGACAAAGTGAAACTCGATATCTTCTTGTTTCCCATTGATGACGTGTTCTGACGGCATGTGAAAATGGATGTCGGTCAAATAGTATGTCTCTTCATTGAAAAGAACGTAACTAATTTGATCGTATGGCACAAGATGGATCGTGTTCTTGAACTCCTTATCCGTGAAGCGTTGCTTCTGATAGTGAAAAGACAGTGTTTCTTTCGTGTCACTGCTTTTTTCACATGTAACTAGAGGAATGGGCGATTGCAACTCAAATTCGGCTCCTTTTGCAAACCAATCGCACAACTCTGCCCAATGTTCCGGTCCTCTTTCACCAGAATAACCCCACTCAACATCCATATTCTTCTTCAACTAAAATTCCTCCTGAATCAGTTACCTACAAGGCACTTCGACTATTCTTTTTCTTTTTTGACAATATTTGAAACAGCTGCTAAGAAATCCTCTTTTCCATAGAATTCTTGATTGAGCAACTCCGGAAAGATCTCCTTGAAAAAATATTGGACGGACGGTCGATGGTCAAAGCCTTTGATCGTTGTGACCGCCTCAATAAACATCTCTTTATAGACTTTTTCCGGATTATTTTTACTGATCTCATCAAATGATTCATACAACAAATCGATTTTATCTGATACAGCTAGCAATTCGCCTTCGACCGTATCGTCTTTTCCTTCGAACAAGCGGCGACGATAGACGTCTTGTAATGCTTCGGGAATTTCTTGATTGATGAACTCATCCGTCATTTTTTCTTCGACGGTCTGTAGCATCCCTCGCAATTCTTTACTTGCATATTTTACTGGAGTTTTGATGTCGCCGATAAAACGTTCCGTGTAATCATGGTTCAAAGCTTTTTCATATAAGAGTTTCCAATCGATTGGTTGCCCATGGAGTTCTTCAATATCACCTAAGACTTGCGCAATTGAAGCCACACGATAGGAATGAGCAGCAACAGTATGTTCAGTATGTTTAAAGAAACCTGGCGCCCGTGTGATTCTTTCTAAGTTATTTAGTCCTAAAATAAATTCATTCAATCCCATAAAGATTCCTCCTCCTTGAGATGACTTTTCCGATAATCTTATCATTAAATAACTTGAATTCGCAAATTTTCAGCTTATTATCTTTAGAGGTTTTCATTTATAAAAGATTAGTTTTTACTATGTACCGTCAGGATTTGGCTAGTTCACAAATAGAAAAAGGGCTGAAACAACAAATGTTTTCCCGCCCTTTTTTCAACTTAATCCGTTACCCAATTCTCAGGATCTTTTTTCCATTCTTTTAGTAAAGCTAATTCTGTTTCGTCAATGGTTTTGTTTTCTAAAGCAAATTCGATCAGCACAGAATAATTCGTCAAAGTAACCAATGGCAGACCCGCTGCTTCAAAGTTAGCTTTTCCTTTTGGCAACTCGTAGGTAAAGATAGCTGCAACACCTAAAACATCCGCCCCTTCTCGTTTTGCTGCTTCAGCGGCTTCTAGCACACTTCCACCTGTTGAGATCAAATCTTCAATGACCACCATTTTTTGTCCTTCGAAGATCCGTCCTTCGATTTGGTTCCCTTTGCCATGAGCTTTCGCTTTGCTGCGAATATAGACCATTGGTAAGTCTAAGATCTCAGCTACCCAAGCTGCATGAGGGATTCCTGCAGTTGCTGTTCCAGCAATCACTTCGACTTCTGGAAATTCTTGCTTGATTTTTTCAGCTAATCCTTGAGCGATTTCTTTTCTGACTTTTGGGTAGCTCATCGTGATGCGATTGTCACAATAGATGGGGCTTTTGATGCCACTTGCCCAAGTAAATGGTTGATTGGGGCTTAAGAAAACAGCTTCGATTTCTAAAAGGTCTTTCGCAATAGTTTGTTCGATATTCATAGATCAACGACTCCATTCTGCTTTGATTGTTTGATAGGCTTGATAAGGATCTTCTGCTTGTGTGATCGGTCGTCCGACAACGATAAAGGTTGAGCCGATTTCTTTTGCGCGGGCTGGTGTCACGATTCTGGTTTGGTCACCAGCAACTGTTCCTTCTGGTCGGATGCCAGGGGTTAGACACGTAAATGTGTCACCTGTTTTTGCTTTGATCGATGCTACTTCAAGTGCTGAAGATACGACCCCATCTAAACCTGCTTCTTTTGCACAAGCTGCGTAGTGGATCACACTTTCTTCTAGGGGCACTTCGATCAGTTGATCATGGTGCATCTCTTCTTCGCTCGTTGAAGTCAGTTGCGTGATTGCTAAAAGTAAAGGTCGTTTCTTACCTTCGGGTGTGCCATCTGTCAAACCACGCATCGCCGCTTCCATCATACGGATACCGCCGGCAGCATGGACACAAGTGATGTCTACGCCTAATTTTGCTAAGCCACGCATCGCTTTTTCTACGGTATTTGGGATATCATGCAATTTCAAATCTAAGAAAACATCATGTCCCGCGTCTTTTAACCAACGAACGATGATTGGTCCTTCTTGATAAAAGAGCTCCATACCGATTTTAACGAATAACTTTTCGTCTTCTGGGAAACGTTGCATAAAGGTTTCTACTTCTTGCCAAGATGAAAAATCTAAAGCAATAATTGGTCGTTGATTCATTGATTTCTACCTTCTTTCACTTCTTTGATCAATTGCTCTAAAGACTCAATGCCTAACTCGCTCATTCTCGCTGGTAGGTCTGCAATCAGTTTTGGACAGATATAAGGGTCGGTAAAGTTGGCTGTCCCAACAGCAACTGCACTTGCACCTGCCATATACATCTCCAGTACATCATCAACGGTTTGCACACCGCCCATTCCAATGATCGGCAAGTTAGAGACACCTGCCACTTGATGGATCAAACGAATAGCCACCGGTTTGATCGCTGGCCCTGAGAGACCGCCTGTTTGATTGGCAAGAATCGGTTTTCTAGTTTTCAGATCGATACGCATCCCTAGCAAGGTATTGATCATCGTAAACCCATCGGCGCCGCCAGCTTCAATAGCCTGTGCCACTGGAACGATATCCGTAACATTAGGAGATAATTTGACATAGACAGGGACATTCGCCACTTTTTTCACCGCTTGTGTCAGTTGGAACGCCACATCTGGGTCAGTACCAAAAGCAATTCCGCCGTGTTTGACATTTGGACACGAGATATTAAGTTCGATGGCATGGACATTCGGTGCATCACCGATCTTGCCACAGACTTCAACATAGTCTTCTTCACACGCGCCAGCGACATTTGCTATGATCGGCAAATCTTTATAGGTGGCTAATTCAGGTAGCGATTTTTCCATGACCACTTCCATTCCAGGATTTTGCAACCCGATCGCGTTGAGCATACCAGAAGGTGTTTCTGCTACTCGCGGCGTGGGATTACCAAAGCGCGCTTTAGGTGTCGTCGCCTTTACCATAATCGCGCCAAGTTGGTTCAAATCGTAGTATTTGCCATATTCTTTGCCAAATCCAAAGCAACCACTTGCTGGCATGATCGGATTCTTCAAGTTTAGGCCTGGAAGTTTAACTGCTAAAGGGTTACTCATAAAATCACCTCTCCTGCTTGGAAAATCGGTCCTTCATCACAGACTTTCAAGCTTTTCGTTCCTGTTTCATCGTCTGGGACATGACAGACACATGCGTAACATGCACCGACACCACAGGCCATGCGAGACTCTAATGACAGTTGGACGTTAGGATGACCGGCGAAAAGCTGTTCCACTGTCTTTAGTAATCCATTTGAACCGCATGCAAAAACAGCAGCAGGCTTATCTTTTGCCGCAAGCAATAGATTACCGACATTCCCATGCAGTCCATAAGTGCCGTCATCGGTTGCGATCCTTGTATCACCTAGTTTTAGAAATTCTTCTTCATAATACATTACTTCTTGTGAAGCAAAGCCTAGAAAGTGAATCGCTTTGACGCCTCGTTCCTTCAGCTGTTTCGATAGTTCGTATAAAGGAGGAACACCAATCCCTCCACCGACAATGAAGACCTCATCTTCTTTTGTTAATCCTGAAAGATCGAAGCCATTCCCTAAAGGTCCTAAGACGTCTAAAGAATCACCAGCAGTCAATTCTGCGAAATGCTTTGTTCCGTCTCCTTCTACACGGTAGATGATACGACAAGTTTTTTGTGATTGATCGATCTGGTTGATACTGATTGGTCGGCGCAACAACAAATCTGCTCGGGGTACGCGAATATGAAGGAATTGTCCAGGGCGTGTCATTTCTTGGACTAATTCCCCAGTCAGTGTCATTTCATAGATTCGTGGTGCTAGTTGCCGTTGGTGAACGATTTTCATTACTTCTTGTTTCATCTCTACACTCCTATGTTTTGGGACTTTTTCGCTAGACTGCTTTGCTTTTTTCATTTTTTAAATAGGAGGGCAATTGCCCTCCATGATTAGATTGCTTGTGTTGAAAATGCTCGGGATTCCATCACGCGGACGATCGCATCCGCGGTATCAAGGGAGGTAAACAATGGCGTGCCATGCTCTACTGCTTCACGTCGAATGATAAAACCATCTTTTGACGCATTCCCACGATCTTTATCAATGGTATTGACGACCACTTGTGCTTTGCCAGCACGAATCAGGTCAACGACATTTTTCTCTTTTGTTTCTTCAGAAATTTTAGCCACTGGGGTCACCACAAGTCCGTGTTGTTCAAAGAACGCTGCAGTATTTTTCGTTGCCAATAAGCTATAGCCGATTTCTGCAAAGCGTTTTGCTAGACCTAAAGCTTCTTCTTTCGTTTCATCGGCGATCGTAAACAAGACAGCCCCATAATCAGGCAAGCGTAAACCAGATGCTTCGAACGCTTTATACAGCGCTTTGTCTAAGTTTTGATCCGAACCCATGACTTCACCTGTCGATTTCATCTCTGGTCCTAAATAAGTGTCCACTTTATGCAACTTCGTAAATGAGAAGACTGGCGCTTTGACATGGACGTTGGCAGTTTCAGGGTACAAGCCATCTTCATAGCCTAAGTCTTTCAATTTTTCTCCTAAGATGGCTTTTGTCGCGATCTGTGCCATCGGGATATTCGTCACTTTGCTCAAGAAAGGAACCGTTCGACTCGCACGTGGGTTCACTTCGATAACATATACTTGGTTGTCGTGGATCACGAATTGGATGTTCATCATCCCGATACAATTCAACCCTCGTGCTAAACGGATCGTGTAATCTTCGATTGTTTGCTTGATTTCCTCTGACAGCGCTTGTGGTGGATAAACCGCCATCGAATCGCCTGAATGGACACCTGCACGTTCAATGTGTTCCATGATTCCTGGGATCAAGACGGTTTCACCATCACAGATCGCATCGACTTCGCACTCACTACCGATCAAGTAACGGTCGACTAAGACTGGATGTTCTGGTGAAGCTTTCACCGCATGTTCCATATAATCTTCTAAGTCACGTTGATTCTCGACGATCTCCATTGCCCGACCTCCCAAGACATAGCTTGGACGAACGAGCACTGGATAACCGATTTTGTTTGCGACTGCCACAGCTTCTTCTTTACTTGTCGCAGTATCTCCTAGCGGCTGAGGCACCCCTAATTCTTGTAACGCTTGTTCGAATAGATCACGGTTCTCCGCACGATCAAGGTCTTCGATCGTTGTTCCTAGGATTTTTACACCTGATTTTGCTAATGGTTCAGCTAGATTGATCGCTGTTTGTCCTCCAAATTGGACGATGACACCGATTGGTTGTTCCAACTCGATGACATTCATCACATCTTCAAAAGTCAAAGGCTCAAAGTAAAGTTTATCAGAAATCGAGAAATCTGTCGAAACGGTTTCAGGATTACTATTCATGATGATTGCTTCATAGCCTGCTTGTTGAATGGCTTTCACTGAATGAACTGTCGCATAGTCAAATTCGACCCCTTGTCCGATACGGATCGGTCCAGAACCAAGTACTAGAACAGACGGTTTTTCTGAACGATGGCTTTCATTTTCGATTTCATACGTACTATAGAAGTAAGGTGTGTGGGATTCAAATTCGGCAGCACACGTATCGACCATTTTGTAAACAGGCTGAATGTTCTTTTCTGTACGTAATTGGCGAATCGCTTCCGTCGTCGTTTTCCACAATTCCGCAATTTTTCGATCCGTGAAGCCATTTTGTTTCACAGTAAGAAGTAGATCCAACTGATTCGGTTGTTCCGAAAGCTCGTCTTCTAATTCAACGATGTGCAACAATTTATCCAAGAAGAATAAATCAATTTTCGTCAAGTCTGCCAATTCTTGGATCGGATAGCCACGACGGATTGCTTCGGCTAAGTAGAATAAACGATCATCTTGTGCCCGGACGATTTTCTCCATCAAACGTTCTTCACTGACTGTCTTCAGTTCAGGCAATTCAAGGTGGTGTGCCCCGATTTCTAATGAACGAACCGCTTTTAATAAAGATTCTTCGATGTTACGACCGATCGCCATTACTTCGCCGGTTGCTTTCATTTGCGTGCCTAAGACACGTTCACCGTTTTCGAATTTGTCGAAGGGCCAACGTGGGATTTTTGCTACTACATAGTCCAATGCGGGTTCAAATTCAGCATAAGTCGTTCCTGTTACTGGATTTTTCATTTCATCCAAGGTCAAGCCTAAAGCGATTTTAGCTGCTAATTTTGCGATCGGATAACCGGTCGCTTTACTTGCTAAAGCAGAGGAGCGTGAAACACGAGGGTTCACTTCGATGACATAGTAGTTGAAACTATGAGGGTCTAATGCTAATTGAACGTTACAGCCACCTTCGATTTTCAATGCACGGATAATCGATAGTGATGCATCTCTTAACATTTGATATTCATGGTCTGCTAATGTTTGGCTTGGTGCAAAGACGATCGAATCCCCTGTATGGATACCGACTGGATCGAAATTTTCCATGTTGCAGACAACGATGGCATTATCGGCAGAGTCGCGCATCACTTCATATTCGATTTCCTTGAAGCCTGCAATACTACGTTCAATCAAACACTGGGTAACAGGCGACAAACTCAAGCCATTTTCCGCGATTTGTCGTAGTTCGGCTTCATTCTCACACATACCACCACCAGTACCCCCTAATGTGAAGGCTGGACGAACGATGATCGGGTAACCGATTTTATTGGCAAAGGCGACTGCTTCTTCCACCGTTGTCACGATTTCTGATTCTGGGATCGGTTGATCCAATTCTTCCATCAACTTTTTGAACAAGTCACGATCTTCTGCTTGGTCGATCGCACTTAATTTCGTCCCTAATAATTCGATGCCTAATTCGTCCAAGATTCCTGATTCAGCTAATTCCATCGCCATATTCAAACCTGTTTGCCCACCTAATGTCGGTAAGATCGCATCAGGACGTTCTTTTCGCAAAATTCGTGAGACAAATTCTAATGTGATTGGTTCTAGGTAGACTTGATCGGCGATTTCTTTATCAGTCATGATCGTTGCTGGATTGGAGTTGACTAAGACGACTTCGTATCCTTCTTCTTTTAAAGCAAGACAAGCCTGAGTGCCTGCATAGTCAAACTCAGCGGCTTGACCAATGATGATCGGACCAGAACCGATCACCATGATTTTATTGATATCTGTGCGTTTTGGCATTAGAATTGCTCCTTTCCAGCGTCCATCATTTCCATAAATTCATCAAATAAATGTAGTGCATCATGTGGGCCAGGTGCTGCATCTGGATGGAATTGCACACTGAAGGCAGGATAGCGACGGTGACGGACACCTTCGACTGTGCCATCATTGACTTCCACATGAGTGACAAGTAATTTTTCCGGATCGATCGTTTGTTCATCTACCGCATAGCCATGGTTTTGTGACGTAAAATCGATTCTTCCTGTTGCAACTTCACGCACAGGATGATTCAGTCCACGGTGACCAAATTTCATTTTGTACGTATCTGCACCATTTGCTAGTGCAAAAAGTTGATGCCCTAGGCAGATGCCGAAAATCGGGATCTTGCCTTGGATTTGTTTGATCATCTCGATCGCTTCTGGTACATCTTTCGGATCCCCTGGTCCATTCGTCAACATCACGCCGTCTGGCGATAATGAAAGGATCGTTTCCGCATCCGTATTGTACGGTAAGACTGTTAAATTACAGTCACGCTTACTCAATTCACGTAAGATGCTATGTTTCAATCCAAAATCAATGACTGCCACATTTCTTCCTGTTCCTGGGCTAGGATAAGGTTTATTGGTTGAAACTTGTTGGACTTGGTTCGTTGCCAAGACGGTTGCTTTTAGTTGGTCAAACGCATGTTCAAATGTGTCGCCTGCATCCACGATACTGGCTTTCATCGTCCCAACTTCACGGATTTTTCGTGTCAACGCCCGTGTATCGATGCCAGAGATACCAGGGATTCCTTTTTGTTTCAAGAACTCGTCTAAGGTCATTTGGTTACGCCAATTTGACGCAACACGTGCATGCTCTTTGACCACTACACCTTTACACGTTGGTGCAATCGATTCATAATCATCACGGTTGACGCCATAATTCCCTACCATCGGGTACGTAAATGTAATGATCTGTCCATTAAAACTTTGGTCTGTGATTGTTTCTTGATATCCTGTCATACTTGTCGTAAAGACGATTTCTCCAAACACATTGGCTGTCGCGCCAAATGATTTCCCTTTAAATACTGTGCCATCTTCTAAAATCAGCAACCGTTCCATCCAATTATTCCCCCTTATGCCAAACAAGTTTTCCGTTGACAAATGTCATCAATGTTTCCCCTTTGATTTCCCAACCGACAAAAGGTGTGTTCTCGCCTTTTGATAAGAAATCTTTTTTATCGATTACTGCAGAGTGCGCAATATCGTAAACTGCCAAGTCTGCTGGTGCGCCGATCGTCAAGGTGCCAGCTTTCAAACCAAAAATGGCTGCTGGTTTGACTGCCATCCAGTCAATCACTTGCTCTAGTGTGAATTTTCCTGTTTCAACAAAATGTGTATACACGAGTTGGAAGGCTGTTTCACTTCCAACGATCCCGAAAGGTGATTGCAAGAAACTTTGACTTTTTTCTTCTAATCCGTGTGGGGCATGGTCGGTGGCAATACAATCGATCGTGCCATCAAGCAAGCCTTCGATCAATGCCTCGCGATCGGCTTTGCCTCTCAACGGTGGATTCATTTTCCAAAAACCAAAATCTTCTGGGATATCTTCATCGATCAAGATCAGATGATGCGGTGAAACCTCTGCAGTCACGTGAATCCCGGCTTTTTTCGCATCGCGGATCACTCGCACACTTTCTTTTGTTGAAACGTGGCAGACATGATAGTGAACGCCTGTTGCTTCCGCTAATAGGAGATCACGAGCAATTTGAGAAGACTCAGTCACACTCAAAATACCTGGCAACCCTAGCTCTTCTGCTTTTTCTCCTGCGTGCATCACACCACCAAATAATAATGATTCATCTTCTGTGTGAGCAACGAGTGCTTTGTTGTTTTTTGCAGCTTCTTTCATCGCTAAGTACATCGTGCCTGCTGTTTGCACGCCGACACCATCATTGGTAAAAGCAAATGCGCCTTCATTGATCAATGCTTCTTGATCGACCAGTTCTTCACTTCGAAGATTCTCAGTGATCGGTGCATACTGTAATACTTTGACGACAGCATCGCGTTTGATGATGTCATAGACTTGTTTTAATTTTTCTGCTGTATCAGGTACTGGGTCAAGATTTGGCATCGCACAAACAGTGGTGAACCCACCTCGAGCAGCTGCTTTCGTGCCAGCTTCGATCGTTTCCTTGTAAGTAAAGCCAGGCTCTCTCAGATGGACATGGACATCCACTAATCCAGGTGTGATCAACTGCCCTTGTGCATCAAACACTTCATCAAATTCAGCCTCAGGAAAGCCTGTACCGATTGCTTTGATCTTTCCTTCTTCGATCCAAATTTCTGCTGGTGTTGTTTCATTTCTTTTTGTATTGATTTGACCGTTTTTAATGAGTGTTTTCATGTTTCTTCCTCCTCTTATGTTTATGCTTTTCCACTTAATACAGCTTCTAAGATCGCCATTCTGACAAATACACCATTGCTCATTTGTTGAATGATCCGTGACTGTAACCCTTCAACCAGTGAATCCGCCAATTCGACATCTCGATTGACTGGTGCCGGGTGCATGATGATTGCATGTTTTTGCATTTTTTTAGCGCGTTCGACTGTCAAGCCGTACTCTTGATGATAGCCTTCTTTTGAAAAACTTTCTTTTCCATCGTGGCGTTCATGTTGCACACGTAACATCATCATGACATCGACTTGATCCAGCAAGTCATCTAGTGGTAAGTAATGACCGTAAACTTCAAATTCATCGTCATACCATTCTCTTGGACCTGAGAAGAAAACCTGCGCACCAAGACGTTTCAACATCTGCATATTCGATTTTGCGACACGAGAATGTGTGATATCTCCGACGATCGCCACTTTCAAGCCTTCGAAATAGCCAAATTCTTCATAGATCGTCATCAAATCAAGTAAGCACTGCGTTGGATGTTGCCCACTACCGTCACCGCCATTGATGATCGAGCATTGGATCGTTTTACTTTGGATCAATTCGTCATAGTAGTTTTCATCTCCATGACGGATAACAGCTACATCCACCCCAAGTGCAGACATCGTTAGAACGGTATCGTATAATGTTTCACCTTTTGTAACTGAACTTGTACTTGCTTCAAATTCGATCACTTCAAGACCAAGTTTCTTTTCTGCTACATCAAAACTTTTATGGGTTCGTGTACTGTTTTCAAAGAACAAGTTTGTTGCAAAATATTGGGATTTTTGTGGTGACCAAGTTGCGCCTTGCTTGAACTCTTGTCCTCGTCGGATCAACCCCATTACTTCTTGGTCTGTCAATGCCTCTACCGTTAATAAGTGTTTTAAACTGATGCGTTCTGATTTGATGATCATGCGATGTCCTCCTTAATTTTCTTCGCTGCGTGAAGTTTCTGGTAAGATAAGATTTAAAATGATTCCTAAAACTGTTGCTAATGCCATGGCAGATAAAGTGAATGTCCCGACTTCTAGGACTAATCCCCCGATACCTACGACTAAGATGACTGAAGCAATCAATAGATTTTTCTTTTTATCAAAATCGATTTTGTTTTCGACTAAGATTTTCATCCCGCTTGCCGCAATCACTCCGAATAGGATGAAACTGATACCTGAAATGACTGGGCCAGGAATACTTAATATCAAAGCACTTAGTTTGCCAATAAAGCCAAGGATCACTGCGAAGACCGCTGCGCCTCCGATCACGAACACGCTGTGTACACGAGTGATTGCCAAGACTCCGATATTTTCACCATAACTTGTCACTGGAGGTCCACCAACGAAAGCTGCCACTAACTGAGCCAAGCCATCTCCTGTCAATGTACGGTGTAAGCCTGGATCTTCAAAGAAATTACGTTTCGTCAATTTGTTCAAGACCATCAAATGGCCGATGTGTTCGGTCATTGTGACAAAGGCGATCGGTGCCATTGTGGTGATTGCTCCTATATATAACTTCGGTTGATATTGGACAAATGGAATCTCGAAGTTAGGTAGTGCGAACCATGGTGCGTCAATGATTGGTTGTGTGTCAACGATCCCGAAAAGTAAAGCGACGATGTAGCCAGAGATGATGCCAAGCAAGATCGGTAACAATCCTAGGAATCCGCGTAGAAACATATTGAAGAAAATCGTCAATCCTAAAGTGATCAACGCAACTGATAGATATTTGAAATCATAATGGTCTTGATTGAACATCGCGTTGTTTGCTGCATTGGCAGCTAAACCTAAACCGATGACCATGATTACTGGGCCAACCACGATCGGTGGCAAGATTTTATCTAACCAGGCGGAACCGATTTTCTTGATGATCAACGCAACGATCAGATAGACGAGTGCTGTCGTCATCGCACCTTGGGCGATCGCCGGGAAGCCGTCGGTTTTCATCAACATCTGCATGGCTGCGATGAACGCGAAACTACTGCCTAGATAAGCTGGGATCTTCCCTTTCGTTGTAATCAAGTAAACGATTGTTCCTAATCCTGAACTGACCAAGGCAATCCCTGGGTCGATTCCGACTAAGATCGGTACTAAGACAGTTGCACCGAACATCGTGAATAAATGCTGTAAACTTAATCCCACCCAGTGTCCAATGGTTGGTCGATCATGGATGTCTAATACCACACTATCGTTGTGGAACTTTTTTTCTTCTGCCATCTTGCCTTACTCCTCTACTTTTCCTCGTTTAAGATCATGATGCGATCTTGTCCATCTAATTCTTGCATCTCTACTAAGATTTCTTCTTTTTTTGCTGTAGGGATATTTTTTCCTACGTAATCTGCGCGGATCGGTAATTCTCGGTGTCCGCGATCAACTAGAACCGCTAGTGAGATTTTTCTTGGACGACCAAAGTCCATGACCGCATCCATTGCAGCGCGGATCGTCCGTCCTGTGTATAACACATCATCGATCAAGATAACTTCTTTTCCTTCTAAACTGACTGGAATATCTGAAGAATGCAATTCTGGTTCTTGAGCGATTTCTTTTTTATCGTCACGATACAATGTGATATCAAGTTCTCCTACAGGTACTTCAATATTTTCGAGTTGTTTCAGACGTTCGGCAATTCGAGCAGCGATATAGATCCCTCTCGTTTTGATTCCGACTAAAACGATCTCTTCGATACTTTGATTTCTTTCGATGATTTCGTAAGTGATACGTGTTAGCGCTCGTTTCATCGTTACTTGATCCACTACTTCTTTTGCTTGCATCATTTTTCCCCCTCTATTTTTTACACAAAAAAACTCCTGCCCTAAGAGGACAGGAGGAATGTTTAGACTGAGTGTATACTACTACACTGGTCGCTTTGTGTATGCGACGTCATTGAGCAAGTCTCGCTATGGCGCACCACAGGAATTCTTACTCACACCCTTCTTAGCCTCACGGGACTAAACTTAAAGGACTTCTATTAAGTTTTTCTTTTATTGTTTAATACTATACCGTTAAGTACTTTAAAAAGCAATATCTTTTCTCAACTTCTCTAAAGTTTTTTCAAAAACTTCTGGCAATGGTGCCTCAAAGGTCATTCGTTCATTTGTTTGAGGATGAGTGAAACCTAATAATTTCGCATGTAAAAATTGGCCATTGCCTTTGAGAGTTTTCTTTGGTCCATATACGGGATCACCTGCTAAAGGATAACCGATATACTTCATATGCACACGGATCTGGTGCGTGCGCCCTGTCTCTAATTGTAATTCTACTAAAGTAAAATTCTCAAAACGTTCTAGTACAGTAAAATGCGTCACAGCTGGTTTTCCATCTTCACGGATGGCTTGTATTTTTCGATCGACTTTTGAGCGGCCGATAGGTGCATTGATCGTCCCTTTTTCATGTGGAATGACGCCATGGACTAAAGCAATGTATTTTCTTAGGGAAGTTTTATCTTTCAATTGCTGTGCCAACGCTTCATGGGCTTGATCATTTTTGGCGATCATCAATAATCCAGACGTGTCTTTATCGATTCGATGGACGATCCCTGGACGGATCACGCCATTGATCGATGAAAGATTTTTCATATGGTACATCAACGCATTGACTAGTGTTCCTTGGGCATGACCAGCAGAAGGATGAACGACCATGCCTTGTGGTTTATTGACCACAGCTACGTCGTCATCTTCATAGACGATTTCTATTGGTAAGTCTTCTGCTACGATCTCAAGTTCTTCAGGCTCTGGTACTTCAACGATGATCGCATCCGCCGATTTTACTTTGTAATTCGCTTTTACTGGTTCACCATTTACGGAAACGGCACCGTCTTTTAACCATTGTTGGACTTGTGAACGACTATGATCCGCAAATAATGCTGTCAGAACTTTATCGATCCGGCCTTTTTCTTCTTTGATAGTTGCTTTTAATTGTGTCATTTTTTTCGTTGGTCCTTTTCATCTAAAATAATATAAATCAATACGCAGATCACACCGATTACTAGAGAAATGTCTGCCACATTAAAAATCGGGAAATTCATGAAATCAGTTTGGAACATATCGATCACATAACCTAAACGAACACGATCGATAAAGTTACCGATTGCTCCTGCTAGAATCAATGTCAGACCGATCATGAACCAACGATTTCCGTTGCTGCGATTTTTGATCATCAACGTCAAGATCACTACAACTGCGATGATCGTCACGACAGTAAAAAACCACATTTTTCCTTCTAGTAAACTCCAAGCTGCTCCGAAATTACGGATATGATTCAAGGACAAGATCCCTGGAATCACTGATTTCGTTTCTCCTAAAGCAAAGTTATCGACGATCAACCATTTTACCCATTGATCTAATCCGATGATCAACGCACTTATAATCCAATATATCGCTAACAAACAATCATTCCTTTTCTACTTCATGATAAATATCTCTTGGTCTGATGATCCCTAATAAATTTCCGTTAGGGTCGCCGTTTTTGGTGATCAACACAGCTTCAAGCGTACCCTGCTCACCAAACATTTTTTCTACTTCAGCAATCGTTGTCTGAGCTGAAACAAAATGATAATTGGTGTACTTGCCATCTTGTGTGATCAGATCGGCAGCTATTTTTCCTTGAAGATCGATCACACCATGGTGACTTTCTTTGGCCAACCAAAAACCTAACATACGCAACGTCACTAATCCTTTGAATGTTCCTTTATGATAAAGCGGGAACTGAGAATAACGCTTTTTAGCAACAGTCTCCAATAAACTAGGTAATGGGATGTCCCATTCAAACCCAGTCACATGCTTTGCGAAACGCGGTAACACTGTTTCTGGGCGAATCAGTTCTTGCTCGATTCTTTGGATACGCTTCGTCGCCCATTCATTAGGCTCAGCGATGATAAAATCGACGGCGATCCGATCATGCACGATCGCATTACGTAATTGAGCCAACTGTAGTAAGTCATCCTCATATTTTTTTATACTTTGGTGTTGCTTTTGTGCTAAACGACGAACGAGTTCAGTAAACCCCATATTTCGTGGATTCCCCATCTCTTCTTGCATCCATTTTTCGATCCGATTAAAGCTACTCAAAAAAAGATCAGAATTCTTCATCACTAGCCTCCTTGATGACATATGCTTTATTTTTTATAAATAGAAAGAAACCAATCATTACGACGACGATCAGTAAACTATAAAGGATACTTTGAATAACAATAGCACTGATCCCTGTAAACAAGAAAAGCAAGGGATACAACTGTAATAGTAATAGATTCATCGTGATCCGATAATTTTTAGTTGGTTCTGCTATCGTATAGACTGGACTTTTCAACCAAAAAAAGGTGACTTGCATCTGAAACGGGGGCTCAACATCTAGAGTAACAGATTGGTTTTGCCCCAAACTGATTTTCCGACCATCCACCCGCAATGTGATTGGACTACCCATTCCGTAAAATCCCGTATCTCTAGTAACATTCACTTCCATTTTCGCTCCTCCTATTATGCGTTAGTCTCTATCAAAACACAAGCGGAATCTCTGTTATCTCCTATGAATCGATCCTTATGCCATCTTTTTCAGAAGTCATTTTTCCTCATTCTCATCCTCTATTTTACTCTCCAGTCTTTTCTGTCCAAATCGGTTGACAGAAGAAACCAAGAATACTAGGCCAGACATAAATAAAACCGAGGATATAAACGTAATCCCTAAAACGGCTAAAAAATGAGGATCAAAATAACCAGTATATAAATCATGGTATAAGGTATAATTTCTGACTCCCGTCACTATGGAAACAAATAAACTCGCAACAATCACTGCTGACACACGCAATTTCTTTGCATGTTTGGATGGATCAATGAGCTCATGACCAATCAGCGAACCTCGAATCAATAGATAGATGAACGCTATTCCTAACAATAATAACTCAGTCAACAATTCAGAAACAGGTTGCTCCAAAAGATAGCTCTTTACAAAGATAGAAGTCGTTAATAATACCAATAATAATAAAAAAGCTTCGCTTTGTATTTGATTATTGATCTGTACAATACGTTCGTCTTTAGGCTTATTCTTTTTCATCTTTATCCTCCCAAAATAGATCATCTAGTGTTTGATTTAATTCATGGCAGATGGCTTGACACAATTTAAGTGTCGGATTATATTTCCCTGCTTCAATCAATCCAATCGTTTGCCTTGTCACCCCAACACGTTGTGCTAATTCTTCTTGGCTTAAATCATTTGCTAAACGTGCGAGTTTCATTCGGATGTTCTTCAACTTGATGACTAACCTCCATTCTTATCTCTTACTCATATTGTAAACTATACATTACTAAATGTAAAATATATATTGCTAAAATAAGCGTAAACGTAAAATAGGAATAGCAAAAAGACTGGTTGGTTAGCCCTCTCGCCCGAACTCTGAATAAACGACAGGAACAGAAGTCACCGCTTCGGAAAACAAGGCGCCATCCATAAAAATTTGAGGAACAATTTTCGTGGATGGCGCCTTGTTTTTTGAGGCTCAACAAAAAGTGTTTAACTTTGACTAGTTTCCATTACTTTTGAAGATTTAAGTCGCTCTTTTTTTTTGCAGGGGTGTTTACTTGCCCACCATTCACAAATCCACTGATTTTTGTGCTAAATCCAACCAGTTTATTTATTCGCGTTTTTTTCTGTAGGGGCTTGTTCTGATTCGTCTTGCTAATTGGTAAGGGACTTGTAGTTGTCTTCACCGACTGTTTTTGTGTAATTGTCAACTCCGAATTTCTTTCTGCTGTATGAAACTGTCCAGAATTCATCAATGCAAGAGTGACAAGCATTTCCCCATTGATTTTTGGTTTGTTTTGATTATTACTGAGGTCTCGTTTCAAAAGTTTTGGTCGTTGATTGACTGGACGCTTATTGAAAGGATTTCCTAATGCAACATCTCTGATCATTATCATTAGAGTTTCTGCATCAAGGATTTGAATATTCATACTCATCATCGCATCAGATTTTTCTGCAAGAATAACCGCCTCCTCTGATAATGTCGGGGACTGCTGATAATCTGCTAACTGATCAACATAGCGAGTGAACTGGTTTGTTTTGAAAAAACCTGTATATTTTTTAAAATATTGGTTGCGAACATCTACTCCAGATTTTGAATACCCCGACACCATATACGGATAACTTGGAATAACATCATATGCCATAGCCACGATATGAGTTGTTTCATGGATAAGGGTTTCTTTTGGATCTACAGATATCTGCATTTTTGGCATATAATCTGGATCAATATGATTGGTATCAGCAATAAATATGATTCGACATTCCGGATCATGACTCAATATGAACGCATATGCTTTCGGAATTGCCTCGACCTTTGAATAGAATGCCTGCGTTGTTTCACTTTTTGCTAATTCAGTAGATACGATCCAAATATTTTTAAATCCCCAATCTGCTGATTGCCGTAGAAAGCGCTCGCCTTTTTCCGCTACAGTTAACAATCTTTTAAAAATTTCTTTTAAATAAGGTTCACGGTTTTCAATCAGATACATGTCAAACATCTCTACTGCATACTTACCTTCCGGTGTTTCCGCAATGTTATGTAGCTTCAACAACTCGATACATCTTTCTTTTGTAGTTTTGAAATAATTGATTGCTTCAAAAAATCCATCTGACATTTCTTTAAAGTAGGGTTTAAGATAATCTGGTACCTTGCTAATATCCAAACCAGAAAAAACTTGGTAATCTACAGGTTGCGAATGATACATCATTTCAATTCCTTTAGAAATTGCTATTTGCGTACTTTTTTCATCCAAAATAACCTCGATCTGTGGTTCTGGGATAAAAGCAGTTAATTTTTTACATTCTACATTTTTATCAGTCACCCTTGGCAGCGGATCAGTGCCCACTACCACTGCTTGTCTAATTTCATTCCATTCTTTCCATCTTCCTGGCGTGTTTGGTAACAGCTGGGAGGGAGCGGTTCCCTCTTGTGACGAACCAGCAGCATCGATTGAAGTACCAGGTAGCGACTTATCAGCTGTTCCGGTCCTTCTTATTTGATTTTGAATATCAATCGTTTGTTTTTCTAGCTCAGATTCAAATCTAAAAGAGTGATTGATTGGATCAAACCTTAAAACAGTCATCGTTTCAAGGAAATCTTTTTTTACTAAATGATACCGATCTACTTCCTTATCCAATAAGATCAACGGGAGATACCGGTCATTGATCTTGATGTAGGACCTGCCATCCATGTTCCACATCAAACCTCGTTCATCTGGGGGCGAAAGAATACTTGGATCCCATAATGCTTCAAATTGATTGATTCGGTTCGTTACGTCTATTTCTACAGATTTCATAACAATTGGCGATGTAGGAGGTTCAAAATACCATTCAATCCCATTGAAATTGACGGGTAACAGCTGTTCTCCATCAGAAACATCGTAGCGTACGCCATGCTTTTTGAGCACAGTTATTTCGACAGGAATCATATGCCCATCCATTTGAAGCACAGAAACTCGTTGACCATCTCTTTTTTTGAATGTAAAGACGTTCCCTTCTCCATAAGCTTTAGGATTTAAATTAGGTTCTTCTACGAATACTTGATCAACATCCAATGTTCTTGAAAGTCGTTGGATCACTACCTTTTGTCTTGGTGTAAAGGTAGCAGGTCCTTCGAATTCTCTCAACTGATCACCTCTTAAAGTAAAGTACTTCCCAGAAACATCCCCATTTCTAAGATCACTTACCCTTAAATATAAGTTATTTGGCATGCGCTTCACTCGAACTTCTGGGCCATCCTTGGCAAAGCGTGCAGTCACATAACTTTTTGTCCAATCGGTCTGTTTACTTCCTAAATCATCTAATTTTGTCAACGCTGCTTTCAATTCTTTCCCTATAAATTGTTCATTGCTAAAATCCACTAAACGTTTCAAAATGAAACGTCCACCACCTGAGAGCAACTCTACTCCTGGATCTAAATAGCGTATAGCATTTACTAACAGCCCTCTAAGCTCGGTTAGAGTCGGAAGAAAGCGCGTGCTCGTTTTTAGCGTAACACTCAGCCCACTTTTAACGACGGATTTTGCAACTCCTAGGGCAAACCTCATGTTGAAAGTAGTTACTTGACCTAGAATAGGAATCAATGAGACAGCATCAATCAGACAATTAGGTACCGCTTCTTCGACATTTTGCTCGGAAATGCCGACAACACAATCATAAAAAGGAATCACGTGTTTTAAGACGTTCCAGACTTTTGTAGCGGTCGTTTGTTCATTTCCTGAATCATATAATTGTTGATAAAGCGCATCTCTATGTTTCAAACTGATTTGATTGGCTAATGTTTGTTTCGCATCCCCAAGAGAAAATTCCTTATCAGTATACACTTTCGTGGTAAATGAATAATCTTCCTTTCCAATCCGGATCTTATCTCCATTTTTTCGAAATTGCCCATCCCAGAGATCATTTTGATCCATCAGACCATAGGTAAGGAATAAAAATGGATCTTTGTCAACACGATAAAAATTGTATCCCCCTTTTTCTACTTGTTTCAATGCATACCAGCGCTCTTCATTTCCCTTGATGACGACAATCAGATCTGTTTGATTCAAATGGAGCGTCGAGTTCAATAATTCCTCCTGTTTATAAAATAAAAGCGGAGGAACTGAACGTAGATTTATTGGAAACTGATATTGCCGGACTTCACTTTTAAATTGAGCCGAAGCTGGATAAATTCGGCTATCTGGAGAAAATAAAAAATCCAACTCCTGTTCCCCGATCGATTGAATGGACAGTTGGATAAGGAACTCATTGAGCAAGTGAAAAGAGTCTGAGACATCTTTGGTCAGTCGAGTATACCATCTTTCAAGATCTGGTGGTATCCATGGACCGGGACACGGGTTTCCGCCAGCTAGATACACTTGACTCGCTGCCAAATCAAGCCTTATTCCAAGTCGATTGCACTCTGCTAATACTTCATCTACTAACACTACTTTTCGTCGCCAGTTGACCACAGCTTGTCGGTACGTCAAGACAAGATCATCAGCAATCGCTTGCGTTTTCATCATCTGGAGATACCCTTTGTGCGAATAACCAATAAATGTAGTAAGTGCTACTTCGATATAGTCTCCCTTCACTAGCGCTTCTTGCATTTTATCAGGTTCTAGTTGCGCCACAGTAAGCAAGGCTGGTGTCAAAAGGAAGGACAACTCTTCGAAGTGATGGATCCCCTCAAAACTAAGTGTTTCTAAGAAAAATTCACCTAGCAATCGTGTTTCAGTCTGATTGAACTGTTTCGAAAAACCTAAATCGGCCATTAAGCTCGCACCTGTTAGTTGAGTCAACGAATGATAATCAGAAATCAATAACTTGTCTGGAAGATTGCTTGATTTCAGTAAGTAATGGGGCAATGCTCGATTGGATAAAGAAATCCAAAGTTTCTTTAGATACATCTCTGCATCCTCAGCTCGAATGCCATGTTGTAAAGCTACTTGTGTCTGAGAGAGGTTGATCAATCCTGCTTTTTTTAATTCTTCAAACATAAACAAGCTTCTTAGTTGACCAATCGTAAAGGCTGATGGGTCAGTGGCTTCAACGATTTGCTTTGCGATGTAGGCTTCAATCGAACTACCTAAGACATTCTCAAACGTCCACTTCATCACCGTTCTTTCGGCACTGGAATCAGAGATCATTTCATCTGGACTACCACCATACAATTTCAGTTCTTTTAAGATAACTGAAGCAACTGCCTGAACTTTCTCAGGCATGATAATCGTTTCCTTCTCAGCTTCGATGAACCATCTTCCCATCGCACTCAATACATCCTCTTTTGTTGCCATGCCAATGAGTAGTCCTTTGTTACGGAAAAAATCTTCGACTTGTTTCATTACTTTTGGACTACGCCACTGTTCTTTATTTACTGTTTCTTTCGATTCCTTGTCTTCTTTATTCGTTGATTCTGTCAGAGTAATCCCGTTCAAGTCTGTAGAAGATGAGACTGTACTATTTTCAACTACCGATTCATTGCTCACTGATCGTGGCACTACAGTCAATAATGAGTCATTCGCTTTAATCAGATCCCACAACCATTTTGTAAAAGTGATTTCAGCATATTCATTTGAAATAACCCCATCTACCTTTTCATCGAGGATCACTTGGGCGATTTGCTTGACTTTTACCATATCGATAATGTCTTGAGTAGCTCCCTCAAGTAAAATCCAATGTGATACTGTCTCAGCAAGTACATTTTGATTTGATGCATGACACGCAACACCCTGTTCAGATAAAAATGTCGCAACTCTTTGACGTACCATATCGTCCTCATTTGTTGAATGCATATCCGGTGATTTTTCTGGTTGTTGCAGATTATTTATGGATGTATCTATATTATTTTCACGAAGAAACAATTCGGTTTTTTGTTTCACTTGTTCTTTACGTTCTTTTTCCTGATCCTTTTTGATGTTATTGATATCAATGCCCAGAATTTTTTTCTTAATTTTCTTATATGTATAACCGGTCTGCGCATTGTTGTCTTCCCATTGCAGCAAAATCGCTCTTGCCTGATTGACCATTAAATTTTTCTCTGTCATGCCATAGGCTTGCAAAAGTAAGGTAGCTGCTGTTCGTTCTCTTTGCAGGATTTCATCGTACAGTTTCCCATTTAAAATCCATTTTTGCATCCCAGAAACTAATCCTGCAGGCGTTGGCTTGTTCAAATAAATTCGTTGCTTATAAAGAAATTTTTGAACGATATCGTTTACTTCGACTGTTTTTGTTCGCAGGTTGAAAGTATTTTTATGATAATAGATCGCTGGAATTTTTGTATCCTTAGAAACACTTCGTGGCCGCTGATGTATAAAATCCGCATAGATTTGATTGTTTATTTTTTTTTGATTTTGGAATTGATTCACTGTAGCTGTCTCTACAGGTGATAAGTGATACTGCTTCGTTTGTTGATTGATTTCTAAAAAAAGATAATCAATCAACAAAGTATTCGTTTTCCATTGCTTATAGATCGACTGTAATCTTATGTCCGATAAGAAGTCACCTAATCGTACATCTTCTATCCCATATCCTTCAAGTATTCGATAAGCAAGATACTGTGCTCTAGCGGAGTACAGCGAATCTTCATTTTTCCAATTCATTCCGGCCCATCTTTGAACAACTTCAATCAACTCTAGATCAGTTGCCTGTGATCCAAGTAAACTCTGATCAACAAAAAATTCTTTTAAATGAGTATTTACTTGGGCTGTTTGATTCCTTCTTTGAGAAAGCAACACGTCATAATGAAAATTCGGTAATGGGGACAAAGCGCCTGGAGGTTTTTTATTTTTAGAAATAGCTTCAGTGATTTGAATGACTTGTTCATATTCAGAGTCCTTAGAAGGAAACAATGGTTGATCCTCTAGACTTATTCCCACAGAATGAAGAGTTGTAGATTGGTCGGACGTTGCTCGACCAATGGTAGGCGCTGCTTCAGCGCCTCTTGTGACTAAAAAATCATATTTTTTTACAAAGTAATCAAGTTTTTCTGTCAATTTGTTGGTGAGTTCCCTTAAAGGAGCCATGATTCCCGCCTCAACTTCCTTTACGGCCGGTTCTTTCATTGAAGCTTGAGTTTGCGTTTGATCAGATAAAACTGACGCTAGAGGAATATGCGCATTCTGATTTATTTGGCTATCAACTGTATCATAGGTCGAATAATTGACCGAGAATGTTTGGCTCATCCATTCAACAAAATAAGCCATCGCCGAGTAGCCATTAGCATCATCTAGTGGTTTCTCTGTATAAGTAGCATTCTCTGCTTTGCCGAAAAAGGTCGTAAAGAGCTCGGTTAGTTCTCCCCAAAAAGCATCAATGACTAGCGTCTCTTGAATAGGAATACTCTGCTTTTTCATCTTTTCTGTCGTTCTTCCATTATTTGTTTGATAGAATTCTTCCACAGTTGATTCGAATACCGTTTTCATTTTTTCAGCTGCTTCTTCGGCAGTGAACGTGCGTGTCTCCTTCTCTATTGCTTGCTTCTTAAAAGAAAACTTTTGAATGTTCGCAGGCATATCTTTCCGTTCTTCATTTGTTGTTTGTGATTTTGTAATGGCTGTCTGACAAATCGTTTTAAAATGAGCTTGTGTATGATTGGCACTATTCCACAAGCCAAGAGGGTTTTGATGAAAAATCTCACTCGTAGTCGTACAATTTTCTACTTGCGCCATTCGATGCGCCATTTTGTGCATCCCAATGCTCCATTGATGGGCCTTTTCGACTAAATAGATGAGCGGATTCGAAGGCAGGGCCGCGTCAATGAACGAGCTCGTAGGGATAGGTGCATTATTCACCATAATTGGAATAAATCGCTGGGGATTCGCGGTAGAACTTGACAATAAAGAATCTAAAGTGATCTCCGCGCCTTGTTGTCGTGCTCCTACAAAAGTATCCACTTCAAACGCTGCAGTAGTTTCTTGCACTGCACGCTGTCGATTAGGTAAATTTGTGTCCGATATTCGAAGATTTTGACCAATACTTAATAAGTAAAGTATCCCTGTCGACGACCAAACGCCTCTACCGACAGGATAATGCCCAAAACTTTGAGCAAGTAAATTCAAGTTTCTTCGTTGCTCATTGTCAGTTATATATCTCTGAGACTTGTTGGTGAATTGACCGATTCTTTCTCGATGTTGTTCGATAGGCATCCTCTAACTCCTTTATTTATTAGGTCTTTGCACACATTTCAATAAGAGATAGATTGTATGCACAACTGAACCAAAAATTTGCATCATTAAATCAATACTTGACTGAGTAAAACTAAATTTATTTGAACGGATTTTAGGAATAAAAATATACTACTTCTACCTAAATATATGCCAATAATCATTAAATAACCATCGTCCACATCGAAATTATCAACGCACGTTTTACTCTTCAATAGCATTCATACATCGTGATTGTAGTATCTTAATTTTGTAAATTTATTCCAAACTGTTTCCTTTTATTCTGTCTAATTGTTGAAGTTCTATTTAGCGTCTGGCTTCTTCTGATTCCTCTATTTATCCTTGCGAAGAAATTATCATGAACCGCAGGATTGGTACTCACCGGGTGAGCTGAGTTTGTTTGTTGGGCAGGTATCGGTTGAAATGTTCCCTGATTGATCTCCCCTTCCGATAAATTCAAATCACTTCGTTTCACTCTTGATCGTTGTGAAGGACTCTCTCTATTTTGCGATTGACTATTGGGCATTTTTGCGTCTATCGCTGAAGCAGAACTTGCCTTTTTCGAACCTACTATGGCAGAAAATTCTGTTGTGGTAGCTACTCCACTAAGAGTACTTCCTAAAGAAGGTTCTTTCGTCACTTCCAATCCAATATTTTTTTCTGCAGTTCCAAATTCACCGATTGACATCAAGGACAGACTTATAAGTATATTCCCACTTCCAAGCTCCTGAATGGGTTCTTGACTTGGTTCATCCACAGAGCGTTTCGGTCGCAATAGCGGTTGATCATACTTATACCCATAGGCAACATCTCTTAGTAGAGTCCCCACCATTTCCGCATCAGTCAGCATATAATTAGCAAACAACATAGAATCTTTGCCAAAATTTTGAAAAACAGCCATCCTTGATAAACCATCTAATCCTAAATAATCAGCGATCAGTTGAACAAACTGGATAAAACTAGCCGTTCCGAAATTAGTATGATACTTTGAAATGAAGTCTATTTGTGCATCTTTCCCACGTTTTAATAATCCACGGTAAGACGGTCCGTACGTGACGATATCATTAGTCATTGAAACAAGATGAGTCGTTTCATGGAGCAACGTTTCTGAAACAGGTGGTGCTATTTCAGCTTCTGGCCAAATCTTAGGGTCCTTATTGAAAGAATCAGCGATAAGCACGATTCGATTTTCAGCATCATTTCTAATCACAAATCCATACGGCGAAATACGTTGTTTGCTTAATGAATAGAATGCCTTGGTAGTCGCATCTTTTTGTAAATCGGTCGAAGCAATCCAAATATTCTTAAATCCCCAATCTGCTGACTGTTTAAGAAACGCTTTGCTTTTTTCTGCGATTGACTTAAGCCTTTTGACTCCTTCTTTTAATACCGCCTGTTCTTCGGGTTTGCCATATACATTAAACATATTAGATAAATAGATTCCTCTCTTTGTGGAACTTATTTTTTCTAGTTTAAGCATATATGTACATTCTTCGATAACTTGATCTAAGATAGTCAGTGCTTCATTATATTCTTTTGCAACTACGTCCCGAAATGCTTTTAGATGTTCAGGCATCTTAGCGGCATCTAAACCAGCATACACGCGAAAATTTTTTTTCAACTCATCGGGTAAACAACTTTGGATTCCCATCGCGATTTTTTTTAGGGTCAGCGCTTCATTTGTCCTTATCTGTTTTTGTGGTTCTGGTATGAACTTAGTTAGTGGTGGAAGTACCACTCGGCTATCTTCCACTATAGATACAGTACTGGGACCAGCTATCTCAATTGCGTTCATATGCGTCTTCCATTCCGGCCACTTTTCAGGTATTTTAGGCAGCCCCATATATGGTGGATATTTAGGATTGTTAAGCGTTAAAGTGGATAGCTGGCCTCTGACAGGGACATTTCCACCTTTGGAAGTGCTTGCGCCTTGATCAAAGCCACCAGCCAGTAATAGATCGTCCAGATGTTCAACTACCCTTTTCTCCAATTGAGTTTCAAAACGGAACTGATCGATTCCAGGATCCAAACGCAAGACAGTCATTGGCTCAAGTATATCTTTTTTCACTAAATGATATCGGTTATTTTCCTTATCTAACAACGCTAAAGGAATATAGCGTTCCTGGATTTTAATATAGGATCGACCTTCTGCACTCCACATCAGCCCATTTTCATCTGGTGCCGAAAGGGTGCTTGGATCCCATATGGCCTCAAACTGATTGATACGATTCGTCACTTCGATTTTTACTGGTCTCGAAATTATTGGGGATGTATCTGGTTCGAAATACCATTCAATACCATTAAAGTTCACTGGCAATACCTTATCGCCATCTAACACGTCATAACGCACACCGTATTTTTTGATTGTTTGGATTCTAACAGGAACAAGTTGATCGTCCATTTCAATCACAGTCATTTTTCTTTCGCCGTTTTTCAATATGTCCATGACCGTTCCTTCACCATAACCCTTAGGATAAAAATTTTGCTTTTCGATAAACATCTCATCAGGCTGGATATTTATTTTTAAAGAGTTGATGATTTCCTTTTGTTTTTGAGAAAAAATTGCTGGACCTTCAAATTCTCTCAATTGTTCTCCTCTTAAAGTAAAATATTTCCCATAAACTTCACCCTTTTTAAAATCTGAAACTTTGACATATAAACTGTTCTTCATTTTTTTTACAAGAACTTGCGGACCATTTCTAGGTAAACGGGCGTTGATACCCATTTTTGATATAACTGGTTCTGGTATCTCTTTTTCAAATTTTTCTAGTTTTATCAATACAGGTCCAAAATGAATATTTCTCGCAAGAATTGGTTGGTCTTTAAGTTTCAATAAGTTCTTGATCACAAATCGTCCGCCATTAATTGCTGCTTCTATACCTGGGTCGATATACCGCACGACACTTGCCAAAAGACTTCTCAGATCGGAAAGTTTTGGAAGCACTTTTGCGCTATATTTTATTAATCCCGTTACCCCATTGTTTGCAATAACTCTTGCTGCTCCCAATGCAAAACGGATATTGATAGTAGTGACTTGTCCTAATACAGGAATGACAAGAAGCGCATCAATGATACAATTTGGCACTGCACTTGCAGCATCCTTATTGACAATGCCAATTACGCAATCGTAAAAAGGAATGAAATGACTAACAGTATCCCACACTTTACTAGCTAACGTTTGGTCATTTCCTGAGTCATATAGTTGTTGATACAGTAAATCTTTATGTTTCGTGCTGATATTATTGAATAACGATTCTCTATCATCCCCATGAGATAATTGTTTATCCATGTGGATCTGTGTCATAAAAGAATAAGAATAATCGCCGATCCGAATCTTATCCCCTTCTTTTTTATATTTCTTCCACCAAAGTGATTTTAGGTCCATTAAATCATGCTCTAAAAACAAAAAAGGATCTTGGTCAACACGATAAACACGATACCCCCCCTCTTTTTCTAACCGCTTCAATGCATATGTGCGTACTTCATTGTCCCGAATAGCCACTAACAGATCAGTCTGTTTAAGGGGGAGGATCAAATCATCCCTATTTTCTTTTCTGCTAGCAATCATCAAAGACGGAATCGATCCAATCGGGTTCGAAGCAAGAGCAGCCTCATCTCTAAACTCAGCCGTCCCTTCATAGACACGAGTTTCAGGAGAAAACATAAAATCTAACTCTGTCTGATTGAATGAATCGACAGATAGCCCAATCAATTTTCGGTTCAATAGATGATACGACTCTGCCACATCACTTGTTAACTCTCTATACCAAGGTTCGATACTACGCGGAATCCATGGTCCTGGACAAGGATTACCTCCAGCTAAATATACTTCTCCTGCCGAGGGAGGCACTCTTATCCCAAGCCTTTCACACTCTTTAAGGACTTCATCCACTAATGCTTGTTTTCGCCTAAAGTTGATGACAGCTGTTTTATAGTTTCGGTAAAAGCGGTTAAATTCTTCTTCGTGAACCATAACCGTAAAGTAGCCTCTTTGATAGTAGCTTATGAATGTACTAATAGCGACTTCCCGATAGTCACCCGCCTCCATTGCTATTCTTAATCGCGGCGCATCTAACTGAGCCGTCGTGAATAATGCCGGTATCAACAGATGATCTAATTCTTCGATATCCTGTACTCCTTTTTCACTGACTGACTCAAAGAAAAGTGCACCCAACGTACGAATTTCCTCTTTTTCAAATTTATTAAGAATACCTGAAGCTACTAGTATTCTTGAGCCTGCAATCTGTAACAATGAACCATAGTCGGAAATCAGCAGATTATCTGACAAGGCACTTGATGTGAGAAAGTAATTAGGGAGTAGATAGTTCAGACAACCAATCCACAAAGATCTTATATTAGCTTCTAATTCTTTATACTTTTTAGGATCGCTTTTTTTATTAAGCATGATCCGTTTGTCCTTAATCAATTCATTCAGTTTAAATGAATCTCTAAGCTCACCAATCGTAAAGGTAGCAGGATTAGGATGATCAAGGATTTTTTTTGTCGCATATTCTTCAACTGAGCTACCTAGCACATTTTCCATGACCCATTTCATGACTGTTTTTTGTGCATCATTGTCAGAAATCAACTCATCCTCTGCTCCACCATATAAGTTCAACTCTTTCAATATGACTGTTGCTATAGCTTGTACCTTTTCAGGGTTTATCTCCCCATTATTATTATTTTGTGCAAACAATTTCCCAATTCCACTCAGAACTTCCTCTTTTGTTGCCATCCCTGTGATCAAATTATTTTGACGTAAGTATTGTCCCACTTTATCAATCACTTGCTGACTTCTCCATTTGTTATCTTCATTTATTGACACCGGTTTAACAGTTTTCGGTTGATTTTCAGGTAAACTAGGAGATTCTTTCTTTGCCATTTTTTTCTCTAACCA
The DNA here is from genome assembly GCF_051715065.1 of Enterococcus sp. AZ062. Lineage (NCBI taxonomy): Bacteria > Bacillati > Bacillota > Bacilli > Lactobacillales > Enterococcaceae > Enterococcus > Enterococcus sp. AZ062. The sequence goes on along the minus strand of NZ_JBIOTB010000001.1, from coordinate 1,505,886 downwards.
ATTTGAAAATGTCAATTCTGCTTCCTTATTTGAAATAAGACCATTGTCTTCTTGATTAAGTATCGTTTGAGCGAGTTCCTTTAGTTTAACAGGATCGATCACTTTTTGAACAGCACCCTCAAGCATTAGCCAATTTGATACCTTGTCAGCTAACAACTGAGGATTTGATATATCACAGACAATACCCTTTGTTTTTAAAAAATGACAGATTCGTTTGTCGATGACTTCTGATGGTTCATCAGGGAATTTTTGTTGTTTATTTTCCTCGTTGACATGAGTGGTTGCATTCATAGGTATGATATGATTTTCTTTAAGGAAAGATTGAACTTGTTGTTCCTCGGTCTGATCTGATTTATCCTTGCGAGCATCCGGCGCAATCGCATTTATACGATTTTTTTTATACCGATAACCCGCTTGCGCATTATTATTTTCCCATTGGAGTATGACCGCTCGTGACTCGTTTGTTCCCGCAAGTGTCATATTTGATCCATATGCTCTCAATAACTCTTTCGCTACTAGTTCTTCTCGACTCACGATCTCTTCATATTTTCCTAATCTCAATAGCCACATCCGCGTCCATCGGACCAATTCACTTGCAGTAGGATTCTTTAAAATGAAGCCTTGCTTTTGTGCAAAATCAATCAATTCTTTATTCACTGATTCTGTTTTCTCTCGATTGTTAAAGAGATCGCGATTGTAAATAACTGCAGTAATCGTCTGTTTTTTTGGTACAGTAGCAGGAGCATCATTGATGAAGTCCGAAAAAATTTGATTGCACACATTTATTTCTGTTCGATAATAAGCCTCAATCGTTTTTTCCGCTGGTGATAGTTGGATTGGTTTCGATTTTTCTTGGTAGGTATAGTTTGCCAAGTACACATTGACTTTCAATTGCATAAAGATTGCTTGTAGTTGTGTCGTCGTCAAAGCATCACCTATTCTGATATTCTTCAAACCATAGTTTTTTCGAATGAGAGAGGCGGCAAATTGGACTTTGGAAGCGTCTTGTGAAATATCATTAATACGACGGATTCTAACCCAATTTTCAAGCGCTTTGATCACTTCCACATCATTAGCATTTTTAGTCACAGCTTTTTGTTTGATCAAAAAGACTTTCAACTTTCTTACTACATTCTTTGTCTCGCTCTTACTCCGAAATAAATATTTATCGTAAAAAAAGTTGGGTAAAGGCTCTTTGTATCGACTAGTTGGGACTCGATCATGCTCAATATCCTCTATGATTCCTTTCACTATTTCAATCTTAGTAGATCCAGGATTCTTCATTGTTCCCTGTCCCCGCTGATTATCTTTAACTGTCTCGACTTCACTTTCCTCTCTAGTATTGAAGCGCGGATCATTGATCGGCCTTCCCTCAGCTCCTCGAACAACGAATAGATCCCACTTTTTTATAAAATTGGTTAGTGTTTCATCCATTTTGCTAAACAACATCCAAAATTGTGTCGCAAATCCTTCCTCTTCCTTATTCAAAGTTGGAACTTCACTTGAAAAGGCATACGCTCGAAAAGAATGAGAAACATTCATACCATTTGAAGGTTTAGCTGTATCAGGTATTTTTTCTTGATAGGAAATACTTTGAGCCATCATGGATAAAAAGCGAGTGATCAGCGAATCTCCTTTTAAACTTTCAAGTTTTTCTGTATAGATTGGTTGATCAAAATCATGAAAAAATGTAATGAATGCCTCTGTTAAACCCTCAAAGAAACTAGCTGACTCAGGAACATCATTTTTCACATTTTCTGTTGTCTGTTGCTTCGTCTGATTGGTTGTTTTGTTAAATGATTGTTGAAAAATTTTTTTCAATTTTTCCGCCGCATCTTCAAATAAAAATTGTTGTTCTGAACGATCACTTACACCTTTCTTGAAGGAAAAATGATGTAGATCGGCGGGTTTATCTATTTGTTGTTGATTCATCTTATGAGATTCAGCAATCGCACTCTGACAAACGGTTTTAAAGTGGACTTTTGTATGCTTGAGTTGTGTGTGATTAGAAGTAGTTGACCCTTCCCATAATTTTGTGAGGTCTGTGATAGTCTTATTTGTTGTGCAACCATATGTTTCTGCAATGCCATGTGCTATTTTATGTACGTTCAAACTCCAGTGATGAGCAAAATCTGTTAAATTATAAGCAGTATTATCATGAAAAGCTCGTGAAGGCAAAGAAGCAATTGCAGTTGTATTCTCTGTCAAAGCTGGGGTGATCAACGTACTGTTCACTGTCGAATGCGAAGTTAGCGCATGTAGCACTTCTGTTTGATTCGCATGTTGCTTCACTTCAACAATAGTATCTGCTTCAAAAACAGCGCCACTATTATGTATTGGTTGTCGTTGATTAGGTCCCTCACCTCGCACGACCACATTTCCTAAAATGCTCGAGACGTATAATGACAATAACAATGGTGAATGAAGAATCTCTGGTGTAGGGGCATGACCGACACCAGAAGAAATTGCTTTTACTGCATCTTCAAAAGCCTGCTTATCTTCTTTATTATTCTTTTCATTGTTGAATTGACCATTTCGTTTTCGATTACTTTGATTATCGATTGGCATAACTCTCTCTCCTTATTTTGTTGATGAGATACAAACCTAAAGGTAGATTTTATGCCACAATTATACATGGTAGTCTGTTCAGCCTCGTGACTAGTTTTTTTTTAATAATAAAAACTTGAACTTTTTTGTCATTTAAATATAAATCAATAAGTATAAAAAAAGAGTAAAAGCTAAAAATAGATCAGCTATTTTTTAGCTTTTACACCTTCGTATTGAAAAGTTTAGTTAGGACTACTTCAAAATTTTTCGATTAGAATAAACCGACTACCTCTCCCTGATTCGTCACATTCATATTCAATGCGGCTGGTTTCTTTGGTAATCCTGGCATTGTCATCACATCACCTGTCAAAGCTACTAAAAATCCTGCACCCAATTTGGGTACAAATTCACGGATCGTGATCGTAAAATCTTCCGGTGCACCTAGTAATGTTGGATCGTCAGAAAAAGAGTACTGGGTTTTCGCCATGCAAATCGGTAGGTCAGACCAACCATTTTTCTCAAACTCAAGGATTTGATTCTCTGCTTTTTTGCTAAAAGAAACTTCTTTACCACCGTAGATTTTTTGAACGACTGCATTTACTTTTGATTTGATTGAATCACTAGATTGATACAATGGAACGTAATTCGCGTCTTTTGTATCGATCAATTCTACAACTGCTTTTGCTAATTCAACTCCCCCTTCGGCACCATTTTCCCAAACACTTGCCCGTTTTGCTATGACTCCTTCTTTTTCGCACAATTCCTTCAGTAACTCTAATTCAGCCTCTGTATCAGTCACAAATTCATTGATTGCAACGATCACTGGGATCTTGTAACTTCTCATATTACGAATATGCCGCTTCAAGTTAGCAAATCCTTTGTGTAAAGCCTCAAGATTTTCAGTTTGTAGTTCTGCCTTATCCAGTCCCCCGTGCATTTTCAACGCACGAACAGTCGCTACGATCACAATCGTATCTGGCGCTTTCTGCAAATTAGGAACTTTGATATCTAGGAATTTTTCTCCGCCTAAATCTGCACCAAAACCAGCTTCAGTAACAACATAATCAGCAATTTTCAATGCAGTTTTAGTTGCCAATACACTATTACAACCATGAGCAATGTTTGCAAACGGTCCACCATGGATAAATGCGGGTGTACCATAGATCGTTTGCACGAGATTCGGTTTAATCGCATCTTTTAACAACAAAGCAAGGGAACCCTCTGCTTTTAAATCACCAGCTGTTACAGGCCGACGATCGTAAGTATATCCAATAACGATTCGTGCTAATCGAGCTTTTAAATCATCTAAATCAGCAGCTAAACACAATATCGCCATGATTTCACTTGCTACAGTGATATCAAATCCGTCTTCTCTTGGAACCCCCTGAATCGGTCCACCCAATCCAACGATCACATTTCGCAATGCACGATCATTCAAATCCACGACACGCTTCCAAATGACACGTCGCGGATCGATCCCTAGCTCATTTCCTTGGTGGATGTGATTATCTAATAAGGCAGACAGTGCATTATTTGCAGAGGTGATTGCATGCATATCTCCAGTAAAATGCAAATTGATATCTTCCATTGGTAATACTTGCGCGTAGCCTCCTCCAGTAGCTCCACCCTTGATTCCCATAACTGGACCTAAGGATGGCTCACGTAATGCAATCACAGCTTTTTTATCTAATTGATTCAAGGCATCACCTAATCCGACTGTAACTGTTGATTTTCCTTCACCAGCTGGTGTGGGATTGATAGAAGTTACCAGAACGAGGCGACCATCCTCTTTTTTCGAAAAATTCTTCATTGTGGTAAAATTTATTTTTGCTTTGTATTTCCCATATAATTCTAGATCATCTTCATTGATTCCGATGCTATCCGCAACTCTAATTATCGGTTTTAGCTGTGTTTCTTGTGAAATCTCTAAATCACTTTTCATCAAAACGCCCCTTTTCACGAACTATATATACGAATATTTATTTTTTGTTAAGTTATACTTATTATACCTGTTTTCATTGTAAAAAAAAACAAAAAAAACTGATTTTTGATTTATTTGACGTACCTATTAATTCTCTTTATAATATAGGCTATGATCAGACATAGAAAGGTCGTGAGTGTTTTGACCACAGGAATGGTGAAATGGTTCGATAACAAAAAAGGATATGGCTTTATTAGTTATGATGAAACAGAAGAGATCTTCGTACATTTTACTGCAATCGAAGAAGAAGGATTCAAAACACTTGAAGAAAACCAAGTGGTAGAATTTACCGTTATTGAAGGGAATCGAGGCGTTCAGGCGGCCCATGTCAAAAAGATCAATGAATAAACACAGCCAAAGCAAATAAAAAAAGCTATTCCAGTTGATTGGAATAGCTTTTTTATTTTTTATTCCTTTTCATTATTTCTACCTGACTACTAGATTAGTCAGGTTACTACTCTCTGTTACTATTCTCTGCTACTACCTAGTATTCTTGTTTCGATTCTTACTGGTGCCTCTAAACTCGTACAGAATCTTTATCTTATTCAACTACATCTTTCGTATTCTTAAGTATTGATGGCATCGTTACCGTTTTTTTCATAGGATATTTCAAGTGGTCCAGTAATTCTACTTGCGCCTTTCTTTTTACAAAAATCACAAATGGCTCTTTATTTTTTTCAATTGTTAAAGATAATTTGCGTTTTTGTACATGGACGTCCTTGATTTGATCAATTGGTATTTCACGATCTCTCCAAAAAGCAGCATATTTTATTTTTATTGCCTCTTTTTTTAAAACTAGTGAGCGTCGTAACCCTAGCAAAAGGAAAATAAAGAATACCCCCATTAAAATATTACTTTTCCAATAAGGTCTTGTATTTTCTAACGATAAGATCAAACTCAAAAATAAAATAATAAATGTTGATGACCAATAAATGATCGACTGTGCCGTTTCGGGCTGCCAGCGAATATTTTTTTTCATTCTTCAACCTCGTGTCTTTATCTGTAATGGTATAATAAGTCGAACCGACAATTTTTGAAGGGCGTGTTTTTCCTTATGTTAAAAGTATACATTGATGCATCAACAAAAGGCAACCCTGGACCTAGCGGTGGAGGAATATTACTAGTCGCTGATCATCAACAAGAACAGTTGTCTATCCCTTTATCCTTTGGTTCAAACCATCAAGCCGAGTTTGAAGTCTTTTTAAAAACTTTAGAAATTCTAAAGAATAGACAGATGACCGAAGAAATCATTCTCTGCTATTCCGATAGTAAAGTGCTTGTATCAACCATCGATAAAAATCATACTACTAACCAAGATTTCTTGCCCTATTTAGAAAAAATACAAAGTCTATTAAAAGATTTTTCAATGTTGATTCTTCAGTGGATACCTGAAAGTAAAAATAAAGGCGCAGATAATCTAGCTAGACAAGCTTTACAAAAATCATTATAAAATATTGTGCGTGGAACATGACTCCTCTCGCGTATTCTAAACCCGAATAAACGACGGGAACAGAAGTAACCTCTTCGGAAAAAAGGCGCCATCCACGAAAATTGTTCTTCAAATTTTTGTGGATGACGTCTTATTTCTCTAGGCTAGACACTTCAGTTCTGATCTCTTCTTAGGTTTGACTTTCCTCTTTTTTATCGATCTCTGAATGTATCCTTTTTAGTTAAGACTTTTCACATTCAATTCTTTTTTATTTACATTCGGAAATGAAAAAGTTAACGTCCTATTTACTTCCTTGCTATTTGTTGATGCTTGTTGGACGATGGCAGCAAAGCTTCTTTTTTCACGAACATTCGTAGTAGTTGGAAGCGTTGGGTGATTATGATCCTCGCTTGAATTCCCTGCTTTAGTTTGGTTTTTTTCTATTTCATATTCTTTTTCTAAGATGAAAAAATTTCCCGTGTGCATCAGCGCAAAAAACATGAGAATTGTAGGATCGATTAAAGGCCCATCATTCAACACTCTTTTCACACGTATGCGATTGAAAAAATCATTATCTAATACAAGATCTCTAATAATCGTCATCACAACTTCCGCATCTAAAAGCAGAAAATTAGCAGCTAACATTGGATCAACTAAAAGCTGCTTAACCACCTCACTACGTGCTAATTTAGGCAAATCAAATTCTTGAGCCAAATGGCTAACAAAGAGATCAAAATTCTCAGAGAATGTTATGTCCAGGTATTCAAAGTCAAACCGTTTTCTGATATCTTCCCCACTACTTTGAAATCCTTTCGGAGGATCTGCAAATCTAGCATAATCCAGTGTGCTTGATACAACATGGGTTGTTTCATGGATCACTGTTCCAAATAAACTAGGTCTAGTTTGAGTATCTGGCCTATCTGATGGCTTTATATGGAATTTATCCGCCATGATCAGTATCCGACATTCTGGATCAGCATTTACGACAAATGCTACTGTAGTAGGAGGTTTCACTTTGGCTGTATAATAGTTTTTCGTTTTTTTGTCATAGACTAAATCGGAAGAGACGATCCAGATATTTTGATAGCCTAAATCTTTTGATAAGTTGAGAAATTGTTCGCTTTTATCAGCGATAAGGAGTAATCTTTTGATGACTTCTCTCATTACTTGTTCTTTATTTTCACTAGTTTCTAGCTTTAACATGTGATTCAAATATTGACCTGGCGTTATTTCTGCAAGTGTTTCAAGTTTTAACCACTCCTCTGCTTTTTGCTTGAATGTTTGGAGATAGGTGACGGCCTCATCGACTCCCGAAGCTACTTCTTTTTGGAATTCATCAATGTACTCTGGCACTTTATCAGAGGTAAAACCAGGAAATATTCGATAAGGAAGCTCGGGATCATTCGCTAGTATTCTTGCAATTTCATACTTCATAGCTGCCTTTGCCATACCATCAGTACGGGAACTTAAATTCGCAAATTCTGAAACAAAAGAAGTCAACCTTGGAAGCTTCACTTGATCATCCTCATACCTGAACTTCTTTGGATGATCAGTAAGTATGGTGGCTTGTCTGAATTGATTGAATGTGTCCGCTACACCAAGTGACTCTGGTAATTGGTAATATGGTGGGTATTCCAACATTTTAGCAATCTTTGCTAAATCCTCTGTATCGCGAGATGTTCCAGCTTTTCCAACTTGTGGAATTGGTTGCTTTGCTTTTGTACTTCCAGCTGTATTTTTCGTTGATTTATTAGGAATACTTTTCTTCCCACCCGCTAAGATTGCATGGTGTGGCTCAGCAATCATTCTTTCTAATGGGGTCTCAACACGGAAGTAGTTATGTCTCTCATCAAATTTCAAGATGATCAGCGGTCTAGTTACTTTTTTCTTAACAAGATGATATCGTTGATTTTCTCGGTCGATTAAAATTAATGGAATATAGCGATTGTTCACCTTGATATAAGATCTACCTGAGGAGGCATGCATCAAGCCATATTCATCGGGTGGAGAAAGAGTAGTGGGGCTACTTATACTTTCAAACTGTTCTGGTTGACTGATCACATAGTCGCTGACTTCTTTCGCTAATCTTGGCGAAGTATCCGGTTCAAAATACCAGCCTACGCCGTTAAATCGTATAGGAAACAATTTTTCTCCTTCATATACGTCATAACGTAAGCCATGACCTTCAATCGCATGGATTTGAACTGGGACCTTTTGTTGATTCATTTGAACGAATGAACCAATGACTTCTCCATTTTTCTCTACAGTGTATACCTTCCCTTCACCATATCCTTTGGGGTTCAAATTTTTTTCTACTACAAATATTTGTGAAATATCCACTTGATGTGCGAGCCTGTTTATCCGCTGAATCTCCTCCTCATTATAAAACAAGTCCCCTTCAAAAGATCTGAGCTGACTGCCATGTAATGTGAAATATCCCCCAAAAATATCACCATCTTTTAGATTCATCACCTGCATGTACAACGAGTCTTTCACACGTCTCACGATGCTGTAGGGGCCCTTTCCAGGCAGCTGTGCCCGTACATGATCATCAGGCAACGGAGGTATTTTTTTTGTTAAAGTTTCTAGCTTCGTTAATAAAGGTTTCAAATGAGCAGGAATGAACCATTGACTTCTCAATTCAGAAAATCCTTTAAGTATCAACTTTGCTCCATCAGTGACTAACTCAAATCCAGGATCTGCATAGTGTGCTGTACTTTTAAGAATCGCTTTTAGTTCTAAACGAGTTGGTGTGAATCTCATTCCATTACGGATAGCGTGTCTGACTCCACTTTCTGCAGCGGCTTTTGCCATCCCCAGGGCAAAATTTGTACTTAGTCCCATCACTTGACCAACGACAGGGATCAAGAAAACCACATCAATTGTACACGAAATGACCGCATCAGAGACATTTTCATCAATGATTCCGACGATACAATCATAAAAAGGGATAATATGTTTGACCACATCCCCAATTTGTTCAGGTACGGACTTGTCATTTCCAAACTCATATAGCTGGCGATAGAAATGATCTCGCTGTATTTGACTGATGGCGATACTCAGTCTTGCTTGATCCAAGCCTTGTCCTAGTTCATGCTCCCGAATGATTTTTGTAGAAAATGTGAAGTCTTTCTTACCAATTCGGATTTTTTCTCTGTTTTGCTTATAACCATTGCGCCAAAGGTCTTTTTGATCAAACAATCCATATTTAAGATATAATAGCGGATCTTTATCTACTCGATAAAAAATATATCCCCCATATTGTTCCAATCTCTTCACAGCATACAAACGTTCTTCCCCTCCACGGATCGCTGCAAAAAGATCTGTTTTTTCTAGATTCAAGTTAGTATCCAACCATTTCTCACGCTCACCGAAATTGACTATTGGAATTCCTCCAATAGCTGGTGGTGCATAGTAATGTTGCTGATGCCTAAGTTCAGCCGTTGCACTATAAATCTGTGTTTCGTTTGAAAATAGAAAATTTTTCTCTGACTGATCTAAACCATTTAAAGCGGTGCCGATAAATCGCTGATTTACTTTGAAAAAAGCGTCGGCTACGTCTTTCGTTAGCTGTGTGTACCATTCCTCTAGATCTGGTGGTTGGTAAACATCGGGACAAGGTGGTAAGCCTAATAAATATGCTTGGTCTAATAATAATCTGTTTTTTCCTGAACGTTTGTTGCATTCTTTATTCACACTTTCTGCCAGTGCTTTTTTTCGGCGCCAGTTGGTAACTGCGTCCTCATATTCCCCCACCTCATGATAGAGTATTTTTTCATTCTCAACGATTGTCTCCGTCATTTCTTGCCAGAAAGTGATAAACTTTTGTAAGGCATAAACTTTATGATTACCATTCTCTAAAGCCTCTCTTAATCCTTCAGGATCTAATTGAGCAGTAGCTAGTAAAGCTGGGGTTAGGAGGTATTGTAACCCTTCAATTTGCTTTATGGATTGTATTTTAAGAGAATCGCAAAAAAATTTACCAAGTGTAATCTCATCTTTATTGCTGAATTCTGACAAATAACCAGCATCTGCCAACAGTTTTGCTCCTGCTAGTTGCATCAATGAGCCAAAATCAGATATCGATAGATCATCGGCTAATTTGCTAGACTCAAGAAAATAATTAGGTAATATTTTTTCGATAAATTTTATCCATAGTTTTTCAAAAACCACCTGATCTTTTCTTAACATTTGTTCTTCTCTGCTATCTCTTCCGACAAGGCTATGGATATTGATAACACCCTCTTTTCTTAACGAATCGACCTCTAAAAATTTTCTGACTTGTCCAATCGTAAAGCTTGATGGATCGGGTGAGTCGAGAATTTTTCTTATCATGTATTCTTCGACCGAGCCACTTAATATATTTTCAATCGCCCATCTCATGACAGTAGCTTCAGCAATTTTTGCAGAAATTTTATCTTCTGATGATCCGCCATACATCTTCAGTTCTTTTAGAATGATTTTGGCGATGGCCTGAAATTTATCTGGCATAAATACCATGCCAACACCATCTTGTGTCAACCACTTTCCCATAGATATAAGTATTCGTTCCGATGATTGATCATAAGGAACAACCCCTTGTTGAATAAAAAACTGATTCAACTGGACACGTATATTTTTATTCTGCCATTGTTCCTTGCCTACACTGAGATTTAGTGGTTCCCCCGCGGTTTGTTCATTTTCAGTTAAATCAATGTGGACAGGTATTACATCTTCATCAGTTGGCGTTGACAATTCAAGTGACGGATCGTCGAAGTCAAATGTTTCAAATAACCATTTTGTATAGGTTAACTCGGCATGTGCGCCTGAGATGACTCCATCATTTTTTTCGTTCAAAATCACTTGTGCCAATTGTTTGATTTTGACTGGATCAATCACCTCGATCGTCGCCCCCTCTAACAACACCCAATGAGTAATTGTTTGTGCAAACGCACTGGAATCAGACATGTTCCAACTCCTACCTTGTCCTTTGAGAAAATCAGCAACTCTTCGCTTGGTCTCCTCTTTTTGGTTATGTATATCTTCAACATGCTTTGTTGCCTGAACACTTTGGGAATCATCTGCTTTTTTTTGTAGGTGATTTTCTTTAAGAAATGTATTGATCTTCTCTTTTTTATTACTAAGCTCACTCTCTTGACTCTCATTGATAAGGTAATTTAACTGAGCATTATTGTCTTCCCATTGAAGAATACAAACCCGTGCATCCTGGACAGTCAATAATCGCCATTCAATCCCGTAATGCTTTAGGAGTAGTTCTGCTACCTCTTTTTGTCTTTGGACAGTTTCCTCGTAGTTTCCTGCGCTAAGCACCCAACTTTGCATTTTCCTCACTAATTCACTGTTTGACACATACCCAAGTGATAACTGTTTTGCAATAAGAAAAATCCTGACTTCTCTGTTTACCATTAGTGTTTTTTCACGTTGATTGAAAATCTGATAATCATAACAATATGGCTTGATGGGTTCAACATTCGATATAGTCGCTGCCTGATCATTTATGAAGTCATTATAAATGATCCCACTAATGTTTTTTTGTTCTTGAAGCTGTTCAGTATAGGGGAGTTCTGGTGCAGACAATTGATAATGAACTGTTTGTTCTGTATTTTCTTTGTAGGTACACCCTTCTAATAGTAAATTCGTTTGCAATTGTTGTTGCACAGCTGTTTTTTTAGTTAGCAAATAGGGATCACCTAACCGAATATTTTTTACCCCATAGGCTTTCATAATATAATAAGTGATGAATTGTTCTCTTGATTCTTGTTCCAAAAAATCAGAAGTTCCACCCGACTCCACAAAATCGTTGAGACCATCTATTATTTCTTTAGCTGTAGCTTCTTCCTTGATCGCAATTTTATTTTTTTCGAAGAACTCATGAAGAAGTTCTTTTACCTCAATCGTTTTGTTTCGATTTAAAAAAAGATCATATTCATAATAAAAGATCGGTAAATTTTGAAATACTACTCCTTCAGGTATCTGATTATTTTTCAGGATTTCTTTGATATTGTTTACTTGATCTAAATCAGAGACTGGTGGTGCCGTTGTCGTGAGATTGCTCATATTTACTTTAGGAGCCGTCAAATGAACCATCACACTACTCACTTCAATAAATGTAAATCCTTTAAAAATATTGTTTGTTCGCCACTGAAGTACAATTTCTATGGCTTCTCTATAAGTTAATGCACGATCTGGTACCCCATATTTTTTTAGAATAAGATGCGCAAGAGAGATTCTTTTCTCTAAGACAAGGTGAAAGGCAAATCTATCTTGTTCCCAGTTATCGATTAGAATAAACAAGTCTTGAATAGAAAGATCCCCCATAAAATCTTTGACCGCTTCATTGACCTCATCTGTTTTAGCACGCTGTTGATACACATCGTGATCGTACCAAAAAGGCATCATAGGCTCCAAGTCAACATCTGGAAAAGGTTGTCTCTTCAAGTATGTATCGATAATACGATTGATTTTATCCACCGTTTTCTCAGGGATATCTTCATAAGAAGTAAAGCCTATTTTGGGAATCTGTTCCGAAAGAGGTTCAGGTGTCATGCGATTAGAAGGAAGTGATGTGGCACCGACACCAAATAAGTTTGTTTTCTGATCAAAAAATGTGCTAACACTTTCGGCAAATCTACTCGTTAATTGCCAGATAGTCGTTGTAATTTGTTCGGCTTCTTCATTTGATAATGGCAGCCTGACAGGTAAGGGATGCGTAAAAAAAGAATGTTCGATCAGATGATTATTTCTTCGCTCTTTACCAATCTCTTCATGCCCTCTTGGTATCCCCTCAGATTTACCTTTTATCCATTCATCAAATGGACGAGAAGGTTCCCCTTCTGATTCCTCAGCACTAGGATTCGATAGAGTGTTGCGAACAAATGAGCGAAAACTATCAACTACATAGAACCAATAATCTTCAGTCACATCGTGAAAATAGTTATCGTTTGTGTTGTCTGTCTCATTTTTTTTAGTAATATTATCGTTGTGAGATTCATCAGCGAATCCTTCAAACACATTTTTAAGTTTATCCGCGATATCTTTTAATTCAAAGTAGTCTCTGGCATTTGTTGGGGGGATTTTTTTGAAATAGAATTGTTGAAGGAGGGGTGAATGCTCTTTGTCCTTTTCATTTATCTTTTGAGATTTAGCAGTTGCTACTTTACATATGGTTTTAAAGTGAGTTTGTACTTTTCGAGGTTGTTCCCATAATCCCCATTTCCGACCGATTGTTTCTTTTTTTGTCGTCGTGCAATTTTCTAGTTCAACTAGACCATGTACGAATTTATGAACCTCTAAACTCCATAACTGTGCTGCTTCGGCCAAAGGAGTTGACGTATTTATCTTGGGTTCAAATCCATCATATGTACTGTTTTTATTCAATACATCGGAAGTCTTTCCGCCATCGAACGTTGAACTTGAAGTTAACGAGTGGACTACTTCGTCTTTATGATTGATCCAATCATCTGTTACGACAAAAGTATCCATCTCAAAAATAGCACGCTCTTCTTGAACAGCCCTTTGCTTGTTTGGCATCTCTTCTTCTAATTTGAAATTTTGAAACAGACTGAATGCGTAAAGCATTCCAACCGCCGTCTTAAGACCTTCTCTTGTTGGTTGTTTCCCAGAATGATTAGAAATATAGTTGACCATTCGTTGTTCGGCTTTTGTGTTGAAATTTTTATATCTTTTATTATTGAATGTTCCTATTGGTTTACGATGATCTTCTATTGGCATCTTATTCACTCCTCAATTCATTCGATTGACAGACTTCCAAGACTTCAGCAACAGCTGAACGTTGCAACAAGAATTTTTACCTTGTGAATGATAAGAATCATTGAAACTCATTATTTCTTAAAATACACAACCTACATCCATTATTATTCCTATTGTCAATACTGAAAATTCAAAAATCATTGATGGAACAAAATATTTATTTTTATATTACTTGATAGTATTTATACAACAACTACTATTATTTCTTGATACAGAAAAAAAAAACTGATTTTTATTCATAGAATTCAAAATTGTTTGGTAAAGAAATATAAATTTTAAAAATACACATCTGTTAAAATATACTTTCTATTGCACGTCTACGACGCCACCAGCTATGTTCATTTTATGTAATCAAAAAGGAAGCCCTCGTTCAGAAAAAAATAACCTGAAAATCTAGTCCAATCCTCCTTTATCCTTTCCCGACTATAAAGTGACGATATTCCAGATTCCTTCTTTAAAAAATAAGCAAAAAACCCAAAAATACAAAAATATTTTCAGGCTTTTTGCTTATTTTATTTAAGTCAAACTCTTTTATTAAAATCTTATGGCGCCAGATGTCCACATGAATGACAGAACAGCCCATATCTTTTTTTAAGCAAAGTGTTAAAAAAGCAAATAGTTATGGTCAAAGGTGATATCCAAATGATACTCACCAACTCTCTTTTCTATTTGGATACGCATCATGCGCTCTAATTCCTCATCTGACAAACGTGTACCTTCAGGAACAACGACATCAAATTGTAGGATCTGGCCTTTATGGATCATGCGAAAATCATGGATTTTCAAGCCTTCTGCTGTCTCATTGATGATTTTTTTCAACTCATTGAGAATCTCTTGATAATTCTCATTATCAACTGGTACCGGATCTAGATGACAGACTAATTCTACACCCAAAGATTTTTTGAAGTCTTTTTCGATGATGTCCATGATCTTGTGCGCTTCATTTAAATCTAGCCGATCATCCACTTCCACATGAACAGAAGCAAAGCGCTGATTTGGTCCGTAATTATGCACTAACAAGTCATGATAACCGAGGATTTTCGTATAGCCATTCAGCTGCTCCTCCATCGCCTGGATCTGTTCGACAGTGGGACGGCTACCTAATAATTCATACACGAATTCTCTTAACATCATTACGCCGCTGTACAAGATGTAAAGTGCTAACAAGAAGCCAATATAGCCATCCACGCGCCAACCTGTCAACCATTCGACAGAAGCTGAGAGTAAAACAGCAAATGTCGTATATACATCATTATAACTGTCTTTGGCAGTTGCATGTAAGGTTTCCGAATCGATCATTTTTGCGGTTCTCTTGTACATACGCCCCTGAATAACTTTTAAAGCAATCGAAAAGACTAAAACTAAAAAGATGATCGGTGATAGGGCGATATTTTCCGGATCGATGATTTTTTCAATTGAGGAGTGTAAGAACTGGAATCCGACGTACGTGATGATGAGAGACACGAATAATCCACTAATATATTCAAAACGTTCGTGTCCATAAGGATGCTCCTGATCTGCTGGTTTTGCCGCGATCTTGAAGCCAATCAAAGTCAAAACAGAAGAAGCGGTATCCGACAAACTGTTGATGGCATCCGCCATGATCGACACACTTCCAGAGAGTAGTCCGATCATCAATTTCGCAACGAATAGGATCACATTAGTTAACAGACCCCATACTCCTGCCATCAATGCTTTTTTTGTTCGTTCTTTTGCTGTTAGTGTTTCTTGTTTCTTTGCCAAATTTGTGACTCCTTTTATCTGTGATTGCTGGTCTTATATCATTCAGGTTTTAAAGGTGTTGCTGCAAATAATGCTTTGGCGAGTAATGGTGTGATGATCCCCGCGCCGATAGCTTCTGGAATCCCATTGATTGCAGCAATCCCAGCAAGTGTCTTGAACAAGACCGAAGCATCGACACCATAAGCTTGAGCTGTGGCATTCGTATAAAATAAGCCCATCAATCCTAAAACAAGGACCGTATTGACTAAAGAGCCTAGTATTCCAGCTACAACAGCCGGTACGACGATCGTCGATGAACGCTTATACAACCAATGGAATACAAAGCCAGCAACGAGTCCCACTAAAACTCTGGGTACAACTGAGATGATTGGATTGGTGAAAACCAATGTATCGAAGGGTGTAGTTGGCATCGCGTAGGCACGGATGATCGTCGCAATTCCCCAGAACAAGCCGATCAACATGCCATCTTTCGGTCCTAATACTACGGCCGCTACGATCACTGTGATATGGATGATCGTCAAGCTAATAAAACCTAATGGAATAAAGCCTAACCATGGAATCATTGATTGAACGATAATGATGGCTAACAAAATGGCACGAAGTACTAACCGAAATGTTTTGTTTTTGCTATTCATTGAATCTCCCCCTGTTTGCTTTACTCTAATCCTATAGCGTTTTGTTGATTTGTCAATAAATGTGTACATAGCAATAACCGTTGAGCCAATGAAAATAAAGCAACGAGTTTGGGAAATCAGCCCAAACTCGCTTGCCATTTATTTGTAGTAAAAACCTACGCTTGCTTCTATTTATTTTCTAACCATGTTTTTGCTTCTGTCAATGCGTCTGAGATACCCGCTGGGTTTTTTCCACCTGCTTGCGCCATATCTGGACGACCACCGCCACCACCGCCGACTTTCGGTGCGATTGCTTTGATCAAATCGCCGGCTTTTAAGCCTGCTTCATTTGCTTCAGGTGTCATTGCTGCTAACAAGCTGACTTTACCTTCTTGTTCGTTTGCCAAGACAAGAATATCTGAAACTGCTTTTTGTTTCCATTGATCAGCTAATTGACGCAATTGATTCATATCTTTTACTTTAACTTGCGCAGTGATGATCGTTTTGCCATTGATCGTCTCTGGATTTTTGAAAATATCCCCTGCTTGTTGGTTGGCTAACTTACTTGCCAATTGTTCATTTTCTTTTTGTAGTTCTCTTACTTGTTGTTGCAATTGTTCTGCTTTAGCTACGACTTCTTTCAATTGTGGTGATTTCACGATTGCCGCAACTTCTTTTAGTTGTTGTTCTTCGCTTTCCAACAATTCATAAGCTTCTTTACTTGTCACCGCTTCGATCCGACGAACCCCTGCACCGATCCCTGATTCAGAAACGATTTTAAAGATTCCGATGTTTTCGGTATTACCGACATGCGTACCACCACATAATTCGATCGACCAACCGCCGATATTGACCACGCGGACTTCATTGCCATATTTTTCGCCAAACAATGCCATTGCGCCCATGTTTTTCGCTGTGTCGATATCTGTTTCGATGGTTTCGACAGGAATCGCTTCCCAGATTTTTTCGTTCACGATTTGTTCCATTTTCGCCAATTCTTCACTTGTGATCTGCCCAAAATGTGTGAAGTCAAAACGTAAATGGCCTGGTGCAACCAATGAACCTGCTTGGTTGGCATGATCGCCTAATACTTCTTTTAATGCTTTGTGCAATAAGTGAGTAGCCGTATGGTTTTTGATGATTCGGTTACGTCTTGGTTCATCGATCAATAAATGATAGGTGTTTCCTTCTTTGATTTCAGAAAGGACTTCTGCTTTATGCAAGAATTGTCCATTTGGTGCTTTACGAACATCGGTCACATTAGCTACTGTTTCACCAGCTGCATCAATGATCCAACCTTGATCGGCTACCTGTCCACCCATTTCAGCATAAAATGGTGTTTGATCAAAGATCAATTGAGCTTCCCCATCCGATAGTTCACTGACGATTGTTTCGTCTTGGACGATCACTAGTAATTCACTGTCAGATTCAATATGGTCATAACCGATGAATTTGCTGTCTACTTTGATATCTGTCAATAAAGCAGATTGAACCCCCATCGATGTTTCTGTATTACGAGCCGCACGCGCGCGCTCACGTTGCGCCTGCATTTCTGTTTCAAAGCCTGCGTGATCGACATTCAATCCTTCATCTTCCGCCACTTCTTCTGTCAATTCGACTGGGAATCCATACGTATCGTAAAGTTTAAAGATATCTTTTCCGGCAAGCGTTGTTCCGTTTGCTTGTTTTACCTCTTTGATCACTTGGTTCAAGATCTCAAGACCTTCATTGATCGTTTCATTGAAACGTTCTTCTTCCGTACGAACGACTTTTTCGATAAATTCTTTTTGCTCCAACACTTCAGGGTAGTAGCTCTCCATGATTTCGCCAACAACAGGCACTAAACGGTATAAGAAAGCTTGCTCGATCCCTAATTTTTTTCCGTGCATGACTGCTCGACGCAACAAACGGCGCAACACATAGCCGCGTCCTTCATTTGAAGGCAATGCCCCGTCACCGATCGCAAAAGATAATGCTCGGATATGGTCTGCGATTACTTTATATGAAATATCAGTTAAGGCATCCTCACCGTATTTTACTTTGTTGCTCAATTGCTCAACTGCATGGATGATCGGCATAAATAAATCTGTTTCAAAGTTGGTTGGTGCATCTTGAACGATGGAAACCATTCGTTCTAAGCCCATGCCCGTATCAATGTTTTTATGTGGAAGAGGTTCAAACGTATTATCTGGTTTGTGGTTGAACTCTGAGAATACTAAGTTCCAGATTTCAAGATAACGTTCATTTTCGCCACCAGGATAGTTTTCAGGATCATCTTCTTCCAAGTCATTATAGGCTTCGCCACGATCATAAAAAATCTCTGTATCTGGCCCACATGGTCCAGCACCGATATCCCAAAAGTTATCTTCTACATCCACGATATGGTCAAGAGATAACCCAACTTCTTCGTGCCAGATACGTTTTGCTTCTGTATCTTTTGGATAAACAGTGACATATAATTTCTCAGGATCAAACGCCATCCATTTTGGACTTGTTAAAAATTCCCATGCCCAGTGGATTGCCTCTTCTTTGAAATAATCGCCGATCGAGAAGTTCCCTAACATTTCAAACATCGTATGATGACGAGCTGTTTTCCCAACATTTTCGATATCATTCGTCCGAATCGATTTTTGCGCATTCGTGATTCTTGGATTGTCTGGTACAACAGATCCATCAAAATATTTCTTTAGTGTCGCCACTCCTGAGTTGATCCATAATAAGGTTGGATCATTGACCGGTACTAGTGAAGCACTAGGTTCGATCGTATGTCCTTTTTCTTGGAAAAAGTCTAAAAACATTTGACGTACTTCTGCACTGCTTAATTTTTTCATTGTTTTACCTTCTTTCTACATAATAAACGACAAAAAACACCATTACAGCCAAGGACGAAAACTCGCGGTACCACCTTGATTGCAATGATGTTTACTCATTACCTCTTAAACTCGTTAACGCTGAGTCGCGTTGATATTTCTATCAAATTGAAAAAGGGAGCAGTTTGAACAGTGACTATTCTTTTTTCAGCCGAGAAAGAATTTTCTGTGAGTCAGTCTAAAACAAACTATGTCCTTTTTGTACTTTATCAGTATACGTATTCTTAGCGATGCTGTCAATCCTACTTTTTGATTTTTCATTGTTTGCGGTCTACGTTTTCCTTGCTATAATCAAGAAAGAATCCAAAAGGAGGCAAAATAATGGAAACGTATTTTGGAACCGAAGAATGGATAAAAGCCAGCAGTTACGTTTTACGTTATGACGTATTCGTGTTAGAGCAAGAAATACCTGCTCATTTAGAATTTGACGGTAAGGATGCCTATTACCCGAACCTTGTCATGATCCATAACGAACAGCCAATTGCTACCTTGCGTTACCAAAAACAAAGCGAAGAACAAATCCAATTTGATCGTTTTTGTGTCGCAAAAGACTGGCGCAAACGTGGGATTGGCAGAGAAATGCTTCAATTGGCAGAAAAACGAGCAATAAATGAGGCATTTAAAGAAATCTATTTGATTGCAGAGCTCCCCGCCGTTCCTTTCTACAAAAAGCAAGGCTATCAGAGTTTCTCAGACCCACTGATCGAAGACGGTATCCTTTGTCAACAGATGCGAAAACAGTTCTCCTAATATGAACTGTTTATTCATAAAAAAATCAGCCCCAAAACCAAAAATAGATTTACTATTTAGGTTTTTGGGGCTGATAGTCAAGGGCAGCGTGATTCGCTCATGACTGCTTTTATTTGTTGGAATTCTTTTTATTTTTTCTGGCTGTACGCGTTTGTTGACGTTTTTCGATCTTACGGTCTTTTTTGTTTTTCTCCGCAATTGCCCAGTCGATTTTTTTCTTGTAACCAGGTTTGATTTTTTTCTTTTTCTTTTTGACTAAACCAATCAGTGTTGGGTCAAGACTATCTTTTGATTTTTCTCGTTTCGTCCGACGGTTACGGTCATAGGTTTTAACGATTTCACCATTTTTGATTTCCATTGGCTCAAAGACAACCCCGATTTTTTCGATGCCTTCGATCAATGGCTCATCACTTGGTGCATATAAAGTGATCGCTGTTCCTTTTAAGCCATTTCTACCAGTACGACCGACACGGTGGATAAAGAAATCTAGATCTTCTGGAACCTCCGCATTGATGACATGAGAAACACCTTCGATATCAATACCACGAGCAGCTAAGTCTGTCGCAACTACATATTGATACTCTAAGTTTTGCACTTGGCGCATCACACGCTTACGTTCACGAGGAGTGATATCTCCATGGATCTTCGCTACTTTCAGTCCTTGGTTTTTCAAGTAATCAGCGATTTCATCTACATGTTGTTTCGTGTTTGCAAAGACGATTGCTAAATAAGGATGCCCGATCGTCAGTAATTGATAGATCGTTTGATTCTTATCTTTTCCTTTTGTTGAAACTAACCAATTCTCGATATCTTCTGAGATCACTGCTTTTGGCTTGATTTCTTCGATGATTGGATTTTCCATATATTTACGCAAGAATGGGCGTAATTTTTCTGGAATCGTTGCTGAGAAAACTAAAAATTGTAATTTTTCTGGCAAGCGGCTAGCGATTTGATCAACTTCATTCAGGAATCCCATATCTAAGGTCATATCTGCTTCATCCACGATGAAAGCAAAGGCTGTATGGATCTTTAAAGCTTGCTCATTCATCATGTCAAGGATACGCCCTGGTGTACCGACAACGATTTGCGGTTGTTGGTGATTCAAGCGATTTAATTGACGTTGTTTGTCTGTTCCGCCGACAAAATTCGATACGCGAATCTCTGGATCGGAAAACTTAGCGATTTGAACAGCAGCTTCATAGATCTGTGTCGCCAGTTCACGACTTGGTGCTGTGATCACCACTTGGACTTCTTCTTTATTGGCATTGATTTTTTGAAATAGAGGCAAAAGAAACGTATGCGTTTTTCCTGAACCAGTTTGTGATTGTCCGATGATATTTTTCCCTTTTAAAATCAAAGGAATCAATCGTTCTTGCACTTCTGTTGGTTGTTGGAACCCTTTTTCTGCTAACGCTTCGTTGATAAACGGATGAAAATTGAATTGTTTAAAATGACTCATTTCGACACCTCTTCTCTTTGTATTTTTCACGACTTTGGAATTATACCATAAATTTGCTTATTTTGCTTGAAAAGGTCAGGCTTTTCTATCTTTGATCGTACTGATCGTGTAAGTATGACTCGCTTTCTCATAGAATAAAACTCTCTTTTTGCGAATAAAAGATAAGAATAGATTCAGACCGAAAATGAACTGTGCGACCAAGGTACATAAGAAAATGAACACTGCACTCATCTGTGTGACACCAGTCGCTTGATTGATGACTGGACCAACTAATTGACTCAACCAGCCTAGCCCATAAAATAAGAAATAGAGATACGCATAGCGAATGAACAACGCACGAAATCTGATTCGTTCTCTGCCATCTTCAACTAGCTTGATCCGGACGATTTTTTTTCCAAGTGTTCTGCCATTCGTTAAGAAAGGAAGGATCATGAAATAGAGAAAGACTTGCACGAACAACCACCAACTGTAGGAAGTGAACTCGCTACTTCCAAACGATAATCCGGCTACCAATCCGATGATCGACGAACAAATAGATAAGAAAAACCAATCGATCAAATAGGCAACCAGACGGCGTGTCAAAGAGACTGTCTTGCCTTTTTCATAAGATACTTCATCCATTCTCGCTCTTGTTGGCAACATAAACGTAAAGATTGGCGTCACAAGATAGCCAAGCATTCCGCCAAATGTATTCGTTAGTAAATCATTGACATCGAATAATCGATACGGACGTGGATAGATAAAGTAAAGACCTGTTAATTGTGTCAACTCAAAAAATAGAGAGAGGCAGAAACTTGCAAAGACCGTTTTGACAAAGGACAGTCGGAAATAATACCTTAAATAGATGCCAAACGGTAAAAGTAAAAAGACATTGAATAATGGCTCTAAAAAAACACTTTGTCGCATCGCAGGTAAATAGGTACTCGGATCGGACAAGACGAGGACTGTATTCGCTCTGAAGTTCTCCCAAGACGCAAATAGGTGTAATTCCATTTTTGGACCTGTCATTTGCGCAACAGCTTCCTTAGTAGGTAAAGGTAAAATCACTAAAAAGTAAGCACATAATAGATAAAAGACAAATGAATATAAAATGACCGCTCTAGTTAGGAGAAACGTTCCATACTTTCGGTATTCATAAATAAAAAAGATAGCAGAAATCGCCAATGCGAGAAAAGGAAAGACAATCAACGCAAAACGAATCGGCTCGATATAACTTGCCATAAAACAAAAAGACCTCCTTTGAATACAGTTATCTTAGCAATATTGGTGAAAAGAATGCAAGTAATGACTAAATTATTTTTAAATTCCTATCAATTGAAGTATGATTATTATGAGGAGGCGATTCATTTTGCTTAATATTTATTTTGTATTTGGTGTTCCAGCATTTTTACTTATTCTGTATTTAGTCTTTGCATTGATTCGTAAGCGGACATCGATCCATTACTTAGGCTTTATTCTATTGATCATCGCAGGCTTTATGCTTGTTTTCAACTTACAGACATGGCAACAAGCAGTCTCTGAGCTTTCACATACTTCAAGTGCAGAACTTTCTGCAGAACTTGGCTATTCTGTCTATTTGATCTGGGTGCCGATTGGAATTGCTACTTTATTATTTTTGTTGAATATCTTCCGAGCTTTGTTGAGGATCAAGCAAATTCGAAAAAAAAACAAATAGAAAGACGAGGTCAAGCCAGAAGTGTTTAACCTCAAAAAATAAGGCGTCATCCACGAAAATTGTTTTTCAACTTTTTGTGGATGACGCCTTATTTTACGAAGAACTTCCTTCTGTTCCCGCCGTCTATTTGATTTTAGATGACGCAAGAGGACGAATGGTCAAGACATGTCTTTTGATTTAATTATCGGTTACGCCAAGTTTGTGCATCAAGTGAATCATCGCCCACAAACCATTCTTTGTAGAACTCCTCTAGAAATTCACGCATGAACGCTTCACGTCGTTTTGCTTCTTGCTTCGCAAATTCCGTATTCATTTGATCTGGCAGTAACAACAATTTTTCATAAAAATGATTGATGACTGTCGAACCTTTACGATACTCTTGTTTGTTCGTATAATTGATTGGCTGGATAACTGGGTCAAAAATCGGATGTCCCTTATGTCCTCCATAATATGCTGTACGTAAGATACCCATCGCACCTAACGCCTCTAAACGATCTGCATCCTGTACGATCTTGCCTTCTAAGGACAATTCGACGTTATCAGACAAACTTTTTGAAAAAGACATATTTTCGATGATATGAAAGATTTGATGAATCTCTGATTCTGCCACTCCGATGTTTGCCAAAAAGACTCTGAGTCCTTCTTTCGCTTGCTCTTCATCTTCGACCACTTTATCATCGATCGTATCGTGTAGATATGCCGCTGCCAGCGTGATAAAAGAATCGGCTTGCGGTAGTGTCTCAAGGACTTGTCGAGAAAGTTCGACTACTCGATTCGTATGGTCCACACCATGTCCTGAACGATCCAAAGACAATTGTGCCATGCTGTAGTTAGCAATTTCACTTAATTTATCCACTGCCGCTTTCACCTTCTATTAGAGAATTTTTTAGACTTCTTCAACACCATAAACGCTAAAGTAAAGTTTTCGCATAAAATCGATCAAGTACTGCGGATTCAATGCTTCTCCTGTCGCATCTTGGATCAATTGATTTGGTTTTCTTGATGCGCCGTACTGATGGATTTTTTCTGTCATCCACTCTTTGATCGGTGAGTAATCATCAGAAGCTAAAATCTCATCAACAGCGATATCTTTTTTCATTGCATGTAATAATTGTGCAGCATACATGAATCCTAACGCATAAGATGGGAAGTAACCAAAACTTGCACCTGACCAATGGACATCTTGCAAGATCCCTTCTAAATCGTTTGTTGGACGGATACCTAAATACTCTTCATATTTTTGGTTCCATACTTCTGGTAATTTCTCAACTTCTAACCCTTCATTGAACATCATTTTTTCGATCTCATAACGTATAATGATGTGTAATGGATACGTCAAACTGTCTGCTTCGATCCGAATCAAGCTTGCTTTTGTATACTGTAATGAACGATAGAAATCATCAAAAGAAATATCATCAAAGGTTCCTTCAGCACACTCTTGGAAGAATGGGTACTGCTTTTCCCAGAAACTGCGGTTGCTGCCGACAATGATTTCATTGAAAAGTGATTGCGACTCATGGATGCCCATTGATGTGCCTTCGCCTACTGGTGTATACGTATATTTTTCATCAATATTTTGTTCATACATCCCGTGTCCGGCTTCATGGATCACTCCAAACGTTGCCATTTTGAAGTCCTCTTCATTCCAACGTGTCGTGATGCGGACATCATTACGGTTGATCCCGATCATAAATGGATGGATCGTGTCATCTAAGCGACCTCTAGAAAAATCATAGCCTAACTGTTTGATCACACCGACTACAAAGCGTTTTTGTTGTTCCTTCGTCATTTTACGTGAGAGGAAATCCGTTTCGGGTGCTGTTCCTTTTTCGACTAAGGCTTGACGGATGGATATAATACCTTCTTTGACTTGGTCAAATACTTGGTCTAAGATCTCTACAGTCATTCCTGGCTCATATTGATTCAACAGCACATCATAGTCTGTTTTCTCCTCTTTACGCCAATATGGGATCAACTGTTTTGTGATCTTGATGTTCTCAGATAACGCGGATTCAAAATCAGCAAATTGGTTTGATTCACGCGATTCTTGCCATTTTGTGTGGGCTTTAGAAGTCGCAGAAGTTAATGCAATCATCAATTCTTCCGGTACTTTATGCTCTAATTCATAGTCTTCTTTGACTTTCTCAAAAACCGTTTTTCCGACTTCAGACAACTCGTCAGGGTGCGCAGAGAAGTATTCGATTGCTTCTGCGATTTTCGGTCCGACTTTTTTTGAGAAATATAGCCCATATAAATAACTGTTGACTTCACTGCGTTCTTCACTTGATTTTTCTGGCATACCTGTTTGGATATCCCAGTCCAATACTGTTAACGCTTGACTCATTAAATCGATTTCTTTGACTTCTTTCAAAAATTCCTTTTCATTCATCCAAAAATCCTCCAACTTATCCTAGTTATCATTTATCCAATAGTTATCGCTCACTTACATTTACTACATTTCCTTTGCGTTGATTAATTCAAACCGTTCAACAGCAAGGGGCATCTCTTCATAAAATTCTTTTCCAATTTGGGGCATTAATTCCCTAAAAAATTTTTTATGAACTTTATACCAGTAATCATAGCTCAAATCACCCTCACCCTCAGCACGGGCAATTTCTTCTGTTACTTCATTCATCGGCATTATCGTCATATCTGTATATTTTATGATGCCTACAGGTTCGTCTTTACTATTTAAAACAATGGTATAACTTCCAATTTTAGACAAAGGGTCTTCATCGTAATACAGGCATTCATCGTATGATGAACATGACGCCGTTTTGATCCCCTTTAAAATCAAGTCTGCCAACTCATCTGCCATCGGTGTTCCTTCCCAACCCCACTGCTCTGCAGTAACATTTGTTGGAGGGAGTTCACCTTGCCAAAATTCTTTCCAATACTTTTTTGCTTGTTCATTCATTTTCAATTCCTCCAAAAATCATAGGGTCAAAGGTCTTAAAGTCCCAACCATGTTTTTTAGGTGTCCATACTTATATCCTAGTTATTCGTTTTCAGTCCGTTCTTTTCTTGGTGGACGAGTTCCCCAATATTGGAACAGATCTGTGCGCAATGCACCATTGTATAATTTACGTTTTTTTGTTGCTTTTTGTCCGTAAAATTCTTCAAATGCCAAATCACTTGTCAAGATGTACTTACTCCACGTTTTCAATGGTCGGAAAACCTCACCCATTTCTTTGTAGAGACGACGAACGGATTCTTCTTCGCCTAAGCGTTCACCATAAGGGGGATTAGCAACGATCACGCCGTATTCTTTTTCCGTTTTGAAGTCCTTCACTGCCCGTTGTTGGAAGGTGATGGAATCGCCTAAACCGATCTCTTCCGCATTGGCTCTGGCGATACCGATCAATTGACCATTGATATCAGACCCAGTGATATCTAATTCGATATCATAATCTGCCTGTTCTTCTGCTGCTGCACGAACTTTTTCCATGATAGCCGGATCGAACCAATCCCACGTCTCACACACAAATTCACGATTGAAACCAGGGGCGATATTATGACCGATCAGTGCAGCTTCGATACACAGTGTTCCTGAACCACAAACTGGATCATAAAACGGACGATCTTTTCGCCAGTTCGTCAACATCACTAAAGCTGCTGCCATATTTTCTTTTAATGGGGCACCACCTTTTTCTAAGCGATAACCGCGTTTGAATAAACTTGGACCAGTCGTATCAAGGGTCACTAACACATGATCTTTCAGTAAAGCAACTTCTAGTTGGAAATGTGCGCCGGTTTCTGTCAACGGCACAGTAGACGGACGATGATAATACGTACGTAGTCTTTCAACAATTGCTTTCTTAGTGATGGCTTGACAGTCTGGTGTACTATAAAGCGTCGATTTGATCGATTTTCCTGCAACAGGGAAAGAGGCGTCTAATGGAAGGTAATCTTCCCATGGTAACGCTTTGACTTGCTCGAATAATTCATCAAACGTACGGGCATCAAATTCACCCACGATGATTTTGATACGATCTGCTGTACGTAACCACAGATTTGTTGTAGCAATCGTTTCCATCGTTCCTTTGAAACGCGCACGACCATTTTCGACTTGGCACTCGATGCCAAGATCTCTAAGTTCTTTTCCTACTAATGCTTCTAGCCCGCTTGCCGCTGTCGCTATTAAATTGAATTCTCTATTTTTATCCATTGTATTCTCCTTATCAATCAAAAAAGAGGCATGATGACCTTCGTCCTCTATAATCAAACAAATGGTGTGGCAGAAGCAGCCCTTAGAAAATAAGCAACAACACCCAAAAATACGATAAGCTATTTTCGTATGTTGCTGCTTAATTCTTGGAGCTGTGCGCTTCCGTCACACCCTCTTCTAAATTCCCTACATCCGATCTTTTCAATGTGAAAAGGCCTGACGTAGAAAAAAAGCTATTCTTAGTACTGATTTTTTAGGCTGTTATTCGCCTATCGATTTATTCCCTGAAGATGTGGTTTTCTATAAGCCATGTTCTGTACTTTGTTTTTCCAGGGAGAAAAAACAAAGCGGTAACCATCTATCTGCAGATCAACTGCCCTTTTGTCTCGTTCTGATTCCCCGACAAAAAGCGCCCCTACCGTTGTTTGGGTTGCTCGCTCGAGGGGTTTACCGCGTTCCACCGAACAAGTTTCCTCATTCGCTTCGTCACTGTGGCACTTTCAAGGATACTGAAGCATAGCCGAAACCTTAGCTTGTTTTCCTGCCGTTACTCTAAAAGAGTACCTTAGCTTATTTTTTCGCTAAGCACGAACACTACAGGCATCACAGCCTGTGCGAGCATGGACTTTCCTCAGTCTGGTCAAAGCCAGACCGCGATTACCCGAAAACCACAAATCGATTCATTGCTTAAAACTGACGTGTTGCTTCGTTGTCATGTTCATTTGTTGATGTATAGTTGTTTGGATTAGGTGTTACTGGTGGTACATTTCCTGCTTGTGCATCTAATTTTTTACCAAATACTTCACGTTCAAGATTTGATAAACGTTTTAAAATATCAAAATTCGTTACTGCCGCACTTTTAGGAGTTTCTGTTTGTTGTGCACGACTTGGAGCTGCTCCTTGGTTTTTCGACAATTGAGCGACTTTTGCACTTAATTTATCGTTTTCTTCTTGTAAAGCAAGGAGTTGTTTGCTGTAATTCTCATAATCTTTGATAATATTGTCTAAGAATTCGTCCACTTCGATCGGATCATATCCGCGCATTTTTGTTTTGAATTCTTGTTGTAAAATGTCTTTAGGACTATAAATCAAATTCGCCATATTTACACCTCTAGTTCTCATTTACGTATTAACGTTTCTACTTTTTTATTGTATCGGAAAAGACTTGATAAATCAAACACTATATTATTTTATTCACTAAAATTTTGCAAATCATCCATGCTGACGGTTCGAATCTCATAAGGATGACTCCCTTGATATTTTTGTGCATCCTTAAAAAAATAGTCTGTTTTTCCAGGATATTCTGGATCATAAATCAATAGTGTCCCGTCCGTATGTTGTAGAATAAATTGGGTATGATTTCTTAGTTGACTTGGTGATTGATAGGGTTGGTGACTCACCGACTCACGATAGTCAGAAAGCTGTTCTACCAGCCTTTTCTTTTCCTGATTGTTCTCATTCCAGCCATTGCCAAACTCTGCAAACGGATAAATGATCCCAAGCTTCAATTCTGGATAATCCGTCTTCATTTCAGCGACGACTTCACCTGCCCATAATTCGACGCCTAAGTTACCGCTGATGATCACCCATTCCAATCCTTCTTCCACCAATTGGGTCAATTCATTTTTTAAAACTTTTTTAATAACTGTCATTTTAGGGTCATTATCTTTGAATATACCTAATTCAAAACTGCGATAACCAGAGATATACATTACTTTTATTGTATCCATTCCAGTTTCCTTTTCTTTCTCTGTGCTTTTTTGCTATAATGTGGCCTAGGAGAGTGATTCGATCATGGTTTTACGCTATCCAAATGGCCGTCCTTATATCAAGGATGCCTCGTCCAAAGAAAAAAAACAAGTAAAAAGGAACCCAAATACGGAGTTTGGCAATCGCGGGATGCGATTTGAAGAAGCCATCAATGAAAGCAACGAGTATTATCTGGCACATCAAATGGCCGTTATCCATAAAAAGCCAACACCGGTTCAAATCGTAAAAGTTGACTACCCTCGACGTAGTGCCGCTGTCATTAAAGAAGCTTATTTTACACAGGCTTCCACAACTGATTATAACGGTGTTTATCGAGGTTTCTATTTGGATTTTGAAGCAAAAGAGACAAAAAACAAAACTTCATTTCCATTTAAAAATTTTCATCCCCATCAAATCTCACATATGGAAGCTTGTCAAAAACAAGGAGGAATCTGTTTTGTCCTTTTATGGTTTTCTGCCTTACAGCGTTGTTTTTATTTAGATAGTACACATTTAGTCCACTATTGGCACGAACAACAGACACAAGGAAGGAAATCCTTGCCGCTTTCATTGATTGAAGAATTAGGAATCGAGATTCCAAGTGGCTTTGCCCCTCGTGTTCCATACTTGCAAGCAATCGACCAGTACTTAGAATCTAATGAAGGAGAACCAAAGAATGCCAACTAATCAAACGAGA
The DNA here is from genome assembly GCF_051715065.1 of Enterococcus sp. AZ062. Taxonomy (NCBI): domain Bacteria; kingdom Bacillati; phylum Bacillota; class Bacilli; order Lactobacillales; family Enterococcaceae; genus Enterococcus; species Enterococcus sp. AZ062. Next base: position 1,476,434 of record NZ_JBIOTB010000001.1, on the reverse strand, counting down.
TCTTCTAAAAGAAGCACCTCCTCTTCTTCTCCAAAGAAAAGAGGAAAACAATCAACGAAAAAAGGCACTGGAAAAGATCGAAAAGGATTGATCACACGTATTCTTTTAATTGGTCTTTCCTTGATCTGTGTCGCTTTTCTCGCAGGGGTCGGACTTTTTTGGTTTTATGCCAAAGATGCTCCTGCTTTGACAGACGAAAAACTGGATGCAACAGTTTCGTCAAAACTTTATACGAAAGATGGCGAGCTATTTGAGGATCTTGGGGCGGAAAAAAGGGAAAAAATTTCTGCCAATGAACTGCCAAAGACACTTGAAGATGCGATCGTTTCAGTCGAAGACCGAAGATTCTACAAACATATCGGTGTCGACCCTGTTCGGATCATCGGTGCCGCCTTATCCAACTTTACATCTGGCGGCTTACAAGGTGGTAGTACGTTGACTCAGCAGCTGATCAAGCTCTCTTTCTTCTCAACTAGTACCGAAGACCAAACAATCAGACGTAAAGCCCAAGAAGCCTGGATGGCTGTCAGACTGGAACAAACGAAATCAAAACAAGAGATATTGACCTACTATGTCAACAAAGTCTATATGTCTAACGGTCTTTATGGCATGGAAACAGCGGCTCAATCTTACTTTGGAAAAACATTAAGCGAATTGAATTTACCGCAAACCGCGCTTTTAGCAGGAATGCCTCAAGCACCGTCAGCTTATGATCCTTACCAGTTTCCAGAGCAAGCAAAAAAACGTCGTGACACTGTCTTGTACACGATGCTCCAAAACGAAAAAATCTCTCAAACAGAGTACGATACAGCGATCAATACACCGATCACGGATGGGTTGCAAGAATTAACCCAAGAAGACACTAATACACGGATCGTCGACAATTATGTCAAAGAGGTCATCAATGAAGTCCATGCTAAAACAGACAAGAATGTCTATACCGATGGCTTAGATATTTATACGAACTTAGACTTGAATGCCCAAAAACACTTATATGATGTGGTGAATACAGATCAATACGTTGCATATCCAGATGATCAAATGCAAGTTGCCACAACGTTGATCGATGTCAATACTGGACAAGTCACCGCGCAGATCGGTGGAAGAAATATTCCGGATGATGTCGCTTTAGGTAATAATTTAGCTGTTAATACCTCTCGTGACTTTGGTTCAACCATGAAACCGATCACTGACTACGCGCCAGCATTTGAAGAATTGAACTATTCTACTGGCAAATTGATCGCCGATGCACCTTACAATTATGAAGGAACTTCTATTCCTGTTTCGAACTGGGACAACCGTTACATGGGAATGGTCACCTTGCGCCAAGCGTTATACCTTTCAAGAAACGTCCCGGCAGTCAAGCTCTTCAATGAAGTTGGCGCAGATAAAGTCGCTGAATTCTTGAGTAGCTTAGGGATCGAATATAGCACGATCCATCAGTCAAATGCGATTTCAAGTAATACTGAACAACAAGATGGTACAAAATACGGTGCTTCTTCTGAAAAAATGGCCGCAGCATACGCTGCCTTAGCAAACGGTGGTACTTACTATAAACCACAATACGTTAATCGGATCGTTTTCCAAGATGGCACTGAAGAAACATTTGAACCAGAAGGAACAAGAGCGATGTCTGAAGAGACAGCGTATATGGTTACTGACATCTTGAAAGATACGATTACTCGCGGAACCGGTACGAATGCCGCAATCCCAGGGTTGATCCAAGCAGGTAAAACAGGAACATCTAATTATACGGACGAGGAATATGCTAAGTTAGGTACCTCAACGGGCGTTTATCCAGATATTTTATTTGCTGGTTACACACCGAATTATGCCATTTCTGTGTGGACGGGATACAATGATAAAATGACTCCGATCACTTCCACTGGAACAGATGTAGCTTCAGATGTTTATCGCGAATTGATGAAATTTGTCTCCGCAAATGTGACAAATACGGATTGGACGATGCCTAACGGACTGTACCGTTCTGGTGGTGAATTATTCTTTAGAAATGCATCATCATCTGGCAATTCAAACGCTACGGTGCCGTCAACTACGATTCCTTCTTCATCTGCGGTCGTCCCTGTAACTCCTGTTCCAGATTCTTCAACGAGCGAAACTGTTCCTGAGACTTCTACAAGCTCAACGACTGAACCTAGTAGCTCTGAACAGTCAACGCCACCAAGTAGTGAACCAACTGAACCAAGTAGTGAGCCTTCTACAGAACCACCAGCATCTTCTAGCGAGGAAGCACCACCTGAATCCTCTGCTACGCCGCCAAGTTCCGAAGATACAAATGCTGCTGGTGGTGACAGCGGGACACGAACTGCACCTTCTACTCGATCTTCGTCTAGAAACAGTAGTGATTGACCATAGAAAAAAGCCATCCTCTGCGGATGGCTTTTTTGTTTACTCGTTTTCTGTCATTTTTCAACGCTCATTTCCCTACTAGATCGATCATTTTAAGTATTCAATAAAATAGTTTCGTTTTCTAGAAAACAAAACTACTCCCCCAGAAATACCAATCAACAGATAACCTAAGAAAACAATTCGTTGATTTACTACTGTTCCTGTTTCGGGTAGATTTTTTTGAGTGATCGCAGAAAGATCAGCGACTAGTGTCTGGTGCTTATTTGGTTCTTTTGTTTCTTCAACAGTTGATCCAATCGTACCAGATACTCTGATATTGTGAGTGGAGTGCACCTCTTCTGCCTTGACTATGGTTGAACAGGATAAGCTGATAATAAAAAGTATTTGTAGTACCGATAAAACTTGCCATTTTTTACTTCTAGACTTCCTCATCGTACTATCTGATAGTAGATTTTCCATTCGCTTTATTCCTCTACTGCAAAATTCAATACTAGTTTAAAGCTCGGATTACTTTCTACGGAAGCATTTCTCGGTGTCGTATCCCCACTAAATTGGAAGTTACCGACTGTATGATTCCCCTCATTACCAGATAAGGTGAATAAAGGCGTAGCTGTAACTGTCGAAACTCCTTTGTTGAATAATTCGATCGTGTTGATCGTTAGTCGATCCACTTCGCTCATTTCTTTGACTTCTGTCACATTTGAGACGGAAGCCCGCACACTTAGCGCAGAATGGTTCGTCACGTGATAAGCCGGAGAAGTAATCTTTTTATGCTCAGATTCTTCTGTTGTCCGGAAAATAGCTGTCGTCGGTAGGGTCACATTGATCCATTGATCGAGATTTTCTGGATTTGGACCAGGCTTTGTATTATCAAATTCACCGATGATCCCCTTTATAGTGATATCTCCAGAAGTTGCACCTTCTCGCCCATCAATGGTTTGGACTGGACTAGCAGAAGCGGTAACTCCACTAATACATACTCCTGTAATTGTTAGAATACTTAACACTAATTTTGTTGCTTTTTTCATTTAGGTAGCCTCACTTAAATTGGATTAATTTTTTATCAATATGCTGATTTCTGCTTCGGTTACGCCTTGTTTTTCTTTGGTTTCTGGATCATAGATATTGACTGTCGCTGTTGCTGGATATTCTCCTTTTTCTAAAGGTCGCTTCAAATACACCGCTTCAATCAATTGATTGGGATAAATCGCGCCAGAAGAATAAATCACTTCTTTCGTATCATTGATCGTGATATCGACCGCAATCGGATAAACATTCGTGCCAGGATTGACGATTTCGATCGATCCACGACTTCTGCCATTTTCGAAAACTGCTTCTGGGTTGATCTGCAAGGTGAAATAATTTGCATCTGCTAGTTCTTGCGCACGCTCAGAAATCCGTTGATCACTCGCATCACTGATTTCAGGCAACAAATCTGCGCTGATAACTGGAGTGGGTTCTTTGTGACCAAACCAATACCAACTAGCAACAGCCATCACCAACAAAGAAACAAACAACAATAAGACGCCGTTCTTCCGTCGTTTCTTTTGTTGATTCCTTCGTTTTGTTTTACTCATTGGTTGAACGTCTCCTAGTCATTATCATTCTTTTATCTCGTACATCTATGCCCGCTATCTGGGAACAAATCGTAAAATCATACGATAGGTGGGAACGAATGACTCTTGATAATAGCCCCCTTGTTCATTTTCACTTTCCGAGATCCACTTAGGATATGGCCCATAAAATCGACCGGTCAAATGGAAAGGGACACTTGAATATGGTGCAACTTGTGCCAAGCGTTGTTCACTTCTTCGTCCATATAAAGAAATTTTGGTTTCATTAGACATCAACTGTAATTCCAATAGTGGTTGTTTGATATCAGAGAATTTTTTCGGTTGTCCTTCTTGCAATGGCGCGTGATCTAAAGGATTTTCATCCTCCCTTAACAAGGTGACCCCTGCATCATCTTCAACAATGAACTGATTCACATACGTATCAACAGAAAGATCTGAATGATTACGTATCTCGTAATCTGGACTAACAAATTCACGATTAGTTTCCTCGCCTTGGTAGAGGGATTCGAACACCATTTTCGTCGGTATGGAAACTTTTAGATGATGGATCTTCGAACTAACATCAATGCCTATTGTAAACTGATAGGCTTTGTTCCCTACTTGAAATGTAGAAAAATACGTGCCATCGTCCACTTCATCCTTGGTTAAATCCGTAGCTACGATTTTAATTTCCTGACTGCGATCGTCCTGTGTCAAAACATCGTGTGCTGTTGCCTGACTTTCCTTCAGAATCAATTCATGGAGTTCTGCTTCACTGGTTAATCCCTCTAACTTATTACGTTCTAATGTAAAGTGATTTGCAGTGTAGTCGATCCCTTTGATTACCTTTTCGTCAATCGTCAAATCACCAGTTGTTTCGACGGATGGTTTAGCAATAGCGAGCGTTACCTGTGTGTCTGTTGCTAAACGCTCATTTTCTGCTAAGGGTATCTCAAACTGTCGAATCCGTTGATCTGCATCTTGGTAATCTCCCCACTTGATCCTCGGTGATTCTTTAGTTACACTGACTGTTTGTCCCGCTGTATTTTGGTAAGTGATTGTTCGACTATCCGTTACTTCTGTCATCCAGCCAGTGATTGCTGTTGATTGGTCACTTAATGGCTCTAATGTTGCCACTAATTCTTCCGGACGAGAACGTTCCCATACATAAGTTCCTGGATGATTTCCGTCGTAATTTGCCATAAATTCGTTTGAATTCTCAAAAGCGATTGTTCGAACTGAACTATCCAAACTTTCTTCAAGCACCCATCGTCCTGTATATTCCGCTGTAGGAACGATAGTTCGTAAGCTGGTATTTCCGATAACTGATTCTTCTCCTAATTTAAGGGATGAAAGTCTTAATGCAAGATAGAACATGCCACTAATATTTTTATTTCTTGTGTCCCAATTGCTCAAATCTAATTCAGCTAGCGAAGAGGAAGACATAAATAAATTCCCCATATCGATCACATTCCCAACATCCCATTGACTGACATCTAGCTTTCTTAAATTGGTCATCCAAGCAAATGTGTGACTCATGCTAGTTACATTAGACACATCCCATTGACTAATATCTAGCTCTTTTAGCGCCGAAGTACGTGCAAACATCTCATCCATATTCGTTACCTTAGATGTATTAAAGTTTCCTACACCTTCAATACTTTCTAACTGTCTTGCCCCGTTAAAAAGAGATGCGCTATTTTCCGGTAAAAATACCTCGTTGGTGACAATGATCGTTTCAACTTCAGAATGGCTTTTCCATGGCGCTTCTGGGACCGATCCAGCGATTCCACCATACAAATGGATCGTTTTCGTTGCCTCGTCGTATTCCCAAGGGACAGTTCCCCATAACTGCTGGTTCTTCCGATAAGTATAGGTGACTATTTGCTCCACATTCGTGAAAACCCCTGTTGCATTTTCCGGTTTAACAAGCAATTCCCACCCTTCGATTTCTTTTGCTTCTGTACGATATGCTTCTCCGCTAAATCCCGTTAAAATATCGCTTTGAGCTAACTCATTACCCTCTTCGTCCACATACCTTACGACGACACTACCTTGTTGCAAGCGTTCATAATTGGCTTGGACGCTCACAGGTCCCGTACCCATTCGTAAACTGGTATTCGCCAGATTACTATTCGTTATGGTTGCCCCATTTTGGGTTCGAAACTGCCAATTGACAAAACGATAACCGGTAGCTGGATTTGCATTCAAATTGATGGTTGCTCCTTGGGCAGCGGATGAAGCTGAAACCCTAGGATTGCCACCAATCGTTGGATTTGCCTGCACACTCACACTATGGGTGATTTGTTCGTAGACTGCTCGAATTGACGAATCTCCTGCCCCCATCGTAATGGATGTACTTTGACTCGTTCGGTTTGCAATAGTCGCGTTTCCAGAAACAGGCTCCCATTGAACAAAGCGATATCCATTCGAAACGTTGGCATGGATCGTGGTCGTTTCACCTTGTGCCAGTATTGTTTGATCCGCTCTTGGATTTCCTCCAGCATTTGGAGAAGATTGGAAAGTTAAATTGTAAACCCTCTCATATATTGCTCGTATCGTTATCGTCTCATGTACTGGTGGTCCTATAGGGCCACCAGTAGAGATATTAAGACTTGTTGTTTCTGCATTTAGATTGCCTATCGAAGCATTCCATCCGTTGATTAGCTCCCATCGAACAAAACGAAACCCTTGGTTCGGATTTGCACTGATAGTGTATAATAAACTTCCCCCAGGCGGAGTTATATGTGGCATAGAACGAGGTCTACCACCTTCTGAAGGGCTTGTTTCAAATGTGATTGTTGCATTTCTCTCTACTCCTAAACTTGGATCATTTTGGCTTTCGGGTGCAGGTTCACTAGTTTCTGATCCATAGGCAAAATGAAAAGGTAGATGGGTCAAAAGAATCACTAATACGGTCATTAAGATGATTATTTTACTATTTATTTTGCTTTTCATTGGTACTCCTTAACTTTTAGCTGTTGCAACAAGCGAATATTCTTTCTTTGTTAGAGTTCTTATAAATTAACAACGTGACTATTCATCAGACAATTAATCATTGATATCTCTAATCGATAAAATTTTTATCGATTAGAGATACTTTTTTTTATGCGCGTTGCTCTTTAGGGGAAGAACTACGCAATTTCTCTGAACTCTTGCGTTGCATGATTTCTGCTGATTTGCTTATGCTTGCTTCCATTTTGTTTTGCAGTTTACTAGGACCAGGAATACTTGTAGCCAAGGAAGGCGATAACGTTTTTTGAGTAAGTCTTCGCTGCTTCACTTCATGAGAAGTCCCTGTGCGTTCACTCACATTGAATAAAGCCTCTGCTTTTGTGAAATCGCCTTTCATAGCTAGTGATCGAGCTTCTCCTATAATATTCAATTCGTTTTTTAATTCATGGATCTGATTTTTTAATTGACGATATTTTTCGCGGTTAAAAATATACTTACTAAAAAAATTGATTCGCTGTTTTTTACTTTGTAATTCGGCTAATTCATTTTGTTTTGTGTTGACTTTCATACTGTATTTCTCTAAATTATGATTTTTTACAATTTTTTCTTTCAATTCATGGATTTTTTCAATAGCGGAATGAGTATCTCGATGGTAGCCTTGGTCTTCTTTCCAGGTTTCGATAAAATTTCCGAGTGCTAGTTCACTTTGTTTTTCATTTTTCTTAAACCTGCCATAGAAACCCGCGTCATTAAAACTATTTTTCATCTTCAGGTCATATCTTTTTTTATGCATGTCGATATTCTCACCTAATTCCTTGATGTTTTTTTCATCCTTTGATGAATCATACTGAAATTTATACTCCTCAAAAAAATTAGATAGTTTTTCAAATTGTTGATCCAGATCGTGGTGGATCATTTTTTGGACATTTTTTAAATCTGTTTTGACGATCGTTGAGTCCCTATTCGCTTGCCCAGCTATGCCTGTTTTGTCTGTAAGTTCATGACTCTTAGCTGATTTGAGACGTTCAGTTTCTCTTTCTCTGATCAACTGTGTTTTCTCCGCTTCTAATTTTTCATAGCGGGGATCACTCATATCTTTGATACGGTTTATTTGCGCTTGTTTCTCTGAAATTTTTTCCGTTAATTGCTGAATCTTTTTAGGATCAGTTTTTACTTCAGTTACTCTCGAGGTACTGGATGAAGCGGCCGACTGTCTTTCATTCCGCGCAGCGATTTGTTGTCGCACCTTATTTCTCTCTGCTACTAAGCGATCGTATTCAGGATCATTGATATCTTTTATGCGTGCAATTCTTTGGTTTAATTTTATGAGTTGTTCATCCATTATCATTCCCACTTTCTTAAAGAAATCCTTTATCTGTCTTCGCGATATTATTTATGAACAAAATGACTTATTTCTTATTTTTATTTTTCTTTTGTAACGAACGTTTGAATCCCTCTGACGATCGAACACTCTCCAAATAAACGCGTTCTTGCTCTCTCTTGTTTTCTTCTATCCTTTTCGTTGTTTGGATTCGCTTAGTTTCGCGACCGTTTCTTCGTTGTTCATCACTCATACGCTCATATTCCATTCTTTCTCCTCCAATCAGGATGCCTCCAATTGATCATGAGAATTCTTTATGATCTTTGCAATGACGGTCTTCTAGTTAACTGATTATTTTTTGATAATTGATTGATTTTATTACTTTTACTGATTGCCTCTTTTTTTACTGTGGAAAAGCTCAATTTTTTGATTTTAGCAACGGATTGTTGTTTTGCCGCTTTCACTGTTTTGACTTCGGCTGATTTAATTCTTCGTTGTGAAGAGGTAGCACCAATACCGAGTGTCTTTATACTCTTTAATAGATCAAACTTCATGAAGTTCGCTCCTAATTTGTATAAAAACTGAAAAAGGTTCCGATTGGTTTTTGTTGCGATATTTTTTACAACAGGCGCTTTTTCTTTCGCAGCTTCCAACTTGACAGGTTGTTTTTTAGTTGCCTTCGTCGTATTAGCAGATGCTTCTAAAGGTGATTGCTCTTTTTCTTTCTTTTTTGTGATTCTATTTTTGATCATCTTCGTCACTTTTACGACAAATCTTCCTAAATATTTCAGTCCCATAAAACCAAATTTAGGTGTTTTCAAGGATGTTTTTTGTAGCATTTTTACCTCTGGATCTGGCTGTTCATTGGTGATCATCGAACTCCTCCTTTAAATCAAACGTTTGGTATCATTTATTTTTACATTTAGTTCGCTTTTTTAGTTGTTTCCAAAAGACAAATGCAACCATTGACGTCCCTACTACAGTTAAGGAAATACCTGCTTGACTATTCAATCTTGGTAGCGAACGCTTCTCTTCTTTTCTTCTGATTGCGACCCCATCATTCTTTTTAGTTGAAGTTTTTTTGTTAGTTGTTTGGTCCACCGGTTTTGTCTCAGGGTACTTATCCTTATTATCATTAGGTTTGTCTTCCTCTGGTATCGGCTGCTCCTCATTCCTAACATAGATGAAATTTATCTCTTGCTTCTCATCTGTAAATACACCTGTAGGTTGGCCGATGGTTTCTTTTACTTCCCAACCAGCTATTTGCATTGGCTCCGCCTTAAAAGCTTCTCCCCAACGTCCAAGTAGAATGTCCATTCGATTTTTTTCAGGTGCTTCCTCAAAAATGTGGTTGACGACTACTTGACCGCCAACTTTACGCTCGTATTGGATCGTTAACGTTTGTGCTTGTTCTGTCACTATCACTTCTGGCAACTCACCTTTTACTTGCCAACCCGCTTCTTTTCGTGGCGTCATTTCAAAACGATCACCGACATTCCCGACATCTGTAATCACTTCGTTCGTATTCATAGAAGAATCGCCAATGAATTCATGATTGACGGTGATGGCACCTCCAGGTTTCCGCTCGTATTGGATCGTCACCGTTTGTGCTTGTTCTGTCACTATCACTTCTGGCAATTCACCTTTTACTTGCCAACCCGCTTCTGTTCGTGGCGTCAATTCAAAACGATCACCGACATTCCCGACATCTGTAATCACTTCGTTCGTATTCATAGAAGAATCGCCAATGAATTCATGATTGACGGTGATGGCACCTCCAGGTTTTCGCTCGTATTGGATCGTCACCGTTTGTGCTTGTTCTGTCACTATCACTTCTGGCAACTCACCTTTTACTTGCCAACCCGCTTCTTTTCGTGGCGTCATTTCAAAACGATCACCAACATTCCCGACATCTGTAATCACTTCGTTCGTATTCATAGAAGAATCGCCAATGAATTCATGATTGACGGTGATGGCACCTCCAGGTTTTCGCTCGTATTGGATCGTCACCGTTTGTGCTTGTTCTGTCACTATCACTTCTGGCAACTCACCTTTTACTTGCCAACCCGCTTCTTTTCGTGGCGTCATTTCAAAACGATCACCGACATTCCCGACATCTGTAATCACTTCGTTCGTATTCATAGAAGAATCACCAATGAATTCATGATTGACGGTGATGGCACCTCCAGGTTTTCGCTCGTATTGGATCGTCACCGTTTGTGCTTGTTCTGTCACTATCACTTCTGGCAACTCACCTTTTACTTGCCAACCCGCTTCTTTTCGTGGCGTCATTTCAAAACGATCACCGACATTCCCGACATCTGTAATCACTTCGTTCGTATTCATAGAAGAATCGCCAATGAATTCATGATTGACGGTGATGGCACCTCCAGGTTTTCGCTCGTATTGAATCGTCACCGTTTGTGCTTGTTCTGTCACTACCACTTCTGGCAATTCACCTTTTACTTGCCAGCCAGCTTCTGTTCTAGGTGTCAATTCAAATCGATCGCCCACATTCCCCACGTTTGTGAATCGTTCACTGCTATTCATACTTGAAGCACCGATAAATTCGTGGTTCACCGTGATCGCTCCGCCCACCGTTGGATTCTTTGTATAGACAAATTCAACAAGTCTTTCCGGACCAGCTGCCATCTGACCGGAAGCACTTGCGCTTCCAGATGATAATCTGCTGAAGGTATATCCCGGAATGACTGGAGGTGTATACGCATAGTTTTGACCAACCTCCATTTGTTCTACCAGTGGATCTCGGAGTTCATTACTTTCCTCATCGATATATCTCACTCTGATTGAATTTTTTGTTCGCAGTGACAATGTGCCCAAATTAAGATTAGTAAGTGTAATACCCCCTACATTAATCGGGTTGTTTCCAAAAAAATCAGCAGTTGTTGGATCAATTGCCCATGTATCTAAATAAAGCGAACTCAAGTTAAGATTGATTGAGTTAGTATGGCCATTTGCCGCACTCACCTGTGACCTAGTAACTGTCACATCAACTCTTGTAAGATTTCCCGTAGTCGGGCCAACTACCCTGCTAATGGTCACTCCCGAAGGAAGATTTGTCGCGGTCACCTCACCTATGCTAAAATTACCTGGCAGATTTGGTGACTTTCCATAACGCATCTGAGTATAAAAGTAATTGGGGACAGGCGTATTTCCACTCTTACCTCCCGTCAGTGCTGGAATCCAACCACCTCGGTCTGCCACCAGGGCGTAGGTAGGAATATTAACCGAAAAACTCACACTATCCCCCACATCAACCCCCAAAGAACCATCTACTTGTGGTGTAGCATTGATTTGTTGAGAGATTGCGTTTTCTCCTTCGTCATACAACCATGCACGTAAGCTCTTTCCTTGATGGATCTCATTGAGCATATAATCATTAAAAGTAGCATAAACACTCACTGGAAAATGCAAGAGCAACAAGATGACGCTAAATATGCTCATTAGTTTGATTTTATTCATTGAATCTCTCTCCGTATTCTTTATTTTTCAAAAGATATTTGACCTTTCAGTAGGGGCTTGCCACTGACATTATTACTCTTCGAAATTGCTTTTTGTTTGATTGAATCAAATGCCTCTTTGACGGCCGGCTGACGATTGATTCCCTTATTCTGTTCAGTAATCTGTGGATTTCTTTCAGATTTTGTATTATCCAACCGATGTCTTGCGGCTTCACCTAATTGATTCATCGCACGGTTTTCACGTGATGACTGTGACGGTGGTTCATGAATATCCGCTTTCACATGAAGTGTTTCATGGGTATTGAACGAATTCGACCGACTTGAACGATTCGATTCATTTGGGGTTTTGTTTTCTGTCTCTTGACCATAGACCCATGCATATGGACTTTTTTCCATTGACTTCGTTTCATTACTAGCGAGTTTTATGCCATCTTCTTTTGATCCAGCACTTTTTATTGACGAATTATCATGGGCAGATGCACGATCATCCTTATCCACTTTTTCATAGGCTTTATCAAAATTCTTATCTACCTCTAAAGAATTTTTTTCGATTGTTTCTTTTTGTGTTGTCGTTTCTAATGTTTGATCTTCTTTTTTATAAAACTTTCTTTGTAGTGCATGCAGTCCTTTACTCAAGGCAGTCACACCAAAGGAAACCCCAAGTGCCATTGCAATAACTGAAGTTACTTTGTACATAAATAACGGAGTTGAGGTGGCTATCGTAAATATATATGGTGCTATTACTGGTGTCAGTGCGATACCAATTCCTGCTACAACTATCCCAACACCAAAGATGATGGCGAGAGATTTCCAATTTCTTTTAAGATAACCTTTTACAGATTTGTCTTTTTCTGAATTTTCAGGACTGTCTTTTTCTGATGAGTGATTCTGTTGTTTTGTTTTTGCTGTTTCTTTCTCATGAGCGGCAGTTTCTCTTTGAATCGATTTTTCTTTTGGATCAATCACTCGATCTTCTAAGTTTCTCTGTCTATTACGTTCTGCCTGGCGATAGGTTTGTATTCTAGAACGAAGTTTAAGAATATAGTTGATGAGTTTTGGTCCATAAACGGCAATCAAAATAGTCACGTAAATAAACCGAGTTAATGGTAGTCCATACATAGCAAAGTAAATTGGAACGATACCTAAAATGCCAGTTACCCACATACTGATCAACGGCCAAGATGCTAATGGTAGTAAGTTCAACAAAAATCTTCCGATTTGAATCGCTCGGCTTTTTTTTGTGTGAATTTTCTTTTTTTCTGTAAGCGGTTCTGATCCTGGCAATTCTACATCGTCGTTCATAGAATCGGTCTCAGTAGATTTATCCGTTTTATCTGAGGCATTCTCATTTAAACCAAAAGTATCACTACTCGCGTCTATTCCAATTTTATCTAAAGAATCAACTGTGCTTTGCGACTGCTTTTTATCCATTCCTCGAGTTGCTGTACTCGTTCCATCCAGTTTCGTTGATCCCAGTTCACCACCTTCACGCATCTGATTTCTCATTTGGCTGTTTTGAGTGTCAGAGGCGGATTCCTCTACTGGTGCATGGGAACTATCTGTTTGAGTAGCTGTTTGGATATTTGTTTCAGGTGGTACTTTCTCTACTGGATTAAATTTGAGTTTATCAGCTAACAATTCACGGATTTTTTTCGTATTGCCAGCAGCGATACCTGTTTGATCAGCAGAGTGAACAGTAGGTTGGTTGCTTGTTTCTTTTCTACGATCTAGCTGATCGGCTATAGCAGTTCCTTCCGATTTTGATCCATCACTACTTGTTACGGCAGGATTTTTAAATTGGTCTCGACGTTGACGAAATCTTTCATTAGCCAAGCCATTTTGTTGCTGGAATGTTTCATTAGAGACACTAGCTTCAGTTTCTCTCCCAGTTCTAGACTCGTACTGTCTTCGCATCGCTTCAACTCGACCCGTTAATTCTGGAGCTGGTCGGTCGTCAGGAAGGTCGGTCGCTTTTTCGAACCGGTCTCTCACTGCCTTTACTTGTCCCGTGGATTCTGGAACTGGTCGCTCATTAAGATGATCGTTCGCTTTTTCAAACCGGTCTCGCGCTGCTCTCACTCGACCCGTGGATTCGGGAACTGGTCGCTCATTTGGATGGGCATTCGCTTTTTCAAACTGGTCCCTCGCTGCTCTCACTCGTCCCGTGGATTCGGGAACTGGTCTCTCATTTGGATGGGCATTCGCTTTTTCAAACTGGTCCCTCGCTGCTCTCACTCGTCCCGTGGATTCGGGAACTGGTCGCTCATTTGGATGGGCATTCGCTTTTTCAAACTGGTCCCTCGTTGCTCTCACTCGTCCCGTGGATTCTGGAACTGGTCTCTCATTAGGATGGGCATTTGCTTTTTCAAACTGGTCCCTCGTTGCTCTCACTCGTCCCGTGGATTCTGGAACTGGTCGGTCGTCAGGAAGATTGCTCGCTTTTTCAAACTGGTCTCTCGCTGCCCTCACTTGACCCGTTGCTTCTGTTGCAAGGCGGTTATCACTTTTTACACTAGGATTTTCAAATCGAGCGCGACGGTTTTGGAATTCTTCATTCGTCAAGCCGGTTTGATTCGATTTTATTTTATTTGCAGATGATGAATCATTCGTATCAACTGCGCTTTCGTTTACTTTACGTACGCTTTCACTACTGTCATGCCTGGTGATAGCTCTATGATAAGAAGTTCCTTGATGTTCACTCTCTCCACGACTCTTTTTCTTTGAAAGTGATGGTTCACTGCTTGTACCAGTCAGGTTTTCAAATCGAGCACGAAGATTTTGAAATTCTTCGTCAGCCCTACCAGTTTGACTCAATTCTGCATTGTTTGTCCTTAATGAGTCATTGTTATCTACCCTACTAGCTTGAGCTTCTTGCACTAGCTCACTACTTCGTTGCTGCCTAGGTGGATTTTGATAAGCAGCTGTCTGGTAGTTATCCGGTTCTCTTTGAGTTGTTCTTTCGATGACTGGTGGTTCGTTACTTGGTCCAGGCAGGTTGCCAAATCGGTCTCGATAGCTTTGATTTTCTTCGTCGGCCCTACCAGTTTGACTCAATTCTGCATTGTTTGTCCTTAATGACTCATTGTTATCTATCCTACTAGCTTGACTTTCTTGCACTAGCTCACTACTTCGTTGCTGCCTAGGTGGATTTTGATAAGTAGCTGTCTGGTAGTTAGCCGGTTCTCTTTGATTTGTTCTCTCAATGACTGGTGGTTCGTTACTTGGTCCAGACAGATTGCCAAATCGATCTCGATATCTTTGATTTTCTTCGTTCGCCCTACCAGTTCGACTCAATTCTGCATTGTTTGTCCTTAACGAGTCATTGTTATCTATCCTACTAGCTTGACTTTCTTGCACTAGCTCACTACTTCGTTGCTGCCTAGGTGGATTTTGATAAGTAGCTGTCTGGTAGTTAGCAGGTTCTCTTTGAGTTGTTCTTTCGATGACTGGTGGTTCGTTACTTGGTCCAGGCAGATTGCCAAATCGATCTCGCCGTCTTTGAAATTCTTCGTTCGTCATGCCGGTTTGATCCGGCTCTGCTTTATTTGTGGGTGATGATTCATTCGTATAGACTGTGCTTTCATTTCCTCTACGCACAAATTCGCTAGTACCTTTTAATGGAGGAGCCTTTTGATAGGACGATGTTCCTTCATCTCTTTGGCTCCGTCGATCTGTCGGTTGATTTTGCCTATTTTGAACGTTCAGCGAATCGTTCGTTTGCGGGGTTCTCCATCTAGATGACTTTCGACTTTCTACTGGTGAATGATCATTTGATGAATGATTCAGACCTTCATAGTATTGTCGCAATCTGTTGACTGTTCCTGATGGTACTCCAGCTGAATGCGGTTCTTTATTAAAAGAACGTTCTTTTTCAAATTGTTCTTTTAAATCACTCACTTTAAGCCTTTCATGGTGTTCTTCTTTTGTATATTGATTCGTCGTGTGGACAGAATTTACGTGCATCGAGACATTCTCTTTGATCTGCTCATTAGATAAAACTTCTTGCTTTACGTTGTCTCTCTTATTGAGTGAGGCTTGTTCTGCAAATCTTCTTTCTTGTTCAGCCACTAATTTAGGACTTACTAATTCGTCAGATGCTTGTAACTGTGTGTTTGACGTAAAAGTGGGTGCCGCATCTTTTGTCCTTGTTTCTTGCTCACGTATATCTTGTTTTAAGACGATCATCCGCGATTTATAAATCGAGAATCTCAAGGCATTGTATTCTGATGGATCAATGTCTTGGAGCATTCTTTCAAATGATTGTTTTAAATCATTGGTCTTTTCTTCCTTCACTTCTTTTCTTGAAGAAATCAAGTCTAGAACGAAGTGGAATTCTTCTCTCAAAGTTTCAGGGTTGCTATCTAATATTGCTTTTGCTTGAAACTCATTGAATACTTTTTCTTCATAAGGTTTTACTGATTTTACTGAAATATCTTTGTTTATATATTCTTTAAGATAGTTTTCAAATTTTTTATAAAACATCGGTCTCCTCCATTCAATGAAGAATTTTTTAGAGTCGATTAACCATTCAAGCGATGTTCAAGTAATTGTTCTAAAGATGAATTTTCTTCTCTAAAAATACCTGTTTGAGTTAATCGCACAGCTTGATGTGGTTTTTCGTAATCATTTACCCATAAAAACATCCCTGGGAGGGAATGCATGCGATAACCGAATTGTGTCTCTTCTAAGGTGACCTCAAATGTCATCACTGCTGAATTTTCATCTGTGACTGATAGTTCAAGTACACATAGCGTCTCAGAAATATCTTCAGAAATGACGCGATAGTAAAAAATTCGACTTATTTCGTTTCCGTCTTCCACTTTTCTTTGGACAAATGTGTCTTCTGTAAAATCAATCAACACTTGACTATTCATCGTCGTTCCCGTCCAACTACCTTGAAGTAACACGTCATTCCATTTTTGACTGATTATCTCATCGATTTCTTCCCCACTGGAATCAATAATTTCTTTGGCCCTTTCCATCAATGCAACACTAGGATAGAAATAGGTCGTGTTCCCTTCATTGTCTTCATAAAAGAAAATCGTTTCGCCTAACCTTGTCATCAGCTCAAAAGAAACTTCCTCTTTCTCTTTGTCCGTCAGAACAAGCTTTGTATCTACTAAGCGATACTGACCCGTTGTGAGCCAACTGGTACTTTGATAAGTTCCGTCATTTTTTAATTCCAAAACCATGCCATCCGCTCGATCAGAATACCAAATACCTCTATAAACTAAGGCTTCATTTCTTTCTACTAAATTTAGGTCCTCTTTTCTTTGCTCGCTTGCAGACAAAGGCTTACTACTAGCGGTACCTTCCGAGTTTTCATTCGTACCGCTATGAAAAAATAGCGAGTAAAAAATAAAACTGAACATGGTGATGAAAATGCCGATAGCTATAAACACGATTCTTTTTCCTTCTTTTGACTCAACTATATTTTTTATTTGTTTCATTGTTTATCTCTTTCTCTCTTTATTGAAGAATACCGTAACCTGAAATGCTTGGATCATTGATAAAATAGGTCCTTCTAGCTACTTTATCAGCAGTATTACCTTCGACGGTCTGGATGATATTACCATCTGTAAACTCTACGATCCCAACGTGATCTTTTCCAGTACCACCTCCATTCCAATCAAAGAAAATCAAATCACCTGGTTGTGGATGATAGTTCTCTGAAGCTTTCTTATAGTTCCCTTTTTCAGTTAACCAGTTGATCATTTGTAAACAGTTAGCAGACTTGATTATTTTTTCTTGGTTGAGATACCCTACTTGATCTGCTACCCAACTCACAAAGATCGCACACCACTCTACTCTTCCTTCAAACCCATACCATCGCCAGTACTTCTCTCCTTGGATCGTGCCAATCTCATTGATTGCAGTCTCAAGGAAATCTGAGTTTTCGAGCCATAGATAGTTAGTTACTATAGGTACATAGAACATATTTCCGTAAGCATATCGCCATGAAAATCCATATGCTAACGCTACTGGATGGGTATAAGTAACAGTCTGTCTGTTGCTTTTTTCTCTTGCATATAACTCTGCATGAAAGAAGCTATATTGGTTATTGGTAGTTGCTAACCAGTTTAAAAAGTCTTCTCCGTAGTTATAGGCTTGAAGAGCCGCACGATCATCAAGATGTAAGTCTCTCGCTTTGCTTAATAATTGGGCAAAATAGTGGGTTCCTCGATCAATTGATAGTTCTGGATCATCAATCGTATTAGGAGACAAACCTTGTGACTCACTAGCCTGCATAATATCAGGGAATCTTTCTGCATCACCACCGGATTCTACTTGGATGATTGCCAAAATCATGTTGACATACTCTGGAATCCCATACTTTTCACAAGCTTCTCGAACAAGATGTTCCCATTGTAAAATCATTTGTCCAGGATTTTTAAGACTTCCTGAGATCGTTCTTGAAGAATGATGTGTAAATCCTTCTATCTCAGAAGGATATTGAAATTCCAGATCAAAAATATAAGCAGATGGATAAATATGTCTGTTTGGCCAGAATGTTCGACGTTCAATGACTTCAACCTTTAAATTCCCTGTGGTTTCTCCTACGATTGTATCGGCATCTATCCACTCACCATTTCTCACTCGGACATTTTTTAATGGAGACAACACAACTCTTTTGCTCAAAGAAGTATTGATAGTGACATAATCGTTGCCAGCAGCATGTACTCTTCCTGATCCAGAATTATCGATGCCATAGACAGGCGTGCCAGGCTCAGCCAACAGCTCGATATGATCATGTCTATTTCTGTCATTTGATCCTCGATAGCCATATTTTTGAACAACGATGGCGTCTTGGTTCATGCCAAAAGGACTTTGCAAAAATACTTTATTCTCAAATCGGTCCAATTCTTGGATCGGTCCAAACTTATCTAGTTCTTCCTCTGTCAGCGTA
The DNA here is from genome assembly GCF_051715065.1 of Enterococcus sp. AZ062. NCBI lineage: Bacteria > Bacillati > Bacillota > Bacilli > Lactobacillales > Enterococcaceae > Enterococcus > Enterococcus sp. AZ062. The sequence continues at coordinate 1,457,846 of NZ_JBIOTB010000001.1, read as the reverse complement.
TCTGAATTTTCATCAATAAACTGACTGATTGTTTTGATCTCAATATTGATCAACGCCACTTTTATCGTACGATGCGTTGGACGATCTTCTTCATTACGAGGGGTAGCGGGTTGGTCTCCATTTAGAGTGTCATTCGTTTGATTTTCTTCGGAATCATTCGGTTCTTCTTCTGAGTCCTCATCTTCTTCTGAATCATCCGCTTCTTCTTCTGAGTCCTCATCTTCTTCTGAATCATCCGCTTCTTCTAAGTCCTCATCTTCTTCTGAATCATCCGGTTCTTCTTCTGAGTCCTCATCTTCTTCTGAATCATCCGCTTCTTCTAAGTCCTCATCTTCTTCCGAATCATCCGCTTCTTCTTCTGGATCCTCATCTTCTTCTGAATCATCTGCTTCTTCTTCCGAGTCCTCATCTTCTTCTGAATCATCCGGTTCTTCTTCTGAGTCCTCGTCTTCTTCCGAACCATCAGCTTCTTCTGATTCATCATCGTCTTCAGAGTCTTCCGATCCATCCTCTTCTGGATCAGTCTCATCAGGATAAATAATTGGTACTTCTCTTGTTTCGATTTTCGTTGTGTAACTAAAGGTATACCCATGGATTCCTTCTACTTCTCCACGAACTCTTGTTGCACCAAAGATATTGCTACTCGCTGAGATACGTTTACTGATGTTATAATCTTCATATTTTGCATTCAGGTAATAGAGGTACGTATCTGCATCAGAGCTATAGATAAAATTGTTATCTGGTCTTGCAACACCATTTACAACAAAATATACTTCTTCGATTTCAGAATTTTCTGAAAAATCTTCAAAAACTTGTTGCACTTCTTTGTTCTTTCTGGCATCCAAAAGTGTGACATGCTCATACGCCTCTGCTAATGCCATATCTTCCGTTTTTATAGTAAATATACTAGCGATAAAATTAAAGATGGCGATAATCACGACGATAACGACGATGACGACCGCCAAGATCATCATTACTTTGACGGACAACAACATGAGGATCAGTTTGAGAATAATAAATAAGACTAAAAGAACTCCAAGAATATTCAATTCGCCATCTTTGTTCCTGCCAACTGTGTCTATGGCCGTTTGTGCCAGATTTTTTTTCAGTTTGGGTTTGAATTTTTTTTTCGATGGCATTTTTGTTTGCTTTTTTAATCGTTTAACTTTGTTGGAGTTACTTAACACTTGATGTTTACGTTCAAGTTTGTCTTTGATGCCGAATAGTTTCTCTTCAAGCTTCTTTGCTCTGGTCTGCTTATTCGTAGTAAGTGTATTCTTTATGCCAGATAGATTGAGAACATTTTTACCTAGTTTTTCTTGTTTCTTATGATAGAATTTTTTTGATCCTAATTTTTGTTTATTGATTTTTTCAGTAGAGAGCTGACTTCGCTGATTCGTCCCACTATGATTGGGTGAAGTTTGTCTTTTTTTTATTCCTAAAAGCGCATGATTGATTTCTTTAGGAGAGCGATGTTTATTCTTTATGAAATAGGCCTTTTCTCTTGTGGTACTATGTTGTTTGTTACTATTGATCTTGTTTAACTTTTTTTTATTTGTTATAAGATGACGCTTTTTAAAATGACTAGCATATGGTTTTTTGCTTGTTGCGCCTTTACTTAATGGCTCTTTTCTTGACTGGCTATTCACCATATGTTGTTTGAAATCAACGATATTTCTATTTTTCAGCTGTAAGCTATCTCTTTTTTTTCTCGCTAATTTTTGTTGACGTTTTTTGAATCGGAGTCGTTTTTTCAGTGCTTTCTTTTTTTGCTCTTTCGTACTGACACGTTTCAATTTGATCGATAACAGATCTTGCTGCTTGTTGTTTTCTTGTTTATTCCCCTCGTATGTTTCATTCATAATCTTGCTTTGTTTTTACCTCTTCACCAGGTTTAGTTGTCATGATTTGATAGAGTTTCGTCTCTTTAGGCAGTCGGTCTTCAAATGGAATGATCGTGTCCCCAAACACCATCAAACCAGTACCTTCACTCCCATTTAAAACATACTTTTCCTGCTCTTCCGATATATCGAATAAACGAGTCAACTCTGAGCGATCAGATTTTGCTTGATTGAACATGACAACGAAATCGCTATTAGAAAGCATTCTTCTGGCTAGATCCGACAATAATAGCGTCTCGACATTTTGGGTGATCCCTGTCGGTATAGCCCCCCATTTTCTTGCTCTACTCCACAATTCAAAGAAATAATTTTCTGAATATTCATTTGTAAAGAGCAACTGTAATTCATCTATATATAACCATGTACGGATTCCTGATTCTCGATTTAATGTGATTCGATTCCAAATTTGATCTAAAACGACCAACATTCCGAATGGTTTGAGTTGTTTCCCTAAATCTTTGATGTCGAAAATGACCAAACGTTTATTTAAATCCACGTTCGTTTGTTTGGAAAATAGCGCTAGACTACCTTCTGTATAAAGTTCCAATTCAATCGCCAATTGCTTTGCCTCTTCTTCTGGCTGTGCATTTAGCGCCGTATAAAAATCTTTTAATGTCGGCAACTGTGTCTGTTCTTGGTAAATTTTTCGGCATACTCGGTCGATGATCGTCTTTTGTTGGGAAGATAGCCCTAAAATCCCCCCCGTGATCAACTCACAAAGTGAAATCAAAAACTGTGTTTTTAAAGCGATCGGGTCTGCATCATCGCCATAGTTACTATTGATATCCATCGGATTGATGCAGGTGTTTGAATTACCAGCCAACCGAACCATTTGACCATCAAATTCCGAGCAAATATGCTGATATTCTGATTCAGGATCAATGACGATCACTTCGTCTTTGGCGTTTCTCAGTAAAACATTGACGATTTCCCGTTTGACAGAGAAACTCTTACCTGATCCTGGTGTGCCCAAGACAAACCCATTGGGCGCCATTAGTTTTTTCCGATCAAGAATCGTCAGATTTTTTGTCACAGAATTGATCCCATAATAATTGCCATTCTCATGAAGCATTTCAGAAATCGAAAATGGCATCAACGCCGAAACCGCAGAAGTTGCCAATAAGCGATTTAAAGGAACATGATTCTTTCCTATTGGTAATATTGTATTTAAAGCAAATTTTTGTAAATACGCTAGTTCAATGATCGTGCAACCAAATCTTCGCCCTACCGACTTGATTTTACTCGCGATTTTATTTAAGTTATCCTGATTCTCTGCGGAGAAATTGATCAACACAGTTACTTCAAATAGTTTCTGGCTTTTACTTTGTAATGAATCTAAAAGCTCTTTTGCTTCATCCAGGGAATAAGTCAGGTCATAGGGTAGCATGTCATAATCGTACCCACTATTTAAGGCTTTTCGCTGTTCATCCACTTTTTGCTGATCCATGTAAGCCATTTTAGTCTTTACTAAGTCGAAACTGCTTGCCATCGGTATCGGCCTGCAACTAACCGTAAGAGTGATTTCTTCATCGATCTCCATAAGACCTGTTAAGCATTCATCAGATAGTTCGGCAGGGTAACCATTCAAATAGAGGGTCTGATTTAGTTTGTCATCGATCTTGATCAGGCGCTTATCTAATTTGAGATCGACTTGTTTCGGTAGTAATGTATGATTCTCATTATTTATGATTTGACCGATCAATTCTTTACGTTCTTCCCCTTTTAAAATATGGATGGTCGAACCAATTTTTCGAGCGAATAGATCCAATTGATCGGCAATCAAGAATAACTCTCTTTCCGCAAATTCCTGATTCTCATGTTTTTGAGTAAACGTAATAAAAATTTTCTTTTCAAACGCATTCTTCTTTTCGTTGATTTTCGCTGTTAGATAGTCATTCATTTCTTGGCGGTACTTATCATCATATTGTTCATTTTTTTCTTTAAACAGCACATGAGTCAATTCTTCGACTGTTTTTTTCTTTTTTACTAACGTGACTTTGTAATCAATGGAAGCTTCCAAAGAATTTAGGAACTCACAATATTTAATGAATATCTGCATACGTTGTTCTTCGGAACAAAGTTGATAACTGATATCGTCAATATGGATCGTTATTGAGTATTCATTCTCAGTAATTAAACAAATACCGTTATCATAGATTTCTTCATAAAGTAAAAAAGATTTTTTTTCTTCTTGCATATTTTTTTTATTCTTGTTTTGCCTGAAGTTCACCTTCATGAAATTGGGACGTATCAGATTCTTCATAAACAACTACTCCTTGATCAAAATGGTAAATAAAATAGTATTTCAAATAGCGTTCAAAAGGCAGTCCCTCTTTTTTTAGCCACCCAAAAGCGACGATTGGCATTGAAACGAGAATCATCAGCCAACTGATCACGTCCATGGAGTAACCAAAAAAGCGCACAAACACAAAACTGATCACGATGTTAGTCAACACCGCCACAGACAGAAAGCCTAATTGTCGTACGCTCATACCTGCTACGATCCGTTCTTTATATTCACGTACATCTTTATGGACTTTGACTTCAATTGCCATTGCTTTTATTCCTTTCTATGAGGCGGATACAATCATTTTCGCCCATCCTTTTGTCTTATTTATTGCAAACATCAAAGCAATCATGTAAATCGTCAAACCAAAAATCAGCGACCACATGCCACTCCTATGACTATTTAAGAAATTCACAAAAATCAAAGGATAAATGGTCAATACTAATGCGATCATTACAGCATGTAAGGAGGAAGCTGCAAAATTCTTGAAAAATCCTTTTGCCATCGATGAAAACTCTTGATGGGGTAATGCCGCCATCGAAATAGGAGCAATCGCACTGAATATATATAATTCAAAAAATCTTATATAAACGATGACATTGATAAAGACCCCTACTACTAAAGAAACTAAAAATAGAACAACAAAAATCATTAATACGACCATTACTTCCCACCACGAAAGATTGCTTACTGCTGAATTGACTACATTGCGATAAGAACTTAAAAAATCATCTCTATTTAGGGCCATTATTTGCCCTGCTAACATTGCCCCTAATGCGACAATGGCATCGAGAATCACTTGGATTCTTAAGATGACAATATAACAAATAATAAATTTTACAAATGCTTTCATGATCATTTCAAATCCCAAAGTTGGAGCACCACCTGCATTCTCTACTTTTAAAGAAATTTTTTGAAATTCAAATAAGATGAATATCGCTAGTATTGAAAATGCAACTGGAGCTATGATCGTTTGTTGGATGATTCCTGCTACTCGATAGGCATCTGCCATGTAATCTTGCAAACCACGGCTTAAGGTTTCTGCAATATTGTCCCCATTCAAATATTCCATCATTCGATCAAATAGCATCATTATCGCTGAGCGCACTGATTAACCTTCTTTCTATAAAAAATTTTCTACCTACTTAAAAGTGAGCCGACATCAAATGCGGTCACGAACCAAACTGCGGCAACTAAAATCAATGCACCGCCGACGACTTGCCAGATCCCTTGTTGTAGTTGCGGACCATTTTTATCTTTTAACGCACCAGCTAAGATCACGGTTCCCCAAATGATCCATAATCCTCCGCCAACCATCGTAAATCTTGAAATCAAATTAAATACATCCTGTAATAATTGTTGATTATTGTTCATTTCTATCCATTCTCCTCTTCGTTTTTCGGTGATTGATTTCGTTCGTACCAATTCTCTGGAGTCACATCTCCTAGTTTTTTATAATTTTTATGTTTGGTAATATCATATTTTTCTGATATAAACGGAACTATTCCACGAATCTTCAAAATCGCTTTTGTTCCACTTAGGTTCGCCACTTCATCTACATCCAATAAATTTCGACCCATTTTTTGATAGTTCTCACTGTAGTTCCCATTACTACCTTTGGTGATACTGATGTTCTTGTGCTGGATCGTTTTCTTCCCTAGTAATTTGGAGATATACTCATGCGTACTTAACTCCATTCCACCTAAATACAGAAAAACGTCACTGGTCCCGATGATTGTTTCCCAAGTATCTTTATATAAATTTTTAAGCTGACTGATGTTTTGTAAGATCACATTGACCGATATCTCGCGACTTCGAATCACTGAAATCACTTTTTCAAAGTCTGGAATCTGTCCAATATTGGCAAATTCATCTAAGACACATCGCACATGATGTGGTAGACGACCTTTGTAGACATTGTCTGCTTTGTACACTAAACTATCGAATAATTGTTGGTACAACATACTTGCTAAGAAATTGAAACTCGTATCTGTATCTGATAATAAAATATAGATGATCGTTTTTTTGTCACCCACAGTGTCAAGTGCTAAAGTATCTTTACTCACGATTTTTTTGATGTTCGGAATATCAAAAGGCGATAATCGCACTCCTAAGCTGACTAAAATACTTTTTGCGGTGCGATCCCCCGCTAGTTTGAAAATTTTGTATTGCGCGACTGCAAAGTTGGCAGGATCTTTTTCTTCAAGTTCATTGAAAATCACATCCAGTGGGGAAACATAATCAGGCACATCCTCTGGACAGTTTGCTAAGCGGACCATTTCAACGACGTTCGTCAATGTTTGATCTTCCTCATCAACTTCTTGTAAAAGATAACTAAACGTAGCCATCAATAAGGCCGTTTCAGCTTTTTCCCAAAAATCATCGCCACCCTTTTTTTCAGGATCTGAAGTATTTTTGATCAAGTTGTTGACGACTTTTAAAATATCGTCTTCGGTCCGGATGTAAGTAAAAGGATTATAATAATCTGTATTTTCCCGCGTGATCAAGTCAAAAACCTTGATTTCATAACCTGCTTCTTTAAACATCGTTGCTGTTTCACTTAACAAGAGTCCTTTAGAATCACTGACGACATAAGAGGAATGCAGTTGCATCAAATTAGGTTTCACATAGAATCTTGTTTTACCTGACCCGGCTCCTCCTACTACGATCACATTCTTATTCCGATTAAAGTTATTAGATTTAGTGATCTTCATACGACCAGACATAGACAGCGATTCACTTTTTGTGAGAATGATATTGTTGTCTTTTTTTTTATCCATCATCGGCTTGATGTCTTTTTTGTTGCCCCATCTGGCACTTCCATATTCAAACTCTGTATGTTTCGGCATACCTGAGTGATACAAGATACCAAGAGCAAGCCCCCCCACGATTGTCAATGTACCAATAATACTTGCTAAACTATAACTAAAGTCAAACTCAAAGCGACTGACTTCTAGTCCAAATTGATCGATTGTGCGAACCAAGACTTGTGCGATATCTTCTGTCTGTTGTCGGAAATTCTCGTAAATCAGGATGGTCCGATTTGCCGTATACGCGAATACAAGAAATAAAAATAGTAAAAGTAATTTATAATACCAAGTCTTTGAGTTTTTCAACTTGCCCTCCTAAACGACATAAGTGATCTTTGTTATTATCTAAAATCCGTAACGAGCAAGTCTGAAACGATGTCCATCGTTCGGTCAATATCTGCTTTTTCTGGTAGATAAAACATTTTGGTTTTATCACCAACTTGATACGGAAATGGTAGTATATTTGTCACTAATATATCTACATCAAGTGGATTTTCAATGGTTTCCAATTGTTCCTGGTACATGATGCTTGCTCTGGTGTGTAGATATCTTTCAATAATTTCATTTAAAGCAAAATCCGTTAAAAATCCTCGTTTCAATGCAACAACTACTGTACTTAAAACTTCACATGCCTTGTTCGTATATAAGAAAAGTAATAAGTCAGAAGTAAATGATGAAGCACACCTTTTTTGCAGGAAATTCTTTTGGATCGCTTTATTTCTTTTGATGACTGTATTCATTTCTTTATATAGTCGCCGGTTGATTGAATCAATCAGTATCGCCGATTCTTCATCGTTATATGAAAAATCAATTTCAAGTTCCTGTTTGATTTTCTCTTGAAATAAAAAGCAATTGACAATTGAATACAGTTGCTCATTATCAACTTGGATCCGATTCCCCAGAACACTCTTGAGATCTAAAACCAAATGTTTGACTGTCTCAGAAAAACCAAAGTATTCTGCAAATCCTTTATTGTGTTTTTCAATCTCTGTGTAATAACATTCATGTAAATGGATCATACAAGCTATAAAACAACATTCTTCAAAAATGACTTCTTTAGAGTAGGTCTTGAAACAATCTAATTGAATAAATTCAACGAATAATTGATTCGTTAAGGGATTGTTTCTAAACCAATCTAACAATCGCGACTGGATATATAATTTGTCTTTTCCAAACCGGATAAAAGTTAAAGCAAGTATTTTCTTTGTGATTGATTGGGAAACATCCGAACATAACGCCAAAACGATTTTGGTTATTTCTTCCATTTCATTTTTATAGGGGCAATAATCTTCGATTTCTAGATATGCTGATTTAATGTAAAGATCAATAAACAGTTTTCTGATTCTGATTTCTTTCCCTATAAATTCAACCGGTGAAAGTTTTAAATTCAAACCATATTGATGGCAGATTTTCTTTAGCTTTCGCATTTTTTGGATCACTGTTTTCTCACAGTAGTGTAATTCCCAGCTCCAATCGATCACCTGCTTCAGTTCACCTGTAAGGATACTTGTTGTCACTTTTACTAAGTCTTCATTCATGTAATAAGATTTTTTTTTCTCGAATAACTTAAAATGGTTCAATACAAACATGCTGACCCCTTTATAGGAAGTCAATATTTCAATTGTGTCGGAAAATTCATCTTGAATCGTTTTTAAATCATTGGTAATCGTTCTTCTAGTTACTTTGAGACTTTTTGCAAGATATTGAACGGTCACATTTTTTCTTCTCTCTAAAGTATTCAAGATAAATACGACACGTTTTTTGTAATCATTCGATATTAATCGTTCAAGAATCTCTTCCACTTACCTTCCCCCTTTCACATAACAACTTCACTATAAACAATATGTTTTTTTATTTCGAGGTATTGTATTTCCCGACTTAGAGAAAAAAATTTCTTTAGAAGACGAAGTTTTTTTAAAGTTTTTTTATAGATCTTAGATTTGAGAGATAACAAGAAAAAAGAGGCTATACAAATTGTATAGCCTCTCTAAGGCGTAATTAATAACGATATACCACTGTTTTTATTTATCTACAATAAATGGCCCTCTGATGTTTTTAAGCTTTCTACAAAAAAGTTATTCTATTAGAATCCTAAAATAATCCAAAAGGCTAAAAGACTTTTAAAAGTTATTTAATTCTAAATAAACTAGCTGCACTATCTGGCGCCCAAGATGGATCACCATAATTAAAATGAGTCACTAATGTTGTATACAGTTTCCCCTCATGGAAGATGATTTCATCTTTTGTGTACAACACAGGATTAGTTAAACTTCCTAATTCAAATTGACGATGTTCACTTGGTGGCGCAATTTCATTTGTTTTTGTTGAAATCACTAAACGGTTGCTGTCCTCTGATCGAATAGAATCATTACTCACTGCTCTGATTGTATACGCATACTGAGTCCCAGCATTCAATCCAGTATCTAGATAAGTTGTATTTGCAGTTTGACCAACTAATTGGCCATCTCTATAGATTTCATATGTTTTGATTCCTGCAGAGTGGCTAGAAGGATTCCACATCAATGAGATTGAGTTCACTGTTTCTCCCATTGAATGTAAGTTACCTGGTCTTGTTGGCACTTCTACTTCGTTATCTGCTAACGTTGTTACCTGAAGCGCATCACTTTTTTCAGATACTTGTCCGGTAAACGATACTGCTTCGATTTCGTACTTGTACGTGGTATTTGCTGTTAATTGATTATCTTGATAGTTGTTCGCAGAAGTTGTAGTAATCAGTTGACCATCACGATACACATTGTATTTTTCAGCAGCTGCTTGTGCATCCCAAGAAAGTGAAACTGACTGTTTTGTCGTATTCACTGCTCTGACATTTGTTGGTTTATTTGGTACGACTGGTATTGCTCCATTACTTTTGATATTCGCATCAATCACATTGTAAAAGGCATTCGCAGTATCACTAATATCCCAAATTGCTAAAATAACGTGATACCCCATTCGGTCTTCTGGAATATTGACTGTGTGCGTTGCGCTAATATTCGCAGAAGATTGTCCGCCACCATCGATTTCCGATAATAGTTCTAGATCTTCTCTCGCAAGTGGTTTGTTTTGATCCCAACCATTTTTCGTGATGTAGTAATGATATTTCGCAGTCCGGTGATTTGCCGTAAAATGCCAAGTGAAATTATTAGGACCAGTACTGATATCTTGCTTTGTCCATAAAGTTGCTGTTTGTTGATCTAACTGAAAACCTAATGCGCCATTTGCAGAAGCAATTCGTCCATCCGCTGGTCCTGCTGCTGGGAAGCCTTTCAATGCTTCTAAAGATTGTGGCTCATTGATCACTGCCCCATACTTCTGAAATGCTGCAGTCCAGTTGGTGCGGGCATCTAATGACCCTTGGTATCCTCGACTAATTGGCTCCCTTACATACCCATGTGCAGAAACATCTTTTGTCGCACCAAAAATTATTCCTCCTAGACTTAAAACCAATACCACACTACCCAATAATCTTTTTTTCATATCATACCTTCCTTCCAATATTTTTTTGTTACATTATTTTTATAGCATAATAACTTATTTAAAAATAGCAACCCTATATTGTTCGATAAATCACAATATAGGGTATTACATACAAATAAATACTTATATATAGATATTTATATCTTGTGAAAAGCAAAACTATTATTCAGTTATTGTTCATTTAAACCAAGAGATGATAAACAGATTTGGCAAATAACTTCGATTCATCGTATCTGTTTATGTTATTTAGTCAATCGGTGGTCAAAATTTGTACGTATTTACGATGACTTTATTAAAATACGATCCCAACCTCGTCCATGAATCCTTATCTGAGATATGCTTAAAATAAAATAAATCTTTATCTTCGTATCCATGGGTATCCGAAATAACGATATCAGCATGATGATACGATTCTACGATTTTTATTCGTTTATTATTGTAGTAATGTGTAATAACATTTTCGACTATATTTTTAGATTCTGGAAGGTTAAAAAATTCCACATAAACTTTATGTTCAGATTTAAGACTGTTGGAGACCAAGCTTCCTAAGATGACTTGCACAAAACTATTTTTGATGTGATTGTAAGAAGGCTCATTTTGGTAAGATTTTAAGTTTTTATCGATGCAACGCTCTATATAGGACCCATAACGATTTGTTGGTAGTGCATCATGGTATATAGGCATAAATTTATATAATTCCAAATGATGGATAGTGACTAATTTGTTTGTCAAATAATAGAGTAATTGATAAAAAATCGTTTCTGGTATATGAAAGTAATCAATCATGCACATAAGTAATTTTTTACATTTGGTGACGATCGAATTCTTCTTTAGCTCCCCTAGCTTTCTCCCCAGTTCTTCTTTTTCTTCTTTCTTATTTAAATCTTGTGCAAAATAGTTGGATAGAAAGGCGAAATGGATACATTCATTTCGTGAATTTGTTCCATCTATCATCTTTTTGACAGTCAGCTTTTCTAAACACGCATCCATCTCCTCCTTATAGACTGTTTCTCCTAGCTCTACGAGTTCTGAGGGTAGATCATGGATTTGGTACCCGTTTTTCAATGATATCAAACTGACCGCTAATAAATAGTTGATACGCTTTTTCCCAAGCGGAGATAAATTTTCGTAATGATCAAAGTTGATTGACAACCGGAAATCGATCACTTCTTCTTGAGTAATCGTTTTGAACAGCCAATAGTTTCCTTTTGAAATGACAGCAATCCCCAGATAATGCAACATACGTATAGTAGATTCACTACCTGTTAATTCAATCAATGTTTCATTGATCTTCATCAATCGAATATCGATTTTTAATAATTGAAACAATTCTTTCAACTTTCCTAAAAGTTTGTATACATGTGACTCACTATAGATTAGATATTTTGCAATATCTGAAACACTGAATTTCCTTTTTTCCAACACATATAACAATGTCTGATATAAATTTGATTCTGCAAAATATCTTTCTTGGAAAATATTGATCAATTCGAGATATTCCGTATCGGTTAGTTGTGGCATACAGCGCAATTCATCTTTATCTAGAATCAAAGAGGTGTGCGTTTTTTTTGAGAATCCGATTTCTCCATATTCTCTCATCAAATTTTGAAGTATCTTTCTTGCTTGTCTTTTTGTTAGATCCATTTCATCTTCCAGCTTTTTTATTGAGACTGCTCCATGTTTCATTTCTTTTAATACCTTCATTTGTAAAAATTGTGTTTTTGTAATGAATAATAATATTAATTTATCTGGCAGCATATTTATTTTCTCCTCAATCTATAGTTGAAATGTAAAATTCAAATAGTATAACATCACCTCAATCTTTCCTTGTCATTTTTAAATAGCAAAAATATTCTTACTATTCAGAAAACAAAAGATACTTGTTGATTTATAGTAATTATTTGACATGAGAACGGTGTAAACCTTCGTTCACTTTTAAGTGATAACCTAAAATAACTATTATAAAAAAACAAGTACAATTTAATATTAGAATATTTCTTCATAAAATTCCAATAATTATATTCTTGAATTTATTTTATTCCAATAAATTTAAGAGAAATTTATTGATTTATTTGCATGCGATACCTAGCAAAAAACTGAAGAACCAACGAGTTGCCTCGTTTGATCCTCCAGTTGCTTGACAAATATTGCTTAAAATCATTTCAGTTAGTGCCTATAATTTATTTCGATGATTCGTTTGACTATCCTACATTATGTATCAATCTTACATGGTGGAAGTGTTAAAAGATCAAGCAGGATAATCAGTCATTTTGTTGATTTAACCATACATCTTTTCTTATCCGAATGGCACACTTGAGTGATGTAACTGAATTTTTAAGTCGCCATCCTCATCCATGATATAACCAAATGTGTATTCAACTTTGACTTCTTCGTTGGTTTCCCCAGAAGTAAAATAATAGACACCTGAAGAAATCGCTGTATCACCGTTCAAGATCGTATCATGATTATCAAAGCGGATATCTGTCCAAGGCTCTAAGGCAAATCCACCATCTTCTGCGATGTCCCCACCAACAAAATAAGATAGTGCTTCATCTTTTGTTCCACGAAATGGTACTTCCGCAGCTTTCGTTGGTTTGAAGAGCACTTGACCGTCATCGTAAGCATATAGATTTTCCAGTGTCTCAAGCGCTTTTTCTTCGGCTTTTTCGTCACTTTCCAAACTAGCTTTACCAATCGCAATAATATTCTCTGCCCATTCTTGTTGTGCTTCTTCTACATCCGAAAGGGTAATGACCGGTGTTTCCTTCTGTGACTCATTTGTTGTACTAGTTGTATCTTCTCCTTGGGCAGATGTAGCGCATCCAGCCATTGTTAAAACTAAAGTTGATAAAAGTAATGTTTTTTTAATCATATAATTCCTCCTCTATAATTAAATTTTAACAGAAAACTCTTTTATTTAAAACTAAAAATATAACATACTTAAAATAAAATAAATAAATTAAACGTGTTATAATTACTTAATTTAAACATATACATATTAAAAAACATCATAATAAAATAACTGATTTATTTTTATTTTCATAAGGCTACTTATTATTTTTTTAGTCAAGAATATTAATCTCTATGTATCCAAGAATAATTTCTTGTAATGTTATAAACAATTGACAAGCTTTTTTCTTACACACCTTCTTTCTCAAAAAGCTGCTTACCCTTATTTTATTGCAAAAAAAAAGAGTGGATTTCTCCACTCTATAAAAGCCTAACTTTTTGAGGTCACTACACATCGCGATTGGTTTCAACGCTTTTTGCTTATTTTATATTTTTATTGGCAGGGTTTTTCATACGCATTTTCCCATCTTGGCACATATCCAGTAAAGGACATACTTCACAACGTGGGCTTCTAGCAGTACAATGATACCGCCCAAAGAAAATCAATGTATGATGCGTTTTTACCCATAGATCTTCTGGTACCTTTTTCATCAATGTTTGTTCAACCTCTTGTACTGAAGCATCCAATTTGCAGATCCTCAATCGTTTTGTCACACGTTCTACGTGAGTATCGACTGCTATAGCTGGTACTCCAAACGCATCTCCAAGCACGACATTCGCTGTTTTTCTACCTACACCAGGTAGTGAAACAAGCTCTTCTCTTGTTTGAGGAACCTGTCCTCCAAACTGATCAAGCAGCTGTTGCGCACATGCTTTGATGTTTTTGGCTTTATTTCGATACAATCCAATTGTTTTTATCTTAGGAATGATCTCTTCTAGTGGGGCTTTAGCTAACGCCTCAGGAGTTGGAAAAGCTTCAAATAGAGCAGGTGTTGCCTTGTTGACCGAAACATCTGTCGCTTGTGCGCTTAAAATGACTGCAATCAATAATTCATAAGGATTTTTATGTTGTAATTCTCCATGCGCTTCTGGAAACATCTCATACATTTTCTCAAAAGCTTCCATTGTACGTTGTTTACCTAACATATTACTCCCATTCTTCCAGCCAATTCTTTAATGATACTTTTGGCAGCTCTTCTTGTTGGGCTGGCTGATCGATTTCTTTTTGAAGCAGTTGCTGCTTTCTGCGTTTTTGATCTTCTTCTACTTGCTGTTTGGTTTTTAAATTTTTCCGTTCCCAAGATAATAAGATACGGTCGATATAATTGAAACTATACGCTTGATTCAATACAGCTTCCCGTAAAGCTAGTTTCAAAATCTCAGGATGATAATGGTCCTCTTCCAACCACTGTCCGATCCGTTGGAATTCAATAGAGGATAATGGACGCCCAAACTCTTGTTCAAATAATTGATAGACTGAACGTGTAGTTTTTTCTTGAACTTCTTCGTCTTGCTTTAGAGAGTCTTTTTCTAATAATCTTTCTAAATGCACATAAGTTGGTGTCAAATCATAGCGATCCGCTTTACGCCCATCAATAAGTGTCGTTTCGATCGCTATGAAATGACCACTGACCAATCGATTCAAAATTTGAAAAACTTTTTCTTGCTTGACGCCCATATTCTGGGAAATATTCATCAGATCCGGGAATGAATCACCTTCTGATTGTGCCATATGCAACTGTAATATAAATAAAAATTCATCTGCTTGTAGGCCGATACGATGATAATTTTTAAGCAAAAGATTGGAAACGATCGTTTGACCAGCTTTTAAATAGTTTTCTAAATTCAACATTATTATCCCTCTCTTTAAAATTAGTATACGTAAAAACAAGATTTGAAGCAAGAAAGGATTATTTGAATTTTTTTAAAATGTTTTAGTGATTTTTATATTGCTTTTCACTTTTCGGAATATATATACATCAGAAGAAAATGCTGCTTGTACTAGGATATGCTCTCCTCTATAAAAAGGTCTCATATCTTTACAAGCAGCTTAGAGAATGACGCGCACGATCGATAGAACGTTTATTATTGTACCTCGTCATCCGTTCGTAGCTCGTATGGTTGTCCTTCATACGTATACTCTGTATTCAATGTTCCATCATTTTCATCGGTATAGATCCGTCGACTAAATGGGAATTGATGATCCTCACCATCTTTTGTTTCATCACCAGATAAAACGAATTCTTCTGCTTGGGTTTCGTTTAATTGATTGATCACTTCTTCTGCTAAAGAATCAATATCGATCATTTCACTGCCTGTCACCTTTTTGTAATCTTCAATAAAATTATCCTGCTGTACAAAATATTCTTTTTCCATAATGATCCTCCTCTAGTCCAACTCACTACATCTGCTTTGTTGGAAATTAATTACATCTATTATTTTGACAAAAAAAACAAAGGAAAACAACTAATTGCAACTGGTGAAGTCTGCAACAAACCATTCCTGTCTCGTGAGAAATAAAACAAAAGTGTCAATAAACAATTTTGACCTTTAAATAGCCGGTTGAGTTCCAAAAAAAAGAACCGACTGGAAACAATATTGCTTCCAGATGGTTCTTCTATGACACTTTGACAAATTATTGAGCTGTCTCGATTTCTCCTAGAGCTGCTTGTGCAAGAAGATTCAAGTAGTTCCAAGGACGGTCAAAATGAGGTTGGAAGAAGAAGTCAGAAAGAGCTAAGTCTTCAACAGTCATTTTATTTTGAACCGCTAATGACATCGTATTAGCAGATTGAGTGATGTCGTATTTAGACATGAATTGTGCACCTACGATACGATTTGTTCCTTTTTCATATACTAGTTCCATCATGACTTTTTCAGTCGTTGGCATGAATTCTGGACGATAGTTATCTTCGAATAGTGTTGCTTGGACATCCAAGTTATTCATTGGGGCACTTTCTGTTGTCACACCTGTTGAACCGATTGTCCAACCGAATAAGTACAAACCAGAAGTTCCTTGTGTTCCACGGTAAGCCATTTTTTGCTCTGTTAAATTGTTTCCTACTAACAATCCTTGACGGACCGCATTTGTTGCTAAAGGAATGTAGTTTTGCGTACCACTTGGGTTATAATTGACAACTGCTGAATCGCCCGCTGCAAAAATATCTGGATTGCTTGTTTGCATGTACTCATTTACTTTGATTGCGCCATTTGGCAATGTTTCTACTTTACCTTCTACTAATTTTGTATTTGGTCTGAAACCAACACACAAAATAACCATATCCGCATCAAATGTTTGGCTAGCTGTAGTTACTTGTTTTACTTTACCATTCTCATCTGGAATGAACTCAGAAACGTTTTCACCTAAAGCTAAAGTAACTCCACGATCAACCAATTCTTTTTCTAACACATCCGTAAATGGTTTATCAAGATATTTGTTCAAGATACGATCTAAACCATCGATCAATGTCACTTCTTTGCCAGACTCGACAAACGCTTCGACTAATTCGATCCCAATATAACCACCACCAACGATCACTACTTTCTTCGCTTCTTCTGCTTTAGCAATGATTTCGTTTGCTTGGTTATAGTTTTTACATAAAAGAATATTTTCAGATTCGATCCCTTTGATTGGCGGGATGATTGGCCATGAACCAGTAGTCATTACTAATTTGTCATAAGAAACTGTTTCAGTTTCGCCAGTTTTTAAATCTTTCGCTGTGACTTGTTTGTTTTCTGTGTCAACATCAGTGACATCATGTTCCATTTTCACTTTCGCACCTAACGAAGCTAACTCTTCAGGGTTTGAATAGAACAAGCCTGCTGGGTCTTTCACGACGCCTCCAACATACAATGCGATCCCACAAGATAAAAATGAAACATTGTCGTTACGTTCATAAACTGTAACATCTGCTTCTGGGTTGTTTTTTAAGATGCTTTTTACTGCTGCTGTTCCTGCATGGGTACAGCCGATTACTACTACTTTCATGTGTGTCCCTCCGATAAACGATTTGTCCTTTGACAATTTTTACTATAGCAAAATTAAAACGTATCCAACAGTTTTATGCTTGTGAATTCACAAGGTCTTACTTATCATATTTTGCGCATTTTCGATTTGAAACACTGATAAATAAACGTTCTTTTTGTGAATTTTTAAACTAACACCTCTGCGCTTGTGAATGAATACGAAATCGCATAAAAAATTGCATAAATATTTTCACCTTTCTTAAAATTGTTAGTGTGTTTTCCTCTTAGTTTCACAGGAGTAGGTATTCCATGTTTTTCTACACGTCACAAATGAAACACAAAAAAACATCAACAAAGTCATTTGACCTTATCGATGTTTCAGATGTTCGCACGATTTATTTTTTGCAATTCGGACATAGCCCATATAATTCTAAACGATGATCATGGATTTCAAAATCAGTTAAGCGCCCCGCCGCCATTTCAATATCTTCTAGCCCAGGATAATGAAAATCGACGATTGTCTCGCAATTTTGGCAAATCACATGATAATGTCTTTGTGAACTAAAATCAAATCGGCTTGATGCATCACCATATTTCATTTCTTGAACAAACCCGATCGATGTGAACAATCGTAAATTATTGTAAACTGTAGCAACACTCATATTAGGAAAGCGATGCTCAAGCGCCTTGTAGATTTCATCTGCCGTTGGATGTGAACGATGCTCAATCAGATACTCTAAAACTGCGTATCTTTGCGGCGTAATCCGAATATTTTCTTTTTTCAGCTGCTCGATCGCCGCTTCTACTTTTTTATTTTCCATATAAACAAAACCCCACCTTATTGTTCTTTTATTATCATACTATTTTTATTTTTTTAAATCTACATATTATGGAAAGAAAAAGAAAAGAATTTTATAATTTTGCCTATTTTATGCAAAAAAAGTGTAAAATAACGGATGTTTCACCATTATTTCACACTTTTTATTCAGATTTTCACGTAGACTTACATATCCTGATACAAAGGAGTAGACAAATAACGTTCTCCATTATCAGGAATAATCGCAAGAACTTTTTTTCCAGCCCCTAGTTCTTTAGCTACATTAAGCGCAGCTTCAACTGCGGCTCCTCCTGAAACACCAACTAAGATTCCTTCTTCTTGCCCCATACGGCGAGCTGTGATCATTGCTTGCTCACTAGATACTGATAAGACTTGATCATAGACATTCGTATCTAACGTATCCGGGACAAAACCTGTTCCGATACCTTGGATTTTGTGTGGCCCAGGTTCTTTGCCTTCTAAAACGGCAGATTCGGCTGGTTCAACTCCAACGATCTTAAGCGCTGGATTGATCCGTTTTAATTCGTGTCCCGCACCGGTGATTGTTCCACCAGTACCGATTCCTGCGACAAACGCATCCAACCCATTCACACCAAACGCCGCTTGGATTTCTGGCCCAGTCGTTTTTTCATGAACTAATGGATTAGCAGGGTTTTCAAATTGCAGAGGTAAGAAATAGCCATTTTCTTCCGCTAGACGTTTTGCTTCTTTGATTGAACCACTGATGCCTTCTGTCCCTGGAGTCAAAATTAGTTCTGCTCCGTAACCCTTCATCAATAAGCGACGCTCGATACTCATCGTTTCAGGCATGACAAGTTTCACATGATATCCTTTTGCTACACCGACCATCGCTAAACCAATACCAGTGTTTCCTGAAGTAGGTTCAATGATTGTATCACCCGGTTTCAATAGCCCATCATGTTCTGCTTTTTCAATCATATTCAAGGCAATACGGTCTTTCACGCTTCCACCTGGATTGAAGAATTCCAACTTAACAAAAACATCCGCAGCTCCTTCTGGAACCATTTTATTTAATCGAACGATAGGTGTTTTACCGATCAATTCTGTGATCGATTGATAAATCTGTGTCATGTTTTTTCCCCCTTCATTTGCTTCTCTATTAATCATAATACAAAAAAGGTACTTCTGCGAGTGATTCTTACTGGAGAAGTAAAAAAAAGAGACACATCTTTTGATATGCCTCTTTTTTAAGTTGATATAAAGTTAGACATTGATTTCTTGTCCAACCAATAATGAATAATTTGACATCGTCATGCCATTTTTTGCCATCAGATCATCGACGGACATACCGAATTTTTGAGCAATATCCCAAAGTGTATCGCCAGAGACGACAGTATAAGTTTGGTTACTACTTGTCGTAGTCGTTGTAGAGGTTGTCGTACTAGTCGTTGTGGTACTTGTCGTACTAGTTGTTGTTGAACCAGTTGATGGTGTATCAAAGCGAGTCAGATTATATGTGCTGATCAATTCATTTAATTTGTATGCGTAATTAGGGTCTGTTGCATAACGTCCAGTTAAATAAGCTGTTGCATCATAGTAGCTGGTAGTATTACTTTTCCATACACCTGAATAATGATAATCGCCTGTCGAAAAACTAGTAGAACGTAAAACATTCGCATGATCTTGGAATGACTCCCAATAAGATGAATAGCGACGGAAAGGTTCGTTCATCGTTACCCATTGACCATTCAAATATTCTTGCGTATTCATATATACCACAGATTGACCTGCGCTACCTTTGACTCCAAATAAGTTGTAATATGGTGCACTTGATAATCCAGATGTACCATACGCACTTTCAAGTAATGCTTGTGCAATCATGACAGACGCATATAAATCATTGCTTGCTGCAACTTCAGAAGCAGCCCATCCGATTTGATTGATAAATGCTTGCGGATCGGCAGAAGATGCGACATCTAACTCATCCGCACGTACAGTTTGTGGTGTTGCTGTGACCAACATTGGCCCAACTAATAGGCTTGTCCCCACTAAAGGTGCAATGGCTTTTTTATTGATGGTCATTTTCCTTTTGGGCCTATGGTGTCGAGCGCTACGGGTTCTCAGCTCTTGCATTCAAATTCCTCCTCAAATGAAACAGTAAATAAAACTTCCTCTTAAACGAAACTTAATCATTTAAATTATACGTTTTATTTTATTGAAACTCAAACGAATCTTCAATTATTTACTTTTTGTAATCTTCACGTAATCAAAAAGTAACACAAAAGTAACGACAATTATCCCTTTTTACTAATTTGTACCTAAAAAAATAGAAAATTGGAGGCTTGGAAAAAATCTCCAAGCACTCCAATCGAACTGCTTTCAGTATTTGTCTATAATTGATTGAAGACGTTGACTACATTATCTACTGTAAAACCAAATTCTTCAAGTATTTTGTTTCCAGGAGCAGATGCGCCAAAGTGATCAATTGTGATCGTTTGACCTTCGATACCCACATAACGTTCCCAACCGAATGGTGAAGCTGCTTCAATCGCAACACGTTTCGTCACTGCTTTTGGCAAGACACTTTCTTGATATTCCGCGGATTGTTGTTCAAACAAATCAAAACTTGGCATAGAAACCACTGAGACATCTTTTCCTTGTTCCGCCAATACTTTTTGCGCTTTAACAGCTAGATCCACTTCTGAACCTGTCGCGATCAAGATTCCTTCTGGTTGTTCCCCTTTAGCTGGAGACAAGACATAAGCACCTTTTTTAACCATATCATCCGCCACTTCTTTCGTTGTTGGAAGAACTGGTAGATTTTGACGACTCAAGACTAAGATCGTTGGCGTATCTGTGGATTCCATCGCTACTTTCCATGCCGCACGAGTTTCGTTCCCGTCCGCCGGACGTAAGACATGGACACCTGGCATACTTCTAACCGAAGCCAATTGTTCCACTGGTTCATGCGTCGGGCCATCTTCACCAACTGCCACAGAGTCATGGGTCAAGACATAAATGACTGGCGTGTTTTGGATCGCTGCTAAACGCACAGCTGGTCGCAAGTAATCCACAAAGACAAAGAATGTTCCCCCATAGATCCTGGTACCGCCATGCAATTGGATCCCGTTCATCGCTGATGCCATCGCAAACTCACGAACACCAAACCAAATGTTGCGGCCTTCATAGTGTTCAGGCGTGAAGTCTTTGTCTGCTGTGACCATCGTATTGTTTGATCCGGATAGATCGGCAGAACCACCCCAGAAACTTGGGATCGCTTTTGATAATGCTTGGATCATCTCTTTACTTGAGACACGACTGGCTTGGCTTTCACCTTCGTCGTATGTTGGAAGCTCTGCATCCCAATTCTCTGGTAATTTTCCAGCAAAGGCATCTTCGAATTGTTGCGCTAATTCTGGATACGCTGCTTTGTATGCTGCGAACATCTCACGCCAAGCATTTTCAGCTTTTTCGCCTTCTTCAACCATCGTTTGACGGAAGCGTTCCGCCACTTCTTCTGGTACGGTAAAGTCAGGGTATTCCCAACCATAGATCTCTTTGGCTTTTTGAATGCCTTCTAAGCCAAGTGGTGCGCCGTGGACCGCAGAAGTTCCTTGGTTTGGTGCACCAAATCCGATGACCGTTTTCACTTCGATCAATGTCGGTTTGTCTGTTTCGGCTTTCGCTTCTTCAATTGCTTTTGAGATGGCTTCTAAATCATTGCCGTCTTTGACCAAGAGATGTTGCCAACCGTAAGCTTCATACCGTGCGCCAACATTTTCAGTGAAGGCTTTTGAGGTTGGTCCATCTAAAGAAATATCGTTTGAATCGTATAAAACGATCAATTTACCAAGTTTCATATGACCAGCCATCGAACTTGCTTCTTGAGACACGCCTTCCATCAAGTCGCCATCGCCACATAACGCATAGGTATAATGGTCAACGACGTTGAATTGGTCTTTGTTGTAGGTCGCAGCTAGATGCGCTTCTGCCATTGCCATCCCCACAGCCATCGCGATCCCTTGACCTAAAGGACCAGTCGTTGCTTCGACGCCGTCCGTATGGTTGACCTCAGGGTGTCCCGGTGTTTTTGAATCCCATTGACGGAATTGTTTCAAGTCATCAATCGTCACTTGGTACCCTGCTAAGTGCAACAAGCTGTACAACATCGCTGAACCATGTCCCGCAGATAAGACAAAACGGTCACGGTCTGCCCAGTTTTTAGAAGTTTTCGGATTCACTTTCAAGTGTTTCGTCCAAAGGGCATAAGCCATTGGCGCGGCACCCATTGGTAACCCCGGATGTCCTGAATTTGCTTTTTGTACTGCATCGACACTCAATGTACGGATCGTATTCACACCAAGCTGATCAATTTTATCAAACAATGTAACCCCTCCTGTAATTTAGGTTTTTTTTACCTATATTTCTACTTCTAATTTTATAGTATCTCCTCTAAAAAAGCAACGACTTTTAGTTTTTTTTACTAAAACTTGCTATTTCGGTCGTGGAGGCCTTTTTTCTTCTGGATTTCTTTCAATTTTTCTGGTGTGACATCATTTCCATCGGGATCAACAACTTTCATCCCTTCAATATGATGTCTCATGCCAGAACGAAAGGCTGTCAGATATGCTTCTCGTAATTCCTTTTGTTCTTTGACTTCGGCTGGTGTCAATCCTTCTGCTTTTTTCTTTTTAGCTAACTGATTGATACGTTCGATTTTTTCAGGCGATAACACAACTATTCCTCCTCGCTTTTGCTTCTCCTACATCTTATATAAAAAATGAAAAAAAAACAACTACATCAATAGTCTTTAATGCGAACATTTGTTTGAAATCAAGTATTTTCTATGGTACTATTTAGTTATCAAGTGAAAGAAGGTGTACCTTGTGGCCCGACAAACTGAAACAAGACAAATCGAAGTCTTACGATATATTCACGAACAAGTGACCCAAAAAGGCTATCCACCGACTGTCCGTGAGATCGGAGAAGCTGTTCAGCTTTCTTCAACATCGACAGTCCATGGTCATCTTGCCCGATTAGAGAAAAAAGGCTTTATTCAAAGAGACCCTACGAAACCACGTGCCATCGAATTGACGCAACAAGGATTATCAAAAATCGGGATTCGCCCAACAACGATCCCTGTTCTCGGAGTTGTTACTGCCGGAGAGCCGATACTAGCTGTTGAGGAAGCTTCTGACTTCTTTCCAGTACCACCAAACCTTTCATCAGAAGAAGGCAGTCTGTTCATGTTGACGATCCGAGGAGAAAGTATGATCAATGCTGGGATATTGGATGGCGATAATGTCATTGTCCGCAAACAAGAAACTGCACAAAATGGTGATATCGTTATTGCGATGACTGCAGAAGACGAAGCAACTTGCAAACGGTTCTATAAAGAAAGAGATCATTTCCGTTTGCAACCCGAGAATGATTTACTGGAACCGATCATTTTAGATGAGGTGTCGATCTTAGGTCGAGTCGTTGGTCTGTACCGTAGTCATATTTATTGATAAGAAAAGAAAATTCAGTTATTTATTTACGAGCTTGAGATCATGATCTCAAGCTCGTCTTTTCCTCTTTTAGCAGATATCTTTGTTCTTTTTGAACTTCCCTCTTTACAAACCGAACAAAAGTTCGTATACTAATGATACGAACTTTTGTTCGCATTCTATAAAGAGGTGAAAATCATGAAATCAATGAGACGTTTTGGTTTAGTATTGATCGTTTTGTTTTTAGGTATTATTATTGGTAATTTTGGTCTACGTACAGCGCTGTTGGTTTTTGTTCCTTTGTTTACATTGTGGTTTATGTTGTGGGATGAAAAAAAATACCGTCAATCACAACGTCGTCAATCCCATGAAGACTCCTTCTATCACGAAACCTATTACAGCTCCAGGCACTCGTAAAAGTAAATAAGATCGCTTCTATGAAAAATCCGTCCAAGCAAACGATGATCGCTCGTTTGCTTTTTTTAACGACAAATTGACTACCTACCCTTGCACTCATTTGTTCCATCAATAAATTGAGGCTACTCATCCAACGAACCCCCCCTTCCGCAAACGGTTCATCCGTTTGTGGAAGGGGGGGGCTGTTCAATATTTTATTTGATTAATACTCCATCAAAGTAATCATGTCGTAGCCTTCGATTTTGTCACGACCATGCAAGTCCATCAACTCGATCAAAAAGGCACAACCAACAACAACTCCGCCAAGTTCTTCGATCAATTCGATTGTTGCTTTGATCGTTCCACCTGTTGCTAATAAGTCATCACAGATCAAGACTCTTTGTCCTGGTTGAATTGCATCTTTGTGCAGCGTCAAGGTATCTGTACCGTATTCAAGTCCGTAAGTGACTTCGATCGTTTCACGAGGTAATTTTCCTTTCTTACGAACAGGAGCAAAGCCCACACCTAATTCATAAGCTACTGGACAACCTACGATAAATCCGCGCGCTTCTGGTCCAACGACCATATCGATACGTTTTTCCTTCGCATAATCAACGATTTGCTTCGTTGCTTCACGATAAGCATCTCCATCAGCCATCAATGGCGAGATATCTCTAAATATAATTCCTTTTGACGGATAGTCAGGAATACTAGCAATATAATTTTTTAAATCCACTTTATTGTTTCCTCCTAGGTTGTTAACCATTTTTTTATTGTGGGAATGTCACTTAATAGTAAGAATTCCTCTGATTTGATTTTTTTCAGTCGCTCCTGATAGCGGTCACTTGCAGTCAAAGGATGACTCGCCGGATCTGCGACTTTCTCCAAAACACCATTGTTTATTGTAACAAACTTCAACTCAAAAAACACCTGTATCATAAAAATTAATAATTTTTGTGGGATTTTTAAATAGTTGGCCATTGCACCTAATTTATGTCGGATATCGATCCGTTCTTGCGCATGGATTAATTTGAAGAGTCGTGCATATTGTTCTCTTGTTCCTACACCGTTCAAGTATGCTTCATCAACAGAAATACCTAAGAAGTAAACTCGACTAAATGCCCCAAAAGATAAGATCTCTTTCAAGTCGGTCAGATCCGTTGGACAATCGATCACTACTAATGCTTTTGGGTCATTTTCCTGAATCCATGATTGAATCATTTCTTTATCTGTCCCAAGAATGATGTGTTTTTGTATCGACTCATTTAGTTCTTTGATCGATGCTTCATCAAACGCTAAATAGAACGGACTTTCGATTTCATTTGCTAATGTTCGGTAACGTTTCGCCCGCCAATCAAATACTTGCAATCCTTCTACTGCAAAGTCAGAAACCATCAGCTGCGGTTTTTTACGCCCATTCCATTCATTGATCGATAATTGTCCGACAATATCAAGTGAATCATCTACAAATTCGTTTTCTTGTGGACCAAAACCAAACGCGACAGCATCTAATTGACTATCATCATCCACTAAAGAAAGCTTCAAGTGCTGTTGGTTCGAACCGATTCGTTTTACATTTTGGACAGCAACCTGTTTGAATAAGAAGTTAGGTACAGGATTATCTGTTCCGAATGGTGCCAGTAATTTCAATGCAGCGATTTGTTCGACCGTTACATCCTTTGGGGAGACGATTTCATCGATCGCCAACACAGGACCTTTGGACAAGTCAATTTTCTTTTCTTCTATATAGGCATTCATCCGGTCTTGTAACTGAGGGATATTCTCCGTTGGCATTGTTAATCCGACTGCTGCGTGATGGCCACCAAAAAATGTAAACAATTCACGCATCTCATTCAGCATATCGAAAAGATTCAACGCTTCGATACTTCGACCTGATCCTTTTGCAATGGTCTGGTCTTTGATGCCTAGAACGATTGTCGGTTTGCCTGTTTGGTTCATGATTTTTCCAGCGACGATCCCTAGTACACCTTCATGCCAGCCTGGATGTGCTAACAAATGGATCTGGTTCTCGTCATTGATCATCGCCAATGCTTCTGAGGTGATTTGCTCAACGATCGCTTTACGTTCTTCATTGACCGTTTGTAACTGCTCGGCTAATGTCTGAGCTTGACTTTCGTCGAATGTGGCTAGTAATTCAACCGCTGGATTAGGGTCTCCCATCCGGCCGATGGCATTCAAGCGCGGGGCAATCGAAAAACCGATCATCGTTTCATCCGCTTCATTCGCACGTACACTACTTTTCGCAAACAGTGCCTGTAAGCCTACTCGCTCGGTATGACGAATTGCCTCTAAACCTAACGCCACTAGCGTCCGATTCTCATCGGTCATAGAGACAAGGTCAGCGATTGTTCCAATTGCGACTAAATCTAAAAATTCTGCTGGTGGTTCTTCCAACAAAGCGGTCGCTACTTTAAATGCGACACCGACACCCGCTAATTCTCCAAAAGGATAATTGCCTTGTGGATGGCGGGGATGGATGATTGCATAAGCCGCCGGTAATTCACTAGGCAACTCATGATGATCTGTCACGATCACATCTACTCCCTGCTGTTGTGCATAAGCAATTGCTTCATGTCCTGCTACACCATTATCGACAGTCACGATCAATTGGGTACCTGCAGCTATTTTCTCTTGATAAACGGTTAGATTAGGTCCATACCCATGTTCAAATCGATTAGGTAAAAAGACTTCAACTTGAGCACCTAGCAACTCTAACGTTTCTTTCATGACGGTCGCACTGGTGATACCATCTGCATCGTAATCTCCATAAACTAAGATCTGCTCGCCATTGATCACCGCTTCTTGGATACGGCTGATTGCCTTGTCCATGTCAAACATCAAATAAGGATCATAGAGTTTTTGTTCTTTTGGATGTAAAAACTGATGGATACTTTCTTCCTCTCGGTATCCTCTTTGCCACAGTAATTGCCCGATCAAAGGAGACAATTGCTGCTGTTTGATTATTTGGATAAAAGATTCAGAAGGTGTTGTTTCATTGACCTTCCAATCAAAATTTGCTCGTCTCACATGCTCACCCCTAACTTAGTCATTATAGCAAACGTCTTCTCTAAAAAAAAGAATTTCAGAAGAATAGATTCTGACAAATCCAACTAAAAGAAACCAAAGTAGACAAAACAGATTCGTTTGCCCACTTTGGTTGCCTGCTAGAAATTGGATAAAACATCCTCTAATAATTTCTGAGATAGTGATTTCTATCACTTTCTTCTATTTGCTTTTAGAAAATCAACAGTGATCCTTGATCAATCAAAGTAATTGACACTTTGCTTTGGTGTTTGAGAAGGTGATTCAGAAGGTGTTTGCATTTGTTCGATCTGTATTTGCTTTGCTTGTAATTCTGCTTGATAGGCCGCTTCAAGTTCCGCACGTTCATTACGAAATTGTCTTTGTTGTTCTTCTGTCGCCTCTTCGATTTTCTTTTGGATATCTGCTTGGTTCTCTGCTAATTCTTTTGTTAGTTGTTTCAATTGTTTCTTCTGTTGCCACAGTGTCGTAAAGGCTGTTAAAAATACAATCAATGCACCAATCAATGCTGAACCAATGATCACTAGAATCAATGGCGCATTAAAAGAAGCAAATCCAAAGCTTACAGGAACATTTTGATTGTTCAACACAGCGAACACGACAATGACAAGTACAAGTAAAAAACCAACGATCACACTACCTTGCTTTTTCATTTACTTCACCTACTTTTTATTAAAAATTCCACCTGCAAAATAATCCCCAATGGTTGGGAAAAGTGCATAAAATTTAGACGCGATTTCTAGCAATACCGGCTGATTGATCTCACGTTTAGGGTGTTTCATCGCTCGCACGATCGTTTGTGCTAATTTAGTTGAATCCAAAACTAAGTGACCGACTTTTTCCAAATAACTACCACTTGGATCAGCCTTATCAAAAAATTCCGTTTCGATTGGTCCAGGATTCACCGTCGTGACCGCAACACCTAGTGGTTTCAACTCTAAACGTAACGCATTGGAAAAGCCCAGAACAGCAAATTTAGTAGCAGAATAAATCGTAGATTTAGCTGTCGCCATTTTTCCTGCCATGGATGCCACATTGATGATATGTCCTTGACGTCTTTCTGCCATATCGATCGCAAATTTTTGTGTCAATACCATCATCCCCAAGACATTGACCTCGAACATATCGTAGGCTTTTCCTAAGTCAAAGGATAAGAAATCCTCAAAGATACCAAATCCAGCATTATTGACTAAGATATCGACACGTCCGACCTCAGTCATCACCTTGTCGTACAATTCATCTACACTGTCAGGATTACTAACATCTAGTTGATACGCGTATGCTGGTTTTCCACTTAATTCTTGACAAACCGCCTTCACTTCGCCGATTTGTTGGATTCTTCTCGCACATGTGACAACGATTGCCCCTTGTTTTGCTGCTTCATAACAGATCTGTTCACCTAAACCACCAGAGCCACCAGTGACTAATACGACTTTATTTTCTAAATTCAACTTTTTTCCTCCTCTTGAAACGGAACGTCCACAACCTCAAAATCTTTCATGACTTTTGTATTTGGAAAGATTTCTTGTGCTTCTTGTTCAAGTTCTTGTGTTGCTTTTCCTAGATATCTCGCACTGATATGGGTCAGTAATAATCTTTGGACATTTGCTTCTTTCGCCACTTCTGCGGCTTGATGAGTCGTCGAATGGAAATAGTTATGGGCCATTCTTGCCTCGTTTTTATTGAACGTACTTTCATGCACCAAGACATCTGCATTTTTTGCTAATATAACAGAATTGGTCGTTTTTCGAGTGTCTCCTAAAATGGTCACGATTCGGCCTTTTTTATCTGGACCGACAAAATCACGTCCATTGATGAGCTGTCCGTTATCTAATTGGACCGTCTCCCCTTTTTTTAGTTTTCCATAAATGGGGCCAGCTGGAATATTCAGTTCTTTAAGCTTATCCACTTGTAATTCGCCTTTGTGATCATGCTCAACGATCCGATATCCGTAGCTATCGATACCATGGCTTAATTTTTTTGCATACACAGAAAAGTGTGCGTCTTCAAAAATAGCTTGATCTTCTGATAAATCAATAAAAACAAGGGGATAACCTAGTTTTGTTTGAGAAATCGTCAGCGCATTGCGTACAAATGCTTCCGTTCCTTTAGGGCCATAGATTTCTAATGGTGTTTCGCCACCCTGAAAAGAGCGACTACTGATTAAACCTGGCAAACCAAAAATATGATCCCCATGAAGATGAGTGATAAATATTTTTTCTATTTTTCTTGGACGGATATTTGTTCGTAGAATCTGCATTTGCGTGCCTTCCCCACAATCAAACAACCAAACCTCATTTCGCTCGTCCAAAAGTTTCAATGCGATACTTGAGACATTTCGATGTTTAGCAGGAACCCCTGCGCCTGTACCTAAAAATTCTAGTTCCATAATTTACCTAACTTTCTATTCATTCTTATTAATTCTAGGGTAAAATCAGTCGACAATCAACTGAAATTCGCAGGATAATTTTTTAGAAGACTGTCCCTATAAATGAAAAGAGTGAATAAGTACCACTATTCTTACATCCATTCTTTTTATCGTTATTCAGAAGGTGTAGCATCCTCTGAGCTATCGGTTGTTTTTTTGTGCTTTTCATCCCAATTTTTCTGCGCTGTTTCTTTTGCATGTTTTTCTACCTCAGTAGCATCTTGAACATCTTGTTCTACTTCTTCATAATCCAATCGAGTGATTTCTCCACCTAATTCCATCATCACAAGTTGGTTCAATGGGCGGTTGTCCTCTTCTTCTGCGATCAAGATCAGACCTGTTGCGCCTTCGCCGATCTTATTCCCGACAAAATCAAACACCGTTTGTGCATCTTTGATTTCTTTGGCATCTTGGCTCGCACCAATCATTCCACCCGCAAACCATCCTAGCAAGATCCCTAATGGGCCACCTAAAACGCCAACTAGCATTCCGATCAGACCACCTTTAGAGGATTTATTGTTCCCAGTAAAATCTAAGAAGTCTTCGATTTTGAATTGATGGGCGCCATTAGACTGATGGCTGATGACCGCCATTTGTTCGCCTTTGATCGCTCTCGTCATGTGAAGCTTCTTGATTTCGGAAAATGCTTGGTAAGCTTGACTTTCTAACTCAAAATTCAATATGATCACTCGTTTGCTCATGGAGATCGCCTCTTTCTCATTTTCTTTTAGTGTACCTTGGAATAAACAAAAATAAAAGGGAAAACCTTTAAAAAATAACGCAGTATACAAAAAAAGGAGTTTGACATTCGTCAACTCCTCAAATCCGCTAAAGGTTCTACGAAAGCTTGCTCCTAAGAGAGTAAGTCAAAACCCAAAAAATGAACGATTATTTTCTTAAATTTTGCCTTACTACTTGGAACTGAACGGCTATCTAGTCACCTAAATATGTGGTGTATCCAATACTATTCGACAAATTCAAACTCAAACTCACCAATACGCACCAAGTCACCATCTTTTGCACCTCTGGCACGCAAGGCTTCATCGACACCCATCCCACGTAATTGGCGAGCAAAACGCATCACCGTTTCATCGTGGTCAAAGTTAGTCATTTGGAATAACTTCTCGATCTTCTCACCTGACAATACCCATGTCGCATCTGGTTCACGATCGATCGTAAATTCAGGACCTTCTGGATTGAAGCCATAATGAACGGTTTCTTCTTCGATCTCTTCCTCATACAATGGGAATTCTGGTGTTACTTCCAATAGATCAGCTGTCGCATTCAGTAAGGCATCCAGTCCTTTACGAGTCACGCCAGAAATCGGGAATACTGGGATGTCATCGGCAAATTCATCTTCTTTGTTTTTATTTAGTTGTTCTTTGAATTTCACTAGATTTTCTTCTGCATCTGGCATATCCATCTTATTTGCTACAATGATCTGTGGACGTTCTAGCAAGCGCAAGTTATGAGAAGACAACTCATGGTTGATCGCCAAGTAATCTTCGTAAGGATCGCGCCCTTCCATTCCACTCATATCGATCACATGCAAAATGACACGAGTTCGCTCGATATGACGCAAAAATTGTGTGCCTAATCCGACGCCTTGTGAAGCTCCTTCGATCAGTCCTGGAAGATCCGCCGCCGCAAAACTACGGCCGTCACTTGTAGTGACCATCCCTAGATTTGGCACAAGGGTAGTAAAGTGATACGCCCCTATTTTTGGTCTTGCCGAAGAGATCACAGAAAGCAAGGTCGATTTCCCAACCGATGGAAACCCAACAAGACCTACGTCTGCTAGTACTTTTAATTCTAATTCGATTTTACGTTCTTGGCCGGGTTCGCCGTTTTCAGCAATTTCCGGCGCAGGGTTTCTTGGAGAAGCAAAACGGATATTTCCGCGACCGCCGCGGCCACCTTTTGCTACTACTAAAGTCTGACCATCTTCGATCAAATCTCCTAAGAGTGCCCCTGTTTCTGCATCACGTACAGTTGTTCCTTGAGGGACTTTGACATACGTATCATCAGAACCACGTCCATGCATTCCTTTACTCATGCCATTTTCACCGGGCTGAGCCTTAAAGTGACGATTGAAACGGAAGTCCATCAACGTACGTAAGCCTTCATCAACGACTAAGATCACATCGCCTCCTTGACCGCCATCACCACCAGCCGGTCCTCCATCAGGTACATATTTTTCTCTACGAAACGCAACCATCCCGTCTCCGCCTTTACCAGCCTTCACGTCGATTGTTACTTGATCTAAAAACATGGACATATTATCGTCCTCCTATTTCCTTTTATCTATTCTAACTATACTGACTACCTGAATTTCCACAATAAACACAAGTCCTGTCTATTTTATCGGTGAATGGCCCGTTTGTCCATCATTAAACTGAAAGTTTCACGGAAATTCCTGACTCTTTCTTTATTTTACTGCAAGAACGAATGGAGACAAAATAAAACGTTGTGACCAAAAGTTTCAAGAAAGTTCTTAAAGTTCTTTAAGAAACACTTTGGTCACAACAGTTATTTTACATATTTTTCTAGGAAACTACTTACAGTCTTTTGATAATTCTCAGGATCGATCGAATATGCTTTGGCATGCTCTGCTCCTGGGACGATATATTTTTCTTTTGGTCCGTTCGTCGCTTGGTAGACTTTGTCCAACATTTCGTAAGGAACAAATGTATCCGCATCCCCATGGATAAACAGCATCGGTAATTGGTTTTTTTCTAATTGTTTGATTGCATCAGCTTCTCCAAAGAAATAGCCGGCTCTGATTTTTGTCATCAAGCTAGTTACTTGGATCAATGGGAACGGTGGTAAGCTAAATAATTCATTAAGCTGATAAGCCAATTCTTCGTTAACAGAGGAATAGCCACAATCTTCGATGATCGCTTTAACATTTGTAGGCAATGGTTCTCCGCTAGTCATCATCACAGTAGCTGCCCCCATACTAATACCGTATAAAACGATTTCTTCAGATTGACCGTTTGTTTCAAGCACTTGATCGATCCATTTCACATAATCTTTCCGTTCGTGCCAGCCAAAGCCGATATAATCCCCTTCGCTTTTTCCGTGGCCGCGGGCATCAGGGACTAATACGTTATAGCCAAGATCATGGAACATCTTTGCGTAATTTGCCATCGTTTCCGCATTTCCCATATATCCATGAGCCACGATCGCTGTTTTATGACTGTCTGTTGCTGGTAGATAAATGGCTGATAACTTCAATCCATCCGCAGATGTCTGTTGCCATTCTTTACGATTTTCAGGATTCGCAAACCAAGATTGTGCACTCGATTCTTCATTTGTTTTTGTTGTGCCAGGAGTATCGCCTTCTAAAAAGTCTTTTTCTGAAGGAACAACGGCATAGTTATAAAAATAATTACCCGCAAAGACTAATACGACTGTCACGAGTAATGTCACGCCGATTAAAATTTTGATCCAAAGTTTCATCTTATACCTTCCTTGCTTTTACATTGATGTACTGTCTAAAATTAGTATAAACAAAGAGGACGTGTGATGCAATCTAGAATAAATAATAATCGTCATTGAAAAGCCCCGTAAAGCTCTGATCGCTTTACGGGGCTTTTCAATATTTATAATTACACAATTATTTACTTTCGATCAACTTGAAGTTTGACCATGGTTTCAAGAAATCAAGTAAGAATAACTCATCGTCTGAGATACGTCCGACGACATTCACTCGTCCATCATTCTTCATTTCTTTTAAAGCAATTTGTGTTTCACCTTTATATTGTCCGTAACCAACGTTATCGATCAATACATCCCCACGGGTCATATCTTTCGTATTATGCGCTGGGAATGGTTTGTCTTTGTAATAGATGCGTGTCATCGTTGAACGCAAGATATACTCTGAGCGATCTCCACGATAACTATGAAGATTATCGAATAGACAAATACGTTCATCTTCTGTGATATCTTCTGCTACATCAACTTTTAATGTAGGATAGCTTGCAAAGAAAGCTTCAGACATTGCACGTAATTCCTCTTCACTCGCATAAGCATTTCCTACAGAGATATCATCGATCAAACCTGTCAACATCAAGTGTTTGACTTGCGTCGCGATTTCAAGATCACGATGGTCTTCTAATGAGCAAAGTCCGTCTTGCGTCGGCCATGGGCCAAAGTCAGCTGTTTGTGAATTTACGAATGCCATCGTATTCAAATTATATTTGCGGAATTTCTCCGAACAAGCGACAAAATGATCATAGCCTAAACCAGAATAACGATGAGGGTAAAAGTTATGTGAACCTAGTAAGTTATCTGTGTTCGGCGAATAACTCATGATATTGTCAACATAATTCGTGCCTGAACTCATGTTGATCTCGATTTTGATATTGTATGGATTCCGAGTCATTTTTGCTTCTTCTGCTCCAGTAAATCCAATGTCCAAACGAATGCCGTCGGCGCCCATCTCATCGAAGAACGATAGATCATCATATGAGATCTCTAACTGTTCAAATAACGCTGGATTGATATCCACCATGACTTCCATCTCTAATTGATTGGCATAATCGACGACTTTTTTAAAGTCTGCTAAGACTTTTTCTTTATCGTCTGCAATTTGTAATAAACTTGTGAATACACGTTTAAATCCGTATTTATGTGCTAAATCTAAATATTCTTTGTCCTTTTCAAACGTTGAACGTTCTGGATAAATTGAAATTCCTAATTTTCCCATGTGTTGATACCCTCCTGGATGTGCGTTTTTGTATCCACTTACATTATAACAAACCGCTTTCAAATGGTCTACACCTTTTACTATTTATTAAATAATTTCGCTTATTGTTCGAAAAAGTGTAGGTATTTATCTGATAATTTGCTATCATTAAAGATAACAACGAACAAAAAAAGAAAGGAATTACTTATGAAACACAAAAAATTATTTTTAACTATGAGTATGGCTGCAACGCTATTATTTGCAGCTGGTTGTACGTCGAACGGTTCAGATACCGCCTCTTCAAGCACGAAAGAATCAACAGAAAAAACAACAGAGACTAGCACTGTAGAAAGTATTGATTTAAATTCTTTAGAGTTACCTCAATTGAATACAGAAGTCGCTGATAACGAAGATCTAGTTGAAATGGTCACAACTAAAGGAACGATCAAGATCAAACTATTCCCAGAGCTTGCACCAAAAGCTGTGGAGAACTTTATGACTCATGCCAAAGATGGCTACTACGATGGCGTCACTTTCCATCGTGTCATCCAAGACTTTATGATCCAAGGTGGCGATCCTGATGGGAACGGAACTGGTGGAGAAAGTATTTGGGGAGAAGGTTTTGAAACGGAGATCTCAAACCAACTTTATAACATCCGCGGCGCCCTTTCAATGGCTCGTACACAAGACCCGAATAGTAATGGTAGCCAATTCTTCATCGTACAAAACTCTGATGATATGCATGATGGTTTATTGAAAGATGATTACCCACAAGCCATTATTGCCGCCTATAAAAACGGCGGCTACCCTAGTTTAGATGGTGAATATACGGTCTTTGGTCAAGTCGTTGAAGGAATGGACGTTGTTGATGCGATTGCTGCTGTCGAAACAGATAGCTCAGATAAGCCAACAGAAGATGTGAAGATCGAAAAAATCAACATCTTACAGGAAGCAAAATAAACACACATTTGATCACTTTCTACTGAAACATCAAATGAGGTGGAGACAGAAGTGTTCAGCCTCGAGAAATAAGGCGCCATCCACGAAAATTGTATTTCAAATTTTTGTGGATGGCGCCTTATTTTCGAAGAGGTTACTTTTTGTTCCCGCCGTTTATTCGGTTATAGGTGGGTGAGATGAACGAATATCCCACTCCCTTTTTTACTAAAAAAACTTTTGATGGCTGGGACTTTACAACTATTTTTTATATTTTCGCTAAAAAATAGTTTTTTTATTTTCATCTTTAGTAAAACTTAACATTTTCAAAACAGTCTTAAATAGACAAAAAAAGATCATCTAAGAATAGAAAACTATTCAGAAGATGATTCTTTTTTGCGGAAAGCTACTTTCCACTCCCCTATTGCCATATCTATTGCTATTTTTAGAACCTCTCTATGGGTTCCTAAAGTTTATTTTTATCTTTATGCTTGCTCATTGACGATAAATGTAAATTCACATTCACACACTTTTTTATCGTCAACAAAAGCTTCAGAAATCGCAGTCCCTACAGGTCCTTTCATTTTGATGATCTCAAAATGACACTTCATCACATCCCCAGGAACGACTTTTTGGCGGAATTTTGCTTTGTTGATCCCACCGATATACGCACGTTTCCCTAGGAACTCTTCTGATTTTAAAATCAAGATCGAACCTGCTTGTGCAAGGGTTTCTAGGATCAACGCTCCGGGCATGACAGGATTGTCAGGGAAATGACCTTGGAAAAAATCTTCATTGATCGTTACATTTTTTGTTGCAATGATCTTCTTTCCTGAATCGATCGAATCCACGTAATCGATGTAACAAATTGGGTAACGGTTTGGAATAAGATCCATTACTTCCGTTGCTGATAATGCGTATGACATAGTTTACTCCTTCTTTCGGGCAATTGCCGTAATCAATACTTTGATTATCAAAGTATCATATTCTTGATTATTTGGCAATCATTTTTTATTCATCAAAAAAATAGTTTGACAATCAAAGCATTTTACTGAATAATAAGAAATCAAGAAGTTATTTTTTTGCACTTATATTATCGTCAAACAAAACTTTTATTGAATCAAAGGAGTGTCTATATGTCTTTTTTAGAAGGAAAAAAAATCGTGATCATGGGTGTTGCGAATAAACGCAGTATTGCTTGGGGTTGTGCAGAAGCAATGATGCAACAAGGCGCTGAGATCATCTATACGTACCAAAATGAACGGATGAAGAAATCGCTAGTCAAATTAGTCGGTGAAGATGCCTTCACTGTAGAGTGTGATGTTGCTAGCGATGAGAGCATCGAAAAAGCGATGGCTACGATTGGTGAATATGCCGGTGAGATCCATGGTTTGGTCCACGCTGTTGCTTATGCCAACAAAGAAGAGCTTTCAGGTAACGTTTCTGATATTTCAAGAGATGGTTATCAATTAGCACAAGACATCAGTAGCTATTCATTGATCGCTGTATCGAAGTATGCCCAAAAGTACTTAGCTCCCAACAGCGGCATCGTAAGTATGTCTTATCTTGGTTCACAACGAGCGATCCCTAACTATAATATGATGGGCATCGCGAAAGCTTCACTAGAAGCTGCCATTCGCTACTTAGCCGCTGAATTCTC
Organism: Enterococcus sp. AZ062; assembly: GCF_051715065.1. Taxonomy (NCBI): domain Bacteria; kingdom Bacillati; phylum Bacillota; class Bacilli; order Lactobacillales; family Enterococcaceae; genus Enterococcus; species Enterococcus sp. AZ062. The sequence goes on along the minus strand of NZ_JBIOTB010000001.1, from coordinate 1,421,151 downwards.
ACCTAAAGGAATCCGTGTCAATGGGATCTCTGCTGGTGCGATCAAAACGTTAGCAGTGACTGGTGTGAAGGATTACCAAAAATTGATCGAGTTATCCGAATCACGCACCCCCGATCAACAAGGTGTGACGATCGAAGAAGTCGGAAATACTTGTGCCTTCTTGATCAGCCCCCTATCTAGCGGGATCATCGGTGATATCATTTACGTAGATAAAGGTGTTCACTTATCTTGATCCAATAAAAAATCAGCCCTCCAATGTGAGAGCTGATTTTTTTGTAGTTATTTTTAAAGCCAGTCATTATTCGACGACTTCGATCCAACCTTCTGGTGCTTCGATATCCCCAAATTGGATACCCGTCAATTCTTCATATAAGCGCTTAGTTACTGGTCCTACTTCTGTCTCACTATAAAAGACATGTAAATCATTTTTATAGTAGATCCCACCAATCGGTGAAATCACCGCTGCGGTTCCACACGCACCTGCTTCTGCAAATTGATCAAGTTGATCGATGTAGATATCTCCCTCAACTGCTTTAAGTCCCAAACGTTCTTCTGCAATCTGCAATAAGGAATACTTCGTAATACTTGGTAAAATCGAAGGCGATTGCGGTGTGATGAACTGGTTGTCTTTAGTGATACCAAAGAAATTCGCCGCGCCGACTTCTTCAATTTTTGTGTGCGTCGCTGGATCTAGGTAAACGCAATCTGAATAATTTAATTCTTTCGCTTCAGTCCCTGGTAATAAACTTGCTGCGTAGTTTCCACCAACTTTGGCAGCTCCAGTACCATTCGGAGCAGCTCGGTCATAACCAGAAACGATAAAGTTCGTTGGTTTCAATCCACCTTTGAAATAGGCTCCTACAGGCGTACAGAAAACCACAAACAAATACTCAGGCGCTGGATGAACACCAATGTTTTCTCCGACACCGATCAGGAAAGGACGTAAATATAACGTTGCTCCTGAACCATAAGGTGGCACAAAGGATTCATTTGCCTTTACGACTTCTTTCACTGCATCAACAAACATTTTTTCTGGAACCATGGGCATCAATAAACGTCTGGCACTCTGGTTCAAGCGACGACTGTTTTGCTCTGGACGGAATAAATTGATCTTTCCATCTTTTCTGCGATAAGCCTTTAATCCTTCAAAGCACTGTTGGCCATAGTGAAGTGCGGGCGATCCTTCATGAAGTGACAGATAATTATCCTCAGTCAATTCGCCTTTTTCCCACTCTCCATCTTTCCATTTGGCAACGAATCGCCAAGGTGTTTTGATGTAAGAAAATCCTAAGTTATCCCAATCTATTTGCATGTTCATACCACCAATCGTCAGTTTTGAAATATTTTAGCACTATCTCTCCCATTTGTCATCGTTTATTTTAACCACTTGTTATTGCAAGTGTGATTGGTAGCTTATCTAATGATTTATTTTGATTTTTATGCTGTTCTTGTTACAATACAAAAGAGACTAATTAGAAAAGGGGATTTTATGTTTTCATTCATTGCAACAGCAGAAACAACAAGCTCAACCGGAGAAAATTTGACCGATCAAGCGGTCAGTCAACTCAATGCGTTCCAACGTTTTTGGAATAATATTGATTGGGATGGGATTTTTTCTACAATGATCCAAAAAGGATTATTCCTTATTTTTTTGATTATTCTTTTTGGACTCATCAATCGAATCGGTAAATACTTGATCGACAAATCTTTTAAACAATATTCAAAAAAAACCGTTCTTAACGGTAGCCGCTTAAAAACGTTACAAAGTCTTTTAAATACCATTTTCAATTATACGATTGGCTTTTTCTTTATTTATGCCATCCTATCCGTGATTGGTGTGCCGATTGGTTCACTATTAGCCGGAGCAGGGATTGCCGGAGTAGCCATCGGTTTAGGGGCACAAGGCTTTATGAGTGATGTGATCACTGGCTTCTTTATCATCATGGAACAACAAATGGACGTTGGCGACTATGTCAAATTAACGAATCTAACCATCGAAGGAACCGTGGTATCCGTTGGTATCCGGACACTGCAACTCAAAGGTGTTGACGGTACCGTTCACTTCATTCCAAACCGTAGTATCACAACGATCAGTAACCTCTCTCGTTCCAATATGCAAGTCGTTCTTGATATTCGGATCGTTCCGGAAGAAGGCTATGATAAGATCTATGAGATCATTCAAAAAGTTAATGAAACGTTAGCTGTAAAATACGAAGAGGAATTACAAACTGAGCCATCGATCTTTGGATTGGTCGATATCGGCAACAGCAACTTTGCGATTCGGACGATCTGTTACGTTTTAAATGGTAAACAGTTCGAATTGAAAGAAGAATTTTTGAGTTCATATGTCAAAGAACTGACAGCTGCCGGTTACAGCATCCCAAATACACCAATCGTGTTGAAATAGTTTATGTAGTGTCTACGCTGGGCGTGGGACATTAGCCCTCTCCTACCACCTAAAACCGAATGAACAGAAGTGTTTAGGTTTGACCTCTTTTTTTAATCATTAGAAAAATGTCTAAAATGACTAAAGTATTTGATTCTCAGGACAAACTTTATTACCACTCGTGTCATTCCTTAATACAACAAATAAAGCGACGTCCAAAAGTTAGAAATATAGTCTAACTTTTGGGCGTCGCTTCGTTTGTTTTATGTCTTTATCTTTAGTGAGTAGGATCAATTACCTTTAACTAACGATATCGATTCTTTCTCTCAATTCATCTACATCTATTTTAGGTGATACAATATTTTGGCGTTCTAATTCGTGTACCATGTAATTGACTGCTTTCAGTAACTCTTTTCGTGTGATGATTCCTTTGAACACTTTATCCTCTGTGACGACTGGCAAGAACGAAGCATCAACTAGTAAATGAAGAACTTCTTCTAGTTCCCAATTTTCATCAATGGTTGGTACATCGGTTTCCATTACATCAGCCACTGTTAGGCCTTCTAATGGTTCCATACTGATTGTTTGTAGGTCCATCATCTTATTGACAACATTTGATAGACTGACTAGACCAACAAAGCGATCATCTTTCCCTAAGACAGGTATTTTAGTGTAGCCAACTTTCGATAAAACTAATAGTCCATGCGATAACGGATGTTGATACATAACATTTGCCACGTTTTCTGCTGGAACCAAAAATGTCTCTTGATTTTGCAGTAATAACTCTCTTACAATTGGTCCAATCATGTATTGGCCCTCCATTTCAAATTCTTTCAATATCTCTATTTTACCGAAAACGGATGCAAAATCTATACAAACATTTCTATTTTTAGCAAAAATTAGAGTTTGTTTGTCAGCGTTTATATTCAAATGCCATGTTATCGATTTTTTTGTGTGATCGATTATAGTACTGGACAGCAAGTGTCTCTTTCGTACTCTCGATGATTGCGTATGCTGGGATTTGGATCATTCCTCGAGGTTGGGAAATGCTTCCTGGATTCAAGAACAAGATACCTTCTTCAAATTCACACCCTAGTTGATGGGTGTGACCAAAAAGAGCAATCGTTGCGTGTTGCTCTTTTGCTTCAAGGGCTAACTGAGTCAAACCAAAGCGGACATTCGATAAATGGCCGTGAGTCATATATACCCGATCAAGCCCAGTATCTACAACTCGTTTAGTCTCAAAGTCTGTGCCGAAATCACAATTGCCTTGTACACCGAAATAAGTTTCCCAAACTTCATCTGTTGCGTCAAGTTCTGAATCACCGCAATGAAAAAAATAATCAACTTGATTTTGGTATTGGGACAGCAATTCTTTGATGATTGCTCGATCCCCATGATTGTCACTAACGACTAAATAGCGCATCTACTCCACTCCTTCCAACCATGCCTGCCAAACTTGGCTTAGTTTTGCCATGGCCATGCCTCGGTGACTATGGTTATTTTTTTCTTCACTTGAGATTTCTGCCGCTGTTTGAGTGTACCCATCAGGAATGAACAAAGGGTCATAGCCAAAGCCATTTTCGCCTTTAGGTATCCGACCAATTCGTCCAGGCCACTCTGCTTCCACGACTAAACTTTCTTTATTTGGTTCAGCAAAAACCAACGTACAATGAAATTGTGCGGTGCGTTCTTCATCAGCTACATCGGTTAATTCAAAAAGCAGTTTTGCGTTATTTGCCGCATCACTCTTATGTTCGCCAGCAAAACGGGCAGAATAAACTCCTGGTCTGCCACCTAACGCATCGACTTTCAGGCCAGAGTCATCCGCCAATACTGGCTGGTTCAATACTTGAGCAATCGTTTCTGCTTTTAACCGGGCGTTTTCTTCAAATGTTGTACCTGTTTCTTCGACATCAGGTATCTCAGGATAATCGAACAATGTTTTGACTGTATAGCCTTCCTTCGCAAATAAGGTACGGAATTCTTCTGCTTTGCCTGCGTTTCGAGTAGCAATCACAATCGTTTTTTCTGTCGGTTCAGGCGTAGTGTCTGACCATTCGCTCAACAAAACATTTTTTTGTTCAAAAATCAGTGATTCGATCGCTGTTTTGCCATAAACAAGCATTTCGTTCAATTGTTCACCATCAAAGGTAGCTTCTTCGCCTGTGCCTTGGATCTCCACAAATCTGCCTGATTCCGTCATCACTAAGTTCATGTCGACTTCCGCTGCCACGTCTTCGTGATAATCCAAATCAGTCACACATGTCCCATCAGCTAAAATCCCTACACTGATGGCGGCTAAATGTTCTTTGATTGGATCATTCGCTAACACTTTTGTCTGTAATAATTTTTCGATTGCTAATCTTAAAGCCACAAATGCACCGGTAATACTTGCTGTTCGTGTGCCACCGTCTGCTTGGATCACGTCACAATCAACGATGATACTACGTTCACCAAGTTTCTCGAGATCGACGACCGCACGCAACGAACGACCGATCAAGCGTTGGATCTCCATCGTCCGTCCACTTAACCTACCTTTGCTGCTTTCACGACGATTTCTCGTATTCGTGGCGCGAGGCAACATACTGTATTCTGCTGTCACCCATCCTTTACCAGTCCCTTTTAAAAAGGGGGGCACTGACTCTTCAACCGTTGCCGCACAAATCACTTTCGTATCGCCAAAGCTGATCAAAACTGATCCTTCCGGATGCTTTAGCACATTTGTTTCAATCGTGATTTTACGTAAATCTTGGACATTTCTTCCGTCATGACGCATCATTGCTCTTTTCCTCCTAAATCAATCGATTCAACGATCAGTTCTTTTAATCCTAACCAATCTTGGGCAATCTCATGGAACATTTTAGCTGATCCTGTCGTATAAAACTGACAAAGCGTTCGGCCATTTTGTGGTGAATTACTGATTTCAAAATAGTCAAGTAACATCGAAACTTCGCCAATCGTTTCTGCTCCTGAATCGATCAGCATGACTTTATCCCCCATAACATTCTGAATGATTGGGCGAAGGAGCGGATAATGAGTGCAACCTAAAATCAAGGTATCGATCCCTTTTAATTCTAATGGAGCCAAAGTTTGAGCCACGATTTTTTTAGCGACTGATGATCGGTATTCTTTACTTTCTACGACTGAAACAAACTTTGGACACGCCAAGCTGGTAACTTTCAGTTCGGGTGCTTTATCCAATAATGCCGTCTCGTAAGCAGCACTTTTGACGGTACCAATTGTTCCAATCACCCCTACTCGATGATTTTTCGTCTGCTTGACTGCCGCTCTCGTTCCTGGCAAAATCACACCGATCACTGGAATCGAGAGTGTTGCTTTGATTTCTTCTAATGCGACCGCAGTTGCCGTATTACAGGCAATCACAAGCATCTTTATGCCTTTTTCAACTAAATAATTCGTCATTTCCCATGTATAAGCGATCACTTGCTCTGCGGGTCTTGGTCCATATGGGCAGCGCGCGGTATCGCCAACGTATAATATGTTTTCATTCGGCAATTGCTTCAATGCTTCTTTGACGACTGTAAGACCGCCAACCCCTGAATCAATAAAACCGATCGGACGTTTATCTGTCAATCGAATCATCCTTTTTCAAAAAAATTCTACCTTCTATATTGTGGACTTTTTGACGTGAATTATCAAGTCCTACAATCTGCTTTCCGGCTCTTTTCCAACATTGCGATCCTACTTGTCTATCGATGGAATTTTTGGATGACAGTAAGAAGGAATCCACAAAAAATTTTTTAAAAAATTTCGTGGATTCCTTCTTAATTACCATTTAAAATACGATTTTTTCTACTAATAACTGTACTTTCTTCTTTCTAGGTAAGAAGAAAGTAAAGAAAGTGCGTAACATACGACAAAATACATGAAAGTCATCATAACGAACATTGGTAAGACATAATTGGTATTTTGACCGTAGACGATCCGCGCTTGGTGTGTCAATTCTGGCAACGAGATGATCACCGCTAAAGAAGTGTCTTTGATCAACGAGATCAACTGACTGACGATAGCAGGGATCATTGACTTGAATGCTTGTGGCATGATGATCGTACGCATCGTTTCCACATAGCTTAATCCCGTGGAAAGCCCTGCTTCCATCTGACCTTTCGGCACAGCATTCAAACCTGCACGGAAAATCTCTGATAACATGGCAGATTCAAAAATTGTCAATGCTGCAACTGCTGACCAAAAGATGTTCATTTGGATACCGATTTGCGGCAAAGCAAAATAAGTGAAAAAGATGATAAGCAATAATGGCAGATTACGAATGATGTCGATAATCAAACCTACTATTTTTGATAAATAAGGAATACTCGCAAAACGAAGAACACCTGTCAGCCCACCGATCAGAAAACTAAAAATGATGGAGAAGAGCGAAACTTCGATCGTTACTTTTAGTCCTTCCAGTAAAAAGCGAATATTCATCCATGAAAATGCACCACTAAAATCCATTGAGATTCTCCTTTCTATGAACGAACTGCCCATTTTTTCTCAAGATAAACCATCAAATAAGACAATGGTAAGGTAATGATCAAGTAAAATAAACCGACAATGATATAGGTATCAAACGTGTTGAAGGTTTCACTGGCAATCAAATCCCCTTGATACATGATATCCAAACCAGCAACAATTGCTAAAATCGACGAATTTTTGACCAAATTGATAAATTGATTGCCTAACGGTGGGATAACGATTTTAAATGCCTGTGGCAAAACGATGTAACGCATTGTTTCTGAGTAAGTAAACCCTGATGAAAGACCAGCCTCCATTTGACCTTTTGGCACAGTTTGGATGCCAGAACGAACGGTTTCTGCAATAAATGCGGAAGTATAGATCGTCAGCCCGATCGTTCCTGCTTGAAAACCGTCAAAGCTGATCCAATAAAGTGGTAATACGACATAGAAGAACATCACGATGATCAATAACGGAATATTCCTAAAAAATTCAACATAGGCTTTCGCAAAACCACGAATCCATTTATTTTGTGACAATTGAAAAATCGCCATCAACGTTCCGATGATCAAACTGAATAAAAGCGCCAAGACACTTGATAGGATCGTTACTTTAAATCCATCAAGGAAGGCTGGCCCATAAGTTTGTATCAATTCACTCATTTTATTCCCTCCTTAATCAATTTTTCCCTGAGTCGTATCTGGGAACCATTTTTCATAAATCTTATCGTAGGTGCCGTCTTCAACCATTTCTGCTAATGCTTGGTTGACTGCATCCAAGAAATTTTCTTGTCCTTTGTTGATTGCAATCCCATAAGGCTCTTCGGTAAATGTTCCTCCTGCTAATTCATAGCTAGGGTTCTCCGCTGCCATTCCTAGTAAGATCGCATTATCTGTTGTCATGGCATCGCCTTGCCCCGATTGTAAGGCAGTAAATGCTTCGGCATAGTTCTCTAACTCCAAGATCCGTGCATCAGGTGCATGTTCTCTGATGTTGGCAGCTGAAGTCGAGCCTTTTACCGCTAAAACAGTCGTTTCAGCGTTTAGATCCTCCACACTTTTGATGGGACTACCCTTTTCAACGAGCAATGATTGTCCGGCGTCAAAATAAACAGAAGAGAAATCGACTTGCTTTTTACGTTCTTCGGTAATCGTCATCGTCGCAATGATTGCATCGATATTCCCATTTTTTAATAATGGGATTCTTGTTTTAGAAGTGACTTCGACAAACTCTGCTTTTCCGTCCTCTCCTAAAATCTTCTTCGTGATTGCTTTGGCGATATCGATATCAAACCCTTGAACTGTGCGGCTTTCGATATCCATCATCCCAAACAATCGTGTATCGTATTTGACACCCCAAATGATCTCGTTCGTTTCTTTGCTACGAGTCAAAATATCTTTTTCTGCCAAACTGCTACCTTTACAGCCGCTCAATACTAGAAATACTAGCCCAAAAAGAAATAATAAACGAGTGAATGTTGTCTTACGCATATCGTTCCTCCTATCAATGATTGATTACTTTACTGATAAATTGTTTTGCACGTTCTTCTTTTGGATCATCGAAGAAATTGCGCACATCGCGACTATCTTCTAATACTTGTCCGTCCGCCATAAAAATGACACGATCTGCCACTTCTTTCGCAAAGCCCATTTCATGGGTGACCACGATCATTGACATGCCGTCTCTTGCCAATTTTTTCATTACGTCCAAGACATCGCCGATCATCTCTGGGTCCAAGGCAGATGTTGGCTCGTCAAATAACAGCATTTCGGGATTCATCGCTAAGCCGCGAGCAATCGCTACACGCTGTTGTTGTCCACCAGATAACATGGAAGGATAGGAATCTTTTTTATCTAGCATATTGACTGTCTTTAAAAACTTTTCCGCATTTTTTACAGCAGTTGCCTCATCTTGTTTTAATACTTTGATTGGTGCCAATGTGATGTTTTCTAAAACTGTTTTATTGGGGTAAAGATTAAAATGTTGAAAGACCATTCCGACATTTTTTCTAATCTCCGTCAATTTTGTGTTTTTATCGCGAATATCAACATCATTGATCAAAAGCTTTCCTGAAGTGATTGTTTCCAAGCCGTTGATACAGCGAAGCATCGTACTTTTTCCTGATCCTGATGGACCAATGACAACGACAACTTCCCCTTTTTCAAACTCAAGATTGGTGTTTTTCAACGCATGGAATTTGCCGTAATACTTTTCCACGCTATCAAATTTAATCATTGTCATAACATTACACTCCCATTATTATTTAGTAAGATTTCATTTAAAGATATATAATAGAACACATTATATCCGAAAGCGAAGCAACTTGTAAAGTTTCCAAGAAAATTCCTTTGTCCGTTTTCTTTTACCATTTGTATAAATAACGATTTCCTAATTGATTTTTTCAATGATTTTCGGTTTATCCTGTTGTTAATTCTGCAAAAAAACGGTAAGATATTAAGTATTAGTCTTAGAAATTACAAAGAGGTGTTCTTTTTTGAAAAATATTATTTTAACAGGAGACCGTCCTACTGGCAAACTACACTTAGGCCATTATGTCGGGTCTTTGAAAAAACGTGTAGAAATGCAAGCGGATGAGAACAATCAGTTGTTCGTAATGATCGCAGATATGCAAGCCTTGACTGACAACGCGAAAGACCCTGAAAAAGTGTCTTCCAATGTATTAGAAGTTGCTTTAGATTACTTATCGGTTGGTTTAGATCCTGCCAAATCAACATTGTTTATCCAGTCGCAGATCCCTGAATTAGCTGAGTTGACAATGTATTACTTAAACTTAGTGAGTGTTGGTCGTGTGCGTCGTAACCCGACCGTAAAAACAGAGATCGAGCAAAAGAAATTTGGCGAAAGTGTCCCAACAGGATTTTTTATCTACCCTGTCTCACAAGCTGCTGACATCACTGCGTTCAAAGCTAATTTGGTACCAGTTGGTGAAGACCAAAAACCAATGTTGGAACAAACGCAAGAGATCGTCCAAAGCTTCAATCATACCTACGGTGAAGTGCTGGTTGAGCCGAAAGGCGTCTTCCCTCCTAAAGGGATGGGCCGTTTACCTGGAATCGATGGCAACGGAAAAATGAGTAAATCATTAGGAAATGGCATCTACATTTCTGACCCTGCGGATGTTTTACAGAAAAAAGTGATGAGTATGTATACCGATCCAAATCACATCCATGTCCAAGATCCAGGACAAGTCGAAGGCAATATGGTCTTTACGTACTTAGATGTTTTTGGTACAGACAAAGAAGCAATCGAAGAGATGAAAGCCCACTATCGTCGTGGTGGACTCGGTGACGTGAAAATCAAGCGTTACTTGATCGACGTATTAGAAGCAGAGTTTGCACCGATCCGCGCACGTCGTGAAGAATTGGCGAAGGACCCACAAGCCGTGATGGATATCTTACGTCATGGTAGTGAAGAAGCCGCTAAAGTTGCGGCAGCCACACTTTCTGAAGTGAAAGCGGCAATGGGCATCAATTATTTCAATCAGTAATCACACAAAAAAGCTGGAACAAAAATCATTGAATGATTTTTGTTCCAGTTTTTTCTTCTATTATTAAGGTTTAACGAATACTTGCATCGACTGTTTCTGTCAACGCCTTTTCAACCTTGCTCATTGCTTGGTTGATTTCCTCATCTGTCAACGTTGCTTCGGGATTTTCAAAGCTCAACGTATAGGCAACTGATTTATGCCCCGCTTCAATATTGGCTCCTTGATAAACATCGAATAGTTCCACATTTGTCAAGAAACGACCAGCAGCTGATTGGATCGTGCGGACGATTTCTTGATTCGTCACTTGTTCAGCTACTAACATGGCAATGTCACGCGTCACACTTGGGAATTTTGTGACTGGTCGGAAAGTGATGCCTTTTTGTGATGCTTCTACGACTGTGGCTAAATCAAACTCTGCCACATACGTTTCTGGAATATCATAAGCTTTAGCAGTCATAGGATGCACTTGACCAACAAACCCGATCATTGTTTCACCTAAATAAATGGCCGCCGTCCGACCTGGGTGAAGTTCATCGATCGTTATCAATGCTTGATAAGTGATTTCCTCATTGATGGAAAGTTGTTCGAATACATTCTCTAATATGCCTTTTACTGTAAAGAAATCAACCGCTTGTGGCTTACTTTGCCAACTCTTCTCTTCCCATGTGCCAGACACCGCAAGAGCTACGTGAGTGACTTCTTGTGGTAGATGAGTCAATGGATCGTTTTCTTGATAGAAGACGCGACCTACTTCATAAAATGCGACATCTGCATTTTTACGTGCCGTGTTATATTGGACGTTATCCAAAAGACCACTGATCAAGTTCATACGTAAGACAGAACGGTCTTCACTCATCGGCCAATCCAAGCGAGTGATGGCTGTTTCTTTCAAAGCGAATTGACGTGATTTATCTTCCGTTGTCAGTGCATAACTAATGGCTTCAGTTAGACCACTGCCTTCAAGTAATGTACGGATCTTTCGTGTTGTCGCTTGTTCTTGTGTCAAACTACCTGCAACTGTTTCGCCGCTTGGTAACGTTGAAGGCAAACGATCATACCCATAAATACGTGCCACTTCTTCGATGATGTCTGCTTCGATCTGGATATCCCAACGTCTTGGAGGCACAACAACAGTATAAGTTTCTCCATCGACTTGATAGCCGAATCCTAATGCTTCAAAGATCTCACTTACTTCAGCGACATTTAAGGTTGTGCCAAGGTACTGATTGATGCGCTTCAATGTGATCTGTACTTCGACTTCTTTTGCTTGATACTCAGAACCTTTGACCGCTCCTTGTAACACTTCTCCTCCTGCTAAAGCAACGATCATCGCCGCTGCAACATCGCTTGCTTCGCCAACGGTTCCTTTATTGATACCTTTTTCAAAGCGCGCAGATGATTCACTACGTAAATTGAAACGTTTTGCTGTGCGGCGAATCGATATGGGATCGAATAAAGCGGATTCTAACGCAACGGTTGTCGTTGTTTCTGTGATCTCTGAGTCTTGTCCGCCCATTACCCCAGCTAAGGCGACTGGCACTTGTCCATTCGTGATGACCAAGTCTTCTGAGGTCAATGTGCGCGTTTCACCATCTAACGTCACGATGTTCTCTTTTTCTGCTGCATGACGTACCACGATTTCTTCTGAACCTAACTTATCATAGTCGAATGCATGTAACGGTTGACCGAACAATAATAAGATATAGTTTGTGATATCAACGACGTTATTGATTGGTCGGATTCCTTCGTTCATCAAGATATTTTGCAGCCATTGTGGACTCGGTTGGATCTTGACGTTTTCAATGATACGGATTTGGTATGCTGGTACCAATTCCTCATCTTCTACTTTTACCGCAATTTTTTCTGAAGCTTTACGTTCAACTTCTACTAACTTTTCATCATTGAATGTTGGTTTTTGGCGATAGATCGCGCCAACTTCATACGCCACACCTCTCATTGATAGTGCATCCGCACGGTTTGGTGTGATGGATAATTCGATGATGGCATCGTCCATATCTAGATAAGAAAAGACTGGTTCCCCATTGACCGCTTCTTGTGGCAAATAGTAGATGCCTTCTGAATATTCTTTCGATACGACACTGTCAGAATAACCGATTTCTTGCAAAGCACAGATCATCCCATTTGAAACTTGTCCGCGCATCTTGCCTTTTTTGATTTTGACATTGCCCGCAATCCGTGAATTTGGTAAAGCCACGATGACTTTGATTCCTGCTTTGACATTCGGTGCACCACAAACGATTTGTGATAATTCCTCTTCGCCGATATCGACTTGACAGATCGATAGATGATCCGAATCAGGATGCGGAATACATTCCTTCACTTCTCCGACAACGATTTTCTTCAAGCCTTCTTCAGGTACAGTCACACCTTCGACTTCGATTCCTGTGACGGACATTTTGTCTGCAAGTTCTTGCGGTGTCACATTTGATAAATCAACGTATTGATTCAGCCATTTATATGATACTAACATTCTTTTACTCCCCCTTGAACTGACTTAAGAAGCGCAAGTCATTTTGATAGAAATTACGAATATCGTTGACCCCATAACGTAACATTGCGACACGATCTGGGCCAAGTCCAAAAGCAAATCCGGAGTATTCTTCAGGATCGATTCCTGACATTTCCAAGACATTTGGATGAACCATACCAGCACCTAAGATCTCGATCCAACCTGTGTGTTTGCAGACGTTACAGCCTGAACCACCGCATTTGAAACAGCTGACATCGACTTCAACAGATGGTTCTGTAAATGGGAAATAGCTTGGGCGTAAACGGATTTGGCGATCTTCCCCAAACATTTTCTTCATCACGACTTCAAGTGTTCCTTTTAGATCACCCATCGTCACGTTCTTGTCAATCACCAATCCTTCGATTTGATGGAATTGATGGCTGTGTGTTGCATCATCCGTATCACGTCGGAAAACTTTTCCTGGTGAGATCATGCGTAGCGCACCTTTTGAAAAATCATGTTTTTCCATGGTACGTGCTTGGACAGGCGACGTATGCGTACGGATCAAGATTTCTTCTGAGATATAGAAAGTATCTTGCATATCACGCGCTGGATGGTCTTTTGGTAAATTCATTCGTTCAAAGTTGTAATGGTCTGACTCGACTTCATATCCTTCAACGATTTGATACCCCATGCCGACAAAAATATCTTCGATTTCTTCCATGATCTGCGTCAAGATATGGCGTGTCCCTTGTTTGACTGAGCGACCTGGAAGCGTGACATCGATTGTTTCTTTTTCTAATGCTTCATTCATTGCAGCGGTTTCCAATACTGCTTTTCTCTCTTCGATTTCTTGTGTCAATAGATCACGGATCTCATTGGCAAAGCTTCCCACTTTCGGACGTTCTTCGGCACTTAGATCTTTCATTCCTCGTAAGACCTCAGTGATCGGTCCTTTTTTCCCTAATGTTTCGACACGGATTTGATTTAGTTCTTTCAAATCCTGCGCCTGCTTGATCTTGACGATCGTTGCTTCTTTCAAGCTTTCGAGTTGTGCTTGTAAAGACATGCGATTTCCTCCTTTAAATTCAACTACAAAAAAGACCTCATTCCTATCAAGGAACGAGGTCTTCGCGTTACCATCCTAATTTACGATCCCAACGAGATCGTACACTCATTTTAATAACGACAGATATACTGCCGGTCTGAAAAATCTCTCAGACGAACTCGGAAAGTGAACTTCATTTTTCAAACACAGGATCTGCTTTCAGTCCATGACAGATCTCCCTATACTGGTTTAGCCAAACTACTCTTTTTCGTCAACATTCTTTTTGTCTATTCAACTAAAAACTAGTGTACAAGATTTTTGATGCAAAATCAACTGCATTCTTCGGGTGTGACCCATTTCTCACTCCAAAGCTGCAACTGGACCATCGCTTTTTGTAGATCTGCCCCTTTTTCTGTCAGCATATATTCTGAACGACTGGATTCATTACACGAAAAATTACGGGTAACGATCTTTTCTTTTTCAAGCTCTTTTAATCGTTCGACCAAGACACGGTCACTGACCATCGGGATTTTTGCAGAGAGATCAACAAAGCGCTGCGGACCATTTTCGAGTAATACATCGATAATCAATCCATTCCATTTTTTCCCTAAAATCGAGAATGTTTTTTCAAATTTGGGACACAGAATGAATTCTGTCTGTGTTAGCTCCATCTTACTCACCTCTTTTCATGAGTATAGCATATTACTTACAAAGTGTAAGTCCAGTTTGCTCACTTCTTATTCTTTATTAAGATTTATTATTTTCTTCGCCTGCAACAAAACCAAAAAGACATCTTGAACGGGTTTATTCAGCGCTTCACTTAATGCACGTTGGTATAAGTTCAATTGCCCGCGGTATTTGCTGATGACCTTAGTGATTTCCTCTGGGTTTTCAGGATGTAAAATAAAATCAGTCTTGAAATCATAAAGCTGCACGTACTCCCCAAAATCAAGGTATCCATCGACGATCCCATGGATCAATAATTCATCGTCTTCATTCGGGTAGTGATCGAATACCTTTTCTGCTTGTAGAAGCATTGAAAATGGTTGTTCGCGTTTCACTTTTTCTGGATGTTCGATCAGTGATCGACCAAGGGTAGATTCATAAAACCATAAGATCGAATCAATCGGCACACGTTTCGCTACTTGTTCATCGACTAAACGTTTTTTGACGAGGGTTGTCAATTCGTTTTCGATGCTTTCTTTCGTCAACTGTTCCAATGGTAGGACTTGTAACAGAAAATGTGTCGCTGTCCCAATAGCTGTGGCAGAAACTTTGCGCTCTTTTTGTACAAAGCGTGGTTCAGCTAATTGGTCTTGCGTATACCTGAAAGGCTGGGCAAAGGCTTTTTTATCACTGCTTTCCCAAGTCAACCGTGCCTCTGGAGAATCGTCTGGATCTTCAAACAGTCGTTTGATCTCAGAAACCGATTGATAACTCGTTGTTTGTGCAGAAGCTTCATAAGGATAAGTGAAGGCTAAACGTGCTTGTAGCTCAGCCGTTAATGGTGTTTGATCTCCTTTTTGTTCTTCTGCTTGCTCTCCTTTGACTGTCAATGCTTGGCGTTGGGTTAAAATCGCTTGTTGATCCATCCAGGTGATCGTAAAATCTCCCGGTGAATGTTTCAGCTGTGGCAAAGGCGTGACTTCTGGAAAATATTCGGTCATTTTAGGATGACGGATCAAGCTGTAACCGATCCAATTCATCAAGCTACTCGAACTTTTCAGGCGAATCACAGGATCTAACACTACATCGGTTTGCTCACTTGCTTCTGACCAGGCTTTGAACGTGTCTTCTTTGCTTTTGTACGAACCAACAATAAACAATTTTTGCTCTGCTCTAGTCAGTCCTACGTATAATTTACGCATTTCTTCGGAAAGCAATTTTTTCTGTTTGGCTAATTTGATGGCTTGATAAGGCAATGTGTCAAACAAGACCCGCGTGTCTGGCTCCATGTAGCGCACGCCCGCACCTAGTTTTTCTTCGAAGGCATAACGGTTTTTCAAGTCTTGTAGATTGAATTGCTTTGTCATATCTAATAAGAAAACGATGGGGAACTCTAATCCTTTACTTGCATGGATGGTCATGACGCGAACGGCATTGTCACTAGAAGCAATCACTGGTTCCGCCAAGTCTTTGTCTTTCTCCTGCATTTTCTCAATAAATCGTACAAATTGATAGAGACCGCGAAACGAGCTTTGCTCATAAGCTTTGGCACGATCCACTAACGCATACAGATTCGCTTGTCGTTGTGCACCAGCTGGCAACCCAACGACATATTCTAAATACCCTGTTTGGTAATAGATTTCCCATAATAAGTCCGTGATCGAAGAACGCCGCGCTAACTCTCGCCATTGTTCCAATTGCTCATTGAAATGAAGCAATTTAGCCGCTAATTCATCTTGGTTATTATTTTGATAAGCTAAGACTGCATCATAGTAAGTATGTGCCTTATCGGCTAATCGGATACGTGCTAACTCTGGTTCGATCAAGCCCACGACTGGTGAACGTAACACTGAAGCTAATGGGATATCCTGATAAGGATTGTCGATCAATTGGAGCAATGAAATCATGATCCTGATTTCTGTCGCTTGGAAATAATTTTGGGCATCATTGAGTTCCAACGGAATATCAAACGTTTTGAATACTTCTAAAATCGTCAAATTATTTTTCTTCGTTGGTGTCAATAACACGATATCTTTGAATTCGATTGGGCGCTCTTCTTGACTTTTTTTGTCGTAGATCATGAATTTTGAATCGATCAATTCACGGATCTTCAAGCCAGTCATCAAGAGTTCACCTTCTGTTTTGTCTTCCAACATATCGTCTATCGGCAACTCGATTTCTGTCGTTTCTTGTTCCTTTTCATAGATCAAGACTTCTGGTGCAAATCGTTTATTTTCTGGGAATCCAGAAAAACCTAGAACCAGCCGAGCCGCTTCATCATAGGCGATTTGTCCGACGGTTGGGTCCATCAACTGTTCAAAAATCAAGTTGGTAAACGCTAAGACTTCCTGCCTTGAACGGAAATTTTCAGCTAAGACGATTCGTCGTCCCCCATTTTCTTCCGAGAATTTCTCATATTTATTGATAAATAGAGTTGGATCTGCTAAACGGAAGGAGTAGATCGACTGTTTGACATCTCCCACCATAAAGAGATTGCCTCTCTCCTCATCTGGCTCTCTGACCCAATAGAGCAATTCTTCTTGCAATTGATTGACGTCTTGGTATTCGTCGACCATGACTTCTTTAAACTTTCTGCGATAATAATCCGATGCTTCGCTTGGTAGCCACTCTTCCTCTGTTTGTTTCGTCAATATTTGCAACGCCAAGTGTTCCAGATCATTGAAATCTAGCACGCCTTTTTCACGTTTGCGCGCACTGAAACCTTCCATGAAAAGCTTTGTGACTGCTGTCATTTGTTCAACGAGGGGTAATGCTTTTTGACTCAACTCTTCGATTTGTGCAGGCGAAACTGGGAAATAGCTTTTGCCAATTTGTTGTAAGATTTTTTTGGCGCGGTCTCGCAAGTTTTTGACTTCAGCAGAACGTTCTTTCAACTCTGCTTTCCGACTGCTTTTGAAGGTCGAAAACGTCAGGTTTTCTAAAGCTTGATAAGCTTCGTCCAACTCATCCCCAAGGAAACGTTCATAGATTTGTTGGATACTTGCTTGTTCTTGTGAGACTTGATCAAACATCTTTTCAAGTCCTTCTTCTTGTGCCAAAACGACCATTTCTTCGTATAACTGCGTACAATGAAGGAGATCAGCTAAGACAAGTGGCCGGATCTGTTCTTGATACAATGCAGAAGCTGCTAATCCCTCTTCTAGCCGATACGCTTCTGGTAAACGATCCAACCAAGCCAACGGATCAGGATTTGCTCGAGCAAAATCATAGAGAGAAAATACGAGGTTAGTCAAACCGTCATCTGAGCGATCATTTGAAAAATTCATCGTCAGCTGAAAAAAACCTTCGCGATTTTCTGCATAAAGTTGTTCTCTGATCTCATCCCAGACATCTTCTTTCATCAAGATCGTTTCCGTTTCATCCGTCAGCATCCGAAAGACTGGATCGATATCGATCAAATAGTAATATTTACGGATCACCGTTAAACAAAACGCATGGAGTGTCGAGATATTTGCGGTCGGCAGTAAAACAAGCTGTTTCGTAAAGTGTTTTTGCCAGACCGGATCACTTTCACTATTGACCGCTTCTTGCAACGCTACTTGGATCCGTTCCTTCATTTCTCTTGCTGCCGCTTCTGTAAACGTCACAATCAACAACTCATCAATGTTGACACCCATTTTTAACTTTTCGATCACTCGGCGGACTAACACAGTCGTCTTACCTGAGCCGGCAGAAGCCGAGACAAGCAGGTTGTCGCCTTGGTCAAAAATCGCTTGCCATTGTTCATCGGTGAAACGTTCATTTTCCGGTTTTAAAGGAATTGATGTCACTCGTCTTCACTCCTTTTTAGTATTCTGCGCAATGCTTCATCTTTATCCAGCTTTTCTAAACGATGATAATTATTTTCTTTGAGCATGACATCAAACGTACAAATACTTCTGAACGGACAGTGTTCACAAGCAATCCGTTGTTTGTCTTTGTATGCTGGATTTAGTTTGATCTCCCCTGAGGTGATTGCTTCACCCGCTAAACGCATATTCTCACGATTATGGTTCATGAATAATTGAAGTTCTTCTTCTGTATAGAATTTTTCTTTGCTATAACTGCCCTTTTGTAACTCGTCTTTGGCGTTCTTCTTCACTGGATAGATCAACGAACTTTCTTTTGCTTCCAATGAATGATCGAGCACCTCTAACAGACCGGGATCATCGACAAAAACACCGTCATAGCTGAATTTCTTCAACGTATTCTTCTCGACGTCAGTCGTATCCGTCAAAACTGGATTATGCACATGCAAGTAATAGGAGCCTGCTGGTTTGACTGCAGCTTTCCCAGTCAATCGTACAGCATCCATCAATGCCACATCAAGATATGTCAATAGTTGCATCGCCATGCCGTAGTAAGCTTCCGTCACATCAAAAGAACGACCACTTGATTTATAATCGACCACACTCAACCACGTATCACTTTGTTCAGTTGCTACATCGATGCGATCGATTTTTCCACGAACGTGGAGTTTCCCACCCTTGTCTAAAGGTATTTCCAATCCTGGAATCCCTCGTGCGCCAGCGATCTGTCCGAATAAAATCTCTGTTTGCAATGGCTTCATGCCCGTATTCTTACTTTGTTTTTGTAACGCCCATGCCACTTTTTGGATCGTCTGCCCTAATTGGTAACGAATATAGTTCATCCGTGCAGAGCTATCTAAAATCTCAAAGCGTAATTCACCAAATACTTCTTGTAAGACTTTTTCGGTAAATTCTTGTCGCTCTTTCTCCGACATCGCCACAAGTGACAGTTGATTCGAGAATAACAATTTGAAGAAGCGATCCAATGATTCATGATAAAAGTCGCCAGTAGCAGCTGGTGTCAACCCATAGATATTACGTTCTTTCAGCTTCAAACCAAACTGGACAAAGTATTTATATTCACAGTTATAAAAGTTTTCCATGCGTGAGATCGACGTGTAGATTTCTTTGCCATAAAGAGCTTCTGCCATCTCTTCTGATAAGGAAACTGGTACATTCAGATGATCTTGACTTTCAAAAATCGTCAATGCAAAATTTCGTTGGTCAGAGCGTAAAACTAACTCTTTTAATTGTTGCCAATAAAGGGGTACTGCTTGTTTGGCTTCTTTTGCTAAACGATAGACCCGATTGATCGTATTGATCCCACTACGGTAAGTGCCAACGTAACAATCTGGTTCACTCGTCAATTGCAACTGACATTTTGGTTCAACTGGAACACTTAGATAGTCCACGACTCGTTTCAAGTACGGAGACATTTTCAAGCGATTGGTATCATAGCTTTGCGCATAGCTCAAGTACAAGCGTTCCGTTCCCGAAGCAAAGACTAAATACGCTTGGAAAGGTTCGAAAGACATACTTTCTTTTGCTGGATCGAATAAAAATTGATCCTCGCCTAAACCTTGATTCAACGCTTCACGTTCTTCGCTCGATAATAAGCCTTTAGTTTCATGACGATCTGGAAACACTTGGTCATTCAAGCCTACCGCAAATGTTACTTTTGCTTGATTAGGTCGCACAAGTTCCAAGCGGTTGATCCTCACCTGGTCGATTGCCGTAGGGATTTTCCCATAGCTAAGATTTTCTAGCCCACTCGTGATGATCTCTTGAAATAATGACCAGTCGAACGCTGTTTCTCCGTAGATCAATGAATACTCGTCCAAAAGATCCATCAACGCCCCCCACGTTTGCTCATGATTTCTAGCTGCAGCTAATCCGCCACGTGCCACTTCTTGGTCTCGCCAGAAAAGCAATTGTTGTTGCACGCCGCTTTCAATCAAGAAGCGATAAAACAAAGTGACAGCTTCTTGACCTGTTTGGCATTTTTTGATGTTCTTCAAAAACACCGGCACCATGTCACGAAAAAGTCTCCGGATCGTATTTGATTGCTCTTCCAGTTGTTTGACGTCTTCTAGCTGTTCTGCTTCAAAATCATAGGCAACAAATTGCCAATCTTTCTCACGGAGCCAATAATTGCCTTGATAGTTGTAAGCTAACGCTACATTTTCTGTAATATCTAAGTTCGTACGGAATTGATTTCTAGTAACTTCCCAAGTCTCAAGATCCAGTTCTTCCGCCGGGGCACCGATCGTCAACTCTGTCTTGAAGAAACGCATGATATCGTTTAAGCGGTATTGGTAACGATCCAATGCAAATAAGCTGTTGATCCATTCAATCAATGGATGATTTTCCATCAATTGCTCTTCATCCAGATAAAAAGGGATCGCCATCTCTTGAAAAATCGGACGCAGTAGATTTCCATAAAGCGTCATATCCTTCGTCAACACTTGGATATCTCGATACCGAAAGCCTTCTTGACTGACCAAACGTCGGATCTCCACCGCTAATTGCCGAACTTCTTCCGTTGGATTCTCCGCCTCCCACAGATGTAATGTCTCTTGCGCGCCAAGTTTCACAGGTTGGCTTTTCTGCTGGCTAGATGTTTCTTCCCACATTTGTTGTAAGGTTTGAAGTTCTTTTGGGTATTCCCGATTCGGTGCATAATGATCGACAGAGACAGGAACATTCAATTCTCTTGCTGCGGTAAGTAGTTGGAAATAGACCTTCCCTGTATTGAAAAACAAGGTCAACGGATCTGGTAGATCGGATTTGTAGGGACGATCCAATAGCAAATCCACCACTAGATGTCCTTTTTCCATCATTTTTTGCAGCAATTGGTACTCTTGGGCATTGATCCGAGCGAAACCACTCACTAAGAACTTGATCTTATGATAATCCTGCGTCGCCATATAATTCGCTAATACCGTCAGCGCATCTTCAGATTGTAGGGCGCGTTGGACTAATTCTTCTTCGAATGCAGAGAAAATCAGTTGTAGATCCTTCATTTTCAATTGTCGGTCTTCTTCTTTTGGTGATTCTCCTGTCACAGAAGTTAACAGGTCAACAGGGGAAATTTTTCCGACTTGTAGTTCGCTATATAGCTCTTGTAACTGACGGATAAACCCTTTTTTGCGGATTTCTCCACGAAATATCGTCAATTCTTCTTGTTTTTTTTCTAAGATTTGGCGGAGGATCATCGCTGAACCAGATTCGGTCAATTCACTACCTGTCAGCAACGTGGTTTGTTGTAATAAGTACCAAGCCAAACGATAGAAACTGAATACTTGCATATTCGTTGTGCTAAATGAGCTTTTTCCGCTTTTTTTTCGCATCTCAGCGAGTAATTCTTGCTCTTGTTCAAATTTATTATAGTTAGGTACAAGGAAAAATACTTGATTGTCTTCATCTTTTTCAAGCCAAGCGGCGGCTTCATCGATCAGTGCTTTGCGGTGGTCTTTTTGTCCATTCCCTAAGATAAATTGTAACGACACCTTATTGCCTCCTTTTCCTGGTTGATATACCTCTTCATTATAACAAAGATAGCTGAACATTTGTTCTATTATCGTTTAAATTTTGGAAATAAAAAAGCCGGAGCAGGACGACTATCCTCTCCGACAAATGATGTTGATCCAATCAGTGGATCGAACCCATTAATTTTTTGATTGGTTCTTTGATGGCAAATAAAATCACTGCACCGACGATTGCAACCACACCGATGATCCCAAAGTAGGCTGATTCAGTTCCTGGTGTATAGAAACGAGCGATTTGTGCATTGATTGCTTGGGAAGAAGCATCTGCTAAGAACCAGATCGCAATCGTTTGCGATTCGAAGGCTCTAGGCGCCAATTTCGTCGTCACTGATAGGCCGACAGGTGATAAGCAAAGTTCAGCGATCACGATAATGAAAAAGCTACCGATCAGCCAAAGCGGGCTGACTTTTCCAGCTGTTCCATATAACATCCCCGGCAACATCAATAACAGATAGGACAATCCGGCAAATAACAAACCTAGTGAGAACTTCACTACAGTTGATGGTTGACGTTTACCTAACCGTGTCCATAAAGTAACGAACACAGGAGTCAAAATAAAGATGAAGATCGGGTTCAATGATTGATACCAACTCGCTTGGATCGGAACACCCATCAAAGTCGATTGTGTCCGTTCACTTGCAAACAGCGCGAGGATCGATGACCCTTGTTCTTGCAATGACCAAAAGATGATCGCTGCTAAGAATAACGGGATATATGCCCATACGCGTGGTTTTTCTTCCACTGAAACATCTTTTGAAGTCAACATTTTGATAAAGTAATAAAGTGGTAAAACGATTCCTAAGACACTGATCGTATTAACAAAGAAATCGATCGTCAAATGTCCAGTCAGTTGCGCTCCACCAAAAATAATAGCAAATACGATCAATGCAATCACAACATTACGGATAAATCCTTTGCGTTCGCCTTGTGTTAAAGGATTTGGAGGTGTCATACCCACTCCATCCAATGTCTTACGTCCTTGGATCACATATTGCAACAACCCGAAGAACATACCGATAGCGGCTAATGAGAAACCTAAATGGTAGTTATACTCTTGACCGATCGTACCGACGATCAACGGCGCGAGCAATGCGCCTAAATTGACACCCATATAAAAAATCGAAAATCCTGCATCTCTTCTTAAATCGGTTTTCGTATACAAATGCCCAACCATTCCCGAAACGTTTGGTTTTAAGAAAGCTGTACCGATGATGATCAGTGCCATCGAGATAAATAAAGTAGAGACACCAAACGGCAATGCCAAAACAACATGACCGATCATGATGAAGATCCCACCAATAAAGACGGTTTTTTTGGCTCCTAACACACGATCTGAAAACCAGCCGCCTACGATACTCGACATATAAATCAACGAACCGTAGATCGACATGATCGACAACGCTGTGGCACGAGGTAAACCAAGTCCACCATTTGCTACCGTGTCGTACATATAATAGATCAGTAAGGCGCGCATACCATAATAACTGAATCGTTCCCACATCTCTGTGAAGAACAATGTAGACAATCCCTTCGGCTGACCGAAGAACCCTTTGTCTTGTTTTTCCATATTCCCATACCCCAATTCTTTTAATTTTCAGAAAATAATACACATATTTACCGAAAATCCGTGTAAAAATATTTATTTAAGAAATATATACTTATTTTCTATAAATACAACAAAATTTTAATGGGAAAACGATAAGAAAAAACATAGGTTATTTTTAATAATTATATAGTCTACTTCATATCATAAAGCTTAAATGTCGGTATATTCAGTATGTAAACGGTCTCGTAACGAATTTTTTATGTAAAAGAACATCTTTTTTCTATTCTTACATTTTGTTGAGCGTTTTGTTTTACTTACTTTTTGTAAGATGATATACTTCGTTTTGTCATCAAGAAAAAAACGCAGAAAAGCGAATTAAAGGAGAACTAATCTATGACTGAATTTACAAATATCTTAAAAAACCGCCGTTCGATCTATGATCTAGGCCGTAACGTATCACAATCAAATGAAGAATTAACAACATTGATCCAAGAAGCAATCAAAGAAAGCCCTACTGCTTTCAATGCGCAATCAACACGTGCAGTAATCTTATTTGGCGATGCACATGAAAAATTATGGGAAATGACAGAAGAAGCTTTACGTCCACTGACACCTGCTGATGCTTTCCAAAATACTCAAAACAAATTAGCTAGTTTCAAAAAAGGTTACGGTACTGTCTTGTTCTTCAAAGACACAGATGTGATCAAAAACTTGCAAGAGCAATTTGCATTATATGCAGATAACTTCCC
This sequence comes from Enterococcus sp. AZ062, assembly GCF_051715065.1. Lineage (NCBI taxonomy): Bacteria > Bacillati > Bacillota > Bacilli > Lactobacillales > Enterococcaceae > Enterococcus > Enterococcus sp. AZ062. The sequence goes on along the minus strand of NZ_JBIOTB010000001.1, from coordinate 1,396,945 downwards.
TGATTGGTCAGAACAATCAAATGGTATTGCTACAGCCAATACTTGGGTGGCATTAAGCGAAGAAGGCTTAGGTGCAAACCTACAACATTACAATCCAGTGATCGATGAAGCTGTCGCAAAAGAATGGTCGATTCCTGCAAACTGGAAATTACGTGCACAATTAGTCTTTGGTTCACCTGAATCTCCAGCTGGCGAAAAAGAATATATGAACGATGCTGATCGTTTCCGCGTGTTTGGCTAATTCCACTAATACAAAAAGACAGCTCCCTCTATTAAAAGAAGGAGCTGTCTTTTTTGTCATTTCAATGGATCATTCATCCTCATGCTCGATCATGATATCAAGTTCTGCATCATCATTTAAGTGTTTTGCTAAAAAAGGAATCAATTCTTCTAATGAGACAGAAAATTTCAATAACGGGCCACGCCAACCGTTCCGGAAAAAATTCATTTTGACTTCTTTCGAATCTTTTGGTTGGTAAAGAACGACTTTGTTGATTTCAGAATATGGCACTCCACGGCGGTCAAAGCTGTTCAAAACTAGCCCTTCTGTAGTAAGTCCTCGACTATCTAACAAGAAACTCAATAACACAAGAGAAGCCAAGATGCCTTTCACTAACTCATCAGTGGTTGGTTGACTAACCAATGTATACCATAGAACCAGTACAGCAAGGAAAGGAACAACTAAATAGACCCAGCGATTCCGAACCGTTTTATAAACGATCTCTCGTCGTACAAGCCATAGAAATAAGCACATGACGATGACAAATAAAAAAAGAACTATTGTAAAAAAGGAAACCATCTTATCGATCCACACCTTTATTTTCAACTCTTGAAACTAGAAAATCAAAGGGGTAAATCATGTCCCCTCTAACTGAACAAACGGTATTCAAGGAGCAGCACTTCGGTCATAAGCCAAAAAACTCAAAAATGAAATAGGCATTTTCGTTTTTTCTGTCTGATACCTTAGTGTTCAATGCTCCTTTCATAACCTTAAAAGGACCTGCAACATTATCATTCGATGTTGCATGTCCATATCTTCTTATTCAAATGTATCATATTTAGCTACTACCATGCTAGCTTTTTCTTCTAATAATTCTTGATCTTCTATAGCGCATTGGGCAACTTTGACTACGGCGCAATTCGTCATTTTTGAAACAACTTCTCCAACAACTGATTTGGTAAAACCAATGGGCCTACATGAATATTGTTCTCCTAAATTAATCATTTCTTCCGTCATCAAAATCCTCCTAAACTACTCAAACAGTTTGCCACAGAAAATCATTTCGTTTTATCTGTGTGTTTCGTTAGTGGTGTTTTGATCAAACTCTTATTTGATCTATCCGCATTATAGCGTACTGTTTTCGTTTTCACAAATTTTAACAGCTAAACATAATAAAAAAATCGTTTTTGGGACTGTTTTTCCTTGTTTTTTTACATTTGATCAGGCAGATTCATGTAGTTTTTTTTAGAAAAACAATTATAATAGAAAGAAGTCTGGAGGAGTCTTTCATGTCAAAACAAAAAAGTAAAAAACGATTACTACTAGGTGGGGCAACGCTAGTGTTGATTTCAAGCGTCTTTTACTTTACAAATAAACAATTAGAAGATCAGAAATCAATAACGGAGGAAAACATAGAGCAGACAAGCAAAACCGAAGAAAAACAAGTACTACTCGACGTACCTCTTGAAAATCAATTCGATGAACCTGCACTAGAGAATGGCTGTGAAGTAACCGCCTTATCGATGCTGCTGCGCTTCTATGGCTACGAAACCACCAAAAATCAATTAGCCGAAGAACTAAATTATGTCCCCGTTTTCAATGCTGATGGCACTCATGGCGATCCAAATGAAGGGTTCGTTGGTGAGATTTGGGGTGGTGACTGGGCAATGGGTGTCTATGTTCCACCAATCGCTACGTTAGCGCAAGAAATCCTACAAACCGATTATCATACCGAACCGCAAACGGATGCAAGCTTGACTGACATCAAAAATGCATTAAAAGAAGAAAAACCTGTGTGGGCTTCTGTCACGATCGATTTTCAAGGGCCGACAGAAAATGATTTCATGACTTGGACGACTGCAAACGGTGAAGTACAAGTCACGCCATTAGTCCATGCCTGTGTTGTAACTGGCTACGATGATCAATCGATCTATGTCAATGATCCTTATGGCATAAAAAATCGTGCGGTACCAATCGATGACTTTGAGCAAGTATTTACTGCTATGGGCGGACAAATGCTTACTTTAGAAAAGAACTAGTATTTCCTAGAAAAATAGCTTATACTCAAGCTAACAACGCATGGAAGGAGCAAGAATCTGTGGAACGATTTATTCATAAAAAGGCGGATCCAAATGAAATCCCAATCATCTTCGTCCGTGATACTGCTGGGAATATCCAAAAAAAAGTGTCAGTCAATGAATGGACGAACCGATACAGCCCTGCTTCCCTCGATTTACTTGAAATCAAACTTTATCGACAAGCATTGACTTATTATTCAGAGCAAGACTACGAGAAAGCCATTGATTTGTTGAAATTTTTGATCATTCAAACTGGCTATACTCATTTTGAGTACATCGAACGTCTAGCCACCATTTATCGTAAAACCCATGCAGAAGCACTTGAATATCAGTTGCTCTCTTCTGTCTTGGCATCCGCAGAAATCATTGGCTTGCCTGCTGGATTGATCAAAAAATTGGAACGGCGGATCGATCAATTGAAATTGAGCATGGCAAGAAAATAAAATAAACCTAAGAACGAATGATTAAGTCATTAATCAATTATTCTTAGGCTTATTTTTTAATCCAATACTTAGTTTACATAATAAAAATAAAATCAACCAATTATAGCTAATGCTTCTTTAGGTACCTCTTCTTTGGGAATTTCTTCGTATGTTTCAACATGAGCGCCTTTATTCGTCAATCTCAAGTAACGGTCTTTTTTTAAAACAGATAACCCATTAAATTCAATCTCGCGTTCGTTACCATTTGCATCAACTGCTTTTTGGATATATTTTGCTGTACCGAACGAATTGACTTCATCGGGCTGTTTTGTTTTGACATACACTTCTCCCTTTGTGACTAACGGATTCAATTGGTCAATAACTGCTGGCAATTCTCCACTAGCACCCTGCGTATAAAACTTTAAGCCAAATAACGCTAAGCCACTGAATACAACGGCACCTACTAATACTTTGATTACTTTCATTTTCCTACCTCCTCTTTACTCTTTGAGTATAGCCTGTAAAAAAATCAGATTCATCCGTCTCTAGATCGAGTTTTTTATCGGACTTGAGCACAGAAGTTATTTTTATAAAATTTCATAGATTTTTGCTATTATAATAGGAAAGAAAGGATGTGTTTCATTATGAATAAAGAAGAAATACTTCAGAAAATCAAAGATCTGGTCCAAAGTGGCAATTTCACTGAAGCCAAAACATTTTTCGAAGAGCATAAAGAACAATTAGGTCCTTACAAAGAAAAAGCCCAAGAATTTCTCCAAGGTGTCGATTTTCAAGGAATAACGGATAAATTCAAAAATCTGTTCAAATGAACAATCATCTTTTCGTAAGGTGGTTCGAGCCAGAATATCACATTTAGAAACAAAAGATCCCTGACAATCAACGATTGTCGGGGATCTTTTAAGGTTCTGGCGACTCTAAAACATCATGAGTATTTGCAAAAGCCACACTTTTATCAAAACCTGCTTTTAGTACAATCTTGTTGGATCATAGTGATACGTCACATTGCCATTCAGCTCGGCCTTTCCAACAATAAACTTGCGATTCTCAATTTTTAACCATGCTTCGCGAAAAGCCATGACTTCCTCACGTTTGACCTCTATTTTTTGGATTTTTCCATCCATCAACTCTTGGATCATTTGTTCATAGGGATTCATCTTTGATTGCCTCCAGCTTATTTCAATAATCAGTGAATATCGGCGCATGTATTTCTTTCGTATCTAAATCTTTCCGCACATTCACTTTCGTGTAAATTACCTTTTCCACTGGAATACTATAGTAACTCTCTTCCCCATCATTAAATTGATGGAAATCTGTTTTTGATAAAATACCGTCGATTTTATTCATTAAAACTCGCGGTTCCACACTATTACTTACGATATAATAGCAAATACGGATATCGTTTTCTAAATGTAGATCAACTTCTAAAACAACTTGGTCCATGAAACATTACACCCTTTCTTTAAAAGAATTATAACAATAAGTACGTTCAGAATCAAAAAAACAACTTTTTTGTTGAAATCAAGAAATTTTATGACATCCCCCCTTGTGCATGTACGTACAAAGTGTTATTTTTATTTAAGTATTTCATTTTTCTTGGAGGCGTATATTGTATGGACACTATGGGACAACTGGTTTTTTATGTTCCTTTTTTTCTTATGACAACTTTAGCAATCTACTACACGAAATGGACGAAGCGGAAATTTTCCGTATTGCTGACACTTTTACCAGTCGCTTATTTTTCCCACAAAATATTTTCCCTTCGGCATTGGGAACCCACCGCAAAATTACTTTCACATGAACTAGGGTTGATTATTTCATTAACGATATTGATCTTATGGATTTATTACCTTTACAAACATCCTTAGTTACCAGTACTACTCTTCACGACTAAAAAAGCCACGTTGGAAATCAGCAACGTAGCTTATCAGGAATCGGCATCTATTTAACGACCAACACATTACAAGGCGCATGAGTCACCACATAAGAAGCTGTCGACCCTACTAACGCTTGTTGGATCGAGCCTTTACCTGTTGCCCCCATCACGATCAAATCAATTGACTCTTGTTTTGGTAAGACAGTGGCGATCAATGTTCTTGGATCACCGGTCTCCACAATTGCATGAATCGTTTCAATCCCAAATTCTTTGGCATCATTGATTCTCTTCAATAGTTCCACTTCTGTTTTTTGTTTTTCTTCTGCATAGATTTTTGAGAACGCATAGGCACTATGTGTCAAATCGATTTTATTGATAATTGAAACGATCAATAATTCTGCTTGGTTATCTCTCGCTAATTCTAAAGCCTCGCCAAATGCTTTCTCGGCTTTTTCCGAACCATCAATCGCTACCATTATTTTTTTATACATATTCGTCATCCATCCCATCTCCTTGTTTCTTTTATTCTATCACTTCGTATAAATTTTATAAAAAATTCACTTTTTTCTCGGCTTTTCAAACTAAAATTGAGCATTTTCTATTTTTTTATTTTGAATCTTTCTAATAAAAAACAAATGTCAGAAGCGCACAATTCTTCATTTATGATGTTTTTCTAATTAAAACGCACATTATTTAAACACATTCTTGTTACAAAAAAGGAGCATTTGTCACAAACTGTTACGTATCTTTCACCTATGAAATATAATCCCATGGTAAAGTATTACTCGTTAGCGAAAACAGCTAATCAAAATAACTTTTTAAAATACGAAGGAGATCTTTCATGAAATCACTTAAAACTATTCTTTTTGGAACAACTTTGGCCGCCGGCGCTGCATTATTTATGGGTACTTCTGCACACGCAGACGAAGCCTACACTGTTCAATCAGGTGATACTTTATCAACGATTTCTCAAAAATACGTTGGTGACAACTCCTTGATCCAAACAATTGCCGAAGCGAACTCAATCTCAAACATTCACCTGATTTTTTCAGGTCAAGAATTAACTATTCCTACTGGTGAACAAGCAGCTGCTCCTGTCGCTACTCAAGCGCCTGTAGAACCTGTTCAAGAAACAGCTCCAGTTGTGGAAACACCTGTAGTGGAACAAGCTCCTGTAGTAGAAGAAGCGCCCGTTGTGGAACAAGCACCTGCTACTGAAGTAGCTGTTTCAACTGGTACGAACGATGCCAAAGAATGGATCGCACAAAAAGAATCTAGCGGTTCTTACACAGCAACAAACGGACGCTATATCGGCCGTTACCAATTAGACTCTTCTTACTTGAACGGTGACTACTCTGCTGCCAATCAAGAAAGAGTAGCAGAACAATATGTTGCCTCTCGTTATGGCTCTTGGGACGCTGCAAAAGCTTTCTGGTTAGCTAACGGTTGGTACTAAAAAGAGCGATTTTAAAAAAATGGGAATCTTATTGATTCCTATTTTTTTGTTCTTATTTCGCGTTAGTTCCCTTTTGTTTTTGCCTTTGACTTTGTTTGATTTTTTTGATCGCCCAATCATAATGACTCGATGTAGCCGAAACAAAATAACCACCAAGTGTCGTATTTCCTACCCAAGGATACTGTTTTTTTTGGAACAGCTGATCGTCATCGAAGGTTTTCGCCAGCATCATCACTTCTTCATGACTTTCCTTCAACCAGTCAATTGCTTGCTGCAACGTAGTAGTCTGGTGCTTTTTTGTAAAGCCACGATTCATCTCAGCTGTCGTTCGCTAATTATACGGCTCCGGTAAAAAAGGCGCCGCTTCTCCCATTTGATTATCAGTCACCCACTTTAATAGCAAACAATGCCACTCGTATAAATGGATCAACACGTCTTTGATCGTTTGATCCCTTCGCCAATGTGCTTCTTTTTTCTTTTCAAGAAATACTTCCTCAAAATCAAATGCCACTTCTCTTTGTTCCTCAGGTATTGAATCGATCAACTGCTGTAACTTCTCATAATTTTCAGCTGCGAGTATCAATAATTCCTCTTTTGACTTTGGTCTCATATTCTTCTCCTTATTAAAAATACATACGTTTTAAATCGTTTCCAATCTACCTATAATTCTAGTATGCCTGATTTCTAAAAAAAAGACGAGTAATATCCTAGAATGAATATACATTCTAGATGATTACTCGTCTTTATCCACTTGATTCAACGACCTTCATTCCATGTCTTGACTGAGAACCGCCTATCACTATACACTTTTTTGATCAAATCATTTAACGGTACTCGCTTTGATACGCTGACAATGGCAAAGGCACCTTTTTCTTCAGTTCAATACTCCATTGAATTCTCGTTACCAAAAGAATAATACATATTTCTTCATTATAGACAGTTTTTTTTACCCTTAGTTAGCCATATCCTTTATTTTTTCCTTGATGATTTCGCGGGTCTTTCTAAATTCAGCAAAAATCTCTTCTTCTGTACCAGTAGCTTTTGCCGGATCTTCTAGATCCCAATGTTCATGACGGATATGAGCAGGAATCACTGGGCATTTATCTAACGCATCTCCGCAAAGCGTAATGATCAAGTCCGCATGGCTAAAATAATCTGGATCAATCAAGTCTGAAGTTTGACTCGTAATGTCGATGCCATCTTCTGCCATCACTTTTACGGCACGTGGATTCAACCCATGTGTCTCCACTCCAGCACTGCGAACGTCAAATTGCTCCTCCAAATATGCATGACCATACCCTTCAGCGATCTGACTTCTGCATGAATTACCGGTACATAAAAAATAAACTTTCTTCTTTTCTACACTTGTTGTCTTCTCCAAAACCATTCCTCCAATCCATTAATCCTTTCAGGATTAAGTTTATGATATCATATATTTAAGGGATCGTTGGTTCATTCAAAAAAAACGTATTATTTTTAATAAACCAATGATCAGCCATTTACATAATAAATAACTAGTGAATACAGAAAAAACAGCTTTTTAAAGCATGTCAAAGACTTTTTACATGCTAAATCTGGCAATGACAAAAACCTTTGATCGTCGATTTTGACCTCTTCGATCACACTGAGATAAGAAGGAGCGGATACTATGGACTTGAGTCATCAAATAAAAAAATATCGTAAACAGCTAGCTTTATCCCAAGAAGAATTAGCCGAAAAATTATATGTTTCAAGACAAACGATTTCAAACTGGGAGAATGAGCGTAGCTATCCCGATATTCATAATTTATTGTTACTGAGTGTCCTGTTTGACGTTTCTTTGGATCAATTAGTCAAAGGAGATGTGGAAAAGATGAAAGAAAATGTGACACTTCTGGAAATAAACAAATATACTAAAGTCATGCTCGTATCAATGCTCCTTGCTTTGATTTCAATTGGGCCATCCTTGTTTTTATCTGGTAATTGGCGATTAGCTCTTCCCTTGATCTTTTGGATCGTCAGCATGTACGGCGCAATAAAAGTCGAGGGACTCAAAAAACAAGAGAATATCAAAACCTACAAAGAAATCGTTGCATTCATGGAAAACAAAGAAGTAGCACCTCTACGTAAACAAAGAGACAAGGTTAGAAATCGGATCGAAAAGGTAGGAATCGTCCTTTTGTTTGGATTGATTTGTGGGGTGATCGCATTACTCACAAGTCTGCCGTTTGTGCTATTCAATCGCTAGTAATATCGCAAAAAAACAAGATCAACCTTCAAGGATCGATCTTGTTTTTTGTTAATCGGAACCAAAACAAATTTTTTTGTACTCATTAGATCTGTTTAATGTTTTCCCAGATCATAAGGTATTCTTTCTCACCCGTCGATTCATCCATTTGTTCATCCACTTTTATAAAGCCATTTCTAAAGTAGAATCGTATTGCTCCTTTATTCTTACCATAAACATGCAAGCTTATTCGTTCTTTTTCTTTTTTAGCAGCTTCAATCAGTTTTTGTCCGATTTTTCTATTTTGATATGTTGACTCTACAAAAATACCAGCTAAATAAGATTTGTCCACGATTCCCATAAAACCAACAATCTGACTATTCATTTCACAATAATAAATTTCTGCTTTTGGCAATTCTTTTTTCAACAACGCTTCTTTCTCATACCAATATTTCTCATCAATAAAATCATGTGTCTTGATATTGGTCGTTAACCAAATAGTTAGTAGCCGATCCATTATCTCTCGGTCTAGTTTCTTCACTTTTTTAATCATCCCATTACTCCTGAAAACTTATAGTTATTCTTCATACCTCTTCAAACGATCATTTAGATTGCCCGCATGGATGTCTACTGCTACCCGCGAACGTCCTTCTTCAATTTTGATGTCTAGAAGACGAAGTTGTTCTTTATATAAAGGAATTTGTTCCGGAGTGATTTCAAAGGCAATATGATTGTAGGTTTTGGGAAGCTTTGATTGCTTATCTTCCATTAATGCCACCCACACATCACCGATCAATAAGAATGTTTCTGGAAATAAGGAGTATTGTTTTCCTTACTCGAATACACTTCTTTTGCATCAAAGATCTCCGTAACGACTTCTGTCGAACATTTACGACCACGAATGACAACTGTCATGTGCGAGAGTTCCATCTTCGCTTTCTTTTTTAGTTAAGACTTTTTATCATTACCAAACATGGATTCCATTCATCCCATAAGGTTGGGAACACTTCTAGCTCAACAAAACCCATCCTTCGATAGAATCCAATCGTCTGATCATAGATAGCGTAGTGCCCTTCGGCGACCGTTTTCACTTGTAAAAATAGGTAATGTTCTCTTGCATAGGATTCTAGTTCACCTAGTAATCGCTTACCTAATCCTCGATGATGATAGGCTTTTTTTATCCCCATACAATAGATCTCACCGGTGGCTTTACTTGTTTCTTTCAAACTGATGAACCCTATTGGCTCGCTAGCTTCTTGTAAGACCCACAATGGATACTTTTGGCATTCCTCAACATATTCTTGTGTCGAATCTGGCAAGCCAAACCACTCTGGCAAATCATTCAAGATTTCTTGGACGATTTTTTTCTTTTCTATTGCTTCTTCTACTAAATCAATACGCATTGGTTTCCTCACTTTTCGGCAAATATCGATCAACAAGTTGGAATCGTTCAAAGACGATTTTCGTTTCTTCATTGAGCAATAGTCCATGTTCTTCATAGTAAGGTTTGAAATAATTGTAATGTCCCTTTTGCCAATACATAAGAGATAAGTCGCCTTCACCTTCTGTAGCTGCCAGTTCTTCGGTGATTTCTTTCCAAGGTAGGATCACCACTTCGACAGTCTGGATAATGCCTATCGGTACTTTAGAGCTATTCACAACGACGGAGTAGTCACCAACTTTAGGTAATGGTTCGTTATCCATTTGGTAAAGCTCATACCCTGAGCTTGTCCCTGTTTTCTTCCCTTCCAATACCAAATCTGCTAATTCATCTGCGTGTTCTTTCGTATTTCCAAAAGCAAAAATTTCATATAATGACGCTTGTGACACACCATTTTTTAAGCAAAAGCTTTCCCAATATTTTGGTGCTTCTAGGTTCAATCTGTCACCAACTTTCTGATTGATAGTAAATCAAGTATACCAAAAACAGGAAAACTAAGCCTTTCACATTCATTTTTTTACAACTCCTACAGTTAAATTTATAGTTACTCCCCAACTTCACTTCTTGAATACAAGAAATAAAAAAACTAGACTCACTTTTTGAGAGAATCTAGTTTTGTTTTCAGGATGAAATGGAAAATTAGACATCCACTTTGTTACAATAAATGCAACCAAAGAAAAGGAGAAAATTCATGGAACTTTATTTCAAAGAGTTTTTATTGATTACGCAAAAATTAAACAGGCAACAGATCACTCCGCTACTACTAGGTTCATTAGGCTTGTCTTACTTAACAGATATCGACTGGCAACCAAGAGACATTGACATCCATGTTCCTGGCGATCCCCGTGGTTGGGAAGCACCCGATGAAGATCGCTTGCACAATTGGCAAAGCATCGTAAAAATCATGGAAACGTTGAATTACCAACTAGTTGATTTACACGAACATGAATTTGCTAAAGATTCTTATACCATCCAATTTGGCAGTATGGACAGTCTTCTCGCCTTTGCAGGTATTCCACTTAATGAACTATCTCTAATCAGGATCGACGACTGTTCCTTTTACTTACCTACAGCGGAACAATATTTGAAAGTATATCAACGTTCTGCTAAAGATAGTTACCGTGCAGAGAAAAATAATCATAAGGATCTAGCAAAGATCAAGTATTTGGAAAAGTACTTAGATGGGAATACGTAATAAGTGATTTTAAAAGATTGAGTTATTTTTACTTATAATCAAAATGTTTAATTAGGTATTGCATCAAGTCTATTCATTGAATCAAAGACTCTCTTATCAATTTTTTAATCAATCGCTAAGAGAGTCTAAGATCCTATTTTTGATTTATTTTTATATCGATAAACAAACAAGCTATATGTAATCAAAAAAATTCGTCTAGAAGAGAGAAGCTATCATAAAAAATGATGTACTCTTAATTAATTTCTACGTATTTATTTATCAATCAAATGAGTATGGCATTGAAAGCACCATCAACTGCAACTCTTGTCCAATTTGTGATGTAAATGTTTCTCCAATTTCACGAAATCCAAATTGTTTATATAAATCCATCACCTTAGGAATACAAATACTATCAAGTATTATTAATTTTCCTCCAATTGATCTTCTAACATCGTCAACAATAAGTATAGCTTCTTCAATGATTTTTACTCCTGGAAATTCTTTAGAAAAATAATCATTCTTTGCGACATGAGCAATTAAATAAGACGGTGCAACACCTACCTTACTCGGCGATTTTCCGTTAAATACTAATTTCTTTTTCTCTTTTATTTCAAGCTTGCTAATATCTAAATCTTTGATTGCTAACGTAAAAAAACCTAAGAGATGTTCTTGTGTTTCGTCTTTAAAAATCAAGTACGTCCTTGTCGCATGATAAAGCTCTTTTTGTATGGCATCATGTTTTAAAATTCAGTCATTTCTGAATTGTTTCCACAAAAAAAGAAGATTCTACAAAGTTCGAAAAGCGTTCTCTTACCTTCTTTCTAAGAGCTTTATTTCCAATCTCAATTTCCTCTTCTTTAATTACTTCAACCAGCATTTTGATCTTTTTACTTAATGAAATCACAGTATAGTCCATATTATTTTTTTCTCATCCAATTAGGTACTTGATCCTTGTTACTAATACGATCACTAGATTTCTTTTCTAATAAGTCATAGAATTTTTTTGTAGGATGCGTATTTTCAATAATTTTGACATCTTCATTAGATAAAATAATTGGACGTTCCAAACTTATGTTTGCCATAAATACCGACTCCTTATTATTATTAACTACATGATAGATTATATTATTTCTTCGCAGTAATTTAAATACGTTACATACAAAGTACACACGTTATCCCTAACGATACTTAAAATTTTAAGCAGAGTTTCATTGATCGGATAAACATTTCTGTCATCTTCCATTTAAAATTTGGTTATCTCTAAACTAAAAAGTGTCACATAATTAGTAAAAAACAAAATGATTTTTTTTGAACTGTTTTATTCACTTTCATATAGTAGTACTATCTAAGACAAAAAAAGATTCAACGATTTTGAAACATAATCACTCATATTCACTCTTTTGGCGTTTATTAGAAATCACTCAAAAAAATTGAAATATTGTTCAGGTGGTTCTCCCACACTTTTTAATACTTCATAGCCTCCTTCATCATCTTCAATGACACGTAACACTTTGCATTGAAATCTCCAATCATCACCAAAATCAAAGACAAACTTGAATTTATCTCCTTTTTTCAGACCGAGTTGATAAAGTTTATAGTCACAGGTATGAAGGTATTCGTGTCCCATGTCAACTTCTGCCATGTAGTAACATTTATTTCCACTCCAAGCAGAATTGTCCATAAAAAATGCATGTGCGTGATCATTGATAAAATCAAATGAATCCAAGATAATTTCAGCAAAATCTTCAAGTGTCTCATCTGTTGACACACTAATGTGCCGATAACAACCTGATCCTATTGAAATACTAAATACAATTGCTTGATTGTCTTTTTGAGAAATCATTTTAATCCAACCTTTCTAAAGTAACCAAAAATTTTATAAGTTAACAACCTACCCGTTCTATGTACAGGTTTTTACATCAAAATTGATCATGAGAATAGCTACTATAACTATTATATCGTTTGTAAGAGTGAAAACGTACTAATTTATTTATTTTCGATTACATTAAAGTTTGCTAATTTTCGTCTGTATCGTTCAACTAACCCAACATTTTTCATAATAAAAAACTCTTTAATCAACTTTTCAAAAAAGTTGGTTAAAGAGTTCAACGTTTACTTCATCATTCGTTATATTACAGATCCGATCTACCTTCTAAAGAACAATTACCTAACGAATCCCAAGCGCAATTCGTGCATAACGACTCATTTTATCGGTTGTCCAAGCGGGGTACCACACTAATTTGACTTCTGCTTTCGACACTTCTGGCACTTCTTTTAGTGCATCATGGATCGATTCAGTCAAGATATCAGCTAACGGACAGCCCATCGTTGTCAAAGTCATTTTAACAACGGTATCTCCATTTTCAGGGTCAAATTCGATTTCATAGATCAAACCTAGGTTCACGATATCGATTCCTAGTTCTGGGTCAATCACCATTTCTAACGCGGTGAGAATTCGCTCTTTGATTTCATCTACTTCTTCAGCAGACCATTTTTGTTCACTCATTCTTCGGATTCTCCTTCTCACAATTTTTGTTTATCATACCTTTTTTTAAGGGGTTTGTAAATATTCATTTGACTAGCAAGGTCTGGACAGAAGTCTTTCACTTCAAGAACTAAGGTAACAGCTACGCAAATTGTTTTTCAAATTTTTTATAGATCCTCTTAGTTCCTAAGAAGTTACTTCTTTTTCCACTAGTTATTCGGTTCAAAGGTGACAAACAAGGGGGTAGATTTGTTTGTCTATCCCTTTTTTATTTGCTTTTCGCCTTTTTAGATGCATGTTTGATTTCAGGAAGAACCCCTGTTGAACGATACATTTTTTGTTCGTTCTCATTGGCAAAGCGACCAAAAACGGAATGCGTTGGTAAAATATTGATGAACGCATCTTCGTCGATCTCATGGACGATTTGATCAAGATCATACATTTCGTAACGTGTGATAACCATCATGATCATTTTTCCTTCACGTTTTGAATATCCACCAACTGAAGGTAAGAGAGTCATCCCCCGAACCATGCGTTGCGCAATTTCAGCAGTCACTTCTTCTGGTCTCACTGTGACAATCATGGCGGTCACTTTTTGGTGACTCGTATGGATCGCATCGATGACTTGAGTCATTGCATAGATCGAGATGATCGTATACAAAGCACTTTCCCAATTAAAGAGGAAGCCAGCTGCTACGACGATAATGCCGTTTAAAATCAGCATATAGTTTCCTACGGTTTTCCCTGTCGTTTGAGAAAGAACCAATGAAATGATGTCCATTCCACCAGTTGTAAAACCCATTTTTAGAGAAATACCGACGCCGACGCCAAGTAAAACACCACCGACTAATGCATTCATCAGTATATTATCTGTTACCTGTCCTGTCGGTAAAACTGTCGTCATGACTGACACACAAACAACGTTGATGAAACTAAGTACAGTTGCGCGTTTTCCGACTTTTAAAAAGCCTAGTATAAATACAGGAATATTTAATAGAAAAATAAACGTTCCAGTATCGACATCTATATGGACCCATTCAGATAATAGTGAAGCAATGATTTGGGCGATCCCGTTCATTCCTGCAGAAAAGACGTTGGCTGGAATCAAAAAATAATTCAATGCCACCGCTGCAGACAAACCGGTCATCAAGATAACCACTATTTTCTTAAGATTTTCGTTTCTTTGATAGACAGTCATGAATCTGCTCACAAGCACCTCTCCTTTTCAAGTTTATTCCAAATGTAAGAATAACAGTTTCTTCCAGAAAATAAAATAGTGACTACTTAAATGAGAAGAATTTTAGTAAAGATGTCACAAAAAAAATAAGCCTATGCTACAATAAAAGAAAACCGAATGAACGAGGAGGACATTATGGCAAAAGATGCAAGTTTCGATATCATTTCAGAAGTATCTGTTGAAGAAGTAAAAAATGCAATCCAACAAACCACGAAAGAATTAACTAACCGTTTCGATTTCAAGGATTCAACGGTTGAGATCAAGTTAGAGAATACAAATAAATTAGTTGTGTTAAGTGATGATGAATTTAAAATCGAACAAATCAAAGATGTTTTGTTTGGAAAATTGAATAAACGCAATGTGCCAATCAAAAATATCCACTTTTCTGAAACGGAACACGCTTTAGGTGGTAAAGCGCGCCAGTCTGCTGATCTAGTCAATGGGATCGACCGAGATAATGGTAAGAAGATCACGACAGCGATCAAAAATGAAAAACTAAAAGTGAAAACACAGATCCAAGAAGACCAGATCCGCGTAACTGGTAAGAATCGTGATGACCTCCAAGCAGTGATCGCACTTTTACGAAAACTAGACTTGCCGATCGAATTGCAATTTACGAACTACCGTTAGTTCATGGGTACTATTGAGATATCATCAAAAAAGGACAAGCATTTTGCTTCGTCCTTTTTTAGTGGTCTTGCCAAAACTGATGGATAGTTTGTGATAATGCCTCAACTGTCCGAACTTCTTTTGCTTCGTGCCAATGTGGCGGGAAAAGTTTACGGTAATTTGATGAGGCAAAGCGTTGATCGGCTAAAAGCACAATGCCTTGATCTTCCATATCTCTGATTACTCGCCCAGCTGCTTGCAATACTTTATTCATTCCTGGTAACTGGTAAGCATAAGCAAAACCTAGCTGTTCTTTTTCATCATAGTAAGATTTGATCAACTCTTGCTCATGATTCATTTGTGGTAAGCCAACACCCACGATCATACTACCAATCAAGCGTGATCCGCGTAGATCGATTCCTTCTGAAAAAATGCCGCCAAGTACACAAAAGCCGACTAATGTTTCTTGCGGCTCGACTATAAATTCTGCTAAGAAATCTTCTCGTTCTTGCTCATTCAACTTGGTTCCTTGGATAAGTGTGCGAGTCGAAGGGTAAGTTTCTTTGAACACTTCGGCGACTTGGTCCAGATATTGATAGGAAGGAAAGAAAATCATATAATTGCCCGTCTTCCCTTGAATGAAACGTTGAATCGTTTCTACTAAACGTGGTATACTCTGCTCTCTTTTGCGATACGTCGTTTCAAGATAACTTGCTATAAGTACTTGTTGATTCTCAATTGGGAATGGACTAGGTAAGCGATACGCTAAACTCTCTTTGCCCCCTAATGTTTCTTGATAATAAGAAAGTGGTGAAAAACTCGCGGAAAACAAAAGGCTACTCCGCCCTTTATTCAACGATTGTTCTAAAAATAAACTAGGATCGATGCAAAATTGCTTCACGATCAAATCATGGTAACTTTTCTCTACAGTTGTTTCATAGTGATCGTCATAGAATTCACTGATTTTTAAAAAATGATTCAAGTCAAAATAAAATCCTAAAATTTGCTCTTGCATCGGATGCTCAGGATATTCAGCCAACCATTCTTGAATAAATTCACCGAGTTGAAACCCTGCGTTGATCAATGAATCTGCTGGGGCTTTTTGGTGATGATAGTTCCATCCTTCTTCAAGAGCAATTTCTTGAATCTGATCAAAAGCTTTTAAAAGACGATTCCATCGACGACGTAGTTTTTTAAATTCCTTCGGGATCTCTCCATAGACTTTACGTGCTTTTCCATAAGATAACTCAGCAGAATACATTTCTCTTGAACGATTGACTAAATTGTGTGCCTCATCGATCAAGAAAAGATGATCTTCATTTTTCTCTTCATCAAAAAATCGTCTCAAGTAAACCGTTGGGTCGAAAAGATAATTATAATCCCCGATGATCACGTCACACCATAAGCTGACATCTAAAGAGAGTTCAAATGGGCATAAAGTATGTTTCTTGGCATATTTCTCAATCACCTCACGAGTGATCTGGTTTTCGTGGTTCAATAAATCCCATAGCCCCTCGTTGATTCGATTATAATAGCCATTTGCATAAGGGCATTGGTCGGGATTACACGTTGTCTCATCTAAGAAGCAAATCTTATCTTTCGCTGTCAAGGTCACACTTTTTGTCTCAGCCCCAACATCTTTTAACGCTGCTAACGCATCTTCAGCCACCTGTCTCGTAATAGTTTTCGCGGTTAAGTAAAAAATACGTTCTCCTTCATCTTCTCCAATCGCCTTTAAGGCTGGAAATAATGTAGAGATCGTTTTTCCAGTACCAGTGGGGGCTTCTGCGAACAGCTTTTGTTTTGTCCGGATCGTTTTATAGGCAGCAACTGCCAGTTCCCTTTGTCCTTTACGATACTCTTCGTATGGAAACTTTAGCGCCATCAATGAGGCATTACGTACCGTACGCCAATTTTCCTGAAAAATCAGCCACTCTTGGTAATCCTCGGTCAGTTTTTTAAAAAACACTTCCAGTTGTTCTCTCGTCTGATGTTCCACTTTCCGTGTGATCACTTCTTCTGTGGTTTGATAATAGGTTAGCTGGAGGTTGATCTCCTCTAAGTTGTTTTCTTGACTATAAATATAGGCATACACTCTTGCTTGATGAAAAAACAATTCGACTTGTTCGGGTTCTAAATCTTCAAAGCGTGGTTCCGACGTTTTAATTTCGTCGATGTGGTACACGCCATCTTTTTTGAAGATACCATCTGCTCGTCCTTCAACGATCAGTTCATAAGGATCAAGCTGTACACTGGTTTGTAAGAACACTTCTTTTTGATACTCTTCGCCTGCTTCTTTTTGGAGCTTGCGGTGGATTTTTGCACCTTCCAAGGCGGTATGATTACTTTTCTTTCGATTATCGATACTTCCGCGACGCAAGATGAACTCGACTAAGTGACGGACGGAGATTTTAGATTTTTTCACCATGGTCGCCTCCTTCTTGTATTAGAGTACCGCAAAATAGACCGTTTCGCAAAAAACAAAAACACCCTGCTCGGATAAGCAGGGATATAGGATATAGAATTTGGATTTTTGGATACACTCAATGTAACAAGAGTAAATGAAAAATCAATGAAAATTTTCTATTCTTCCGTTTAAAATTTTTAAACACTTTTCATATAATCTGACAATTCAGATAACTGATGTTATAAAAGTAGACACTTTTGTTTCTGATCCATATTTGCGTTATACTTATATCGAACGATAGAAGAAAGAATTTTTAAAAGTTGGAGGTTTCCTTTTATGCATGTTTTACAATTAAAAACTGGAACAATCGAGGAAAACTGTTACCTTGTCTACAACGACGAAGCGCTTCTGATCATTGATCCAGGAGCTGACGCTGAAATGATCCAAGAACAAATCAAGAAGACCCAGCAACAACCTGTCGCTATTTTACTAACGCATACGCATTACGACCACATTGGCGCTGTCGAAGCATTGAGAAATACCTATGACATCCCTGTCTATGTCAGTCCACTAGAACAAGAATGGCTTGGAGATCCCATCTTGAATCTCTCAGGACTTGGTCGCCATGATGATATGGATAATATCATTGTTTCTCCTGCGGAATATGAATTTGAAATGAAACAATACCGTCTTGGGAATATGTCATTTGAAGTCGTTCCAACACCTGGTCATTCAGCCGGTAGTGTTAGCTTTATTTTCGATGACTTCGTGATATCTGGAGACGCACTCTTTAAAGGGAGTATCGGACGCACCGATCTCTACACCGGTAATTTAGAGCAGTTACTCTATAGCATCACGACACAGCTTTTTGTTCTACCAAATGAATTTGTGGTCTATCCTGGCCATGGAGAACCAACAACGATTGAACACGAGAAAAAAACAAACCCATTTTTTAACGCTTAATCAAACTTAGGAGGTCGTTCAACATGAGTGAAACAACCCTGTATATCGTCCGTCATGGTAAAACAATGTTCAATACGATTGAACGTGTGCAAGGCTGGTGTGACACACCATTGACGAAACAAGGACAAGAAGGTATCCATTTTTTAGGTAAAGGTCTAAAAGATATCGATTTTTCTTACGCCTATTCAAGCGACAGTGGTCGAGCAATCGAAACAGCACGGATCGTTTTAAGCGAACATACAAAAGGGAAAGAAATTCCTTACTTTATTGATAAACGGATTCGTGAATGGTGTTTTGGTTCGCTAGAAGGTGGCTACGATATGGAGATGTGGGGTGTCATTCCTCGTGTACTAAATTTTCAAACATACGATGAGATGTTCACCACAGATGTTACCTTTGAACAAATCGCTAATGCCATCTATGAGACGGATACTGCTGGCTGGGCGCAACCTTATGACGAATTAAAAGAACGTGTCTGGTCAGGTTTTGAAGATATCGCCCATCAGTGTGAGAAGAACAATGGTGGCAATGTTTTAGTCGTCTCCCACGGCCTAACGATTGCTTTTCTTCTTAGCTTGATCGATCCTTCTCAACCAGTTCGTGCTGGATTGTTAAATGGTAGTGTCACAAAAGTAACCTATAAAAATGGTCGTTTTTCAATTGAAAGTGTCAATGACACAAGCTATATCGAACAAGGAAAGCAACAAACAAGAGAATCCTTTATGTGATGACTCGTTGAATAAGTGCATTGAAGTCTTTTGATTTCAATGTACTTTTTTTGAACTCCTTTATTTTTGTTTTAATCTCAAAGAAACAATTTGGCTTTGGAAACAAAGAACGGTATACTAAATGTTGTATTTTAATTGGGAAGGAAGGAATTTATGTTTTTTGCAAATATCATAAAAGCAGCGATTCTAGGAATCATTGAAGGAATCACAGAGTGGCTGCCAATCAGTAGTACAGGACATTTGATCTTAGCAGATGAATTTATCAAGCTTGATGCGAGTTCACAATTCATGTCGATGTTCAATGTCGTGATCCAATTAGGAGCGATCTTAGCCGTCGTTGTTTTGTATTTCCACAAGTTGAACCCTTTTGCGCCTAGTAAATCCTCGATCGAGAAAAAAGATACGTGGGTTTTATGGTCAAAAGTACTTGTTGCTTGTGTGCCAGCAGCTATTATTGGTTTATTATTGGACGATTGGTTAGATGCCCATTTTTATAAATTTTTACCAGTAGCGATCGCCTTGATTGTTTATGGTATCGGCTTTATCATTGTTGAAAAGCGAAACAAAAATAAAACACCTCGTTGGTCAAACCTGAATGATTTGACTTTCCAAGCAGCGATTCTGATTGGGGCTTTCCAAGTCTTGGCTTTGATCCCAGGGACTTCACGCTCCGGCGCTACGATCCTTGGAGCAATCCTGATTGGTGCATCCCGCTTCGTTGCAACTGAGTTCTCATTTTTCCTTGGCATTCCAGTGATGTTTGGTGCCAGTGGATTAAAGATCGTGAAATACCTTGCTGATGGTAACAGTTTCCAAATGGAAGAAACAGTTATTCTTTTAGTGGGTACTGTCGTTTCATTTGTCGTATCGATTTTTGCGATCAAGTTCCTGATCAACTACTTGAAACGTAATGACTTTACTGTTTTCGGTTGGTATCGTATCATTCTAGGGATCATCTTGATCGGTTACTGGTTCATCGCAATGTAATGGATCATTGATATGCTCATCGCAAACCAGCTAAATGATTGGTAAACGCAACAGCAAAAAAATAGTAGTAAGCTCACACATCGCTGAGCTTACTACTTTTTTTATATACTTCTTTGATCTAAAATGAATGATCCTCATACAACAGCTTTTCGATTTTTTCATTTTCCACTAACAATATCTGATCAAAATTCTTTCGCAAGAAATAGCGATCATGAGTAACTGCTAAAATGGTACCGGTAAATGTAGACAATAATTCTTCGATTTCTTCTCTTACATAGATATCTAAGTGATTCGTAGGCTCATCTAAGATCAATACATTGATTTTCTTTTGGAATAGTTTCAAGAGGTACAGCCTTACTTGCTCTCCTCCAGAAAGATCTTTGATCCTTTTAGCGACATCTCCACTGAAGAATCCAAAATTCGCTAATACTTGTCGTGCTTTCTGTTCATCGGGTATCAGGTATTTAGCATAATTCAATATCCGTTGTTCTGGTTGATCAAACGTTAAGCGTTGAGGTAAATAGCCAATTGACAGACTTGCGCCAGTTTTAATAACCCCTTCATCTACTCCTATTTCCCCCATCACTACTTTCAATAGCGTTGATTTACCAGAACCATTCTTACCTAATAGGGCGATCCGCTCACCACGATAGACCATAAAAGAGCTATCTGAAAACAAACATTTTTTACCTACTGTTTTCTTTATATTTTTGGCAACCAACACTTCTTTCCCCGACAGATCTTCTTGACTGATTGTAGTTAGTTTTTTGCGGGGGTCCTTAGGCGCATTTATCAGTATCATTTTTTCTAATCTACGCTCGATTTCTTTTGCTTTTTTAAAGAATGCTTCGTTGTCTCCTTCATTCCCCCATTGGCGATAGCGTCGTATCATTACTTTCAATCGTTTGATTTCTTTTTGCTGAAGTTCATGATTTTTTTGAAGTTCCTGTATCCGTTGTTTCTTCAACGTCATGTAACGACTATAATTTCCCGAATATTCGATGATCTGACCATCCTCGATCTCTATGATTTTTTTGACTACATTGTCAAGGAACGCACGATCATGGGAAATCACGAGGAACGCACAATTTGTCAATCTCAGATATTCTTCTAACCATTGTACGGAGTCGAGATCAAGATGATTGGTTGGCTCATCTAATAGAAGGACATCATTTTCTTGTAATAATACTTTGGCTAGTTCTACTCGAATACGTTCGCCTCCACTTAATTGATCAAGCGGTGTTTCAATTTGTTCTGCAAGATCTAATCCTTTCAAAACACTCGTGATTCGATCTTCTAACCCATATCCGCCCATCATCTCAAATCGTTGCTGCAAGTCACCATATACTTTCATGATATGGTCCAGATCTTCCGTTGCGATACACATTTTTTCTTCATAGTAATTGAGTTGTGTTTGCAATTCTTGGATGTCTTTGAAGCTCTGATACACATAGTCAAAAGTAGCGATTGAGCCATTTTCCATTTTCTGTGGAATGTAACCAATCGACAGCCCTTTTTTCCTACTAACTGTCCCTTCATCAACACCTTCAGACCCGATCAACATTTGAAGAAGAGTTGTTTTCCCAGTTCCATTTTGTCCGATCAATCCGATTTTGTCTTGCTTATTGAGTGTGCAACTCAAATTTTCAAAAAGAGGTACTCCACTATAATTTTTACTGATCTTATTGGCTTGAATATACATTTTCTCGCTCCTTAAGACCAATCAAAAAAGCCATGAAAAAATTCATGACCTGTTGTTATTTCATTTATTTGGTACTTAGCTAAAAATGGAATAAACATATTGAATGGTCATTTATTTTTGATTGATTTTTCTATTTTTAAGCGCACTGATGCCTTGGATAGAAAATACAAAAATAATTGCATGACTAAAGCTAATATGATATCTAGAATAATTATCTGCTTCTGTTATTTTAGTCAAGCTGTCCATTACATATGTCCCTCCTTTTCATTCTATATTTATATCAATTGTACCAAATCACTTATCAAAGCTCAAATGAAAACGAAAACAATAAAATCTAGTCTAAACATTGTGACATTTCCACAGATATTGTCTCCGCAAATCGATTTCCAAAAAACAGACTCAGACCTAAGACTGAATTCTAACTAATTTATTTAATTTACTTTACCTGTCGTAGTAATTGTTTTATAATTATTACGACAGATGGAGTAATTGAAAAAGGAGGCGATCAAGTGATATCAAGTGATGCAATTCGTGGATACAATGATGCCATCATTTTATCCATTCTTTCCAAGGAAGATTCCTATGGTTACGAGATCTCGAAGCAAATCCGGGAAGGAACCGATGCGCTGTATGCGATTAAGGAAACCACTTTGTACTCCGCTTTTACACGCTTAGAAAAGCAGGGACTGATCCTTTCGTATCCTGGGGAAGTCACTCATGGAAAGAAACGGACGTACTATCGAATCAGCGATGCCGGGGAGAACATTTTGAAAGAAAAAAAAGAGGAATGGCAGCAAACGAAAATCGTTGTTGACCGTTTTCTACAAGGAGGAGAAACATGAAAACCATTAAGGATTATCTAGATAGTTTATTTTTAAATGTACCGAATACACCTGAAACAAAAAAAGCCAAAGAAGACCTATTGGCAATCATGGAAGATCAGTATCATGGATTATTAGAAGAAGGAAAATCAGAGCATGAAGCCATTGGTGCAGTAATCAGTGAGTTTGGTTCTATTGATGAGATCCTCCAAGAATTGGAACTTTCTCGGTCCTCTTTTGACGAAGAAGTCTGGGAAAACGAGATTGAACTCGATGAAGTGATTTCATTTTGGAACCAAGTTCGTCGTTTTTCCCTTTTTCTTTCAACAGGAATTGCTAGTTGTATCTTAGCTGTGGGAATGCTCGTATTTTTTGCTAATAGTATTAGTGAGATTCTCGGTTTTCTGGCAATGTTTCTTCTGATTGCTTTAGGCGTTGGTTTGATTATTACTACAAGTTTGAGCTATTCAGCTAGTAAGAAGAAACTAAATGATCGTCCCTATTCACAGCAAGTAAAAATCGAAGCAAGACAACAAACAGAAGCCTATGCGAAAAGTTTTCGAGTAGGATTAGTTTTCGGTATCATTTTATGTATCCTTTCGGTCACACCTATCTTGACGAATAGAGCCTTTGGCTTACCGATTGGATTCGCTTTATTACTTTTCTTTGCTTCCGTGGCACTCGGCGTCTTCTTTATCGTCTATGTCAGCATCATCTATACTTGGTTTTCAAAAGTGGCAGAAGGCACGTTCTTTATCTCAGATGAAGACGAGCCAGGACCACGTGCGTCTCAACATATGTATGGCGACTCAGCGGAAACGATTCGTTTATTTGAACGTTTATACTGGCCGGGCATTTTCATCGTTTACATGGTTTGGTCCTTTATGACCCGAAGCTGGGCTTACTCTTGGCTCATCTTTGTGCTAGGCGGTGTATTGGAAGACTTTTTCCTTGAAAGATTGAAACGTAAATAACTTCTCAATCGCGGTCGGGACAGAAGTGTTTAGCCTCAAGAAATAAGGCGCAATCCACGAAAATTGTTTTTCAGATTTTTATGGATTGCGCCTTATTTTTCGAAAAGGTTGCTTTTGCTCCAACCTTTTAAGCATTTTTTATGTGGTGTGAGAGGTCGAATGTCCCAGAGACTTTTCTGTTTTCTAGCTAAAAGCTTTTGTTATGTCTTTCACCACGCTCATTGCCTGATCGACCCATTCTCCTTTTGCCGCATCAGTTAAACGATCGGTATACTGTTTTGTTCTATCTTTTAATTCTTGGTTCGTGAGATCTCGCGTGACTTGGATCGTATTCTTCTTTGTATCTGAACTGGCACGGCTATGACTAGCAATAAACCAAGAAATCAATGCTTTTTCTAGTCCCTTTATTTGCTCATCAAACATTGCTATCTTTCCCTTCCATTTATTGATTTTTATGATTTAATTTAGCTGACTGATAGTTTTGCTGATTTTCTGCTAATTCATCTTCAATCCTATATAATGCTTTACGTACAAGATATTGCCCTTCTTCGCTTGCATCATTGATCAAACGATACGCGATACGAGGATCAATCGTTCCTCCGTCTGAAAATGTTCGTTGTGTCAAAGGGATTTTTTCTCCTAATTGATCTAAGTAGCGTGTAAATGAACGTTTTTCTGCTTCAAGATCCGCTATTTTATTCTCTAATTCATCTTTCTTGTGCCAATAATCTTCTTCGATTTTTTTCATTTCTTTCGACTCATTATTAGCCATCACTAAAATGTTCCTTTCTTGAATTGGCTCGCTAATTCACTATCCAATTGTATTTGCTGATCGATCGTCTGATTGATTTGGTAGATCAGATCTTCGTAACTTGATTTGATCGAGCGAAGTTGATTCAACGCCGCTTCATAGTCGATGACTGGTTCGATTAGTACGTGTTGTCGAGTCACCCCTCCTTGCTCTAACGCCTCTAGCTGTTCCATCTCTGTAAGATTGCTTCCATATGAACGCGCATTAGCGATTGTATCTTGCCACAGTTGATTCGCCTGATCGATGCCTGTTTGATAGACCGTCATCAGTTCAGTGATTTTTTCATCAATCACTGTCTTCATTCCTGAAACAATGCTTTTCGCTTGAACTGCATCTAGGTAAACTTCTTTAGTTGCCGACATTCCACCTGTTTGTCCACTCCATTCACCTTTAATACTAGCAATCGATCTTTTTTTCAATCGTCTTTGATACTCTGCTAATACAGTGCCACTGCCATTCGTTGTTAATAAAGCACCATCTTCCTCAAATTGGTAACCTCCCCACATATGTTGATCGATCGTGCGTCTCAAGCCCAGCCGTTCAGATAGTGGATAAACGATCTGCCCAACGGCCTTTTTGCCTTCCCCATAACCAATCGCAACTAAGTCTTTTGAGTCAATGTAATTCAAAAGACGATACTCTTCGGTCAAATAATCCGCTTGCCGTTTTTGCTCAGGCGTTAATACCTCATAGATATTCGGTCCCTGATACACATAGCCATAAACACGATCCGCATCACTTGAAGAAATACTCGCTAACGCATATTGCGCATTCATTGATCCTAAAGAATGACCATATACATTAAATTCAGCATTTGGATAAGCTTCCAATGTTTGTTGTAATGTTGTCGCAGAAGATTGAAGCTGAGGCATCGCTGCTGCCCCACCACCATTGATCACCTGAAAAGCTGTAAAAATATTATTGTACTGCCAATCTAATTTGGCATCTAATGAAGAATCAAACGACGAACCACGATATAAAACCGTGACTTCTTTTACGCTTTTCCTTTCGCTAAGCGGTGCTGACAACGGAACATATTTGTCGGTGATGATAAAGGATTGTTCGCCGGTGATTTTACTGTTGATGTGGGAGACGTAACCGATGAACTCTTTATTAGTATTTATAAAGAGTTCTCCTTTTAGATGTAAAGCTTCGTATTGTTGCTTGGCTATTTCAACCTTTTCTTCTTCACTATTCTTCACTATCTTCCACTCCTTTTTTCAATAATTCATGTAGTTCATAGGTAGTATTTGAGCTACCAATTTTTAGCTCACCTAGCTTGCCATTTGCCAAATTGCGACTTAGGAGGTTGGAAATAAGTAGCTTATCATTATCATTAATAATTAGGGGTACACTAATCCCACCTATTGGATTTCTCTTGATATTTTCATAATCAATTTTATAATTTTTTATTACTCCTTCAGATGTCAACGCATTAGGATCTAGATTTTTTAGCCCTGTTTCCAAAACTTTTTTTGCTTCTTCACTATTCACAACTTGAATCATTTCTTCTTCTAACTTCAAATGGTCCATATACATTGTTCCTCCAATCCATAATAGGCATATGCCAGTGATGATCAGTACGATTTGGCTCTTCTTGATCGGTTTTCGCTTCATAAATGACCTCCTTTTTCTTTAATAATTTTATGTTATCTCTTTTTTTAAGAGTTTTTTTCAGGCTATACTTATTTCTATGTACAAATATTCTGTCTATAAAGGAGACAAAAATCATTTTTCAAAAGATTGATTACCGCCAACTTAATTCAGCATCTAATGAAGAATCAAACGACGAACCACGATATAAAACCGTGACTTCTTTTACGCTTTCCCTTTCGCTAAGCGGTGCTGACAACGGAACATATTTGTCGGTGATGATAAAGGATTGTTCGCCGGTGATTTTACTGTTGATATGGGAGACGTAACCGATGAACTCTTTATTCTCATTTTTAAAGAAAGGCTCTTTTAAACGCAAAGTTTCATATTGTTGCTTGGCTATTCCAACCTTTTCTTTTTCAGTATTCTTCACTATCTTCCCCTCCTTCTTTTAGTAATTCATATAGTTCAGAAGTAGTACGCACAATATCATTTTTTAGCTTACTTAGCTCCCCGTTTATCTGATTTCGATCTAGTAGATTAAAAACAAGTAACTTATTATTATCATTTATAATTAGAGGTACACTAATCCCACCCATTGGATTTCTCTTGATATTTTTATAATCAATTTTATATTTTTTTATCACTCCTTCAGATGTCAATGCCTTAGAGTCCAGATTTTTCAATGTTTTCTCCAAAACGATTTTTGCTTCTTCACTATTCACAACTTGAATCATTTCTTCTTCTAACTTCAAATGGTCCATATACATTGTTCCGCCAATCCATAATAGGCATATGCCAGTGATGATCAGTACGATTTGGCGCTTCTTGATCGGTTTTCGTTTCATAAATGACCTCCTTTTTTATTATGTCTATCATAATTTTGTTGTAAGCAGTACGTCACAGTTTTTATGTATGTTTAATTGATCAATCAATGTATGGAATGACATGCCACATAATCTTCTTCTCTTTTTCCCATCTCCTCTTATTTAATTACGCCATTTCAACTGACTATCACAAACATTCACCCTTTCTTTTTTATATATTGTTGATCTGTTACTTTTTCACATCAAGTATACATGAGAAATCAGACCCTCTATTCTTCACCTCATAAAAACATGTTTTGACATCATCAACGTAGCTATTTTTCTCATTTTTATCTTTTCGTCTAATTCTTCACACCCTTTTGTTCCTTCTATGCTCTATCAAACATTTTACTAATGACTCTTTTGCATCATATAAAAAAAATGGTATGATGAATAATTAGAAAGTGAGGTTTTTTGATGGAAAGTTGGTTATTTCTTGGGTTGATCATGCTGGTTGCCGTCCTTGCTAAAAATCAAAGTCTGATGTTAGCGACTGGTTTTATTTTACTTGTTAAGTTTATTCCTGCATCGAAAGATTTTTTGACATGGCTCCAAGGGAAAGGAATCAATATTGGCGTGACGATCATTACTGCGGCGATTTTAGTGCCTATTGCTACAGGTGATATTGGTCTAAAAGATTTGCTTGATGCGTTCAAATCACCTATGGGTTGGGTAGCGATCTTCTGTGGTGGCTTAGTTGCTGTTTTATCGTCTAAAGGCGTTGGCTTGATTGCTACAGATCCACAAATCACTGTGGCTCTAGTTTTTGGAACGATCTTAGGCGTTGTTTTCTTAAAAGGGATCGCAGCAGGCCCTGTGATTGCTTCTGGGATTGCCTATTGCATTCTCCAATTGTTTTCTTTTAATAAATAATGATGCATCTAGTGGTTGAGAAAAGGATAATTTTTTTGTTCGTGGTATACTAGTTTTGAGGTGATCGCATATGCAAAAACTAAAATATTTCTTTGGGACTGTTGGATGGTTTTTATTGGCTGTTCTATTGATTATTGGATTGACCTACTTACTATTTCCTGATTTGATCCAAAACGTCTTTGATGCCAATTTTTAATATACGTAACTATTTTTTCAACTATTTATAAAAAAAGGCGGAAAACTTGACAGATCGTTGGATTATTCAAGTTCTTTCGGCTTTTTTTTGGCTTGGTGCATCTTTTTTGTTATACTAGGTGTGAGTGCACCTCTTTTATGCAGGAAATTTTATAAGAAGTGCGAAATGTTTGATTTAGAAGAAAGGAAGACGCTCGTGGAAACTTTTGAAGGTCTTTTGATTGATACGTATGTTTTACAAGAACAACCAATGATGTTGACTGGTTTGAATCTCCAACTTGAAGACCGGGTAATCAATTGTCTAATTAAAGATCGCTACTTGGCAAAATATGTTTTACGTTTACCTTTAAACAAATATGTATTGGAAGTTAGTGGAAAATGGAATCGCCGAAATCAATTAGTCATCAAACGAATGATGATCAAAAACATCGACGAATACATCAAAATCATTGGAACACCTGAATAGCTCATTTTCATGCATTCGAATTAGTTATAAAATAACTAATCTATGTTAACGGTATGATTCGTTGATTTGAAGCAATCGTATCCCTTTTCAAAAAAAACTTTGCAAACGGTTGACTTTGTTATATACTATTTCAGTACCAAACATCCCATTCAATTATTTATTTACCAAGATAAATTAAACCACGTTTGGTTAAGCGCTTGTTGTCTCCCACAACAGCGCTTTTTCTTTTGTTTTCTTGTTCTTCTACCTCTCATAAATCCACTCTCTCTGATATTTCTTACGTGTTAAGGAAAAAAACTTGTCATGTTGATATTGCAATGCGCGCTCGCATTAGGTATAATAATGAATGTTGAATTATGCGGTAACACGCGTAAGAACTTTACTTATCGGAGGTGAAACAAATGCCAAACATTGAATCTGCAATCAAACGTGTTCGCACAAGCGAAAACGCGAATGTAAAAAATTCATCTCAAACTAGTGCTATGCGTACTGCAATCAAAAAATTTGAGGATGCTGTAGCTTCAGGTGCTGACAACGTAGATGCGTTATATAAAGACGCTGTTAAAGCGATCGATATGGCTGAAACTAAAGGTCTTATCCACAAAAACAAAGCAAACCGCGACAAATCTCGTTTAAGCAAAAAAATCGCTAAATAAGGAAATCGGCTACGGCCGGTTTTTTTATTTGCTTTTTCTATACACAAATACACACAGTTTGGCTGATCCTTCTGATGACCAACCAAACTGTGTGTATTTGTGTTGCTACTGTTTTTACTTATTTTTTAATCTTTCAGCTGCCTGAAACACAAATAATTGAAAACTCAATTTCTTTTCGATCTGCCCACTTTTTACTTGATAGTCCATCTCGACTAATTGGTCGAACAATTGGACTAATATTTGTTCATCGAACTTTCTGACTTCTTGCATCGCCAATTTTACCCGATAAGGATGGATTTTCAAAGTTTCCGCAATATTTGCTTGTTGATACCCGATTTTGACTAAAAATTTCGTTTGGAGATACAATCGTAGTTGGGAGAGTAAAATCGCATTGATCTTGATGATCTCTTCCCCTTGTGTGACTAAATCTTCAAATAATCGCAGGGTATGTTCCGTATCTCCAGAAAGCATATATTGTGTCATGTCAAAGATATTATGTTCCAACGTCTTAGGCACTAATTGTTCGATTTCTTTCGCAGAGATGGCTGATTGATTCTGCCCATATAACATCAATTTATCTAATTCTGCCATCATTTTTGATAAGTCTAAATCAGTCAATCGTAAAAAAAGATCGATTGCTTTACGATCTAGAGTAAGCGGTGTATTTTCTAATGTATTCAATAAATACTGTCGCACTTCTTTTTCATTCAATTGCTGAACATTGATCGATATCGCTGTTTTCTTCAATTGTTTCGTGACTTTTTTTCGTTCATCTAGTTTTTCATAAGGCGCAAAGAAGACGAGAACGGTTGATTCGAGTGGTTCTTTTAAATAGTCTACTAAAAGATCTGTGTTTTGTTCGAGACTGTTGTTGTTTTTTTCACCCGTCAAAAAATAAGGGTTTTCGACAAACACTACTCGTTGATCACCGAAAAACGGTAAGGTTTCTGCTTCAGCGATTACGTCATCGATCGTTGCTTGGGTCATATCAAATTTCAGAAAATTGAGATCATCTTCTCCTGATATTTGCATTTTCTTAAGGATTTCTGTACGCACTTGGTCTTGTAAAAACTTCTCCGTTCCTAAAACGAGATAACAAGGTGCGAGCTTTTCTTTACGAATTTTTTGTAGTTCAACTTGGATACTCACATCTCTCACCACTTTCCAATTTATCCTATCACGAGAAAACAAAAATTACTAGTCTATCATTTTCTGAAGTCGGCCATTTTTTGTCCAAATAGGATGCCAAGAAAAAGTGATCGCCCCATTTTTATCTGTCCGATAAACAGTACTCTCTAAATTTTCCAACGTGTCGAGGACTTCAGGATGTGGATGCCCATAGCGATTGTCCAGCCCGTTAGATAAAATTCCTATCATCGGTTGTAAAGCAGCCAAGAACAAAGGATGACTCGAACTACGACTCCCATGATGCCCTAATTTCACGACCTCCGCCCTTAGCCTTGGGTAAGCATTCAACATCTCGAGTTCCCCTTCTTGATCCAAATCACCCAGTAACAAAAAGCGCTGCTTCTTATAGGTGAACCAAAGAACCACTGAATCTTCATTTTTCCCTTGCCCTTTTTTACTTGGCATCAAGACGTACAAGTCAAAGTAGGCAGATATTCGATCCCCTTGCCTGACTTCTATGATCTTGGTTCCTAACTGACTAATTTTTATCAATCGTTCGCGAAACTTTGGCTCTGTGGCAGCTCCCCAACCAATGTATATTTCTTCGATGGTAAAATGTGAGGAGAGTGTTTCCAATTCCCCGATATGATCAGTGTCGTTATGTGTGAGAAATAGTTTTGTGATCGTGGTGATCCCTTGTCCTTTTAAATATGGAACGATATTATTTTCTGCATAAGGACGAGTAATACGTTGCTGCCACGCTTCTGTTTCAACATTTAATCTGCCCCCAGTATCGATTAAAATCACATCTTGTTTCATCGGACTTTTTAGTAGGATACTATCGCCTTGTCCGACATCGATAAAGGTGATCGTAGTCGAAGCATCAAGTAATGGTATCAAGAAATAACTGATGAGGATTAGTGATGAATAAATGATTTTTTTCCATGGCAGAATCGTTTTGCTCTCAAACAAGAGTAAGAAGACGATGATACTCAATATAACAAAATAAAAAGCGGGTTGCCCGATGGTCAGTGTGGAGAAATCAAAATAAGAGAGGAAGTCTTCAAAGTGAACCAAACAAGATTCGAGGATTTCAAATAAGGCCTGTGGAAGGATGCTGCCTGCTAAAAAGAGAATGATCACCCCTGGAAGAAGGACGTATTGGAATAATGGAATGCCTAGTGTTGTGAATAAGCCACCTAAAAACGACCATTCATAGAAATACCAAGCACTTAAAGGTAATTGGATTGCACTTGTTTGGAATAGGTAGAATAAACGATTGCTCCAACCTTTTGATGCGTGAGAAAATGTCATAAATAATAAACTCATCCATATACTTAATTGCGCACCCATTTGAAGCAGGATCAACGGATCGAACAATAAAAGCAACCATAGATTCAAAGAAAAACAATCCAGCGTAGATAGTTTGATTGATGTCAATTTGAGTACAAGCTTCAAAATAAAGAAACTGCCTGCTCTAACCACTGAAAATGAGCCGCCAGCTAATAGGATATAAATCCCTGTAAGCAATGTCAGCGGAAGAATCGTAACAGACAAAGGACAGCCACTTCGTCGAAAAACATAATATAAAAAACCTAAATAAAAATGGACATGCATCCCAGAAACTGCGAATAGATGCAGTAATCCAGTTGCTTTAAAAATTGTTTCGGCTTCGCGAAAAGAAGCATCACGATAACCGAAAAGCAACGCGTTCATATACATCCCTATTTTTTTAGGATATCGTTTTTTTACATAATTGATTGCTTTTCCACGGAGGTCACGAAATCGAGTCACCCCTCCCCTTGTAGAAGGCAGGACTTGAAAATCCTTTCCATGGAACTGACCACTGATTCGTGATCCCTTCAGATAATTAGCCGTATCAAATGCATAACGATTGCGCAACGATCCGGGTGTCTGATAACTGCCAGTTACTCGAAGTTCGATCGGATACCCTCGAAAGTCCTCCCATTGTTGTGCTTCTGCTTTTGTTTTGGCTTGATAACTTAGCTGGACTTTTTGTTTCGTTGAGATTCTGCGTGCTTCTACAGTCAACCAGTCGCCATTCCGTTGAATCGTATCGGTCATCAATAGAAACTCTTCAGTGGTTCTTGTGTGATCAATCGAGGGAAGCTCTGAACGAAGACAAGCAAACCAAACTGCCAGACTGCAAAAACAACAAAGATAGATCACCGCTTGCTTGTGTTTGAATAGAACCAGAAGAAAAAGACCAGCAACGATCAAGCGAGACAGATCATGCTCCTTATAGTAAACGAAACATAAAATGACCGAAGACATTGCTGGTAAAATCAAGTAATTACGAACTTGTTCGCCAAATTGTTTAATCAAGTTCACCTGTTGATTCTTGTTGAAGTTTAGCAAAATATTTCATATCTAAATTGACTTGATGGACGGATGCACCTAATTGGGTAATCAATGACTGTGCATAAGGGTCATTGCGATAATCATGCAAGTAATGGATTTTCCTGATTCCCGCTTGAAGCAATGCTTTTGTACAGGCCAAACATGGAAAATGGGTGACATAGATCTCTGCCCCTTCTGTAGGGACTCCGAGTTTTGCACATTGGAGTAACGCATTCATTTCTGCATGGATCGTTCGTAAACAGTGACCATTCACGACATAGCAACCTTCGTCGATACAATGAACATCCCCACTCACTGCGCCGTTATAACCACCCGCAATGATTCGTTTCTCTCTAACTAATGTGGCACCTACTTCTAATCGTGTACATGTACTCCTTAATGATAATAATACGGCTTGTGCCATAAAATACTGATCCCAAGGAATTCGTTCATTGCTCATAATTTGTCACCTCATTGGTTTATTCTATTGTAATTGTAACGAAGTTTTTCAGTTTTTCAACTGTCTTTTCGCCAAATCCCGATATTTCTTTCAAACTTTCAATTGTTTGGAAGGAACCGTTGGCTTCGCGATAGTTGATGATCTCTTGTGCTTTCATTGCCCCGATTCCCGGAAGCTCCTGTAATTCAGCAAGGCTGGCAGTATTAAGATTGACTTTCTTTTCCTCTGTCTGCTCTTTTTCCTTTACTTCCTCTACGAACTGAGGCATCTCTTCGCCAACTTGGGGAATATAAAGCACTTGTTGGTCCGAAACTTTTGCAGCAAAATTGATCTGTTTTTCATCAGCTTGTGCAGTCAGTCCTCCTGCTTTTTCAATGATATCAAAGACACGTTCCTCGTCTGTAAAGGCGTATATTCCAGGTCGATTGACATTGCCTTTCACGTCTACATACATGATAGGGTCTTTTGTCGTCGTTCCGGTTGTCGCAGTCTTTTGGTAACTATCCGAGCTTGTAGCGGTTATCAACGATATGTTACTAGATTCATTGATCTTAGTTGGACCGATCTGACGGTATATGACCACTCCTATTAGCATACTAACTGATACACTGCATATAAAAAATAGAAGGAGGCGTTTTGGCGAATCAAAGATTTCTTGAACTATTTTCTTCATTGGTATTCTTTCTATTTCATTTTCCTTTCTAAAAAATAGTGAAAAAACATCTACACTGCGATGTTCCTTCACTATTAGATACGCCTCAAATGATTATTTCTTTTATTTTTATATTCACGATTTACCTAGTTGGTTCTATCCTTGGTTTCGGCTTCAAACTTGGAGAAGGCGGAGCTGGTGGTCGATTTCCCCCAGACTTACTCATTGCTGCTTGTTTGGTCATGCCAAATGAACGTTTGTCAGAGGCATTATGGCTGTTAAAAACCATACGGTCGGACTTCCCAGATCCGTTCTCTATTTCCCAGATTCGTTGTTTCACCGATTGCACAGGGCTCTCTCCAGATATTGCTTTTGACGAAATAAGGCCTTGATTGATCGCAGATTTTACTTCTCGAAGTTTCGAATCACGTCGTTCAAACTCATCTTTCAATGAATTTTTTCTCCCATTATTTTCTTGCAACTCTGAAATTGGTGATAACCGTCTTGGTTGTTTGAT
The DNA here is from genome assembly GCF_051715065.1 of Enterococcus sp. AZ062. Classification (NCBI taxonomy): domain Bacteria; kingdom Bacillati; phylum Bacillota; class Bacilli; order Lactobacillales; family Enterococcaceae; genus Enterococcus; species Enterococcus sp. AZ062. The sequence goes on along the minus strand of NZ_JBIOTB010000001.1, from coordinate 1,362,563 downwards.
TTGTTGCTCATGATGACCAGTAAATGCTACCTCGCCATGAACGGAAGGATTTCTGTGGTGTCCCACTATAGGTTTTTCGATAAGTTTCTCTTTATTATGGGACACCTCTATATTTAATGAAATTTTCTCCCCATTGTTCGCTCGTCGGATCACTGCGTAAATGACAGGGTCATCTTTTCTATTGATAATTACCTTGCGAGACTTCTCGCTTTCTCTACCTTCCTCTAGGAAAGATAGGGTACTGTAATGTAATTCATCTTCTGTTTCAGGTTGACGCCATTTTTTTTGCTCTAAAGGTTGTGCACGAAGCTGCTCCCTTAGTTCCAATCCGCGAGCCGTAGGGATAGATTTCGCTCTTGAAGCTAAGTGCTTGATTTCATCAACGATTTCTTTTGGATCAATCCATACATCTTTATCAACAATCGATTGAATATATTCTGATTTAAAATATTTACTGTTCAAATCCTTTAGTGTATTCTCATATTTTTCAGGCTCTTTATTCTTACGCCTAAGGATAAAATTGAAAACTCTATCCGTTTTACTCAACTTTTTCTGTCGAAAATCTGCAAGTAAGCGCCTGGTCCACAACACACCGTTTCGATGTTTTGACAGTTGATCTTTCGTTTCTTCCAATTGTTTGTCAAAATCAGTTAATACACGTTTAAAGTCTGCTGTTTTCCGCAAGTGCCCAAAATTTTTTTTATACTTTTTTTCGGAGTAATATTCTCCGATATCGAATGATGATTGGCGATTGCTTGATTGTTCCATGTTTTTCTTGCCCCTTTCTAACTCTTTTTTTAATATGGTAGCAAACTTACTTAAAATTACCTACAAAATAACAAAACGTTTTTTTGTAATTATTGAAAAAAAAGAAAAAGAGGGAGACATTAGCCCTTTCGTACCACCTAAACCGAATAAACGGCGGGAACAGATGGAACCTCTTCGAAAAATAATACGCCACCCACAAAAATTTGAAAAACAATTTTCGTGGATGGCGCATTATTTCTTGAGGCTAAACATGTCTTGTCCTCGCTTTAAAATATGAGTACAAAACGTTCAAGTCGAAACCGTTTATTTCATGTTCTCAAGATACTCTAAGGCATCTTGCACTGTTTTGACCGGAACGATCTTCATCGATGTATTGAGTTTTTTAGCCGCAGCTTTGGCTTCTTCATAATTCGTTTTGATATCAGGATTTTCTTTTTTCACTTCATCAGAAATCGTATCATCTGGCGCAAAAAAGATATTCATTCCTGCTTCGTCTGCACTTGCCACTTTTTTATCGATTCCACCGATCCGTCCCACTTCACCTGCACTATTGATCGTACCTGTACCGGCTATTTTTTTCCCTTTACGGATGTTTTGATGGGTCAACTGTTCATAGATCTCCAAAGTAAACATCAAGCCTGCTGAAGGGCCACCGATTGAACCAGAATTGATTGCCACTTCTGTGTCTGTGGCGATTTCTGTATGATCGGTCAACGTGATCCCGATTCCTGGTTTTTTATCTGTCGATAACTCGATCAGTTTACCTGAAGCTTCTTCTTCTTTGCCATCGTGGATGAAGGTGATTGTGACAACCTGTCCTACTTCTTGTCCTTTCACGTACTCCATAAATTCTTCCGCACTCTTGAAACTCATCCCATCTACTTTTGTGACTGTATCACCAACAGATAATTTCTTGTAAAAGCTCGAATTTTTTTCGACGCCCATGACATAGACACCTTTAAATTCCATCGTATAAGGAATATTCGCTAGTTTCAAGGCTTGCTCAATGGCGGCATTTTGTGAGGATTCCATATAATATTTTTGCATCTGATTATATTCTTCATTTGTCGCTCCACCAGTCAACTCTTCTTCACTGATAACATCTTTGAAATCTGACATTAGTGCGGAGACGACACCAAATCCTGTTGCTCTTCTGATTCCTACAGAAGTGAGAGAGAAAGAGCCTGATTCTTTATCTTCTTGATCATTGACTGTGATCATATCTTTAAGATCGATCGTGGCACCTGGAGCTTCCACGTAATAGGGTAAAGGCACAATGACAAAGCCTGCTAATAATGTGCCTAAAAGGATTACGGATAACGTTTTCCACCATTTCTTATTCTGCATCACTTTCACGCTTTCTAGCTAATGCTTCGTTGATCACAGTAGGTAAATAGGTGCTCACGTCCCCACCAAAATAAAGAACCTCTTTAAGCATACTTGAGCTGATATGGCTATACTCTGGTTTTGCCATAAAAAGCACCGTCTCCAATTCATGACTCAAATGATGATTCATTTGCGCAATGTCACGTTCATATTCAAAATCTTTGAAGCTACGAACACCTCGAACCAACGCTTGAACACCTAGTTCTTTTGCCGTCGTCACTGTCAACTGTGTCTCTTGGTGGATCACTCGGACATTTTCTAAGTGTGCGACTGCTTGTGTGATCAATTCCAAGCGTTCCTCAGCCGTGAACAATGTTTTTTTTGATGTATTGATAAAGATACCGATGATCACTTCATCAAACAACTTCGCAGCTCGTTCGATCGTGTCTAAATGACCCATAGTCAATGGGTCGAAACTCCCTGGAAATAACGCTCTTCTCATTTATATTTCCTCTTTTCTATAAATGGTCACCGCAGAGATGCCATAGGTCTGCTGTTTGATTTGTTGAAAATTTCCTATTGTCTCAGGAAGCTCCACTGACTTATCTGTTTCGCATACGATCAAGGCAGCGTCCTGAAAAAGAGCCAATTCTTCCATACGTTCAATTTGATCGACGATTTTTTGTTTGGCATAAGGTGGATCTAAAAATAGAATATCAATCTTTTGATCTTCTTTCGCCAGTGACTCAACCGCTTTATCAGCATCTAATTTCATTGTATTGAATTTGTTCGGTTCTTTTGTGATTTCAATATTTTCTTTGATTATTTTTAGTGCTTGATAGTTTTTCTCCACGCAGATTGCGTAGCTACAGCCTCTGGAAACAGCTTCGATCGCTAGACCCCCGCTTCCTGAGTAAAGATCCAAAACGACCTCTCCATTAAAATAAGGACCGATCATGTTGAATATCGACTCTTTGACTTTATCAGACGTCGGTCGAGTATTTGGCCCTGCTAAACTTTTTAAACGGCGACCGCCGTAATCTCCTGAAATTACTCGCATCTACTCACTCCTTGAAACATACTGTTATTAGTATACCAAAAAAATAGACTTGATTCCGACTAAAATCGTCAATTCTCAAGTCTATTTTTTCTTAATTTAACTTTTTATAACTATTCAAAATCTTTTTATCACATTTTCTTCATTTTCGTCGATTTTATTAACTATAACGCTAGACTCTCTTTACTAGAAAACGTGATCAGCTAAGCGGATCTTTGTGTTTAATTCTTCGATCTCGAAGCCTTCTTCTTTTGTGTCCGCCTTTTTACCGATTTTTTCAGCAAAATTCATTTCGATATCTGGTCGATAAGAACGTTCGACATTTCGTACGAAATGTAATTTCTTGATCCTTTCTTCCGTTTGTTCATAGTTGTCTTCATTTAAATACATGATCACATACTTCATTTTACGAGAGACATAATGCACTAAACCAAATTTGCGAAGATTTTTCAATTGTTTTAAACTATATACCCACACGACTAACCCTCGCCGATGTGTTTGTTCAAATTCTTTATTTTCTATGTCCATGGCAGTTTCCTCCGCACCCTTCACTTTTTTCAAAAAATGGACTACCTGCACTGATTTTGATCTCCGTCGAAATCGTATGTGCAAGTTGTTTTCCAATGGAATCTAGTATCTTTTGTAATTCTGTTTCACTTATTCGAAAAGCAGCTACTTCTTCATTTAGATCCAACTGCCTTTTGGCTTGTCGTACAGTTCGTTGTTTTTCACGAAACTCTGGAACGTACTTTCCATAAGGTGAAATTTCTTCAAATGCTTGTCTGCTTACAATAAAATCATTTTTTAACTGGTTGACGTTGATAGAAGTTTCCATCTCTTTTTTAGTTTTGAGATATTGTTCCATCATTTCACTTGTTACAATCGTTTGAACAAGCTGATGACACTGGTCCTCCAGTTCAAACAACTCCTCATTGATTATCACTGCTTTCACTAGTCTCCTCTTTTTCCTTCATTAAGACTAACATGTTTTCTTTCGAAAACGCAACGCCTAACTGTGTTGGTTCTTTTTCCAAGAATCGATCATGATAATAAGGATCAGTATATAACAATAAAACTGAAAAAGTCGGATCAATGATTGGATGCATGAAAATTCCAGTTGTTTGATCTAATTGTCGTTTTTCCACTAAGCGATTGATTTCATCATTTGACAACGTAAATTTAACTGTCGTTTGGGAAGTCTGTGTTGCCATCTGCCACTCTGCCAAACGATTTTCTGCCAACCATTCTTCTGGCTGGTCGATAAAGTCTGTTAACAGTACATTCGTTTGGATCATAAAATCTGGAGAGTAATGATAATCAGGCAGTTCAGCTTCTTGGCGTAATCTCGTCAATACTCGAGTGATTACACGCTCTCTTGACTGATTGATACTTTCCCAGTCTGCTGAACTCTCCATTTCGTAGTGGGGCAATCCTTCTCCAAAGACCTGGTAAGGCATTAATTTCAATAAGCTTTTCTTGTTTAAATAAACTGTTGAAAATAATCCACCTGTGTCTTGATCAAAGAAAAGCATCGCAAATGTACCGTTGTCAAAAGCAATCAAGGGACGATAATTCATGTCTTCTTCAGTTAACTCGATTCCGACTTCTGTCTCTTCATACTCGAATGTGAAGTTCGGAAAAATCGTTGTAATCTCTGTCAGATCCTGCATAGTCATGCCAACGGCAAATGGGGTCAAACTAGTTGCGTTCGCATTTAAAACTTTGATAGCCTCCACTCGGTCATTTTGTATATTTGCTTCAAGTACGATTTGTTGAATTGGATCTTGATAATATCTAATCTCAAAGCCGAATCCGCTCGTCAAACGATCTTTAGGTGAACCAATCTCTGCTTCTAATTCGGTGACTGATCGACCAATATATGTAGAAAAGCCAGTCGCATTTAGCTCCTGGTATTTCCAAGACGTTACCTGATTTTGATTTCCTATCAGTTGTTGGTCTTGCGTGGATGTTTCAAGTTTGGGAGGGAACACTACTGGCTCCAAATATAAAGCCGACGTGACGAATAGTAGTGTTGCTATAAATAGACCTAGTCGTTTCAAATGTTCCCTCTCCTTTCTTATTTTTCTGTAACTTCGATTAATAGATCTCCTGAGGAAATGGGGTCGCCAGCAACAACATAGAGATGTGCTATTTCTCCATCGAATGGTGCTTCAATGGCCGTTTCCATCTTCATTGCTTCAGTGACCATCAATGTATCGCCTCTTTTGACTGTATCGCCTTTTTTCACCAAGACGTCTAAAACTGAACCGGACATCGTCGCACCGATTTGTTCGCGATTTGTTGGTTCTGCTTTTCGTCTAGTTTTTACCGCACTGACGATCGACGTATCTTTGACGGTGATTTCTCTTCGTTGACCGTTCAAATTAAAGAATAACACACGATTCCCTTCAATATCAGGTTCACCGATCTCGTCTAAGCGAATGATCAGGATCTTGCCTTTTTCGATTTGAACGTTGACCGTTTCCCCTAAACGAATCCCTTGGAAGAAAGTCGGTGTATCCAGTAATGTGACATCGCCAAATTGATTATAAGCGGTTTGATAATCCAAGAAGACTTGTGGATACATCAAGTAACTCAAGACTTCTTCTTGTTTTGGTTCATAGCCGATCTTTTTAGCTAATTCTGCTTTGACTTTTTCGAAGTCCACTGTTTCAGCGAACAATCCTGGACGTTCAGTGATTGCTGGACGACCTTTCAAAATGATCTTTTGGAGTTTTTCTGGGAATCCGCCAACTGGTTGGCCTAATTCACCTTGGAAGAAGGTAACGACTGATTCCGGAAAACTCAAGGTCTCGCCTTTTTCATAAATGTCTTCTTCGCTCAATTCATTTTGGACCATGAACAAAGCCATATCGCCTACAACTTTAGAAGAAGGCGTGACTTTGACGATATCGCCAAACATCAGGTTCACCGTGTGGTACATTTTTTTGATGTCATCCCAACGATGACCTAAACCAACTGCTTTGGCTTGTTGTTGTAAGTTCGAGTATTGTCCACCTGGCATCTCGTGCATATAAACTTCAGTTTCAGGGGCATTCAAGCCATTCTCAAATGGTTTGTAATACATGCGAACATCTTCCCAGTAGTGATTCAACTGTTGCGCATTTTCAATATTGATTTCTGGTACACGTGGCCCATTGACCAAAGCGTAATACAAACTGCTCATACTTGGTTGGCTAGTATTTCCACTCATCGCACTCATCGCTACATCGACAATATCGACACCCGCTTTGGTTGCTGCTGAGTAAGTGATGATGCCATTGCCACTCGTATCATGTGTGTGTAAATGGATTGGTAGATCCGTTGTCGCCTTCAATTCACTGATCAAGCGATAAGCAGCTTGCGGTTTCAACAGTCCTGCCATATCTTTGATGGCGATCATATGAGCGCCTAACTGTTCCAGCTCTTTTGCCATGTCCTTGTAATATTGCACATTGTATTTCGCACGACTTGGATCATTGATATCACCTGTGTAGCAAATCGTCGCTTCTGCAATTTTCCCTGTATCACGAACGGCTTGGATACTCTTTTCCATTTGCGGTACCCAGTTCAAACTGTCAAAGATCCGGAAGACATCGATCCCTTGTGTCGCTGCTTCTTTGATAAATTCAGCGATCACATTGTCTGGATAGTTGGAGTAACCGACAGCATTCGATCCTCTAAAGAGCATTTGCAATAAAGTATTCGGCATCAATGAGCGAATCTTTCTCAGGCGTTTCCATGGGTCCTCATTCAAGAAACGATAGGCGACGTCAAACGTCGCGCCACCCCACATTTCACTTGAAAACAACTCTGGAAGTCCTTCACCAGTCAAACGCGCGATTTCTTTAAAATCTTTTGTACGCACACGAGTTGCCAATAAGCTTTGATGGGCATCTCTAAACGTGGTATCTGTCAATAACACGTTTTCTTGTTGTTTGACCCAATCGACTAACGCGGAAGCACCGTCTTTGTCTAAGACATTTTTAGCTGTGATATAATCTGGGCGAGTGATCAGCTCTTTGGGCATACGTGGTGCATCGTAATATGGTTTTTCACCACGTTCGATACCAGGAAAACCATTTACCGTGATTTCTCCGATATATTTCATTGTTTTATTTCCACGGTCACGTAAGCGTGGGAAATCAAATAATTCATTGGTACTATCGATAAACGTCGTTTTGGCTTGTCCTGATTGAAATTCTGGATGCAAGATGACATTCAACATAAATGGAATATTTGTTTTCACTCCACGGATACGGAATTCTCTCAAACAACGTTCCATTTTTTGGATAGCTGTTGCAAAGTCAGCCGCATGTGTACAAACTTTTACTAAAAGTGAATCAAAATATGGGGTAACGATGTAGCCTGCATAGGCATTTCCTACATCTAAGCGGACGCCCATTCCACCTGGTGAGCGATACGTATCGATCTTACCAGTATCTGGTAGAAAGTTACTCAATGGGTCTTCCGTTGTGATCCGACATTGGATGGCTGAACCTTTGATTTTTATTTCGCTTTGCTGTGGCAATCCGATTTCTTTATGCAGATCTTTCCCTTGTGCAATCAATAATTGAGTCGTCACGATATCGACATCCGTGATCATCTCAGTGATCGTATGTTCCACTTGAACACGTGGGTTGACTTCAATAAAATAAAATTCGTCATTCTCCACTAAAAATTCGACTGTTCCTGCATTGACATATCCCACATGCTTCATCAATTGGACAGCGGCATCACATATACGTTGACGTTGCTGCTCATTCATAGAAACGCAAGGAGCGACTTCTACGACTTTTTGATGACGCCGTTGGACCGAACAATCACGTTCAAATAGATGGATGATGTTCCCATGGGTATCCCCTAAGATCTGGACCTCGATGTGTTTTGGATCAGCGATATACTTTTCAACATAGACTTCATCACTACCAAATGCAGCTTTCGCTTCGCTTTTTGCACGTTCATATCCTTCGCGAGCGCCTTTTTCGTCATATGCTACACGCATCCCACGACCGCCACCGCCTAGTGCTGCTTTGATCATTACTGGATAGCCATGACGTTCAGCAAATGATAAAACTTCTTCAATTGACTCTACTGGTCCATCTGTCCCAGGGATCGATGCGATACCAGCTTCGATTGCTGCTGTTTTCGCTTTGATCTTGTCACCAAAAATATCAAGATGATGTAGTTCTGGCCCAACAAAAGTGATGCCTTCTTCTTTACAACGTGTAGCAAAGTGTAAGTTCTCAGATAATAATCCGTAGCCGGGATGGATCGCGTCTGCTCCACTAGCCTTAGCAATCTCAAGAATCCCTTCAATATCAAGATACGCATCTATCGGTCTTTTTCCTTTACCAACTAGATATGCCTCATCCGCTTTAAAGCGATGAACGGAATATTCATCTTCTTCTGCATAGACACCTACAGTTTGGATCCCTAATTCTGTACACGCACGAAATACCCGTACAGCAATTTCTCCTCTGTTAGCTACCAAAACTTTTCTCATCGAATCACTCCTACGTCAATTTTAGTAAATACCTAAACTCTTACGTTTCTCATCTGCGCTGATATTCAGGACGAAACCTACGCAGATCGAAAGCATCAGTAAACTCGAACCACCTTGACTCAAGAATGGGAATGTGATCCCTGTCAGTGGGATGATCCCAGTGATCCCGCCAAGGTTGACAAATACTTGGATCAGAAACATCGAACCGATTCCGATACATAGCAAAGAATTGAATGGATCTTTTGAGCGGATACCCACTAAGATGATACGGGCGATCATGAACATCAATAAAGCTAAGATCAAAATACCCATGATCACGCCTAATTCTTCTACTACGATGGCATAGATAAAGTCGGTTTGCGCTTCTTGTAGAAATCCTTTTTTCTGGATACTATTCCCTAATCCGCGACCGAATAGACCACCGTTGAACATCGCATAATAACCATTCACCATTTGGTGTCCGTTATTCAATTCATCAGAAAAAGGGTTTTGAAAAATCTCAAAACGATGATAGATATATTGTAAGCGACCTGGGAAAAGTTTCCCTTGGGTCACGTTGATCAACCAAATTGTTATCACACTAAAAATGATTCCTCCGACACCAACGATCAAGGTGTAAAAATAATTGACGCCGCTAGCTAAGAGTAACACGATGATGATCAAAAAAATAACCGTTGCATTCCCAAAATCGGGTAGACTTGCCACTAACACAGTCAAGGCAAGAACTAACAATAAAGGTCGTTTGACCGTTGCAATGAAGTTTTTTTGCACACTCATTTGTCTCTGTGACAAAGTAAAGGAAAGATACCAGATGGCAATGATTTTTAGGTATTCGGCGGGCTGGATAGAAAATCCGGCAATCTCAAGCCAACCTTTTGCCCCATTTCGTTCTTCCCCAAAAAATAAGACGATCAATAATAAAATCGTCAAGACTGCGATAGCCGCCATGATCAATCGCTGATTTTTCAATACACCGATTTTCATTTTGTATAGGAGTGCAATAACGATCAAGCTAAGCACCCAAAAAATACTCTGATTGATGACCGATGACGCTGGATTGCTCCCATTTGCTAATAACAAGTAGGACGTAGAACTGTAAACCATGATCAATCCGATGATACATAAAATCAAATATGGAATTAAAATACTGTAATCCAACAGATGCCTTTTTTTTACTTTATTCGGCAAGCTTATTCCCCCTTGCCACTTTCTTTTTTATCATAATTTTCTCGGTAAACTTCATTGTATAAGTGATTCAATTGACGTTCTAACTCACTGAGCATCAGTTGCCCTTCTTTTTTTTCAATGATCCCTACACGTATTGCAAAACTCACTTGTTGAGAAAATCCATACATTTGTGTATCGACTACCTCTTCAAAGGCTTTACATTGTGAGATACAAAGACTGTTTGTTTGATTTTGGATCAAACGCTTGATGCGATCTGCCTCATCAATCAACACATTAAGTGCCGTCTCTTTTGAAAGAGAATCCATTTGCCTTTCCCTCCATTTCTAAGTTCATTCATTATAGCATATTTTACGCAATAACTGAGCAAGAACCTAGATTTATCTAGGCTTTTTTTTATGTTTTTTCACTATCACTTTGCGTAGCGCTTTCTTGGAAATTTTGGATTGATTGCAAGAACATTTCACCATACTTATCGAGCTTGCTTTGTCCTACCCCTTTGATTTGGAGAAGTGCCAATCGGTCTTTTGGACGATTACGACTCATTTCTTTGAGTGTTGCATCTGAAAAAACAACGTATGGTGGAACGCCCGCGTCAGCAGCTAAATCGGTCCGTAACTGGCGTAATACTTCAAATAGACCATCTGTTTCATCATGCGACAATTGTTGCACTTTTTTGGGTTCCTTTTTGTGTACAGTTACTTTTCCCATAAGCACTTGCACCCCAAGATCGCTGACTTTCAAAACAGGGTATTCACCACTAGCCGCAAGTAAGTAGCCACTTGAAATCAGATAGTCGATCAACTGCAATATATTTTTTTGTGACAGATTCCTTAGTAGACCATACGTAGACAATCGATCAAACTGAAACTGTTTGATTTTCTGATCTTTTGATCCGGCAAGGACTTTCATTAGTAATTGTTTTCCGTAGTTTTCACCCATTCGTTTCAAACAAGACAAAACCATTTGCGTTTCTGTGGTCACATCGACCAGTTCACGATCATCAAGACAGTTGCCACAACGCTGACAAGGCTCGCTTGCTTCTCCAAAGTAAGAAAGAATATATTGTTGCAGACAGGATTCGATATGGACGTATTCAGTCATGGCTCGGATCTTGTCGTATTCCTTATGTTTTTGTGCTTCCTCACGTTGCGATTGTTGAACAAAAAACTTTTGGACTTGCACATCTTGTGGCGCAAATAGCAAAATGGCTTCACTAGGTAAGCCATCTCTTCCGGCACGACCAGCTTCCTGATAATATGCTTCTAATGAACCTGGTATTTGGTAGTGAATGACAAACCGAATATTACTTTTATTGATTCCCATTCCAAAAGCGTTGGTTGCTACTAATAGTTGGATACGATCATAGAGGAAAGCTTCTTGCATTTCCGTCCGTTCCCTTTCTGAAATACCGCCGTGGTATCTGCCAACGGAAAAACCAAATTTCGCCAACAACTGATATAGTCGATCCACTTCTTTTCTAGTCGCGGCATAAATGATGCCTGATTGATTTTGATTCACTTTTAAATACTCGACCAAATATTGTTCTTTTTTTTGATCTTTGATAACCTGCAACCTTAGATTTTCTCGTGCAAATCCAGTTTGAATATGGTTCTTTTCAGGGATTTTTAAAAGTCTTTTGATATCTGTTGCTACAGGGACAGTAGCAGTTGCTGTCAAGGCCACGATGGGCGGACGCTGAGGAATACCTTCTAAAATATTTGCCATCTGCAAATAACTGGGTCTAAAATCATGCCCCCATTGCGAGATACAGTGGGCTTCATCAATGGCAATCAAGCGAACGGACCAACGATTCATCGCTTGGATAAAATCAGGCATGATAAAACGTTCTGGTGCAACATATAACAATTGATACTTTCCCTCATCTAATGAACGAAAACGTTGTGCCACTTCATATCCTTCTAATGAACTATTGATAAACGTAGCAGCAATCCCCAGTTGATTCGCAGCATCCACTTGATCTTTCATCAAAGAGATCAAGGGAGAAACGACGATCGTCAACCCTTCCAAGGCTAGCGCAGGTAGCTGATAACATATTGATTTTCCGCTTCCAGTCGGCATGATACCCAAGACATCTTCTTGAGCCATAATTTTTTCAATGATTTCTTTTTGGCCTGGGCGGAAAAGCTCATATCCAAAATATTTTTTTAATAACTGCTCCACATGCGCCCTCCTCGATTTCTGTTTGTTTTTACACTTTCAAGTTTTACTTCTTTCATCTAACTATTAATTACGCATTTTCTCCAATGATTCATTTGACATGTACTATCTATTCTACTTCTGTCTGCTCATAAGAGCAAGTCTCACTCCGTGAAACAAAATACCGTTTGTGAAACTAAAAATAGAGCATTTCGAGTCTTTTAAAAGTTCTTTAAAAAATTCATCTTGCCATTCTTGCTTTCATTTTTTGTTTCTTTAAGTTCTCCACAGCTAATGATTGACTTCCTATTATGAGAATTTTGTTTTTTGCTCATAGGATTTATTTTTATATTTCTTGTCCGTGACTCCTTTAGTGATCATAAAAAAACAGTTGAAAGGATGCCAAAGTAATTATCACTTTCGCTCTTTCAACTGCTTCGTTGTCATTTTAACTATCGGTTACTGTTTATCAAACGATTTTTTAGACATTTTTCGTTTCCATAAAACAAATCCTACTACTAGTAAGAAACATGCACCAATATATGGCAGTACTCGATTGATGGTTTGATTGGTTTGTGGCAATTTGCTCTCATCACCTTCTGCTGCGGAACCCTCACCTAAACCAGTCTCTGCTGAAATTCCATCTGCATTTGGGTCGTTGGATGTGCCAGTACCATCTTCTGCACTAGCGTCCTCTTCTCCTGGCGTTGTTTCTTGGCCAGGTTCAACGATTTCATAGGAAGATTCTGTACGAGTAGATAAACTCCCATAACTACGGTCCACTTTGACATCGAGAGAAACAAAGCGACTTCCCATAGTTTCTGTATCGATTTCAGATGACCCATCTAAAGAAACAGTATAGACATTTTTAGGTATTACACGTCCATTGACTTTAACTTCTTTTACTAACGATTTCAGGTCAACTCTTTCAGTGCCTTGTGCAAAAGAAGGCTGAGCAGGTTCAACTGTTAACTCACCTGTAGGCTCAAAACCATAATCTGTTACCTTATAATAAGCGTAATTACTGCCATAGGTGTAGTTTCGTTCGTTCTCTTCTGCCATCAATAAATTGTTACTAGTATCTACGTGATAAACCTTCACGATATCACCTGGGGTCACCGCCAGTGATTTACCAGTATTAAAACGTGAAATTGCTTGCTCGATCGTTTGTGTACCACGAACCTCGTATTGATATTTGCTTTGCTTACGTTCGTTGAGAATTTCGATTCCATAATATACTTCGGTGTCATCGTATTCATTCACTCGATTCTTCAACACTGTTTGATCGGTTCCTTGGACAGATTGGATCTCGATTTGTTTGCTGTTTTTAAGTAGTCCAAATGATCCAACCGTTTCACCTTTACGATTTTTTAAATGGATCGTGCTGCCCCATTTCACTTCATATGGCACTTCGATGTCAGTCGAAGAAACACCATCTGCCGTTGATACTTTTACCGTTACTGTTTTTTCTCCTGTCGTATGCGTATCAAACGCTCCCGTTTGTTCTACTTTATAAAGCTCTGTGTTCAAACTCTGTCCGTTAAATGCAACATTGTCAATCAACGTTGTCACGTCTACTTCACTGGTATCTTCACCTAAGACAAGTTCCTGACTAGCAACATCTGCGTGGATCATCGTAATTGGCTCAAACTCTCCATTCTTGACTTCATAATAAGCGTAATTCAACCCAGCTGTATAGTTTTTGACGATATCATCCCACATCAGTAAGTTCTGGTTATCTGTTTCTGCATGGTAGACACGGAAAATGTCTCCTTCTTCCACAGGTAATGATTGCCCATTATTGAACCCTTCGATTGCTTGACGAACCGTTTGATTACCTGCCACTTCATAAGTATATTTGATGTTATCGGGAAATAAACTATTGGCTTTATTTTTAGGATCTGCTAGGATATCGATTCGATAATAGGCATTACGACCATAAGCAGAATTGACTGGCGCATTAAGTTCTGTTTCATCTTCACCTTTTGTGGCATAGATAGCCAACTGGTCATTTTGATCAAGCAGACTAAAAGAACCGACGATACCTTTTTTCCCTTCTTTTTCTTCACCTTTCAGAATAAATGTACTTCCCCATTTGACTTGATAAGGAAGTTCAACTTGTACACTAGCTAAACCATCGTTCATTTTCACACGCATAGCGACGTTTTTATTTCCTACCGTCGTCGTATCGATTTCTGAACGTCTTTCGATTGTGTATTCCTCTGGATCAACTGTTTTGCCGTTGATCGTCACACGATCAATTAATTCAGCATCAGCTGCAGTAGTCACATCTTGCGCGAGATAAAATGCTTTATTAGCTGTATGGACTTCCATGACTGGCATTGCTTCAAAACCATAAGTCGTTACTTTGTAATACGCATAATCTGAACCATACGTGAAGTCCTCTTCTAGTTCATCGACCATCAGTACCGAGCTACCAGGAGATTTTTGCGGGTGATAAATTTTGATCACATCATCTAACTGGACAGTGACAGCTTGAGTACCATTAGTTCCAAAACCGTTGATGACGTCTTGTAGCGTGACACGACCTGGGACTTCTTGACTATACTGGACTCTTTCGCCACGTAAGACTTCAATTGAATAATAGAGGTCTTGATCGTTTCCTAAGCGCTCATCTAATGGCGAGTCAAACCCATGATGGATTTTCAATTGTCTGGTCGTATTAGTAGTTTGCAGTGAGAAAACACCTGCTGAACCACCAGTGCTAGATTTCATCACAATCGTTCTGCCCCATTTCACTTCATAAGGCACTGTGATGACTTTTGATACTACCCCATCTTTCGTGTCAAATTGGATAGCAAGTTCTTTTTGACCGACTGTGGTTGTATCGAAGTTTCCTAATTGTTTCACTGTATATAGATCCGGTGTTAGCTCGGTACCGTTGATCGTTACCTGATTGATCAGTTGCGTTCCATCAATCCCCGTGGCATCATCACCTAAGCTAAATTCTTGTGGTTTGGTATCCGTAGAAATCGCGAGGATCGGTTCTAACCCATGTTCTGTGACTTCGTAATAGGCATCATTTGAACCCATCGTAAAGTCTTTTGCTAATTCATCTTGCATCAATAAACTATTACCTGTTGGTTCTGCATGATACACTTTGATGACGTCGCCTTGTTTGACATTCAAAGGTTTTCCTTGATTGAACCCTTCGATTCCTTCTCTAATCGATTGATTCCCTAGTACGTTATATTGATACTTGGTGGTAATATTTTCGATCACTTCAATGCCATAGTAGGTGTCTCGTCCAAAATGATTATTGACCGGTTGACTCAAGTCCGTCCCACTTACACCTGGACTAGCATGCAATGCCCATTGATCGTTTTCTTTCAGTAGACTAAATGCTCCAACGGTTGCATTATCCAAGCCTTTCAATACAAATGTGCTTCCCCATTTGACTTGATAATCGACTTCGAATTCTTTCGTTGCTAGACCATCATTCGTTGTGACATTTAGATTCATTTTTCTCGCACCAATCGCATGAGTATCAAAATCAACAAGAGCTTCTACGGTATAATCCTTACTATCGATTGTACGACCATTGATGGTTACATTTTTCAATAAAGAGGCTGGTTCAATCATAGAGGTATTTTCTCCAAGTACAAAGCTTTTTTGCGAAGATTCTGCATCTAATACCGGAAACGGATCAAATCCATACGGTGTGATCTTATAGTATGCATACTCAGAATCATAGGTATAATCCTCTTCTTTTTCATCGATCATCACGACTGAACTATTCGGCGTTCGTTCTGGATGATAGATCTTAATGACATCATCGTAACGGACATCGATCGTTGATGAGGTGTTTCCAAATTGATCCATGATTTGTTGTAATGTGGCACGATTGGAGACGTCCTGACTATAAACAACTGTATTTCCTCTTAAAACTTCAAATGAGTAATACAATGAAAATGGTGAGGATAGAGGTCCAACTGCAACATTCATTGCTGAAGGAATTCCTGTACCAAAAACGATTTTGGCTGTTGGATTTCCTGAATTATCCGTTTTTAAAGAAAATGATCCCGCTGAAGCTCCGGTTGCCGATCGCATATAAATCGTATGTCCCCAAAGAACATTGACGGTCGTTTCTCCGGTTCCTTTGATCATCACACCACTGTTTGAATGCCGTGTTTGTACCGTCAACTTAACTGGCTGCGTGCCTGTATATGTGAAATTGGGTTCACTTGATTCTGCCTCAACAAACTCCAAATCATCGACTGCAACTGGTACACCGTTCATGGTCACAGAATCAATATAATCCTTAAAATTAGAAGCAAAGGATGGATACTCATTCCCCATTACTCGATCTTCAATGGGTTTCAATTGGACCTTCAGACCTTCATGAGGTTTGACATTGATTGTTACAGAAGCTTCAGCAGTTCGCCCATCTTCCGCAGTAGCTTTTGCTTGCCAATTTTGTACTCCCGAAACATTTGTATTTACATTGCTTAACCATTCGACGATATAAGTTCCGTTCGCATTTGGAACCTCGAAATAGTCTTTAGGATCTGGTAAGCGATCATATTGATAAACTTCAAAGTTTCCTGATTTAGCTGTCATTCGTAATGGACCAGGTTTGACATTGAATGGCACATCAACGATTGTCTCTCTGGAAGTGACTGAATCAGTAACTTTGACTTTCCCTTTTTGCTCGCCGACTTTTGATGTGTCTGGTTTTTCTACCCAACTAGCAGAAACGGTTCCTTTCGCATTGCTAACATCTAGATAATCTAGCAATTTTAAATTTGCAACGTCTTGTCCCTCATCTAAATTGTGAGGTCCATTTTTTACTGTTACTTTAATATCACCTATTGCTTGTTCAGCAGATAGAAATGAAACGTTACCATTCATTCTATATAATTCTATACCAAAGCCATTACTTCTAAGTGAATATAAATGATCAAGTCTAACATTTTCAAGAATCTCATTTCCGTTTACTGGATTATTAGCTAATCTAGTCATAGTTATCGTAGCTCCAGCATTATCAAGAGTTTGCCCACGATCTTTCAATTCAAAACGGACATGCCAATTACCACTTTTGGTAATTCCTTCACTAGTCCACTCCGGATTCAGTGTCATCCTGTTTATTAAATAAATCTGACCAACTAAATAGCTTTCTGGAATAGGTATTGAGGGCTCTTCAGTTGGAAAATTCCAAGTTCTATAATCTCCCTCTACTTTAATTGCTTCACCAATTTTAAAATTATGATCAAAGGATTTCATTGCTTCTGAATATAGATAACCAAATCGATCATCTATAGCTTCTGCAATTATCTTTTTCACTTCTTCTTCAGAATATCTTGTATTCAAATTATTTTCATTTACTTTTTTAGCTTTGTTTGAACTTACCGTATTATTTTCTTTCGTTCCCATCACATTGTTAGTTAGAGATTTTTTATTACTAATTACTTGTTCATTGTTTCTTTGAGTAACTGCCGATACACTTTGAACAATCACTCCATTCAAGTTCCCTAACAACATACCACCCACTAAAACACTATGTATTATCTTTCTCCGTATACTCACCTTACGTTCCTCCTTCGATCTTACCCGTCAGGAGGAGCGTTGCTACTTATATGGTATCTATTTCTCTCATCTAAAGACATCGCTCCTCCTTCTCAAAATGTTATGGCTATTTTCTTATCTTTCAATCAGAAGCGTTGTTTTATTTTTTTGTCTCACCTTCCATCCATGTCTATAAATATAGGTAAACTTTACTTTGTTAAGTTTAAAACTAAAATCATTTTTTGATAACGCCATTTTTTCTATATTAACTTGTAAAAATTGAAAGAACAGCGTTATTTAACTTTACTTATCAAGGAAAAAGAATAATCTTTGATCGGTTTAAAAGTTACAAAAAAAACCGTACCTCAGAGATTTCTCTCTAAGATTCGGTCAAAATAATTATTTTTTCTTTTTAGATGCTTTTTCACGTGCATTTTTTTCTAAGATTTGTTTTCTTAGACGGATGTTTTCTGGAGTTACTTCACAGTATTCATCGTCATTCAAGAATTCTAATGATTCTTCAAGTGTTAATTGTTTTGGTTTTTTGATGACTGATGTTTGATCTTTGTTAGCAGAACGAACGTTGGTCATTTGTTTTGCTTTTGTGATATTGACTGTCAAGTCATTCTCACGGCTGTTTTCACCGATGATCATACCTTCGTATACTTCTGTTCCTGGTTCAACAAATACAGTACCACGTTCTTCGATACTCATGATTGAATACGTGGTTGCTTTACCTGTATCGATGGATACTAACGCACCTTGGTGACGTCCGCCGATTTGGCCAGGAAGCATTGGCAAGTATTGATCAAATGTGTGGTTCATGATTCCGTAACCACGAGTCATTGATAAGAACTCTGTTGAGTAACCGATCAATCCACGAGCAGGTGTCAAGAATGTCAAACGAATTTGACCATTTCCTGTATGGACCATATCTTGCATTTCACCTTTACGTTGGCTCAATGATTCGATGACACTACCCATGTATTCTTCTGGTGTGTCGATTTGAACACGTTCAAATGGTTCACATTTTACGCCATCGATTTCTCTTTCGATAACTTCTGGACGTGATACTTGTAATTCATAACCTTCACGACGCATGTTCTCGATCAAGATCGATAAGTGAAGTTCACCACGACCTGAAACTGTCCAAGCATCTGGTGAATTCGTTGGTTCAACACGAAGTGAAACGTCTGTTTGTAATTCTGCCATCAAACGTTCTTCGATTTTACGTGATGTCACGTATTTTCCTTCGCGTCCAGCAAATGGAGAGTTATTGACTAAGAAAGTCATTTGTAATGTTGGTTCATCGATATGCAAAATCGGTAATGCTTCTTGATGATCGACTGGTGTAACGGTTTCCCCAACGAAGATATCTTCCATTCCTGAGACAGCGATCAAGTCACCAGCTTTAGCTTCTTGGATTTCTAAACGTTGTAAGCCAAAGAAACCAAATAATTTTGTCACACGGAATTTCTTCACTGTGCCATCAAGTTTGATCAGTGATACTTGGTCACCAACTTTGATTTTTCCTCTGAAGACACGGCCGATACCGATACGTCCAACATAATCGTTGTAATCAAGTAATGATACTTGGAATTGTAAAGGTTCATCGCTATTGTCAACTGGTGCAGGGATAGCTTCGACAATTGTATCAAAGATCGGTGCCATTGTTGGTTCTTGGTCCGCTGGATCATCGGATAAGCTTGATGTTCCGTTCAAAGCAGATGCGTAGATCACTGGGAAATCCAATTGATCATCGTCTGCGCCTAATTCGATAAATAATTCTAAGACTTCATCTACCACATACTCAGGACGAGCGGATGGTTTGTCAATCTTGTTTACAACAACGATCGGTGTGATATGTTGCTCTAAAGCCTTTTTCAATACGAAACGTGTTTGAGGCATGGTGCCTTCATAAGCATCTACAACTAAGACAACGCCGTCTACCATTTTCATGATACGCTCTACTTCACCACCGAAGTCCGCGTGTCCAGGTGTATCCATGATATTGACGCGAATCCCTTTATAATCAACAGCTGTATTTTTCGCTAAGATTGTGATTCCACGTTCTTGTTCAAGTGCGTTTGAGTCCATCGCACGTTCTTGTAATTGAGTGTGGGCGTCTAATGTGTCAGATTGTTTTAATAGTTCATCAACTAATGTTGTTTTTCCGTGGTCGACGTGGGCGATGATCGCTACGTTACGGATGTCATTTCTTTTATTCAATTTAAGTAACTCCTTTTTTATCGATTCTTTATCACAGGGCAATTTTACTCGACTGTTTATTATACCAAACTTTTTTCATGAAATATAGTGAAATGTTTTCATTTTTTCGAGAAAATTAATAATTTGCCCTTTTTCTAATCAAAACAGCACGAAAAATCCGAATTTATGTAAAAAAGGAGCTATTACAAAACTCTTCCACTAGCATATTCTACAAATGAATATTCCGATACTATATTTGACTAAACAAATAAGCGAAGGACTAGGTTGCTTAAAAAGCAATTTTATCGTCCTCCACTTATTTTATAAGAGCTATTTGATAGGCATATCTCAAACTCAGAAAAATAATCAGTCCAATTGAAGCATGTCAAGTATGGTCTCATAGGCTGTTGGCGTTGCGGCTAAATAATATTCTCTGCCACTGAAAGTCAATGGCGCACCGGAAAACCCACTATATCGCATACCGAACTCTTCCAAAAGAACATTGCCAGCTGCGTAATCCCAGGGACTTAGATTAGAGATATAGCCGATGTGGTTTCCTTTTAACATCGCAATCAATTCTAAGCCTGCACAGCCACACATCCGAACGCCGATACTTTGTTCACCAATCGCATGGATATTGAATCGATCGTGACCGAAGAGATAGCTATTGATTGCTATTAATCCTTTATCTAATGGAAGGTCTTGCGGTTGTGGTAATTTCACATCATTTTTGTAAACACCGATCGTTTTACCGCCCCAGTATAATTCATCTCGCATGACATCATAAATGAATCCTAGCTGTCCCACTCCATCTTCGTAATAAGCAAGCATGATACAAAAATTTTCTCCTTGTACCACGAAGTTCAACGTACCATCAATTGGGTCAATGATAAAGACTTGACCACTCAAATCAGATAAGTTGTTGTATCCTTCTTCTTCTGCCAAAATTTTTGCTTGAGGATAGGCAGAATGGATTTTATTGATCAGAAATGCTTGGATTTCTCGATCCATGTTTGTCACTAGATCTTTACGATTCGTTTTTTCTGCGACTGTTAGTTGATCATTTTGTGCATGAAGGATCTTTTCTTTTGCTGCTACCAACCAGCCAATTATTTCCTCAATCATTTTCTCCATCGTCTCACCCATTCATTTTTAGCATTTTGTTGGTGTTCTTCTTTGCCTCTTGAATAGTACGGTATAGCGAATAGCCAGAAGCTTTTTCAAATTCGCGTCCTAATCGTTTTTCTTCTCCGATCGATTTGATCACTGTTTTGAATTGTTGATAGGTTGTTAGAAATTCCTGATTATTGATCCCTTGTTCATTCGCTTTTTCGAGGGCCTCCCACATGTTCATCACGATGACCATTTCTTCAGTGGTCCAGTCCAAGTCTAATGGATATTGATACTCATTCATAGATATTATCTCCTATTCTATTCATCCCTTTCAGTTTATCATAGAAAGAAGACTTCTTCCAAGTGGTTTTGCTCTATTTTAGTTTACATAATAATTTTATAGTCGCAATATAGGGTATAAAAAAATACAACTCTCTCTTTTCAGAGAAAGTTGCATTTAGTTGAATGATTAAATATGAATCGGTAAGCCTAAAGCTAATTCAGCTGCGTCCATTGTGATCTCACCTAAAGATGGATGTGGATGGATCGTCAACGCGATATCTTCAGCGTTCATACCTGATTCGATTGCCAAAGCAAGTTCAGAAACCATATCACTCGCTCCAACTCCACCGATTTGCGCACCGATGATGACATTGTCTTCATTGGTTGTCACTAAGCGGATAAAGCCTTCTGTTTTACCTAATGATAATGCACGACCATTCCCAGAGAATGGGAATTTATAAGCAGTTGCTTCTAGTCCGGCTTCTTTTGCTTCTTTGATCGTCATCCCTACTGATGCTAATTCAGGATCAGTAAAGGCAACAGCTGGCATAGCTTTGTAGTCAACGGCTACTTTTTTGCCAGAGATTGCTTCTGCGGCGATTTTTGCTTCATAGCTTGCTTTATGTGCTAAAGCAGCGCCTGGAACGATGTCGCCGATTGCAAAGATGTTAGGTACGTTTGTACGTCCTTGATTATCAACTGGGATCAAGCCACGTTCACCGATTTCAACACCAGCTTGTTCTAAGCCCATGTCTTCAGTATTCGGACGACGTCCAACAGTGACCATCACGTAGTCAGCTGTTACTGATTCTTCTTTTCCGTCTACTGCATATTTTACAGTTACGCTATCACCATTGTCGATTGATTCTTTAGCCATGGCATTTGTAATGACTGTTACGCCTTTTTTCTTGAAGTCATCTTCCACTAATTTCACCAAGTCTTTTTCATACGTAGGTAAAATTTGTGGTGAACCTTCAAGGATCGTTACTTCAGAACCTAAGTTTGCGTAAGCCGCACCAAGTTCAGCACCGATTACCCCGCCGCCGATGATGACGAATTTCTTAGGAACTTCTGTTAGGCTCAATCCACCTGTAGAATCTAAGACACGACCACCAAATTTGAATCCAGGGATTTCAATTGGACGAGAACCTGTTGCAACGATAGCATGGTTGAATGAATACGTTTGAGCAGAATCCGGATGGATCACACGTAATGTATGATCATCTACGAAGAATGCTTCGCCTTCGATCGTTTCAACTTTGTGTTTTTTCAACAAGTAGCCGACACCTGAAGTCAATGTTTTCACTACTTTGTTGTCTTTCCACTCTTGTGTTTTTGTAAAATCAAGTGAGACATTTTCACTTGTTACACCAAACATCGATGAATCAAGTGATTCTTGATAATGATGACCTGCTGCGATCAACGCTTTAGAAGGAATACAACCAACGTTCAAACAAACGCCGCCGATATATTCTCTTTCAATGATCGCTACTTTTTGGCCCATTTCAGCAGCGCGGATGGCAGCGACATAGCCGCCAGGTCCCGCACCGATTACAACTGTATCTAATTCAACAGCAAAATCTCCAACTACCATTTGTTTCTCATCCTTCCATCATTAATAGCTCTGGATCAGCTAATAAACGTTTGATGTTATTCATTGCTTGTTGTGCTGTCGCACCATCGACGATTCGGTGATCGAAACTCAATGATAATTTCATCACACGGCCAACAACGATTTCTCCTTCAGCATTGACGATTGGTTGTTGGGCAATTGTTCCTACACCTAGGATTGCTACTTCAGGGTAGTTGATTACTGGTGTGAACCAGCCGCCGCCAACTGAACCAATGTTACTGATCGTGATCGTTCCATTACGCATATCGTCTGCCGCTAGTTTGCCATCATGTGCAAGTTTTGCTTTCTCGTTGATTTCGTCTGCGATCGCAAACATTCCTTTACGGTCAGCATCTTTCACGTTTGGCACATACAAACCATGGTCTGTATCTGTTGCGATACCGATATTGTAATAGTTTTTATAAACGATTTCTTGTTTTGCATCATCGATTGACGCATTCAAGATTGGGAATTTTTTGACTGTTGCAGTCAATGCTTTGACAACGTAAGGCAAGAACGTTAATTTCGTGCCGTTAGCAGCTGCCACTTCTTTGAATTTCTTACGGTTATCCCAAAGATTTGTTACTTCAACTTCATCATGTAAAGTGACATGAGGTGCTGTTTGTTTGCTGTTGACCATCGCTTTGGCAATTGCTTTACGTGTTGGTGTCAATGCCACACGTTCTTCTAGATCGCCTAAGTTTGATTTGAATGCTTTTGCTGGAGCAGCTTTTGTTTCAGCTGGTTTTTCAGCAGATGCTTCTGTCGGTGCAGCTGATTCAGCAGGTTTGCTTGCAGCTGCTGGAGCGCCTCCGCCAGATAAGAAGTTTTCAATATCTTCTTTTGTCACACGTCCGCCTTTTCCAGTTGCAGAAACTTGGCTGATATCCACGTCTTTTTCGCGAGCGAATTGACGAACAGATGGCATTGCTAATACGCGTTTATCTGGGTTTGCAGCTTCAGGGATACTTGAAGAACCTGAAGTTTCCACTTTTGCATCAGAAGTTGCTGCCGCTGGTTTGCTTGCAGGTGCACTATTGTGTCCTGGCGCGTCGATCTCAACCAATACGTCACCAACATTTGCGACTGTACCTTCAGAAACAACGATTGTTTTCACAGTCCCTGTTACTGGAGATGGAATTTCTTCCACTGATTTGTCATTTTGCACTTCTAATAATGTATCGTCTTCATTAATCGTGTCACCGGCTTTAACAAACCATTTAACGATTTCACCTTCTGCGATACCTTCACCGATATCAGGTAATTTGAATTGGAATACGCCACCTTCAGAAGCTTCTGCTGATGCAGATGAACTTTCTGTTGTTGGTTCAGCAGCAGGTGCTTCAGGTGTTTGCTCAGTAGCTGCCACGCCTTCGCTTCCGCTGTCTTCGTTTCCTTCATGTCCTGGTGCATCGATCTCAACTAATACGTCACCAACATTTGCGACTGTACCTTCTGGAACAACGATGCTTTTCACTGTTCCTGTCACTGGAGATGGAATTTCTTCCACTGATTTGTCATTTTGTACTTCTAATAATGTATCGTCTTCATTGATCGTATCGCCTGGTTGAACGAACCATTTAACGATTTCACCTTCTGCGATACCTTCACCGATATCAGGTAATTTAAATTGGTAAGCCATGGGTTTTTAACGTCCTTTCTTTCCTTAAAATTCTGCGATTTCTTTTACTTTTGCTTCGATGTCAGAAGCATTTGGCAACCAGATGTTTTCTGCTTGACCGAATGGGAAAACAGTATCTGGTGCAGAAACGCGTCCGATTGGTGCTTCTAATGAAAGAATTGCACGTTCAGAGATTTCAGAGATTACTTGAGTGCTTACGCCTGCTTGACGTTGTGCTTCTTGAACAACAACGACACGTCCTGTTTTTTCAACAGATTTGATGATTGTTTCAACATCTAATGGAGCAACTGTTCGTAGGTCAACGATCTCAACAGAGATACCTTCTTTTTCAAGATTATCTGCTGCCTTAATGGCTTCACGTACCATTGCACCGTAAGTGATGATCGATACATCTGTTCCTTCACGAGTCACTGCGGCTTTGTCTAAAGGCACTTCGTACGCTTCATCTGGCACTTCCTCACGGAATGAACGGTAAAGTTTCATATGCTCCAAGAAAACAACAGGGTCATTACTTCTAATAGAAGCAATCAATAATCCTTTTGCATCATATGGGTTTGATGGAATCACTACACGGATACCAGGAGATTGAGCAATCAATCCTTCTAAGTTATCTGAGTGTAATTCAGGTGTATGAACACCACCACCAAATGGTGAACGGATCGTTACTGGAATATTTCTTGTTCCACCCATACGGTATCTTGTACGAGCCATTTGTGCTACAACTTCATCCATTGCTTCAAAAATAAAGCCAAAGAATTGGATTTCAGGGACAGGACGAAATCCTTCAAGTGCTAAACCGAAACCTAATCCGGCAATACCTGATTCTGCTAAAGGAGTGTCAAATACGCGGTCTTCACCGAACTTTTCTTGCAATCCTTCAGTTGCACGGAATACGCCTCCGTTTTTGCCGACATCTTCACCAAAAACGAGTACGTTTTCGTCGTTTTCAAGTTCAAGTGCTAAGGCATCTGTGATTGCTTGAATCATTGTTTTTTGTGCCATGGTTATTTCGACTCCTTCGCTTCATAGATTGCAATTTGTTCTTTGATTGTTTGTGGTGTTTCTTCAAACATATTTTTCAAGAAATCTGAAACTTTTTGTTTTGGAACTTTATCTGCTTCAGCAATTGCTGCTTTGATTTCTTCTTTTGTTTGTTCAATGACTGCTTCTTCTTTTTCTTCGCTCCATAATCCTTTTTCAGTTAGGTATTTACGGAAACGGATCAATGGATCTTTTAATTGCCATTCATCATCAACGTCTTTTTCACGGTAACGCGTTGGGTCATCACCAGATAATGTATGTGGACCGTAACGGTAAGTCAATGTTTCGATCAATACAGGTCCGTTACCAGAAACTGCCCAGTCACGTGCCATTTTTGAAACAGTATATACAGCTAATGGGTCCATACCATCCACTTGGATACCTGGGATACCAGCTGCTACTGCTTTTTGCGCTAATGTTTTTGCTGCTGTTTGTTTTTCACGAGGTGTTGAAATCGCAAATCCATTGTTTTGGATGTAGAATACAGCATTCGCATGGTAAGCTCCAGCAAAGTTGATTGCTTCATAGAAGTCACCTTGAGAAGAACCGCCATCACCTGTATAAGTGAAAACAACATTTTTCTTATTACGTTTTTTAAGTCCTAATGCAACACCTGCTGCTTGGACGTATTGTGCACCAATGATGATTTGTGGTGGTAGAGCTTTCAATTCTTCTGGGTAGAAGTTTCCAGCTGCATGTCCACGAGACCATAGAAATGCTTGAGATAAAGGTAAGCCGTGTTTGATCAATTGTGGAACATCACGGTAACCTGGTAATAGTACATCTTCTTTGTCAAAAGCGAATGCACTAGCTAATTGACTTGCTTCTTGTCCAGCAGTAGGAGCAAAAAATCCTAAACGTCCTTGACGGTTCAATGCTGTTGAGCGTTGATCCAATACACGAGACCAAACCATGCTAGTCATCAATTCTACTAACTCTTCATCTGTCAAATCTGGAACAAGATCAGGGTTTACTACTTTCCCATCTTGATCAAGTGCTTGGTATACCGGAAAATCTGAATTGACTTCTTCAAGCAACGCTTGGAAGTCGATAGGTGTTTTCTTGTTTGCCATTTATCACACATTCCTCTCTCATCTATAAGAAACTCTCTTCATTCCGCGGTTGAAACAGCGACGATATCTGTATCACTATTTCTCCGGCTTCACTAATAAATTATCACGTATTCCTCCGAAATACAAGCTTTAAGCATAAATTTTCACCATTAAAAAAAATTATAACAATCCCTATCTCTGTTAAAATAGTGAAGGTAATCACAAGATAGTAAGCGGTTTACATTTTTTCTAAAAAAACATAGAGATGTTTCTCCCCTTTTATAACAATCGTTTCTTTTCTGTATTCAAGTTGTTACAACCTTTTACCAGTCACTGTATTAATTTTTTTCTCAATAGTGAGTGATTACACAAATCACTTACCTTAATTTTATCCTTAACATAGGCTTTTTTACAAACAATAAGCCTGTACAACTACATATTTCTTTTGATTGACAGGCAATACGTCAACTTTTCCACAAATTTCTTCACAAAATAAAAAAGAAAAGAAAAAATAACAAAAGTTACTCTTTCTTTTCTTGCTATTGCTTCTCTTTCTCTTCCAACCATGTTTGTAATTTGTCCATTCGTGAAGCGAATAGTGGCAGGTCATCAGAGCTCATACGGCTATAGTTGATTCTTAAACCGATGTCTTCGCCAAAAAGATAACCTGGGGCCACACCTAACCCCTCACGCAATAATCTTTCTGCTAATACCTTCGTGAACTTTTCACCCTCCCAAGTCAGCCAGCCATAGTATCCACCTGCAAGAGGGGCTAAATGAAAGAAGTCTTGCGAATCGACCCAACTACGTAAAAGCTGACTGTTCTTTTCTAGTCGTTGACACAGACTTGCCATGTTTTGGTCAAAAGAAGATTCAAAAACAGCAGTTGCGGCCATTTGTGTAAAGATACTCAAAGAGACATCCATCATTTTTTGTGCCTCGGACAATCGTTGGATCAGAATAGTTGGGCCCACGATCCAACCAATTTTAGTCGTTTCCCCTAACAAACGCGATAATGAGCCGACATATAAGACATTTTCCGGATCAATCACATGGATCGGAGCGATCGAAGCTTGTTTTTCTGGAGAAAAGGCTAGATCTGCAAACACATCATCTTCTATGATCGGCAATTGGTATTTACGGCAAAGCGCAACTAAACGTTGGCGGCGTTCAGCTGCCATCACTGTACCTGTCGGATTTTGAAAATTTGGATTGACTAAGACCGCTTTGATCTTATGCTTATGAATGGATTCTTCCAATTTCCCTAAATCAATCCCTTGATCATCCATTGGAATACCGAATAAGCGGGTACCAAGTGCTTTAAACAATGGCAAGCGGTAGAAAAAGGTTGGGGATTCCACCGCAACGGCATCTCCTACGGACAAAATCGTTTGTAAAATCAGAAAGATTGCTTGTTGTCCCCCACCCGTGATCAGCAATTGACTTTTTTTAAACGAAAATCCGTTATTTCTGATCAAGCGTTCTCTGATCTGCGCCATCAGCGGTTGATACCCAAACACGGAAACGGCTTGTTCTTCTTTTAAGATACCTTCTAATGTATAAATGGGCATCTTCACATTAGGTAATACATCAAGCGGCATTTCACTTGAATATAAATCTAAAAAATCGGATTTCCGACTTGCATCTTTGACTTTTTCTCCGTAACTATCAACGATCTTATCGTATCTTGCAGAGATCAATTGACGCCAATCGATCCGTGGCTCTGAAAAATCACCCCAAGTCACCGAAGAAATAAACCGACCACTCCCTTGACGACTTTCCAATATCCCTAGTCCACGCAATTCATCTAACGCATGCACAACAGTCGTACGATTCACTCCAAAATAATCCGCAAATAGTCTTTCCGAGGGTAGTTTGTCTCCTGGTTGCAATTGTCCATTTTCGATGTTCTTCAAGATTTGGTCCATAACTTGTTGGTAAACAGAACCTTTTTCTTTATTTATTTTCGTCCACATAACGATTCTCCAATTGTTTACTTTCTACTATTGTAACGTAGTTTTTACAGAAAGAAAAATGCCAAAAAAAGATTGGCAAGATTTCTCCTACCAATCTTCTAATCTTTTAAATTAAATCGTATCTCCGTTGAAAATAGAGTTTTTAACGATGACATAATCGACTTTACGAATTGATTCTAAGTCACGACCACCGGCATAAGAAATCGAAGATTGTAAGTCTTGTTGCATTTCAACTAACGTATCTTTCAGAGATCCTTTGTGTTGGATCCAGATTTTCTTACCTTCAACATTTTTCTTTTCGCCTTTTTGGAATTCAGAGGCTGATCCAAAATATTCTTTGTAAACGACGCCGTTCTCTACTTTTGTTTCTCCTGGTGATTCTTCGTGCCCTGCAAACAATGAGCCGATCATCACCATCGTCGCGCCAAAACGCACTGATTTCGCGACATCTCCAGGCGTACGGATGCCACCATCAGCAATGATGGGTTTACGGGCAGCTTTCGCGCACCATCTTAGTGCAGCTAATTGCCAACCACCAGTACCAAAACCAGTTTTGATTTTTGTGATACATACTTTTCCTGGGCCAATGCCGACTTTCGTTGCATCTGCTCCAGCGTTTTCCAATTCTCGAACGGCTTCTGGCGTCCCTACGTTCCCCGCAATGACAAACGTATCTGGTAAATGCTTTTTGATATGCTGGATCATCGCGATCACAGCATTTGAATGTCCATGGGCAATATCAATTGTAATATAATCTGGTACAAGCGATTTTTCTGCTAATTCTTCTACAAAAGCATACTCGTCCTTTTTCACGCCTACACTAATAGAAGAAATTAAATTTCTTGCTTTCATTTTTTCGATAAATGGGATTCTTGCTTCTTCTTCAAAACGATGCATGATATAGAAATAACCATTTTCAGCTAAAAATTCCGCAATCGTTTCATCAATGATCGTTTGCATATTTGCTGGTACAACCGGCATTTTAAATGTATGTGAACCTAATGTCACAGTTGTATCACATTCTGAACGGCTGTTTACGATACATTTATTAGGAATCAGTTGAATATCTTCGTAATCAAATACTTTCATCATATCGTCCTCTCGATTTCATATTCGCAAAAAACACGAACATTATCTGCTTTTTACGTGCTTATTTTTAGCACCTCAAGTAATTTAACGTAATTTCAATAAAAAATCAAGCTTTTTTGTTATAAAAAAGTTTCACTTTACCTTTAATTAAGTTTTCGTACAAAAAAAGCGAACGTTAAAAAAATGTTCGCTTTTTTTGATTTTACTTTACTTATTTGTTTGTGAAATCACAATGATTCCTAACGACTTTTTTCGTGGTTGCTTGTTGTTGGGCGATTTTGTTGGAAATCTCCCGCCATTTTTTTCGCACGATTCGCACGGTCGGCGAAAGAGCCTTGTGCTTTTAGCTGAGATACTTGTTGGAGTTTTCTGTCCGTCTGTACATGCTTATCTACATCAACTGTTCTTAGTACTCCTGCACCTAGACCACGTACATAATCGATCGCTGACAGCACTTTAGGAGTATAATATTCTTTGCTTATTGCTTTTAGATCAGTTAGTGCCTGACCACGCTGGTAATTCAAGCTTTTCAGCGTATGACTCCCATTGACATACTGCTCTTTCCCGTTGATTTGCGCTCTGGTCTCAAAAAGTTCTCCCTCTTTTTTATTTAAATGGATCAAACTTTCTGCGTAATTCAACATACTTGAATGTAGTGATTCGATCGAATTGATGACGGGTCCTGCAATATGTTCAATGGAATGATGCGATTCCAAGCCTCTTTTAAAATCCATTCGAAAATCAGGATTTTCTAAATCTTCACGATGCTTCAACACTTGTTTCGTTAAGGTTTTCAAATCATTTTTCCATTCATTTGATTCTTTATGTAGTACTTTAAATTCAGCTGACAAACGATCTTTACGTGTTTGTAACGTTTTTTTACTTAGGTTTAGATCAACCGATTGCGGAATCTTTGCTTCACCACGGGCGAAAGTGACATTCTGACCAAGGAAGGAAGTAATATTTGAAATCAATTGTTGAAACACCTTGGAATAAAACTGTTCATTTCGTTTTTCAAGCATGATCCTTGCCGAATTTTCCTGATAGCCCATTCTTTCGAAAGCCTTGCTTGGCTGAGAAAAGCCCGCATGTAGTTTTAATCGAATAGATTGGATATGCTTCTCCATTTTTTCCATCCGCATGGCGTTGGCTACCCACATTTCGATCTTATTTTCATAAGAATTGATTGGGTCGATAAGTTTTTTTGCTTGTGTTCCATTTTCAGGAAATTTATTCAATAAGTTATTTTGTTCTTTGATGATTTCATTATATAGTTTTTGTTGCGTTTTATGTAATGTACTAAAATCGGCGTATAAGTATTTTCTCTCATCTTGTAATAGTTTCCTTAACTGTTTATCCATTGATTCTCCTCTTTTCTTCGATACTGTTCATCGTTTTTCTATTTTTGTAAAAACCGACTCTCTTTCTCATAAAAAACAGAGAGTCGGCTAACGATATCTTTTATTTTATGGCAAAATGTTGCCAGCAGCACGATACAATGCATACCAATCTTCTCGTGTCATATCGATCATTGATGCTTTCGCGATTTCTTCAATCCTTGTCAGATTCATCGTTCCAGCGATCACTTGCATATTTGCAGGATGACGTAAGATCCATGCTGAAGCTAAACCGGTTGGTGTCGTCTGATATTTTTCTGCCAGTTCGTTTAACGACTGATTCAATTCCGGAAATTT
The DNA here is from genome assembly GCF_051715065.1 of Enterococcus sp. AZ062. NCBI lineage: Bacteria > Bacillati > Bacillota > Bacilli > Lactobacillales > Enterococcaceae > Enterococcus > Enterococcus sp. AZ062. Next base: position 1,331,326 of record NZ_JBIOTB010000001.1, on the reverse strand, counting down.
TTCATTTCCAATGAATACACCTTCAAAGAAGCCATATTGATAAGGCGACCACGCTTGGATTGTCATCTCATGCAAACGAGAATAATCTAGGATACTGCCATCATGGTCAATACTTGCTTGATCCGTCATGTTCACATGGATTCCCTGATCGATCATTTCGGAATGTTTCAGACCAAACTGTAATTGATTTGCCAGTAACGGCTGTTTCACATATTTTTTCAATAACTCGATCTGCATTGGCTTTTGATTGCTCACACCAAAGAAACGAACCTTGCCAGATTGTTCCAACTCATCAAACGCTTCCGCCACTTCTTCGGGTTCAACGAGCGTGTCTGGACGATGAAGTAACAAGGCATCAACGTATTCCATATCTAATCGACGCAAGCTATCTTCAACCGATTGAATGATGTGTTTTTTTGAGAAATCAAACATCTTTCCTGGTACGATCCCGCATTTCGTTTGGATAAATAATTCATCACGTTTTAGCGAAGTTTTTGCTAACGCTTGAGCAAAAATTGTTTCACAGTCCCCACCACCGTAAATATCCGCATGGTCAAAAAAGTTGATGCCATTTTCAAAAGCTGTTTCAATCACTTTTTCAGGTTGCTCAGAACCATTCAACCGCATACAACCTAAAATGACGGAGGATACGAGCTGGTCAGAAGTCCCTAAACGAATCTTTTTCATCAAATCTCATCCTTTCTTACCAACTCGATTTTACCATAATCACCATGAAAAGGCTTCAAAAAAAATAAAACTATTTTTCCTATTCAGCAAAAAATAGTTTTATTTCTTTATTTAGATTTTACTTTTGTACCAAGGCTTTTGAGCCGACATCCGTCCGATAGAATGTATGATCAGTATTCTTGACTTTTAAAACCGAGTATATTTTTTCTTGCGCTTCCTCGATTGTCTGACCACTAGCCTCCACCAAATAGATCCGTCCTCCTGCACCTACCAATTCTTCTGCTCGTTCCTCTACTCCGGCATAATAGATGGACACATCTGGATCAGTTGAAAAATCTGGAAGTAAGGCGCCTTTTTGGTAGTTTTCTGGATAACCTTCCGCAGCAACGACTACCCCTAAGCAAAACCCTTCTGACTCCCATGATAACTCGACTGCCTTTCCTGATAATAGACGGTCAATGATTTCTGCTAGATCACTTTTGAGTCGTGGCAAGACGACTTGCGTTTCAGGGTCACCAAACCGAGCATTGAACTCGATTACTTTTGGTCCTTCTGCTGTGGCAATTAACCCTGCATATAAAATACCAGTAAACGGACGTCCTAGTTCCTTCATTCCTCGCACTGCGGGTTTCAGCACCTCTTCGACAGCTTGATCAACCATGGTTTGAGGGATTTGTGGTACAGGTGTATAGGCACCCATTCCACCGGTATTTGGACCTCTATCACCATTATACGCTCGTTTGTGATCTTGCGAGATCACCATGGGATAAACTTCTGTATCTCGGACAAAAGCAAGTAAAGAGAACTCTTCACCAGACAAGAACTCTTCCACAACGATTTGTTGCCCACTAGCACCAAATCGATTATGTTCTAGCATCTCTGAAGCGGCTTCGACAGCGGCTTCGAGGGTTTCTGCCACAACGACCCCTTTACCAGCAGCTAATCCGTCTGCTTTGATAACGATCGGTGCGCCTTTCGCTTCAATATATTTTCTTGCTTCAGCAAAACGGCTAAACGTTTGTGACTCTGCCGTAGGAATACCTTGACGTGCCATTAACTCTTTGGCAAAGCTTTTTGAACCTTCAATCAAGGCAGCTGCTTTAGTTGGACCAAAAATCGCTAATCCTTCCGCTTGAAAATCATCAACGATCCCATTGAGTAGAGGGATCTCTGGACCTACAAATGTCCAGGCGATTCCTTCAGATCGAACAAACTCGATCAATCCTTCATGTTCTGTTTCAGCAAGATTTACCAAACGAATCCCATCTTTTTTCATCCCTGCATTTCCAGGTGCGCAATACACCGCTTCGACTAACGGACTAGCTGCAAGTTTTTTACTGATTGCATGTTCTCGTCCGCCCGAGCCAATCACTAAACATTTCATTTTATTCGCTCCTTCTTAATGTCTAAAATGACGCACGCCGGTAAATACCATTGTGATACCATGCTTATTTGCCATATCGATTGAGGCTTGATCTTTGATACTTCCTCCTGGTTGGATGATTGCTTTGATACCATGATTCGCAGCGTATTCGACAGAGTCATCCATCGGGAAGTAAGCATCACTTGCAAGCGCAGCTGTTCCGGCTTTAGCACCAGCTTGTTCGATTGCAAGCTTGACCGAACCCACACGATTCATTTGACCGGCACCAATACCGAGGGTTTGCTGTTGATTTGCAACGACGATCGCATTTGATTTCACATGTTTGACTGCTTTCCAAGCAAAAGCCATCGCTGCTTGCTCTTCTTTTGTGGGTTGACGAGCGGTGACTACGGTCCAACTTTCGGGTTCTTCCATTGCACGATCATCTTGTTGGATCAGTAAACCTCCTAAGACAGAGACCATTTCGTTAGCATTTCCCTCCACATTTGAGAAATCGACTTGCAACAGACGGAGATTTTTCTTTGTTTTCAGTACAGCTAGCGCCTCTTCACTGTAACTAGGAGCGATAATGATTTCTAAAAATAATTGGGTCATTGCTTGTGCACTAACCAAATCGACTTCCCGATTCAATACGATAATACCGCCAAAGATCGATACCGGATCAGCAGCATAAGCTGCTTCCCACGCAGAGAAAATCGTCTCGCCACTTCCGATACCACATGGGTTCATATGTTTTAGCGCAACGACCGTTGGTTCCGTGAACTCTCTCATAATACGTAACGCAGCATCCGCATCACGAATATTATTGAAAGAAAGTTCCTTACCGTGCAATTGTTCCGCACACGCAATCGAGTAGCTCGATGGTAATGCCGCTTGATAAAACGCTGCTTCTTGATGGCTATTCTCACCATAACGAAGGTCTTGTTTACGCGTGTAGGTAAGTGTTAGATTCTCAGGTTCTTTCTCACCCACTGCCTCTGTGAGATATTGTCCGATCAAGGCATCATAAGCCGCCGTATGACGGAAAACTTTTGCTGCTAGTTTTCTGCGCGTCGCAAGAGTCGTGTAACCTTCTTGCTGGATTTCTGCTAAGACGATCGCATAATCAAGGGGATCAACGATGGCTGTTACGAAGGCATGGTTTTTTGCAGCACTTCGCAACATGCTCGGTCCACCGATATCAATATTTTCGATCGCATCTGCTTCGGTCGTTTCTGGTTTTAAGATCGTTTCCTTGAATGGATAAAGGTTGACACAGACAATATCGATTGGTTGGATGGCTTCTTTTTCCATTGCCTCCATATGGCTTTCACTATCTCGACGCCCTAATAATCCTCCGTGGATTTTTGGATGTAAAGTTTTTACTCGGCCATCCATCATCTCAGGAAAACCAGTCACTTCATCGATAGAAATAGTTTCGATTCCTGCTTCTTCCAAAGCTGTTTTAGTTCCACCTGTGGAAATGATCTCTATACCGGCAGCACGTAGTCCTTTTGCAAAGTCAATGACCCCAGTCTTATCTGAAACACTTATTAACGCTCTTGTCATTTGTTTACATCTCCCATATTTACTATTTTTGCGATTACTTCTGGAAAGATCTGATGTTCGATTTGATGGATTTTTTGTTCCAATGTAGCTAATGTATCTTCTTTTTCGATTACTACTTTTTCCTGACGAATGATCGGTCCAGTATCCACCCCACGATCGATATAATGGACAGTCACACCTGTTTCTTCCACGCCTGCTTCAAAAGCATCGCGAATCCCATGAAGACCTGGAAAATTTGGTAATAACGAAGGGTGGATATTGATCATTTTATTTTCGTAAATAGACAATAAACCTTCACCAACGATTCGCATATAGCCAGCCAATACGATCAAATCAATCTCTCGGTTTGCTAATTCTTCAAGGATCGCTTGTTCGTACTCCGTTTTGGATGCAAACTCTTTCGGTGAAAAACATGTGCTCGGAACTTGCGCTTTTTTTGCCCGTTGTAAAACATAGGCATGTGGCTGATCACAAAACAACCACTCGATTGTCGCAGAAAGTCGGTTTTTTTTAAAATAATCGACCAGCGCTTGAAAGTTACTGCCATTTCCTGAAGCAAAGACGGCAATCTTCATTTTTTCCCCTCTGCGATCACGACTTTTTGCTCCTCAAAAGGTACGACTTGCCCGATTTGATAGACTTCTTCGCCAGATTTACGGATTTGATCAATGATTTCACTCGCATGTTCAGGAGAAACTGCAATGACCATTCCAATGCCCATGTTAAAGATCTCATACATTTCATGTGCAGGGATCTCACCATACTTTTGTAAACAATCGAAGACCGGTAAAACTGGCCAAGTGCCTAGATCGATGCTGGCAGCAACGTTTTCTGGCAACATCCGTGGAATATTCTCAATAAATCCACCACCTGTAATATGTGCGGCACCTTTGATCTTCTCTTCTTTGACTAATGGCAATAAAGTCGAAACATAGATTTTTGTTGGTTCAAGCAACACATCTGCCAAAGAGGAATCCAACCCTTCGATCGTTTCTTCTAATGAAAAACCATGCTGGTCAAAAAAGATTTTACGAACCAAAGAGTACCCATTGGAATGGATGCCACTAGAAGGCAAACCTAGCAAGATATCACCTGTTGTGATCGATTGACCAGTAATCAATTGCGCTTTTTCCGCGATCCCTACCGCAAAGCCTGCCAGATCATAATCGTCCCCTTGATACATGCCTGGCATTTCTGCTGTTTCGCCACCGATCAATGCCATGTTTGCTGAAACACAGCCAGCGGCAACGCCTGCTACGACTTTTTCTAAACGTTCTGGATCATTTTTACCTGTTGCCAAATAATCTAAAAAGTATAAAGGTTCTGCCCCTTGTGCCAAAATATCATTGACACACATCGCGACACAATCGATACCGATCGTTTCATGGCGATCTGCGGCGATAGCTACAGCTAACTTAGTACCTACACCGTCTGTTCCGGAAACTAAGACAGGTTCTTTTAATTGGAATCCACTAAGGTCAAAGCAACCACCAAATCCTCCTAATGCCCCCATCACACCGATTCTTTCTGTTTTCTTCACATGTTTTTTGATGCGATCCACGACTTCATAACCCGCTTCTACGTCCACACCCGCTTTTGCATAAGCATTACTCATTTGATTACTTGCTCCTTTCATTTGCTCCGTTTAAAAAAATGATACTTTTTCTTTTAAAGATTCTTGGTATTTTTCTTCGTAGTCATATAGCGGTGTCGGATAATCGCCGTTGAAATAAGCCATACATAACCCTGAATAAGGGGCATCTTTTTGTAGGCCGATTGCGCCAATCAAACCTTCTTCACTCAAGAAATCCAACGAATCTGCACCGATACATTCTCTGATTTCTTCGATTGAATGATTCGCTGCGATCAGTTCTTTCCTCGTTTGGATGTCGATCCCATAAAAACATGGATATTTCAATGGTGGAGATGCAATTCGTACATGGACTTCCTTTGCTCCGGCTTCTTTTAATAGATTGACGATTCTTCGGCTTGTAGTGCCGCGAACGATCGAATCATCGACCATAATGATTTTTTTTCCTTCAACAACTCCTCGAACCGCTGAAAGTTTCATTCGCACACCTTGTTCTCTTAATTCTGGCGTTGGTTGAATGAACGTACGCGCCACGTATTGATTTTTCACCAAGCCGATCTCATAAGGGATTCCACTTGCTTCCGCATACCCACTGGCTGCTGACAACGAAGAATTCGGCACACCAACCACCATATCTGCTTCGATCGGCGCTTCAGCCGCTAAACGTCTCCCCATATTTTTGCGTGCTGTATGCACATTGATCCCTGCAATATCAGAATCCGGACGTGCAAAGTAAATATATTCCATCGAACAAATCGCCAGTTGAGTATCTGTCGTGTATTGTTCGATCGTATAGCCATCATCATTGATGATGACGATTTCTCCTGGCAAGACATCACGTACGAAGCGCGCACCGATTCCTTCCAGCGCACAGGTTTCAGAAGTAATGACATATGCGCCATTTTTCATTTGACCAATGGCTAATGGGCGAAAACCATTAGGGTCCAGTGCCGCAACCATGGCGTCTTCTGTCAGTAATAAGTAGGCAAACCCGCCTTTTACCTCAGCTAAGGCTTCCTTTAATCTGTCTAAAAATGTTTCTTCGTTACTACGACGGATCAAATGCATCAAGATCTCTGTATCTGAATTTGAATGAAAGATAGCACCATCTTTTTCTAAAGACGTCCGCAAAGAGCGAGCATTCGTCAGATTGCCGTTATGAGCCAACCCAATCGATTGATCGTAAAATTTGAATAAAAAAGGTTGGATATTATCTACACTGCCATTGCCCGCAGTAGCATAGCGAACGTGACCGATCGCTGCTTGTCCAGATAAAGCTGCTAGTTTTCTTGGATCTTTGAATACCTCCGAAAGAAGCCCAAGATCACGGTGACCATATAATTTCCCATCATCATTCGATACGATGCCAGCGCCTTCTTGCCCACGATGCTGCAAACTATGCAAGCCAAAGTAAGTGACATTGGCAGCTTGAGGATGCCCCCAAACACCGAACACTCCACATTCTTCATTAATACTTCTTACTTCATAAGACATTCGATCGCTTCCTCCCAAGACTGTTTCGCCAAAGCGACTGCCAAGTCAACACTTCCATCATTTGCTTGTATCACCAATTGTTTTTCTTCCGTTACGTGACCAAGAAGTGTCACACGCTCACCAGCTAATGTTTCAAAGGCTTGTTGGTTTTCTTTTGTTACTGATACGACAAAACGTGATTGTGATTCAGAAAACAGATGAGCAGCTGGCAGATCAACTCTCGTTAAAACACCGAAACCATTGGTGAACGCTGATTCCGCAATAGCCACCGCTAACCCACCCTCTGCACAGTCATGCGCACTTTGGATCAGTCCAGCTTTGATTGCTTCTAACACCAAGGTTTGGTTTTCTTTTTCGGTGGTTAGATCAAAATGCTCCACCATTCCTTCGATCCTGCCAAGCTGCATCTTTTGTAATTCACTGCCGTTAAAGTCTGCAAACGTCTGGCCGATCACATAGATCAAATCTCCCGCTTGTTTGAACTCTTGGGTAGTGATATGTTCGTGCGCTTCGATCAATCCGACCATACCGATCATCGGCGTTGGATAGATCGCTTGGCCATCTGTCTCGTTATATAAAGAAACATTTCCTGAGATCACGGGTGTTTCCAACATTTCACATGCTTTGGCAATCCCATCAGCTGAGTACGCTAATTCCCAGAATACTTCTGGTTTATCTGGAGAACCATAGTTCAAACAATCCGTGATCGCTAACGGTTGTCCACCACTCGCGACGATATTTCTTGCTGCTTCCGCAACAGCGATCTGACCACCAATTTCTGGATCTAGATAAATATAACGAGCATTACAATCCGTCGTCATCGCTAACGCTTTTTTCGTGCCACGAATACGTAAGACTGCGGCATCACTACCCGGAGCAACGACTGTATTCGTTTGGACACGAGAATCGTAAGTTTCATAGATCGAACGTTTTGAAGCAATCGTTGGTTGTTGCAATAAATCTAGCAACACGTTATTTGGGTCATCGATCACTGGTTGATATTGCCCTAATTCACGGAATTTTGCCATCCGTTCTGGTTCAACCATTTCTTTCTGGTAGACAGGCGCATCTTCTGCTAAGGCATCTACCGGAAGATTAGCTACTTCTTTTCCATGATGATACAAACGGTACTGACCATCATCTGTTACTTTTCCGATCGTCACCGCATCTAAATCGTATTTTTGGAATAGTTCTTGGACGCGCGCTTCTGATCCTGCCTTCACACAGATCAACATCCGTTCTTGTGATTCAGACAACATCATTTCATAAGGGGTCATCTGTGATTCACGCTGAGGTACATCGTCCAAGGTCAATACCAAACCAGAGCCTGCTTTTGAAGCCATTTCTGAACTAGATGAAACAAGTCCTGCCGCACCCATATCTTGGATACCGACAAGAATGTCTGAGTGGTCAAAAATCAATTCCAAACAAGCTTCTAACAACAATTTCTCCATAAAAGGATCGCCAACTTGGACTGCTGAACGTTGTTGTTCTTCTTCTTGACTAAATTCTTCGGAGGCAAATGTCGCACCGTGGATACCATCCCGACCTGTCTTAGCACCCACATACATGATCGAATTGCCCACACCTGATGCTTGTCCTTTTTGGATATCTTTATGGTCGATCAACCCAACACACATCGCATTGACCAATGGATTTCCTTCATAACAAGGATCAAAGGCGATCTCACCACCAACCGTTGGTACGCCGATACAATTACCATACCCTCCGATACCAGCAACAACTTCTTCTAAAAGGTATTTTGTACGAGGATTATCTAATTCACCAAAACGCAGTGAATCGAGTAGAGCAATCGGACGTGCACCCATACTGAAAATATCACGAATAATGCCCCCAACACCTGTTGCTGCGCCTTCATAAGGTTCGACTGCCGAAGGATGATTGTGGCTTTCTGCTTTAAAAACCACTGCTTGTCCGTCTCCAATGTCAACGATGCCCGCACCTTCACCAGGCCCTTGTAAGACATTCGGCCCACTTGTTGGAAATTTTCTCAAGATCGGCTTGGAATTTTTGTAAGAACAGTGTTCACTCCACATGACTGAGAACAAACCGGTCTCCGTATAATTAGGCATCCTACCTAAGATGTCTTCTTCGATCATCCGGTATTCTTCATCCGTCAGTCCCCATTGCGTATAAATCTTTTGTTCTTTGATTTCTAATGCAGTTGGCTCCATCATTGTTTTCATTTATGCAGTCACCTTTCCGAAATTCTTCAATAGCGAAGCGAAGAAACGTTTGCCATCTTCTGAGCCAAGTAATGCTTCCATTGCTCGTTCTGGGTGGGGCATCATCCCTAACACATTTCCTGCTTTGTTTGTAATCCCTGCAATGTTGGCCACACTGCCGTTGATATTTTCTCCCTCGTAGGTAAACACGATTTGGTTGTTGTCGATCAGTTCTTGAAGCGTCTCTTCGTCACAAAAATAATTGCCTTCTCCATGGGCCACCGGCAACTGGATCACCTCATTTTTGTCGTACTCTGAAGTAAAGGATGTTTGATTGTTGACTTTCAATGACGCTGACTTACAGATGAAACGCAGTGAATCATTTCTTCTTAATACGCCTGGTAACAATCCAGCCTCCGTCAACACTTGGAATCCATTACATGTACCAAAAACAGGTTTTCCTTCTTCCGCAAAACGAATCACTTCATCCATGATTGTGGAGAAACGAGCAATCGCTCCACAACGTAAGTAATCCCCGTAAGAAAATCCGCCAGGGATCAATACTCCGTCATACCCTTCAAGAGAAGATTCGTCATAACGAACATAGTCTGCTTCTGCGCCCATCACATCACGGATCGCCCAAAGCAAGTCCGCATCACAATTCGATCCAGGAAAAACAATCACGGCAAATTTCATGCTAAACTTCCTCCATTTTGTTGATTTCATAACGATACGTTTCCATATTGACATTTGCTAATAAACGATCGCAAATCGCTTCGATCGTTGCTTCTACTTCTTCTTCAATTGCAGAGACTTGGATCTCAAAATACTTTCCGATACGAATATCTTCAATGTTGTCGTAGCCTAAACGATGTACCGCATTTTTAACTGCCTCTCCTTGTGGGTCTAATACTGAGTCTTTATATGTTACGTACACTTTTACAAAATACATGATTTATTCTCCTTTATTTTCGAGTGATAATTGATTTAAACGATCGAGCACTTCTTGATAGACAGGAATGATGTTGCCAATCTTTCGCCGGTAGACATCTTTATCCATATGTTTGTTTGTAGCAATATCCCATAAGCGACAGGTATCCGGGGAAATCTCATCTGCTAATTCGATTTCTCCTATATCCGTTCGGCCAAATTCCACTTTAAAATCGACTAATTGTAAATCGATCTTTTTGAATAGTTTGATCAGCTGTTCATTGATGAGTAACGCTTGTTTTTTTAGTTCGGCGATCTCTTCTGGAGTTACTAGCTTTAAGAAAGCAATATGTGAATCATTGATGAATGGATCATCTAATTCATCTTTTTTGTAGTAAAATTCAACGATTGGTGACGGTAGCACTTGCCCTTCTTCTACTCCTAGGCGTTTTGAAAAACTTCCAGCTGAAATATTTCTGACGACCACTTCTAAGGGAATGATCGACCGTTTTTTTATCAATTGTTCGGTTTTTGACAATTTCTCAAGAAAATGATTTTTTATTCCTTGATTCGATAAGTATTCAAAAATAGCACTTGTGATTTGATTGTTCAATTCTGCTTTTCCTTGCATCTGGTCTTTCATTCCACCGTTGAGGGCAGTCACTTGGTCTAAATACTCCACCCATAAGACAGTTTCATCATTCGTGTTAAACATTCTTTTTGCTTTTCCTTCATAGAGCAAATTCTGTTTTTCCATGTCTACGACTCCTTGTTTATTAACGTTGTTTTACAAACATACATTATTTGTTCGTCTTTTCACTTTAAATTTTACCAAGGGTCAGGAATCAAATCAATACAAAAGTGTACATTTCAACCATTAAAAACACTTAATGTTCGTCTTTCGTACTTTTATTAAGAAAAGTTGTTCTTCGCTAAGAAGCGTTTACACATTTATTAATTGGTGATATAGTAGATTTAAAGAAAACAGTTAGAGGTTTCAAGGAGGTAACTAAATGGAAGATCCAAGTATGTCTGCCCAACGCTTTTTACTCGATTTATCTGTTGAAGAAAAATCACGCTTGTACAATGATCTGCTTGCTATCAAAGATGTTGATGCCTGTATGAAGGATCGAAGTTTTTATACATTTAGAAAACTTCGTCGTGCAGCAAAACGACAATCGGAGTGTCGAAAACGAACATTCCATTACTTAACCCAAAACAACCATGAACTAGTGATCAAACAAATCCATGAGCAAAAGCTATTCAAGCATCATTACCGCTTGCTCGTGACCTTCGATCAACAAGAATTTGGCTATACATTTGTTGAAACATTATTGAATCTTCTACACTCCCAACATTTCAATTTGGGTCATCAAATGGCTTATGCTTAAACCAAAAAGAACATCCCTCAGAAGTTAGTCTGAAGGATGTTCTTTTTTTCTTTCATTAAAAAAAATAGTTCTAGCTAGTGATTGTTCGTCTTTTCCTCGATCAATCGAGAAACATTGTTAACCTACATTCTTGCTGAGTAGTTTATGCTAAACCGACACGTTCAAAAATGACATCCACATTTTTCATATGGTGGTTGTAATCAAATGCTTCAGCGATTTCTTCTGGTGTCAAAACAGAAGTGATCGCTTCGTCTTCTTCAAGTAACGGACGGAAGGACACTTGGTTATCCCAAGCATACGCTGTCTTAGGTTGAACAAGATCATAGGCTTCTTCTCTTGTCATCCCTTTATCGATCAATTTCAACATAACGCGTTGGCTATAGATCAAGCCAAATGTCGCATCCATGTTACGTTTCATGTTTTCTGGGAATACCGTTAGATTTTTAACGATATTGCCGAAGCGGTTCAACATGTAATCAAGTAGAATCGTTGTATCAGGCAGAATGATCCGTTCTGCAGAAGAATGGGAGATATCTCTTTCGTGCCATAATGAAACATTTTCATAAGCGGTAATCATATGCCCACGGATCACTCGCGCTAAGCCAGCCATATTTTCTGAACCGATCGGATTGCGTTTATGTGGCATAGCAGATGAGCCTTTTTGTCCTTTGGCAAAAAATTCTTCGACTTCTCGTGTTTCAGATTTTTGAAGTCCACGAATCTCAGTCGCAAAGCGTTCGATACTGGTCGCAATCAATGACATCGTCGCAAAATATTCGGCATGTAGATCACGTGGTAAGACTTGCGTGGATACTTCTTGCGGACGGATGCCTAATTTTTCACACACGTATTCTTCAATGAACGGAGGGATATTCGCAAACGTACCAACAGCACCGGAGATTTTTCCTGCTTCTACGCCTTTTGCTGCATGTTCAAAACGTTCGATGTTTCGTTTCATTTCAGAATACCAAGTAGCTAATTTTAGGCCGAAAGTCGTTGGCTCAGCATGCACACCATGCGTGCGTCCCATCATGACTGTATACTTATGCTCTTTGGCTTTTTCACCAATGATCGCTGTGAAACGTTTCAAATCTTCGCGCAAAATGTCATTTGCTTGTTTGATTTGGTAACCATAAGCTGTATCAACCACATCTGTACTTGTTAATCCATAATGGACCCATTTACTTTCGTCGCCAAGTGTTTCCGAAACTGCTCGAGTAAAAGCAACGACATCGTGGCGTGTCGCTTGCTCGATCTCTAAAATACGAGCGATATCAAAAGACGCGTGTTCACGGATTTTCACTACATCTTCTTTAGGTATTTCTCCTAATTCTGCCCAAGCTTCATCAGCAAGTATTTCAACTTCTAACCATGCTTGATATTTATTTTGCTCTGTCCAAATATTGCCCATTTCAGGTCGTGTATAACGTTCTAACATCAACTATTCTCCTTTAATCCCAAATATTCGTTTTTTCGATTTCTTTCAATGTCGACTCGATATCTTCTGTCAAAATCGTGATGTGCCCCATCTTACGACCTTTTTTCGCTTGTTTCTTGCCATAGAAATGAAATTTCCAATCTTGTTTTTTCGCAATCAGATTGTAACTTTCTAAGAGTTGTTCACCTAGAACGTTGACCATGACTGCATCACTTAACAATGGGACTTTTTTAGGTAAAGGCCAACCGCAAATCCCACGGATATGCGCATCAAATTGTGTCATTCCGCATGCTTCTAAGGTGTAATGGCCTGAATTGTGTGGACGTGGTGCCAATTCATTCACATACAATCCACCAGTCTTCGTCAAGAACATTTCGACGCCCAGTACACCGGACAAACTCACTGCTTCAGCAATCACTTTAGCAATTCTTTCTGCCTCTTCGATCACATCCGCTGAAACAGTTGCTGGCGCAATCGTTTCATGGAGAATATTATTACGGTGGATATTTTCAACAACTGGGAATGTCGTATATTGCCCTTGCCCATTGCCTGCGACCATGATCGATAGTTCTTTTTCAAATGGGATCCAAGCTTCTAATACGCAAGTTCCTTCTCTTAAAAGATCCATCGCAGGAGCTAAGTCTGCTCGACTCTTCAGTACATATTGCCCCTTACCGTCATACCCGCCTCGAGTTGTTTTCAAGACACAAGGATAACCGATACCATCGATTGCATCTTGGATATCTGTAGGACTGACGATCGTTGCATGTGGAGCGATCACGATGTTATTTGTTTCTAAAAATGATTTCTCTAGTAGACGATCTTGCGTGATTGCCAATAAATCTGTTCCTTGAGGAATAAATGACATCGGCAAAATCGCATTCAGTGCTTCCACACTCACATTCTCAAATTCGTAGGTGATGACCTCAGTTCGTCTTGCAAGTTCTTCTAAAGCAAACGTATCATCGTAGGAACTTTCAATGTGCCAGTCCGCTACTTGAGCAGCCGGGCAATCATTCATCGGATCAAGTACACCGACTTTGAAGCCCATTTCTTTTGCACTGATCGCCATCATGCGACCTAACTGTCCACCACCGACGATTCCGATCGTCGAGCCTGGTAATAATGGTTTAACCAAGTTGATCACTACTTTCTATTACAGATTCAACCGACATTGCGCGTCGTTTCGCTAATGCAGCCTCCAACTCTAAATCATACATTGAAAGCATCTGTATCGCAAGTAGACCAGCATTAATTGCGCCTGCTTTTCCAATCGCTGTCGTCGCCACAGGCACGCCGCCTGGCATTTGGACAATGGATAGCAAAGAATCCAATCCGTTCAATGTTCGGCTTTGAACAGGAACACCAATAACCGGTAATGTCGTCTTTGCAGCAACCATCCCTGGTAAATGAGCTGCTCCTCCCGCACCTGCAATAATCACTTTTATACCTTTTTCTCGAGCTTCTTCTGCATATGAAAACATCAAATCTGGTGTTCGATGTGCTGAAACTACTTTCTTTTCAAAAGAAACGCCAAATTCTTCAATGATCTCACACGCATGTTTCATTGTTTCCCAATCCGAGATACTCCCCATTATTACAGAAATTTTTGCAGCCATTCGTTTCTCCTCTCGATTCGTATTCACTTATATTTTATCAATCGCCCCTCTGTAAATCAAGATAAATTCGAATGAAAAATAGATAAAAAGGTTTATTGTTCGTCTTTAACAAATTGACTTTTACTTGTTGAAATCAAGTTTTTCTGATCCAAATCATTTGTTTTTTTTTAAGGATATCACACTTTTTCTTCATGTATCCAAAAGTAGGGAGAATCTGTTCATGACTATGCTACAAATAAAAAATTCGTCTGGGTCATTCGTCTTCTCGCACCACCTAAAACCAAACAAAAGGCAGGAACAAAAGTAATCTTTTCGAAAATAAGGCACCATCCACAAAAATTTGAAAAACAAATCTCGTGGATGGTGCCTTATTTCTGTAAGCTAAAAAAGTCTCTACCCTATTAAGTTACTAGCTATGATTTATAGAAGTGATCTATATTATTACTTCAATGCTTCTTTAATGATTCTCTCGTCTTGTTTTAGTCCGTTAAAAACTAAGTTCAAAACAATTGCTGTGATACTGCTCATAACGATCCCGTTTCCTGTGAACATTTGAACTGTTTCAGGTAACTGGCTGAATAATTCGGGCATCAGATTGAAGCCTAAACCAAAACCAATCGACACTGCAGCAATCAATAAATTTTTGTCATTTGTAAAATCTACTTCTAACAACATCCGGATTCCCTGGATCGCCACCATTCCAAACATGACCAACATCCCGCCACCAAGAACTGGTTCAGGTATGATTTGAGCCACTGCGCCGATTTTAGGGAATAAACCCAAGATGATCAAAAAGAAAGCGGAAAAGTAAATTGGTTTTCTTGTTTTGATTCCTGAAAGTTGTACCAATCCGACATTTTGTGAAAAGCCTGTATAAGGAAATGTGTTAAAAATACCACCTAAGATGACGGCTAACCCTTCTGCTCGATAGCCTTTTTTCAGTTGCTCTTCTCCAACTTTTTTTCCAGTGATATCTCCTAAGGCAAAATAGACGCCTGTTGATTCTACCATGCTTACCATCGAAATGATGATCATCAATAAGATCGACCAGATTTCAAATGTCGGTTTACCAAAGTAAAAAGGTTGCGGCACGTGAAAAACAGGGGCTTGTCCAATTGCTCCTAAATCGATTCTACCTAAAAAGGCAGCTAAGATACTTCCACCGATCAAACCGATCAATACCGCAATCGATCGAATGAACCCTTTGCCTAATAATTGCACACCAACGATCAGTAGGATCGTGACAAACGCTAATAGTAAATTCGTCAAATCACCAAAACCTGGAGCAGTTGCACTGCCACCACCCATTTTTTCGATAGCTACTGGAATCAACGTCAAGCCAATCACTGTGATCACTGTTCCAGTAACAATCGGTGGAAATAGCTTTTTGATCTTTGAAAAGAAACCAGCAACTAGCACAACAAAAATCCCTGATGCGATGATCGAGCCATAGATTGCACCGACACCTTCTGTACTACCAATCAAAATCAACGGGGCAACTGCTTGGATCGCACAACCTAAAACAACTGGTAAACCGATCCCGAAAAACCGGTTGACAGTCAACTGCAAGAGCGTTGCTAATCCACACATGAAAATATCGATTGAGATCAGATAAGTCATTTGTTCTTGATTAAATCCTAAACCCGTACCGATCAATAACGGTACAGCGACTGCTCCCGCATACATCGCTAATAAATGCTGTAACCCTAAGACAGCTGCTTTTCCATTTTGTGTTTCTTTCTCCACGCTTACGCATCCTCCTCAAGAAAATCTACTTGACCATCAGAAAGTGATGCAACGCGGGCAAGTGAGACCACTTTTAAGCCCATTTCTTCAAGAAGTTGACGACCGTCTTGGAAGGATTTTTCAATGACGATCCCGATTCCCTCAACACTCGCGCCTGCTTGTTGACACAATTCGATCAACCCTTTTGCTGCTTGACCATTGGCTAAAAAGTCATCAATAATCAGTACTTTATCTTCAGAAGACAAGAATTTACGAGAAATCGATATCGTGCTTGTTACTTGTTTTGTAAATGAATAAACGGATGCCGTCAATAATTCTTCATCCATCGTCAAACTTTTGGCTTTCCTTGCAAAGATCATCGGTACACCGAGCTCTTTGGCCGCAAATAAAGCGGGGGCGATGCCAGAAGCTTCAATCGTCACCACTTTAGTGATTCCTTGTTCTTTAAATACTTCCGCAAAACGTTGGCCCATTTGTTCCATCAAAACTGGATCTACCTGATGGGTAACAAAACTATCTACTTTCAACACGCCTTCACCCAAGACTTGTCCATCTTTATTGATACGTTCAACTAATTCTCTCACTTTATTTACTCCTTTTCTTGCTAAATTCATGCCACTCAACATAGAAAAAAACATCTCTACTGCTCATATATAAGCAAAAAAGATGTCTCACTACTTTTTCACTTATAGTCCAACATTTACGGTGCTGGCTAGAAACTGTCATCCTTATTATGACGATATATAAGTTGTTCGATATTCGATTGATAAATGATATTTTTAGAAACAAAATAGTTTAATTTTTAAACGATGAAAACAGTCTAACACTTGTTTCTGAAACTTACAACTATATTTCTTGTTTTTCTCATGAAGGATTTATCTTTGGATTATTCTTGATAAACCTCATGGTTTCATCCTAGCAAACAAAATAGTATTTATGAAATAAAGCAACCTATCCCATAAAGGAAAAGGTTGCTAAAGCCAAGATTGTATCGGTAACTATTATCTATGGTTGGTTGAATGATATTTATTTTCGTTTGGTACTCAATTTGTTTTCTCGATTTTTCGATACTTGTCCATTTTGCGGCTGAATAACTCTCCGCTACTAGGTGGTGTGTAGGTGATCGCATTGGCGCCAGCTTCAATCGTTTCTTTGATGCTTTCTTCCGTGGGACCTCCAGTCGCAATAATCGGTAATTCTGGATACTTTGCTCGGAAAAAGCGAACAGTATCTGCTGTATCTTTTCCCGCACTGATATTGATGATCGTAATGCCTGCTGCCAATTTCTCGTCGATTTCCGAGTATTTAGACGTGACTGTACTGATTACCGGTATATCAACCACTTGACAGACATCATGGACAGTCTCTACTGGTGTTGGACCATTCAAGACTACGCCTAATGATCCTTGTGCTTCTGCAAAAAGGCTCATATATGCCGAACGCATCCCCTGTGTCAAGCCACCGCCGACACCTGAAAACACAGGGATATCCGCTGCTTCAATGATGCTTTTCGTAATTGCCGGATGGGGTGTAAAAGGATAAACTGCGATCACCGCATTTGCATTGGTGTTTCTGATGATCGCAATATCCGTGGTGAAGATAATCGAACGTATCAACTTGCCAAAAATTTTAATACCACTTGCTTCCATAATGACCTCTGGGACTCTCACGATATCCTTACGTAATTCTGTCATTATTTCTGGAACAAATAAATCTGCCATCCGTCCACTTCCGTTCTTTTCTGATTATTGATCGTATTGATTTAACTGGTAAGTTTCAATCACATGTATGATTTTATCAGCATATGTCGGATCTGTCGCATATCCTGCCGCCTGTAACGCATGAGCTGCTTCAATATAATTGGTCGCAGTGATCACATTCGCATACAATGCAGGATTCCAATCGACACCATTGACAAATAAAGCCGTGTGGTCATCCATTGATTGTTCCCACGAAGAATAGACTCGAAAGTCTCCTTGGATGGTGATCCATTCTTCATTGATATATTCTTTTGTTTCCAGATTGACTTTTTCTTCGTTCCCGAACGCTTTGATTCCAAACAAGTTCTTATATTTACTGGCAAGCGTACTATTGCCCCAATCAGATTCAAGGATGGCTTGCCCAATAATGATACTTGGCAAAACGCCATAGCCTTGTTGTAGTTCTTTCGCATGTGGAACTAATGCGTTGATAAATTCCTGATGAGTCAGTGTTTCTTGTTGCTGTGCTTCCGTAGAGTAGGGCGATGACAAACTTCTCAAAGAAAAAACAAAAGCCATCATGATCAACATACTCCCTAAAACTACAGCAAACCAGCGATTATTTTTACGCCTTTGTTTTTTCCATTTATTTTTTGCCATCTCTTATTCCTACTTTTCTTTTAGTTGGTCCAAGTACTCCTCCATCGTTAAATCGTTTGATGTGATATATTCTGCACTTTCTTTGCCTACATAACGTAAGTGCCAAGGTTCATAAGTGATTTTTGTAATATCTTCTCGACCTTTTGGGTAACGGATAATAAAGCCATATTTAGAGGCATTGTCCGCAAGCCATTTCGCACCTGGTTCGTCACCATATTTTTCATCCAATACAGTATTGGGATAATTGTTATACCATGTTTCATCGACCACATCCACAGCTAAACCTGTATGGTGTTCACTGTAACCCGGTTCTGTCATAGTTTTTTTCGTAATCGCGGTCGCCTCTTCTTCAGTGACTCCCTGACTACTCATCACCTGTTGGACATTTTGAACGAACACCTCTTGTTGTGTCGCAACGGAGCGGTAAGCCGATACCATAACTAAAGGAAAGCCCGCAGCTTTAGCTGCGTTAGCCAGTTCTTCATAATCAGCCTTAATACGTTTGTCGATCAAATAGCCATTATCTAGCGCAGCCAATTGGTTAGCTTCATCGATTTCTGTCTCGATTTTGTGATCAGGTCCTACCAATACCAGCGACCAATCATCCAACTTAACATCTGGCAAATCACTAGAGGTTGGTTTTTTTGTTGCTTTTTCTGTACTTTCTTCTGTCGCACTCGTCGTGTTTGTTTGTTCTGTCTTTGAATTATCAGCTTGAGCTTTCGTATCCGTCCGACTCTCACTAACAACCAGATAGCCCATCGCAACAATCATGATCACGACTGAGATAACGCCTAAAATTTTATTCACGTAAAAAATCCTTTCATTCCCTTTCTGGTTCCACTTTCTCACTCACGTAAGTTTCTTCCAGACTTTCATTTACCCAATCTAACAACTCGATTTTCTCCCCTTCGATTTGCTTTTGAACTTCTGCTGGTAATCGAAAGTTCAAAATGTCATCATAACCCCACTCATCATATTGAATACTGACTTTCAAGTCAAGATATCCATTGACAATTTGATCATTTTTTAAAGGGAGCAACTCTACATTCGCACTGCCACTACTTACCCATTTCTGAGCAATACGTGTTTTGATTTGCTTATATTCGGCTACTGCAACGTTTCTTTTTTCAGGGAAAATAATGGTTTGACGTAGAATTTTTTGCGTTAACATCCATTCATAGTCCGTAAAAAGATTTTTCACTTTTTGCATGGCCTCGGATGGTAAGTTTTGTTCACCACGCTTCCAAGCTTGCCAAGTTGTTTCATCCACCAATAGATAAGTATCTAAGAAATTTTCTTCTGTTTCAAATTGTTCGAGTAAAACACTCATAATAAGATCAACGTATACTTGATGCATCGCAATCTCCTCCTCCTAATTATTTTACTTAAATTAAATGAAAAAATCATCTATTAGAACATTTCTTTCACCTTTTTTTAGAAAGCAGTTCTTCAAACGAATCGAATATCTTTTTTTTGATATAATAATAGCGAAACTAAGAGTATTCTACTAAATACCCTCACACTAAATATACCACGTCAAGGAGAGATGAAAAATGAAAAAATACCAATGGGGCATTGTCGGTCTAGGATCGATTGCTAACGAATTTGCAGAAAACTTCGATCAAACATCAAGTGAATTGGTTGCTGTTGCATCACGAACTTTGGAAAAAGCACAGGATTTTGCTACACGCCATTCTATCAAAAAAGCGTATGGCGATTATCATGATATGTTGCAAGATGCTGAAGTTGATATCGTGTATATCGCCGTTCCGAATCGTCAACATATCGACTACATTCTTCCTGCCTTGGAAGCTGGGAAACATGTCTTATGCGAAAAAGCCATCACGATGAATAAGGCAGAACTTCAACAAGCCATCCAATTAGCGGAACAAAAAGAGCTGATCTTGGCAGAAGCGATGACGATTTTCAACATGCCTTTGTATCATCAACTTCGTTCAATGATCGATTCAGGCAAGTTAGGTGCATTAAAGATGATCCAAGCACCTTTTGGCAGTTACAAAGAACCTGATCCGACCAATCGCTTCTTCAACCCTGATTTAGCAGGTGGGGCATTACTTGATATTGGAACCTATGCTGTTTCATTTGCTCGATTCTTTTTGAGCTCACAACCAGAAGTCATCGCCTCTCGTATGATTCCATTTAAAACAGGTGTTGATGAACAATCTGTAACGATCTTGCAAAATAAAGAAAATGAACTAGCTACGATCAGCCTGACCTTCCAAGCAAAAATGCCAAAAGTCGGAATCGTTGCTTTTGAAAATGGGTATATCTCAATCAATGATTATCCTAGAGCTGACCAAGCAGAGATCATTTATACTGATGGTACAAAAGAACTGATTGAAAGTGGCCATCGTGCGCAAGCAATGAATTATGAAATTGAAAATATGGTAAAAATGATCGAAGGAGAACTGCCAAACCGTTCCCTGTATTTAACCACCGAAGTGATTGCACTTTTAGATGATATGCAAGAGCATTGGAAGAGTAACAGATAAACAGAATAAGAATAAGACGAAGCAGAGGATGGTCACCTCATCGCTTCGTCTTATTTATTCACCTTTACGCATCCACTATCATCTGCTGAGAAAATTCTACTTTTATTTCAATAAAACTTTTGAATGACTGTAAAAACTGAAACAATTCCGCACGATCCTCAAATTCACTTCGCGTAGTCGGCAATGGCATTTGACGATACATTCCATAGACCTCTTCGATCCTTGTCAATATTTCTTTGCCATCATTTGATTCAGAAAATGTCTCAGCTGTATAGATCAACAAGCCGTATATATGGTCGCTATAAGGCACTGGGTCCTGGATATAAGCTAAATTTTCTTGCATATCTTGGATCACATTGATCTGAGCCCGTCGCATAGAAAAATAGGTTTCATAATATTGATTTTGTCTAAGCAAGTTATTCTCTTGGTGATTCCGTGCATATGCCTGGCTTTCTCGAATATAAACTTGTAATTCTTTGCATAACCCTTGATTTTCGTAAGCTTCGCCAGAAAGCAAAAAGTCTGCCATGTTCTTCAAAAGAAGACGAAACCGCTCTTCGATGATCACTTGATTTTCCTTTAAACGTTTTTTACTATCTGGCATGTAGACATTAGATAACAAAGCAAAGCCTACACCAATGATCATCAAGGCTGCTTCGTTTGTGATCAATTGCCAACTCATACTTTGTTCACTAAGATAATGAGTGATCAAGACTGAGTTTACAACGATTCCTTCTGTCAATTTGAACCGCACGGCGATTGGAATAAAAAATAATAGAAAGATACTGAAACTGATGATTCGATAGCCCAAAAGTGTAAAACACATAAAGGCAATAAGTGTAGCGACAATAAATGCAGCGATTCGATAGATCCCAGTCATCAAGGTGGAGCGACGAGTATTCCCGACACTTAACAACGCAATAATACCGGCAGATGGCCAGAACAATAAGGAAAAGTAGTTTGCAACCAACATGGAAGCAAATACACTGATGACCGTTTTTACCGTTCTCATTCCAATACGCATGATCGGCTCCTTTCTTTTTATTGAATTATACTAAATTCGTTCATGAAAAACTAGCAATCCATGGTAAGTTTAGTTATGATATTGTAAAGAACGTAAAGGAGAGTATACTATGCAATTTGGACGCTTTCGACTTGGTATGCGTACAATGAAGAGTGCTTTAGCCGTTTTCTTATGTATTTTGATCTTTCATCTCTTTGATCGTGGCATTCCAATGATTGCTGCCCTATCTGCTGTTTTTTCCTTGCGCCAAGATTTGACTACGACCTTTTCTTTTGGTCGCTCGCGTATTATTGGCAATCTACTTGGTGGCGGATTAGGTATTTTCTATTTTTTTGTAAAAAGTTACTTCCACAATGATTTTTTAGTTGAACTGATCGTTCTCCCACTTTTAGTGATCATTGTGATTGTCTTATCTGACGGTATCAATAATAATTCTGGGATCATAGCTGCTATTGCAACATTATTGCTGATCTCTTTAAGTATCCCTCAAGGAGAGTCAGCCTTCTATGCGATTGAGCGGGTTTTCGATACATTTATCGGGACATTTATTGCTATCGGTATCAATTTTTGCTTGCGTCCGCCAGAAGTTGAAAAAAAAGAAGAGATTGTCGAGGACTTAGAAGAATTAAGAAAAAAAGAGCAGGCTTTACTTGAAAATCTGGAAGAAGTAAAGGCACAGATCCGTGAGCAAAATGAAAATAAATAGAGAACCAATAAAAGACTCAAAGGACATGATCCTTTGAGTCTTTCTTAAGTTATTCTTTCGGTTCATTTGTTCCTTCGTAGACATTCAATTGTCTAGAATTTCCACGAGTGGAAAGATTCTCAATGATATCTTTGATGTCCAATCCAGTTGTTTCTTTCAACGTTTCTTGTGTCGTCGACAACAAGTTTGTCGCATAGCTTGTCACTCGATTGGCGCCACCTGCCTCACCTGAGGAATTACCTGTGTCAACAACAGAGATTTTTTCGATATTGCCTAGCGGTTGTGCCGCTTCACTCATCAGTTGAGGCAACATTTCGATCACCATGCTAAGCACAGCGGCTTCTCCGTATTCTTTGAACGCATCTGCAATTTTTTGTTTTGCTTCTGCTTCCGCTTTCCCTTTTGCTAAGGTGGCTTCTGCCTCGGCTTGTCCAGCTAAACGAGTTTGGTTGGCTTGGGCTTGGGCTAAGGCTTCGATTCTAAATTGTTCTGCTTCTGCCTCAGTCACTTCTTTGACTTTTTGCGCTTGGGCTTCTTGTTCTTTGGCGTAACGATCCGCATCGGCTTTTTTCTTCACTTCAGAATCGTATTGTTTTTCACGACGAATGATTTCTTTTTCTTCTAATTCGATTTGTTTTTGACGTTCGACGACTTTTACTTGCATCTCTTGTTCGATTACTTGTTGTTGTTCTCTGGCACTTTCTAAATTATACGCTTGGTCAGCTTTTGCTCGTGCCACATCTTGTTCCTGTTTATAGGCAGCTAATTTCAATTCTTTTTCTTTTAAAGATTCGGCGATCTCTGTTTGGCGTTGTAATTCTGCGGCTTGAGATTCTTTCTCTGCTTCCGCTTTTTTGATACGCGTTTCTTTAAGTGCTTCTGCTTCTGCAATATCTGCATCACGTTTGACTTGAGCAATCCGTGGTTTCCCTAAAGAATCCAAATAACCATTTTTATCACGGACTTCTTTGATCGTGAACGAAACAATGATCAATCCCATTTTTGCTAGATCCACCGAAGCAACTTCTTGCACACTTTGGCTGAATTTGTCACGATTCTGGTAAATTTCTTCTACTGTCATCGAACCTAGGATCGACCGCAAATGACCTTCTAATACTTCACGTGCTTCATTTTCAAGTTCTTCTCGCGTTTTTCCTAGAAATTGTTCCGCTGCTGTCGCAATTTCTTCGACAGAAGAACCGATCTTGATGATCGAAGTACCATCACACATCACCGGCACGCCCTGCTCTGTATAAACTTCTGGGGTAGATACGTCTAATTTACTTGATAATAAACTGATACGATTCGAACGTTGGAAAACTGGTAGTACGAATGCACCTCCACCGCGGACGATTTTGATTTTATTGTTACTCTCGTCGGCATGGACATTTTTACTTCCTAAGTAACTACCACTAATGATCAATGCTTCGTCAGGCTTTGCCGTTTGGTACTTAGCAACAAAGACGATCAATAACATTAAAACGATCAACACTGCTAAAACAATTGCAACAAACACTCCAGATATTTCCATTTCTTCCACTCCTTTACATTTTCAACATACTTTCGTACGGTGTAACATAACAAACACGGTCTCTTACTTCAATGATCAAAACTTTTTCGCCACGTCCGATCATTTTCTCTTGGGGCGTATAAAAACAAGCAGGGCGACTGATTGAACCAGTAACACTTTTTAATTGGATTTCTCCCATTCCTTGGATCGGTATCGGGGTCACGACTGTCGCGATTTGACCTTCTAATGTTTTTTCAGAAGTTGATAGCGTCGATTCTGCGTGCTTCATCGGCATCAAGATATAAAAATTCAACAAAAAAACTAAAACGGTTGCAATAATCGCGCTGATCACGAAAATCACTAACGAGGACTGTTCGGTCAAGGATTCACCTAAATAACCTAATAAACTGGTAAAAGTCAACCAGGGAACGATCAGCATCGGATCAATAGGTCCATCGAAATCAAAGACATCTCCAAAAATAACAAGTAACACTGCAACCCCAGCGCATATGAGTAAAACGTACCAGTAAATCGTGATGATTGCGATTCCTCCTATCATCTCATTCGCCTCCTTTGTGTACAAGATTATCATATCATACTAACCTATATAATTAACCTACTTTGGATAAAGTTTTCACTTTTAGTCCGCTTGGTTTTGGATTATACTAACAAAGGAGGTGAACGAATGAAAAATTTAAAAAAACTATGGGGTACATTGATCTCTATAGTTGTTTTTGGCGCAATTGGCTTTATCGGAATGGATCTAGTGAATGTAGAACAACCGATCTCAAGGGATTACAGTGAATCTAGTTATACTGCTTCAATCGATAGTGAACCGGAAGTTTCTACTGACCAACAATCAAACATGCGTACATATAGTATGGAATCTTCTGATAAACCAGTCGAAAGTACAAGCAAAAGTGAAGCTACTACCACAAGTAGTATACCTGACTCATCTGAACCAAGAAACAACGGCTTACCCCAAGAAGAAGACTTAGCACCGACTGGAAACAATCCTGGGCCACAAGAATTAGGAACAGCTTCCTTTGATTTGGCTGAACTCTCAACAAACAAAGGTTGGATCGAGTATCATGAACTTGATCGATTAGGACGCCCCACTGGTGCGGATGCCTTATTGGAAAAATCAATGATCAATACAGGAACCAGCGCAAACCGTGACATCCGTCCTCCTGGATTTATTTCTGGACCCAGATATGATCATTCTCGCGGACATCTGATCGCTAAACAGTTCGGCGGTAGTGGCGACGACGAAAGAAATCTAGTTACTTTGTTTCAATTTCCAGTCAACGATCCTTACATGAACTACTATGAACTAAAAATCCGTAAGGCGTTGAATCATGGTGAAACTGTACGCTATCGTGTTACTCCACATTATGTTGGCGATGAACTCATCCCTGAAAGTGTCGAGTTAGAGGCAAAAGGAACAGGCAATAATCCAACGATTGATTTTACGGTATTGATACCAAATAAAAAGTAGGTGAAACGATTGTTTGAACAATTGAAGCAACATCGTACATTAGAAGAAACACTCGCATGGCTGGAAGAAAACGAGCTGTTCGATTATGAGGAACTTGTGTTTTTCCCTTCTTACCAACATTTCAAAGCTAGTATTCTGCGAACAATCGATTATACCTCACTGGATGAAGCGGATGTTGCGAATCTCCTTTCATCCTTGCACTTGGTTGCTCGCACGATCGATGGTGATTATCTCTTAGCAAATGAAAAAACGGTTTGTTTGTTTCCCCGCTCTCACCAAAAAGAAGAAATCCAGCGATTTAATGGGAGTTTAGCCGATCTACTAATAAGATACGCAAACTCTTCGAAACCAATTGTCGAATTTTTCAACTTTTCTACTAACTAAGGTTGCTCGCATTAACAATGACAGACTGGGGCTTATATTTGAACATTTAACAAAAAAACGTATCGCGCATGTTTAGGTTTATGAAACAAAATATCGTACAAAAAAACGTCCGAAATGATCATTCTGATATGCTCCCTATAAAGTAGACAAGGAAAAAAACAAAATTCCAAATCTACTTTATAAGGAGTTTTTTGTATGTCTAAGAGAAGTCCATATTCTCCAAAAGAAAAATATCAGATCATTTCAGAGGTGATGGGTGGTCGTTGTAGCGTAAACAGTATCACGAAGAAATATTCTCTTTCCAATGGGACGATAGAAAGTTGGATTCATAAATATAACGAGGAGGGGCTCGAGGGGTTAAAAGAGGCGAAAACCTGGAAGCGGTATGATCGTGAACAAAAACAGAAAGCCATTCTAGCTGTCCTCAATAAAGAGATGTCTCTTCGTCAGGCAACGCTATTATTTCAAATATCTTCACACTCCGTTTTAAGAAAATGGATTTCAAGTTATACTAAGGGGGAAACACTAAAATTTACAAGTAAAGGCAGTGTACCCAAAACCATGACAAAAGGACGTAAAACCACTTATCAAGAGCGTATCGAGATCGCTCAATACACCATCGCTAATGAGCTGAATTACGCTCAGTCGATTGAAAAATACGATATTTCCTATCAACAAGTGTATTCTTGGGTAAAAAAATACCAACAATATGGAGAAGAAGCGTTAAAAGACAATCGTGGTCGAAACAGATCAAGCGAGTTCTTAACCGAAGAAGAACGGCTGAAATTACGAGTAAAAGAGTTAGAAGCTCGAAACAAGCATTTAGAAATGGAGAATGATTTCGTAAAAAAGTTACAGGAAGTTCGGCGGCGAAACCATCCCTCACGTTAGTGAGGAACGTTGAACTCTACCAAACGAGTTCTTCTCTTCATGAAGAGAAGAACTATTCAATCACTCAGCTCTGTCAGTTAGCAGGGATTGCCCGCTCTTCCTACTATAAATGGGTGAAATGGCAACCTTCCAAAAAGGAAATGGCCAACCGAAAGTTGGCGAAAGAGATTAAGAAGAAATATGACAGCAAAAAAGGAGCAATTGGTTATCGGCAAATTCGAATGCAGATTAACAGAAAACTAAAGAAACAGTATTCTCGAAATCGTTATTATCGATTAATGAAAGCCATTGGTATCAAAGCAGTCATCAAAAAAAAGCGTCCCACTTATATAAAATCGATGGAAGCACATGTTGCAGAAAATGTATTAAACCGTAAATTTGTCGCTAAAAAGCCCAATCAGAAATGGTGTACAGACGTGACTGAATTGCGCTATGGAAATGGTAGAAAAGCCTATTTAAGTGCAATCATCGATCTCTATGATCATTCGATTGTCTCTTGGGAGCTAGGTCATTCAAACAATAATTTACTTGTCATGAATACGATAAAAAAAGCAATGGATAAGAACTCTGGAGTAAGACCATTACTTCATAGTGATCGTGGGTTTCAATACACGTCTTATGACTATAAGAAACTTGAAACAACATATAAGTTCACCAAAAGTATGTCCCGAGTGGGGCGTTGTCTAGATAATCAACCGATTGAACATTTTTGGGGAACCTTTAAAGAAGAAAAATTTTATCAAGAAAGCTACCAGAATTTTGAGGACTTAAAGAAATCTGTAGGTGAATATATGCGGTATTATAATAACTACCGCTATTCGGAAGCCTTGGATGAGCTTTCGCCGAATGAGTTTAGAAAGCAAGCTGCATGAAAACAGGAATCGAGTGACTCGATCCCTGTTTTCATACCATTTTTGTTTTTTTACTGTCTACTTGACAGGGGGCACTTCATTCTCATTTCGGGCGTTTTTACTAACTTATTTTATAAACTAGTCTCTTCCAATGTTACTTGGGTTTAGTGTGAATAAAAAGCACCTAGTTACTTTGCTATCTTTATATGTTTCATTTCAATAATATGAATGATCAAGCACCTACCCTGTAACTTCTAGCTGATAAAACATATTTTTCAATTTCTACTAAGAAGAATAAAAGTAATCCAGGTAAAAGACTGATGACGACTTCCGTACTTGATAGTAGGTTTGTTCCTAAAGCCATTCGTAATGGTGGGAACCAGATCATCGCGGCTTGAAGCAAGATCATGATCCCAATTGAATAAAACAATGCTGTATTTTTCCATAATCCTCTATCTAAACTAAATTCGCTAATCCTACGACAATTGATCATATAGAAGGCTTGACCAAACACCATTGCATTGATCAACACGGTCTGACGTGCATCGTTTGAGACATATTCCATCGCAGTTAAGCCTAAGATCGTTAAGATCATCCCTACATATAAAATGCGCATCAACGCATATCGTGACAAAATCCGTTCATTCAATGGTCGTGGTCGTCGACTCATCACTTGTTTTTCTGCCCGTTCAAATCCTAAAGCATAGGACAAGGTGATCGAAGCAACTAGATTCAACCATAAGATTTGCACAGTCGTCAAAGGTAATGGGTAGTTTCCGATCAATGAGAAAAGTAACAATAATCCTTGCGCCAAACATGTTGGTAAATAAAAGAGAATCGTTTTCTTCAAGTTGTCGAATATCCGACGTCCTTCTTTGACTGCATAAGCGATCGTCTCAAAATTATCATCGACTAAAACCATATCTGCTGCTTGCTTACTGACATCGCTCCCTTTGATTCCCATAGCAATCCCGACGTCAGCTTTTTTCAAAGCTGGTGCATCATTCACACCATCACCGGTCATCCCAACAATTTCACCTTGCGCTTGTAGATAAGAAACGATTGCCAATTTGTGTTCTGGTGTCGTTCGCGCAAATACATCGTTTTCACTTACTGCTCGTTGCCATTGTTGCTCTGACAGTTGATTCAGCTCTTTTCCTGTGATTGCTGTTTGATGATTTTGCAATCCTAGTTGTTTTGCGATGGCTTTCGCTGTCAGTGGATGATCGCCTGTGATCATTTTGACACGTATTCCTGCCTGTTGCATCGATTTCACTGCTTCAATCGCTGACTCTTTTGGTGGGTCGATCACGCCGCATAAGCCAATCATCGTCAATGCTTCATCTAGTGAATCATGAGATAAGTCTTTATCGCCGATTTCTTTCATCGCAAAAGCTAACACACGTTGCCCTTGACTCGCTAATTCCTCATTTTTCTTATGCCAACGTTTTTTATCGATCGATTGGCTCATACCTCTAGCGTCCATTTGTTGCCCCGCTTTTTCGATCAATACAT
The DNA here is from genome assembly GCF_051715065.1 of Enterococcus sp. AZ062. NCBI lineage: Bacteria > Bacillati > Bacillota > Bacilli > Lactobacillales > Enterococcaceae > Enterococcus > Enterococcus sp. AZ062. The sequence continues at coordinate 1,302,057 of NZ_JBIOTB010000001.1, read as the reverse complement.
CCGGTGCACCTTTTACGAACAAGATATTCTTCCCATTGATCTCATGAACAGTCCCCATGTATTTATACGCTGAATCAAAAGGGATTTTGGCAATAGGTGAATGGATTATCGCATTTTGTGTATTTGTATAACGTAATAATGCAAGTTCTGTTGCATTTCCTGTTGCAGGACAAGCCCCATCTGCTAATTGTGTTTCTTGACAATTATGCATCGCTTGTAACAAATATTCTTCAACTTTTGTATGCGATACTTTCGCAAATGTTTCAGGCGTATACCAATCATTTAATGTCGCTATATGAACTAAAGACATTTCATTTTTTGTCAATGTTCCTGTCTTATCTGAACAAATAACCGTCATCGCACCTAAGGTTTCTACTGTAGGCAATGTTTTTACGATGGCATTCTTCTTTGCCATTCGATTCACGCCGATCGACAAAATGATCGTTAAAATCGACGGCAGGCCTTCTGGGATCGAAGAAACGATCAAAGCAATGATCGCCGTAGCAATATAGCCCCATGTCATACCGTAATAAAAATACGAAACAAGAGCAATTAACAAAATCAATGCACTGATTCCTTTAAATATACTTGTATTCATTTCCTTGATTTTCTTCAATAATGGGGTTTCTTGTTCCTCAACAGTAGATAAAGAATGGCTGATTTTACCGATTTGAGTATTCGAACCTACTTCAACAACTACACCTAATCCATTGCCAGATTCAACTTTTGTGCCCGAAAAAGCCATATTTACTTGTTCAGCTAGTTCTGTATTTTCAGGTAAGCTCTCAACAGTTTTGCTGACAGAATGTGTTTCTCCTGTTAAAATCGCCTCATCCACTTGTAAATTGAATGACTCGATGATTCGAACATCTGCTGGGACGATATCTCCAGCAGTCAAGACGACTTGATCGCCAACAACCAAGTCTGCCGGATCGATCTCTCGTTTTTTACCATCTTCTAAAATCACTGCTTTATCACTCAATAATCCTTTGATACTATCTAAAGAAGAAGCTGCTTTTCGTTCTTGGAAGTACCCGATCATCGCATTTAGAAAAACAACTAAAAAGATCATGCCACCTTCCATCAATGCACCAGTTGCTACTTTCAATATCGCTGCCCCTAATAAGATGTACATCAACGCATCATGGAAATAAGATAAGAATTTTTGCCATTCTGGTGTTTGATCTTTTTCTTCCATTTTATTTTTTCCATATTTTTGTTGACGTTCCAGCCGATCACTCTCTGTGATATATTCTGTGACTTGAACTTGTTTGATTGTTTCTTCCGTTGACTTGTTATACCATTCCATACTTTTTCTCCTCCAACACTGACTAATCTATAATCAGCTTACAGGTTAGAGTAACTCTAAGGTCAAGGATTTCGTGTAAATAATTTAAAAATACTCGCTTTTTTGAATCAACTAATAGTAAAATGAGGGACAGATATAAAGTATAAATAAAATCAAACGGGAGTGAATCGATTGAAAATCAATGAATTAGCAAAATTATATGATATTACCCCACATACTTTACGTTACTATGAAAAAATCGGTTTGATCCAACCAGATTATGACGATAACGGTTATCGAAATTATTCGTACAAAGAATTAGAACAACTAAATACGATTCGCGATCTGCGATATTTTGATGTTTCTTTGCCTGAGATTGTCGAATACCTGAATAATAAAAATATCGATCGAACAAAAAAACTTTTACGATTTGAAATTGACTCCTTGCATCGTTTGATTGCAGAATCAAAAGAAAAAATCTCCTTATTAGATGATCGCTTACAGTTGATCTATGAAGTAGAAGATACTCCATTCAATCAACCGATCGTGATGGAACATCCGTTACGTCAAGTAATCAAAGACGATGAAATGACGACTAGCGATGATGTCGATTACGCATTGAAACAGCTGCATAAAAAGCATGAGAAACACCTCAGTGCCAACAATCAAAATTTATTTGGAAGTATCTTACATGAAGAGTCAGATCCTTTTGCCTATCAAGTCTTTTATTTCTATCCAGAAACTGCCTCTTTGATCAACGAGGTGTCCACGTTACCATCCGGGAAATACTTGACCTACACTTACCAAGGAGCCTACGAGCAACAAGTCACAGGCATTCAAGAAATAAAAAAATATGCACAAACACATCAATTAGAATTAAAAAGTCCATTTTATGAACTCTATCTCGTAGATTTCCATGAAACCAATGACCAGAATGAATTTATTACACGCTTAGAAGTATTGATCCAGTAACCAACTATTTATCTAAAAAACAGCACAAAAAAACAGCCAAAAGAGAGTAAAGCTACGAGTTGCTTCTTCCTTTTGGCTGTTCATTTATGCTTTTTTACGCATGATAACGTTCAACACCATCTAAATAGGTGGCATCTAAGGTCATGTCAGGATTCAAGACGATGAAATCAGCATCTCTTCCTTTAGCAATCTTTCCACATGTATCGTCGATCTTACAGCTAACTGCAGGAACGTACGTAGCCATCATGATTGCTTGTTCTGGTGTAGCTAAGCCCCAATCTACGACATTTTTGATTGCTTCTTTTAATCTTAGGATACTTCCAGCTAGATTTCCAGATTCTAAGCGAGCCGTTCCATCTTTTACGACTACTGGGAACTCACCTAAATTGTAGTTACCATCAGGCATCCCACCAGCCATCATGCAATCCGTGATCAAAGCCACATGTTCATGTCCTGCTTTTTCCATCAGGATCTGTGCTGCATTTGGGTGGACATGGTGACCGTCACAAATCAACTCAGAAAATACGTGATCCAATGATAATAACGCGCCGACCATACCTGGCTCACGATGGTTCAAGCCGCGCATCCCGTTAAACGCATGAACAAATACACTTGCACCTGCTTCAACAGCTGCTTGTGCTTCATTGATCGTTGCATTACTATGACCTAAAGCAACGACAACGCCTTCATCTGTTACTTGTTTTACAAATTCTTCCACACCCGCGCGTTCTGGTGCTAATGCGATTTTTTTGATCAATCCGCCTGAAGCTTCTTGCCATTCATTGAAGACTGCCAGATCGGGGTCGCCAAAATAACTTGGGTTTTGCGCGCCTTTATGCTCTTCTGTAAAGAATGGTCCTTCAAAATAGATCCCTTTGATTTTAGCGCCAGGAGCTTCATGGTACATTTTTCCAATCGTCTCTGCCACATCTTTTAGACGTTCTTTACTAGAGGTTAATGTTGTAGGTAAAAAGGCAGTTACCCCACAAGATAATAAGCCTTCTGACATGGCTTTGATTCCTTCTGCGTCATTATCCATAACATCGTGATTCATAAACCCATGAATATGTGTGTCTACAAGTCCAGGGGCGATCCATTTACCGCTTTGATCAATGATCGTTACTTCACCTGTTGGTTTTTCTGAAAGATATTCGCCAAAAAGCCCATCAGTGATTTCAAGATATCCAGTGTTTTTCACACCAGATGCTAAAAAGAATTTGTCAGCATAGATATAAGTTCTCATTCTATTCTCTCCTTTGATGATCTACCTTTAAATTACTCTTATTTACGAAAGAAGTCAAGAATGGTCTACACCATTTATATACTTTTAGCAATCTTTTTTACTGCTTGAGCTAATTCTTCATAAAACAATGCTTTTGATAGTTCATTTTGCTGTTTGTAGATCAAACTTTTTAGAATAAATAAATCATTTAAATAATAATAGCTATTTTTTTCTTGTGCCCAACGAATCCCTTGATTCACTTGTTCAAGAGCTGCTTGGCGTTCTCCTTGATGAAATAGAAAACTACCATAATTATAAAAAATCTGCGTCAATTCGCTTTTGTTGTGCTCGTTGATCGTATCATGCAAGAGTTGGACACTACGACTTAAATAATATCTTGCTTCTGTACTTCTCCCTGCAACCCCATAGACTTTACCAATACAGCTGATCAATTGGATCTCGATATCACAGACATGTGTCCGATCTTTTTGGCTAGAGTAAGTCAATGCTTCTTTCAAGTAACTAAGTGCCTTTACTAGGTTTTTCCTTAATGTAAATTCACAAACACCTAAATAATAATAATACCGTTGAAAATCCTCAGCTGAATAGAGATTCTCTGTCACCTTCGCTGATTTTAGTTCTTGTTCTAATTTACGATAATCTCTTTTTAAAAAGTAAAGGTCCAGAAGATCAAACTGTCTAGTTGCTGCTCGCATCTTGTCCTTGGATAAGTTCATTACATAATCGATCGTTACACCAAGCCTGTGACAGATTTGGGCCATCACTAATACATTTGGTAACTCTTCGTTATTTTCGATTCTACTTAGCACACTTTGAGAACAAATGCCTTGTGAAAGCATTTGTTGAGTCATTTTTTGTTCTTTTCGGATTTCTTTGATGATCGTACCAAAGGAATCGACTAATGCTTCCATAAGTATCCCCCTCTCAAAAAAAATATGCGTATTCGCATGACTACATGTATTGTACTTGACTACTTTGTAAACTTCAAGAAAAGTCCAATAGCAACGAATCATTTTTCAAAAATTGACATTAAAAAAACGCCTCGGTATCCGGACGGCTTTTAGGTGAAGTCGTATTTACTTTATAAAAAAACTTGCCAATCACATCGTTTTTACTACTCGTTGGCTATTACTCGAAAATGGTTATTGCAGGTGTTAAGTGAGAATAAACCCCAGACAAAAACGGTTGATTTAGTGAAGTAAGCAAACGCCTATAAGAATCGTTGACTCCAATTTTTATAGTGATTCACTTACTTCATAAAATCTTGATTTGTCCCGTCAGTTACTCGCTTGCGCTTAAAACTACCTACTTAATACACACGCACAACAGCCAAAATATGACATTTCCTATCTTTGTTGGTAGGTTGTCAGGAATTCACGCATTTTTTTCGCCGTTACTTTTAGATCGTCTAATTTTGGTAAGTAAACGATTCGAAAGTGGTCTGGATCAGGCCAGTTAAAACCGCCTCCGTGAACCAGTAAAATCTTATGCTCGTGTAGAAAATCTAATACGAATTGCTCATCATTGGTAATATTAAAGCGTTTCGTATCGATTTTTGGAAAGATATAAAATGCTGCTTTCGGTTTAACTGCTGATAATCCAGGGATATCGTTGATTGCATTATAGATGTATTCTCTTTGTTCGTAGATCCGTCCACCTGGCAATAACAATTCATCCACACTTTGGTAGCCACCTAATGCAGTTTGGATGATTTGTTGTGACAGGACATTTGAACAAAGACGCATAGAGGAAAGCATATTCAACCCTTCGATATAGCCTTTTACATTTGATTTGTCACCACTCAACACCATCCAGCCGACACGGAATCCCGCCACACGATGTGATTTAGATAGGCCATTCAATGTGACAACGAATAGATCAGGTGCTAAAGTCGCAATCGGGATATGCTCTAAGCCGTCCATCACTAAACGATCATAGATTTCGTCTGAATAAATGATCAATTGATGTTCTCGTGCGATTTTCACGATTTCTTCTAATAACTCTTTCGGATATAAAGCTCCTGTTGGGTTATTAGGATTGATGATCACGATTGCCTTTGTTCGGCTAGTAACTTTGGATTTGATATCCTCAATATCTGGATACCATTCGGCTTGTTCATCGCATACATAATGAACTGGTTTTCCTCCAGCCAAAGAAACAGAAGCTGTCCATAAAGGATAATCTGGCATTGGCACTAATACTTCATCGCCATTGTCCAGTAGCCCTTGCATACACATCGTGATCAGCTCACTGACCCCATTACCAGTATAGATATCATTGATCGTCACATTTGGAAATTTTTTCAATTGACAATACTGTTCAATCGCTTTTCGTGCAGAAAAAATCCCTTTTGAATCCGAATAGCCTTCTGAATCTCTAGCATTCATGATCAAATCACGGATCACTTCATTTGGTGCCTCAAATCCAAATGGTGCTGGATTTCCCGTATTCAATTTTAAAATACTGATGCCCTCTTCTTGCATTCGCTCTGCTTCTTCAAGAACCGGTCCCCGGACATCGTAACTTACGCCTTCTAATTTGTTGGATTTTTCAAATTCTCTCATAGTGATCCAATCCCTCGTTTCAAAAAAGTTAGAAATTTCTGATTATACCTATTTATTTCCATATCATACTCCATTCATCTGGTTTTTGCCACCGTTTTAAAAAAATCCTAGATGAAAATCAACTTTTTTTACTTTTATCTTTCATCTCGATTGTTCCAAAGATTTGCTGCCCAATCCATAGCGATCCCAATGATCACACCTAAGAATATCCCCATGATCAATTGTCCGAATGCTGATCCAATGATCATGCCTGCCACCATTCCTAAAATGGAAAATTCTCCATCATATTTATTCATGATTTTCCTCTTTCATATCTTGACATCTATTTCGTTACTCGCTATGATTAAAGTGTTGTTTCTTGCAGACGTGATGGAACGGCAGACATGCCACTATTCTATAGTAGGCTTGTAAAGCAGATGTGTTGGAACTGGCAGACAAGCATGATTGAGGGTCATGTGAGCGCAAGCTCGTGTGGGTTCGAGTCCCATCATCTGCATATAATTATGTTCGTAAAGTGTCCGAACTTTGCGGACTTTTTTATTTCCTCAGAACTTTCCTTTACTATTATATAATATGCATTGTTTATATCAATAATCCAACATCATATAAGGGTATAGAATCTGCAGTAAATTAGTTTTTTCTATGTATGTTATCTCCATAATATGATTGTATAACCTTTTACACTCCTTACCCTTTTTCCACTTGACAATAGTTGATTTAAGATAAATATCATTTTGGGAACTATTTATAAAAAATGAAATTATTCAATACCGATAGGTTCTAAATTTAATTTCTGATACAATGAATTTATAAAATTATTGAAAAGAGGAATGGATATGGGTTTGTTTAGCAGCAAGGCAGATAAAGAAAAGGCGAAACGTGAAAAAGCAAATCGCAAAGCTGAAAATGAAAAAATACTAGAATACTTTAAGAACCATAGTGACTACAACGTTGGCGACATGTATTTCGATGATAAACATGGTAAAATTTTTATAAAGAAATCTCTTACAATGAACAGATCACAAGCTGTATACAATTACGATGAACTAATTAGCTACACTCCTATATTTGAAGGTGGAAAAATAAGAAAACATCACGGCATTACTCGTGCAATAGTTGGTGGAGTTATAGCTGGTCCTGTTGGTGCTGTTGTTGGAGCTGGGACTGGTGGAAAAGAATTCGATACTATTAAGCGATTAGGATTTATTCTTCACCTTACCAAAAACCGTTCTCAAAACTACATGCTTATTATTTCAGAATCTAAAACAGACAGTTTCTTAACAAAGTCTACATTGGAAGATTATAACAACATAGCAGCTAAACTAGATCAAATCATTTCTTCAAATACTAAAGAGTCCTTTTCCTCTGGAAGCGATGCCGATGAGTTACGAAAATTCAAAGGCCTTCTTGACGACGGAATAATCACTCAAGAAGAATTTGATGAAAAGAAAAAGGAATTGTTAGGTTAATAACTTTGGGCCTGTTCAACAGGCTTTTTTCTTTACCTTCTGTTCGCTTTACAAGAAGAACGTAAGTTCGCAAAATCGAACAAGGGGGAGAGAAATGATAATCCATAAAGAGGTAATGTTGTGGTTCTTTCATGATCCAAAGAAAAAATTTGAAAAAGAACTATATAAATACTGGAAATCCGAAATTGATTTCAAACTTGTCGAAAACAAACTGTTGGTCCACTTATACGAATCAAATAAAAACTATTTTATGCTACCTGCTTCTAAGACAAAAAATAATATGAAAGTATATTTTTTATTCGATATTGTCACAGATGTTCCTAATACAAGATTGCAGCATCGTAGGTATGATTTTAAGAAACGTTTGTTTATAAATTTTGATCAGGTCGAATTGTCATAAGTATCTGCCTGTTCAAAAAAAAAACGCTCGAAAAGAGCGGGTTGTGAAAAAGCAATGTTGTTAGGTGATACAATAAGATTACTATCATTTTAATTATTATTCAACTGTTTTGGTTTTCAGTGGTTGTATCTATTTTTTTAAAAGCAATCACTCTGAAAAGTAGCTGTCCTATTAAAAACCAAGACCTTCGAAATAAGTAAATTGTCTTAAGCTATAACAATTCTAGTGACTCTCAAATGAAGCTTTCCAATCATACAGACCTTTTTATCTTTTAATTCCTTACGAAAATGTAATGAATAAATTGGACAAAAAAATGGTTTGAAAAAAATTTTTTATAGATAATTAAATGTATCAAAATTAGGAGGTATTTATATGCCAATACTCAAATCTGCTAATCCTTTAAAAACAATCTCTTTATTACTAATCGGTGCTCTTGGCACAGCTATATCGGTATTGCACATCACTTGTATCTATATCTTTCATATGGGTGTTGCAGATCCGAACATCCCTCTGTTTGGATTTTTTGAAAAATTTGCTTCTGCTACTTCATCTATCCTTCACATTTCTTTCGACAATCTTTATTTATCATCTCTCTCGTTATTTATCATTTTTTCAATTATTGGATTATTTTTCAATATCTTCACTAATAATAATAAATTGATTTCCATTTGGATTTTAGGAATAAATTTACTTTTTTCTCTCCCTACACTCTTTTATTTCTTCGTTGCATGGGGGATGAATCAGTAATTCTTCCATTGTTAGCACAAATTAAGAAATAGAAAGAGGGTTCCAAAATGACTAATAAAACAGATCGTTTATTAAGAGCATTGCAATCATATCAAGAAGTTTGCTGGATAAATCCAAATTTTGGAGAAAGAAAAATTTCATGTTTTACCATAAATGATGTGATAGACGCTTCTAAACGGCTACAAAGGTTTGCTCCATACATTGCTAAAGTTTTTCCTGAGACTAAAGCTACTGGTGGTATCATCGAGTCAGAATTAGTTGAGATTCCTAACATGTTGGATAAAATAAAAGAAAAAGAACACTTCGAAACGAACAGTAAACTATATTTTAAATGTGACAATAATCTTCCTGTATCTGGTTCAATTAAAGCCAGAGGTGGAATCTATGAAGTTTTGACGTTTGCTGAAAAAGTTGCGCTGGATTCTGGAAAACTAACAATTGATAGTAATTATGCTATTCTAGCAAATGATGAATTCAAAAATATTTTTTCTAATTATTCAATCGCTGTGGGTTCTACAGGGAATTTAGGACTTAGTGTCGGAATCATGGGAGCAAAGTTAGGGTTTCAGACGACTGTCCACATGTCTAATGAAGCAAAAAGCTGGAAAAAGCGTTTGTTGAGAGAAATAGGCGTTGTTGTCAAAGAGTACGAAGGTGATTTTAGTAAAGCTGTTGCTTTAGGGCGAGCAGAAACAGTAAACAATTCCCACAGTTATTTCATCGATGATGAAGCTTCAAAAGATTTATTTCTAGGATACTCTGTCGCTGCACTGAGACTACAAACGCAATTAAAAGAAAAAAATATTGAAGTATCTGAAGATCACCCTCTTTATGTCCATCTTCCTTGTGGTGTAGGTGGTAGTCCAGGTAGAATTGCCTTTGGATTGTCCTGTATTTTTGGTGATGCTGTAAAAATATTTTTTGTAGAGCCTACTCACGCTCCGTCCATGTTACTTGGCCTGTACACAGGATTACACGACAAAATTTCAGTGCAAGATATTGCAATTGATGGTAAGACCGCTGCTGATGGATTAGCCGTCGGGCGCCCCTCACATTTAGTCGGCAAGATCATAGAACCGATTTTATATGCTACTTCTACTGTTCAAGATGAAAGATTATATCAATATCTAACATTGCTTGCGGATAGTGAAAACATCTATGTGGAACCTTCATCCGCTGCTGGGATTGCATCATTTGTGAATATAAATCGAGCATTCGCATTGAAAAAACCTTGGATAAAGTCTGGCACACACATAATTTGGGGAACGGGTGGTAATATAGTTCCAGAAGAAGAAATGGCTCAATATTACAAAAAAGGATTGTCTTTACTTAATTTCTAATTATGTAACAATAACAGCAAGTTCAAGTCATTAAGCTCGCTAAAAGAACATCGATAACAAAAATACTCAGTTATCGATGTTCTTTTTTTACGGCAATGCTGGGTTACTAGATCATCGCAGGCTAATCTAGCTTATTACATTAGCTAGATTATTATGATTTGATTCTTTGTTCGTATTATTTGTTTTTTTTCTATTTTGAGAATTGCTTTCATTTTTTGGTTTTACTTTTTGGCTCTTCTTTTCTTTACTATCACTTGACTGTTTATTCTTCTGTTCATTTCTCTTGTTATTAGATTTTTCTTTTTTCTTAGTACCATTTGTGTCACTACTTTGTTTTTTTCCAGGGATCTGTTGTGATTGCTTTGGCGAATGGCTCTTTGGCTTTTCTGAGACTTTAGGACCACACGCTGCAAAACTAACTGTCGCTAAAATTCCTAAACATGCTAATAAAAATTTCTTCATATAGACCACTCCTATTATTTTTTTTTGGTACACTTAGAGTGTATAAAAAAGAATAAATTAAACGATGCCTATTTGCTTAAACCATTAATAAGAAACGCTTACATTACTGTCACATTACTTTTTAAACATCCATAAATATGTTTAAATAATTAAGAATATTTCTATTTAGCACTTTGCAGAAGTAAACAAATTCATCTCTCTACAAAATATGAACTTTTTATGAAATTTTTTTGTTTTAAACAGTTTTGCTAAATTTAGTTTTTTTGCTATCCGAAATGATTCATTAGCTCTAAACTTTTATAAAGAAAAATTAGGAGGTTATTGTATTGAACGCTAATCGATTAAATACTTCGTCTACACCGATCATCTTATTTTTTATCAGCGGATTAGGTACACTGTTTTCTTTTTTCAATCTAGCTGATTTTCTAGTTTTTAATGTAGGAATATTGGAACCGTCGATGCCAATACATGTCTATAACTTTTATCATATCTTATCAGTATATGCTGCTAATCTTTTATTTTTTACAGCTAATCAAATATATTTGGTTCTAATTGTTCTTACAATCACGCTTCCAGTTGTTATGCTCTTAATAAATATTAAACAAAATAACTTGAAATCAGATTCAATATTTTTACTCCTATTAAATCTAATTTTTTCACTTCCAATCATTTATCTACTATTTTTTCTTTAAATGAATGGTCAATTTCCGTTGGCAAATGTGAGTGAGAAAGCTAATCCAAAATATACGTATAGTCAAATTGACATTTTATATTCTTTAAAACTAACTATATTATTATAGAAAAAAGACCTACTCCGCAGAGTAGGCAATTAAAAAAAAACGTATGGTTATAATTGTATAATTCCTTTGTTGTCTAAATTACGTATGTTATAATAAGTAAAGAGAGTATCGATATGCACGCTATAGACTTCCCCAAAAGTTTTAGCTATCGATACTCTCTTTTCATAACCACGCCTACAGTTAGTTTAAGGGTAACCTAATGATAATGCAAGCGTTTTGCTAGATTATAAAACATAAAAAAGACCCACTCCGAAAAGTGGGCAAATGATAATATCCTAATCAATGGTTTCAAGGACACTTTTAGATTACTATGATTTTATTTATTTTTCAAGTCATGTGTTTTTTTTGTCGCTTGTTCTCTTATAATGGTTAGGTGCCGATTGAAGATTTGAGCGAATTACTACAATCGATTAAAAAACAAAAATCCCCTGTTTAACTAAGGACAGGACTTCTAGTATTTTTATTTTTTTGTTCTTTGCTTACTACGCTGATTACTTTTCTTCACTGCTTTTGCAGCAACAACGCTTGATAACAAACCGTCACCCATTACTTTATCTGTAGCCTTTTTGGCAACTTTATACTTCACTGCTGATTTCAGAATACTCAATAGCACGCACCTCCTCTTATACATTCAAATAATATGATAGATTTAAGAATTTTATATGAAATTTGAGATAATTTAACCATAAGTTGTAAAATATTGTTATATGATTTGAGTTGATTTTTTTCTTGATTTTTATTCTATACTTTTTTAAGTTTCACGAGGTTTACAACCGATTGGATAATTTATCAGAAAAAACTTGATGTTGATCAATCGAATTGGAGCGTATTCAAGATATGTTATATACTATTTTCGCTATTAATTTTAGGCTTTGCAATCATGGGTACTTGGTTAATACCTGCGCTTCCTTATATTTAAGAGTCTTCAAAAAATTGACAATGACTATTTGGAAGTATTATTTATATTTATTGTTCAAGTCATGTGCTTTTTTGATCAGAGAAAAACTCGCTATATTATCAATGGTTAGGCCTTGATTCGGAATATAAACAAGTTGCTACAATTAATTAAAGAACGTAAAAAAGACCTCTCCCACGATTGATGGGCGATTTTCTTTTTGTTCAATATTATTCTTCCTTGCTACCATTTCATTTGATATGATAATTTTGTAACGGAAATTATTATGGAATGGGGAATAAAAATGAAAAAGTTTAGTTGGTTAGTTTTATCTGGGTTATTTCTACTGATGTTGTCGAGTTGTTCAACAAATAAGAAAGACGACAGCATTGAAACATCTTCTACGCAACAAACGACGTCAACAAAGCAAACATCTTCTACTTTGAGTTCAACAACCTCTGAAAATACACAAACTACTGAGACAACAAGCATTGAAGAAACAACTTCTACTGAACCAGTTCAAACTACTGTCCAAAATACAACTACTTCGACTGCTGTCGTGCAAGAAGAAAGTTATGAAGAAATGAAACAACGTACGCTAAATTCTGCGCCTGCTGAAAGAGCGAATTGGAGCGATAAAGAATGGGAAGCTTTTGGAATGGCATTGTACGAAAATGGATTAGCTTTAGACGATGCTGGTAACATCATTACTCAAGCTGAACAACAGGTTGCTGCAACACAAGCAGCTCAATCTGCAGAACCATCAACTTTGACAGAATTCATCAATAAATATGGGATGTCTCCAGTTGCCTATAAAATGCAATATGAAGGCATGAGCGAAGAAGAAGCTTTACAAAGCACACCAAATGATATGAAATCCTCTGGAGAAATACAAAGAGGTTTTATAGAGTACGGTATTCAATAAATCGTCCAATAATAAATTTTATATTATAGAACATAAAACCTCGCTCACGATAAATGAGCGAGGTTTTTTATATGTACCCTGTAGGACTCAAACCTACGACCGGACGGTTAAGAGCCGTCTGCTCTGACCAACTGAGCTAAGGGTACGTATGCCACCTACCTGATTAGGTGGCATAAAAATTATCTCATGCGTTTCGAAACTTGTCTATGATTTATCGCTTAGGAATAGTCAATACATATTCAGGAAATCGAATATCGACTGTTTGTCCATTAATCGTATTACCACTGGGATCGTTTGTTCGTCGCAACATCGGAAAGACTCTTTTTCCTACAAATTTTCGGATATCTAGTGTGCCATCCAAACCAAATCGTAAACCACTAGATAATCCGTATGCTGCATTCACATCATCTCTGATAATGCCCGCTGACCGACAACGACCAATTTCGACATTCGGATTGTCTGCATCCATCCAGAAGACATATCCTTGATTTAAATGAGATGCACCGTTGATTGGCACTAACCAAGCACCAATTCGAAAAATACCAAGAGATAGCTCATTAAACACTTCTAGCTTACCTACATAATTACCAACAGTTTTTGGTGGGCTTGCTAAAATAATTTGATCATGTGTCTGTGGTGTCGCTTGAATACTACCACTTCCGCTTGTGTTGTAGCCAAGCACATTCATCACCGTACGGATTGCCTGATCCATATTCTGATCTAATCGTCGCATGTCATTTGCATTATCGATAAAGCACCACTCAATTAATAGCACATTTACACCGCTGTTCGTGTTTCTATGAACGAATAAGCTAGTTGTTGCTTTCGCTCCTCTATCCACAATACCCAGCGCCTTAGCAATTGTAGCGGATACTTCTGCGGCTTTCTTGCGGGCTTCTTCATTTCCTGCCCAATACCAAACTTCTGCACCAGTTGCTTGTCCATTGAACGCATTTAAATGATTTGTGATTGCCCATCCATTACCGGCTGAATTCATTGCGTTCACTTGATTTTGTAAATTCTGATTCACTGTAGTTGCTGATTGATCACTAGTATTAGCTACAGATGCAATTGCTTGCATTTTTTGTGTAATCGTACGAACTACATCCGCTTCACGTCTACCATTTCCAACTGCTCCTGGGTCCATCCAGTTGTTCCCGCTTTGCCGTCCGCCATGACCGCCACCATTTGATCGAATTGTCATTATTTGCCACCTCTTCCTGTGTAGAACCAATCCAACATACTTTCATTTGGATTGTCTGTTTTTTCTCGGTCCTTTTGTTCGAAAACAAATTTTTCATCTTTATTAGTTTTAGTAAATTCTGCTGGAACAATAAATACTGGTTCAGCAGAATGGTTTAACGTATGCGCTGCATCCTCCACTACTGTCTCGTCATTTTGGATTTCTGGTTTAACTACTTCGTTATAGTCAGTAAGAAATTTTTCTTTATTCCGCATCCTCTTCTCCTCCTAAATTATGTTTTTTACTTTCTTGCTTTTCTGTAGAGTCTTTCAACTTGCTAAATCGATCTTTTACAAAATCCGGCACATAAACGCCTAATTGTCCCAAATTTTCAATGACAGAGATCCCATAAACCGCTATATAGGATAAAACAAATGCTGTGGCAACACCTTCAAAATTCATGATTTTTAAATAAGGATAAGCAATCAACACAAGAGCCACAACTAGCAAATGTTTCACTACCCCCATTAACCCCTTTGTACTATTCGCTTCTTTTCCAGCAATTCCTTTACAAATACCTGTAATAATATCTGCAATAACAATCCAGACAAAAATTTGAATATAGACATTGCTGACTAAATTTTTAAACTCTGACAACAAAACTAAATTATCAATAATCACCATGTTTCCACCCTTCTCTCTATTTGTTGAACACAAAAAGCGCACCCCTTTTGAGCGCGCCTAGTTAATCATATAAAATCAATTTTCCTCTACCTTACTATTTGTTGTTGGTGCTGGCGCAAAGACTAGCGCAAAGCCCCTGACTGCTAATCTTTTGACAGGCGTAGTCGGCGAATCAATAAACCGGACAATTGGTTGTCGAGCATCATCGAAATTATTCGATACCGTAATATGATAAGCGCCAAATCCGCCATCTGTATAATCCGGCAAGCAGGAGCCACCGATCCAAACGTACCCACCAAAAATATTGGGAACATCAGGATAAGTGAAGCCCAAATTACCATCATTTCCAATACGAATTGTACTTCCTCTTCCCCAACCAGAGGGATTTGAAAAGCTCAACGTCTCCCAAGTTAGCCATACGCCACCGCCTAAATACACTGCACCATGATTATCATATTTGTCAGTGGTTACTGCCTCTGCATATTCAACCCCCACATTGATTCCATTCGAAAGCAAGCCACCATTAAATTTTTTCAATGCCGCCACTGTTTGAGGAGTTGTTAAATCCATTAAACTTTTCGATGCTTCAGTTTTTGTCAGAAATAAGTTTTCTTGCTCTTTCTCGCTTTTATCAATATGATCTGCTATACGTCTTTCAATGTATTCCTCAGTTATATCCCAGCTGTAATCGTTTGGATTATTACTATCTTTAATCCCCTCACCAAAGTATCTATGCTCAGAAATATTCGGAGTGGCTATATCACCTTTTTCTATTTTTAATGAGTCAATCGTTACTTGCCCCATTGTTGCTTGAGGAAATTGGTAGATTTGTAACGTACTAGGGGAAACACTTCCATTCAAGTTAGCAGATGTTGGCGTGAAAGTGATTCTCCATGTATCTGCTAGTCCTTCTACTATTTCCATATCTCCAATGTTAGAGGTATTATTCGGACCAGTCGTATACACTCTAAATACTTGCTGACCTAGCTTTGTCCCTTTCAAAGTTAAGGTATATTTTTGGTTAGCAATAAATGGTTCAATCATTTCTGCAGAATATACTAAATACTGTCGACTATTTATCGGGAAAGCTTGTTCTTTATTTGCTAGATTTTCGTTCAATGGAACCTTGGAAATGTGATACGGTTCAACAAGTAGATTGGGTTGATAAGGTGTAGCAATCGATCCTTCTTCTATCTTTATGTTTCGAAGAGAGATTTTGCCTTTAATACGGCTTGAAGCTGTAACATCTTGTAAAACCACATACCATTGTTGAGGCAGTGTAGTCGCATAAGTTACTATTTGCGTACCTTTGATTGTCTGCCAGCTATTAGTAGAGGTAAGTATTGGTCTATCTGTAGCCAACATAACCTGTCCTCCAGGCAAATAATTAGTAGTTAATCTAATATTACTGACATCCCCCTCTAAACCTTCATGTAGCATAATCTCAGCGCTGATGGTATACCTCTTTCCGTTTTGAAGAGCGGGTAAACGCATGCTTGTATTAAATTTAGTTAGTTGTGCAGATCCATCTAACGTGAAAATAATTTCGCCATCTGGTCCATCTTCAACCGTAGCTCCATTTCCCAATGTAAAATGATCGGCAGTGATTTTTGGTAACAGATTGGCATTTCCTGAATAGTCATAATCTCCAAAATCAATGCTGTTCGAATACATCCTTTTGAATCTTCCGAGATTCTCGACTTGTTGACTTGCTTCATTCACTTTGTCGACAAGTTTTTCTACTTCTTCATTCATAGTAACTATTTGTTCATTGGCATGATCAACAACTTCTTTCACGTCTCCAAGTAGTTCTTCAATCACACCTGCCGATTCTGCTTTCACTTGTTCAAGTAACTGTTGAAAGTCCTTGAAATAGTATTCGCCATTTAATTGAATATCCCAATCGATTACTGATTTTTCTATAGAAAATGTAAACGCTAAATTATCCGTATGGCTGCCATCAGGAAAATCAATATAAATATTCGCATCCACTTTTCCTTCATACGAAAGTAACATGTCGGGGATTGGATATTTTACAATTCCTTCTAGATAACTTTCAGTTATGATTTGATGATCAAAAATAGGAAATTCCTTTTTCTCATCCCCAGAATAAATGAACATCAAAAGACGAACCGTTGCCCCAAATAAATCAGTTGGACGACCATCTTGATTTTTGATTTGAAATTGTAATAAACCAGCATTTTTATCATAAGACTTAAAAGTAAAGTGAGTGATTTCTGTTGCTCGACTGACTGGTTTTGTAGGTACAACAATTTCTCCTTTTTTTCTCGCCATTTTATCCCTCCTAATACGTGTATTCTCGATCAGTGGCTCGCCCAAAACCAAGAATGCGAACTTTTCGGTGAGCTGTATCGATTTCTAACACAGCAAATGCATCTTCTGCTACCAAACCTAATTTGCTATCATCTCGAACAAATGCACAATCAAAAACCGTTGAATGATACCCACCCATTTCACTCGTGGAATAAAAATACTCTTCGTGTCGATGGCCAGCAAATAAACCAACTAAATGACTCTCTTTTCGATGTGTAAAATCGACTGAAAAATCAACGACAAAATCACTTAAATTGGAATGTAGTTGCGTACTTTCTTTGTTTATGAAAGCTGTGAGTAACGCTTTGAGTAGCTCGCCATTTTTTATCGGGTCTGTCGTGACCGTTTCTGGCATCAATGGAACATGACTAAAAATTGCCACATGATAGTCATCTGGCAAAGTTCCTAAAGCTTCTTCTGCAATCCATTGCAGTTGTCTTTCTTGCAGGGCATAACTCCATTGATCAACATATTTCAATGTGCCATTTTGATTTCTAATTAAAGGGTTATCGATCATATCAATAAAAACCATTCTGATTTTTTTCTGATGAAAATCTTTGTAATGATACTGACCATTCCCATAAAATTTACCTTCTTGGTTTAAATGGTTTTTAAAGATTTCCAACTGCTCTGCACCAGTCATAATATCCTTTTCAAACACATTATTTCCTTCATTATTCGAATCTAAAATAGCAGAACCTGAGTCATGATTCCCTCGGATAATAAACTTATTCGGGTTATTTCCTTGCGAATATCGTACACAGTAGCGTTCTAAGTTCCGGACATTGATTGATTTGTCTCGATGTTCGCTATCCACGTTGTCGCCTAAAGCGGCAATAGCGTCTAAATCATTTTGGATATATAAAACATTATTCAGATTTTTCATTGATCGATAGGCTTGAGTTCGCCAAGTTCCTTCATCAAAGTGTGAGTCTGTAACGATACCTACATTGAATAATTTAGGATCAAGTTTCTCACGTAACTGTTCTAATGCTTCTACAAAGTAAAGCCGAGGCAACGTGTTCTCGGCTTCATCTGGGAAATTCGTCGGCCGTTGTCCATGCACCTGTCAAAGAATGCGTTCTACTCCCATCCATGCCAACTTGTAAATCTATTCTTCCGTTAGTATGCACTCGACCAAAACCTGTATCGAACTTTGCAGGAATATAATTGACAATAGCTGTTTCTGTTGTAGGTCGAAAGCCCTCAGGAAGATTTAAGGGGGAAAATGTTGCATTGTTTGCAGATATAGCATTGTCTAACGTACCTACTGAACCGTTAAATTGTACTGAATCACCTATACGTGTTACATACGCATCTCCCCACTTTACGCTTGATAACTCGTTGACTGAGAAATGTCTTGTCACCATGTTTGCATCATAAAACTCTTTTGTTGCTTGAGGAGTCATTAATTTAGTACTGTTTGCGCCTAATCTTGCTTCTTCATCGGTTGCTAAACGAGCACTTGTTTGTTGGGTAACTCGTTGAGGCGTCATGAACTTATTTGAAACTACCCCTTGCTCCGCATCTATTTTCGAAGCTGTGGCGAAATTGTCAAGTTGATTTGTCCTTCCGTCAATTTCAGATAGTTGATCAATTAGCCCACTAAAGTCTTTGTTTTCAACAATACCTGCAATAAGGTGTTTGTACCGTTTATAGTAATCAACTAGTTCTTGTAAATCCCAAAAATAGTTTCCTTCCCATATGTTTTTTCGGATGCCTGGAAGGACCCGATAGGTAAAACCCATGGTACTGAATAAATCTGATTCGGGTTCATCGCTATTCGCAAAGCTAAACCATGCGTTAAATTCACCTACCTTTTGCAAAAAGGCATCATTCAACTGATACGATACACGACTACTATCATAAAAGACCGTGTCTACTCTGTCTCGAACCTTATAAGTCCCGATTTCCGCATTAAAAAAGACCACTTCGTTTTCAAACTGTAACAACTGTCCGTCTTCAACAATTTCAGCTTCAAACGTATGACTATTTTTGTCATCTTGAATGATCCGAACTAATGGAATATTATTATTGGGTTCAGTCGTGCTTAACACCATTTTATGTTTTGGCATGGCTCTCCCTCCTAAAAATTAATATAATTACGTGGATTATGGAAACGAGCATTGGATGAGGGATAAAATTCATCCATGAATTGAAAGTGAAGATGTTCTCCAGTAGATGGTCCAGTTGTTCCCATTAATCCTAATTGTTGCCCTTGTGAGACTTTTTGCCCTACAGAAACGTCTACTCGACTTAAATGAGCGTACCCCGTGTAAATACCGTCTGAGTGTCTGAGGACTACATAATTACCGTACCAACTAAAATATTCGGCCCCAGCAACAATGACCTCTCCCTCACTCGAAGCAAAGATAGGTGTATTCGGATTGTTATTCACCAAGTCAATGCCATTATGGAATTCTTGAGCACCGGTGATAGGGCTTTCTCGCCAACCAAATTCACTAGTCACTCGAACTGGCGCGCTAATTGGCGTAATATATCCAGCTGATTGCGGGATAGATAAATCTTTAAACCTGTTGTACCAATTAGTTGACCATCCGACTCTTTCAGGGTGATCATTTAATGGTCGCTCAAAATTCTTTTCGAACGCTCTTGTTGCGGTCGCGATATCTGTAAGGTTCATAAACTGTGTCCATGTATAAGGATAAGCGTTGGTCGCAATCCATTGACCATTGGGAGCATGCCACATCAACAATTGAAACTGTGCAGTGATTGTATCAGGATTTTCAGTGATTCCTGCTTGAGTCATTAAATTGATCATATATACACGACCACTACTCGCCCCTGTACTATCTGTCCACTGCCATACGCCATAACCGAATCCTGGCGCACCATTTCCTTCATCAGCAGTAGGATTTGCATCAGATTCTCCTTGAGCGTTTCCTAAAAGAGCTGCAGCGGCTTGTTGTGTGAATCCTACACCGATTGCCATTGCCCAAATTTGCCAATAGCGTTTATCACGATCCGAAGTAATTTCTGGTGGGTACTGGCCATTCCAACTACCGCCATTCCCGCCACCACTACCACCTCCGCCATTACTGTCTATCTTTACACCATTCACATATAATTCTTTCACTTCTAATCTACCAGTCACTTGAACTTGATCGATTATCATATCTAGCCTTCTCTGAATCATAAATAGTTGATTCATCCCAACGATGATTCCTGTTCCGTTCCTCGCAGATAATCCAATAAACCGGTTATTTCCTTCAGTTCTCAAAAATATTGAATTTCCTTCAATTTTTTGTCCCTCTGGAAGAATAAGTTCTGGAAAAGGATTGCCGATAGTGGTCATGCCACCAACTTTCGAACCTTCATAAAAATATTCCATCCCATTTTTTGTCAACTCCATAATTTTTGCGCCATTGTTGATGGCTTGGATAATGCCATTAGCCATTTTCAATTGATCGCCAGCGCCATTGAACGAAGTTTCAAAGATATCTGCCCTAATCTTTCCGGCTTGAATAAAATTGGCATTAAACACACCCGCAATCGTCCATGCAGTTTTGAATTCATCGGTCCAGAAATCACCTTCGATAAAACCAATTCCATCTGAGTTCATAACTAAAAAATGGTCAGATGTATCAATACTTTTACCATTCATAAAAACCATCTGATACGGCTCTCTGCCGTCAGAAATACCAGTTTCTTGACCATTCATCAAAAGGATCGAACCACCATTTTTCCCTGCGCCACGCATGATGTCATCTTGAAATTTACCAATTTCGGTTGATTCGTAGAAAGTCATCTTATTTGATTCCAGATTAGAAATACTGTTCGAAATCTGCGCTGCTTGTCTGCGTGAATCTTTGGTTATATTGTCACCCAATTCAATTGAAGTCTGGCCAGTTAAACGGTTAATTCTCACTTTGAAGATTCTAGTACGATAGTGATAATTACGATCATGTCTATGAATTGTCACTGTATTTCCAATGACATCACTTCCTGTCACCTCAGCTTTAAACTGTGCTAAAGGTCTGGAAGCATCCACCAATGTCTCATAAGTTTTTTGTAATAGCACTGTTGGATCTTCAATGTCATCGAAAATCACAACTGTTTCTCGTTTCCTCATTGTTCCATTAGGTTGCGGAATACCAAATTTTGCAGTTGCTTCCGGATCTTCAATCCAATTTTCTCCTAACGGTTTGTCTAAAGGTGCGCCATTTGATTTTTTCCATTCTATGTCTGCAAATTCGATTCTTCGACCATAACCATCGCCGACTTCTTCACCACGTCCTCTGCCAATAATAGAAGTCGCAATTGAGCTTCTGTCAACTTCTTTTACAACAGAGAGTGCTTTACTTCCATAAGTAAACCGCATATTCGAATGCTTCCCTATTTGCTTATGCACTTCAATCCATTTATCTTTAATTCCGTCTGAGCTTAGAGAACAACGAAAAGAAAACTCCATACCGAATGTTTGTAGTTCTTTCAAAGCCTCTCGCACAGAAACGTAGTAAAAATTGGTTGTGATTGCTGGTAATGTGGGGGCTACATATTCAACACGCCAATTATTATCAGTAAATTCGATTAACCGATTTAGCAACAAGGACACTGGCTGTCCACTTGGCCTAATATCTCTGATAATATAGCCATCTAGCTCATCAGGCGCAAACCCAATCCCCGTGAATTCCAACATTTCCTTCGGATCATTTGTTTTAATTATTCGATACAACGAAAATGACGATTCGCTTTCACGAACCGCCATAAAACGAGCATCTTCAATTTCTTTATCGTAAGCCACTGTTACATATAGAACGTCTTTCATTAGCTCACTTTGATCCTTAGTTATTTCCTTTTCTTGAGTAACTTCAATTAGTTTATTTTTGTTTTTTCTTTTAATCATTTTTTGTAGATGATCAAAAAAATAGACTGTTTCGCTCAAATTGTCGCCCCCCTGTAAAAAACTTTAAGTTTTCCATTGTTGCAGACAACTTTTTGACCTTGTCGCAAAACAAAATTCTCAAAATCAGATTCTAAATCAATGACAGATGTCCAGTCTTCATCGTTAACCATTAGTTTTTCATCCGCAAAATCAAATACTAATTGATCTCCTGGTTTTATCGCTGCATTAGTCACACTAATTGTTTGTTCCCCATTTGTAATTCTTATAGCATTACTCTTTTCTAAAGTAACCTTTATCTTGGTTGGCATTATTGGAAATCGCATCGTATTTCCAATATAACCATCCGTTACAACTTCTCGTGTGTACTTTAACGGATCTGCGCAATAGATGGTAAAAATAGATATAATGGAATTAGAATCACCTGCAACTTTATCTGCCGTTGCGTAACGACCATAATAGTAATAATCACTTTCATCTCGAAATCTGATCTCCACATCCTCTGTTCGATACAAAAAATTCAATAAATCTTTGAATTTGAATTGAAGCTTTTCTGGGTTGTTATCTTCTAACTTATACGTAACAGAGATTGTCCTAGACGGTAATGATTGATTCGTTATAAATGAGCCGATTTGAATCCCTTGTTGCTCAATTTCCAGAGACAACATCTCTCTCCCTTCAACCTTCAGTGTTTGATACCCTTCCACAAGATCTTCTAAGTACATTCCGTCATACATCATTGCAGAGGTAGGAAGGAAGCGGTTAGGATTTTCTCGATTAATCGTTGTATCATTAAATCCATACATCTTATTCTCCCATTTCTCCATATTTCCCTCCTAAAATTCTAAATTAATTTCTGCACCTTCGCCCATCGCTTGCGCGATATCATCGACAAAATGACGGAATGATTGTTTCCCTACATTAACATTAAATATCGCCGGTTTAGTTGAACCACCCATATTCACATTATGTTCGACCTGAGTAGAAATACTGCTATTGGCTTTTTGTAAGTTGGAAGCTAAGTCAATCTCCGGTGAATTATCAAAAGTGTCCGTAATGATACTAGCCATACTTTCAACGGTACTTTGCACTTCATCAAATCCCGATGTGAGACCTTTGTTTAAGCCCTCCATAATCGCATTACCTGCCGGAATCAAAAGTTTTCTATCATACTGTATCGGTCCTTTGTTTTCTCGAATCCAATCACCAATTCCGCCAACAAAATCTTGAACTGCTTTCCAAGCATTCTGTAGCCCTTCTAGAAAGCTATCCATGATTGCTTTTCCAGCTTCCCACAGATTAATTTCTTTAAGCGTGTCGAACAATCCAGTAACTTTTCCAACGGTATCGTTAACAGCATTTACAAGTCTATCCCAGATTTCTTGAACACCATTGACCATACGATTAAATATGTTAATGGTCCCTTGTTTTAGATTTTCCCAACCTTGGACAACGCCATCCTTTGTTTGCGTCACTAAGTTACTTATCCACTCTTTAAAAGCATTCCAAATATTTTTTGATCCTTCGACTGTATTATTGAATAAATCAATCGTACCTTGTTTTAATCCTGTCCAACTATCAATAATCGTTCGGACGATGGTATCAATCGTTTCAAAGAACCATGTCTTTAGATTTGTCCAGATCTCAATTGCCCTATTTTTAGTATCTTCCCATGTTTGAACAATTGATTGTTTCAGCCCTGTCCACATTTGTACGGCATTGTCTTTTATGGTTATCCATAAATTGGCGAAGAATGACTTCACTTGATTCCAGATAATATTCGCTTGATTAGAAACCTCAGTCCAGATGTTAATGACCGATTGTTTGAATCCATCCCACAACAGTAATGCACTGTTTACAATGGTGCTAATATATACGGTGAATATATTTTTTATCGACACCCAAATATTTTGTACCGATTCGACCAGTGTTCCCCATATCATGTCTAAGTCATCTTTCATTTGCTGAAAGTCGCCAGTAATTAAGTTGATAATGAACAGCAATGGTGCAGCAATCAATGCTTTGATAATTTCAAAAGCATTTAAGATAATATTTTTCACTTCGGCAAAAATTGATTTTAATGCATCGATGATATTAGAAAATACCTTAGAAAAGTTTGAGACAAAAGGCCCTATATATTTCAATATAAAATCAAGTGAGCTTTTAATTTGATCAGCTATTGCTTTCCAAATACTTGATGCTGTATTTTTTAAGTTATCCCATTGTTTATTGACGCTGGAAATCATCCCATCAACTATATTTAAGGTGCTTTGCTTTATGTTTTCCCATGCTTCAGACGACGATTGAGTAATATCTGACCATAAATTGGTGAAAAAGGAAGTTAGCTCACTCCATTTTTCTCGGACAAAACTCGCAGCGTTTTCCGGTGCTTTTTGTATAGTTGTCCATGCTTTATCTGAAATATCCTTAATCCCATTCCATAGATCACTAAACCATTCAGTCGTCCCGCTCCAAGCTTGTTTGAACCATTCTGAAATGCCATTCCAAATATTTTGGATTGCTTTTACAGAAAAACTAACTATTTCCTTTATACTTTCCCATAAACCAATCCAAAAATTACGGAAATCGTCACTCGTATTCCACAGATAAATAAACGCTCCTACTAATGCAATTACAGCTGATATAGTTATTGCAATCCAGTTAGCTTTCATTACTGTATTAAGAATTTTTTGTGCTATGGTAGCTCCTTCAGTCGCCTTCGTCCACTTTTTGTATGCATCCGCAACCGTATTAATTTTGTTTTGAATTGACACGACAGTTGAGAATATTGTGAAGTATCCAATTAGTACCAAAATAGTTGGTATAAAAGGATCTAGCGTGTTCCATAGATTGGTTAAAACATCAATCGCTGGTGGTATGCTATCTGTAATTGCTTTGAAAGCTACATTTACTGCATCTTTTATTTTGTCGAAGTTCTCCGCAATCGATCCTAGACCGGCATTTTGTAATCCGTCATCAATTGCCCTTATAACATTCGCTAAACCTTTTACAACCGCTGTCTTGATATTGTCAAAGGATGTCTGAATTCCAGCTGAGTTTTTCTTAGCCAATTCAGCAAAACCGTCAACACCTTCATTCAATTCAATCAATCGATCATTAAACTCATCAAAGATGATTTCGCCTGCTTTCAAAGCATCATATAACTCATTAACAGAGGTTACACCTCTATCTTCAAAAGATTTGGCTACCTTGTCCATAGCTACTGGCATAGTATCCTGAACCGAACGCCATGACTGCATATCCACTTCTCCTCGCGCAAGCATCTGTCGATATTGTTCAATCCCACGAGCTGCATCAGCAGATGAAGAACCACTCGCCAGCATCGCATTATTCAATGCAATCGCAGTATCTGTCCCTTTATCTAAACTTCCGGTTGAAATTGCTAATTGTTGAGTACTTGATACAATTTCATCTAATGAGGTAGGCAGACCGTCAATCCCATCAGTAAGCTTGTTCATAGATTTGTCAACTTCATCGGTAGAATAGCCTAATGCTCTCATAACGACCGGGTACTGATTTAAGGTATCAAATCGCTTAATGGCTCCATCTGTAGAATTTTTAACCATTCCTATTGCCGAATCGACCAACTTAAAAACCCCGACACCTTTTGCGATGTCGAGGATGGAAGTGTTTGTTTTCTTGGTATTATCGTTAAGGCCGACCATCGAGTTGTCTGCGTCCTTCATTGTAGATGTAAAATTTCTATCGACAGCGGATAAAATTGCTTCGAGGCTGTAT
The DNA here is from genome assembly GCF_051715065.1 of Enterococcus sp. AZ062. Lineage (NCBI taxonomy): Bacteria > Bacillati > Bacillota > Bacilli > Lactobacillales > Enterococcaceae > Enterococcus > Enterococcus sp. AZ062. Next base: position 1,276,128 of record NZ_JBIOTB010000001.1, on the reverse strand, counting down.
GATTCCATAGTTTTCCTCCTTTCCTCAGGAGTTTACAAATCTAGGTGTTTTTTCATCCTTTCCCAAGACTTTGTTTTCAAGTTTTTCTTTGTTAAAGAATTTTTCGAAGGTATCAAATAAAGGAACCTCGTATTTACCACGTTTTTTAGTAGCTTTGACTTGCCTATTCGCCCATGCTTGGTAATGTATAAGCTCTTGTTCATCTAACCTCTTAAGACGATAGGCAATAATCCTTGTTTCATATTCCAGCATTGTCATTCGGTCGATATCTAAAAAGTTAGAAATACCGAGATAACGTAGACAATTTATTTGGACAGTTGTGTAAAAATCTTCTTCTATTTGCTGTTTTTGATTTTGTTTTCGATCTTTAGTGTTTTTTTCTTTGTAAATTCCGACTTTTTTAATTCTTCCAATACCAAATTAAAGAGTTTATCCGAGCCAATTTCATCAACCAAAGCAATCAAATCTTTTTCAGCAACTCGTGGTGACTCTGTTGCGTTTGCTACTTTTAACATTTCAATCAATGTTTCAATTTCTTCGTTAAAGAAATTCACGAGTGTTGAATCCAAGCCCAGTTTCATTGTCATTCCTTGTTCTACAACGGAATATCTGCGGTTCATTTCACGGATAAACCCAAATCCAAAAATAAAGCTATACTCTTTGTCGTTAATCATTAATTCCATTTATTCATCCTCCTAAAAATAAAAGCACTCAATTAAGAGTGCCTAGCCTTCTGGTGTTTGTTTGGTTGTGTCTGTAAATGCGTACTGAACTTCATTTTGTTGTTCGGTCGTTAGTGTTGCATAACCATCTTGATGGATCATTTGCACAGCGTATTCCAATGATACTTCTACATTATCTTCAGCAGAAGCCGTTTCTTCATAGCTTGAGATGTAGACTTGCATATACTTAGCTGCAAATTTCCCTGTGTCACCTTCTTGTGGTTCGAGTTTGTCGATGATCCACGCTTCTACTAATTTGTTATTCATAAATGCATCGTAAAGCATTTTGAGTGTTTTGCTACCACGTTCATACAAAGCAGTAGAACTGAAATCATATTCAATTGCCCCTACAGTCTGTGCAGTGCCATCTTTAGTTTCAGTAGCATCTGTACTGCGTGACATACCAAATGTATGCTCGGTTTGATAAGTGACAGTTTTGGCAGTTTCTTCAGCTTGTTCTTCAAAATCCCGATAGACCAAAATGACGTCAATACCTTTTTTTAATGCCATTTAAATTCCTCCTATTAACCTAAAATTCAATTCGATAATCGCTCGTTTGAGCGGTGTGTTTGTGCTTGTATCTGTTACTGTCTGTATGTCGCTTGCGTTGGTGTCTAACGTCCAAGAATAAACGTCAGATGTATTTACTTGCATCGCTTGTTCAAACAAAGCAGAAACCATCTCAGACACCTGTTTTCGCTTTGTGTGCAACCCCCATACAGAAATGACAATCACGACATTTCCCAAGACATGAGATTTGGTAGTAGAGTGAAGCGTTTGAGTATCTTCGAATTCAACAAAAGGATAGCTTGCAGAGCTTGCTGGCTTGTAATCATAGGTCGGGTAACCCGATGCAAGCGAGCGTTTGAACATTTCATCAAAGATCGATTGTTCCCTTGTCTTCATCTACTCCACCAACTTATCCATATCTGATTTAAACTTCGCCTTCTGTTTATTGAAAGCTGGTCGCATGAATGGTTGAGCCGACTGAAACCTTGTGCCGTATTCTAAATAAGGTGCATAATCCGCGGTCGGCTTCACCTTCCCTGTTAAACCACCATCACTCAAATCCATGTTGATTGATCGTCTCAAGTTACCGGTATCAACTGCCACTTTACGCTGTGCTCCTTGTGTCAATTCCGTTGTATTCTGCTTAACAACCTGCTTTACATCTTTTAAATTCGTATTAGCCTTTAGTTTTTTAGTTAGCTCGCTAACACCTTTAAGAGATACATTCTTCCTAACCACCAAAAGCCACCTCCTGAACAATAAAAGTATTTTTCAATCGAAGGTTACGCTCAGTGATAATCTCGAACTTCTCCGTTTTTCTTCTTAGCTTGTTGAAGATTAAAACGTAATCCCATTCTTTTGTATAAGGTCTAAGCAAGCGAATGACTTTAGCTCCTTGCTTGATATCTCCAAACAAAGTCTTTGATCGATCAGTTCCTAAATCAGTAACATTAGCAAGTTTGACTGTTTCTGCTAAAGTTGGTTCGACATGTTCGCCCAATTCAGGATCATAAAACCCATCTTTTTCGATAACGAAAGTTACTTCTGTGTCATATCTCATAAGAAACTAGCCACCCCTCTACGAGGAATGCTGTTCTCTATTTGCTTCTCTTTGTATGCTGATATGTCATCTTCAAACTCATCTAAAAGTTTTCCGTAGGAGATTGACTCACCCTCTTGACCATACGAGCTCATCCCCTCGTTACCCTTACGGTTAAATCGCTTGATCGTACATTCGACTACGATATAGTTTAAAGCTGCAGGAACGCTTTCTAAGAAGCCCAAACGTACACATAACTGGCTTGAAATTCGCTTGATAAAGTCATTTAACTGCTTATCGAGTTCTTCATCATCAACTTCTAGCGACCGTTTCACTTCTTCTAAGGTTTCGTTCATGACTGCCTCCTTTCAAAAATAAAAAGGCTAGTCGAATGACTAACCTTGAGCGTCTTCACTTTCTGCATCTTCTAACAACTTTTCAAAATCCGCCTTTACTTTGGCATCTTTATAATCAACGCCTAACTTATCCAACTCATCTTTGATTGCTTCGACAGTCATTTTCTTTTCTTCTTTCTCAATGAACCTACCACCGTGTTTTTCTAGATTAGTTTCAATCTCAGAGACTCGTTCCTCTGAAAACTCGATCAAGTCCCCCTTTTTATAGATATCCTTAGTATGAACATCTTTAAATTCTTTCAAAATTTTATACTTAGCCATTTATTTCACTCTACCCTTCTGGAACTGTTTCAAGAATGTACACAGCATTTGCTTGCTCAAAAGAAGGAAGAGAGATCATAGAAACTTTTGTCTCAACATTTACTGGATCAGCTTTCTTCATAGTCGTAACAGCTACACCAGTATCGACAACTGATACATTTGCTACATTCGGACTAGACATCAAGTCGGACTCTTCTGGAGTAGTACCAAACCATGTTTTTCCCAATGTTTGAGATGGCAATAAAACAAACGTATTATCTGGGATAAATTTCTTCGTGCCCTTTGAATCAGTGTAAACTTTATCGTAAATAACGATCTCTAGGTTAAATTCTTCTGAAATGTAATCCAACAAAGCTTGTTTCGATAATTTAGCCGCTTGCGCATTGGCATTGTTCCCTAAAATAGTCGCTTTGATCGCTGCATTTTGACGTAAATAGCGGAAAGTCTTGCTATTCATAATGGCACGACTTGGATTCACGCCTTCTTCTTTCAATACAGAAATAGCTTTATCGATATCTTCTACTGGATCAGCATTCGCCACATCACTCCATGCAACATCAGCATTTCCCATGTGGTTTTCAGGTAAGTCATATTTGATTACATGATCTTGTCCATTTTCTTGGATTGTGATTGCTCCAGTGGTTAATAGTTCCATACGCATGATTTCACGACGTACTGCAGCACCACGCAACAAGTCTGTAATATCATCAAATACACGATTTACAACTACATCACGATATGCTGGGTTATTTGTTTGGTTAATCATATTCAACTCTTGGCGCAACTCTTCGTCAATGTAGTAAGATTCTTTGAAGAAAATCATTTTTTGGATCAATTCTTCAAATCCGGCACGCCCACGTGGAATAACATCAGCGTCTAATCCAGAAGGACGCAACGCTACTGGAGATCCAGTCTTTCCTTTCAACCAAGACAACTTCATGCCTAGTTGTTTATCAGCAGGGAACAACTCTTCGCCAAGATAAGGCTGTTGCTCATTCGCTCGTTCTGCCCAATAAGTGGCAATGTTTGGTGCTTGCACTAGGTCAAAGATATTAAGCGTTGCAAAGTACTGTAAATTCATTTTCATTAATGTTTCTTTATGGATTTTCACTTTCATTCTTCGTTTCCCCCTTATTTATTGCGTTTAACAAAGTAAACTTTGCCGTCTAACGCTTCTTTCGCTTCATCTACAATTGTTAAAGTATCTTCTAAACGAAATTCATTGACTGTACCGAAGTATAGTAATGTACCATTAGCAGTCGTAGCACCTGTATCGAATACAACGTCATGCATTAATACACCTTTTGTGCCTTCAGCTACTTCTGCGGTGTTCGTTACAGTCACAACTGCTTGCTCGTTGGTGAAAGGATCACCACCACCGACTGGCGTACCAGCTGGGATATATTTCTTACCCTGTCCGTTTGTTGCTGTGACCCCTGTTGCTCCAACTACTACTGATAAACTCTTATAATTACTTACATCAGCTAAAATTTGATTTTTTGAACCAAAAACTCGTTTTTCCATTTGTTAGTTCCTCCTAATTTTTAAAATAAGTTTGCTTTGGCGTTTCCACTGTCGCTTTTTTCGCCAATTGCTTGCCGTATTCACCTTGTACCGATCCGCCGGTTCCACCATCTAAAGGTACTCGACCACCTAGTTTGCGCTCGTATTCCGCTTTGATGGCTTCACGTTCCGCTTCAACAGAAGCTAAATACGTCTTCACGTTGCTTGACGTAGTTTCAGCATCTTCTGAGACAATCAGTCGAAGCATCTCCTTTGTAGGCTTAGCACCTTTTTCAGACAGCATTTCACTTGCTTGTTCCGACATCTTGGATAGCACTTCTTTACGTTCGTACTCAGCCAACTTTGCTTCAAGTTGTTGCTTCTCGTAATCCGCTTTTTCCTTGTCGTCCATTTCGGCAAGTTTTGCAGCTTCGTCTTTTTCCTGTTGTTGCTTTGCTTCCCATTTAGCGAATTTCGCTGCAATGATTTTGTCAACTTCAGCATCAGTGTATTTTTTGTCAGCTTCTATTGGGTCTGAACCGCCTTTTTCTTCGCCATCCACAGTTGTATCTGATGTATTATCCGGAGTTACATCAGTTGTGTCGTCTTCTGCAAAGAATTGTAAGTTCATTGGTAAAAAGTATTTACTCTTCATGTTTGCTTCTCCTTCCATATCTTTTAACGTGGATAAATGCTTGCACTTCCATAGCTTTTAACGTCTTCAATGCTTAGACAAAAATAAAAAGCCTTTAGTTAATAAGCTAAGGCTTTATTCGATCTAAATTTATATGCTTAAAATTAGGCGGTTATCTCTGGTGTACATGGGCGAGAATGCTAGGATTCGAACCTAGGTGCCGCCTGTCACCTACCAAAGCCCCCGATAATAAAGAAGCCTTTCCCCAATAGACTAAGGCTTCGCTTTAAATATTTTCACATACTTATTCTGATTCAATTTTATTTCTTAATTCATCCATATGCTTTTTGATTTCCTTGGTTAATCGTTCTTTCTTCTTCGTAAGAAATGGGGTGTTCTTTTGTTTATTCAACAAAGCTTTGATTTTAGGATTTGTATAAAAGAAAGTTGACCGATACCCACATGATTGACATTCAGCGTAATGATGCTCTACATTGTCTGGTAATCTGTCACTTTTTTGTACTAGCGGTGTGTAATTGCCACATTTATTGCATACAAACAGTTGTTCAGACATTTTATAACCCTCTTTCTTTTAACATCTTCTCAAAAGCAATACGATCAACGTAAGGTGCTGTACTGCATCTACAAAATGGATGCATCGGAGCAGCATTTGTTCCAGGTTCCATTTTATCAACATCAAATACTTTTCCGTTCAGTGGCAAACATATTTTACAAGCAGTAGGTTCAGAAATGAATGTGTACTTCGTAATATCAGCATCCCGATAGCTTCGCTCTTGGATACCAATCTGAACCCTAGTCGTTTCTGTGACCATCAAACGCTCAGTATTGAAACGAGTATTCTCTCTGCCTTTTTCAGTAAGGAATCTCTTTAGTTCAGGTGCCAACTGTTTAGGATTACGTCCTAAAGTCACACTACGTACCAACAACTTATCCAAATCAGCTTTCAGCTCTGCTTGGTACATCCAAAGCCGTTCGCTAAACGTTGCGAAGCCATCCGCTCGAAACGAACTATTGATTACTTGCTCTACTAGCTTGGCATAACCGCTTTTAGCGATCGTCATTTCTAAGATTCCTGCTTGACGTTGCAACTCTTTCAAACCAGCGCTAGTAAGCTCTCCTGAGAAATACTTATCCATATCGTTGAACATAGCAATCAGTTCAAGTCCGATATTCGCTTTTAGCAATTCCAATCGATTAACACGCATCGTAAGATTGTATAGCTTTAATTCCTTATTTGCTGTCGGAGAGAAGTCTTTTTCTTTAACATACTTCTTAGCCTTGCGAGCAAATGCTTTTACATCCATTTCGTTAGCACGCTTCATTGCTTCGCTACGAGTGATTTTCTGCCCGTTGGAAAAACTGTCCCACTGCGCGTCTATCTCTTTTTGTATCGCATCCTGAGCATATTGCAGGCGCTTCTTGATTTCGTTCATGCGTTTCTTATCATCTTTAATCTGTTGCTGTTGCCAAGCTTTCTCACGTTTGATGAAGTAATCTTGTGATTTCACTTAATCACTCCTTACCATGCAAATCTAACTAGCTTTAATCCCGTTTTTTCTGAATGTACATCAGAATAGTCTTCAACAGTAAAACCACCCTCTTGAAATTCTTTTCGTATCTCATCATTGATTTGATCTGCTCTATAATGCATCTCAGTTTTCCCCATTTTCATCGTTGCAGCGATAGCCTCTTTTAGCCTTTCAATATCTTTTTTTTGGTACTCATTCATCATCTGTTCTTTGAGATTCATCTTCTTCAACCTCCGTATCAGTTTCTTTATCACTATCAAATACACCAGAACCAGCTTGTTCCTTCAATCGTTTCAGTTCTTCTTCAAACGGAACACCAGTCAAGCGCTCAGCCATTTCGCACAACGTTTGATCTGATACGATGCCAACCATTCCTGCAATGACTTTCATGATTTCTTCATCTGATTGCGGAACATTCGGTGTAAATTGAATTTGGATTTCGTTTACTTTATTGTATAGTTGCTCTTGTTGCTGTTCATCGGAAACAAAAAAGGCTTTGACTGTATCAATCAAGCCTTGAGGTTTATTCAATTCATCTTTGATGCTCCATGAGTGAGTGAGCAATCGTAGACGGCGCATAATAGCTTTCTTGACCATACGCTCTTTATTCTTGCGATCGTTGTCTGACCCCCAACCCTTGAAACGGAATCCGATGCCTGACTGGTTGGACCCTATGTTCTCGTCTGTAAAGTCAATAAGAGATGTGAAGCGAAGGATATCTGCAACCGTACGACTATCGTTAGCTTCCATTCCGGCAACGTCATACTCTTTCTTTAGATAATACGCATCAGGTTCAGCGCCTGCTACATTACCGTCATATATCTTCTTATCGCCTAAAACAAGCATTCTCGCTCGCATCATAGCTTGGAATACTTCTAACTTGCTGTTCTCACCTTGTTCATCATCTGCAGTATCAGGGTTTCCTTTAATCACCAAGTAAGCTTCTGATGAATCTTGTTGGAAGTTGGCCATCTCAGAGCGAGAAAGATCATAGGCATCTATGGAATCAAGTACACGCTCAAAATCGCTCAAACGTTCTTCGTTGTTGATCCATTCATTAACCTGAACCGAATCAAAGTAACTCTCAGTAATTCCGCCATCTTCAATAGTGGCATTTTCTAAGTCATCATCTTTGGCGATCAGATAATAATTGAACCCACTGTTTGAATATAGTTCTATTCGCGTCCATGAATTTTCTAGAAACTGTTCTTTGTAGTAATGGACAGCGCATAATGAGTTGCGATCTTTGGTGTTGTCGTAGATTACGAACGTTTGTTCTGCGTCAAACTTAGCTAGTGTTTCCTTACCGTACTCATCACGCCCAATCCATTCATACGCTCTACCTAATCCAATCATATCTCGACCCACCAACTGATTGTGGTAGTCTTCATTCGATTGACTAGCAAATGTGTTGATTTTTTCTGCAATCACCTGATCCCCACTGTATTTCAATGGGTTCCCTAGCAATACACCTAACTTAAATGAGACGATAAAATCTGCAAAGCCACTTGCTATGCGATTGTCCGATCTACCTTCTGGTTTGTTCGGACGATAATTGATGTTGTTGTCTCCTAACATATAGCGTTTCAGTTCCTGCAACCTTGGTACTTGCTTGGCTCGATGGTGTTTGATGAACTCAACAATCATCTTCCAAACGTCTTCATGTTCAAAGTCGATTACCTGTTCGACTTCGCCAGTACGCTGATTCAGCATCTCTCTTTTCGGTAATTGATTAACCGGCACTTTATACACATGGTTCGCTTCATCATCAAATCGTTTGCCACTTAAAAGCTGAATATTCTGTTCCACTTTATCACCTCTACAATCCTAGTTTTCTAAATGTGTCGATTGTCTTCATGACATCTATTTTTTCTGTTGTGTTCGTGTTCATTGTTTCGGCGATGCCTGTTGTTGCATCTGGAGCATCATCATGTTTGTTCTTTCCTTCTTTCTGATAAGTAGTCATCGCCTTATAGTAATCAGGAAATCTTGTTCTCCAGTCACTAGGCATTCGTACATATTGTTCAATCCAGTGACTATTGGAATAGATTCTCGCTTCTTTATTGGTGCTTTGAAAGAAGTCGGAAATAGCAGTTGCACATTTTCCTTTTACTTTCTCTCTTACAGAACGAGCAAAAGACCGACCGCCGTTGTTGCGCTCGATACGTGATGTATTCACTTTGAAGTTAATCAACTGATTTGCAACTGCACTCTCTGTGTATTCCATTGGCTGTTGAGTATAGATGACGTCTAAAACGTCCTGATAGCCATCTAGCGTTTCTCCCCAAACGATCGAACAAAGGTAGTCCTTACCAGTATCGGCAGTATCGCAATAATGCCAAATCTTCTTATAGGCGGATCTATTGCTATAAGTCTTGAACTCACCGTACAATCTCCCTTTAATATCGATAGGCTCTTGTTGGTAGTTGGCGCTAGCGATATCGGCACCCATTGTTTTAGCTTTACGCAGGTAATCCTCATAAGAAAGGACATCTTCGCAAAGCATCCGATCGTTTTTTTCATCATATGCTTGAAAGTTAATATGCTTAACTTTATACCCGCTAAGTGGCAATTCCTTTAACGCTCTACCTGCCAAATCATTGCTATGCCATCTAGTCATGTTGATAATGATCTTTCCTTGGCTCTCAAGACGGGATAGCATGGTGTTTACAAACCATTCCCAGTGCTTATCCAAAATCGCAGTATTGTTAGCTTCATCCGCATTCTTGATAACGTCATCAATGATGATGATATCTGCACCAAAACCAGTAGCCGTACCTGTGGGTGATGTAGCCAAATAGTTATTGTATCCATCTTCCAAACTCCAAAGATTCATAGCTCCATCACCATATTTGATTCTCGCATCAAAAATATCGGAGTAGACTATCATATCTTTATCGGCTTTTACTTCTTGAATTGTATTTCTCACATTCTTGGAAAACACTGTTGATAGTGTTTCGTTATATGAGCCGGTCATGATTTTCTTGCTATGATCATTCCCTAATACCCATTCAACAAACCGTCCAAGTGTTAAGGACTTACCGTGTCTAGGTGGCATATTAAGCACAAGCACATCGTGTTCATTGTCATTAAGGAATGACTGAAACTCTCCGCATATAGAAACAAGGTAATCTCTGTCTAGCTTATAAAACGATGGCATAATCAAGTGGCAATAATCAAAGAAATATCGTTTTGCTAACTCAAGTTTGGCGCCTAAAGCAATTTTATCCATCACGACTCGCCAACTTCCGCAATTCTTCTTCGGAAAGATTAGCAAATGGATTGCTGACTTTCATATCACCAGTAATCTTAGTTTCTTGTTTCTCAGCATAGATACCAGCTATTGTAAGAATCATTTTTCTGTCTTGGTGACCTTTTTCAGTAAGCGCGAAGTTATATGCCGCATTCAAGACATTAGCAGCCTTTCCCTTAATAAGATCCATTGTCGTCTTATTTACCAAATCAACAAATTCTTGTTTCTTCATCGCATCATAATACTTATTTCTACTTACACCAGCGAGATTACATAACTCTTGAACAGACTTGCCAACATTTTCAGCATTTAATAAGACTTCTAATAGTTTTTTCTCAGCTGGAGTAGGTTTGTATTTGTCATTTTTTGTCATGCAATCTCACCTTCTTTCTAAAAGCCTTTTTCTTAATGACTATTTCCAAATTCATGTGGTTTGAAAATTAGTAATTAGTCTGAATAACTTCGAATCCATCTCGCTCATAGCTTTTGACAGCCTCTTTTAAATTCGGCAGAGTCCTTGATACTAAAGTGAGGATCAATTCCGCTTTACCTTCTTCTTTGCTTTCTGTGATATCTACATTCGCATAACAGCCACCCCAAACTGGTTTTACATTAGTAGTAGTTTCTCCATTTATAGTCACTGAATTTTCTACCCACTTACGTCCGTTCTCAATTTCCAATGCTTTCTTATAAGCTTTTGATAGCTCTTTGCTTACATTGATTTTTAAAACTGCTTCATTAAAATTCTTCATGATAAATACCTCCCTATATTTTGTTGGATATAATCATCTTTCCAATAACCATGACCACAATAAACAAGTTTGCACTTATCAATTTCTTTCGGTTTAGCTTCTCTGGTCATCTCAATGATGGAATACTTCTTTTTAATCTGGACTGATTGGACGACTCTAACTAGATCACCTTCATTCGGCAGTGGATATCTATTAGATAGTGATACGTACCAGTAGTTTCTCATCACGTGGCCTTCTCTCTATCTGAGATCAAATCATTGTAAAGAGCAGTAGCTCGTTCCTGTCCAAAACGTAATCTACGTTGAATAGTTCCAATCGTAAATACTTGACCTTGACCAACTTCTTCAAAGTCCTTCTTTAATCGTTTCATTTCCTCAAAATCTTTAGCAGTGTATTGTTTCATGAGTTCATTCCTCCTTAAGACAAAATAAAAAAGACCTCTCAACGAGCGATCTTATGTAACTACACAGAGAAGTGTGTTTGATTTTCTTATAAATGGGCAATAATGATTTCACTAGACATTAATGCTCGTTTTTTGTAAACTGTTTTTTACTATAGTCATTTGCCTATACTAGCGGAAACTAGTATAGGCTTTTTTGATATAATTTGATTATTAGCCTCTGACGCATCTTGGATTAGCGTGTAATCTTTCTCCAAATTATTTGCCTCGTTTTCATAATTCCCTCCTAAGATATTGGTAGCAAGACTCTGTAACATCCAAGTTTATCTCATACATTCTAAGTGGCAGACTTGTGTAAACAGTTCTCCCTAGACAACACACTTTGATCAAACGTTGTAAAAAATGTAGATTGTATTGCTTACGAGTCTTTACCTTGTCCCTTCTAATCATTCATCTGATTTAACTTTTTCATGACTTTTTATCCTTTCGCTGTATAATAGAGTAAAAAAGAGAGGTAAGTAAAATGCCTTACTATGTGATCAAAAAGAAAAAGTTAAAAATATCGAATAATCGATTCGTCATTCACGAATGCACTTGCCATCGTATTAAACAAAAAGATGAAATCACTGCTATCGGGTATCATACAGAACATAATGATGCTCTTCTCTCTATTAGCTTAAAAAGACCCTCAGACGAATTTTTATTTTGTAGCTTTTGTTGCAAAACTCGAATTATAAATAAATAGGCCCTACAATCTGCCAGATTTGATACCGGCAAATTTTTTTCTCAAAACAAAAAGCTATCCTTTATAGGACAGCTTCTCTAATATCTTTTAACTTAACTACAGCTACCTTATTGCTGTCGTCCACTAACTCGACGACTGCTGTTCTTTCTAAAATATTACGAATTTTGATTTTATAGAGTTCTTTTTCTCCGACTACTTTAGCCATGTAGATGCCATCTTTTTTCAATTCACTAGTTTCTAACATAAATCGTTTCACCTCTGAGAACATTTTTCATACAGGATAAACAATTTATGATAATTAGTAAAGCATATTCATATTGTAGATATAAACAAATCCAACAACCTGACACAAGCCTGACAACCGCTTCTCTTCCCTACCACAGCCTCAGTTGCTATTGTTATGGGTCAGATACTTATTACACTGACCGGTGTTAAATAAGTCCTCCCAAAGTCACTGGAGTGGGATTTCACACACGAGAAATTACTAGGTTCTCACGAGGTTATTCACCATTGACCGTTGCGTCTCCTACTTCCGCCACAGCGACACAATAAGAATAGACAGCAACATATGAACTATCTGTAGGAGCTGAACCCCACATCCTTTAGTTTATTTGTTGCTGTCTATCGAAGCTTAATTACAACGATGAGGGAGATTTCCTCCCTTCAAATTGTTTTTGTCGATGTCCTGTTTCCTAATCTTTCGACACTATCATAATAAATCATTTTCTAGGTAGTTGATTGGTATAAAAAAGGTATAAAAAGGAAAGCATTTGGGTAGTAAATGGGTATAAAAAGTGTAAAAACTGGCTACTTAAAAGCAACCAGTTCTAAGGAAGAAGCAAATTGAATGATGATTTTGTTTGATTCTGCTTTTACAGATTCCTCGCTCGTATTATTTCTTTGAGCAGTTACATAAATAGACATACCGTTGATATAGCGATCATAGAATATTTTTTTCCGTCTTTCCGTTACATCAGGTTTATGTGGATGCTGAATTGCTGAATAGCCACGAATAAATAATTTGTGCAAGTACTCAAATTCTTCTTGTGCTTCCTCTTTCTCAATCATCATTCGTTCTGCTTCAAATGTATTATTGGCTGTAGAAGGTGGAACCAAGGAGTAAGATGCTGTTACTTTAGGCTCCCGAGGTTGACCTATCCTACATCTAGCTGACAGATATGCTGAAAGAAAAACGCCAACATTATGTTTTGTGCGATCCATATCCACATCTTTTGCCTCTGGTGTCTCATACTTCTTTACATCGAAAAGTACCATCCATTGATTCCTCCATTTATGATATAATAATTGTGTCAGAATTATTAATTAAAGTCGGAGGAATCCGGCTTTTTTCTGTTTACAAATCTTCTCAAAGTTTTATTTGAAATATTTTCCTGTTTTATCCTTATAATTTCATTCTTCTAAAAAAGGAAAATGCTATTATCGTTATCGTGGGGGAACAGGAGTGAGTTGTTTGATAAATTTGAGTATGTTTTTGTTTTTGATTCCTTTTTTTATTTTTATTGTTGTTTTCCTATTCTTCCATAATTGGAAAAAATATGACATCATACTTCTTCTATCTTCTTTACCTTCGATTTTCTTTATCTTAAAAATTGTATATCATTCATTATCAGATCCTATTTACTTGTTCAATTTCTATTTAATAGGTTTAATAATCACATCTATCTTCTACATAATTGTTCTTTTAATCATTTACAGAAGAAAGTAATTAGCCAACCGAAAGGGTTGGTTTTTTTGTTATCCACAGTATCCACAGCTTTATCCACAATATATTGTAGGAACGTATTTTCGCATACTATATATTGTATTTATCGTAAGATTTCCATATCCACTAATCGAGCAACTGCAATATTCGCTTTGCTCTTTGCTAGTTCTTTGTCACAGTCCATCGTATTCTCAATACGAATAACTGCTGAATGATTGTACACACGTTCTACATACCCTCTAATTGGATAAATGAACTCTTCTGCTTTGCAACGAACCATATCGCCAACTTTAATTTCTGATTCCGCTTGCTTAATAGGATTTTTAGTTGGTAGATCCATCATCAATCCACCAATTCCATAAGCATCAGTGTAAAATTCGTCTTTGAGTTTCATTACGTCTCCTCTGCATCTATCGCAATAACTATCTCGCTTTCAATTCCAACTCTATCTCCATCGGGATTTAATTTGAATTTCGATGGAGTCATTAAACACTTTTTACCATTTGAAATTACCCAAAAATACAACATTGCTTCTGCTGGCATATCTTCTAATAACTCTAAAGCTTCATTTACTTTCATTGGATTTCCTCCTGTTCTTCATTACTGAAAAACGAATAATAATAGTCTAGAGAAAACATTTGAGAGATTCTAGTAATTATCTTTTCATAAGCTTTCTCTCTGCATTCAGGACATAAATCTAAATCTTTAACTAATAATGTTTTCGTATTTTCTTCGTGAAAATTTCCGTACTCGTCTCTATAACCTATTTCTCTAACAGCACAACTAACAGATAAAAAGCTTCGTGACTCACCTTCATGAATAATTTCTTTCTTTTTACAAACATCACATGTAATTTCAGCTGTATATGTCTTTTTAGTTGCCATCACGCTTCCACCTGCTCTAACGCATAGCCAGCAATATTATTAGTGTAGAATTTCGCCTCACGTCTCACTTGAGTGCTTATTCCATAATATTCAAAAGAAATTTGATCCCTTTGCCAGTCCTCTATAAAATTTGTTACTTTTTCAAATTTCATTGTTGATCCGTCTTTATTCCATATGATTAAACTTTTATTTTTTTCCATTCCTATTCCTCCTGTTCCGAATACTGTTTTAAATACTCACTTACCAATTCCATTTTTTGTTGATTGTTTAAACTTTGGTAAGCTGCTTCCAAACAACTTAATGGTAAATCAGGAAAATACTTACTTGGTGTGCCATTCAAAAACAAATCTGATATCGACTCTAGCGGATCATTCGTTTCACATTCATTTTCTTTCATCCAGATGATCAAGTTTTGCTGATTCTCGTTGAGCTGCGCTTGCTTAAAATTCTTGATAATCTCAAGTACATCACGTGCAGTCATGTTGCCTTCTTCTATCATGTCGTAACCTAACTGACGCTCAATCTCCTTTATTAATTCGCTCATCTCTCATCTACCTCTTCCACAGGTACAGCAAACGACCAATAACGCTCATCGTATCTTTTAATTTCCTTTTCAGTAAGCTCGTAACGATGTTCTGTAAGGTATCTAGTGACAACTACAAACGCTTCATTGATCTCATCCCAAGCCAAAGCGCGGTCGTTTTCAGAGGGTAAATTGACGGTATATAACGGCTCTTTCTCGACCTCGTAGCCAAATAGCCAAGCGTGCGCAAATGTATTTTGATTCATGGTATCATCTAGCCACATCGCTGCTTGATGCATTGTTCCGATTAACTTGTTATCATATGCATTCAACGCTGTTGAAAGAGTCCATTCCTGACCTATGCAATAATTTAAATATTCAGCCACAAATTCCGGCACGACAGGCTCCTGCGGTACATTTGGCGCTGAGCTTTTCACTAAGTCAATTGCTCTTTCAATTCCTAAAACGACGTTGATATCTTCTTGTTTATCTAATAAATCATGTAGTTTTTCAATTAGTTCATTCATCGCTGTTCCTCCTTCTTAGAATTTCTTTCCACCGTGCTTGTAAGGTCTGCTTTTGTTAAACTCATGTTTACGTTCAATGATTTCTTGCAGATCAATTTTATATCTTTCACACATATCCATGATCCTGATAACTACATCAGCCAGTTCTGATGGTACACCTTCAAGTTTTCCGTTTTCGCCCATGTAAGTTTCGTTTAACTCGTGACCGTTTCTAGATTCTTCTAGTGCTTCTGATAGTTCTGAATGACATAAAGCGATCAATGTTCCGAACTCTCTTTCTTCATCCCACCAACCATGATTTACAGCATTCTCATGTATTTCTTTTTGTAATTGTTTAATTGTCTTCATTTTTGTTTCTCCTTTTCCGAATTACTTATTTCCTTAATAAATTTTTTTACAGCTTGATTGATTATTTCATCAGCATCGTATGGTGAGCATGGAATATATAAACCTTGCCAGTCACTAGGTTCTCGTATTGATAATCCTATAAATCCATCAAATTTCTTCAATTCGATGTAGCACAACTGTTTGCCTCTGTACATGAGTATTCTGTAACCTTTACTGTTAATGGATTTACTCAACTTTTTACTAACTGTGACATTTTTATTTTTTAAGTAATCCTCTAGATCGGTAGAAAAATTTAAGAACGATAATTGTTCATTCATCACTGTTCCTCTTTCGTAAAAACTAACCAGTGAGTTTGACTCCTTTTATTTCCAAACAAAGGACTGTATGGTTCTATTGCTTTCAACACATCTTTAAGCTTTACCTGGTTCTCATTCCATTTGAAAATCAATGTTCCGCTAGGCTTCAAGACTCGCATGCATTCGGACATACCTCGCTTTATATCTTCTGGCCAGTTCTCTTTATCTAACTGTCCGTATTGACCTTTCATAATCGAATTCTGGCCAGCCCATTTCAAATGTGGTGGATCGAATACAACTAAATCGTAAACATTATTTTCAAAAGGCATGTCTCTAAAATCAGCTACAACATCTGGTTTCACATTGATCCTCTTTCCGTGAATCTCGTACTCTTCTTCTCGTATATCCATATAAGTTGCAAAACTACAATCTTTATCGAACCAGAACAAACGACTACCGCAGCATGCATCTAATATTTTAGGCAATCACTTTACCTCCAATAACTCTGGATTCTCGTATTCATTTCCGATGACCCTTACATAGGGTTTTAGCCGAGCTAATAATAGTTCCCCAACACACCAAGTTAAATCGTGATGATTCCATCCAACTACATAATTTCCCTCGATCTCCATTCCTGCACCGCTATCTTCTTTTCTTTGAAATGGATGATTTTCGACCGCTACAATATCTCCCTCAAAGATCTCCACACCTTTTTTATCTTTTAGTCCCGTAGATTGCATGAGTATGGTATCGACTTCAAAGCTGTACCAATCACCTCTACCGTTTTCTATGGATAAATAGCCTATATTATCGCTAAAATCTATTAATTCAACTTCATGCATTGACTTGTTTTTCTTATCCCATGCTCGAAACTTCGGTGTCATTTGCTGTCCTCCATACTCTCAAAAATAGCAATAGCTTTTTCTATGCCTTTTCGCTCTTCGCCAGTAGCGCATGCGTATAGATAGCTTCTTAATCGACGAATGGCTTTACTAATTGATATTCGTTTCATTTGCCGTCCTCCAAATCAAGATACTTTCTTAAACTACGTAACCCTTTGCCACGTTTTTTCGTTTTACGTTCAATCCACATTCCTGTTGTTCCCCAGTAGTCAATGGTCCCCTTATGTGTATGGATTGAAAATTGGTGATTGCTTGGGTAATGGGTAAACTCGAATCCCAGCGCTTTAATATTTTTTGTAGCTGAATCCCCCATTCTTTTAACATGCTGTTTTCGACGTTCTTTAAGATAGGGTTTTACGTCTCTCCAGTATTCGGCCAAATCACTCATTTGCTGTCCTCTTTCTGTAACTCACCATAAATGGAACATCTACGACGAATTGCTTTTACTCTGCGTTCGTTTTCGAGCGTAGGTTGTATTTTATATGCTCTTTTTGCACCCTTTAGTTGATTTCGAGTACCTCTTAATGCATCTGAATATAATACTTTTGGTGCATCCATTTATTGTCCCTCCTACTTATTTTCTGTAATGGTGAAAGGTACAATGCTCTCAGGCATATAGTTGACTTCATATTTGTATTGGTTCACTTCAGCGCCTGCAAGATCTTCTATCACGTACATATTGAACTGCGTCATGTTGATTAAATGCTTTTTATAAACTCCTTCTTCCGTTTCGACTAGTATCTCAAGCTTTTCAGAATTACTAGTGTTTACCGAAATTCTTCCAATAACCTCAAACTCTACCGTGTTAGATAATGTGTTCATAACAGCGACACGACGAATTACATTGAAGTTATCTGCTTCTTGGCTTACGTTATGAGACACTTTCGTAGCTTGACGACATGCCGATAAACTAAAAACCATTCCTATAGTCACAATGATTATAATTATTTTTTTCATTTGCTAATCTCCTCGACAAGCTCTTTTAATTCACAAACTAACGATTCATACAAATACTTAATGGACTCTGGAGTCAGCAAATGAACACTTTCTATATTAAGTATGTGGTCCTCTAGCGTCTCTGCTAATTCATCTTTAAGAGTTTCATCAGTCATTTGTCTTCCTCCGTCTCATATTCAACTTCTGTATCGTATTGGTTGTAAATGACATTCACGTGTTCATTAATTTCCTCGCCTTCTCTTACCCAAGGCTTCTTACCATCGAACATAGGAATCCCGATCCCCTCAATAAAATTAGATCGATTATGAACAATGTTATAAGAGATATATTCAGCAATTTCTTCTAATGTTTCATATTCATAAAAATATTTATTAAATACTTTGAACCATTCTTCGTTAAAGTATTCTGGATCAAGTTCAACTTTTATGTTGTCAGTCCTAGTCATTTCAATTTTGATGGTTTTCATTTTTCTTCCTCCAAGTATTTGAATGTTCGCTTCTTAACGTCTGTCGTTTCCCTTTTCGCATACATATATATCGTGCTGGGCTTCAAGCCTAGCTCCCGACCGATATCTTCACATAATCCCTGAACTAAGATTTTTCCATCGTGAT
This sequence comes from Enterococcus sp. AZ062, assembly GCF_051715065.1. Classification (NCBI taxonomy): domain Bacteria; kingdom Bacillati; phylum Bacillota; class Bacilli; order Lactobacillales; family Enterococcaceae; genus Enterococcus; species Enterococcus sp. AZ062. The sequence goes on along the minus strand of NZ_JBIOTB010000001.1, from coordinate 1,257,572 downwards.
ATACGGCGATTCTTTTCCTTTTTTGATTTCTTTTTATATATTGATTTTTTTCTTCATCTGGAATATTTTGTTCACGCCACTTGGCCCAAACCGAACCACCAACGCCAAGTGCTTCTTTAATGGCTTTGACAGTGTAACCAGTTTTTCGTAGTCTCTTATAATCTTCATAAGTGAATGTTTCAAAATTCATCTTTTGCAGAGGGTGTGAGTCGTCCATCGTGTCATAATCAATGAAGCCTCGTATCACCTGAACCTTCTTAAGCTCTTCGTCTGTTAGATCCTCAACGGATCGACCTCTCATTATCTGCATCATCTTTTTTCGATATAAACGTTTTTCTTGCTTAGATAAACTCATTCGATCCTCCTTCGATTGTGCATACCTCTTCAAACTGTCTGGTGATACGCTCAAGCAACTTTTTATACTCGATAATACTTTTTATCACACGACCTTCTCTCATCACGTAGTCACGCTGTATGGCTCTTAAACACATAGTCAGTGTTTGATAGTAGCCAACAAATGAAGTCGCTTCTTCCTGCTCGCCTTTAGCACTTTCGGTATATTGGATCTTTCCAGACTCATCACGTACAACACGTGAGAGAACGATATTTTTGCAATCACTTGTAGTTGTGATCCGATAGTCCTCTATTCGCATATCTAACATTCTTCCTGCGCCTCCTTTATTATTTTTAGTACATGTGCTAGTGCGCTCTCACGTCCCGTATGGAACGCATTGAGCCACTCATCGTTATAAGCTAAACTTCGTCTTAACTCTTCGACACGCATCATTTCAAGTTGTGCAATAAGTTGGTTAACAGTCATCTTCTTTCTCCTCTTGAGCTTTCTGTGCCAAGTAAGCTTCGAAACGTGCTTCGATTTCTGCTTTTCGTTGTGGATCAAGTTCTTTTTCTTCTTGCGATTTATTGGCCCATTCTGGTAATTTCTCACGACGGACATTTTTTTGATAACTCCGACTTATAGATTTTACTTGCTGACTTTTTCGCATTTCTTCTTCTCCCTCAATGGCAGATTTACTAAATAGTCGTTTATTAAAACGATTCTTAAGGATTCCTTCTAGATAATTCCATCGACGGTTATTATTTTCTATTGCTGTATTTACACCATGGATCATCCATGCATCTGCTTGCTCAATGGTTAGGCCTGCTTCTTCCAAGTCTTTTAACCAAAAATTGATATTATCCCCCATAGTATTTCCATAAGGACTACCAAACCCATTTTTTTCAATATACGAATATATTTGAATCGAATACTGTTTTAATTCAGGAGCATCTTGTTTTTCTATGTCTTTGTCTTTCTCTAACTCTTTCTCTAACTCTTTCTCTAACTCTGGGCGACCTTTTCCAGACAGCTTCTGGACATTGTCCTCCCTTGCTCTTTGAACTCGTTTTTGTCTTGCATATTCTGTTTCTGAACCTACTAATTCGCTTAGTTGGTTGAGATATATTTCTCCACTATCTAATATTTTTATTAACCCAATTTTATTGAATAGATCCATAGCTACTTTCACTGTGTCTGCATTTGAACTTGTTAATCTTGCCAAGGATTCAGGATCGTAGGGAATCATTAAATTTCCTACATTCCTAACTAATAGACCTTCTGTTTTTAAAGATTTAAGACAGAGTTTTAGATAAAATAAGCAATATTCCTTACCGTTAGGTTGTTCTTCTAACCATTCGATAGTGTCTTCTTCAAAAAAATCTTCTTTTAATTTGAGCCAGTAATAACGTTTCTTTTGTTTGTCTGACAATTCAATACCACCTTTTTCTTATCCGCCGATATTTAATTTATTGATCGTTTCTTGATTTAACTTAATCCCTTTGATTTGATACTTATTTTTAAAATTAGCCACACCTAATTGATGTTTTTCCGTGTGATGGATTCTACAAAGTGCTGCGAACGTGTACTCTGAATGATCAATTTTCTTACGTTTCCGTCTACCCAATGCTTTATCGAAGTGATCAATGTCAGCTCCTGTTCTTCCACAAATACAACAGACTCTTTTCGTAATACACTTGTAGAAGTAGTATTCTTGATTCGCTGGTAAAATTTCATATCCTTCTTTGAATGGAATATGATGTTCAAAGATGAAATCTAAGATGATATTTGCTAGGATGTTTACGTCACTTACAGTTGTATCCGATTCGTCTTTGAGGCTTATTTTTCGCCCTGTGACACCTTCAAAACGAAAGTAGAAGAATTCCTTCCAGAAATCTATTGGTGTGCCTGTATCGATGAAGATATCGCCTATGAGCGCATAGATGAAATTTCTTTGCTGGGCTGTGAAGCGACGTGGATCAATAAAGCGAATTTCAATGATTCGATCACCTTCATAGCCTTCGTACATCGTTTTAAGTCGTTCGATGTTTACTTCTTCGTTGATTGTTGCGCTAATTTCTTGTCCTTTGAAATGCTTTAATATCGCAGAATATGAATCGATTAGCGGTTTAAACAATTAAATCACTTCTTTTTCTTCTGATTCGTTGATCAATTCATCTCAACGGAGTACTCTACACCTAAGCTTTCAATCGTTTGTTTGATAACTGACAGTTGTTTAGCAGTGCCTGTAATATTTAGAGAAAAGGAATACTTCGGTTCATCGGTGTCTATTTCTTGCGGTGTTCCCACAGCTCTTTCTGGCGTTGCTGTTTGTTTGATCTGTTTTTCTGTCTCTTCTATTTCTTTCTCTTCTTTTTCTCTTAATTCTTTGACAGTTTGATCTATCTTTGGAAAAATCTGTGCTGCAGTTAGTCCTTCATCAATTAAAGAGATCCAAGCCATTGACTCAAGACCATAAGCTTTTACATAGCTTTCAACCAACGATTTTTGCTGTTCATAGTTTTCTTTTTCTTGTTTTATTGCTGTGCATTCAGAAATTATTTCTTCTTCAATTTTTTTCGTTAAATTGTTTTTGGCTGTAAAACTTGAAGCATTCAGCCAATTACTTTGGAGGCTGATTTCATTAGGTTCAATCTCAGCCTTACTTGCTTGTTTTTTGATGAATGCCAAAACAATTGTTTTTCGTTCTTCCTTTGTTTTAGCTTCAAATTCTTTGATTTGGTCATCAATACCTTTAGATGCTAGTTTGATCTCATCGCTGTAGGCTTTAATTTGTTTTTCAAATGCAGCAAGAGGTTCACTAAACTCCTTCTTCACTTCTATTCGTTTAGAATCTATCAAATCAAAAATTCGATTTAGTTCCGCTCTTGCTTTCTTAGCATCTGCAATATCCTCTTCTTTAAAAATCAAATTTTCAAAACGCTTAACAGTTGCATCGATCAAATTCGCTAATTGATGTTCATTAACAATTTCAATTACACTTGGTTGATAATTAACATCAAAGATGACTTCTGTTGATAGTTCATTGCTCATTTTATAAATCCTCCCAAGATGGTTTATTGTGATTTTCCGATTCTTTTTTCTTCTGCTCTGCTTTCAGTGCATAGCGTTTAAGAAATCCAATGATTTTCGAATAGGAATTTCTGTCAATTTGTTTAAAGCTACTAAAACCGCTTCTTTCTAGCGTTGTAGCAATTATGAATTCTTTTTCTTGATTAGTTAACTGAGCGATTCGATGAACATAATCATCAAATGCCTGTTTAAACTCAGAATCTAAATCATTGTCATTCTGAATTTTTTCATTCTCATCAACACCAATTTTGGCGTCATCATCCCCATCTGCGACAACTCCAAATGAGCTAGCCAGCGAATACCTTTTTGCATAAGTAATTACACTGCCTAAAGATTGTGGATTTTTTGTATTACATGGAAAGCCTAAAGGACCATATAGAATGTACTGACCGCTTGAATGATAAACGCACGTTGTTACTGCAACATGGTTATCACTTGTAACTACATCTTGACCAAAATCAATCCCACTATCAGACTCTTGAGCAGCATTTCTTATAGCGGATTCAATAGATTTAAGTGTTGCGTACTCAAATTTCATTTCCCCACCATTTTTTGTTCCATAGTTTACAGAGGCATCGAATTTAGGTTGTTGTAGCTTACCTTTCAATTGATATAGCCCTTTATAAATCTCATTTGTTTCTTCACTAGTCTTCATCTACTTCATCCTCCACTTCATTAATAGTCGGTTTACCCCAATCAGGAATAGTTAAATATTCATCTAAAGTGGAAAGTTCATTATTCATATGCTAAAATCTCCTTAGATATGTTTTGTATGTGACTCATTGCTTTGGACGGCTGAGTCACTTTTTTTTGTATTTTTCTCCACACTTTGGACAATAAAAAGCATGTCTGTAAAATAGATGCTCTTTTATTTTTTCTCTTAGTTCCATCTAATTTCCTGCCATTTCTTTTGTTTATTGATTAGCTGTTTGCTTAAATTAGTTGACTTATTGTCATACCACCATCTATCAGCAATCATTTTTCCTTTCTTCAAAGCTTCTTTTCGATCCATACATTCTCCTTTCCTTCGAATCTAATAGGTTTATCAACACCATTAGACTTGCAAAAATACTTCCTCCCACTACGCTGTAGTGTGCTACTAGTACGAGTAAACCTAAGATGGCTCCAATAAAAAGCGTGTCTGTCTTTTTCATAGTCTTATCTCCCTATTTTTAATTTCTAACATTCGTAAATCTTCAAGCTCCATCGCAATCAGCTCTGCTTGTCTATCTGAAAGCTCATCGGCTTTTCTGAGTGCTGCACGATCATCTTGTAATTCTTTTCTACGTAGCCTAATAAGATTGAGGATTTGATGTTCTTGTTGTACTGTATAAGCCATCAACTTACCTCCTATACATCCTCATTCAAAAATTTATTTATAAAGTATTGCTGTCCTTTACCAGTAACAAGAGGCGTGAACTTTGTCACTAACTCACCTTGAGAATTCGTGCGTACATGCTCCCTCACGTCCATAATTCCTAAATCCATAGAACGTTGCGTTGGTTGATTCTTACGTCGTCCGTCTCGACAAAGATAACCATTCTCTCTTAACCAAATGAACAAACGATTTTGCCCAATATTTATACCGTTTTGTTTTAGAATCGTGGCTAATTCTTTAACCAAACATGAATTAACGCTACCTCTTACTGCATCTGAGAATAATGCTTTAGGTTGCATTTCTTGGATAACCAAATCTTTTTGTTTTAGTTGTTCACCTGCTTGTAACAGCAAATCTGCTAGTGAGTTTGGATTGTGTGTAATCTCATACGCTTTTTGATCGGTTAGGTATGCACCGTTCTTTCTAATTGTTGGTAGAACTTCACTCGTTACCCATCGTTTGAACTTTCTAGCACTTGGCAGCTTGGATTTAAGTATTAAGCTGTATAGCCCTGATTCGTTGATGATCGTCATCTCTCTTGATTGACCTGAGGTCGTGATTCGCGACCCCATCTTATCTTCCAAATCTACATGCCGCGACAAAGCGTCTTTAGTGTTTGAATAACCCAAAACACTCGCAACGTCTTTACCAACAAAATATGGTTCATCATTTACTAAAATTGTCCGAACTTCTTTTTGTTCGAAATTAAAAATTTGTGGTGTATTCATAATTTTCTCCTTTCAAATCAAACTAGTAATTTAAAATCAGTACCACTACAAATAACGATTCAAGTAATAAATTAAAATAGGTGATCTTTACTAGCATAAAGATCATGAACTCAATAATAGACACGTCAAGTCATTATAAAATCTCATCCTCATATTCTTAATTTCGGGTATTCGTAAATTTTCTAGCTCGTTCGCTATTGTTTTTACTCTGTAATCAGAAAATTTATTACCTATTATCAAAGTAGAACGATTATCTTACAGCTTTATCTACCGTTTTTTGATAAATCCTGCAATCATATGCTCTGGTTGGTTTGTATATATCATTTCTCACTATCATCTTTAAATACAGGTTCCACTACAACTCCAGTCCTACGGGTAATGCTCTTTGCAATAACCCACCAAGCTCGTCGAATCGCTTCAGAAGAAGGTTTGTTTTCTAGTACAATAATTAAGTCTTCTTTTGCCATAATTCCCCTCCTATCATTAAACTCGATTTCTCGCTACCTTCGAATTCGATAGTCACGAATAATTTCTAAAATAGTTTTATTCGCTTTTGGACCACTCCAGTGTCCATCAATAATTTGTTGCATACGAACTCGTGTATACCCATATGCAGTAGCTAGATCGTCCATAGTGATGCTGTTTTTCTTCATGAAAGCTTTGATTGCTTCGCGACCATTATCAAGATTCGACATGTGCTCCCTCCTCGTTTCATTAATTATGTAAGTTAAGTTGATAGAAATTTGTATAAAAAGTTGACTTAAATTATACATTCGTATACTATATAGACATAGATAAATACGCCTATAACAAAACCTTTAATTCGCACTTGGTCGCCAAACTTTATGCTATAAGGTGTGTTTTAGTTTGCTATTTTTCTATCAAATTAACTTACAAATAAATAATAATACATTCGTGTACTTCGGTCAACCCTTTAGTTACATTTTGTATACTTTTTATTTGTTTAGAATTGGGGAAGTCTTATATGACACTGTTTGAAAGGATAAAAAAACTAGCTGCAAAACGTCAAAAAAGCATGAAAGAAGTTGCTGTTGAATTAGGTTTTAGTGAAAATCTTTTTTATAGATGGAAAACTACTGAACCTAAAGCTAGAGATTTAGAAAAAGTTGCCGACTATTTTGGAGTATCTGTCGATTACCTCTTAGGTCGTGAAGATAAAATATCATTAGCTGAGAAACATGGAATTTTTGCTTTTGACGGTGGCGATATAACTGATGAAGAAGTAGAATTTTTAAGGTCTGTTTTAGCTGCAAAGCGAGCTGCCGAAAAAAAGTAAAGTGATGTGATGATTTTGTGTAGTGACATTAATAGACATTTATTAAGCTTAGTATCTGACATGGGTTTAGAGTTGCATTTTATTGAAATGGAAAGAAGTGGTTTTTATTTATCTGAGGAAAAAGCAATATTGTTAAGTAAGAAATTGCTTGATAAAAACTCTGATTTCGAAATTTCGCATGAGCTTGGACATTGTATAAAGAAACATGAAGAATTGACTGCATTTTACAACGCAACTGATTCAGCTAGAAGAAAATTTGAGTTTGAAGCGAATAAGATTGCTATTGAAATCTTATTGTTCCTATGGTCAAACGAATATGATTTTGAAAAAGAGCATCTAAATGCAGTAAAATTCATGGAATACTATCAAATTCCTTGGAACTTAGAAAACTGTGTTCGAGAAACTATGAGCAATTTTGTATAAAAATTGTCCATGCTTCATCACGAGCAATATATCTGTTTTTCGCCTCTTACATTATAATATGAACGGAGAAATAAAAAATGAAAAAGTTATATTTAGGGCTTGCTATTCTAGGAGTATTCATTTTAGGTGCATGTAACTCTAATACTCGTTCTGATTCAAGCAAAACTTTAAATAGTTCAACAAAAGAAACTAAGATAAGTTCAACAAAAACTAGCTTAAGTTCCACCTCTGAAAGTTCCATAAGTACATCTACTACCTCAAGGGCGCAAGAAACATCGGATAGTAGTATTAACTCTACGCAAACAGCTGATACAACTAGCTATCAGTCCATCTTAAATGAGTATACACTTAAGATTCAAAATGCTACACCAGGATTAATTCAGGAATTTAGAAATGAAGCATCAACAAATACTAGTGGAATTGATGGGCTAGCAGCAATTTCTAACAATAAAGTCGAAAAACTGGCAATAATCTCGACTGACGGTGTTAATCAAATGGCAAATTTACATTATTCACTGTCTGATGATTATTCTATCTATGAATCATGGGTAAATCAACTAATCACCATCTACACTGAAGAATCACAAAAAATTATAGGAGAATATCTAGCTAGTTCAGTAGCAACAAATAGCGCTCATACTGGAATAACAACTAGTTCTCCTGATACTCAAGCACAAACAACGCCTTCATCTGAGCCTACTGTAACGACAACTGTCCAAGCAGGAGAAAGCCCACAGGATATAGCTACTAGATCAGGAATAAGTATGGATGCATTATTCAATTTGAATGGAATGGATCCAAACAACTACATGCTTTACCCTGGACAGGAACTAAGAATAAAGTAAATATAAAAAAACAAAACACGTCCCACTGACCAAAGTAAGTACGTGTTAAGTAATCAAAAACCTAGCAATAGGCTCTTGCTATACAGTCTATTGTAGCAAAGAAAGTGAGTAATTACACTATGAAAAGAGCTGCATTGTACATCCGAGTTTCCAGCGATCAACAAGCAAAATTCGGTGATAGTTTAAGAGAACAGCAAGATACACTTCAAGAATATGTAAAAACGCAAAAAGATATGATCGTTCATTCAATTTATATTGATGACGGGATAAGCGGTCAGAAACTAGAACGAGATGAATTTAAGCGCTTAATGAATGATATTGACTCTGGTTTAGTTGATATTATTCTATTCACAAAATTAGATCGTTGGTTTAGATCGTTAAAACACTATTTAAATACACAGGAATTACTCGAAAAAAATCACGTCCATTGGATTGCTGTTTCTCAACCTTACTATGACACTACTACAGCATATGGGAGAACATTCATTAATCAAGTTATGAGCTTTGCCGAACTTGAAGCGCAAATGACAAGCGAGCGTATGAAATCTGTATTTGCAAACAAGGTGAAAATGGGCGAAGTTATAAGTGGCTCTACCCCGCTTGGTTACTCTATAGATGATAAACGCTTAAAGCCGGACAATCAAGCGCATATAGCGCAAGCTGTATTCGCATACTACAACGAGCATGCTAACCTAAATAAGACAGCTAAATTCCTTTTAGAAGAATATGGTATATCTCGCACCATGCAAGCTATTCGTTCCATGCTAAGAAATAAAAAATATATAGGAGAGTTTAGAGATAACAAAAATTTTTGCGAACCTATTATAAACCAAGAACTGTTTTTTTCTGTTAACCGGCAATTGTCCATGAACCAAAAATCTAATGTCAAAAATATGTATTTGTTCTCAGGTATTCTAGTATGCGGTGAATGCGGTAAAAAAATGAACTCAGGTCAAAAATCAGCCTGGGGAAATAAAAGAAAAGATGGCACACGTATCAAGTACCCTCCTAAATCTATGTATTCTTGCCGTTACGCGTACCAACATCCTAAATGTCTGAATACTAAGTCAATACGTGAACACGTATTAGAAGCACGTTTGTTAGACAATATAGACGATCTTATCAGCGTGGAAATAAATGAACTAAAATCAGTCAAAAAAAAACTGCCTGACAATAAGTATAAACAAAAAGCTATAGAAAAGAAAATTGATAGATTAAAAAATGCTTACCTTAACGAAGTTATCAGTTTAAACGAATTTAAACACGATAGGCAAAAATTATTAACTGAACTAAGCGAGCTTACTTTAACATCTGAAGAAAATAGCACTAAACAAAAAATCGAGAACCTTGAAACTCTCCTAAGTATGAATATTAAAAAAAACTATAGTAATATGGAAATGTATGAACAAAAAACGTTCTGGCGATCATTTATAAAAAATATTAAATTCGACTCTTCAAAAAAAATTACAGTTAATTTCCTATAATTAATGCAGACCTACTAACGAATAGTGTCAGACATGCAAGATTGAGGGTCTTGTGAGCGCAAGCTCGTGTGGGTTCAAATCCCATCGTCTGCATAAATAAGTAAAACTCATGGTTTATGCCATGAGTTTTTTTGTTTTTATTTGAAAAACAAGGCAGTTCAACGAGTCAATTTACATTTTTTTCTACCTATATAAGAGTAATCCATTCGTCATTGCTATCAAACATTGTTTTTGTTCTCTCATTTGATGATCTTCTGTTTAGGGAAGAGACTATTTTCAAAAGCGACAACAATGTTTGGTTTTTCTAATACCGTGTAGTCTTTGACGACAAATTGCTTACGGTTATTATAGTAGCCTTTCACAAATATCTTCATTCCTTCATCGACATCGGCAATAAAATTAAGACTATGATTAGCAATCAAGCAATTCTCTGACCCTAAAGTAAAACGGATCAGTGGTCGTTCCCCTAGTTTGATCGTTCTGATTTTTGAGACCGTGCCATATTTTCTTTCCATTGTCATCTCTCCCCTCATCACCATTATACGAACAAACGTTCCGTTTTTCAAGTGATTTTCCTTGAAAAAACAACTCTAAAAAAAGTATCTTTAACGTCTACTTATTCACTTGGCGATCAACGATTTGTTGAGATTTTTCCGCCGTTTGCTTTGCATCGTTTCTCGCTTTTTCTAATTGTGCGATATAACTTCTCAAATTACTATTTTCTGCTGAAATAGTTTCTAATTGTTTCTTCGTGGTTGCTAAATCAGTTTGTAAATTTGTTTTTTCTCGATTTAATTGGTTGATTTGCTCGTTTAACTGATTGACAGTACTTTGCATCTCTGTATATTTGCCCTGAATCTCTTGGAGTCTAGTATTCCATTGACTATTTAGGGTGTTGATTTCGTTTATTTTTTGAGTGATTTCATTGATCTTATTGTTGATTTCGATTTGTTTGTCATTTAGTTGGTTTTCTTTACTGGTTAATTGGTTTTGTAAATTTGCATGTTCAGCAACCAATTGGCTTTTTTGCGTTTCCAAGTCAGTGATCTTTGTTTGGTATTCTTGCGCTTTTGTTTGTATGTTTTGAAGATCTTGATTTTTTATTGCTAATTGACTATTCAAGTCAGTGATTTTTTGGTTATGGTTTGTTAACTGTTGATCAAGTTTTTCTAAATTTTCGTTGATCTTAGTGATATCAGATTCCCCACCCCAGAATAAAACTTCTCCTGCAAACCGTGTGCCTGTATAACCAATCCCCCCTAGCAACAATGCAATCAATCCAGTAATCATCCATTTTTTTTTCATGTTCTTCTCCTTAATAAATATTATTATTTTATAACCAGCTAAATCTAATCTTTTACTTATCTATTGTCAAGACATATCTATTTTTAATTTTCAAATTCTATAAAACGTTGAAATGAAAGGACTATAAATTAAATTACAGGCAATATTTTAGTACAAATTCTTTAATTGTTTTATAATAATAGTATGTCATATAGGAAAGGGGTAATTTCAATGAAAACTTTAGATATGATTGCTTTAACATTGTTGATTGTTGGAGGATTGAACTGGTTATTAGTCGGTTTATTAGAATTTGATTTAGTTGCGACGATTGCAGGCGGCTCTACGACTATTTTAGCTAAAGCTATATATATTATTGTTGGGATTTGTGCTATTTATTGTTTGAAATTCTTTCCAATGATCTCCAATCGTGTAGAACATCAATAATTGGGATTTGATTTTTTTAGAACATGGGGCAAACATTTGCTCCATGTTTTTTTATTGATTAACTTCTTCGTATTGTCGTCTATAGACTTAAGAATAGCTATTATGATTGATTGATATCCAGCCATTTTATCTTCTACAATAGAAAAAACATATTTATTGCCCGCTTAATATTTTCTTAACTAATTTTTCTTATCAAAAAACGAGAACATACATTCTTTTAATTAAAGGAAAGAAAGCGTTTTTCGGTTACATATGTTTCGTTAAATATTACAAAAAAGGTAGCTTTGTCATAAACTGTTACGTTTTTATCACCTATGAAATGTCTCATCATGGTAAAGTATTACTCGTTAGCGAAAACAGCTAATCAAAATAACTTTTTAAAATACGAAGGAGATCTTTCATGAAATCACTTAAAACTATTCTTTTTGGAACAACTTTGGCCGCCGGCGCTGCATTATTTATGGGTACTTCTGCACACGCAGACGAAGCCTACACTGTTCAATCAGGTGATACTTTATCAACGATTTCTCAAAAATACGTTGGTGACAACTCCTTGATCCAAACAATTGCCGAAGCGAACTCAATCTCAAACATTCACCTGATTTTTTCAGGTCAAGAATTAACTATTCCTACTGGTGAACAAGCAGCTGCTCCTGTCGCTACTCAAGCGCCTGTAGAACCTGTTCAAGAAACAGCTCCAGTTGTGGAAACACCTGTAGTGGAACAAGCTCCTGTAGTAGAAGAAGCGCCCGTTGTGGAACAAGCACCTGCTACTGAAGTAGCTGTTTCAACTGGTACGAACGATGCCAAAGAATGGATCGCACAAAAAGAATCTAGCGGTTCTTACACAGCAACAAACGGACGCTATATCGGCCGTTACCAATTAGACTCTTCTTACTTGAACGGTGACTACTCTGCTGCCAATCAAGAAAGAGTAGCAGAACAATATGTTGCCTCTCGTTATGGCTCTTGGGAAGCGGCACAAGCTTTCTGGTTAGCTAACGGTTGGTACTAAGAACGATTTAACATTGAGTTAAAAGCTAAATAAATAAAAAATGGAAGGCTCGAAAATAGATTATCTATTTTCTGAGCCTTCCATTTTTTATTTATGTTAACTTCAATCAGCGATCAACTAATATTGATTGTACCATCGATCGTTGTTGTATTGACCAATTTTTCTTCGTTATAAATATTGTATAAAATTCTAACATCATGACTGCCAGCATCAGGTAGATTCTCAAAAGGGATAGAGTCTATTCGGTTGTTTGGAGGAATCAATCCTGATTTATACAATTGTTTATTATTGGATGCTAGATAGTATTCTACTTGGATATTGAATGCATTCTGACCATTATTACGTACATCGACACTCGCTTTTCCTTCTTTATCAACCTCTATATCATGTTTCAAAAGAATACGCATTTTGTCTTTATCCACTTGATCTTGCATTGCTTTTAAAATATCTTCATTACTCAATCTTGACAGATTATCATCTAAATCAGGCAACCCTGCCACTACTTGAGGAGGAGATTGATTAAAATAAAAGTATCCGCCAATCCCTGCTACAAGACATACGAGTAGCAAAGAAAACAAGATATAAGTTCTCTTCTTTTTACTATGATTCTTTTTTTCAATATTATTACTATGTGCCATTTTTCTCAACCTCCTTTCTCAAATTATAAGTGAAAAGTCTTTCATTCAGACTCTTTCTACTAAATTAGGTAATGGAATACTTATCAACTTTGCTAAGATTAGTTAGCCAATGCAGAAAAATGGAATGACATCGTGTATGCAGGTGTCACAATAACATCTTGTTGGAATGGACTAGTGATTGCTCCTTCAAATTTCAAGGATTTTGTTTGGCCTGTCCCAATAGTTGTCAAATAAGTACGAGTATCCAAGAACTGTCCAGAAGCACTTTGCAAACGAACCGCTGCTTCATTTAATGGTGTAAAGAACAAATCTTGAGTGATCCCAGTTGAGCTTGTCTCCGCAAAACTTTCTACTTCGATCATCACTCTATGTGAAGTTGAATTATTTGTCATTGCATATAATGGTGAAACGATCTCTGGTTGAGGGGTTCCATCTTCTGCCATCGCATTTGCATATCTTACAGTCGTAGGGATCGTGATATCGATATAGCGTTTATCTTCTGGATCAACTGGATCCCATTCTCCGATCCACCCTGAAACTTGAACATCGGCTTTGTCATCACCTTTAATCGTTTGCCCCGGTGTATTATCTGGTTGTCCAGGAATCCATCCCAAATCATTGGCAGCAGCGTTCATTGATCCAAGTCCCAAACCACTTAATAAAATTGTAGATACAATCGCTAAATTACTTAGCTTCTTCATATTGAATTTCTCTCCTTGCTGAAATAACCTATATTATTTCACTAAATTTTTTGTAGTCGTTCTTCTTTTTGATTGAACGTATAAAACAATCCTATCGAAAAAAGAGTAAGCAATAAACCGATCAAAGCAATTCCATTGGTCAAACGTTCCCCAGTTTGTGGGAAATTAGAGGAAGAACCTTCACTTTTGTTTGATGTTGGACCTGTAGCTTGCTGTTCTTCATTTTGGGTACTCTGCCCTGTGTCGTCTTGATTTTCGGAACTATTACCTAAATCACCGATCGTTGCTTCGACATGAACTGTTTGTATTTCTGATTGTTGAGCATGATAGACAGTTGGGCTCATAACGCATAACAGCAACACACCTATCATGTAATACATCGTCTTTTTTATCTTACCCTTCACCTCCTAATATAAACGACACGATTCCCACAAAACAATTATCCTTAAAAAACCAACACTTTTAAAACCAAGTTTTACCGCCAGTTTGGTAAATAAAATAAGAATATATAGTTATTTATTTTAGTAACAAATACAAACAAGACTTACAATTATTGACTAATACCCCATATATAACAGTGATAAGATAGCATTATAGAGTCCATATGAAACCAAGAAAAAATAAATAACATATTATTTTAACCAACCAGTCTGAACTTTTCTTAATAATTCCCACCAAAAGAAATAATTGAGTAAGATATCGCGGAATCGAATAACTATCCTGAAACAATTGCCAACTGATTTTTGTATAGTAGATCAAATCTCAGCAAGTTCATCCACTTTGATGTGATAGTACTCGACCAATTTATCAATGATCGCTTCATCTAAATAGTTAGAAATCCCAAGAGTAGGCACTTCAAAGTAGTCATTGGAATATATATCTGTCAGAAGACAATCAAACTTTTTTAAATAATCATTTTGTATTTTTGTCGCAGGGTTGAGAATCTCTATATTGATATTATGTCGAAAATAAAATTTGATTTCCTCTTTGAGCATACGCATATGATCATAAGAACTATCTAATAATAGTGCGACATGGAGTTTTATCTTTTGCTTCCGTACTTGTACCCATAGCTCTGACCAGGAAGTCAACAACTTGAAGACGGATTGATGGATCATTTCATCTAGATAGCTATGAAATGCAGATCCTAATGTCTGATAAATCTCAAAAAAACGTTCTTCTAGATCTTTAACTAGTGTGGGACTGTCTCTTTTTACGTTTTGAAAGAATTCTCGTTTCTTATTATGTAAAATATAGGTGGGTCTTACCATATTCATGGTTGTCCAATAAATATCATGAATCAATTGATCACGATTTTCACAAACTATACCAAACTTATTTTCTAAGTATTCTATTACTTGATTAAGTTTATTTTTTTGATTTACTGCATCAACTTGGACATTTAAATATTGTAATCGTAAAGTTGGATGAATCGGTTGATAAAACTCATAGAAAAGTTGTTGGAGATTTTCTTCTCTTAGATGGACAGCAAAATTTTCATCGATACGTCCTAAAAGTTCTGTTTCATTTGCGAAATGTTGAAAAATAAACGGTACATTCCCCGATATCAACTTATAATCTTGCTTTAAACGAATAAAACATATAAATAAATGAAATTTCATATTTCCTAAAAACAAGTGGCTGTCATTATTGACTAATGCCCAGATCGTATTCTCTTTTACAAATACTTCGATGATATCCGTGATCAGAGAGATATCATCGATTTTCATTAGATTCTCAGGTAAATTATATTTTTCTGCAAAGAAAGCAGAAAAAAAATCTCTAATATTCCCTTCATTACCTACAATATCGAGATGATTATTGATTTTAAAATCATACTTACTGATGACTTGATTAATTCGATTAATAATACGTGATACTTGTGTTTCAGATATATATAAACTATCACTTAGATCATCTTTTGAACTTACTTTTCTAAAAAATAGTGTTTCAAGTAAGGTATATTCCAAACTCTTACTCAAAATTTTTGAATAGATGAATGCTTTCGGTGTTTTCAGATTTTTCTTTAGCAATACTCCTGATCTAAAGGAGGTTTCAATTGTCAGTGGTGCAATCATCTCATTGATTTGCGAAAGATCATTTCGAGTTGTTTTTTCTGAGCTTTCGATCATTTCGGCTAATTCAGCTGTCGTCATCCACTGAGTATCCCATAATATTTCCAAAATCTTCAACTGACGTTTCAAACGTCCATCTAAGATTTCTCTCATTTCGTTTCCACCTCTCCAAACAAAAAATATTGAACGTCTACATTATTTTTAACATAGTGATTTATCTAAAAATAATCTCAATCTACCGACTGCTTGGTAAAATAACGATAGAACTTATAGGGAAATGTATTGAAAATATCAATAATTCCATCATTAAAAAAATTGGTATAGTTGAATAAAGATAAGGTATTCTCATTTATTCAGTGATTGTTCTATTTACAACTATTTTCAAAGTGAGTATTTACCAATGGTTTATTGGATTTTTATTAATTAAGAACAAGAAAAGATATGCCAGTTTAGGCATATCTAACAAATTGGATTATTAAATAGATTGCATCACAAGTTCTTTTCTAAATAACTGGATACTTTCTTTTCTGTTTATAATAAAAGTATGCAATTTGTGAATGAACTCATTATCGAAATAATGAGGAATACCAATGACCCTCGATTGTTCGACGGACCCTCGGATTGTACAAACATCTGTCAACACACAGTCATATTTTTCTAATTTTGATTGGCTAAACAGATCAAATGGTGACAAGATATCAACGGAATATGTACTTCTAAAATGCATTTCGATTTCTTCTTTTAACATACGCAAATGACCGATGGGTACATCCAAGATCAATGCGGCTTTGATCTGATGAGTCTTTTTCATCTCGATCCTAAAATCAGACCACTGCGTAACCAAACTATAAATCGATTGATACACCATATTTTTCTTATCAAATGCTTTAAGTTCAAGTTCTTCATATATTTCTGCAAAACACTCTCTTAATTCAATCATGATCGTTTGATTTTCACCCATTAATTCCAAAACAAATTCTTCAATCACATTATTCAATATAAAAGTCGGCCCAGTGATTCGAAAACTACTCCATAAAATGTCAGCAATCAATGTATCACTATGGGAACACTCAATATTAAATCGTTGGGATAAATCTTTGATCAGTCGTTCAATTTTACTATGTAAGGATGATTGGAAAATACCTAACTGTTGACAAGATCCGGTCACTTTAAAAGGTTCGCAATAGTTGGCAAATAGGTTGTATAATACGTCTTCGTTCAGTTTAATTTCAAAGCATTCTTTGCATTTACGTTTTAATTCTTCATCATTCAAAATCGTTTTGTAGCTAAACACAGTTGCTTTTTTTTCAATAAAAGCGCCTTGCTTACATCGATATAGCGCAGCAAGTACTTTTAAATGTATTTTATTTAATAAAAAATGATGTTGGTCATTCGCTTCAATAATCGTTATGTTTTCCTCATAAAAACATTGGATCAATCGATCGATTAATTCAAACTCTTCTTTTAAAAGAAGCGTTTCCGCTGAAAGATATTTTTCATACATCAAACTAGCAAATAATTTACGAATATTTATCTCTGAACCTTCAATCGTCAATTCGTGACTGATTTGTATCGAAAATTTATCTAAAACTGAATTTAGCTTGGTCAGTAAGCGGTTCAACTGTGTCTCTGAAATAAACAAGCAATCACATAACTCACCTTTAGTAAGATTCGGATTGATAAAAATTTCTTCAATGATCTGACATTCGATGCAGTTTTGTAAAAATAAAGAATAAAGATGTGTCTTTGAGACTCCGAGTGTTTTATCCAAGAAAACACCATGTTTAAAAGATGTTTCAATTTTAAGCGGTTTGATTATTTCATTCAAATGTTTGATATCCGTTCGTATCGTCTTTTCCACTCCCCCGATGACTTGAACAATTTTTGATACGGTCAACCATTCATTCTCCCACAGCAATTCTAATAATGCCAATTGCCTGGTACTTTGTTTATTTAATATTCCTTTCATTTTACTCCCCCAAATCTAATAAAAAAGCACAGTAATAAACAAAAAAATAACAACCCGACTGTGATTTTTCCATTTTTTTCTTATATGATTATTCAATTTTTATTTAAAGTTATCATTGAAATAAGATTTCCCCAAAAATATATGTACTATTACTTAATCATAATTTTAAAATATAAATCACCTTATGTCTACAAGAAAAATGAAGATAACGTGAGATATTTTTAATTTTTGACTAAATAATATCCGTAATGATAAATGATCGAGTAAAAGCATCCAAAAAATTATGCCTTTATTCGATCATTTCTTTATTTGTTATTCTAATACGTTTTTAAATAACTTTTATTGATTTATACCTTCTTTAGTGTAGTTATCTAAATAATTCATGGATCACATATCTAAAACATCCAAATGAATCAAATCTGCTTCCCACTTAAAAATGCAAAGACATTTTCTCTAGATATCTCTCCAATAGGTATTTCTTGCTTGTAGATGTTGACTTTTTCGACTTTTTCTAATTGAGCAAATAATTGTTTTAATGGTGTATCAATCTGAACCACTCTTCGTTGTTCAGTGATCTCTTTCTCAAAAAAGCCAGCAAGAATAAGTTGTTCAACTGTCTGGTCATTGTCTTGGATCGATTCCTCGAAGAAACTACGAACAAAGTCATTTTCAGGATGCATCAATAATCGCTCTGGTGTATCACATTGGATCAATACCCCTTCTTTCATCACAGCGATCCGATCCCCTAATTTGATTGCTTCTTCCATGTTATGGGTAACAAAAACAATTGTCGTACCTAATTCTTTATGAAGTGACAAAACGAGCTCCTGTAAGGAAGTTCTTGATAGAGGGTCCAATGCACTGAAAGGTTCGTCCATCAAGATCACTTCTGGATTTGCTGCTAGTGCCCGAATGATCCCTACACGCTGTTGTTCTCCTCCAGATAATTCTTGTGGCATTCGATCACGATAGACATCAGGATCTAAACCAACTTTTGCCAGTAACTGATCCGAAGTCTCGGATCGTTTCTGTTTTTCCCAGCCTAACATTTCAGGGATCACTTCGATATTCTGCTTGACAGTCATCGTTGGAAACAATGCGATCTGTTGCAAGACATACCCCATTTGCCAACGCATTTTTTGCAAGTTATAGTCCTTTAATGATTTACCTTTGAAATATACCTCCCCCACACTTGGTAAAGACAGCCCATTGATCATTTTTAGTGAAGTTGTCTTGCCACTTCCCGAAGGACCTACCAATACAAAGATCTCTCCCTCATTGATCGAAAGGTCTAATTGTCTAATTGCATATTTATCATTAAAGATTTTCTGGACGTTTTTAAATTCAATCAGTTCGGTCAATTGTTACCCTCCTTCACTAACCCTTGGTCAACCAGAAATTGTCTTGCCACTTCAGCTGGTTGTTTTTTCTCGACATTTACTTGATAATTCATCGTTTGCATCTGTTCCTCAGTTATTTTACCGCTAAGTTTCTCTAGAGCAGCCACGACTTCTGGATGGTCATTGGCAAAATCTTCATTCATCAATGGTGCGCCTTGGTACGTAGGGAACAATCCCCGATCATCTTCTAGGACGACTAAATCGTATTGTTTCAGTTCACTGTCGGTCGAATAGGCATCCACAACATTGACATCGCCATTATTTATTGCTTGATAACGTAAACTAGGTTCCATGCTTTGGACACTCGGAAAATCTAACTGATAAAGTTCCTGTATCCCTTTGTACCCATCCGCACGATCGATAAATTCTAACGTGAATCCTGCCTTGATTTGATTCTCGATTTTAGCTAAATCAGAAATTGATTTTAATTGGTGTTCATCCGCAAAGTCACGTTTAACAGCAAGAGCATATGTGTTTTGATAAGCCATCGGACTTAAAAGTGTCATTGAGAACTGTTCATTTAACAGTTTATTGGCCTCATGATAAGTTTCTTCTTTGGTTAATTTTTGGTCCTTGACTGATTCAGGAACTGTAACCAAACTCTCTAATACTGTTCCAGTAAACTCTGGATAAATATCGATTTGTTTGTTTTCTAAAGCACTGAATAAAAAACTCGTTTTGCCGAAATTCGGTTTTAATTCGACTTCCGCTTCGGTTTCTTCTTCGATCAACCCTTTGTACATCTGGATCAATATATCTGGTTCTGCACCAAGCTTACCGGCAATCGTGATTTTCTCTTGTTTCAAGAAACCAGTTTGATATATGGAAGCACCTGCGACTAAAGTCAAAATCAAGCCTAAAGTGATCATCGTATAACGAGGTTTCAAGTGTTGTAATAGACGGATCAAGCTACTGAAAACAATGGCTAACAAGGCAGAACTGATTGCGCCGATCA
Source organism: Enterococcus sp. AZ062 (assembly GCF_051715065.1). Taxonomy (NCBI): domain Bacteria; kingdom Bacillati; phylum Bacillota; class Bacilli; order Lactobacillales; family Enterococcaceae; genus Enterococcus; species Enterococcus sp. AZ062. The sequence goes on along the minus strand of NZ_JBIOTB010000001.1, from coordinate 1,237,509 downwards.
AAGTTAAAACAGGTGTATTCCGATCGATCCCTAACAAGATAAATGTTCCTAGCCCGCCTGCACCGATCAAGGCTGCTAATGTTGCTGTCCCAATGATCAATACCAACGCAGTGCGGATACCTGAGATTATGACAGGCAGCGCGATGGGTAACTCTACTTTGATCAATCTTCGAAAACGAGACATCCCAAAAGCAACTGCTGCTTCTTCGATTGATGGATCGATTTCTGCTAACCCTATATAAGTGCTTTGAAATATTGGTAATAAGGCATATAAAATCAAGGCGATCAACGCCGGTAAAGTGCCGATCCCTACAAATGGAATCAATAATCCTAAAAGTGCAAGTGAGGGAATGGTTTGCAGTACACTCGTTACTTGTAACAAAAATTCTGCCATTCTTTTATGGTTGACTGCCCAAATAGCAAGTGGGATCGCAATTACTGCGGCAATCAATAATGCAATCAATGAAATAGATAAGTGCTGAAATGTTGCTGCGAATAATTCTTCTTTTCTCTCATTGAGCGTTTCGATAAACGTATTCATATGACCTTCCTTTCTGTTCTCCTTTAAGTATAAACATAGCGAAGTAAATCCCCAACTAAGTTGTTTTAAAAAAAACTTGCAATCGACTAGATGGTGAGAAGTGATTGCAAGTTTTGTTTTTGTATTTAGTTATTTTGAATCATACGTAGCTCTATGTTGATAGAAGGTTTCTTCATACCTGCGTTTTCGTTCATTTTGTCGATACTTTTTTTCATCCCACATCACAAACCATAATACAAACGAAGGTAAAAAAATCAATAATGCTGTTTGTAACCCATAATTACCTATAATAATTCCAAAAAATAAAATCAACAACATCGCACCAAAACGTCTCATTGATTGCATCTCTGATCACCTCTATTATTTTATACCGAACAATTGTTCGCTCTTTTATTATACGAACAATCGTTCCCGTTGTAAAGTAGAAGTTGGAATTTTGAACAAAAAAAAACAGCCAGTAACTTTTAAAATCTCGTGGGGGAGATACTTGTTTACTGGCTTGTTCAATAATTATTATACTTTAAGTTGTGTGTCAGTGACCAAAAAAGTAAAAATCGGTTGTTTTAACATCATAATCGTTAAATTTGATAAAATAATTTATGTTTTTTTATCTTTAAATATTTTTTTTTATTTATCACGCTCTTTTATTCACTCTTTTTTTATCCCCTAAATTATGCACTACATCTTTTTACAGAGAATCATTTTTGATTTAAATGATTGTTTTACTAGGAGTGATTGACCGAAATTAAATATGCTTCATTATGTATATTTTTTTCTATTTACCTATTGAATTTATACAGTCGTTCAGTGTAATATAAAGATTGCTGAAAATTTTCAAAAAGAAAAGAGGTTAGAGATGAAACAAGTAAAATTTTTATTAGACTTATGTGGAATTATTTTGGGGGCTGCTCTTTATGGATTAGCGGTAACCGGAATCAATCTCCCTTCAAAATTAGCTGACGGTGGTGTCACAGGAATTGCTCTTTTACTTAATCATTTATTTGGCTTTGCGCCTTCCATCACCTCACTGATCATAAATTTACCTTTATTGCTGATTTCCTTGTTTATTTTTGGAAAACATGCATTTATTCGAACGATCGTCGGAACATTTTCTCTAGTCTTCTTCTTGCATGTATGGGAAAATTTAAATGTCCACTTTGCTGTTGGAAATCTTTTAGTGAATAGTCTAATGACTGGCATTCTTTCGGGAATCGGTTGTGGCTTAGTTTTTCGTTTTGGGGGCAGCACTGGCGGAACAGATATCGTTTATCAAGCAATTGAAAAATATTATCATGTGAATATCGGGAAAAGTCTATTTGTTATCACGTTTGGGATTTTAGTTGTGTCTTTGTTGTATTTGGATTTTACGCATTTTGCCTATACTCTTTTGAGTTGCTCAATTTTATCTTATACATTGAATAAAGTGAAGTACTTCCGCTTCGCTAATCCTTTCAAAAAAATCACAGCTCCATCCCCAACAGTCAATCAATTAGAGCCTCTGGAAGATTCATATATAGATTGAACCATTATCATAAAAAGCAACTACCTTCTCAAATAGTCTTCTATTTTGAGAAGGTAGTTGCTTTTTATAGTAATCCTTACTAGATGTCTTGTAGATCCAATGAACCACTGGTTTTGAACCCACCCGACAGAACGACTTTTCCTTGTTGGCCACCTTCACTCACCAACTTCATCGCTTGTTCAAGTGAAGCTCGGTTGATACCATCTGAGTAAACAGTTGTTACGTGGCTATGAAGTTTATTTTCTTCAAATAACTTTGTCAATGTCTCTAGGATCGCGCCTTGTGTTGCGATTTCTTTATTATGATCTGTTTTTGTGAAAACATACTCCCAATGGAAGCTGATTGAATCATTTTTATATTCATTCCAATCGATTTTCTCTTTTGTATTGACGATCATGCCAATATGCCCTAAAGGTTGAATGATTTTTTTTATTTCTGGTAGGTAGGATTCAATATCATACAACACTGCGATATAGTCAACACCATCGCTCCCAGCTTGTTTTAATTGGTCATAAAGAGAATGATGGTAATCAATTGGAACGTCTACGCCATTTTTTTCAAGCCATCCAAAATTTTGAGGACTAGCGGTAGCATACACTTTCATCCCCGTCCACTTCGCTAGTTGCGTCATGATCGAACCAACACCACCTCCCCCATTGATCACCAAAAGCTCTTTCCCTTCATTCGCTTTTTCTTGAGGAACTAATTGAAACTTTTCAAATAGCAATTCATAGGCAGTAAGTGCAGTCAATGGAATCCCAGCAGCGGCTTCGTCACTAAGATTCTTAGGAGCTTTCGCAACGATCCGTGCATCAACGATTTGATACTCTTGTTGACTCCCTTCACGTTGAGTCGTTCCTGCATAATAGACACGGTCATTTAGCTTGAAATCCTTTACAGCCGAGCCCATTTCCCGAACATAACCCACGCTATCATAGCCGAGTACGGTAAATGTTTTTTCTTTGACGATTTCTCTTCGCTTCGTATCTACAGGATTGATCGAAAGTGCTACAACTTCGATCAATAAGTCGTGTTCGCCAGGTTTTGGTACCATAATATCTTCTTCAATCAATTGCGGATAAGGGGTCTCACAAGTAAAACCAAACCTTTTCATTGATGAGGGTCTATTTATCATTTTACTATTCCTTTCTACTGCAATAATATAGTCGGTCAAAAAAAAGCTGTTCCACTCCAACCTCCAGACATTTTTTCACAAGTCCTGCTTGTTTCTTATTTGTCTGAATGTTTGAAGGAACAACTTTTTCTCATACTTGAGTAGTCACTACTTATTGGAAATAACCATTGCCTTTCAAGGAATTACCTTGGTCATTGATCAGGCCTTCCAACGAACGATCTAATACTCCGTGAGTTTTCTTACTTGAACTTTTCTCTTGGTTCATTGTTACACCTTTTTTTCCATCATAGGGTGTATTTTCTGTTTCAAATAAAAGATATGCATTCTTTTCTTTTTTGATCGAAGCGAGCAATTCTTCTTCAGAGATTTTATTTTTTTTCGGATCAGGAATGATCGAAGCTGGTACGTACTTAGGTACAAAATAAGAACGTTCTCTTCCCGAACGATTGAATACACTTCGTGATTGGCTTGTTTTTTCCTGTGTTGGTCTTTGCTCTGAAGGACTGGCATGACGAGTATAGCCGAAATTCGTCTGACTGTTTCGTTTTGTTTGTGTTTTTTTACTCTGTCTATAGTCTGGCAAATTTTGTTTATGTTTTGCTAGATTTGCTTTTTGTGTCGAAGCATGCCGAACATTGACTGTCGAATGAGGATTTTTTTCATTTTTTGAATAATCTTCAAAATGAAATTCATTGATTTGTTCGAACAATGGTTTGTCGCTTGTATCGGTCATCAGATCATCTTGCCCGTCAAACAGCACACGTCTATTTTCATTTTTTAACTTTACCCCTATATGATCATCGTATGCAGGAAAGCGAAAATGTTTTCGTTTGATTTCTGTCATGTAAACCATCCTTTTTAAGTGGACTTTCTCTTATAATAGCACAAATCGTCTATTTTCTATAGCTAAGCGTTAGTCTTATTTAACTTTCTTGTCGTTTCACGAATGATCAATTCTGGGAAAAAGTGGCGATATCCTTGGCTTGCTCCTTTTTCAGTAATTTTCTTTAATAACATTTCGCCGCACACTTCCCCCATACGAATGATGTCTTGTTTAACGGTAGTCAGTTTTGGGGAACTGATTTGATCAAGAAATACGCCATCAAAACCAATGACGCCAAATTGATCGGGTAACTGCCCACCAACTTGTGTGATGCCACGAACAATACCAAGCGCTAAGCGATCAGAACTGCAAACAAAACACGTTTTATCTGAAAATTCATCCCAATGTTCTGTGATATATTTTTCTGGTGTGGTGGAATGATTATCAAAACGCAGCATTTTCGGAGTTAGCCCAGCCTCTTCCATCACTTTTAGATAGCCCGCTTCTCTAGATAGTTCAAAAGGTTCTGCTTCATCGATGCCGATATAAACAACCGTTTGATAACCAACTTCTAAGGCATATTGTGTCGCTTTGGCGGTTCCGTATTGATTATCGCTATCAACATAATCATAGCCCATACGATTTTCACCAAATAACACAACTGGCTTTTCTAGACGATTGATCCAATCAAAATCTCTTTGACGCACGCCAGTGATGATATAACCATCGCAGGACCCAACATCAAAAGCATCGTTGGTCACTAATTGCAAGGAATAGTGCTCTTTACCAATCCTTTTGGCAATCCCCATAAGTAAATTCATATAATAGGGTTCCGTGGTATCGATTTCCTCAAGAATAAACAACTTGATGATCTGTGAACGGTTTGAAACTAACGCTTTTGCTGCAATATTCGGACGATAATCCAATTCAGCCATGGCGGTAAAAACTAGTTCCTTTAGCTCATCAGTGACTTGTTCTGGATGATTGATCACCCGAGAAACCGTCATTTTTGAGACATTTGCTCGTTTCGCTACATCTGCCAATGTTGGCATAAGATCTCCCCTTCCATGCCTAATTACATAACTATAGTCATTATAGCAAAGATTCGTGCTAAAAAAGAGCAGCTCCCAAATTGTTCTAAAAAAAAATCTATCTCAGAGAAAATCATTTCCTCTTTTGATAGACGTTTTTCCTATTTAGATATACTGCTTACTATTGGGGCATTTCCATCATTTGACTCAAAAAATCCGCTGCTTCCTCCATCAATGGGACTTCTACCATATGACGTTTTTCCGAAGAAGCACGAAAGACGATTCCCTTACCATAAGACTTATCTTGGTTTTTTTCGACAAATTTAGACACTTGTCGAAAAGGAATCTTTTCATCTTTTTCACCATGCCAGAAAAATAAAGGACGACCTGCTAGTTTTTCTGGTTGTAAAGATAGATCATAATGGTTGACCCATGAAATCAAGTCAAAATAATCATCTGGCACCTTATATTGAAATTCTTGCGCTCTGCGTGAAATTTCATTGCCATATTCAAGTGGTGCTGGTGATCCCATCAAACAAATTCCGCCAGTGATTTCTGGGTGTTTGGCTAGCAATGCACAAGTGGTCATTCCACCCATTGACACACCACCCACAGCTAATTTATCTGAAAGAAGTTCACGTTTTTTTAGATGTTCGATCAATGTATCAAACTCGAATAGATTCCCGTAGATACTACTCCAAAAAGTAAAGGAAGGAATTTTTGAAACGGGTTGTTTACGCTCGCCATGATTCATCGCATCTGGAAGCAAAACTCGCATCCCTTTTTTAGCCAGTTTTCTACCTTGAGTCAATACAAGCTCCTTGCTTGTCTGCCAACCATGATAGTAGATCACTACTGGGATTTTCTCTGTCTTCAACTCTTTTTGGACAACTTCTAATACGGGTATGTTTTTGATGGTTCGTTTCAAAATAATTGGATTCACTGATTGATTCACCTGATTTTCATTAGATTGGTTGACCGTAAAGACAACCATAAACTTAGCATGACTTGTACAAGGCATAGTAGCCCAAATGCAATAGTATAAAAATCCATCCTTTTGACAAAGAATAACATGGCGAATATTCCTATGATTCCTAATCCTATGGATAAGGCTGGAGAAATCGACATGTTAAAGAAGCTAGCCACACTACCAAAAATATTACCAATAAACACCATTAGAAAAAGAAAAATACTTAATATTACCCCATCAGTTAGTGAGATTGGGAATAACAAGGAATTCGCTTCAATGGGTTGTTGGATCGCATGGGTCCCTAAATACATACTAAGAAAAATACTACATATATGACTGACTCCAATGACCCTGTTCATTCGCTTCATCGCGCTCACCTGACTCTCTTTATAATTCTATTATAATCATTTTATCATTTTTTTAAAGTAATAAACGTTTATTCTTTTCTTCAATCGCATTATTTCTGATATGATGAACATAGACGCTACTGAAAGGAGTTCTTATTATGTTCGATCCAAAAATGTTAGCGATGATCTTTTTCATCAATTTCGCTTACATCACATTAAATACCTTACGCTTTATGTTGACCATGAAAGGCTATCGCTACATCGCTCCATTAGTTAGTATGGTTGAGATCACTATTTATATCGTTGGTTTATCGCTGGTTTTAGACCGCTTAGATAATCCATTGAATTTGTTCGTTTACGCGTTAGGCTATGCTGTTGGGATCAGTGTTGGGATTGCCATTGAGGATAAATTAGCACTAGGATATATCATGGTAACGACGATCCTACCAGCAAATACTTCAGAGGATAAAAATTTGCCGATCATTCTTCGACAAAATGGGTTTGGAGTGACACAAACGTCAGCAACTGGTTTAGAAGGTGAACGGTTAGTCTTAGAGATTTTATCTCCACGTAAAAGTGAACGTGAGCTTTATCGCTTGATCAAAGAAGTCGAAGAACGTGCTTTTATTATCTCCTACGAACCAAAATATATTTCTGGCGGATTCTGGACAAAGAAAGTGCGCAAACGCCGAAGCAATGTGAAATGAATATACAAAAAATAAACGATGATCCGATGAATTTATTTCATCCGACCATCGTCTATTTATTTGTTTTATTAAAAACCATCGACAATTCCTCATCATTTTGTTATTATATTGTATATCATTAAATTTATGGGAGTACTTATGGAAATACAACAAAAAACAACGACCTATCTACATTGGGGATCTGTTTTTGCCGTTTTGAATGCTTTGCTTTTTTTCTTTTATGCTTATTTTAAGACTTCAAGCATCCCTTGCAACTCATTTGGCTGGTTATTGCTTGACCACTCCGAGCTAAACCAATCGACTGACAACCCAACATTCTTGATTCTTTCTACTTTCTGCGGCCTGATCTTCTCGTTATGTTTCGCCGCCTATTTTGCTAAAAAAAAGATGAATACATTTAATGAAGTAAACGTTATTTTCGTAATACTGAAATCACTGAACCTTTTAACAGCTATGCTCTATACGTTTAATCAAGATTCACTTTTTTTCTTCATTATTAACGGTTTAGTTGTGATTTTAACGATATTTACTTTCTTTATTTTTTCATTGATCACCAAGCAATTAAGAATGCCGATGGTCATACAAACCAGCACCTTTTTCTGTTTTTGCTATAGTCTCGTAGCACTATTCATCCTAGCCTTTGCGCCATCGATCAATTCTGCTAATATCCAAATCACTAGTAATATTCTAGATATCTTGTTTATTGGGAATTTGGCTTATATGATGTGGCATTTTCGTAAAACAGCATGATCCCAATGAGATCTGGACAGGAGTGTTTAGCCTCTTGAAATCAGGCAGCATCCACAAAAATTATTTTTCTAATTTTTGTGGATGCTGCCTGATTTTTCGAAGAGGTTACTTCTGTTCTCACTTTTTTTCGGTTTAGTCGGTGGGTTCCCCGACAATTGTTGAGGTCATATTTTCTTGATATAAGAATAAGATTTTAAATCCAATTGCCCCATGACTTCGACTAACGCTTGTTCTTTAATAAAGGCGGCTTGCATCGGCGTTTCCGTTGAAGGTTCATATTTTTGTAGCAATGCGTCTTTCCTATCCTCTGTTATAGGCAGGAGTAATCGATACTGCTCTTCCTGAGCAACAACCCTCGCTAATAATAAGGCATCTAGAAAAATCGACTCACGGCGTTTTTTGTATTTGTTTTCACAAATCCGTTCGATAATTATTTCTATTTGGTCAAAAAAATAGGTTTCATTCACATCGCCAAGCAACTGTCCTAGCGCCTGAAATTGCTCCGATAGCGGTGTTTGCTGTTTTTGAAGATGGAAGTACGTTGGTAAAGATACCACTTCTTCTCCTTGGGTGAGCGTCCTGAAGCGATAGTTCTCATTCCCTGCTTCCAACCGCACAATCGTAGGGACTGAAAAAGTAGTTGCATAAAAATAAGGAGACGTTGTTTCATGACAGAAATCCCAAATTTCTTCTGATAAGAAGAGATTTCTGCGGTGTTCCGGTTGTTTCATTAATTCATTGATTAATTCTTTAGTCAGTTGCTTGATCTCTGTTTGGAAATCTCCTTGGTCATAGACCGGAAAAGCACAGCGGTAACGGCGATTTTCTCGGATGATCAATCCACTATCGATCATTTGATCAAGAAAGTGTTCCATTTTCTTTTGAGGAAATGCTTTCTTTAGTTGGCGTAAAATCACCTCTTGTGAGCCTTGTTCGATCAAATAGTCGATCATTGGTTGGAAGAGCGGATGCTCAATTAGTTTTCGTTTGTTCTCTAAAGAATAAAAATATTGCATGTCTGTTTACCTGCTTTCTATGTGACACCTTGAATGAAAAAAGCGGGAGGTCCCAGTCAACTGGTTACACTCCCACTCCCTTCTTCCAATCTCATTGCCTAATTGAAAACTTCTGTTAATTGAGGTACCACTTGTTTTTTACGTGAAACGACCCCTTGTAAAAATGCGCGATTGTTTTCTAACTTCACGCCAAAAGCTTGTTCAACTTGTTCTTTTCTTTCGCCAGCAATCAATAATTCTGAGTTGCTGTTCAAGATGTCTGTTACAACAAGAACAAAAAGATCATAACCATTCGTCGCAATCTCTGTTTGCATGGCAGTTTCAAGTTCAGCTTGACGATCCATTACTTCATTTAGATCAACTGTATTGACTTGAGCGATACGAACACTTGCTTCACCCATAGGGAAACTTTTCGCATCTAGATCAAGTAATACTTCTGCTGGTTTATCACTTAGATTTGTACCTGCTTTCAACATGTCTAAACCATACGCTTCTAAGTCCACACCAGAGATTTCAACTAGCTCTTTTGCAGCCAATTGATCTGCTTCTGTTGAAGTTGGTGATTTGAACAACAATGTATCTGAAATGATTGCTGATAACATGATTCCAGCGATTTCTTTCGGAATCTCAATTTGATTTTCTTTAAATAATTTTAGAATGATCGTACTTGTACATCCCACTGGTTCAGCACGATAATACAATGGATTCGCTGTTTCAAAGTTGGCGATACGATGATGGTCAACTACTGCTAAAATCGTCGCTTCCGCAATATCTACCACGCTTTGTTGGAATTCATTATGATCGACAAGCATGACATCTGCTTGTTCCTCTTTGATCGATGTGATCACTCGAGGCGCCTCTAATTTGAAGTAATCTAGTGCAAATTGTGTTTCTTCACTTGGCGTGCCTAAAGCGACAGGCTCAGCGTTTACTCCTAATTGATTTTGCAAATATGAAAATGCAATCGCTGCTCCAATTGCATCTGTATCAGGATTTTGATGACCAAAAACTAAAACTTTTGACATTTGACTCGCTCCTTTTTGTTTTCTCCTATTCAATAATAGCAAAAAAACGGAAAGAAGCAATACTTATCTTCCTTCCGTTCGCGTCTATCTGGTTAAATACTTTGTATAATCTTCGATATGAAGAAGACGTTTTGCATTTTCTACTCGTTCTTTTGTCGGTGGTTCGATTCCTTCTAATGGATACGTCAAACCAAGCGTTTCCCATTTGTATTTACCCATTGTATGATAAGGAAGGATTTCCACACGATCGACATTATCAAGAGTTTTGATGAATGCATCAAGGCGGATCAAATACTCATCATAGTCACTACGTTCTGGGACTAACACATGACGAATCCAGACAGGTTTCTTGATATCTGAAAGATACTGAGCCATTTCTAAGATATTTTCATTGCCCCAATGAGTTAATTTTTTATGTGCTTCGTTATCGATATGTTTGATATCGAATAACAGTAAGTCCGTATAGTTCATCAACTCTTCAAAACGAGAAAAGAAAGGCTCATCATGGCTAAATGGTTTTCCACATGTGTCGATTGTTGTATGAATGCCACGTTCTTTCGCCTTTTGGAATAATTCGATTAGGAAATCGATCTGCAATAAAGGTTCACCACCACTGATCGTGATCCCTCCTTGTTTACCCCAATAAGAACGGTAACGTTCTGCTTGGTCTAAAATTGCATCCGCGGTATATTCTTTTCCTCCACCAATATTCCAAGTGTCTGGGTTATGGCAAAATTCACAACGCATGCGACAACCTTGCATGAAGACGACAAAGCGAACGCCTGGTCCATCTACAGACCCAAATGTTTCAATCGAATGGACATAGCCTTTAGTTTGTTCTTCCATTTTAATCACTTCTTTTCTTTAGTTTCTTTCGTTATGAGCCACGGACAATGTTGCGACTTCTCAACACGCTGTGAAGAAAAGATCTATCTACTCGCCTCTAACACTAGATATATGCTTTTTTCATATAGTTGTAAAAAAGGAAGACAAAAGCTCATGCGGAACTTTTGCCTTTCCTTATTACACTGCATTGATTGTCTTACATTCTGTCGTGTGACGTTCTCATTAATACGTCTAATTGTTGTTCTCTTGTCAAGTCACGGAATTTAACCGCATATCCAGAAACACGGATCGTTAAGTTTGGATATTTCATTGGGTTTTCCATTGCATCACGCAATAAGTCATTACTGAATACGTTGACGTTCAAGTGGTATGCTCCTCTTGAGAAATAACCGTCTAAGACGTTACGTAAGTTGTCGATTCTTGTTTCTTCATCTTTCCCTAAACCAGAAGGGTTGATTGTTTGTGTATTAGAGATACCATCACGAGCGTGTGCATAGTTGAATTTCGCAGTTGAGTTCAAGCTTGCAAGTAACCCATTTTGTTCTGCTTGATAACTTGGATTTGCACCAGGTGCTAAAGGTTTACCAGCTTCACGTCCGTCAGGTGTATTCCCTGTATTTTTTCCGTAAACGACATTTGATGTGATCGTTAATAATGAAGTTGTCGGAGTTGAATTACGGTAAGTTTTATGACGTTTGATTTGACCCATGAAGTATTCTAAGATCCATTCAGCGATCTCATCGGCACGATCATCGTCATTACCATATTTAGGGAAGTCACCAGTTACTTCAAAGTCAACTGTGATCCCTTCTTCATTACGGATTGGTTTAACTTGTGCATATTTGATTGCAGACAAGCTATCTGCTGCGTGAGAGATACCTGCGATACCTGTCGCAAATGTACGTTTCAAGTCAGTATCCATGACTGCTAATTGTGCTGCTTCATAAGAATATTTGTCGTGCATATAGTGGATGATGTTTAGCGTATTGACATAAAGCTCAGCTAACCAGTCCATGATGTTCATGAAGTTGTGTTTTACTTCTTCAAAGTCTAATGTGTCGCTTGTGATCGGACGATACTCAGGACCTACTTGTGCGCCTGTCATTTCATCCACACCACCGTTGATCGCATATAACAAAGCTTTAGCTAAGTTTGCGCGAGCACCGAAGAATTGCATATCTTTACCAACAACAGTTCCAGATACACAACATGCGATCGCACAGTCGTCTGAACCCCATTGTTCACGAAGCAAGTTATCATTTTCAAATTGGATCGAAGAACTTTCGATCGCAATTTTACTTGCATACGTTCTGAAGCCTTCTGGTAAGTTTTCTGAGTATAAAACAGTCAAGTTTGGTTCTGGGGAAGGTCCCATATTTGTCAATGTGTGCAACATACGGAAATCATTTTTTGTGACTAATGAACGTCCGTCTAAGCCCATACCAGCGATTGATAAGGTTGCCCAGATCGGGAAGCCAGAGAACAATTGGTTGTATTCAGGCGTACGTGCAAATTTCACCATACGTAATTTCATTACTAAATGATCGATCAATTCTTGTGCTTCTTTTTCAGTGATCACACCGTTGTCTAAATCACGTTGGATATAAATGTCTAAGAATGCAGAGATACGTCCGATCGACATAGCTGCACCATTTTGAGATTTGATTGCTGCTAGATAACCAAAGTATAACCATTGAACGGCTTCTTTTGCGTTGGCAGCTGGTTTTGAAATGTCATACCCATATTTTGCAGCCATTTCTTTCATTTGAGCTAATGCACGATATTGTTCTGAGATTTCTTCACGAAGACGGATGACCTCTTCACTCATCGTATGGTAGCCTGTATTGTCATGGTCTTTTTTCTTTTGAGCCATCAAATAGTCGATTCCGTACAATGCGATACGACGGTAGTCACCGATGATGCGGCCACGTCCGTAAGCGTCAGGAAGTCCAGTGATGATCTTGTTTTTACGTGCAGCACGCATTTCTGCTGTATAAGCATCGAATACACCTTGGTTATGTGTTTTTCTCCAGTCTGTGAAAATGTGTGTTAACTCTTCTTTTGGCTCATAGCCGTTACTTGTTAACGCATGATTCGCCATGTTGATGCCACCAAATGGCATGAATGCTTGTTTCAAAGGAGTTTCAGTTTGTAGACCGACGATTTGTTCTAAATCTTTGTCTAGGTATCCTGCTTCGTGAGAAGTGATTGTTGATACGACATCTGTATCCATGTCATATACACCATTACGTTCAAATTGGATATCGTTTAATTTTTGTAATTTTTCCCACAAATTTTCTGTTGCTTCAGTGGGTTTTTCTAAAAAGCTGTCATCACCGCGGTATTCTGTATAGTTGTTTTGGATAAAGTCACGTGTATCCACGCCTTCTTTCCACTTAGTTCCTTTAAATCCATTCCATTGTTCCATCGTATGGACCTCCCGTTTCTGTTTTATGTAACAGTTTTTACGTGATAAGTATAACACATGTCACCTCCAATGCAAGGGTTTTCTTGTTTTTTTGTTAACAAATAAAGCGAATATAAAATAATAGTCGTTATTAAAGTTGATATATAGGTATTTATCTATTGTGAATCTATTCATATTTTGTTTGTGCAAGTCTTAATTTTATGTTAATAAATAAAAATAGCTGGCAACTGTAATAATACAGTTGCCAGCTATTTCATAAAAAACTATAACAGTTATTCCTTGATATCCATCGTTGGAGAATCAATCACCATTTGGACTTCTCCGCCTTTTTTCTCATCTAAAACAAATGAACCGTTGGATGTACGATCACCAATTGGATAATCCGTCGGATCGATTGGTAATTCTTGTCCTTTTTGATTGATCAACGTCATCGTTTTGGCGTGGCCCTCTGACATATAGATCACTCGATGTGGTTGTTTCTTCAATTCTCGCAATACAGTCACACCTCGTTTGGCACGAGAAGTCTGACTGATTTCTTGTGCAAGCATTCGTTTTACTGCCCCACGCTGGCTGACGATAACGATAGGCGTATCTCCTTCTGCTAAGACAAGTAAACCATTAACGACATAATCTTCTTCTTTCAAATTGATCGATTTGACACCTGCAGCCTTCGTTCCAACAACTGGCACTTCAGTCAACGGATAGCGTAGGCCCATTCCTTGATGCGTAACAAGGAAAACATCACGATCTGTTTGTTCTTTTTCAAGATAGACAGCCACTAATTCATCTTCACTGGCTTTTAGCTTCATGCCACTCAATGGACGACTCTTATACGTACGCCATGGTTCAAAATCTGTCATCCGCGTCTGTTTGATCAAGCCGTTTTTACTGATAAATACAAATGTCTTTTCGGAATCGATTTTCTGATAGGGGAATACCGCTAAAATGGATTCATCAACAGCTAGATTCACTATCGTTTGTGAGATATGCTCACCGGCATCTTTCCATTTCAAATCTGGTAGTTCGTGGACTGGGCGATAGATCACATTGGCTTTATTGGTGACCAGTAACAAATGATCTAACGTATTCAGTTCCCCAGCGTATAGAAGATAATCTCCTTCACGCATACCGATTTCTTCTGGTTTTGATGCACTATAGGAACGAAGGCTTGTTCGTTTCACATAGCCTTCACGTGTGACACTGACAATGACATCCTCTTGCGCAACCAATACTTGTGTATCGATTTTGATTTCTTCGATTTCATCTTCGATCATCGTCAAGCGAGAAGAAGCATATTTCTTCTTGACTTCACGTAGTTCTTTTTTCATGACAGAAAATAATTCTTTATCGTTTGAAAGGATTTTATTTAATTCAGTGATCAGAGCAATCAATTCTTGCGATTCACGGCGTAGTTCGGTAATGTCTGTATTCGTCAAACGATAAAGCTGTAACGTCACGATGGCTTCAGCTTGTTCTTCTGTAAATTGGAACATTTGGACTAAATTGTGCTTCGCATCTTTTTTATCTTTACTCTCACGGATCGTTGCAATGACTTCATCTAAAATCGATAGAGCTTTCATCAGCCCTTCAACGATATGTTGTCTTCTTTGCGCTTTCTCCAAGTCAAACTGACTACGTTTGGTGATCACTTGTTTGCGGTGCTCGATGTAACTACTTAAAATATCCTTCAACCCTACTTGATGAGGGGTCATATGATCGATTGCCACCATATTGAAGTTGTAGTTGATCTGTAATTCGGTATTCTTGAATAAATAATTCAAGATTCCTTGAGCGTTAGCGTCTTTTTTCAATTCCACAACGATCTGTAGACCCGTACGATCACTTTCGTCACGAACTTCTGCTATCCCATCGATTTTCTTGTTCAAGCGTATCTCATCCATTTTTTTGACAAGAGTCGCTTTGTTCACTTCGTAAGGAATCTCAGTGATCACGATTTGTTGCTTGTTTCCTTTGATGGATTCAATCGCCGTTTTCGAGCGTAAGATCACTTTTCCACGACCAGTTTCATAAGCTTTCTTGATTTCATCTTTTCCTTGTAAAATGCCCCCAGTTGGAAAGTCAGGACCTGGAATGAATTCCATCAATTTGTCTAAGCTGGCTTGTGGATGGTCGATCATATAGACCGTTCCATCGATGACTTCTGCGAGATTATGCGTTGGTATCTCAGTAGCATAGCCCGCAGAGATACCGGTTGATCCATTGACTAATAGATTGGGGTATCTCGCTGGTAATACAGTCGGCTCTTTTTCAGTGTCATCAAAGTTCCACACAAGGTCGACCGTATTTTTTTCGATATCAGCAAGCATCTCGCCGCTCAATTTCGATAAGCGTGCTTCTGTATAACGCATTGCCGCTGGTGGGTCTCCGTCCATACTTCCGTTGTTTCCGTGCATTTCTACGAGTACTTCTCGTAGTTTCCAATCCTGGCTCATACGAACCATTGCATCATAGATACTGCTGTCACCGTGGGGATGATAATTACCCATGATATTCCCGACAGATTTTGCTGATTTACGGAATCCTTTATCAAACGTATTGCCGTCTTTATTCATCGCAAATAAAATACGACGTTGAACGGGTTTCAGACCATCACGGATATCCGGCAAAGCACGTTCTTGAATAATATATTTCGAGTAACGTCCGAAGCGGTCACCCATCACTTCTTCTAACGTTAATTCTTGGATTTCTTGACGTTCTTCCATTAGGTGACCTCCTATTCTACCTCTACTGATTGTTCATTTTTGTTTTCTTCTGCGCGTTCTTCTTCTAATAGGTCATTAGAAACAGACGCGGAAGTCTCAGTTTCTTCTTTTTTGTCTAGAATACTACGTTCTTCTTCTAAGCTGAATTGGACATGATTTTCAATCCATTTACGACGTGGTTCGACTTTATCCCCCATCAAGGTGGTTACGCGTCGCTCTGCTTGCGCAGCATCATCGATCCTCACCCGGATCAAGGTCCGAGAGGTTGGGTCCATCGTCGTTTCCCATAACTGCTCCGCATTCATCTCCCCAAGACCTTTGTACCGTTGCAACATATAGCCTTTACCGACAGTCTTAATGACTGCAGCTAATTCGTCATCGGTCCAAGCGTACTCGACTACTTGTTTTTTTCCTTGGCCTTTGGACACTTTATATAGAGGCGGTAAAGCAATGTAAACTTTTCCTGCTTCGATCAATGGTTTCATGTAGCGATAGAAAAATGTCAACAATAAGACTTGGATATGAGCACCATCGGTATCCGCATCGGTCATGATGATGATCTTGTCATAGTTACAATCTTCCAGTGAAAATTCAGGGCCAACGCCGGCACCGATCGTATAGATCATCGTATTGATTTCTTCATTTTTTAAGATATCTTGCATTTTTGCTTTTTCGGTATTGATGACTTTTCCTCGAAGTGGCAATATCGCTTGGAATTTCCGATCTCTCCCTTGTTTAGCTGATCCACCGGCTGAATCTCCTTCGACAAGATACAATTCATTTTTCTTAGGGTTTCTCGATTGTGCAGGTGTCAATTTTCCAGAAAGTAATGATTCGCCCTTTTTACGTTTTTTCCCGTTACGGCTTTCTTCTCTGGCTTTACGAGCGGCTTCCCGTGCTTCTCTCGCTTTGATTGCTTTACGAATCAGCATTTGGCTCATCTCACTGTTTTCTTGCAAGTAGAAGCCCATTTGTTCGCTCATGACATTATCAACGACGGAACGAGCAATCGGTGTACCCAGTTTTTCTTTTGTCTGTCCTTCAAATTGTAGCAAATGTTCAGGTACCCGGATCGACAAGACTGTCGCAAGTCCTTCACGGAAGTCACTACCTTCTAGGTTCTTGTCTCGTTCTTTCAACAAGCCTACTTTACGAGCATATTCATTATAGGCTTTGGTCATTGCTGTTTTCATGCCGACTTCATGCGTCCCACCATCTTTTGTTCGCACGTTGTTAACAAACGATAGGACATTTTCAGAATAGCCATCGTTATACTGATAGGCAACTTCTACTTCGATTCCTTCTTTTTCACCAGAGAAATAGACTACTGGCGTCAACGTATCTTTTTCTTCATTTAAATACGCAACGAATTCTTTGATTCCTTCTTCGTAATGAAAGACTTCTTGAACTGTTTCGTCACCTCTTAGATCTGTCAAAGTGATTTTCACACCTTTTAACAGAAATGCAGACTCTCTTAAACGTTCAGATAACGTATCATAGGAAAATTTCGTGGTTGAGAAAATACTATCATCTGGTAAGAAATGAACAGACGTCCCATTGGCTTTCTTCGTTTTGCCAATTTTTTTCAACGTTCCGTCTGGTTTTCCACCTTGTTTGAATGTTTGTTGGTATTCGATACCATCTCGGACGATCGTCACTGTCAGCCATTTAGATAAAGCATTGACGACACTGGCACCTACACCATGAAGTCCACCAGAAGTTTTATATCCTCCTTGACCAAATTTACCACCGGCATGTAGCACAGTGAAAATAACTTCGACCGTTGGAATCCCTGAAGCATGCATACCTACAGGCATACCACGTCCACTATCCGTAACAGTCACACTGTTATCCTCGTGGATCGTCACAGCGATTTCATTTCCGTAGCCTGATAAAGCTTCATCTACGGCATTATCAACGATTTCATAGACTAAATGATGCAAGCCTCGGCTATCAGTCGACCCGATATACATCCCTGGTCGTTTTCTTACTGCTTCTAATCCTTCAAGAACTTGGATCGAGGCATCATTGTATTCATTTTTAATTTTTTTTGCCAAGGCAAACGCTCCTTCAATAATACTTGCGATATAACCGCACCACGCTTATCATACTAGAAAAGTCCTCAAAAAAAAAGAGGGAAGGTCAGAATTACAAGAAACAACCAACTCTCCCCCTTTTTTCATTCTTCTCTCTCTGCATGCCCATGGTAACGATCAATTACTCTTTTTTTGATAACAGGTCAAAACATTTTTTCATCACCCAGCTAACCTATTTACCAGTAAAAGTGGCACTGAGTATCAGGATATGTGCTTCTGTTACTCCTGTTGTTTATTGTTCCATTTTTGCTAATTCGATCTTGATGCAGCGATCCATGACGATATCATTTCTTCCAGCTGCTTGGAGCATTTCAGTAGCCTCTTCATTTTCAATGCCTAACTGTGCCCAGAAGACTTTCGCATCTGTTTTCAGGAAATCTACTGCTACTTCTGGTAAAAACTCACTACGGCGGAAAATATCCACGATATCGATAGGTTCATTGATATCTGTCAACTGTGCGACAACGGTTTCGCCCAATACTTCTTCCCCTGCTAATACCGGATTGACTGGAATGATACGATAGCCATGTTCTTGTAGTAATTGTGCGATCTGATAACTTGTCCGTTCGGGTTTATTACTTAAACCAACGACCGCGATCGTTTTTGCTTCTTGAAGATAGCGAAAGATATTCGCTTGTTCTGGATTTTTAAATGACATGTGGATGACTCCTTTCGATCGTTCGATTTTTTCGATTGTTTGAAGCATTCTTTCATGCTAAAATATACATTAGTTTCAACTTGAAAGAGGTTAAAAAATGAAAATAATCTTATTGTTTATTGTAGCATATCTTTTGGGTTCCATTCCATCTGGAGTATGGGTTGGTAAAATCTTTTTTAAAAAAGACATCCGCGAACACGGTAGTGGAAATATGGGAACGACCAATACATTTCGTGTTTTAGGTAAAACCGCTGGAACAGTGGTATTATTCATGGACATCTTAAAGGGAACATTAGCTACTGCCTTACCCGTCATTTTCCATGTCTCTTCTGTCAATCCGCTATGGTTTGGTGTCTGTGCGATCTTAGGACATACATTTCCGATCTTTGCTAAGTTCAAAGGTGGCAAAGCAGTGGCGACAAGTGCCGGTATGTTATTAGGCTTCAATCCACTGTTCTTTCTTTATTCATCAGCAATTTTCGTGATCAGTTTATACTGCACGAGCATGGTAAGCTTAACGAGCATGATCAGTGCGGTCTTGATCACTTTATCCACCATCTTCTTACCATACATTGCACCAGCGATCTTACCAGAACCAAATTTACTTTTGACGTTGATTGCTTGTGGTGTCTCCGCTTTTATTTTTTACCGTCATAAAGACAATATTAAGCGCATCAAAAATAAAACAGAAAGCCGAATCCCATTCGGTTTGAATAGTAGCAAAAAGAAATAATCTTTTTGATGAATGATAAAAAACAATGCCTTCTAAACAAATGACTGATCGATTGCTCAACAATTCGTTCATTTGTTCAGAAGGCATGTTTGTTTCATCGAACTAGATCAAGAAAACACATGTAATCGACTTGTGTTTACTTGACAGTGATCGAATATTTCGTCTTGAATAATTCGTGAGCGCCTAATTGATTGATTCCTGCCTTTTCGTTCAACTGCCCATTACTATCAACAGTATCTGCGATTCCAAACCACGGCTCAATACAAACAAATGGTGCTTCTTTAGGATATGGCGACCATATCCCAACGTAAGGCATATCTTTGTAACTGAGGGTGACACTGTGACTAGACTTTTCACTACGGATACTGTAAGCATTCAAACCTCTTGTTTCAAATACTAACGCATCTTGGTCAAACAGCTCCCGAAATAACGCAAGGTTGGTATTCGTTTGTCCAATCGTTTTTTGTTCCATGTCGATGAACGGTCCAGCTAATGGTAAACGCAAACGTGATTTTCTAGGAGAGAAAGCCAAATAAAAGTCTTCAAAAGTTAAACCTTCTTCTAATGGCACATTGAATGCTGGATGACCGCCAATCGAGAAATACATCTCTTCTTCCCCAATATTTTCAACTTGATAATGAACAGTGATCCCGTCTCCCCCTAATTCATAAACAAGTACCAATTCAAAATCAAACGGATAATTCTCTTTTGTTTCAGGGGTACTTTTTAGGACAAACTTCGCACGTTCTTGTTCGTGCTCCACCACTTCAAAATCCATATCACGAGCAAAACCATGTTGACCCATTGAATACGTTTTTCCTTGGTACACATATTGATCGTTTTTCAAACGTCCAACAATAGGGAAAAGAACGGGGGCATGTCTTCCCCAATACTTAGGATCGCCTTGCCAAATATATTCTAGATCATGTTCTTTTGATTTCAAACTGATCAATTCTGCTCCATGTTCGGAAATTTCAGCAATCAGCTGATCATTTTGAATAATAACAGTCATCGTCATCCTCCATCTTTTCTCAGACATTCACTTCTTCGAGTAGCAAGCCTCTGAAAAATCTTCCTTTTAATAACTATGCTTCGTCAGCTCATCTTTAAAACGAGCATTCAATACTTTTAAATACGTGCCTTTCATTCCCAGAGAGCGGGATTCAATGATTCCAGCTGATTCAAGTTTACGTAAGGCATTTACGATGACCGAACGAGTAATACCGATCTTGTCCGCAATATTTGAGGCAGTCAATCGGCCTTCATTACCTTCTAAAGCATCAAAAATGGCTTGAACTGCTTTTAATTCACTGTATGATAACGTATTGATCGCCATTTGGACAGCGGTCGTACTACGAACGTCCGCTTCGATATCTCGTGATTTTTGATAAAGGATCTGCATCCCTACTACTGTTGCGCCGTATTCTGCTAAAACAAGGTCTTCATCGTTAAAGGCTTGTTCCATTCTTGCTAAAATGATCGTCCCTAAGCGTTCACCTGCGCCAAAGATCGGCACAACTGTCGTCAATCCAAAAGGATATTTTTCACGACTTTCAAATGGAAATGCCGTCATATCGCTTGTGATTGGGATATTGGATTCTGTTTTCGTGATCATATCGACTGTTTCTGTGTAGGCATCAGGAAATTGTTTTTGCACAAACATTGTTTTCACACGATCATTGTTCACATCGTGCCGTTCATTATAACCAAGTAAAACCCCTTCACTGCCAATGATATACGTATTGCTGTCTAAAACAGCACCTAAAGTGACCGCCATTTTATCGTAAGGTAAATCCGCCTGCATATCAAACGTATTTTTTTGTTGTAATAATTTGTTTATCTTTCGAGTGTTCGTCAACAAATCCGTCATTTTTTTCCTCCGATTTTATAATATATAGCGACTTAGATCTTCATTTGCCGCAATTGATCCTAATTTATCATTGACATAGGCTTCTGTAATGGTAATTTCTCCCATTTGCATTTCTGGCGCTTCGAATAACAAGTCTTCCAACAATTTCTCTAATATTGTGTGTAAGCGTCTTGCCCCGATATTATCGGTATCACGATTCACATCATAAGCAATTTGTGCAATACGTTCGATTGCTTCTTTAGTAAACGTGACAGTCACATTTTCAGTACCAATCAATGCAATATATTGTTTGACTAACGCATTGTTTGGTTCAGTCAAGATCTTAACAAAGTCTTCAGCAGTTAGGTCATCTAACTCGACACGGATTGGGAAACGTCCTTGTAATTCAGGAATCAAATCGCTTGGTTTTGATAAATGGAACGCTCCTGAAGCGATAAATAAAATGTGGTCTGTTTGTAAGGTACCGTATTTTGTATTGACTTGTGAACCTTCAACGATCGGCAAGATATCTCTTTGGACACCTTCTCTTGATACTTCCCCAGATTGTTGCGATTTAGAAGTGATTTTATCGATTTCATCAATAAAAATGATGCCGCTTGATTCGGCTAATTTGATTGCCTCACTGTGGATATCCGCATCATTGACTAATTTTGCCGATTCTTCTTTGATCAATAATTCTAACGCTTCTTTGACTGTCACTGTTCGTTCGATTTTTTTCTTTGGCGTCAACGCACCAAGTGTTTCGTTCAAATCGATCCCCATTTGTTCAAGTCCATTGTTCATCATCGGTGCTGGTTTCTTTTGATCTTGAACTTCGATCGTCACTTCTCGGTTGTCAAGCAAGCCTTTTTGCAATTGCTCTAACACCGTGCGACGATTCACTCGAATCTCTTCCGTTACTTCTTCTTGTGTTTCTGCTGGTTGTTGCGAAGCATTAAACATATTCATCATTTGCTCAAACTGGTTGTTTGATTGTTTTTGTTCTTTTTTGATACCTGGTACAAGGATCTTCACTAATTGTTTTTCCGCATTTTTCTTGGCTTGCGGGCGAACACGAAGATACTGATCTTTTTCAACGATCTGGATTGCATTTTCGACAAGATCACGAACCATCGATTCCACGTCACGTCCCACGTAACCAACTTCAGTAAACTTCGTTGCTTCAACCTTAACAAAAGGTGCGTTGACGATTTTTGCCAAACGACGAGCGATCTCTGTTTTACCGACCCCAGTTGGCCCGATCATCAACATATTTTTAGGTGTGATATCTTGTTGCATCTTTTCATCCAATTGAAGACGTCGATAACGATTTCTAAGGGCAACTGCCACTGATTTTTTTGCTGCTTGTTGGCCAATGATATATTGATCTAATTCACTGACGATTTGTTTTGGTGTTTGTTTTAATTCATACATGTCATTCACCTCTATAATTCTTCTACAATAATGTTGTGATTTGTAAAGACGCAGATGTCTGCTGCAATATTCAACGCATTTTCAGCAATCTCTTTTGCACTCATCTCATTTTGTGCATAGTTTTTCATTGCTCGTGCGGCAGCTAACGCAAAGTTTCCACCAGAACCAATGGCTAAGATCCCATCATCCGGTGTAATCACTTCACCTGTACCAGAAACGAGTAACATTTCTTTGTCATTCATCACGATCAACATCGCTTCTAGCTTTTGCATCGACTGTTGTGTACGCCATTCTTGGGCTAATTCAACGGCTGCTCGTTGGAGATTTCCGTTGTATTCATTTAGCTTACCTTCAAATTTTTCTTCTAAAGTAAAAGCGTCAGCAACGCTCCCTGCAAAGCCAACGACTACTTCATCGTTGTAAATGCGACGTACTTTTCTCGCACTGCCCTTCATCACGACAGATTCGCCCATCGTTACTTGGCCATCACCTGCCATCGCGAATTTCCCATTTTTTTCAACTGCACAAATGGTTGTTGAATGAAACTGTGATTCTACCATAGATATTTCCTCCTAATAATGTGATCACGCTCGTGGATGGAAAGAGCGATAATTTTTTTGTAAGCTTTCTTTTGTGACATGCGCATAGATTTGAGTCGTTGATAAATTTGCATGACCTAAAAGTTCTTGCACTGTACGCATATCGGCACCATTATTCAATAAGTGCGTCGCAAAAGTATGACGTAACATGTGAGGATGGATATCACTATCCAAACTACTCTTTTTTATGATTTGATTTAATACATATTCGATTCCAGTAGGTGTGATCGGTTCTCCATGATGATTCACGAAGACATAGTCATGTGACTTATGGTATTTCGTCATTAAGACGCTGCGCCCTTTGGCAAAATACTCTTGCAAAGCATCTTGCGCAAATGAACCCAACGGCGCATAGCGTTCTTTGTTTCCTTTTCCATGGATCAACATCACCTCTGAGCCTAAATCGATGGCAGACATCGTCAATTGGCTACATTCACTCAAACGGATACCTGATCCATAAAGTACTTCTAATAATGCCCGATCTCTTAGTGCTAAAGGACTATCCCCTGTCACACTTTCGAATAAGCTTTGCATCTCATTCTCATAAAAAAAACGAGGAAGTTTAACATTTTTTTTCTTCAAATGAACATACGAAAATGGATTTTCAGCGATTTTTTCTTCACGAAGAAGGTATTGATAAAATGAGCGTAAACTCGCAATTTTCCGACTCACCGAATTTCGACTGTATGACTTATCAGATAGATAGCTTAGATAAACTCGTACATCCAAATAGCTGACTTTCAGTAGATCAGATTCCCCCGATTCCGCCAAGAATCGCTGAAAATCATTGATATCTTCTTCGTAGGCAGATTTGGTTTTTTCTGAATACCCGCGCTCTATGATTAAATAACGCAAAAAATCTTCTTGTAAAGTTGGCTTCATTCTTTTTACACCTACCTTTAGATCCCAAAATAAATTTAGCATAGCCCCAGAGAAAAAACAAACAAATTGTCAGAATTTAACTAATATTTCTAAGTTTGTTCACAATTCAATTCGTTTGCTTGACAATTAAGGGATAAGCTGACCAGAACCAACGTTAAAAAAACCATAGTTATTATATAAATTGGCGTGAGTTCAGTCAATAACCGAGAAATAAGCCGAAGTACTCAAAAATGGCAATCACCATCCTGAGACACTTCGACTTATTACATAACATCCATTTAACGAGAAGCAAATTCTTTATTCAAGACTTCTTGCTTCACTTTTTCATTGGCTGCTAAGGCACGTTGTGCAATTGCTTCATAACGAGATTTTTTATCACGGATTCGTTCAGGTAATTCTGGGAATAATCCGTAGTTTGCATTCATTGGTTGGAAATGTTTGCCTTCCGCATGTGTGATGTAGTAAGCCATACTTCCCATTGCTGTTTCTTGTGGCAACGTCACAGGTTCCAATTCTTTCGCTAAGCGAGCAGCGTTGATCCCTGCAAGCAAGCCACTTGCCGCGCTTTCAACATAGCCCTCTACACCCGTCATTTGTCCTGCAAAAAATAGATCTTCGCGTTTGGTCGATTGATAAGTCGGCTTCAAGAGTTCTGGTGAATTCATGAAACTGTTGCGATGCATCACACCATAGCGGACAAATTCTGCATTTTCTAATCCTGGGATCATGCGGAACACGCGCTTTTGTTCGCCCCATTTTAAATGCGTCTGGAAACCAACGATATTATAAAGAGAAGCGGCTGCATTATCTTGTCTTAATTGGATGACTGCATAAGGTCTTTTTCCAGTTTTAGGGTCTTCTAGGCCGACTGGTTTCATTGGCCCAAATAGCATTGTCTTAAAGCCACGTTGCGCCATTACTTCGATTGGCATACAACCTTCAAAATATTTTTCTTTTTCAAAAGATTTTAATTCAGCGACTTCCGCATTGACTAAGGCTTCATGGAAAGCTTTAAATTCTTCTTCGGTCATCGGACAGTTTAAGTAAGCTGCCTCGCCTTTGTCATAACGTGATTTTAAATACACCTTGTCCATATCGATCGTTGATTTGTCGACGATCGGTGCCGCAGCATCGTAGAAATAGAAACCGTCTGAGCCATTGAATGCTTTGATGCTTTCTGCTAAAGGATGAGAAGTCAGAGGTCCTGTAGCTATCACCGTGATTCCTTCTGGTATTTCAGTGATTTCTTCATTCACCACTGTAACTAAAGGATGCTCTTTGACCTTACGAGTGATGGTTTCAGAAAATGAATCGCGGTCAACTGCTAAGGCACCGCCTGCAGGTACAGCTGTTTCATCTGCTGAATGGATGATCACTGAATCTAAGCGACGCATTTCTTCTTTCAATAATCCAACTGCGTTCGCCAGACTATTCCCTCTTAGAGAATTGGAACAGACTAATTCAGCGAAATTATCTGTATGATGCGCTTCTGTCTTCTTAACTGGTCTCATTTCATATAACTTTACAGGTACACCCGCTTGAGCGATTTGCCATGCTGCTTCGCTTCCAGCTAGACCTGCACCTACTACATTGACGATTTTCAACTAAAAACCTCTTCTCATTTCTTTATTTTTGAACATCTTCTTCGTAATCGCCATTCGTACAAACCACTTGTTTGCCGCCTTTGACTTTTTTCTCGACCAGGTAATGGTCACATTTCGGGCAATTTCTGCCGATTGGTTTTTCCCAAGAGGTGAATTCACATTCAGGGAAACGAGAGCAGCCATAGAATAGACGATTTTTCTTAGATTTACGTTCGATGACTTGTCCTTCATGACACACGGGACAAGTGACGCCGATTTCCTTGACGATTGGTTTGGTGTTTCGGCAATCTGGAAAATTACTACATGCATAGAATTTACCATACTTCCCTAATTTTATCACCATCGGATGCCCACACAAATCACAATCAAAACCAGCTGGTTCATCTTTGATCTGGATTTTCTCGATTTTTTCTTCGGCATTCGATAATTCTTTTTCAAATGGTTTATAAAAACGATCGACGACTTCGATCCATTCTTCTTTCCCTTCTTCGACTTTGTCTAAGTCATCTTCCATTTCAGCTGTAAAATGGATATCTACGATTTGTGGGAAAAACTCACAGATCAACGAATTGACGATCTCACCTAATTCGGTTGGTTCAAAACGTTTTTGTGTCAACTTCACATAATATCGTCGTTGGATCGTATCTAACGTTGGCGCATAAGTCGAGGGACGACCTACCCCATTTTCTTCCAATGCACGGATCAACGTCGCTTCACTATAACGTGCAGGCGGTTGTGTGAAATGTTGTTTCGGTTCGATATCGACAGATTGCACCGTATCGCCTTCTGCTAACTCTGGCAAAATGTTTTCTTTGTCTTCTTTCCCATCGTCCCGGCCTTCAACATACACTTGCATGAACCCTTTGAATTTGATTTTTGAGCCATTCGCAATGAATCTTACATCATTTTGTTCCAACGTGACTTTCATCGTATCCAATACAGCTGGTGTCATTTGACTTGCAACAAATCGTGACCAAATCAACGTATATAATTTCAATTGGTCTTTATCCAAGTATTGTTTCAACTCATCTGGTGTACGTAATGCACTGGTTGGACGTACCGCTTCATGGGCATCTTGTGCCCCTTTAGAGTTCGTTGCTTTACGTTCCGAATGACTGGAGAATTCTTTTCCGTATGTTTCTTCGATGAACATTGCGACTTCGGCTTTAGCAGTATCGGCGATCCGTGTAGAATCGGTACGCATATACGTGATCAATCCGATCGTGCCTTGTTTGCCAAGTGAGATTCCTTCATACAACTGTTGCGCCACCATCATGGTTTTACGTGTTCTGAAATTCAATTTACGAGCGGCTTCTTGTTGCAAACTACTTGTCGTGAATGGGTTCGCAGGATTTCGCTTGCGTTCTTTCTTTTCGACTTTTGTCACGGCAAACTCTTTACCAGTGATCCGGTCAGTCACTTCTTTGACAGTTTCGGCATCAGACAATTTTTTCTTTTTGCCATCGACTCCCCAAAAATTTGCTTTGAACTTCTTACGTTCTTTCTTAAAGTTTCCGTCAATACTCCAATACTCTTCCGGAGTAAAATCACGGATCTCTTTTTCGCGTTCAATGATGATTTTCAATGCGATCGATTGGACTCGACCAGCACTCAAGCCTTTTTTTACTTTACGCCATAAGATCGGACTAATCGAATAACCAACGATACGGTCAAGCGTTCGACGTGCTTGTTGCGCATCGACAAGATCCACATCGATCGTACGTGGCTCTTTAAATGCTGCCTTGACTGCATCCTTGGTGATTTCATTGAAGACAACACGATTCTTATCATTTAGATCCAAGCCTAACAAATAAGCCAAATGCCAAGCAATTGCTTCCCCTTCTCTATCCGGGTCACTTGCGAGGTAAACTTTTTGCGCTTTTTTTGCCGCTGCTTTTAGACTTTTGATGACGTCGCCTTTTCCTCGAATCGAGATATAATGCGGTTCATAATTATTTTCAAAATCGATCCCCATCTTACTTTTAGGTAAGTCACGAATATGTCCTACACTAGCCATTACTTTATAATTACGGCCAAGATATTTTTCAATCGTCTTGGCTTTTGCAGGTGATTCTACGATCACTAAATATTTATATGCCATTCCTGAATGGACTCCTTTCCATTTTCGGGTTCCTACTATATATATGTTACAAGGACTTTTACAAATCGTAGCTTATCATATCCATTCAGAAATCGTTTGTCAAGGAAAGCAATAATAAATCAATCGTTATGATTCCAATTCATTAAGGATATCTTGTCCTGAAAAGGTACATATCGCTCCATCTTGGATCAATTGGTGACAACCAGTGGATTGACCTGTCAAAATATTCCCAGGGACAGAAAAAATCGGACGTCCAATCTCTAAGCCTTGCTCTGCTGTGATCAATGAGCCGCTTTTTGCTTTTGCTTCAATCACACAGATTCCACTTGATAAAGCGGCAATCAGACGATTTCTCATAGGAAAATGAAATTTTTGTGGACCAACATCTGGTAAAAACTCACTTAATAAAAGATGATCTCTAGCAATCCCTCGTTGCAACTGCTGATTTTCTTTCGGATAACTATGATTGATCCCCGTACCGATCACTGCAATCGTTCTGCCTGAACAGCGGATCGCTACTTGATGCGCATAAGTGTCTACGCCTTTCGCACAGCCACTAACAACTATATAGTCTTGGTCAATCACAGGAGTGATCACTCGCTCTACGATTTTTCTCGCATAACCAGATGTTTGTCTACCACCAAC
This sequence comes from Enterococcus sp. AZ062, assembly GCF_051715065.1. Classification (NCBI taxonomy): domain Bacteria; kingdom Bacillati; phylum Bacillota; class Bacilli; order Lactobacillales; family Enterococcaceae; genus Enterococcus; species Enterococcus sp. AZ062. Next base: position 1,209,044 of record NZ_JBIOTB010000001.1, on the reverse strand, counting down.
GACAGCGATCATTTTTCGTTTCATCAGCGAAAGATCACCTCGATAAAATAATAAGATCGGGGGATTTGCCAAATGAAGCAATTGTGAAGGGTAGATTGGATCAAGAAAAGTTATGTATGGATTCTCTCCTATTCTATTCCGCCAAGTATAGTTGATCTGGCTCCAATAGTCATAAAAACTTGCTCTAGAGCGATTGAAGTGCGAAACTGTCAACATATCATCAACCGACAACCATTCTTTCTTTTCACTCAATAGATGACGGATCACACGCCATTTTTGCTCTCCGCTCAGTCCTTTGACCAATGCCAACTTTGTAATAAATTCATTGTATATAACCATAAAGCGCCACCTTTTCTAATCTTTTTTATAAGATACGTGAAAAGTGGCGCATCACTTATGATAAATATTGTTTGACTGGTGCAAAACTTTTACGATGGATTGGCGTGATGCCATGTTGTGCTAATCCTAAGAGGTGTTCCTTTGTTCCATAACCTGCATTCTTGGCAAAACCATAGCCAGGATATTGTAACTCGTATTCTTTCATCAAACGGTCACGATAGACTTTTGCAATGATACTGGCAGCAGCAATCGAAATTGAACGAGCATCTCCTTTGATCAGTTTATTTTGTGCAATCGGCAGATCTAAAGTCATCGCATCGATCAATAAATACGTAGGCTCTGGTGTCAATTCTTTAACAGCTTCACACATCGCTAATTTACTTGCTTCGTAAATATTGACACGATCGATCGTCTGCTCATCGATCACACCAATCCCGATGGAGAGGGCTTTTTCTTGAATCTGTTCATACAGTTCTTCACGTTTTTTTTCAGATAATTGCTTGGAATCGTTCAATCCGTAAATCTCTACACCTTTAGGTAAAATAACAGCTGCGGATACTACAGGGCCAGCCAAGGGACCTCTTCCTACCTCGTCGATCCCTGCAATCATTTCATGTCCTTGAGCATATCCTTCATTTTCGTAGAAGGACATCGTCTCATATTTTTCACGAAGCAAAGCTTCCTTTGCTAAGCGTTTTTCAAAAGAGCCTAATGCTTGTTGGACACCTTTTCTTGTGTCTAATCTTAGTTGTGTGACTATCGGATCATCAAGCGTTGTGATTTGTTTCAGTTTTTCTTTGATACTCTGGATCGATTCACTCATGAGTAGTCTCTTCCATTTCTTCACAACGATCTAAAGTATAGCGACCTAGTTTCCCTTGGCGGATATCAAAAACAACTACCTCGCTCCCACGGTCATAATCTTGTCGATACCCTCTCCGTTCCGTGATCGTCATCAATAACTCAGGTGCAACTTGTTGCTCTTCTTCTATTGATAATCCATAACGTTCGCTGATTTTATTAGGGTAGTAACGGGCAAAGAAATCTAAGCCGTAAATTGCTAGATCATCAAGGTGTACCAATTGGTCTTTGATTGCACCAGTCAAGGCTAGTTTTTTACCGATTTCTTCATCTTCAAACTTAGGCCATAAAATACCAGGTGTATCTAATAGTTCTAATTCACTTCCTAAACGAAGCCATTGTTGTCCTTTCGTTACCCCAGGCTTATTCCCTGTCTGTGCAATTTTTTTGCCCACTAAACGATTCATCAATGTCGATTTCCCTACATTAGGAATTCCTAGGACCATCGCGCGGATTGCTCGAGGTTTGATGCCACGAGCTGCGTCTCTTTCTCGTTTTTCTTTCAGTGCTTCTTTTGCCGCAGGGATCAACGCTTTGATTCCTTTACTTTCTTGAGCGGTGATTGCTAGGGCTTGATGTCCTTGATTTCTAAAGTATTGTTGCCATAATTTCGTTTGTTGCGGATCAGCTAGATCAGCTTTATTTAATAAAACAAGTCTTGGTTTTTGTTGGATGATTTGATCTAACATTGGATTACGTGAAGACAAAGGTAGTCGTGCATCAACTAACTCAAAGACGATATCAACATATTTCATCTTTTCTGAAACTTCACGTCTGGCCTTCGCCATATGTCCTGGGAACCATTGAATAGTCATTGGTGTTTCCTCCTCTAAAACTTAAAATCTAAAAATTTGCTCTTTTACTTATACAGTACTTGAATGAACTACACTTCTAGGAGTATACAAGAAAAAAACTAAAAATCAAACGGCTTATTCTCAAGTTTCTTCATTTTGCAACTTTCTAAGAATCTTTTTCTCATTATCGAGCAACCATTGACTATCTTGCTCGTATTTTTTTAGATGGCCCTCTTGAATATTTGCTTGAAAATTTGTTTCTCCGCGACTTGCTTCGTCAGTGATGAAATCTATCATATAAGAAAGTCGTCTGATCATCGTGGGGATCAAATCTGGATACGCAGACTCATTTAGTCTGTATGCTTCAACAAATTTTTTTAAACGATGACACGTTTCATCCGTGATCGGATCTCCTTGATTTGCCGCTAAAGGTACCCAGCGATAGGCGGCATAACTTACATCCCAGATTCTTGGTCCTGGTGTGATCGTGTCAAAATCAATGATACCAATGGCTAGACCATTTTCCGTTGTCACGTTGTATGGCGCAAAATCATTGTGACACATTACCTCATGCTCTCCGAATGAATGTAGCATCCACGGTTCTGTGCCACTTAAAGAAGTAAGGTATCCTTGATTCTGGTCGTGGAAGTCTCTTAACAATCGACCTGCTGAACAAATGGCACTGTCCGTCAACAATTGAGGGGGCAAAGGATAATCATAGACCTCACCTGCGAGATAAGATACCACTTCATTTCCTTTCTCATCATAGCCTAGTGGTTCTGGCACATAAGTTATACCTTGGTTCCTTAGGTAACTTAAAAATTTTTGGACCTCCTCCGACCAGACTTTCTTAGGACGAATCACCTGCTCTTCTTGGATCACTACACCGTCTCGTCCTTTTGGTTTCTTTTCGATCATCTAGCTCCTCACTTTCAACTCTTTTCTTCAGTTTATCATATTGATTCCACCTCATGTTCAAAAAATAGAAAGAGAGACATCCATTCAACAAGCAGGTTTCCATCTGTTAAAGTCAATCAAGGAGAATGTTTACTCTCCTAAAAATATTTACTATTGATCCAAGTCTTCATTTCATTCTTATCTCAGAAAGTGTAACGACAGAGGATGAGAGACTTTGGAGAAGAAAATCCATGCTTAATTTATGGGGAATTTGTTCAAGAAAGGTGAACTACAGAAGCTGCAATCAAGGAAGTGACTGATGGCGTGCTTATTGCAAGTCAAAATATGCTTATTCAGATCATACAATGGACAAAAATATTTGATGAGGATGGAATACCTTAATCATGATAAAATACTTTGTCCGATCTACTCACAAGAGGAATACTTCATGTTTCTGATTCCTAGTCGATCTTTTAACGTACGTCATGAGACAGTTTTTGAAAAAGTCAAACGATCAATCAGCCCATGATAGAAAGAAATCAATAGAAAAAATAACTTGCATAGTAAAGAAAAAAAGTAAGCTCCGTAAAACAATCGACTAAACGATTCGTTCCATGAAGCTTACTTTTTTAACCTGATCCGACTCGAAGTATACAGCTCGTTGACAAGAAGATTCACCTGATTTCTAAAAGTTTTTTAGAAGATTTTTATTTTGCCATAATGACCTTTACTAACGATAGAACTCCTTCATTTGTCCTCATGCAGCTATTTTTGAATACTTCTTGCAATACGCTTTATTTTTTATAATTCACACTAATTTTATTCACTTTTGAAAACATATCTAAATCTACTTCAATCAGTCCATCATGGACTAATTTCCGCTGATTGACATCAGAATTAGCAGTCTTATATATATCAAGATTTACAAATCCTTTTTGATTACTTCCGTCGACATAGTAGCCAACATATTCACTGTCTTTAGGTATAGTAAAAAGAATAGTCATTTTCTTGTCTTTGAGAGTAATATCTTTGATATCTTCTTTGTTAAAGAGCGCTACATCTTCTGAATGGGCGTTTTCAACTGCATTCAAGACAATCGTCGGTTGATTAGAAAATGAAAAAAATAAAATTGACATGACTAAAACACTCGAACACAGTGCTACTACAAAAAACAATTTTCCTCGCTTTTTTTTCTGATTCACCTCAATTTCTTTAGTAGTATCAATCATCGTGTCAGTCATAGTAGAATTTTCCAATAGTTCGTCTAAAGACACACCTAAGCTTGTCGATATTTCCACTAGTGTATGTATGTCTGGGTAATTTCTGCCGATTTCCCAATTAGAAATAGCTGAACGACTAACATTTAATCTCTTTGCCAATTCTTCCTGTGTAATTCCTGCTTGATGCCTTTTTTCTTTTAATATTTTACCAAAATCCACAACATCGCCTCCTTATTCTATCTCTCATTATAACCATTTCATAAAAGAACTTAAAAGCGAATTATTGAAACGAATCGATATATTTCTTATTATTCGATGTCACAATCTGTGACACCTTGTAAAACAAGGATTCTTGCTATTGAAAATGTGAAACAAAACACTTATTATCAAGAGGTGAACGTTCACTAAAAAATAACAAAAAGGAGTACTTATGAAAAAATTATTTATGTTCTCTACTATTTTCTTATTATTTGGTTTGTCCATTCCACAACAGTCAGTAGATGCAGATCAATTAAGTGTTGAAGCCACAAATACAGAATCAAGTTTAATCAACTTGACCCCTTCGTTGGTCAGAGGAGCCAATGTGCCAACGGCAAACTGGAACGTAGCTTCGTCAGGACGTTGTTCAATATCTGGCACTTATAGTGGCAAATATTATTTATATTCTAACTACAATATATTAGGAAAAAATACGTATAATTATTCCTTCCACAATCAAGGTCGCGGAACCTTAGAAATTCGAATGAGAAATTCTGCCAATCATGCCGTCTTAAAAACACACTTCGTTCCAGCTGGCTCTACGATTTCTAGTACTCTTAGTATGACAGATCAAAGTTCAAGATTTTATTACGAATTTTATAGTACTGTTGATTATACTTTTAGCGGATACGTCCAATAAAATAAAAAATTCTTCCCCAAGTTAAATACTTTGACAACGCTTACCGACGAGCGCATGATAGAGGAAAATTAAAAAGGAGCTGTAGCAAGATGAACACAATGGTTTTTGTCAATTTCCCTGTGCAAGATGTTGGTCGCTCGGTCGAATTCTATACAAAATTAGGATTCAAACAAAATAAAGAATTTTCGACTGAAGAAGCAAGCGCGATGGTTTGGGATGACACATTTTGGGTGATGCTCTTGACACATGACTTTTACAAAAAATTCTTAAAAGACAAAGAAATCGCTGACACAAAAAAAATGAGCGGTGCACTGATTGCTTTTAGTTTAGCAAATGCTGCTGAAGTCAAACGTTTTGGTGAAATTGCAAAAGAAAATGGTGGTAGCTACCATACAGTCGATATGGGAATACCGGAAGAAGAAATGTATTCTCTTGAAGTACAAGATCCTGATGGAAATACATTGGAACCAATGTGGATGAAAATATAATCAAAAAAGAAGACTTTCCAACATATAGTTATTGGAGAGTCTTCTTTTATTTTATCTGATCCATTTGATTTCATTCAATGGGTAATACACAAATCTCGCTTTTCCTAAAATTTCATCTCTAGATATTGTTCCAAATGAACGACTATCTTTTGACACACGGCGATTATCCCCCAAAACAAAATAGCTATCTTCAGGTAATTCTGTATATCCTGTCAACTCTTCCAAGGTAAAATCGGTAGTATAAGGTGCATTTTCGTGGTCCGAACGGATATTTTTACTTAAATAAGGTTCTTCGATTAGTTGGTCGTTGATTTTTAGTTGATCCTTTTCATAACTAATGGTTTCTCCCGGTAAACCAATGACTCTTTTGATATAGATGGTTCCATCTGAAAGTTGGAAAACGACCACATCAAATCGTCTGATTTCAGAGAATTTTTCCATAACGACCATATCCCCTTGTTTAAGGACATTCTCCATCGAGTTCCCTTCCACTGGTACTGGGATCAATATAAATCCTCGTAAAATAAATGCAATCACTATGGAACAAAGTAAAAATTTAATAAATAACCAAAAACGGTCAATATAAAGCTGCTTTTTTGTCAAAGCCCATCAATCCATCCCTCGTAAAATCTTAACCTATTACCCTCATTATATAGAATAACTACAGAAAAAGCGAATGGTTCAATGATCATTTACAGATAGGTGCGAAAAAAGACGGACAAACGTACTATGTTTTAGAAATAATTGAATAGTCCAAAATCACTCTACCAAATAGGGCTATTCAAAAATATTGCCAAAGCAGTACTTGTCTCGTCTTTTTTTAAGTCATACTCTTCATACCAGATCCCATTGATCAGGTGAGATGATTATTCTCTAAATAATGATCCCAAGCCGTATCAAAGATATCCATAGAGGGCAAATAATCAACATTCATTTCTAAATAATCAGAAATTTCTTCATAACTTGTACTATGTTTCGGAAACTGGATATCTTTTCCAGCTTCGGTTGCAAAAGTTGATAACGCATCAGAAGATTTCCCTCCACGAAGAGTCATCAGATAGTGATAGAAGCTGCGATTCATTGATTTCCCTCCCAATTGGCAGCAATAAATGCTGCACGACGCGCATGATTACGCTCAAAGTTCTCAGGATTTTTTTTGTAGTAATCTTGATGCTCATCTTCTGCTAAATAAAAGGTCTCCGCTGGCTCGATCGTCGTAACGATAGGATCAATAAAGCGACCACTTGCTGCAAGTTGTTGTTTGCTTTTTTCAGCTTTTTGACGTTGTTCTTCTGTAGTATAAAAAATCACAGGTCGGTAATTATCGCCTCGATCTTCAAATTGACCAAAAGCGTCTGTAGGGTCCGTTTGTTGCCAATAAAGCTCAAGTAATGCTTCGTATGAGATCAATTCAGGATCATACAAGATTTCTACTGCTTCAGTATGTCCTGTTGTTTTGGCCTTCACTTGTTCGTACGTTGGATTTGGTACATGCCCACCAGTATAACCGGACATGATCGTATGGATGCCTGGTAATGTATCAAAAGGCTGGATCATACACCAAAAACATCCTCCTGCAAATATTGCTCGTTCCATCATTGATTCCTCCCTTACTCTCGAGATATCACTTAATTAGTACTAGATTCGGTCGTTTCTTCCGTCGTTGAGGAATCTTTTGGTAAATACAAACTAAAGCGAATATCGTCGTTGACTAAATCAATTTTGTCCGCTTTGATGTACATTCCATTTTGCATACGGAATTGATCTAATCGTAACATGATCGTTAAATCCTCTGTATTGATCTCGATCCATTCAGGTAGTTTGTAATTTCGCTTGATCATATTCATCACATCTCTGATCGGCAGATTCAATGTACCGATCGATAGACTTTTTGCTTTTAACTGAACATTGCCATTTTCCATTACATACGGATCAAAATACAAGTAAAAGTCGATAGGGAATCCTAACACTTCAAACGTACCATTAAGCAATGCTTCATTTTCTAAATAAAATTTATACTTGATATCTTGTCCTTCTTGGAAATCTGTCAAGAAAAAGCTGATCAGTTGGTTGACTTTTTCTTTTTGAGTATTGATCGTCAATACCGGGTCGCCTTGTCTTTCTGTAATCGCTGGTACTTCTGGCAAATCAGGTTCACGATTGGCGAATATCCGCGTACCTAAGAAAATCGTCGAACCAATGATCAGGCCTAATAAAATCAGAAAGGCGTATTTCCAATAGTTATGCCTTTTGTTTTTTTCAACTGTTGAACTTCGTTTATCCATCCTTGTTTCCCTCCTTAACCAGCCATTTTTCATGCGTTTCGATCAATTGATCTCTCACAGCATTAGCCATCAATTGATAGCCTAAGTTATTAGGATGAAAATGATCTTCTTCATATAACACATTATTTTTCGTCCCGTTCGAACTATCACTAGAAGTTGACTGATCAGAAGCTTCAGTAATTCCGACCTCTTGATTTAATCCTTGGTACAATAGATCATTGATCGGGATAAAATAGCTATTTTCTGCTTCATTTACTACTTGCTGTGTTCCTTCATTCCAGTTATCCACAATCGTTTGCATATCTGTGATCTCAGGGAAGTTCAAATAAAATGGATTGTAGATCCCTAAAATATAGATAGGTACCTCTTTATTTAACCCTCGTATCTCTTCAATGATTGCTTGGACATTTTCTTGATAATTCTTGATTGGTTTATTGAATGAACGAATACTGATACCAAAAAGATTATTTTGGATCACTTTCATTAAATCATTCCCACCAACAGTCAATGTAATAATGTCTGCAGTTTCGATATTCTTTTGGATTTCTTCATTTTTTTTCAATCTTTTTAATATTTGATCACTTCGTTCGCCATTTACACCGTAGTTTTCAATTTCAATGGCTGTCAAACCATATCTGTCTTTTATGTCATTTGCGACTAACGGAACAAAACCACCTTGTTTCGTCTGGTCGCCTACTCCTTCAGTTAATGAATCGCCAATTGCTACATAGTGTAACTTTTCTTTTTGATTGCTTTCAGAAGTAACCGACGCTGCCGGTTTTAACAAAGGCTGTGCTTTCGGCACACTCAAAGAGAGTCCGACAAAGAGAAAAACTGCAGTGAATAAAGGGATCAAAACAATCAACCACTGTTGTTTCATTCGTTTCATTGTTTCACCTCTAGACCATGATTGTTTCTTATATTACCAAAATTCCGATTAAAAAAATAGCCCTTTTCTGAAAAAAAGAAAGAGGCTGTTTCTCATCTGCTAAAGGAAGTGGAGCATCTCAAAATGTCTTTTCCTCCTCACTTCCTTACGCTAGTAGCACTTGAACGAATAAAAAGACAGATCACAAAGAACACGTCTATTGGTCTTCACATGATCTGTCTTTCTATTTCTTATTTGACATTCATCAATCGGTATAATACATGATTGCAAAAGCATTTTCCCCTGTATGGGTAGCAATCACTGGATTTGTATGCAATACTGGGATGTCCATATCGGGAAACAATTGTTTCAAGCCTTCTTCAAACTCTCGAGCAAGCTCTGTCGCACCTGCATGTGAGATACCGATCTGGCGAACGTTCGGTAGAGCCTTCAATTCTTTCTTCAAGCTATCGAACCACTTGTCGAAAGTCTTTTTCCCACGACCTTTTGTCACAGGAATCAGCTCTGAGTGAGCGAAGTTCATCACCACACGAATGTTCAACATACTTGATAGTAAACCAGTTGCACGACTGATTCTTCCACCTTTTACTAAGTTATCCAATGTGGAGATACCGATATAAAGTTTTGTATTATTTTTGATCTTCTCGATTTCAGCAAGGATCTCTTCTGCTGATTTACCTTCTTTGGCCATTTCAGCCGCACGAATCACTTGGAAAGATAAACCTTGGTCAGTCGTATCACTATCAATGACTGTGACGTTTGTTTTCGTTAGGTTGCTTGCTTGTCTTGCAGCTTCAACCGTTCCACTTAACCCTTTCGTCATATGGATGGAAATCACTTCACTACCATCTTGGCCTAATTCATCATACGTTGAAATGAATTCGCCGATCGGCGGTTGACTTGTTTTAGGTAATGCTTTTGATTTAGCCATCATTTCCATGAATTTCTCTCCGCCTAGTTGATCGTCATCAGGATATACAACGCCATCGATCATAATTGATAATGGCATAACATGAATATTCAAATGATCTCGTACTGCTTTTTCCATTGTACAAGAAGAATCTGTTACTATTTTTACGTTTGTCATTATTTCACACTCTTTCTTTCACAAAGTGCCTAGCATTTTTCAGGCAGGTCCACTTTCAGTATACCAAAGAACTTCTGTTTTTTCATCAAATTCAGTTATAAACAAGTTTAAAATAAATTGTTTGTTATGATAACATGATTCTATTCAGTTTTCTTTATCTGCTCTACTTTTTTTGATGGAACGACAAAATAAGCGGAAGAAACCTGAATGATAAAAAAATCCATTTCGGTTTCTTCCGCTTTAAATCTATAGGTTCAACGAGACATTATATCTCTTCGGTTGTATGTTCTTCTTTACGTTTATACGTCTCAAACTGATGTGCATAACTATTTTTTTCATCTATTTCTCCCGGACTGATATTGATCAATGACCATGCTTGCCAGTCTACAGCAGGAAAATACGTATCTCCTTCGAAAGAATGATGGATCACCGTACGATACAAAATCGTGCAGTAAGGTAAAAATTCTTCATAGATTGCTGACCCTCCAGCAACAAATAAAATTCCATCTGCTTCTTTTTCATACGCTAATACTTCATTGACATCATGCATCACTAGTACGCCCTCGGCTGTAAACTCACGGTCTCTTGTCAAAACAATCGTTTTACGATTAGGTAGTGGCTTACCGCCCATCCCCATAAATGTTTTTCGTCCCATGATCAATACATTCGCTTCAGTCATTTGCTTAAAAAATTTCAAATCATTCGGCAAATGCCAAGGAAGTCTATCTTCTTTTCCGATCAGGCCATTTTCATCTTGTGCCCAGATTGCAGCGAACATTTTCTCATCCTTTCTTAGACCGCGATAGGTGCCTTTATTGAAGGATGCGGCTCATATCCTTCAACTTTGATATCATCCATTTCAAAATCAAACACAGAGTTTTTTTCTGTATTCAATACTAGCTTCGGAAATGGACGAACTTCACGAGACAATTGTTCTTTCATTTGCTCTACGTGATTGGAGTAAAGATGCGCATCGCCTAAAGTATGGATAAATTCACCAACTTCCAATCCAGTTTCATGTGCAATCAGATGTGTCAATAAAGCATAGCTAGCAATATTGAATGGGACACCTAAAAACACGTCAGCACTTCTTTGATACAGCTGACAACTTAGTTTATTGTCATTTACATAGAATTGAAACATCGTGTGGCAAGGAGGTAACGCCATACTTGGCACATCTTCTGGATTCCATGCTGAGACGATCAGTCGTCTTGAATCAGGTGTCTGCTTGATAGCTTCGATCACTTCTTTGATTTGATCGATGAAACTACCTTCTTTGGTTTCCCAATGACGCCATTGATAGCCATAAATATGACCAAGATCTCCATGTTTTTCTGCAAATTCTTCATCTGCCACTATCTTTTCACAGAATTTCTTGCTTTCTTCTTGATAGACTTTATTGAATTCTGGATCAGTCAAACTACGATGTCCGAAATCTGTCATATCCGGTCCTTGATAGTCCTCACTTTTGATATACCGTTCAAATGCCCATTCATCCCAAATATGGTTATTATTTTGTAAAAGATAACGGATATTCGTATCTCCTTTTAAAAACCATAATAATTCGCTTTTGATCAAACCAAAAGGTACACGTTTTGTCGTCAATAACGGAAAGCCTTTTTGCAGGTCAAATCGCATTTGATAACCGAATAAACTAAATGTTCCTGTTCCCGTACGATCACCTTTTACATGTCCTTCAGATAACAACTTTTTCCCTAGATCAAGATATGCTTGCTCCATCTTTTCCCTCCTAATTATCTGCCCATTCACTTAAATATTCCCAACGTGACATTTTTTCTTCCAGCAGTTCCTCAGTTGTGGTCACTTCTTTTTGTAATTCTTGCAATCGTGTGAAATCATCCCCTTGATGGTTCATCTCCTCTTGCAATTCATCCAAACGATTCTCTAGTTCCGCAATCTCATCTTCGATTGTTGCCCATTCTTTCTGTTCCATATAAGAAAGCTTTTTCTTTGGCTCAGATTTTTTTTCTTCTATCTTAACTTTGACTTTTTCTGGTTGAATCTGTTGATCTTCTTTGCGTTTGGCTAAATAGCTAGACATATCGCCATAATAAAGCTCTTGTTTGCCATCTCCTAGAAAAACTAACAGTTTATCAACTACCTTATCTAAGAAATAACGGTCATGAGAAACGGTGATCACCGCTCCAGGGAAGGTTCGGAAATAATCTTCCAAGATCGTTAAAGTAGCGATATCTAAGTCATTGGTTGGCTCATCCAGCAATAGAACATTTGGTTGCTGGATCAATAATTTGAGTAAATATAAACGACGCTTTTCCCCACCAGATAGTTTACGGATCAGTGTTCCGTGCATAAATCTAGGAAACAAGAACCGCTCCAAAAGTTCGGCGACACCGATTTGCGTTCCATCCGCCGTTTGGACTTCTTCTGCCGCTTCTTGCAGATAAGCAATCATTCGTTTGTCCGGAGACATTTTTTCATTTTCCTGTGTATAGTAAGCTAATCGAACAGTTTCGCCAATCGTATAGATGCCACTATCTAAGGATAATTTCCCTGCTAAGATATTTAACAACGTTGACTTTCCAGCACCGTTCTCTCCAGTGATTCCTAGACGCTCTCTTGATTGGATCAATAGATCCAAGTGTTGGAGCAAAGGTTTTCCTTCAATCGAATACGAGCCATCCTTGATCTCGATCACTTTTTTACCTAAACGTTGTGTCGCGATATTTAGTTCGATATCCGTATCATGATTGACTTGATATACGTTTTCTTTTAAATCTTCAAAGCGATTGATACGTGCTTGCTGTTTCGTCCCACGAGCTTGTACTCCCGCTCGCATCCAAGAAAGCTCCTGCTTATACAGGCGTTTACGCTTTTCTTCTTGTTCGACTTCGACACGATCTCTCTCGGCTTTTTCAATTAGATAAGCTTCATAATTGCCTTTATATTCATAAAGATTCCCAAAGGCAAGTTCAAAGATCCGATTCGTGACACGATCTAAGAAATAACGATCATGGGTCACCATCAATAAGGCACCCCGATATTGTTTCAAGTAAGATTCCAACCATTCGATCGCTGCATAATCTAAGTGGTTTGTCGGCTCATCAAGTAATAAAAGATCAGGTTCATCGATCAAAACCTGTGCTAAGCTCACACGTTTTTTTTGTCCACCCGAAAGCTCACCGATTTTCTTTTCTAGTTGGCTGATCCCTAATTTTTGCAAAATGATCTTGGCATTTGTATCCGTCGTCCAAGCGTCCTCTTTATTCATTCGCTCTTCTGCCAATGCATAGCGTTTTTGGACTGCTTCATCATCGCCATTTTCAGCTAATGCAATCAAGGCTTCCTCATAGAGTCGTACAGTCTGGATCAATGGACTATTCCCTTGAAAAACAGCTTGTAAGACCGTATCATTTTCTGAAAATGAATCGGTTTGTGATAAATAACCGATACGGTAATCATTCGGATAAAAAACTGTCTGCTGATCACCATCTCCACTGTCAAGTCCAGCAATGATATTCAAAAGACTTGTTTTACCAGTTCCATTAGTACCAATCAAACCGATGCGATCATGTTCATGGATCAAAAAGGAGATCTGATTAAATAATTCTTTTTCTCCATATGTTTTTTTGAGGTCAGTTATTTTTAGCTCTTTCACCAGTACTCCCCCCTTATCTTGGATATTGTAACATAAAACAATTGTTTAAAAGATAGTTTTTTTCGAATATTCTTTTTTTTAGGTAGCATTGCAGATACGTATTCTCTCATTTCATATAACTGAATATCCAGGATTCACAAACCTGACTTCCAGGATAAACTTAATTATTAAGGTTAAACGACTTCTGTCACAACACCATAAAAAAAGAGGAGCTGTGCTTTGTCACAACTTCCTCTTTTGGTCTTGTTTCAATTGAAATTTCTTTGCTTTCGCTTGGAAAGCAAAGCGAAATGAAAAGCGATCTGTCGGCTGATTCATTGTATAGGACTCCAACAGGTTGATATTTCTTCTGTATTGATTTGCAGAAAAAGTCGTGATTGCTTCTGCTACTTCATATTCATCAATGACTTTTCTTTCTAAATAATAACCTCTTAGCATTTTTTTCGTAAATAAACGATCTTGCTGGATCATCCAAGAGGAAATCAGATTACCACTCATCATCCGAATCCCTTGAGCTTTGCGTTGTTCAATGAAGAATCCAATCATCGATTCATCATAAACATCCGTTAGATTCTCCAAACTTTCAATGATCAACTGAGTATTCTTTTGATACGTCTCTCGAATTTCTTGAATATCTTTCTCAGAAATCATGGTTTGGCGATCACTTTGCCGTCGTTGCCAAAACATTTTTGGATGGAGAATGATCCGCATCAGTCGACGTACTACGATGAACCAAAAACCAATGAATGATAAAATTTGACTTGTGATAGACTGTTCAAAGTTAGCCAGGAATCTTGAATAAAAACGATAGCCATTAGAAGACAGCTTCCCAGAACGATATCTTTCATCCAAGCCATCTCGCTCAATCGATAAAATCAATGCTTGGATTTCTTGGACTTCTTGCTTTTCATCGCCACTCAAATCAGATAAATAGAGCTCACTGATTCTTTCTTGGTAAGTCTCAATCACCGCTTCTATCGCTAAATAAGCTTTTGATCCTGGTTCTTCCGCTTCTTTTTCTAAGCGTAGTGTTTCAATCACTTCTTCCAAGATCATCAATGCTTTTAAATCAGTCGTTGCTGCTGCTTCTGTTTCAGTCAACATCGGCAAGACAATGATTCCGATAATCAACGTGACTAGAATAACACCTGCGGTCAAAAACAGGAGTAATGAACGTTGATTGAATGCCATTTGGTTGATCGTAAATGGCAAAATAAAAATAGTTGCTAAACTGACGGTTCCTTTTACGCCTCCGAAGGTTAAGATCAAGACTTCATTCAGTTGTTTCTTGAGACTTTGGAAACCGCCCTTGAATATATAAAACAAGCTGATTGAAACGAAGCGAATGATGAACAGCATGATCGAAATCAATAAGATAATCATTAGCAACAAACTATTCGGATATAAACCGTCACCCCAAACAGGTGTAAAGACTTGTGTCAGTTCGATTCCTAAAAATATAAATACCAGTGCATTCAATGTGAAGGCAATCGTTGTCCATGTACTATTCGACAAAGTTGACAACTCCGCATCAAAGACTGAGATTTTTTTAAATCCTGAGGCTTGTAATACCCCTGCAACCACAGCTGCAATAATTCCTGAAACATGAAAGACTTCGGCTAAAACATATGCTAAGAAAGGCAACAACAATTCAATCAACAAGTAGCCTGTCACGTCACGTGCCGACGCTTTCTCAATCAGACCAATAATTTTTCTTTTCATCCAGACAAGTAAAAAGCCGACGACTGCCCCGCCAATACTTGATAAAATCAATGTAACGCCTGCGTTGACCGCAGAAAACGTTCCAGTGATCAAAGCGGCTAAGGCAAATTGGAAGGCTGTAACGCCAGATGCATCATTCAGTAACCCTTCACCTTCCAAAATATGCATGGCTTTTTTCGGAATGTTCACACGATTGGACAGCGAACTGACTGCCACCGCATCTGTCGGACCTAGTGCTGCACCAAAAGCGAAACACGCGGCTAAAGGAACACTTGGTAACAAAAACGATAACGTTGCTCCGACGCCAATCAAAGTCAAGATCACCCCACCAAAAGCGAGAAACAATATCGTATCGAAATTTTTCAAAATCGAGGCGATATCCGCTTTTTCTCCTTCTCTAAAAAGCAAAGGGGCAATGATCATCACTAAAAATAATTCAGGTTCAAAATTGATGGATTCACCCCATTCGGTCAATCCTAAAATCACGCCAAGAAATATTTGGATCAGTGGTGCAGGGATCATCGGCAAGATACGACTTGCTATGTTGGATAGCGTGATCGTGACTGCAAAAACAATCACTAACTCTGCAAATTCCATGCTTGATCCCCTTTATTTTTTATTTTGTGCAAGAACTTTCAAATATTGCTCTTTTTTCTTTAATATTTTGTTTTCAACAACTTCCGCTTGGGTCACTCGACCATCTAACTCACATTGCACACGTTTTGATTCTAAACGGAGCAATTCGTGTTTCAATCGTCCCAATTGACGATACATCAAGATATTTCTTTTACGCAACTTACATAAGATTTGACGACGATCTTCCATTGAAAAAGTACCATAGTGTTCAACCAGTCGTTTCTTTTGTTCTTCAAAACTCTCTCTCATTTTCAAGATCTCCTATATTCAAACTGCACCAATTATAGCAAAAAGTTCTAAGAATGCAACTAAAACCTTTTTACTTTTACAGTGAAGTGTTTGTTTCAATCCCAGAAACTCATTCTAGTCCAATCACTATAAAATATCAACTGGAATCATAAAATTAAGACAAAAGAAAAACACATGCAAAACCTATTCAAAAGTTTTGCATGTGCTATTTTTTTAACGTCATTCGATCTTATTCGAAATATTCGCCATAAACATCGTCAACACGTTGTTCTGGGTTGATCACAATGTATAAGTTCCCAGTTTTTTCACTGATTTTTGTTGATTGATATTGATTATCTAATCCCTCTGTTCCTTTGTCCAAGTAAGGGAAGTATACTAGATCAGGTGTACCATTGCGATACAAGATTTCCATACGTTCAATATCTTCATATTTCAAAGCACGATTGAACATACCCATTTCCAAACCACCTAGATTGATATCATGAGTAGCTACTGAATCTCCTTCATGGAAGATCTCGATTTTAAAACCGGCACATGGATGGATCTCGATAAATTCGCTTCCATTGATACGACCAAAACTTGTTGTGATTTGTTTGATCCAAAGGTCGCCGATGTGACGACGATTGATCGTCCATGTTTCGCCGTTACGGAAATAAAATTTTAGCGCTGTCATTTCTTTGCTCATTAAAAAAATCTCCTTTTTTGACGCATTATATTCTGTTTCATTACTAGTTTAGCATAAAACAACAAAAGCGGTCATCTCTCATGTTTGCTTTTCTGTCAGCTTTTTTGATAACAATCCTCCTATAAAAGAGAAGAGGGACATGAAAAACATGCTACAAAAAAGCCAAACGCTTCTATAGATAACTCTCATGCCCTTACTTTAGCCATGTCAGTATATGAATAGCCCGCCAATCAAACGTAATTAGTGATTGCCACGGTTTCATTGACTACCCTTGTTGCTCTTTCAGATAAGTTAATAACGCAGCTTGTTCATTCGGTACCAGTCCGTTCACTACCGCTGACTCCGCAAGTGCTAATGCTTCACTGACCCATTTACCTGGTTTTTTCTCACTCGTAGCTAATAACACCTTTCCATCAATGGACAACTCACTCATTGTCTTGATAGGAAGTGCGTGATAAATGTCTAGCACAGTTGTTGTGTCAGGAGTTTGTTGGAAGTAAATCATTAATTCCTCCACATCCAACGATGCGTCTTTTCCAAGATGATAAATCTCCAATGGTGTTAATCGTCGTTCTTGTCGCTTCGCCAATCCTTTGACCAAACGTTGGACTTCTCGAATCATTTGGTTGGAACATTTCCATGCTTTTAAGAAAGGTGCCACCTCTTGCTCTGCTCGACCGAGCTGGTTGAGCAACAATGCCCAAGCTTGACTTTCTTTTTTTAATGGAATAGATGGTAAATCGGCAAATCGTAGTAATGCCTCACCATCTTCTTTTAATTGTGGACAATAGATGTAACATTTTGTTTCAACAAATGCGACCAAGCCATGATTACGAAAATCCCCTAAAAGCATTTTGATAAATTCAACATTCATTCGTTCAATAGAAATTTTCTCCAATAAGGCATGGTTGTCTTCGATTGCCTTGGCTGTTTCTTCTTCTAATTTGAATCCTAACTGGCTCACAAAACGAAGGCCACGCATCATTCGCAAGGCATCTTCATGAAATCGTTCAAAAGGCCGGCCAACTGCTCGTAAGACGTGATTTTCTAAATCAGCCAAGCCGTCGAATAAATCGATGATTTCACCATCTTCTTTCAAAGCAAAAGCGTTGATCGTAAAATCTCTTCGCTTTAGATCCTCTTCTAGTGTACGAACAAATGAAACACTGTCGGGTCGTCGATAATCTTGATAGGTCGATTCCGTACGAAATGTCGTGATCTCATATTGCTCCTCTTCATGCAAGACGAGAACCGTTCCATGTTCGATCCCAATGTCGATCGTTTTTGGAAACAACTGCTTGATTTCTTCTGGAAACGCACTAGTAGCAATATCTACATCATGAATTTTTTGTCCGAGTAACGTGTCTCGCACACTACCACCAACAAAGTACGCCTCAAATCCAGCTGCCTCGATTTTTCTTATTACTGGAATTGCTTTTTTATATTCGATCGGTAATTCACTTAGTCTCATTTTTACTCCTTCTATCCTCTCACTGTTCCTCATCTTTTCGGGCAAAACGATGATGGTCCCTTCGATTGAACTTCTCCATATTTTTTTCAAATACCGTCGTCAAATCAATTCCTAACGAGTTTGCCATGATCATCGTTACAAATAGAACATCGCCTAATTCTTCCGCCACTGAATTACTAGGTTCTGTTGCTTTTTTACTTTTTTCGCCATATGAATGATTGACCTCTCGTGCCAATTCACCTACTTCTTCGGTCAGACGTGCCATTTGCGCCAATGGCGAAAAATACCCAACTTTAAATTGTTGGATGTACGCATCGACCTCTTCTTGCATACTTTTTAGTGAACGCTCTTCTTTCATTAAGAACCCTCCAATCATCTCTTCCTAAAAAACTTTACAGCAAAACCGCAAGAAGTGCAATTGTGAAAACAAAGAATACATGCTACATTATGTTAGGTATACTTAATAAATTCTTAGCATCAAGCCAACTTGGTCTATTCTATAACTATAAAAAATGAATAACTAGTTTCCTAATCCCTAGGTTTATATCTAGGATTTACCGCTTGTTGCATAATGAATCATATCAATAGTAGAAAGTGGGGATTCGATGACATCATTGAAAACAATGAAAGAAGTTTTTTTTATTATTTTAGGAACAAGTATTTATGCTTTTGGACTAGTCTATTTGAATATCGCAAACCAGCTAGCTGAGGGTGGAGTTTCAGGTATTACCCTGATTTTGCGTGCTCTTTTTCATATCGACCCAGCTTATTCTACTTTATTGATCAATATTCCATTGATCCTACTAGGCGGAAAAATATTAGGAAAACGCGCGCTCGCGTATACTGTCTTAGGCACTGTCTCGCTTTCTGTCTTCTTATGGATTTGGCAAAGGATTCCCTTACAAATCAACTTAGAGCATGATTTACTGATCGTCTCTTTACTTGCAGGACTGATTGCCGGAGTCGGCAGCGGGATCGTTTATCGTATGGGAGGTACTACAGGAGGAAGTGACATCATCGCTCGGATACTTGAAAAAAATCATGGAATCTCTATGGGACGTTCCCTTTTAGCTTTTGATGTGATAGTTTTACTTGCTTCATTAACTTATATCGATTTGAAGCGGATGATGTACACGTTAATCGCTTCCTATGTATTTAGTCGTGTCATCGATTTTATCCTTGATGGCGGCTACTCTGCCAAAGGGATTCTTGTGGTCTCAAATAAAAGTGAGGAAATTGCGCCTTTATTGATGACTGGCTTACAACGTGGTGTCACATTCTTGCACGGAGAAGGTGGTTTTTCTGGTGTCGATAAAAAAATGATCTATATGGTAGTAAGTGCCAGGGAATTAAATGAAGTAAAACGGATCATTCATGAAATTGACGAACATGCCTTTCTTTCGATTCTAAATGTCCATGAAGTAGAAGGAGAAGGCTTTACGTATCTCAAACCACAAACGAATCGGTTTAAAAAAATGATAGAATGATTTTGAATCAAGCAACCTGATACTGAAGCTTTCTACGTATATAGAATAACGTGGTTCTGTGTATTCCGCGATCAAGCAGTTGCACATTTCTACCTAGAAATATTCTCAGTTCATTCCAAAGCACTTGGGTGATTAGTTATTTTGTGCTTCCTAAAACCGAATATATAGTATTCGACAAGTTTACCTTAAAAATTATTAATTA
The DNA here is from genome assembly GCF_051715065.1 of Enterococcus sp. AZ062. Lineage (NCBI taxonomy): Bacteria > Bacillati > Bacillota > Bacilli > Lactobacillales > Enterococcaceae > Enterococcus > Enterococcus sp. AZ062. The sequence goes on along the minus strand of NZ_JBIOTB010000001.1, from coordinate 1,189,197 downwards.
CGCAAGGTACTTAAAGCTTGTAAATTTACTCCCCAAAAAGTAAATTTACAAGCTTTTATTTATCCAGATATTCTTAGATTTGATCTCCACTTAATGACAAACAGTTCTTAGCAGAGTCTGTCTCTTTCTCTTTGTAGGAAAGTGTGATCTTATTCTCACTTTCTTTAACTGGTACTAACAGAATCTTGTCATCTTCTTTTGCTACTTTATATTCTATTTCTTCTCCACTACCATCAATTTTTCTAATTAATTTATTTCCTTTTAAGCTATATTCAAATTTGAATACCATTTCTTCTGCCATTGATTTTGCTAAATCTTTATCTATCTCTTTCCACCTACCTGTAGCTATATCAATATTAAAAGTAAACACATGATCCGAAAAAAGGCAATCAGCTTATGCCCCACTTTGTCATCCAATCCTTCCGCCATCCATTCATTCGCTTTAAGATCCTTTACTGTAATCAGTTGCTTCTTCATTTACCTTTAGATCCATTGCTGTTTCAATGTTCGTCCATCCATTAATGAATATCAAAGATGCGAGTATCCATAGACCACAGACCACAAAATAATTTTTTTATTTTTAGACAAATTTCCTAGACTTAAGTTAGTCATTTTTTCTTATAAGAAGTCATTAGATGACCGCTTGAAAAATCTTTAATCAATCGAAATTCCAACCGACACAATGCTTCATACACTGGATTTTCTTTGGTGAAAGATGAAGTGATTTTTTATTCTATAGATTATTAATGCACTGAGAATAATTCCGCCAAACACAGATAACCCCCATGAAGTTCTCGTTCCTGTTTTAGGAAGTCTTCTTTCGTAGACGACCGTTTTTTTCCTAAAGTCTTCATCGCTTAGTTTAGTCTCATCTGTATTATGACTATTTTCGATTGTTTGCCCGATTTTGCCTTCTACAGGTAGTTCAACGCTCTTGATTGATTCTGGCTGTTGGAGGCATATAATGCTTATAAAACATACCAAAACAATAATCAATATTGTCTTAAAACTAATCTTATTCAATAGGCTCTCCATCCCAGACATTAGCTCCATTAGGTGTTAGTGGCGTTAGTTTTATGGTCAGTTCATGTTCTGCAACTATACCTTCAGTGATTAAGGGAAAAATACTTCCTATTACCCCGCTAAATTGAAATGTTGTATCTTTTTTCCAACCCAATTGGTCTTCTAAAATCTCATTTTCAGTCACATTAGTTGGATTTGATCCAGCACTTAATTCCATTAGTACATTATTCACCGCCTCTAACGCTGAAGCAGAGCCTTCACTAATCAGTTGTATCTGCTCCGCACCAATACCGTAATTGGGTGTTACTAAATATAAATTTTCAAATAATGGAAAAGTGTCCTCCGTCTCTTTCTTATTGCTATATTGGATTACTTCTACTCTTACTGGTAAAGAAGAATTATTTTTAATCTTATGATCTGCAGAACTAATCTTTTCAGTTTTTGTCGCTCCAAAAAAAAGTTGTTCAGGCAGATCAACTGAAATCATTAACTCTGGCTCTATTGGAAATGTCGGTATTGGATCAGTAGGATTAATTGCCTTTTCACCAATTTTCCCCTCGACATCTATAGTTGCTTCTGAATTTTGTTCATGTGTTTTTGCTTCAACCAATGCACTATTAATTGATAAACCTCCTGCGCCTAATAGTAATCCACTAAATAATGTAATTAAAATATTCTTTTTTAACATTTTTGCTCCTCCTAAATTTATATATTTATCATAAACATTATGTTTAATCTCTATTTTTATTTGCTTAACTTATACTACTTCAATGATTGTCGCAACTGCACCCATGCTACTATTGAGTAATTTTTTATCCAGATCATAGCTCTCTATCGTAACTGTTGCTTTGTATTTTCCAGATTTCAAAGGTTCAGACAATTTAATATTCTCAATAAAACTTCCTGGCTCTATTACTCCGGACTGATATATGATTTTATTACTGTCATCCAATCTGATCACCGCTTGTTGACCGATTTGATTGTCTTTATCATTGTAAAAATACCATTTCCCTGTTTGTCCATCCGCCTCTATGCTAATCAGTGCATATGCAGTGATATTTTGTGTTTCTTGTACCACTTCATCTAGGTTTTCTATTGCTTGGTCACCCTGAACAATTTCTGGCATAGTATCTTTGGAGTATACTTCATTTGTTTTTTGTGAATAATACAATATGGTAAGTATCACTAAGCATCCTGTAAGAATGATCAGTAGGATTATCTTGCGCTTTCTTTTACTTTCATCTTTATACTTTTTGTTCTCCATTGCTTCTCTCCTCATTTGTTATATATATTTCCGTTGATTCGGTACTTTTATTCATTAAAGTTTTGAATGCTGATCCTAGACCCAATAATCTTAGCTTCCCCATATATTATTACCATCCGCTGTTAAAGGAATAAATTTTAATTTCAATTCATGGTTGACTGTCCTCAAGTCATTCTCATTAAATTGATCTTCATATATGGCACCATCAAATTGAAAATTCCAATTATTTCTCCAGCCATTTTGTATCAATTCTTCATTTTTTTCCGAGTCGATTACATTAATATTTTGTTCTGAACATAAATTAAATAATGTGGTTTCAGCAGATATATCGCCGTTTCCTTTATCAATTAACGATACATCGTTTCCTTCACTATATTCATCAATTTTTAATTTCAAAGATTGAAACAAGCTGAAAGAAAAATCTGTATCAACATATTCTGTAACAACAACTCGCAATGGTAATCTCGAATTATTAGCAATATTAAATTTATTTGAAACAATTTTTTCGCTAGTTATTGCGCCAAACGATACCTTTTCTGGAACATCTACAGAGATCATCATACTTGGATCGTAACCACTTGCGACATATGTTCCCGCCATATTATTTCCATCATAATTTGTCATTAATTCACCGTTAGAATAGACTTTCCCATTTGGTGTGTCCTCGTCCCCATCTCCAATAGCCTGCCATAAATCCTCATTTTTTCCGTTAAAAGCTGGGGGCAGCTTCCCATCCATATTGTTATTAAAACTAAAATTTTGTCCTAAAATAATCTTTCCCAATTTACTTGTCTGAAAAAACATATGAGATAAATCTGTTACATGGTTCATATCAAAGTTACTTAAATCTATACTTGTCAAACTACTCGCTCCGCTAAACATACTAGACGTATTTGTTACTTTGTTAGTATCAAAGTTACTTAAATCTACACTCGCTAAACTACTTGCTCCACTGAACATACTAGACATATTTGTTACTTTGCTAGTATCAAATCCACTTAAATCTACACTAGTCAAACTACTTGCTCTGTTAAACACGCTAGACATATCGGTTACTTGACTCGTATCAAATGTACTTAAATCTATATTTGTTAAGCTCTTAGTATTCATAAACATATGAGCCATTTTTAATACTTTAACTTTTTCATCTGCTTCATAAAACTCTACTTGCTCAAGGTGCGTCGCATGTCTAAACATGCTGTTCATGTCTATATTTTCATTGCTTAGCTTCCCAAATTTTACTGTACACAGTTGACTCTCATCTATAGTCCCGTCATTATTTTGATCTGTATACTGATCTTGAAACATACTAGACATGTTTGTCACCTTTTCAAGATTTAAATTTCTTAAATCTATATTCGTTAAATTTCGTGCATCCTTAAACATACTAGACATATTTGTTACATTTCCTGTGTCTAATTCATTGATATCTAAGTTGTCACTACTTAATCCCGTACCATAAAACATGGCAGACATCGTAGTTACGTTACTAGTATCCAAACCAGTAATATTCAATTCCTTTAAACTACTAGTTCCTAGAAGCATCGCAGACATATCAGTCACTTTACTCGTATTTAGCCCCGTTAAGTCTAGTTCTTCCAATGCACTAAGACCATAAAATGTGCTATCCATATTAGTTGGATTAACACTGCTAAGGATTAATTTATCTAATCCCGTTATTGATTTACATTTATATAAATTTCTAAATGCACCTGCCAGACTAGATCCTACCGTAATTTCAGAACTGATTTCTATACTAGTAATCTTTTCATTCCAAGAAGCCCATGGTGATTTTTCAACATCAAAATTACTAGATTCCCATTTTCCACCACTTGTCATTTTTAGTTTCCCATCGTCATAAAGTTCCCAATTAACAGTTCCAACCTGTCCTTTTGCACTTACTGCTTTTTCTTTTTGGACATCTTTTATATGTGTATATGTTTTAGTGTTATCTGTATTATCTTTTTGCTCTTCTTGTGTACCATTAAGTCCGCTTGTTTCTGTCGTCGAACTTGTCGGAGGTCCTTCTTCTACGCTCTCAGTAGAATCTTCTACACGGATCTCCTCTTCCTCAGATGACTGCATACTTTCATCTAAAGATTCTGATGAATCCGTAGTACTTTCTTCTGAGGAATCCAATGTAGCTTGTGAATAATCTTCTTCCAGACACATTACAATCGGTGTAAAGTTAGAAAGTAAAAGATTCATGAGTACGAATCCAATAATTGCAAACTGATATGTGCTTTTTCTCTTCTTATCCATCATTCATCGGTCTCCTCTCCGAAAGTTCATCTACACATAACGTTTTAATTTGTACGTTGCCATTTATTGTAGCTTATAATCAACAAATAACTGATCACATAGACAGTGCCAAAACTTGTGATATATGTTGTCGCCAACAGCCAAATAATTTTCCACATATCAAAATAGTGGAAGAGTATTCCATGATTACTCTCATTTGATCCTTTTATCCCTAAAATTTCAGTAATCGCTAGATAATAATCGAGCTGGAAAGCAATGATATAACTTAAACAAAATGCCCCAACAAACATCAGACTCAGGAATACTATATTTTGTAATCTTTTAATTTTCATCCTTTATTACTCCCCCATTGCTCGTTTCACATTTGAAAGCTTAACACCATTTTTTATTTATTCTCTCTTACCTACACAAACAACGAAGAAGTCTTCCTAAACAAAAAAAAAGATACGCTCAGGACATCCTAAACGTATCTTCCACTTTATTCATAAAATTACTTGGTCATCCAAACAATAGCTTTTGAACAACACTTTAACCTTTATTTTTTTGTTTATAGATCATTAGCCCAACCAAGACAGCCCCTAATAAATAGATGACAGCGGCCACCATTTCTTTAGTGTTTAAGACCATTTCCTTATTTGCTGTAAAACGATCATTTTCTTGATCCCTTAATATTTCCATCTTCTGGATTTCTGCTATCGCAACCTCTTGATTATTTCTAAATAATAGAAAAGATAAAATCAGAAAGCCTACAAAGAGAAGAAACAGCACACTACAAACGATTAATAATTTTTCATGTAATACATCCTTTTTTTATTAAATAAGACATTTAAACTAAATCCATTGTTGCTACAAACTTAAAATTTCTTAACTGATGTTTCACTCATAAAAATCAGTGAGTATGGTGGCACTCCTTTTCTCTCATATCCGCATATTTCTAGATTAAAAGATACATATTCTTTTTCGATCAGATGAATGATTTCCTCATCTGTATAACCGAATCGCTCTCCATTTAACCAGATATCTGTCAATTGTATTTTTACATCTAAAGCAATTGCTTTAAAAAAAACGGATTGTAGCGTATCTTCTACTGGCAGATTCATTAATCGAATTAATTCTTCTAACTTATCCTCTGCATAGTGACATAGCGAAGGATAGAGTGCCTTATACTTATTTAAAATTTCAGTATAGTAATTTATGTAATTTTCAAATGATAGTTGATCCATATATTTGCTTCATAACGTAGAATAAAAATAATCAGTCTATTCTTGTCTGACGTTACGCTCCCCTTATTTTATATTTTTTCAAACCTATATGATTTAAGAAGTATACTTTTCTTGTATTGATATTCACCCTCTTAAACTAAAAAAAACTGCTTACCAAAGAAATTAAAGCTGATACTAAAACAAAAGCAGAAAAAGTTGTATAAAACACGCATACTATAAATATCACCCAGATTCTACTAATAAAATTTGTCATCTTCTTCCCTCCCTTTACTAGTACTAGTTCCTCAAGTTTAACAGACGTGATCTATCTTTAACTTCTTATAATTTATTATTTTAAGATAGATATTTCCCATAATGAAAGTTATTTCCTAAAGCATAAAAAATAGAAACCAAATCAACAAAAACAAGCACTTAGGAATTCCTAAGTGCTTGACTAAGTGATTGATACGTTATTATTCTTTTACAATTTATTTATTGCTCTGGAAGAAACTAAACAGATTTCCCCGTTTTTCATGATAAGCTCCCGATTGGTTTTATCAATTTCTGTAATATTATTTTTATTAACAAGAAAAGAACGGTGACAACGATAAAAGGCATCTACTTGCTTTTCAATGTCATTTAGACTTCCGTAAAACTCAATTTGCCGATTTTGCGCGTGCATGATCACTCGATGTTTATTGCCTGACGTTTCAAAAAACATGATATTATCCAATTCTTCTGTGATAATGCGATTGTTCAGTTCAATTTTAAACGTCAAAGTTTCATTGACCAATTTTTGGTACGAGTGGACATAATCGATATTCTCAACGATTTGCTTTCTCATTTCCTTAAACTCACCTTTATTGATGAAATCTAATGCTTCTAATTTGTGTTTGAACGTATACTGCATCAATTCAACATGGGTAGTGACGAATACGATAAACGAATCCTTGTCTTTTTCTCTGATTTTTGAAGCCATTTGTAAGCCATTGATTGTCGTATTCAAATCAATATCAATAAAGTATAGGCCACTGGGCTGATGTTTTTCTACATAGGCTAAAATCTCCTGAGGGTTGTCTGTTGCTAAGGAAATCCTCATATCATATCCTTCAGCATTTATATAGTCATGGATGAAATTTGTTAATTTTCTTCTCTGATCTTTTTCATCTTCACATATAAAAATTTCTATCATAGGTTGCTCCTCTTTAGTAGTTAATCGAAATTTCTTGAAAGAAAAAATGTTTTTCATCGTCCACATACGTATTAAGACTCACATTCTCACAATCAGAGAAGATTTCTCTAAGATTACTTAATCCTAACCCTCGATTTTCTCCTTTTGTAGAAAAGCCTTGTTTAAAGATCAAATGTATAGGGGGAGTCTCTCGATACGTATTTTTAACGAGAATAAAATGCTCATTCTTTTTTTCCACAAAAGATAGATCCAATTGAGGTTCCTCGGATTCTTTCGCTGCTTCCATGGCATTATCCAAGATAATTCCAAGTGCACGACTTAATTTCAGTGTATCCATATGAAAATTTTCAACTGGATCAACTATATCAACGATCAAACGAATCTCTGATTTTTGTGCTTGCAATAATTTTGTTGCTAAAATAGCTTTGATTTCTGGGATTCTTATATAAGTCAAACGTCCTAGTTGTGCATCATTTTTTTCGATTTTTTCTCCCAATGGTCTGATTTTATCAGAAAAGTAGACTTGCAATCCTTTTACATCTTCTTGTTCTAAATATCCAGACATTGTTGTCATGATATTGAGATAATCATGGCGTATCTTTCGAATTTCATCATTTTGTTTTTCCAACTCTTTCATGTATATACTGAGTTGCTGGTTTTGTTTTCGTTCATTCTCGATTTTCAAGTTATTGAAAATCACTCTAAAAAGGATGAACACAACGAGTAATAGAACGATGCTAAAAATTGTAAATAAGATGATGTTTCCTCTAATCCTGTCATCATTTAAAAAATCATCAATTTTTATGAAATAAATGTTTATTGAAAATATGATTTCCCCAAGTAACGGAAATAATATAAATAGGATTCCATACTTTCCATCTAATAAATCATCGATCGAATATCTTCTCATAAATAATCTAGTGATGAAGGAACCAATGATGACAATTGCTGCTGATAGGAAATTTTCGATTACTGTAACCATTATTATTTGTGAAGATTCCTGAATGCTATTTATATCATATATTTGCCATAACAATAATTCTGCAAGGAAGATCGAACTCGTTTGTAAAACCATTGGAATAGAGCAGATAAAAATACTTTTGATTATTTTTTTTGTCTTATAATAGCTGATCAGAAAGAATAAAATGAACAGTATTATACTCAACCCATTAATTTTCGGGAAAGTTATTTTCACAAAAAATAATGGAATAAAGCTAACAGTCATCAAGCTAGTTAACTTCCAACCTAATCTACCTTCACTTAAAATGTATATCCCTATAACTAAAGGGAGAGTTTCAATAACCCAAAATAAAAAAGATAAAAAATCCATGATTATTACTCCTATAATCATTATAGCGCTTACTTACAGCTGATATTATTCAACTAGGAAGTATGCTTTTTAAAGCAATTATTCGTGAATGAACAATCGAGGAACGCAATTTCAAATAAAATACTTTCATTTCAAACGATTTGGTTTTCTCAAAATGCTTGAGCTGCTTAAAAAATCCTCAATAATCCTCAATATAAAACCTCTCTACATTATACATTACATTTATTGATGAAGCGATGTCTTAAAAAATAACCTTCCTACGAGAAGTCCATAACGCCATATTCAAACTTCATTTTAGCTTCATTAAATTATATAAAAGCAGTGGATAAAGTATTCAAAGAATACCTTACCCACTACTATCATTTATTTTTCTAATAAACTCAGCTCTTACTCTTCTGTGGCGCTTGAAGGATCATGCGGTTCACTTCATCTGATAGTTCAAGAAACGCATCTTTATCGCCTTCTTCTAATGCCTGATCGATCTGTTGGTAAAGCATGCTTAGTTTTGCTGCTTGCTCTTTTTCTTGGAAATAATGCTCGATTAATTCTGTTGATTCTTCACTGATTGCATCTTCCCATGAGGCTAACGGATTATCTTCGATGATTGCTAAATATTCTTTCGTTTGCCACGCATTTTCAAAAAGGCATTCGACATAAAGTGGATTTTTCCAGTTCAGACGGATTTCATGGAAGATCTGATCAGTATCAGTAAATTCCTTTCCATCTAAAAATAGCTTCATCGGTTCACCTTCATATGAAAGATCGGTGATCTGTAAACCACGTCTTGTTAAGTTTGCACCTTCAACAAAACGCACATTGTGTAAGATTGCTTCATGATTTGCCAGATAGTTCAAAATCCAAAATACTTCTCTGCGACTGAAAGAGACATGGTTAACCATCCAAGTTAAGAAATTCTTCTTTTCTTTAACATCAATCAACATATTCATCACCTCTCTGTTAAATCATCTAATAGCGACAAGACCTCCATATCCCCCGGTTCATAAGTTAAATATTGTTCCAATAATTCTCGTGTTTTTGCTAATTGACCCTCTTCACGTAAGAATAAAGCATATTCTTTCAAGAAATCTGGTTCATGATCTAATTCATGGGCTGCTTGTTCATAATGGACTGCTGCTACCGCAAAATCTTCTAATTGATTATAGGCATGAGCGAGGTTCCATTCTGCATATGGATTAGCAACTTCTTCCATTTGGTTGACTGTTTGAACAACGTCTTCATAACGTTCTTGATCCAAGTAAAGATTACTCAACGTCAATAACGTTTCATCTTGTTTGTCACCGACGGTCAATGCATCAAGTAGTAACTTCTCTGCTTTTTCTTTGTCATGTAGACGAAAGGCATTTTCCGAAGCTAAGTGATAAAGTTCTACTTGGAATGGGTTCTCTTTGATACCATCTTCTAAGACTTGTTGTGCTTCTTCGATCATCTCTTCTTCTTGAAGGGCCTGACCTAGATAAAGGTATAAAGATTGATACTGTGGATTCAATTCCCGTAATTCTTGCAAATAATTGATAGCTTTTTCGTTCTCATGTAATTGTAGATTCGTGAACGCTAATTGGAACAGACGATCATCTGTCCGCTCTTCGGCTAAAGCAGCTTCCAGTGGTGGGATTGCTGCTTCAAAATCCCCTTGCATACTCAACGATTGTCCTAAGCGTTCTTGCATGGAAATACTAGAAATTTCTTCTATACCATTCGCTAACAACATTTCGTAAAGTGCGGAAGCTTCATTAAAGCGGTCAACTGAAAAATACAATTCAGCTAATGCAAATTGAATCAATGGTTCTTCAGGTAATAATGTTGCGGCTTCTTTCAATTTTGCTTCACTTACTTCAGGAATACCGATTACTTGATACAAGTCGGCGATTGCTAATAATGCTTGCGGATAGTATTCACTATCTTGCTGGATTTTTTCTAAATAGTCAAATGCCTGATCGATCTCATTGTCTTCGATCGCAATTTCTGCCAACGGAATATTCCATTCATCATTTTCAGGCGATACAGTTAGCAGATGCTCAAAAATTGCCTTTGCTTCTTCTAAAAAACCGATGGCTAATAATTCTTCTCCTAATTCCTGTAACACATCAGCCGGATCTTCTTGGAGCGCTTTTGCCAAGTATTCATTTGCCTCTGTCAAATTTTCGTCTGCTAATGCTTGTAGCATTTTTTCACTATTTGTCATCATCTAAATCCCTCTAATCTCTTGAACGATCCTTTCATAGGACGCCATTGTTTTCAATAGTTCTTGTTCGTTTGGCAATTGATATCCATCTATTATACCAATTTTTTCCAAAACGAGAATTTTTTTGCTCTTTTCCGCTAAAACCAGCACATTTTCTAGATAATCCATTTTTGATATCTCTTCAGGCCAAGTAATCGGATAACCTAGATGTTGCAGCCAGATAAAAAAATTCTTCAATTGGAAAGAAAGCGACTTGATTTCTGAATTCCAGATAAGTTGCATCAAGATACCTAAAAATTTTTTCATACTGGCGGAAAGCAAATGACTATTTTCAGTCAGATAAAAAGCTTGCTCAAATAGTTTACCATAATTTGTCACTTGTTCAGCGTCTTCTTGATAAAAATAAATGATTTCTTCTAGCATACCAGCAAAAGGACGATTGAATAATTTTTCGCGATTCGGATAATTTTTGTAAAGATTTTGAAGAAACGGATGATCACAGACTAACCCGCAACAGATAAAAATCAAAAAATCGATTTGTTTCCCTTCGATTTGCTTTTCACTGATCGTCCGATCATAAATGATTCGTTCTGGAAGGTTCGTCGTTTGAAGAGCCGATTCGTTAGGCCCGTGTAATATCTCGCATTGAGGATTCAGTGCCCGTGCCATGGAGCGGATCGAGACGGGGATCAACCAAAGTGTAGTCTGAAGATACGTATGTTTTTGAAAGAAGCCCGCCAACTCCATAATTCCCTCATTGCCAAAACCTATTACTAAAAGCGGTCGATTTTCGGGATAGCGTCTCGCATAGGATAAGAGACTATGCAATTCAGACAATTGATTACACTGCGTATTGCCACAAATATACCAATCAATCGCTAACTTGTTCGTGAATGACTGTGTCATTTTCTCAGCGTATAGATCATAATAACGTTGGTTCGTCAAAAAAAGAATCGCTTGATCAATCGATTCATTTTTCAACTGACTGACAAATGTTTCCCCATAAAAGATTGTTGTTTCTTCTTGTTGGTAGCGATAGGATAACTCCATGTTGCCCTCCCCTTTTCTTTTATTTTACCATTAGTAAGTAAAATAAAAAAAGAATAAGAAAAACTAGTATATGGACCCATGCCTTTTTTTGATCGACTCTATTCTTTTATTTGATATGTAAAGAGTTCCATTCGGTTGCTGAACTATTTGGTTGTCGCCTTTCTACTGCTTTCCGCCACTTTTATCCATATCCATCTATATAAAAAATAAAGCGCCTGTAGCCGTAGCCACAAGCGCTTTTTTCAACTGTCTTATTTAACAGCGTCTTTCAATGCTTTACCTGGTTTAAATGCAGGTACTTTGCTAGCTGGGATTTCGATTTCTTCACCAGTTTGTGGGTTACGTCCTTTACGAGCCGCGCGTTCGCGTACTTCAAAGTTACCAAAACCGATTAATTGAACTTTTTCGCCGTTAGCTAAAGCATCTTGGATAGTTGAAAATACAGCGTCAACTGCTGCAGTTGCGTCTTTTTTAGTTAAATCTGTAGCTGAAGCAACTTTTTCGATTAATTCTGCTTTATTTGCCATGGATAGATTCACCTCCTCCAACAAGAGATATGATAGGAACATCATTTTAGTTTAAAAACTTTCTGAGTGGTCCAGAAGTTTATAAGAAATATTGATTAAGTTTCAATATTCTGTTATCACGATATCATATGAATCGCTTAATAGCAAGGTTTTTGGCATTATTTAACCGCTTTTTTTAGTCATAAAAACGTAATACAAAAATATGCTTATTTTTTTTGAAAAAAACGGACTACTATGGTAAAATGCCTATTTTCTTCGACGTGGTATAATTCGGATCGAAGTTCCTTCAAACGTAAATGCTTTTCTGATTTGATTTTCCAAAAAGCGTTCATAAGAGAAATGCATCAATTCTTCTTCATTAACAAAAACAACAAAGGTTGGCGGTTTGACTGCGACTTGTGTTGCATAGAAAATCTTTAATCGTTTACCTTTATCTGTCGGTGTCGGGTTGATTGCTACGGCATCCATGATCACATCATTCAAGACTGCTGAAGAAACACGTAAGTTTTGGTTCATACTCACTTCTTCGATCATTTCAGGCAAACGTTCTAATCGTTGTTTGGTCACAGCTGAAACAAACAGAATCGGCGCATAGTCTAAGTAACGGAATTCTTCACGGATCTCTTGTTCGAAGTCACGCATCGTATTCGTTTCTTTTTTGACTAAGTCCCATTTATTGACAACGATGATCACACCACGGCCAGCTTCATGCGCATAGCCAGCTACTCGTTTATCTTGTTCACGGATGCCTTCTTCTGCGTTCAAGACCATTAACACAATGTCTGAACGGTCAATCGCACGCATGGCACGCATCACGCTGTATTTTTCTGTGGTTTCATAAACTTTACCACGTTTTCTCATACCAGCTGTATCGATCATCATGAATTTTTGACCGTCTTCTGAGACGAAGTGCGTATCGATAGCATCACGCGTCGTTCCTTCGATGTCCGAAACAATCACTCGGTCTTCACCTAGGATCGCATTGATCAAGGAAGATTTCCCTACATTCGGGCGACCGATCAAACTGAATTTGATGGTATCATCCTCTTCTTCTTCTGCTTCTTCATCAAAGAATTTCACTGCTTCATCTAAGATGTCGCCGATCCCTAATCCATGACTTCCAGATACAGGGTAGGGATCACCTAGACCTAGTGCATAAAATTCATAGATATCATTTCTCATTTCAGGATTGTCGACTTTATTAACGGCTAAGATCACCGGTTTATTGCTACGATATAAAATTTTTGCTACGACTTCATCTGCATCAGTGATGCCTTCACGGCCACTGACGACACAGACGATTACATCTGCTTCATCGATTGCGATTTCTGCTTGGTGCTTGATTTGATCCATAAATGGTTCATCGCCTAAGTCGATCCCACCAGTATCAATAATACTGAAATCACGACCTAACCATTCCCCTTTAGCATAAATACGATCACGAGTAACTCCTGGAGTATCTTCGACAATCGAAATACGCTCACCAGCGATACGGTTAAAAATCGTCGACTTACCGACGTTTGGGCGACCAACGATTGCAATTGTTGGATTTGCCATATTTTTTCCTCCTCACATGTTTCCAATCTCACTTAGTGTACCGAATACTTCGCGAACTTTCAAGCTTAGATCGGTGAACATTCAAGTATTTTTCTGGATCACTACCTATTACAAAAGAAAATGGTCTGGGACGTAATCCCCAGACCACTTGTTTTACACATGTACAACTTCCCTTGATGCTGTAAATTCGCGCTTCGGGAACGATCATTCATTTATTTTTCAGAATCATCTGTTGCTGTTTCTTCTACTTCCCCTTTTAAGGCTTCGCCTAAGATGTCACCCATTGTAAATCCTGTGTTTTCTTCAGGTAACTCATAAGACTCAACTTCTTTTGGTTCTTTATCAGAAGCAGGTTTTTCTTCTAATGCTTTGATACTTAATGCAATCCGGTGCTCTTCTGGATTGACTTCTAAAACTTTCACTTGGACATCATCGCCCTCATGCAACACTTCATGTGGTGTCGCGATGTGTTTATGTGAGATTTGTGAGATGTGGACAAGCCCTTCCACTGTTGGGAATACTTCAACAAAGGCACCAAAGCTAGTTAATCGTTTCACTTTACCTTCAAGTACAGCGCCTACTGGAGCTTTTGTTTCGATATCTGTCCAAGGTCCAGGCAATGTGTCTTTGATCGATAATGAGATACGTCCTTGTTCTGGATTGATTGAAAGAACTTTGACTTTCACTTCATCACCAACAGCTAAAACATCACCCGGTTTAGCAACATGTCCGTGAGAAATCTCAGAAACGTGTACTAATCCATCGATGCCGCCTAAATCAACAAATGCACCAAAATCTGTGATACGAGCAACGCGTCCTTCGATCACGTCATTTTCTTGGATAGTTGATAGTAATTCTTTTTTCTGTGCTTCTTTTTCTGTTTCAACGACTGCTTTGTGTGAAAGGATCAAGCGATTTTCTGATGGTTCGATTTCAACGATTTTGAATGTCATCGTTTTTCCTTTGTATTCAGAAAAATCAGCGACAAAATGATCTTCTACCATTGATGCCGGAACAAATCCACGAACACCGACATCGACAACTAAACCACCTTTAACTACATTTGTCACTGGTGCTTCGATTATGTTTCCAGCTTGGAAATCTTTTTCGATATCCTCCCAAACTTTTTTCGCATCTAAGCGTCGTTTTGATAAAAGGTAACTTCCGTTTTCTTTGTCTTTACCAATCGTGCTGATCACGACTAGATCTAACGTATCGCCAACCTTTACCACTTCGTTGATATCTTCAACCGGTAAAGTAGATAATTCTTTTGCAGGAACTACGCCTTCAACACCCGTTCCTTCGATTCCAACGATGGCTTGTTTGTCTTCAATGACTAAAACTTCTCCTTTGACGACATCGCCAACGCTCACTTCTTGAACGCTATTCATTGCATCTTCCATAGATTGGTCTGTCTGATTTTGTTCAAATTCTGTCATAACACTTGTCCTCCTAACCAACATTCTGCCGTTAACTACGGTACTGCCTATAGTTTAATTGATTATTTGAAAAAAATAAAGCGATTTCGTTTGTTTTCCATTAAAATGGTCGGATTCTTCGCTTTTTTTCTATTTAGTCAAGAAAATATCCTTTTTGTTGAATCACTTCTTTGATCGCTTGGACAACTTCTTGAATCGTTTTACCGGTTGTATCGATCCGTATCGCATCTTCTGCTTGCTTCAGGGGTGAAACTTTTCTAGTAGAGTCATATTCATCACGTGCTTGTATTTCTTTTGTCAATTCTTCTAAGTCTGTCGGAATATTTTTCTCAAGGTTTTCTTTGTGTCGTCTTTGTGCCCGTTCAGATACGCTGGCTACCAAGAAAATCTTCACTTCGGCTTTTGGTAAAACAGCGGTACCGATATCTCGCCCATCCATGACGACACCCCCATCTTCACCGATTTTTTTCTGGATCGCAACAAGAGCTTCGCGTACTTTTGAATGCGCAGCTACTTCAGAGACCGCTCGTGTAACGTCTGGTTGTCGAATATCTGAAGTAACGTCTTGCCCAGCTACAAAGACATGTTGTCCATCTGCCATTTGCTCAAATGAAATAGGGTTTTTATTGATCAAATCGACTAACTCTGTTTCATCTGAAAAAGCAATGTGATGTTTGATTGCCAAGTAAGTGACTGCACGATACATCGCGCCCGTATCTGTATAAATGTAGTTCAATTCATTTGCGATGATTTTAGCTACCGTACTTTTGCCTGAAGAGGCAGGACCATCAATTGCGATACTAATTCGTGTCATTTTTCATAAACTCCCTTTTCTCAAAAAAAAGGGGCTGTGGCTCAAGCCACTGCTCCTTATTTAATTACATTTTATGAAGATACTCTGAGGAAAAACAACTCTTCAGTATTATCTTTTTCACTCCATTTATTGGACTCTAAGTTCTTGTCCTGGATATAACATGTAGTTGTTTGGATCGATTCCGTTCAACTGGAACAATTGATCGACTGTAATGCCTGCGCGTTCTGCTACTTGTCTAGGACCTTCACCCGCTTGAACGACTGTGGTTGAACCTGAAACACCTGCGCCTGCCTCTGGTGTTGAAGTAGGTGTTGTTTCTTGTGGAGCCACACTGCTTGGTGTTGTTTGTTCTGGTTCTGTTACTGTTGAAGATGGTGTTGTTTCTGGTGTCACAGCACTTGTGGGTGTTGTTTCTCCAGCAACTGATTGTGTATCAGAAGTTGGTTCACTAGAAACTGTCGTCGATTCTACAGTTGATTCTACAGTCGAACTTTCTACGATCGATGAAGTCGTAGAGGAAGAAGATGCAGCGGTAGCACTGTTACTTGATCCGTTTCTGATCCAGAAGTAAGCTCCTGCTGGAATCGCAATACATAAAACTAATAAAATCAAAAATAGTGATAAGAACAGGGTGTTCCCTTTCTTTTGCTGTCTTTGCGTACTTCTTGAAGATGCTTCATCCTCTGTATCGTAAATTGGTTGTTCCCATGGTTCTTGTGTTTCGTTATTTTCTGATGATTGATGTCTATCTTTTCTACTCACCTTATTGACCTCCTAAATTCTTTCCTAGTTATTATACCATAGGATAATCTTGATTGTACGAAAAAAATACCTCGCACCATTTTTTTAAAATAAATTTAGTAAAATCGTTTGCCAGTCTTTTACTTCTACGGTTGGACTTATTTGCCCTGTTTCAGTTAGAAATAATGATGCGCCATCTCGGTCACAGCAGTCTTTAGGCTTCTCTTTGAGAGTTTCATCGAAATAGTCCATCAGACGTTCTCGTCTACAGGTCGTTTCATGGATATAAGCAAGCATCTGTTGTAGTTGCTTGATTTTCACTTGTTCTTGTTTTTTTAATTGCAGAAGCCATGTATCAGGACTTTGTATTTCATTTACTACCATCAGCCATTTTTGCTGGATCTCATCGAACTGAGGCGCCTCTGTTTGCCCAGTTGACAGATGTTCTTCGAAAATCTGGCGTTGTTCTTTAGACAATTGTTGGAAAAAGTAATGGATCCCTTCATCTCCTGGTCGGTAAAGCAACACAGCGCTACTAGGTCGCTGATCTCGGCCTGCTCGACCAATTTCTTGCATATAATTTTCCAAGCTATCTGGTAGATCATAATGGATGACATACCGAATGTCTGCTTTATCGATCCCCATACCAAACGCATTCGTCGCAATCAAAAATTGCAGTTGATTTTGACTGAATTGTTGTTGAAGTTGGCGGCGTTGTGAGGCATCTAGCCCTCCATGATAATACCCCACAGCATAGTCTTTGCGAAACAGTTGATAAAGACGTTCGACTTCTTTTTTAGTCGCACAATAAATGATCATTGCCCCGTCTGCTTGTGCCATCAGCTGACGTAATTGCTGGTCTTTTTCATCTGTATGAAAGACAAATAATGAGATATTTTCTCGATTAACTGAATGTTTGACGATGACAGGTTTTGTGCGAAAGAGAATGTGTTCGATCTCTTCTTGTACCGGTCGCGTGGCTGTTGCCGTCAAAGCTAAGGTAGTTGGTGATCCTAATTCTTTTGCGACTCTTCCGAGAGATTGATACTCCGGTCGAAAATCAATGCCCCACTGTGAGACACAATGAGCTTCATCGACTACGTACAACGAAATTTTTTGTTGCTTCAGCGCATGAAGTACTTCCGGTTGCTGCAACATCTCGGGACTGACAAAGACAAATTTATATTCGGATAAATGAGCTAACACATACTGTTTTTCACTTCTAGTAAGTAAGCTATTATAGGCAACCACCCTTTTCTCTCCTCGTTTTTGCAATTGCCCTACTTGATCTTCCATCAAAGAGAGTAAAGGAGAAACGATCAAGACCATCCCATCTTGCAAATAGCCAGTCAACTGATAACATAAACTTTTGCCATTACCAGTTGGCAGGATCGCTAAAACATCTTTCTGATTCAATAAGGTGGAAATAATCTCTTCCTGTCCTTGGCGAAAAGAGGAAAAACCAAAATACTGTTTCAATGGATCAAGCAAATCCATTTTTATCCCCTCCTTTAAATGTCTCGATTTGTACCAAACGAAATTCTCCGTAATCGATCGTTTGTTCTTCAAGGTCTTTATATCTTAGTGTAAGAAGTGGTCGCTCCAACAAAGCTAAAGATTTTCTTGTCTCGGAGTGGATCAGTCGTTCAAAAGGAAAATCATCAAAAAAGATGGCCCACTCGATCAAATGATCATTGATCGTCCCTTTCTTCAACCCTCGCTTGCTCATCACCTGATCCACTGAATCTCCAGATAAAATCATTGCTCTTGTCGTCAACATGCTTTGATTATAATTTTGTCTTAGCAACGGTGCCAGCAAATCGTATAACAAGAAATCTGAATGCTGTTCGATAATCGCTAATAAGCGATGGATACATTGATCTTGGAATAGTTGCTGTGCTACGCCATCTTCAAGAGTGGTCAGCTGGTACGCGAGTAAGCCTGTTTGCTTTTTACCAGAAAATTGGTTTGCTAAGAAGTTCGCCTGTTCGTCTGGCATCAGAGTAAAAATAGTAGAAAGTTCCTTTGATACTTGAGCGACCAGCTCCGTTTTGGTACACGTTGCTTCTTTCAACCATCTCTTCACTTGGTACGCATAAAAAGGCCCCGTCTCTACTGGTAAATAAGCTGTTTCATTGGCGGATAAGTGAGAGACGACTTGTACAGAGAATTTCAGCAAACGCCAACTAGTAGTAGCTGTACGTCCATACTTATCATAGTGTAGTCCGGTGAGGGATTCTTTTTTTCTTCGCATTTCCCCTTTTTTCGTCAGTTGCAACTCTCGGTCTTCCCACTTTAATAATCCCTCATCTATCATCTGTTGGATCTGTTTATCAAACGTTGCTTGTTCAAGTGAAGGAAAACAACCATGAACAACTAATAATCGCTGAAAAAAGCCAAAAAGTAGTACCGAGGATGTACGCTTGCCACTTAATAATTGATAGAGTGAGCTTGCTCGTAACTTGTCACTTGAAGAAAATAAAGATAAAATAAACTCAGTCATAGTAATCCCCTTACGTTAGGATGGTGAATATGTCATTATTATGTAAATTAGTTCCTGAACGTTGTATTGCATGTGGTCTATGTCAAATCGAGGCGCCTGATATCTTTGATTATGATGAAGAAGGAATCGTCTTATTTGCACAAGAACCAGAAGCACATCAACAATTCGTTCAGCCTTTAGAAGAAGCCAACGTAACCAAAGCTTATCAAAAATGTCCGGTTCGAGCAATCTTATTGGAAAAAGAAAATTGACCGCTCTCTTACAACTAACTTTTAGCAGGACTGTCCGATGATCTACTTGTTTTTTCTATCTCACAAAAAATAGATGAGGTAATCGTATTCCCCTCAAGTGATAAGGCGTCATCCACGAAAATGATTCTTAAATTTTTTTGTGGATGACGCCTTATTTTTCTAGGAGCTTCCTTTGAGACGTCTGTATCCGCCGATCAGCTTGTGAAATTTTCAATTATAAACGGATCATTTCTTTTCGTCGTTCCGAAAAGTGACGCTCTTACTTGATTTGGTTCAGCCAATTCATCATGGTCGTGACGATTGCTGTTTGTTGGTCTTCATTACTGATTGTTGCTTCACCATCACCTTTTTGATGACCATAACTACCAAATCCGCCGTGGTTCCCTCCAGCGATGGAAACAAATTCTGTTTGTTCAGGTAAATAAGCTTTTGCTTCATCAGCTGCTTCTTGGTTCATGACTTTGTCTTCACTTCCGGTGATACTGATGACCTGTAAATCAGTTTTTTCCAATGTCCCCTTTTCATCCGGATAACTTGCCATGAAATAAATACCTTTTAATCGTTCGTCATCCAGATTTGCATTAGCATAACGACTTGCCATCACGCCACCTAAAGAATGTCCCCCAATCACAAAATCTTGATCTTTGAAATCCTCTCTGATTTTGTCTGCTTTGTTGCCACTCAGGATCGCCAGTTCAAAAGGCATTTTAGCAATGGCTACCGTATAGCCATTTTCTGCTAGTTGTTCTGCCCATATACTATAACTTTCTGGTTCAACGAGCGCACCAGGATAAAAAATCACCATTGGATGTTCCGCCGATTTTTGCGATTCGAATAATAAATAATCCTCTTTATCTATTCCTTGTTTAAATGATTGCTCTGCTTGAATCGATGGTTCGTACACACTTTGTTGCCAATAAAAATAACCTCCGATAGCACCTAATCCCAGTACGATCACTAATCCTATCAGGACTCTTTTGAATATTTTCAAAAAACATCACCTTCCGTCAACTTTCATTTGATACTCTTATACACTAAATAAAATACGGTAAAATTGCAAATGATTTTATGTAAGATGTTATTATTGGATATCTTTGTAAGGAGGAACAAGTGACAATGAAAATCCACCACTACTTTGACAAAATTTCTCAAAATAGTGGTGGTTTCTTACATTGTTATATTAAACTCAATTTATGTATTCACTGTTGTGCATGAACTCGCCTCATTTACTCTAGGAAACGATTAATCAACTGGAAAATCGATGTGGGAACTACTTTGGATTAACTTTTCCTGACCGAGTTAGGTAAGTCGAGACAGTTCGTTTTAATTCATCAAATTCTTTTTTACTAGTAGTAATATCTAAAATGAATTTAACTGCCTCTTGCTGGGTAAAAGTTGTTGTATATCCATTCGCTTGCAAAAATGTAATCATCGATACAAATGCTGTACGTTTGTTACCATTATGAAAAGGATGCTTTGTAGCTAAATTGATTGTAAGTATAGATGCTTTATCAAATATCGTAGGATACAAATCTCTGCCAAAAACTGACTGTGCAGGTTGATTTATTGCCATATCTAGTGCAGTTGCATCTTTTATACCGATTGTTTCACCTTGAGAATATGCTAAAATTACTTTAGCATTTATCTTTATGATGTGTTTTGAAGTCAAATATATCATAGGTCGACCAAATCTTTCAATGCTTGATCATATTGATTCATCACAGAGTCGACAATAGTATCAATATCAATTTCCTCTTGTGCTTTTACTATCCTAACTGCCCCATCTTTATCAAATATATAACTAATGGACTCTCCAGTTTTAACTCCAATATACTCTTTTACTTCATTTGGTATTGTTGTTACATCACTATTTCCAGATTTTCTGATTTTGTATTTACGAATTTTATCCATTAATTTTTTCCTTTCTGTTTATAATATATTCAATATGTAGATACATATTATCATAGTATCTACATTCCAACAAATTTCTGAGTATGTGAAATAGCTATTACGCTTGTTGCTTAATTATGGATGTTTAGATGGTGAAGAAATCCACCACTACTTTGACAAAGTTTCTCAAAATAGTGGTGGTTATTTTTTATAAATCTTATTCGTTTCTTAACTAACTATGGTTTACTTTCCACACAAGCGATAAACCGCTTCTGCGTAGATTTCCATCGCTTTGTACATGCTGCTTAATTCCCATCGTTCATTGGCTTGGTGCATGAAGTCTGGTGTATCAGGGAACATTGCACCGAAAGCGACACATTGGTTCATCGTACGGGCAAAGGTTGCTCCACCAGAAACAAATGGCTCAGTCATGTCCCCTGTGATATCACGGTACGTTCCTAATAAGTTTTGGATCAATTCGCTCTCCAAAGGAACGTATAATGAATCCAAGAAATCAAATTCTTCATATGATAAATCGTATGCTTTGATTTTTTCTGTCATTTTTTCGACAAGTTCCTCTTTTTTGAAGGTTACAGGGATACGCATGTCCACCCCGATTTTTGTTTGCTCAGGTGTGATTTCTAAACTAGCGAAGTTCATCGTCAACTCACCAGATTGTTCGTCAACAGTCTTTCCGACTACTTTTTCACCAGTCGCATTTTCTTGGACTAATTCACCTAAAAACTTAATTGGCGCAAAATCAAAAACTTCAGATAAAGCGATCGCTAAACGAGAAATCGCATTGACACCTTCTGCGGCATCCTTTGCGTGGATACTTTTTCCTAGCACTGTGATCGAGTTACCTTGATCTTCAAAATCGAAGTTGTGTTTCGTTAACGCTGCTTTTACTTCTGCCAATTTTTCGCCCGAATATGGTGCAGAATCCGGCACTACATTTAGTGCCCCACCAGCATTTACAGAAAATTCATTTGTGCCAGGACCTGTCAAGTAAGCTTGTAGCAAGCCTTTTTCTGCATAGATCAAAGGAAATTCTGCATCTGGCGCAAAGCCTTGTGTGATTCCTTCTTCTTTTTCATTGTATTTATCTAAACAACGCCAAAGGTTTTCTTCGTCCGTTCCGAAGATGAAACGAATGCGCGTATTAAATTCTACCCCTGCATCCATCAATGCTTTCACTGCATACATCGCAGCAATCGAAGGTCCTTTATCGTCTTGAGAGCCACGACCAACTAGCCAGCCATCTTTGATCGTTGGCTCAAAAGGTTTAGATTCCCAGTTTTTTTCATCGCCTCCAGGGACAACGTCCATATGGCATAAGATACCAAATAACTCGTCTCCTGAGCCTACTTCTGCATAACCATAGTAGCCTTCGGGATCTTTAAATGTTTTGAAACCTAATCCTTCACTGATTTCTAACACTTTATCTAAAGCTTCTACAACTTTTTTCCCAAAAGGATGTCCCTCTCCAGAATCAGATTCATCCAACACAGAAGGAATTCTGATCAACTCACTTAATGATTCTAATGCTTGTTCATGATGTTGTTCTGTTACAAATTGTTTCATCAACTTTGCCTCCTCATTATTTTAAAAAAAAGATGACGGCAGAAAATACTACTTTGATCCACATGTCCATCTGCTCGAGTGCAATAGGACACTGTTTACGAAATTTTCTGTGCAAAAGCCAACGCCTTCGGAAATAAGCGACAAAACCCAAAATCCAAGTTTCGGGTTTTGTCGCTTATTTCTTGGCGCTGGATTCTTCAGTCACCATTTCATAACAGAGTAACTCGTTTTTTCAAAGGTCTTATTTCTACCGACGATCTCTTACATACAAGTGATACATCGTACATGGTAAATAAAGGATTCATATCTCTTTATTCAGTCAATAGATAGTGTTTCTTCATTTATCATAGAACTTTGGCTGTCATTTGTCTAGAATTAGAACATTGCTGCTACACCTAAGATCACACAGATGGCAACAAATAAGATGGCAATCAACTTCCCAGTGAATTTCCACCAAACGGAAATATCAAAGCGGGCAATGGCGATTGCACCCATTACGATAGCAGAAGTTGGCGTGATCAAGTTCACTAAACCAGATGCTGATTGGTAAGCAGTGATTACTAGATCTTTACCGACACCGGCAAATTCTCCCATTGGTCCCATGATTCCCATTGTAGCAGCTGCTAAGCCAGAAGTTGATGGAATCAAGAATGACATAGGGATATAGAAGATAAATGTAAGGATCAAGAAGACACTTGATGATAATGAGCTTAATCCTTGTTCTCCCCAATGTAAGATCGTATCTGTGATCAGACCGTTGTTCATCACTACTTGGATCCCACGGGCAACAGCGACAACGATTGCTACACCGATCAAGTCTGAAGCACCTGCTAAGAATTCTTTGACAAAATCAGATTCTTTCATACCAAAAGTGATTGCCACAACGATTGACATTACTAAGAATAACATTGTGATTTCAGGGAAATACCAATCGCCTAGAGGCAACATGTTTTTACCTAAAACAGTTCCAATTACAGGTAGGCCAGTTAACCAATTTGTCAATGACTCAAAAATAGTGAAGTTTTCATTCAATGTTGTCCACGGAATCAAACTAATGATCATGATACCAAAAGTAAGGAAGAACAATACATTCACATGTTTTTGTTTTTTCGTGATCATTTCTTGACGATTGATTGCTTCGATATCAAAGTGTTTCATGTCTTCTTCGCGCTGATTATATACTAAAGATTTGGTTGGATCTTTTTCGATCTTCGACGCATAGCGATACACATAAATAATAGAGATTGTTAATAAGACAACGAACATAAAGAAACGTAACCCAATTCCTTCACCCATTGAAATACCAACGGCTTGTGATGCAACTCCTGTCGCAAATGGGTTAACTGTTGATGCCAAACAACCCACTTGAGATCCGACCAACACGATGGCTACTGCTGTGACAGTATCAAAACCAACGGCCATCATAACAGGAATCAATAATGCGTAAAATGGAATCGTTTCTTCCGCCATTCCATAAGTTGATCCACCTAAAGCGAATAAAAGCATCAATACAGGGATCAACATTTTTTCTTTCCCTTTGAAGCGTTTAACAACAGTTGCGATCCCAGCATCTAATGCGCCAGTTTTATTGATAATTCCTAAGAAACCACCAACAATTAAGATAAAGAATGAAATTGGAATTGCCGCAGGTGTTTCTTTCGTTAACTCACCCGCTGGTACACCCAACATCCCGTTGACTGGAGCCATAAAGATATCCCAAAGTCCTTGTGGATTTTGTTGGACTCTTTCGTAAGACCCTGCAATGATATTACCGGCTTCATCCACACTGTAGTGTCCTGCTGGGATGAACCATGTAAGTACAGCGATAATGGCAATAATAATGAATAAGACCGAGTACGCTGAAGGCATTTGAAATTTCTTCTTCGTTGTTTGTTCCATTTTCTTCTTCCTTTCTTGTTTCAAAAATCTTTGACACATCGGTATTTTATCAAAAAGATGATAAGAACAAAAATAATAACTAGTAGATTCGATAAATTTTATTCAAAACCCTCGTTTATTGTCCCTCCTTTGATTATTTAATTGAAATGCTTTATTCATACTAATTGTAGCGTTTCCGTCGTCTATTATATCAGGTCCATCTAACAAACAAAAGGAGAAGAATTTCACGTTAAAACGTATAAAATACATTTTTATACAAAAAGGCAAAAAATACTCAGACACGATTTATAAAACGCTTACACAATGTCGGTTATTGAATTTTTTTTCATAACAAAATATTAAGAAAAACTTTAAAAAAATATGTGTTAGCTATAAGAATACCTATGATTGGTCATTTGTTATCATCCAAAAAAAACTATCTAGGCTCTATATAAATAACTGGAAATGCCCTTTTTAGTAAAAAAAACTTGAAAGTAGGAATTACTACTTTCAAGTTTACTTGTATTTTCTGTATTATAATATATCGTAGTTTTTTAAAAAGAGTCGTTTACTTTTATTTTACCACGCTATGTCGTTTTTCTAACTGGTGTTGTTTTCTGCTCAACCAAGGCAGTAGTTTGGCGTGTAAGACAAGGAATGCCACACTAACGATAAATCCTTTGATCAAGTTAAAAGGTACGATACCGATCAAAATGTAATTTGCCAGTGGCATACCTAACATTTGGGTTGCGTTAAGGCCTAAAAATGTTAAATAAAGAGGGGTGATCACAAAATAGTTCGCAATACTCATGAAAATGGTTAGTGCAAGTGTTCCACTGATCACGCCTAAAATTTGATTTTTTCCTTTTTGGTATTTGTTTCTTTTGAAGATGTAGAAAATCGGTAAAGTAAAGACCGCTGTTGAAAAGAAACTAGCGACGTCGCCAACTAGATTCTCCGGACTAAAACCGGTCATGATCAAATGTAAGATCGAACGTAAAAACGCGGTAACGATCCCCGCTAACGGACCAAATAAAAACATGCTGATCAAAACTGGGATATCACTAAAATCGATTTTCAAAAAGCTAAATGTTGGCATGATTGGAAATGAGAAAAATTGCAAAACCAATCCGATTGCAGCAAATAATGCGACCGCAACCATTTTTTGTACTCGGGTGTTCTTCATGTTGAAATCCTCCTGTTGGGATTCCTCTTCAGCGAACTATTCAACCACGTAAACACAAACAAAAAAACTCTATTTTCGCAGGGGAAAATAGAGTTAGAGTCATTTGTACATACGTATGCCAAATAAGCTCTATCTTCTTTATCCAGACTTTACTGTCGGTATCGGAATTTCACCGATTCAGCTACTCGCAAAAGTAGGTCGTGGACTATAACCACCGGTCGGGAATTTCACCCTGCCCCTGAAGACGAACCATATCTAATTTTTGTTTACCATTTTATTATACTTATTTCATAACAAAAAAGCAAGGTATTTAGTCTTACAAAAAGTAAGTTATTTATTTTGATTGATTCAATAACTGACTGATTTCTTTTTTATTGAGCTCACGATACTCACCAGGACGTAAACCTTGCAAGGTCAATTCGCCATATTTTTCTCGTTTTAATTTTTGCACAGGTAACCCGACGGCTTGTAGCATGTTTTTTACTTGGTGGTTACGGCCTTCATGGATCGTTAATTCTACGATACTATGATTCGTATGAGGATCAACAGATAAAATAGCATACTTTGCAGGTGACGTTTTCTTTCCTTCAATTTTGATTCCTTTTGTCAATGGATTCAGCGCTGACTTAGTGGCGATCCCTTTGACTTTGGCAACATATACTTTATCAACTTCATGCTTTGGATGCGTCAATCGTTGCGCAAAATCACCATCATTCGTCAATAAAAGTATGCCAGAAGTATCATAATCTAGTCGTCCAACTGGATAGATGCGCTCTTTGACCATTGGTAATAGGTCTGTCACTACTTTCCGGCCCTTGTCATCTGCTACAGCAGAAATGACGCCTTTTGGCTTATAAAGTAAATAGTAGCCATATTCTTCTTGATAGATCGGCACTTGGTCGACTTCCACTGTATCGTGTTTGCCAACTTTTACGCCAAGTTCTTTGACGACTTGACCATTTACTTTTACTCGACCAGCCAAAATATATTCTTCGGCTTTACGGCGAGAGGTAATTCCTGCGTGAGCAATTACTTTTTGTAATCTTTCCATTATATGTTTTCTCCTTCATGCACGCCATCAAAAAATAAATCAAGGGGTGCGTCTTCTTCCAGTGAACGTTCGATATCTTGAATATCGGGTAACTCATTTAGCGATCTCAGACCAAAATAATCTAAAAAATGACTTGTGGTCCCGTAAAGGATCGGGCGACCTGGTCCATCAACTCGCCCTTTTTCTTCGATCAGTTGGTGTGCAGTCAAGCGTTGAATCGCGCCAGAAACTTGAACACCACGAATCAACTCGACCTCACTTCTAGTGATCGGTTGTTTATATGCAATGATTGCTAGTGTTTCGACTGCCGCTTGTGACAAGGTATTCGATGTCCCTTGCGCGTATCTTTTGACGATCGGCGCTAACTCCTTTTTGGTAGTCAGCACGATTTGTTTTTCTGTTTCAAAAAGATGTAACGCTGTGTTGTCATTTGCTTCATAACTAGCTGCCAACTCTGCCACTAAAGCAGTCGTTTCTTCTCGTGTATAGGTCAGTAAGGCACTCAATTCTTCGATTGTCGTCCCTTCTTCTCCTACTATAAATAAGATTGCTTCAAGTTCACTTAATTTCGTCATGTTGTGTATCTCCTACTGCTGGATAAAGCATGATTGATTCATAATTTTTTTCTTGCTGAGCCACGATCTGTCCATTTTTCATCAATTCGAGGATCGCCAAAAATGTTGTGACGACTTCGTTTCTAGAAGGCGTTTCAAAAAAAGATTCGAACAAACAGCCATTTTTTTGAGAGACGATGCGCTGTTGGATAAATGTCATTCGTTCTTCGATTGTCGCATCATCAGGTGCGATCGTTTTTTCTTCTTTTTGGGCAAATTTCTTTCGTTCTAAAATTTTCTGCATGGCTTGAAATAAATCGATTTTTTTCACTTGTCCACGCTTCAATGGTTTTTCTTGACCCAATAACTCATCGATTGCAGAAGGTTCTTTTGTGAAATACAAACTACGTTCTTCTGCCTTTTCAGTAAGCTTCTCTGCTGCATATTTGAATTTGCGGTATTCTAACAGCTGATTAACTAATTCGTCACGAGGATCTTCTTCCCAAAATTCTTCTTCGTCATTGCTCACTTCTTGGATAGGCAATAAAGTCTTGCTTTTGATTGCCATCAGTGTTGCCGCCATGACGAGATATTCTCCTGCCACAGCTAACTCAAGCGTCTTCATCGTATGGATATAGTTCATGTATTGTTCCGTGATAGTGGCGATCGGGATATCGTAAATATCGATCGACATATCTTGGATCAGATGAAGGAGTAAATCTAATGGACCTTCAAAGACATCTAATTTGATATTGATTTCTGTCACATCATTCACTCTTTCTTATTTTCCTTGATCCATCTACTTAAATAAGCTTCTGTGATATCCGTTGGATGGATCAACACATCAGGGTATTTTGCTTGCAATTCATTCAACATTTGAAACCCGATATTCTCCCCCCGGTAGGAAGGATTCAACGAAATATCGTGAATCGTCATCTGATCTTTATCATTCCAATGAACACCAATGACTCCTTGGATATTTGTAGAATCTTCTGGTGTATAGAAAAAAAGTTCATAATCCTCAGCAGATTCATACGTATCGATCTCTTTTAGTAAACTTGATTCTGCATTTAACTTTTTATGAAAGCTCAATAGTCCCATCGCGATTTTTCGGTTTTCTTTTCGATAATGTGTTAACATTTTCTCACCATCCTATAAACTAAGCCCTTGGGAAATGCTGCTTGTAGACATCTGTCATTCTTTTTTTCGTGATATGTGTATAGATCTGTGTCGTTGAAATATCTGCATGACCTAATAGTTCTTGAACGGTACGTAAATCCGCCCCATTCTCTAGTAAATGTGTCGCAAAACTATGCCTCAATGTATGAGGGGTCACGTCTTTGTAGATCCCTGCTTCTCGAACAAGTTGTTTTAAATTTTTCCATATTCCTTGTCGAGAGAGACCTGAACCATGATGATTCAAAAAAACGTGGGTTTCAGATGGATTTTTGACTAGTAAAGGACGAACCTCATCCAAATAGCGTTCTAACCATTGAATCGCATAATCGCCTAAAGGAATGATTCGTTCTTTATCTCCTTTACCTAAGGTTTGGACCAGCCCTAAAGACAAGTGCAAATCGCCTAACTTCAGTCCGACTAACTCACTCACACGCATCCCTGTTGCATACATGACTTCTAAAATAGCGCGATCTCTGATCCCTAAATTTTTCGATGTATCAGGTGTTTCGATCAGTCGTTCTACTTCCTTTAAAGACAACGTACTTGGCAACTTTTGGGCTTTCTTCGGTGTCTCGATATGTTGCATTGGATCTTGTTCTGTATACCGTTCTTGTCGCAAAAATTGATGGAATTTTCTTAAACTTGTGATCATACGTGTAATCGTTGCAGAAGCCTTATTTTCCGCATGCAACGTTTCTAAGTATTGGATGACGACAAATCGATCAATTGTTTGCCAAGAGGTTATCTCGTGTTCTTTCAGATAGTGCAAGTATTGATTCAAGTCTCGTTCATAACTTTTTCGAGTATTGAACGATAATCCACGCTCGATACTTAAATAGCGAAGATATTCATTGATTTCTTCTTCCATCATTCTCACCTCATGCTTCTTTATCATATCAGATAGCCTTTGGTTTCGGTAGTCTATTTTTTCGTAGACACTTCAAAGAAAAAGCCGTCTATCAATTCAGACGGTCTTTCTTTCTTTTTTCTTATTATAGCATTCTTGGCAGATACCATGAAAGGTCAAACGATGATCTTTGACAAAAAAGTGGTAACGCTGTTCGATCACTTGTTCAACTTCACTTAGCAGATCTTCTTCGACTTCCTCGATCGTTCCACAATCTAAGCACAGGAGATGATGATGAAAATGTTTGGCTCCTTCTTTTCGCAGATCATACCGAGCCACACCATCATTGAAGCTGACTTTGTCGATGACTTTTAGATCCGTTAGAATCTCCAACGTCCGATAAACGGTGGCCAAACCAATCTCAGAGTTTTTCTTTTTGACTAGAAAGAAAACTTCTTCTGCTGACAAGTGTTCTTTTTCGTTCTCTAAGAGGACGAGCAAGGTTGCTTCGCGTTGTGGGGTCAGTTTAAACCCAGATTCATGTAGCTGCTGTTTTGTTTTTTTCATTACTGACATTGTATTCATGCCCATTTTTCTCAACCCCAACAATTTATAATGATTATAATTAAGATATCTAATCAACCGTTCTAGATTAAAATTATTATAAGCTAGACGAGAAAAACATGCAAGTCATTCTCAATTAGATTTTTTTGCTAATTTCGTCACGCCATCCTCTTGTTTGATCAATCCTTGTTTCAATAAATTACCAATCGCACGCTTAAATGCTCCTTTACTGATTCCAAACGCACGCATGATCTCATCTGGATCTGATTTGTCAGTGAATGCGATTTGTTGATCTGCCGAACGTTCTAAAATCGTTAAGATCATTTGTGCATCATCAGAAATCGTTTCATGTGCACGTGGTTTCAAAGAGATATTCAACACACCATCAGGTCTAGCCCCAACTACGCGTCCTTCTACTTTTTCACCTAAACGTGGTTCGCGGTAACGTTCTGAAGGATGGATGAACCCAATATAAAAATCATCCGTCAGCAAATACGTTCCCGTCAGCTTCAAACGATAAGCGATTCCTGAGATGTTTTTATTTTTCAATTCTTCTGAACCTTGCTTACTTAGTGATTTGAAGATTCTTTCTTCTGCTAAACTTCCCCAAATGCGATCTTTCGCGTCGACACGTAAAGCGATCATCAACTGATCACCTTTTTTAGGCCACAACTCAGTCATTGTAGGTAGCTCATCCAGTGAAACAACAAAATCTTTATCCGGTAAACCAATATCAACAAAGACACCTAGATCTTTTCTTGAAGAAGTGACTGTTCCAAAGGCATAATGTCCGATGCGACTCTTCGGGATCACCGTTGTAAAACGATTTTCTTGTTTTTGATTCTGGTAACCAAACCCTTCGACTGCTTCGCCGATCGTATGCTCCCCTTCCTCTTTACTTAAACGGAAAGTTTGTCCATTTTTCTGGACAAAATAATTTTTTTCATTTTCGTCAATCACCATTGCGGTAAAGACATTTGCTAATAATTCGTTCATCTTTTTCTCCTTTTCTAAAAGGCCTTTGTATTCCAACATTTCTTTGCTATCATAACATAACGACATGTTTATGGATAGAGATTCTCTATAAAAGGTTGAGACGCAAGCGTTCAACTGAAATAGGCCATAAAACCCGAAAATATCCTCATATTTTTGGATTCTAAGGCCTATTCTTGACGTTATGATAGAAAGAAAAATTGTTTGTGGACCATTGTTGTTTCGCTTTGAGGGAATAGTAAATTAGGTTGATAGAACTCTATGTCATACTAAAGCAAACTAACAATCATCTAGTTGCTACCGTTCCCACCAAACCAACCAGTTTTACAATTGATCGTGACGATATAAAATGGTAGTGCACTTTCGCCGATGCCACTCATCAATGACGATTTAGTTGAAGTCGCATAAAGGTTGTAGTAACCTTCACCGTTTTCGATGCGAGCTTTCTCTAATCGATAACCACCTTCAACGATATATCCTCGTGCAATACTTGTTGCGATCACACTTTCTTTGACTCCTGGCGCCCAATCCCAAGCAGGATTAGATGCATCTGCGACATCACTGGCTCTTGTTTCCATGATTGGACGGTTTGCGGAATTTGTCGCTGGCGTTGTCTGTGTCGACTCAGTTTGTTGAGCAGCTGCCTCTGCTTGTGCTTGTGCTTCAGCCTGTGCCTGCGCTTGTTTCGCTTCTTCGGCTTTCTTCGCTTCTTCGGCTTTCTTCGCCTCTTCTGCTTTCTTCGCTTCTTCTTTTTTCGTCAAAGCTTCATCGACTTTATCCAATTCAGTCGCAAGTGCTTTGACTAATTCTGCATTTTTTACTTTCGCCACTTCTACTTTTGCTGTCTCGTACTGCTCTTTCGTTGCTGAATCTTTTACTTGACCATCTGCATAGACCACAGCAGTTTTTTCTTTTGCTGTTTGAAGTTGTTGATACTGTTTGGTTGCTTCATTTGTCGCTTTGTCGATCAATTGACCAAATGCTGTATCTTCTGTTTCAAAACTTTGGATTGCTTGGTCAGCTTTCAATTTGGGTTCTGCGATCAGTTGATCATCTGCGATAACTGGTGTAACAAACCATTCATTGACCGTTTGGATCTGTTTGATCTTTGATTGGATATCTTCAAAGGTTTTTTCCAGATCTGCATAACCTTTTTCATCTTTGACCTCATTCAATGATGCCCTTAATTTTGACAAGTCTTGATTGATCATACTTGTACGAATGAACTGTTCATCATCATCTAAATAAAACGCAGCTAAATCTGATTGTAAATCAGCCATTTTATCTTGTTTACGTTGGGTTTCAGCTGCGATTTCTGCTTGGACTTTTTGCTGATGATCATAATACATCCAACCACCTGCACCAAGTAAAAGCACTGCCGCACTCGTCAGGTATAATCTTTTTTTGGATTTCTTTGATCCTCGATCATTTGGCAATTCTTCTTTTTTGATGGACGCATTGCTTGTTTCTTGTTCCTCAACCTTTGTCTGTTCCGGCTGTGTTTCCACCAGTTCAGTTGTTTCAGGAGCTTCTTTTGGTTGCGGTGCATCTGTTGAAGCAGCTTTCGTACCCTCAACCTTAGAACTTTCCTCTTCGATCGGTTCAGTCGGCTCTACAGGTTCTTCCGTAGAAACTGGGGCAGTTTCTTCTATATTTGTAATTACGTCTACTTGTTCTTCTGTACTTGTTGAAGAATCTTCGACCACAGTATCTTCAATGATCGTTTCTTCTGTTGGTTTTTCCACTGGTGACTCTTTTATTGCATCCTCTTGAGATTTTTCAGGAGAAACTTGCTCCGTTGTATTTTCCGACAAACGAATGTCGACTGAATCCTCACCCGTTGCTGCCGCCGTTTCGATCATTCGAAGCAGCTCTTTTGCGTGTTCTTCAGTCGTATCTTCACGATGCGCCTTGATGTAAGCAGCTAGAATGGAATTTTCTTCTTCATTGTTTACTGCTTCTTTTAATTCAGCTACTCGTTTTTTCTGCTGCGCTTTTTCTCTTTGCTCAGAGGTAGCAGCGTGATCTGTCTCTGTTTTTTCTTTGTCAAGATTGGTATTTTCTTTTTTATCTACTTGATCATCCTTTGACTCAGTGCTCGTGTCACTTGAGTCAAACAACTCCATGACAGATTCCAACGGTAGATCTTTTAGTTCTGACCATTCGATTGGATCATTCACGATACTGTCTGGATAAACTTCCTCAGCTGTTTCGTCTAACGATTGATTGTCATCTGTTTGCGGTAATTGTGTTAGTTCATCTTGTTGTGGTTCAAAGTCACATTCTGGACATTTTGATTGATCTTTGATTTTTTCTGATCCACATTTTGGACATTTTTTTATCACTTAGCGATCGGCTCCTTTACTAGGTTTTCGCTACCATTAAATCTACCATAATCTAATCCACACGCCAATAGGATATCCTAAGGATTTTATAAAAAAACAAATAAGTCCTTCAGTAAAAAATAAATAACGACCGTAATGAACTACTCTGTTTAAACGATCCTTTGTTGAAAACCAGTTGAATCATTTGATAAAAAACAAACCCTCAATAGCTGGAGAGATCTCCTACTTTGAGGGTTTTCTATCATTCAAGAAAAATGATCTGTTTTTTTCGTTTAAAAAATTATTTCTTGATTATTCCAAGAAATCTTTCAATTGTTTTGAGCGTGATGGGTGGCGAAGTTTTCTTAATGCTTTTGCTTCGATTTGTCGAATACGTTCACGAGTCACGCCGAAGACTTTACCTACTTCTTCCAACGTACGTGTACGGCCATCATCTAAGCCAAAACGTAAACGTAAGACATTTTCTTCACGATCTGTCAAAGTATCTAAGACATCTTCTAATTGCTCTTTCAGTAATTCATACGCTGCATGTTCCGCAGGACTAGTTGCTTCTTGGTCCTCGATAAAATCACCTAAATGCGAATCATCTTCTTCACCGATCGGTGTTTCTAATGAGACAGGTTCTTGAGCGATTTTTAAGATTTCGCGTACTTTTTCTGTAGGAAGATCCATTTCAGCACCGATTTCTTCAGGCGTTGGTTCTCTTCCTAAGTCTTGTAGTAATTGACGTTGGATACGGATCAATTTATTGATGGTTTCTACCATATGCACTGGAATACGAATCGTGCGGGCTTGGTCAGCAATCGCACGTGTGATCGCTTGACGGATCCACCAAGTTGCGTAGGTAGAAAATTTGAACCCTTTACGGTAGTCAAATTTTTCAACAGCTTTCATCAATCCCATATTTCCTTCTTGGATCAAATCTAAAAATTGCATTCCACGACCCACATATCTTTTGGCAATACTTACAACTAAACGAAGGTTAGCTTCAGCTAAGCGTTGTTTCGCTTCCTGGTCACCTTCTTCGATCTTCAATGCTAATGCTACTTCTTCTTCTGCAGTTAAAAGGGAGACGCGGCCAATTTCTTTGAGGTACATCCGAACAGGATCATTGATTTTGACGCCTGTTGGTGCAGAAAGATCTTCTGTTTTAGCTTGTTCTGCTTTTTTCTCAGCACTTTTCAGACTGTGGATCGATGGTTCACCATTTTCGTCAACGACGCTGATACCTGCATCCTCTACTTTTTGGATCAACTTATCCATCTCATCTGCATTTAAAGTGAATGGTGTCGCAAGTTTATTTGATAGATCATCATAAATCACTTGCCCTTTTGGTTTATTTTCTTTAATGAACGCTGCCACTGCTGCTTCATATTTTTTAACATCTGTTCCATTTGCCATAAAAGAAGGCCCCCTTTAAGTAGCTATTCGGCTTGTTTTAACTGTTTCGTTAAATTAATGATCTCAATCGTCAATTCCAATTCTAACTGTTTGTTCCCGGTACGTCGTGCTTCTTGCTGCATCTGTTTTTTTGTTATGATTTCTTCAGCTAAGCCCGATTTACTGATCACTCTCAGTAAGTCTTGGATCTCACGCGGCGTACTTTCTTCCGCCATTCGCATGTATTCGATCTCGACCACTATCCGCCTTAAATTTTCATCTTGCAAGAAGTCTAAAAACTCCGCAAGTTTGAATTCTCCATTTTGAGATACAAACGCATCAAATAAAAAATAGATTTCTGCATAAGTATCATGAATAAATTGAACCCCTTGTTCCTTGAGTAGATTACGCACAGCAAGTTCTTTGAACGCGCGATACAATAGCATTTGTTCTGCTTTTTCAACCTGAGATAGTGGACGTTTTTGTCTGATCGTTCCAGATTTTACGGACACCTGCTCTGTCGTTGGTTGAGCTTGTTCTTGCTTGGTTGGTTGATTCTTTCGGCGCAGATCACGTATTTGTTTTTGCATCGTTTCTCGACTCAGCTGAAATTCTGCTGATAACTGCGTTAAATACATGTCTTGTTCGATTGGCGAAACAACTTTACTCAATTCACTTAGTACCGCTTCAAGATATTCAATTTTATCTTTTTCATTTTCCAGATTTTTTTCTTGCTTCAAATAACGCGATTTAAAAGCAAAAATGGTTTCTCGTCCGTGTAAAACTAATTCTTGAAAAGCATCTTCCCCATACTTTCTCAAGTACTCATCTGGATCGAGTTTTTCTGGGATCGCTACGACAGATAATTGCATTCGACTATTTTGACGCAATAGCTCGATGCCTCGGTTCGTAGCTTCTACTCCCGCACGGTCACCATCATAACAAAACACTAATTCTTTTGTCAGTTTTTCCATCTGCTGGATCTGTTGAGTCGTGAGACTTGTTCCCATGGAGGCTAAACCAGTCTTGACACCCGCTTGCCATGCAGCGATAACATCCATAAACCCTTCGAATAGTAAGATTTCACCCGACTTGCGGATCTCACTACGTGCTTTGTCTAAGTTGAATAAGACTTGTCTTTTGTTGAACAGATCCGTTTCAGGACTGTTCAAATATTTTGGTTGATCTTTTGTATCGTGTTCACCAGCCAAGTAACGACCAGAAAACCCGATCGTCCGACCTTGACCATTACGAAGAGGAAACATGATCCGTTGATAAAAACGATCCGACATCCGTCCATCATCATGGGTCACAAACAAGCCGGACTGCTGGAATACTTCCTCAGAATAGTCTTCATTTTGGAATACTTGTTGTAAAAATGAGCGTTCATTTGGCGAAAAACCGATCTTGAATTCTTCGATCAACTCGGTGGTCAGACCGCGTTCGAGTAAATAATTTAACGCTGGCTCACCTACTTTTGTGTGCAACAACATGTGATGATAAACTTCTACTGCTTTTTCATGAGCCGCAATCAATTTACCAGTAGCTGAATCTCCGGTTTGAGCAGTTGACGTTTGTTGTCGCCACTGATCTTCGAGTTGGATCTGTTCTAAATCAGCGACCTTGACTACTGCTTCTGGAAAAGACAGACCTTCCAATTCTTGAAGAAACGTAAAGACATTCCCACCTTTTCCACAACCAAAACAATGGAAAATCTGCTTATCTTCCGCAACCGAAAAAGAAGGCGTACGTTCTTCATGGAAAGGGCAGAGACCTAAATAATTCTTCCCAGATTTTTTCAACTGGACGTATTGCCCAATCACCTCAACGATATTCGTTTGATTACGAATCGTCTCAATAGTCTCTTGAGGGATCCTTTGAGCCATATTCTCACCCCCTGCATTAGTTGATATCTCATACTCATCGACAAGACATTTCAGGAGAATAACCGGTAAAAAATCGCACTAACGAAAATCAGTGCGATTTTAAAGGACACAATTATACATGTTTCATTGTACCATATTCCTATACTTTTTCAAGTGATAGATACTAGATTATATGACATTTTCTTCCACATGAGTATGAGGAGTTTTATTTGCATTTACTTTATCCAATAATTTGTTTTGTATGCCTAATTTCCAATACGCTAAACGTAATAGCACATTCAAACCCATAAAGCCAACAAAATATGGCCAAGTATTTCCTAACCCAAGATTGACTTCTAATATATGATGGAAAAGCATCGCAGCGACATAAATACCGACCACTGTGGTGACTGCTAAGAAAATCCGCAATGGATTGAATGGCAAGCAGGCTTTGATCACTGCCAGACAGCTGATCCCGATCAATAAATAATACATCAATGTCGTTGTTTCACCAGATGTCCAACCTTGGTTGTGACCGATCAGGTAGATCGCCACAGTATTGAAAGCAACAAGCAATGCATTAGGTAATGCATTGACTAGCGCAGTAGGCAGATAGCGATAATCGACTTTTCGTTTATCATTCTCAAATGATAAGAAGAAAGATGGATACCCTTCAATAGCAAGATCGATCAACGTGATCTGGATCGGGATAAATGGGAATCCGATAGCCGTCACTGCACATAAAATCGATAAGATAAATGAATAGATTGTTTTAATAAAGAAAATACCTGAAACTTTCGTTACGTTATTCACGACTCGGCGTCCCTCAAACAATACCTCGGGCAATGTCGTAAAATCAGAATCTAACAAGACAAGATTAGCAATTTGTCGTGTTGCTCCGTCTCCTTCTGCCATCGCAATACTACAATCAGCTTCACGCAAAGCCAATACATCGTTTACGCCATCTCCAGTCATTGCAACTGTTCGTCCACTTGCTTTTAGTTCGTTGACTAAGAGTTTCTTTTGTTGCGGACTCACTCGCCCAAAAACTGTATATTGATGCGCCGCTTTTCTGACTTCTGCTTCTTCTGTCAAATCAGATAGATCAACATACGATTGATAGTTGGGCAAACCAGCACGTCGCGCAATATTTGACACCGTAAAAGGATTGTCTCCAGAAATCACTTTCAAGTCTACCCCTTCTTCGTGCAAATAAGCTAAGGTTTCTTGCGCGTTCTTACGGATAGGATCATCGATTTCAAACAAAGCAATCGGTTCAACCCCTTGAGGATCGCCTGAAGACAACGTTTGATTGGGAGCAAGACCTAACATCAATACACGAAACCCGTTGGCCTGGGCTTCCACTAAACTTTCCGGCAACTGATCGTCTGCCACTAACCGTTCCGGAGCCCCGACATAGACGACACCTAGTTCAGGAAATTCCATTGCGCCCCATTTGCGGTCAGATGAAAAGGCTAATTTTTCTCCGACATCGTAACGATTAGAAATCTCGAAATACTCTCTCAACGCACGCATCGTGACATTGTTATCGCTACTTTCAGCTAAATATGTTCCCATAATGGTTGGAATCATTTTTTCATAGGTTTTATTTAAGGGTTCGACTCGTTGGATGCTCATTTTTCCTTCGGTGATCGTCCCTGTTTTATCAAGACATAATGTATCTACATGTGCCAGTGTTTCGATAGAATACATATCTTGGACTAAGATTCGTTTCTTCGCTAGTTTCGTTACACCAGTCGTCAATGCGATACTGATCAATAACACTAATCCTTTTGGTAACATTCCCAGTAAGGCTGCCGCAGAAGCAACGACTGATAGTTGGATCGACGCATTTCGAATGAACAAAGCTTCCAAGAATAAGATGATCCCTAAAGGAATGATCACAAAACTTGTAAACTTAGATACTTTGCGGATCGATTCCACAAGTTCCGAATGAATTTCCTTGTGTGTTTTTGCTTCGTTGGTCAAGCGGACAGCATAATTATCTGCCCCAACACGAATAACTGTAGCAAAGACAGAGCCACTAGTCAGGTAACTACCTGACAGTAATTCTGCTCCTGACTCTTTGATGATCAAATCAGATTCACCGGTCAGTAAAGCTTCATTTGCCTCTGCCCGACCACTGATCACTTGCAAGTCTGAGGGAATCTGTTCACCCGCACCGATTTTGACAAGATCGCCTAAAACTAGTTCTTTCGTTGCGATCATCTGTTCTTTTCCATCACGAATGACGGTTACTTCCGCCTGTGAAACGATTGATAACCGGCGCACAAGATTACGCGCATGGATTTCCTGATAGATCCCCATGGTGATATTTACAAAAATAATTGCTAAGTAAGCCATGTTTGAATAAGCACCAACTAGTAATAAGCAGAGTCCTATTCCTAAGTTCAAAAAATTGAATAATGTTAAAATATTATCGCTGAAAATTTGTTTCGTACTTTTTGTAGCATCCTCTTGGTAATCATTCTGTTGACCAGAGGCACGTCTTTGACTCACTTCATTTTCTGTAAGTCCCTTTAATTCTTTCATTTCCATATCACGCCAACTTTCAAAAATAATCACTTCAATTAGTCTAGCTGTTTCTACGATTAAAAACAACTCGTTTTTTTTATTTTAAAAAAAGATAGAAAAATCAAAAAACAGCGGATCTGTTTTCTATTTTTCTATCTCACCATATACTTCACCTAGAAAAATCACAGAAGAGAATCGTTTCTTCGAACCATCTATCAAGAACTTGGATAATTGAATACAACGATCACGTGACTTTTCTTCTTGTGCTTCTTCTACTTATACTGCTCTTCTAAACGGCTCATCCACCAGCCTAGTGCAGCACCAGCAACGAATAACACTGGACATGCCAAGATACCTAAAATGCCAAGTCCACTATAATTTGTAGGAATGATCATGATCGTGGATGCAAAAACAATGCCTAGAATAAAATGGAATAATTTGCTATAAGCTTTTGAGAAAATAAAGTCCATTACTTTGGAAAGACCTAGCACACACACGATTCCACCGATTGCAATAGGAATGATCACTTCTAAACGCACTTCTTTAAAGCCATCAGCCATCGCTTTATACAGTCCCATGTAAACTAAAAAATTCGACGGACTTAATCCAGGAACGATCATTCCGAGACCAATCAAACCGCCTGCCATCATCCAGGTATAGACATTTTGTTCTACTTGCCCATCAAATAAACGGGCACCATATAACAAGAAAAGATAACCTAAAATAAATGTCACAACCATAATAATGAGATCTGTATTGTTTCGGCCTTTTTTTCCTGACTCTTTCCATAAAGCGGGCACCGTTCCAGCAATACATCCCACAAAGAACCATAAAATCGTTGTTTCATAGGCCCCTAGTAAAAAACTGACTAAAAAAGACAGCAAGAATACGCCAGTGACACCGCCTAGGCCGACTGGTAAAAAGAATAAGACGTTTTCTTTAAAGTTTCTAGTGATATGTGCTAAGAAAGAAATCAGCCGCTCATACATTCCAAATACTGCTGCTAAAGCCCCTCCGCTCACTCCCGGCAAGATAAAGCCTGAGCCGATAAACATTCCTTTGAAAAATCTTAATCCCCAATCTTTCGTTGTATTCTCTCTTTTCTCCATTACTTTTTGATTTTCTTCCACTCGTCCAAGCACTCCTTCTTTCCATTCATTGTATTCATTATTCGTCTTGCTTTGATTTGCAGTTGGTTCGATCCAACAGGCTTAAAAAATATTTTCATACCATTCAAGAAACTGTTGGTTCATCTTCACCACATCAGCATAAAACATATTACCACCATTATGGTATAAATACCCACCATTATACAATAATGACTGGATTCGCCAATAGCGATAGGTTTTTTTGTTGTCATTGCCTAAAAGCGGACTCAACACATCCCTAGAATACTCTTCGGCTAAACGGACCGTGTTCTTCCCGCCTCTTTCGTTGACGTAAGCAATATAGTCTTTGCCAAAATTGTACGCTTGGATCGCTGTCGCCAGATCGCAACCTAATGCTTTCGCCTCAGCTATCATCTCTGAGAGGTATTTGACTCCTTGGTCAATACTTCCTTCTTGTGTCGTGATCGCCCCCATCTGTCCATAGGCACTTTCCGAACTTTGCATCAAATCGACACCATTTCCTCTTGATTCAGTAAGTATGATTGCCTTCACTAGATTCTCATGTTCTTGCATTTGATACTTTTCTAATGCTGACGAAATCTGTGGCTGATAATTTTCTACACGCTTGATCGATTGATATGTTCTACCGAATAGAAAAAGAATCGTTGCCAGAATCGTGAAGACAAATAGACCTACGATCATACGGAAGATTGATTTTCTTTTTTTCTTCATCCAAACCCACCTAGCTATTTGACATCTTTTTTTATCTTACTATTTCTTTTCATTCTTGGCTATTTTTTCTCTGTTTTTTCTTATTTAATTTAATAAAAAATGAATGTTTCATTTTCGCTTTCACCTTACGAAAATGATCGTTCGTTTTATAGAGTTTCGATTTATAAAATAGATAAAGAGCGTTATAATTCAAAATAGTAGGTGATAAATGTGAAAAGAGAAAAGAAATTTGCAAAAATGGCAGATGGTACTGACATCTATTATGAAAAAAGTGGACATGGATTTCCCCTCTTGCTACTACATGGAAATGACGGGAGCGGTGATTTCTTTTCAGAACAAGTACCCGTTTTAGAACAATACTTTACGATTTATCTCATCGATAGTCGTGGGCATGGACAATCGACAAATCAAGCGGGAACATTGAATTTTCGTTTGATGGCAGATGATTTATTGACAGTCATGCTGCTGGAACAAATCCCACAAGCGAATATCTTGGGATTTAGTGATGGAGCCAATCTTGCCTTAGTTTTTTCAAGCAATTATCCAGATAGGGTCAATCGCTTGATTTTAAATTCGGGTAATACACGGTTGAATGGGGTTCTCTGGTCCTCACGAC
Source organism: Enterococcus sp. AZ062 (assembly GCF_051715065.1). Classification (NCBI taxonomy): domain Bacteria; kingdom Bacillati; phylum Bacillota; class Bacilli; order Lactobacillales; family Enterococcaceae; genus Enterococcus; species Enterococcus sp. AZ062. The sequence goes on along the minus strand of NZ_JBIOTB010000001.1, from coordinate 1,147,531 downwards.
TACTCAGTGCTTTTCACTATTTCTTTGTTTGGTTGCGCGCACTGTTCCAGCCACATTTACGTCAGCATTTATTGGTCATCGATTTATTGCTTCATGATATTGGCCTCACGACAGAACATTTAGAAAAAATCAATTGTCCAACACTGATCATCGTCGGTAAAAAAGATGTCATCAAACTGAAACATTCGCTTTATTTAGCGAAAACGATCCCTAATGCTTCATTTGTTCTCGTCACAGGACAAGGACACCAATTAGCTCGCCAAAACCCAGAACGCTTCAATCAAGAAGTTTTAGACTTCTTGACAAAATAAATTTGAAAATAGTAGGTGATTTTTTGTTCAAGCCAATCATTCAGTGGTTCAAAAGCCACTTGAGACTTATCAAAACGATTTTTTTGATTTCCGTATTAGTAATTATTATTCGTGAATTGATGACAATCAGTACTTTGTTATCTGCGGACCAACTAGCTCAAACATTTTCCACGATCCCACTCTGGAAAATTGGTGTCATGTTTTTGATTGGGTTGATTTCTATTCTACCCATGATTGGATATGATTTGATTTTCAACAAGTTACTAAATCAAAAGCAAAAGCCATTATATTTATTTGAAACAAGTTGGATGATCAATACTATTAATAACATTGCTGGATTTGGTGGCTTTGTCAGTATCGGTTTACGATCCGAACTCTACGGTCAAAGAAAAGATAGCAAACAAGTCATGCAAGCTTTATCTAAAGTATTTTTATTTTTGATGGCGGGTTTATCTCTGTATAGTTTAGTCTCGTTTTTTATGGTCTTCTTTACTCCTGTCGCTCCGTTTCTTAAACAGTATTGGATTTGGTTGATTGCCGGTGGTTTGTATTTCCCCATCGTTTTTATTTTTACCACGATCAAAAAAGAAGGCTATGTTGGTGGTCTTTCAATTAAATCCCAAGGGCAATTGTTACTCGTTTCCTTATTGGAATGGACGGGTGTCTTAGGAACCTTTCTTGCAGTCGGCTATTTGATGGAGATCCCCATCGATCTATGGCAAACAATCCCTCTATTTATCGCTGCTTCAGTTATCGGGATCATCTCAATGATCCCAGGAGAAATCGGTAGTTTTGATGTGATGATGATCTTTGGTTTATCAGCTCTAGGTATCCCTAAAGAAACCGTTGTGATCTGGATCTTGCTTTATCGGATCTTCTATTACTTTATTCCATTTTTCATTGGATTAGTTTTCTTCTTTAAAAATGTCGGTGTATCGATCGACCAACGATACTCTGGTATTCCAAAGCAATTAGCGACCCAGATTGCTCGGAAGATCCTGGTGATCTTAATGTATTTTTCTGGCATCATGTTGGTTCTTTCAGCAACGATCCCGCAAGCATTTACTGAGTTTCGTTGGTTGCATCATATCAATCCTATAAAGATGCATTTTATTATGCAATTTCCAAGCATATTGCTAGGCTTCTTGTTTGTTATTATGGGACGAGGCATCGCAGCCAGAGTCAAGCGTGTGTACTGGCCAACCATTTTTTTGATCCTTGTTTCATTAATTTATGTTGGGCTGAATGATCTAAGCACTACTGGCATTATTTTCTTACTATTGCTATTAGGTATCGTGATCGCTTCACGTAATGAATTGTTCAGAGATCAATTGATCTACTCGTGGGAATGGTTGACGATCGATGGGTTGATCATAGGTGCATTGACCGTTTTATATATCGTGATCGGTGTTTATAATATGCCCACTTTCCCACATCGTAATCATCGGTTTATTTCATTTTTTCTATTTCCTTCAGAAAAAATCTGGTTGTCTGGTTTTCTAGCAATTTTAGCAGTAGCCTTTATCATGATTTTATTTGTCCACTATCTCCAAGGTAAAAAAGCACAAGTTGGACAAGAGTTAGATGAAGCGGTCGCCACTACGATTTTAGAAACTTACGGCGGTAATTCAGATAGTCAACTGATATTTTTGAAAGATAAACGGATGTTTACCTATGAAAAAGACGGGGAAGCAACCGTCTTGTTACAATTTGCTAGTTATAACAATAAGTGTGTGGTGATGGGCGATCCCTCAGGCAAAAAAGAAGATTTTCCAGAAGCGATCGAAGCGTTTATCGCAGAAACAGATCGCTTATGCTACTTGCCAGTCTTTTATGAAACGAGCGAAGAACTGGTTATGATTCTTCATGAATTTGGCTATGATTTTATCAAAATGGGCGAAGAAGGCCATGTTTCGTTAGCCGACTTCACGACTTCTGGGAAAAAAATGAAAGGCACACGTGCGATACTGAATCGCATCGAACGAGAAGGATTCATGTTTGAGGTACTTCAACCACCATTTTCTTCCCAACAAATGGCTGAGCTTAAAACCATTTCTGATCGTTGGCTAGGCAGTCGCAAAGAAAAAGGCTTCTCATTAGGTTTCTTCTCAGAAGACTATTTACAGCGAGCACCGATTGCAGTCGTCAAAAACGATCAAGATGAGTTGGTCGCTTTCACTTCGATCATGCCGACTTATACGAATGATAAGATCGGAACGATTGATTTGATGCGCTATGATCCAGAGACTGCCCCTTCTGGCAGCATGGACTATTTATTCATCCATCTTTTTGAATATATGAAGGAGGAAAATATCCAATGGTTCAATTTGGGTATGGCTCCTTTGTCTAATGTTGGGACTTCAAGAAAAAGTTTCATCCAAGAACGGATTGCTTATCTAGTCTATGAATTTGGCTCACATTTCTATTCTTTTCAAGGGTTGAGAGAATACAAAGATAAATATGCCACCAATTGGAGATCTCGCTATACACTTTATTCAAGAGATAGTTGGATCGCTTATGTGATGATCACGTTATTGATCATTGACAATGCGCCCGTTGATCAAAAAACAAAGCCTTTGAATGGCTTAAAAAAATGGTTTCGTAAATAAAAAAAACGCCTGATTTTGCTGTTTTAGTCAAAATCAGGCGTTTTTTGTTTATTCACAAACCTTTTTTCCTTCTGTTAGAGATCATCAATGGTATATTCAGAATAACCTTCATAAAAATAACTCACATCGATTCCTTTCATATAAAGTTCACGATCGGAAATTTTATCCGTCAACGCGTTAGAAATCAAATAGCTGATTTCTAAGTCATTGATCGGACTACGTTCCATTGCAGATAAATAATCAGACTTATCAATTAGATTCCAGTCAACCACTTTCTGTAGCTCCGATTTTAACTTAATTCAGGCAGAAGTCGCCCAACCTCTATAGGTGGGTGATGAATGCCGTTCGGTATGAGGGTTACCGTTGGTAACTCGAAAACCGACATGTAATGCATATTGCCTTTTTATTTTGTACTATGTTATAATCAGTCTATATAAGAAATGAGCTGATATAACAATGGAACTAGATACTAATAATCATTCAGTGTTTCTTCTCTATTATCATCTTGTACTGGTAACTAAATACCGTAGACAAGTGATTGATGATGAAATATCTGAATTTGCTAAAATAACTTTTGTACGAATTGCAGAGTCATATCACATCACTCTCGTTGAGTGGAATCATGATAAAGATCATGTTCATATTATGTTCAAAGCACAGCCAAAAACAGAGCTGACGAAGTTCATCAACGCTTATAAAAGCGCGAGTTCACGCTTGATAAAGCGTGACTATCCTAGAGTAAAACAATATCTTTGGAAAGAAATGTTTTGGTCTAAAAGTTTCTGCCTGTTGACAACTGGTGGCGCACCAATTGATGTCATCAAAAAGTATATTCAGAATCAAGGTAATAACCACAAATAGAGAGTAGGTGAGTCTTATGGAGCGACTAAAAGCATATAAATTCAGAATTTATCCAACAGAAGAGCAGGAAATGTTCTTTGCTAAGTCTTTTGGTTGTGTCCGTAAGGTCTACAATCTAATGCTTGATGACCGAATGAAAAATTATGAAGAAACTAAAAATGATTCTTCTATAAAAATGAATTTTCCAACACCAGCTCAATATAAGGAAGAATTTCCGTTTTTGAAGGAAGTAGATAGCCTGGCTCTAGCGAATGCACAACTTAATTTAGATAAGGCATATAAGAATTTTTTTAGAGATAAATCCGTTGGGTTTCCTCGATTCAAAAGTAAGAAGAATCCTGTACAAAGCTATACTACTAACAACCAAAAAGGAACAGTAGCTTTGATTGATAATAAATTCATCAAAGTTCCTAAGTTGAAGTCTTTAGTCAAGATTAAACTCCATAGACAACCTAAAGGAATTATCAAATCTGCCACAATCTCACGTCATCCAAGTGGTAATTACCATATTTCTTTGTTGTGTAAAGAAGAAATAGTTGAACTTCCTAAAAACGATTCTTCTATTGGAATTGATCTTGGTATAACTGATTTTGCCATTCTTTCTGACGGTCAAAAGATTGATAATAATAAGTTCACGTCAAAAATGGAAAAGAAACTAAAACGTGAACAACGTAAGTTGTCAAGACGTGCATTATTAGCTAAAAAGAAAGGTGTCAATCTCTTTGAAGCCAAAAACTATCAAAAACAAAAACGAAAAGTAGCGCGGCTACATGAAAAAGTAATGAATCAGCGCAACGACTTTCTAAACAAGTTAAGTACAGAGATTATCAAAAATCACGATACTATCTGTATTGAAGACTTAAATGCAAAAGGTATGTTACGCAATCATAAATTAGCTAAAAGTATTTCTGATGTATCGTGGTCTAGTTTTGTAACTAAACTACAATACAAAGCTGACTGGTATGGATGTGAAATCATCAAAGTAGATAAATGGTTCCCATCTAGTCAACTCTGTTCGGATTGTGGTCATCAAGATGGCAAGAAAACGCTCGAAATACGAGAATGGACTTGTCCGGTTTGTCATGCTCATCATGACCGTGATATAAACGCAAGCATCAATATTCTGATCGAAGGTCTCCGAATAAAACAATTAGCTTAGATAAAATCAAGAACCGTAGGAACTACGGGGATAGCTTGGCAAATAAGAGACACCGCTGTTAGTAAAGAAATACACTATCAAGTATGCTCTATTCCCAAGAAGCTCCCACTTCAAGCGTTAAAAACCGGTAGGTTTAGCTAAGTGGTGAGTAGTTCACAATGAGATCTAACCAAATTCTAGTACTCCTACCGGTTCCTTCACGAAAAGGATGAGCGATGTTCATCTCTACGTATTTTTTGATGATTTCTTCAAAAGTAGACTGTGGCATTTGGTCAATATTTTTTAGAGAATACTCCAAATACATGACCGGCGCAAACCGAAAATTCCCCTTTGCACTATTTACTGAGCGAATTTCCCCAGCAAAATCATAGATTTCAGAAAACAAATAGTCATGGATTTCGCTTAACCCTTTGAACGTTCCAATTTCTAATTCATCTATTCTTCCAGAATCATATAATTTTTTTGCTTTTTGCTTACTGATTTTTTCTTCCGCTTTTGCCAACTCAACTTGACTGGTCAAGCCTAACTTATTTTCTAAAATCATTGAATCCCCTCTTAACTTTTTGTCATAGTTTTTAGAAACACAGATAAATTTATTATAACTAATTTATAGACATGGTAAAACAAGAAAAATCGATGGAAACAAGCAGCAAGGATACTAGTCGTATTGCACCTACTAAATTCTCATAAAATGTTGTTCGAAGATTCCCCCACAAAAAAAAAGCGAGAAACCCAAAAATATAAAAAAATTTTCGAGTTTGCTCGCTTATTTATCGGTGCTTAACACTTCTATTACAACCATTGGACAAGATATTCAAGTAAATACCTTGTCCACAGGTTTTATATTTTTTTTATAAAAATACTTACGCTTCGATTTCTGTTACCATTCCTGAACCGACAGTTCGACCACCTTCACGAATAGAGAAAGTTGTTCCTTGTTCGATTGCCACTGGATGGATCAACTCTACCTCGATTGTTACATTGTCACCAGGCATGACCATTTCTGTTCCTTCTGGCAACACAATCGTACCTGTTACATCTGTTGTGCGGAAATAAAATTGTGGGCGGTAGTTATTGAAGAACGGTGTATGACGTCCGCCTTCTTCTTTCGTCAACACATAGACTTCCGCTTTGAATTTTGTATGTGGTGTGATTGAACCAGGTTTCGCAATCACTTGGCCACGTTCAATATCTTCTCTTTGAATACCACGTAACAAGATTCCTACGTTATCTCCAGCTTCGCCATAATCTAACGTTTTACGGAACATCTCTACCCCTGTCACAACCGCTTTTTTCGTTTCAGGTTTGATTCCGATGATCTCGATTTCATCACCGACACGAACAGCTCCACGGTCGATCCGACCAGATGCTACAGTGCCGCGACCAGTGATTGAGAAAACATCTTCAACTGGTAAAAGCAATGGTTTGTCGGTATCACGTTCTGGGGTTGGGATATAGTCATCCACTGTTTCCATCAATTCATTGATCGCAGCTTCTGCTTCAGGGTCACCTTGCAATGCTTTCAATGCAGAGCCTTTGATGACGGGTGTGTCATCACCTGGGAAACCATATTCATTTAGTAATTCACGAACTTCCATTTCTACAAGATCGATCAATTCTTCATCATCGACCAAATCAACTTTATTCAAAAATACAATCAAATATTTTACACCAACTTGACGTGACAAAAGGATATGCTCGCGAGTTTGAGGCATTGGTCCGTCTGTCGCAGAAACAACTAAGATCGCACCGTCCATTTGAGCTGCACCTGTGATCATGTTCTTCACATAATCCGCATGTCCTGGTGCATCGATATGCGCATAGTGACGTTTATCTGTTTCATATTCTACGTGTGCTGTGTTGATGGTGATCCCACGTTCACGTTCTTCTGGAGCTGCATCAATGCTTGCATAATCTTGAGGATTTGCTAAGCCTTTTTTCCCTAATACTGTCGTGATTGCAGCAGTCAATGTGGTCTTCCCATGGTCAACGTGCCCAATGGTTCCGATGTTTACGTGTGGTTTACTTCTATCAAAATGTTCTTTTGCCATAATTAACAAACCTCCTAAATAGTCTTATGCACTGAATGATTTCAGCTCATCGTCCATAACATTTTTTTCAGCATAAACTCAAAAAAATCATCTACACTTACTTTTTGTAAGTTATGAACAAACCCTATTATACGTCAAAATTAGTCAAAGTCAATTAAAGTGTTTCGATACACTATTTCAATAAAAAGTGAGTAGGACATTAGTCTTCACGCATATTCTAAAAGGGAATATACAGCGGGGACAGAAGTAAACTCTTCGGAAATAAGACGGCAGCCACAAAAATTTGAAGAACAATTTACGTAACTGTCGTCTTATTTCTCGAGCCTAAATACTTCTGTGCCGACCTCTGTCATAACGCTATTGTTATTATTGACAGCGTTCGTTTTCTATTAGTAATGGTCATACTCTCAACTTTGTAAAGTATCGGTTTCCATATCGAATTCTAATTGTTTTGCTGCATTCAACTGATCACTGTAGTAACTTGCAAGTTCTTCTGCAGAAGCTTGTGTCAAATTGTTAAATGAGAAAGTCGCATATCTCCCATGATTTTCTTTACATATCGAATTGATTCTAAGTCCAGCTTTCTCATCCATAAATAAATAAGCTTTCCCAGGTGTAAAAGTAGGAGTAACTAATTTTTGGGAACGAAGTCTAAATCCGTTATAACTCATTTGATACATCTCAAATGATTGGGATAGATAACTTAGTTGTTTCTTTGTTACAATGCTCAATGCTTCACTGTCGCTTTCAATTGTTCGATTTTTACCAATCAAAATCGCATAGAATAATCCATAGAGGTTATACACTGACCATAGAAGTGTCACAATATAGCCTGTTTCATATCCTTCTCCTCGATAAAGTCGGTACAATGCAACGATAGATGCGAAAGCGATCCAACCAAATAGTAACATGTGAGGAAAAACTGTTCGCCAATCAAATGATTGACTGTCAACAAGTTCCTTTTTTGTCACTTTGAATTTTTTTTCCGAATGAAAGAACTCTTTGATCAATGCTCTAGTATGGATCGGCGCGACAAAACAATCATAGATATGCGAAGTAGTAAGATTCCTGATTTTAGGAACATACAACCGAAACGAAAGAGAAATCATGACAAACGGTGGTAAAAAGAACAATAATAACTGATTGTTGTTACTTCGAACAATAAATATATCAAAGACCATAAAAAGAGTTGGTGCTAATAAAAAAATGATTTTTTGAAATGAAGTAAACCAGTACAAATAAGAATTATAGTAACACAATTTTTGCATACGAGATAACCCTTTAAATTTACGTGGTTTAAAATGGTCAAATATTTGCTTTGTACCTTGGGCCCAACGTGTCCGTTGAGAGGACAGCTCTCGAGCTGTATAAGGCGTGATTCCCAAAGCATAAGCTTTATTTATGAAAATCGTTTCATAACCAGCATTTTGCAATAACATCCCTGTTGCCATATCTTCAGTAATGCTTTTTGTTGGGACGCCACCTATCTCCTCTAAAGCACTGCGTCGAATGATAGCGTTGGTCCCGATATGGATCAACGCATTTTCACGTGAAAGAGCTGGTTCTAAAAAACGCATAAATAATTCCTGTTCATTGTAAAATGATTTTCTCAATAATTGGAAGGGATCTTTATTATAAAAAGTTTGAGGATATTGAATTAACGCAACCTTTGGATTTCTAAAATAATCGATAGCCTCGTAAATAATATTTTTCTTAACGATGAAATCAGCATCTAAAAGCAAAATCAAGTCGCTACTTGTTTGTGAAAGTGCATAGTTGATATTTCCTGCCTTTGCGTTCTCGTTACCTTCTCTTGTCAGATAACCAATATGGTATTTTTCTGCAAGTTCTTTCAATTCCTCACGATGACCATCATCACAAATATATATTTTCTTATTTGGATAACGTAACGCTTTGACAGCCAAAGCAGTCGCGATCACTAATTTATTATCCTCATTATACGTACATATAAACGCTGCTACACTTGGTTGAAATGGCTCCTCATCGTAATGAACTCTCACGGACTCTTTCGACAACTTATTAGAAAACAAGTAAATAAAAAAACCATACACAAATAAACCAATAAATTCTGCCACATATAAAATAAGACCGAAAGTTAATGATATCACGCCATCATTTGGGATCGTGTAGAAAAGACGCCAGATCAAGTATACAACCAAAAATGCTAAAGTTAATTTGGAAAAGAATGGTTTTATCTTATTGTTTCTTTTTGCTAACACATAAAGTCCAAAAATTATACCAAACAAACCAACTAAATAATACAGTTCCATTTTAATACCACCTTTCATAACATTATTATATAATTTGTGTTTTTTTAAGCAAAGCAACTAGCTCTCCTAAAATTCGATTATCGTAAGCTCAACTTTGAAAAATGTTCTCACAGAAAACTTAAGTATTTTATACATAAAACGGCGAATATGCCATTATTATATATAAATACGATAAATTTTGGACTTTCGATAGACGAATAATAGATTTTGTTGAATAATAGTATCCGAGGTGAAAAAAATGATAAAAAAATTGATAGCATTATTGATTGTATTGGGAATTTTCCTAGGAGGAAGCTTTATCGCTTATGATTATTTCTATGGCGGTGAAACTTATTATACAAAAATCACCACTAACGGAGAAAAAGAAGTTGACTCAGCAGACAATGACATGGACGTTTCTATTTATGTATACGACCAAAATGCTTACAACGCACAAGGAGAAGAAAAAGCAGTCACTTTACGTGAAGCGAGAGAACGTCCTTTAAAAATGGATGCTTATTTAAGACTAAAAGTCAATTCACGTAAAGGCGTCATCAGTTGGGAAGAAGTAACAGCTTCTCAAGTGCCGGACAAAGCGTTAGATCAATTAGATCAATGAACCAGTTTACAAAAAACAACACAAAAAAAAGCAGTCAACACCCACAAGACTTGAAAAACGATCTTCGTGGATATTGACTGCTTTTTTACTATTCACTTTTATTTGGTTTCTTTGATTCATCTAAAAGAAACTATAGACGATTCAATACTTCATCCACATTTTTGATCATGACAGAGATCGTGCCATCAGGATTATTGACAAATTCAATCAGATCCGGGTTACGATAAACGTCTACTGGTACAATCAATTCAATGCCATTTGATAAACGGAATTTTTGCTTTCCGAATTTTTTCTCTGAGATTTCTTGTACTTCTTTCACTGGTGGTGCTTCTGGAATAAAGCCTTGTTCTTTGACTTCTTCTTGGAATGCTAACTTGGCAGTGATATTTTCTTTGAATACTTTCTCCGCGATCATTTCATGATCCAATCTACCTTTTTCTTCGATCGTATCATACACAGCTTCTTTTAAGTCCGCCATGATATCGAACTCTTCTGCTTCAAACTTCTTGCCTAACTGTTTCGCCACTTTTTTTATCACTTTGACGTTGTCTTCCAAAGAAGGTGCCGGGACGCTCTCAATCACTTTTCCCGAAAAGTACCATTCTTTTTTACCAGAGAACTCATAGCGTTTTTCAATCAACTCATACGTCAGGTCTGTCAGATTGACTGCTAATGCTTCATCTGCTTTTTGAGATTTTGAGCCAAGGATCGCTCGGTTCAAAATCAAACGGTTGTCAATACCGGCTTCATCTGCTTCCACATAGTGAGTATAAGCATCACGATAATTCACTTTCAATAAAGCTAAATACATCACAGTGTCTACTTCATACAAGACAACGAAGACATCTGCACTAGGTGCTTCCTCACTTTCTGCATAGATGTCAAACCACCGTTGGACTAAACGCTCACTTTCTTCGACAAAATTTTCTTGACACTGTTTCAAGTTTTGAGAAAATAGGCTTTCTTCAGTGAGTTGCCCTGTTTTAGTTTGTGCAGAAGAGATTTTTTGGATCTTCTTTTGTAGAAAGTCCCTGACGAAATCTTTCGTAAGATCCAGTTCTTGTTGTGAAAATACAGGAGATCCTGTTTCTCGATCAATAATATGCAAGATTGCTTGTTTTAAATAGATATCCATCGTTTCATTCCTTTCTTCTCTAGTTTACGGAAAATCAAACAAAAATACCAGCGACAAAATGGGACGAACAAAAAAATATTTTATAACAAACAAAATACATTTCTTTTTTTAGAAAATAAGCTACACTTAAAGTGTACTAAAATCAAAGGAGCTGAAAGTATGAATTCACTAACATCTACTTATCGTTTATCAAATGGCTATGAAATCCCTGTTGTCGGTTTCGGTACTTGGCAAACCCCTGACGGAGACGTTGCTGTTTCCTCAGTTAAAGAAGCATTAGCTGCCGGTTATCGTCATATTGATACCGCTCAAGGGTACAAAAACGAAGAAAGTGTCGGACAAGCAATCAAAGAAAGTGGTGTTCCAAGAGAAGAGATTTTCTTAACGACTAAACTTTGGAACGAAAACCATAGCTACGATCTAGCAATGTCCTCTTTCGAAGAGTCTTTAAAAAAATTACAAACAGACTATGTGGATCTTTTCTTGATCCATTGGCCTAATCCAGTTTCTTTCCGCGAAAATTGGCAAGAAGCGAATGCCGAAACATGGCGTGCGTTTGAAGAGTTATACGAAGCTGGCAAAATCAAAGCCATTGGTGTCAGCAACTTCTTACCACATCACTTAGATGAACTTGCAAAAACAGCAAAAATCATGCCAATGGTCAATCAAGTATTTCTTGCTCCTGGCGAATTGCAACCACCTGTAGTTGAGTACGCGAAAAAACATGATATGGTCCTTGAAGCATATAGCCCTCTTGGCACTGGTAAAATCTTCGACGTCACAGAAATGCAAGAGATTGCCGAAACACACAACAAGAGCGTTGCCCAAGTAGCGCTACGTTGGTCATTACAACATGGTTTCTTACCATTACCAAAATCTGTCACACCAAGCAGAATCAAGGAGAATACTGAATTATTTGATTTTGAGCTATCAGAAGAAGAAATGAAGACGATCGACCAATTAGATGGTGTCGTTGGCAAAGCAAAAGATCCAGATACTACACAATTTTAAAGGTAAAGGATAGTGATATTCTATGAACCCCGTGGACCGCTTAAATCGTTTATCTGAAAAAGTGACGCAGACATTTGATCCAGATTTCATCTTTTTGATCCGCCCAGAAAAAATCCAACATTTTCCTGCTCGAAATTGGTCAAGAGATGAAAAAATTGCGGAAATAAAAAAACGCTTGGATCATTCATTGATGACGATGCAATGGCAAGGACATGAGGTCATCTATTCACCTGAACTAGTCACCTTTGCCTTATTGCCAAAAAAATAACTAGATTAGGGGAGCATTAGTCAATGGACTTTTGCTCCCCTTTTTGAGAGGTCGGGACAGAAGTATCTAGCCTTATTTCCGAGAAGGTGACTTCTATTCCCACCGTTTATTAGGTTTTAGAATATGTAAAAAGTCGAATATCCCACTTAATTTTTTGTTTTTCCATCGAAGTAATAAAAGTTTTTTCTTGATAAACCTTTTCATTTGCTCGTTTTTTTCTTATAATCGAAAGGGTATGAATGAAGGAGAGTATTTATGAAGAAAAAACAAAAACAAAAATTATTAAAACAATTCCGTCCTTCTTTAGATGGAATTCGCACGCAATTATTCCGTTCATTGGAAGAAGAAAGTTTACGCCGTTATGGTCTGCCATTGCAAGTCATGCTTGATCCTAAAAACCGTCAAGTCTTAATCATTGGCTTAGCAGGACAAGCAAATGAAGATACACGCATCAATGTACCAATCGACGATAACTTTACTGCTGTCTTGAAACGTATTCGTTCTGGTGAAGCAACGATTTTTGAACGTTTCCGTGACAACCTATTGATTGAGATCGTTTCTTACTGGAATGATCAACGCATGAAAAAAGATCAACCAACGGCTCAACCTGTGGCGACACCAGTCACTAATGACGCGTCCGTAAAAGAAACACCAACAAAAGAAGTTGAAAAAGTTGAGACAACTTCTCAATCAGTCAGTGAAGAAGCAACAACTGACAAGAAAACAAGTGATGAAAAAGCAGCGACAGATTCTTTGAGTTTCGATGATTTTGCAAAACAAGTAGCAGAATATCCGAAGTTCACTGCTGAAAAAACAGCAGATGCTGTAGTGATCAATGAAACAGTCAAAGACGACACACGAAAATTAGCAGAGATCTCTATGTCTGCTATCAATGAATTTACGATCGAAAAAGCTTTAGAACGTAAATACAAAGTGAAATTGACATTAGTGCCATTGATCGAACAATTTGCCGCTACACCGATCAATGAAAGATAAACGCAAGCAAATAGATTGCGTGATGATTTTTACCTAAAAAAGCAGCTGAAATGACGATCATCGTTCATTTCAACTGCTTTTTTTATCATTTATAAATGTAAAAAAGAGAAGATCGATTGTTCCTATTGTTGCGCTGCGTTCTGCCCTGTTGTTTCTAATTGCTCTTGCACCAACTGCATCACTCTCATCCGTTCCTCATCTGGTATCTTCTCATAGTAGATCCCTGCTTCTCCCAAGATGCCATCACCAATATATTGTTCACCTTTCAACTGATGGTTCGTGATATTGGATAATGCCGAATGGTATTCATTCATCATTCCGAGCATTTCATCTAAGGACATATCCGTTGTCCCGTTTTCACCGACTACCTCTAAAAGCTGGCGATAATTGAATAAACTTTTCACAGATAAGAACTCATTGACTAAAATATTGACGACTTCCCTTTGCCTTTTCTGTCGCCCATAGTCATCCTCAGGATCTTCTGCTCGCATGCGCGCATACTGTAATCCTTCCCAACCATTTAATTCTAGCGTTCCTTCTGGATAATGGATATCTTCTGCTGTAAATTCAAACGCATTGTTTACAGTGATTCCTCCCACAGCATCGATCAACGCTTCTAATCCATCCATATTCAACGATACATAGTGATGAATCGGTATATCAAGATATTGTTCAACCGTATCCACCATCATGTCGATACCACCGTAAGAATGGGCATGGTTGATTTTATCGACCAATCCATCCATATTGGCAATTTCTACGAAAGAATCTCGAGGAATACTCGTGATCGTCGTTGTTTTCTTTTGATTATTCAATGTAACCAACATGATTGTATTTGCACGATAGTCCGTTTTTCTAATTGAATTATTGGCGATACCTAAAACTAAAATGCTGACTGGCGTATCTTTTTCCCGCTGAACGGTTTCTCTTTGTAGCGGTTGTTGCATCGAAGTCACTGTCTGTCTTGCATCGTAGTAAAAGCGAACACCATATGCAACTGCAGAACCTACTAATAAGAAAAGAAATGCCATAATAGACAATAAAACCTTTTGTTTTCTAGTGAATAATCGTTTTTGTTGGTGCTTTTTTCTTACTGTTTTTTCAGTGATAAAAGAGAAAAATAGACTATAGCATAAGAAAACAACTGAAAAACTCAGCAAAAAACCTGCTAAGATATCGCTAGGATAATGTACTCTCAAATAAATTCTAGAACTAGCAATCAATAAGGGATAAAGAGCCCCCACCCATACTAGTTTATTTACCCTTTTCTCACGATAGATAATGTACATGGTGATCAAAAATACTAAGAATAGCGTCATAGACAAAATCGAATGACCACTTGGAAAAGAGTAAGAAGATCTAGGAATCAATTGCTCCACATCAGGTCGTGTCCGCTGGATAGCTTGTTTCATCACGTAACCAATCAAACTAACTGTCAAAACCATTAAGACTTGCCAAAAGGCTAATTTATGGTACTGTTTCCGCCAACTAAAAATTGCAAGCAATCCTGTGAAAAATAAAGTAGGAATAATCGTTGCTAGCTTTGCAAAATAACTGAAAAATGTTGTTAATACTGGGAGTTCGATCAATCGCTCCTGTCGATAAATGGCTAAATCGAGTTGGTTGAATAAGGTGTTTTCTGTCATAACTAGTGTGGTTAAAGTCGTCAATAAGACGAATGATACGAGTGCTACCACCAATGTTCCTTTTGGTATCTGTTTCATAATAACTTCCCTTCTACTTCTCATTCATACTTTTTAAATCCTAAAATAATGCCTAAACCACAGCCAATAACCAAGAGAGAGGTTCCTCCTTGACTTAAAAATGGTAAAGGAATCCCTGTTAACGGGAGTAGACCGATCGTAGCTCCAATATTTTCAAACACTTGAAATAACAAACCAAATACGAAGACAATCGCAAAATATACATTCCCTTTATTATTTGTTTCGATTGCACTATAAATGATTTGATAAAAAAGATAAAAATATAAAAAGAGCACAGAAACACTTCCTAAAAAGCCAAATGTTTCAGCAATCACCGTAAATACCATATCCGATTCGCGAACAGGAACGTAAATTGGATTGATTGCTTCAGACCTTCCACTAAACCCACCTGCCCCGATGGAAAGCAAACTTTGTGATTGTTGATACCCAATCGATTGGCTATAAGCAAATGGATCAACCCATGCGCGTACTCGATCTAACTGATAAGTCTTAAAATTCAGACGATATAAAATCTGGTGTCCGTATTCAGTAAAGACTAAAGCAATCAAAATGGCCCCGAGAATAACTAGAATCGCAGTCATTGTCGTCATGATCTTCCAATGGACCCCAGCAATCATGAATAATGCCCCCAAGCATATGACAAAAACCAAACTTGTTCCAAAATCTTTTTGCATGTACATCAATAAAAAGGTCGGCACGCTAACGAGTAGAATCTTACCTACATAAAGTAAATCCGATTTGACAGTCCGTTGCTTTACATTTTGTTCATAGATCAATGTCAGATAAACGATGACTAAAATAAAGGTCAATTTTACTAGTTCAGATGGTTGGAAAGAAAAACCACCGATCCTAAGCCAACGTTTTGTTCCTGTGATTTGAAACATCGCAGGATCATAAAAACGATGTAGTAATGCCATCACTACTAGAGAAAACCCATAAAAATAAGGGGAGTATTTCAAAAAAACAACTGTTTTCACACGTTGGATGACTAACAACAGCCCTAAGGACATCAGACAAAAGACGATTTGTTTGAAAACGACACCTCTGACTGGGATTTGGTCATATACCGCTGCCCCATATTGCACAGCGACACTTAATAGATAAAATAGAAAAATCGGTAAAAATAATGCGTAGTTGAATTCGTTAAATTTAAATTTCATTTTGCTTACCTCGTGAGGACAGTTTCAGGCAAACGCCCAAAAGCATGGATAAAATCAAATAGCTTGATCCTCCATAACTAATAAAAGGAAGCGGAATACCTGTCATTGGGATCATGCCACTGATACTTGCAATATTGATGCTTGTCTGTAGCAATAACAGCATCCCTGTTCCCAAATAAATCAACCCGATTTGTTGGTTTGGCTCATTCGCACTCAAGACAAATAAGCGCAAAATAATCGAAAACAACATTGCTAGAATCAGCAATCCTACGATCAGCCCTAACTCTTCTAAAATAATCGAAAAAATAAAATCAGTCTCAGCTACTGGTAAATAGCCCTTTTTGGTAATACTATTTCCCAGACCTAATCCAAAAAGCCCACCGTTGTACATTGCATAATAAGATTGGCTCATCTGAAATCCTTTTCCATAAGGATCTAAAAAAGGATTAAAGGCAATACTCAAGCGATCATAAGTATGGGCAAAAATACTTGGTAATAGATCATTTTGGCCTAGTAAATAAATGATGCCTCCAAGGAGCAAAAGGAGACTGAACAGTCCTGCAAAAAACAATAAAATATAGCGAACTGGTAATTGAACAGTCGTGATCATGATTGCAGCTAAGATGATCAACAAGATCGCACCAGCTACTTTTGGTTGGAATAAAATCAGCAGAGAACATAAAGCGATGATAAAAAAGGGTTTTTTTAATTCATTCAATGATTGCTTGGGTTTTCTAAAATAATAAGCTAAATAAAAAATCATCCCGACATTGACAATTTCAGCAGGTTGAAATTGAAAACCTGCAATGGAGATCCATCGTTGCGCGCCACTGATATTGACACCAATGCCAGGTACCTTAGTCAAGATCAGCCCCACAATACCGATCCCCATCATTATTTTTACGATTCGATGGTTGAGTATGAATGCAGGTTTCACTCGGTAAATGAAAAAAATCATTGCCCAACTAAGCACTACAAATACCATTTGTCGAACTAAAAGTTGATTCGTACTTTGATCGAATGACATCAAACGAAACGTACTCGCACTATAGATCATCA
The DNA here is from genome assembly GCF_051715065.1 of Enterococcus sp. AZ062. NCBI lineage: Bacteria > Bacillati > Bacillota > Bacilli > Lactobacillales > Enterococcaceae > Enterococcus > Enterococcus sp. AZ062. Next base: position 1,130,298 of record NZ_JBIOTB010000001.1, on the reverse strand, counting down.
ATAATCCTATTACACTGATCAACAGATATGGTACGAGCAAATACAAATCTATTTTTCTTATGTCTTTTACACCCATCCTATATTTCTCCTTTGTGTTACAGCGGAGATACGTCACTTACCCATCTTGAATAAAAAAAGCCAAACGAAAAAAACGATTGGCTTTTCAGTCTCATCGTGTGAGTTTTGACACTAAACAACGTAAAGATTTCTCTTAGCTATCTTATGAAGAGCCTTAATCCGACAATTCCTGTTTTACACATTGGCGTCTTTCGACGTTTCTGCGCAATAGCCTATGTTTGTTTAGGAGTCTCGCCTAACAAGTTATTCTATTTGAGGAAAAGTATACCTGTTAGATTATTTATTCACAAGAGAACCTCAAATAAGCTTAAAAAACTTTAGCTTTTTTTAATGTTATATAAATTATTTTTAAAATTTAATAATATACGTTCTATAATTTTTAGTTCAGAGTATGTAAAAAAACGTAACAGAAAACCTTTAATCTACAAGGTCTGTTACGTTTTATTTAATATTATACAACTTCACAAAAAAATGAAAATAGCCAAAAAGACGTGATAACCATTTATGAAAAAAATAAATTTTAGATTATAGGTCCTTCATACTTAGCATAGGTATTTTTTTATGTGTTTCGAGAGAAACGTTATAATAATGAAAATTATTTGTCACCTTTCCTCAGCTACTACGACTATTTCGCAAATTATTCCTAGTTTTTGCTCTCCTGGATAGCTGCTAAGGCAGCTAGTGCGCTTTGTTGGTTGATCGTTCCTGATTCCCTAAGCTTTGCGGCAACTCTCTCGATTTCGTCCCCTTTGGCACCAACTGTGATTGCCAATGCTCTCGCTTGTAAGGACATATGTCCTTTTTGAATACCGTCACTAACAAGTGCACGCAGTGCCGCCAGGTTTTGTGCTAAACCAACAGCTGCAATCACTTGTGCCAATTCTTGTGCAGAATCAATTGCTAACATATCTAAAGAAGCTTTCGCTTTCGGTAAGACGCGGGAAGCGCCCCCTACTGTCGCAACAGCTAAAGGAACCGTCAATTTCCCTACCAAATGATTTTCCTTGATTTGCCAGTCAGTCAACCCTTGGTAACTACCATTTCGAGCAGCATAGGCATGAATAGCCGCTGCGGCTGCTCGTGTATCATTTCCTGTAGCTAAGATGACCGCTTCGATACCATTCATGATTCCTTTGTTGTGGGTCGTTGCCCGATAAGGATCCAACTTTGCGTATTCACTCGCTTGACGAATCTTTTCAGCAATCAGCTGACCCGTTTCTTTGTCCTTTGCCAATCGCTCAAAAGGAATCATACAAGTCGCGATCGCTAAAGATTCCGTCGCCAGATTACTTAAGATACTGAACAAGATTTCTTCTTCAGGGAACCATTCTTTGATACGAACCGCAACTCCCTCCAAAATCGAGTTGATGATATTCGCACCCATCGCATCTTTGACATCCACTAAAAAATCAAGTGAAAGATAGGCATGCTCGCTCCCCATAAATTCTCGAGTAGAAATTTCTCGAACGCCTCCACCACGCTTGACGATCGAAGGATAACTTTCGTTTGCACAAGTGACCAATTCTGGTTTTCTTGCTTCAATGACTTCTTTGATTTTTCGATAATCACAACGACCGGTCAAGACGATTTGCCCACGCATCAATCGTTGTGGTATCTGAACGCTGATATCGCCACATATTTTTGCGCCATTGCTCGCTGCAGCAATTACTGAAGGTTCTTCCGTTGCCATAGGAATCCATTTTTTTTGACCGTTCACTTGAAAATTCAATGCGACACCTAATGGGATCTCTACTTGGCTGATTTGATTTTCAATCAAATGGTTGGCGATATCTTCTGTTAAAACAGATTCTTTAAAACCTGTTGCTTCTGCTTGAGAAACCACTTTTTCTTGAACTAATCGCTGTCTACGTTGTTCTGGCGTTAGTTCATAAAACTTTTTTTTTTCGTTATCACCAGTTTCTTGCAAATTTGCTTCCAAAAGAACAGCTAATCCGAGGCCGCCACCAATACATAATGAAGCTACGCCGTATCGTTGGTGCTGCCTTCTTAACGCATAGCCTAAAGTAGTCAAGATACGAGCGCCACTAGCACCAATCGGATGGCCTAACGCAATCGCACCACCATAAATATTGACTTTCTCTGATGGGAGATTCAATTCACGATTCACAACGATCGATGACGCAGCAAACGCTTCGTTGATTTCAAATAAATCGATGTCATCCAAGGAAAGCCCAGTTTTCTCCATCAATGTATGAATTGCTTTGATTGGAGCTACCCCCATGATACTTGGATCGATCCCAACTTCAGAGACTCCTTTGATCGTAGCTAAATACGGTAATTCATGAGCAATCGCATAGTCTTTAGACGCTAAGATCAGTACAGAGCCACCATCGTTCAAAGGTGAAGCATTTCCAGCAGTAACTGTGCCGTCCTCCGCAAAAACCGTCCGTAAGGTGCTTAATTTTTCTAATGTACTATTTCCTCGCACTGCTTCATCCGTTGCAAATACTTCTTCATTACGTGAAATTGGAATGATTTCTTCCTTGAAGATCCCTGACTCGCTGGCTTTTGCTGCTTTTTCTTGTGAAGCCAATGCATATTGATCTTGCTCTGCCCTCGTCACAGCAAATTGTTTTGCCACATTTTCTGCTGTCAGTCCCATATGAGTGTTGGAAAATGCATCGGTTAATCCATCATTGACCATACTTGAGATTTCTTCGATTTTCTCGTTTTCTGGATCGCTCACTTGGATCATCGGCGCTCTAGTCATACTTTCCACACCACCGGCTATGATCAGATCCGCTTCGCCTAGTTGGATTTGTTGACGCGCAAGGATCACTGATTTCATCCCAGATCCACAGACTTCATTGATTGTCATTGCCGGAACACTAACGGGGATTCCGCTATTGATCGCAATCTGCCGTGCAACATTTTGCCCATTCCCTGCTTGAAGCACATTTCCAAAAATGACTTGATTGATTGCTTCTTTGTTTATCCCTGTTCGTTCAAGGATTTCTGTTGTGATGAATGTTCCCAACTCAACAGCAGAATAACTGCTTAAGCTACCACGATACTTTCCAATCGGTGTTCGTGCAGCATCTATAATAACGACTTCCTTCAAGTTAAGCCACCCGTTGCCAAAGTCTATAAATTTACTCATCTACGTATTATAAAAAACGCGACGAATTTATAGGTGTTACAATCTTTTGCGCAAACGGATTCCCTCCTTATTTCTCATATATTTGCGAAAAACGTCACGCTGTAACCGACGAGACATTCTTCAAAACGTTTGTCTATATCAAATGGATAGAACAATCTGAATGGTTTCGTAAAAATTAAAATACACTTCTTATTAAATTGTATAAAAGATGGACAGTTGATTATTTTCTAACTGTCAAGTATCTCCTACAAAAATATACCATTCTTTACCGGAAATACAAATATAACATACACCTTTTAAAAAAAGCGCTATATTTTTTTACAAATCCTTAAAAATTAGCTTTTTTGTATTTCTTTTAGCGATTTTGTGATACTTTAATAAAGTAAGTTTTTTATCATGAGTAAAGAGGTGTTGAAATGAAAATAGGGATTGATCGTCTTTCCTTTTTTATTCCTAATTTATTTTTAGATATGACTGAATTAGCAAACAGACGTGGAGATGATCCTGCCAAATACCATATCGGGATCGGTCAAGATCAGATGGCTGTCAATCAAGTTTATGAAGACATCGTCACGCTAGGAGCAAATGCAGCGAGTAAAATCGTCACAGAAGAAGATCGTGAGAAAATCGATATGGTCATTGTAGGTACCGAATCAGGCATCGACCAATCAAAGGCAAGTGCTGTGATCATCCATCATTTGTTAAAAGTTCAACCTTTTGCTCGTTCATTCGAAGTAAAAGAAGCTTGTTACGGGGGAACAGCAGCTTTGCATATGGCAAAAGAATATGTCAAAAATCATCCAGATCGTAAAGTCTTAGTGATTGCGAGCGATATCGCCCGCTATGGTTTAGCAAGTGGTGGTGAAGTGACGCAAGGTGTAGGTGCGGTCGCTATGATGATCACACAAAACCCTCGGATTCTGTCTCTTGAAGACCACAGTGTCTTTTTAACAGAAGATATTTATGATTTTTGGCGTCCAAGCTATAGCCAATATCCTGTAGTAGATGGACCATTGTCCAACTCTACCTATATTGAGTCTTTCCAAAAAGTCTGGAATAGATATAAAGAAACAACAGGTCGAACACTTGCAGATTATGACGCACTTACCTTCCATATCCCTTACACAAAAATGGGAAAAAAAGCGTTGCAAAGTGTGATCGAAGAAACAGATGAAGCAACGCAAGAACGTTTGATGGCACGTTATGAAGAAGGCATCACCTATAGTCGACGAATTGGAAATCTATACACTGGTTCACTTTATTTAGGGTTGATTTCTCTGTTAGAAAACTCTCAAGCATTGAAATCGGGTGACCGTATCGGTTTATTCAGCTATGGTTCTGGTGCTGTGAGTGAGTTTTTCACTGGGTATTTAGAAGAAGACTATCAAAATTTCTTGTTCAAAGAAGAGAATCATGCGATGTTAGATAACCGTGAAGCATTGACGGTTGATCAATATGAAGAAATCTTCAATGAAACATTACCTGGACATGGTGAAACAGCTGAATATCATTCAGATCTACCTTATTCGATCTATAAAGTTGAAAATGATATTCGTTTTTACAAAGAAAAATAATCAATGCAAAAAACTGACCTCGATCGTTGACTAATAAATAGTCAATAATCGATAGGTCAGTTTATTTGTACTCTGAATTGTCTCACTGTTTTTAAATAATTCTTGGAGAGCTGACTGGAAACGTGGATCATCTTGCATTTCTTCATAGTAAGCCTGCAAAAATGAAGCCGTGACTTCTTCCTGTGAATCATAAGCGAATTCCTGTCTCTTATAAGGAAGATGTTCCTTTGACAAATACTTCTCAAATTGGTCCATTATAACCGGCGATGTGTGAGGATCAGATACCTCGATTCCTAAACGCCTTTCAAGAGGTACGAAGACATTATCTTCTGAGGCGACTACTCTTAGAATCAAACATGCTTTCGTCGCTTTGCTACGCAATTTTTCCAGTTGTTCACAAGTAACCAAGGCAGGATTTGCCGCTGAAAAAACAAGGTCATAAGTCTTCTCTTCATGTAAAAAATTAGTAAAATCTTGCAAAATGAATTGGCAGTTAATTAGCCCCAGTACTTGCGCTTCATGTTCAGCATACACAAGCATTTCTTCTGAAAAATCAATCAACTCGTATTGTTCTATTTCTTTTGCTAACGGCAGATAACGCCCTGCGCCACCGGCAACATCTGCGAATGAGCCAGCTGGTAATAAATCCTCGCTTCTTAGATAAGCAACGACATCCTCTACGATCGTCGTACTGGATTCTTTTTGTGATTCGTAATAGTCTTTCGCAAAGGTATTCCATTCTTCTTTGTCCATTTGGATAATTTTCCTTTCTTTTTCACTTTTCGGAATAAATTTTTTATGAGAGAAACGATGAGCTTTATTTCTTAGTATAAATCAAAATCCACGAAAATCGAAGAAACGATTCTCGTGGATTTCTTTTTGATTCGAAAGGCTTAAAACTATCACATTTTATTGTTATTAGTAAGTGATAGATGAACTATTTTGTCTTTAATAATTATTTGTTTCCTTGTACACGTACCAAAATCATTTTAGTGATTTCCATCAATACAACCGTTACAAGCGCGATTCCAATACAAGTGAAGACTTCAGTCAACCCAAACGCTGCTGGGATCGAGAAGACTTCTTTTAGTCCTGGGATCATCGCAATACAGTAAAGCGCACTACATACAGCAACTGCTAATAGGACACTGCGGTTTGAGAAGAAACCAGCTTGGATCGCTGTTTGTGTATTTGAACGGGCTGGGAATGTTTGCAATGTACGACACCAAATCAACGTTGTGAAGGACATCGCCACGCCAAATTCAGGTGAATGTTGCATTCCTAACCATTGAGCAAAAATAACCGCAATACCGATCAATACGCCACGATATGTCACAGAGATCAATGTTTTGTCCGTAAAGATACCTGAATTTGGATCTCTTGGTGGACGTTTCATTGTCGCTGGCTCTGCTTTTTCAGTTCCTAACGCGATTGCTGGTAATGAGTCGTTAACTAAGTTGATGAACAATAATTGTAAAGCTGTAAATGGATTTGACCAATCTGCAACCAAGGCAAAGATGATCGCGATGATCGCGCCTAAGTTTCCTGAGAACAAGTAAGAGATGGCTTTTTTGATATTATCAAAGACATTACGTCCTACTTCCACTGCGCTGACGATCGATGCGAAATTATCATCTGTCAGAACCATTGCTGCAGCATCTTTGGCTACGTCAGTTCCTGTACCCATTGCAATACCAATATCTGCTTGTTTCAAGGCAGGTGCATCATTTACTCCGTCACCCGTCATCGCAGAGATATGACCTTTTGTTTGCCAAGCACGCACGATACGGATTTTATTTTCCGGAGATACACGCGCATAAACGGTTACTTTTTCTAATACTTCATTCAATTGATCTTCTGATAATTCATCTAATTCTGTACCAGTCAACGCTTGGTCACCCTCAGCAAAAATACCGATTTCTTTTGCAATAGCTACCGCAGTTGTTTTATGGTCACCAGTGATCATGATCGTTTTGATTCCAGCACTTTTCGCTTCTTTCACCGCTTGTGTAACTTCTTCTCTTGGCGGATCGATCATTGCCATGATACCGACTAAAATCAAATCATCTTCATCATCAAATGATAATTCTAAGCTATTGATTGGACGGTAAGCAAAGGCTAACACACGCAATGCGCGATTTGAGAATGCTTCGTTTTGTTCTTGGAATTTTTTTCTTAACTCGTCTGTCATTGGCACGACTTCACCATTTACCAACGCTTTTGTACTACGACCAAAGACGATATCAGGTCCACCTTTTACAAATAAGAATTGTTGATTGTCGATTTCATGTGCTGTCGACATCAATTTTCGATCCGAGTCAAATGGTAATTCCGCTTGTCTTGGATACGTTTGACGGATCTCACGATAAGGTTGGTTCATTTTTTCACTGAAGTCAATGAAAGCTACTTCTGTAGGATCGCCTAATTTTGAACCATCTTCACTGATCGACGCATCATTTGCCAAGACACTGATCTCAACTAAACGACGTTCATCGACAGACCAGTTTTTTGGATCATTTGAAAAATCACCAGTTGCTCCATTGGCTAAATAATAGTCAACAACAGTCATTTTGTTTTGTGTCAATGTTCCAGTTTTATCTGTACAAATGATACTCGTTGAGCCTAATGTTTCTACGGCTGGAAGTTTACGTATGATGGCATGTCGCTTCGCCATTTTATTTGTTCCTAATGATAAGACGATCGTTACGATCGATTGCAATGCTTCTGGGATCGCTGCTACGGCAACCGCAACTGCAAACATGATGGCACTAACGATATCCGCCGTCATATCTCCTGTTCCGCCACCCATGTAGATACGGAATAACTGGATACCTAAAATCACTAATGATAAGCCTAAAATGGCTAAACTTAACTTCTTACTGAATTTATCCAACCCACGTTGTAGTGGTGTCACTTGTTCCGTTGTTGATTCTAATAAACCAGCAACTTCACCGATTTCTGTATTGTTTCCTGTAGCAGTAACTAAGAATTTTCCACGACCGTAAGTAATGATCGTACCACTAAAGACCATATTCAAGCGATCACCGATCGGCACAGTCTGAGTGATTTCTACTACTTCTTTTTCTGCTGATGTCGACTCACCTGTCAACATCCCTTCGTCAACTTTTAATGAACCAGCTTCTAATAGACGTCCATCTGCCGGTACATAGTCACCTGCATCAAGTAAAACGATATCCCCAACCACTAATTCATTCGCTGGAATCGTCATTTCTTTTCCGTCACGAATCACTTTTGCATCTGGTGCAGAAAGGTTTTTCAATGCTTCAAGTGAACCTTCTGCTTTTTTCGTTTGGATCACACTGATCACTGAGTTCAACATCAACACGGCAAAGATAACGAAAAATTCGATATAATCACCCATCACCATTTGAATCAATGCAACAACTAATAACACAATTACCATCGCATCTTTAAAAGTTTCGAGAAACAGTTTCCAAGTTGGCTTCTTCGGCGCTTCCTTCAGTTGGTTCAAGCCATCTCTTTCCAATTTTTCTTTTGCTTGCGTACTACTCAACCCATCAGGTGAGCTTTGCGTTTGTTGCATCAACGTGTCGATCGATTCTTTGTAGACCGTTGATTGTGCGTGTTCCTTGTTTTCCAAATTTCATCCCCCATTTTAGTTATTGTTTCCGCTATCGCCTGAAAAAAAAGAGACCTAAGACAAATACGGATTTGTCTTAGGTCTCACCATTTCATACAATACCAGAAAACCAATTGGTTAACTTACTGTTGATATTATCACAACAAATGTTGTCGGTTACTCCCCTAAGGAGATATTCAACTGTACTTTTATCCTACATGATTTATTTTTAAATTGCAACAACTTTTGCTTATCGCTCATGATATTTTCAAAAAATTTCCACCTTTGTTTTCTTGTGAATAGGCTTCTCACCTTTCTCATGCTATACTAGTGTTATTATATAAAGGAGGATTTACTCGTGGTAGGAAGCATTATTACTTTCTTATATGTACTGAACGCACTTATTGCACTTGTAACTATCTTGATCAAACCTCGTGACGTCGCAGCGATCTGGGCATGGTTGCTCGTTTTATTTGCTTTACCTGGTTTTGGTTTTATTCTCTACCTTTTCTTTGGTCGGGGGTTGACCGACAAGAAAAAATTCCATCTCCGTCAGAGTGATTTGAGAGAACTGGAGAATTTCCAAGATTTCAAGGGAGATACCTTGGAACATTATGATCCCATCATCCAGAATGAAGATCATCAGCACTTCGTTGATTTCTTTTCATCCTTGAATCAAATGCCACTCACTCGAAAAAACGCCGTCACACTCCTGACAGACGGTCAAGAGAAATTAACTGCTGTGCTGAAAGATATCGAAGCAGCCAAGCACTCCATCCATATCGAATATTATGCTTTTGTTACCGACAATATCGGTCAACAGATCTTAAAAGTATTGGAAAAAAAAGCAGCAGAAGGTGTCGAAGTCCGCTTACTCTATGATGCCTTTGGTTCTCATGGCACAAAAACAAAAGATTTTAAAAAGTTAGTCGAAAATGGCGGTCATGTCCATACATTCATCACTTCGCAACGGGCACTTCTACGCTTTCGTCTAAATTATCATGATCATCGGAAAATCATCGTTGTTGATGGTAAGATCGGGTACACAGGTGGTTTCAACATTGCCGATCAATACGTCAATCACACCAAAAAATTTGGCTATTGGCGAGATACACATATTCGTATTTACGGTGCCGCCGCCTCTTTACTACAACTTCGCTTTTTGATGGATTGGAATGTCTCTGTGCCGGATCAAAAAAAAGTTGGCTATCATTTAGATTATTTTTACAAAGTAGAGAAAAAGGATCAGGATCAACTATACCAAACATCGATCCAACTTGTATCTAGCGGACCGAACAATGAACGGGAACAGATAAAGTTATCCTTTATCAAGCTGATCAGTTCAGCAAAAAAACGTATCTGGATCCAAACACCGTATTTAGTTCCTGATGAAAGTGTGATCGCTGCGTTGAAAATCGCTGCCGCTTCCGGTGTTGAGGTGAAGATCATGATTCCTAACAAACCAGATCATCCTTTCATCTACCGAGCAACTCAGTACTACGCTCGCCAATTGATCAAGGAAAATGTACAAATCTTAGTTTATGAAAATGGCTTTTTACATGCGAAAACATTGATCATGGACGATGAGATCTGCATGGTCGGCTCAGCCAACCAAGATATCCGAAGCTATCGCTTGAATTTTGAAAGCAGTGCAATCATTTATGATGCAGCTTTCTTGCAACAATTAGCTGACCAATTCGCACTCGATGAACAAGCAAGCAACCCGATGACCACTGAAACAGTCAAAGAAATGTCAAATTGGTTGCTGTTCAAACAACAGATCTCCAGACTGTTCTCACCGATTTTGTAAACTATTTTTCCTTCAATAATCAACCGTTGTAATGACAACCTTATTTCATTGATAGGATATTTCAAGAAAGAAACTCCCTTAGCAGATTTCTTAAAGTCTGCTAAGGGAGTTTCTTTTGTTGAGCCGTCTTGCGAGCATTAAGAAAAAAAGAGACCATTCAAAAATTTCCATTGTATTGGAACGATCATAGGTAAATTGCTACTCCTTTATAGATTCCTTTATTGTAACTAGCATGATAATTTGCTTGATCAAATCGAAGTAACGCTTGAGTTGTTAACACAAATTGAAAGGATTCTTCTACTTTTTCTGCATCGACCGTGTAGACATATGTAAGCGTCGTTTGCTGTTGAGGATCTAGTACCTGTTGCGGAAAGTCAACATCACCTGTATTGTAATAGTTGTAGCCACTAAATAACCGACTTTCTTTCAAAATTGCCAAATCCTGGGCATCCGGCGATATATTTTTGACGTTTACTGCAACTGTCACAGGCATAAACTCATATTGGTCCATCGGGTTCCCACCATCATAATGATAGGACTTTCCTTTAGAATAGTTTAAAACAGTGAGTTCTAAATCATTTAAAGAAACTACGTCGTTCAAATGGTAAGTGGTAATTGCAAATGATTTGGGTACTCCACGATTGATTTCGATAATACGAGTTGCCGCGACTGCTAAGATTATTGAACCGCCCAGACAAAAAAAGAAAATTTTACTTTTTCTCATCATTCGATACCTCAATTCTTGAAAAACTTCCACGATCAACTTGATAAAATTTGGTGCAAACTCTTTGCAAATCTTCGTTTCGATGACTAGTCAGCAAGACTAGCTTATTTCTTAACTTCAATTCTTCAATAATCTCGATCAACAATTCAATTCCTTGATTATCCAACCCATTAAAAGGCTCATCTAAAATGATCATCGTCGGATCACCCATCAACGCTTGCGCAATTCCTAAACGCTGTTTCATCCCTAAAGAATAGTTGGTAACCTTAACTTTCTGTTTATCCAATAAACCTACGAGTGTTAATAGTTCAACAATCTCATCTTTTTTGACATTATCGGTCAATAACGACAAGCTATATAAATTGTCAAAACCTGTCATCGAACCAATAAATCCAGGATTTTCAATCAACATTCCTGTATGAGAAGGAAAGTCTACTTCTTTGCCGATTGTTTCTTCCCCTACCTTGATCTTTCCTTTTGAAAGACGAATAAAGCCACAAATTGCTTTAAAAAGCATTGTTTTACCCGAACCATTTTGACCGATGAAACCTACAACGTCACCAAGCTCAGCTGAAATCGTTGCCTCATTAAGGATTCGTTGTTTTTTTCTTTCAACGGTTACTTCTTTTATTTCTAAAAATGCCATGGAAACCCTCCTAAAATATGTGCCTACGAATGAAAAATAAAATACCAACCAAATAACCTAACAATAATCCCAACTGTATTCCTAAAACCACGAATAATGTAGGATGGGTCAAATAGAAATGAATATCATTAGTTAGAATCAATGAATATTTATAAGGCATAAACTTAAAATTGACTAGACTTGCAACAACCAGCATGCCCATGCAGATCAATAACGAGAAGATACCGTTTGAATAAATAAAATAAATGAATACGGCTAAAAAATTAAGCAAGATAACCGTCGAAAATAATAGAAAGCTATAATGTATAACAGCCAATGACCAAAAATCAGCGGAATAAAAAATTAAAAAAAGTGCGCTGAAAAAAATGAGAAGATAGGCAAAACAATCCACTATAATCGTAAGAAAAATCGAAATTGCCAATTTACGTCTACTTTTGATCCGGATCAATAAAAAAATACTTTGTGTTTCCAATAATTCAATAATCGGGAAAAAAACAAATAGCAATGAGAACAGATGAAACAAAAGCCAAAGATAAGGAAGTAAATAGTCTGTATAGTTATGAATAGGATAAGGACCTTGAAACAAGAAAGTAAGGATACTTTCTCCATCAAAAACGATCCTAGGATACATATACTTAATCGCTAAAAGGTAACCTATCAAAAACACCCCAGTAGAAATCCACCATTTTTTCCCATAGGTAAAGGTAAAACTGATCATCCGTCTAGTGACTATCATGATCGAGGTAAGCACCATTGGTTGGACCTCCTTAGTAGAGTGACTGTATATTTTGCTGCAAAAAGCAAAAGATTCAGAGAAATCAATAAACCCAGCCAAGCGATAAATGTACCTTGAGCCGTTATTTGTTGTCGATTAACGATAAACACGAGATTAAAAGCCGGAAATGAGTCAACTAAGTTTATAATAAATACTGTCATAACCATTAATACAACGACTAAATAATTTCTAATTACTCTATTTAATAAGAGAAAAAGATGTCCTATAAATAAAAATTGTAAGTACTTGATGGCTGCGATCTTACCAACATTCAATAAAGTTAGCTCTGCCTCCACCAATTCTCCCTTAACGAGAGCGTACATGATGAGGTAGGCGAAAATAAATCCCAGGAAAACGAAAATTATGTAGAGGATCAGACTCAAAACCATGATTAGATCCTTATTCACCAATAGTTTCAACTTTGTTTTAACATGTAATAAGTAAAAATTTTCTTCTGTTTTTTTATCTAAGCTATGGATAAAAAACAGCCATATCATCAAATAAATAGAACTGATAAATCCATTTATTCCTCCATTTAAAATACCGTATGGTCCATAAAGCAGTAAATCTAACTCGTCGTATTGCTGTCCCATCTGATAATACTGATAAACTAAATTACCCAAACTGAAGATCATCCCTATGAAAAAACAGCCCCAGATTTTCTTATGTGAAGTAAGCGACAAATAATAGCAAATGGTTTGCTTAAATCTCATTCTTCTTCACCCCATAGATCACCGTCATGACTGCAAATAGCAGTATAGTTACGACAAACAAAACACCTGTCAACTGAAAACTTTCTGTACCAATAAATTGATCACTCAAACTATATTTTGCAGCACGCAACACACTGATCAACATATCGCTGACTAAAACAAAAAACATTGGAATCAAGATAGCAAGGTAACGATTGTGTGTTAAATAGGCGCAAATACTAGCAAATAAAGAGAGACAGCCACCATACAAAAAGAGAAAGGCACTTCGCACTAACAAATAGATGCCTGGATGGTCATAATACAAATGGGGCATGAATTCATCAGAAGGGACCAAAAACATACTATAAAATCGATGCAAAGGCGTCACAGGAATAAAAAACAGGAGGCTAATAAAATTAACAAGGACAGGAATAACCACTAAGCACCCACCAATGAGAAAAGCCAACAAAAAATGATTGATCAAATACTTTTTTAACGTGATGTGAGACACCATCGATTTCATATAACCACTCTGGCGATCTTCCGCTAAAATATCCCCGATTGGAATCGTTGCAAGCAACGAAAAAGAAAACTTAAACGTTATTAAAGTTACTGCCGGAATAACAAGCATATGCAATGAATAAAGACTGGTCGGTTCGTCATACCCTCCCTTCCATGGGTATTGCCCAATGATACCATATGTAAACAAGCAAGATAAACCTAGAACTACCATAAAAGCTAACATATAAATAAATTGACGTCTTCTTAGCACACGATATAGAATTGCTCTCATAAACCTTCTCCTACTAAAATTTTTTTGTTTGCGCTTTCTTTAAACATGGGATATACTTATTACGAAACATATAATAACACACAAAAATTAAGAAAGGATGTTAAAAAGATGAAAAAAAGGTTATTTTATGCAACAGTTTCGTTAGGAGTTTTAGGAGGTTCTATTATTGCAATCCCTTCATTTGCAAATGAGGTCAACACGCTAAGCAACAATGCAGACACTGCCTTTCACTTTACCTTTACTCCTAGTATTGGAGGTAGTTCCGCTTATACGGGGGTACGTCATAAAGAAAATGCTACTTCTGCCTATATGAAAGCAAATTCGCGTTCAAAGAATCAACAATTTACTGCCAGTGTCGTAAAATCGAATAATGGTAATTTCAGTAAAACCTGGTTTGTTGATATTGCGACAATCAATGCAGAATACTTTATTCCGAACTATGCCTATGAAGATCAAGGATACGGTGTCAATGTAAAAATCAAAGGTCAGACGGGAGATCTATTTGGTTTTGACGTCTCTGGCGTTTGGAGTCCAGACAGTGTTTAACTATTTTTCAAAAAACAACTACTTATTTTTCTAAAGTTATCTACTTAATCAACAAACTCCCCTGAGAACCACCAGAATCCATTAGGATGCACTAGTAGCTATCAGGGGAGTGCTGTTTAAAATCATTTTTGCTATCAGTTAGTCGATCGTACTTGCCGCCCAATGATTGATTGGGCCATATTTATGTCCAATAAAAAGTTCTTCTTTGATTGCTTGATTGACATATTGTTTCGCAATACGGATGGCTGCTTCCACTGTTTCTCCTTTTGCTAATTCTGCAGCAATACACGCAGACAAAGAATCACCTGTTCCATTGATGCGATCTGTTGCATAAAATGGCGCTTCTAACCAAAATGTTTTTCCTGAAGCTAAACGAACATAATCCCTCACTGTTTGTTGATTGGAATCACTAGTATGATGTCCTTTGATCAGAACATTTTTGGGTCCCAGCTCTTGGAGGATCTTAGCCGCTTTTTCATAGTCTTCTTCTGTTCTCAATTTGAGACCAGTTAGTTTTTCGGCTTCATAAAAATTAGGGGTCACTACTTCTGCCAATGGCAGTAATGCTGTTTTTAATGTAGTCAACGCTTCTTCTTCCAATAATTGATTCCCATGTTTCGTCATAATGACTGGATCAACGACTAAGGGACCAAAATCATACAGTTGAATATTTTTGACCACGGTATTGATCAATGTCGCATCGGCTAACATCCCAGTCTTTGCTGCTTTGACTTGGTAATCATCTGCAAGCAGTTCAAATTCTTTATCGATAAAATCCGTAGGTAAAGGAACACTTGCACCGATTCCATAAGAATTTCCAGCGACACAAGCAGTCAAAACAGATACCCCATAGACCTTTCTTGTAAAAAACGTATGCAAGTCTGCTTGCATCCCTGCACTTCCATCGCTATCTGATCCAGCGATCGTCATTACTTGGACATATTGTTGTTCCATTTCATCCATCTCCTATTTGAAATACGTTTGTCTTGTTTATCCTACCGCATTTTCTGCTGAAAAACAAAAAAGGATGCGCAATGAATCATGCAGCATCCTCAAAAACGGATAAATTATATGTTAAAAGTAAATAGTTCGAACATCATCTTCTATTTTACTACTAACACATTGCATTTCGCGTGATTTACCACATAAGAAGTCGTTGAACCAACCAATGCACGTTCAACGGCGTTTAACCCAGTTGACCCCATAACGATCAAGTCAATTGGTTCTTGTGACTCGTTGAAGTTTGCGATCAATGTTTTGGGATAACCGTATAACACATATGTTTTAATATCCGTCAAACCTTTTTCGATCGCTAGATTTTGATGTTCCTTCATTTGTTTGTCTGCCACTTCATCTAACTCTTCTTGTAAACTTGTTGTGACAAAAGCAAAGTCACCAAAATAATTTCCTGACACCTCATTTACATACAAGATGTGTAACTTTGCTTGATTTCTTTTTGCTGTTGCGATTGCTTCAATAAATGCTTTTTCTGATTTTTCTGAACCGTCGATTGCTACTAAAATATTTTTATACGTATCTACCATTGAAACCGCCTCCTTCTTTTCTTTTAGTGTAGCACGATTAGAAACGAAGAACAATTCTTATGGATATGATTCAAAAGCCCATGGTTCCAACAGAAAAAACAAGGCAGAAAATCTAATTTTTAGATTCACCGCCTTATTTCAAAATAATTTATCCCATTCATTTAGTTATAAAACACTCGTTTTTTAAGCTGTTAGTTAAGCATCAAAACCATTATTTGTTGCTACTTCTTTAAACCAGTGACCTGATTTTTTGATCGTCCGTTTCCCATCTTGGTCTAGATCGACTGCGATAAAGCCATAACGGTTTTTATACGCATTTGTCCATGACCAGTTATCCATACATGTCCACATATGATACCCTAAACAATTTGTTCCTTCTTGAATGGCTTGATGCACATATTTCAAATGATCTGTCACAAACTCGATACGATAATCATCTTCGATCATGCCTTGTTCATTCACGTAGCGCTCTTCCCCTTCGACACCCATGCCATTTTCAGAGATAAAGCATTTGATATTGCCATAATTTTCTCTCGTATTCGTCAAGATATCATAGATACCTTTCTCATAAATTTCCCAACCACGATAAGGATTCATTTTTTTATTCGGCATATCGTAGTTATCGAAATAATCATCTGGTAACGGCGCACGATCTTTGTCGATCGGTGTTTCTTTCGCTTTGATCCGTCGGGGTTGATAGTAATTGATTCCTAATAGATCCACTTTATTTTCTTGGATGATCGTCAAATCGCCTTCTTCCATTACAGGCATGATATCCAATTCTTTGACGATATCGATCAACTCTTGTGGAAATTCACCTTTTACTGCTGGATCAAGGAATGAGCGATTGAAAAAGGCGTCCGCAATCGCCGCAGCTTTCACATCCTCCGCATTATTTTCGTCACGTGGATAACTTGGAGTCAAATTCAGGATAATACCGATCTCCCCATCTTGTCCTGTTTCATGGTAGATCTGAATCGCCTTCGCACTTGCTAAGTTTTCGTGGAAACCCACTTGAACTGCTTCTTTGAAGTTCACATGATTTGGATAGTGGAACTGATAAAGATAGCCACCTTCTACAGGGACGATTGGCTCATTGTGCGTAAACCATTTCTTCACAAGATCGCCGAATAACTCAAAACATGTTTTGGCATACTCAGCATAAGCATCAACAGTCTCTCTCGCTAACCAGCCACCTTTTTCTTGTAAAGGCATCGGCATATCAAAATGGAAGAGATTGACGAAGGGTTCAATACCATTTTCAATCAGTTCTTCAAAGTACGTACGATAGAAAGTGACTGCTTGCTCATTTACTTTCCCTGTACCATTAGGAAGCAAACGACTCCACTGGATCGATGTTCGGAACGTATTATGACCAGTAGCTTTCATCAATGCGACATCCTCTTTATACTTCGTGTAGACTTGAGAAGTCTTGCTTGGTCCTACTTGATTGAAAAACTTCTCAGGCTCCAAGTCGTACCAATGATCCCAAATATTTTCTCCTTTTCCATCTCCTGCTACACGTCCTTCTGTTTGTGGTCCACTTGCAGCTGAACCCCACCAAAAATTTTCTGGAAATACATAATTTGTCATGTTTAGTCCCTCGCTTATTTTTCTTTTGATAACGTAATCATACCAAACCTTAAAAATAAATCAATACTTTTTAAATAAATGACTAGACATTTATCTAAATTGAAGTTATACTCATTTTGTAATCGATTGCAAATTATAATAGAGGTGAATAAAATGAACGGTTTTATGGATAAACTTGCTCAGAAAATCATGCCTTTAGCGAACCTACTAGGGCAAAATCGTTACTTGACAGTGTTACGGGATGCATTTATGTTGTCGTTTCCTTTAACAATGTTCGGATCGATTGTTGTCGTTTTCAATAACTTACCTTTCTTTAGTGATGCGACTAAAGGAACGTTGTCTAGCTTATTTGGAAATGGACAAAATGCAACAATGAGTATCATGTCTGTCTTTGTTACTTTTGGTATTGGCTATTATTTATCTAAATCATATGATGTAGAAGGTATTTTTGGAGGTGCTGTCTCATTTGCCAGCTTCTTGATCTTAACACCTTTCGTCATGACAACTGTCGGTGGCGAAGAAGTATCAGGTGTGTTGACTCTTGATCGCTTAGGTGCAAAAGGGATGTTCATCGGGATGATCGCAGCTTTCATCGCAGGTGAAATCTACTGCCGAATCACTAAACGTGGTTGGCAGATCAAAATGCCTGCAAGCGTGCCACCCGCTGTGACAAAATCATTTGCGGCGTTGATACCAGCAGTTGTTACTTTGACCGTTTTCTTGATCATCAATGCTGTAATGACTGGTGTCTTCCACGCAAACTTGCATGATGTGGTTTACGAAGTTATCCAAAAACCATTGACTGGTTTAGGAAGTAGTTTACCTGCAACTTTAATTGCCTTGTTCTTTGTACAATTCTTATGGTTCTTTGGTCTTCATGGTCAAATCATTGTCAACTCTGTGATGGACCCGATTTGGAACACCTTAATGCTTGATAACTTAGAAGCTTACCAAAATGGTCAAGAATTGCCACACATCATCACAAAACCATTTATGGAAACATTCACTGTCGGAATCGGTGGATCAGGTATGACTTTAGCAGTTGTACTATTGATGGCCTTTGTTTTGAAGAAAAAACAATATCGTGATGTCGGTCGTTTAGCTCTTGCACCAGGAATCTTCAACGTGAATGAACCAGCAATTTTTGGTTTACCGATCGTATTGAATGCAACTATTTTGATTCCTTGGGTTGTCGCACCATTAGTCGTAACAACGTTCAACTACCTTGTAATGGCAGCAGGTATCGTACCAGCGCCAACTGGTGTCTCCGTTCCATGGACAGTGCCAATCATCGCAAGTGGTGTCTTAGCCACTAACTCATGGTTAGGTGGCTTACTCCAAGTGATCGATTTTGTGATCGTTGCAGTTATCTGGTATCCATTCTTGATGATCTTAGATAAACAACCTGATTTGGATGTTGTTTGATCTTATACTAAAGGAATGTAGTATTTGAAGTTGAAATAATCATATTCACGAACAATAATCAAAGAAGCATCCACGAAAATTTGCTCGTTGCATTTTCATGGGTGCTTCTTTAAGTTTTGAAACATACATAAATTGGTATTTCATTGATCGCAATGAGCAACTGTCCTCTATAAAATATCAGTCAGCTATTTCCTGTACCAAAATTAAAAAATAAATTCTCTGATAAAGCTATCCGCGCTTCTCATGCTTTTATTGGTTGTCGGCGCTATGATCTTTCGTTATACTCAAAGTGAGGTGAAAAACGTGCCAAAATATGAAGAAATCGCAAATGTCCTAAGAGATCGAATTCGTTCAAAAAAATATCCACCAAATAGTTTTTTACCAAATCAGGTGGATCTAGTCGAAGAATTCAATGCTAGTCGAATGACGATCAAAAAAGCCATCAACATCTTAGCCATGGAAGGACTCGTATATTCCCAAAGAGGGTCTGGAACTAAGATTTTAAGCCATCCTTATTTAAACAAAGATACTTCTCCAGCTAATGAATACGAAGGATTAAGTTTACAAATGAAACGCCGACAACGCTCGCTGACAAGTCAGATCATTCAATTCGATGTTGAGTTTCCTAATGCTTTTATTCAAGAACGCTTGATGATCGATGCGGAACAGCCTGTGTATAATATTCATCGCCTACGTATCTTAGATGATGAACCGTATATTCTAGAACATACTTTTATGCCAGTGCAACTTGTTCCAGGATTAAAGAAAGAGCATCTCCTATCATCGATCTATGATTATTTGCACAAAGAACTCAATGTCCATTTTGCTGGAGCCTATCGCGCGATCTCAGCAGATAAAAGCTCTGCGTTTGATCAACAATATTTGAATTGTGCAGAGACCGATCCAGTTCTTGAAGTCCAGCAAGTAGTCTATCTAAAAGATGGTCAACCGATCGAGTATTCCTCAAGCCGCAATCGCTTTGATGTCCGTAACTATTCACTGTTGGATGTCCGTGGAAATCAATAAGCATTCTGACTTTTCCTATCGTCATTCCATCTAAGCAACGTCTACGATCTTACTATCGTGAGCGTTGCTTTTTTATATCATCTTAGCTGACTACACCTCTCCCACTCATTAAATCGAGCGAACAATATTCCAGAAGCAATCTCTGTTTCAACTAGCAAGACATATTTATTGCAAAATTTTTGGTGACGCCCTATACTAATTTTAACAATATTTACTTACTTTTTGTAAGTTAAAAGAAAAGAGGATAAATTATGGATACAACAATCAGAGGCGTCCACCATGTGACAGCAATGACATCTAGCGCAGCAAAAATCTATCACTTCTTTACAGACATTTTAGGCATGCGTTTGATCAAAAAGACAGTGAATCAAGATGATATTGAAACTTACCACTTATATTTCACCGACGAACATGGCTCTGCCGGTACAGATATGACCTTTTTTGATTTTCCCAACCAGCCAAAAGGAACGAAAGGAACGGACACGATCGCGCGCACTTCTTTTCGTGTTCCTTCCGATACAGCATTAGAGTATTGGTTGACTCGCTTTGAAAAATACCAAATCACTCATTCTGAGATCAAAGAACGTTTTGGTAAGAAATATCTTGAATTTGAAGATTTCGATGAACAAGCGTATCAATTGATCTCAGATGAAAAAAATAGCGGCGTTCCTGCGGGGATCCCTTGGAAAAACAGTAGTATACCAACAGACATGGCAATCACTGGACTGGGTCCGGTCATCGTACGTGTGAGTGATCTTGAGCCGATCCGAACAGTATTGCTGGCCTTACTCGGTTTTAAAGAAATCGAACAAGTGGATGATTTTTATTTATTTGAAGTCGGTGCTGGTGGAAACGGCGCTAGTATCATCGTCGAACATCGTGCCGATCTACCCAAAGCCATCGAAGGGTACGGCAATGTCCATCACCTCGCTTTACGCGTCGCTGATCATGAAGCACTACAGTTTTGGATCAACAAAATCAACCAAACGTCCCTGCCTAGCTCTGGATTTGTTGATCGCTTTTACTTTGAATCTGAGTACTTCTTAGCTTCTACTCATGTCTTATTTGAATTAGCCACTGATGGTCCTGGATTCTTTGGAGATGAACCCGCTGAAACAGCTGGAGAGATCCTTGCTTTGCCACCATTATTGGAAGCAAAAAGAAAAGAAATCGAAGCGTATGTTCGACCTTTTGACACGCGTGATGCGAACCAAAAACGGGTAGATTAACGACGACAGGAGTGAGTCATTTGAAGTATCTTTATAGACAAGGAAAAGCAACACAAAAAAAATTGATTTTACTTCATGGAACTGGTGGCGATGAGCACTCACTTTTGGAAATTGCAGCGTTTCTTGCACCTGAAAGTACTCTTTTATCCTTTAGAGGGAACATCAACGAGCAAGGCTTGAATCGTTTTTTCAAAAGAAACGGCTTGAACCAATTCGACTATGATAGTTTAGCTGAAGAATCTACAAACCTATATAATAAAATCAAGGAAATCAGTCACTTACAAGATATCCCATTAACTGATTGGATCGTTGTCGGTTTTTCAAACGGAGCAAATATTGCCGCTCATATCATGTTGGCTCAACAGACAGAACTAAAAAAAGGACTCTTCTTTCACCCGATGTCCTTAGATGACTATCAGGAAAAATCAGAACTCCCTGACACTTCTGTCTGGTTATCCTTTGGCGAAGGAGATCCAATCGTTTCTAATACTTCATTTAGTCAATTAGTTCGCGAATTTGATTCACGAGGCGCCAAAGTAACAACACAAATCACAGATCAAGGACATCAATTGACAATGGATGAGTTGACCCATGCCAAGCAATGGCTTGATACTATAGACTAATGCATAGCGTGTTTTTTGAAACGAAATCCATCATCCAACATCGAAAAAGAACTTGGGAAAACAAATCGTTTTCTCAAGTTCTTTTTTACATTTTAACTCCACTTATTAGACAAGGTAGCTTGGGGTTCGGATAAATCAATTATAAAAAGAAACATAGAGTGAACAGCCCGCCAAACTAACACTTATTATTCTTGTGATAACACTGACTTATTCAAACACTTTCAATTCTTTTTCTTGTTCATCGAATACTTCTATTACCTTTTTGGCAAATCCTCCTTTTAAAGAATTTTCTAACTGATCACGACTACTAGAAAATGAATTTTCCGCTTCCTTTACCGCATCCTTATGGGTTTTATCCGTCGTTTTCTTTTCTGCCGCTAAATTTCCCTGCATGGCAATTCCCACAGTTTGGACATTCCATCGCTCTAAAGTTTTTCTTAATTCATTTAACAAATCTTCTAATTCATCCATGACTTCCCGTTGCCAAAAATCTATAATTAGTTCCTCAAGATAAAGTTATCTAACATCTAATTTATAGAGATTATATATTTTGACAAACTAGTTTCCTCCTTATCTACCTCTTACTTTTGAGAGACTTTACGCTATAACCAACGAAAGCGCTCCTCAATCATTCTTAAATTCCTCTTCTGATTGATACATTTTTATAGACTAATCTATATGAGAAAATTGCCAAATATAGAAAATTCGAATTTCAAAACTCCACTTTCATTGAGTAAAGCAGAATTAACTTTTAGCTGTTTATTGTACTCGTAAAAAGGTATGATTTCCCCTCAATCAGAAGATACGTGCGATTGTTCCGATTCAACGACATGTTGGTATGTTTTTATGTAATGATTGCTCTTTTATCACTGACTTAACTTTCGATAAGCCGCTTGATACTCTCGTTCTAAATCATCGAATCGTTGATGTAACTGACGTCGTTCTGAATTTAATGCTGTCTTATATTTCTCTTCTGCAATTTGATATTGTTTCCTTGCTCTCATCAACGGTTCGTTATCACGGGCTAAACCATTTAGACTTCGCCTTAACAGTTGTTCAGATTGTTCAACTACTTCTTCTCCTTTTCGGTTGAAATATCGCAACAAGTCTTCCTCTTCTTCTAGTTTGATTCGTTTTCTCTGATAGTCTGCTTGCAACTCTTCAATCGTCATTTTCTTCCCTCATCCCTTTAGTTGATTGGCTAATTCTTGATCTCGTGCGACTAAATCATCGATTTTATTTTTGATTTCTTTCGCCAATTCGTCATAGCGTTCGCCTTTTCGTCTGGCTTTTTGGATTCTTTGTTGACATTTTTCCTTTGGCGTCATTACGTGTGTTTCCCATGTCACGCCAACAGATGCCAATGTTTCTTTTACTTCCCAAGCACTTAAAGAAGGTGCAGCATGTTCCGCTCTTCGTACCTCTTCTGCCCAATTCATTTCGATTCGTTCAATACTACTCTGATTGATTCGAATGACTTCTTCCATTGCACTTTTAGTTTTTCGTCCCATTGTTTCTACAACTACCTTTGTTTGACTATGATTCAAATAAATTCGCTCATTCGCTGATAAATGTCCTCCACTCGCAGTAAACTTCTCACGCCATTTTTTCAACGTACCCAAATGACTTGAAAAATCACTCATTGCTTTATGTTTTTCCTGTTGTATACTTGCTTTCGTATTATAGTCGTTCTCTGGAATGATCAGATTTCCGTATTTATCAAACCTCCAAATATCTAAACCATGATAATCAAACGGATTCATTAACCCCATTTCCATGCTTATTTTTATTTCTGCGCCTGTTCCATCTCCCATGAGATTGCCAAGCAATTCATCCCCACGATTACGATAATTCGTCAACATCCCCGGATTTTCCTTTATCCATTTTTTTGCTTCTGGAGATAATAGTTCGTAAGGATCTGGTCCATTGAACCCAACATTTTTCCATTGGTTTTCAGCTGCGACATACAAGGCTAGATACTGTCCTAATGAATGTCCCGTTGTAGAAATTTCGGCATCTTTATACTCATTCTTTACCTCTTTCGCAAACTCAGTTGCTGACGTCAATTGCCCTGAAACACGTGCTTGACTAGGTGTCATAGAAAAACCCGGACTAACTGTTTTATCAAAAAAACCACCGATCGTTCGTATATCTGTTTCTATATCCTTAAAATCTGATGTATTTGTTCCTGCATAAGAAATCACTACTTGGGAAGTATCAACATTCCCTTTTTCATCCAGCGGAGCGACTGCCATAGCTTGCATGCCATCTGTTTTCGAGTTTTCACGGAGTTTTAGTATTTTGAATTCAGCCCCACCGAAATTTTGAATGATCCATTCCTTTAAATCAATATTATATCTAGGATGTTTAGGATCTAGCCAGTATACCTGCTCACTTATTTGATTATAGTTTTTATCTGTAATTATCATACATAATCCACCTTACCATTGGAATGAATCACTTTTACTTTATTTTTAGTAATTCCTTTTACTTGTACTGTTCTATCTATAACTCCATAGCTACCAATTTCACGACTATGGTTTCCAAAACTATAGGAAAAACAAACAGACTGGCCTTTAGTATTTGTTAGAGTAACGCGCATGCCATAAGCCCCCGTCATGGAAACATTGTCATATCCTGCATCTTCCATTTTCACCTCTAAAATATCCGCAAATATATTCTTCAAAGCTTGGACCGATTCTCTTT
Organism: Enterococcus sp. AZ062; assembly: GCF_051715065.1. Classification (NCBI taxonomy): domain Bacteria; kingdom Bacillati; phylum Bacillota; class Bacilli; order Lactobacillales; family Enterococcaceae; genus Enterococcus; species Enterococcus sp. AZ062. The sequence goes on along the minus strand of NZ_JBIOTB010000001.1, from coordinate 1,105,792 downwards.
CTGCGATTAATAATTCTTGCACTTTTCTTTCTTCTCTCTTATCCATGTATACTTTCCCTCCGATTCCGATCATTATCAAACTGATTATTGCTGTGATGCCTATTAACAGTTGTTTATTCATTCGTATCCCTCTCGCTTTTAGACTATCGCCAATACACCAAACTACTATTTTACCAAAATCATCCCTCTTCCTCCTGACCGTTGGAATAAGTTACTTTTACTTGGGTATAGGTTATCCCTTCAATTTGTACATGTCTATCTACAATTCCATAATCATCAACTTCTTGACTATGATTTCCAAATCCAAAATCAAAATAGACGGATTGTCCTTTTGAATTTTTCATAGTCACTACCTTTCTGTATGAAACTGTCACACTGTTATATCCTGTTTTTTCAAATTTCACTTCTCCAATATCCGCAAATGTATTTTTTAATACTTGCACCGATTGTTTCTCTACTGCTAACAATTCTTGTACTTTTGTTTCTTCTCTCTTATTTATGTATGCTTTCCCTCCAATTATGATTATTACCAAACTGATTATTACCAAACTGATTATTACTGTGATACCTATTAATATTTGCCTTTTCATTCGTTTATTCATTTTCAATATCCTTAATATCTTATATATTTGTTCCTGCATAAGAAATCACTACTTGGGAAGTATCAACGTTCCCTTTTTCATCCAACGGAGCGACTGCCATAGCTTAGGTGCCATCTGAACCAAAGTTCTCTTGAATCTTTAAAATTTTATATTTTTTATCTATTTTAAAAATAGTTCCCTCTGTCATATCTGAATCATATTTCTTATCATCATTTTGATCTAACCGATATACTTTATCACTAAATTCTTGATATTCTTTATCACTAAATGTCATAGTTTACCCTCCATATTATTTGAGAATACGATATGGATCGGTTCTTTTGTGATCCCTTCTTTTTGAACATTTACATTATTGATAATATATGAACCAATTTCATTTCTCTCTTTCCAAAAAGAAAAAGAAAATGAGTCACGTTCCCCTTTTTTATTTTTGATTGTTACAAATAGGGTGTATGAACCTGTCATTTCATTTTTAGCAGAACGTTCAAATTTAACTTCTGCAATATCCGCAAATGTATTTTTTAATACTTGGACCGATTGCTTCTCGACTGCTAACAATTCTTGCGCTTTTCTTTCTTCCCTGTTATCCATGTATACTTTCCCGCCGATTCCAATCATTACCAAACTGATCAGCACTACTATACCCATTAAAAGTTGTTTGTTCGTTTTCTCATCTCTCCCTCTTTTCCTTTCAAAAATAAAGTTTCGCTTCTCTATTTAATAGATACGTCAAAGACAATCAAAAAACGAAAAACTGAGAAACATCCTCTAAACAATTTATCAGCTACTTCTCCATCAAAATAAATCGTTATTTAATAGTTGCTCATTTTTGGAAAATCCAAAATCAATGCGGTTGATTCATCTTTATATTTAAGGATTCAATTTCACTACTATCTCTTAGATCAATTTATTACGCAACTCATCCTATCATTTTTACATTGTTATTTATTACATTCCTAATAAAAGATCTTTTTAGTATCATAATCGTTTGCATGAGTACTTCCCTCCTATTTGTTCTTTACAAATTTTTTTAGATATGATAAATTCGTGACAGCAATTAGGACACATTCTCCGAAAAACCCTTTTGGGCATATAAATTGTTAAGCACATAATTTATATCAAAAGGGAGAGAATACAAATGTCAAAAATTATTTATGATGAAAAGAATTGGAAAACGAACATAGCATACTTACTAACATCGCAAGCCATCTCAATGATCGGAACGATGTTGGTACAGTATGCTATTATTTGGCATGTCACATTATCAACCCAATCAGGAACGATGGTTGGTTTGATGAACGCTATTGGCATCTTACCAATGGTGCTGGTCATGCCTTTTGCAGGAGCACTTGCTGATCATTACGACCGAAAAAAAATCGCTATTTTATCTGATAGCTGCGTTGCACTTGCTTCTTTGTTCATGGCGATTTTATTGATGATAAACAAAGAAATGGAGCATAATCTTTTCTTATTATTGGGACTGATATTCATTCGCTCTGTAGGTCAAGGATTTCAAACGCCTGCTGTCTCTTCGCTCATTCCACAAATTGCCAAAGAAAAGCACTTAGTACGGATCAACGGCATTGATCAAACGATCCAAGCTGTGATGATGCTTGCAAGTCCTGCATTAGCAGCAACATTACTGACAGTTTTACCTTTAGAGATGATATTGATGATCGACTTTGTGACAGCGGTTATCGGTGTGACTATGCTGTTTTTTCGAGTAACAGTTTCCCCAATGAAATCTCAAGAAACAAATAAAATAAACGTGTTATCCGAAATAAACTCAGGTATCAAATACCTCCGTACTCATAAAATCCTGCTCGCACTGATCCTTGTTGGTTTTATGGGCAGTATATTTTCTACACCTGCTGCAAATTTAGCGCCTTTACAAATCACTCGTAATTTTCATGACGGACTATGGCAGCTATCAGCCATTGAGATTGGTTTTGCTGCTGGGATGTTAGTTGGAGGATCTGTGATGAGTACTTGGGGAGGTTTCAAAAATAAAATCAAAACGATTGCTTTAGGCTATTCATTGTTGGTCATCCCTTTTATTTTGTTAGGTCTGACATCAAATTTCTGGCTGTATTTCGCCATGATGGTAGCAATTGGTTTTGTTGTGCCCATCTCACGAACTGCTATGGTTTCATTCTTCCAAGCAAAAACCGATCATGCCCATATGGGGCGTGTCATGAGTTTAGTAACAATGGCAATCAGTATTGCTTCACCGGCTACGATGTTGATTTTAGGTCCATTAGCAGATGTCATCTCAATTGATTGGATCATGACTGCAAGCGGGCTGTTCCTGATACCACTTGTCCTATGGCTATTGGTTGGAAAAAGCTTTCGATTCTAGTATCTATTGAACTTTCCCCTATATCTTCGTGGCACTGATCAATGAATATTATTCAAAATGAATATTATTCAAAATGATTAGCCCCCAAAAGTTAGATTTTTGGTCTCACTTTTGGGGGCTGGTTGTTTTTCAAATTTTTTATTCTTTAGCGTCTACTGATTTTGACTTAAATGTCGATAGGTCTGCTTACAGTTCAAATAAATCAAGCCTAGAAATAAACAGGGAGTGAGTAAGAAACCAAATTGGGGCTTAACGACCATCACGATCAGCAAAAGAAACACCAAAATAGTATTCAATAAACTAATGTACCACTTTTTCAATACATAATAGAAAGAGACGTGGTAGATTTTTCGTATGGAGATTTCTGGATTTCTTACTTGGAGATAAAAGTTATTCGCGATCAGACTAATAGCTAAGATGATCAATAAGAAAAAGAAAGGAATGAGCCATTTTCCGATTGGTTGGTGCATGAAAAACAGGATATCGACAAAAGAGATCACGATTACAAGATATCCTGGACCACCTAAGTACATACTTTTTTTCCATGCCCGGCGATACAATTGAAAAAAAGTTTTGACTGGAACTTCGTTTTCTTGGATTCCCTCAACAAACCAGGCAAAAATTGTCATGGCGGCAGGTAAGAAAAAAAACAGACTTCCTAAGAAAATGAGGCTATTCCTGATATCGATCGCAGTAGTTACTACGACTAAAAAAAATGGGAGATTCACCAGTAATAAGCATAGATTGCCCGCCAGAAAACTATATGCTAAACGAAACAGCTTCATGTAAACATTCGTTTCAAATGTTTGCTTTTTAAACATAGCCTTTCCTTTCTATCCTTTGACCCCAGAAGAAGCAATACCTTCAACAAAATATTTTTGCATGGCTAAAAAGACAATCGCAACTGGTAAAACAGACAACACAGACGCTGCCATGATCAAGGCATATTCCGTATCATACAATCCGACGAACATTTTTAATCCTAATTGGATCGTTTTATTTTCTGTAGATGACAGATAAATAAAAGGTCCCATGTAGTCATTCCATGTATTGACAAAAGTGATGATCGTCAAACTAGCCAAAGCTGGTTTAGTCAATGGTAAGATGATCCTGCGATAGATGCCCCATTCGGATAATCCATCAATTCTTGCACTTTCGCAAAGTGAATCGGGAATACTACTATAGTATTGTTTCAATAAAAATACCCCAAATGCACTAAATGCTTGTAGCAAAATCAAAGAAAGCAACGTATCTGATAAACCTAATTGTCTCATCATGATAAATTGTGGGATCATATAAGATTGCCATGGAACAGCGATCGTACCAATATATGCAAGAAAAAGGAGGTTTCTTCCTTTAAAGTGCATTTTGGAAAATCCATAAGCAGCAAAGCTTGATGTAAATAACTGGATCAACGTGATCACGATACTTAAAATGGCTGTATTTTTGAAAAAGGTCAATAATGGAATGCGTGTCCAAATGACCGAATAGTTTTCTGGATGCCAGGTTTTAGGTATCCATTGGATCGGAACCGAAAAGACATCATTGTTCGTTTTGAATGAGGCAGAGATCATCCAGATAAAAGGGATCAAAGTGAGCAGTGAAAAAATTAGAAGTAACGTAAATACTAAAATTTTATGAAATGAATTTTTTTCTGATCGATTATTCATCCGTTCTCCTCCTTTACACTTTCTCTCGGATCTGATTCCATTTAAACTGGATAACTGTAATCACAAGGACGATGACAAACAAGACCATAGCGATCGCTGAAGCATAGCCGAAATTGAATTTTACGAACGCTTCACTATAAACTTGGTAAACTAACACATTAGTCGCACGCCCCGGTCCTCCATCGGTCATCACTTGGACAAGGTCAAAAATCTTGAAGCAGTTGATAACCAACATGATCGTTACAAAAAAGGTTGTTGGGCGCAATGCAGGCACGGTGATGTGGATGAATTGTTTCCATTTATTCGCACCATCCATTGCAGCTGCTTCGTACAATTCTTTCGAGATCCCTTGTAAGCCAGCTAAGTATAAAATCATGTAGTACCCCATCCCTCGCCAGACACTAACGATAATGATCGCTGTCAATGCCCAATCTGAACTAGACAACCAACCTGGGGGATTTTCGATAACCATACGTAAAAACTGGTTGATCGGTCCCATGGTGGGATGGAACAACATGCTCCACACCACTGCGATTGCCACTAATGATGTGACATATGGAAAGAAAAAAGCCGTCCGAAAAAATTTGACTCCTCTTATTTTCTGATTCAACAATATGGCCAAGCCCAATGAACAAATCAATGTCAACGGAACAACACCGATCGTATACAAAAAGGTATTTTTAAGAGAGATCCAAAATGTATCATCCGATAACATGCGAGTGAAATTTTGCATACCAACAAATTCGGGTGTACTAAAGGAATCCCATTTCATAAAGGCTAAAATCAATGAAAAAACAACAGGTACTAAAGTAAAAATCAAAAATCCAATAAAATTTGGCGCAATAAATGACCAAGCAATCATCGTATTTTTACGTTTTAATTTACGTGAAGCTGACTTCGTTACTTCCATAGCTTGATGTCAAAAAAACCAATTGGTTCTTTTAACGCTCCCCCTTTCATTAAAGGCAATTACAGGTATTCCTGTTAGCTATATACTGAAGGCGTAGAGACAGCTCCTTCAGCATATAGTTGACAAGATAGCGGAGGAAAATCATTTATCCCCCTTATTTATTTGATATGAAAATGAAAGAAATCTTACACCTTCAAGACAAATCGTCTCACACCTTTTTATTCACTTTCTTGTTTTACTCGTTTTTCCATATTACCAACTGCTTCTTTTGGTGTTTCGTCTCCTACTAAAATCAGTTCATGTTCTTCTTGTAAAATCTTATCGATAGCTGGTCCGTTTTCATCCACTGGAAACTCAATGGCGATCTTCTCTGGCGTGAAAGCTGTTTGTGAGACTTCGTCATTTGGCATTCCCTTACGGCTAAAGTACAACTCATTGATCGCATCTGTGCGATAAGAAGGTACTACACCTACTTCTGCTAACACTTTAGCTCCCGCTTCACCCGAACAAAAATCAAGGAACTTTTGCGCTAGTTCTTGTTGTTTCGAGTTCTTATTGATCGCAAAGGCTGTTGGTGACCCAAATGTTTGGATTTCCTTTCCTTTTTCATTTTGTGGCATTTGAGAAATCCCCCACTCCACATCTGTTGTTCCAGCATCAATATTTGTCAATAATGCGCCCATGTACCAAGAACCCATGTACATCATGGCTGCCTTGGAGTTTTCAAATTGAGATTGATAGGTCACATTCGTTGATTTAGCTGTACCAAAGTCCATCTGTGCTTGGTCTTCTTGCATCCGCAATACACGGTCATAGTACGCACCTAAAAATCCATAATCTGGCTCCACCAGATTTTTATTATTTTGCGCAGCAGCAATCGCTTGGACAGTCGAGCGCCAAGTATGTTGGTAAGCACCGTATACTTGCTCTTCTGGTTTTGAAAGTTTTTTCGCCAAGTCTTCGTATTCTTCCCAAGTCAAATTATCTGGATAAGGTAACCCTGCTTCATCAAATAACTTTTTGTTATAATAAAGTACCCAAAAATCGGTACGATAAGGTTGTGCATACGTTTTCCCATCAATGTCATACATCTCATAGGTCTCTACAGCAGGAGCCGTGTCTAAGTCGTTGATATGTGAAGATAGATCCACCAATTGATCTCTTAATGCATAATTTGAATAAGACAAGAGATTTTTCATCGTCAACACGTCTGTCGAATCTCCGCTGGCTAACATCGTGGTCAATTTCGTATCATAATCATCTGAAGCAATATCGACTGGTTTCACCGTTACCCCTGGATTTTCCTTTTCAAATGCCCGAAAAAGTTTGTCAAATTCTGGCGTAGTATCATAATTCCACGTACTGACCGTCAACACCATTCCATCCGTTTGATCTTGTGCTTGGTTTTCATTTCCGCAGGCCCCCAACCATAGCCCCCCACTAACAAGTAATCCAGCAACTAAACTTTTTTTCCAAAACTTCATATTCCAATTCCCTCCATTTCTTTCATCTTAGTTTTTTACCAGTAACTGTACCAAACTTTTTTCAGTCTTATCAGGGCTTCTACATAGTAGTAATCCCCCCAGATCATGCACTCCTTCACTCCTTTATTTGATTTTTTGTCATAGACTCCTTCAAGTAACAAGCCGTTCGATTGTGGCGAATCCACACTTGTATAATTAGTTGATAACGTTTTCATAATTGCGATAGCAACAGTCTGATAATATTCTTTTTTCGGATCGCTTAATGGCAGTTGCTTCGCCAGTTCCAATAAACCACACACTGCGATTGCCGCAGCGGAAGTGTCTCTTTCTTCACCACTGCCATCATGAAATACTAAATCCCAATAACAGATAGTGTCTTCTGGTAAGCAGTCGATGAAATAGTCAGCTAGTTTTTTTGCTGTTTCTAAAAACGTGTAATCACCTGTATGATTATAACTCAGTGTAAAACCATAGATTCCCCATGCTTGCCCACGCGCCCAACAAGAATCATCTGAAAACCCTTGTTGTGTCTTACCACCGATTGCTTTGCCAGTTTTCGGATCAAAATAATACGTATGGTATGTCGTAAAATTATCACGAACGATGTAACGTTGTGTTTGTTTGGCATGGGCATAGGCAGCTTCTTTATAACTACTCTCTCCCGTCATATTAGATGCAAAATACAGAAGTGGTAAGTTCATCAAACAATCGATGATCATACGCCCACGTTGGTGCTCATCCTCTAAATCTCCCCAAGCTTGAATGATCTGTGTATTATCGTCATAACGCTTCATCAGCCGATCCGCTGCTTGAATTGCTAATTCTTTTGAAGATTCCCGCCGGTTCACTTGATAATCAGCTACTGCTGAGAGTGTGTACAAAAAACCGATATCATGTGTTTCAAGCGCAATGTCATTTTCAAGGCGTTGGCGAAAAGATGCCAATTGTTTTTCGATCGTTGCATCAACCGCTTGGTCATTCGTCAGTTCTTTTACTAGGAAGAGCATCCCTATCCAAAAACTAGCTGTCCAATCCGTGTTTTCCTCTGGAACGTAGACAAGGTCTACGCTCGCAGCAGGTGGTACGGTATCTTGAAAAAGTGTCAGATTTTTTTTGACTTTATTAGTTACAAAATCAATTTCATGTGTCAACCAATCAAATTGTGTCATTCCTACCTCCATTATCTAATCGTTAGTTCGATCGTTTGATTCTTTTGTTGGATCATTAATTTTTGTCCTTTTTGCTCAATAACTGGCTGGATCACTGTTTCATCAGGTAAAGTCCCTGAAACAAGGGACACAAGCAAGTGTTTGCCTGAGGAGATCTCAGCTGAGACAAAAGGTAACATCGTACGTGGGTAAAAGAGATTCGTATTTGGTTCCGTTCGCACAACATCCGCTTTTTCATACCCGATGATGCCCTCGATCTTTGAAATTCCGATACTTGTTTTTGCTTCGATACTTAACGCCTCTGCTTTTGGCAAAGTCTGTTCGAGAGGGACACTAAAACCTCCATCATGTGCTTGTATAGGAGCAGTTGTGTCAATTTCATGGACTCTGACGTGACAGTTTTCCAATGGAATGATCGTCGAACGGATTTTGACGTCTTCCCACGGAGACCATTCATGGATGATACGATCAGGTAGAACAGAAAAATCTAGGTCTAACCCTTTCGGACGGAAATAATGACCATCTTTTGCCAAAGCTAACGTACTGTCGTAAGCACCTTCGTAATACCAATAATCAGATTTTGGGACACTGAAACCGAAACGTGTCGAATAGACGAATTTACTATATTTGGCATGTGGGAAGCTTTGCTGATTGACAAACTGCCCAGCTGGGAAAGCTTGAAGATGCGTCAATGAATGATTGTATTGGTAAAAATTTTTACTTTCCGGCAACGCTAGCGTCTTTTCTTCAATTTGTAGTGGACATATATCTGCTTGCCAATAGGGATGATCATCAGGTACAGCCAATAAGAGAAAACTCTTCATTGCCCAATAAGGAGAACCCGGTCCGTTATACCCTTCTCCAAACACTAGATTTTGATAATGATATCCAACAGTTAGAAGCCCATCTGTCGAGAAAATCTCTTTATCCATCCAGTTTTCTAAATGACGACTAAGCAACCCTTTGATCTCACCCCAAGGGAGTGCTTCCACATCCGCGAACACCAAGGCACTGAAAAAGCTCGCTTGGGCAAAGCGGTATGTCAAGCTACGACCAAAAGGTAATGCTTCGCCATTAGCATCAAACCAATATTTAAATGTTTGAGCAAAAAGAACGGCCCGCTCTTTGATCCGTTTTGTGCGGACTGGATCTTCCTCTGCCATAAAATGGGCATATACTAAGCTGTAATAATGGATCGCAAATGAGACGTAGTAATCATATTGCGTATCTGCCCCATCAAAATACCAACCATTGTCATTGTAAAAATGCTCGATCACTTCAAAATCTTGATCGATTTGTTGCTGTGAATAGGATTTGCCACATTTTTTCAATGCGATATTCACCAAAATACGGAAAAAATACCAATTATTTTTAGGTATCTTACGCGAATTCACTGTGAATAACCATTCTGCCAAGTTCGTCTGTTCCATCGAAGTTAAACGTCCCCAGATTTTTTCAGGATTCAAAAGTAACGTCGTACTTATTGAAGCCATCTCGACAATCAACTGGTCATAGTCTGTTACTGTCCCCCAATACTCATCACTCTGTGGATCAGTCCCTGCAATGATTCCTTTCAGATAATCAGATGCTAATTCAGCATCATCTTCGTCGACCAGATAAGGACCAAATCCCCAGAGTGGTCGTAAAAATGCTTCAACTTCTCTTGTTGCCTCTGAATAGACGGTGCCATGTGTTCCTAGTTTTAATTTACCCGGTTGATTTTTGTAATAAGGACGTAACGGTGCCATTAACTGGCGAAAATTTTCTTGCCATTGTTTTTTTGTACGAAATTGTTGCATGTATATTCTCCCTTTCAATTAAAAATCCTTTGATAAACCCATAATATTCTCCGTAAACGATCACTTCATCGCCCACATTGATTGATGCTGCTTGTTCATTGAATACTTGGTAATCACTGGAACCACTTCTCAGAATAAAGCGATCGCCTTTTTCTATTTGTTCTTGACCATCTGATCGTATAATTTTTCCTTCGATTTTTACCCACTGATGCAATGGAACCTCTGCTGACTGATATTCTTTTTCAGTAAAAACACGCGCCTTTTGCTGGATTTCTTCTTTGATTTGATTTTCAAAAGCCTTCTCTTGTTGTCGGCTATTTGTTTGACATCCTGTACAAAAACTAACGATAAAAATGAATTGTAATCCGAAGAGAAATCGTTTGATTTGGCTCCCCTCCTAATGAAATCGTTTTCTTTTACTAAATTTTACCTAAAATTAGTAAAAAGTCAACATTTTTTTTGGTAAAAAATAAATATTTTTACTTGCCTTTTTACTGAAATTACCTATACTATAATTAATAAAGTCTATTATCCGGAGGTAGCTTATGGCGACGATCACCGACATCGCAAAGGAAGCAGGCGTATCGATTTCTACTGTTTCACGCGTTTTAAATTATGATGATACACTCTCAGCAACAGAAGAAACCAAACGTAAAGTTTTCGAAATTGCTGAAAAGCTGAACTACACTAAATATAAAAAGAAGGCAAAAAAAAATGGCAATTCCCACTCAGCAAATGAACTGTTGAAAAAAAAAGGTGTCCTTGGTTTGATTACTTGGCGCACGAGTGACGAAGAACTGGAAGATATTTATTACATGTCCATTCGTTTAGCTGCCGAAAAACGTGCAGTAGAACTTGGCTATCACGTCATTAACTTTTCCCAAAACGAACAACATCAAATCCAAGCAGTCGATGGCATCTTAGCAATCGGTAAATTCACGCAAGAAAAAATTGATGAATTAAATACTACTGCGCCAAATCTATGCGTCGTCGGATCAAATTTTCCTTTTCACGATTATGACTGTGTCAATACTGATTTTGGTCAAGCCACTGAAGTCGCACTTACTCATCTCTTAGATTTAGGACATAAAAAGATTGCCTATATCGGTGCAGAAGAAAGTGCCAATCTCTACGGGTATCGAACCTACAAAACACCAACGACTAATACGTATATCGATATGATGAAACATCATCAGCTATTCGACGAAAAATATTTTTTCGTAAAAGAAAATAGTTCTCTTGACGTCAAAACGAGTGAATCACTGACAGAAAAAGCCTTAGCACAATGGCAAGACGATCTACCGACTGCCATTTTAGCCGCAAATGATGCTTTTGCTATCGGTATCATCCATACATTGAATGCTCATCAGATCCAAGTACCTAAACAGATCAGCGTGATGGGTATCAATGATTTATCAATTTCTCGCTACATCACGCCACCCCTTTCAACGGTCAGAGCTTATACAGAGGAAATGGGCGAAACAGGCATCAATCTTTTACACGAACGTATCCACTCCCCGGGTATTGCGAAACGAATCCTATTAGATACAGAATTAATCGTCCGTGGCTCAACTACCCCACCAAATAAAAAGAACTCATGATTGATAGATGAACTTCCGATAAATAAGCTAGAAAACCCGAATTTTTAAAACTTTGGGGTTTTCTAGCTTATTTACGAAGGAATTGCTTCTGAAACACCATTTATTCCCTTGCGAGGATGTGTGTGTCACTACCTTATTCCATTAAACAAGGCGCACGCTTATCGCTGATAATCACGTGTCCTCATTTACTTTTGATCACAATCTCGATCTGGATTGTTTCTTCTTTCAGCAACTGATAAGTCGCTTGGATCAGCGTAGCTTCATTTTTTTGGCCATAGTGATCGAAATAACTTTCTCTGATCAACTGCACAGGTTTTGAAAAATACATCTCACACTTTTCTTTTTCTCCTGTGATACATACCGTTTTTCCTATAACTTCCACTGGATTTGTCGTTATAAAATTTTCAATAACTAACTGATTTTCTTTTTCGAATGTAAATGCATCACTCAAAACAAGTTGTCGTTTCGAACGATCCACTTCTATTGTCCGATCCATCTGGCGTAGTCCTATCTGCGAAGGATACGTGGAAGCCAATTCGGTCTTGAAGACTCCACCAGTTCTCGTTGATTGAAAACTCGTATCTTCCGCTGAAACAGCTCCAGGTAATTGGTAACTGTTCGCAACGATAGGTATGCTATGCCCAAGCGCGCCGTTCACTAAGAAAAGATAACGTGTTTTTTCATCAAAGTAATCTTTTGTATATTCTCCCGCCCCAAGATCGGTAAGAAATAAGTCTTCTCTCGTACCAAATACGAAATGACCAATATCTATATGATTATGGCTTTCATCATTTCGTCCTCCCTTTGCTGCAAACACCAGATTTTCTTTCGGAGATTGAAGAACGCCCCATGCCACATCCTCAAAATAATGAATGATTTCGTTTTGATCATTCAAAATATGCTGGTTTGACCAGAGTAAATTACGTAATAACGGGGCAAAACGATAACAATGATCAAAATCTAAATCATTGATTCTCTCAACTTCGGGAATTGCGACATGAAACCTTTCCTGACAGAAACTCAATAATCCACTTGGTAAATCCGTTGGGTGGTAGTCGGAAAACGGTATAGCCTCTGTTTCAGCGAGCATCACATCATTAGGGAAAGCCGCGATTTTTTTCACTTTATCACCCAACAGATAGCGGTCATCATCATAAACTTGTTGGTACTTTTCTGCAAAATAAATATAATAACCAAATCCGTATGCCCAATAGCTGACGCCTTCCTCACATGCGCCATCCATACCAAAACTTCGTAAATAAGAGGCCATACAACGATCTACCTTCCTCAATATCTCCGCTTGTAATTCATCGCCTTTTTCTTGTATATCCAAGGCAGCCATACCAATCGAACCACCTACAACCGCACTCCAATTGTTTTCAAATGATTCAAACGGCCATGTGTTTGTTACAAAAGGAACGAAGAGTCGTCGATCGATTTCCGACCGGATTCGAAACGTCAAGAGCTCAGATAATTCTTTCTCAAACAGCTTGACTATCTCTGCTAACATTTGTCCTGTCTCAGCTGCAAATAAATCGATCCATGTCGGTGCATCCACACGAAAGTGATTCGCTTCAATTGGTAAATGAGCTGGTAAACTCCAACTATACTCATTGCAGATCTCCCATAAAACTTGTTCTAACCCTTCAACTACTTTGGCTTCTTTTTTTTGCAATAAGGACAACGCCAAGACAGTAGCATGTTTACGTCTTGCAAAGTAAGCCTTCTCAAAAACCAATCGCTCTCCAGTCGTCAAAAACTCTCTATATCCCGATACTGGCAACTCAGGAACTACTTTATTCGTAAGATACTCTTTTTTGGCTTCCAACAGTTGCATCAAAAAGTATTTTTTCATTGCTTATCCTTTCATCGGCTGGTCATTCATGCCCCACAGTTCAATTTGCGTCAATGCAGGAAACGGCGACGGGTCATTCGCTTGAATAAGATCACAAAAGCGAATAGCTTTGGTCTTTCTTGCACTAAATGAAAAATATTGTGGTTGAGCTGTTTTTTCGGTCGCAAACGTTTCACTTGTTCCATCATCAAACTGAATCGTCACGTTCGTCCAGTAACTATCATGGGGAAAATCTGCTCGCCATGTAAAGCCAACTTTATCCAATTGAACTTCTCGACCAAAATCAATCGTCAAAGCTGCATCAGCTTGCTGATTGATGCCCCAAGATTGAAATGGGTATGAACCATGAGAATGATTCGCGTATACGCCATCGATCGCATTACACGCAAAGAAAGTGGCATCATTCCTCGTTTCCACATTTGCACTCGCATGTGGATACGCACCGGTTTCTTCTTTTTGATCATGCGGATTCAATGCTAAATTACGATACATCTTCACTTCCTCTTCAGAAGCACAACGAACACTCATATAATGACGTCCCCCAGAAAAACGAGTCTCCGGTCTGGCTTTGATACGATTGGAATGAAATGAAACTTCATAGGTCCATTTATTTCCCGGTAGATAGATCAGTGAACTTTCTAAAGTTTCATCTAGTTTGACCCATAAGTACCTCCCAGACTCATCCATTTCGACAACGATTTGATCTCCTTCTTGGTACTCAAATTTTCTCATAGACAAATGCACAAAATTTTCTGCTGTCACAACTAAATCTTTTTCTATTTCTTCTTCTCCTTGAAAACTTTTTCTTGGAACTCCTTCTTTATCATAAATCGCTAATGTTAACTTCGCCATTTCACTACCCCCTAGTGATCATTTTTATCTATTATAACGTGACTGGCAAGAAAAGAAAACGATTTATTTTACTAAATATTTAGTAATTTAATTTTCGTTATTTAGTTAGAAATACTATTTCCATTTCTAATAAATTCAGAATGAAACTTGCTACTACTAAAACTCAGTCTTACCAACTGAATATCTCACTACATATTTGCATTCATAAAATAAGGTTTTATTTAAAATAAGATTAGATTAAACAAATAAATAACTTCTTATCACTAACTAAAATTACATAAAATCAATTACATTCATTATTAAATTTAATTAAAATGAGATTCAACATAACGATTTATCTATTTAAAATAATATTTCATCTAATTTACAAATGAGTTTAATCGCTCAAAAATAAGCATTATCAAAGATAATATATAAAAGAGCCAATTGAATCATCGCTCATAGACAACAGTTAAATAAAAATGTGAAAATAATGATAAAAAGATTGATTAAATTTTAAATAACTAATACACTATTAGTAATAACTATATTTTCATCTTCTAAAGTGTACTTATTTTCAAATTCTATATTTGTCTTAAAGAAAGGTTCCTCTCATGAATAATTTACCTATGACATTACAATTAGATAATCAATTCAAACGACAGTATAACTTACTACAGTTTATACGTACGCACCAAAGTAAAAATTTAACCCTTAGTGATCTATCACAAAAGTTAGGAACATCAAAACCAACTTTACGAAAAGATATCGATATTATCAATCATTCCTTACCTACGATTGACTTTCAGATTACTTACAATGAACAAGGATTCTTACAAATAGATCCTCAAGAAATCTCTGTCGATTCAGTCATTACTATACTAGCTAAAGATACAACCATTTATCGGATGATGGACCTATTGCTTCATAACAAAACGTATAGTACAGAACAATTATCAGACCACTTGATGATCTCTCGTAGTTCAATTTTCAATATCATTCGTCATATGAATGAAGTACTGAAAGAGTATCGCATATCGATAGCAACCGGCCCGCTAACTTTTATTGGCAAAGAAGAAGATATTCGTTTTTTACTCTTTTCTTTTTATTCAAGCTTTGGTGATAGTCAAATCATCGATTCTGATAGCAATCAACACGCGCAATCAATTATCGCTCATGGTCGAAAAAGTGGGATAACTTTCCTGCATTTTAGCCATTTTCGTTTTTCGCTTTGGTTATCGATTGCTAAAGTTAGAGGGCAGTCTAAAAACTTTTGTCACTTTAACACTAGCACCATTGATTTAGTCAAAAAAAATCGAGGCTACCAACTGATTGAACCTCTGATTGCCTCCTATTATTCTTCACTCTTCAAGCTAACGATTCCTGAATCAGAATCACTATGGCTGTATCTCGTTTTTTTACATTGTGTTTCTTATTCAAATGGGCAAGGATTAGATGAAGAACGAACCTACGCCTTCCGTTGTCAAGAAGATGCAGTGGTGGTCGATGCAGTCCAACGTTTTTTATTACAGGTTTTTCCAAAACAGATGCTGGATAATGGTGCTTTAGACAAAATCGAAGCCTTCTTGATCAATACAAGATTACTCTCAAAGATGAGCCCGTCATATGAAATGACTTCTGTAGCTTTGATTGATTTAATGAAAGAAAAATACCCAGAGCTTTTTCACCTTTGGCTTCAGCATTTAGAGCGATTAAAAGTCCATCCGATGTTTGAGTTCACACATCTTGATCACTTAGCAGCTAGCCTAACCACGTTCCATGCAACGATTTTAAGGATCAAGTCACAACAACCTCTGAGGGTCATCGTAGCACTACAAAGTTGCCCCTCGATGGACGATTATATTATTCAAGAAGCAGAATTACTCTTCTTGCGACAAATCTCAGTCAAATTTTTGATTGAACAACCAGTGACAAAAAAAGAAATCAATGATCATCAAGCCAACCTGATCATCTGCAACTATGATCTACATGTGAACGAAGATTTCCCATGTCCGATTCACCGTTTGCCTAATATTCCTACACAAGAGGATTGGACACTTCTAATGGATAGAATCACCCATTTAAATTCAGCCACTTCCACAACAAACTATACAGGCTATTTTTAATCACTTGGATATTTATTTATAAAAAATACCCATTGAATTATTTTGAGATTTCAAATAATTCAATGGGTATTTTTCCTGGCGTATATTATCCGTTCGTATATATGCCTCAATGCCGATAACGTCTAACAAAGAAAAAAGCACCAACGTATAGACTACGTTAGTGCCAAAATACCGGCGGCCGGGGTCGAACCGGCACGATCGTGAGATCACTGGATTTTGAGTCCAGCGCGTCTGCCAATTCCGCCACGCCGGCAAATAAATAGATAAAAACTGGGGTAGCTGGATTCGAACCAACGCATGAGGGAGTCAAAGTCCCTTGCCTTACCGCTTGGCTATACCCCAATAATAAAGGGCGAATGATGGGAATCGAACCCACGAGTGTCGGAGCCACAATCCGATGCGTTAACCACTTCGCCACATCCGCCATAATAAAATAATTTGTTATTTAATTTCCGAATAAAAAACTAAGATGTGGTCATCTTAGTTAATACCGGCGGCCGGGGTCGAACCGGCACGCCCTCAACGGGCACTGGATTTTGAGTCCAGCGCGTCTGCCAATTCCGCCACGCCGGCAATGTAATTAGTACTAAGGCGGTAACCGGATTTGAACCGGTGATGAAGGTTTTGCAGACCTCTGCCTTACCACTTGGCTATACCGCCATTATACTATTTTAAGCTATAAATTAATATTTATAGGACTGGGGTAGCTGGATTCGAACCAACGCATGAGGGAGTCAAAGTCCCTTGCCTTACCGCTTGGCTATACCCCAATGAAAAAAAGGCGAATGATGGGAATCGAACCCACGAATGTCGGAGCCACAATCCGATGCGTTAACCACTTCGCCACATCCGCCATGGCAGGGGCAGCAGGAATTGAACCCACACTAACGGTTTTGGAGACCGCTGTTCTACCTTTAAACTATGCCCCTATAAAATGGAGGAGAGTGGATTCGAACCACTGAACCCTAAGGAACGGATTTACAGTCCGTCGCGTTTAGCCACTTCGCTACTCCTCCATGGTGGCGCGGGACAGAATCGAACTGCCGACACACGGAGCTTCAATCCGTTGCTCTACCAACTGAGCTACCGCGCCATAAAGAATATATTATTTAATTTTTTAATTGAATAGAAATGACGGTCCCGACGGGAATCGAACCCGCGATCTCCTGCGTGACAGGCAGGCATGTTAACCCCTACACCACGGAACCAAATCATTATGGAGGTTAACGGGATCGAACCGCTGACCCTCTGCTTGTAAGGCAGATGCTCTCCCAGCTGAGCTAAACCTCCAATGTATCCAATTAAATGACCCGTACGGGATTCGAACCCGTGTTACCGCCGTGAAAGGGCGGTGTCTTAACCGCTTGACCAACGGGCCAGTAAAACATCAATTACGGAGAGTAAGGGATTCGAACCCTTGAGACAGTTTGCACCATCTACATGATTTCCAATCATGCTCCTTCGGCCTCTCGGACAACTCTCCAGAGTGAAAGAAGCTCATTACTCTTCTCATAAATGAGAACTCCGGCAGTAGGACTCGAACCTACGACATCATGATTAACAGTCATGCGCTACTACCAACTGAGCTATGCCGGAATAATAATACCAGCGTGGCGGCGTCCTACTCTCACAAGGGGCAACCCCTCACTACAATCGGCGCTAAGAAGCTTAACTTCTGTGTTCGGCATGGTTACAGGTGTATCCTTCTCGCCATCGCCACCACACTTGGTGTTATCTATATTTGAGTAAATCTTGTTCACTCAAAACTGGATTTGAAGTATCAGTAAGAAACTCTCCGAGTTTTTTCATTTTATTTTGGTTAAGTCCTCGATCGATTAGTATCAGTCCGCTCCATACATCACTGTACTTCCACTCCTGACCTATCTACCTGATCATCTCTCAGGGATCTTACTTTCTTAAAGAAATGGGAAATCTCATCTTGAGGTGGGCTTCACACTTAGATGCTTTCAGCGTTTATCCCTTCCCTACATAGCTACCCAGCAATGCCCTTGGCAGAACAACTGGTACACCAGCGGTAAGTCCATCCCGGTCCTCTCGTACTAAGGACAGCTCCTCTCAAATTTCCAACGCCCGCGACGGATAGGGACCGAACTGTCTCACGACGTTCTGAACCCAGCTCGCGTGCCGCTTTAATGGGCGAACAGCCCAACCCTTGGGACCGACTACAGCCCCAGGATGCGACGAGCCGACATCGAGGTGCCAAACCTCCCCGTCGATGTGGACTCTTGGGGGAGATAAGCCTGTTATCCCCAGGGTAGCTTTTATCCGTTGAGCGATGGCCCTTCCATGCGGAACCACCGGATCACTAAGCCCGACTTTCGTCCCTGCTCGACTTGTAGGTCTCGCAGTCAAGCTCCCTTCTGCCTTTACACTCTTCGAATGATTTCCAACCATTCTGAGGGAACCTTTGGGCGCCTCCGTTACTCTTTAGGAGGCGACCGCCCCAGTCAAACTGCCCATCTGACACTGTCTCCCACCACGATAAGTGGTGCGGGTTAGAGTGGCCATAACGCAGGGGTAGTATCCCACCAGCGCCTCCATCGAAACTAGCGTTCCGACTTCTACGGCTCCTACCTATCCTGTACATGCGGTACAGACACTCAATATCAAACTACAGTAAAGCTCCATGGGGTCTTTCCGTCCTGTCGCGGGTAACCTGCATCTTCACAGGTACTAAAATTTCACCGAGTCTCTCGTTGAGACAGTGCCCAAATCGTTACGCCTTTCGTGCGGGTCGGAACTTACCCGACAAGGAATTTCGCTACCTTAGGACCGTTATAGTTACGGCCGCCGTTTACTGGGGCTTCAATTCGTACCTTCGCTTACGCTAAGCACTCCTCTTAACCTTCCAGCACCGGGCAGGCGTCAGCCCCTATACTTCATCTTACGATTTTGCAGAGACCTGTGTTTTTGATAAACAGTCGCTTGGGCCTATTCACTGCGGCTGATCTGACGATCAGCACCCCTTCTCCCGAAGTTACGGGGTCATTTTGCCGAGTTCCTTAACGAGAGTTCTCTCGCTCACCTTAGGATTCTCTCCTCGACTACCTGTGTCGGTTTGCGGTACGGGTCGTTGTTTTCTCACTAGAAGCTTTTCTCGGCAGTGTGACGTCAGGAACTTCGGTACTATTATTTCCCTCCCCATCACAGCTTGTCCTTAAAGTTAGAAGCATTTGACTCCTATCAAGACTTACTGCTTGGACAGACATTTCCGATCGTCTGCATTCCTTAGCCTCCTGCGTCCCTCCATTGCTCAAACAAAAACAACGAGTACAGGAATATCAACCTGTTGTCCATCGCCTACGCCTGTCGGCCTCGGCTTAGGTCCCGACTAACCCTGGGCGGACGAGCCTTCCCCAGGAAACCTTAGTCATTCGGTGGACAGGATTCTCACCTGTCTTTCGCTACTCATACCGGCATTCTCACTTCTAAGCGCTCCAGCAGTCCTCACGATCTACCTTCAACGCCCTTAGAACGCTCTCCTACCAATACACCTAAAGGTGTACTCCACAGCTTCGGTAATATGTTTAGCCCCGGTACATTTTCGGCGCAGGGTCACTCGACTAGTGAGCTATTACGCACTCTTTAAATGGTGGCTGCTTCTAAGCCAACATCCTAGTTGTCTGTGCAACCCCACATCCTTTTCCACTTAACATATATTTTGGGACCTTAGCTGGTGGTCTGGGCTGTTTCCCTTTCGACTATGGATCTTATCACTCACAGTCTGACTCCCGGATATGAATGAATGGCATTCGGAGTTTATCTGAATTCGGTAACCCGAGATGGGCCCCTAGTCCAAACAGTGCTCTACCTCCATCATTCTCAATTCCGAGGCTAGCCCTAAAGCTATTTCGGAGAGAACCAGCTATCTCCAAGTTCGTTTGGAATTTCTCCGCTACCCACACCTCATCCCCGCACTTTTCAACGTACGTGGGTTCGGTCCTCCAGTGCGTTTTACCGCACCTTCAACCTGGACATGGGTAGATCACATGGTTTCGGGTCTACGACTACATACTCAAACGCCCTATTCAGACTCGCTTTCGCTGCGGCTCCGTCTCTTCAACTTAACCTCGCATGCAATCGTAACTCGCCGGTTCATTCTACAAAAGGCACGCCATCACCCATTAACGGGCTTTGACTTGTTGTAGGCACACGGTTTCAGGTTCTATTTCACTCCCCTTCCGGGGTGCTTTTCACCTTTCCCTCACGGTACTGGTTCACTATCGGTCACTAGGGAGTATTTAGCCTTGGGAGATGGTCCTCCCGGATTCCGACGGAATTCCTCGTGTTCCGCCGTACTCAGGATCCTCCTAGGTGCCTTCCAAATTTCATCTACGGGGCTTTCACCCTCTTTGACTGACTTTTCCAAGTCATTCGACTATCTGAAAGAACTACCATATCGGAGTCCTACAACCCCAATGAGCAAGCTCATTGGTTTGGGCTTTTCCCGTTTCGCTCGCCGCTACTCAGGGAATCGAATTTTCTTTCTCTTCCTGCAGGTACTTAGATGTTTCAGTTCTCTGCGTCTACCTCGTATACGCTATGTATTCACGTATACGTAACATCCTATAAAAGATGCTGGGTTCCCCCATTCGGAAATCTCTGGATCATAGCTTACGTACAGCTCCCCAAAGCATATCGGTGTTAGTCCCGTCCTTCATCGGCTCCTAGTGCCAAGGCATCCACCGTGCGCCCTTATTCACTTAACCTTATCAACCTTGCGGTTGGGTTTTGATCTTTCTTCTAGCGATAGAAGTCAAATCAAGAAAAATAAGCAATTGAACTTATTAAAAAACTCATTCAACGCGGTGTTCTCGGTTTGTATTACTTACATTTTTACTTCAATATCCAGTTTTCAATGAACAAAATTTTGAGAGTAGACCTCTCAAAACTGAACAAAGTATCGACAAACGTGTGTAGTCTCCGTAATATTCCTTAGAAAGGAGGTGATCCAGCCGCACCTTCCGATACGGCTACCTTGTTACGACTTCACCCCAATCATCTATCCCACCTTAGGCGGCTGGCTCCAAAAAGGTTACCTCACCGACTTCGGGTGTTACAAACTCTCGTGGTGTGACGGGCGGTGTGTACAAGGCCCGGGAACGTATTCACCGCGGCGTGCTGATCCGCGATTACTAGCGATTCCGGCTTCATGTAGGCGAGTTGCAGCCTACAATCCGAACTGAGAGAAGCTTTAAGAGATTAGCTTAGCCTCGCGACTTCGCGACTCGTTGTACTTCCCATTGTAGCACGTGTGTAGCCCAGGTCATAAGGGGCATGATGATTTGACGTCATCCCCACCTTCCTCCGGTTTGTCACCGGCAGTCTTGCTAGAGTGCCCAACTAAATGATGGCAACTAACAATAAGGGTTGCGCTCGTTGCGGGACTTAACCCAACATCTCACGACACGAGCTGACGACAACCATGCACCACCTGTCACTTTGCCCCCGAAGGGGAAGCTCTATCTCTAGAGTGGTCAAAGGATGTCAAGACCTGGTAAGGTTCTTCGCGTTGCTTCGAATTAAACCACATGCTCCACCGCTTGTGCGGGCCCCCGTCAATTCCTTTGAGTTTCAACCTTGCGGTCGTACTCCCCAGGCGGAGTGCTTAATGCGTTAGCTGCAGCACTGAAGGGCGGAAACCCTCCAACACTTAGCACTCATCGTTTACGGCGTGGACTACCAGGGTATCTAATCCTGTTTGCTCCCCACGCTTTCGAGCCTCAGCGTCAGTTACAGACCAGAGAGCCGCCTTCGCCACTGGTGTTCCTCCATATATCTACGCATTTCACCGCTACACATGGAATTCCACTCTCCTCTTCTGCACTCAAGTCTCCCAGTTTCCAATGACCCTCCCCGGTTGAGCCGGGGGCTTTCACATCAGACTTAAGAAACCGCCTGCGCTCGCTTTACGCCCAATAAATCCGGACAACGCTTGCCACCTACGTATTACCGCGGCTGCTGGCACGTAGTTAGCCGTGGCTTTCTGGTTAGATACCGTCAAGGGGTGAACAGTTACTCTCACCCTTGTTCTTCTCTAACAACAGAGTTTTACGATCCGAAAACCTTCTTCACTCACGCGGCGTTGCTCGGTCAGACTTTCGTCCATTGCCGAAGATTCCCTACTGCTGCCTCCCGTAGGAGTTTGGGCCGTGTCTCAGTCCCAATGTGGCCGATCACCCTCTCAGGTCGGCTATGCATCGTGGCCTTGGTGAGCCGTTACCTCACCAACTAGCTAATGCACCGCGGGTCCATCCATCAGCGGCACCGTAAAGCGCCTTTCAAAACGAAACCATGCGGTTTCGATTGTTATACGGTATTAGCACCTGTTTCCAAGTGTTATCCCCTTCTGATGGGCAGGTTACCCACGTGTTACTCACCCGTTCGCCACTCCTCTTTTCCCGGTGGAGCAAGCTCCGGTGGGAAAAGAAGCGTTCGACTTGCATGTATTAGGCACGCCGCCAGCGTTCGTCCTGAGCCAGGATCAAACTCTCATAATATGCTAGTTCCTCACAGCGAAAGCTGATGTGGAACTGTAGTTCGAAATTTACTTTCGAACATCATAATAGTTCATTTGTTAAGCTCAATTGTTTGCTAGCATATTGCTTGCTTGTTAAAAATGTTTGTTGTCTTGAATTGAATCAAGACGCCCTACACATTTGGTTTGTCTTACTTTGTTCAGTTTTCAAAGGTCTATTCTTTCTTATTTAACAACTTTTATATCTTAACATTTCTTTAAGAAGTTGTCAACAAGTTTTTCTTTCTTAACTTAGAAAGTTGTTTGTCGTTATTTCTTAGCGACTTCATTAATATACCATCTTGCTTGTTATTTGTCAACAACTTTTTTCATTGGTATATTAAGGTTTTTATCACCTTATTTTTTAACGACTTCGTTATTATAACATAGCATTAAAACCTCGTCAACATTTAAATTCAACAATTTATCATGACGTTTCTTACTGCTTTGTCAGAACAAATAATAATATATCAAGGACTTAAAAAAATTGCAATAGAAAAAAAGCTTTTTTCAACGATTATTTTCAAAGGCGAATATTCGTATAAAATGTTTGAAAATCAACAGTTTTTTGATGTTATTTAATTGTATTTTTCTAGTATTTTACAATTATAGTTCGTCTCTTTTTAGGGGAAAGGCTACGTAAGAACTTCCTAGAAATCAATGACCTAGTGAAGCTTGTCGATAAATACATAAAAAAAACAAGCAAAGTCATCACTTTACTTGTCTTCTGTTCGTACAATTGGTACAAAAATTCTAAAAATCGTCCCTTGCCCCACTACGCTCTCTGCTAATATTCTG
Organism: Enterococcus sp. AZ062; assembly: GCF_051715065.1. Classification (NCBI taxonomy): domain Bacteria; kingdom Bacillati; phylum Bacillota; class Bacilli; order Lactobacillales; family Enterococcaceae; genus Enterococcus; species Enterococcus sp. AZ062. Next base: position 1,082,050 of record NZ_JBIOTB010000001.1, on the reverse strand, counting down.
CCTTTATAGCTTTCTACAAGTTGTTTGGCAATCGACAATCCTAAGCCATTTCCACCTTTTGTTCGTGCTCTTGCTTTATCTACACGATAAAAACGATTAAATATTTTCTTCAAGTCCTCTTCAGGTATTCCCTCACCAAAATCTTGGATCGCGATCTCAAATTCACTAAGCGTGGATGAAATCGAGATATGGACTTCTTTTCTTGTCGTTGAATACTTTACTGCATTATCTAAAATGATGATAATCAATTGTTCAAAATGATTTCTAAAAATTTGTAGTGTTACTTCTTTAGCTAAGTCATCATCCAGTGTAATAACATAATCAGGATAAAGTAATTTAAAATTATTGAATACTTGGTAAGTCACTTCTTTTGCATTCGTCGTTTCGTTGGCATAATAAACATCTACTTGCTCTGCACGTGATAGATCTAACATTTCTTGTACTAAGCTTTTCATCCGACTGATTTCTTGCATACTTGCAGTTAGGGATTCTTCTAAAATTTCGGGATCATCTTTCCCCCAACGATTCAATAAGCTAAGATGCCCTTCAATAATTGCTACAGGTGTTCTTAATTCATGTGACACATCTTCCACAAATTGTTCTTGTTGTTCGATATACAGACGCATACGATCTAGCATTTCATTGAAGATCTCAGCAAGGTCTGCTAACTCATCATCTGTATCAATCTCTGGCATATGAATATCTGATTGTGGATCTTTACGGATCGTATCCATCGTATCTCGTAATACTTTTAACGGTTTTAAGAAGTAGGAAGATAGGAAGAAACCTAAGATACTACTTAGTATCAAGGAGACGATTTCTAGCACGATCAAAGTCAATAAAAGATTATTTCTTATATCATAGAAAGATGAAAGTTCATAAAATGTTTGAGTATAGCCGATTTTTTCTCTTGTTTGTTTAGAATAAATAGGTTGGATCGATAAAAAGCCAGTTTTCCCGTCTAGAGTAACGATCGTTGGGATCTTCCTGGTCGTTTGAATCAATGAACGACTTTTTTCGTGTGTTTTAAAAATCAATTTTTCATCCAGATCATAAACATACAGATCCATCGATGCTTGACCAAGTTCAGAAATAAAGGAGTCGATTTTCATCAAGTTCCCTTCAATGACCGCGGTATCATCTCCAGTGCCGCCGGTTTGGTCAGCGTTCGTTAAGTTTCGATAGGCATTGATCAATGTCAACTCCTCATCTGAATTTGATAAACGAGAAGCCGCTTCAGAAATGGTATGTTCGACATTTGCTCTTTCCTTAGCTACGATTAGATTGATCGATGATTTATAGGTGATCACTGCAAAAATCGTAAAGACGACAAATATGAAGAAAGAACTTGCAAAGGCCCACTTGATCGTCAAGGATGGACCTTTAAGTTCTCTTTTTTCGGTTTGATTGTAATTGCTCACGAGCGCATCACGTAACCAGTTCCACGTACTGTTTGAATATAGCTTTCTTCACCAGGAACATCGATTTTATTACGGAGATAACGAATATACACATCCACTACGTTTGTTTCCACTTCGGTTTCGTAGCCCCATACTTTGTTTAATAAAACATCCCGTGCAAGTACCACGTTGACATTTTCCATCAAAGTAAGTAATAGTTCATATTCACGCTTCGTTAATTCAATGACTTCATTGCCACGACGTACGACTCTATTTTCTTTTTCGATCGTTAAGTCGCGATAAGTGATCGTCGTTTGTTTTGCCACATTTTTATCTCCTTCGATGTCGATGCGGCGCAATAAAGCACGTAGACGCGCTAACAATTCTTCGATTGCAAATGGTTTGACGATGTAATCATCTGCACCATGATCTAAACCAGAAACTCTATCAATGACAGAATCTCTCGCAGTCATCATGATGATTGGTGTATTTTTTGCTTGGCGTACGCGACGACAAACTTCAAGTCCGTTCAATTCAGGTAACATCAAGTCTAATAAAATTGCATCCCACTCATTATTCAAAGCAGCATCCAGACCTGTTCGTCCATTGTAATGTACTTCAGCATTATACCCTTCATGTTTTAATTCTAACTCGACAAATCGGGCTAAGTTTTTCTCATCTTCAATGATTAGAATATTACTCATTCAATTTTGTCCTTTCTCTCCTAGGCTTCTAAACTCCATTATTATACCAATAGTTAATTTAAAATCTATAATCATTTTATCATGGAATACTATTTTAAAAAAGAGCTGAAGTCGCCCTCTATAAATTGACCTCAGCTCTTTCATTTATTACTTATTTGTTTAGCATGTTGAAGAATAAAGAAGTTGATTAATCTTCGTTATACCATGAGTAATGGAAGATTCCTTCTTTGTCAACACGTTCATACGTGTGTGCGCCAAAATAATCACGTTGTGCTTGGATGATATTTGCAGGCAAACGTTCGGCTCTGTATGAATCAAAGTAAGCAATCGCTGAAGAGAATGTTGGTACCGGTACGCCTGCTTGAACAGCTAACGCAACAACTTCTCGTACGGCTTGTTGGTATTTCTTAGTGATCTCAACAAAGTAGTCATCCAATAATAGATTTTCAATGTCAGGATTGTTTTCGTAGGCATCAGTGATTTTTTGTAAGAAACGAGCACGGATGATACAGCCGGCGCGCCAGATTTTTGCAATTTCACCGAATGGTAAATCCCAGCCATAGTCTTTCGATGCGACACGTAGCTGTGCAAACCCTTGTGCATAGCTCATGATTTTGCTGAAGTATAACGCTTCACGAATTTTTTCGATAAATTCTTTTTTATCGCCGTTGAATTCAAAATCATTCGTATGTGTCAAGATTTTGCTTGCTTGTACACGTTCATTTTTGTATGCAGAGATATAACGAGCAAATACAGACTCTGTGATCAATGGAAGTGGTACACCAAGGTCTAAAGCACTTTGACTTGTCCATTTCCCTGTTCCTTTATTTCCAGCAGCATCAAGGATCACATCTACGATCGGTTGACCTGTGCCTTCATCGTCTTTACGTGTCAAAATGTCCGCAGTGATTTCGATCAAGTAGCTATCTAATTCACCTTCGTTCCATTCTTTGAAGATATCAGCCATCTCATCGACAGATAAACCTAAAATATTTTTCATCAAGTCGTAAGATTCGGCAATTAGTTGCATATCACCATACTCGATCCCATTGTGGACCATTTTGACATAATGACCTGCACCATTTGGACCAATGTAAGTTACACAAGGGGTGCCGTCTTCTGCTTTTGCAGAAATTTGTTCAAGGATCGGTGCAACTAATTCATACGCTTCTTTTTGTCCACCAGGCATGATCGAAGGTCCTTTCAACGCACCTTCTTCTCCACCTGAAACACCAGTCCCGATAAAATTGATACCAGAGTTGGCTAATTCTTCATTTCGACGGATCGTATCTTGGAAGAAGGTATTCCCGCCATCGATCAAAATATCACCTTTGTCTAAATGTGGTAATAATTCTTGGATCGTTGCATCTGTTGCTGGTCCTGCTTTGACCATCAAAAGGATACGACGTGGTTTTTCGATTGAATCAACAAATTCTTCGATCGTGTATGTTGCTTTGAAGTTTTTGTCTGGATGTTCTTCTACCACATCTGTTGTTTTTGCTCCTGTACGGTTGAATAGTGCAACAGAGTAGCCGCGGCTTTCAATGTTAAGGGCTAGATTTTTACCCATGACGGCCATTCCGACAACGCCGATTTGTTGTTTTGACATATAAACTCCTCCTACATATGGGATGTTCTCCCTAATCTCTCTCATTATAGCTTAACATAGCTTACTTGCAAACCAAATAAGTACGAATCGATGATGTTTCTTACTTCTTATCATTCCGAATACAATCGTTATTTCAGAATCAAAAAAATAAACCTCAAGGCTCCATGGTTAGCCTTGAGGTTTTACATTTTCTAAATAAAATGTATTAAGCTTCTTTAGACATTACGTCCTTACCATCGTAGTAACCACAACTTGCACATACGTGATGGCTTTTTTTCATTTCACCACAGTTTGGACATTCGTTCAATCCTTTGATTGTCAATTTGTAATGAGTACGACGTTTTGCTTTTTTAGCTTTCGATGTTCTTCTAGCTGGTACTGCCATTTTGCTACACCTCCTTGTAAAGTCTCGTATCAAGATTTGATACAATATATTCCAATCTTACGCGTTATCATCTTCTTCTGATGCTGAATCAAAAAATTCTGATAGTTTTGCAAGACGAGGATCTACTTTTGTCTCAGCTTCTTCCGTTTTGCGTTTTTCGTACTCTTCTTCGGATAGCACTTCCCAATCATTCCCTTTCGGTAATTCAGTGGAATGCTCTTCTTCTTCTGTGAGTACACGCATCGGAATCGCCAATAAAATGTTGTCTTCGATCGACTCTGTCACATCTAGATGCGTTCCTTCGATTAAGAGGATCTCTTCTGAAGGTAACTGAACATCTCTACGTTGGTATTGTTCCATCGTCATAAACAATTCATCCACAGACAGCTTGATTGGTAATTCAACTGGTGTCAATGAACGAGTGGACGGAACAGTCAGTGTCGTCTGCGCAGTGTAATGAACGAGATAGCCTTTGTTATCTACTGAGACTAGACCTTCGACTTCCACAGGCGCAACATCTAAAATTGAATCGTCTCGCTTCATAAGAGCCTTTTTTACGTCAAGGGTCTCATGAAAAGTTAACGGTGTCTCTTGGTATTTTCTCAATTCCAATAAAGACCATTTCATAGTTTCATCACTCCTAAGCAACAAAAGCTATTATACAGGGCAAAAAGTCGGTTGTCAATGAAATTTTCTTGACACCTTACACTTCATAAAAAAACACAGAGCGTTTTTCTCATCTAGGTGAGATTTATTCGCTCTGCGTTTACTTTGTCGCTAGCTAACACTGTTTGATCAGATATCAAATGTATTGGATCAATTGCATTAAAATAGGTACAACGAACACAAATAGTAGGGTACTCGTCGTGACAAGATTCGTTGCATACTTCACATCACCGTGGGCTTCATTTGCAAGTATTGGCAAGACAGCTAGCATAGGTGTAGCTGACTGTACGATCAACGTTTGTTTCAGTAGAGGGGCTAGTTCTGCACCAAAGGCATATTTACCTATTACCATCAGTCCAATCAATATAGCTGGTGCTAAGATAAATCGACCGATCAAAGCCACGATCGTATCCCGATCAAATCGAATACTTTTCAACCCTGCATCGTATAAAACAATTCCGATATAGATCAATGATAATGGCGTCACGATCCCGCCTACATAATTTAGTGTTGAATTGACAAAATCAGGTACAGGGATCTCTAACACCAAGAAGAAAAGCGCAAGGATAAAACCTAATAAAGGCGCTGGTAAAAGCTTTTTCCAATTCAGCTTCGTTTTCTTTTCTGTTCGATCTTTTGTCGGGTCATCATTAGCGATCAAAAACACACCAAATGCCCAGGTCGATACGGTATTTGTCACATAATAAATTAAAAAGTAAGGTAAAGAGGCTTCGCCAAAAAGGGCAATATTAAGTGGCAAGCCAATAAATATCGTATTGGCATTCACCACTGCATTCATAAAAATCCCCCGTCTACCTGGTTGTATCTTGAGTAATTTTGTTAGCACATAAGCAATCAGGTAGGAAATGATCACTGCAGCGATCGGATAAATCAAACTTCCAGATAATTCGATCAAACTGCTTTTAGTTAAATTCTTCATAACTGAAACGAAAATCGAGGCGGGTAAAGCTACTTTAGTGATCAAGGAAGAGATACTCCCCCCAAACTGTTCATCAAACCACCCCAAGCTTTTTAGTACATAGCCTAATCCAATCATCAAGATGATACTGATCACACTTTCAATTGATTGAAAAAATACCATTTCTTCCATCTCCTCAGTACCCATTTAGTGAAGCAATCTATTTGTAGATAGGAGCTAACACTGCTCAATCATGTTGCTTCTTCTGTTTTTTGTTTTAATCTAAAAGACGATTTGTGTGCCACTAGCCTTGTAGATTACTTATTTCTTTTTTAAGTGTAGTCTTTTAGGTTTGTTATAGTCAAAATTATCGATTACAATAAACATTATTTATATGTCAAGGGAGCGAATCGATTCATGAATACGAGAGATCTTGAATATTATGTTCAAATCGTCAAACAGAAAAATTTTACTAAGGTAGCTAAGTTTTTTGACGTCAGTCAACCAACGATCACTTACGCCTTACAACGCTTGGAAAAAGAAATTGGTGCTACCCTTATTACAAGAGATCGTTCCCATCATGAATTGATCATCACTCCTGCCGGTAAGCAACTATTGATCCACGCACAGTCAGTCTTGCAAGAAATCACACTTGCTAAGGCAGAGATTGCTCAGTTACAAAAGAAAAAATTGCGCTTTGGGATGCCGCCTATCATTGGTAATGAATATTTCCCAAAATTATCGAGCTACTTTATCAAGCACCAATTGATGGGGCAAATCGATATCGTCGATGGAGGTTCCCGTGATCTGTATGGCATGATCCATCAAGGACGGATCGACATTGCGATTCTTGGATCAACACAACCGATCGTCGATCAAAAGCTGGAAGTCGAACCATTGTTAGATAAATGCTTTATGATCGTTGTTTCTCCTTCACACCCTCTAGCAGATCGTACAAGCGTTTCTTTTAAGGAACTAGTCAACGATCAGTTTGTTTTGTTAAATGAACACTACGTCCACCCTGCTGCGTTTACGAAGCTTTCTAAGCAAACGCATATCGTACCTAAGATCGTTTACCAAAGTAATGATCTAACTATTTTGAAAAGCATGATCCGAGAAAATATCGGGATTGGCTTTTTAACCGAGATCGCGATTCATCCTGAAGACAATCTTGTAGCTATTCCTTTAGCAGATACTGCTCAACCACGGTTTTTGATTTCATTAGCCACTCGCGCACAGCAGTTACCAACGGTTTTACATGAAAACGTGATCGAAGTCATCCATGAATTTATGAAAACACAAAAATAACTTGCTCACACAAAATACAGGATAAAAAAAGAGTGCTGAGATTTCTCTCAACACTCTTTTTGATTTTGTTTTCGATTAGATTGCTGTTGTTTCTCCGCGATAAACGATACCACGGCGAGCGTCAACAGTGATCAATTCACCATCTTTGATTGTTGAAGTTGCATCTTTCGCACCAACGATTACAGGAATATCTTGTGCAATTCCCACAACTGCTGCGTGAGAAGTCAAACCGCCTTCTTCAACAACTACTGCTGCTGCTTTTTCGATTGCAGACATGAATTCTTTATCAGTTGAAGGAACAACTAATACCATACCATCTTTTGCTTTTTTGATAGCTTCTGCTGCTGATGAAGCAACTACAGCGTTTGCTACAACAGATTGTTGACCAATTCCTTGTGCTTCAAGCAATTTTGAACCAATCATTTGAATCTTCATTACGTTTGTTGTTCCACGTTCACCTACTGGTACACCAGCAGTGATCAAGATCAAGTCACCTTCTGAAGCGAAACCTAATTCGACTGCTTTTTTCGCAGCTAATTCAAACATTTCGTCTGTTGTTGTTGGTTTTTCTGCAACTGTTGGATAAACACCCCAGTTAAGCATCAAACCGCGTTTTGTGCGTTCGTCAAATGTGACAGCTAAGATATCAGCATCTGGACGGTATTTAGAAATCATTTTTGCTGTATAACCAGATTCAGTTGCAGCAACGATTGTTTTTACGCCTAAGTTTTTCGCAGCACGTGCCACTGATAGACCGATTGTTTCTGTTACATCAGTTTTGTCAAATTCATTTAATTGGAATGAACCTAATTCTGCTAATGCTAATTCAGCTTGTTGGTCGATACGAGCCATTGTTGCAACAGCTTCAACAGGATAGTCACCATTTGCTGATTCACCTGATAACATTGTTGCGTCTGTTCCGTCAAATACTGCATTGGCAACGTCAGATGCTTCCGCACGTGTTGGACGTGGGTTTTCTTGCATTGATTCTAACATTTGTGTTGCAGTGATTACTGGGATACCCGCAGCGTTACATTTTTTGATGATACGTTTTTGAACCATTGGTACTAATTCAGCAGGGATCTCAACACCCATGTCTCCACGAGCAATCATGATACCATCAGAAACTTTGATGATTTCATCAATGTTGTCGATACCTTCTTGAGATTCGATTTTAGGGAAGATTTGAACATGTGTCATGTCTTTTTCTTCTAAAATTTCACGAATATCTAATACGTCTTGTGCTTTACGAACAAAACTTGCAGCGATGAAGTCGATGTCGTTATCTAGTCCGAAGCGGATATCGTCTGCATCTTTTGGTGTGATACCTGGCAAGCTGATTGAAACGCCTGGTGCGTTAACACCTTTACGTGATCCTAGCATACCTGCATTTTTTACTTCTACTACTAATTCACGTGTTGCTTCATCTTTTTCAATGATTTCCATGTCGATCAAACCATCATCGAATAAGATATGTCCACCTACATGAACGTCTTCAAAAAGACCTGGATAAGTCACTGCGATTTTTTCTTTTGAACCTACATGTTCAGGGTCCATTGAGATACGTGTTTTGTCGCCAACTTCAAATTTGATGTAGCCTGCACGGCCAAAATCTTCTTCAGTTGTGCCTTGAACTGTTGTACGGATTTCTGCACCTTTTGTATCTAAAAGAATGCCGACATCTTTACCAGTTTTCTTCACTGCTTCGCGAACCATTACCATACGTGATAATTGTTCTTCATGATCACCATGTGAAAAGTTGAAGCGGAAGACATTTGCTCCAGATTCAATCAATTTAGAAATAGTTTCTACTGAATTACTGGCTGGTCCTAATGTACTAACGATTTTCGTTTTTTTCATTTTACAAAACTCTCCCATTCAAATTGTTTATTTAAAGCCATTCAAAGCTTAAATATCTGTTAGATATTGGGAAGACCTGCTTCCCACTCCCATATATATCTATTGATTTATCTGACTACTTTTCTTTATTTAGAAAGAAAGTGAGTTGTTCAAGTCATATAATGATAAATCTGGTTGGTGTTTGTTATTTTCTAGTGTGTCGATGATATCAGCCTCAACGATATCGTTGTCGCGAATACCGATACACAAACCACCTTTTCCTTGTTGCAATAATTCAACAGCATGTGCGCCAAATTTACTTGCTAATACACGGTCGCGTGCAGTTGGTGAACCACCACGTACAACGTGTCCTAAGATCGATACACGTGTATGATAATCGCCATATTCTGACAATTTTTCTGCAAATTCGTTTCCGCCCATTACGCCTTCTGCCAAAATGATCAAGCAATGTTTTTTGCCACGATCGCGGCCATCTTGGATTTTTTTGGCAACAACTGCCATATCAAAATCATGCTCAGGGATGATGATCTCATCCGCTCCACCAGCAACACCTGACCATAAAGCGATATCTCCAGCATTACGTCCCATTACTTCGATCACGAACGTACGAACGTGTGAAGTTGCTGTGTCGCGGATACGGTCGATTGATTCTAATACTGTGTTGATTGCTGTATCAAAACCGATCGTAAAATCAGTTCCTGGAATATCGTTATCGATCGTACCTGGTACACCCACTGCTGGGAAACCACGTTTAGTCAAAGCCATCGCGCCATGGTAAGAACCATCGCCACCGATCACGACAAGACCTTCGATACCGAATTTTTTCAATTGTTCGATTCCTTTTAATTGTCCTTCTTCTGTTGCAAATTCAGGATAACGTGCAGAGTATAAGAATGTACCCCCGCGTTGGATCTTATCACCGACATCTGCAACATCTAATCGACGGATATCTCCGGCAACTAATCCAGCAAAACCATAATTGATCCCGTAAACTTCCAATCCTTCATATATACCTTTACGAACGACTGCACGAACTGCTGCATTCATCCCAGGAGCATCTCCACCACTAGTCAAAATTCCGATGCGTTTCATATTCATCTTCACCTCATTAAATTACTTTATCCTAAGCAAGACTTAGGTTTATAACCTTCTTTGTATTAACCACGACTAACATTCTAACATTATTTTGCTCACTTGTCTTGATTTCCTGATAAAAAAATGAAAAAAAATGAAAGCAAATAGTATCTTTTACCGTAAGTTATTTGAAAACAACATTTTCTTCATTTAAAAGGTAAGCTAATTGCTTCTTGAGACTGTCTGAACCATCGAGCCAAAAGGCTTCAGATAACACAACTTTTCGTTGGTCTTTTTCATGATACATGACAACAGGAATATATCCTGGGTATTTTTTGAACAATTCTTGCAGTTGCTTCATCGTATCTGGTTGATCTGCCTCTTCCCTGATTCTCAAATAACACGTTTGTTCTGGATACTGCTGTTGCAATTCTTCAGGATCAGCGACTACTTCTGCAATCAACTGCAATTCTTGATTGTATTTACTGATTTCTGAACGTCCTTGCATGAAAATCACTTGATTTTCTTTGAATAATGGACGCGCTTGTCGATACAGCTCTGGAAAAACGGTAATGGCTATTTCTCCACTACTATCTGTCCCGCTGACAAAAGCCATCAACGCTCCTTTTTTCGTACGGATCTCTCTTACCTCTTTGACCATCACTAAAACATTTGTGGCTTGTTTAGGTACGATTTCTGTGACTAAATGGACTTTTTTTGCTAATTTAAGTCGCTCATACCCTTCCGTTGGATGACCAGATAAATAGACACCTAAATGCTCTTCTTCTAATTGAAGCTTCTCTTCGAGGCTATAATCTGCGACTTCTTCCTCTTTTAAAGCCATGATATCTAAAAGGTCTAAACTACCACCACTATATAAGATGTTTTGGATCTTACCTTCCAGATCCAACATCAACTGTCTGCGGTTTCCTACTAATTCATCAAAAACACCTGATGCAACTAATGTTTGTAGCAACTCCAATTTGAGCCAACGTTTATTGATACGAATCAGAAACTGATCAACAGAACGGAATGGACCATCTTCTTTTCGTTCACGAATGATCTCCTCAACAAAATCTCGACGAACACCTTTGATTGCTGTCAATCCAAAACGGATGGTTTCTTTATCCGTCAGCTCAAAACCATAAAAACTTTGATTGATCGAAGGAGGGGTCAGCTTTATTTTATATTTTTTTGCCTCAGCAATATACTCTTTCAACTTTGCCGTGTTGTGACGGACGGAATTCATCAAACTCATAAAAAATGCACCAGGGTGATGAACTTTGAGATAGGCCATTTGAAAGCCAACAAAGGAGTAAGCAAACGCATGGGAGCGATTGAACCCATAGTTAGCAAAGCGTTCGATATATTCGTACACTTCATTGGCCTTTTCCTTACTGTACCCTTGTTGGTTGGCACCTTGAACAAAATGATCTCTTTCTTGATCAATCACGTCTTTTTTCTTTTTACTGATTGCTCGCCTCAAAATATCCGCTTGTCCAAGCGAAAATCCAGCCATGGTTGAAGCAATCTGCATAATTTGTTCCTGATACACAATGACGCCATACGTATTTTTCAAAATCGGTTGCAGTGAATCGTCGGGATAATGGATTCTTTCCTTCCCTTTCTTACGAGCGATAAATGTATCGATATTTTGCATTGGTCCAGGACGATACAAGGCGTTGACAGCGGCAATGTCTTCAATGTTTTCTGGTCCTAATCTCCGCAGGACATTCCGAATCCCTGCAGATTCGAATTGAAAGACCCCTGTTGTTTCGCCACGTTGGAAAAGCTGTAAAGTTTTAGGATCATCTAATGGAATTTCTTTGAGCTCGATATCTTTGTTTTCGACACGTTTGATTGCTTTCACTGTGTAATCGATAATAGACAGATTTCTTAATCCAAGAAAATCCATTTTTAACAACCCAATAGCTTCGACATCATTCATTGTATACTGAGTCAAATATGCTTCATCTGATCCTTTTTGTAAAGGAACTAACTCTAGTAGATTCTTATCACTTAAAACGACACCAGCTGCATGAGTAGAAACGTGTCTTGGCAAACCTTCAAGTATTTTTGCAGTATGGAACAACAATTGATTTTTTTCACTCGCTTGTACTAATTCAACCAGCTTGTTAGAAGTTCGATAAGCCTCATTCAACGTCATTTTCAATTGATTAGGAATCGCTTTAGACCAACGATTTGCTTCGCTTTGTGAAAGGCCAAAGACACGTGCCACGTCTCTTAGCACCATTTTAGCTGCCATGGTTCCAAACGTGGCGATTTGTGCCATATGGTATTGACCATATTTCTCACGAACATAAATCAGCACTTCTTCTCTGCGATTATCAGGAATGTCTAGATCGATATCTGGCATCGTGTATCGTTCTGGATTCAAAAAACGTTCAAATAGCAAGTCGTACTCCAATGGATCTACATCTGTGATCTCCAACACATAGGCGACTAATGACCCCGCAGCTGAACCACGGCCAGCACCAGTAACGATGTTGTTTTTATGAGCAAAAGCCATAACATCCCAAACGATCAAGAAATAATCATCAAATCCCATCTGGTGGATCACTGACAGTTCATAATCTAAGCGCTCTTGATAAGCTGCAGTGATCTTTTCCACACGCTTGCCTAATTGCTTCTGACAAAGTTCCTGTAAATACTCTCCTGCACCTCGATTTTCTGGTACCGGATAATGTGGTAGTAATTTCTGATGGAACTGAAATTCAAAAGTTACTGTTTTAGCTAATTGTTGCGCATGGTTCAACGCTTCTTCCAATCCTGCGTTTATGAATCTTTGTCGTAATTCTGCTTCGGGAAGTAAAAAACCTGTTGCTGAATCACGAGTCGTTTGTCGTACTTCATCAAAAGAGAGTTGCGTTCCTTCACGCAGATGTTTCATTGTTTCCAAAGAAAAAAGTTCCTCTTGGTGCAAACTAGCAATCGGATGTACTGCACAAAGTTGAAATTGATTTGCTCGTAAATAAGCGAGCCATTCTGGAGCTTCTAGGGGCGTTTCTTCTGTGACACCTACATAAAGATGAGAAGATGCTATTTTTTCTTGCAAGCTTTGCCAATGGCTATCAAATGATGCTGACACACCGTAGTCATCAGCAATCGATTTTTTGGTTGGTAAAACGACAAGCAAATGATCGAGTTCATCGATCTCGTGAAGCTCGATTTTTTCTCGGATCATTTTCTTGCTTGAGAGCTTGATCAATTGTTGGTAGCCGATTCTATCTTTTGCGTAGAGTAGTAACTCATAATGACGTTCTTGAAACTGGTAGGTCAAGTTCAGTCCAATAATTGGTTGTATTTTTTCATTCATACAGATGCGGTAAAATTCCGCTGCCCCAGATAGCACATCCTTATCTGTGATTGCTAATGTCTGATAGCCTAGTTTCTTTGCTTCTCGAACGTATTCGTTTATGCGAATCGTACTTTGCAACAAAGAATACGAGGTGATCGTATAAAGTTGTGGAAGAAACATTTTTACATACCACCTTTTCCATTCACTTTCTTTTTAGGGGAATATTCGTAACATCAACTCGTTATCTTGTATGACTGGTTACGTGTATTCGTCTTTCTTCATGCTTTTTCATCCGACGAACGATTTATACTTTTTATACTATCCACTGACGTTGAATGCCTGTTTCTCCCTTTACATTCAAAAAAAATCTGGTAAACTGAACTTAGAAAAGAGGTGTTTGATATGCGATATATCGTCACATTATTTTGGGCAGTCATTTTAGGTCAAGTGGTTGGCTATATCGGTGGTGCATTGTCTAGTAGCCCATATGATTTTACCATGACGACTATTATTTCATTGGTTGCAGGATTGATCGTCATTTTGATCAGCGCTGTTGCAACACCTAAAAAAGAAACTTCGTCCGCTTCACATTCATAAAAGCCGAACAGATTGGAGAAATACTCCAATCTGTTTTTTTCTTGATCATAGTTTTTGATGAAGTACTTTTCTAAAATTAAATAGTGATAAAAGAATATTCGTCAGAACAAAGAGACTAGTCACAATAAACACTGTACTGTAATTGTACGCATGAGCGACTGTCGAACCTAACATCGGTCCTAGTACTTGACCAAAGTTCGTAAACATTTGGTTATAGCTATATACTCGACTGACACCTTCTTCTGGTGTGATCTTGCTGATCAATGTATTGATTGATGGCATCAACGCACCTGTCGAAAAACCTAATATAAAACGTAAGATCCCTAATTGTAAGGGCGTAGTCACAAATGCCATTGGTAAGTAACAACAAAACGAAAGTACCAAACCTGCTAACAGCACCTTCTGATTTCCTATCTTATCCCCTAATTTCCCCAGTCTTGGAGAAGAAAATACTGCTGAAACACCTGATACTGAAACAATCAATCCACTAACAAATAAGATATTTGATGTATCACCACTCAATTCCCGAATGTACAATGTCAAGATTGGACTGATCGTGGTAATCCCTAATTGTAAGATTAGAGTAGTAACAAATAAACCGACCAACACAGAGAAGTGATCCATTTTAGCAAAAACTTCTTTGGTACTGATCATATCTTTTTTCTCTACCGGTTGGAAATCTTCTTTTACCATGAAAATCGTTAAGATCGTGGTGATCAGTAATAACCCTCCAGTAATCAAAAAAACATTTTCCATTCCGAACCATTGCGCCAAAGCGCCTCCCATTGACGGACCAATCAGCGTCCCTGCCACTGCCCCAGTAGAAAGCGTGCCTAACGCCCAACCACTTTTCTCTTTAGGCGCTTGTGAAGCAATCATCGCTGTCGCATTAGGTATGTATCCAGATAAAATCCCATTAAAGAAACGCATGACTAAAAGCCAATAAGCATTTGGGACAAAAGCTAGTGATCCCATAGTGATCGTCATACCGGCTGCTGCCCGGATCATCATCATTTTTCGTCCTTTTCGATCGGCTAGATTTCCCCAAATAGGCGCAACGATCGCCGCAGCAAAGGCTGTTACTGAAATCGCTAATCCTGAAAATAATTCAATTTGATCCTTAGGTGTACCTAGTTGTTCGACGTAAACTGGAATGAACGGCATGACTAAACTGATACTTGAACCAGTAAAAAAGCAGCCTATCCAAGCTACGAATAAATTTTTTCTCCATTGAACCTTCATCTATCACCCTTCTTTCGTCTCTATTATCATACCTATTTTTGTACGTGTGTGCAACGTATGTGCCGGTATCGTTCGTTTTTGCAAAAGAGGAAGAATACCAAAAAAATAGAAGCAAAGAGTTAGCTTACTCTTTACCCCTATTTTTTGTCATTTAAATGATTGCTAAAATAACGAAGTTGAGGATGAATAAAATATCAACAACCCATAAAGCAAATGAAATCTCACTAGTTTTGCCTTTGACTACTTTCATGATCGTATAGAAGATAAATCCAGCAGCGATTCCGTATGAGATGCTGTAAGCTAATCCCATGAAGATCGAAGCAAAAAAGGCAGGTAATGCTTCTTCCATATCTAACCAATTGATATCAGCAAACGAAGCCATCATCATCACACCAACTAAGATCAATGCTGGTGCAGTCGCTTGTGCCGGTACAATAGCAATCAGTGGAGAGAATAAACTACTCAAAGCAAATAATGCAGCTACGACGACTGAAGTCAAACCTGTACGTCCACCAGCACCGATTCCAGCTGCCGATTCAACATAAGTCGTAGTATTCGATGTTCCAAAAATCGCACCGATCGATGTGGCGATTGCATCAGCAAACAACGCTTTATCCATTTTTGTTCTAAATCCTCGACCGTCTTCTAAAGCTTCTTCATCTTCTTTAGAGAAGATTCCTGTACGTCTACCGGTACCGATGAATGTTCCGATCGTATCAAATGTATCGGATAAACTAAATGCGATGATCGTCATCAGTACTTGTGGAATCTTAGAGCTATCACTAAATAATGATTGCATCCCTTCCGCACCGAATGCCGCACCAAAGGTTGTTCCCAGTTCATTGATCGAATTCCCCAAAGAATTTTGTTCCCAGTCGATCGCTCCTAGATCAACGACCCCCATCAAAATCCCGATGATCGTCGTTACAACGATCCCGATCAAGATCGCGCCACGGATATTTTTAACCACTAAAATCGCTGTCAATACTAGCCCGATGACTGCTAATAAGATTGGCGCATTATTGAAGTTTGCAAGTTCTGGAACGATGCCACCATTGATGGTCACGTTGGTTACTTGACCGTTGTCAACCACAGAGCTAGAAATCGCTGATTGATCTGCAGAAAAAGACAAAAAGCCAGCATTTTTGATCCCAACGTATGCAACAAAAATTCCGATACCACCGCCAATTGCATGTTGTAAACTCTCAGGAATGGCATGGATGATCATTTTCCGAATATTTGTTACTGTAATAAATACATTGATCAACCCACAAATAAAGACCATGGCTAATGCTTCTTGCCAAGAATAACCTAATCCAAAAACAACTGTAAACGTGAAGAAAGCATTCAAACCCATTCCAGGGGCTTGTGCATACGGCACATTAGCAAATAATCCCATAACTAAAGTACCGATGATCGAAGCAATGATCGTCGCTAAAAAGACTGCCTGAAATGGCATGCCAGCAGCTGACAAGATCGTCGGATTAACAAATAATATATAACTCATGGCAAAAAATGTCGTGACACCCGCCATTATTTCTGTTGGTACATTTGTATTATTTTTCTTTAGTTGGAAAAACTTTTCCATAAAAATTTCCACTCCCTGATTTTTTCTAACGGACTATATAATATGTAAAAATAAATCCAAATATAATTTTCCGTCGAACATTTATAAATTATATAGACATTTCATTCGTTTTTCAACATAAATCTTTATGAAATACCATTTTAATCTTTTAATGTTCGTGTTTAGGTTGATTTCGTTTCTTATTTTCTATTTTTGCTTCAAAGCAATTATTTTTCAGAAAGATCTGCACCTTGTTTATTCATTGAAATATGCTAGACTAAAACAAATCGTTGTTTGAAAGGAATGACAGCATTGAACAAAAAATTGATTGCGATCGACTTGGATGGAACAACGTTGAATCCTGAGTCGATCATTACTTCTAAAACCCAAGAAACATTGAGAAAAGCCATTGATGCTGGCCATCATGTCAGTATTGCAACCGGACGTCCTTATCGAATGAGTTATCAATATTATCAACAGTTAGAATTGACAACACCGATGGTCAACTTTAACGGTGCGCTTGTGCATATCCCAAACCAACAATGGGCTGGGGAGCAAGAAACATTGATCAATAAAGAGATTGTTTTTGAGATCTTAGCGCAAAAAAATCAATTGAATCTAGATTTTATTGCTGCGGAGAATCGCGACACTTTCTTTATCGATACTTTTGATTTTTTTGACGCAAAATTCTTTGCTTCACCAAATCCTAAACCAGAAAACCTACTGTCTCCACGAAATCTAACAACTAACCCTACGTCCTTATTGGTACGTACAGAAAAACAATATGCTGAACAAGTTTCTGCCGAACTAACACGTCAATTTGGGAAGCATGTCGATGTAAGGACTTGGGGTGGCCCAATGGCGATACTGGAGATTGTTTCAAAAGGGATCGAAAAAGCGAAAGGAATCCATCAAGTAGCGAATTATCTATCGATCGAACAAAAAGATGTGATTGCTTTTGGTGATGAACACAATGACTTAGAACTTCTTGAATATGCGGGCTGGGGTGTGGCAATGGCTAATGGGACTGAGCAACTAAAAGGCGTAGCCAACGATGTCACTGAGCAAACAAATGAAGAAGACGGTTTGGCGAATTACCTTGAAAAATTACTTTCATTATAAAAAATCCATCTGGGGCATTCGTCCTCTCGCACCACTTAAAACCAAATAAACAGAGGGAGCAGAAGTAAGCTCTTCGAAAATAAGGCGCCATCCACAAAATCTTTGTGGATGACGCCTTATTTCTTGAGGCTAAATACTTCTGCTCTGACCTCTGTTATCTGTTTGCCATGAACATATCGTAATAAGCATTCATGATCTCTTTGGCTATGACCGAATTCATATGGTCTTTTTCATCTAGCAGGTTTGGTAAGACAACACTTACCGCAATCTCAGGATTTTCTGTTGGTCCGTAGGCCACGATATTACTATTGACTGTTACGATATCGGGATGACCTTCAGCGACTGTTTCGGCTGTCCCTGTTTTAGCAGAAAGATCCATTTTTGCATCTGCTAATGATCGAGCAGTCGTGTAGTTATTTGTTCCATGGACTACTTGATGGAATCCTTCACGTAAAAGGGCCATCTCTTCAGGAGACACGTCTACTGTATTTTCGACAACTGGTTCCATCTCTTTTTTCACTTCACCTAAGTTACCATTCTCGTCGTTTCCGTAAATGCCTTTGACAATGCGTGGTTGGATTCTTTTTCCACCGTTCGCCACCGTTGCAGCATATTGCGCTAACTGGATCGGGGTATACGTATCGAACTGGCCAAATGCCAAGTCAGTAAAGTTTCCTGGTGTGAACCAGTCTTGTCCGTTGTCTGCATTGAATTTCTTCATGTATTCAACAGAGTGTGAGATCCCCGCAGACTCATTTGGTAAATCGATCCCTGTGACTGTTCCAAGTCCAAATTGTTTAAAGCCGTCACGCAATTGTTCATACGCTTGTGCCTCTTCACTTAGACTAGGTAAGCCCATATTTGGTACGTACTCTAACCCTAGCATCTTCAACGCTACTTTGATCATATAGGTATTTGATGAAAGCTCTAACGCTTGGACCACATCCAACGGTACAGATCCAGTACGATTGAAGACGGAACTTTTTTCTGAAGAGCCCTGTAATCGAATTGGTTCATCTACTAATACTTGATTACCGCTGATCACGCCACTTTGCCAACCGGCGGCTAACGTACCTGCCTTTACAACAGATCCTGGAACAAAGGCATTCGTGATCGTACCAAGGGCATTTTCAGTCAACTCTTTTGAGCCTTGCTCATGGCTGAAACCCGTCATCGCTAATACTTCACCCGTTTGAGGATTCATCGCGACTACATACGCACCTGGTGAGTATTGGGCTTTTCCATTATCGACTAATTTTTGATAATTGTTTCTAAGAATTTCTTCGACCTTCGCTTGGAACTCTGCATTGATCGATAACATCAAATTCGATCCTTTTTCTCCTGCATACAACTCTTTTTGTTGGATGACATTTCCATTGTTATCTAAAGTGATTTCATATTGAGTCTTTGTTCCTTGCAAGACATCTTCATATTGTTTTTCTAAATAGCTTTGGCCTACTCGGTCATTACGTGAGTAGCCTTTTGCCAAGAATTCTTCTACTTGATCGGCAGGTAAGCCTTGTTTTTCTGACGTTACGCTTCCTAGAATACTCTTGATGGAATCCGCCGCATTATACTGACGTACCCAGTCAGTTCCTGTTGAAACACCTGGCAGGTCTGATGCATGTTCTGCCACAATCGCCAATTCTTGATCTGTAACACCAGAATTTTTGATGAAAACTGTATTCAATTCATAAGCATTATTCATTCGTTTAAAAATCGTTGCTGCTTTCAATTGTTCCTCATTGAAATTGATTTCCTCATCTGTCACTTTATCTACAGTTGCTTGGTATTGTTCACTCGTGCTCAAGCTTTTTTCTTTTGCCGATAGGCGTTCAGTCGCAGCTTTCAAATGATCGGGGTCTGCTAACCAAAAATCCTTCTTATCACGTGTAGTCAAGTTTTCATCCACTGGCATATCGATCAACTGTGTCAAGGTATTTGCTGTTTTCAGCAAATCCTCCGCTGTCATATTTCTGCCTCTCGTGAATGTGATTGCTTGGTTGGCTTGATTTGTCACCAAAGCTTTCCCAGTGGCATCATAGATCATGCCTCGGGGTGAACTTACTTGTACCGTTAGAGACGAAGATGATTTGACTTTTGCTTCTAGTTCCTCACTGTTTACGATCTGCAAATAACCTAATCGAGCAATCAATGACACGAACAACGTAAATATAATGAAAAAAAGGAAATTTAAACGAAAGGGAACATGTGAACGTCGAAACGTTTTATTTTTTGGTTCTTGTGTTCCTTTTTTTATTCGATCTAACCAAGAATTATTTGTATTTTTTTTCATAAAACTTTTCATCATTCCTTCTTTTTCGCCTACTTATAGGCTCCATTGTACCTAAAAAAAACAAAATTAAAAAGTAAAATCCTGATCCGCAAGAAATTCTTTAATTCTCGACCCAAAAAAGACTAGTTTGTTTCACAAACAAGCAATGTATCACACAAATGGATTCTAAAAAACTTTAAAAAATATGGTTATTTTTGAAAATAAAGTTTTCTTTTACTGTGAAACAATGGAAACAAATATGACATTGTGGAAAACTATCATCTGTTATTTCATTTTTGTTTGACATAATTTTTGATCACTTCTTTGGTTTGAGTGACTTTCTCCGTTAATTTTTCATTCTTTGCCATATAAAGATAAAAAATGATATCAATCGTTGCAAATTGAGCCAATAATGAGTTAGTTGCTGCACTTCGGTTCGTGATTTCTTTTGGTCTTGATGTCTGGACAACGACATCGGCCAATTTACTTAATCGGTTATTTCCAAATTGAGTCAATGCGATAACATCGATACCCATTTCTTTGGCTAACTGTCCGATCATCACCACTTCTTTGCTGTTTCCTGAGTTAGAGACAAGCCATAGGACTTTTTTGGTCTCATTACTCACTAATTGTGGCAATAAGACGTGGATGTCTTTTTCAAAAATGATTGGTTTTCCTACACGTGACCATTTTTGGAGGATATCCTCAACCACTAAAGAAGATGCGCCCACACCATATAGATAAACTGTTTGTGCTTCTTCCAGACGCTCAACGACACGTTGGATCATCTCTTCTTCTAAAATATCCACGGTTTCTTTGATCGCCACTTGCGCATTATTCCCTAATTTATGTTTGATCGAATAAAATGATTCATTTGGTTCAATATCACTGAATCCTTCCACGATACCTGCTTGTAGTTCGGTGGAAATAGTGATTTTAAAATCCGTTAAACTTTGAAAGCCAAGTTTTTTGGAGAAACGAACAACTGTGGGAGCGCTTAGGCCCGCCGCTTCTGCTAGCTCATTGGCTGTCATCGTTGGTATTTTTTCTACATGTGTTACGATATAATCTGCTAGTTTTCTTTCGGCAGAAGAATAGTCATTCATCATACTTTCAATGCGACTCACTACGCTCATCTCATACACATCCCTTTTTCTAAATGTCTATGTCATTATATCATACTCAAAGGCAAACAATTCTCATACTAAACAAGAAAATAGAGAATATCCTTTGTTCTCTGCCTGCTCAACCGATTACTGTTATTCCTAAAAATCAATCGCTAAAAAAAGAAGCCAAGGTATAAGTGGCAACATGTCACACCCTTATCTTGGTTTCTTTTGACTTATCATTTATGGAATTTCACAGAACCAGCTATAAAAAACAAAATAAAAAAGAAAGAAGCAACATATAAAAAGAAACTAATATCCATCATTCAGTTCAAACAAATTGCCTTCTGGGTCTCTAAAGTAGGCACTGGTAAATCCTCCCCAAGCCTCTATTTTCTGAGGTTCACCTAAAAAAGTGACACCGTTGGCGGTTAACTTCGCATAGTCCTTTTGGATATCCTTCGTAGGTAATGTGATCACCACTGTATCAGATATTCCATTTTTAGCAGACTGTATATACCCTTTGACCAAAGACATTTCTTTTGCTAACGTCATATCAAAACAGTTAGGTTCTCCTTTTGCCATAGCAAATGACGTATACGGACCTTTTCGATCTCCCCATGTAGGAACCAATCCTAATTTTTTTGTGTAAAAATCATAACATTCCCCATAATCTTTTTGAATCAACAACCCGATTTTTGCCTGATTAAAGTTCATCTATTGACCACTCCTTTTTTAAGTTAGTTTTATTGTAGCAACTTAGGTTAGTAACGTATTGGATAGAAGCGACATTTTTCGCTGCTCACTCAACTTAACAAACTCAATGGGTGTGAGGCCAATATTTTTTTTGAACTCATTGATAAAATGGGACTGGTCATAATAATTTCCAACAAGCTCCCTTCGATCGGCAGGTTGTTTTAATAAAATGGTCAAACTATGATGAAATTTTATGGTCGATAGAGCCAATTGTGGGGTGAGACCGTAATGCTTTTTGAATAGCCGTTGGACATGCCTTGGACTAAGTCTCATATATTCGTATAATGCTTGTGGGGAAGCTAATTTTTTTATATATAGTTTTTCAAATAACTGAATGTATTCCGTCGAAGAGATACATTTGGCTAATCCGGATAAATAGCTGATCAGCGATTCTTTCATTTCTTCAATCGTGAGCGTAAAAAGAAGGGTTGTATCAAACCCAACATCTACTTCTTCAATGAACAACACTTGATCCATCGCTGCTGTTGCCTCTCGACCAGTTAAGGCAGAAAAAGCGCCTGGCTTTAAGCGAAAACCAATATAGTGTTCGGGAAACCTTGAGAGAAAGTTGAAGTCCGTTTTACTTGAACCGGTATAAAAAATAGATTGATCCAAGACATTGACAATTAAATCAATGCAACCATCGGCGATGATCACATCCTTGACCGTACCGCTAAAGTCAAATGAAATAGACTCCCACATACACACCAAGACATCTGCTAAGTCTGGGAGAACCGTTTCTTTATAATGTATTTTTTCTTCATATGCTTGATGAAACAGATGATGAGGTTGGATCGGTTGATACATTCTCTACGTTCCCCCTTATTTATCTAATACTTTTATTTTAGCATGATCAAGCGTTTTGACGTATGTAATGAGTGCCTCATAAAAAAACAGGAAGGAACAATTCTTTGTTGTCCTTCCTGTTTTTATTAAATTAGGCGTTGGTTCTCTTACGAACTCGTCTTAACGGCTGTAATTATGAACCTCTTCTGCCATCGCATCGACAAAGATATTCAAGTCCTCTACGGCAGTTTCTTTACTACCGTATCGGCGGATATTGACTGTTGCATCTGCCACTTCTTTATCCCCAACTACGATTTGGTATGGGATTTTTTGCGTTTGTGAAGCACGGATCTTATAGCCCATTTTTTCATTGCGATCGTCGACTTCTACACGTAAGCCTTTCATTTGTAGACGTTCTTTGATTTCATAAGCGTAATCTGAATGAGCATCAACTGAAACTGGGATGATCGTTGCTTGGATCGGTGCCAACCAAGTTGGGAATGCGCCTTTGTATACTTCTGTTAAGTATGCCACAAAGCGTTCCATTGTTGAAACGATGCCTCGGTGGATAACGACCGGGCGATGATTATTTTCGCCATCTTCTCCTACATAAGTTAAATCAAAGCGTTCTGGTAACAAGAAGTCTAATTGGATCGTTGATAATGTTTCTTCTGTTCCCAATGCTGTTTTAACTTGGACATCTAATTTTGGTCCATAGAAGGCTGCTTCTCCTTCCGCTTCGAAATAGTCAAGTTCCATTTCATCCATCGCAGCTTTTAACATGATCTGTGCTTTCTCCCACATGGCATCATCGTCAAAATATTTGTCTGTGTTGTTTGGATCACGGTAACTTAAACGGAAGCGATAGTCTGTAATATTGAAATCAGCGTAAACTGCGACCATCAACTCCAGCGTACGTTTGAATTCATCTTTGATCTGATCAGGACGAACGAATGTGTGTCCGTCATTCAATGTCATTTCACGTACACGTTGTAATCCAGACAACGCACCTGATTTTTCATAACGGTGCATCATACCAAGTTCTGCGATACGGATCGGTAACTCACGGTAAGAATGGATCGTATTTTTGTAGACCATCATATGATGTGGGCAGTTCATTGGGCGTAGCACGAGCATCTCGCCATCTCCCATATCCATTGGTGGGAACATATCTTCTTGGTAATGATCCCAGTGGCCTGAAGTTTTGTATAACTCTACGTCCCCCATGATCGGTGTATACACATGTTGATAGCCTAAACTGATTTCTTTGTCTACGATGTAACGTTCGATCGTACGACGGATCGTTGCACCTTTTGGTAACCAGAAAGGTAAACCAGAACCAACTTCAGGTGCTACCATGAATAATTCTAATTCTTTTCCTAATTTGCGATGGTCTCTTTCTTTAGCTTCTTCGCGCATTTGGATAAACTCTTTTAACGCCTTTTTATCAAAAAATGCTGTTCCATAAACACGTTGCATCATTTGGTTATTTGAATTTCCACGCCAGTAAGCTCCTGCTACAGATAATAATTTGAAGACTTGGATCCGACCAGTTGAAGGGACATGTGGGCCACGGCATAAGTCGATGAACTCTCCTTGTTGGTAAGCCGTGATTACTTCGTCTTCTGGTAATTCACTGATCAATTCCACTTTGTAAGGATCACTTGCAAAGATTTCTAATGCTTCTTGTTTTGATAACACACGACGTTCGATCGGCAAGTTTTCTTTGACGATTGCCATCATTTCCGCTTCGATCGCTGGTAGATCTTCGGCACTGACTTGGCTTTCACCATTGTCTGTATCGTAGTAAAACCCTGAATCGATTGCTGGTCCTACACCAAAGTGGATATTTGGATATAGACGGCGCATAGCTTGTGCCATCAAGTGAGCACTTGAGTGACGAACCAAACCAAGTGCGTCTTCATGATCAGGTGTCACGATCTCGATCGAGCCATCCTCTTCGATCCCGCGGTTCAAGTCGATCAGTTCGCCATTCACTTTTCCAGCCAAGGCTTTCTTTGCTAAACTTTTAGAAATACTTTCTGCAATTTCTGCAGTAGTGATCCCTGGCGCAAACTCTTTGACTGCACCATCAGGAAATGTCATTTTTATCATAGGGGTTCCTCCTTTAAATTTCTGTTTTTAGCTTCGCCACCAATAAAAAAATCCTAGTATCTATACAGATACTAGGACGAAAAATTCGTGGTTCCACCTAATTTTGAATACGACATACGTACTCCTCAAGCGTGATAACGGTACGACCGCCTCTGTTTCAACAAAGGTTTCGAAAGTGGTCATCCTTTGGTTTTCTCCTGGAAAAGTTTCAGCCTAGGTTTTCCTCTCTTATCGAAGACTCTCAAATTCAGTTGTCTTTCTCATCAATCATCTATGTGTTTATTTAACCACTATTATTTCAAAAAATCAAGCCTCGAATCCACTTATTTTTTCCATTCACCATTGACACCATATGTGCCTTTTTTCATTTCGTTGATAATCACATGAATGTGTTCTTTTGGTGCTTGCGTATTTTTATGGACAGCCTCGGTGATATCTTTCATCATGTTCTCTAATTGTTCTGGGCTACGTCCTTCGACTAATTCTACGTGTACGAATGGCATATTCTCAACTTCCTTTCATGGTTTGCTCTTTTATTGATCAAGTGTTGCTTCTCTCTTTGCATCATACCGCAAAAAGATTTTGCTGAAAAGTCTCTTTTATCATTTTGCCTTTAATTTTGTATGATCATGGCATGTTGTTTTTGTTTCGCTGACTTTTTTGCACGCAATGCACTTAAAATGGAAACTGTATCAACCACTTCTTGAAGCATCGCGCCAAACAACGCTGGAATGACTCCTGTACTGGCAACAATCATCAAAAAGACACAAACAAAGATACCGATCAAAACAGATTGTTTCGCTACTTTCATCGTTTCCCGAGAAATCATCACTGCTTCTGCCACTCGTTCTAAATCATCCTTTAAAATGACGACATCTGCGCTTTCACTTGCAGCAGTTGAGCCATGGGCGCCCATCGCGATGCCTACATCCGCGACAGTCAAGGCAGGAGCATCATTGACACCATCTCCTACCATCGTGACAGGCCGCTTTTCTTTGGGGATACTAGTTAAAATCGTTAATTTATCTTGTGGTAAACAACGTGCATGAACTTCGGTCAAGCCAACTTCCTCGGCAATTGCTTCTGCAACCGTACGACCATCCCCAGTCACCATCAGTAAGTCGGTGATGCCTTGAGCTTTCAAGTTTGCGATTGTTTTACTTGCTTCTGGACGGATCGTGTCTGAGAAGTAGATCGTTCCGGCATATTTTCCATCAATTGCCACATAGATCGCAGTCGTATCTGTTTTAGCTTCCGAAACATCAATAAAGCGTGCATTCCCTACTTTAACCTGCATGCCATCAACCGTAGCTGTAATCCCTTGCCCTGAGATTTCTTTTAAATCAGTGACTGGTAACAATTGGGGAACTGCTTGAACTAAGGAACGGGCCAAGATATGGGCTGAGCCTTGTTCCGCACTCGCCGCCACACGTAATAATTCCACTTCTGAAAACCCATCAACTGGAGCGACACCCGTTACTTCAAGTATCCCTTTGGTGATCGTTCCTGTCTTATCAAAAGCAATCGTTTTGGTCTCTGCTAATTTTTCCACAGCGGTACCAGTCTTGACAACAATCCCACTTTTACTTGAGCGACTCATTCCCGCTACTAGAGCGACAGGTGCAGCCAAAATCAATGGACATGGCGATGCTACAACTAAGACTTGCGCAAAGCGTACAGGATCACCACTGGCCCACCAAGCGATTCCGCCGATCAAGTAAGCGATAAAAGTAAAGGGAACAGCATAACGATCTGCTAGACGGACAAAACGTGCGGGTTTTTCTTTCGATTCCTCTACTAGTTTGATAATTAATTGATACTGGCTATCTTCTGCCCGTTTCTCAACCACCATTTTGACAGATGAGTCCCCATTGACCGAACCGGACATCAATTCATCACCGACTTTCTTGCTCATCGGTTTTGCTTCTCCAGTCAATGACGCTTCGTCAAAAGTAGATTCCCCCATGATCACTCGTCCGTCAGCTGGAACGATTTCCCCTGGTTTGATCACCAGATGATCGCCGATCTCAAGTGTGTCTACCGCAACATCCAGTTGTTGATCTCCTTGCAATTTATGGGCAGTTCTTGGCGTATTATCTAATAGGGATTGCAATTCCTGACCTGCTTTTTTTTGTGCATAGTCTTCCAAACTTTCGCCACCTGTCAACATGATCAAAATCATCAAACTCGCCCAATATTCATTGACGAGCAATGTCGCAACAATAGCTGTAATTGCTAAAATATCGACCCCATATTTCCCTGAACGTAGCGTTTTGATCATTTCGACAAACATCAAGAAGGCGAGTGTACCACCGGTGATAGCAATGATCATAAACGCAAGGCGAGGACGGTCGAACATAAACTCACTGATGAGGGCCACCGCTCCAATCAGTAGTGTCATCGCAAATTTTTTAAAATGTGTCATTTCATTCAGCTCCTTTCTCCACATTTAGAATACCTGTTCTCTAAAGCCATTTGAACTAAAAACCCCTAAATGAAAACAACTATCACTCTCATGTAGTTTGACGTTTATTTTTAGTTAACTCACTTGTGTACCTTTTTTAGTCAAACTGTGCTATACTTTTAATTCGTTATTTACGGCGGAAGGAGTAAACGATGCAATGAATGAAAGACAATTAGAACAACAGCATGTGGAAGAAACCACACAAATGATCCAACTTGAACAACGCCTATTGAATCGCAAATTAAGCGACTTGACTGAAAAAATGAATGACTCCACAAAAGAAACAGCTAATCACAAAATACGTAGCGGCTCCAACGAGTCTTTTTATGAGTCAGTGGTCGAATACCGCCAACATGAACAAGAATTGCTTTTAAAATACCACACATTAGAATCTCAGCAAAAACGTCTGCAAACATTAGAAGTAATGAAAGAAAGTCCTTACTTTGCTCGTATCGATTTCAAAGAAGAGACGGAAAAAGAAACTCTCTATCTTGGCATCGCCTCATTGAGAGATACAGAAGAAGAAACCATCGTGATCGACTGGCGTGCACCGATCGCTAACCTGTATTACGAAGGAGAAATCGGTCCTGCTTTTTATGAAACAGATGTCGAAAAAATCGACGTCGAACTTCTCTTGAAACGACAGTTCAAAATCGTTGAAGGAAAAATCGTCTCTATGGTCGATACATCTGAAGTCATCAATGATGATTTTCTATTAGAAATCTTGGATGACGCATCAAGTGCTCACATGAAAAACATCGTTTCAACGATCCAAAAAGCACAAAATGCCATCATCCGTGACACCAATAGTAAAGTGATGCTGATCGAAGGAATTGCTGGAAGCGGTAAGACTTCAGCATTACTTCAACGTATCGCATTCATCCTTTATCACAATCGGAAATGGCTGGATGCTGAGAACGTCTTATTGTTCTCACCAAACCATCTGTTTTCTGATTACATCTCCACTGTTTTACCATCTCTTGGTGAAAGTGGTGTTCCGACACAAACCTTCAAAAATTATTTACAGCAATTGGTTCCTGAATTTGAGTTGACTGAAGAAGAACAACAAGAAGTCGGTTTCCTTTCTGGTGCTGATGACCCGATAAAAACGTTGAAATCCGGATTGACTTTCGTTGATCATCTTGAGACTTACATCCAGACGATCACTGATTTTGGTCCATTGTTCCGTGAGATGAAAATCAATGGTCGAACGATCCTATCCAAAGAAGCGATCCGAAGATGGTACCAAGAAACCAATGAACTACTTCCATTGCATCAACGTCTATCTTTATTACAGACAAAGTTATTGAAAAAATTGGGCGGCCTGCAAAAGGATGAAACCCGTCAGAAATGGGTCAAAGAACTTGCAGAAGAACAACTTCAAGAACTATATGCAACCGATCCAAATTTAGAATACACCGAACAAAAAGAAAAATCATTGCGTAAAAAACTCACGAATCAAATCGTGAAAAAAAGATTCCGTAAAGTTCACCGAGGAATTTTACATTATCAATTCGTCAACTTACCGAAACAGTTTCTTCACTTTTTACAAACGATTCCTAAAACGATGTTAACCGCACATGGAATCAGCGAAACTTCTTGGAACGAACATCTTCAAGAAGTCAAAATGAACTTACGGAAAAGAGAATTGCCGCAGGAAGACGCCGTCTTGTACTTCCTATTGATGCGTCGAATCCATCCTGTATCAGTCACACAAAAGGCAAGGTATATTTTCATTGATGAAATGCAAGATTTTGCTCCTTCGCAGGTCGCATTGCTGCAATCAATCTATCCAACTGCCAATCTAACATTTTGTGGGGATCTGAACCAAAATGTTTTTGGGAACGAGACGATCACTGGTTCGCTAGAGTCGCTTTTCCCAGAGAAAGAAGTGACCCAATTCCAATTGACGACGAGCTATCGCTCCACGAAGCAAATCACTGATTTTGCCAATCATTTCTTAGCTCACGACAATCTTGTAGAAACAACGGCTCGTGAAGGTCGCCTACCGTTGATCGTCCAAAGTGATTCATCTGTAAGTAAAATCAATTGGTTGGAACAAACGATCATTGACACGAAAGAGCAAGCAAAATATTGGCGTACTGCGATCATTGGTAAAACAATCGCTGAATGTGAAGCACTCTATGAACAATTGCCTAGTTCGCTAAAAGATCAAGTCCAATTGATTGCGGACGAGTCTGATTTTATGAAACGTTCAATTATTCTTCTTCCTGCTTATCTAGCAAAAGGATTAGAATTTGACCGAGTCTTTTTATGGAATGTCGATGATGCACATTTTAATTCAGGTCATGACAAACAAATCTTATATACGATGTGTACGCGTGCTATGCATGAATTGATCCTCTTCACATCAGCGAAAGACGCTTCTTTTCTACAAACATTGGCTACTGAAAATCATGAGTCTCTCGCTTTAGATTGATTCGTTATTAAAAATAAAAAGCATCAGGAAAATCAGTCCTCTCCCACCACTTTAAACTGAATATACGGCGAGAACAGAAGTAACCTCTTCAAAAAATAAGGCGCCAGCCACAAAAATTGAAAAAACAATTTTCGTGGCTGGCGCCTTATTTCTCGAGGCTAAACACTTCTGTCTCTGCCTCTTTTTATACATCTATCGGTCACAACATCAAATCTGTGTTTGGGTATTTCAAACGAACAAGTGAGACGATCATTCGCAATTCTTCGATATTTTCGGGATATTCTGGGTCAAATACTTTACTATGGCGACCAATCCCTCCATTATCGATCAGACGATAAATACGATTCCAATCCATAAATTGTTCGACTGTTTGGAAATTACTGATCGGGTAACCCCCACTATCCAATATTTCTGATACACGAAAAGCCAAATAAGCTGTATCAATGACTTTTTCTTTTTTCGTATCTACTTTTTGACTTGTCTCAATCAATATCTTTTCTGGTTGATGCTTCAGACTCCAGTCCAATAATAAAAAGAAAGCTTCCATTCGATAATCTTCTTCAAACAACTGAAATGCTGAGTCAGAACGTCGAAAAAGCAATGGAATCAAATATTTTTTTTTATAGATCAGCATGGGCGCGCGATCAACCATACATTCTAGGTAACGATTCAAATAGCCTGTGCCTATATAGTTTCCTAAACGATAGCCTTCTACCCCATAAGGTGCATATTTTTGTGCAAGCTTTGAGCAATCGGTGATATTGACTGCCAACTCTTCTACTTTTTGGTAACCGCTTAGAATACGTTCGAAAGGCTCTAGATTAATTTTTGCTTCCATTATTCTTTCCCCGCCTACATCAAATTACTATTCGTTTACTCACGATACTTTAATAATAACACAGGTTGAAATAGAAATGATAATAAATCACAAAAAAACTGTAACAAATAACACAGGATTTTTAATTTAGCTACTCTGTACTTGTTCTCTTTCTTTCACATCGTATGACTATACTTCATTTTTAGAATCGACAAAAAATCCCTTTACTAGAAAAAGTTGGATAAATAAAAGATCAAAAGCAAAACATGACAATGGCTTTTCAAACAGAATAACGGCTGTTTGTTTTTTAGGAAAATAAAAAAGTGTCTGGACATTCATCCTCTTACAACACTTAAAACGAAACAAACGGCGGGAACAGAAGTATCTCTTCACAAATAAGGCGCCAGCCACAAAAATTTGAAAAACAATTTTCGTGGCTGGCGCCTTATTTCTCGAGGCTAAACACTTCTGCCATGGCCTCTTCTATCCGCTTTATTCAATTAATCTTCTAAGGCAACATTATGGAAGACATGTTGGACATCTTCTAGATCTTCTAATACATCGATCATTTTTTCGAATTGTTCCAAGTCTTCGCCAGTCAACGTCACTTCATTTTGAGGGATCATTTGGATCTCCGCAATTGAAAAGTCAGTGATGCCTTTTTCTTTTAGTGCTTCTTGAATACTGTGGAAATCTGGCACTTCTCCGTAAACGATGATTTGGCCATCTTCTTCCATGACATCACGTACATCGATGTCCTTTTCCATCAAGTATTCTAAGATCTCATCTGCATCTTCACCGGCAAAACCAAAAATCGCGGTATTGTCGAACATATAAGATACTGCCCCAGAAACGCCCATATTTCCGCCGTTTTTACCGAATGCTGCACGCACATCAGCGGCTGTTCGGTTGACGTTGTTGGTCAATGTGTCTACGATCACCATTGAGCCATTTGGTCCAAATCCTTCATAGCGCAATTCAGAGTATGTTTCATCCCCTGAACCTTTTGCTTTTTCGATTGCTCGGTCGATGATATGTTTTGGTACATTGTAAGTTTTAGCGCGTTCAATGACGAAACGTAGTTTTTGGTTAGCGTGTGGGTCAGGGTCACCTGATTTTGCTGCTGCATAGATTTCAATTCCGAACTTCGCATAAACTCGGCTGTTATTTGCATCTTTAGCTGTTTTTTTAGCTACGATATTGGCCCATTTACGTCCCATAGTTTCACTTCGCTTTCTAATTTGATATAAGATAGATTCTTTTTGATTCGTGCGGGAACACACAAAACGTCCTGTTTCATTATACTTGTGAATCAGGTTTATGTGAAGCTTTTTTTCTCTTCGATCGTTTCGATAAAGACTGGTTTTCGCCCAAATACTTGTTCCGCTACCTCGCCACCTAAGCGATAGATTTGATCACTGCGAACGAGTAGTTTTGCCACTTGCGCTTCTTTTTTGCCGATTTTCGCAAAAAGGGCTAAGGTTTTTTTATTTTTGAGACATGCTCTACCTGCTGTTGTAAAGCCCAACACATGGATGTAT
This sequence comes from Enterococcus sp. AZ062, assembly GCF_051715065.1. Classification (NCBI taxonomy): domain Bacteria; kingdom Bacillati; phylum Bacillota; class Bacilli; order Lactobacillales; family Enterococcaceae; genus Enterococcus; species Enterococcus sp. AZ062. Next base: position 1,049,978 of record NZ_JBIOTB010000001.1, on the reverse strand, counting down.
TCTTGCATCTGTTGCTCTCTCATCTCTTCTTTTTGGATATTTAATAACACGTAGCATGACAAGCGCTGGATCCTCGTCCACGTATAGCGTTTTGTTTTGACTTGTTCGACAAACTCGTAAAATGTATTAGCTGTCTTTGCCGCTTCTAACATCCTGATCTCTAAACCTTCCGTCATCTGGTAGATTTTTTGCAACGAGTCAACGGTGGAAGAAAGAAGACGGTATTTTAGCAAGGGCCAATAGGATGTCCAAGTTTGCAAACTTTCTGTCTTTAAAAATCTCTCTGTCTCTGAGGGAACTGTTGCAGAAATCGATCGACTTTCAGTTAGTGCTTTACGAATCGCTGTGGCACTGGCTATTGTTTCTTCTGATAAGTCTTCATCATGGTAGCCAGCTCCTTTACGGTTGATCGGAACTAATTCCATAGGATGTTCATACGTAGCATTTTCTTTTGCATAGCTCAACCCTAGAATATGATTGGGTGAAGAAAAGTCAAGTGAGATTTCTGGGTAGACATGTTTGAATACCTGTGTCATCTTTTGCGGATAACTCATTGTCTGATCAGGTAATTCTTGAAAAGCTTTGGTGATTTGATCCTGATGGTGCAAAACAAATTGACCGAATGCTTGATAATCGAAGGTCGCTTCATCTTCTGTTCCAAAACATAAATAGTCACAGTTTAATTTTTGCAACAGTTGAACTGCTCCTTTGGCAAAATAATCAGCAGATTGTACTGCCCACTCGATTGGTAATTCAACTACGAGATCCACTCCGTTTTGCAAGGCTACTTCTGCACGTTGCCACTTATCTAAAATCGCCGGTTCACCTCGCTGCAAAAAATTGCCACTCATCACCGCAATCACTACATCGGCACCGGTTCGTTCCCGTGCTTGTTGGACATGGTAAAGATGACCATTGTGAAAGGGATTATATTCAACAATGATGCCACATACTTTCATTCGCTTTTCTCCTTTCGCCTAGTAAAAAAGAAGAGACTAAGCTTTTTGATCCAGCCGTCTCTCCTTTTTATTGTTTGCTAAAGTTCGTCGATTTCGCCTTCTTCTTTCTGGGCGACAAAAAACCAACGTCTGGATTCTTCGTTAGGTGTTTCGTCTGTAAAATCAGCGAATACTTCTACTTTAGCAAATCCGCTATTCTCTAACATCCGCAAGTAGTTTTCTAGTGGATACGTACGTTCTTGATGTAATTCATCCTCACGTGTGAACGTACCGTCTTTTTCTTGTGATTCGACAAAGAATGTCAAATAATGTTCAATGCTATGTTTTTCTTTCCCCGTATAACTGTCCCAAAGAAAGGCAAAATCGTCTCCTTGGTAATGATAACTATACTCCGGAAATACTTGATCGATTTGATAAACGGAATGGACATCAAACAAGAAACGGCCGTTTTCTTCCAATGCCTGATAGACTTCATCGAATACTTGTTGTACTTCTTGATCGTTTTGCATATAGCACAAAGAATCTGAGAAACAAGTGATGGCTTGGTATTGCCCACTCTCTGATAGATCTAACATATTCCCTTCAACAAATTGTACCGTTGCTTCTTCTTCATAGGCACGTTGACTGGCGATCATCAACATTTCTTCTGATAGATCCAAGCCAGTTACATTGTAGCCGTCTTTGGCAAAAGCCACAGCTAATGCTCCTGTACCACAAGCTAGTTCAAGGATGTTTTTAGTTGTTTCAGGCAAATGGCGTTTAGAAAATGCGAGCCATTGTTCATAAAGCCCGTCATCCATGACTTCATCGTAAATAAAGGCAAATGTTTCGTAGGCCATGTTAATCCAACCATTCAGTCAAATCGACAAGTGGCGCATCCGACCATAACTTCTCTAAATTATAAAAACCACGTTCTGGGGCATGGAATACATGGATGATCAAATCACCTAGATCGATCAGAATCCATTTGCCGCCTTCTTTTCCTTCTACGCGTTTTACTTCGTATTTGCTTTCTTCTTCTTTTTCAATGATTTCTTCCACGATGGCATTGATCTGACGTTCACTGTTTGCTGAACAGATCATAAAGTAGTCAGCTAATAGCGACACTTTACGGACGTCTAAAGCTAAAATATCTTCTGCACGTTTTGAATCTGCTGCTTGGACAGCGATTTTTAATTGTTCTTTACTATCGATGATGATTTCCTCCTAATGGGTCAGCTATTTTGCCACCCAATGATTATATGTTTCAATTGTTTTTGGATAAATTTTGCTTTCTTGCGCAATCAAATGTGCTAATGTATGTTTGGTTTCGAATGCAACTGCTTCATCTAAATCGATCATGGCAATCTCACGGGCTTCTTTGACACCTGGAAAAGAACGTCCTGGTTCGATATAGTCAGCCACATAGATGACTTTATCGAGTAAGGACATCTCAGCAGCTCCTGTCGTATGGAGACGGATTGCTTGTAAGATCTCCTCATCAGTGATGCCTAATTCTCGTTCAACAAATGATGCACCGACTAATCCGTGCCAAATTGCATTTCCATAAGCTAATAACTCTGGGTCAAGTTGCTCACGTTCGATGAATAAGATAAACTCATCGTCTGGTCGTTCTTTCGCATAATCATGTGTCAATGCGGCGATACTCGCTTTTTCTGGCGAGCAACCATACCTTTCAGCAAGTGCAACAGCTGTTTGTTCTACACCCAAGACATGTTTGAAGCGCTGTTCACTCATTCTCATTTGGACTTTTTGCATCAAAATTTCTCGAGTATAGGCCGTATAATCTGTACTATAATTCATGTTGATACAATCCTTCTTTCTGAATATAATCCAAGACTTTATCTGGGATCAAATAACGGACGGAACAACCTTGTTGAATTTTTTGACGAATCTTTGTCGAACTTAGATCAATCTCAGGGACATCGACCCAGATCACAGGATACGGGGTTTCCACTTGATACCCACGTCGATGGATACCGACAAAGTGGACCATTGTCAATAACTCGTCGATTTTGTACCACTTTGGTAAATATTCGACCATATCACCGCCGATGATAAAATAGTAGTCCGTATCAGGATTATTTTGAGTCAAAGCCTTCATCGTGTCATACGTATAGCTTTTGCCGCCTCGTTCGATTTCAATCGTTTCAATCGTTAGAAAAGGATTGTCTTCGATCGCAAGTTCCAGCATGTTTAAGCGATGTTCTGCCGGTATAGTTGGCTTTTCATCCACATGAGGTGGTTGATAGGAAGGCATTAAACAGACATGGTCTAGTCCTAAATTCTGTCCTGCTTGTTCTGCCATCACTAGATGGGCTAGATGCACAGGATTGAAAGTTCCGCCCAAGATCCCCACCTGTTTTCTTTTCTCATAAAGATGGGGCATTTCTTTTGGAAATACTTGAGGTCGAACAAAGGATTTCGCTTGCGATTTCATCTTCGTCACTCCTTAGATTGCATGTACTTCTTTAGATATCCGTTGGTATTTCTCTTTAGATGATGCTTTGTATAAAACAAGCACGCGTCCGATGATCTGAACCACTTCACATGCGATGGCTTGTTCTAATACTTGTGCCACATCTTCCGCGATTTCATCTGTATTTTGCAACAATGATACTTTGATCAATTCTCTTTTTTCAAGTGCTTCTTCGATTTGGACGATCATCGCTTCATTGATCCCACCTTTACCGATTTGGAAAATCGGTTGTAGATGGTGTGCCTGACTACGTAAAAATCGTTTTTGCTTTCCTCTTAAACTCATGTTTTTCCTTCTTTCTTAAATCAGTGCTTTTCTTCTTAACACATGTACCCCTTTTGGCGCCCAGCCTGCGATGACTGCTGGTTCCGTTACCGTGATCCAGCCTAGTCCTGCAAAGACGATATCTGTCTTTTCTTTTACAGAAAACTCAAAGCGAACAAGTTCAGGGAATTCACTGACTTCATTCGGACGTGGTGGTTGCAATAAGCCGCCTACATGTTTTTCATAAAAAGCATCGGCTTTTTCTAATTTTGTCCGATGTAAATTGACATCATTTGATACATAAGCAATAAATGAACCTCGTTTGCCACTGATAAAGTCGAATCGAGCTAATCCTCCAAGGAAAAGCGTTTGACCTTCATTCAGCTGATACACCTTAGGCTTGATTTCCTTTGTCGGTGCGATGATACGTAAGTCTTTTTTGCCTAAATAGTGGGCCATTTGATGACGATGGATAATTCCTGGTGTATCGATCAAAAATTGGCCATCATCCAATGGGATCTCGATTTTGTCTAACGTTGTTCCTGGGAACTGCGAAGTCGTGATCACTTCTTGGACACCTGCCGTATTTTTGATGATCTGATTGATCAATGTCGATTTTCCGACATTCGTCACACCAACGATATATACATCTCGACCCTCACGATATTTTTCGATTTTCTCTAGAAGTGTTGTCATTTCAGGTGCTTTTTTTGCGCTTGTCAACAACACCTCAACAGGTCTTAGCCCTGCTTCATGGGCACGCTCATTCATCCATTGGATCATTTTTGATTTTTTCAATGATTTAGGTAAAATATCGACTTTATTTCCTACCAAAAGAACAGGATTATTGCCGACAAAACGATGTAAACCAGGAATCAGTGAGCCGTTGAAATCAAAGATATCAACCACATTGACGATCAATGCGTCTTTTTGTCCTAATTCATTTAGTAATCGCAAGAAATCATCATCTGTCAATGATACATCTTGGATCTCATTATAATGTCTCAAACGGAAACAACGTTGACAATAAACATCCCCTGTTGCTAACCCTTTTTCGAGTGCTGCTTTTGGTGTATAGCCTAATTCATCAGGATATTCTGTTTGGATCATCACGCCACAACCGATACATTGCAATTCTTCGTTCATTCAATGCCACCTCGCCAATCCATATCTGGATGTTTCTTTACTAAATAACTCATGATCTTACGTTCCCAGAACCGATTGAATTTCGTCTTCCAACTATCAGTTTCAATGATTGGTTTAACTAAGACACTACGGATACCGGCACTATTCGCGCCACGAATATCGGTCATGATCTGATCACCGATCATGATGATCTCTTCATCTGCCAGATCCAACATTTTTTTTGCTTTATTGATTCCCACTGGCAAAGGCTTCAACGCTCTTGCAACATAAAGTAGCTCAAATTTTTTAACTGCACGAGCTACGCGTTCTGAGTTGTTGTTAGAAACAACGACTACTGGTATGCCCGCATTTCTCATTTCTAAAATCCAAGTGAACAATTCTTCCGTTCCATCTGGATTATTCCAAGCAATCAGTGTATTATCAAGGTCCGTCAAGACGGCTTTGATCCCTAGTTTTTTCAGTTGTGCAGGGGTAATTTTATAGACGGCTTCTACCATCCATGTAGGTTTATAATTTGAAAACATGTTGTCTCCTCATCTGCAAAAAATGAAGGAGCACGATATGTACTCCTCAACCCCATATTATACTGTAAAATCTAAAAAAAAACTACCTCTATACATTAAACCTTTTAATGGAGGGAATAACAGAAGGAACCAACTCCAAAAAATAAGCAACCAGCTCATAAAATAGATTCTTCTATTTCTGGAGTTGGTTGCTTATTACTGAAAGAGTTACTTTTGGAACATCATTCATACAATTTTAGAAAAACCTAAAGAACTGAAATCACTATCCATAGGTAATGTTGGAAAAAGAGCGCCATTCCTTATATCTTAATTTTTACTACAGTACTTTGGCCAAAAAATCGATGGTCCGAGGCTGGCTCGTCCGCTCCAGCACTTCACTAGGTGTCCCCTCTTCCACGATCTGTCCTTGATCCATAAAGATGATTCGATCACCCACTTCTTTCGCAAAGCCGATTTCATGAGTGACAATGACCATCGTCATCCCTTCTTGTGCCAATTGCAACATAACCGAGAGTACTTCACCCACCATTTCTGGATCAAGTGCCGAAGTGGGCTCATCGAACAACATGACGTCTGGTTGCATTGCCAACGCTCGGGCAATCGCTATCCGTTGCTGCTGTCCACCTGATAAAGAGTAAGGATAGGCGGTGGCTTTATCTGACAAGCCAACTTTTGCCAATAATTCCAAAGCGATCGCCTCGGCTTCTTTCTTAGGCATTTTTTTCACTTTGATTGGTGATAAGGTGATATTTTCTAATACTGTCATATTGGGAAATAGATTGAACTGTTGAAAAACCATGCCCATTTTTTCTCTTGTTTTAAAAATATCGTGTTGCTTGTGTGTGATATCCGTTCCCTCAAACTCCACCGTACCAGCTGTAGGGGATTCGAGTAGATTCAAACAACGGAGAAACGTACTTTTTCCTGAACCTGAAGGACCGATGATCACCACGACCTCCCCGGCGGAAATGGTCGTAGTAATTCCTTTCAATACTTCTGTTTCTGCAAATGATTTACTTAGCTGTTTGATCGATACTATTGATTTTTCCATACGACATTCTCTCCTAACGTTGATACCCTTTTCCGAGTTTTTTCTCCCAACTACTCAACAACCGCGATGTTACAAAGGTCATAACGAAGTATAACCCTGCGGCAATAAAATAAGGTTCCAATGGGATATAGGAGTTTGAGATAACGATTTGAGCAGATCCCATCAATTCATTGATACCGATCACTGTCAGTAAAGAAGAATCTTTGATCAACGTGACAAACTCATTTCCTAATGGTGGCAAAATATTTCTCAACGCTTGTGGGAAAATGACATAACGCATCGCCTGTACAGGACGTAAGCCTAGTGAATACGAAGCTTCTGTTTGTCCCATATCAACAGCCGCAATTCCTCCACGGATGATTTCAGCAACATACGCCCCAGAGTTCAGTGATAATACGATGATTCCTGGTATCAAACGCCCTAAGTCGATCGTTAAAATCCCCACGGACCAATCCACCGCTGGAAAGAAACGTTGCAATAAGATGAATCCGATCATGATCTGCAATAACATCGGTGTGCCTCTTAGTAATTCGATATAACTATTAGCTAACCAATTCAAAGGCTTGATCTTTGAGCGCTTCATCAGTGCCATGGCTAGGCCAATCATTGTACCAAAGATGACTGTCAAGATCGAAATGACGATCGTAACGACCGCGCCGGATAAAAAATACGGTAAGTACTTATCTAAAAACGAAAAATTCACACTGCGTCCCTCTATTCTGTCGCTGTTTGTTCAGCTAGTTCATGATTTTTTTTGATGAATTCATCGATTTTTCCCTCATCACTTAGTTTTTTGATAATTTTATTCAACTCTTCTTGTAATTCTGTACTTCCTTTTGGCAAGGCAATAGCAAAAGCTTCATCATCTGATTGTTCCAAAGGAATATCTGCAATCATCAAGTTGGGATTTTGAGCGATATATGCTTCGGCAATCGTTTGTTCAACGACCATGCCATCCAGCGAACCTTGATTGATCTCGATCACCATATTTGGTACTTTATCGATCGTGACTACTTTAGCTTCTTTGATTTGTTCGTTGATCACCGCTTCTTGGATCGAGCCTTTTTGCGCCCCTAAGCTTTTACCTGCCAAGCGATCAATGCTTGTTAACGTGTCTTCATCTTTTTTATTGATCACGAGAACTTGTGGCGGATTATAGTAATTATCGGTGAAATCAAATTGTTCTTTCCGTTCTGCGGTCGCTGAAATTGCTGAAATCGCTACATCGACTTTTCCTTCTTTTAAAGAGGCTAGCACTGTATTGAAACTCATATCTGAAAGCTCCAGTTTCACACCAAGTTCATCTGCAATGGCATTTGCTAAATCAATGTCTGATCCGACGATTTGATCTTTCCCATCGACGATCGTATGAAATTCAAACGGCGCATAATCAGCAGATGTTGCTACTTTCAATACACCACTTTCCTTGATTTCTGCCAATTGATCGTTTGATTCTGCTGCATCCCCATTACCACACGCTCCTAATGCAAATGTTGTAACTAAAAATAAAATAATTCCTGAAATCTTTTTCATTATCTCGCCCCTTATTCATTTTGTTCTGTCATTATAGCATGGAAATTTCAAAAATAAACTATTTTTTGTATATTTATTTAATTTAATTCGTTTTTATGCTCTTAAAATGAATAATATAAACGAAAAAAGAATATTTATTTTAATGTTTCAAGGAAAGAAATGAAAAAAGCCGAGAACCAAGTCTCAGCTTTTTTTATTTGATTTTCAGTCTATTTTACTTTGTTTCTCAAGGCCAAACACCTCTGTACCAAGCTCATTGGTTCCGCTGATTTACGCTAAATCACACAATTAATATCGTTTGCCATCTTGATTTGTTCAATTCTTGTAAACTATTGTTTTCTTTCTTGATTTTCAATTTTGATTACATTTTGCATTAAATAAGCAACTCCGTTAACTGTATCTGCAAATGAAATAGAATTCGCAAAAGAATTTACCGAGCGATATTTGTCCCATAGTTTTTCCAAATAATCGCTCTCTTTGATCTTTTCCATTTCCCTTTCATAATAAAAAGATAACAGTTTATTGTCTCCACGTTTTGTAAATGTATTTCGGACACTTTTATATAGCTCTTTCATATCAATATTTTCTAGTTTTGGGATGGCAAATAGGTCGTAGTAATCTTTCAATCTCGAATTATCTGTCCCAAAGCTAAATGTAGCACTCAGCTTTTCTGCAATAATCTGTTCTGTTGGATAAGCTGGAATCTCTACTTTTTTATCTTCAAACATCAATTGATGATAATGTATATCTACTTCAGGATAAATAGAATCTCCTGTTGTTACATCCAATTTAAATGGGACACGTATTTTTTCTAAATGAGCTATCAATTTAATTTGAAACCCAGGATAAAAATCAATTTCCCTTGTTTCTTTAATCTCTTGAATAGAGAAAACAATCCCCTCTTTCGTAGGTTTACTAGTTAGCTCATTAAAGATGTTCTTCAATTTTTCTTTAGTTAATTTGCTATTTCTAAATGTCGTATCAATATCAATTGTTGTTCTTCTATCGATTCCATATTTTGAACCCAATAGAAAGCCACCTTTTAAAATAAAGTCATTTTTATACTTCGATTCAGAGATTTGTTCAACTAAGCGATCCATCATAAAATGCCTTTGAACTAACTGTGCATTTAATCCTATACTTTTTGCAAGATTTCTTGTTTTTGCTGTAAATTGTGTAGGGGTCATATTTTCTCTCCATCAATACAAACTCTGCATATGATATTTCATTTCTTTTTCTACATGTAGTTTTGTCATATAATCTCTTAATTTACTTGGGTCTCTCATAGGATCTCTCATGTACTCTTTTAAAGCTTCTAATTTCATTTCGTATTCAATTTCATATCTCGGATTCCAAATATCACAAAGGGTACGTTCCTTATCGTATATAGTAATAGGATTTCCTTGAAAGGAAGTTCCCTCTACTTTCCCTAGCTCGTATACTTCCTTCTTCACAAAATGAAATTGTAACTGTTGCTCTTTTGTAATTGAACGATCCACATTATAGCCATGTGGAAAAGTCAAATGAATGAAGTTCGGCATGTTTGTAGAAAGTTGATATATATCTAATGTCGTTTCATGAGAAAATATTCCTCTGGAAAATCGTTGCTGAAGACAAAATAAATCATCGATTCCATGACCAGTCTCTACATAATACCCACGATCAACTTTCATCAACATTCCTTGATTCACCAATCTTTGTACAGTAGTTGCTGAAATTCCTAATTTTCTAGCTTCCTTCATAGATAAATTTCCATCGCGAATACGCAACAACTCTTTCAACTTAGCTTGCATCTAATCCCCTCACTTACGTTACAAATACACTACATTAAACTTATCATAATAGTGTAATTGTAACAAGGCATTCTTTATGCGGAAAAGAAATGGGAGATTACTGTGTGTAATGAATGTTTCACGAATGTCTGGACAATATAACTTCCTGAAAGCTATACCAAGACGATAAGATACGTTAACATGTTTATGCACACACCAAGAACGCCTTACGCTGTAACTATTTAAAGGGTCTGCTTGAATAGTTAAGTGCCAATATCCAAGCACTAAAAAGAAATGCCTATGGTTTCAACAGCTTTTAAAATTTCAAATCAAGAATCCTGATTTGGTACAGAAAAATATTTTTAATCAATTAAAAGAACAGGGAAAAGATGGTGCCCCCTTCTTTCTGTTCAAATTATTCTGAAATTCCTCTTCTTCAAAAATCATTTTGCAAGAAGAGGAATTTTTTTAGGCTACTCCTTTACTCAACTATTCCTCATCCCCTGACACAAAACTATATTCAATCTTATGTATGTCAGCTAAGCGATTCCCCGTTTCATCTATCCAAGATAATTCTTTTCGATAATCCTTTCCGACTAATGTTGTCGTTTTCTTCTCCTGATTGACTTCGACTGTTACATATTTGATTTCTTTAACAAACATTTGAAAAAGTTCAGTCGTTTTTAAGTCTTGTTCTGCGGTTGTAAAATCAGATGTTAAAAATCATTCATTTTTTTATTTGCAATTATTTCATCAACAATAAAAAGTCCATCTAAATTAGAACACATTATCTAACCACCCATACAACTACTTGTTTTATCATTTAACTCGTAAAATAAGTATAAAAACAAGTTATTATCAAAAAAATATATGTTTTTCCTAATTTATTTCTTTTTTTAACTAGTAAATCATGCATATAATCACGTTAAATATACAAATCATAAACCAATTACTATACCTTCATATGATAAATCAGAAAAAACTGTAGAGTAAACTCTCTACAGTTAAATCAAAAAATCTTCTTAATATTTACGAAAACGTTGGTAGCGTTGTTCGATCAATTCTTCGGTTGGTTTCTTACAGAGTTCGGTCAGTTTTTCGATCAATGCTTTTTGCATCATACGCGCAACTTTTTCTTTGCCTAAATGCTCTCCATTGAATGTTTCGGGAATCACTCGATCGATGACGTCTAACTCTAATAATTCACCAGCAGCGACTTTCATCAATTCAGCGGCTTCGGCTGCTCGGCTGCCGTCTTTCCAAAGAATCGAAGCAAAGCCTTCTGGTGATAAAACAGCATAGATCGTTTGTTCTAACATCCAGACTTCATCGGCTAAGGCTAAGGCTAAAGCCCCGCCACTACCGCCTTCACCAATAATGATACTGATGATTGGTACCTTCAAATCCGACATTTCTAATAAATTACGGGCAATCGCTTCCCCTTCACCACGTTCTTCTGCACCGATTCCACAATAGGCACCAGCAGTGTTGATCAACGTAATGACCGGACGGTTGAATTTTTCTGCTTGCTTCATTAAACGCAGTGCTTTACGATAACCTTCCGGATGAGGAGAACCAAAATTCCGGCGAATATTTTCTTGTAAGTCACGACCTTTTTGGATGCCAATGACGGTCACAGGTTTTCCGGCTAGTTTTGCCACACCTCCGACAATCGCTTCATCATCACCAAATAAGCGATCACCATGAAACTCTTGGAAGCCTTCAAAAATCGTTTCAAAAAAATCAAGACTTGTCCAACGATCTTTTGCTCGCGCCAGTTGGACGATATCATGAGCAGTTTTATTCATGGTTGATCCATCCTTTCTGCGTATGCAATTCTAGTAATTGATGGATCGTATCCTTGAGTTCTTTTCGTGGAACGATTTGATCCACAAAGCCATGTTCCAGTAAAAATTCTGCTTTTTGGAAATCTTCTGGTAGTTCTTGTTTGATCGTTTGTTCAATCACTCGGCGGCCAGCAAAGCCGATCAAACTTTGTGGTTCAGCTAAGATGATATCCCCTTCCATCGCAAAGCTGGCGGTAACACCACCTGTCGTCGGATCTGTTAAGACAGTCAAATAAAATAGCTGTTTATTGCTATGACGTTTGACCGCTGCGGAGATTTTGGCCATTTGCATGAGAGAGAAAATCCCTTCTTGCATCCGGGCGCCCCCTGAAGCAGTGAACAATACGACGGGTAATTTTTTACTCGCCGCACGTTCAAACAAGCGTGTGATCTTTTCCCCTACGATCGTGCCCATACTTCCCATGATAAAATTAGGGTCCATGACACCGATAGCAAAAGGAATACCTTTAATAGTCGCTTGACCAGTTAGAACTGCTTCATGTAAGCCAGTCTTTTCTTGCATCTTGCCAATCTTTTCTTGATAATCAGGAAAATCAAGGGGATCTTTCGTGACGAGATCCGTATCCCATTCCTCTAAACTTTTCTCATCAATGATCAACGCTAATCGCTGCCATGCGCCGATCCTAAAGTTATAACTACAGTGTGGACATACTTTTTCTTCCCCAATATCTTTTGTGTAGATGATATGTTTACAATTCGGGCATTTCGCCCACATATTGTCAGGGACCGATGGTGCATTCGTTGGCTTGATTTCTCGATTAGGATTGATTCGAATGTATTTTTTCTTTTTGAATAAAGCCATCTTATTCGTCTCCTATCTCCGTCTCGGGAATCCAGTTTGGTAAAAACTCTTCTTGTAAGAATGCGGTACTGTAATCACCAGCAATCACTGCAGGGTGACTGATCAGATCCATTTGGAATTCAGCATTCGTGATCACGCCATCTGTCACGATCTCGCTCAATGCCCGTTGCATTTTCATCAACGCATCGAAACGTGTATCGCCATGTACGATGACCTTAGCAATCATTGAATCATAATAAGGGGGAATCGTGTAACCTGAATAAACCGCACTATCGACCCTTAATCCCATACCACCAGCTGGTAGCAACAAATTCTTGATTTTGCCTGGTGAAGGAGCGAAATGAAATGCTGGATTTTCTGCATTGATCCGGCATTCGATCGCATGCCCTTGGAAAATGATATCTTCTTGTTGGATCTCTAGTGGTCGTCCGGCCGCAACCTCGATTTGTTTTTTGACAAGATCGATATTTGTGACCATTTCTGTTACTGGATGTTCAACTTGGATGCGGGTGTTCATTTCCATAAAATAAAAATCACCGGATTCATCCATTAAAAATTCGATCGTTCCTGCATTTTCATAGTTCACTGCCTTTGCTGCTCTAACAGCTGCTGCACCTAAGTGATTTCGTTTTTCTTCAGAGATCACAACAGATGGTGATTCTTCTAAGACTTTTTGATTATTTCGTTGTAAGGAACAATCACGTTCACCTAGATGCAGAACATGACCAAATTGATCACCTAATATTTGCACTTCAATATGTCTTGCGGGATAAATGATTTTTTCCAAATACATATCATCGTTACCAAAAGCAGCTGCTGCCTCTTGTTGGGCGGATGAAAAATGTTGTGGTAATTCTTCTTTTGACAAGACTTTGCGGATTCCTTTACCGCCACCACCAGCGGCGGCTTTGAGCATCACTGGATAGCCAATTTTTTCTGCCACTTCCAGTGCTTCTTCAACAGTCGATAGCACACCATCACTACCTGGGATCACAGGAACATCTGCTTGTTGCATCAACTGACGTGCGTTGATTTTATTTCCCATATCATCGATCGTTTTGCTTTTAGGTCCAATAAAGACGATATTACATTCTTCACACATCGAAGCAAATCGACTGTTCTCTGATAAGAATCCAAATCCAGGATGGATTGCTTCTGCTTTTGTAACGATGGCTGCACTTAGAACTGCTTGTACATTCAAATAGGAATCTGTTGCTCTTGCAGGACCGATGCAGACGGCTTCATCTGCTAATTGTGTGTGTAATGCCTCCGCATCCGCTTCAGAATAGACCGCAACGGTTTGGATTCCAAGCTCACGGCAGGCACGAATGATCCGTACGGCTATTTCGCCGCGATTTGCTATCAAGACTTTTGAAAACATAACTCACCTATCCAATCATAAAGGTTAATTCAGCTTCAGCAACTTTTTTGCCGTCCACTTTTGCAATTCCTTTGCCTATTCCTGCAGAAGACTTGATTTTAGTGATTTCCACTTCTAATATCAACGTATCTCCAGGAGTCACTTTTTTACGAAACTTCGCTTTATCTAATCCGCCAAAGTAAGCAGTTTTTCCTTTGAACTGTTCCAATGATAATAGAGCTACTGCTCCTGCTTGGGCCATCGCTTCTACGATCAAAACCCCAGGCATCACAGGTTCTTCTGGAAAATGTCCTTGGAAAAAAGGTTCATTGATCGTCACATTTTTTTTAGCAACGATCCGTTCACCTTCGACGATTTCTTCCACTCGATCAATCAGCAACAGCGGATAGCGATGAGGGATGATTTCTTTGATTTCTTGTATATTCATAGGTCTGGTTCTCCTTGGCTTAATTTGGTTGGATGATAAAGAGTGGTTGTCCGTATTCTACGACTTCTTCATTGTCGATCAAGATCGCAACGATCTCACCATCGACATCACTGGTTACTTCGTTCATCAATTTCATTGCTTCGATGATACAGATCACTTCACCCTTAGAAACTTTGTCTCCTACTTTTTTGAATGCTGGCTTGTCAGGAGATGGTTGTAGATAGACGATTCCAACGATTGGTGATTTCACTTCAGTCCCATCAATTGTCGGCGCAACTGCTTCTGCTTGAATAGAATGGCTTTCTTCTTTTGGTAAAGCCGGTACAACTTGTTGAGGTTGAGGTTCAGAAGGACTCATTGTTGGTACTGTTTGTCCCATTCCCCGACTCATTTCATTTTTATTCATATATAATTCAAATTGTCCGTCTTTCAAGTCAAATTCTGTTAAAGTTGACTGATCAAATTGACTGACTAATTCTTTGATTTCATTGATCTTCAACATTATTCCTCCCAGCGTTTCATACATAATACAGCATTATGTCCACCAAATCCTAGTGAATTACTCATGGCATAAGACAGTTCAGCTGGTTTACTTTCATTGATCACAACGTTCAGATCGATTTCAGGATCTTGTTTTTCAACATTGATGTTTGGTGGAATAAACTGATGTTCTAACGCCATCAAAGTAGCAAGCGCCTCAATCCCACCTGCAGCACCTAATAAGTGTCCAGTCATTGATTTCGTACTGCTGACATAGGTTTCTTTGAAAGAGTCTCCTAAAGCGATTTGGATCGCTTTAGCTTCTGCTTGATCATTTGCTGGTGTACTTGTTCCGTGTGCATTGATATAGCCCACTTCTTTAGCATCGATCCCCGCTTCTTCCATCGCCAATTTCATTGCTTTTGAGGCACCAGAACCATCTGGTGTCGGAGCTGTCATATGGTAAGCATCACAATTTGAGCCGTAACCCACAACTTCACCATAGATTTTTGCGCCACGAGCTTGTGCATGTTCCAGTGATTCAAGAACTAATACTCCTGCCCCTTCACCCATGACAAAGCCATTACGGTCTTCATCAAATGGCATCGAACCACGCTCAGGATCTGTCGATGTTGACAAAGCAGTCAATGCCGCAAATCCGGCGATCCCCATTTCACAGATCGTTGCTTCTGTTCCACCTGCAAGAATGATATCGGAATAACCATGTTTGATGTTGCGGAATGCTTCACCAATGGCATTCGTTCCACTGGCACAAGCAGTCACGATCGACGTACAAATTCCTTTCGCCCCTACACGTAGCGCAATATTACCAGCTGCCATATTGGCGATCGACATTGGAACAAACATTGGTGATACACGATTTGCTCCTTTGTCGTGCATGCGGATGACTTGGCTTTCGATCGTTGGTAACCCACCGATCCCAGAGCCAACGATAACGCCAAAACGATCTTGGTTGATCGTTTCTTTTTCAATTCCACTCATTGTCAATGCTTCCATTGCAGCATAAATGCCGTAGATTGAAAACATATCCATACGTTTGCTATCTTTTTTTACAAAATATTTATCAAAAGGAAAGTCTTTCACTTCACCTGCTAAAGTGATTCCTGTGTCTGTTGCATCAAATTTTGTGATCGGTGCAATGCCATTTGTCCCAGCTTTTAAACTAGCTAAAAAACTATCTGCATCATTACCGATCGGTGAAGTGACTCCATAACCTGTAATTACTACTCGATTCATAAATTTTCCTCCCTATCCGTGCATGACCAATCCGCCGTCAACATTGATGACTTGACCTGTGATATACGAACTTTTCGCTAAGAACAATGCGGCTTCCGCAATATCTTCCACTTGGCCGAAACGTTGCATTGGAATTTGTTTTTCTGCTTGTTCTCTTACTTTTTCGGATAATACATCTGTCATATCTGTAGTGACAAACCCCGGAGCAATCACATTACATGTGATTCCTCGTGTGGCAACTTCTCTTGCCACAGATTTAGTGAAACCGACAACCCCTGCTTTACTTGCTGCATAATTGGCTTGACCCAAGTTACCGATCAATCCTGAAACACTTGAAAGATTGATGATCGCGCCTTCTCTTTTTTTCATCATTTTCTTTAGCACGTGCTGTGTCATATTGAAAGTTCCTGTTAGATTGATATCCAAACATTTTTTGAAATCATCTGCATCCATACGTAGGACAAGTTTATCATTCGTAACTCCCGCATTATTGACCAAAATATCGACAGAACCCAACTGCTGTTCTGCTTCTTTGATCATCTCTCCTGCTTTGTCATAATCGGAGATATCACCTGTGATCCCTACACATTCAACCCCATGCGCTTTGATCGCATTGATTTTTTCGGCTGGGATCTCTCCACGACCATTTAAAAAGATGTTTGCGCCTGCTTTGGCAAAGGCTAAAGCGATCGCTTCACCGATTCCTCGTGTACTGCCTGTAATAAATACATTTTTTCCAGTTACGTCCATAACTTGCCTCCTATGACAATCGATTGATTGTTTCTTCAAATGTTTGTTGATTCTCCACACGTGCAACGGCGATCGACTTGTCGATTTTTTTCATAAAGCCACTTAATACTTTACCGGGCCCGACTTCGACCACTTGATCGATCCCTAAATCTTTAAGTTTTTCGATACTTTCGTAAAAACGAACGGGTTTCATCACTTGTTGTTCAAGTAAACCTGGAATTCTTTCTTTCGTCATGATCTCTGTCGTGGTGTTGCTGATCACAGGTATTTCAGGTTCTGAAAAAACGATCTTGCTTAGTTCCTCCGCTAATTGTCTAGCAGCAGGTTCTAAGATTGCTGTATGGAAAGGGCCACTTACATTGAGTGGAATCATTCGTTTGATCCCTTGTTCTTGTAATAGTGCCACCGCTTGATCCACTGCTTTTTCTTCCCCTCCGATGACGATTTGCTGAGGTGTATTGTAATTTGCGGGGGAAACGATCCCCGTTTCTTCCGCCTGCTTACAACAGCTCTCGATGACATCCACCGGTGCGTTCATCACAGCTACCATTTTCCCACTACCGGTAGGTGCAGCGTCTGTCATAAACGTGCCTCTTTTTTCGACCAATGCGACTGCTTCACTAAAGGAGAGCCCACCACTGGCTACTAAAGCAGAATACTCACCTAAACTAAGCCCTAAAACGGCTTGAGGAGTGATCCCATGTTCTTTCAGCAAACGATAGAACGCAATGCTGACAGTCAAAATAGCCGGCTGCGTATAGATTGTTTGATCCAAACGTTCATTTGTTGAAAAACAAAGCTCCGCCATATCATAGCCCAAGATCTGACTAGCTTCATCAAAAGTCTGTTTCACAATGGGTTCATGGTAGAGGTCTTGACCCATTCCTTGGTATTGTGCACCTTGTCCGCTAAATAAAAATGCTGTTTTCATCATAGTCTCCAATTTATATTCAGGATAGATAGCTTTTTGTTTCATTTAAAAAAAGGCTAAGACATTCCTTTTTCGGAAAATGTCCCAGCCCCCAACCTAATCTTGATGATTATGCAGTTTGTTTTTCAACATAAGTGACTAAATCTTGAACTGTTTTGATGCCGTCTTCTGTTTCGATTTTCACATCAAATTCATCTTCGATTTCGTTGATGATTTGGAATAAATCCAAGCTATCTGCTTCAAGGTCTTCTTGGATGTTTGTCGTTAATTTGATTTCTTCTGCGTCTTTCCCTAATTCTTCCGCAATGATTTCTTGAATTTTTTCGAATACCATATGATAATTCCTCCGATATTGTTTCTTTATTTTATATTTTTTATTTTTATCAGTTTATAGTTCCATGAGGATACTTCCCCATGTCAATCCTCCACCATAACCTGTAAATACCACTTTTTGTTGTTGACCTAAGGTAATTTTTCCGCTTTCTATCGCTTCATCTAAAAGAATCGGGATGCTTGCTGCGGAAGTATTGCCATATTTATCCATGTTCGTTAGAAATTGCTCCTGGGGAATTTTTACTTTGCGAGCAATCTTTTCGATAATTCGTAAGTTTGCCTGATGCAAAAGCAGATAATCAACAGGTGTGTCTTGAATGAGTTCCTTGATGTTCATCGCAACGTCTCTTACAGCAAAGTCAAAAATATCCCGTCCAACCATTTTTAAATAGTAAGAACCTTCTGAATCTTTCGTGTATAAAGGCGATCGATTTGGTAGATAGCCAGAAGTAAGGGATTGCGCACGCGAACCATCTGCCGCTAGCGATTCTCTCACTAATTTTTGATTTGAGCCAGCTTCTAACAAAACCCCACCAGCACCATCACCAAACAAGACAGCGGTTGAACGATCCGTCCAATCGATCAGTTTAGATAATGTTTCGCCACCAATTACTAAACCTTTCATTGAGCCACAGCGAATCAGTTTCTCTGCAACACTCAAAGCATAAACAAACCCTGAACATGCGGCGCTGATATCAAATGCGATTGCTTTGGTTGCGCCGATCCTTCCTTGAACTAAAGTTGCTACAGAAGGCGATGTATAATCAGGCGACATCGTAGCAACGATAATAAAATCGAGTTCCTTTGGATCGAGTGTTTTTTTCTTTAGTAATTTTTCGGCAACGAGGTAACACAAATCGGAAGTCTCCTGCTCGGTCACACAATGTCTCTCTTTGATTCCTGTACGGGTTGAAATCCATTCATCCGAAGTGTCCATCATTTTTGAGAGATCATCGTTTGTGATGATTTTTTCCGGTAAGAAACTTGCCGTTGCTGTGATCGTTCCAAATTGTTCCATTAAACTTCCTCACTTGTAATCTCGCAAGAAATCATGCAAGTTTTTCAATGCAGACAGCAAAGCTTGTTGTTCGTCGGTAGCCATACCATCCATAATGTTTTTGACCATTTCACGATGGAAATGCTGATGCACGCGGTAAAGTAACTTACCTTTTTTGGTCAACCCCAGCTTCACCACTCGTCGGTCGTCTTCACTACGGATACGCTCAACGTAGCCTTTCCTAACTAACTTGTTGATAGCAGTGGTCAAGGTCCCAACAGTAATCGACAGTTCTTTGGCTACTTCTGAAGTTGTCTTTTTCTTGTACATACCGATTGCCTCGATCGTATGCATCTCTGTAATCGACAGATCTTTGAATTGTGACTTTTTTAATTCGGATTCTTCGATCGTCAAAATATCATTGAAGACACTAACGAGATAATCATTTACTGTATTAAAATCAGGTTCCATGTTCCACCATCCACTAAAATTAGTTTGATTATCAAATCTTTTGATGTTCAAACTATATCTTAACTTTTTTCAAAATGCAACCTTTTAACTAGATTTTTTTGCATTATTAATTTTTTTTTATTTTAAACTTATGACAAAATGCTTTAATATCAACCTTTTAACCTCTAAAAATTAAAATAAAAGAACAAAAAAATATTTTGATTATCAAAGTATCTCTCTAATTTATTTATAAAATATAATCCCTTTTATTGTTCATTTTTTTAAATCTGTTATAATCTTTTTAGTTCAAATTCAATTAGGGGAGCGCTTATGCACTTAAAAGAGAAAGTAAAAAACCTACCTTTATTACCTGGTGTTTACTTGATGAAAAATAGCGATGGAAAAATCATTTATGTGGGTAAAGCTAAAAATTTAAAAAATCGCGTAAGTACGTACTTTCATCAAAATAAACAACACTCGAAAAAAGTCTTGCGCTTGGTTCGTTCGATTGCAGATTTTGAGATCGTTGTCGTTGATACTGAACTAGATGCCTTATTATTAGAGTGTCAATTGATCCAACACTATCGCCCTATCTACAATCGTCGGATGAATTATTTTGACAACTATAACTATTTACATATTCAATCCGATGGTCTTTTTCTCACGAATATTCCTACCGCAAGAACTTACGGACCTTTTCGCCTTTATAAAAAAATGCCTAGTATCCTTCGAATCATCGAAGAAAACTATCAAATGCCTTGGCTTTCTGAAATCAGTCATTTGGCGTTACAAGTCCAACTTCCTGAAATGAAGACACTGAGCTTTGAACAAAAAAAGAAAGAGATCCAAGGTCTATTGCAAGGAAGAAACAAAAAATTGTTAGGCTATTTAAAAAAACGACAATTGCATTTTATTGAACAGCTTAATTTTGAGAAGGCAGCTATTCTACAACGGGATATCGAATTGATCACGTACTTTACTGGTCGGATACAAGAACAAAAAAAATTTTTACGAACACCGAGAATCACATTGAGCATGCCGTTAGCTAGCGATGAGACCAAGATCAAGCATTTCTTGGTTTCGTACGGTCAAGTGGCTGACACAACGATCACAGCCCCTGGACAAGCACCTCATTTCTATTATGAAAAGGACAATAGGTTGTCACTCAAGCGACAACTGTCTCAAGAAGAAATCGATCCTGTTCAAATCTTGATCAGCTACCAACGTAAACTGACAAAAGACGAACAGGAAACAAAAAAAGAGTCTGGAATCCAACCGATTGGTTGAATCCCAGGCTCTTTTAGCTAGCTCGAAATCTTATTGAATCAAATCATAGATCTCCATCGCAACGATATCGATATTGTCGAATTCGTATTGTTGATGTGTGTCTGTTTCAGTTAGTTCAAATGTTTCTGTCGCTTTATCATAAGTTACGGTGCATTTTTCTACGCCCTCTTTTTCAAAGCGACGAACTTGCAGCTCATTGTCTGCTGATTCGACCATAGCCTCCAGTCGTTTAATGATTGCGACTAATTGTGAATGTGCCATCGGAGGTCCTCCTTTTCTTAGTTCTGTTATATTGTATCAAAAGCATCGTCGACTTGCATTGATTTTCTCCAAAAAAACTAGTTTTTTAGGATTTTTTTTTCGGCTGTCTACCATCTTCCCACCAAAGCTTGATCAATGCTTGCGTTCCATCGTTCTCGAAACCCTTTTCTGCTAACTGTTCATATAGCTTTCGGGCTTCTTTGGTCGCTAGTAAGTCCAACCCTACTTTTTCTGCTTCGGCTAAAGCAATCTTCAAATCTTTGATAAAATGTTTGACAAAAAATCCTGGTGTATAATTCTCTTGTAAAATACGAGGTGCATAATTACTCAATGACCAATTTGCCGCACTACCGCCTGAAAGCGTCGCAATCACTTTTTCTAAGTCTAAGTCAGCTTTCTGTGCATAAACGAGCATCTCTGTCATGCCAGTCATTGTTCCGGCAATCATGATCTGGTTTGCCATTTTTGTGTGTTGTCCTTTTCCAGCTGAACCATGTAACGTAAATGTTGTTCCAAACTCACGAAATAGTGGTAATACTTGCTCGTAGACATTCTCTTTTCCACCCACCATGATCGTTAAGGTGCCATTTTTTGCACCTAGATCGCCTCCTGAGACAGGGGCATCCAAGGCTTCTGCTCCAAGCTCTTGTGCGCTTGTTGCAATTTTTTCAGCAAGTGTTGGCGTACTTGTCGTCAAATCTATGACTGTTTTCCCCTTTACGCCTGCTTGGAAAATGCCTTTCTCACCATAATAGATTTCTTCCACATCTTGAGGATAGCCAACCATTGTAAAGATGACTTGGCTCATCTCAGCTACTTCTTGTGGACTATCTGCCCATACTGCTCCTTCTTCCATAAGTGGCGCAGCTTTTGTTTTCGTACGATTATAAACAGTCAGTTCATGGCCAGCTTTTTGTAAATGACGAACAATCGCGCTTCCCATAACTCCTGTGCCGATAAAACCAATTTTCATCTTTTGCCCTCCTAAACGATAAAATCCTTGTTTCTATGCTAGTATACGCTAGAAACAAGGATTTTTTTAGGATTATTCACTGTTTTTTTATTTTTTGAAAGAATTTAATTTAATTTTAATCCGCTCAATGGATGCTTCTTCTTCTTTTTTACGCATCTCTTCTTTGTAATACACAAGCATATCTTCATAAAATTCGATCATTGATTGACCAAAATGAGTAGCAGAGATCTCGTAAAGTTTCTTTTCAAACACTTCTGGATTTTTTTCAACTTTGCTTTCAATATAATCAATAAGTGCAGGTGCAAAGTCTTCATCTCGTTCAAATGTTCGGCCAAGGGAAGCATGATCAAATAAACGATTCAAATAATCATTTCCTTCAACTACACATGGTGTACCAGCTGCCATTGCTTCTGTATACGTCAATCCTTGTGTTTCCGATGTCGAAGCACACACAAAATAATCAGCCGCCCGATAATAGAATGCGACGTCATTGTTATCGACTTCTCCAGTAAATTGAACCACATCAGCTAAATTCAGCGACGTGATCAGTTCTTTTAGTTGCTCAACATAAGGCCCATTTCCGACTATGATTAGTCGTGCATCTGGATAGTGTTTGATGACTTCTGGAAACCCTTGGATCAACGCTTGGATATTTTTTTCATAAGAGATTCGACTTAAAGATAAAATCATCAAGCCGTTTTCTTTTACTCCTAATGAGGTACGTAATTCATTGATTTGTTCTTGTGTGATTTCTGGACGTTTAAATTTTTCGATATCGATCCCTGTTGGTATCACTCGTAATGGCGCTGTCACCCCATAGCTTCGCAATGTCTCGATCACACGCTCACTTGGGCAAACCACACCTGTCGTATGGTTCACAAATAGACGAGATAAGTATTTGACATGGGATTGTCGAATCACTTTCCCTTTTGCAATATAATGCAGGTAATCTTCATACATCGTGTGATACGTATGAATCGATGGGATTTTTAATTTTTTTGCGACCATCTTGCCAAGAACACCCGCTCCAAACTCAGTGTGAGTATGGATAAGATCTAACTCTAATTCTTTTGCCACTAAATAGGCGTACCACATTCCTCGTACCACTACTCGACGTTCTTTGAATGATACAAAAGGAACACTTGGCATACGAATCACATCTTTTTCTAACTTGTCTGCATTGGGATCTGTTGTCGTAAATATATATACGTCATGTCCCATTTTTTCGAGTTCTTCTTTTAATGTCTTGATCGATGTAGCTACACCACTTACCTGTGGAAAATAGGTATCGGTAAAAAAGCCGATTTTCATCTTTTTTCGCCTCCAAACTACCTTTATTTTGATTCTTGCATTTGTTCATCTGAAGAATCGGATGCCTTTAGCACTTGTTGATAAACGGATTGAAGTTGTTGACCAATTCTTTTGATACTTCGTTCTTCAGCCGTTTGATAGCCAGATTCAACTAAACTAGGTACTTCATGTTGAATGATTTTTTGAATGAGTTTTGAAAACTCTTCATTGTTTCGCCCCATATAACAATTTTTTTGGTCTTCTAGCCAGCCATCATAGACTGGAATATCACGTACTAACACATTTTGTTTACTTGCTAAAGCTTCCAGTACCACAATACCTTCCGTTTCTTCATAAGAAGGGAAAAAGAACAGATCTGCTCCTGAGTAAGCTCCTTCGATGATTTCTCCTCGAATATAGCCTGGAAAAATGACATTATCGGGATGATCTTCTTTCACTATTTTTCGGATATTACTTGGGATCGAGTACATCGGCACATGACCAAACCAGATGAATGTATATTCTGGTAATTGTTTGGCTATTTCAACAAAATCAATGATTCCTTTTCTTTCAAAGAACAGTCCTACACAAATAATCACTTTTTGATCAGGTGAAAGATTGAAGTACTCCCTGAATTTTTGTTCTTTGACAGGGTCTGGTTGGTATTTTTCCAAATCGATCCCATTGGAAATCGATTGAATAGGTAAATCGATGCCATAACTTTGTAACAATTTTTTTGAATATGGAGTTGGTGTAATCAAGTAATCTGCCTTTTCATACAACCCGACTAAATATTTTTTTACAAATGGTGCTAATTGATTCGAACCGATAAAGGAATTACGAAAATCCTCCTCCGTTGAATGCGCATGATAAATAATTTTTTTACCGTTTCTACGCGCTTTGTTGACCATGTTGTGACTATTGATACCATATGTATTGATGTGCAAAATATCATAGTCTTCTTTACTATCTAAAGTATAGGAGATCCCTACATCTTTAAGCGCACGCTTTTGGTGATCAAGTGCACGACCAATGCCGGACTTAGAAAGTATCTTCTCACTTTCAAAATATAATAATACCTTCATCTACGTTCCCCCTCACTCTTATATTATAACACAGCGTGAAAGCTGTCACTCAACCTTAAGTCCGATTTTTTCCCAACAAACTTGTAAGTTGGAACGGAATTTTATTTATTATTGCAAGAAGACAAAAAAACAGGCACAGCAAAATACTGTGCCTGTTCTGAAAATCAAGCTAGATATTCATTGACAAGTTCTACGACTTCTTCCATTGTATCGCACTCATTTAGGGCACGATCCGCTAGTTCCGCCATTTTGCTTGTATCTAAACGTTTCATCAAGCTACGTGTTTTTAAGATCGATGTTGCACTCATTGAGAACTCATCTAATCCCATACCTACTAGTAAAGGAACAGCCATTTGATCGCCGGCCATTTCTCCACACATACCAGCCCATTTACCTTCAGCATGTGCTGCATCAATGACGTTTTTGATCAAACGTAGAATTGATGGGTTGTATGGTTGGTACAAGTATGAAACACGTTCGTTCATACGGTCAGCTGCCATTGTGTATTGGATCAAGTCGTTTGTTCCTACTGAGAAGAAGTCTACTTCTTTAGCAAATTTATCCGCAATAACGGCTGCAGCTGGAATCTCGATCATGATCCCCACTTGGATCGAATCAGAGACTTCAATGCCTTCATTTACTAATTTTTGTTTTTCTTCTTCAAAGATTGCTTTTGCACCACGGAATTCTTTTAGTGTAGCAACCATTGGGAACATGATACGCAAGTTTCCATGTACAGAGGCACGTAATAACGCACGCATTTGCGTACGGAACATATCGTCACCTTGTTC
Source organism: Enterococcus sp. AZ062 (assembly GCF_051715065.1). Classification (NCBI taxonomy): domain Bacteria; kingdom Bacillati; phylum Bacillota; class Bacilli; order Lactobacillales; family Enterococcaceae; genus Enterococcus; species Enterococcus sp. AZ062. Next base: position 1,024,887 of record NZ_JBIOTB010000001.1, on the reverse strand, counting down.
TGACAAGCTGATACGTAATGCACGGTATCCTAAGAAAGGATTCATTTCATGCGGCAATTGCAAGTATGGTAATTCTTTATCTCCACCGATATCCATTGTACGAACAACGACAGGTTTTCCTTCCATTCCTTCCAATACTGCTTTGTAAGCAACGTATTGGTCTTCTTCAGTAGGAAAATCTGGTGAATCCATATAAAGGAATTCAGTACGATAAAGTCCAACTGCTTCACCACCATTGTTGTGCACACCAACTAAATCTTTAGGTGTACCAATGTTGGCTGCTAATTCAAAGTGTTTGCCATCGGCAGTCACTGTCTCAGCATGTTTCAGTTTTTCCCATTCTGCTTTTTGTGCAGCATAATCTGCACCGATTTTTTCAAATTCGGCTTTTTGTTCTGCTGTTGGCTCAATGACTACATCGCCTTCGATCCCATTAACAGCTAACATTACGCCTTCTTTTACCTTCGCAGTGATTTCTTTTGTTCCAACGATTGCTGGAATTTCAAGAGAACGAGCCATGATTGCAGAATGCGATGTACGTCCACCGATATCTGTTACAAAAGCTTTTACGAAGTTACGATCTAATTGAGCAGTGTCACTTGGTGTCAAATCATGCGCCACGACAACAACTTCTTCATTGATCATTGAAGGGTTTGGTAAAGTCACACCTAGAAGATGTGCTAAAATACGTTTTGCAACGTCACGAATATCTGCTGCACGTTCTTGCATGTAAGCATTATCTTCCATTGCTTCGAACATACCGATATACATATCCGTTACTTCTTTAAGAGCTGATTCAGCATTTACACTGTTATCTTTGATGTTTTGTTTGATTTGACCTATCATTTCAGGATCTGAAAGAACCATTAAATGTGCGTCAAATACTTGCGCTTCTGCTTCACCTAAGCTTTGCGCTGCTTTTTCACGAATTTGTTGTAATTCTTCAGTTGATTTTGCTAAAGCATCATCTAAGCGAGCTTCTTCAGCTGAAGTATCCTCAACTGTCGTCTTACTGAATGATAAATCCGGTTGAACTAGCAGGTAAGCTTTTGCAACGGCTACTCCGTCACTAGCGGCGATCCCTTTTAGCATTTCAACCATTATTCAGATAAGCCTTCTTTCTTCATTGTTTCAACGATAGCTGCCATAGCGTCAGCTTCGTCAGCACCTTCAGCAGTGATAGTAACGTCAGAACCTTGACCTACACCTAAAGACATAACGCCCATGATAGATTTTAAGTTTACTGATTTACCTTTATACTCTAAGTTTACATCAGAGTTAAATTTGCTTGCTGTTTGTACTAATAGTGTAGCTGGACGTGCGTGGATCCCAGTTTCTGCTACTACGTGAAATTCTTTCTTTTCCATATTAATCGGTCTCCTTTAAGTGAGTGTTGTTTTTATGTGAGGGTTTTCTTTTTTAGCAATCCATGATAGAACTAATCAGATGAACCCTTTCATCTGTAAAGATTACCATTTTTTTTCCTTAGATACAACAGTTTTCATTTAAATTGAGAGAAAATCCAGTAAACTATTCTGTAGAACTGTTTCATGTGTAGTTACGATTATTCCTGTTTTAATAAATTCCATGTTTTTTTATATCTAATAAACCGTCTCGCCCCTCAGTGATTGTCGAGTGGTTGAACCATTCATGAGATTTTAGCTATATTCCCCTACAGATTCGACGACAACTTGAGACTCGTACCCAAATGTTTTGTCACATTGCCTGAACAAAAGAATCAATTGCTTGCGTCTATTCAAAAAATTAGTATAATAAAATTAAATGGTCAGTAATGGTCAACAAGGTATGACTTTTATAAGGTTTGTTAATCGAGTGTTATTCTTTTACCCAAAGATAGGCGCGATGTAAAATAGACTTAATGACCAATGTTTGAAAGGACGTGAATGTTTTATGCTTTGTCAAAACTGTGGAAAAAATGAAGCAACGATTCACTTGTATGCGACTGTCAATGGCCAACGTACACAACTTGACTATTGTCAGAGCTGTTACCAAAAAATCAAAAATCAGCAAAATGGAGGTCTAACAAGTATGGCCCAAAATGATCCATTTGGCTTTGGGAGTCTGGACGATCTGTTTCGTTCGATGTCTCGTCAAATGCAACAACAAGGAAATTATGAACAAACTCCCCCTACTCAATTTGGTGGGAACAACAACTTCAATGGTGGACAACCACCACAAGGCCCCGCTTCAGATGGTCTTTTAGGCGAATACGGTATCAATATCACAGAAGAAGCGCGCCAAGGTGAAATCGATCCAGTCATCGGTCGAGATGATGAAATCAAGCGCGTGATTGAAATCTTGAATCGCCGTACAAAGAACAACCCTGTATTGATCGGGGAACCAGGTGTCGGTAAAACGGCTGTGGTTGAAGGACTCGCTCAAAAAATCGTTGATGGCGATGTTCCACAAAAATTACTAGATAAAGAAGTAATTCGTTTAGATGTTGTTTCACTTGTCCAAGGAACAGGAATCAGAGGACAATTTGAAGAACGGATGCAAAAACTGATTGAAGAAATCAGACAAGCAGAAAATGTCATTTTATTTATAGATGAAGTTCATGAAATCGTTGGGGCTGGTTCAGCTGGTGATGGTAACATGGATGCCGGAAATATACTAAAACCCGCGTTAGCTCGTGGCGAATTACAAATGGTTGGGGCAACAACATTGAATGAATACCGAATCATTGAAAAAGATGCTGCGTTAGAGCGCCGGATGCAACCTGTTCGTGTCGATGAACCTTCTGTAGATGAAACAATCAGTATTTTACAAGGATTGCAAAAGCGCTATGAAGACTACCATCACGTCAAATATACAGATGCTGCGATCGAAGCTGCGGCTAGATTGTCCAATCGTTATATCCAAGATCGCTTTTTACCGGATAAAGCCATTGATTTACTGGATGAAACAGGATCTAAGAAAAACTTGACGATCCAAATCGTTGATCCAAAAATGATCGAAAAGAAATTAGAAGAAGCGGAAGAACAAAAGTTGTTGGCTTCTAAAGAAGAAGATTTCGAAAAAGCAGCTTATTATCGCGATCAAATCAATAAATTGAAAAAAATGCAAGAACGTCAACTTTCAGAAGAAGAAATCCCAGTGATCTCTGAGAAAGACATGGAAAAAATCGTTGAACAACGGACAGGCATCCCTGTTGGTGAATTAAAAGAAAAAGAACAAACCCAATTGAAAAACTTAGCAGACGACTTGAAAAAACATGTGATTGGGCAAGATAATGCGGTTGATCGGGTAGCCAAAGCCATTCGTCGTAATCGAGTTGGTTTAAGTAAGAAAAACCGTCCAATTGGTTCTTTCTTATTTGTTGGTCCTACTGGTGTTGGTAAGACAGAATTAGCGAAGCAACTAGCCTACGAATTATTTGGATCTGAAGAGTCAATGATTCGTTTCGATATGTCAGAATACATGGAAAAACACAGTGTCGCAAAATTGATTGGTTCTCCTCCAGGCTATGTCGGCTATGAAGAAGCTGGTCAATTGACTGAAAAAGTACGTAGAAATCCGTATAGTTTGGTTTTGCTTGATGAAGTAGAAAAAGCACATCCAGATGTCTTACACATGTTCCTACAAATCTTAGATGATGGACGTTTAACCGATGCGCAAGGTCGTACAGTCAGCTTCAAAGATACAATCATCATCATGACAAGTAATGCAGGAACTGGAAAAGTAGAAGCCAATGTTGGCTTTGGTGCTGCTCGTGAAGGTGTGACTCGTTCTATCTTGAATCAATTGAATAACTATTTCACACCAGAATTCTTGAATCGTTTTGATGGAATCATCGAGTTCAGTGCTTTATCAAAAGAAAACTTGATGACGATCGTTACTCTCATGCTTGATGATGTCAACCAATTGTTGGCGGCTCAACAATTACATGTGGACGTTCCTACGAATGTCAAAGAAAAGCTGGTTGATCTTGGTTACGATCCAGCAATGGGTGCCCGACCATTACGTCGGACGATCCAAGAACAAATTGAAGACGGCATTGCCGAATTCTATCTTGATCATCCAACGATCTCAGATCTTAAAGCAAAATTAGATAAAGACGACAAAATCGTCATTACGTCTAAACCTGAACGTTTAGTCAAAGAAGCAAACAACGAATCGACAGAGTAATTCCATATTGGAATGGTAGTAAAAATCGAGCGGAGAGTTTGCCACTCTCCGCTTTTGTTTTTATTTTTGGAAAAGAAAGTAACGATTTTTTCTCTTCCATTCAAATTTAAGAAGACAAAATGCTGTTCATTTTACTAAAAAAAAATTATAATTAATGTAAGTTATTTCTTAAATACATAAGAGAGGTGAGCGCCATGAAACTAGTTAATGTAACAAACAGCCATTCACGATTAGTTTTGAATCAGTTGGAAAATACAGATGCACATATGGTCAAGGTGTATACCGCAGGAAATACAACCGTTATTTATACAGAAGCTCCTGAGCACAACGAAATCGTTCTGATGAATGAAAATCGCAATATCCAACCAAAGGAAATTGAAGAAATCCAACACTACTTCTTAAAAAAAATCCATGACGCTGAGTACCATCCTGAAGACATCCAAGTGATCGAGTTACCGGGATTAGTAGAAATCTCTATTCCAAAAAGAAATTTAGATGCACCAATTGCTATGTAGATATAAAAACTAAATCATGAATCAAAAGGGTTTTGTCGACGGCACTTGGCATTCCCTTTTTTTCTTTTTCCTATTTCCAACTTCCCTCCCCTTTACAGGTCGATCCGCTTGGATGATCGAGCGGATTTCTTTGACGATCCGTTCATTTTTTTCCCAGTTCTCAATATCCAACATTTGACATACTCGACGCATTTTTGCTTTTTTTCTTTCAATACGCTGTTTTTTTTCGATTTCTGTTTCCATTTGTTCCCTACTTTCTTTGCTTATTTTATATATATATACGCAAAAATATTCTAATCTATTTTTTTATTTGATTATAATTGATTTTTTCAAAATAACCAAAAAAACGTTAAAATCCAAAACAAACACACGACAATTCACTGAAAACATGAATCGCCGTGTGTTTGTTTTTTTTATATGCTAAATGAATATTTTTAAGCTTTATGTTAAAAATAAAGCAACTGACGAGTAACGAGAATCACTGATTACATCAAACTTTTTAATTTTACGTTTGGATACTTGTCAGCAAACCAACGCTCTGCAAACTGGTTCTCAAATAAGAATAGCGGTTGATCAAAGCGATCTCTCGCTAAGATATTACGACTCGAACTCATTTTCTCATCCAGATCTTCTGGCTCGATCCAACGAGCAATCTTGTTACCCATTGGCGACATGATCACTTCTGCATTGTACTCATTCAACATCCGATATTGGAAAACTTCAAATTGCAATTGTCCAACAGCCCCGATGATGTATTCTTCAGTCACATAGGTTTTATATAATTGGATGGCACCTTCTTGTACCAATTGATTGATTCCTTTGTGGAATGATTTTTGTTTCATCACATTTTTAGCCGTTACTTTCATGAAAAGCTCAGGCGTAAATGAAGGTAATTCTTCATAAGCTACTTTTAGTTTTCCTTCATATAATGTGTCGCCGATTTGATAATTTCCGGTATCATATACACCAATGATATCTCCTGCTACAGCATTTTCAACGTTTTCTCTGGCATCTGCCATAAACTGCGTGACATTACTCAATTTCAATTTTTTGTTCGTCCGTTCCAATGAAACGTCCATTCCACGTTCAAAAGTCCCTGAGCAAATCCGTACAAATGCAATACGATCTCGGTGAGCTGGATTCATATTGGCTTGGATCTTAAAGACGAAACCAGAAAACTCTTGTTCATAAGGGCTGACTACTTGATCTTCACGGGTTTTGTGTCCGTAAGGAGATGGCGCCAAATCAACGAATGTTTCTAAAAACGTCTGAACACCGAAATTAGTCAAAGCTGAACCAAAAAATACTGGCGTCTGCTCTCCTCGTGCAATTTTTTCTTCATTAAAGGAATCCCCGGCTTCTTTTAACAGCTCTACTTCTTCTAATACTTGCTCGTACAATGAATTATTTCTTAGGGGATGATTTTCTGGCAAGTGGCCCTCTTCATCTAATTGAGCTAAGCGTTCATCTTGATAATTCTCAGGACGATAGAATTCTACTCGGTTATGATGGATATCGTATAATCCTTCCAATCCTTTACCCATACCAATTGGCCAATTCATTGGGCAAGATTCGATATCTAATAACTCTTCTAATTCTTCTAATAGATCAAGCGGTTCTCGACCATCTCGGTCCAACTTATTGATGAAAGTGAAAATAGGGATACCTCTTCTTTTAACTACTTGGAAAAGTTTTTTGGTTTGTGCCTCGATCCCTTTTGCACTATCTATGACCATGACTGCACTATCGACAGCCATCAACGTACGATACGTATCTTCTGAGAAATCTTCATGCCCAGGTGTGTCTAGAATATTGACTCTTTTACCGTGATAATCAAATTGCATCACGGAACTAGTAACAGAAATCCCACGTTGTTTTTCGATTTCCATCCAGTCAGATTTTGCAAAATTACCTGTTTTCTTCCCTTTGACCGTTCCTGCTTGGCGAATCGCACCACCGAATAAAAGCAGTTGTTCGGTGATCGTTGTTTTCCCCGCATCCGGATGGGAAATGATCGCAAATGTGCGTCGATTGTCCACTTGCTGTTTTAATTCTGGATTGTTCATAAATTTACTCCATTCTTCATTTGTCTATTGCTTCATAAAAGAGAACCCCTTCGACTATTCGATAGTTCCTCTATCCTTTTCTTCAACTCAAATAGTATAGCATGGATCTTCAATTTGAAAAAGTAAGCGAAACAGTTTTACTTTTTCTTTTCATTCGATATCTCCAAAAAAAGAACAGATACATCACTTCATACAGCAAGTGATATATCCGCTCTTTGTTTCGTTAAAAGATCATCGAAGGTGCTTTATCTTCGCGGTTCGTCATCTTCAAAATCTTTTTTGAAATAGCGACGTTCTTCTTCAGGTTCAGCTTCTATTTCTTCTGGATCATGGAAGATCACACGAATTTTAAGTACTCTTGAACCTTCCATTTCTTCAGAAATCAAGGTAATATTTTCAACATCAAATGAAAGTTTTTCTCCTTCATCGGGAATCATACCTAAAGCTGTGATCAAATAGCCGGCCATCGTATCCACATCACTCATGTGAAGATTACTTTCAAACGCCTCATTAAATTCATCGATCAACATGCGACCTTGGATGATATACTCATAGTCACCGACTTGTTCGTAGAGATTTTCTACTTCGTCTGACTCATCATCGATTTCTCCAACGATTTCTTCAAGTAAGTCTTCTAATGTCGCTAAACCTACGACTCCCCCATATTCGTCTAACAGGATCGCCATTTGATTTTGTGTTTTTTTCATTTCATATAATAGATCATCAATAAAAATCGTTTCTGGAACAAAAAGTGGTTCCTGAATGATTTTTTTGATTTCTAAGTGTTCAAACCCAAATTTATGGGCAGCTTTTAATAAATTTTTCGTATGAAGAATTCCAACAACTTTATCTTTGTCTTCATTATAAACAGGAATTCTTGAGTAATTCTCCGATAGTACTTCGTTGACATTTTCTTCAATGGAGTCATTAATGTCGATCATAAAAGCATCTGTTCGAGGAACCATTACTTCCCTTGCAACTTTTGTGTCTAAGGAAAAGACACCTTGAAGCATTTCCAACTCTTCGTTGTTCAATACCCCTTCGTTTTCAAGCATATACCGCATTTCGTCGCGGGTCATCTTTGAATCTTCATCATCAAAAGTCATTGGTGTTATCCGTGCCAACAAGCTGGTAGATGCAGACAATAGCCACACGAAAGGTTTCGCTACGACACCAATCATTCGGATCATACCTGAGGTAAAATTCGCTACCTCTTCTGATTTATTCAAAGCGATCCTTTTCGGGTATAATTCTCCAAAAACAATCGAAACATAGGTCAAAATAGCCAGTACGATAATATTTGCAATACTTCTTGCTGCGGCACCGCCACCTAATAGTGGGGCTAATCTTACGGATAAAGTATTAGCTAAAGATGCACCAGATAAAATATTGACCAAAGTGATTCCTACTTGGATAGTTGATAGGAAGTTATTTGGGTTCTGCAATATTTTTAAAAGCTTTTTAGATTTAACATCTCCTTCTTCCGCTTTTTGTTCGATCCGATTTTTATTGATCGATACAACTGCAATTTCGGAAGCTGCTAAAAAAGCATTGATCAATGTCAAAATGATCAATAATAAAATTTGCGCTAACAGCGACTGACTCTCAGGGTCAGCATTCATAATCGCATTCTCTCCTTATTCATTTATATTTTTATTTTTTTAAAGAAAAAAACGTGGCTAAAGGTAGCCACGTTAAAATGGTATCATAAAGCGATTTTCTTTGCAATAAAAATAGCCATTCGATCATTAAGATTCAAGAGTCGTCGCTATTTTTTTCTTGTTCTCGTTTTGTTTATCTTCTTTTACGATCTTGACAACATAAGAAATGATTGTTTTACAGATCGCATAAAAAGGTACACCCAGAAAAATCCCAAGTAATCCGGCAATGTTTCCTGCAACAAGTAGAACGATAATGATCGTTAGTGGATGGATCTTCAATGATTTACCAATGACATTCGGATAAATGATATTTCCGTCTAGTTGCTGAACGATCAAAACGACCACACAACACAGCAATGCTTTGAATGGATCATTGAATACTGTCACTAAAAAGGCAGGAGCTAAACCTAAATATGGGCCTAAATAAGGAATGAGGTTGGTCAAACCAGCAATTACTCCGAAAAGGAAGGCGTAATCTACGCCTAATGCAAAATAACCTAGAAAGGTGAATGTACCAACGAATAAGCATTCAATTGCTTGGCCACTAATATAATTAGCTAACGTTTTATTCAACTGTCCTAACAATTCAACGATTTGCTCTCTTCGTTTTTCTGGGAAGAAACGTTTGATGTTTGGTACAAGTTTTTCGCCATCTTTCAACATGTAAAACAAGATGAACGGCGCGGTAATAATAACGATGGTCGCTGAAGCAATCGTTCCAACGATCGAACCTAAGCTATTAGACAAGCCACTCAGAAATTGTTGGATGATCGTGCCATATGAAATATCCAATTGCTCAAAATATTTATTGATATCGACATCTTTGAATACGGACCATTGCGCAACTTCTGCTAACCAAGTCTCTACTTGGCGAATAAAGTTCGGCGTATTCGAGGCCAAAGAAGAAATTTGTTGGACTAAACTTGGGATGACACTTAACAAGATCCAGACCAGAGCGGCTACTAACAATAACAGTACGATTGCTACTGCCCAGATCCGTTTTATTTTTGTTTTCATCAATAATCCAACGATTGGATTCAAAATATAATACAAAAAACCAGCAATCAAAACTGGTGCAAATAATGTGGAGAAGAATGTCCCGATTGGTTGGAAGACAAAGCTGATTTTCGAGGAGACTAAGATCAATGTTGCTAAAATCAACAATTCGAATGACCAGAACATCAACTTTGATTGTTTTAACTTATCGAACAAATAATTCACTTCTTTCCTTTTTTATGATAGTATATAACATTCTTTTGAAAAAATCTGTTATTTTTGATTTTATTTTATGCACTTTCCATTCCGATCACTTTACAGTATACTACTGAAAAGAAAGGTGGCTGTTTGATGAAAGTAGTTCATACAAAAGATACGATGAGTCCGATCTATCTCGATGCTGTACGTATCAGAAACCAAGTCTTCGTTGTCGAGCAAGGTGTTCCCTTTGAGAGAGAAATCGATCAGGATGAGGCACATTGTATCCATTTCGTCCTTTATACAGATGCACAGGAGGCGCAAGGTACTGTTCGTTTACTGCCACTCGAAAATGGCCAGATAAAAGTCCAACGTATGGCGATCCTTGCTGAATACCGTCAACAAGGTTTGGGGCAAGTCTTGCTAAGAGAAGCAGAGGCTTTTGCTAAAAACCAAGGCTTTGATACGATAAAATTAGGCGCTCAACTGACCGCTATTCCTTTTTACGAGAAGCTTGATTATCAAGCCTACGGTGAAGTCTTCGAAGATGCGGGCATCCAACATCTCAACATGAAAAAAAACTTGTGAAGCATCCAAGTAAAAACAGTAAGCAAGATGAAGATTCCTTCACTTACTTACTGTTTTCGTTTACTTTTGCGACAATTGCTTGTAACGGTCATACCAAATATCAATATAGCCTTCTGAGAATGGGCCATCTCCATTATTGATCCAGTCAACCAAAATCTTCACGTTCTCTTTTAAAATGAAGTCAATATCACTTGGATAATTCATCATTTGACTATGCATTTCATATTCATCGACATCTAACAAGCGCTTCTCGCCATCAGGAAAAACCTTGATATCTAAGTCATAATCAATATATTTTAATGCTTCATCATCTAATAAAAAAGGTGAAGCCAGATTACAATAATAGGAAACCCCCTTTTCTCTGATCATTGCTATTACATTGAACCAGTATTTTTTGTGAAAGTATACAATCGCTGGTTCTCGCGTCACCCAACGTCGTCCATCAGACTCTGTTACAAGAGTATGATCATTGACACCGATCATTGAATGTTCGCTTGTTTTCAATACCATGGTATCGCGCCACGTTCGATGCAATTTGCCGTCGTGTTTATAACTTTGGATCGTTACAAACTCTCCTTCTTTTGGAACTCCCATCGCAATCCTTCCTTAGCAACATTTTGTGCTTTGTGTTGGGGTGTTCATTACACCGACATCGTAATTATTATAGCAATAAAAATCATCTTTGCCTAGAAAGGATTACTATTGTTTCGATTTTTATCCAACTGCTGGATGAGCTTCATTTGCACTTTTGGGAAAACTACTTGTTCAAATGCTTCTGGTATCAGCCACTGCGTCTGTTTGCCAGTCTCAGATAGGTCTTTTTCAGTCTTAGGCAACCGACCATAAAATAATAAAACATGCCATTTCAAATGACTGAAGATATGCGTCACTTCCCCTAAGTGACGTTTTTGCCATACGACTTTGTCCGCATGAGCAAAAGGCAATACTGAAGCACCATCTTCAGCGACTAAAACCTCATCGAATAAACTGATTTCGTTCTTAGGTTGCCAGTCTGTTTCTAGTTTTTCGTATACCTCTTTCGTTACTTCTACCATCGGAAATGTCCACATATCAGCCAGTAATTTTTGTTGATCTCGTTGTTCAAAATAAAAAGCACTTTCTGCGTTTTCAATCGCGGCACAAACATAATAAACATCTCGCGGCTTTGCTTTTTTTGTTTTGACAGGATAGGCGGTTTGAATCCCTTTTTCTTTTGCTAAACAAAAAGCTTGGATCGGGCATTCCTCACATTTAGGCGAGGTCGGCGTGCAGATTGCTGATCCAAGATCCATCAATGCTTGATTGAACTCACCCGGATGCTCTTCGTCAATGATTTTCCGCATGGCTTGATCAAATACTTTGCGACTTGATGCTTTCGCAATATCTTCTTCAATACAGAACAGCCGACTAACCACACGCATGACATTTCCATCGATCGCTGGTTCAGGTACCCCAAAAGCAATACTTGCGATTGCCCCTGTCGTATAAGGACCGATCCCTTTTAATGTACTGATTTCTTCCGGTGTTTGTGGCATCTTTCCGTCAAAATCTTCCATGATTTGTTTTGCAGCAGCTTGAATATTTCTGGCCCTCGAGTAGTAACCTAAGCCTTCCCAAGCTTTCAACAGTTTTTCTTCAGGTGCTTGCGCCAACGCTTCGATGGTTGGGAACCACTCCATAAAGCGATAAAAATAATCAATGACTGTATCGACTCTGGTTTGTTGCAACATGATTTCTGATATCCAAATACGATAAGGGTCTTGATTATAACGCCAAGGGAGATTTCTCTTTTCAAGCTCATACCATTCAATAAAACGTTCTTGAAATTCTTTTGTTTTTTCTAAGGACCAGTTTTCCCATTCTCTACTCACTTGCTTCTTCTTCCTTTTCTAAAATAAAGCGCTGGATCATCTCAAAATCAAAGCCTTTTTGATAGAGACTCTGCTTTACTTTCATCTTTCTCTTCTGAGGTTCAAAGCGACTATTCTTACGCCAGATTTTCTCCCCTTGTTGTACTAAAAGCTCGTATTCAGCTTCTGGATCGGTTTCTTGGGGTAATGTTTGCATCGCTTCTTGGATCACATCATTGGTAAATCCTTTTGTCATCAACTTCTGTTGGATATTCCGTAATAGATCCTTTTGACTTTTGGCACGATTTTTTTCATAAGTCTTTTCTGCTGTTTGTCGCGCATTTTCTACTTGCTCGTCAAATGGATACTGGCTTAAAGACTGCTCGATCACTTCTGGTGATAGCCCTTTTTGTTGCATTTGTTGTGCCAATTTTTTTGGTCCTTTGTCACTCAAACGCATATTCGTACGGACGTAACTTTCACCAAATGTCAGATCGTCAATCAGGCCTAATTCTTTTAATTTTTCAACGATTTTATGACGGTCTTCTTGTCCTATTTCTTTGTCTTTTAAATAGATCCGAATTTCTTTTTCCGTTCTTAGTTGATAACTCAAATAATTCAATGCTTGCTGTAAGCCAAAATCATAACCTGTACTCTTTTTGATTTCAGCTAATTTATCTTCTGTCAATTCTTGTCCTTTTAATAAACGATAGCGTACTAAAATATCTTCTGATACTTGTAGTGTTTCGCCATCTGATAGATCAATCTGATAAAAAGGCCCCTTGCCTTTACTGATTCTTGCAATAGAAAGCAAACTATCCCTCCTCGAACATATATTCCTATCATAACATAGAAAATCCCCAACTTTCGCTATAATATGTTAGAATATAGCCACATAATGATAAAAAGGGAGATACCTATGCCAGAAGCAATTGTTAAAAACGGCCAAACGATCACATTAAAAATCAAACGTTTAGGGATCAACGGAGAAGGAATCGGCTACTTTAAACGCATGATCGTCTTTGTTCCGTATGCCCTTCCTAAAGAAGAAGTCCTAGTGAAGATCACCAAAGCGACCCCTCGCTATGCCGAAGGACAGCTCGTTAAAGTCAAAAAAACAAGTAGTGACCGTGTGACTGCTCCATGTCCAGTCTACTATGAATGTGGTGGTTGCCAATTGCAACATTTAGCGTACCATGCACAACTCGATTTCAAAAAAGATTTGCTTTTGCAAGCTTTAGAAAAATTCAAACCCGCCGGTTATCGTGAGTATCCACTTTTACCGACGATTGGAATGGATGATCCTTGGCGTTATCGGAACAAAGCACAATTTCAATTGAGGAAAAATAAACAGACAGACAAAATCGAAGCTGGACTCTATCAAGCCAATTCTCATGACTTAGTAGCGATCACTGATTGTTTAGTGCAAGAGCCAGCGACACAAAAAGTGATGAATACAGTCGTCGATTTATTGAATAAATATGATTTACCGATTTATGATGAACGTGCGGATAGCGGGATTTTCCGCACGATCATGGTCCGAGTGGGTATACAGACAGGTGAGCTACAAGTTGTTTTTATCACTAGGAGTCAAAAATTCCCACAAAAAAATGCCCTGATTCGCGAGATCAATCAACAACTCCCTGAAGTCGTTTCGATCATGCAAAACGTGCAGCCTTTAAAAACCTCTCTTGTGATGGGTGACGAAACAAAACACCTTTGGGGAAAAGAAGCCATTGAGGAACGGATCAATGAAGTAACTTTTGATCTTTCACCTCGTGCCTTTTTCCAGTTGAATCCTCAACAAACAGAAGTCTTATACGGCGAAGGAATCAAAGCTTTAGCCATCCAACCAGAAGAAACGATCGTAGATGCTTATTGTGGTGTTGGGACAATTGGTTTGAGTGTGGCAAACAAAGCAAAAGAAGTACGCGGAATGGATACCATCCCCCAAGCCATTGCAGATGCACAGAAAAACGCACAACGTTTAGGATATGAGAATACTCGTTATGAAGTGGGAACGGCGGAAGAGCTCTTACCAAAGTGGTTGAATGAAGGCTTTCGTCCAGATGGGATCATCGTTGATCCGCCACGTACTGGTTTGGATGAGCAGTTGATCCAAGCAATTTTAAAAAATCCATCGCAAAAATTAGTTTATATTTCTTGCAATGTTTCGACTTTAGCAAGAGACCTCGTCCAATTAGCGAAAGTATTTCACGTTGAGTATCTACAGTCTGTCGACATGTTCCCTCAAACAGCACGCTGTGAAGTCGTCGTGAAATTAACAAAAAAATAATTCAATAGCGCCAGCCAGAATCCTTAAAAAAAATAAGCATTTCTCTCTGCTTAATAGTCAAAACTATTTCAGAGGTCAATGCTTATTTTTTATCCGATTATTTCTGATCAAACCTTATTTCATTTGTTTTTTTCGTTTCAATAAAGTAAAAAGTGTTTGAACTTGCCCTTTGAAAGACATGACATCATCAAAAATATCTTCGCCATCATTCAGCATTTTTACTGTGATCCAACCTAATGACTCAGTGATCGTACTAGCGACTGTTGCGTTGATCGCTGCACCAGCCACTGTACCTACTGCCGGAATGATCTTAATGATATTCCCTACTGCACTTCTACCTAAACTAACAACGATCAACTCTTTTGAGACACTTTTACCTAATGATTCAGACCATGATTGTCCAAATAACTTGTGGAGACGTCCCATCATCGTTAGCTGAACTGGTACAAGTAAAAAAGCATCTGAAAAAGGGATCGGTGAACAACCGATGATCGCCGCTGTCAAAGAGGCCGCATGAATCGTTGCATGGCATTTTCTACGTAAGGGTTCGTCTACCCCTTTTAAGAATTCTTCAAATAGACGGTCGAACTGTGTTTTACTCTTTGCTAATGTTTGTTCCGCTTTGCTTTTTGACGAATCAAAATTTCGTAAAATAGCCGCGGATGTTTTTTGAGGAAGTCTTTTCATTGTTTCAGCAAAAAAGGAAGCAAATTCTTTTTGTTCCTCAGGCGTTTGCTCCAATGTTTCTTCTACTTTTGTTTCTTCGTTTTCGATTACAGTATCTTCAATCGATTCTTTGTTTTTCTTTTTTTTTCGTAAAAATTTTTTCATTTGATTTCCTCCGTAACCCTACCTTTTGGTGTCCTTATTTCTATCATACAATACAACCTGAAGTTCGCCAAAAAATGGGATCATTATCGAACCTCGCTCTTTTTATTTTAGATGGTTCGAACATACAAATAAACACCCATGAAGTGAAAATGAGAGTCACTTCATGGGTGTTCTTTTATATGATCAGTTAAAAAGGTTTCTCTTCAAGGTTTGTCTATTGAACATTGACATCAATTACTTGATAGAACGCATTTGTTGTATCTGAAATATTCCAAACAGCTAAAATCACGTTGTAGCCTTTTCTATCTTGAGGAACAGTAATTGTTTGATTTACTGTTTTTGGTGGAACTGTTGCTTTATCATCGATTTTTGTGATCAATTCAAAATCGCTGAATTTCAAAGGTTGATTTTGGTTCCAACCTGGTTTTGTAATATAGTAATCCCAAGTACTTGTACGATGTTGTGCAGTTAAGTTCCAAGTGATATTCAAAGGACCAGCATTAATTACACTTTTATGCCAACGATTTGCTGTCTGTTCATCTAATGGTTCAAACCCGCTAACACCTGCACTTGCGATTTTTCCATCGATAAATGTATTTTTAGGCGCTTCAATACTTTGTGGTTCCCATTGTGCGCGTCCAACGTTTTGATTCAAATTACCTGCAGCTGCTGTACCGAAATAGGCACGACTCCCTGGAGATGTTACATAACCATGTGCATAACCAGATGTACCAAAGCCAAACAAACCTAACATAACAATTCCTACGAACATCATAACACTAAACTTTTTCATAACTGAACCTCCTATATTTGATAGGTTCATTGTAAACGTTTTCTAAAATAAAAACAAACGTTATGCTTTTATAACTTTATTTTAGTTGAAATGATTTCAAAAAAAAGATTTAAAGATTGATTTAATAGGGTTTCATTGACATTAAAGATAGTTAATCACCTAAATAATTTTATTATACACTTAATATTTTCTTAATGTTTCGTTATGCATATTGTTTTTTCAATAAAAAGAAGAGAGCTTATTTTAGGCTCTCTTCTTTTACATATCTATATCAATAATAACTTAAATATCATTTTTTAATACAAGTTATTAATATTTTTTACAATTTATCATTTTATTTATGGAGTAATATGAAAAATACAGGTTATTTAGTTACAAGTTTCCAAGGACCATACGGACCAGATTCACTTGGAATATCATTTTGCGTCCAGTAGTTCGCTTCATAGATCAGCCCTTCATATGTAACACGCTCTCCACCTAAGTAAACTGTTGCAGGGTCCCAAGCGGGTAGAGTAGATTCTGATTCTTCAAGCGTAGTAAAAGTATAAGTTGCTGCATCCGAAACATTTCCAGAACGGTCTTCTGCAATCACTTCAACTGTGTAAGTCGTATTGCTCTTCAAGTTTTCAAAGGTATGAGACACAGCCATCGTTGTCGCTGATACTGTTTCGCCTGCACCAGTTAATTTAAGATTATAACGAGCAATGCGGTCATTATCCGTTGACGCTGTCCAATTGATACGCGCACGCTGTGTCGTAATGAAATCTGAACCTACATTTGTCGGTGTTGATGGGTTTTGTGTATCTTCAGGCATTTCAGAACCATCTGTAAAACTTTGACCGACAGTTAAGAATTCATATTGGTTTTTCACTTGCCCTTGTCCGCCGTCCACTTTTGCATCACGGTTCATAGACCAATATGATACCATACCGATTTTGCGTTCTTTGGCATGTTGTACAACCAAGTTGAACATATCTGTTGTAAAGTAAGGATGTTGTTCATTTTCAAAACCTACAGAAGGAGTCGTACCTAATTTTGCATAAGCTTGCTCATCCGTTAATGTTTTACCAGCGTATTGTTTGTAGTGATTTTTCAATTGGACCATTGTATTGTCTACCGCATCTAATGAACCTTGCGCATAGTCCGTCACACTTGATCCATAACACATCGTCATGATATTCACGTTAGTTAAGTCAACACCCGCTTCTAAATAAGCTTGCAAGACAGATAATCCTGTTGAGATCAATCCTGTAGGCATAACTGGTAATGTCAACGTCACATCAACCCCAGTTGCATCTTGTAATCGTTTTACTGCTTTCGCATTTGCTAAATTTTCGTGGTACCCCATAGCAGCCGCTTCTACGTCAAAGTCAATCCGTGTAAAACCATAACCTTGGATTACTTCCATGTAAGCATCATAAAGCATATCTTCATCTTGTGTTACTTCCCAGAAGGCACCAGAATTTAATCCGCCAAATGACACAGCTGCATCTCCGCCTACTTCTCTTAACTCACGGATCGATTGCTTGATTCCTTCATATTGCCATTGGTCACTATCACTTTCACTTAAACCATTGAAACTTCCCCAAGCCCAATCAAGTTTACCATTTTTGATTCCTCTAGCTTGCATAAACCCTAGATTAAAGAAACGTTGACCTGTTTCTCTAGTAATTGCTGCCATATTCAAGGCACCTTTATTTGACAGCACTTCATCTGAAGTATACGCCGTGATATCTACAAATGGTGCTACGACTTGTTCTGGCCACTCGATCCCTTGACCTACACCAAAATCAGGTGTTGCGCGAACTGTTT
This sequence comes from Enterococcus sp. AZ062, assembly GCF_051715065.1. Taxonomy (NCBI): domain Bacteria; kingdom Bacillati; phylum Bacillota; class Bacilli; order Lactobacillales; family Enterococcaceae; genus Enterococcus; species Enterococcus sp. AZ062. Next base: position 1,007,132 of record NZ_JBIOTB010000001.1, on the reverse strand, counting down.
GCTCTGTTGCCGCTCCTTGCTCTTCATTTAAAAACAACGGTGCAACCAATAAGCTACACAAAGCCGCTCCAGCTAATAATCTTTTTATACTTTTTTTCTTCATTTTTTTAAACTCTCCCCATTCAACTAATTCATTTCCCTTGTTCGTAATCGATTACAAATTTTATAATATCAGATAACTCAAAATAATATAACAAAAACAAATAAAAAATTAAGGTTATTTAATCGTTTTATCTCCGTTTTATAGTTAAATAAAAAAGTAAAAACGAAAATGTTCGGTATTGCAACAACGTTTTAAAATCAACTTAAAATAGCTTTAAACAACGATTTAATCACCCCGTTACTAATTTATTCTGGTCAATATGTACGCTATATTAACATTTTTTAAAATAACTTAAAAAATTACAAGTCATAAATAGGTGGTGTTATAAATAATTATGTTAAACTGTCTAAAGAAAGGAGTTTTTTTTATGGTATACACTATCAATCGATTAAAAGATTATCGTTTGTGGGTTTGCATTATCGGAATCGTTGCTCTAGGATTTTTATCTGGCATTCTTAGCGGCAATCCAGGAAGATATTATTACTCGTTACAACTCCCAGCTTTTGCACCACCTAGTTGGATTTTTGGTCCTATGTGGACGGTCCTCTATATTTTAATAGGCATTTCTTTGTACTTTATTCTAAATACACAAAATCAAAAACACCGCTCTAAACTACTATGGCTCTTTACTATTCAATTCATCTTCAACCTTTTATGGTCAGCTTTATTCTTCAACCTTGGAAATACTTTGATTTCAGCAATCGATATCACTTTATTAATGATTTTCTTAACAGCTTTGGTCTATCATTTATGGCTGCACAATCGCACAGCAATGTGGTTGACGATCCCTTACTATTTATGGGTGTTTTTTGCATCTATCTTGAATTACGCGATTTTTATTTTGAATTAATAAAGCCTATCTAGCAAAATGTTGAATTGGCTCCCGTCAAGTAGACAGTGAAAAAAACAAACTGCATGAAAATAGGAATCGAGTGTCTCGATTCCTATTTTCATGCAGTTTGTTTTCTAAACCCCTTCCGAGAAAGCGCATTTAAAGATTCCGAATAGCGGTAGTTATTATAGTACCGCATATATTTACTTACAGATTTCTTTTCCTCTTCAAAGCTCTGATAGCTTTCTTGATGAAACTTTCTCTCTTTAAATGTTTCCCAACAAAGTTTCAATCGGTTGATTATCCAGACAACACCCCATTCGAGAAATACTTTTGTTGAACTTATATTTTTTTCAAGTTTCTTATAGTCATAAGACATGTATTGAAATCCGCGATCACTATGAGGGAATGGTCGTACACCAGAGTTCTTATACGTTGCTTTTTTATCGTATTCCCGACAAGTAAATTATTGTCTGAATGACCTAGTTCCCAAGAGATAATCGAACGATCATAGAGATCGACGAATGCACTTAAATAGGCTTTTTCCCATCTCCATCGTGCAATTTGATTACGTCTGTACACCATTTTCGATTGGATCCATCAACACAACTTGACGAAGAGCCCATTTTTAGCTAATCACTTCTGTCATATTTATTTTTTATTGATCAACAGTTCGAACTTATTATGTAATTACTTAACAATTCATCGCTTTTTACTATTCAATACACGCTTCCATTCAAGTGATACTTCAAGAACACAGCGAGACCTATACTCCTTATGCATCAGTTAATAAAAACGGTGTCCTTCTAACGTTTATAGGTGGCATTATAAGCTGATTTTGCGTTACTGTTCTAAATGTCATCCAAGGCTTATTTGCATCGGATCCACCCAACTCCAAATATGTAGGCAACGGAAACCCTAAATTTGAACTAAACGTCATACCACCGATTCCTACTGAACGATCTCGGGAATTCCCAACTAAATGACCGATTGGCACACGTCTGTTTGTAAACCAGACTGAATTAGCTAAATAAGAATTCGTCACATCCCAATAGACCCAACCACCCCAATTTGAACTCGTTGATCGAATAGCTATTGGATCATTTGAATCAATGAATCCCGTTTTCCCAGTTGTGCTTTCAATAATAATCGGCGTTCCACCTCGATAACCAGGCCTTGTATAATGACCGAATATTGCGTAGTCATAGCTCGTCCACGCTTCAAATGTCACAGGATTTCGATGAGGTAAATTCTTGTCTCTTAAACGATATGGCGTATTATAGCGAAGTCGATTCCCATTTGTACTTACAGGATGTGAATTATCCGCTTCCGCATTGACATTTATCGTAAAAAAAGCTCCTCCTAAAATGAACATACCAATTAATAAAACAATTTTTTTCATCTGCAATTCCTCCTTGCGATTTTATTTTTTTGTGATAGCTATCTCACACATCCATCATAGCAACGAAATAACAAAAAAGTAATATCTTTATTTATAATATGAATTTTTTATAATTTTTACATAACCTTATTTTAACCTATTTAGAGTTTTTTTAATTTAGAAAAACTGAAAAAAGTTATTAAATAGGGTTTTAATATAATTTCATTTAAAGATAAATAATAATTATCAATAAACATTTATTTCAGATTAAAAAATAATTAAAATGAATAATAACCAAAAAATATAAATAGTCCGATTTTTATAGCCTTTACTTTAGAAACAACTGATGATTTGGAGATTCAAATATAATGTCTAAAAATTCGGATTTCTTTTCCCTGTTTACACTTTTTTAAAGTTAGAGGAAATTTCTTTATTCACTTTATTCGATAATACCGACCTCAACTATATAAAATTGGGTGTAACAGACTTATTATTAGCATAAAAAAAGCTACGTGAGCAATTCACGTAGTTTTTTTATTAACTATTAATTGGTATTTTATCCAACCTGTTTCCAAGGACCGTACAATCCAGATTCGCTTGGCTTGTTGTTTTGTGTCCAATATTGCGCTTCATAAACGATCCCATTATACGTCACTCGATTTCCTTGTACATAAACTTTATTCGCTTCCCACGCGGCGATCTCATCGCCACCTTCTGGCGTTCCTGAAATCAATTCCCAAGGACCATACAAACCTGACTCACTTGGAATACTGTTTTGTGTCCAATATTTGGCACGGTATAATGCACCTTTATAAGAAACAACATCACCACTTAGGTAAACTTTTGTCGCCTCCCATGCAGGAGCTTCTCCTGGTTCGCCCGGCTCCCCTGGATCTACTACATTCGCTAAAGTTGTGAATGCAACTTTTGCCGTATCCGAAATATTTCCAGAACGATCTTCTGCATTGATTTCTACCGTATATTCTGTATCATCTTTTAAGTTTGTAAACGCGTATGAAAGAGAAGTAGTCGTAACATTGATCGTTTGTCCATTCCCTACTAATCTCAAGTTATATTTTGCCACACGGTCATTGTCAGTCGCCGCCGTCCAGTTGATATGCGCACTATTTTTTGTGATGTTCCCAACAGAAAGATTTGTCGGAACAGATGGTTTTTCTTTATCTTCCGGAGTTTCGCTTCCGCCGCCCTCATTACCTTCAGCAAATGCTTCACTCACTTTCAAGAATTCAAATTGGTTTTTTATTTGCCCTTGTCCACCATCTGTTTTTGCATCACGGTTCATCGACCAATAAGAAACCATTCCTATTTTACGTTCTCTTGCATGTTCGACAACTTGATTGAACATTTCTGTCGTGAAGTATGGATGTTGTTCGTTCTCAAAACCAATCGAAGGAGTTGTACCTAATTTTGCATAAGCTTCTTCATCAGTCAAAGTGATACCAGCATATTGGCGATAATGATTCTTCAATTGGACCATTGTATTGTCGACCGCATCTAATGATCCTTGTGCATAATCAGTGACACTCGGACCATAACACATCGTCATAATATTGACATTGGTCAAATCGACACCCGCTTCTAAATAAGCTTGCAATACGGCTAGTCCAGTCGAAATCAAACCAGTCGGCATAACAGGTAATGTTAATGTTACTTGCACTCCTGTAGTATCTTGTAGTCGTTTGACTGCTTTCGCATTGAGTAAGTTTTCTGTATAGCCCATCGCCCCTGCTTCCACGTCAAAATCTACACGAGTAAAGCCATATCCTTGAACCACTTCCATATAAGCATCATAAAGCATATCTTCATCATGGCTGACTTCCCAGAAAGCACCTGTGTTCAATCCACCAAATGAAACAGCAGCATCTCCACCGACCGCTCTTAATTCACGGATTGTTTTTTTAATGCCTTCATATTGCCATTGATCACTGTCGTTCTCACTCAATCCGGCAAATCCGCCCCACGCCCAATCGATCTTACCATCTTTGATTCCTTTTGCTTGCATAAATCCTAAATTAAAGAATTTTTGCCCTGTTTCCTTTGCGATCGCCGCTAGATTCAACGCGCCATTATTCGATAACTCTGTACCTGACGTATAAGCCGTCATATCGACAAATGGTGCAACGACTTGTTCTGGCCATTCAATACCTTGACCTACACCAAAATCAGGTGTTGTTTTGATTGTTTGTTCTGTTGCTGCACTTTGTTGTTCATTCAAAAACAACGGTGCTACTAGCAGACTGCATAATGCAGCACCAGCCAATAATTTCTTTAGACGAACATTTCTTTTCATTAGTATGTATATCCCCCATCAACAATTTTATTTCGTGCTATGTATTTCCCTCTTGCACAACGATATCATAACAAATAAAAACTAAAAATATAACATTTTTAAATAAGAATTAGTGTTTTTTAATTTTGAGTATAAAAATCAAAATATAAAAGATTACTCGATTTTGATTGAAATAGCGTAAAACATCTAATAAACAAATGTTTTTAAGACATTTCTGCAATCAAAAAAATCCACCAATGATTCCAAAATGTTTTTTGTTATAAGAAAAACATTTAAAACAAACGAAAAATAACGCAATAAAAAATAAAATAAAACAAAAAATATCGAAAATAAAGGATATATCCTTCATTTTCGATATCTACTTGTTTTATTTATTGGATAAATCATATGAACAAAACTTGTTAATAGCCATTGCCTGTCCAAGTTTCTGTGCTTTGATCATTTTGCTGACCGCCGTATGGGTCATAATATTGTTGCTGGTTATACTGATTCGGGTCGTAGTATTGAGAGGTGTCTTCTGAGTAGACCGACTGCTGACCATACCCATCAGTGCCATATTGATTGTACGTATCTTGTGAATACTCAGATGTCTCACTGGTCGTGGTATTAGCAGTGGAATCTCCATCACCATTTTCTGAGTCATCATAAAACATCATATAGGCATTATCATTTTTTAAGTTAGGCAACGTATCACTTGGTTTGATCTCTAATTGTTTTTTCAATTGGTTTTGGATCGATAATAAGTCATTTTGACCTAGTATTTGGTAGTACACATCATTGATCGTCGTGTCTTTTCCTTTTAGTTGGTCTTGCTTGATCGTTTGGAAAGCAGAGGTATAATTTGTTGCGATATCTAGCATGTCATCCCAATCCAAATCAGTAGTCACATTGTTGCCTGCCGCATCTAAAAGTTTTCGATAATTACTTACGCCATCAAGACTGACTACTTTATTGACGATTTTCGTCACAACTTCTCGTTGACGTGCTTGTCGACCAATGTCACCTTCAGGATCTTCATGACGCATTCTTGCATACGCCAACCCTTTTTCACCATCAACTGTTTGTTTTCCTTCTGGAACATGGACGCCATCTAAAGTAAAGTCGATTTTATTGTCGATCTCGATCCCACCTACTGCATCGATCAAGTCTTTCATACCATCCAAATTGATCGTGACATAGTGGTCAATAGGGATATCAAGTAATTGTTCGATTGAATCCATTGCCATCTCTACACCACCAAATGCATAGGCATGGTTCAACTTATCGACCGTCCCATATCCGACGATATTCGTATAGATATCTCGGTCCAAACTAATGATCGTTGATTTCTTTTGTTGTGGATTGACGGTCACGACCATCATCGTATCGGATCTCCCTTGTTCTGTTCGTCCAAGGCCTCCTGTATCTAATCCTAATAATAATACTGAAAAGGGTTCTTGATCATCAATGCTTACTCGATCGTCACGTTTTGCTGATACACGATCAGATTGTTTTGAAATCCGATTGACTGTTTGGCTCGCTTCACCCATAAACTTGATTCCATAAGCTGAAACTCCGCCGATGAGAAGTACGATTATTCCCAATAAAGTCAATATCACTTTTTGCCACCGCTTCATACTACACCTCTATCATACATATTCTTGATTATTCTCTCATACACCCAATCATTCAGCAATCCAACTACTTAATCCTAATAAAACTTTAAAAAATAGTGTTTATCTTCGTGATTTATATGTATTTTTTGTAAAATTCTTAATTATCATACCATAGGGCGCATAAACAGAAAAGAAAGAATGCGATTCTTTTTATACGTTTTATTGGATTTTTATGATTTTTTGTTCAATAAATTAAAAAAACTAGTTTTTTTAACTTTGTTTATGCCTTCCTATTAAGCATTTCCAGCAAAAAAAAGCGGAGAAATCCGAAAATGAAACAACTTTTCCGTTTTCTCCGTCTTTTTTTATTGGTTGTACATGATTGTTCAAGTAAATGTTGTTACAACATCCCAGTGGCTCTCCATATACAGAAGCTCATACCATTTCTTTTAAAGAAATCTGGCGAATATACCGATCGATTTCATGAAAATCGCTACCTGTGACTGAACCCTTTGCCAAAATGATACTATCATTCGTCAAATGCTGTTCGATATTTTTTGTTAATTCAGGTAACGTGTCAAACCATTCATATTTATGATCATTTTTATTTTTTTCATTGAATAATTTTCTGAAATTTTCCCCATAGCCATAAATATAATCTGCTGGTACATCAGTTAATTCCTGCATTACTTGTTGATGAACGTCTTCAGCAGCATTTCCTAAATCAGCGATTTGTCCTAAAACCAATATTGAGTTTCCTTTATAAAATGGGCGTACCCCTTTAAAGTAATTGATTGCATTTTTCATAGAGGGTAATGACGCATTGTGTGTATCATCAATAAAAGTAAAAGAAGGTTCATTTGGATAAACATGTTTTTCTAAAATTTTAGGTAACGGTTTGAATGTCTCGAAGGTGGTAAGACAAGCTGAAACATCTCCTTTGATTTTCCAAATGGCTATCAGCGTTGCCAAAGCATTGGAAATCATCCCAGAAGATGGAACACTGAGACGGATCTTGAACTCTTGTTCAAAAAAATGGATACCTACTTCACAAAATTCTTTTTTCTGTTCAACGGACAAGACATATACATCTCTACTTGTATCATATAGCGAATAAGTAAAAATTTCAGTTGTTTTCTTTTCGGCTGCTTGAATGAGTATAGCTAACTCTTCAGCGCCCATGTCGGTGTTGATGATTGCCATACCATTCTTTTTTAAACCATCAAAGATTTTTGATTTATAGTAAGCGACATTCTTAGTTGTTTTTAAGGAACTAAGATGTGCTTCACCTATCGAAGTCACGATTGCTATATCGGGTTGTATTAGATTAGACATTGAACCCGTGTCATACGTATTCAACGCATTGAGGGATACTTCAAGGTTCAGTACGTCACAGTCCCAGACTAACTGACTTAAATAAAGAGGAATCGCAAATCTCACATTATGATTTCCTCGATTTTCTAGAACCTTCTCTTCTTTGAATGCATGAGTGATCATCATACGTGTAGATGTTTTTCCAGCAGAACCAGTAATCGCAATCACCGGTTTTTTGAATGATTGACGCATTTTATTAGCAAATTCCAATAAGAAACGCCAACTATCTTGAACAATGAATTGCGGTGTCGTCACACGAGGGTCTTCGATTGGATGTTCTGTGACAATCAGAGCAAATTGATTTTCCTTGCCTTTGATTTGTTCATTTCCATCCGCCCATTTGACTGGACGCATTTGATTGATATATTGACGCCGTTCATTTGTTATACAGACAAATACAGTTGTAGAATAATCTCTCGTGCGTTTAAGATGTCCAGAAAAGTACTCAAGTTGATTGATCTCCTGATCCAAACTAGCATACTCTTTAAAATATGAACCTTCGATATCACTCAGTAATTGCTTGATCGTATTCATCTTTCCACCTACTTTATTTACCATTTTCCACGCTTAGGTCTTGCTTGATTGACATATCTTCTTGCTTTTTGATCAATTCGCTTAGGCGAGTCATCGGCATCAACTTCCCAAGGGTAAAGTCCTTCTTCATTTTTCTCGTATTGGCTCAGATCCGTCTCTAGCGATTCTGTTTGGTGATGTTTTTTCTTTTTTATACGATAACCTAAATAGGAAATCCCAAGCAATGCCAATGCTGCAAAACGAATAAATGCAACCATCTTATTCACTCCTTTTTATAATGACTTTGATAATTGATCAACCCAGACAAAAAATGTTCTGCATCATCGATCCGCATACGAAAACGATCATGCCTTGCAAAAAAACCATAATTGATCGTAACTGGTTTTTTAAAGAAAAGCGCATATTCTGGAAACATGACTCCTGTTTTGATTTCATGAGAAACACGCTTCTTCATCACTGTATCGATTCTTTCCTTTACTTCAATGAAATCATTTTGCGTATTGAAGAGTTCATTTTTTAATTCACTATGTTCCAATTTCCCCATCATTTTGGACGCTGCCACAAGTAATTCAAGCATTGTCGGATAGGCAGTGTCTCTCTGCTCAATAAAGTTGATATTTTCAAGGGCATTTTTGATTCCAAAACGATAATACTCAATTTTTTGTTTATGTTTTAGCATCTCGTTTGTCGCATAACTCAACCAATGGTCGTGATATTTTTGATAATCCTCCGTGACAAAATGTTCCATCAAGATTTCACACGTACTAAAAATCTTAGGATCATTAAGAATCTCATACGCTCTTAACAAAGAAAACAAGGCTTCCCCATCATAATAAATGATTCGAAAATGCTCTTTGACCGCCAATTGTTTATCCAGAACATGGATTGTTTGGTTGTCTATTGAGAGAAATTTCCGAGAAATCGTATCAACAAGTTGTTTCAAGTACTTTTTATAAAAACCGTCCTCGGATACTTGGATATATTTTGCGATTGCTAAAATCGCAGTTGCTTGGGCACCTAATTTGTATTCAATCTCTTTATTGAAAAAGTCTTTGACCAAAAAATATCCCTGTTCATTCGTTGTTAAGTTTTCAATACCCCAAGCAAGGCCTTTTTCTGCCTCTAGCAACATTTCATGGTCTGAGAAATATTCAGCAGCTTCAATCAACGCATATAATGAAGAAAAATGTCTAACTGAATTATAGCCCTTGATTAGTTGATCATAACAAGGATAATAGCCGTAGATAAACTGTCCATTATCAGTTAACTGCCCTTTTAGATACTTACTTCCTTCTTTTATAACGGTGTCAGTCACTTCATTCAAAGATTCTTCAGTGATCCTTCTCACCTGATTTCCATTTCCGTAATCTTCAAGCTTGATTACTTGATTGTTTTCAAAATAATAAGCTTTTGTCTTAAAAAGATAAACGTTTGAACGCGCTAAGTAACTTAAATCCACCTCTTCTCGATTATATTTTCGTTTCACATATCCTCGAAAATTCTGTGGGTCAATTTGTAGATTGGGGTGATTTTTTCCAACAATATGTGTTTTAGCCGGTTTGATAATGGCATTTCCTACTAATTCTTCTTTTAAAAAAGATCGTTTCCTTATCCCATCAAATCGTACATTAAAATCTATATAATTATTGCGCTTGATTTTTTTTAATTTTTGGTTTAAAAATTCGAAGTCGATTTTTTCTTCTTCGGTTACAAGATCCACTCTTAAATAAGCGTTTTTGTCCCATTGATTCGTTTGATAAGCAGTTACGATATTATTCCAAAGCTGAGAGATGTTTTTCCCATAAAACTCCATTGTTTTTCCACGTTCTTTGTTTTCACCAGTAGTAATGATAGCTGTTTTTCTCTCTGTTTCCATTCCTGTGGTATCCAAGATATCTTTAAGTATCGAGAGTTTATTACGCGTCTGCACTAGCATCATATCACCTCTATCAGAAATAGCTATGACAAGCAGACAATTTTCCGATTGTCATAGCTAATTTTCTAGTTCCTGTTCATTAATCTTCTTTATTTTTTTTAGATTTCCAGATACCAACTCCCGAAAGTAGTGCTGTGATCGCACCTAACCAAGAAGTGGCAACAGATGAATGCTCAGCTGTTTTAGGATACATTTTTGGTGTCGCTGAGTGGTGACCACTAGGATTTACTCCGTTTCTAGCAGAAGTCCAACCAGATTGGTTGCTTGTTCCACGGGTACTTAGGAACAATCCAATTGGATCTCCATCTGAATTATTTCCTGCTCCACCCCCGTTGCTTCCAATCCCATCTAGACGACCGTCAGCATCTGCGTCGGAATCAGCGTCGGCATCTGCGTCAGCATCGGCATCCGCGTCGGCATCCGCGTCAGCATCGGCGTCAGCATCGGCGTCGGCATCTGCGTCAGCGTCGGCATCGGCATCGGCGTCAGCGTCAGCATCGGCGTCGGCATCAGCATCGGCGTCAGCATCCGCGTCAGCATCCGCGTCGGCATCGGCATCAGCATCGGCATCTGCGTCGGCATCAGCATCCGCATCAGCGTCAGCATCGGCGTCGGCATCAGCGTCAGCGTCGGCATCAGCATCAGCATCGGCATCGGCGTCGGCATCAGCATCCGCATCGGCGTCGGCGTCCGCGTCGGCGTCAGCGTCAGCATCCGCGTCAGCATCGGCATCGGCATCAGCGTCGGCATCAGCATCGGCATCTGCGTCGGCATCTGCGTCAGCATCGGCGTCGGCATCAGCATCCGCATCGGCATCCGCGTCAGCATCAGCATCAGCGTCGGCATCAGCATCGGCATCAGCATCCGCGTCGGCGTCAGCATCCGCATCTGCGTCGGCATCAGCGTCGGCATCAGCATCCGCATCGGCGTCGGCATCAGCGTCGGCATCAGCATCCGCATCAGCATCGGCGTCAGCATCGGCGTCGGCGTCAGCATCGGCATCGGCATCAGCATCAGCATCGGCGTCAGCATCGGCGTCAGCATCGGCATCAGCATCGGCATCAGCATCCGCGTCGGCGTCAGCGTCAGCATCGGCATCAGCATCAGCATCCGCGTCGGCATCAGCGTCAGCATCCGCATCGGCATCCGCGTCAGTATCGGCGTCGGCGTCAGCATCGGCATCGGCGTCGGCGTCGGCATCGGCGTCGGCATCCGCGTCAGCATCGGCATCGGCGTCAGCATCGGCGTCGGCGTCAGCATCGGCATCAGCATCAGCGTCGGCATCGGCGTCAGCGTCGGCGTCAGCGTCGGCATCTGCCTCTTCATCATCCGGAATAATTGCCGCCGTTGGTAAACTTGGATTGTCGTTTTGATCGTAGGCAATTAGTCGGATGTCATCAAGTGGCGCAACATCATCTTGAGAAATCTGTATTGTAAATGCTCCTGTCCCATCTGCTTGACCTTCAGCAATCAAATTGTTGGCATCATCATAAATCCGCACTGTAGCATTTGGATCGGCTAACCCTGTGACTTCGTAGCCATCTGTTGAATTTCCTGTAACTTCAACATTATAAGGCGCAGTTACTTCGGCTGCTTGGTAAAAAATCGGTGAATAGCCGTCAGTAGTGGAACCCACATTAAGGTTCAACACATCTGCTTTCACAACAGTTCCAACAAAGCCTGCTTCATAAGGAGTTGATAAATCGATCCCTGCATTTGCTAAATCAGCATAATTAGGATCTTGGATCGTTGTCGGGATCGTAATTTCTGTTCCTCCTAATACGCTCGCATCTGCTACAACACCAACCAAAGAAGAAGTTGGACCTAATAGTCCTGTTACAGTAGCAAATGCTAAGTTAAATGCTGGTTTTACAGTCGCTGCTAATGCAGTATTAACAATCCCAGCTGCCGCATTTCCTAAAACCCCATTTCCAGTTGCTTGTAACGCCTGAACGGCATTGTTCAAATCAGTTAATATTTCTGTTAATCCTTCTCTAACAACAGTTTCAAGTGCCCCATCCAGTTCACCATAGATATATTCGTCCCCTTGTACTTGCAGTGGAATTTGCACTTCAGCAGAAGTCAACGTACTTAGATTTTGTAATAAGTTCAATTGCTCGTAAACTTCGGCAAGATTCACACTTGCTAATGGATTTGCCCCCAACAAGGTATCAATCGCTGTGATTAAAGGAGTAACCGCACTATTTACTGCATTCAGCAGTGGAGCTAGTTCATCTTGTGGAAGTAATATATCTGTTTGAAAAGTCCCAGGGCCTGCTGGGGAAACGAGTCCCTGCATTTCTTCTGGGATTACTAAGACTGCTCGTCTCGTCCCATTCAACAAATTAACATTGATTCCATTTTCTCCTGAAATCGTAAAGTCGACATTTCTAGTTGCCCCACTAAGTTGGTAAGGAGCTGAAGCTGTTGTGCCACTTGTATTAGCTGTAGTCAAAGTATTGAATATTTGTCCACTGACCACATCCGCATAAGCTTGATGCGTGCCAAGGGTAAATAAAGGTGTCGCAATTGAAATCGGAGTAACCCCTAACATCACCCCTGCTGCTATCGACGTACCTATCAATATCGTTTTTTTTGATCGCCGTTTGGCACGTGCCTTTTGATCCATATTTTTTTTGTAATCCTTTTTCATTCCCTTTCCCCCTAAAGCAGATTCATGTATTTTTGTTCTCCCCCACAGATTGAATCAACACGAATAAATATGCTTTGCCCTGAATGACACTCCTTTACCAAAAATTTAAAAAGATATCTTTTTAATTTTTCTCATTACAACTTAAGTTATCTTGAATAGTAGCAACGTCGAAATAAGAAATCTATCATTAAGTTCTGATATATTTTGAAATAACTATCAGAAAACTGATGACAATACACGGAAATGAATATGTAATCGTTATTTTATGCAAAAAAATTTATTTAAAATGTCAAATAACATATAATATTATCCAAGTAAAGTATTATTATTTATTTATTTTTTTAAAAAAAACTTGTACTATGCCTCTCATAAAATAACCAAAAAAAATTGATATGCAATTCTTTTTTTTCCAAATATACTATTCAACATATTAAAAATTATTATATTCTGAATAAAAATATAACATTTTATAATAATTCATCTAATTATTGCTCTACTTATAAAGGAGGTTTCTCATTGAATATCTATAATATATTAGAGAAAAACATACACGTACAACTGACTATTTTAAAAAGTTGTTACGAGTCATATCAACCTTTGACAATGGACAAACTTTCAAGCCTACTCCACATAGATAGACGTTCCTTATTCAATCATTGCGAACGGCTATGTTCTCTATCACAAAATAATCTGTTCAAAAAAGATGGATCTAGTTACCATTTTATTGGTGACAATTATGACTTTCATCAACTGAAACTAGCAATACTTGAAGATTCGTTGAATTTCCAAATACTGAAAGCCGTCTGTCTACATTCAAATTTCACGCTTTACGAATTCGCCACTCATTATGGAATCAGCGAATCCTTTCTCAGACGGCAGTTGGCTCAAGTAAATCATTTCTTCAGTTATTACAATTTAAAAATAAAAACACGAGGAGGCACTATTTTTTTCAGTGGAAAAGAAACCCAAATTCGCTACACGATTTATTTGTTTCTATGGGAAGTATATGAAGGGATGGAATGGCCATTTTTAACGCTTGATTTCCAGAAGATCTTAACGACAGTAAAACAAGTTTTTACCAATATCGCACTAAAAAAGAACAAAATTAAAACAATGGAATGGTGTTTCATATTAGCTGTTAATATCAATCGATTCAAGCAAGGATATCCTGTTCCTGAACCTGAACTTCCTCACTTTTTAGATCCTATGCTAGAAGGTCTTTCTGAGGTGACCACCATCCTACAACCAATTATTTCTGTTTATGGCTTACCTTCTTCTGAGTCAAACTTTATTTTACTGTGGATACAAACACGTCCTCACATTTACGTAAATAAAAATATTATGGTTCATGCATCAAAGATTCATAAAAAAAATGCGACACCGATTAATGAATTTCGCGATCAGTTTTATCGTTACATGAAATCTGTTGGGATAAACACCAATGAAATCACATCAAAGAAAAAGCTATTAGATGCAACATTATATGCAAACGGTATCCATGATTATCTTTTTAGTCCTTTTTCTGGCAAAAAAAGAGAAGTTACTGATTTTATCGAAAAAAATTATCCCTATTTCTATCAAAATATGGTGGGTTGGACTCAACAAATGCAAAAAACACATTTTCCATGGATTCAATTAAGTACGTTGATCGAAGCATTTTTAGTCATTGCCCCACCCACATTTTTTGATAAAGAGATCAAAGTGAAATTAGAAAGTGATTATCCACTAAGTATCGAATTATTATATGTAAAAGTTTTACAAGACCAATTACGTTTGTATTTGAATGTCCTTTTCACAAATGAATTATTGCTAAATCCTGACTTGATTATTCGTACAACTGAAGCCCCCACCAAAATAATCAGTTATGAAGATGAAATTCCTTATATTACCATCCGCAATGACCTTTCTGCTTCAGAAAATAAGCACTTAGTCCAAAAAATCAAAGAAATGATGTATGGTGATAAGCAAAAATAACTAACTTTTCTTGTAAAACCATTTTTTCCAGAAAAAGAAAATAAAAAAACAAAAAGAAGATACGGCAAGCCGTATCTTCTTTTTTCGTCAACATGATCTTATAATTTAGATACTTCAGCAGCTTGAGGACCGCGCGCACCTTCAACGATAGAAAATTCTACTTCTTGGCCTTCTTCTAAGCTTTTGAAGCCATCGCCTTGGATTGCTGAGAAATGTACGAATACATCGTCTCCACCGTCTACTGTAATAAACCCAAATCCTTTTTCATTGTTGAACCATTTTACTGTACCGTGTTCCATAAATATATAGCCTCCAAAAAAGTTCTTGCAAGTAACCCTTGCACAAACATTATACCGAATTTAGAAAACGCTCGCAAGCATTGCCCCGTTAATTTTCTAAATTGCATGGCAAATGGAAGAAAGCTATTTTATCCTGCGAAATGCTTGTTCACTTCATCCCAATTCACAACATTCCAGAAAGCTTCAATGTAGTCAGGACGTACATTTTTGTATTTCAAGTAGTAAGCATGTTCCCATACATCTAAACCTAGAACAGGTTTCTTGCCTTCCATCAATGGTGAATCTTGGTTGGCAGTAGAAGTGATGGCAAGTTTGCCATCTTCAAGTACTAACCAAGCCCAGCCAGAACCGAAACGTCCTGCTGCTGCTTTTTTGAATTCTTCTTTGAATGTTGCAAAATCGCCGAATGTTTCATTAATTGCGTCTTTGATTGCTCCTGTTGGTTCGCCACCAGCATTTGGTGCCATGATTTTCCAGAAGAATGAATGGTTCGCATGTCCACCACCATTATTACGTACAGCAGTTTGAATGTCAGATGGAATAGCATCCATGTCTGAAACCAATTCTTCTATTGTTTTTTCACCTAGTTCAGGATATTTTTCGATCGCTGCATTTAAGTTTGTCACATAAGTATTGTGATGTTTGTCATGATGCAAATGCATCGTTTCTTCGTCAATATATGGTTCTAATGCATCAAATGCATAGGGTAGATCTGGTAATGTGTAAGTCATAAAAAATTCCTCCTCATAGTTGTTGGGTCTCTTTACACTAAAAGAGTAACAAAGTGAGGGGAATTCTTCAATTGTTATGCCTAGTCTTCCAATTTTTTACTGGTTTCTACTGGCTCTTCGATAATTTCTGTCTTATTGAAAATAAATAATTTGCTAAAGACATAATTTGCCAATACGACTAAAACCTGTGTAATGATTTTAGCTACATAATCATTCATTTCCAATCCTTTGATCATCAAGAACATGGCGCCCATGTCTAGTCCATAAGAAACGATTCGGTAAAAAACAAATTTTCCAAACTCGATAAACAAATGCGTATAACTAGGAGATTTTGATCGAAAGACCCATACCTTATTGGTGACAAATGCAAACAGAACAGAACAAATCCAAGAAATCGTATTCGAAACGGGCATCGATAACTGGAAGATTTGTTGCGCGATTGCATAACTGACAAAATTGACAATCGTTGCTAATCCACCAAAAAATAGATAGATGAAAACTTCCCAATACCCTTTACTTTCTAAATAGCTTTTAAATTGAACATAAATCTTCATTTTTCTACCTACCTTATTTATCATTCTTTCCTATCATACTCTATCTGCTAACAATTTTCATCTCTAGAAAACAATGAACAATAAGAATATAACCTTATCTATCGTGAGAGAATGTTTTAGAACTCTTGTAATTCATAGCATACTCCGCTAGAATTGCTAGTGATGACAATTCTACAGAAGGAGTAATTATGACAACAAAACAATTAATCATTAGCTCATTTGCTCGATTCACCGAGCTTAAAAATGCTAAAAACGTATCATTTGGAAAATCATTAGTCTATCTTTTATGTTTAAGTATACTAATGGCATTACCTATTTCTTACCAAATTTTTCAAGTGCTAGACACGATCAAATCCGATGGTCAAAAAATCGCATCTGAAATTCCAGATTTTAAGATTCGTGACGGACAAATCGATTCGCCAACAAATGATGGTTTTATTTATCAAACGGATTCGATCATCTTTACCTTTGATCCCGAAGGAAAACGTACCCCTGAAGATATCTCTTCAGATTTGATAGGGAATTTCCTAAGTGTCGGTCTGCTAAAGGATAAATTGGTTCTAGCTTTACCGAATACTGGCACGACTTCGGCATTGTTGAACAACAATCAATTTGAAATTGAGTATACGAATAATACCTTAAAAAATCTAACAGGTGAAAACTTACGTAGTACATTAAGTGAAGCAACGATCCCTTTTTGGATCAAAGCTTTAGTATTTTTGATTTCCATTTATCCTAGCTTTTTAAATTTGATCATCACTTTACTTATGGCCAATTTTGCAGCTTATGTTTACGCAAGATTACGTTTGGCTAAAGTAACTTTTCTCGATTGTCTAAAAACAATGATCTATGCGATTTCATTACCTACTGTTATTGCAACGATTCTGATGATTTTTGTACCAACTTTTGACACAACAGCGTTTATTGCATTTGCGGGTATATTCATTTTTGCTCAAGCAGTCAAAGGCTGGCCAAAAATCCAATTGCCAAAATAAAAGAATCTCTGGGAGAGGTAGTCACTACATACCTCTTCTAGAGATTCTTTTTCATTTAATAACCTTTAATAACCTTCATTCAAATCGATTTCATTTACTTCTAATTCTGTTTTTTCTACGTAGGATTTTAAGTTTTTTAGAAAAATATCCATAAACTTTGTTTGGAAATGTGGTGTCTGACCTGCAATGTGTGACGTGATCAATACATCTTCTCTTTCCCATAATGGACTATCTTTTGCTAATGGTTCTTCTTCAAACACATCTAAAGCCGCAAAAGCAAGTTGTCCATCGTCTAACGCAGCTATTAAATCAGATGTTTTTACAGAAGGCCCACGTCCTACATTGATGAATAGCGCTTCTTTATCAAAAGCTTCAAATACTTTTGCGTCAAACAATCCTTTTGTCTGATCTGTCAAAGGTAAGATATTCACCACAATCGTTGCTTTCGGCAAGATTTCTTTTAATTTATCTAATGGATAAGTCTCTTTGAAGCCCTCTACTGGATGTCCAGATGTGTTGATACCGATACATTCCAAACCAAATACAGCTGCATGTTGTGCCAATTTTTTTCCAATATGTCCAGTTCCAATAATTAGTAATTTTTGATCTGCCAATGCTTGATAATGGATCTCTGATCCTAGCCAATCTTTATGGAACTGCGCTCGTTGGGCTTGAAACAATCCACGTGAATAGCCTAAAATAATGCCCATCACATGCTCACTGATCGATTCTACATGGATACCACTTGCATTGGAAAGTAAGATATCTTTTTCGGCGAATTCGTTTAATGGAAGATTATCTACCCCGGCAGAAATCGATTGGACCCACTTTAAGCGATCAGAAGCGAATATACCTTCTTGATAATCGCCGTTCCAACCGATACTGATCGCTATTTCAGAAAGTTCGTCGGATGCTACTTCCGTTTGAAATGAATATTCTGGTGCTATTTCTTTGATCTTTTCGATAAATTCTTCACGAAACGAACGTACTGAATAAATTATTTTTTTTGTCATCACACCCATCCTCTCTACTTATTAGTCTAGCTTAAACCCTCAAAAGAATGAAGTATGATGCACTTCATACCTTGAACGACTTTTTTCTATAATGAACCTAGTAAAAATGAATCAGCGTTTGACTGTCTAAAAAAAAAACCTAACAATCCGAAAGTAAGTAAAACTTACTTTTCGTTCGTCAGGCTTATTTTCCTAAAAATAAAAGACTATCTCTCACCTTATACATCTGCTGTTTCTTGGAAATGATACGTTGGTTCCTCTAATTGTGGATCATAATCAACAACCAGATCATAGCCTTTGAAGAACCAATCATCGGCTTCATCAATAAAGAATAATAGACCATCGATCGTTTCTTGTTTCATCGGACGTTCTGGTAACTCCACAGACATACCGATTGAAAATCCCTCATGTACTTCTGTTTTGCCATATACTTTCCCAAAAAAACGGATACCATAATTTTCAGGTAAATCTACCTCTGCTTGAAACCATTCTTTTGCTTTGTCCGTTATTGTTAATTGCATGTGATGAGCCCCTTTTTATTGATTCATTTTATCATCAAGTATATCTACATCTTCTGTTTCTCCGATAACAAGTAAATTATCATTTTCACGTACATACTCGTCAGCGGCTGGTGACACCACGACAGAACGATCGAAACGCCGGATGGCTACTACAGTCAAATCAAATCGCTGTCTGAAATTTAGTTCTGCTAACGTTTTATTAAAGAACTTAGGGTTGGATACCCGAATCTCAGCAAGCGAAAATTTGTCTGACAGCTCTAAATAATCCAAAATATTTTTAGAAACAAGATTATGTGCGATCCGTATCCCCATATCCCTCTCAGGATGGACCACGCGATCTGCACCGATCTTTTCAAGAACACGAGCATGATACTCATTTTGTGCTTTCGCTAAGATATTCGGAACGCCCATTTCTTTGACCATCAGAGTCACTAAAATACTTGCTTGGATGTCTTCTCCAATTGCTACGATCACATGATCAAAATTTCTGATTCCTAAAGACCGTAGAGTCATTTCATCTTGTGCATTCGCAACCACTGCATGTGTTGCGATATTCATATATTCATTCACGCGATCTTCACTGCTATCAATGGCTAAAACTTCTTGACCAGCTTCGACTAACGTACGACAGATACTGCCACCAAAACGTCCAAGTCCTACGATTGCAAAATTCTGTTTCACTTTTCTCCTCCTTTTTCCATTCCATTTCAAGTATAGCAAAGCCACTCTAAAAACAAAAGCAACCCTGCTTTTCTTTACGGAAAACCCTAATTTTTATGGAGGATCAAAAGAAGGGCTACTCTGGTAGATCATAGAATATTCCTTGATGTTTCTACTAAAAAGGTATGCCTATAATATACTAATTATTCCTACAATAGGTAGCCTAAGAATACGTTAACTGAAATAAAGTAAATAAATAACCCAGCAATATCTTTGATCGAGGTAATGATCGGTGCAGATCCAGCAGCTTGATCAATATTCAATTTCAATAAGATAAAAGGAATCAAAAAACCAAGGGCAGCAGCTAAGGTCATTGCAAAGACCAAGGAGATCCCCACAGCTACACCTAACAATGGTATTCCTTGCCACACAGAAGCGACTATTCCAGATACGATACCTACAACAATCCCTAAACTTAGACCAATACCTGTTTCTTTCAAAAAGTGCTTGATAAACGTGTTGAGATCAATGTGCCCTAAAGATAATCCGCGAACAAAAACCGTCGATGATTGCGTCCCTACATTCCCACCCATATCCATGATCAAAGGAATAAAAATAGCAACAGCGGCCACTGATTCTAACGTTTGTTCAAACTCATCGATCACTAGACCAGCTAACATCCCTGCAACTAATGTGATCGCTAAGAAAGGCAAGCGGACTTTCCAGATTTGCCAAAGACTGCCGTTAATCAGTACTGTACTACGATCAGCTTCTACAGAGGCGACGTCTGCTAAACCAGCAGCATTGAACATATCCTCGGTCGTTTCTTGCTCTAAGACATCGATGGCGTCATCCACTGTCACAATACCTACTAGTCGTGTTTCTTTATCCACGACAGGAATAGCGATCAAATCTAACTCTTGTAACAATCGTGCAGTTTCTTCCTGATCTGTATCTGTGGTTACATAAGCGACGTGCTTGATCATGATTTCTTCAATCCGTTGATCACTTTCTGCAATGACTAGATCCTTTAATGATAGTACTCCTTCAATTTTTTTCGCCATATCTGTCACATACAAAATATAGATTGTTTCCATTTCTTTCGCTAATTTTCTGATTTTATGCAGTGCTTCTTCAACAGTCATTTCTTTTTTAATTGAAATAAATTCAGTCGTCATGATCCGCCCAGCCGTCTCATGTTCATAGCCCATCAATCGATTCGTTGTTGCTCGCTCTTCTTCAGAAAGCTCTGCCAATAGTTTTTTAGTTACACTTGCTGGTAGTTCGTAAAACAACCTTACCCGATCATCTGGAGCCATCTCATTCACAAATTCAATCACTCCATCATCCGTAAACGAACGAAGCAAATCTTGTTGGACAGACGGTTCAAATGTTTCAAAGATTTCGAGGGCTTTGTCTTTTGATAATAATCGAAAGACCAGCACTTGTTTATCTAAAGGTAGCGTAACAAATAGTTGGATCAATTCCACTTTCTCGATCGTTGCTAAATAGTTCTTCAATTCTTCAAGTTTTTTTTGCTCAAGATAATTAAGAATCTTCAATTGTGTTTCTAGGTAATTTGTATCATTTAATGTTCTCATCTCGCATTCTCCTTTGTTACATCGTTTTTTCGATATAAACTTGTTGGATGGATTCGTTTAGAAAAACAGGAAGTACATAAAAAAGACGGCCTCCAAAAGAAGCCGTCTCATAAGATCCCATCAAAATGGTACCAGTGTTTACCTGAACGAACTTCTCGTCTGAGCTTTAGCACTAAAAGACGTAATTCTGGAAATATAATCCAGATAGCTACGTTAAGCACGCCTTAAGCCGACGTTGCCTGTTATACCCTGTGGCGTCTCTCGACGTTTGAGGGCAGTAGCCTGTGTTCTTTTAGGAGCCTCACCTAACAAGTTTTTATAATTAAACCCTACAGGTAAAATTGGTTTTTGTCAATAAGAGGATTAATATTTGATAAAACAGAAATGATTACTTTACAATCTTTCTCCTGTCACTCCTTCTACAATCCCTTTAGCAATTTGATCCATGTTTCTACGAATATTTTCTACATCACGAGTATTGGTGATAAACCCTAGTTCCGCTAGTCGATAAGGGATACCACGTGAATGTAGTACATTCAAATTCAATAAATCACTTCTCAAGTTGATACCACCGGTATTTTGGACAGAGCCCCATAAACCTACATGTGTGCGGATCACATTAGCAATGGCATAATTTTGTGTCGTATACGAGTTGCCGTTACGATGCGCAATCACATGCCCACCAGTACTAATACCAATCGCTCCTGCATCTAAATGGAATTCTGTTACCGAAGAAAAACTACTACTAATCGTATACGCACCCTGCATTCTACGAGTGTCTTGGAACATATCCGCATTTGTATCATAAAAGGTTATACGATTTGTTTTTAAGCGCCCTGCCCATTTTTGTAAATATGGCATAAGTTCATTTCTTGTAAAGTCTCGCTCGTTGATACCGTTATACGAAGCCCCTGGATCTCCTGCACCATGTCCCATTACAAATAGATGATTGATTGAGGTTTGGTACGGGTTTGACGTAGGTCCTGGCGCTGGTGCTCCTTTTTTAACTAGTACAACTTGGATAGCTTCCATTTGTAATGCTACATTGGACGTCCCAGCGTTTTGACCGTTTCTGGCCCAATCTAACCAACCGAGTTGCGCAGAGTGAACTCTATAATAGACATCATAATGTTGACTTAACTGACCAGTTAATCTCACCCTTATCGCTTCAGCTCGTAATTTTCTACCCTCTGTTCCCGAAAGAGCATTATTATTCACATAGTTTTGCCAGCCAATCGATTGAACGTGTGTACTATATTCTATTGTTCCTGGAATAGGTGTGCTAGAGATATTCATTCGTAATGCTTCTAATCTAAAGCCACGTCCCACTGTTCCCGCAGTTGCACCATTCATTTGATAACCTTGCCAACCAATCGATTGACTATGCGTTTGATAATTAACATTAGGATTTTTTATTGTATCCTTATCATAAAATGCAGTACTAGCTGCTGGTCCAGATTGCCCTTTGGCTACCAGCCTTACTTCCATAGCTTCCATCTGATAACCAAATCCTGCACTTCCTGCATTGCCATTATTTTTTGTCCAACCTAACCAACCAAAATAAGCTGAGTGCACACGATAATAAACATCATAGTGTTCTGCTAACTGACCAGTTAAACGTATTCGAATTGCTTCTGTTCGAAGTTTACGATCAGTTGTTCCAGAAATCGCATCATCTCGCACATAATTTTGCCAACCAATGGAACGCACATGACTAGAATATTCAATGGAGCCAGGGATTGGTGTATCTGAAACATTTATTTTTACAGCCTCTAATCTTAATCCACGATTCATCGTTCCAGCAGTTGAACCATTTGACTGATAGGGTTGCCACCCGACTGACTGACTGTGCGTCTGGTAATTGACATTAGGATTAGGGAGTTTATCTTTGTCATAGAAAGCTGTGCTCTGAGTTGGGGCAACTTCTCCTTTTTTGACTAGTTGGATCTGGATAGCTTCCATTTGGTAACCAAATCCTGAACTACCTGCATCTTCGCCATCTTTTGCCCAACCTAACCAACCAAAATAAGCTGAGTGCACACGATAATAGACGCTATATTGTTCACTTATCTCTCCAGTCAAGCGAACCCTAATTGCTTCTATTCGTAAAGAAAGATCTGTCGTTCCTGATGTAGCACCATTTTTCACATAATTTTGCCAGCCAATCGTTCGTACATGACTACTATATTCAATATCACCATTTAATGAATTATTTGGTAATTGAATTTTAATGGCTTCAATTCTTTTACCTTGACCAATCGTACCTGAAGTAGCACCATCAGCTACAGTACTTTGCCAACCGTAAGTTTGCACGTGTGTTTGATAACTGACGGATGGTTTAGAAACTGCTGCACGATTGCTCACCGTTTGTTCTTGGCGATTCGCTTGGGTTATTGAATCATTGTTATTTTTTTCTACTTGGATGTTGAACTTTCCTAATGTTCTCTCGCCATCTTTTAATAAGACTTCTGTTTCACCGATTGCTTTTGCTGTCACCAGACCCTTTTCATCCACTTCAACAATATTATTGTCTACTGATACCCATGTTGGATTAATAATCTCAGTATTTTCTGGAACAAGCGAATACTCAAGTTGTTTAGTTTCGCCTTGGATCATTTCTATTTTTTCTTCTTTTGGAATAATTGATTCAACGCTATTTTGTTCTAAAAATTTCACTTCTACAGTGATATCTAGTGAACGATTAGATGTTTCTTCTAAAATTGCTTTTTTTGAGAACTCTACTTGGTAACTATAATTTAGTGCCGAAGGTTCCATAGTAGTAAAAACGGATCCATTGTATTCCCAATTAGTTGAGTTGATATCGATTTTATCTAATTCTGGTTTTAGATTATCTTGATTGATCACCCATTCACGATCAACTTTTGATGCTTCTGCATTAATCAATTGTTCTTTCCCGTTAAAATAAGTCAAATGATCATTCATCGACAAATCTATTGTTGACAGTTTGTTTTTGGAAACATCAAGGTAGGTTAGCTCTGAAAGAGCTGAAACATCTACTTGCTCTAACTCATTGTCTTGAACTTCCAGTTTTTTTAGCTGTTTAAAATATTCGATACCATCCAATGATTTGATATTTTTACCACTAAGATCCAACTCAGTTGTAGCCAACAATTCATCGGATAATACGTTACTATGATTCTCCTCCATCATTTCAATCAATAATTGACGGAAATTTTGATCTGGGAAATGAACTTCATCAACAGGAATATCTTTAGATGAATTTTCTGCAGAGTTTTCTGTTGGTCCTGAGGTCTCCTCTGTGGTGGGATTAGTACTTTCTGTCAAAGGGGCTTTAGAAGATGTTGCTGTAGTTTCGTTAGTTTGCGAAGTACTTTCTTGTGACGTATTTGTTCTATCGTTTATCGATACTGCGTAGACACTTGGCGTGATCGAGCCTGACAGTAGTAAGAAACTTAATAACATGCCTATCCATTTTTTTCTCATGACATTCTCCTTTATTTTTTAAATCGAACTTATATTGTCCTATAATATATTAAACTATAAAAAGACCCAAATGAAAAGAACATGATAACAAAGAATTCAAAATAACAAACAATGTAATTAGCATATACAAATAAATCCAAAGCAAAAATAATACATTTTGCTTTGGATCAAGGTACTGTTTTCTCTTATCAATGTGAAAACAGTGATAAGTTATATTTTATGTCACAACCTATACTTACTTTGTAAAAATGTACTTACTATTTTGATGATAAGTCATAAGTCTACTTACTTAACTAATCCATGTTTGAACGCGTATATGGCAGCTTGGGTACGATCTTCCACTTCTAATTTCGCTAAAATATTAGAAACATGTGTTTTGACTGTTTTCAAAGTAATAAACAACTCGTCAGCGATTTCTTGATTGCTCTTTCCTTCAGAGATCAACATAAGAATCTCATTTTCACGATTCGTCAAATCATCGTGCAAGATTGGCTCATTACGTCGACTCATTTTTTCCATCATTTTAGAGGTTACTTCAGGTTCAAGCACTCGTTCACCTCTTTGAGTCGCACGGATCGCATCGGCGATTTCATGGGCCGTCGATGTTTTAAGTAAGTAGCCTGTTGCGCCAGCTTCAATAGCTGGATATACTTTCTCATCATCAATAAAACTCGTAACAATAATGATTTTTGCTTCTGGCCAATCTTTGAGGATTGCTTTTGTAGATTCGATCCCGTCCATTTCTTCCATGACTAAATCCATTAGAATCACGTCCGGACGAAGTTCCATGGCTTTTTCGTAACCTTGTCGCCCATCTTCTGCTTCTCCGATCACTTCTATATCTTCTTGGATCGACAAATAGGAAGAAACCCCTAAACGTACCATTTCATGATCATCGACTAGTAATACTTTTATCATTTTTCCGCCTCCTTTATTAAAGGAACTTTGATTTCCACACTTGTCCCTTGTCCTTTGAAACTAATGATTTTTACTGTTCCACCAATACCTGCTACACGTTCTCTGATATTGTTTAGTCCGTAGCTACCGGTTTTTGTTTCATTCATATTGAAGCCAGTACCGTCATCGATCACTCGTAATAAAAGGTTATTATCGATTTTATGCAGATACACTTCTAATTCATTTGCTTTTGCATGACGCAACGTATTTGAAAGTAGTTCTTGAACGATCCGAAAGAGATGATCTTCAATCGAATCAGACAAAGTGATATCTTCAATATCCCATTTCAATGCAATTTGTATCTTGTTTTTTAATTCTTTTAATAATTGCTCAATCCCTTGTTTCAAACTTTTCTCTTCAAGGTTGACTGGTCGCAAATGTAGTAGCAACGCACGCATTTCAGATTGTGAAGCATTGATGATATCTGCTACCATTCTTAGTTGTTTACGAAACATTTCAGGCGTATCACTTTTTTCGGCTTGTTCCGTCAAAGCAGACATCATCATCATCGCTGCAAATAATTGCTGGGAAACCGAATCATGTAGCTCACGCGCTAAACGATGTCTTTCTAATTCTAAGATTTCTTCTTTTGTTTGTCCATCAACATATTGAGGTCGACTCGTCAATATTTGAAGTTCACTTGATACTTCGATCATTTTTTCTTTGATTTTAGTGATTTCTTTTTCAATTTCTTTGACATATATATCGTCAGATGCACTTGGTAAGGAATCATTTAAAACTTTTGCTTCATAGTTACCGGAAGAAATTGCCCGTAATTGTTCTTCGATTTTCCCATAACGTGCTTTTTGTAAAAGAGAGACAATCAAAAAAACAATCAAACCGACACCTGAAGAAATCGCTAATAAGTGAAAGATCAATGGTACGTATAAAATTCTGGCACTTAATAAAGTACGCCAAAAATGAGTTTGATTACTTGCGTAAAAATAAGTAAAAAATGAAAATAAAATGACAATAAATGAGGCGATCGAAGCATAAATAGCTAGCATCGGTCGAGAAAGTTTCTCAATCATGCTCGAATCACCTCAATATCCCCAAGTAATGTGTTCGTAATGATTTTTAAACGACGTGGATTTTCATCGTAATCGTTACTATAGATTTTAATCGACTCGTTCTTCAATGCAAATTGTTCTTCTTCAAATTGTACATTTCCTACTAACGTTGCATGTTCGAGACTGATTGCAATCCCTAATGGAACTAAAATGCGTGTCCGACCGATTCCTTTTCTGACGATAACGATATTATCGTCTTTAGGTAACAAGGTGTTCCCTAAATCGATGATCGTATCTCCTGAAAGTAGAGCGATATTGATATTATCCCATTCATACACATCATTACCAATTCGCTGGTTACCGAATAATTGTTGTTTTTTTCGTTCATTATTGTGGGACTTCACTTGCTCTGTTTGAACCATAATGATTTGTTTTTTTCGCCAAAAAGCATTTTTTGTTAGATCGATCCCAGAAATCTCTACACCTTTAAGACCAATGAACAAGACAGCAAAGACTGCCATTACCCACAGCGCAGGACTATTGATCAAACTGAAAAAAATAACTAGTCCACCTAGTACAAATTGAAAATTTTGAAATCCCGATCTCGGTGATTTTCGCAATGCAAGATAGATATTAAAAATACCAAATAAAACTAATAGTAATAATTCAACATTATTTACGATTTGCCAAACTGCAAAGATCAATAGTAAGGCTTCTACTACTATAAAAAAGCGCCAAGAGCTATTCATCGCTATTCTCCTTTCCTTTTCATTCTCTTTTTTATCATACCTATTTTTGTTTTGAGATGCTATAGGACTTTAGATGTAACTATCGCTTTCTACAGTAAAAGGCCTGGGACTTTGTGTCATGGTCCCAGACCTTTTTGTATAGACAAACCAATAATTGATTATCTGTGTCTACATTTCAACTTATGCTTGCGCGACCTTGACGATTTTTACTTGCATATCGCCACCAGGTGTTGAAATCGTTACTTCATCATTTTTATATTTGCCGATCAAAGCTTGTGCAATCGGGGAATCATTTGAGATCTTTCCTGAGAAAGGATCTGCCTCAGCACTTCCCACGATCGTATACTCTTCTTCTTCACCATCTGGTAACTCAATGAACGTCACTGTTTTACCAATAGATACTTCATCCGAATCAACGCCATCATTGTCAATGATTTGTGCAAAACGGATCATATTCTCGATTGTCGTGATACGTCCTTCTACGAAAGCTTGTTCATCTTTAGCTGCTTCATATTCTGAGTTCTCAGATAAATCACCAAAGCCACGGGCGATTTTGATTCGTTCAATGATTTCTCCCCGTTTAACTGTTTTTAATTCTTCTAATTCTTGCTCTAATTTCGCTTTTCCTTCAAGCGTCATAGGATATACTTTTTCTACCATGTATAACTCTTCTCCTTTTTCTATGGAATACCGCAAAAGGTAATCTTTTACGGACTACAGTCCAAAAAAGATTACCATGCTTTTTCTAAAATGTAAATGTTTTTCTAAAAATAAATAAAGTTACAGACAACGCTCAATTTTAATTATTTACGTATTTTTGTACTAATTCCATATGCTCTTCATATGTTTTTGCAAAATAAACCTCACCTGTAGAGATATCTGCGACAAAATAATAATAATCATTCTCTGCTGGTTCAACAACTGCTTGGATAGCTGCTTCACTCGGGCTATTGAACGGTCCTGGACCATATCCCTTATTTGTATAAAGATTATATGGTGAATCGACTGCCGTATCTTCATAAGAGACAAATTCTTTGTGCTCACCTAACGCATATAAAATAGAAATATCTGACTGTAATGGCATCCCTATGTCAATCCGATTATAGAAAACTCTGGCAATATTTTTACGGTCTGATTCAGATACCCCTTCTTTTTCGATCAATGAAGCAAGTGTCATGATTTCTTGAACCGTATGATTTTGCTGCTTGATCGTAGAGAAGTATGGTTGTAACACGGTATTCGTTTTATCGACCATCTGAATGATTAGATCTTTGAGTGACATATCTTTATAGTAATCATAAGTCGCTGGGAATAAGTAACCTTCTAAGCGATACTTGGTGTTTTCTGCCTTAGCTGCACTTTCTAATAAATCAGGATATTTTTGAGTCAACTCCGTGAAAAAGGCTTCATTTTTTAGTAGATCTAAAAATTCCTGCTTATCTTTCCCAGTGATTTTTGCTACTCGTTCTGCAATCTGCTCTGCATCAAATCCCTCTGGTATCGTGATCTTCCCATCTGCCACTTCTGTAGGTTCTGAGGTTCCACCTTCTTGGAGCTCTTTACCGATTTCATCTAACGTCATGTTAGGGGCTAATTGGTAGAAGCCAGCCTGAAAGCCAGTCATATTTTTAAATTTTGTATAATAATTAAATACGATACCGCTCTTGATGATATGGTCTTGTTCTAAAATCTCTCCGATTTGCTTATTTGAAGAACCACTAGGGATTTCGATCGAAACCAATTGTTCATTCTCTGGGTCTAAAGGTTTTAAGCCACTATCGATATAGCGATAGACCGTAAAACCAAATACACATCCAATAATTAGCAACGTAAGCGCAATCACTAAAATAATTTTTCCTACGATTTTATCTTCTTTTTTACGTAGGTCTTTTCGCTTACTGACTACATCTGTCGAATCAGTTGCATTCTTTTGTCGTCGTCTCTTCTCATCTGGATGTTGTTTGTTTTCTGACAAAACAACTCCTCCTTACTATCAACTTCATAACTTTATTCATTATACATGAAATTCAGGCAGAGGTGAATTATTTTTAACAATTCTTATGTCAAAATTGTAAGTAGTAAATCGATTCTCTTCGGCTTAAAATAGAAAATAAAATGATTCTTATTTACTAAATAACAATAATCTGCTTCATTTATTCACTAAGCTCTTAGACAGGAAGGATTGATATACATGAACAAAAGGAAACATTTAAGAAGAAAACAAGCTTCCCATTTTTCTTTCTCTCAAAAAATCTGCTTATTCATTTTAGTCGTCACTATTGGAATCATCACTTGGTCTACCTATGAAATGGCACAGTCAAGAGTATCCGCCTCGATTCAAGTGGCAAACGATTCCCTAGATTTGACCAAAGACGAACAGGTCCTTGCCGATCAAATCGACCAATTGTTACAAAAAAATGATTATGTCGGATCTGTCTATATTCGTAAAAACAATCGAGTGATCCTTGAAAAGGGCTACGGATACGCTAACGAAGAAGCACAGCAACCAAATACTCCATCTCTGTATTATCAAATTGGTTCGATCCAAAAAGCAATGACTGCGCTACTGATTCTAAAACAAGTGGATATAGGGAAACTTTCTTTAGATACAAAACTGGCTAAATTTTATCCCCAAATCAACGGTAGCAATAAAATCACTATCAAAGATTTATTATATATGCGATCAGGATTGAAAAAAACAGCTTCTCCGACCGTACCAATGAATGACCAAGAGGTGATCCAGTTTGCCATAGACCATCTCGAATATACCAATGATCAAAGTTACAAATATGAACCATTGAATTTCACATTACTAACAGGTATTTTAATGAAATTGACCCATCAGCCATACGAAAAGTTGGTGTATGATCAAATCATCACTCCCTTACAATTGAAACAGACGACCTTCTATGACCAAGTCAAAAACACTTCAGAACACGCAGTCTCTTATCAAATGAGTCCAGACGATGATTATCATCAAGCTTTGACTGAATCTGAAACAGATATACGTAATGAATTAGGAACTGGGAATATCAGTATGTCCGTCTATGATTTGAATGAATTTTTTACAAAAGTATTAAAAGGGCAATTGATTCCAAAAGATTTACTTTTTTCTCTATGGGGAAAGAATTTGAGTGGGCGTCCATATAATGGTGGGGTCTATAGTGGAAGGGATACAATATTTGCTCAAGGAAACATCAATCGTTTCCATGCGGTATTAGCAATGAAAAAAGATACCTCTGATGCAGTTGTGCTAGAAAGTAATATCCAAGCCGATAAAAAATATAAAACAACTGCCACCGATCTTAGAGATCAGATTTATAAATTGATGGGAAATGATGAATAAGCAATGTGTTGACCTGTCATCTGTGATAATTGAATAAGAACGAAGAAAACCTTGTATAAGCAATTTGGCTTGATACAAGGTTTTCTCTGTTGTTTCCTGAATAAAGAAAATTTATTATTTTGTCGTATTTATTTCTGTTGCTAAATATTTTCTCATGCCATCAAGTATGCTATGTTTAGGTTGGTAACCTAGTGCTGAAAGCTTAGTGATATCAGCTAAAGAGTCGTGGATATCTCCTACTCTCTCCTCTTGATAATCTAACAGTAATTCAACTTCAAGAATCTGATTGATTGTCTGGATCAACTCAAGTAAAGTTGTACTGTTTCCCGTTCCAACATTGAATTGTTGCCCTAGTGCTTTTTCTTCTTTAGAAACAAGTAATAAAGCTTGCACAACATCTTCAACATAGACAAAATCTCTTGATTGACTGCCATCGCCGAATAAAGTAAATGACGCTTTTTCATCAGCAAGTTGCTTTTTATAGCGATCCACTAAAATCGAGATCACCCCACTATATGGCGAATTTGGATTTTGATTTGGACCGTATACGTTGAAGAAACGTACCGCAGTTCCTGGCACATCATACAAATGGCAATAATCAAGTACATATTGTTCAGCGGCAAATTTATCAATAGCATAAGGCGTCAACGGTCGAATAACTGACTCTTCTTTTTTAGGTAGTGTTGGTTCATCTCCATAAACAGCTGCAGAAGAGCTAAATACAATACGCTTTAAATTTGGCTGATACTTACGAATCAACTCAAGTAACATCAAGACACTATCAAAATTCACTCGATGAGTTTCCAATGGACGTTCAACGGAATCAGCAACACTAGCTATAGCAGCTAAATGGAAGATATAGTCAAATCGGTGAGATTGCATAATCTTTTCCATTTTTTGCTTATCACTGACATCACCTTCAATAAAAGTGATTTTTTTTGTTTGATCTAAATTCTCTCTATTCCCCATTGATAAATCATCAATAACTACAATATCGTTATGATCTCCTAAATGATTTGCCAATGTTGAACCGATAAACCCGGCTCCACCGGTAATTAATATTTTATCCACTTTATTCACTCCAATTATTTATTAAAAAATATAAACCTATTTTACCATGATAAGATATTGAACACTATGCAGTGTAATCGAAAACGTCTCGTAGAAAATAAAATATTTTTTACGAGACGTTTTTATGAATGATTTTATACAGAAATTTAGATTAACGTTCTTTTAGTAAAATACGAAAATCTTTATAGCTAGCAATAATTGATCGATGTATAAAAGCAAGATATACAATATAAATAACGACGTATACAACCATGCTTGTAAAAGATGCATTGAATAGTAAGTTACTTAAAATAAATAGCACAGTTAATAATGTTTCAATAACATGCTTCCAACCTATTGTTAATCGCAAATCTTTGTATAAGAAAAATTCAGCCAGATTACAACGTAGGGCCAAACTAATTAAAATGAGTAAAACAGTCAAATCTAAATTTCCAACAATGAAAATCACAAATAAAGACGCAAGTAATGTTACTCCTAACGTAATGATATTTACAAATAAAATCGTTTTTTCTTTTCTCAAAGTTTTTAGATACGTATTGATCAGTAATGACATTCTTCCTTCATAAATGACAATTGGGAATAAAATCCCCATAAACCTAAGACTTTCTGCATATTCCGGTAACCATAAACTTAAAATGATTTTTGCAGGAATATAAAATATTAGTAATCCGTACGTTAATGGGACAAATAATCCTCTAAGAATTCGAAACAATTCAGGCAATCTCTCTTTATTCGTCCTTCTTAATAAAGGAAACATAACAATGCCAATGGCATTGATGAACGTCAAAAACATATTTGAAAGGCTTAGTGTGAATGATAACTTACCAAATGTTTCGATTGTCCATTTTTGTTGCACAAAAAAACGGATTGTTCCAATAATCAGCATACTCGCAATATTACTAATCATTAATTTACTACCAATATTGATATTATCTAATATTTCTGGGAATAAAACTCGTAAATTGATTAATTTGACATTTAACATATCTTTAATCAAAGACATTCCCCATAATGTTACCAACAATTTAGAAAGGATATCTAATAAAATCAACCAGAAGAAATTTCTACCACCTAAAGAAAAGTAAATAGCAATAAATAAAACATATAGATATCGATCATTTCTTGATAGTTGTGCATACTCTTTGATTCGATTCGTCGATTGGAAAATATATAAAACAAATGTTTTTATAATCGTCACGACTGACACTATTGCTGTTAAGATAAGTATGACTGATTGCTCAGAATGAGGAAGAAACAACCAGGCCCATATAGCTACAAAGAAAGATAAGAATAGTTCAAAGATCATTAGATACCAAAACTGCGTACCCAAATCTCGTTTATTCAACTGATCATATTCTTCTCCGCCAATTTTTAAGTAGATGCCATCAATCCAACCAAAATGTAGAAAACCTACATAAGACGAATAAAAAACATAAAGTTGCCAATAGCTATATTCAGTAACACCTAAAAGTTTTGGCACAAATAGATTTAATAGCACTGATATTCCTAAAGTAGCAAAATTTGCAGCTACAGTATAGTATAAGTTTTTCATTACGTTTCTTGCTTTATCATTCATTATTAATACCTACTTTGTCATACTATTTAATAAAACCATCTTATATATAGTGCTTGTGCCTCTATATTTCTTACAAATTAACCTTAGTAGTATTTAAGCTAATCTATTGAATACTATTAATTATTTAAAGAATATCGTATTGTATGGGACATATGAATTATATGCTCCAGAAACAATAAAAATCAAAATAAATATACAGAAGCTGAACAAAATAAAAGTTATTAAGAATAGAAATTTATTTTTAAAAAGTTTCTCCAATACAATGGGTACGATAAAAATTTCTACTGTTGAAAATATTGTACTGATTCTTCCACCAATTGTTGCTAAAGGTCCGAAACACACTAACAGAATCGTCGATAAGCAATATAAAGACAATATTATATTAAAGTTTTCTGTAAAAACTGTATTGTTGTTTTTTACGAAAATAGTTGCGCCAATCAGTATGACTAATTGCATTATGAATACCGGATTAAAAATCCAACTACCTTGTGCATAGTACCCAGATAAGTAACCATAGTAACGATCTGGAATCATAAACCTAAATAAATTTGGGAAAAAGAAAATGATTCCTACAAATGCGCTAGATGAAATCAGAAATATTTCTTTAGGGACGTTGATCTCTTTAACAATCTGTACGAAAAGATACGCAGGAATAATAAAAATAGAAACAATATGAAATAATGAACCTACTAACGAAAGTAGAATAATATTTCTTAAATTTCTTTTTTTGAACGCTGGTAAAGCCAATAAGAATATGATAGCCACAATAGAAGATCTTATTTGCCCCATATCACGTACTAGAAAAAATCTAGAGTAGTAATAAAGTAGTGCAATTGATGGAACCGGAAAATAATTATTAAGTGCATAAGCGAGCAATAACATGCTTATTATAGAAAATAATAAGATAAAAGTTGAAAAATTCATTCCTAGCTCACGTACGATATAATTTAATAAAAGATATCCAGGTTCTGCATCAATACTACCATCGAATATTTTATCCCAATTAATTAACCTATCAAAAAAATTGTTATAGGAAGAAAAATCATATCCCGTAGAAAATCTAAAACCTGCTAAACACGTTAAAAATACGATACCAGCATAAAAAAATATTTTTTTTCTAGTAAAATATTCCAAAACTGACAATACCGCTAGCAGTGCGAATGTTCCTACATAAATGTACAATGCTGTTCTCCTTATATATAGATTATTTTAATGATATTAGTTAAAGCTTTTGCAATCTCTAATTGTTCTCTATACCATTTTTTTGTCGTATTTTTCTTAAAACAAACAATTAAAATTTCATCTGGTTTAAACGACACAGGCTCAATAATATGATTCAAATTTGAATAAATATTTGTATCATCATGCTTGGAAATTTTATTTTTATCAATGGTATTATTTTCTTCTAAAACCAAAAATTTATTTTCAGATGTGCCATTCAATAGTGAATTGATAATATTTAGTTTTTCTTCTACTGTTGATAAGTCTAAGGAATTGATATCAATCGCTTGAACATCATTTCCCAGTGTGAATTTTTGCGTGATAACTTTGGTTCTGTACTCTTTCCAACTTACTAAAAGAGTTCCTAGACCCAATGTAATAACTATCATTACTAATACTAATAAAATGATTTTTTTTGTACTAATTCCTTCACTCACTTGTGCTGGCAATGTTTTATTAAATTGGATATCTTTGTTGATATAATAGAACGTTTTATTATCAAAAAATGGTAACTCGTTATTAGTCATTTCCTTTTGCAATAATTCAGATATTTGTTTTTGTTCTTGCTCTGGGACATCATCTGTAAACTGAACATCAATCGTATTTTGGATATCATTGTATCCTACACTTAATTTTTCAAGTGTCTCATCTGAAAATTGATTTTTTTCCTGTAAACTAGTTAAAAATACTTGTTTTACAGCCCCTGAAGCAGTCATGATGTTACCTTGACTATTTTCTAAAATAAATGAGAATAATGGACGATTTATTTGATTATTATTTTCAATCTTACTTTGAGAATAATTTGAATAGAAGAATAACCCACCTACAAGAAGTAAACTTACTATAAATGAAACAACATATACTTTTAAATGATCTCTAAAAAAAGAATATATATCTTTAGGCGACAGACTATTATTGGACATGTATTTTCCTCCATTAATTACCGGTATTTTTTATTCACTCTGCTTTTTGTAAAGTATAAGATATCAGCTAGAAAAGAATGCAAAACTGTATAAGAGTTCCAAGATGTCAACACAGCCATTGGTTTATCTTCTTCGATAATCTTTAATCTTGTTTCTAATTCCTTTAATAAAGCTTTCAATGTTTTTATTTTATACTCTTTATTTGGCACATCAACTCGTTGAACAAAATTCAAATTTGATTCTGTTAGAATTTTTAATAACTCCAGTTTTCCTAAACGTATATTTTTCTTAGTTTCTGCAGTTTTTTCTGTTTCTTCATTTTCAATTTGCATGGCACTACTTCCATGTTTTCGCCATAATCCTGTTTTTTCATCTAGTAGATACAACTTGTCTGTTAAAACACCTGTAGACCACATCGCCATATCATGAACTGGATAAAGTGATGTTTCGAGAAACTCATCGAAAGTCGGAATAAAGTCTTTTTGAAAAGCATAAACCCATCCTGGTCGATTTAAAAATACATTTTTTTTAGAAAAATAAATATAATCATTTGGTTGTTTTGTCGGTATCTTTCTCTTTTCACATGGATAAGAGACACCATTTTCTTCAAGTAGCTCATCATAATTAGAAACTAGTACTTTTATATTTTCTGGGTCCGACATAATCTTTTCAGACATATGTTTAATTTTGTGCGGGTACCAAATATCATCTTGGTCACTAAAAAAAATCACATCCCCCTTTGCTTGGTGAATCAAGCGGATGAAATTTTCTCTCCAACCGATGTTTACCTCATTGATCAACAACTGCCATCCAGATAATTGGTTTTCTTCTATAAAATTAGTTACGATCTCAACCGTGCGATCGGTTGAACCATCATCACATAATAATACTTCATCAGGCATACGTTCTTGATTTTTGATTGATTCTAATTGTTCAATGATATTTTTTTCACCATTATAAGTCGGCATAATCACTGAAACTGTAAAAGATTTATCTCTCATATTTATATTACCTACTTTTCTTTCTTATGTCTTTTTATTTTATAGTGATCTCCTTTTTGCTTTTCTAAAGGTGGCAATTGCATGTAATCTCCATATAGACTCTCTAAATAAACTTTGTAATTTTTTGGGATCGATAACTTCGCGTCTTCAAACTCCACATAGATAGCTTCAGAAAAAGTACTAGATGGCAAAAATTCTCTCACTCCATAAATTGTTGATACACTTACTCCTTTTAAACTAGAATCAATCTGTCGCTCATTCGTAATTTTAGCGAGTTGATCCATCTTCCTAGCAAAGTGATTCGCACCCTTACGTCTAGCATACTTAGCAATCATTTTTTTGATAAAAATAAATTTTTCTTCTGGTTTAAACTTTTTCTTACTCTCTGCACCTCTAAAAACATCTAATAACTTCATTCTTTTTACTAAAAATTTTTGGCTAAAAGTTTTTTCTGGTACAGAATCAATCGGAAAAATATCTAAAAATAATCCATGCTGGGCAACTCGATAATCATCATCGATATACGTTCGTGTATCGTTTATTTTTGTAAAAGCATATTCCCATTTATTATCGATTTCTAAAGCTTTTATTTCTAGAAAATCTGGCAATTTATGTGCTAAGCTGATAAGTTTATTGTAATCTTTTCTTGGCATAATGATGTCTGCATCATCATCCCATGGAATAAAACCTTTATGTCTAATGGCCCCTAGTAAGGTTCCTCCAGCTAAAAAATATGTCATATCGTGTTCTTGACAAAACTGATCAAAAAATTTTAATAAATCTAGCAAACCTTCATGGATTTCTTTTGTACTTAAATAATCAGACATTTTTTACTCCCTCTAATAAACCTTGTATACCTTTAACATTTGTTGTAATGTATGGCTAACATCATATTCCATTAATTCTTGTGTTATTTCATTATTCCAAGGCTGACTTAAAATTGCTTCACACCAAGTTGCCTTAGCTTCATCAAGACCAATAAAAGTAACGTTTGGAGTCAATTTCGTGTCTGGAGAAATCGTACTAGATAATACGAGTTTTTTCCTACTTGCCTGAGCCTCTAAGCCGACCATTGGAAGACCTTCGTACAAAGATGTCATACAAAATACATCCATAGCTTGAAACAACTCTGGAATGTCATTTCTTTCACCTAGCAAGTACACATTTTTTGA
The DNA here is from genome assembly GCF_051715065.1 of Enterococcus sp. AZ062. Taxonomy (NCBI): domain Bacteria; kingdom Bacillati; phylum Bacillota; class Bacilli; order Lactobacillales; family Enterococcaceae; genus Enterococcus; species Enterococcus sp. AZ062. The sequence continues at coordinate 969,574 of NZ_JBIOTB010000001.1, read as the reverse complement.
TAGGTTCAATTCAGTTATTTGTTTCTCTAAACTTTTTTGCAACGAACCCGCTCCAACAATCAACAATTTTGCATCTGGTTTCTTTTGTAATAGTTCGCTAACGATATCAATGAGATAGGTTTGATTTTTTTGCTTTTCGAGACGTCCAATATTCCCGATAACAAAATCATTTGGGGAAAGTCCCAGCTCTGCTCTTTTCTCAGCACGTACATCTTCATCCGTCTTATACAATGATAAATCAATACCATTATGAATAATCTCATAAGGATGACCTTGAAATAAGCTATCTCCAGCTTCTTTACTAACAGCTAAAAAATCAGTTGCTTCTTTAATAAGTAAATGATGTAAATATTTCCTTAGTAAATTCATTAAAAAATTAGACGATTTTCCGTCACTAGTGGCATGACTATGTGCTATTCGTTGTGTTATTCCTCGTTTTCTAGCTAATAACAGGTTGATTCCTCCGCCAAAATACACTTCATTATGAACGATATCGAAATGCTGTTCTGCTAAAAGTTTTCTAACCTCAAACCAATACTTTATGATGTTTTTTTTGGGATTAGTCACTACAAATATTCTTCCACCCATTTTTTTTATCTCTTCATGATAATCTGTCACATGTGCAAAATCATCATAAATCAAAAAATCGAACTGTACTTTACGACGGTCGATTCTTCTATATAGATTCATCATGAAGGATTCGGCTCCACCTTTGCCCATTCTCCCCTGAAAATGTAACACTCTTTTCACTTTGTTCACTTGATCACCTATTTTTCTATATTTAATACTCTATAACGGTTAAAAGTATCGAATTTTTATGAGATACTTTCTGATAAGATATCCAAAGTATTCTTAAATCCATCTTTTGCATCAAAAAATGCTTTCCATCCTAAAGCACTCAGCTTTTCGCTATTCAAGCTGGAGTTATTCATAGGATTGAATTGTTTTGCTTCACCTGCAGTAGGCAAATCAAACTCCAAATCAACATTCCCAATTTCCGCAATCGTTTTAGCCATCTCTGCAATACTGATAATTGAACATGGATTGGATATATTGTAGGCTTCTCCAGGATTTCCTTTAACAAGTGCATATAGCATGGCAGTAGCACAATCCAGACTATAAGTATAGGATCTTATTTGGCTACCTGTGCTTTTCATAATAATTTTTTTACCTTTCAAAGCATCTAAAACAAATGCTGAGGAAACACGTTTATCTTCTTGTTTTGCTGAAGGACCATAAATATGTCCTGGACGAACAATTACACTCTTGACTGAGTATTCTTTTAAATAACTAACACATAATGTTTCAGCTGCACGTTTCCCCATAGAATAAGAAGAGCGTGGATTCAATAGGTCTATATAACCATAATCAGATTCAAGTAAAGGTCTATCTGTACTAAATTCTCCGTAGACTTCACTTGATGATACATATAACAGTCTATCAACTTGTTCTTTCTTTGAAAATTCCAATAATGAATTTAGCCCAAAAATATTGCCTTGCATTGTCTCTACAGGTTTTTCTGAATAAAGTTCAGGACTCGCATGACTCGCGCCATGAATAATATAATCTACCTTATTAGTAAAAGTGAACTCTTTCGTCGCATCATACAATACTGGTACAATGCATTTACTTGCCGAATAAGTAGAAAAACGTGTTTTTAATCTTTCGATATTTCTTCCAAGAGTATATACTGTCATCTGCAAATCAAGTTCTTGATTAGCGATAATCAATAAATCGACCACCGCAGAACAAATCAATCCGCTTGCTCCTGTGATCATGACAGATTTATCTTTGAATTTTTGAAATATATCAGTAGTTTCTTGAACACACATTTTTAGATTTGAAAGATAAGTTTCGTTTTCTAATAGATTCATTTTCTTACCTTCCTTACTTGATCCAGTCATCATTTGTTGAATTCAATAATGCTTTAAAAATTTCTAAATCTTCTAGAGTAGTGATTTTTAAATTTTTCTCTGATCCAGGTGAAAAGTAAGATTTTTTTCCTAAAACTTGCATCAACTGACATGAAGCTGCCATATCATTAATTCCTTTTTCTTCTGCTAATTGGTAGGTTTCGATAATTTCACCCAATTGATACGTGTGCGGTGTTTGTGTACGAACTAAAAGATCTCGATTCAATGAATTTACTGAACTTGTCTCTCCTTTTTCTTCTAATGTGAAAACAACTTCTGTACAAGGAATAACAGCTACAGCATTTCCATTTTCTTTATAAACTGCAATACTCTCACTGATGATTTTTTCACTGACCATAGGTCGATTACCATCATGGATCAATACAACATCATCTTTTGCTCTTTTTTTGTAGATTTCTTTCAATCCATTATATATTGATTCTTGTCCAGAATTACCACCTTCAACAATATACTTTAGTTTTGTGATATTGAATTGCTTAGCATAAGCAGTCAGCATTTCTTCCCAACCTTTTAAAATAACCACACAAATTTCATCAATCTCTGGATGTTCTTCAAAAGCTTTCAGTGTATAAACTAGGATTGGAATATTATTCACATGGATGAATTGCTTTGGAATATCTTGTCCTGTTCTAGTTCCAGTACCTGAAGCAGTTAATAAAGCAATATTCATAAAATGTTTTTCTCCTTTTCGTGATCTTAACTAACTGTAAGAACTTAATATTTTCTTTTTAATAAAGCGATTAATCGCGGGCTAATTCGCTGGATCTTATTTGCAAAAATAATAGTATGATAAGCGATTGTACTTGGTAGGTTGAAATAAAACTTTGTCAATTTTTTAATGATCGAATCAGTACACGCAATCGAGCGCGCTTCTCTTATTACATCACTATTTAAAATTTCTTTTATTGCATGTCTCTTTTCAATATTAGTTAACTGATACGTTTCAGCAATCGATAAAAGAACTGACGTTGTTCCTTTTAATAAAAGGGAAGCCATTCCTGCTTTATTATTATTATTTGTCACTTCATTTGCTCGTAAATAAAAGTCTTCAAATGTTTGAAACTTATTTTTATTATATTTATTTGTTATTCCTTTGCCACCTTGAAATTCATAGGTATAAACAATACTAGGATTCATTAGGACCTCATCACAGTATTCAAAATAATCTAAATTAAAAATTCGATCTTCACAGCTACTATAATTTTTGAATCGAACACTATATTTTTCTAACAAATCTTTACGGTAGCATTTATTCCAAACAACATACATCAGTTGCTGATTCATCAATGTGTACATGTCTTGCAAAAATTCTTCTCGTTTCGTATATCGATGTTCGGTGACCTGATTTATCTTTTCAGAGATTACTTTTTCATCATCAATAGTTCGAAATATGAAGGAACTCACAATCAAATCAGCATTCGGTTGTTTTTTCAAAAGTTGTTCATATTCTTTTAATACTGCTCGATTCGGAGTGTCATCTGCATCAAAAAAGAGGATGTATTCACCCCTCGCACGATTGAGCCCCTCATTACGTGCAAATCCTGGTCCTTGGTTTTTAGTTGTCACCCATTGAAACTTAGGATTTTTGTCGACTAATTGATGGATTAACTGTTCTGTTTTATCCGTAGAGCCATCATTCACTAATATTACTTCATAATCATTAAATTCTAACGATTGCAATCTATTAATCGAACGCTCGATCGTATCTTCGGCATTATAGACAGGAACGATAATACTGAAAATCGGTTTTTTCATTTTTCAGCTCCTCCAACTCAACTATAAATTTTTTCTTGGGGAAAATCTATTTCTTTTAATGAGCTGGCATTTTCATCCTCTTCTAACCCTTGGGAAGACATTTTATCAAAAAGGATCTTGATCGTTTGCAATAAAATCTTTAGATCCATCATTAACGAATATTTTTTGATATACAACAAATCAAAGCGTAACTTGCTGTTATAGTCAGAAACATATTTCCCATAAACTTGGGCATAGCCGGTGATGCCTGCACGGACATTATGTCTCAAATAGTAATAAGGATTTTCTGCATTGAATTGATCCACAAAAAAAGGTCTTTCTGGGCGTGGTCCGACAATCGACATATCGCCTTTTAACACATTAAAAATCTGTGGCAATTCATCAAAACGTACAGCACGGATAAATTTACCGACCGGTGTTACTCGAGCATCATTACTTTTCGCTAAGACAGGCCCTGATTTTGCTTCTGCTGTCGCTGTCATTGACCGGAATTTATAGATTGAAAATTCTTTTTGATTTTTAGTGATACGGACTTGTTTATAGATCACTGGTCCTGGTGAAGTCACTTTGACTAGTATTGCTGTAAGCAACATGAAAGGTGATGCAAGGATCAGTAAGATAAAGGAGATGATAATATCGAATAAGCGTTTGAACAATTCATCTTCTGGTTGTATCTTGAAACCAGAAGCTTCAATGATACTTTCATCTTCAAAGTTCATAATGTTTGGATTGATCATTGTTAAATTCTCAAAAGTCGTATTCAAGAATAATTTTTTTTCCTTCTTAGTAACTAATTGATAGATCTTGATTTTTTCATTTTCTTCAATATGTGATGACAAGTAGACGATATCGATCGTATCGATCATCTTCTTGATGTTTTCATAATAGTTATCGATAACGACCGCTTCAACTTTATGTTTATTATTTTTTTTAGATTGGAAATTTTGGATTGCTGGAGCAACATCTTTTTCAAGTCCAACGATCACTACTTTCTTGTCTCTACTGACTTTCAAATATAATTTGTAGACCAAGATACGGTATAAGCTCAGTAAAACTGTTCCTACTACCAAAGATAAAAGAATAACTGCCCGTGGAAAGGCAAACCATCGACCAGCGAAAGTCACCACCATTACACCTAAAGACATCAATACTTGCCCTATTACAGTCACAAATATAATGTCACTGATCATCCGATTATAGAAGACGTATGCCCCTAATAAAATATTCAAGACGATAAAGATGATAGATATAAACACTGCAGAATGTTGAAAGGTCTCAAAATTCCGTGTGGGAATTTCTCCTTGAAATTTCAATAAGAAACTTATATATATCGCTGCATTGTAAACTAAGACATCCAGCATGATAATGAATATCCGACGAGCAGCATTCCATTCTCCATTTTTATTCATGTATACACTCCTAACCACAAAATAATACCTCTATCATCTTACCATAGCACACTTTAAAAACATAGTGAATAACCAAATTGTAACCTAAATTCAAAGTTTTTCACGACAGATTCATGTGCTTGATTCTGCTATAAAAATGGGGCATACAAAAATATACCTTAAGTAAAACTTGAATATTCTCCAAGTCTCTCCTAAGGTATATCAACTACTCGTTAATCTGGTCGTAATGAAAAATCGCCAATTCCTTGTTTTGTCAAATTGTCATTATAGAAAGGATCATGTGCGATATATTTGGGCCATTTATCTTGCATTTTTTTGATTTCACCCGCAAAGCGTTTCTGCTTTTCTGGCGTATCTTCGTACCCGCGAGATTTTGACTCAAAGTGATAAAGCTCAACTTGGTGAGCATATACATTGTTTCGACCCAATTCATAGACTTTAAGACATAAGTCTACATCATTGAAGGCAACTTGTAATGTCTCATCGAAGCCACCCACCGCTTTGAAATCATCTGCTTTGACCATCATACAAGCGGCAGTCACTGCTAAATAATCGACATCGATCACTAATCGTCCGAAATAGCCACAATGTGTGCGGTCATAATTATTCAACGCATGACCAGCGACGCCACCGATTCCAACGAGTACACCCGCATGTTGAGTCGTATCATCTGGATAGTAAAGTTTGGCGCCAACACAGCCGATCGAATCAAACTGAGCATATGAGACCATTGTTGTCATCCAATTAGGAGCAATCACTTCGGTATCATTGTTCAGGAATAAGTAATACTTTCCACTAGCTTTTTCAGCCGCAAGGTTATTGATGCGAGAATAGTTGAAGGGAATATCGATCAACTCTACAATGAAGCGTTCTTTCAGTTGTTCCTTGTAGGAGTCAAAAAGATTTTGCATCTTAGGATCAGTACTACCGTTATCAGCTACAATGATCTCGTAGTTAGGATAGGTCGTTTTTTCGATGATCGAATCAATACACATTTTCAAATCGTCATACCCATTTTTGGTTGGGATGATGACGCTGACTAGCTCCTCTTGTAGGACATCATAATTGATCTCATAAAACCCTGAGATTCTTCCTGGACGCACTTGCCCTTTGATATTCCTGCGAGCTAATGCATCCGTCAAAGCTTTCACACCAGAATCGTAAATATAACTTTTAGCTTCACCACTACTAGCTGTTGATCCTGGAATCGTACGCCAATGGTAAAGGACACGATCGATATGATAAATATGATCTGCTGGGATCATTTCTGTAAAACGGAGAACTAGGTCATAATCTTGTGAACCTTCATAGCCTTTTCGGAAGCCACCTAGTTCTTTGACGATACTTAATCGATAGACGCCTAAATGAGAAATATAGTTATTTCCCATCAACGTATTAGGTGACCAGTCTGCTTTAAAATGAGGATCGAAGCGATTGCCATCAGCATCGATCTTATCTTCATCACTATAAATCAAATCAAGTTCTGGCCGATCATTCAAGACATTGACTACTTCAAACAATGCATTGACAGGAAGTTCGTCGTCGTTATCAAGTAGTGCCATGAATTCTCCTTCAGCGATCTCAAGTGCAGAGTTCGTGGCTAAACTAATATGTCCGTTTTCTTCACGAAAGACAACTTTGATCCGTGGGTCTTTTTGCTGATAACGTTCTAAACATTTATGGATTTTAGGATCGGTAGAGGCATCATCACTGATACACAATTCCCAATGGTCATATGTTTGAGCAATCACAGAATCGATACATTTTTCTAGCCATTTGATTTCTACGTTATAAACTGGCATCACGACAGAAATCAATGGACGATAGGCAAAGGCTTGCGCTTTTGTTTTTTGTGCTGCAACGTCAATTTGTTCATGCTTAGCGATCCATTGCGCATAGTCGATGGAACCTGGTTTCAATTCCATTTTCACACGACGTACAGCCTTTTTTAGGCCATGCGTCCGAGCATAGTTCAAGCCTTTTTTTAACAATCGTTTTTTCTTTTCCAAACTCGACTCGATGCCATCATCATAAGGATAGCGTCCATTCAATTTGACGGCTATTCCATTTTGATGATCTTTCGTTTGAAAATCTAAAATTGCTTTCCCCTTCATCTTTCCAGATAATCGAAGATTAAAACCACTTTGCGTCTTTACGTCCAAATCATAGAGATGATTGATATCTAAACGCACGACTGGTGTATTTTTTGCTATAATATTTTCTTTTTCAACTTGGATCGTCGGTATTTCTTTCGTTACTTCATCGATTGCCCAACCAACGATCAATAAATCGCCGGTCGCCCGCTCACGAGTGATTTTATCGATAAATACAGCAATTTCTTTTTTTTGCACTGGTTTGGTACTCCTTTACCTAATAAGTTATTTATATTTCAACTAGCCAAGACTGCCCATTTTCTGCAATCAATTCGATCAAAAATGATTTTTCTTGTTCACACGCTATCTGGATCTCAAAACCAGCTTTTGTGTGGGGAGGAAGTTTTTCGGCTTCATTCACTTCGGCTCGCTCAATCTGCTGAACCTCGAAGAATGGTGATTGATCTACAGACAACTTATAAGATAAAGGTTTACGTTCCGCATTTGAAATTCCCCATCCAATGATTTTGAGTACTTTTGTTTCTGGATCCCAATTTTTTTCGTCGACACAAAGAGAAAGTTCTTTGGCTTGGATTTTTTTTGCCGTTTCTTTTGGTCTCACCAATCGTCCTTTTGGCTTTATTGCCCAATTGTTAGGTTGCAACAAGTCAAAATATCGATCAGTCGTAGTCTTCAAGACTTTCGTCTGCTCTTTATTCTCTATTTGTAAGTGCTGGTTTTCTTTTGTTAATCTCTCGTTTTCAGCAGATAGTTCTTTTTGAACAGCAGCCATAGGTTTGATTTCTCTAAGGACTTCAGCCATCGTTGCTGGTAATTCACCAATGAATCGATAATGGCAAGAGATTTTGATCGTTTCTCCACTTATATCGGTCAATTCTAGTCTTGGTGCTTCTGATCCATCAAAAATATAACAGTCTGTCGCTGTTTTGATGACCGCATTCGATGCGATAAAATCAAGCTTTACTCCGTCTACTTCAACACTGAACTCAAGGTAGCTTGGTTGCTTTTCAAATTGAAAAATAAAACTTGCCGGTTCTTCTGTCAGTGGAAAAGTCAATACTTGGTTTTCTCCCGTATAATTATTGAACGGGATCTGTAATATTTCTTCTTGCGTACTCTTTTTGATGATTTCCATCATTTTGACATAATTTGAATTTTGCGGTGAATTGATTTTAGCTTCCACATTTGGGTGTTTTTTCAATGAAAAGAAATACTGATACACTTCGCCAAATGGGCGCATTTTGAAATCATAACGAACTGCTGCTGGTAAGTCAGTATATGCTGACTTCAATTCAGTATCCCCTACTGCTAGATATAAATAATCTTCAATGTTGATGTGCAGATCAGCGTTTGCAAATACTTTTTGAAAGCCTTCGTGGGTATAAAATGAATTATGTGTTTCATCCAATAGCCCAAACGAAGCCCACGGCAATTCGTTATTAAAGAGGTGAATCAATACAGAGTTATGCACGAGATTAGGGAAAGTAATCAAAATCTCGCCTTCTTCATTTAGAAATTCTCTGACTTTTTTTAATGTCTTCAAAGGATCCACTAAATGTTCCAAGACATCTGCAAATAAAATATAATCAAATGTTTGACCAGCATAATATTTTGCCCATTCAAAACTTTCAATGTCGCCATAAAAACCATCTTGTGCAATTTCATTGACGTAATCAAATAGTTCTTTGTCCAGTTCAACGATGCTTACTTCACAGTTTTTTGCACCAATCAAATGTTTCGTCATGCGTCCATTGCCAGGACCAAATTCCAAGACTTTACTTCCTGGTTTGATTTGTCCGACAATCTTACCTACGCTACTTTGTTCATCTAAATCCATCTCGAAATCATACTTCATTGTTTTGATCTCCTTCTTTCCACTGGTGATCCAAGACCACGATCCCTTCACCAATATAAGAACCCGTCACAAATAAGTTCATATACTTCGTTTTATACACTAGTGGGACGGTGGCATTTTCTTCAAAAACCGCCACATCGAAATAGTATTCGCCAGCAAGTAAGCCTAACTTCTTATACTTGAGATAAAAGACGTTTTTTCCTTTTTCCCAAGGAATTGTGATATCGTCCAGTAAAGTATTCAAGCCACAGACATAGAAATTATCGACCGTTCGTAGGGCAATCCCTAACACAGGTTTTTTGATAGTATCATCTTTCACTTCATAGGTGACCTTTACATAAAGATCTTCCCCTTGTTCTAACATATCGATCGGTTGCTTGTTTTCATCTAGTAATTCAGCACTTAACACATCGACGATATCTGGGGCAGCAAAACGCTCCACTTGATTTTTGTTACGATCCACTGTTTTTACTGATTTTTTCTTTAAGAAGTTTTCGTAATTGGTTGTCACATCCATCGTATCTCCAAATTCTACAACTTCACCATTTTTTAGCCAGTAAGAGCGGTCGCAGAAACGACGGATCGAGCTGATGTCGTGGGAAACAAATAAAATCGTCTTCCCAGAATTTTTGATTTCCGTAAATTTTTCCATACATTTCAATTGGAACTCCAAGTCACCTACTGCGAGTGCCTCATCAACAATCAGAATATCTGGATTGACATTGATCGCTACTGCAAAAGCTAAGCGCACGAACATCCCACTTGAGTAAGTTTTTACAGGTTGATAAACGTGGTCTCCGATATCTGCGAAATCAATGATGTCATCCACCATCGCATCGACTTCTTCACGGGAAAAGCCAAGAACCATTCCATTTAAATAAATATTTTCATATCCAGAATATTCTGGATTAAAACCTGAACCCAATTCAAGTAAGGCAGAAATCTTTCCTTCGATCTCCATGGTTCCACTTGTTGGAGTCAAAACGCCTGTAATGATTTTGAGCATCGTTGATTTACCAGAACCATTTTCACCGACAAAACCGATCATTTCACCTTTTTTGATCTCTACATCAATATTTTTCAATGCATAGAACACATCATGGTACGATTTCTTGAACGGATTCAAAGCTTCTCTAAAACGATCCGTCGGTTTCGCATACATATTGTATGATTTAGTGATGTTGTTTAATTTAATTGCGTATTCTGTCATAACTATACTCCTTACAGCACATCTGAAAAATGTGGTTTCAATCTACGGAACACTAAGGAACCGATTACGAACATGATTAATGTAACTACCCAAAAATAGATTGTATAAGTACCATGTTCCCAGAACCAAGCTTGACTTAAGAAGGATTCACGGTAACCTTGAACAACATAATACAATGGGTTTAGTTTTAAAATCTTTATGATTGCTGGATTAAATTGACTTGGACTCCAAAGAATCGGCAATGTCCACATAATCAGCTGTAGTAAAATCGTGATAAATTGCATGATATCTGGTATAAAAGGTTGAATCGAGGCGGTCAACCACGTCAATCCGGTCAAAAAGGCGACCATACAAAATAGATAATAAATCAATTGTAAAGACATGACCGTTGGAAAAATACCATGTCCCATTGTTACGACTAAACCAATCAAAATAAAGAACATATGTGAGTACAGGTTTGAAAGGATTTTAGTTGTTGGTAAGATACGGATATTGAATACCACTTTTTTCACTAAATAGGTGTATTCTCGGAAAACAAGTGTTGTAGAGGTAAACGCATCTGAGAAAAAGAACCATGGGACCATCCCTGTGATCAGATAGACGATAAACGGATACTTCCCATCAGTCATCGCCGCTTTCAAGCCGAAGCCAAAGACTAACCAGTAAATGAGAACCGTAAACACGGGATTGATGAACGCCCATAAAATCCCTAAAAATGAACCCGCAAAACGTGATTTAAAATCGTTTAACGAGAATTGAAGTAATAGCTTTCGATTTTGATAGATATCCTTCATAAATAAAAACAAATCTTTCAACATTTGTGTGCCTCCAAGCAGTTTCAATTAATTACAGTCAACAGCCATTTTACCACATATTGAGCCAAGGACTGCGATATTCGTTGTTTCTTAATTTTCTATTAAGTAAACTTTTTATCAACGTTACTATTTTACAAAAGATGATACTTAATTGCAATGAAGCAAAAAACGTGGGCTTGCCTAAAAAAGGCTTACCCACGTTTTTATTTTATTGATTGAGGTTGAGACAGAAGTGTTCAGCCTTGTTTCCGAAGTGCTTGCTCCTGTTCTCACCATTTATTCGATTCTAAGGTGAAAGACGAAATTGATTGTTACTGTTGTCTCACACCCCTTATTTTCAAATTCAGTGATAGCGTGCAAGTCTTGAAGTTGACAGTTGATTTTCCTCTTGTATTTTTATTTGCTTACCCTGTGGCTGATCGTAACGATGACTTGCCATCGCTAACAACAAGTAGCCGATAGGTACCCAAGGGAAAGAAGTCAATGTATCTTCCATAAACGATTGGATCATTACTGCCATGAATGCCCATAAGAACGTAAGCTGTCCATTCGAATAATCTGCTTTCAGTGTTAGTCTTCCAACAAAAACAAGTAATAAAATCCCTACAATTGCGATTCCTATCAATCCATATAAATTCAAAATAGAATTATAACTATTGTGATTACCTAAAACCTCATCCCCACGAAAATAAAGAAAAGGCTTCATTCCAACCAGTAGTTGCTCCGTACTCTCGGAAATCGTTTGATAAAATTTCAGCCATATGCCTTCTCTTCCAGTGAAAAGATTGATCTCTTCAGAAGTGGCAGCTAAATAGGATATCGGTAGCGCCAGACTAAAAATAGCTAAATAGCCGATAAAAGGTGCACGAATAAATTTAAAGAATCTTTTAGGCCAGATATCTAATAAAGCAAAAATGATGATCGCAATCAATGCCGAGCGTGATTGACATACCCAGATTCCTAAAAATGCAGCGACGATCGCTGGTACCCCAAGAATCCGAATATACCAACGTTCAAACGAACTGGCGAAACCACTGATCAGTAGTCCAAGCATCATCAACGAGCTACCGATCGTATTTGTATTGATCCAAATATCGGATAATTTATTATCTTGGTTCCATATGCTTTGTCCTTCAGGTACTTGAATCTCTGTAAATACTCGATATACCGTAACAGCAAGGAAAAATGAGAAGACAAGCAAATAAATCCCTCGATCTACTTTGTCAAATTCGATCCACTTTACACTCAATCCAATCAGAATCAGGATTGGGATCAACAGGTTACCTGCCAAAGAACCATCTCGTATTCCACTGAAATACGTATAGAAACAGAAGATGACAACTGCTGCTCCTAGATAAAAAAAGTCAAATCCTCTTGCTTTATAGATATTAAGTCCTGTTAAGACAAAGACACCAAAAGTGACGAACTGTGCGCTATGTTCATATAAAAATAAAGTAGCTGGTGTCCCTATACCGATCGTCCAGACAGAAAAAAGAGCGATCAGCATCAACAACAAAATCCCAGTACTCATTTTATTTATGAATTTTTCGACAAATGTTTGAATGGTTTCCACCTCCTCTTCTAAATAATACTTTTTAAGAATGGATGATTGGATCAGCGTAACCAATAAGGTCTCTAGCTGATCCAATATCTCCATTTTTAGCACACATCTTCTTCAAACTACAAATTTTTATTGACCTGTTGATTGGGTTTGCCAAATAGCATAGTTTGGATAGGCTACTTCATAGATCATGTGCCCATCGTCGTCTGGTCCATATAATTTAGTGAACTGCGCTTCATTACGCTGGTTATAGTCATCTAAAGGACGCTTGGTTACGACATATTTGATGCCTAACTTTTCAGCATCATCAAAATTCAAAGTCACTGAGAACATGTCTGGACGATCTAGCTTGAAGGCTGTATCTTCTTTAGCAATAAAGGCTCTAGTATGAGCATAACGATTGTAAAAACGCTCATATTCCCCTTCTGGATCAATCAATTGCCATGCAGCTTTGTCTGGATAAAAGCGGACCGTATTGAACGCCTTCACTCCTAAAGCCGGTGTGAAGTTATAGAGCTCATCTTCGGTTAACCATACTTGACCTGGATCTTGTTGGTCGATTTTTTGGATTTCCTTAGCTAACGTTTTTTCAAAAATCGCACCTGTTCCTTGGACAACTGGATTCACAAAGAAGCCAGAAGCAATGATCAATGCACTAAATGAAAGGTAGAAAAATACGCGTTGTCGAAACAATGCAAATGCTAAAAGAAGTGTTCCCAAAACAATCACACTGATCAGCTCAAGGTCAGAGAAATACCCTTCCATCTTGGAACCTTGTAACGCATAGTAATAGATACCTGCATTAGCAATCAATAAGACAAATTTATACCACGTAGGGATGACATCGTGTTTCCAAATGTACGCGATAAACCAAATCGATAATAGAAATGCCGCAAAGCTGAAAGTCAAGATCGCACGAAATGGCGGGACAAATGATAACAAGGTCAATTGAGCCATCGTTCTAGGTAAGCCAATGGTGATCCAAAAGATCGCGAATAGACAAAAGAGCATTAAGATCCGACCAATAATTTTTTGATCGTCGTCTTTTTTCCCAAACAAGACAAATGGACTTGCTAAAAAGACAGTTGGGAAGAAATGGTAAAATAGTGCTACTTCTGAATTATTTGAGAAACTGATATCCTCGAATGGGATTTTCCAGTTCGTTAAGAAATAGAAAAATTCACTAAATTTCCATTTACCACCTGTACTTACTCTATTCCCAGGATACAACGTATTCAAAGAGGCGAGTAACGCATCTTTAGAAATTGACCAAAAATGCCACATGACAATACCAATAAACAACAACGCAGCAGTAATCAATACAGCGTCAAACCAATCCCATTGTATTTTTTTGCGGTAATAGACCAGTAAACCGACAAAATAAAAAACTAATAGATAGGCGAGCATCACTTGATGGGCCGGATAGATGACTAAGATAAAGCCGAGACCGAATATGACCACTAGTAACATCATCAATGCGCGCAGCCACTTTTTTTCATGTTGATAAAAATAATGATAAAAGGCGACCATTAAACCAATCGTAAAGAAAATCAAATCGCCAACGTGTTGCATGAACCACCATTGAACAGCTGGTGAGAAGGTCAGTGCAAATGAACCGATCAACGAAAGTGGCTTGTTTCGTTTCGTTAAGATCATCAGTAGTTCAAATCCTAACAGGACCATGACTACCAGTTTCATTGCCCAATAAAAGGACAATCCTCGATCCCTTCCTAAAAAGAAGAATCCCCAGTTAAATGGTTTACCGATAACAGTGATATCTTTCACTGGCGAATTGTAGGCAATGATCATATTTTGACCATTCAATGAATAATCTTCGTTGATGACCGGATAGCCCGATTCTGCTTGAGAGAAATAAAAAGGCGTTTGGACTAGCCATTCATCTGAACGAACTTCTCGATTTTGACCAAAAATCACATCCGTCTTTTTCCCATCATCTCTTTGAGATACATAGTTATCCCAGCTACCGATCGAGCTACCATTCAAGTTGAAGGTCACAACGATAACGATTACCAATAAGCCAATCACATAACGCAATTTCAATAGGATATCTAAAAATGGATGCGTCTGTTCTATTTCCGTTTGTCGTGATTTATCTCGCCTTGCACTTCTTGTTTGTTTTTCCATAAAATTCTCCAATTTCTTCGTTGTTTCTTTTTTCTAAGGAAAAACCTTATTTGTTTAATTTTTCAGAAGCTTGTAACATTTGTTCAAGTGCTTCTTGCCACGTTGGAATAACAAAACCAAGATTTTCCGTTTTTTTCAGGCTCATCACTGAATATTGTGGACGTGTTGCTTTTTGTGGATATTCAGCTGAAGTAACAGGTGCTACTTCTACTGCTGTATCTTTTAAGATTTCTTTTGCGAATTCATACCATGAACAACTATTCTCATTTGATAGATGATAGACACCATATGGTACTTTTTCTTCGATTACATAGACCATAAATTCAGCTAGTGTGCGTGTCCATGTCGGACGTCCAAATTGGTCATTGACCACTGTTAATCGATCATGGGTTTGTGCCAAACGTTGCATCGTATAAACAAAGTTATGACCATATACGCCAAATACCCATGACGTACGAATAATATAATAATCTTCTAAAATTTCCTGCACTGCTTGTTCGCCTAGTAATTTTGTACGACCATATTCATTCAATGGATTCGTTGCATCATCTTCTAGATATTCTTCATTTTCTTTTTTACCATCAAAGACATAATCGGTACTGATATAAATCAATTTCGCATTCACTGCTTTCGCTGCCAATGCAACATTTCTCGTTCCGTCTACATTGATTTTTTCATCTAATTCTTTTCCTTCGTCTTCTGCTTTATCGACAGCAGTATAGGCTGCACAATGGAAGATGACTTCAGGCTTTAAGTCTGTGATATAAGTCATTGTTTTTTCTGCATCCGTGATATCCAGTTCTTGGGCGTCAGTCGAAACATAATCTAGCCCTTTCTCATCTAATAAATGACGTAACTCGGTACCAAGTTGACCATTTCCACCTGTTAATAAAAACATAACGCAATCGCTCCTTGATTTATTTATTTTTAAATTGTTTTTGTAAAAATATCATTAGCTTTCTTGTTGTCTTTAATGAACGCTTTATCTTTTGAAGACGATTCATTCAACTGTTTGTTCGGAGTATTGGACAAAAATAACGGTATCTTTCTCTCCCCTTACCCCAAAACAACGGCAGAACAGTTATGTTCTAACCACGTTCTAAGAACCAAGCTTATTCTACCATATCGGTTCTCGCTTTTCGAGAGGATGAGCATCCATCAAGCGCTCTTAAAAACTTTTTCATGAAAAAAGGGGCAGCGTCAGTTAAACGCAGTGCCCCTTCATTGACTATTTAAAAGAGGTTGAGTCTCTCAAGCTATCTATTCAAGCAAGAAAAACATCCGATAAGAGGAAGTCTTTGACTCTTATCTACGCAGCTTGTCCGAGGAAGCTTGGTTGCTCACCTCTTATTGCCCATTTTTAGCGTAAGCTGCTTCAACTGCTTCTTTCTCTTTTTTCCACCATTCTTGGTTCTCTTCGTACCACTTGATGGTTTCTGCTAAACCATCCCGGAAATTAGTGAACTCTGGTTGCCAACCCAGTTCTTGACGAAGCTTGGTTGAGTCGATCGCATAACGCAAATCATGGCCAGCACGATCTTTGACATGTTCATAGGCATCTTTAGGCTGACCCATCATTTCTAAGATCATTTCCAACACGGTTTTGTTATCTTCCTCGCCATCAGCGCCAATCAAATAGGTTTCCCCAATATTTCCTTTGGTTAGGATCAACCATACGGCAGAAGAGTGGTCATTCGTATGGATCCAATCACGAACATTTTTTCCTTCTCCATATAACTTAGGTTGGATACCACTTAAAATATTAGTGATTTGACGTGGAATGAATTTTTCAATGTGTTGATAAGGTCCGTAGTTGTTGGAACAATTTGAGATTGTCGCCTTTAGTCCAAATGAACGAACCCAAGCTTTCACTAATAAATCAGAACCAGCTTTTGTTGAAGAATAGGGGCTGGACGGGTTGTAAGGTGTTTCCGCAGTGAACTTCTCACCTTCACCCTCGCCATGACCTGGTAAATCTTCACGTAATGGTAGGTCACCATAGACTTCATCCGTAGAAACATGATGATAACGAACATCGTACTTACGGCAAGCTTCTAGCAATGTATACGTACCAATGATGTTCGTGTGTACAAATGGAAACGGATCTTTAAGTGAATTATCATTATGTGATTCAGCAGCATAATGAACCACTGCATCTGCTTTTTCCACTAATCGATCGACTAATTCTGCATCTGCGATATCTCCGACAACCAGCTCCACACGATCAGCTGGCAATCCTGCTAGATTTTCTTTGTTTCCTGCATAAGTTAATTTATCTAAGACTGTCACATGTACTTCTGGGTGGTTTTGTACAACATAATGTACAAAATTTGATCCAATGAAGCCTGCTCCACCAGTAACAATGATATTTTTCATTTAATATTTCTCCTCATCAAATGTTAGATTTCACCATAAACAAATGGGTTTTCTGCTTCAAATTCTTTCAGTGTAGGATGATTATGATCTTTTTCAGACATGATTGCTTTTGAAAGATCGATCGGCCAATCAATCGCTAACTCTGGATCGTCAAATGCGATCCCACCGTCTGCTGCGGCATCATAATAATTATCGCATTTATAAAGGAAATTCACATTTGGTGTCAACGTCACAAAACCATGTGCGTATCCCTTAGGTACAAGTAATTGACGATGATTGTGTTCAGATAAGATATAACTTTCCCACTGTCCATAGGTCGGACTACCTTTACGAATATCGACGATCACATCTAAGACTGCTCCTGAAGTGACACGGATCAATTTTGTTTGAGCGGATGCCCCTTTTTGAAAATGCAAGCCACGAATCACTCCCGCTTCAGCAGATAAAGAGTGATTGTCTTGGACAAAATCAAAATCTAATCCATGTTCCGCAAATTTTGCTTTTGAATAGCTTTCTGTAAAGAAACCACGATGGTCCCCAAAAACATCCATTTCGATAATTTTAACATCTGTTAATTTAGTATCCGTCACTTTCATCACTAAAAACTCCTTATTCAGCAGCCAATCTTAATAAGTATTGACCATATTGATTTTTTTTCAGTGGTTCTGCCAAAACAGCTAATTGTTGTTTGTCGATATAGCCCATTCGATAAGCCACCTCTTCTAAACAAGCAACTTTTAAGTTTTGACGCTTTTCAATCGTTTCAATAAAGGTAGAAGCTTCAAGTAAAGATTCATGCGTGCCTGTGTCTAACCAAGCAAAACCACGTCCCATAATCTCTACAGAAAGTTTTCCTCTTTCTAAATACGCTTTATTGACGTCAGTGATTTCTAATTCACCACGCTCAGATGGTTTGATTTCTTTTGCAATTGAAATCACATCGTTGTCGTAGAAATAAAGTCCTGTGACAGCATAATTTGATTTTGGTTCTGTTGGTTTCTCTTCAATAGAGAGAGCTTGCATATTTTCATCAAATTCGACCACACCAAAACGTTCCGGATCATTAACATGATACCCAAAAACGGTCGCTCCACTTTCTCTAGAGGCAGCACGTTGTAACATTTTTGATAGTCCGCCACCATAGTAGATATTATCTCCTAAAACAAGGCAAACACTATCATCGCCAATAAATTCTTCCCCAATGATAAAAGCTTGAGCTAAGCCATCGGGACTCTCTTGAACCGCATATTCAAGGTGAATACCTAGATCATGCCCATTTCCAAATAATTCTTTAAAGCGTGGGGTATCTTGAGGTGTTGAAATAATCAATATCTCCTTGATACCTGCCAACATCAAAATAGACATTGGATAATAGATCATTGGTTTATCGTAGACTGGCATCAACTGTTTCGAGGTTGCCTTTGTTAGTGGATACAAGCGTGTTCCGCTTCCTCCCGCAAGGATGATTCCTTTCATGAATATAAGCGCTCCTTTTTCTTTAAATTTTCACTTTCGTTATTATCTCATCAATCCTGCTATTTGTCATGGATTTCTTGAGAATTTAACAATATCTTTTAGGGATGTTTTTTCCATTTCCGCTGTATAAGTGCTTGGATCAAATGGATCCGCCAAGCGATTTTCTGGCGCCAACTACTCTTCGTTTCAATTTCACTTGCATTAAAATCGTGTCGCCGATAAAGAGTCAAGGGTTCTCGAATAAAGCCCGCATGATTTCCCGCCAGCAAACCAATCCACATGTCATGCATCGGTACATTGTCAGGTATCGGTAAGATCGTCTCTTTTAATGAAGAGCGAAAAGCCATCCCTGCACCGATATAGTTACTACGAATCAAATTCGTCAACCAGCCTTCTTTGGATCTCCTAAAGGTAAAGTATGAGGAATGGATCTCATTCAACTGGCTATCTACGATTACTAAATCTGAAATAACTACTAGTTGTTTTGGATGAAGGCTAAAGTATTGTGTGATTTTCTCTACTTTCCCATCTAACCATACATCATCTTGATCTGCTAAAAATATCAGGTCTCCCTGAGCTTGTTCAATCGCAAAGCCAAAATTTTTGATCAAACCTTGTTTAGGACCTTCAAAAAGTTTGATACGTGGATCATTATGTGCATATTCTGTTAAGATCGACCAAGTATCATCGACTGAACCATCATCCGAAATAATCACTTCATCTTCTGGAGAAAGTTGCTTTAAGATACTATCCAATTGTTCTTTTAAATACGCGCCACCATTAAAGGTTGCTATACAAACCGATCGCATCATTTCACACCTTCCAATTATCAACAAACGAACGTAAAGTCATTCGCCAGATTTGACGATTCTTGACAGTCAAAAATTGCTTTGTCATTCTTAATACTAACTGCTTCCGATGTTGCATTAAATGCTGACGGTCGTATTCTTGGTAAAAGATCGACTCAGCAGCCAATATCGACTGATAGCGTGTTACGTTGACTTTTTTATAATCTAATACTGAGAGATCATGAGTCATTATAGTGGGTAAAACTACAATTTCTTTGTTTAATTGTTTGATTTGCCAAAAAAGCCAATGATCTAAAAAATCGAGTGGGAACACGGTATTATAGCCATTGATCTCTCTTAAAAATGCGAGCGAGAATGCCGCACCAGAATTGATTGCCATAATCCGCTGACGTGTGACCACTGGCTCTTCGATCACTTCGAAGTGGCGATTGATATAGTGGTCTGCCCACACCGGAGAGATTTGTTTTGTACCAGAAAATACTAAGGGAACCGCAGCTACTCGTTCTGTTGTCCAAGTGAGTTCGGCTACGGTTTCTAAATAATCAGTACCTAACTGAGTGTCCTGATCTAATGTTATAAGTGTCTGTACCGTATCAGAAATGTGGTCAATTGCATAATTGTAAGCAACCGCTAGGCCTGGATTTTCTGGATCATGATGATAATGGACATTCTTTTCTGAATAAAGCACATCAGCATGTGCAACAGGACTATTATCAAAAATAACTAACTCCACTGTCCCAGCTTGCGTAGCTGTTTTTAAATAATCGTAAGAAGGCGATTGGCTGATTTTTTGGTGATACAATACGATCACTACTGCTATTTCTGGTGTCATTAGAAGAAAGTCCACCCCCACTTATGGAAGAATTTCATCATTGAATTTAAAAAAATTCGAAAAAGCTTGAAATTACGATGTGCTCCTTTTCCATATAGATGGATGACACTGTAACGTGGCGTATAAAGGATTTTTTCGTTTGCTTTTTCAAAACTTAAACAAAGATCATTATCTTCAAAATACATAAAGTAGCGAGTATCAAACCCATTGATTGATTTAAATTTCGCAACATCTACTACCATAAAACTACCAGAAATCATGCGAACATAAGAATCACGATCCTCCGGTAAATCACGACATTCAAAGCGATTCAATCGCCGATCAAACATTTTTTTGACAAATTTGAAAGGAATGAAACGTAGTACATAGTCGAATAGAGCTAAACGCTGTCTAATCAAGTATTGAGTCGTCCCATCTTCATTCAAGATTTTAGGTGCCAACATCGCACATTCAGGATGCGTTTCTAAGAGCGCAACCAGGTCGATCACCGTCTGCTCATCTACTAAAATATCTGGATTAAAAATCACCGCATATTGTGCAGCGCTTTGGAGCAAGGTATGGTTATGACCAAATCCAAAGCCTCGGTTTTCATTATTGAAATAAATATTCACGAACGGATATTTTAAATATTCGCGTAATCGATCTTGGTATTCAGGTGTCGAGTTATTATCAAAAATTTGAAATTCAATTGCCGGTTCTTCACCGATCGTCGCAATGATCGTATCTAATGTCTGGAATATTTTTTTACTATTTGCTGTCACAATGCTAATTAAAATCGGCATTTTTTTATTGTTCTCCATTAAGGTCTTTTCCATTTCTTAAAGTATTTCTGCATCACTTGTGTACGGTATTCTTTATTCCCTAAAAACCGTAATGTTTTTAGAATAAATTGGTATTTTTCATTGATCAATCCGATCAATTCAAATAATAAAATAGCAGCGAATAGCATCACTAAGAACAAAGCGATCGTTCCAAGGCTTCCCGTATAATTCATGATCATTGCAGTAAATGAAAACATCAAAGCAATGGAGTAGATCGTCAAAACAGCTCCTTTATGCGTAAAGCCTAAAGCGAGCAATCGATGATGCAAATGCTTCTTATCAGCCGTAGAAAATGATACTCGATTCGCTTTTCTACGAATGATTGCAAAAAAAGTATCTGTAACAGGTACCCCCATGATGATCAACAAAGAAATCGATGAAACAAACGTAACATTCTTTAATCCTTGTAAAGATAAAACCGCCATCATAAAGCCTAAGAAAAGTGCACCTGTATCTCCTAAATAAATCTTGGCTGGATAAAAATTATAAGGGAAAAATCCGATGATACTTGCGACTAAACAAAAAATAACTATAGGTATATATACTGTTGAGGCATGTAAAAAAAAGTAGCCAATAATACCAATGGTCATCAAGCCAATCAAAGATATCCCTGCTGCTAAGCCATCTAAACCATCAATCAAATTGACTGCATTAGTAATCCCAAAAATCCAAAAAATGGTAACAGGAAAACTAAGCCAACCTAATTGGATATAACCTAAGAATGGTAAGGTAAAAGAATCGATTCTGATATCAGCGATGAAATAGACGATCAAAGCCGCTAATAAAATGCCAATACTTTTTTGCTTAGGTGAAAGTTCATATTTATCATCAAGTAATCCGGTCAACACGATGACGGATGCAGCCAATAATATAGGTAGAATATAAAATTTAGGGATGATATCTTTGAACAAAAACAAACTAGATATCACGAAGGAAACAAAGATAGGTAAGCCACCAGCTGAAGGCATCGGCACTTTGTTTATTCGTCGTTCATTCGGTTTATCGACCATCCCAGTTTGTACTGAAATTATTTTAAAAATGGGGGTCAATATCAAAGACAATAAAATTGTCAAAAAAATCCTTATTACCATACTAAAAGAAACCAGCATACGGGCACCTACTTTATTTAAAGAGTCATTAATAATTATAAAACACTGTCGCTATTTTACAATAAGAACTCGTGTTTCTAATTCTTTTTTTGAGAAAATTTATTTTTTAGTTTACCAAGCCATGTTGATGTGATGCTTCTTCGTTCTTTTATTTCGTTTCCTGTTATGTACTCTTGCACAACAGCATTGATGATTCCACCAAGAATAATGATCGTCGCAGCAAAGTTTAACCAAAGCATCAAAACGATAAAACTTCCGATGATTTGATAACCGCTCACACGCGTTGCAAAATAACGAGCATAAATCCCAAAAACTTGTGACAACAACATCCAACCAGTCGTTGCAAATACAGCACCAGGAATCACTGCTTTAAATTTCAATTGCGCATTTGGTACAATCCAATAAATCATAAACATGATCACAAATAATGCCACCAAAGTAATCGGCCATTTCAATGTTTGGAATTGGTCAATAAAGTTTACAGGTATTTTAAAGATCGGTTGAATCGCCTCTAAAATCATTTGTCCTAATCCAAGTACTAAAGTGACACCACTAATCGCAATCATGAACAAGATGATAACTATTAAGGAAAAGAAACGGACAATGATGAAATTTTCTCTATTTTCAACTCCATACGCTTTATTCATGGCAATCTGTAATGCATTGATACTCTGACTAGCTGACCATAAAGCTGCAATAGCTGACAATGACAACAAACTACCAGAACTTTGTGTCAACAAATTTTTTACCGCCGGTCCAATAAACTGATAGATCGTTTCAGGAATCACTTGGCGAATATAAGTCAAGACAGTTTCTTGATCGATTTGAAGATACGGTAGAATATTTCCAAGCGCAATAATCAATGGAAACAAAGATAAGAGTAAATAATAAGCCACAACTACTGAAGTCGTTCCCATTTCAGAATCAACGATCCTCTTTTGCGTCGTCTCAATAAAACGCATTAAATTCTTATGTTGTTTTATTTTATTCAAAATATTCATAGTAATCTCCTGTTCAAGGTTGTGAAAGAAGCGGTCTACACTGAGTAATAAGGCAGAAAAATCGAAAATGGCTTTTTCATTTTGGATTTTTTTTACTTATTATTGAAGTGTTGCTTCTTGAACACCGTTTATCTAGGTTGTAAAAAAAAGCTAATAACACTGAGGAAAAGGGTGGCAAACCAGAAAATAATAGACATATTTTTCCAATTGCCACCCTACTATCTTAGTTACTAGCTTTCCTACAACTTTTATCCATTATTTGAAGAAGAAAGTCATCTACAACTTTCTCTAGTTAATCAAACAGTTTGAAAACTGTTCACGGAAAGAAGAACTTAATAAGTTCCTTCCTCACCTTGAGAAGTCAAGATTTTTGGACCATCTTTAGTGATAGCCAATGTGTGTTCATATTGGCAAGATAACCCACCATCTCTGGTATACGCTGTCCAACCATTTGGGTCCATTTTCATTTTCCATGTTCCTGTATTGACCATTGGCTCGATCGTAATGACCATACCTTCTTTTAATCTTAGCCCTTTGCCAGGTTCACCATAGTGAGGAATAGTTGGTTCTTCATGGATCGTTGGTCCTACCCCATGTCCAACAAAGTCTCGTACGATTCCTAGATTTTCTCCTTCGACGTACGTTTGGATTGCATGACCAATATCCCCAATACGATTACCAACTTGTGCTTGCTCAATGCCGATATATAGTGCTTTTTTTGTCACTTCCATCAATCGATCAATTTCAGGTGTGGATTCACCGACCACATATGCCCAACAAGAATCAGAGATTCCGCCTTTTAAGTCGATACACATATCTACTTTCACTAAGTCACCACTTTTAAGTGGTTTTTTTCGGGGAAACCCATGACAGATCTCATCATTGATGCTGATACATGTCGCATATTCGTATCCTTCAAATCCAATTTGGGCAGCGACTCCGCCATGACTTTCAATATAATTACGCACAAATACTTCGATATCCCAACTAGTTACTCCTGGTTTAATGAAGTCTCGCAGATTTTTATGGACATCTGCTAATAATGCACCAGACTCTGCCATTGCTTCGATCTCACGTGCTGATTTTAATGTTATCATCTATTCTCGTCTCCTTTTTACAAATCCTTTTTATTTTAACATAGTAGGAAGTATTTAGCCAAATCCCATAGTACCTTTATAAATCTCGCTTCCTTTTTCTCAAACTTTTGGTATAATTGGTAGTTGTTGAAATGCTATTCATTAAAATTTAGGAGGCGCCTTATGGCTTTAGCAAAAATCGTTTATGCAAGTATGACTGGTAACACGGAAGAAATCGCCGATATTGTTGCAGAGGCTCTGGAAAATATGGATATCGATGTTGAAATCAATGAATGCACACAAGTAGATGCAGAAGACTTTCAAGAAGCAGATATTTGCGTAGTTGCTACTTATACATACGATGACGGTGATCTACCGGACGAAATCGTTGATTTCTATGAGGACTTACAAGAACTTGAATTGCCTGGAAAAATCTACGGAGTGTGTGGATCTGGAGATACTTTCTATGATGAGTTTTGTAAGTCAGTGGACGATTTTGATGCTGCCTTTGCAAAAACTGGTGCTGTTAAAGGTGCCGAAAGTGTGAAAGTTGATTTAAACGCTGAGGAAGAAGATATTGAAAATCTTGAAGCGTTCGCAAAATCTCTTGTATCCATGTTATCTTAATCACAAAAAGAAGGATGTGTTTACCACATCCTTCTTTTTGTTTAGAAGCATTACGTTTTGTAAATCAAGGCATTACTATCAAATGGGGTCGATCAATTTTTCAAATAAGCAGATCAGTCTACTTCAATCGGATCTTTTAAGCTTAAAATGGCATTGATGCTGTCTTGGATCATCTTTTCGATTTGTGTATCCGTCGGATGGATGATATTCGATGACATCAAAGCTGCGATACCTGTTGCAATGATCCAAGTCCCATTGTGAAGCGAGACTAGTTTATCATCTGACAAGTCCATGTATTTTGGATCTTCTTTCACTACGTCCATAAAGTAATTATAGGAGAAATTTTGCATCTCTCTTCCGCCGCCATACTCTTCCAAGTAAAGCGAGCTATATAATTTCTTTTCACGATTTGCGAAATGGATGTAATTCAACGCTAGATCGACAATCGTATTGCCGGTATGTTCTACAGGAAAGACTTCGTATTTTAGATAATCGTAGATTTGCTCAAATAGCGCGTGTTTCAAATCATCCATATTTTTAAACTCTAAATAGATTGGTTGAGTAGAACAGTTCATTTTATTTGCAATGTTTCTCGCAGTGAATTTTGAAAATCCTTCATTGGCAGCAACTTCATAGGCGGCTGCCAAAATCTGCTCCTTTGTTATCGTTTTTTTTCTTGCCATAATTTTCTAATCTCCTTGAAATTTTTTATAACGCTTCCACCATTGATTAATACTATTGTACCATTTTTTTTCAATAAGCAAAACTTGTTTTTTTATTTTTTACAAATTTTTCTGTCATTATACTCGGATATCAATGCTTTTTTCTGTTTTCTAATTAAAAACAAATGATTATTTTATCAGATGTTTATTTGTTTCACTTCTAATAAAATGTTATCATACAATGAGGAATTACAAAAAATATGATGAGGAGGAATTTAATTATGTTAGCTGATTTTAATGTTAATTTAAAAAAATACGCCCGTTTAATTGCAGAAACAGGGGTCAATGTATCGAAAGGGCACACAGTAGTCTTACAAATCAATGTAGAGCAAGCGGAATTAGCCCGATTGATCACGAAAGAGGCTTATCAATTAGGCGCAGATGAGGTGATCGTTCAATGGACAGACGATATCATTCAAAAAGAATTCTTGACTCACGCAGCAGATGATCGAATCACTACAGTTCCACAATATAAAATCGATCAAGCAGATGATTGGATTGAAAAAGGTGCGAGCAGAATCAGCGTTGTTTCTTCTGATCCAGACGCATTCGCAGGAGTCGACAATGATCGTGTAGCCACTTATCAATCAGCAGTTGGAAAAGCATTGATGAATCTAAGAAAAGCGACACAATCAAACAAAGTAAGTTGGACAGTTGTCGCAGCTGCTGGGAAACAGTGGGCAGCAAAAGTATTCCCTGATCTACCAGAGGAAGAACAAGTCGACGCATTGTGGGATGAGATTTTCAAAACGACACGCATTTATGAATCTGATCCTGTAATTGCTTGGAAAAATCACGATGAAAAATTAGCGACAAAAGCAGAAGAATTGAACAAGGAACAATTTACAGCTTTACATTATACTGCCCCAGGGACAGATATCGTAATTGGCTTGCCGAAAAATCACTTGTGGGAAGGCGCTGGAAGCTATAATGCTCGTGATGAAAAATTCATGGCAAACATGCCAACAGAAGAAGTCTTCACAGCACCTGATAGTCATCGCGTTGATGGATATATCTCAAGTACGAAACCTTTAAGTTATGCAGGAACGACCATTACTGGAATGAAATTTACTTTTAAAGACGGCAAAGTCGTTGATTTTTCAGCGGAACAAGGACAAGAAGTCTTAGCAAAACTACTAGATACCGATGAAGGTGCACGTCGTTTAGGCGAAGTTGCTCTAGTTCCTGATCCTTCACCGATTTCACAATCTGGTATCATCTTCTATAACACATTATTCGACGAAAATGCTTCAAACCATTTAGCACTTGGTTCAGCCTATGCGTTTAGTGTGCAAGGTGGAACAGAAATGACCGATGAAGAATTGGCAGCTGCAGGCTTGAATCGAAGCCAGACGCACGTGGACTTCATGGTTGGTTCAGATAAAATGGATATTGATGGCATCCGCGAAGATGGCTCACGCGTACCGATCTTCAGAAATGGCGACTGGGCGTAATAATAAAACAAAAAAAGATCTGAGATTCCCAGATCTTTTTTTGTTATTCCACAGATATGCTTATAATAAATCTTCTTTTTTAGTAAACGTAAATTTGCGACTTTCTTTTTCTACAGGTTTTTCTTCTTCGTGTTTGTGGATTGCCTCTTTCGTAATTTCTTCACGTTCTCTTTTTGCTTCATCTAAACGTTCTGCAATTACTTCTTCTTTTGGCTTATCAGACATAATCAAAACCCCCTTTATCACCATCATTCTACCACTCAGGATTCCTTTATTGGAAACGTTTTGCTCTAAAATCAGCTTGCATGTATGCCTTCAAAGCGCTAAAATAATAGTATTGATGCTTGTTCCTGTAGCTCAGTAGGATAGAGCGATCGCCTCCTAAGCGATAGGTCGCTGGTTCGATTCCAGTCAGGAACGTCTTAGAACTTATCACGAGTTTGTGATAGTGATGTTCAGCTCCGAGAAATAAGCCTGCTCCCCAGAAATTGGTTCTTGTATTTTGGGGGGCGGGCTTATTTCTTATGAACACTGTTTATTCAGTTTTAAGAATCATGAGATGCCATAGGTCACAATCCCCTATTATATTTCTGCTCTTTTAAAAAAATAGCAACAAAAGTAAAACTCCATTTTTCAACTTATTACCAAATACATTATGCGAAGTCATTTTATTCGATTATGAGGTAGCATCCATTTTTTGCTATTGGAATAAACTTTATTGATGTTTCCACCTTTTTAAATCTGGGAAAAAGTGATGCATGAATTCACGCGCTTCTTCCTTTGTCTTGCCTTGTTCTTTCAGCATGCCTGATTCACTCATGTGCTTGACACTCTCTTCAATCATTTCATCCATTGTACAATCAGTTAAAAATGCGCCATCTTTGTAGCAGTAAATGCAATATTCTTCACTCTTGCTATTGTTTTTATTTGTCCCTAAAACCTCAACTGAATCAAGTGGCATCCCACAACTTTGACAATATGTCATTTCTTCCATTTCTATGATCCTCCTATCATCTGATTGTCTTCACTCAGAAATAATCATTGAGAATTGGTTGTTGGCTAGGCAGTGCTTGACTAAGTTCAGCCACCAATACGCCTTCTACTTTGATTTTTTCATGGAAATCAAGCGCTTCAACTGTTTGATATCCTAACAATAATTGTGTCATACTTTGAATCGTTCCACTGACCACAGGTAATTCTGTCTGTTGGACTTTCTTCACCTCAAGTACTCCATCGACATAAGAAATATCAAAAAATCCTTCGTTCCATTTTGCATACGGATCTTCCGTCACTTGAATAGAAAAATTGATTGCATGTTGGAATGGATAAGTCTGCATAAATTTCTCAATATCTACGATTCTCCCCATCATATAAGGTGTGATCGTGGTTTTAGCATATGGATTATCCAATAAATAATTTTTGCTATAGCCAGAAAAACCACATGTATACTCAAACGAATCAAATGCGCCACTATGTGAACCAATAAAACGCATCAAGCCTTTCAATGCTTCATGATTTAGATAACCCATTTCGACGACTACAAAAGTAGGGGCGGCTAATTTATAAACGACATATCCTGTAGCATTTCCCTCACGGTCGTAATACAGTGCATAATGATTCTCTTTTCGTTGCTTGAACTTGTAAGAATACCACCATTCTTCTCGTACCAAACCGCCTCGGCTACTCTCCGGCATACTTGTATAAATGGATCGTATGGCATCCACCGATTCCTCAAAGGTTGTCCGTTTCATAAAGCCTGTCGTTTTCTTTACTGCTGGGAAATCACGACTCGCCAGTTCATAGCTGATCCGGTCAAATAATTGTTCATACCCATAGCGACGATAAAAAGGATAAGAAAATGGTGCTAGATAAGACAGCGTGACATTTCTTTCTCGACAGTCTTCAAGGATTTTTTCCATGATACGATTGATACCGCCCTGTCCTCGTGCTTCAGGATAGGAAGCAACGTAGCCGATTCCAGCCATCAAGTAGTTTTTTCCATAGAAATTCACTGAAAAAGGTGTGGCCATTACTTGACTTGTCAAATGGCCCTCTGGATCTAAAAAGCCGTAGTTCCATGAATTCTCAACAATCATTTTAAATCGTTCACGTCGTTCGTCTGTATCTTGTGAATTAAAAGCATAGGTTGCTAAAGTGTACATTTCTTCTAGTGCTTGGTTCCCCAATTCTTTTATAACATTCGTCATACTTCCCCTTCTTCCTTTAAATATCTATACCAATTGTACTATTTTTTTCTTTATAAGAATAGCAGGCGGACCTTCATTCCTTTTCAAAAAGTAGTATGCCATAAAAAAATGATTTAAAAAAATAGCGCTAAAAAGCCAAAATAGAACAAACGATTTTGGTTTTTAGCGCTTCGTTTTTTTGATCCAAACGTTGTTTCCACAACTTATTCTCATTTTGATCATTAGTTATCCTCTTGGAATGACGGTTTGATTTGCAATCCTCTTTTAATAGGATTCTTCAATCATCCCTAGCATCTTTTTAAAACGTCTCTTTTTAAAATACATCAACATCGTCCCTAAGATCATATCATTCATTTTCTGCAACATACCATGTGATTCCATTTGTTCCGTGTAGTGGACTTCACACGATTTTTCATCAATTGGTTTGATTTGATAATGAACGACAAAATCATTTTTAGTCGTTGAGGTACGAAATTTATAAGATTGGTTTTCAATGACTTCCTCAATGATAATGCGTGCACGATTATTTTGAGAGAATTGTTTGACGTATTCAAGATTCTTTAATTGTTTGCGTGTCACTGATTTCCCAGTGGCTTTGCGGACATCGAAAAGAACAGAATCCATCACTTTATCATAGAAAAACGATGCCGGAATATTTAGTGTTTTAATTATTTCCATTAGTTCTTTTTCTCCTTTGCTTCTTCTTTCTTCTTACCTTTTAAAAAGAAGTAAATCCCTAGTCCTGCAAAAAACAATCCAGTGACCATACTATAAATGTCATATTGTTGCGTTCCCGGATTTAAACTATATAGTATGATCAGTGAACCAATACTACACAAAAACAATCCATTTTTTATCATTTGAACCACCCTTATCTTGTTTCTTAGACTGCTGCTGCTTGGAAATATAATACTGTGCCCCATGGTTGGGCTTTGATCAATTCTTTTGCTGTTTTGGCAGCTGCTTCTTTATCTTCTGCACTTGTTTCAAAGAATAATTTGATTCCTTGTTTTTCTTTGAAAGTAAAGGTTACACCTTCTTCATTGTATCCTTCTAACAACTCTTTGATTGCATCTTGTTGCATAGCACTAGCGATTGAAATCATTTATTTTCCTCTTTTCTTTTTTTATTGATTACTTTTAGTTTTACTCGAATGAAGCGAGGGCTAG
Source organism: Enterococcus sp. AZ062 (assembly GCF_051715065.1). Taxonomy (NCBI): domain Bacteria; kingdom Bacillati; phylum Bacillota; class Bacilli; order Lactobacillales; family Enterococcaceae; genus Enterococcus; species Enterococcus sp. AZ062. The sequence continues at coordinate 939,097 of NZ_JBIOTB010000001.1, read as the reverse complement.
GGATTTGACGGATCGTCATCGCCCATAGCCCCTACTTCGACTGATTATTTCGGTTCACCTGCTGCTGGGTCCATTTTATTTGCTGACATCACAAATGGTGCCCAAATCAGGAAGGTCACGACCATACATACTAATGTAACGATCGGTGCCCGCCAGTCTGCTCCTGTTGCAAGGAACGACAGCAAGAACGGTGGAACGACCCACGTTACTTGTTGAGATACCGGTGCGACTAATCCTAGATAAGTTGCCACCCAACCAATCGTTGTCGCAACAACTGGTGCCACTAAGAATGGAATAAACATGATTGCATTCAAGACGATTGGTAAACCAAACATGACTGGTTCATTGATATTGAAGATACCAGGTCCAATCGATAGTTTTGCTACAGTCAAGTAGTCAGCACGTTTTGATAATAGTAAGATAGCAATCAATAGAACGATTGTTCCACCTGAACCACCAAACCATGCAAACGCATCAAATGAGCCACGTACCCACATGTACGCTTTACCATCTTCAATCGCATCTAATACTGCAGGTGTTCCTGTTTTACCATTGTAACCCTTTTGGAAGATATCGATGTTGATCAATTGTGCTTGACCCCAAATACCTTCTAATACTGGTGCTAATACGTTCGGACCATGGATACCAAAGAACCAGAAAATCTGAACGAAGATCGTAACGATCAATACAGCACCAAGACCTTGTGATAAGCCCAAGAAAGGTTCTGCAATATATTTTTGTACTAAATCAATGATCAGTTGACCATCTGCCACACGTCCAACAACATAATTAATGATAGCGATGACATATAATGAAATCGTTGCTGGTAGGATTGCTGCAAATGCTTTAGAAACTGCCGGTGGTACTGAGTCAGGCATTTTGATCGTGATATTAGCAAGCATCAATTTACAGAAAATGATAACAGAGATCGCGCCCATGATCATTACTGTGAAGTAGGCATTACCATTTAAATGATCAAGCTTCAACCATCCCCATAAACCAACTGATAGAGTGCCGTCAGCAATCGTTGCCCCGATTTCCGATCCATTGATCGCATCTGCCACATTTTGTGGAACATTGACATTCAATGCAGCTGATAATGACGGGCCAAAAGCGATTCCTTGGATCAGTGTTGCTAAACCAACGATCCCTCCTGCTAAGTCATTTACGCCATAAGCACGGGCTAAATTATATCCCCATGAAAAGGCAAAAATCAGTCCTGCAATTGCTAGTGTACCATTCCAGACGAACCCATTGATGCCGATGATCACATTCAATACGGCAAAAAAACCTTTGTCTGCTGCTAAGCTGTCAGCATACGTACTAATAAATTGCTGTGGTAAATCACGAATAATTGCATTGATCATTACAGCTACTGATCCAGCCATTGTTGCAGGCATCGTACCGATAAAAGCGTCACGCAATGCCACTAAGTGCTTTTGCGCGCCGATTTTGCCGGCAACTGGAAGGATGTATTTTTCCATCCAACTTGTTAATCCATTCATTATTACTTCCTCCTATAAGTTTTTATATAAAGAATGACTCTTTATATCAAATTAAAAAAATCCGTTCAAAAATTTTTTTCTTCTTCCGTTCAAAAAAGAAGTGTTTTAGTTATTCAACGTAAGTTCTACGATATAAATCAATGATTTCTTTTGCAAGGTCTGTAAATGCGATCGATGTCATCAAGTGATCTTGACTATGCACAGTCAACAGCGTTACTTGCATATGATTTCCTTGTGCTTCTTGCGTGAGCATTTGAGTTTGTGAATGATGTGCTTCTACCAGAGAGGCTTCAGCATCGCGGATTTTTTGCTCCGCTAAATCAAAATCTCCTTTTTTTGCCGCAGAAATCGCTTCCATTGCATCGCTTTTTGCATTTCCACCATACATGATCAATCCCATGATGGCTTCTAGATTTTGTTGATCTTCCACTATTCTACCTCCAGCTTCACGTTTGATTATTTCATTAATTTTTCAGCTTGCTCAAGTACTTTTGCACCGTTCATCATGCCATAATCTTGCATGTTGATAACATCCAATGGAATTCCTTTTGGCGCTAATTTTTGTTCAAATTGTGCTTTCATAAAGCGAACTTGTGGACCTAATAATAGAACATCTACATTTTTTGATTCAAGGTTATTGTCAGCATCTGAAGCTGAAACCGCAAAGATATCTGCTTCCATTCCTTTTTCTTCTGCTGCTTTTTGCATTTTTGTTACTAATAAACTTGTACTCATTCCTGCAGAACATACTAACATGATTGTTTTTTTCTCCATTTTTTCCACTCCTTTAAATTTGGTTTTACACTATAACTATAATGCAAGAAGCATGCCAAACACTAAACAATTAAAATAGCGTTTTCATAACACTAATCAAGCAAACACAGTGTACACACTAATCGTTAGTGTGTACACTGTGTAATTTCAATCATTTTTTTATTTTATTTTCTATAAACATTTGTGTGATAAAAGCAATCTCATGTTCCGGGATTTTCACACCATATTTACGTTCGATCCCGATCAAATTCGTTCGAACAATATCCATTTCTAAGCGATACATTTTTGCAAAAATCGGGAAATCATCAAATGTACGTAATTTTTCATGTTTGATCAGACCATCAATCAAAAAAGCAACATGGATCACGATACCCGTATCCACACCTGGTTCAACAATGATCGATAAGTCTGTTTGGATTTGTTGGATCGCTTTTTGCAAAGCTTGGATCAAACGCTCAACAGATGATATCGCATTCAATGAGTCTTTTAATGAATCAACAATTTTTGCTGTCGGAACTTCGTCATCTGCGATGCGTTTCAATGTATTGAGTTTTTCATCATCGAATACGTCATAGGCAGAAAAGAATGGGATATTTTGATAATCTACCTCAACAGTTCCGGCAATCGCCTTGATCTCATATTCTTCCAATAACGCATCAATGTGGCGTTTAAATGATTCACGTTCCAAAAACTGCATTTGGATCACTTCAACTTTATCCTGATTGATAACGGGTACGATTCGTTGATACAGTTTTGCGGCCACTCCTTCTCCAGTAAAACAAGTTACGATCACTGCTTTTTTCCGTTCGTTCAATTCCTGCTTTTCGATTTTAAATTGATCTTTGACAATCGATTCAAAAGACATTTGGATACTTTGGTAGATATCTTCTAAGCTTCTACCAACATTTGCCATCCGGATTGCTTCGATGACGATCATGGTACTGGTCATCGTGATTGCTTTTGTACGTATCCCCGTCTCTTCATAGATCAAATCGCTGAATGTATTCAGTGAACCCATATCAGTCAGTAGAATCAAGCCATTTGTTAAATTGCTTTGACGATTTTTTACATATTTCAATACTTCTTCATACATGGATTGAACTTCCATCTCTAATGGCATATTGAACGCTTGACCGATCGTTGTTCCGAGTAAAGCTTGTGCCATCTCCAACATACTTGAAGCAGTTTGTCGCCCGTGCATCAAGACTAACACGTCGACTTTATTTTCTTTGACTGGCTCACTTTCTCCGAGATTGATCGATAAAAACATACTGATAAAACCAATTTCATCAAATGGGATCTCTACTTGTTGATCTTCTTCAATGATCGTAGATAAATCGATCGCAACTTGAAATTCTTTTTTGAACTTCTTTCGTATATTATTCAAGTCAGGATGAACGATCATGTGACCATCTTTGACACGATCTAATGTACTTTGCAAATGTAAGGCAAACGCAAAGCGTGCTTTTTGGTTATAGATTCGATCTAATCGTTTCTCAGCGACATCATATAGCTCATTTGTCAAACGCCAGATGTCTTCTGGAAGTAAATCTTTAGGAATCGTACTTTTCGTCAATTCTTTGACGTACGTTTGAAAATAGGCATCGACATCTTTCGAGATCAACGCTTCAAGATCAATATTTTCGCCACCCGATTCAGAAAGCGACATCACCTTTTCTTCAATGTCATTGTACACTTGCATGTTTCTTTCTGGGTCCCTAGACCAAACCACATCAGCGAATCCTGGCTCAAACGTCAAATATTGACTCTTACTATCCATGAAGCGATCTAATCGTTCAGGGACTTCTTTGATTCGTAATAATCCTTTTTGGACTTGCAGGGATAACTCTTCTTTTCGAATGACTAATTTTTCTTCTTGGTGCATACGATAATGAAGGAATGACTTCGCACAGACTAATTTCAGGTCACGTTTTACTTGCCCGATATTTCCCTCTGCGTCGTATAGCATAAAAGCTAAAATCGCTTCTTTTTCAATATCGATCCGTTGATTCAAGCGATTGGCTTCTTGCTTGATAAACAAGGAAATGATTTCATACCGCTCATCTAATGACCGAGAGGCCAGATTCGGCAAAGTGATTGCCATCGGTATCCTGCGGTTAAATGTCGTCAAAAAACTTTCAGATGATTCTGTCGTTGCTCCGATGATCTGAACAGACGCCTCATGGACTTGTGCGCTCTCCCCTAATGGGCGATAAACCCCTTTGTCGATAAACGTGAAGAGCATCTCTTGCCCTTCTGGAGGTAAGCGATGGATCTCATCTAAAAATAAGATCCCCCCATCTGCTTTAGCCATCAAACCTTGGCTATCTTGTGTTGCACCTGTATAGGCACCTTTTTTTATTCCGAAGATATGCCCAAACAACAACTGTGGGTTTTGCGCATAATCCGCACAATTAAATGAAATAAAGGGGGCATCTGGAGAAAGCATTTCCGAATCGATTGCAAAATGGTACATACATTCAGCAAACATCGATTTTCCAGTTCCTGTCTCCCCAAAAATAATCGTATGCAATCCTCTTGGCGGATATAAAATCGCTGCTTTTGCCTGTTGGATACTTACTTTTAATGATTCATTCTCCCCTACTAAGGTTTCAAAAGTGACTTGTGTAGAAGCGTCCACATGAACTTTATCTGAAGCTGTTTTTTTGGGAGGCATAGAATAAACTACAGGTCTGCCAGTGCTTTTCACGATGTAATGCGCTTTATATAAATCACTTAGATAACGGCTTGCATTACTACGATCAATCTCTAATTGCTTCGCAACATCTGTTGCTGTCAATCCTTTATGATTTTCCGTAAGTAAATCCAAGATTTCTTCCTGTCTTTCGTTCATGCTAACTCTCCTTTAACCAAACGACCTGTTTCCATTTTCAATATAATAACACAAAAAGGCGCTTATTTGCGCCTTGCTCCTTTATTTTTATCTTTTTTATGCTTGTTTTTGTGTTTTGTTTTCGGAGAAGAAGCAACTTTTTTTGTTACTGTTTCACTTGCTTCTTTTTTTCCTAATTCTTTCTTTTTTTGGAGCATTTTTATTGGGGCTTTTTCAGGGGCTTCTGTCTGTAAGCCTCCCCCATAAATAAATAATTCAGTGAGTTCTGTTTCTGTTTGTCGAGCAATTTTTTTTAAGTCTCTTAGTGTATGTTCATTCACAAAGGTGATGACTTGTCCTTGTTGCCCCATTCGACCAGTTCTACCTGCACGATGCAAATATGTTTCTTCTGTCATTGGAACGTCGACATTAACAACATAAGGAAGTTCAGCGATATCTAGCCCACGAGCAGCTACATCCGTTGATAACAACATGCTGATTTTGCCTTCTTTGAATTGAGTCAATGCCGCTTTGCGTAATAGCTTGTTTTGGTCAGATGCTAAACTCGCCACGCGGATTCCTCGATAACTCATTTTTTCTTCCATCATGCCTAACTCACTCAACTGGTTGAAAAAAACAAGACCTTGGAAACCTTCCACATGCGCTAATCGTCTTAGATAGTCCTCTGTTTTTCGAGCAGGAACACGGATAAAATAGTGACTAAGTCCTTTCCTTGAATCATCCATTTTAGTAACGTCGACCACTTTCAGCGATTGTTTTGTCAATGATTCGATTTGCTGGATGGAACGATCGGCTGTTGCTGAAAAGAAAGCTAATTGGTAGTCGGTTGGCGCTTGATGAATGATTTGATCAATAAATGGTCGATTTCCTTCATCAAAAAGTTGATCTGCCTCGTCAAATACGATTGTTTGGATTTGATGAGCCTTTATTTTTTTTTGTTTCATCAACTCTAATACACGACCTGGTGTGCCTACCAATACTTCCGGTTTCTTTTTTAGTCCTTCGATTTGGCGTTTGACATTTGCGCCGCCCACAACAGATTGGACAGAGATTGCTAAATCTTTTGCCCATTCACGGGTGACCTCAGCAACTTGGATCGCCAATTCTTGCGAAGAAGCAAGGATCAATAGGGTACTTGCCTCTCCTTTTTTCACATTCAATAGTAACGGCCATAGATAAGCTAAGGTCTTACCTGAACCGGTTGGAGAAACAGCAATTAAGCTTTTACCTTCTTTTAAGTCAGTGAATACTTCTTGTTGGATAAACGATGGGACAGTGAACCCTTTTTCTTCCCATTTGTTTTGCCAATTAGTTGGAAAATGTTTTACAAAATCAGTCATTACTCAGTTCCCTCTTTATCTGCATCGAATTCGATCCCACCACTGATTCGCAAATCATAAACGACTTGATTCACGTTTCGTGCAAGTTCGACCCATTCTTCATACTGTAATCCCCATTGTGGATCTTTAGGGTTCATGATCACATTCGCAAAATCTTCTGCCTCTTCACTCATTGGATTTTCAGAAGCTACGATCTCTAATTTTTCAATTTGTTCGTGGTTACGATCATGGTACTCTGCTTGCTCAATTGCATTGACGCCATTCATGATCACTGTTCCACTATCAAAATAAATCTCGGAAGGTAGATATGAATCACCAATTTTGCCCGGTTGGATTGCTACATCAAAAGTAGCATAGCGCAAGATCCCCCAACCTAATCCATCAACACCTGTAGCTATTTTTCTAGGGAAATAATGGACTTCTTGCGGCTTGCCAAACCAACCTACAGCTGCGTAGACAAGGTAAACGCCGAGATCCATCATTGCTCCACCTGAAAAACGCGGAGAGAAAATATTCGGTTCTTCCCCATCTAATACTTGATCATAACGAGAAGAATATTTCATATAGCTGAAATTTGCGCCAATGATCTCATCTTTCAAAGGTAAAAATTCTGCAATTTTTTTAAACCCAGCTTCATGGATATTTCGCGCGGCTTCAAAGAAAAAGACTTTCTCTTGGTTTGCCAAATGAATGATCTCTTCCATTTCTTTTGGTGTACTAAATGCCGGTTTTTCTACAATCACATTTTTTCCTGCCAAAATTGCTTGCTTCGCATGCTGAAAATGCAAACTATTTGGCGAAGCAATATAGACCGTATCCATGTGTTCTAACTCAAAAAAAACAGTTAAATCTGTTGCGAATGCGATATCGCCTTCATATTCTGCGCCAAATTGTTGCGCTTTTTCTAAATGTCTTGAATAAACAGCTGTTAGTTCATACTTACGTGTCGCTAATGCTGCTTGAACAAATTGATGGGTAATCCAATTTGTACCGATTATACCTAAATGGATCATCTTTACGCCTTCTTTCTATAAATTAGGATCTTCAAAAACTGTATTTAGGTCAAATGGGGTTGCTTGTTTCAATACCACTTGTTTTTCTGTTACTTGACAATTATATACGATTACTTGAACACCTGCTTGTTGAGCAAAACGAAAAGCAGCAGCTAATTCTGGTTGCATCTGTTCATGGATCGTTGCTCGATGCAAGTGTTCAAATTGTGCAATAAAAAGAATATAGGTCTCATAGCCTTCTTGATGCGCGCGGATCAATTCATTGACGTGTTTAAGTCCACGAATGGTCGGTGCATCGGGAAAAGCACCTATTGCTTTGTTTTCCAGGGTCATCCCTTTGACCTCTACAAATGCTTTTTGACCGCAACTTGTTTCTAAATAAATATCGAATTTAGACTTTCCAAAGGTCACTTCACGTTTGTAGAACTCAATATCACCATTTAAATTTGGTAAGTGGATCGTCCCATCTAAAATTCCATCAATCGCTAATCGGTTTGGTAACTGACTATCGATATTGAACCACTGCTGCTCTTTTTTTACAGCAATTAGATCATAGGCAGTTTTACGTTTTGTTCCAGGAATGTGTACTAACGCCACCTCTGCACCAGGAAGCAACAACTCTTTGCCTCTACCTGTATTCTTAACATGAGTTTTGACTACTTCTCCTTTTTTGTTCAAACAAAAAGCAATAAAGCGATTTGGTCGTTCAATGAAGTAAGCAATTTCAACATCTTGGTAGTCCAATAGTCATCACCTTTCTCCCTACTACTGTATCCTACCATATTTTTACTAAAAACACTTGAAAAACCAGTCGAAAGTCTTAGAGAAATCATGCACTTTCTTTAGTAAACTATAAGAAAAGGAACAATAAGCAAAATATGCTTTTATCATAAATAAAGACAAAGGAGTGGAAAAAAATGAAAAAAAGAATCATCTATATCCTACTTGCCGGTATCGCAACACTTGCTGGAAAAAAAGTACTCGATCATAAAAAGAAAGAAGCACAGGTCGATCATTTGAATAAATACTGTGGAACTTGGTCATTTACGGATACCAGCCAAACACACCATGAACTGACCATCCATTCTGATTATTCGTTTTGGCTTGATGACCGTTCTTTAGGAACACTATTAGTCGAAGTTACCTCCGAAAAATTGATAGTTAGAGATCAGTACGGTTTTTACCTAACGTTTTCTTACAACGACATGTTACTGTACGATGAAGCAAATGATTCCGCTTATTTATTATCTAAAAAATCATGATTATCCTAGCTTAGTAGATGATACACTGCCAATCACTTCATTAACGTACTTCTTTTTTATAAAAACGAGACAAAGGGTTTAGAAAATTGCTGTTTTCTAAACCCTTTGTCCCGTTTTACAAGTTTCATCCATGCAATTTCCTCTAGGTCACAACGATCGAACAAATTATGCTATGATAAGAGCAAAGTACTTTTCAATTAGCGGCTATTTGATCACTATACATCTCAAACAACTACTTAGAAAGATGGACAAACGATGGCATACGAAAAATAAAAAAACCGACATTTCCGTCCTATTTTTTTCTCATAAAATAGTCAATTTGTGTTTTTTTTGTTACACTTACAAGTGATGGTTTCTTACCATGAAAGGATGATCGCATATGACACCAAACCGAGAAGATTATTTAAAAATCATTCTGGAATTAGGCGGTGACACAACAAAAGTCAACAATAAACAAATCGTTTCTAGCCTAGCAGTGTCACCTGCTTCAGTAAGCGAAATGATTTCTAAACTCGTTAAAGAAAAACTAGTCGAACACTCTCCTTACCAAGGTGTACAATTGACTGATAGCGGACTGATAAAAGCAAGTAGCCTGATACGTAAACATCGATTATGGGAAGTTTTTTTAGTCGAACATTTAGATTACAACTGGAATGAGGTTCATGACGATGCTGAGGTCCTTGAGCATGTGACTTCTGAACAGCTTGCGGATCATTTAGAAAGTTATTTAAATCATCCTAAACATTGCCCACATGGAGGCATTATTCCTAAAAAGGAACAGGTTGTCCATGAAGAGCGTCGTCAAACACTGGAATCCTACCCAGTCGGTACCAAAATCCGGATTGCTCGTGTCCTTGATGAAAAGGAATTATTAGACTATTTAGTCACAATCGATGTCAATATTGATGAAACTTATGAAATTACTGATGTAGCGGCCTATGAAGGACCAATCACCATCCAAAATAAAACTAAAAAAATTCCTGTCAGCTTTAAAGCCGCCAGCACAATTTTTGTTGATAAACTGTAAAGGAGATTACCCAAATAATGAATGAAAAAAACGTATTATTTACTATATTTGGCGGTACAGGAGATTTAGCACAACGTAAATTGTATCCTTCCCTTTTTCGTTTATACAAAAAGGGCAACTTGAGCGAACATTTTGCTGTGATCGGTACAGCACGTCGTCCTTGGAGTGATGAACACTATCGTAAAGTGGTTAAAGGAACAATCGAAACATTGAATCCTTCTGCCGAAGAAGCCGAACGATTTGCTAGCCATTTTTATTACCAATCTCATGATGTCAATGATTCTTCTCATTACCAAACATTAAAAGAATTATCTGATCGTTTAGATGAAAAATACCACTTGAATGGTAATCGAATGTACTATTTAGCTATGGCTCCTCAATTTTTCGGCACGATCGTTTCACATTTGAAATCTCAGAAAATCATCACTGAAACTGGCTTCAACCGATTGATTATCGAAAAACCTTTTGGTTCTGATTTCCATTCTGCATTTGAATTGAATGAAAAAATTCGACAAGCCTTTCCAGAAGACGATATTTTCCGTATCGACCATTACTTAGGTAAAGAAATGATTCAAAATATCTCTGCGATTCGCTTTGCCAATAATATTTTTGAGTCTCAATGGAACAATCGTTACATCGACAACATCCAGATCACTTTTGGTGAAAGTTTAGGTGTCGAAGATCGTGGCGGCTACTATGACCACAGCGGTGCGTTAAAAGACATGGTCCAAAATCATATCCTTCAAGTATTAGCATTACTCGCGATGGAACCGCCTGTTGCCTTTTCCGAAAAAGAAATCAGATCAGAAAAAATCAAAGCTTTAAAAGCTATTCGTATTTATGAAAAAAAAGAAGTCTTAGAAAATTTTGTACGTGGGCAATATGCTGCAGGTCAATTAGATGATCAGACATTCAAAGGCTACCGTGAAGAAGACAACGTTGATCCACAATCGACAACTGAAACATTTGTTGCTGGAAAATTTACGATCGATAATTTCCGTTGGTCTGGCGTACCGTTTTATGTACGTACTGGGAAACGTCTTACTGAAAAAGGTACACGAATCAATATTGTCTTTAAACAAGTACCTGTCAATGTATTTAAAACATCGATCGACGAACCTTGTAATGATCCAACGTTACCACCAAATGTTTTGACTATCTATATTCAACCAACAGAAGGTTTTTCATTTACATTAAATGGAAAAAAAGTTGGTCAAGGCTTCGCCACCGATCCAATCAAACTGGAATATCGCAATAGTGCTGAAATGGTCGAAAATAGTCCTGAAGCGTATGAAAAGCTTATGTTAGATGCATTGAACGGTGATAGCACCAACTTCTCTCATTGGGAAGAAGTCGCACAATCTTGGCATATCGTTGACGTGATCCGCCAAGTTTGGGATCAGGTACAACCAGATTTCCCGAATTATAAAGCTGGTTCTATGGGTCCTGAAGCAGCATTCGAGCTTTTAGAAAAAGACGGGTTCGAATGGATCTGGCAACCAGATCATTGGTACCGTGAACGTGGTAAATTGGATTAGTGACCAATCATTTGCTATTCGCTTAAAAATACTCTTTGATGTAATAAAAACAACCAAACACAAAATGTGTTTGGTTGTTTTTTACTAACTTTTATTCAAAACCTTCTGCGACTGCTTCTGGATAGAATTCTTCAACAAGTTGTGCGCAACGTCCGCATAAGTGTGGTAATTTTTCATCAGTTCCAACATCTTTACGGATTTGACGGCAACGATCACACGTTTCACCTTCTGCTTTTTCGACTAAAATCGCTACATCATCAAAGACTAAAGCATTTTCAGGCGCTTCAGTGTTTTCTGGCATAATCGTAAAGTAGTCTGGTGAGACGATCAATAACTGAGGAATGTCAGCAGCAACTGCTGTCAATAATTGATTCACTTGTTGATTCGGATAGATCGTTAATTTTGCTTCTAATGATTTTCCAATCAATTTACTATTTCTTGCTTCTTCTAGTGCTTTTAAGACTTTATCACGGAAATCCATGAAGGCCGCCCATGTATCTAACAACTCATCTTGGTTCGCATATTCAACATATCCTGGTAGCTCACTTAATTGAACATAAGCTTCCTCTTCTTTTAAGAATGACCAGATTTCCTCTGTTGTGTGAGGAATGATCGGTGTCAGTAATTTTGTTAATGAAACAGCTGTTTCGTAAAAAACAGTTTGCATACAACGACGTTGATGATCATTTTCTGCTTCAATATAAACAACATCTTTTGCAAAATCAAGATAGAAAGAAGAAAGATCAACTGTTAAGAAATTCATCACTGTGCGATAGATTTGCATAAAGTTATACTTATCATATCCTTCTTCACGAATTTCTTTGATGACTTGATTTAAACGAACTGTCATATATTTATCAACTGAACGACGATCTTCATACGCTACTGCATCTTTCTTAGGGTCAAAATCATCCGTATTTGCTAATAGGAAACGCATCGTATTTCGGATTTTCCGATAAACTTCAGCAACTTGTCCTAAAATATCCATAGACACACGAACATCTGCTTCGTAGTCCACACTAGATACCCATAGACGTAGAATATCCGCACCAAATTGTTTGATCACTTTATCTGGAACGATCGTATTGCCTAATGATTTACTCATTTTTCGACCTTCGCCATCTAACGTGAAGCCTTGGGATAAAACTGATTTGTATGGCGCAACACCATTGATCGCTACACTTGTAGTGATACTTGAATTGAACCAACCACGATATTGATCTGAACCTTCAAGATACATATCTGCTGGGAAAGATAACTCAGGGCGTTGACGTAAAACAGCTTCATGAGAAGAACCTGAATCAAACCAGACGTCCATGATATCTGTTTCTTTCGTAAATTCGCCATTTGGTGATCCTGGATGCGTAAAGCCTTCAGGCAGTAAATCCTTCGCTTCTTTTTCAAACCAAATGATTGAGCCATGGGCCGCAAATAATTCAGCGACATGTTCAATAGTCTCAGGTGTAATGATCGCTTCGCCATTTTCAGCATAAAAAATTGGTAGTGGGACGCCCCAAGCACGTTGGCGTGAGATGACCCAATCGCCGCGATCACGTACCATATTGTAAAGACGTGTTTTTCCCCATGGAATGATCCAATCAACTTTTTCCACTTCATCAAGAATGTTTTGGCGGAAATCATTGATTGAAGCAAACCATTGTGGTGTTGCACGATAAATGACAGGTTTTTTAGTACGCCAGTCATGTGGGTAACTATGGGTGAAGAAATCCAATTTCAACAAGGCACCTTTTTCTTGTAATAGATCCGTGATCATTGGATTTGCTTTGTCATAAAAGATTCCTTCAAATCCAGGTGCTTCATCCGTAAATACACCTTTAGAATCAACGGGAGAAACCACAGGTAAATTGTAACGATTTCCTGCAATATAGTCATCTTCCCCATGTCCAGGTGCGGTGTGGACTAATCCAGTACCTGCATCCAAGGTCACGTGATCTCCTAAGATCACTAAAGATTCACGTTCATAGAATGGATGTGTCGCTGTCATGTATTCCATCTCTTGTCCTGCAAATTCTTTTAAGACTACGACTGTTTCCCAGCCAATTGCCTGTTGCACCGTTTCCATCAAATCTTTGGCAACGACAAATTTGCGACCATCAGCTTCTACTAAGACATACGTAAATGTTGGGTTTACAGCAATCCCTTGGTTAGCTGGCAATGTCCATGGTGTCGTTGTCCAAATAACGAAAGCAGTATCTTCTTCCAAAAGACCTTTGCCATCCTTCACAGTGAAAGCGACATAGATAGAAGGAGATTTGACATCTTTATATTCAATTTCAGCTTCAGCTAATGAGGATTCACTAGATGGTGACCAGTAAATTGGTTTTAATCCTTTGTAGATATACCCTTTTTCAGCCATTTTACCAAACACACGGATCTGTGCAGCTTCATAGGAAGGATCTAAAGTGACATAAGGATTTTCCCAATCACCAGCAACACCTAAACGTTTAAAGTCTTCCCGTTGTTTGTCTACTTGTGAAAGGGCGTATTCACGACATTTTTCCAAGTATTCAGCCATCGTCATTTCTTTTCTTTTGATCCCTTTGTTCGTCAAGACTTGCTCGATTGGTAAACCATGCGTATCCCAGCCAGGAACGTACGGCGCACGAAAACCAGACATTGATTTTGAACGGATGATGATATCTTTACTAATTTTGTTTAAAGAATGCCCTAAATGGATATTTCCGTTTGCATACGGAGGACCATCATGAAGAATAAAGCTTGGTTTGCCTTCATTCAACGCTTGTCTTTGTTGATAGATTTGATTTTCTTCCCATTCTTTTTGCCACTCACCTTCACGGTTCGGCAAATTCCCACGCATAGGAAAACTTGTTTTTCCTAGTTGCAAGGTTTCTTTCATTTTCATACAAACACTCCTTAACTATAGTTTACAGAACGCAAAAAAGCATGTTCATCCTAGGGACGAACATGCCGTGGTACCACCCAAATTTAGTTACAATCGTAACTCTCGAAGACCGATAACGAGGTCAGCCGCTATTTCTTACTGTCGTTCAGAAATAAAGCAAGTAGAGGATCTTTCACTTTGCAGGGTCTTACCAATCTTACACTGTCATTGGCTCGCTTTAAGAATGTCAAAATGCTTTTCTGTTCTACTCTTCTTCGTATTCTCCAGGAATGATCGAAAGATCGATTGCTTGCGTATCAAAAGCAGTCACTGGAGACTCGTATACTCCTGTTTCAGAGTGTACATCACTTTCAATTTCATTGTCAAGCTGTTTTGCCAAAACTTCTTTGATTACTTCATGGCTGTCTGTTACATAACTCGAGAATGGTTGTAAGATCTCATCCCATTCTGGACTTTTCACTTGTTCAAGTTGTGATTCCAACATCAAGCTGATTCGTTGATGGAATACACGTGTTTTCTTTTTCAAATCTTCTGTTTCTGTAGCCAATTGTCTTGCTTTTTCAGTCGCATCTGTCAAGATACGGCGGGCTTTTTCTTCTGCATCCGTTGTTAATTGGTGTGCGCGTTTTTCAGCGTTTGCTACCATTTCGTCTGCTTTATTTTGTGCAGAAGTCACGATCACTTCTGATTCTTTACTTGCGCTTGTTTTTACTTTGTCGGCTGTATCTTGTGCCACGATAATCGATTGATTCAACGCATCTTTCAGTTCATTGAAGTATTCAAGTTTTTCTTCTGAATGCTTCACTGCTTTTTCTAACTCACGATTTCTTTGTGTTACTTCTTCGTAATCACGAACAACTAAATCTAAGAAATCATCTACTTCGTCTTGATTATATCCCCGCATTTTTGTTGGGAATGTTTTATTTTGAATATCTAATGGAGTTAAAGCCATGAGTAAACCACCTTCTTGTTTTATTTACGTAATACACCAAACAACACCCTGCACTTGTCTTTCTTTGTTTTCCCCTCAAGGTCTTGGATTTGTATTCTACCATATCCTCTGATCGAAACAATATCTAATAACTCAAGCAAAAAATCCGGTTTTGTATTTTCTGTCCAATTAACTTTTACTTTCCCCGATTCGATCAGCTGCTTTGAACGCTGTCTTGAAATATTATAAATTTCCGAAATCACACTATCCAGTCTAAGTGAACTGACCGTACCTCTTTCTTGAGTCCAGCTGTCTTTTGGCAAGATCATATCTGTGTAATTGATCTCCTCTAAGCGAACAGCCACTTTCCCGATTTTAGTCACTTGATTAACGACAAAATGATCGATTTCGTCTGCAATGAAAACTTGCCATCGGTCATCATCTGAAATAATATCACCGAAGTAAGAACGTTTAATCCCTGTGCCAACTAGTGTACCTAAAATCTTTCCATGACTCAAACTGGCAAATTTACTTGGGTAATGGATTTCATATAACGACATTTCAAAATCATCGTCAACTGGTTCATAGTAGTCTGGGAAAATCAAGCATCTTTTTCGTTCTGCTTGCTCATAGCCACCGTATAATTGAAAACGCAAGTCACTATTTTGGCGAATCAAGGTCTCTAAGATGTAACATTGTCTTGGATCAAGAAATTCTGTCAGATAAGGTGCATACTGACTTTGGACCTGTTCGATCCAATCTCCGACAGAGTCAATAAACGGACGTTCATCTACTCGGAAATGCTGATACACATTCGTATCCACTTGATTCCCTCCTATATATCCCTGGTTGTTCTACACTAAATAGCGAACGTAATCATCCATAAAACGATATGCTGCAATCCTTGGACAGCAAGATTTAAAATGACAATTGATGCTAAGACAGTAAAATCCATTGGTCCAAATCTTAAAGGCAAACGATCGAATAGGCTGATATATGGTTCACAAATCTTTGCTAATATACGTCCAAGGCTAGATTGATACCCTCCTGGAAACCAAGATAGTAACGCATAGACTACTAGGATCATGCTATAAAAGTATGCAGCACGTGAAATTAAATTAAGTAACATAAAAAGAATATAAATGTTTGCTCCTCCTCTTTACAGATCAAACATACTTCCATCTGCGAAAGATTGAGCCGTTGAACTATCGATTTCCAGACCAGCTGGTGTGCAAAGGAAAATCTCATCACCTACTCGTTTGATATCGCCGTCTAACGCATAGACTGTCCCTGTTAGGAAATCCACGATACGTCGAGCCTGCTTTTCTTCTACTAACCGAAAGTTGACTAATGTTGCTTCTCCCGCAATGATCCTTTTAGCAATCGTCATTGCTTCAGAGTAGGCACGAGGTTCCATCACTGTGATTTTTCCTGCTAACTGTGTGTTAGGTTGAACAGATGGTCTCGTTTGTCGTTGGTCTTTTTGCGTATTTTTTGTAGAAGTTTGATGTAATTCGATGACTTTTTTTGTTTCGTTCGTCGGCGCATTCTCACGACCAACCGGACGAGATGTCGTCGTTGGGCGTTGTTTTTTTTCAATCGGCTGTGAAACAGCTGGAGAATGTTGTTGATACTGTGTGTTTGATTTAGTTGGTTGCTTAGCAACCTGTTGTTGTTCAGGATAATCTTCGTATTCGTACTCTTCTTCATCAGCTAATCCGAAAAAATTAGCAATTGCTCCCCTGTTTAAAAGTGGCATTATTCTTCCTCCTCGTCTTTGAATAGCGCTGTTCCTACACGGATAAATGTAGCTCCTTCTTCAATTGCAAGTTGAAAATCTTGGCTCATCCCCATGCTCAGTTCGGTACATGGTGCATGTGTGTATTGTTTTGATTGGGCAAGATCACGCAATTCTCTCAGCGTTTCAAACACTTTACGAATTTGTTCAGCAGAAGCGTCCTTCGGTGCCATAGTCATAAGTCCCACTACCTGTATATTTGGATAGGCTGCTAAAGATTCTAAGAAAGGCAGAAGCTCTGCTGGTGAGATACCGTGTTTCGATACTTCACCAGACACATTGACTTCCACAAAACAAGCTAATTGTTTTTCTAATCTTTTTTGGATTTCTTCTGCTAATTTCAAACTGTCTAACGCATGAAAGTAATCAATTTCATTTACAATCAATTTTACCTTTCTGCGTTGTAAATTACCAATTAAATGCCACTTCACTTCAGAATATTTAAGCAAATCTTGTTTTTTTTGCAACAATTTATCGACACGATTTTCTGCACAATGTGTGACTCCAGCATTGATTAATTCTTCAGTTTGGAGTGATTCTACAGATTTTGTAACAGCTACTAATGTCACTTCTTTCGGGTCACGATGAACAAGAGCACACGAATCCTGAATGTCTTGCTTGATATTCTGCAAGTTGTCAGCAATCATGTGCTCTTCCTCCTTTTATTTTTTACGACGGAAAAACGGCGGTGTATTCAATTCGTCGTCACCTTTTGTTTTTGTTTCTTCACGATTGAATGTATCAAATTCTTTTTTCTCAATAGTTTCGTAATTAGACTCATCCACTTTTGGACGAACATTTTGTTCGCGACGGATGTCCCAATCACCAAAACTGCTTTCATCTTCAGCAGTAATTGGTTTTGCTTGGTCCATGTCTAATCGATTGCTTTGAGCAGAAGATTGCGTTTGAGTTGACGTTTGTCTAGCTGGACGACTAGACTTTCGTTCCTTTTTTGTTTCATCAATACCTGTAGCAATGACCGTTACACGGATTTCATCGCCCATTTCTTCATTGATCGATGTACCTAAGATGATATTTACATCGCCAGTTGCTGCATTTGCTACGATATCTGAAGCATCTTGTGCTTCGAATAACGTCATATCCAAGCCACCAGTGATGTTCAATAGGACTTGTTCTGCCCCATCGATCGATGTTTCTAATAATGGAGAAGAGATTGCTTTCTTCGTTGCTTCGATCACGCGTTCTTCACCGCTTGCTACTCCGATACCCATCAAAGCAGTACCTTGGTTTGCCATGACTGTTTTTACATCAGCAAAATCCAAGTTTACGTAACCTGGTGCAGTGATTAGATCAGAGATACCTTGCACACCTTGGCGTAAGACATTATCTGCCTCACGGAATGCTTCAAGCATTGGTGTCTTTTTGTCAACGACTTCAAGAAGACGGTTGTTTGAGATAATCAATAATGTATCAACATTTTCTTTCAAACGTGCGATACCTTCCGCAGCGAAACGGCCACGTTTTGGTCCTTCAAATGTAAATGGACGAGTGACAACACCTACTGTCAATGCGCCTAATTCTCTAGCAATTCCAGCAACGATCGGTGCAGCACCAGTACCAGTTCCACCACCCATACCAGCAGTGATGAAGATCATGTCTGCGCCTTCTAATGCTTCACGTAAAGATTGTTCACTCTCTTCAGCTGCTTTTTGGCCAACTTCTGGTTGTGAACCTGCTCCTAAACCACGTGTGTATTTAGGGCCTAATTGGATCACTGTTTCAGCTTTTGAATTTTTTAATGCTTGAACGTCTGTGTTGGCAGTGATAAACTCAACACCTTTAACGTTTTCTTCAATCATACGGTTTACAGCGTTTCCGCCTCCACCACCGACGCCGATTACTTTGATGACTGCGCCGTCATTGATGTTATTATCAATTGAGAATTCCATGTTTTTTTCCTCCCACGATGATTAATCAAATATATTGGTAAAAAATCCTTTGATTTTACTTGTTACGTTTTCGCCAGAATTTTTTTCTTCTGGTTCTTCGTTATACGTTGTTTCTTCTGCCACATCGTATTGTTCATAAGATGTGTGAGCTTCCGGCTCATTGGTTGTATAATGAACAGGTGCTGATTCCCCCATAACAGCGATTTTAGCTAATTGGTATACTTCACTTAAATTCGCAGAGTAATCAACGATACTGATCACGTTTGTAAATACCGGATTTCTTAGACCCATTTGATTTGGTACATAAAGTTTCACGTTTACGCCAAATATTTCCTGTGCCAAATCAACGACACCTGGAAGGCTTGCTGCCCCACCAGTTAACACGATACCACCAGGCAGCTCTAATGCTTCGATTTGATCTAATGCTTCTTTTGCTTTATTGAAGATTTGTTCCATTCGAGCAGAGATCACTTCTGATAGGTAATGTTCATCGACTCGAACAGGTTCTGTTTGGCCAATCACATCTACCGGAAATTCTTCTTGCTCTGAGGTACGTTCTGGATAAGCATCCCCGTAATTTATTTTTAATGCTTCTGCATTGTTGAAGGAAGTATTTAAAACAATGGAGATATCTTTTGTGACAAATTCGCCACCTTCTTGATCTAGGCTCGTGAATTTCAACTGTTTGTCATGCATGACAGCTGTTGTTGTTTGTCCACCACCCATATCGATAACGATTGTACCAAAATCTTTTTCTCCATCTGAAAGAATTGATTCAGTCAACGCTAAAGGTGTGATCACTAATTCATTGACGATCAATCCCGCATTCTCAACACACTTACGAATGTTATGAATGATTGTTTTTGGTCCTGTAAATAATAGACCATACATTTCTAATCTGACACCGATCATCCCACGAGGATCTTTGATGCCTTCGAATCCATCTACCGTAAAGTCCTGTGGTAAAATTGACACGATTTGACGTTCAGGAGGTATTGAACGAACCAGTGCAGCTGAAGCCACATTGCGGACATCTTCATCGGTGATTTCTTTTGAATCTCCGTTTACTGCAATCATCCCTTGGCAGTTTTCTACTTCAAGCATGTTTGCTGGTAGACCCACGCTTACACTTTTGATTTGAATGCCGGCTTTTTCTTCTGCCTGACGCACTGCTCGCTGTATCGCTTGTACTGTTTTATCGATATCAACGATGATGCCTCGGTTAATCCCTTCTGATTTTGCGTTCCCTACTCCAATAATATTCATTTGGCTGTCGATATATTCAGCCACGACAACTTTGACAGATGTCGTTCCAATATCAAGGCCTACGTACATTCCTGTTTTTGCCATGAATGGGATTCCCTCCTACTTAACTATTCCATATACATGCGAACCAATAACGTCCGTTTTAAAAATATACTTTATAGATATATTCACTGTTTCCAATTTTACCATAAATTACCAGTTTTTAGAAAGTAGATTATCACATTTTACAGTGGTTTTCTTAATTTTCATCTAAACTTGACGAAGATGGGGTCGTATTTTCATTCGTTGGATTCATTTCGTCTTGATTCTCACTTATTTGAGGCTCATCAACGCCTGTTTCTGGAGTAGAAGTTTGATCCGCACTTTGCGCACTTTCATCTGTACTTTCTTCTGATCCTTCTTCTGCTTCTTCGCTATTATTTGAGTAAGGGTAAGAAAAAATCCCTACTTCCATATCGATCACACCATTTTCTTCCATTTCACTAGCTACTTGCGCATAAAAATTCATTTGTGATGCTAAGTTAGTAATATTGACGATCACTTGATTGCCATCGTTCATATTCAGCTGGATCAAATTTTGATTCGTATTACGTGGCGTATATTTGATTTCCGAAATGGCTTTTTGTAACTCTGGAGATAGTTTATTATATTCTATTGCTAAATCTTTGATTTTTGTTGGGTCAGTAAATCCTTCTAGGATCGGAAGATTTTTTGTTGGACTTTCAACGGTCTCATCCAACACTGTTCCATCTTCGATCACAGGGCTATATTTTCCGTCCGTTAAAATCAAAGCAATCTCTTTATATTCAGTGACAGACAGATCAAATGTATTGACACTACTAAAACCGATCGTAGCAGATTTTATTCGAGGTTGCTCTTTTTTCAAATGATCGATGTAACTTTGGCGTTGCCAATACTGTCCCCAAATATGTTGATTCAATGCTAATTGCGTATCCTTCAATATTTCTTCTTTCGAAACAACTTCATTTCCGGAAATAGAAACACCCTCTAATTTGCTCAACGGGGAAACGTAATAAATCAAAAATAACAAAGGAATCAAAAGAATGGAAATGATTAAACTCAGCCTTTTGTATAAAACTTTGTTTCGATAATTTTTTAAATTAGGCAAGCGATCGATAAACGAACCATTATACGGTCCCCCGTCTTTCTTATGTTCGATTTCTTCATAGTCTAATAAATCATCTTCTTCAACAAGCAATTCTTCTTTTTCAGAAGAAATAGGATCTTTTTGTTCTTCTTTATGCTCGCTTTTTTCACTTGTTCCTGTCTGATGATCTGTTTTTTCTTTATGTTCTTCTAAGTATTTTCGGTTGGCCATTTGCCAAGGTGTCAGCGAGTTTTCATCGTTTGACTTCTCAGGCATTTTTTTTGTTTCTTTTTTCTTACTCATCTATGACCACCACCTTATTCTATGATTAACGATTTTGCTAGTTGGTACAAGCGCTCAGACGCATCCGGGATACCTAATGTTTTAGAGGCAGTTGACATGCTTTTTTGCAGTGTTTCATCTGTCATGATCTCATTTATCGCGGCACCCAACGAATCACCATCCAACTCTCCATCCGCAATCATCTTAGCCGCCCCAACTCGAACGAGACTCATCGCGTTTTTTGTCTGATGATCGTTTGTCACATAAGGACTTGGGATAAGGATCGCAGGTAACCCAAGTGCGGTCAGCTCAGCAATGGAGGTTGCCCCTGCTCGTCCGACCAATAGATCACTTGCCGCCATCACCGCTGCCATTTCATTGATGTAAGGTTGAATACTGATATTTGCTTTTGTTTCTCCTAACTTTTCCTTAATGCTTTGATAATAACGTTCTCCTGATGCATAAAGGATCTGATAATCCGTCGCTTCAAATGTATCCAAATAAGAAGTAACAGCTTGGTTGATTTTTAATGCCCCTTGGCTTCCTCCAAAAATCAAGACTGTTTTCTTCTCAGGATCAAGATCAAATTTTTTTAGAATATCCGTTTTCATCGTATCTGCAACTTCTTGTGCTCGCGGGTTACCAATCAAAACTGATTTGTCCTCCGGAAAAAAGGTCGCTGCATCTTTAAAAGAAAGCGCGATTCGATCCACATAACGACTCAAAAATTTATTTGTCATCCCCGGCACACTATTTTGTTCATGGATGATTGTCGGAATCCCTAACTTAGCTGAGGCATACACAACTGCTCCAGAAACATAACCACCGGTTCCGATCACGATGTCTGGCTGAAATTCTTTTAGTATTTTTTTCGCTTGATGGATACTTTTTAAGAATAATTGGATCGTTTTGACATTAGCTAGTGAAAACTTTCGCTGAAATCCTTGGATCTCTAAGGTATGAAAAGGAATCCCAGTGGTTGGAACAATTTTGTTTTCCAAACCACGTTTTGCACCTACATACATAAACTCGGCGTTCGGCTCTTGTGTTTTCACATAATTGACGAAGGCTAGCGCGGGATAGATATGTCCACCGGTTCCTCCACCTGTTACCAAAATTTTCATAGTTATTATCGCTCGTTTCTACTTTTCTATTTTTAATTTTCTAACGGCTTCCATAAAGCGATCGCCACGGATCTCAAAATTAGGATATTGGTCCCAACTTGCATTGGCTGGTGATAATAAAACCACATCTCCTGGCTCGCTATTTTCTAAAGCTACAGGAACCGCAGCTTCCACAGACTCTGCGGTGCAGATCGTTGGTATGCCCGCTTTTTCACCAGCATCCTTCAATTTCTCTTTGGTTTCACCAAAAGTGATCAATCCCTTCACACCTTCAAGTGATGGAATGAGTTCATCAAAGCTATTGCCCCGATCAAGTCCACCGGCGATCAGAATCAATTTTTCCGGTTGAAATCCGCTTAATGCCATCTTGGTCGCTAAGATATTTGTGGCTTTCGAATCATTGTAAAATTTACGTCCTTGGACCTCACCGACATATTGTGTACGATGTGGTACGCCATGAAAATGACTCAATGTTTCTTTTATTTCTTCATTTGAGACATTATATTGTTTTGCAACAGTAATAGCTGCTAACGCATTTTCGACATTGTGTGCTCCTGGAACACCTATTTCTGAGATTTCCATGACTTTTTCTTTGTCGTAATAAATAACTCCCTCAAAAGAATAAGCACCTGTCTCTAAGACTTGATCTGTCGCAAAAGGTAACACTTTCGCTTTTGTTTTTTTACTTAGTTCCTGTAATTCTTTCTGATTCCAATTCAGTACAAGATAATCCTCTGACGTCATGTTTTTTTGCAAATGCCATTTAGCTTTGACGTAGGCTGGACGAGAGCCATGATAGTCGATATGTGCTTCGTAGATATTGGTGATCACTGCAATGTGGGGACGAAGATCAGTAATCCCCATCAATTGAAAACTTGAAAGTTCCATAACAATCTTGTCTTCCGGATTTGCTTCTTGTGCCACACTACTTGCAGGATAGCCAATATTACCAGCTAAACGAGTGATACCTGCTGATTTCCCCGCATTCAACAATAACCCAGTCATTGTTGTTGTCGTCGTTTTTCCGTTGGTGCCTGTTATGCCGATAATTGGGCATTCCGCTACTTCGTAAGCCAGTTCAACTTCCGTAATTACCGGAATACCCATTTCTTGAGCTTTTGCAACGAATGGATGTGTGTAAGGAATACCTGGATTTTTGATCAGCATTGAAAATTTTTCATCTAATAATTCAATTGGGTGACTACCAGTCACTACTTTGATCCCTAAAGAAAGTAATTCTTGCGCTTCAGGATTTTCATCAAACGGTTTTCCATCATTAACGGTGACAAGTGCGCCCAGTTCATGTAATAACTTGGCCGCACTGAATCCACTTTTTGCTAATCCTAATACAAGGACTTTTTTATTTTCATAAGTTGTTATTTTTTTCATTCTCGTCATCTCCTACCATACGATCCACAATGTGATCAACGAAGTAATTACACTTGTTATCCAAAAGACAGTATCTATCTTCCATTCAGACCAACCACTCATCTCGAAATGATGATGGATTGGTGACATTTTAAAGATTCTTTTACCAGTCAATTTGAAAGAAGATACTTGTAACATCACGCTAGCTGTTTCGATGACATACATCAGACCGATCAATAGTAATGTCCATTCCTGATTGAGCATGATCGAGATTGCTGCTAATAATCCTCCTAATGCTAAGGAACCGACATCCCCCATGAATATTTTGGCAGGTTTGCGATTATAGACGAAAAACCCTAGTAAACCACCTAAAACACTCAAGCAGATAATTAAGACATCATACTGCTGTTGGTGCCAAGCGATAACTGCGTAGGTCAAAAAAGAAATACTTCCTAATCCAGCTACTAAGCCATCAATACCATCTGTTAAGTTAACAGCATTGGAAAAGCCAACTAACCAGAAAATCGCGAATAATCCGTACAACCAACTTAATGGAAGATCAATTCCAAAAAAATTCAGTGTTCCAGGGTATCCTTCACCACGATAAACGAGATAAAAGATGATTCCCCCAACAATTTGCCCAATCAATTTTTGCTTTGAGTTCAATCCCATATTTCTTTTCTTGAAGATTTTGATGAAATCATCTAAAAAACCAATTGCTCCATATAGGGCAAGTACAAAAAGTAGGATGAAAAGAGTAGGCGTCAACTGTTGTTGCCAAGCGCCTACCCAGATACCAGTCAAGAGCGCACTGACTAAAAACACCAATCCCCCCATCGTTGGAGTTCCGGCTTTTACATTATGCCATTTAGGTCCTTCCTCACGAATGGCTTGGCCTTGTTTTTTCATTTGAAAATAACCAATAAATAACGGCATTGTTGCAATCGTCATTGCACAACTACTCGCAATGGGAATTAATGTTTGTGTCAAATCCATGCTCTCTTCTCTCCTATTATTCTTTTAGATGGAAACTTAATGTTTCATCAGATATTTTTTCATAAGGTGCGAGGCTTTGTTCTGTACAGTAACCATCACCGTGGAACGTCACTTCGACACCAAGTATTTTTCCTAATTTCATGATATCTGCCTTTGACCAGCCTGTCACATCAGGCATCAATGCAGTACCACCACTATATAAAATCAATTTTTCTCCCGATATCAGCTCATCCCCATTTGCTGTGGATTGCGCTTCTACCTTGTCTCCATCGCCGATGACTACTGGTTGCAAACCGCTCTTTTGTGCATCAGCAGCGGCAATATCAGGATTCAAATTACGATAGTCAGAGACAGTGATATTTTCCGTCTTTTTCTCTTCTGGCGTAGCTGTTTCAGCTTCTTTGAAATCCATTGCTCGTTTCAGTAATGGGTTCGCAATTTTTGCTAAAGCTGTGCGGTCATATGTCTTAGGATGTTTCATTGTCAGATAAAGGACATATTCGGGATCCTCAGCTGGTACCATTTCGACGATCGAATACAAATACGCGGTATCACCTGTTAGATAACCTCCTGTATCAGAAGCAATCTGGGCTGTTCCTGTTTTAGCTGCAATATTGTATCCCGGAACATTATATACTCCGTAAGCACTCCCGTAATTTTCATTTTCTATGACATCACGCATATACTCACGAACTTTTTCTGTCGTTTCTTTCGAAAATGGCTGTCCTAACACTTCCGTTTCAGTAGAAACTTCTTCTCCAGTATTTGGATCAACGATCTTACTGATATAACGTGGTTGGATCATCGTCCCGTTGTTGGCGATCGCGCTGAAAGCTTTCATCATTTGGAAATTCGTGACACCAATCGCTTGGCCATACGCACTCATCGCTTGGTCAACGATATTAGCAGTGGGTAAAGCACCCGCAACTTCATCATCCAACCCAGAGTGAGTACTTTGCCCAAATCCTAGTTTTTGCAAATAGTTATACCACTTGCCACCTAAACGTTGTTCCAGCATTACCATTCCCACGTTACTAGACCATGAAAGAGCTTGACGCATGGTCAGTATTCCTTTTTTACCAAAGTCATGGTCATTGATCGTGGCATCAGCCACTTTGATCTGTCCGGATAGGAAAGATTCATTTTCATCAAATTTACCTTCTTCGATCGCTGCTGCTGTCGTGAAGACTTTGATCGTTGAGCCTGGTTCATAAGAATCTTGTACAAGGATGTTACGCCACACAGCATCTTCACCAGTCAACCCTTCCATCGTCTCAGGATTGAATGTCGGGCGTTGGCTCATCGCAGTGATCTCGCCTGTTTTAGCTTCCATCAATATCGCAGTCAATTCTTCAGGTTGGTATTCTTCATTGACTTGATCCATCAATGTTTCTAAGTAACTTTGCAGACGACTATCAAGGGTCGTATACACATCTTTACCGTCTGTTGCCTTTTCTTCTTCTGCTACAGTACCTGGTAATGGGTTTTGGAAATTATCTTTTTGATAGTAGATCTTTCCGTTTTGTCCACTCAAAATATCATTATAAGCAGATTCGATCCCAAGTCGGCCAACTAAACCATTTTCTTCTTCATCCGGTACCGCATAGCCAATAAAATGGGAAGAAAATACCCCACTAGGATACATACGTGCAGGATGGTTATCGAAATAAAGCCCAGTCACATCAGCTGCTTTCATCTCTGCTTCGATGTTTTGTTTCGTTTCTTGGGTGATATTACGTCCATAATTCCCAAACTCTACTTGGTAGAGATTTTGCTCGGCTCCATCACGTAGCACCTTCAAGGCTTTACTTTTTTCCATTGAAAGGTTTTTACTGATAATATCCGCAAGTGTATCGAAATCTTTTTCTTGTGCATATAATTTTTTATTTCCAGTCGTGTATGTTTCGGAAAGAATCGCTTTGATCGAGTAAGACGTGGCATCTTCTGCTAGTGCCACCCCATTACGATCAAAAATCGTGCCTCGTTTTGCCTTGACCTCTTCACTACCTTGATAAAGCTGGTTCGTTTTTTCTTCTAGTGATGTGCCAGCCACATGTCCACCGATCACGATGTATGCAAAACGAACGGCAAATAAAAAGAACAATCCAATACTCGTAGCAAATAAAATGATACCTACTTTTTTGCGATTGTTCATCGGATTTAGATTTTTCTTTTCCATAAACCGCCGGAATTTATTTTTAAGACTCATTTACTTCACTTTCCTTAAATTGTCGTCATTGATTGACAACCCTTTTTCTTCTGCGATTTTTTTAACACGCTCGGTACGAGAAAGTTCACTTTTCTCTTGTTCCAAACTGATTTTTTCTTGATTTTTTTCATTATATTCAACCTGTAGCGCACCGATTTGCTTTTCCATACCACTGATATTGGTTCGTAACATCACTGTTAATACGCAAAGTGCGATGACAGAAAAAGCAATACACACTACTGCAAGCTTTTCAAAAATAGAGATTTGCTTCAAGCGTTTTGCTGGAGATTGAGGAAGAACGATTTCTTTCTCTGAGGGTGAATCTGGCAGAGGTTGCTCTGGTAGTTCAATTTCTTGTAAATCATATGGATATTGTTGGACTTTCTTTAGTTCTGCCATTCTTCTACTCCTCTTTCTCTCGTATTTTTTCAGCGATACGCAATTTTGCACTACGAGAACGATTGTTTTCTGCCAATTCTTCTTCAGATGGCAACATCGGTTTTCTCGTTATCACTTTTAATTCAGGTTGGAACTCATCAGGTACGACCGGCAACCCGGGTGGTAAATCTTTGACCGTACTATATTCTTTGAACATGTTTTTGACGATCCGATCTTCTAATGAGTGGAAAGTGATCACACTGATCCGGCCACCGACCTTCAATAAGCGGATTGCTTGTTCTAAGGAGGCTTCCTCCGCACCTAGCTCATCATTGACTGCAATTCGCACAGCTTGAAAAATGCGTTTTGCGGGATGACCGCCTTTTCGTCTTGCTGGGGCAGGAATCACCTGTTTGATGATTTCTACTAATTCCCCTGTTGTTTCAATCGGATGATCTTTTCTCACCCGTTCAATTTCTCTGGCAATTTGTTTTGAAAACTTTTCTTCTCCATAACGAAAGAAAATCTTTACTAATTCGTTGTAAGGATATTCGTTGATCACATGATACGCTGACAAAGGTGCCGATTGATCCATTCGCATATCCAAAGGCGCATCTTGATGATAACTGAATCCACGTTCTGCTTCGTCTAATTGTGGCGAAGACACGCCTAAGTCGTAAAGTATCCCATCGACCTTAGGTACGTATTCAGTCAAGCGCTCTTCAAGCTCACGGAAATTTGCTTTGATAAAAGTGACCATACCTTTTTCGACATACTCAGCCAAGCGGATTTTTGCGTGATCGATTGCTATTTGATCTTGATCAAACGCATAAAGATGACCCTCTGTATTCAGTTGGCTTAATAAGTATTCGCTATGCCCGGCTCCGCCGAGTGTACAGTCCACATAAATTCCGTTCGGTTTGATTGCAAGTCCATCTACCGTTTCTTTTAACATGACTGTATAGTGTTGAAATGTTTCAGTCATTGGTCAGCCTCTTCCTATTTCTTATAATCCGAAATCGATCATATTTTCAGCGATTTCATCAAAGTTTTCTTCCGCAGCTTCTGAAAATTCTTGCCATTTGGCTTCATCCCAAATTTCGATTCGGTTTGACACACCAACAATGACACACTCTTTCGTTATTGTTGCGTAGTTTCTTAATGTATTAGGGATGTTGATACGTCCTTGTTTGTCCAACTCACATTCTGTAGCTGCTGAGTAGAAAAAACGGACAAAGGTTCTAGCGTCTTTCTTTGCTAGGGGCATATCATTGAGTTTCGACTCTAATTCGTTCCATTCGCTCATCGGATAGCCAAAAAGACAGCCATCTAATCCACGAGTCAACACGAATTGTTCGCCTAATTCTTCGCGCAGTTTTGAAGGCACGATCAAGCGACCTTTTGCATCAATATTATGCCGAAATTCGCCCATTAACATCGAAACTACCCCCAATCCTCCACTAACTAAAATCAGTCTACCACAATCCCCCACTTTCTACCACCTTTTATGGGAAATCTGAGAATAACTTTTTGATTAGTAAAAAAAATTTTAACAATCAGGCTGCTAAAAGATTTTTTAAAGTCTTTTAACAGCCTGATTGCGCCATATTAGAGAAACGAAAGGATGTTTAGGACGATCAAAACGAGATACATGACTAAGGTCACCAAAAAAGTAAGACGCCAAGTCATTTTGAAATAACGTGAATACACAAGTTCGTCATAGTAATAAGCTTGGAATATCGCGATACAGATTGCCATTAAAAGGATGGTGATCAATAAAAAGGGCAAAAATGAAGACGTAGCGGTATTACGAGACAATGCGTGGATGCCTCCCCACAAAAAAGGAACGGCTAAATCAGGTGCTTTGACTTTGAAACGACGAGTCAATGCAAATATTTTTACTAGAAATTGACAACCAAAAATCACGATTGCCGGAAAGATGTACCAAAACAATACAAGTGGTGAAAAACTGCCCATTCGACAAATCTCCTTTTTTATCGTTGCGTTCAGTATACGTGATTTAGTTTACACAACGATTTCATTTAGTTTAAATTTATACTGTTTTATTATTTTGTTGCAGCCGTTTTTTGACAAATCAAGATTGATAATCAGTGGGTAGTCTCTTTCAATGTGTTCTTTTCAAGAATTGGTTATAATAGAAGAAAGAAGTATTGAGGAGGTTCCCAATGATAAAGTATTTCACACTTGAAGACCAGAAATTGGTTGATTCAATGGAAGAAACGGCTGAAACCATTTGGTATTGTGTCGAGCGACCAACAGAAGAAGAAATCAATCAATTGATCAAACAGTTCCAAATACCTAAAGATTACCTCACGTCTGTCTTAGACGATGCAGAAAACTCCCGGGTAGAAGAATTTAATCAAGAAAAGCTTACAAAACCAGCATTGGTATTATTGCAATACCCTTTTCCAAAAACTAGTCCTAGCGGATATTTCCAAGTAGATACTTATCCGTTTTCGATTATTCTCACGCCCAAAAAGAAGCTTATCACAATTACGAATCACGAACCACTTTTTTTGAAAAAAGTCTTTCATCAAACGTTTCAAAGAAACGATCTTTCGACAACTCTAAATATTTTTATGCAGTTACTTTGGCAGATCACTCAGTCCTATAACACTTATCTCTCTACCTTACTTGCACAATGTGATTTGTTGGAGACACAACTAAAAGTTTCAACTGAGAATAAACAATTGTATCAAATCATGGATATCCAAAAAAGCTTGGTTTATTTCAAAGAAGCGACTGCCTCGAATCTTGAAGCGTTGCAACAATTAGCCGAGAACCAATCGGTAAAAAATAATCACGCGATGATGAATCACCTCAGAGACGTGATCATCGAAACAGAACAAGCAAAGACCACCGCTCGTATCCGCTTGAAGCTTGTCGAACAGATGAACCAAACTTTTTCTGCCATCATTTCAAACAACTTGAATAATATTATGAAAATTTTAACTTCTTTAACGATTATCCTAACGATTCCAACAATCATTGGAAGTATTTATGGTATGAATATTAAACTACCAATTGCCGAAAGGGATGATGCTTTTCTTTGGTTGATACTATTGACCGTGATCATTTCACTTCTGACTACTTATTATTTGAAAAAAGGTAAGTTTTTATAGAGATGCCCTCTTGTAGAATCAGTGAAAAGCATGTAAAATCAAGTTAACAATAATAAATCGAGGTAATCACGATGCGAGAAAAAAAACAAACAAGCACTTTTGCGAAAGTCACAAAATTAGTGATTTGGACAATGTTGATTTTGACAATCGGCTCAGTCGTTCTAACTGCTGTAATCAGTGTCATGTAAAAATAATGGAGGTTGCGCCAAATTTGGCGCAACCTCCATTTCCTGTTATTAGCTATTATCATCAAGAGTCTGTCACATTGGTTACTACATACTTAAACTGACCTCTTTTTTGTTTGTTCTTGGTTGCTGGCTTGCTTGATTCGATATATTTTTATGTTGGCTTTTTACTCTCGCATCACTTGTTAGCATCGCAAAACTTTTCTTATTTTCATTTTGAAATCTGGTCACTGACTGTGTAGACTGATCCGCCTGTTCTTCTCTCAATCTAAAATCTGAAGTTGGACTGTCTTTGGTCTGGGATGAAGGAGCTTGCTGTAAATCTTTCAAAAAATCCTTCAATTCTGCGGGAAAATTCTGTCCATCCGATGATTCTATCATTTTTAAAATATATTCACCTGTCGGCGTATCTTTTAAATCAATAGTTTTTTGATTCGCTAAGCTGTTATACAGATCCTGTGATTTATTTTGAGACGGTTGCGTAGGAATCGCTTGTTGATATATTGTAGCCTTAGAACGATAGAGCTGTGCTTGCTCTCTGAACTTGATTAGACTTTCTCCTACACCGTGTGTCAAGCTTTCTTCGTTTTCACCTCTTACATTTTTTGCTTCAAATACAGGATTATCATTGAGATTGCGCAGTTTAACTGTGTCAACTTCTTTTCCTCCATGCGTTGTAAAACTGACCTCTGAATTCGGATCATCTTTTGTTTGGGATGAAGAGGCTTGCTGTA
Organism: Enterococcus sp. AZ062; assembly: GCF_051715065.1. NCBI lineage: Bacteria > Bacillati > Bacillota > Bacilli > Lactobacillales > Enterococcaceae > Enterococcus > Enterococcus sp. AZ062. The sequence continues at coordinate 907,468 of NZ_JBIOTB010000001.1, read as the reverse complement.
AACCTTCTACAAATTTCTTTGTCATTCCCTGATTTTCCATATAGGTTGTCCGATTACGTGAGTCTGTTCCCTGATTTCGCTTGGATGGTCTTGCTTCAAACTTAGATATGTGATCATTTTGAATACTCTTCAAACTTTGCATTGCCTTATCCTGTAGTTCAATCGTCGATTTCTGAGTTGTATCTACACCTTCCTGTGACAAGTGATTCTTTCCTTTTTGCCAGGACGCTATTCCAGTGCTTGTTGGCTCATTTTCTTCTCGCAATCTAAAATCTGAATTTGGACTATCTTTTGTTTGCGATGAATAGGCTTTTTGTAATCCATCCAAAAATCCCTTTAAAATTTCCTGATTTTCCATATTGGTTGTTCGATTACGTGAGTCTGTTCCCTGATCTAGCTTGGATGGTCTTGCTTCAAACTTAGGGATTTCATAAACAAAAGAAGTCTCATCTTTTTGAATTCTACTTGTATGATTTACTATCTGATCATGTAGTCCACTTGCATCTTTCTTAATTGCATCTACATCTTCCTGTGACAAGTGAAACTTTTCTTCTTGCCAGGAAGTCATCCCATTATTCGTTAGCTCATTGTCTTTTGTTTGGGATGTCTGCTCATGGTTGGATGATCTTACTTCAGACTTAAACATTTCATCTTTTTGAATACTATTCAGAATTTTTACTCTCTGATCATGTAGCTCACTTGTGCCTTTCTTAATTAAATAGGAGGCTTCCTTGGAGAGCGCACGGCGATGTCTTGGATTGATCTGTCTACTTCCATTTAGGGATTGTTGCAATACATCACTTGTATTGCGAGATGTATTGCCCTTATGTTCACTAGATTCTTTACGTTTAAATTTCAATGCCTTTTTAGGAACGTACTCACTATTAAAATGTTTAGGAACCGTACCTGTCACATTAGCTAGCCCATTTGATGCTAGAACGTTTTGATCTATACTGACTTGAGGAATTCTCTGTACTACATTACGATAGCTTTGAGTTGCATTTGCTCTAGTATTTAAATCATACGAAGGACTTTCTTGATTTCTTTCTCCAAATGAGGTGCGCGCATTTCCTGCAACTCGATCATTCCTTTGATTAATCGGCTGTAGTGTTGTATTTTGAAGAATACCTGTCGAATAATAAAGATAAGTAACAATTGGGTTTGCTCTCACATTTAGGGATTCATTCCCCATGCGAATAGCTAATCTATTCAGATCTTTTTGAGTATTTGTCTTATTAGCGTCATGCATTCGATTAATGAACTTTCCACCTGTTTCTCTGAAATCAATTCCTGGCATATCTTACACTCCTCGCATTTTTATGTATTTGTTTTGTTCCATTCCTTTTTCTTAGAAAAACTTCTAAAAGTGTACGTTCCTAAATCACCCATTTACAAAAAATTTTTAGATGAATTGTCCCTTCCTCCCTTTCTTGTAGGTATTCTCTATGAGTAAAAATACGACGTAACCACCATTGGGACAAAAACAACGAACAATAATCATTGAGTTTGCTATTTCTATAACAAATAAATCACCAGCGGAAACGAATCATTTACATAGACGATATGACGATACTTTTAATACAATACTTTAAGCGAATCAATGATAGCTTTTATTGATCTAAGAATATTCGTATTATTCATTTACTGATCTATTACATTCTTACAAACCTATCTTTTATCCGTGGTAGTTACACAGATAATATTTCTTGTTTATTTACAGAAATACTTTAGACTATTTATGACATCATTTTCCTACTAACCTCAAGTATCTGTTCTTAGCGTTCAAAAAAGAATTATTTTCAATAATCATACGTTTAAACTAATTTATGTGTAGTGCTTTTTTTTCAAACATAATCAAAAACTGGGAAAACATTACTACTGAATTTATCTTTTCATCATTGACCAAAATTTTTTATGATTAAAAAAATATACCTTTGTAAGCGGATTAACTATTGATTGACTATCGACAGCTTTTGGATTTAAAAATCTCATTCTCAAAATCATAAAAAAAGTATAATAAAATACAATATAAAAATAACCAATTATTTTTTCTGTTGGGAAAGATTTCAACTGTTTTTTTACCTCTATTCCCTAAAAAAGCAAAATAAAATCACCCTAGCCAATGTAGGCAAAGGGTGATTTTTATTTTCTATTTATTTTTTCGCCAAACGTAACAACTCTTTGGCGTGTTCGATCGTTAAAGGCGTGATTTCACTCCCCGCTAACATTCGTGCGATTTCATTTTCTCTTTCAGCTGCGGCTAATTCGGAGACGGATGTTTGTGTTCTTCCGCCGACGACTTTTTTTACAATGTAATATTGATAATCCGCTACAGCAGCCACTTGAGGGAGATGCGTGATACAAAGTACTTGGGAATACTTGGATATTTTCAATATCTTATCCGCAATGGCTTGTGCCACTCTGCCACTAACACCAGTATCAACTTCGTCAAAAATGATACTAGTCACACCTTGTTCAGAAGAAAAAATGGTTTTCAGAGCAAGTAATACTCGTGACAATTCTCCACCTGATGCTACCTTGACTAGTGGCTTCAATGGTTCTCCTGGATTTGTCGTAATATAAAATTCGACAATATCAAAACCTTGCTCATCTAAGCGTCCATTTGCTTGCGTTGAAAAACGAACTTCAAATTCGGTGTTTTCCATATAAAGACTCTTTAATTCGCGCAGAATCGACTGTTCTAAGTCACTTGCGATCGCTTTTCTTGCTTGATGGAGTTCTTCTGCACATTGAAACGCCCACTCTTCTTTTTGGGTCAGTTCATTCTTCATTTTATCAAGTTGACTTTCTGTAAAATCCGATGAATCCAATTCTTCTGTGATTTCTTCATAGTAGGCTAAGATGGCTTCAACTGAATCGCCATATTTACGCTTCAATTGACGAATCGTTTCCATGCGTTGCGTCACTTCTTCCAAACGATTCTCATCCAGTTCAAGCAGATCGATTTGCCTGCTCATATCCCCTACTGCATCTTGCAATAAATAATAGGCACTCTGGATATTATCAAAAATTGCTTCATACTCTGAATCAAGATGGGCAATACTTTGGATCTCGGAAACAGCCATTCCCACCCCATCAAGACTGCTTTGTTCACCTTCACTAAGCGCCCCATAAGCAGTAGCTAAACCATCGACGATTTTTTGATAATTACTTAATTTATCGCGCTCTTCTCGAAGTTTTTCTTCTTCACCAACTTCTAATTGAGCGGCTGCGATTTCTTCTTGTTGGAAATTCAACATATCAATACGTTGGACATAATTTTTTTCGTTTTGTTGGATCTTACGTACTTTTCTTTCAAGTTCACGATACGCTTGATAAGCTTCTTGGTACGCTCTTTTTTTCTGTTGGAATGTCGAGTCCCCAAAACGATCAAGTAACACAAGATGTGACTCAGGTTGTAATAATTCCTGATGCTCATTTTGACCTTGGATATCCACTAAATAACTGCCAACTCGTCGCAAATTCGCTAATGTCACGATATGTCCATTGACTCGACAAACATTCTTACCTGCTAAAGACATATCTCGACGGACGATCAGATTCGAGCCATCAGACTCGATCCCCAACTCTTCCATCAGCGCTTCAAAACCTTCTTGTTTAGGCCACTCAAATAACCCTTCCAGAATACATTTATCGGCACCTTGACGAATATAATCACTTGATCCACGACCACCTGCTAATAAGCCCAAAGCATCAATAATAATTGACTTACCGGCTCCGGTTTCTCCTGTTAATGCTGTCATTCCTTCATGAAACGACAAACGCAATTCAGGAATAATCGCAAAATTGGTGATACTGATTTCTTGTAGCATTGCAATCACTCCTTAGATTAAAGGTAATGCAGAAAATCTTTCTTTAATTGAACAGCATCTTCTTCCAATCGTGTGATCATCAACACATTGTCATCATCGTTGATGATCGAGAACAATTCTTTTTTGTAACGTTTATCGATTAAATTTGCAGCTGCAGAAGCATTGCCCGGTAAAGTCTTTAAAATAACAAATTTTTCCATCTGGTCAACTGCTACAAATGCGTCCTTCAATAGTTTTTCTAGCTTTGTGCTCACATCTTCACTTGTTTCAGCAGGCAGACTATAGCGATAGCCACCATCAACTGCGGGAACTTTGATCAATTTAAGCTCTTTGATATCTCTTGAGATCGTTGCTTGTGTAACAGAAATCCCTTTATTTTTTAATATTTCAACAAATTCTTCTTGTTTACGTATATCTTGTTCATTTAGTAATCGAGTAATCAAACGATGTCGATCTTTTTTTCTCATGCTCAATCCGCTCCTTCACCAATCCTTCTTCTTTCAATGATAGCTTATTTTAAGCGCTTAATAAAGAAGAACTCATAGTCTTTTTTGTCAATTTCTAGACTACCGCTTATGCGTGAATTGTTCATGAGCCATTTCAACGATGTGAGCTGGATCAACGTTCGCATAGATCGTTCCTTTATCTGATACTTTTTTTAAGTGCGCTAAAAATTCAATATTTCCCTCTCCACCTGTAATAGGAGAGTAACTTAGATCTAATACATCAAACCCTTGCTCTGTGGCAAAAGTCAAAATTTGTTCGATGACTTGTTGATGGGTTGTCGCTTCTCGAACAATACCATTTTTACCGACCGCTTCTCTACCTGCTTCAAATTGTGGTTTGATCAATGCAATTACTTCACCCTCTGGTTTCAAAATTGCATGTAATGGCGGTAGCATCAGCTTCAAAGAAATGAATGATACATCAATGACAGCGACTTCTGGCACACCTTGATCAAAGTCTTCAGGTTTTGCATAACGAAAGTTGACACGTTCCATCACGACCACTTTTGGATCTTGTCTGATTTTCCATGCTAACTGATTGTAGCCTACATCTAAGGCATAGCTCATTTTTGCTCCATTTTGTAAGGCAGCATCGGTAAACCCTCCTGTGGATGCCCCAATATCAAGCAATACTTTATCTTTGACTGTTAGATCAAATTGTTTTAATGCTTTTTCTAGTTTCAACCCACCACGAGAAACATACGGCAATTTTTTACCTTTGACTTTTAATTCACTACTAACGGGGATTTTTTCTCCTGGTTTATCAAAACGTTCATTTTTCTCATTATAGATCAATCCTGCCATCACGGAACGTTTTGCTTGTTCCCTTGTTTCAAATAGCCCTTGTTTGACGGCTAATACATCTACTCGTTCTTTTTCCATCCTCTTCCTCACTTCTCATCAAATCGTTTGACCAACTGACGAAGAATCTCTCCATCAAATGAACAAACTTCTTGTTCTAACTCGGCAATGATCCTATTGGCGGAATGGATTTCTCGTTGTAACGCAGCTCTTGTCTGCTCGATCCCTAATAAGCGTGGATACGTATTTTTATCCGCTCGTTCATCCTTGCCAGCTGTTTTTCCTAATGCTTCTGTCGTACTAGTCACATCCAATAAATCATCACGGATCTGAAAAGCTAACCCAAGATGAGCGGCAATTTGTTGCAATTGTAACAAAACTTCTTCTGGTTGTTCTGCTAAAATCCCACCTGCTAGCAAAGCATAACGTATCAAACGTCCAGTCTTTCGTTCATGGATCAATGCTAGTTCTTCTAGCGTCAAATCTTTCGTTTCTCCTTGGATATCTGCCGCTTGTCCTGCAACCATGCCTTGTGTCCCAGCACTAACAGCCAATTGTTGCAATAATAACAATTTTGGTGAGTTCGCTAAGTGGGTCATGCTGATCAACTGGAAGGCACCCGTCAATAATCCATCCCCTGCTAAAATTGCGATTGCCTCCCCATAGACTTTATGATTGGTTGGTTTTCCTCGACGCAGGTCGTCGTTATCCATTGCTGGAAGATCATCATGGATCAATGAATACGTATGGATCATCTCTAATGCTGCTGCCACTTGATAAGCTGAAGTATCGATCTTGGCATCAAAAGAAGCCACGGTTGCTAATAAAGCAAGTGGACGGATTCTTTTCCCTCCTGCATGGATCGAATAGATCATACTTTCTTTTAAGCGTTCATCCGAAGTATATTCCGTAATGAAAGAAACCATTTCTTCTTCTACCAAAGGAAGGTGAGTCGCAGAAAAATCGGTTAGATTCATTGTGTCCCCTCTTTCTCGTCAAAAGTGATCTCTTCATTCGTCTCAGTCATCATTTTTGTGAGGGTTTCTTCTGCTTTAGAAAGAGTATCTTGACATTGCTTACTTAATTCCATCCCTCTTTTAAACGCATCTAACGCTGATTCTAAAGGAACATCTCCTTGCTCTAATTGCATGACGATTTTTTCTAATTCTTGCAATGATTCTTCAAATGTTGGATTTGCCATCTTATTCTGTCTCCTTTTTGATCTGTTCCACTTTACCTTTGACCTGTCCATCTGCATAATGAATGACTAACTCATCACCGACTTGGATCTCATCGACACTTTTTGCCACTTGATCATGCAACGTGGTGTAACTATACCCTCTACCCATGATTTTTAAAGGACTAAGTAAATCAAGTGATTGAACCGTCTGTTGAAACTTTTGTTGCTGTTGTTGCATATATTGGTACATTTTTTCTTCTAGTCGTTTTTCTAAGTAGCTTGTTTCTTGCTTGGCTGATTTCACTCGATAAATGGGTGCAACTTGTTGCAACTGATGACTTAAGGTCATGGTTTGTTTTTCTTTTGCATGGTAAATTTGTTGCGTTGCTTGATACAAGCGTTGCCGCAATTGATCTAGTTTGATCGTTTGTCCCTCGTAGAGACGTTCAGGTTGGCGAAAGACATAGGATTGTCTTGAGCGGGCAAACCGCTCTTGTTTTCGTTGGATCTGGCGTAAAAACCCTTGCTCTAAGCGGGCTTGTCTTTCCTTGATCCGCATCAACTCTTCCGATAATACTGGAACAGCCAACTCAGCTGCTGCTGTCGGTGTCGCTGCTCGAACATCAGCCACTAAGTCAGCAATCGTCGTATCTGTCTCATGACCGACAGAAGAGATGCTCGGTGTTTTTGCTTGATAAATCGCACGAGCCACCCGTTCTTCGTTGAAAGGCCAAAGATCCTCGATCGAACCACCACCACGTCCGATGATCATTGTATCAAAATTTCCTAACGCTTCAACGCGTTGAATATTGCGGACGACATCATCTGCTGCTTGGTTTCCTTGCACAACAGTTGGGAACAAAACAAGTTGCGCGATTGGGTAACGGCGTTTGACCGTCGTGATAATATCACGAATGACCGCACCACTAGGACTTGTTAAAACGGCGATGCGTTTTGGAAATCTCGGCAATGCCATTTTAGGTCCAGCAAATAGACCTTCTTTCATCAATTTTTCTTTTCGTTCTTCTAGCTCTTGGTATAACGCACCAACACCATCTGGCTCCATATGTTCCACGTAAATTTGATAAGAACCGCTGGCTTCGTAAAGGGAGATCCGACCAATCACCAACACTTTCATGCCCTCTTTTGGTTGAAAACGTAACTTTTGGAAAGCACCTTTGAACATGATCGCAGAGATTTTTGCGTGATCATCTTTTAAACTGAAATATTGATGCGCATTCGCTCGCATACGGAAATTTGAGATTTCACCAGTTAGATAAACTCTTTCCAGATATGGGTCTGCTTCAAATTTTCGTTTTAAATATTTGGTTAAGGTGGTAACTGTTAAATATTCTTGCGTCATAACTCTCCTCGCTCTGCTTCAGCTGATTGGACCGTTTGTGCCATCAACATCGTGATCGTCATTGGACCTACTCCTTTAGGGACAGGCGTGATATAGCTTGCAAGAGGAGCGACTTCATCAAATTTGACATCCCCGATCAGTTTTCCATTCTCATCACGATTCATCCCCACATCGACAACTACCGCCCCTGGTTTGACAAAGTCTTTTGTCACAAAATGGCCACGCCCAATAGCCACTACGAGTATGTCTGCTTCACGAGTTAACGCTGCAAGGTCTTTCGTTTTTGAATGAGCAATGGTGACCGTCGCATCAGCCATCAATAAAAGTTGCGCCATGGGTTTACCGACAATATTACTGCGACCGATCACTACTGCACGCTTGCCAGTCAAATCAATATCATATGCCTCAAACATCTTCATGATTCCATAAGGCGTACAAGGGATCTTATCAGGATTTCCTGCAAATAAACGTCCTAGATTCAATGGATGGAAGCCATCAACATCTTTTTTAGGATCGATTGCTAATAACACTTTCTCTTCATCAATATGTTTTGGTAAAGGCAATTGTACAAGGATTCCATGGAACCGTGGATCCTTGTTATATTTTTCAATTTCATTTAGAAGCTCATCTTCGGAGATTGTTTGACTATAACGCTCTACTTTTGAATAAATACCTAATTGATTCGCAACTCGTTCTTTGTTACGAACATAGACTTGACTTGCTGGATTTTCTCCAACTAATAAAACAACTAATCCGGGATTGATCTGTCGTTCGTTAAGCTCTTTTACTTTTAACGCAAGTTCTGCTTGCATTTTTTCTGCTAATTCTTTTCCATTCATCAATTCTGACATACGATCACTCCCAGATATTTTTGCTTTCATTCTACCATATAAACCACTTGTAACATAACCAGATTTACTAACTATCATAGAAAAAAGCTAGGACTTACGCCCCAGCTTCTAATTCTTTTAACACATTCGATAACATACCATTTACAAATTTACGTGAACGGTCGTCACTGAATGTTTTAGCTAACTCGATTGCTTCATTCAATGCAACAGTTGCAGGCACGTCATCCACGTACATCATTTCGAAAATCGCGATTCTTAAAATAATCAGATCCATTTTGGAAATGCGGTTGATCCGCCAATTATTCTTTAAATGCTTTTCGATGATCGTGTCTAACGATGCTTTTTTTGCACAGACGCCACCAACTAGTGTGTCTAGATATACTGGAACAAATTCTGATTGCTCTTCATTGATCATCTCTTGATGGTCCAACTCGATCGCATTGAAAATTGCATCTTCTTTTGTCAGATCAGTGTTAAAATCTAATGGGAACAATGCCTGTAATGCCATCTCGCGGATCTCGTGTCTTGATAACTCTTTATTCATTTTCTTCCTCTTCGTCCTCAAAAAGTTCATCGATTGCTGGTTGTTCCAATTTTTCTGGTACAACTGCTACGACATGGATATTGACTTCAGCTAATGCAATGTCGGTCATGAACAGTACTTCTTGGTGAACACGATCCTGCATTTCCATCGCTACTTTTGGTACTGATACGCCATATTCTAAATAACAATATAAGTCAACTTTCAAACCTTCTTCGTCATTGACTAAATATACACCTTTACCATGCGCTGCGCGACCTAGCAATTCTGTGACATTGCTAGCAAAAGTCCCACGCATTCCGTAGACCCCTTCGACTTTAGAAGCTGCAATACCGATAATGACTTCGATCACTTCTGGTGCAATCACGATTTCTCCTAAATCTTGATTAGCATGTAAGACTAAGTTTTTTTCGTCTGCCATTTTTATTTATTCCTCCTTTTGCCTACGTACATCTTTCACTTCAAAAGCGATGTCATGTACCTAGGAAAACTGTCGCCTGTAAATCAGTCATGCGTGAAAAAACGCGCCGTTTACAATCGCTTGATTTCTCTTATAGTGTATCATTAAATGAGCCCATTTTCTATAACAAAGTCTGAGTTTCGACATTTACATTTATTGAAAAACGCTGATTATCACAAAATAATCAATTCTTTTGGTGAGTGAGTCAATACCCGGTTTCCTTCAGCAGTGATCAATAAGTCATCTTCGATCCGGACACCACCGATTCCTGGTAAGTAGATTCCCGGTTCATCCGTAATGACATTACCCACAACAAATGGTTTCTCTGCTCGCGCAGATACATTAGGACCTTCATGGATCTCTAAGCCGATACCATGGCCAGTGGAGTGGCCAAATGCTTCCCCATAACCGTATTTGCTGATGTAGTCTCTTGCTACTGCATCAAGTTGGATACCTGTCACTCCAGGTTTAGCCGCTTCTAGAACTGCCAATTGGGCATCTAAAACGATTTGATAGATTTCTTTCAATTGTTCTCCTGGATCGCCGATTGCAAACGTACGTGTCATGTCAGAAACGTATCCTTCATAGTAGCAACCAAAATCGATCGTGATCAAATCCCCTTGTTCAATGATCTTTTGGCTAGCCACTCCGTGTGGCATTGCTGAACGAACACCACTTGCCACGATGGTTTCAAAAGACACACCTGATGCACCTAGTGAACGCATATAGAAATCTAATTGATTCGCGACCTCGATCTCTGTCATCCCTGGTTGGATCATTTTAAGGATATGTTCATAAGCCATATCAGCGATGCTACAAGCTTTTTCAATAACCGCTAGTTCGTCCGCATCTTTTACTTCACGCAATTCTTCGATCATATCAGAAACTGGGATCAACTCTGCATCAAGTAATTCTTCCAATACTGAATACTCTAAAAATGAAACTGTGCGTTCTTCAAACGCTAGATTCTTCAATCCTTCTTTTCGAGTCAAATCAGCGACTTCCTCAAAAATTGGTGCAACATTTTTGATGATCTCAAAACCTTGCGCTTGCGCAGCTGCTTGTTCTGTATAACGGAAGTCCGTAATAAAGAAGGCTTTCTCTAATGTGATGACCGCTAACCCAGTGGTTCCTGTAAAATTAGTCAAATAGCGGAGATTGTAAGGACTTGTCACTAAAAATGAATCTAGATTCGCTTCTCGCATTTTTTTGCGTAACTTTTCTACTCGTAACATCATGTGTAAATTCCTTCTTTCTTTGCACTCTTTTTATCATTATAGCAAACTTTCTTTTTTAAAGGCATAGGAAAGATAAATTCCTTCAATAGAAACGAACAAAGCGTTTTGGCTTGAGCTTTCCACCCAAGTCAAAACGCTTTAGACTTTCATTTCTAAGATCTTTTACCAAAGAAAAATGAGACAACTGCAACTAAGATCACTGCCCCTAAAATAGATGGAATAAGTGCCATACCAGCAGCGCTTGGTCCCCAGTTTCCAAAAATCGCTTGACCGATCGTTGAACCAATCAAACCAGCAATAATATTTGTGATGCATCCCATTGAATTTCCTTTACTTGTGATTGCTCCAGCAATCGCTCCAATGATTGCACCAACAATCAATGTCCATAACCAACTCATCGTATAACCTCCCTCTTTACTCTTTAATTTTATCATAAGAAATAAATAGCAAGCAAACGATGAGGGCTAGCTACAAATCATTTACGCTTGAAAATACCGATTACGCCTCGCTTGACTACGTCGATCAAACTTAAAGAGCGAACCATGTGACTTGGGTCAACATACTTACGGATTGCTCGCAAAACTTCCTTGGGATGTTTTGCAGAAAATGAATAGGTTCCGTTTTTCTTTGTGCGAATCGCAAAACGTGGAATCCATTTTCCTTTGAACATCACCGAGGCAATCACGACATCCACCTCTTCCCATGGAATCTGGACGAATTTCCGCGCATCACGATCATTATAAAATTCAAAACCTTTGTCACCAATCATGATCTTCCCATATTCTGCCACACCTAGATAAGATGTCGCATTCATCGTTAAGTCAACTTTTGTGTTCAGCGATTGTACCATTTCAAGCACTCCATTTCTAATCAATCTAAAGTTACGGTAATCAAAAGTCGTACCGTTTCAATGATTTGGCTATTCGTTCAGTTTAGCCTTACTCTTAATTTCGCGTTTTTTACTTCTATATCAAAGACATCTTATCATAAATAGTATGCCTTTTCGAGCATAGATACTACCTCTAACAAACGGTTCTCCACAATCGTCCACCATTTGATCAGAAGAGAGATGAAGTAAAGTCTCGTCGCATTCTATGAAAAAAGCTGCAACAAAAATCAATGATCGATTTCTGTCACAGCTTATTTAGTCTTTTATTGCCTTAGATTACATTAATCCGATCAAGTGGAAAACAATACCCACTACGAATAATCCAAGAATGATAACGATTGGTGAAACTTTTTTCTTCAGTAACCACATACAGAACAATGTTAGTAACAACGCAGCTAATCCAGGGATCAAGCTATCTAAGTTGTCTTGTAATGTTGTTACTTTGTAGTCAGATAGAGAAAGTCCAGCTGCTTGTTGTTCCAACGCACTCTTGATACCTTCCGCACCTGCAGGTAAACTACTCCAATCAATGTAAGCACCTTCGTCAAGTTTAACGCTTGATACTACTGGCGCAAAGCCAATTGATACCCAACGGTTAACTAATGAACCTAAGATGAACATACCTAAGATAGAAGCACCTTTAGTAATGTCTTGCAACAAACCACCAGATAAATCTTCTGTGATTTTAGAACCCGCTTTATAGCCGAATTCTTGTGTGTACCACATAAATGCCATACGGATGATATTCCAAGCGACGAAATAAATGATTGGGCCTAAGATATTTCCAGCCATCGCTAGAGAAGCAGCTAGAGCTCCAAGGATCGGTCTTACTGTAAACCAGAAGACTGGATCACCGATACCAGCTAAAGGTCCCATCATACCAACCTTAACCCCTTGAATCGCAACGTCATCAACAGGTGCGCCATTTGCACGTTCTTCTTCCAGTGCAAGAGTCACCCCTAGAATTGGTGAAGCAACATATGGGTGAGTGTTGAAGAACTCTAAATGACGAGTCAACGCAGCCGCACGGTCTTCTTTTGTTTTATATAATTTTTTGATCGCTGGGATCATTGAGAATGCCCAACCACCATTTTGCATACGTTCGTAGTTCCATGATCCTTGAAGGAAAGTCGAACGCAACCAAACAGAAATACGATCTTTTTTAGATAATTGAATTCTTTCTTCTGCCATTTCGTGAACGCCTCCTTTAATAGTTATCGATGATATCGCCTAGTGGGTCACCAGTATTTGAGCTTCCGCCGTTACCTGAACCACCTTGTTTAGAAAGTGCCAAGTAAATAAGAGCTAAAGCAATACCGATTGCGCCTAGACCGATAAGAGTGATTTCTGATACAGTTGCCAATACAAAACCGATTGCAAAGAATGGCCATACTTCTTTTGTAGCCATCATGTTGATAACCATCGCGTAACCTACAGCAACGACCATTCCACCACCGATAGCTAAACCGTCTGTCAACCAAACAGGCATAGATTCAAGTAAGCTTCTTACTGGACCTTCACCGATTGCTAAGATCAAACCAGCAGGGATCGCAATACGAACACCTTGCATACAGATAGCAACGATATGCCATAATTCAACTTTTCTAAAGTTACCATCTTTTGCAGCAGCATCCATCAAATGAACAAACGCTGTCGCAATCGTACGACAAATGATTGTTAATAATAAACCAGCAACAGCAAGTGGCACAGCAATCGCGATTGCTGAAGAAACGCCGGCTGAACCTTGACCACCTAAAACTAAAATAATTGCAGATGCAACAGATGCCAATGCAGCATCGGGAGCGACAGCGGCACCGATATTTGCCCAACCTAAAGCGATCATTTGTAATGTACCACCCAAGATAAGACAAGGAACTAGATTTCCAGTTACTAAGCCGATCAACGTACATGCAACAACTGGTTGATGGAATTGAAATTCATCAAGAATTCCTTCCATACCAGCTAAAAATGCAACGATGATGACTAAGATCACTTGAATAATATTTAAATCCATGATAGTAATCCTCCATTTTTTCTGATAATTAATTAAGCACGATTTTTTAATTCATCTTGCGCTTTTTTCAAAATTTCATCCATATTTCCTTTAGAGTCATTCGGTACTTTACGTACATCGAATTTCACGCCAGATTCTTTCAATTTATTGAATGAATCAATATCGTCTTGACTGAAAGCAAGTACTTTATTTGGTTGTACTTTACCTGGAGAATGCGCCATTGATCCGACGTTCACTGTTTCTAATGGTACGCCACCTTCAACTGCACGTACGACATCTTGAGGATTTTCAAACAATAGCAATGCGCGTTGACCGCCAAAATGTTGATCATCTTTTGCAAGTTTGATCATTTGTTCAACTGGTACAACGTGTGCTTTTACACCAGGAGGCGCAGCTTGTTGAATCAATTTTTTGCGTAACTCATCTTTTGCTACAGCATCAGATACAACGATGATCCGTGTTGGATTTGTTGTTTTTGTCCAAGCAGTTGCTACTTGTCCATGCAACAAACGTGAATCAATACGTGCTAAAACATAAGTGAACTTACCAGGTGTTCCTGAAGGTGCAGCTTCTTGTGCCGCAGCTTTTGTTTCTACTACTGGTTCTAATTCTTCCGGTTTGACTTTCACGCCTTCTTTTGCTGTTTCAATGATATGAGCAGCAATTTCATGTGCTGATTCCATTGAAAAACGTGAAGCATATGCTTCAATCAGCATAGGCAAGTTCAAACCACTTACGATTGCCCACTTATCTTTGTGTTCTTCAAATAATGTGTTTGATTGATTGAACGGTGTTCCGCCCCATAAATCAACTAAGAATAAGACTTCGTCTTGGTTATCGAAGGAAGCGACTGCTTCTTCTAATTTGGCTCTCAAGTCATCTGGACCTTCACTCGGTTGTAAAACAACAGCTTTGACGTTTTCTTGTTCGCCAAAGATCATTGAACCCGACTGTAAGATTCCTTCAGCAAATTGCCCATGACTTGCTAGGATAATCCCTACCATATTTATACCTCCTACTTCTTTTTGTTGTAACAAAATCAAAAATAAAAATAAGTGCTTGCCTTTGACAACAGATACATTTGACCGTTACGCAACAACAATTTTATGCTTTCTTGGCTTTGGTCAGTAATTCCATTAAAAAGATTTTCCGATCAGCAGGCACCTTCCGAATCTCCAACTCCACACCTTGACCATCCAAAAAATGAAAGGCTTCGATATCTCGTTGATCGACGGACACAAAATTTGTGATCATGGTCTTCCCTTCAGAAAAACTCATTCCCCCGATATTTAGAGAATCAATTCGGACACCACTTCGGACAATTTTCTCAACGTCTTTAGGATTAGTAAATAAAAGCATCACTTTCGTTCGCGCTAAGAGTCCACTCTCAAAGATCTGGATCATCTTTTCAACAGTGATGACATTTGCCATGATCCCTGGTGGAGCAGCTTCTTTTAAAAGAAACTTTCTTAACTTGTCTTTCGCTACTACGTCACTTATGACGATGATACGTTCAACGCCAGTCAATTTAGACCAGACAGTTGCAACTTGCCCATGGATCAAACGATCATCTATACGTGCTAATCGAATATCCATTCGTAAATCTCCTTTTTATTAAATCACTACTCAAAACATCTCCCCACTTCTGTCGGAAGAATTTCCGTTAAGCACACTTTATTAAAAGCAAGAACCGTGCCAATTTTTAAAAGATACACTGCTTTATTTAATGGTTTCTTATACAATACACAAAAACGACACACTATTTTAGTGTATCGTTTTTGTGTATATCTTCATTAGTGTATTCTTTTTTCTCTAAATGGTTAGTGATCATTTTCAATAGATAATACACTTCTTCTAACGGAAACTTGACTTTGATCTTTTCTTCTAAATCATTTAGTGGCTTAACAATTTTAACATAGAGCGGATCGTTTTTAATCGAACGATTATCTTGATTTTCTAAAGAGAGCGGTTCATTTAAGATGACACGTTCAATCATTCCCGCCGCATGTAGAACAAGGTTGATCATAAATCCGTATTCTTTTACATCAATGCTTGCTGAATCCATTAACCCATCTGCAAATTTCCATAGAGGATCGATTAACTTTTCTCCATTGATAAATGTAAAATTATCTGCGATAAATGACACACATGTACTTTTGGCTGTTTCTTCATTTAATAAAACATCTTCGGTTTCATCTAACTCTGACTCTAACAGTAATTGATCTAAAATCACCTCAATGTTTTGATCAATAAATCTTTCCAAAGGAATGAATGGTGCATCGATATGCGGGTCCGTGATCCCAGTCGTCGCAATGATTTGGTAATTTTTTTGGATCTTTGGTAGCTTAGTTTTCAAATCGACGATAGACAAAGCAATCACTTCCAATTGAGCTTCTTGTCTTTTACTGACTGCACGCTCGATCAACGATTTGATTCGCTGTGCTGTTCCCTCTCCTGAGGCACAGATGGCCACTACGGCTTTTCGTTGCTTGTCGTCCGCTTCTGCAACATTTCCACTTGAGACTTCAGCATACCCTCGGAAATTCTTCAAGGATTCATAAAGCAAGTCAAGATCTGTTCCCAGCACCGACACTTTACGTACTGTTTCTAAAACTAAAGAAGTCGTGACCATATCGACTGTTCGGACAGGGATACCCGTATCTTGCTGTATCTGAGCATTGAAAGACGCGAGCGAACCCATGTCCACCAGAAGAATCGTACCACTTCCCTCATCTACTTCTTGCACACTCCGCTCAATCCGACTTAAAGCAGTTTTCGGGTCCATGTCTAGTGGCATATCCACCGCCCGGACGTTATCCGCATCTAGCAACTGTTGAACCACTTGGACCATACTGCTTGCGGTACTATTGCCATGTGCAGCCACAACGACCCCGATTCGACCACTTGCTTGATTGGCTCGTAATGAAACAAGCAATACAGTCAAATAGTAATCTTCACTTTCTGGGATCTCCACTTGGAAATACATTTCGATATGTTGCCGTACTTCTTTCGCCAGTGCGTATTCCTCAGGAAAATCAATGGCCATTTCTCGGATATTATCATTCGTATGCCGTTCTTCTCCTAAATGGATTCGTTTTAGAAAAGAACTGATATGCAGACTCATCGCATAAATAAAATTTTGTTGAAACTCGTATGGCAAAGATTGCTTCACCATGAGATAAATCTGATTCGTTACTTCAATGATTTTAGGATCGACAAATTCCGCCAACTTATTATCTGCATTAAATGAAAAACCGTGATCTTTATAGAATGACTTTAAATGGATATTGATATCTGTTGAGATAAAATGATTGATTGCTTCTTGGTCCAAGCCATCTGACTTGAGCAAAGCAGCTTTATCACCAATAATGTCGTAAAGATTATAAGGCAACTCATAAGAGTCTGCCTGTAACTGCATCACATCATCGTTCGGAAAAACGGTGATTTTAGGATCAAGTATCTTGGATAACTCTGCCATCTCTTTTCGATTACTTGCTAGTTGAATCAACCCACTACGAATCCCTTCAGTTAAATCATCGATCGTAATCGATATTTCAGGTTTGTTCATATGGTTTAGAAATCCTCGCGCACATACCAATTGGATATTCGACTTCAACTGTCCAATGTTTCCATAAGTAACACTGCCTATTAGCGCTTTCACAACATCTTCTGTTAAAGAAATTTTTCTTTGCGTACGATTCGCTTCGTGAGCAATCATGATCTTGACTAAATCGATTTTTTCATTCGCTGGACGTCGATCAAAAGCAGGTAACTTGATATTGATCGGAATACGGCGCACAAATGTCTCAAGTAGTGCCGAACCTGGATCTTCAGTCGTTGCACCGACGATCCGAACATTCGCTTCATGAGATTTCGTTGTTTCACCCAATCGGCTATAGGTACCATGGTCCATAAAATAAAAAATCATTTCTTGTCCTTCAGGTGGGAGTCGATGAATTTCATCCAAGAAAAGCATCCCGCCGTCCGCTTGATCAATGATTCCCATTTTCTCTTCTTCCGCACCTGTAAACGCACCTTTGACATACCCGAAAAGATGACTCATCAGTAATTCAGGGTTATTAGCATAGTCCGCACAGTTAAAGACGATCAACTCTGTATCTTCTTCCACCACATGGTTGGTTTTAGCAAAATGAAACATCGCATGAGCAAAATAAGTCTTTCCAGAACCAGTCGGTCCAGTGATCAAACAGTTCAACCCTCTGGGAGGATACAAAATGGCGGCTTTTGCTTGTTCCACTGAGTTTTTCATACTACCATTCGCTCCAATGATTTTGGCAAAAATATCTTTCGTATCTACTTGAAGACTCGGTTTTTTCACGTGAGTCAATTCTTCTTTATAACTAGGTACGTATTTGGATAATGGCTTTTCAATGATTGGACTTTCTTGATAGACATACCGAACCGGACGACCATCGGTTTTCTTCAACTTTCCTTCACGCACCAATTTGTTGAGATCTTTACTGCTATTAGTACGCTGGATACCCAAAACTTCCGCAATCTCTTGGGTCGTTACACCTTGATCATTTTCTTCTATAGATAAATGAGCGGTCTTTTCTTTGACATACGTATAAATTCGGTCAATTCGTTTTGCCAATATTTTCGCCCCTCTTCTCTTGTCCTTAAAACCTAATACTATTGATTTAATCACTATTCGTCAACTATTTATATCAAAAAGAAAACAAGACACGCTCAAAACAAAAAAGAACATTTGTTGTTTATTTATTAAGCAATTTAGACAAGTCTAAACGTGTACTATTTTTTCAGATAACAGAAAACGATTATCTCTTTTTTACTTTGCGGGATATCTTTTCCAGTTAGAACTAGCGAAAATAGTAAACCAACTATTTTTACAGCCAGTCATTCTCCCAACGCAAAAAAGCCTGACTCTGTTTGAGCCGGAAATCATTAGTGATTCAGAAAAAATGAAAAAACTCTATCCCTCGCTAGGCAAGGAATAGAGCCAACTGTTCATTAAGCTTCTTGAGCTACTGGATAAACAGACACTTGTTTTTTGTCGCGGCCTTTACGTTCGAAACGAACAACACCGTCAACTTTAGCAAATAAAGTGTCATCTCCACCAATACCTACGTTCACACCTGGATAAATTTTTGTTCCGCGTTGGCGGTAAAGAATTGATCCACCTGTAACTGTTTGTCCGTCAGCACGTTTTGCACCTAGACGTTTTGATTCTGAGTCACGGCCGTTAGATGTAGAACCGCCACCTTTTTTGTGGGCGAATAATTGTAGATTCATTGTTAACAACATGGTCTGCACCTCCTATTTATCATTAATTGTTTTTGTTTGGATATATTCTGGGTTTTCAGCTTCGATCGATTGTAAACCTAATAGGAGATTCTCCAATAAGATTTCCGCAATATTGTTTTGCTCTTGTGTCAATCGTGAAATTACTTCGACGTACAAATAGCCGCCTTCTTCTTCATTCATGTCAACAATCGGTTCAAAACCAGCTAATGATGAAATCCCATTGACAGTGCTGATCGCTAAGGCAGAAACACCTGCACAAACGATATCACTTCCGTAAGGACCGGCATCAGCGTGCCCAGTCAAAGTAAATGAAACGATTTGACCAGCGTCATTTCGTTTAAATGTCCCTTTGATCATTGTTTAGGCCTTCTTTCTCAAACGCAGATTAAGCGTTGATCGCGTCGATAACCACTTTTGTGTATGGTTGACGGTGACCTTGTTTACGGTGTGAGTGTTTTTTAGGTTTGTATTTGAAAGTAACGACTTTCTTTTGTTTGCCGTGTTTTTCAACTGTACCTTCAACTGTTGCACCAGAAACGGTTGGAGCACCTACTTTCGTAGTTTCGCCACCTACTAAAATAACTTCGTCAAATACAACCTTTTCGCCTGCTTCAACGTCAAGTTTTTCGATGTAGATTGTTTGTCCAACTTCAACTTTTACTTGCTTACCACCTGTTTTAATAATTGCGTACATGCTTTAAAGCACCTCCTTATTTTCATACTTAGACTCGCCATCCAGAGTGACAGGGTGTCCTGTACTTAATCAAACTCATTCTGTGCGGTTGTAGCTGTGGAGACCACAATTACAACATTACTAGAATAACAAATCCTACTATATTAGTCAACAACTTTTTTATTTTGCCAATCATTCGTCAATTGAACGATTTCTTTCTATAATGGATGAGAATAGGAGTTGATACTATGGATTACCCAAAACATTTGATTGACGAAGCAACTCGGCGTATTCAAGGACATCGTGTGGAAGGATTTGTCGCTGGACAAGGTCCTATCCGACCCAAATTGATGTTAGTTGGCGAAGCCCCAGGTAAAACAGAAATTGAGAATCACATTCCATTTAGCGGCCAAGCTGGCAAAGAGTTGATGAACGCACTAAAATCAGTCGGGTTATCTCGGGATGAAGTGTATATTACTAGCGCTGTCAGAAGCCGTCCTTATCGAATCGTCCAACGCATCAATGGACGGACAAAAAAATCAGAGATCGTTTATCCGAATCGAACGCCAAGTAAAACGGAAGTTTTTGCTCATGCACCAATCTTAGATTACGAACTACAACATATACAGCCCTCTTTGATTGCCACGCTAGGCAATATTGGGCTGCAACGTTTATTAGGTAATGGCTATACAATTTCAAAAAATCACGGGAAACTATATACCGGACCAGTCTTAGAGTTAAATCCACCGCATGATGCTTATCAATTTTCCACTAAACAGTATCGTGTTCTTCCACTCTTCCACCCAGCGGCCATTTTTTATAATCGAACGCTGACAGAAACGATTTTAGAAGATTGGCAAAAACTTGGAAAAATACTTGCTGAAAAAAAGTAAAGACAGCAAAAGAACCAACCAGTCTCACAAATCATGATCGATTGGTTGGTTCTAGGTTTTAGCGACTAGATCAAGCTAAGATTGGATCTCCTTTGACCAAATCTTGGTTATAACGCGCGATTTTCTTTTGGAGACGTTCCTGACAAGCTTGCATCTCTGCAATTTTTTTTGCCAATTGTTCACTTTCTTCCATAAGAAGATCCCTACGAGCAAGGATTGTTTCATCACCGGCGCTATATAAACGAATATATTCAGTCAAAGATTCGATCGATAACCCCGCACTACGCATACATAAGGTGAAATCGACCCAACGTAAGTCTTCTTCAGTATAATCCCGGATACCTCCGTTTGTTCGGTTCACCGGTGGGATCAAACCGATTCGTTCATAGTAGCGTAACGTATCCGCAGAGATTCCTTTTTCTTCACTCACTTGTTTGATGTTCATCCATTCCTACCTCCCAAACGTCTATAAACTTATTTTACCTTAGAACAGGCGGCAGTCACAATTTTTTTAGCGAACCAACTGACTATATTTCACTATCTAACATAGTTTGTTTGTGTAAAGAGGCCAGCGCATGAGCCACCGTAAGATGTTGTTCTGTCTTTTGTTTTTCCCAAAGATGTTGCAATTGCTTTTCCACTTCTGGTTGTAACGAGGTGTAAATAATCGTTTGTTCTTTTATAGCAGCTTTTTCTTGAAATTCTTCAAATAAACTTTGCGCCGTCAAATCAATACTTGGCACCCCGCGCATTGAAAAAATGATTCCTTCTTTATCTGCTAATTCTGTTAACGTCGCTTTCAATCGTTCGGCGGACATGAAGAATAAAGGACCACTGATATAAACAACTGCCCAATTATCCAACTTTTTCGTTTCCGGCAAACTCATTCGCTGCCAGTCGATTTCCTCTACTGAAATCGTGATGGCTGCACTCTTAACAATAAAAAATACACACCCACTGATAATTCCTATAACGATCGCAATACTAAGATCAAAAATCACTGTACACCCCATCGTCAAGAAAAATAGAAGAAGCGCTGACCAGTATCTTTTAGCGAATAGTTCTTTGATTGTTTCCCATTCATTCATACGCCAAGCAGTGACGATCAATACGCCTGCTAATGCTGGCATCGGAATGTTCGACATGATTGGTGCAAAAATAAGCATGGATAGAAACAATACGATTGCATGGATCATTCCAGCTACTCTGGTTTGAGCACCGGATTTGATTGCGACACTCGTTCGAGCAATGGCTGCTGTAGCTGGAATCCCACCAAAAAATGGTAACAGTAGATTACCAATTCCTTGTGCTACTAACTCTTGATTACTATCTAACTGACGATTCGCCATTCGGCCTGCCGAGGCACCACACAACAAACTTTCGATCATACCTAACAGTGCAATACTGATTGCTGGTACAATCACTGTTTGGATCGCTGACAAACTAAAATCACCAAGTACCAAACGGTTACTACTGATCAATGTTTGGGGAATTTCCCCTACGGTCGCAATTGGCCAATCAACGATCATCATCAACGTAGTTGTGAGGATGATTGCCAACAATGAGCTTGGTATCTTTTGCCCCCATTTTTTAGGATAGATCAGCATCCCAATAATGACCAAACTTCCCATTAAAATCGTTGGCAAAGAAATTTCAAAGCCTAAGTTTTGATAACTAGCCAATTTTTCCATCACATTGGCCCCTTCTGAATGAACACCGAATAAATTATCGATCTGACCTAAAGCAATAATGATTGCAATACCAGAGGTAAACCCTGTGATGACAGGTGCAGGGATAAATGAAGTCAGCGTTCCTAATCGCAAGACACCCGCAGCAAATAAAAGAACTCCAGCCAAAAAAGTAGCCAGCAAGACACCTTGCATTCCTTGTTTTGCGGCAATCGACATCAAAATTGCTGCCATCGCGCCAGTGGGACCAGAAATCTGATAGAACCCACCAGATAAACCACCAATGACTAGACCAGCAATTACAGCAGTGATCAGACCAGCAGCTGCATCTGCCCCACTTGAAACACCGAAGGCTAAAGCGAGTGGTAAAGCAACCGCCGCGACTGTAATACCTGCCAATAAATCTTTTTGAAATACCGAAAGATTATAACCAGAAAATTCTTTTTTCAATAAACCAATATAATTCTTTAACAACACTACTACCCCATTTTCATAAAAAATTGATGAAATGCACGTTACAGGATAGCATATTTTGTTGATTAAAGTAAGTTTTTTCACAAACTTTCATAATTTTTTCAGCTGTTTTTCCATTATATCCTAAAAGAATAACGTAATGAGTGCAATCGCTGCTAACCCACCTTGTTTGACGATGATCAAGCGATCACTAGTCAAGCTACCATAAGCAGCTACAAGCAAAATATAGATCAGCAATAGCCCCGTGATTTCTTTTGGTGCATTTGAAAAATAAGCGCCGTACACCAATGCCACACCAAGTAAACCATTATAGATCCCCTGATTCTTAAATAAAGTCTGTACTGACTGACGTTGTAATTCTTCCTTCGGCATGTTGAATACTCGACTAGTTGTGGCAGATTCCGTCGCAAAAGTTTCAATATACATGATATAAAGAAATTCCAAGGCAACAAGTGTAACTAAAATTTGAGATAATAATGTCATCTATTTTCTTCCTTTCTAAAACCGGTGATTGATCGTTTTTTTAGCTGGATCATTGCTGTGATTGACCAAACGAAAACGATCTCTCTTTGATTATAAAGGAACTGTTGTTTTTTTTCTGCAACTTACTCTTACAAATCAAGCGTATAAAAATACAAATAAACGCCGACTCATCACTGAGTCAACGTTATACGTCGTCTAATCACTAGAGTTTTCGATCATAAGGTGGTGCTTAGTAAGTAACAGGTCATTGATTCTCCTCCACCTAGATCGATTGGTTGGCGACCAAAAATGGTGAATCCTTTTTTTAAGTAAAATTGGTAGTTGCAGTTAGAGTCTGTATAGAGAAATATTCGCTTATTTTTATAACGTTTCTCTATTTCTTCTAACAAGCGTGAGCCAATCCGCTTACCTTTCAATGTGGGATCAACGGCAAAATAAGTGACTTCGCCTTCTGGATGATTAGATGCAAATTCATGATACATTGTTTGATTGGCTTGATCATAAATACCTATTGCATCTTGATAGCCGGTCAATCCCATCAATTTTTCCACTACGTTGATAAACAGGCGTCTTCCCCATGAAACAGATACTTTCGTTTCCCCATCGAAGCGAGCAAAAAGAAAGCCGACAAATTGACCGTCTAGATACGCACCTAATGTGACGGTTGATTTCATCAATGCGCCTGTAAATGCATACTGACGATAGAGATAAAGTGCAATAGGATTTTCTGTATAGCTCGAAAAATTCATCCCTTGTGCTGCAAATTCACTTGCTTTGTTTAAGTCTTTTCTATCAATTGAACGAATCGTTAATTTTTCCATATCCATCTACTCCTTTTGAAACAAAACTTTCTTTCTTTACGTAACTTTATTATAATTACTTAAAAAGTGACTTCCTATAGGCAATGATTCAACATCTGTCCAATAATGAACACTTAGAAAGATACTGTCTAAAAAAGGAGATACAAATGGATCGTCGAAGCAAAAGAACGAAGTACGCAATCAAACAAGCCTTTTTAGATTTAACGAAAGAAAAACCCATCAATAAAATCACGATTGCGGAGCTTTCACAACAAGCAGATATCGGGAGAGGGACGTTTTATACTCACTATGAGGATATCTATGATTTGCGTTCAAAAATCATTGAAGAATCGATTTGTACACTGACAGATATCTTCGATCAAACTTACCCCAACAAAGAGCAATATGACTTTCGCCGATTCGTCCATACTTTAGTCAATCATGTAGATGAGAACAAAGCTGTTTTTCACTTTTTCTTCAATGATTTCATGGATGATGAACTCTCTGTCCAACTTACGCAGATCCTGATAAAAAGAATCATGGACGAAGAACAATTAGATATGAAAGATATCAAAATTAAAGTAGAGGTTCTTTTTTCTATTTCCGGCACTACCAGTGTCCTGACTGAGTGGATCAATGGAAATCTAAACGTGGAGAAAGAAGAATTGATTGCTATTTTAGATGACATCATCACACGGTTTTAATAAAAAAGAAGAACGACTATGCAACGACAATATCGTTGCTAGTGTTCTTCTTTTTTTCGTAAGTGATATCCTTACTCGAGTTGCATCAAAAATTCTCTTTGTTCATCACCTAAAGGGATGATTTTTTTGATGATTCGAAACCGCCAATGTTTACTGCCAGTGGAAAAACGCCAGATAACTGATAAACCGCCACCTAATGTTACTTGTTCCTCTTCGATCGCTGTGCGTTCATACGTGAGATGATCAATAACCTTCGTTTGAAAAAAATTCAAAAATAAAATCGTCACTTTGGTCTCATCGATCAATAAAATCACTTTACTACTGATACTGTCCAAACTCTGAGATTCCGCTAAACAGCGAAGCATTCCTGATGTTCGATACGGACTTGTTAAACGATCCATCCATTTTTTGGTGATTAACATAAGCGCTCCCCTTTATCCTCTCTTGAAATACACCCATTCGATTTTCGATCTAAGGAACATCAGTCCTTATTAATCGTCCAGTTGATGTTGTTACTTTATTTTATCATAGATATCTACTTTCCCTATATTGATCCAAATGAAAAAACTTCAAAAAAAATAGGTAATGATTAAAAAGATCTTTTTTTCCTTTTGATAAGCAAATTATTCTATTGTCAAAAAAGGCTAATTTACTGAGTACTCGTATTCATTCCATTTTTATCTACTTATGATGTCTCTAATCAAACGCTAAAAATGACAGCAAATTATTTCTCGATATTCCATCTCAATGTTACAATCGCCCTTTGTTGATTTTATTTATAGGAGGAGTTATTTAATGTTCGCAATGTTTAAAACTGTCAAATTCAATCTGTGGCGGTCACTCTTAGCACTCATTATTTTAATTTTTGCTGATTGGGGAATGATGACATCTTATCCGATCTTCTCAGGTAGGTTAGATTGGACCTTTTTACCTATAGGGGGAGCGCTTGCTTTAATCATACTGATTGGTTGGAACAACACAAACACTTTATTCAAAAAACTCAATAAGAGAGATTGGCGTTGGATTGCTTTTATCCTTATCCTTGGTTCACTACTTTCAGATATTTTTATCTTGACTGGAAAACTGCTGAATCAAACCATGGCCGCAAATGCTGGTGGAGATAACTGGTACGAAGGGTTAAACGTTGGTGGAATAATTCTATATTTATCACAGCTTAGCGTGAGCCTGATTGGAGAAGAACTTTATATTGCTGCGATTTTTGTTTTGATCTTTCTTTTACTTTCTACATTTATGCGTACTAAATTTTCTATTTGGGGCGCTAGTACGATTTATCTATTGGTTTTTGGTCTCAGCCATTATGCCGTATACGATGGAAATCTCTATCAATGTATTTTTGTTATTGGTTTGGCTCATGCCCCTTCTCTCTATGCCTGGTTAAAAACACAAAACTTATTGATCCCTATGCTTGCGCATATCTTATATGATTTGATTTTACTTTTTATCATTTTACTTTTTGGAATTTGAACCATCGATTGTTTATCCGATCAAGTTAACACCCTCAACGCTCAGCGATGAATCAATCTTATTTAGCACAAGAGACAAAAAAACCGCTAGAAACAAAAGTTTCTAACGGTTTTTTACGTCACAGGAGGGATTCGAACCCCCGACCGTCCGCTTAGAAGGCGGATGCTCTATCCAGCTGAGCTACTATGACAGCTTTAGCGGAACAAAAATAATTATAGATAAATTGAAAGCTTATGTCAATACAAAATAGTTATTTTATGAAACAAAAATTTTTATCGTACTTTTTTCTTACAGATTTTACTATAAAAATACAGCCACGATTTTCATATTATAATTTTTTGCTACGATCGACTTGTCATTTTAACATAGAACATGAAAGTCTGTTTCGTTCAACATAGTAAGGCAGAACTTGATTGGATAGATTTCCTACTTTCAACTTCTGCCTTGCTATCAATGAAATTGACTTAGCTACTCGCTTAGCTTAGCTAGCATTCTTTTGAATCTTTACTAAAAAATCTGGCAATTATAAGTCGATTGTTTCTGCCTCTTTCGTGATCAAAATCACACCATCACCCAAAGGTAACAACGTAGAGGTCAAATCCGGATGTTCCATGACCACGCGTAGAAATTCATTCAATTTACGATGGATCGCTCGTTTTCCTCTTGGGATCTCTTCATCTGACAGAAGAATCGTCCCTCCTTGAAAAATATCATCAACCATCAAGACGCCGCCTTTTTTCAATACACGAAGGCATTCAGGCAAGAATTCGATATATTTTGATTTTGCACTATCCATAAATATAAAGTCATACGGACCTGTCAATGTTGGCAAAATATCAGCCGCTTGGCCTTCTAATAATGTCACTCGATCCGTCATCTCTAAACGCTCATACGTTGCTTTCGCTTTTCTGATCATCACGTCAAAGCGATCGATCGTCGTCACATGACCTTCTTTTCCAATGACTTGTGCCATCAAACTAGAGGAAAAACCAATCGCAGCTCCAATTTCAAGCACTTCTTTTGGTTTGATCTGTCCTAATAAAAACTGCAAAAAGACGACCGTCTCATGAGGAATGATCGGCACTTCCGCCGCATGTGCTTCCTCTTCAACTTTCCCCAATTCTCCAGTTAACTGTTTTTGTTTTGTCCGCATAAAATCCAATAACTCTTCTTTTACAACGGGACGATGCATCATTTCATTACGCATACTTCCCCTCCTCTTCCAAACATTATACGAAGAAACCTATCTTTCGACAAGAGGGAGAAGCTGGTAAATAAAAATATGATTATTACATGTCAGAAAAAAAATCAGTTTCTTTCTCTCGACGTTGTTTCAGCTCAAGGTAGGTATGCCAAGCTGTAATGGAGGACAAGCACACAGCGATTCCTAGGAATACCCATTTCATCCAATTGAACGCATGCCGTGAGAACAATAACCCTATGTACGGGATCTTGAATATAGGCGTGCCAATAATATTACGATCTCGTACTGCTTCAACTTCGATTTGCGTTTTTCCATCAGCTTTCGTGTAAAAATACTGGTGTTGATCTTCAATAGCAACGACCCTTCTTGTCACGATATGTTTACCTGAATTTTCATAGTAGGTGATCACATCTCCAACTAAAATCGTATCTGTCTTTCTTTTCTGTACATAGATCAGACTTCCTTCTGCATAAGACGATGCCATCGCTTGATCATCAATGATATGCGGTGTCAGCCCAAATACTCGAGGGAGTAGCACGACACACAAAATGATTGCTAAAAGAACCACTAACGAAATCGAACTGAAAAAAGTTATTTTTTTATAGATAGGCACATTGAACCTCCTTAAAAAACATTTTATTAAATCTATAATATAATAACGAAATTTTTTTGACAATATTAATACTCAGTTTGAGGATTCTCTATAAAAAAATAAACAAGCAAACAAAAAAAACGATAAAAATAGCTAAAAATTGACTGTTAAATGAAAAAAGTTTACTCTGGAATTAGATAATTGATTAAAGGAGATTTGTCTATGGTTCTTTTTAATAACAGACTTAATAAAATTATACCATTCTCTATGAAAATCAAATGGAGCGTACTTATTATATTTGCATCGTTATTTATAATAAGTATCGCTTATTTTTTTCATTACCTCTTCACGCCAATCGACAATAAACAAATGTCTCAGATTGATGATTCATGGGTCTATTATTCCGAGCACGATCCTTATTTTCAGTTCGACAGTAACCATATCGACTACATGCCGTCCATCGACAAGAATGAACCATTTATAATGGAAACTACTCTACATAAAGAATTGGCGGATGCCAATCTCTTGATCAAAGGCAATCATCAATGGTTAAGTGTCTCATTAGATGACACGCTACTCTACAGTCGCTCCAAAGAAAGCGCACGAAACAATCCTGGATTGTCTTTATCGATCATCGATCTACCAGAGCCCTATGTAGGCAAGACGTTGAAAATCGTTGTTTCCTCGCCTTATCAAAATTATGCTGGTCTAACACCCAAAGTTTATTTGGGGACCACCAGTCCAATGATCAGCTTCATTTTTTCACAATCGATCCCACAAGTCATCGCGATGATCTTGGCTTTCGTTATCGCCATCGGATTGTTGATCTGGACTAGCTATATTCTCTACAGGCATAATAGATTAGATCGTTCATTATTGATTTTGAGCCTATTTTCTTTCGTGCTTGGATTTGAATCGATTTCGGAAGATATCTTGAGCGGTGTTCTTTTTGAACCAATCGTACATTCGATTTTTTCACACTTATTTGCAATCTTGACTTCTATACTGATTATTTTTTACTATCAGTCCAAAATGACAAACTATCAGAAATGGTATGGTTATTTCTGCTATTTCCAAACATTTGTTTTTGCCAACATCTTACTTTATGCATTATTTTCAGATTTTGAATTACCTGAATTGATGCCCTTTGCTAGTGTTGTTAGTGTTGTAAGCACTCTAGTTACTTCTATAGCAAGTATCGGTGAAGCATATAAACAAAATCGTTTTTTCACTGTATGTAGTCCTTGGATCGTTTTGATCGCTATCTTTCATTGTATGTTTTATATTCAAACTGCCTTAGGGATTGGGCATTCGATCATCAACTGGTCCACGCTCTTATTTGCGATTCTCCTGATTGTTATTGTCGGGTACAATATCATGGAGAATATCATGAAAATCGATAGTTATCATAAAGAACGTCTTTTCTTACAAACTAAAACAGATCTGATCGAAACACATTATGCAAAAATCCAAGCACAGATCCAACAAATCGATCAAGCAAAAAATAACTTTGTTGTACAAATGGAAGAACTGAGTCAATTGATTGATACAAATGAACAAGCCGAAGTGAAAACTTACTTAAAACGCATCGTAGACGAAACAAGACGATTGGATTTGTCTCTTTTTCCGACAGGTCACCAACTAACAAATTTGATTTTGGCTAGATATCAAGAAGTCGCTGCTAAAAAGAATATCAAGGTTGATTTTCACACCCACATCCCAGCTTCTTTACCGATCCATGATGAAGATTTCACACAATTACTCATCCATATTTTAGAGCATTCGTTTCGCGAAACACAAGCCATTGAAAATCCTTTGCATCGAGAAATCTATTTATCGATCCAAGAAATCAATTCTCACATCCAGATCCACTGTGAGCACAGTACACACTATGAGAAAAATATTTTTTCCAAACATGTGACAGAAGAATTGATACGACAGGAACAGTATGACTTGATGATGATCCAGACCACGCTCGACAAATACAGCAGCACCTTGGTCCAAGAAAAAGATAAGTGGGTCGATCGCTTAAAAATCAATATATCTCCTGGCTAAATAAAGACCTTCAAAATCAGTCAACAGACTGTTTTTGAAGGCCTTTATGTTATCTTACAGATTTGTCGGGTATGAGACATTGGTCATCTTATCCCCTAGAACCAAATAAACGGTGTTCCAGAAGCTGACCTTCAACATTAAGCTAACAAATTGTAAAATATGAAAAAAATATTTTTCAATTTTCTATCTCACTGCTCAGATCAAGTCGCTTCTGTCACAATCTCATTTAGTACAGTAGTTCCAATAAATCTTGTGCTTCGATCGCACCAAAGTATTTCTTGATATCGATGGTTTCAACTGCTTCTTGTAAGGTAGATTTGTCATATTTTAACCCTGTCAACACTTGTTCAACATCTTTGATATCTCCTAGACCAAAGAAATCGCCGAAGATTTTTACATCCTCGATTATCCCTTCTGAGACATTCAGATGTACCTCGATCGACCCAATCGAAAAGCGTTTTTGGCGTGAAAAGTTGAAATCTGGTGATTTTCCATAATTCCAATCCCAATTTCGATAATACTGCTCAGAAATTTGATTGATTTTTTCCCAATCTTTTTCTGTCAATTCATAGGTCTTTACGTCTTCTACTGAAGATACGCCGAAAATTTTCAAAAGAATGTCTTCACGAAATTCTTCGGTTGTCATCCCTTGTTTTTCCTCAGGTAAGAATGGTTTGATATTTGTAACTCGTGAACGAATCGATTTGATTCCTTTGGATTCGATTTTTTCTTTTTTCACTTTCAGCGCATTGACTACCTCATCAATGTCTGAATCGAACATGATCGTTCCATGTGCAAACATTCGACCATTTGTAGCATACATAGCATTCCCTGAAAACTTCAAGCCATCGATTACCAGGTCATTACGTCCTTTTAATTCGGCACCTGAAATACCTAATTCGTGTAACGCTTGGATGATTGGTTTAGTCACCTTCGCAAAGTCACGGAACGAATCCCCATCATCTGGCATGATGAAACTGAAATTCAAGTTACCAAAATCATGATATACTGCTCCACCACCGCTTAAACGACGTACCACATGGATGCCATGTTCTTCAACATATTCACGATTGATTTCTTCGATCGTGTTTTGATTTCGCCCAATAATGATTGACGGTTCATTGATGTAAAAAAGCAAGATTGGTTCTTCTAATGGCATCTCTTGGAGTAAAAAGGTCTCGATTGCTAAATTTACTCTTGGATCATGGTTTTCATTTGGTACAAAAATCATTCTGCTCGTCCTCCTATATATCAAACACTTTATCGACTTCAGCTAAAGCAACTTCGATTTCTTCTCCAGCCGCTTCTTTTGCTTCATTCTCTAATTGTGTTAGGTCACCGAATTGTGGCAAGTGTGTCAAAACCAGTTTTTTGACTTTTGCCGCTTTTGCGATTTCTCCAGATTCTTTTGAAGTGAAATGCGCTTTGTGTCGCT
This sequence comes from Enterococcus sp. AZ062, assembly GCF_051715065.1. Taxonomy (NCBI): domain Bacteria; kingdom Bacillati; phylum Bacillota; class Bacilli; order Lactobacillales; family Enterococcaceae; genus Enterococcus; species Enterococcus sp. AZ062. The sequence goes on along the minus strand of NZ_JBIOTB010000001.1, from coordinate 876,020 downwards.
CATTTCCTGCAAAAAGATACGTGTCTGCCAAAAAGAGATCCGCCTCTTTAGCGAAGGGAATAAAACTCTCTAAATAGCCAGAATCTCCTGTAAAAACAAGTACTTTTCCGGTGGCTCTTTCGACAATACGCATGGCATAACAAACCACTGGATGAATCGTTTCCAAGAACGTGATCGAAAATGGTCCGACTTCAAGTTCTTGGGTTGGATCATATGCCACTCCTTGGGACACTCCTGGCATCGTCAATTGTTCAAAATGACTGGCATCTTTCGTATGTCCATAGATTGGTAATAGCTTTTCCTGATCTCTGTTTGGATGCAATTGCCATTCATATTGCAAAACACCTAGATCTGCGATATGGTCATGATGATAATGGCTGATGATCACAGCATCTAAAGCAAGCGGATCAAGATGGTCTTCCAATTTCACAAGCGTTGCGCTCCCTGCATCAATCAACAAATTAAATTGATCAGCTTGCAACAGATAACTCGTCGTTCCTTGTTTTTTATAAGGATATGCACCTAAGCAACCTAAAACGGTTAATTTCATGACTGATTCCCCCTCAAAAACTTATGCTACCACAATTTCTTATTTTCATAAGAAAAACTGCTTATTCGAAGTGAAAGTATTCCATTGGGCTGCCTTTTTCAATACGAGCTTGTTCGTAAAATTGTGCAATCGACACATTGACATAAGCAATTACCCAAAGTAAACCAAAGAACAGCGCAATAAATCCGAGAATATACCAACCAATAAATGAAAGTTGTAGAAGAAGATAGGTCCCAATACGATCTTTCAATAAAAACCAGGCATATTTCAAACTTTGGATAACTGTCAGTTTCGGATAGTCAAACTTTGTCCAAGCAGCAAATTGGAATAATCCTGCAACGATCGTCATCACAAATAGCGACACGAAGAATAGTAAAGTTGTAAAGACTGCAAAACTCAGATCAATCGTAAAATCATTCATCATCCCTTGCGGTGACGCATTTCCATTAAAAAGTAGATTGATATACGTATTGAATCCGCCAATCAAAAAACTAGGCAAAAGTATAATACCGTTGATTAACCAATTAAATACGGTATTTAAAAGATTGATAAGCAGAATCGGTACAAAATATTCTTTTTGAAAAACAGCAAACAACAGATTGGATTTTGCTCGCCCACCTCTGACCACAACTAATGAGATATAATAGACCCCATAAGTAAACGCAAAGATCAATACGTGTTGGAGCAAAAAATTGAGTATGTTTGCCTGTGTGCTATCTGTTGGGAAGATACCTACAAAAAGCTGCTGGATGATCAACCCAATAAAGACTGAAAGGAAAATGATCCAAGCATTGATCCCCCACTGTCCTTCTAAAGATGCCCGGGCTTTTTTTCGATATTCAGAAACATTCTTCATTACTCATAACTCCTGATTTCTGCTACTTTTTCACTATCCAAACGTTTGACTACTTCAGTAACTAACTTCACTGTGTTGAAGTAATCTTCTTCATGGATGATCGATGTATGTGAATGCAGATAACGAACGGGTACCGTGATTGCAATAGATGGCACACCATTACGTGACACATGCATTTGGCCTGCATCTGTTCCCCCACCGGTGATGACAGTATATTGGAATGGAATAGCCATTTCTTCTGCCACTTGGATCACAAAATTCAATAATTTTTTATGTGGGATCATCGAAGCATCGAAAATCAAGATTTGTGGTCCTTTACCTAAAACTGAATCTGCCTCTTTCGGTGTCATCCCTGGTGTATCTCCAGCAGTACCTGTATCTAAAGCGATCGCAATGTCAGGGTCGACCAAATGAGTACTTGTGCGCGCACCTCTTAAACCAACTTCTTCTTGTACATCACTTCCAGCAAATAAGACATTCGGATGTCCTTCTTTTGCTAGATTTTCAAGTACACGTAAAGAAACAGCTGTCCCAATACGATTGTCCCATGCTTTTGCTAACAAGAATTTTCCATCATTCATTCGACGATATCCAATATAAGGAGTGACCATATCACCAGGACGAATGCCCCATTCCGTCGCTTCTTCTTTGCTTGTCGCCCCGATGTCAATAAACATATCTTTGATATCATAAGGTTTGTTACGAACTTCAGCAGTCAAGACATGTGGTGGTTTTGAACCAATCACGCCATGGATGATTTTTCCCTCTTGGGTCTTGATTTCTACTTGTTGTGCCAACATGACTTGGCCCCACCAACCACCAAGTGTTTGAAATTCAATAAATCCTTTATCTGTGATCTTTGTAACCATAAAACCAACTTCATCCATATGTCCGGAGATAAATACTTTAGGGCCCTTGCCAGAATCATGTTTTGCGATGATACTACCTAAACCATCGTAAAAAATATCATCTGTGAACTGCTCTGCATATTTTTTATAGACTTTTCGTACCTCTTCTTCATTTCCTGGTACGCCACGCGCAGTTGTTAAATCAATCAATAATTGTTCTTCATTTTTATTCAAACGCTTTCCCTCTTTTCCATACTTAATAGTAGAATTATATCATTGTTCACTGATTTTTGGGCAGCATATTTGTTTGATTTATGCAGTCATATTATAACACCAGTCTTCTTTTGAATCTGCTAACATCTAAAAAATAACCCATAACATCCTCTCTATTGGGACGTTACAGGTCATTCCTCGAATTTCTTCATTCGTCTTTTCTTTTGGTTCCAATGCATCGTTTATTTTTCTGGTAGTGTATCTGGGGTTTGAAATTGCCAATCCTTACTATAGAAAGCATCATCCATCTGATAATGAGACACAGGTTGTTTCTCTTCTAGGAAAGGTTGGATATACTGATCTGCAGTCAACCAGCCTTGCCACCCAAGATGGATCGTATCTTCCATAAAGTAGGGAACACTAGCCATTTTGGTTAGATCTGCGATGTGTTGAAATCCTTGTTTCTTTAATTGATACTTGATTTTTTTAGCAAATCCTTGCAACATTTCTTGAGACAAACCGGTATAATCACTCCACTTTTCATTCACTGGCGGAAGAATGAATAATGCTTCAGTATGTTCATTTGCTAGTTGCTGCAATAATAATTGAAAATCAGAATATTCCTTTGAGAAACGATAATCCCAGTCTTTCTGTGAGTCTTTCAACTCAGCTAAATGGTGTTTGATTCGGGTATTATAAAAATCATCTTTTAGCGCAAAAGGATTATTCTTAGTTTTACTAGCACCAATCTGCGTAGCGAGCTTATTTAGTTGTTCTTTTTCATAGCTAGTCGGTAATGGTTTAGTCGCTTGATCGATCTGTTTTTGTTTATCCGTCAAACCAATCCCACTAAATAATTCATCCTCACGCTTCAAGATGTTCCATTTATCTTCCAAGCCCGCTAATTCTTTATCATTGGGTTTGATTCCTTTTTGTACTGTACTTAAAATCCGCGTAATGTCCTCATCTTTCGAAACGATTGAAAAACTTAATAAACGTCGCGCGAAATAGCGATCTGAAGCGGTCACTTTTTTTATTGAAAACAGCCAATCCAATGTCTGTAACTCTGAATAGTGGGTACTGAAATAGTCTTCCTTCACCCCGTCTTTTACGAACCACTGAGGAGACACGATGACCACTACTTTTTTATTTCTGAGATCCTTACTAGCTGAGCGCATCATCATGAACTGGCTCAGCGATTGAGTCCCAGGGGCACCTAATAAAAATGGTTCGTAGCTCCGTTGATATTTCTGGGCTAAAACAGAAGGATGAAAAGGACTGATCCTACTCAATTCACTCGAACCAAGAAAAGGCACATACTGTTTTTCAGCAAAAGCTGTATTTTTGATTACATCCCCTCGTAAGACGTTGTCTGACATCGAACTGGCTGCTCTATGAATGATTTCTGGGTCAGCTACATTCACGCGATAAGATGAAGTGAAAAAAATCGCAATCAGTATAAACGCAAGTATCACTGGACCAAAAATCGCAAACAGCTTTTTCTTCATCATTATCCCTTCAATTCGTTGACTTGATCAATGATTTTGTTTGGTGTTGCCCATTCTTCCCGATCAAATTCTGATACAGGAACTTGTACATCAAGCTGTCCATCCAGCTCAACTAATAATTGAACAGACCCTAGTGAATCCAATAAACCTTCACCAAACAAATCGATTTCTTTATTTTCTTTCACTTCATCTGTACCTGTAATCTCTGCTAAAATCGTTAAAACTTGTTCTTCCATATCTATTCTCTCCTTTAAACTCGTCATTTATTTAAAAAATAGTTGATCTAAAAATCCTGAAAAAATCAATAAGCTAGCACATACTGCTTGAAACGTCATGAAAACAGAAAATGCGTGGGTCAAGCGATTGGAAGGAAGTTTTTTCTTCCGTTTTTTCTTATAGCGAATCCATGCATCTGTCACACAAATCAGCGTTGCATGATAGATACCATACAAAATGTAGTACCATGTCAAACCGTGCCAGACACCCATCAATAGAAACAATGCAAAGTATCCGATATTTGACGTCACGATCTTACTCTTGAACAATTTTTTCTTCATCAAGAAGAACATCAACCGCATATACACGTAATCTCTGAACCAGAAGGACAAAGACATATGCCAACGATTCCAGAACTCTTTGATGTTCCAAGCTAAAAATGGTTTGTTGAAATTGATCGGGGTATCATAGCCCATCAAATAACTCGTACCAACTGCAAACAAACTATAGCCAGCAAAATCGAAAAAGAGATACAAACTATAGACATACATGTAACCCAATAGCCACCATGAGATTCCGCCATGAGCCAAGGCACCTTTTGATACGATGGGTAACAGTACCTGTCCGAGATAATGACCGATGATGAATTTGTATAAAAAACCCATAAACAAATGATGGACCCCTTTTTCCAACATTTCCAGATATTGTTCCTTTGTTGGTGGTTGGAGCTGATCTTTTTCAAATCTTCGATAACGATCGATTGGTCCTGAAGAAATGGTTGGAAAAAACAACAAGAACTGAATATAACGGTAAGGATGATAGGTTTTGATCATACCGTCTCTCATTTCCATGATCATTTGTACCGATTTGAATGTTAAATAGGAAATACCCAGAAAACTAAGCAGTGATCCCTTACCAGATGTTAGAAATGGTGTGACTTTCGTAATCGCTAAAGGTAGAATTGCTAGAACTACCGCTAGATAAAACCATACACTCTGATTTCTTTTTTTTCGATAAGTGAAATAACACCAAACAAGTATACTTTGCCAGACCACATAGCCAATCAAAGCAAGCCCTTGTTGCCAATACGTTCCTCCAAAACTGATGAACAAGAAAAAGAAAGTTACAAGAACTTGATAAGTTCCTAAACGTTTCTGGAAAAATAGTAGAGAAAAAATGATTGGCGCTAACGCGAAACTCAGTAATAGAAAATAATACGGCTCCGCATAAGGAATCATATGTGGGAGACTCATCACCTATTCACCTCAGCTGTCAATGCTTTTCGATCAATTTTCCCATTGTTCGTTTGTGGCAATTGGTCAATAAACGCCACTTTTTGTGGGATCATATAGTCCATTAGAAAATCGGTCAACCTTTGTTTGATCGAACGTATCAACTGATAGTTAGTATCCGGAATCGCTTGGTTCAGTACAACAAACGCCACTAATTGTTGGACTTTCGACCCTTGATATTTGGGAACAACGATTGCTTGATTGATTCGTTCATCTTTAAGCAACGCATGTTCAATATCACCTAATTCAATGCGGTAGCCATGTAATTTCACCTGTTGATCGATTCTTCCTTCAATAAAAAGCAAACCGTCCTCTGCTAAATATCCTGCATCTCCTGTTCGATAGTTTTGATGCCCAGTTACTTGAAAGAACACTTCCTTCGTTTTTTCAGGATTGTTCAAATAGCCTTTTGACACGCTAGGACCAGTAATCAAAATCTCGCCACGATCACTTTCGCCATTTTTCAAAATGGATACGGTCGTATCGGACTTGACATAGCCAATTGGTAATCGTTCATACGTAGCCAATACTTCTCTTGTGATCAATATACTAGAAATGGCTACTGTCGCTTCTGTCGGCCCATACGTATTGAAAATTTTTGCTGAAGGAAACCGTTCGAGTAACGCTTGCGCCGTTTTCTTCGTCAATTCCTCGCCACAGAAAATGAACGTAGTCAGCTCTGGTAAATGCCCCTCGTCAAATGATGCGTCCATCAAGCAAATATCGACAAACGAAGGAGTCGATACCCAGATATCCAGTTTTAATTGTGGTAAAATAGCAAATAATTTTTGAAAATCTTGGACGTTTTCCTTGAATAAAGGCTTGATGATCCCACCAGAAACTAATGCTGGATACAAAGTGAACACAGATAAATCAAAAGAAAAAGGTGCTTGTGCTAAAAAAGCTTGTCCCTCTTTGATTGGAAAGTCGCGCAAGACCCAATCGACAAAGCTCACCAAGTTATCATGACTGATTTGCACGCCTTTGGGTTCTCCTGTGGTGCCCGAAGTAAAAATAAGATAAAAATTTTCATCACCTTTCACTGCATGCTCAAATGGATAACCAACTATTGAGGCGATGATCGAGCGTAAACAATCTTTTTGGATGATTGGTATATCTGTCTCAATCTCCCAGTCACTTAAACTAATGATCATACTAGGCTGTGCGACACGTAAAATCGCTTCGATCCGTTCCTTCGGTGTTTGGGCATCAATCGGTAGATACGCATGTCCTGCTTTCACTACGCCCAAGAATGATACCACCATCTCAAACTCTAGATTGCCGAACACGACGATTGGCCCCTTCGTAGTCAAACGCTTCTCTAAGTAATAGCCTAATGCATCTGAGGAGTGCTTCAGTTCTTGATATGTGTGTTGCTCCTCTGCTGTCTGATATGCGATTCTATCTGGGTCTGCTATTCCCCAAAAATCGATCGCAGCCACGATTCCTTTTTTCTTCATCGTTTCCCTCCTAGAATTCGTTATATATAAATGTTCCACCTTGAATATTTTTGTAATGATACAAATAAATGAGTAATAATAGTATCGTCGAATAAACAAGGGTTCGAAGCATAAAAGTTCGCCAATATCGAACCTGTGGTTGCTGCCACCATTGTTTCATCTCTTTTTCCTCCTATTTAGATCCTTAGTCAAATTCTACTCATTCTATCCACAAAAAAACATTTGTTTTACTAACAGAATGCGCTTTACAGCTAACAGTTTTGTCACTAACTAAAGAGAACAAAAAAAGAGCCGTACGAAAATAAATTCGTACAACTCGATTCTGTCCTTCGTTCAGCTAGAATAAGATCCCCTTTTTGCTCTATTTTTCTTATTCCTCAATGATCCGACAATATAAACGACTAGTCATAAAGTAAAAGAGTAGGTAAATGACGATCAATAAGCCACAAACAAAGTATGCCAACCAATAGTCTGCCCCTTCTACATATTGAGAAAACACATTGATGGCAAATACAGCATGAGTGATGCCCAAAATCATTGGTGGAAAAAACATCAACGCATTTTGTTTATAGATCATCCGATTTGTTTTACGTTGAGCAATCCCTAATTTTGTCAGCAATTGATAATTGGTTCGTTCAATTTCAGCTTCGGATAATTGCCGAACCATCAAGATACTACCAGTTGCAATGATCACGATCATCCCCACAAAAAGGGCAACAAAGATATTGATTCCAATTTGACGATCAGTGGCACGCAGTCTAGGATAGCGAGCATTATAATTCAAACGTGAAGCTTGACCTGTCAATTTATTTTCTGAGTATTCACTTTCCTCTGCTTTAGAAGCATCGGTATGGATCGTCCCAACTATCCCTTGATCGGTGATCTCATAACTATAATAAATCGTGTGGTTCCAATTAGTAGCTACTTCTTCATTTAATCGTTCGGTCAATTTTTCTTGATTGCCACCAGTTACATTCCAATTGATGATCTGAAAGTCTAATCCAGTTACACGGTCAAAGATCGCTTGATCAACGACCAAGGTCGGTCCATAATAGGTCATATCTTCATCTCCCAGAAATCCCGGAAGCACCTGTTGGATCAATAGTTCTTGCTGACCAGGTAGATGGATCTTTTTCCCGTAACTAGAAAAATTACGAAACATCGATTCTATTGCATCTAACATGACTGTATGATTTTTTCCTGTAAGTTTGATTTCTGGCAGACTAGGTTTGATTTTGCGAAAAGCGTGATACTCTTTTTCAGAAATCAAATTGACTGGCTTGATCTCATTGCCGGCAGATACCGAACCAATGCTCAAGTCATAATAGCTACCTACTACTTTGTAATGAAAAACGAATTCATCAGTGATCTTCTGATTTTCTTCTGCTAAGATCGGTCGAAGTTTGTTTGCCGTCTGAGTATCTAATTGATAAGAAACAGGAGCAGCAATCTCTTCACGATGTGCAATGAGTGTCGATATACCAGTCATCCCTCCGATCATTGCCAAAGATAGACCGATAACTAATGTGATTAACGAATTCATTCGCCAACTTTTTAAAAGATGGATCTGTGTGTTCCCAATCAATAAAAAATTGGTTCCTCGATACTTGAATCTCGAATCGCTCAACAAATGGAGCAACAAGCGAAAAGAATAACAAAAGAACAGATAGGTTCCTAATAAACAAACAAAAAATATCGAAAATGGGAAAGCAATCATTAATCCTAGATTTACCTTTTTTTCAAATAGCTGACTAATCGTTTCTCTAAAGTTCCATGCGGCGAAATAGCTACTAGAAATCATCAATAGACCGATTACGCCTAATAAACGATGCCTTGTGCGAATACGCAACATTGAACTTTCCACTTGTTCTCTTTCCCCAAAACTACGATTCATGGGATAACTCCAAATCTTCCATAGTGAATAAAGAGAAACTGCTGAAAGAATCACAAAAAATACCACGACGGTTTCAACAATGGACGGGATAGAAATAAAAAAACGACTAGTAATATCCATCTTCATCATTCGTACTAAAATCATTTGAAACAATTTTGAAAAAATACTTCCCAATAAAATACCTAACATACAAGCAAAAAAACCAATAGTCATCGTTTCCAACACATAGATCGATGAAATCTGGAATTTACTGATTCCAAACAATTGATAGATCCCAATTTCTTTTTGTCTCCGATTGAGAAAGAAACGATTAGCACTGAGTACGAAAAAGAGTAAAACAACGGTAATGATCCAACTACCAAGCTTTAAAATAGTATCTATCGAAACATCTTGACTTGCCCTTCGAATCAGTGATTGGTCATAGGTCATCGCGCTAAAAGAGTAATAGATCATCGTCGATAAGGTCAAACTGAAGAAATAGACAAGGTAGCCCCTCGATTGTTTAAAAAAACTTTTTGCGGCTAGTTTATAAAGCATTGATTTTACCGCCTCCTCCAATCGTCGCCTGCATGTCGATGACTTTTTCAAAGAATTCTTTTCTCGTTCCTCGGCGGATCACTTCTGAAAAAATCACACCATCTTTGATAAATAAAATACGATTGCAATAACTAGCTGTATAAGGATCATGTGTCACTAATAAGATCGTTGATTTTTCGACTTCGTTGACTGTTTTTAAATAATTCAACAATTCTGTTGCTGATTTTGAATCCAATGATCCCGTTGGTTCGTCTGCGAAGATCACCTCTGGTTCTACTACTAAAGCTCTAGCTGCCGCAATCCGTTGTCTTTGTCCAACTGACATTTCATCAGGATAACGTTTTAGTAATTCTTCGATCCCTAAAAGCTGGGCAACATGTAAAACTCTTCGGTCCATTTCATCTTTTGCCATATTTTCAATAGCCAAAGGAAGTAAAATATTATCTTTACCATTCAATGTATCGATAAGATTGAACGTTTGAAAGATAAAGCCAATTTTTTTTCGTCTGAAATCACTCAATTCATGTTTTTTCATTTTTGTGATTTCATTCCCTTGGATCATCACACTACCCATCGTTGGTAAATTGATCGTTGATAAGATATTCATCAGAGTAGTTTTTCCAGCCCCACTTGGCCCCATGATCCCAATAAACTCTCCTTCTTCAACTGAAAAAGAAACATTGTCTAACACCTTGACCGGTGATTTACTACTTCCATAACTTTTACTTAGATGTTTTACTTCGATTATTTTACTCATGCTAATCCTCCACCTTTATCCTTAATTGAATAGTAGCACATCCTTTCACTTTTTTCCCTTTTGATTTTGTCACCTGACCACTCGAAAAATTTATCCATGAAATTTTTTTATTCAATTTTTTTATTCAAAAAAAAATAATTCGTATTTTCCAAAAGCTGATACCATACGTTTTCACTTTTTTTCACAAGATAATATACACCATATATAGTATACTCATTCAATTATACAGCGATAAAACACTATATGTAGCAGATAATTAGTTGCTCCTTTCTTCAATTTGTTTTATGATAGACAAGAACTATTTTTGTAGGAGCTGAAGAAAATGAAACGAACAGATCAAGAAATGGCTGTACTAGAAAAACAGCCTGAAACTAAAAAAATGACTGTCATCAAACGCGACGGACGCGAGGTACCATTTGATGAACAGAAAATAAATGCCGCACTGATCAAAGCAGAAAAGAAAATTCACGGTTCCTTATCTCCTATTACGTACGAAAAGATCCAATCAATCGCAGAACTTGTGATCAAAGAAATCAAAGATCGCTTCGCAAATAACGTAAAAATCTATGAGATCCAAAATATCGTTGAACATATTTTGTTAGAAAAAAACGAATATGCCTTAGCAGAAGAATATATCCACTATCGAACAAAACGTGATTTTGCTCGTAGTAAGGCAACAGACATCAACTTTTCGATTGAGAAACTGATCAATAAAGACCAAAGTGTTGTCAATGAAAATGCGAACAAGGATAGTAATGTGTTCAATACACAGCGTGACTTGACTGCTGGGATCGTTGGGAAATCGATTGGGCTAAAATTACTCCCGCCGCATATTGCCAACGCACATCAAAAAGGCGATATCCATTATCATGATCTCGATTATCATCCGTATACACCAATGACAAATTGCTGTTTGATCGACTTCAAAGGTATGTTGAACAACGGATTTAAAATTGGGAATGCAGAAGTCGAATCACCAAAATCGATCCAAACAGCAACGGCACAGATCTCACAGATCATTGCCAATGTTGCATCTAGCCAATATGGCGGATGTTCTGCCGATCGTACAGATGAATTGCTTGCTCCTTTTGCACAATTAAATTACAAAAAGCATTTAATTGATGCCAAAGAATGGATCGACACACCCGAACGTCAAGAAGCCTATGCAAAAGCCAAAACAAAAAAAGATATTTTTGATGCCATGCAAAGTTTAGAATATGAGATCAATACACTTTTCACTTCCAACGGACAAACGCCTTTTACTTCACTTGGCTTCGGTCTAGGTAAAAATTGGTTTGAACGAGAAATCCAAAAAGCGATTTTACAAATCCGGATCAATGGATTAGGAAGTGAAAAACGGACAGCAATCTTCCCTAAATTGATATTTACACTAAAAGACGGAATCAATCTGAAACCCACTGATCCAAACTACGACATCAAACAATTAGCATTAGAATGTGCCACAAAAAGAATGTATCCAGATATTCTAAACTATGACAAGATCGTTGAATTGACAGGAAGCTTCAAAGTACCAATGGGCTGTCGCTCCTTCTTACAAGGTTGGAAAGACGAGAACGGTGAAGAAGTGAATGTCGGAAGAATGAATCTAGGTGTGGTTACATTGAACTTGCCACGGATCGCCTTGGAAGCAGATGGTGACCAAGAAAAATTCTGGCAATTACTTTCAGATCGCTTGTCGATCATGAAAGATGCATTAGTTTATCGTGTCGAACGTTGTAAAGAAGCGATTCCTGCAAATGCACCGATCCTTTATATGTATGGTGCCTTCGGTAAACGACTATCTCGTACAGACGCCGTAGACGAATTATTTAAAAATCGTCGAGCAACTGTTTCATTAGGCTACATTGGACTTTATGAAGTCGCTGCTTCTTTCTTTGGCGGTGAGTGGGAAAATAATGCTGAAGCTAAAGACTTCACTCTGGATATCGTGAAAAAACTAAAAGCCAATGCAGACGCTTGGGGGAATGAATATGGCTATCACTTCAGCGTATACTCCACGCCAAGTGAAAGCTTGACTGATCGTTTTTGTCGTTTAGATACAGAGAAATTCGGTATCGTTGAAAATATCACAGATAAAGAATATTACACTAATAGTTTCCACTATGATGTGCGTAAAAATCCAACGCCATTTGAAAAACTTGAATTTGAAAAAGACTATCCAAAATACTGTTCTGGTGGCTTTATCCATTACTGTGAATATCCAGTCTTGCAACAAAACCCTAAGGCATTAGAAGCTGTTTGGGACTTTGCCTATGACAAAGTAGGCTATTTAGGAACCAATACGCCGATCGATCATTGCTATCAATGTGGTTTTGAAGGAGATTTCCAACCAACTGAACGTGGCTTTGAATGCCCAGAATGCGGCAATCACGATCCAAAATCATGTGACGTAGTCAAACGAACATGCGGCTATCTAGGAAACCCACAAGCCCGCCCAATGGTCCACGGCAGACACAAAGAAATCTCATCACGCGTGAAACATATGAAGTAAGGTTGTGAGAAAAGCGTCCTGACCTGAGCAGTAAGAGGGGAAATCAGAAAATAGCTTCTCATATTTTTTGATTTTTCAGCTTAATGTTGAAGGTCAGCTTTTCGAACACCGTAGATAAGGTTGTGAAAGAAGCGTTTAGCACTGAGTAATAAGACAGAAAAATCAAAAATGGCTGTTTCATTTTAGATTTTTTTGACTTATTACCGAAGTGTTGCTTCTTGAACACCGTGGATGAGGTTGTGAGAAAAGCGTCCTGACCTGAGCAGTAAGATGGGGAATCAGAAAATAGCTTCTCATATTTTTTGATTTTTCAGCTTAATGTTGAAGGTCAGCTTTTCGAACACCGTAGATAAGGTTGTGAGAAAGCCGTTCAGCTTCAAGTAATAAGACAGAAGATGGGAAAATAGTTTTCTATATTTTTTCATCTTTTGACTTATTATCGTAGGAATTGGCTTTCGAACACTGTAGATAAGGTTGTGAGACAACCGTCCAACTCCAAGTCATACGAGAGATAGTACCCCTTCTTCTGGCTATTTTCTTATGTCTCCTACGACCTTCAAGAATTTTTTATAACGGATACCATTTTATAATGAAAGAAGTTTTACTATGAGAAATCCTAAACCTAAAGAATGGCTGGCTCAAGATTATAGTCATGACTATATTGCCGATTATAAACCGTTCAACTTTGTGGATGGCGAAGGTGTTCGTAATAGCTTATATGTAAGTGGCTGTTTATTTGCCTGTGAAGGTTGTTTTAACAAAGCCGCTCAGAATTTCCGTTACGGCAAACCATTCACTGCTGAACTGGAAGAACAAATCATGGCTGATCTACGCAATGATTACGTCCAAGGATTGACACTCTTAGGCGGTGAACCTTTTTTGAATACGAATGTTTGCCTACGTGTAGTCGATCGAATCCGGCAAGAATTTGGTCACAGCAAAGACATCTGGTCTTGGACCGGTTATACCTTCGATGAATTATTACAAGATTCGGAAGATAAACTAGAACTGCTCTCGAAAATCGATATTCTTGTTGATGGCCGTTTTGAATGGTCAAAAAGAGATTTCAAATTACAATTTCGTGGAAGCAGCAATCAGCGCATCATTGACGTGCAACGATCGCTTGCTGAAAAACAAGTCGTCATCTGGGAAAAATGTACAGATGCTACGCAAACATATGAACAAATAAAAAAACAAGAACTGATTTAACTACACTCAGTTTTGCTTGAACACAATAAAGAATGCTCCATCTAAAAGGCCAAGACAGAAGTGAATTTCGCTTTTGTCTCAAAGTCTAAGATGGAGCATTCTTTATTCTATTTCTGATTCTATCGCTTGCGTTTCCCACAAAGGCAACACAATATTCTCGTAAGTCATCGGATCTAAATTCGTCAGTGTGATACCTAATAAACGAATCCCTTTCTCTATCCCTAAAATCTCTTCCCATATCAGACTCGCTTGATAAAACAGCGCTTCTTTTTTATAAACATATTCTGGTAATGTCACTCGCTTCGTTACTGTAGAATAATCGGTATAACGGACCTTCAAGACAACTGTTTTTCCATGTTTCTGAACACGTCGGAGAGACTCTTCTACTTTCTCAGCTAGCTGACGTAATTGACCTAAAACTTCTTCTTCTGTTCTTAGTGGTTGTCCATACGTATGCTCTTTTCCGACTGACTTACGCTCGCGGGTGACATTGACCGGCGAATCATGGATACCTCGTACTTTTCGATACAACGAATACCCCATTTTACCAAACTGTTGGATCAACATCATTTCACTGCATTTATACAGATCTTCTCCTGTAAAAATACCTAATTCATGCATTTTAGGAACAGTTTTCTTGCCGACACCATGAAATTTTTCGATTGGTAATGCTTTTAAGAAATCGACTGCTTCTTCGGGGGTGACGACCGTCATTCCTTTAGGTTTTTGAAAATCTGATGCAAGTTTCGCTAAAAATTTATTATAGCTGACACCAGCCGAACAAGTCAGATGCACCGTTTGCCAAATATCAAGTTGGATCATGCGGGCGATCTTGATCGCTGATTTACAATTGATTTTATTATTCGTGACGTCTAAATAAGCTTCATCAATACTAACTGGTTCGACTAAGTCTGTATAGCGATAAAAAATCTCCCTGACTTCTTTTGATATCGCACTATATTTTTGGTGGTCTCCCGGTTTGAAAATCGCTTCTGGACAAAGTTCATAGGCTTTTTGGGCACTCATTGCTGAATGAATACCGAACTTACGTGCTTCATAGTTAGCTGTTGTCACTACCCCACGCCCACCAGTATCACTCGGATGTCTGGCGATCACTAAGGGTTTACCACGAAGTTCAGGGTGATCTCGTTCTTCAACGGATGCAAAAAAGGCATCCATATCGATATGGATGATTTTTCTTGACGTATCATTATGTAAAGGAAACTGTAATTCCATCAGACTCACCCCACTATCATTATACACGAACTTTTGTTCCCTTTCAAGTTAGGAGATTAGTTTTTCAAAGAAGCTGTACCTCGTCCTTAATTGATTCTAAGAAAAAAATCGTTCAAAAGACTGTTCACCACAGCAATCTTCTGAACGATTTTTTTCATGAAAAGTTAATCATCCAATTCATGGAACTGACGATAAACTTCTTGTTTTTTTATTCCGTTTTTGACTGCAATCGTTTTGATTGCCACGTTAGTTTTTTCTCCTTGCTCAATCAATTGTTGTACCTGTTCTTTTAACGTACCTTGAAGTTGTTCACTTGGTACGACCTCTTCGTTACTTCCCTCAACAAGTAAACAGCATTCTCCCTTGATCGGCTGTTTTTCTAAATAAGCAAGTAATTCTTCAATGTCTCCGCGTAAATATTCTTCATGGATCTTCGTCAATTCTCGACAAAGCACAACTTGACGATTACCGAACACTTCTAACATATTAATCAACGTTGCGGCCACGCGATAAGGTGATTCATAAAAAATCAATGTTGCTGTTTGATTGCGCAACGATTCCAACATTGTTTTTTGTTCTTTTTTCTTTCTAGGTAAAAAACCATGAAATAAAAATGGCTGCGGTACGAGACCTGAAGCAATCAATGCAGTCATTCCTGCGGTAGGTCCTGGCAATGCAACGACTGGAATATCTTCCTTGATACAAGCAACGACAAGCTCATGTCCAGGATCACTGATAGATGGCATGCCTGCATCACTCACTTGTGCTATCGATTTTCCTTCTTTTAGCCAGTCGATCAATTGAGGAATACGTTCTTTATAATTATGTTCGTGTAAACTTTTTTGGGCAGTTTGGATCTCGAAATGATTCAATAGCTTTTGTGTATTGCGTGTATCCTCACTTGCGATCAAATCCGCTTCTTGTAATGTGCGCACACTGCGAACAGTCATATCCTCCAAATTTCCGATCGGTGTTGGAACGAGGTAAAGTGTGCCAAACACGTGATTTCCTTTAAAGCTCTTTTGGTTATACATATGATTCTCCTTCTCAAACAGAGTAAAGGAAGCTACTCTAATTAAAAAATTTATCCTGGTAGTTCAACGACGAATACCGCAAAACAAGAATGCTTTGCGGTATTCGTTGACCGTGATAGAAGCCACTAGATCCTTTGATTTAGCGTCCACTTTCTCGATAGATCACTTCTAAACAGAACGCACAAGGTTCATCATTTTCACGTCTTGAACCATACAAATCATAACAAACATGAAATCCTTCTTCATAAATCTTTTCAAGATTCATTCGGGATTTTGATAGTTCCTGTTTGGCATTTTCAGCTGGAGCTTGCGCCACTTGGTTCAATTCACGAAGATGTTCGCGTAGTCGTTGATTTTCCATCTCTAAGGTGGTATTTTTCTCAACGATCTCATGCAGTGCATGTTTCATCTCTACTAATTCAGTCAATGTATTTCGTAACTCTGACTCCAATTGGTTCAACCCATCATATAATGATCTCTTATCCATTCATCTCACCTACTTGGATGAAATTTTTTAGTTCATCCCATTCATATTCAACAGGATTCTCCCGTCCGTTCAGTCGCACACTAACTAAGCGACTAAGCAGATTCAATCCTACGACTTTCCCTTTACCATCAGGAGTTTCAAGTGTTTTCCCAAAGTCAGGGAGTTCTTTTTTTGCGGCTTCATATGCTTCACTTTCATACTGTAGACAGCACATCAAGCGACCACACAAGCCAGAAATTTTAGTTGGGTTCAGTGATAATCCTTGTTCTTTTGCCATTTTGATCGAAACAGGCACAAAATCTCCTAAGAAAGAAGAACAACAGAGTGGTCGCCCACAAGGCCCGATACTTCCGATCATCTTCGCCTCATCCCGAACACCGATTTGTTTCAATTCGATCCTTGTACGAAAAACGGCCGCCAAATCTTTCACTAATTCACGAAAATCAATACGTCCATCTGCCGCAAAATAAAAAGTCAATTTGCTTCGATCAAAAGTATATTCAACTTGGACGATTTTCATTTCTAGTTTTCGATCTCTAATTTTTTCTTTCGCAATCAAAAAAGCTTTTTTTGCATCTTCTTCATTTTTGTTGCTTTTTTTAAGCTCAGCAGTTGTTGCTTTATGCAAAATGGGATTGATGGTTTCAGGTAAATCTTCCAGATCAATATCTCTTTTGGGAATAGCAACCGTTGCGATATGTAAAGTTTGCTGAGACTCGACTAACACTTTATCATTGTATGCATATTCTGAATCTCCGGGTGTAAAATAATAGACATGACCAGCATCTCTATAACGGACACCTACTACTTCTACCATTTGTGGCCTCCTTGATTACGCAAAATATAAATTGACAAATCAAAAAATCGTTTGTAATACAAATTGCTCAGCGACGGCTTGAAAACTCACATTGCTACGCAGTTTTTGTTCTGCTAACAAAATACGTTCAATCGTTTGATTCAGCCGTTTGACTTTACCATACTCCCCAGATGTTATCGCCTGTTTTTGAGCTTCCTGATAATAATACATTAAAATTGAAAAACCAGTAAATTGTTGATTTTTTTCTTTAAATACTTTCACCAATCGTTTTTGGACATAGATAAAGGCTTGTGTATCTCTTTTATCCAAGTAGACAAACCATTGATAAATCAAGTCCTTAGCCTCATTAAACCATTCATCTTCTGAGATTTCAACTGCTTTTCCTAAACTGTTTGTCAAGAATGACAAAAGTTTTGCTTTTTCCGCAGAAATTTGCTGATCTTGTAATTTTTTAATCAATGAATCCTTTGACAATTCTTGGAAATGCAAGGTTTGACAACGAGATTGGATCGTAGGTAAGATCCGACCAATGGCTTCCGTTTCTAAAATCGCTAGAAAATCACCAGGTGGTTCTTCTAAAAATTTCAATAAACTATTGGCCGCACTCGCATTCATTTTTTCTGCTTCCTGGATCAAGAATACTTTTTTCCTTGATTCATATCCGCTACGACTAAACTCTGTCTGTAAGCGCCGGATCTGATCGACCTTGATCGACTGACCATCGGGTGCAAGAACGAGTACATCTGGATGTTCTTGATTTTGGATCCGTTGACAATTATTGCATCTGCCACAAGGTTGTTGGTTGTTCATCTTCGTACAATATAAATGTTGTGCTAACCAAATGCCTACCTCATGCTTTCCTGTACCTTTTTCACCTTCAAAAAGATAAGCATGAGCGAGACGCCCATGCTCAAAACTTCGTTGAAGTTGTTGATACACGAGAGGTTGCATTTGCGCAAGTATGTTTTCTTGAGCCATAGTTCCTCCTAGAAATGGTGGAATCCTTCAACTGGTAAGACAAAGACTGTTGCTCCGCCCACTTCTACTTCTACAGGATAAGGAACGCCACCGTCCATTGAAATATCTAACGTTACTGGAGTAGAAACAAATTGTTTTCTTGACTCACACGTTTTTTTGATGATTTCTAATGCTTCTTCGACGCGATCGTCCTCGATACCAACGATAAATGTACTGTTTCCCGCTTTAAGGAAACCACCAGTAGAAGATAATTTAGTCGCACGAATGTTTGCATCGATCAATTCATTGGACAAACGGTTGCTATCTTTATCTTGAATGATTGCTAAAATGATTTTCATTTACGTTCACCTTCCTGACTTTCAAAATATTGTGGAAATTGGTTGATAATTGCGTGGTAACTCAATTGTAACACTTCTTCAAAACTATTTCTTGCATCGATCTTATGGATGCGGTCTGGATGCTCCTCTACCAATTTCAAATAGGCATGACGGACACGCTGGTGGAACTCTAATCCTTCTGAATCTAAGCGATCGATTTGATTCTGGCGATTTTTAGCGATTCGACGTAATCCTGTGTCAGAATCCACATCAAGATAAAGAGTAAAATCAGGAGTCGTTCCTTCTGTAGCAAATTCATTCAGTTCAGCAATCTCGTTTACGCCGATCCGACGACCTGCACCTTGATAGGCCAACGAACTATCGACAAAACGATCACACAAAACGATTTTCCCACTCGAAAGTGCAGGTAAAACTTTTTCGACTAAGTGTTGTCTTCGAGCAGCTGCGTATAATAAACTTTCTGTTCGCTCGTCCATGCGATCATTTTTCGGATCAAGGATCACTGCACGAATCTGTTCAGCAATTGGTATCCCACCTGGTTCTCGAGTTTGAATGATCTCTGTTTTTGCTACTTGTTGTAAAAGAGGAAATAGTTCTTTGATGATACTCGTTTTACCTGCACCATCAGGTCCCTCGATCGTAATAAATAAGCCGTTCACACTTGTTCCTCCATCTCTTCTCTTGCTTTTCTATTGTATCTGAAAATCTTTGTCGATCAAACTAACGCGATCAGACTGGTGTCAAAAAATCATAGTTCACGTCTGCCTTCGACCGCTTTCATTAAAGTCACCTCATCTGCATATTCGATATCGGAACCAACAGATAAGCCATGAGCTAACCGTGTGACTTTGATCCCAGCAGGCTTGATCAATCGTGAAAGGTAGATTGCAGTTGCTTCTCCTTCAGTGGTCGCATTCGTTGCGATGATCACTTCTTGGACCTCTGCATCATGCAAGCGTTGTAAGAGAGGAGGAATATTGATATCTTCTGGACCCGTGCCTTCCATTGGTGACAATACACCATGTAGCACATGGTACAAGCCACGATACTCACGCATCTTCTCCATCGCCATGACATCTTTTGGTTCTTCAACGACTAAAATGATACCACGATCTCTCGATGGATCTTTACAGATCTCACAAGGATCTTCTTCTGTGATATTTCCGCAAATACTACAAAAATGTAGATCACGTTTGACGCTCAATAAAGCTTTGGCAAATTCATTGACCACTTCATCCTTCATATCGATCGTATAAAAAGCTAGTCTTGTCGCTGTTTTTTGACCAATACCTGGAAGTCTCATATAACTGTCGATCAGTTTGGCAATTGGTTCTGGATATTGCATGTTCATTTCCCCTTCAGGAAAATTTAAAAGGGTAAGCCCTTAGTGTATTTTCCCATTGTTTTTTCTGATTCTGTATCGATTTTTTCTAATACGTCATTGACAGCCATCACGATCAAATCTTGTAGCATTTCTGTATCTTCTGGGTCAACTACTTCATCATTGATCTGGATATCTTTCATTCGACGATTACCAGTAAAAACGACTTTGACTAAGTCATTCGTAGAACTGCCAGTAAATTCTGTTTCATTTAGTTTTTCTTGGGCTTCGCCCATTTCTTTTTGCATTTTTTGGACTTGTTTCATCATCCCTTGCATATTTCCCATTCCGCGCATCATTAGTATCGCTCTCCTTTTCTAATCATCGATTACTGTGACTGCTGAACCGAAAAGTTCTTCAGCTTTCGTCACTACATTTTCTTGGTTTGTTTGTTCTTGAGGAAGCAATTCGATCTCGTCTGATTCATCATCAGACGCAAACGATTCTTCGGCTTCTCCATCCTTTGCTTGGACGAGATAATTTTTTCTTAGACCGGGCCAACTTTCCCGTGTGATATAGACAGGCTCTGGCGCATAATCTTTGATCATGCGACTAAGTTGGTTGTGGATCGCTAATTGAAGCTCTTCGTCATTAGCTGCGCGCTGACAGACGATTTCATAATCAAAAGCAATCACTAGTCCATTAGGTCCTGCCGCAACTGGTTCACTTGCTTTGAGCATCGCTCGCTGGGTCACTGACAAACTCATCAAAAGATCATCCCAGACTTCTTTTACTTCATTCAAGTGTTTCCTTGTCGCCTCTTTTAGTACATTATACACCCGTTCCGTGGGAATACGGTATGTACTTGGCTGTTTTTTCTGAACAGGTGATTGCGTCGTTTGCTGATTCGCAGTGACTTTCACCGTACCATTTTTGATTTCTTTGATTTCCTTTTTCAGCTCTTGGATCTCTTGTTGCAATTGTCTTACTTGTTGCTGATCGATCTCACTAGGCACTTGCTGACTTTCATTTGCTGAAGATTGAGCTAGTTTCACTGTGGCAACCTCTAAATAAATGGTCGCGCTATTTGTAAAACGCACCTCATTTTGTGTATCGCTCAAAATTTGGATCATTTGAAACAAGCGTTGTGCCGGTATTTCTTTCGCCAATGTCGTGAATGTTTCTGTTTTGACATGTGAGGTTTCCTCTAATAGATTTGGTGCTTGCTGATACATCAATAGATCACGGCAATAAGACAACAGATCTTCTAAAAAGCGCCGTGATTCTTTTCCTGCCGCTAAAATTTGATTCAATTCTTGTAAGGCTTGTGGGATCTCTTTGCTAAAACAAGCGGATAGATACGCATCCATCATCTCATTCGTCAAACTCCCCGTGACTTGCATCGCATCATCCAACGTGATCGTGCCATCACTGAAAGAAATCGCTTGGTCAAGAATACTTAACGCATCCCGCATCCCACCTTCTGCTGCTCGTGCGATGACAGTCAACGCAGGCGCTTCATAAGCAATCTCTGTTTGATCCAAGATATATTCTAAATGTTCGGTAATATCTGCTGCATTGATCCGTTTGAAATCAAAACGTTGTGTTCGAGAGATGATCGTTGCAGGGATTTTGTGCGGTTCAGTGGTTGCTAAAATAAAAATTACACTTTCTTTTGGTTCTTCCAGTGTTTTCAGTAAAGCATTGAACGCTCCAGTCGAAAGCATGTGGACTTCATCAATGATATAAATTTTGTAAGCGGCTTTTGTTGGTGCATAATTTGCTCGATCTCTGATGAAACGGATCTCCTCGACACCATTGTTACTTGCCGCATCGATTTCAATGACATCTTCTTGTGTCCCAGTCGTGATCGACTGACACATCTCACAATGATTACAAGGTTCACCATCTTTGCTGTTTGGGCAATTGATCGCCTTGGCAAATATTTTTGCCGCACTTGTTTTCCCTGTCCCTCTTGGTCCTGTAAACAAATAGGCATGTGAGGTTTTATGGGAAACAATCGCATTTTTCAATGTTTGTGTCACAGCTTTTTGTCCAACGATATCTTCAAATCGCTGTGAACGCCACACACGATAAAGTGCTTGATATGCCATAAGGATCCCCCTTCTTTTGAAAAATTCACTAACTTTTATTATACGTGATTTAGCAAAAAAAAACTACTATACTTTATTCGGTTGTAACAGAAGTGAGCAACACTTAGAAATAAGTCTTAACATTCAAAAAAGCTGCTCGTATTTTGGGATGTTTCGGCTAAATACCAATTTCGAACATCGTTTGGCTAGGTTGTGAAAGAAGCCTTAAACTCTAGACTATTAGACAGAAACATCCAAAATAGCTATTTCATCGTTGATTTTTTTGAGCTGTGTCCAAAGAGTTGCGTCTTGAACAGTATTTATCCAGATTCTGAAAAAAAGTTCAGTTCTAAAATGTATGGCTGAACGTGGAAAATAGTTGCTCTGGTTTTCTACATCTTTCGACTGAGAGCATTTTCAGTCTCCTATGGTATAATATAAACATATACGTAGTAAAAAAATACTTGCTCACAGGGAGGACTTTTTATGGGACTTATTAAAGCAGCAACTAGCATGATCGGCGGCGGATTAGCAGATCAATGGATCGAAGTCATTGAACCAGACAATATGAGCGACACCACAGTTATGACAAAAGGTGTCAAGGTACGTAAAGACGATAAACGAGGATCCAATCGAAAAGGTACAGAAGATGTATTGACAGATGGCACAGTCGTTCATGTCTATCCGAACATGATGATGCTCTTGGTAGATGGTGGAAAAATCATCGATTACACAGCTGAGGAAGGCTATTATACGATCAAAAATGATGCTGCCCCTTCCATGTTCAATGGTTCATTGAAAGGTGCAATCGCTGAAACCTTCGACCGCTTTAAATTTGGTGGCGTGACACCACAAAAACAACAAGTATTCTATATCAATCTACAAGAGATCAAGGGAATCAAATTTGGCACAAGCGCTCCGTTGAATTACTTTGATAATTTCTATAATGCAGAATTATTCTTACGTGCGCATGGAACGTACTCTATCCATATCACCGATCCAATCTTATTCTATACAAATGCAATTCCTAAAAATAAGACGCAAGTTGAAATTGCAGATATCAATGAACAATATTTAGCAGAATTTTTGACTGCTCTTCAATCAGCGATCAACCAAATGTCTGCTGATGGGCAACGTATTTCCTATGTCCCATCAAAAAGTTTAGAACTAAGCAAATATATGGGCACAGCGTTAGACGATTCCTGGCGTGAGCTTCGTGGGATGGAGATTGTTTCTGTCGCAGTTGCTAGCATCTCTTACACAGATGATTCGGTCAAACTCATCAACATGCGCAATGAAGGTGCCATGTTAGGTGATCCTAGTGTCCGTGAGGGCTATGTGCAAGGTTCGATTGCTCGTGGGATGGAAGCTGCAGGTAAAAATGATGCCGGTGCAATGACTGGCTTTATGGGCATGGGAATGGGCATGAATGCCAATGGCTCCTACTTAGCTCAGTCCTCACAAAATAATCAAGAACAAATCAAGCAACAACAAGAAAAACAAAACCAACAAACAGCGCAAGGCACTAATGATACATGGACTTGCCCTGTCTGTGGTACCGAAAACACTGGTAAATTCTGTTCAAACTGTGGTGGTGCAAAACCAGTAGCGAATAGTCAGCCAAAGCTCGAAATGAAATGTAGCGAATGTCATGAAGTAGTGGATCTTTCAAATGGAATTCCTAAGTTTTGTCCAAATTGTGGAAAACCATTCAAAGGTATCCCACTCGACTAGTTGAAAGGGGTGCCTGAATGGATGCTTTAACACATAAATGCCCCAATTGTGGCGGACCATTGACCTTCGATCCAAAAGATCAAAAATTTCATTGTGATTATTGCTTAAATGTTTATACAGAAGCAGAAGTCAGTCAATATGAAGAAGAACAAAAATCGGCCCGCGACATCAATGGGACTCAAGATCAACCAGTTGCAACGGATGAGTTCACCTTTACAGCAGAAGAACAGCTCGATCAAATGGATGAAACAGAACGTCAAGCATTTGCAGATGCTGGTGGAATGACTGATACAGAGGCAACAGCTGAACAGACGGCTACTGACGAACAAAGCAACATGGAACTATTTTTATGTCCAAACTGCGGTGCAGAAATCGTCACAGAAGCCACTACAGCTGCTACCTATTGTTACTACTGTCATAATCCAGTCGTGCTATCCGGACGACTAAGTGGTGACTTCTTACCAAATAAAGTTCTGCCTTTTGCTGTAGAAAAAGAAGAAGCAATCAAACAGTTTCTCGCATGGACGAAGAAAAAATGGTTTGTACCAAAAGCATTTTTCAATCAGGAGCAAATCGACAAATTAACTGGCGTTTATTTCCCATATTGGGCAACCGACGCTGAACTAGATGGTTCTTTACAAGCCAACGGGACAGTTGTCAGAATCTGGCGTGTCGGTGATATCGAGTATACCGAAACAAAACAATATGCGGTTCACCGCGAAGGAAAGCTTTCCTTCAAAGAATTAGTAAAAAATGCTTTGTCAAAAAATACACAACAAAAAATGGTGGAGGCTGTCCAACCATTTCCATTAGCTAAAGCTATCGGATTCAAAAGTCAGTATCTTGCTGGTTTCCAAGCAGAGAAACGTGACATTGAGTACCAAGCAATCAAAGCAGATATCCAAAATGAGTTACGTGATTATTCCGAAAAATTGTTGCGAGATACAGCCAATGGCTATACTACTTTGACCGGAGTACGTACTTCTGCGGAAATCACTGGCGAAAAAAATGAATATGTCTTGTTACCGGTCTGGCTTGTTACTTACCGTAGCAACGATTCTAACAAGAAAGTCTATTATTATGCAATGAATGGCCAAACGGGTAAAGTTAGCGGTGTATTACCGATCAGTCATAAAAAACTCGCTTTGACCTCTTTTGGGATATTCACTGTTTTAGCGATCCTCTTTATGATTGGAGGCTATTTGATATGATGAGTAAAAAAAGTCTCTCCATTTTCTTTTTATTAGCTATTAGTTTACTGTGGACACCGATCGTAGGAGCTGCTACCCCAACAATCAATGACGACGCGAATTTATTTACAAGCGAACAAGTCAACACACTGAACCAACAAGCGAAAGAAATCAATGAAAAGATCAAAGGACAAGTATTTATCGTCACAACTACCTCAAATAGTTCAGAACCGAGAGATTTCGCTGACAACTATTTAAGAACCGCAATAGGAAATGATCAAAATGGTTCTGTTTTTCTTTTAGATATGGGGCAACGAGAAATCTATATCTCCACTTCTGGAAATATGATCGACTATTTGACGGACCGCAGGATCGATTCGATTTTGGATGATGTCTATGATCAGATGACGAATGCAAACTATTATGCAGCAGCCCAAGCCTATTTGACCAAAGCTTCTACTTATGTAGATGAAGGAGTGCCTGGCGGTCATTATCGTATAGATGAAGCCACAGGTAAAATCACTCGGTATAAAGTTTTGACTACCGTCGAAATAGTGATTGCGGTGGCTTTGGCAGCTATCTTAAGCATCGCTTTTTATATGATCACCGCCTCACGATACCAATTGAAATCCGGGACATATAAATACCCATTCCGTGAAAAGGCAAGCATCAAATTGACGGACAAAACAGATCGTTTAACGAACTCCTTTGTCACGACTCGTCGTATCCCTAAAGCGCCACCCCCAGGAAGCGGTGGTGGTGGCAGCACGACTCATTCGAGTGGTGGCGGTACCTTTGGCGGCGGTGGCCGAAGTTTTTAATTCAATGAAAACAGAACACGAAACATGGATCAGACTATGAGGGAATCCCTCTATCTGATTCATGTTTTTTTATACTATCATTAAATACTTACACACTTACCCATACTGAAATAGTCATAGAAATAAAATTACGTTAAATAGATATATATGTTGATTTTTAATTTCATAAATGTATACTTGACTTATGTAAGCGTTTCAAAAAAATGAAAGGAGGTCGCACCATGAATAATAAAGAAACAGCTCCATCAATCATTCATTTTGGGATGAAATCGGCTTGTTACTTGCTTCTTGCTTGTATCGTGAGTGGTATCTTCATTCCCTATTTATTCTATTTATTACACTGGGAAGTTCGACTGGGGGTCTTTCTCTTTCTTCCTCCCTCTTTAGCTGCTGTCATCACTGGCAATTATTATTTTATTTCAACTAATATAGGCTTTACTAAAGGATGTATCCGAACATTTCTTATTGCTACAGTCTGTCTCATGTCCGCCGCTTACTTATGGTTGTATCAAGGCATCATCTTCTAAATTCTATCGATAAAAAAGGAGTGTCGAAATGTTAACAAAGTTTACAGAAATCATTGAGCGTTATTTGGCAGGTCCAATGGCTACAATTGCCAACCAAAGACATTTACGTGCCATTCGTGATGGGATCATCGCTACATTGCCACTAATTATCGTCGGTTCGTTTTTCTTGATCATTGCTTTTCCTCCTTTACCGCCCAGTTGGGGGATCTATCAGTTCTTGTCCGAAAATGCAGCAACTATTTTATTACCCTATCGCATGACCATGTATATCATGTCTCTATATGCGACATTTGGTATCGGTGCCAGTTTAGCCAAAACCTATAAACTAGATGTTGTTTCTGGCGGGTTACTCGCTACGATTGCTTTTTTGTTGACCTTTATCCCTGTCAATATTCCTCTTGAGGCTGCGGAAGCTGCTGGCACTTCTGGTTTTGTTTTGCCTATGGCCAATCTTGGCGGTGGTGGGATGTTTGTCGGAATCATTACTTCGATTTTTGCAGTCGAAGTGTATCGTTTGACGGATAAATCGAAATTCAAAATCACAATGCCTGAGCAAGTACCTCCTGCGGTTGCACGTTCTTTCGAAGCATTAACGCCAACCTTGATCGTGATTTTAGTCATGGCATCGATCAGCTATTATATCGGCTTTGATTGGCACACTGCCGTTTCAAAAATTGTCAGCCCTTTGATCAGCGCAACCGATACGTTGCCGAGTGTATTGTTGCTGATTTTTCTAATCACTTTTTTCTGGGCATTCGGTATCCATGGCGTATCCATCATTGGTTCACTTGCTCGCCCCTTATGGTTGCAGATCTTAGAATCCAATACAACTGCAGCAGCTGCTGGTGAGGCGTTACCCAATATTGCAGCTGAACCTTTTTATCAATGGTTTGTTTGGATCGGCGGCGCAGGTTGTACGATCGGTTTAGCGATTCTGCTTGCCTTCACAGCCAAATCAAAATATGCTTCAAAACTAGGTAAGGCAATCATCACTCCTTCTATTTTCAATATCAATGAGCCAGTCATCTTTGGCGTACCGATCGTATTGAATCCGACACTGATCATTCCGTTTATCTTTGCTCCAATGGTTTGCGCAACCATCGCTTGGTTTGCGACTAAACTAGGCTTAGTCAGTGCTGTTACCATCACCGCACCATGGACGCTCCCTGGTCCTATTGGTGCTTACTTAGCTACAGGTGGTGACTGGCGGGCAGCCGTATTGAACATTTTATTAATCATTCTTTCCATTTTTATGTATTATCCATTCGTTAAGATTTATGATAAAAATGAATTAGCAAAAGAACAGGCTTTAGAAACTGAAACATCAAAAGAAACACCACTATCTAACTAATTTGAGAGATACTTAGAGTAAGATTGAGTCTACTTCTTTTATTTCATAAAAACAGCACCTACTTTCCTTAGAGAAAGAAGTAGGTGCTGTTTTTCATTACTGATTTTTTATTCTAGTGAAACTGATTTGTTTTAACTTATTACTTCAATACCCAGACACTGCTTGTTTCTGGATTGCTATTAGTATTCCACCATTTTGCTTCATAGGTCTTTCCTTTGTAGACAACTTGGTCACCACCAGAATATGCCTTGTTCGCTCCCCATTCTTCTGATTGTGTTTTATCTACTTTCTCCCAAGCCTGTGATGTATCAGGACGTTCTCCTCTGACCCACCATTTAGCACGGTATTGGATGCCGTTATAAATCACTAAGTCTCCTGCTGTGTAAATTTGGTCACTGCGCCAAGTATCTTGAATAACATTTTGCTCGTTGGTCTTGATTGTCACTGCCTGACTTTTTCCTGACTCATTACCTGCTCCATCATAAGCACTGACTTGGTAAGTATAGCTAGTATTGCTTGCTAGATTCGTATCAGTGAAATTCAAACCTGTTACTGAATTGATTTTTACACCGTCACGATAGATATTGTAGCCAGCCACACGTAGATTATCTGTCGCAGCAGTCCAAATGATCTGCGCGGTATTAGTCGTTACACTTCCCTGCGTCAAACCTGTTGGGATGCTTGGTGCTTCATCATCTTTTTCTTCTTGTCTTGTAACGACCGTCAAGAAGCTCGTTCTTGCTGATTCGTTCCCTGCTTCATCATAAGCGCTCACCTGATACACATATACTTCGTTACTCTTTAGATTTCCATCTAAATATTCAGGCTTATCCGTTGTTCCCACTTTTACGTTGTTCCTATAGATATTGTACCCTTTGACTTTCGTGTTATCCGAAGATGGGTTCCATGCTAATTTAACAGAATGACTTGTTACCTCATTCGCTGCAAGACCTGTTGGGATTGTCGGTGCTTCTTTGTCATTATTGTTCGTACCACCATCGATATCCCCTACTTCACCTGTCATCTCATCTCGGTATTCCCAGATTTTTTTAGTCAAGCTTGGTAGCTTTTCCATTTCGATTCGACTTTCAGCAGTCACTTGGATGCCCCATTTTTCAAAGAAAGGTTGCAAGTTTTGACCACTGATTTTTGAAGCTGCAACGACAAAATACTGACGTTTGTCTTGTTCCGTCGGCAGTGATCGTTGTTCGTTTCGATACATTTTATGTAAGTTTGGATAGAAATCTTCACCAAATGCTAATTCCAATTGCCAGAACATTCCTAATTTTGTCCAAACGTTTTGGCTATCAAATTGTTTTTGCCCTGTTCCATTCAAATAGTTGAAAATAGTTGGATAACGATTATCGCTTTCTAGACGACTACGCACGCCCAGTCCTTTTTCTGCACGCATAGAATAGATGTTTACTGTGACCTCCGTCAAGTCTTTCCAATTCATTCGTGATAATTGGTAGGTATGACCAAGTTCATGCCAAATTCCCCATTGTCCCCTAGTCGTAGGATTCAGTACTGCTCTCATTGCATCGGAGGTGCTGTTATAAGCTGTATGTTGGTAAAAAGCGTACATATAATAGCCAGACTGGATAGTTTCTCGCAAATGTTGGAACAACCCAACTGGCTTACGATGGACAGCAGAACTACCATCTAAACCAGATGTTTGATTATGGAACGTAATGACTTTCTCATGTGCATTAAGAATCGTCTCAGGATCCTTTGCATCTTGGAGTGTTCGATTCGATCCTGTCACTAACACACGGTCACTGACTAGTTCATAGCCTACTGCTGTCGGATTATCGGCAATCATTTTTGTCCATTCTTGCTGAGTTGTTTCACCAAGAATAAATCGAGGAATCGTTACCCCGCCTTTGATTTCAATACTTAGTTTTCCTTGCGCTGTTTGACCAGATTCATTACGAATGTGGATCAGACCGACTTGCGAACCAGAAATCACATTACGTCCCTTAACAAGTTGTGTTCCATTTGCCGAGCCTTCCGAAAAATTCGTTAAAGCAGGTGTAGTAACTGTATACGTCGGTAGTTGTGTTTGATCAGTTGATTCATCTACGTATATCTCGATCACATCATTCGCACGTTTATATATTCCGGTCGATTGATTAGTACTCGGACCATATGGATTATCTAAAATAGTTGATCTATATGTATTTAGATTCTCACTCTGTTTGAGTTCTAGTTTAGTAGAAATATTTTGATTGTTTTGTACGATTGCAGAAGTGGTAGCTTTTTCATTATCCCCCGAATGAATAACTTCCTCTGCGGTAGTTACATCAGAAAACATAACCATCCCTAAAAGTGCAGCGCTAAATAATAAACTTTTCTTCATTTTTAAAATAACTCCCCTAAAATCATTTTTTATTACAAAATAACTATAACATCCGCAAGAATGTGTTATTTACCAATTTTTCTTCACATCTGAAAAAAATAAAAAAATTTTTATTTTATTTATGTTTCTACTGACAATTACCTATAAAATTGCTTTTTATACCACTATCCTTACCAAACAATGATGTAAAAAATAAATAAACAACAACACGCTTGCCATATTTTCTCACAATAATAAAAAAACATGTTTAGGCTATTAATCCTCTCCCACCACCTGAAATCGAATAAGCAGTGGAAACAGAAGTAACACTTTCAGAAATAAGGCACCATCCACGAAAATTTGAAGAACAATTTTTCGTCAATGGCACCTTATTTATCAGGGCTAAACACTTCTGTCCCATCTCGTGTTAAAATAATACTAGTTTTTTCAAGCAAATAGATTTTTCTTATACTGACCGATGAGCGCCACGAGTATAAGAAGTATCCCTGAACAAAGATAAACAACTTTCACGCCAAAAAGATCAGCAATTTTCCCCATAACTAGCATCGCAGTCGAAAAAGTGCCCATATGGATTACTCCTGATATCGCATACACAGAAAGTAACTTTTCTTCTGAAGTCTTTTGCTGAATGATCGTTGCTTGCGGAATATTTTTTATCTGGAAAAAGATTCCGATCATAAACGTACAGAGCAAAACAAATGACGCATAAGGGAGCAACACGACTAGCAAAGTTGCTACACCACCCAAAAAAGAGCCTCCTACGATTGCTTTTCCTTTACTTTTATCAAAAAAGGCCGGACTTTTCATCACGATCAAACTTCCGAGTAACGCGCCAATAAAATAAGAAGTATTGATATAGCCCCACCAGTTAGCTGGTTGTTCCAATACTACCGATACAAAAACCAGCACAATAGAAGAGGCCCATGCTGTATTGGCAATTCCTTCTATTGTATCCATGATCACGACTATCCGTATCAAAGGCTCTCTCCAAACGTATCGCCAACCTTTTTTCAACTCTTGCCATTTTGAGTGCTTTGCTGCTTTTTCAACAGCTCTAGGTAGAAATAAAAATAAAACAGAACAAACTAAAAATAGTCCCACGTCTATCCAAACTAGCTCAGAAACAGAAAACCAGATAAGTAGAGAAGCACCTACCGCCCAACTTCCGATATTAACGACTTGAAGCATCGTGCTAAATAAGCTATTTGCCCGAATCAACTGATCTTTTTTGATATATCGAGGAATAAGTGCCATACTGACTGGTTCCGCACATGCATCTAAAAATGCAATACAAGCAATCAAAAAGTAAATCACGCCTAGGTTAATTGGTTTAGGCAGATAAGAGAGATAGGCTGCTAGAACGGTCAAAAAAATGGTCTTCATTATTTGACTCCATTTCAACATTCTATCAAGCGATATTTTCATGGAGAATAAGGGTGTCAAAAAGCTAG
The DNA here is from genome assembly GCF_051715065.1 of Enterococcus sp. AZ062. NCBI lineage: Bacteria > Bacillati > Bacillota > Bacilli > Lactobacillales > Enterococcaceae > Enterococcus > Enterococcus sp. AZ062. Next base: position 844,431 of record NZ_JBIOTB010000001.1, on the reverse strand, counting down.
CCAACATCATTGCTCCTGTAACGACGACTGGTACAACGGCTGAAGCAAATGCTGAATTTGTCCAAGAAAAAACTGCACTGATGATTGCTACTGTATAGATCGTATCACCAATATTCGCTACTGCTTGACCGAACATCAAACACAAAAAAGCTTTTTTATCCTTCATTTTTTTCTCCTTCAATCAGTGGATTCAATCAACAGCATTCGTTTGTCACTATTCATTGTATCCTAGTTCTTTTAGGCCGATCCTCAAAAATAGTTTCCTAAAAAGCAGTTACTACCAAGGAACGACTTTGAGCTCTGGCCATTTCTTAATCCATTTTGCAACTTTCTGATCATAGATTTCTTCTGTGATCATTTTTTTATTCGGTCGGATGATCCCTTCAAATACATCATCTAGCCCATAAGGAGACAACACTTGCAACTGTCCCTTCTCATCAAGAGAAACAGCGATTGCTGTAGCTGTAGTTGGCCATGTATAAATGGCTTCTTCTGAAGAAGTATACGCCTGGATCGGAAAGCCAAATCTTTCTTCGTACCAAAGATGGACCCTTGCCTCGTTGATGATATCCAACGAATAGGTTGAATGTCCGATTGCCTCTGCAATTTCCTTACTCGTGTCCAGCTCTTTTTCTTCGCTTAATTCTTCATCAAAATAAACAATATCAACATCGCTTATCCCGTAGCCTATCGGCATGCCATAAAGCCGATTCCAAACGGATTGTACGATACATCCCGCTCCCACATATAGTTCTGGTATCGCCATGTTAGAAACCGTTTGGATGATTTGATAAAGAGCAGTATCTTGTTTTAGTATCTCGTGGAGTGATTCTTTTTGAGTCTGCAATAGTTCATTTTTTATCATGGTTTTTCCCGCCTTTTTTTAATAATGTTCCGGTTCAAACGATTATTTTCTTAAATAAAATCTTACAGGAAGCGGTTGCAATCTGCAATAGAGCTTCCCACGTTTGATTATTAAATAGCAAACAAAGCGATCCTATAATAGAGTTGTACGGATAAAAAACAAATAATTTCATCATTGAACTAACAAGTATTCTCATAGCTTAATGCTTTTTCATTAGATTAGTAACATTTGTTTTACGTTCAAGAGAAGGCTCGCTAATTCTATTACTGAATATTTTATCATAAGTTCAAATTATTAAATTAGAAACTGGATAACTAAACAAATATTAGGGTAATAATTTGATTTACACCCAATTATTTGTTAAAACAAATCAGAAATTTCAATTATTGCCTGTTCTCTCTTTACCCGATTTGAAGAACAATCACGTTATCAAACAGAGATTCCCAAGGAGCATTTTAAGTTTTTTTATCCATCACCATTAGATGGTACAGAATCCTATGTATTATTTGATATTTTATTTGAGTCCTTTCCCTATAATCAGGTAATAGAACTGCCAATCAATAGTCCTTTCGTAGTTACTTCACCACCAAACAAAGCAAGTTCACGTCCCAGATATCGAAAACATACTAGGCGATAAGTTAACTGCGTTTGCCCCAAATACTACTGGTATTCCTTACAACAAGGGAAAAGAAATGGAAATTATTAAACAGTTATTTGACGTTGAAAGCTTATTTGACCAAGCAAATGATTTAGATAAAATAAGAGCCGCTTTCATCAAATGCGCGAAACAAGAACTTATCTATCGCGAATTAAGTAACATGAGTCCTGATGACGTCTTAGATGATATCCTAAAAACTGCATGTGTTATTGGAGGACGTGGTAGTAGTTATAAAGAGACATTCTTAAAATTAGAAGATGGAATCCGAAGAAACAAGTCTCATATCATTTGCAAAAACTATATATTAGAAGAAGCTTTGGTGAGTGCTTCTAAAGCTGCATATTTAGCTTGTCTGATAAAATCTAATCATACAACTATCGAACACTACGACTCATCTAAATCTTTGCCTGAACTAACCGGTGCTTTCCTCTTTAAAAAGATGGGAAAGATTGAAAAATTTAGTCCAGAAGCATATTATTATTTTGCGAAAGCTCAAGAAATCAGTAATTATATACATCAAACGGCTAACGATACTATTTAGAGATTTTTTTAATAGATACCCAGTTCATGAGCTTTACATAGAAATTTACAAAAAATTTTAAAAAAACAGACTATCCTCATGGGATAGTCTGCTAAAACTTGACTTAACAATGTTTTTATTATTCCGCAGCGTTTTCGTCTTTGAGACCGTATTTTTTGTTGAAACGGTCCACACGTCCGTCTGCTTGTGTGAATTTTTGACGTCCAGTGTAGAATGGATGTGAGTCAGAAGTTACTTCGACACGGATGACTGGGTATGTATTACCGTCTTCCCATTCAACTGTTTCTTGTGAAGTTTTTGTTGAACCTGACAAGAATTTGAAACCAGTTGTAGAATCCAAAAATACGACTGGATGGTAATCTGGATGGATATTTTCTTTCATGCTATTCGCTCCTTTGCCCTGCTTCATTTGCTGAACCAGAGTTGATTTGTCGATTTACAACATTTACATCTTACCATGTTTCCTATAAGCTTGCAATTATCTTTTTAAATTTCTTGTGGGATTTTTTTTGCCAAAAGAAACATCTTGGAAATCGTTAAAAAATTGTTGGTTATTTTTAGTTTTTCGCAAGAAACGAATCAATTGTTCCGTATATTCTAATGAGTCGCCAATCATATGCTTACGGAGTTTCCAGATTTCTTCTAGCTGATCACTATCCATCAATAACTCTTCTTTACGAGTACCTGATTTTTTGATGTCGATAGCAGGGAAAATACGTCGCTCTGATAGTTCACGAGAGAGTTGTAATTCTAAGTTTCCTGTTCCTTTGAATTCTTCGTAGATGACATCATCCATCCGACTCCCTGTATCAACTAATGCCGTAGCCAAAATCGTTAAGCTACCGCCTTCTTCAATATTTCTGGCAGCGCCAAAGAATTTTTTCGGTTTGTACAGTGCAGCAGGATCGATCCCTCCGCTCAATGTACGACCACTTGGTGGTACCACTAGATTATAAGCACGAGCCAATCGAGTGATACTGTCCATCAAGATGACGACATCCCGTTTATCTTCAACTAAACGCATGGCACGCTCTAAAACCAATTCAGAAACCCGCGTGTGGTTTTGTGGTTGCAGATCAAATGTGGAAGAAACCACATCCCCTTTGACACTACGCTCAAGATCAGTTACTTCTTCGGGTCTTTCGTCGATCAATAGAACGATCAACTCCACTTCGGGATGATTTTCAGTGATCCCATTAGCGATTTCTTTTAAGATGGATGTTTTTCCTGCTTTCGGCGGTGCAACGATCAACCCACGTTGTCCAAAGCCAATCGGCGAGAAAATATCGATCATGCGTGTTGCGATTTGTTGCGGTGTCGTTTCTAAACGAAGTTGCTTCTCCGGATAAAGCGGCGTCAATGCTGGGAAATGCGGGCGCTCTTTCGCATCTTCCGGATCTCTCCCGTTGACACTTTCAACGTGCATCAATCCGTAATATCGTTCTGATTCTTTAGGCGGTCTTGCTTTACCAGCTACTTTGTCACCGTTTCTTAAACTGAAGCGACGAATTTGGGAGGCAGAGATATAAATATCTTCGACACTTGGACCATAGTTGATCGGACGCAAAAAACCATAGCCGTCTTGTCCAACGATATCTAAAATCCCCTCCATATAGTAAAAGCCTTGTTTTTCAGCCTGAGCTCGAATAACAGCTAGGGATAATTCCTTTTTGTTCATCTTACTATAATAAGGAATCTTGAATTCTTTTGCATAACTGTAAACATCTTTTAGTGTTTTGTTTTCCAGTTCGGCCATTGTCAAATAATCGCTCATTCGGCTTCCACTTCCTCCACCATTTTGATACTTGCTCCAATTGCTGTTAATTTCTCGATGATATGATCATAGCCACGCAAAATATATTCGACATTATAAATCGTTGTCGTGCCTTCTGCCATCAATCCAGCAATGACTAAACAAGCACCTGCACGCAAATCTGAGGCAACGACCTCCGCGCCATGAAGTTTATTCGGCCCATTCAGGATGATCATATTCCCTTCTACTGAGATATCAGCACCCATTCGTGCTAATTCAGGGACATGATTCACTCTTTTGGAATAGATCGTGTCCATGATTTCAGCTGTTCCTGTAGTCATCAATAATAACGGTGTCAACGGTTGTTGTAAGTCTGTGGCAAAACCTGGATACGGATAAGTCATCACATTCGCGGCTTTTAAATTCTTTGAAGGATAGACTTCGATCTCATCTTCACTGATTTTCATGCTCACACCGATTTCTTGAAGTTTAGCAATAAAACTTTCAAGATGCTCATAGATCACATTCTTGATTTTTATACCATTTCCTGCAGCAGCAGCTACAGCCAAATAAGTCCCTGCTTCGATACGGTCAGGAATCATGAAATGACGGCAACCATGCAGTTCTTCTACTCCTTCAATACGAATCACGTCAGTGCCTGCTCCACGGATCTTGGCACCCATATTGTTCAATAATGTCGCAACATCAATGATTTCAGGTTCACGCGCCGCATTTTCGATCGTCGTCTGTCCTTTTGCTTTCACTGCGGCTAACATGATATTGATCGTTGCACCAACAGAAATCACATCCATAAACACACGATTTCCATGAAGCGTTTTGTTTTCTGTTCGTAGGTACATCGCACCATGTTCATTTGTGACTTTTGCTCCTAACGCTTCAAATCCTTTGATATGAAGGTCGATTGGACGCGGACCAAGGTAACAGCCGCCTGGTAGACCAACAACTGCTTCGCCAAATTTAGCTAATAACGTGCCCATAAAATAGTAAGAAGCACGCAAGCTATTGATCTTCCCACTTGGCATCGGTACTGAAACGACACCGCGTGGATCGATTTCTAATACATTGTTTTCAAAACGGACAGTCGCGCCCATGATTTCTAAAATTTCTATCAATGAATGAACATCTTGAATGTCAGGTACACCTTCCAAGATCACAGGAGAATCTGCTAAAATCGCTGCTGGTATTAAGGCAACTGCACTGTTTTTAGCACCACTGATTGTTACTTCACCAGTCAATGGACGATTTCCTTCGATGATTATTTTTTTCATTTGTTCCCCACCTTGTTTATTCCTCAAATTTTATACATATGCTTGTATTTTATCATAGATGAAACGAAGAAACGAGTATCGTTCCTTTTATTTAAATAAAAAAAGAGAACAATCGCCGGATCGGCACATTGTTCTCTTCTATCAGTTATCTCGTTTGATCTAACTTTAATCGATTATGCTTTGTTAGCAGAACCGAACCAGTCGATATGAGATTCAGCATCTTTAACGATTGCTGCTTTACCTGGTGCTAATAATTTACGAGGGTCAAATCCTTTACCTTCGCGGTCTTTACCAGCTTCGATATATTCACGAGTTGCTGCAGCAAATGATAATTGGAATTCAGTGTTCACATTTACTTTAGAAATACCCATTGAGATAGCTTTTTCGATTTGATCTTGAGGAATACCAGATCCGCCGTGTAATACTAAAGGTACATCTGAACCTACAGCATCAGCAATTGCTTGTAAGTGATCAAATGCTAATCCGCTCCAGTTTTCTGGATATTGACCGTGGATGTTACCAATACCACATGCTAAGTAGTCAATACCTGTTGCTACCATTTGTTTACATTCTTCGATGTCTGCTAATTCGCCTGTTCCGATGATTCCATCTTCTTCTCCACCGATTGAACCAACTTCACACTCAACTGAGATTCCTTTAGCGTGAGCTTTTTCAACAACGTCTCTAGCTAATTTCAAGTTTTCTTCGAATGGTAAATGAGAACCATCGAACATAACTGAAGTATAGCCAACTTCGATACATTCTAATGCTGCATCGTAGTCACCATGGTCTAAATGGATTGCCACTGGAACAGTGATGTTCATTGATTCAACTAAATTAGTGATCATGTCTTTACATACTTTGTAACCACCCATGTATTTAGCTGCACCCATTGAAGTTTGGATAAGTACTGGTGCTTTTTTAGCTTCAGCTGCTTCTAAGATCGCTTGAGTCCATTCTAAGTTGTTTGTGTTGAACCCGCCGACAGCATAACCGCCTTTACGAGCAGCTTGTAAAAATTCAGCTCCTGATACTACTGGCATAATAAATTCCTCCTAAATTTTGTGAAAACTAAATTTGTTAAGATGATCCTTAACCAACGAACCTATTTTACCAAACATTTCACTAGTTTTCTACTAAAATCAATAAAAATGAAAATTTTCAAGACGCTTTTTTCATTAAATAAATAAAATTCACTGAAATATCGTAGGTAAAAGGTTCTCTATAAACATTTAAAATATTTATTAATAACAATTCTAATAATTTGACACCCGCTGATTTTGACGGATCAATTCCTAGCATTTTTTATTTTGATTCGCGTTCCGTTAACGAAGCACCAACAAATGCTTTGATCAATTTCTGTGGACGGTTCGGACGTGAGATTAATTCTGGATGGAATTGACATCCAACAAAGAATTTTTTCTCGGTGATCTCAACGATCTCAACTAAACGATTGTCTGGAGATACACCTGAAAAGACTAAACCATGTGCTTCAAATTGTTGACGGTATTTGTTGTTGAATTCATAGCGATGACGGTGACGTTCTTGGACAACTTCTGCACCATCATAAGCTGTAGCAGTAGTCGTGCCTTTTTTGACTTTACATGGGTAAAGCCCTAAACGCAATGTTCCACCAAGATTTTCAACGTTCTCTTGATCTGCCATCAAGTCGATGATGTTGTTTGTCGTTTCTGGAATTGTTTCTGCTGAAGCAGCATCTTCTAGACCTACGACATTGCGAGCAAATTCAACACAAGCCATTTGCATCCCTAAACAAATCCCTAAGAATGGGACATCATTTTCACGAGCATAACGAATGGCTTCGATTTTCCCTTCGATTCCTCGATCACCAAAACCACCTGGTACTAAGATCCCATCTGCCTCTTTCAATCGTTCGTCCACATTTTCACTCGTCAATTCATGTGCTTTGACCCAATCCAATTCGATATCTGCATCAAATGCAAAGCCTGAATGTTTCAATGCTTCCACAACTGAAATATACGCATCAGGTAATTCAACATATTTCCCTACTAAAGCAATGCGAACTTTTTTCTTCAAGTTCAAGACACGATTTTCTAATGCTTTCCATTCTGTCATATCTGCTTCTGGCGTTGAGAGCTTCAAATGATCACAAACGATCCGATCCATTCCTTGTGATTGCAATAATAACGGGATTGAATATAGTGTATCTACGTCTGGTGATTCGATCACGGCTTCTGGTTCAACGTCACAAAATTGTGCCAATTTATTTTTGACATCTTGAGATACAGGTTGCTCTGTGCGCACGACTAAGATATTTGGTTGGATACCTAATCCACGTAACTCTTTCACGCTATGTTGTGTTGGTTTAGTTTTCATTTCACCAGCCGCTTTTAAATAAGGAATCAACGTTGTATGGATATACATCACGTTATCAGAACCAACATCAGCTTTCATTTGACGCAACGCTTCTAAGAATGGCAGTGATTCAATATCCCCAACTGTGCCGCCGACCTCTGTAATAATGATATCTGAGTCAGTCATTTTAGCTGCACGCATGATTTTTTCTTTGATTTCATTCGTAATATGCGGAATCACTTGGACAGTTGCGCCTAAGTACTCCCCTTTACGTTCTTTACGTAAAACTTCTGAATAAATTTTTCCTGTCGTCACATTGGAGTATTTGTTCAAGTTGATGTCAATAAAACGTTCGTAGTGGCCTAAGTCCAAATCCGTTTCTGCTCCATCATCCGTAACGAAAACTTCTCCGTGTTGGTATGGACTCATTGTCCCTGGGTCCACGTTGATGTATGGATCAAATTTTTGGATCGTTACTTTCAATCCACGATTTTTCAACAAACGGCCTAAAGATGCTGCTACGATCCCTTTACCAATCGATGAAACCACGCCGCCTGTCACAAAAATGTATTTTGTCATATGTTCAAAAACTCCTTCTTGTTTTATCTGCAGGAAAAGTCTAAGAAAATAAATAAGGCTCCCTATCCTTCTAAAGAATAGGGAGCGTTGATTTCTGTAAACTTCTGACCCTCTAAAAGGGTGCCCAAGGTGTATATTACAAGCTATCTAAACGAAAGTCAAGTATTCAATTATGATTGAACAAATTCACTAAACAAGGATACACTCACTTTCGTAAAAGACTTTGATTAGTATTCAATTGATCAAAGTAAGAGGGAAAATGGCAACATAGGAAATGTTACCGAAATTTTAGGAAAATATAGGCAGAAAATGTTACTATTAATATTGAATTAAAAAATATATCCAGAAAAGAGGAATATTTATGAAAGAATCTTATTTTGATGGTGGACTTGCTACTTACATTGGTACATCGATTTTAGCTTCACTTATCACCATATTAACGTTAGGTATCTGCGCACCTTGGGGATTTTGTTTTTTGTATAATTGGAAAATCAAACATACTGTAATCAACGGAAAAAGACTCTATTTCGATGGTACAGCAATGCAATTATTTGGTCATTGGATCAAATGGTTATTACTCACTCTCATTACTTTAGGAATATATGGTTTCTGGTTAACTATTAAATTAGAACAATGGCGAGTGAAACACACACATACAATCGATTGATGTTTACATATGATATTAAATAAATAGCAGTAAATCAGTTCCTTAAAATTCATCGCAAAACTAATTAATATACTTACAAGAAATGCATATTCCGTAGATAAAAAAATGCCGAATCATGGATGGTTACTCCATAGATTCGGCATTTTACATTTTTTATTATTTTCTACAGACTAGATCAATAAAGCTCTAAATATTGTTCTCTTTCCCATTCAGAAACGGTTTGTCTAAAGGCAGCCCATTCCAGACGTTTTGCCTCCACAAAGTTTGCAAAGATATGATTGCCTAACGCATCGATCATCACTTTGTCTTTGCGTAATTCTTTGATGGCATTGTGGATCGTTGATGGCAGATCTTGGATTTGTGCTTCTTCACGTTCTTCTTCGTTCATCACGTAGATGTTACGATCAACAGCCGGTGGTGGTGTCAATTCATTTCGGATACCATCTAAACCTGCTTGTAATAAAACAGCCATTGCTAGGTATGGGTTCGCTGCTGGATCGACAGAACGTAATTCTAAACGAGTGGATAAACCACGAGATTCCGGTACACGTACCAATGGCGAACGATTACGTCCACTCCATGCCACATAAACAGGTGCTTCGTAGCCTGGAACTAAACGTTTATAAGAGTTGACCGTTGGATTGCAGACTGCCGTATACGCGCGCGCATGTTTCAATAAGCCACCTAAGAAATGATACGCAGTTTGACTTAATTCTAAATCTCCGTCTTTATCGTAAAAGGCATTTCCATCTTCATTGAATAGAGACATATTGCAGTGCATGCCAGAACCGTTGATCCCGAATAATGGTTTTGGCATGAAAGTCGCATGCAAGCCATGTTTACGAGCGATGGTTTTCACGACTAATTTAAACGTTTGGATATTGTCACAAGCATCAACGACATCCGCATATTTGAAGTCGATCTCGTGTTGTCCAGGAGCCACTTCATGGTGAGAAGCCTCCACTTCAAAGCCTAAGCTTTCTAATTCCAATACGATATCTCGACGGCAATTTTCGCCTAGATCCGTTGGTGCAAAATCGAAGTAACCACCTTTGTCATTCAACGTCGTTGTGATGCCACCATCTTCATCTAATTTGAACAAGAAGAATTCTGGTTCAGGTCCTAAATTAAATGAGGTAAAGCCAAGTTTTTTCATATCATTTAATGAACGTTTCAGATTGCCACGAGGGTCACCAGCAAACGGAGTACCGTCCGGATTATAAATATCACAAATCAGGCGCGCCACTTTGCCGTGGTCGCTTTCCCATGGGAAAATCATCCAAGTAGAAAGATCAGGATACAAGTACATATCACTTTCTTCGATTCTGACAAATCCTTCAATCGAAGAACCATCAAACATCATTTTATTCTCAAGTACTTTGTCGATTTGACTCACTGGAACTTCAACATTTTTGATTGTTCCTAATATATCTGTAAACATCAAACGTAAAAAGCGTACGTTCTCATCCTCAATGATTCGTTTAATCTCTTCGCCTGTGATTTGTTTCTTTACCATGGTATCCCTCTTTCTTTTTTTTATTTCATTCAGTCAAAGTATTGACGTTGTTGCAAGCCTTGTGACTGATAATGTCCTGTTTTGGCTAACCCGCCTTGAGCTAATATCTCATCACGGAAAATTTGACGAACGTCGTGATCGGTCAGCGGTTTTTTACTTTTTTCTTCTTGTTTTTTCGCCTGTGCCATTTCATAGACCCGTTTGATTCCAGCCATATTCAATCCTTCTGAAAGATAGTCTTTGATCTCTAATAAAATATCGATATCATTCAGTGAATACATGCGTCGATTCCCTTCACTTCTCTCAGGGTGAACAAATTCCTGTTCTTCATAATACCTGATTTGTCGAGCAGTCAAGTCTGTTAGTTTCATAACTGTACCAATTGGAAATACTGACATTGAACGACGTAATTCCTTTTCTCCCATCTGACGTCTCCTTTCGTCCTATCAATTGAATAAAGTATACCAATCACAAAAAAGACTGTCAACCTCTCATGTTAGGTTTCCTTACATAAGGAACGATTTTTTTTATAAAAAAACTTGATCCACTTCTAAATGAAGTCGATCAAGCTCGTATTTTCTTATTATTTCATTTTTAAAATAACTCATCTTTTTTTAGCCATTTTGAATTTTTATTCGCAAACCCACGTACTTCATAGCTATTTTGTTCTTCAATGAAGTGTTCATCTAATACAAGTGTCTGCCGTCTCAACTCACTTAATGTTTGTCCTTGGTCACTCGGCACAAGTTTCGTATAAGGAAGCATCAACTCCATCAACTGCCGTTTGATGGCCTCGATCAAGCGTTCTTTCCCCTCTTGTGTCTGAGCAGAAATCAAGACATTCGGAAATAAAGTCGGTGTAAACCCTGCTGTATCGATCTGGTCTGATTTATTATACACAGTCAATACAGGCATTTCTTTCATATCTAACTCATCCATCAACTTTAAAACCGTTTGTTCTTGCAAGATTCGATCAGAAGAACTTGCATCGACAACATGGAGCAAGAGATCCATCCCTTGACTTTCTTCAAGGGTTGAATGGAACGCATCAATCAACTGGGTGGGCAGATCTTGGATAAAACCAACGGTATCCGTTACAGTCAATTCGAATCCTTCCGCAAAACGCCATTTTTTCGTCAGCGGATCAAGGGTGGCAAATAGTTGATCTTTCGCATATGATTCAGCTTGCGTCAATAAATTAAGGATTGTTGATTTACCCGCATTCGTGTAACCGATCAAACCAATTTGAAACACTTCGCTACTTTGTCTTTTTTGCCGATTACGTTCTCGATGGGCCTCCACTGCTTTTAGCTCTCTTTTTACGCCTAAGATCTTGTTACGGATATGCCGACGATCCGTTTCCAGTTTCGTTTCTCCTGGTCCCCTTGTACCGATCCCACCACCAAGACGAGAAAGCGACTCACCTTGTCCAGCGAGACGAGGTAGTAGGTATTGCAATTGCGCCAATTCGACTTGCAGTTTCCCTTCTTTAGATCGCGCACGCATCGCAAAGATATCCAAGATCAATTGGACTCGATCAATGACCGGCGCCCCTACCGCATCGGTAATCAGCTGACTTTGACGCGGAGTCAATTCGTGGTTGAATATGACAAGATCTGCCTCATAAGCATCTGCTAATTGAGTCAATTCTTGAAGCTTTCCTTTACCGATCAACGTTTGACGATCCACTTGCGGTCGTTTTTGCGTGAGTCTATATACGACTTCACCAGCTGCTGTATCGATCAATTGTTCCAATTCTTTCATTGATTCAGCAAAATATCGCTGATTTTCTTCCGTTTCCACACCAACAATGATTACTTTTTCTTTTGCTTCTCTCATGTCCTCACCTCTTTCAGCCAACCTTCGATGGCATTTTCGATCTCTGCTAGATCTGTCGGTTTTTTCAAGAGATCGAACCAATGTGCCGTCAAGCGATTACGAAACCAAGTCAGTTGTCGTTTGGCATAGCGCCGAGAGTTCAATTTGATTTGTTCGACTGCCTCATCTAGAGTGATGTTTTCTTCAAAATAAGGAAAGAATTCTTTATAGCCGATCCCTTGACTGGCTTGAACCGCCCCTAATTCATAGACCTTTCTTGCTTCTGCAATCAATCCCTCTGTGAGCATTTGATCCACTCGTTGGTTGATTCTACTATAAAGGAACTCACGCTCCGTATCCAGACCGATCATATAATAATCATACAAGCACTCAGGTCTATCTTTCGGTGCCATGATACTATAGCCTGTTGTCTCAAATACTTCTAATGCGCGAATCACTTTTCGCTGATTATTCCAATGGATTTTCCCCGCTGCAAGCGGATCGCGTTCATTCAAATAAGCCCAAAGTTTTTCTTTTCCTAGTTCTTCAGCCATTTTTTCATATTTCTCTCGAACAGTAGCATCCGTTTCTTCATTTGCTCCTAATTGAAAATCGTACAATAACGATTGAATATATAAACCGGTGCCACCAACGATGATCGGCAAATGTCCTCTTTCGGTGATTTCCTTGATCAACTTGCGACCTGCCTGTTGAAAATCCGCTGCCGAATACTGCTGGTCTGGCTCGATCACATCAATCAAATGATGAGGGATCCCCATCTTTTCAGTTGGCTTGATTTTTGCCGTACCGATATCCAGATGTTTATAAATTTGTAAGGAATCTCCACTGATGATCTCGCCGTTGAATTTTTGGGCAAGTGTCACACTTAACGCTGTTTTACCAACTGCTGTGGGTCCTACGATCACTAATACTTTTTCCATATGACTCCTACTTTTTCATTAATTGTTTAACATACCAAGCACGTTCAGGAAAGTCTGTGATGAGTGCATCCACAGGTTCCTTTAATCCTCTTTCAAGCTCTTCTGTCGTATTGACTGTCCAAAGACGAATACGCTTTGGAAACTCCTGTATTTCCCGAGGATGCGCAAATGCCCAAGTTGCTTTAGGGTGAAGACCTTCAATAAAAGGTAAGGTCTTAGCTAGATCTAATTTTTTCATTGAATCACTCATTAAAAGATCCAATTGTGCCTCTGGTTCGATGACGGATAAACGTTCTAATGAACGAAGGTTGAAACTACAATAAGCATGACGAAACGGCCACTCATTTTTTGTCATAAGTTCAGATACTTGTGCTTCGATCCCTTCATACTCATACTTGTCCGTTTTGATTTCGATCATCAATGTTCCTCGATAATTTTTTTGGAGAAGTAGCGAGAGTACTTCTTTTAGCGCAGGGATTTTCGCTGCTGGGAAATCTTTACTAAACCAACTGCCTGCATTCAATTTTTTCAGCTCTTCGAGAGTCTTTTCTCGAACAAGGCCTTTGCCATTGGTTGTTCGATCAACGGTTTCATCATGGATAACAATCAGTTGACCGTCCTTACTAAGATGGACATCTAGCTCGATCCCATCCGCCCCCACTCTTACTGCTTCAGAAAAGGCGGGCAATGTATTTTCCGGATGGGTTCCTTTACTTCCTCGATGTGCATAAATCTGTACCATAGTCCTCACTCCGATCATCCCTATTTTACCACAGGAACAAAAAAGAAAAAGCTTGGACTCATTGTAAGTGCCCAAACTTTTACTTTATCAAAATGTTTAGTTTCTCATATCATTGAGTAAACAATATGTTTTGTTTAGCTCCACACATCATCTTTTGAGAAAAAGCCGATTGGTTGTCTCGTTGTATTTTTCAACTGGGATTTTTTCTCATTGATCATTGCGGTCAAATTATCTGTGAAATTTTCCAAAATGACACGCCCACCTTTGTAAGCATAGCCGCCGATCTTCATCGTTTCATCCGGTGAAAGAATCACTTTGCGATGAGCGATATTTTGGAATAATTCATCTAAAATATAATTTGGTAAATAAAAATTATTTTGTGCAGAAAATGATTGCAAATACGCAAAGTCATCGATTGTGATATAACAATCGTCAAAAGCATCAAAGCTGACATATTCTTCCAACAAGCTCGCACGCTTTTGGAGAATCTCATTGATTTTTTTATTTAGTTGATTCAATGTTTCGATTTCTTTGACTTTCAGTTCCAATTCGCGTCTACGTTGCTCTTTATTCTCAAGATGACGCATTTGGATCGCCATCCCTAAGTAGACTAAGATTGCTCCTACTAATACACCGATAAAACCTGTGATAGCAATTACCAATTACGGTTCCTCCTTCTTATTGATTTCTTTTTTATCATAACATAAACTCACTTTATGAGACTAGCTCTCGGAAAGTTTTTTCATTTGACCTTTATTGACCAAAAATGTATACTACTTTGTAGGTAATCAAAATCAATTTATGTTACACTATTTCTAAACAAATCAAGGAGGAACCTTATTATGAATTTAATTCCTACAGTTATTGAACAATCCTCACGTGGGGAAAGAGCCTACGATATTTACTCACGTTTATTGAAAGACCGCATCATCATGTTGAGTGGACAAGTAACAGATGATCTAGCAAACTCAATCATCGCACAATTGCTATTTCTAGATGCACAGGATTCTGAAAAAGACATTTACATCTATATCAACTCACCTGGTGGTTCTGTGACTGCTGGAATGGCCATCTATGACACAATGAATTTTGTCAAAGCAGATGTCCAAACAATCGTTATGGGGATGGCTGCTTCAATGGGAAGTTTCTTATTGACTGCCGGAACAAAAGGAAAACGATTTGCTTTACCAAATGCTGAAATCATGATCCACCAACCACTTGGTGGCGCACAAGGACAAGCAACAGAAATCGAAATCGCTGCACGTCATATCTTACAAACCCGCGAACGTTTGAATAAAATCTTAGCGGAACGTACTGGTCAACCAATCGAAGTGATTGAAAAAGACACAGATCGTGACAACTATATGACTGCTGAACAAGCCAAAGCATATGGCTTGATCGATGAAGTCATGGAAAACAGTGCTTCATTAAGCTAATCAACCTATCAAGATCAAAAAAAGAAGGCCTTCATCCTTGGATGACAGACCTTCTTTTTTTGCTGTAAAAACATGTGTTAAAACGATTGTTGCCATTCTTTGAAGAATCCATCTGCATGTTTTTGTCCCATTTCGATATAATGTGTGATATTCTGTTTATTTTTTTGGATTTCTTCTTCTGTTAACGGACGGATTACCTTGGCTGGTCGACCAAAAGCTAAAACATTCGGTGGGATGATTTTTCCTTCTGTCACAAGTGAGCCTGCTCCGATCAAACTATTCTCACCGATGACTGCATGGTTCAAAACAGTCGCTCCCATACCGATCAACGCACCCTTTTCGATTTTACAACCATGCAGCATACATTGGTGTCCGACTGTGACATTTTCAGCGATCTCAACTGGTGCATCATGATCAACGTGTATGATTGTTCCGTCTTGTATATTGGTTCCTTTACCGATCTTGATCCAATTGCTGTCGCCACGAACCACTGCTTGGTACCAAACTGTGACATCTTCTCCTAATTCTACATCACCGATAACCGTTGCATTATCTGCTATAAACCTTGCCATCTTTTTCCCTCTTTTCATTTATTGAAGAAAAAAGGTCCTAGAAGGCTGTTCGCCCCTAGAAACCCGCTTTTCATTATTCCGCTGCTTCAGCAAATTGGCTGTTATAAAGTTTCTCATAGAAACCGCCTTTTGCTAATAAACTTTCATGTGTTCCTTTTTCAATGATTTGACCTTGATCCATCACTAAGATCAGATCGGCTTCACGGATCGTTGATAGACGGTGAGCGATCACAAAACTCGTTCGTCCTTCCATCACTTTATCCATTGCTTTTTGGATCAACGCTTCAAGTCTCGTATCAACGGAACTAGTCGCCTCATCCAGAATCAATATCTTCGGATCGGAAACAACCGCACGAGCAATCGTCAGCAATTGTTTTTGTCCCAACGAGACATTATCTCCTTCTGAATTGATCTCCATTTCATAACCATCAGGCATCGTTCGGATAAAATGATCGACATTCGCTGTTTTCGCTGCATCAACGATCTCATAATCTGTTGCATCTAATTTACCAAAACGAATGTTGTCGGCAATCGTTCCTTCGTACAACCAGGCATCTTGCAGTACCATCCCAAACATGGAACGAACATCACTTCGGCTCATCGCTTTCGTATCAATACCATCAATTTTGATCGCGCCATGCGTCACATCATAAAAACGCATCAATAAGTTGATCAATGTTGTTTTCCCAGCGCCCGTCGGTCCGACAACTGCCACCATTTGTCCAGCTTTCACTTCAAAGTTCAAGTCTTGGATCAAAGGTTTCTTCGGATCATAAGCAAAATCGACATGTTCAAACGAAACATTTCCATGGATCGTTTCTGGCAAAGGAACATCGGTCTGATTTTCTTTTTCCTCAGGTTCATCTAAAATCTCAAATACCCGTTTCGTGGCTGCGGATGCACTTTGCAATACGGAAGATAATTGCGTCACATTACCCATTGGTTGGCTGATTTGCCAAATATATTGGATAAAGGCTTGTAATTGCCCAACCACAATGACTCCAGAAATTACATAAAAGCTTCCCAAAACTGCCATACCGATATACGTAGCGTAGGCAGTTAATTGTACTAACGGCATCATCAATCCAGAAATAAAGGCTGCTCGAAACCCAAAATGTTTCAAGCTATGGTTGACCTTATGAAATCCTTCAAATGTTTCTTTCTCACGACCGTATACTTTTAACACACTGAATCCAGTCATGTTTTCCTGAACATAGCCATTTAATTCACCTAAAGAATTTTGCATTTCTTGGAAATATTTTTGAGAAGCATTGATCACTCGTTTAGATATCCAAATTGACGCTGGAATCATGATCATTGAAATCAACGCCATGACCGGTTGGATATAAAACATCATCGCTGCTGCCATCGTGATGCCCAAAATAGCATTGACAATACCGATAAAGGCTTGTTGCAAGGCACCACTAACTGCATCTACATCATTCGTTACACGAGATAAAATATTTCCTTGTTGATTTTTATCGAAATAAGAAACCGGCAAACGATTGATTTTTTCTTCAATATCTCTACGCAAGTCTTTCATGGCACTCTGAACAACATTTGTCATCAATACCCCAGAAAGCAATTGAGAAATACTATAACCTGTACCAACCACCGCGATCCAAATCAAACAGTTGATGATATAAGAAAAATTGATTGCCTCATTATTCACTAGATTTTTGCTGATTTCTGTTGTTGGAAGCCCGACGACATAAGGCAATGCCGCATTGAAAGCCACCGTTAAAAATGTAAATAGTAGCACTAAGATAAACGTCAATCGGTAAGGACGGATATAGCGAGCTAAACGTTTAAAAGAAGCGAAGGTTTTTTTCATGCTAGTTCCTCCTTCGATAATTGAGAAGCGGCAATGTCGTAATAAATCGGACAATTTTCTAGTAGTTCACGATGTGTGCCCATACCTACTACTTCTCCTTCATTTAATACGATGATCTTATCGGCGTGCATGATCGTACCCACACGTTGGGCAACAATCAATACGGTTGATTCAGTTGTTTCTTTTTTCAATCTTGCACGAAGTTTTGCATCCGTTTGATAATCAAGTGCTGAAAAACTATCATCGAAAATATAGATTTCTGGTCGGCGGATGATTGCCCGAGCAATGGCTAACCTTTGTTTCTGCCCACCTGAGAAGTTTGCGCCACCTTCAGAAAGATGTTCATCATAACCGTCCGCTTTTTTAGAAATAAAATCAGTCGCCTGCGCAATATCAGCCGCACGTTCCATTTCCTCTTGCGTTGCATCTTCTTTTCCGTATCTCAAGTTTTCAGCGATCGTCCCAGTAAACAATAGTGCTTTCTGTGGAATAAACCCGATTTTTTGTCTTAGTTTACTCAACTTGTACTTACGCACATCTACACCGTCAATCAGGATCTCTCCATGAGTAACATCATAAAAACGTGGAATCAATTGGATCAATGTAGACTTCCCACTACCTGTACTACCGATAAATGCCACTGTTTCACCAGGTGAAGCAGTAAAGCTGACGTTACGGATCACTGGTTCTTGCGAATGTCCAGGGTACGCGAAGGTCACATTTTTAAATTCAATGTAGCCTTTCGTTTTTGTTTCCGCTATGCCATTTGGATCTTCAACAATAGCAGGAGTAGCATTTAAAGCTTCTTGGATACGACTAGCAGAGACTGCTGCGCGCGGATACATCATAAACACACTCGCAAACAACATAAATGAAAACAACGCGTGGAAAATATATTCAATAAAAGCAATTAGATTCCCTACTTGCAACTGTCCATCTGCAATTTGTAGCGTACCACTCCAAATAATCAAAATCATCACGATATTGAATAAAAAGAAAAAGCCAGGTTGGGCAACTGCCATTAAGCGAAAGAGACTTTTAGAACTTGAAGCATAGTTCTCGTTGACTTTTTCAAATCTTTTTTCTTCGAATTTTTCATTTACAAACGCGCGGATAACGCGTAGACCTGATAGGTTTTCACGTAAGATACTATTGATTCTATCTAAATTCTTTTGTTGGATTTTTGATAAAGGTTCAGAAAATTTAGCAATCCCAACAACAGCTAATAATAAGAATGGCAATGCACCAATCACGTATAAACCAAGAGATGGACTTGTTCGCATAACCATATACAAACTAACAACAAACATCATCGGTGCCATAAAACCGATTCTTAAAATATTTTGTAGAAACAACATGATTTGATACGCATCATTGGTCGTACGAGTGATCAATGATGATACGCCTAGTGTTTCATATTCTTGATGTGAATACGTTTGGATATGTTTGAACAGATCATCACGAATGTCTGCAACGATATTCGTCGTGATCCTTGACCCAAAATAACCTAAAAATATATTCATTATAATCCCGATCACAGTGATCACGATCATCAATAGTCCTTGTTGTTTCACATAGTCAAAATCATCGTTGAGGATTCCAACATCGATCATGCGTGCTAAAATAGTTGGTAGACCTAGTTCGATCAGAATAAAACCGAACACACAAATAAAATTCAACACCAAATATTTTTTGTAGCGCATGGTGTAATGCCACATTAACTTCACTTTATCATCTCCTTTAAATATTCTATCTTGCCATTACTTTCAATAGTAGCACAATCTACTACTTTATAGAACACTACATTTTTTAAAAAGAAATTTTTCTGAAAAATATTTTCTCTTCGTACGTTTTTTCATTTTACAGTGACCGTTTTCTATACTTATCTCTTGATTTATGCTAGAATAGCAATTAACTATTGTATGTTTCATACAGAGGATCCGAGTAAAAAATATTCCAATTGGATAAGCAAATGCGAGGCTTGTCTCTTTAAGGAGAATCAAGTATTTTTCTTAAAGTATAAAAAAACACAGGTGGCTTGTCCCCTCGTTTTGTGTTGTCCAAAAAATACGCTAAATTACTGCTTTAAGCAGATAAAGGAGACATAAACCATGATTTACAAAGTTTATTATCAAGAGTCAAAAATCCGTAACCCAAAACGTGAAGAAACACAATCGCTATACATCGAAGCAAACAGCGATGTTGAAGCACGCCAACGAGTGGAAGAAAATACCCCATACAATATCGAATTCGTACAACTTCTAGAAGGTAACCATCTAGAATACGAAAAAGAAAACCCAGCATTCACATTAGTGGAGTTTTAAGATGAAACTTTCCATCAAAAATAATGAGACAGGCGTCTTTGCGATTGGTGGATTAGGTGAAATCGGGAAAAATACGTATGGGGTACAATTCCAAGATGAAATCATTATCATCGACGCTGGAATCAAGTTTCCAGAAGATGAACTGCTTGGCATTGACTACGTCATTCCTGATTACAACTATATCGTACAAAACATACACAAAATCAAAGCATTAGTAATCACTCATGGACACGAAGACCATATTGGTGGGATACCTTACTTATTAAAGCAAGCAAATATCCCGATCTACGCTGGCCCTCTAGCTTTAGCTTTGATCACAAATAAACTGGACGAACATGGCTTACTTCGTGACGCTGTGCTAAATGAAATCAATGAAGACACTGTGATCCGTTTCAGAAAAACATCCGTCAGCTTTTTCCGAACGACCCATAGTATTCCGGATGCTTTAGGTGTGGTTGTCAAAACACCTTCTGGTAACATCGTGGCTACTGGAGATTTCAAGTTCGATTTTACACCTGTAGGAGAACCAGCAAATTTGCATAAAATGGCTCGTATCGGAGAAGAAGGCGTTCTTTGCCTCCTTTCAGATAGTACCAATGCAGAGATTCCAACGTTTACGAAATCAGAAAAAACGATTGGCCTTTCTATTTTGAAAATATTTGAGAAAATCGAAGGTCGGATCATTTTTGCCAGCTTTGCTTCTAATATCTTCCGTCTACAACAAGCAGCGGAAGCCGCTGTAGCAACAGGTAGAAAAATTGCTGTTTTCGGGCGTAGTATGGAAAATGCGATCGTCAACGGACAACGTCTCGGCTACATCAAAGTGCCTGACGGTACCTTTGTCGATGCGCATGAAATCAATCGTTTGCCTGCAAATGAAACAATGATCCTATGTACAGGTTCGCAAGGTGAACCAATGGCTGCATTGAGCCGCATTGCGAATGGTACCCATCGTCAAATCCAAATCCAGCCAGATGATACAGTGATTTTTTCTAGCTCACCGATCCCAGGGAATACAACAAGTGTGAACCATTTGATCAACTTGTTGTCTGAAGCTGGCGCTGAAGTGATCCATGGAAAAATCAATAATATCCACACATCTGGCCACGGTGGTCAAGAAGAACAAAAATTGATGCTTCGCTTGATGAAGCCAAAATATTTTGTACCGGTGCATGGTGAGTTTCGGATGCTGAAGATCCATGCCTCTCTTGCACAAGACACAGGTGTACCAGCTGAGAATTGTTTTATCATGGAAAACGGTGATGTATTAGCATTGACAAGTGATTCTGCTCGTTTAGCTGGAAAATTCGTCGCTGGCGATGTCTATATCGATGGCAGTGGAATCGGTGATATCGGGAATGTTGTTTTACGAGATCGTCATTTACTTTCAGAAGAAGGACTCGTTCTTGCAGTGACAACTGTCGATATCAAGAAAAAAGAGATTCTAGCTGGACCAGATATCCTTTCTCGTGGCTTCGTCTATATGCGTGAATCAGGGGATATGATCAATGAAGCACAACGTATTTTGTTCCACGCATTGCGTGATGTGCTAAATGCCCCCGACTGTTCGGAGCATAAATTAAAAGAAGCGATGGTCGGTGCATTACAACCTTACTTGTTCGATCGTACAGAAAGACATCCAATGATCATCCCTATGGTGATGACACCGGATCAAAACTAACTTAAAACCGAGGTTGCGACATAAGTGTTCAGCCTCGATAAACAAGGCGCCATCCACGAAAATTGTTCTTCAATTTTTTGTGGATGGCGCCTTGTTTATCGAAGAGGTTCTTCTGTTACCACCGTTTATTCGATTTTAGGTGGTGAGAACTAATGTCCTACTCCCGTTTTTTTATAAAAAAAAAGCGAGACCCACAAAAATGTGAAAGAACAATTTTTGTGGGTCTCGTCTTATTTTTCGAGGGAAACACGTTGGTTTCGACCTCTGTCATCAATTATTTGGTTCGCTCCATGACAAAGCAAGCCTCATAACAGTATATTTTCGTATAGATTACGCTTTTTCAACGTTTGTAGCTTGTGGGCCACGATCTGAATCTTCTACGTCAAAAGTAACTGCTTGACCTTCTTCTAATGTTTTGAATCCGTCACCTTGGATTGCTGAAAAATGTACGAATACGTCGCTTCCATCTTCACGTGAGATAAAACCAAATCCTTTTTCAGCGTTGAACCATTTAACTGTTCCGTTTTCCATTAATAATACCCTCCTCGTGCCAAAGCACTTATTTGATTGTAACATTGCTCGTGTACGATAGAGGTGCAACAGATGTTTCAACTTCTATTCCCAAACAAAATTACATTATAATTGTACACTTGGTTGTTTTTTTTTGCAAGAAAGCTACATCATTCTTTTTCCATTAATCCTTCTTCACGCAAACTAAAGTATTGTTTGCTGCCAATAATCAGATGGTCAAGAACTTCGATCCCCATCATCTCTCCACATTCCTGAATGCGTCGTGTCAATCGCATGTCTTGCTTGGACGGAAGAACGTTGCCGCTGGATAGCGATAGGTAAACCTTTGATGTTATCGCCAGTTTTTCCCCCACTTCACACCGTGCGTACGACTTTCACCGTACACGGCGTTCCCCCGTTAGTTCATTACTTCATGTTTGTCTCAGTCCGGTTTTAAATTGATTACTGAATGAAATTTTTGTGTTTCCTACTGCTACTCGCAATTTATTGACTTTCTCTAATTCCGAATCCGACAAGTTAAGGTCTTGCAAATAAGATAGAAGTGTGTCTTCACGTGTTGCGTGAATCAATCGATGAATGGTATCGCTAATCAAAACGAGATTAGAGTATCGGTCATCTTTTGATTTGATCCATGGGATTTTATGGTGACAGTGCATTTGTATGACATCCAGTTCTTCACCTGTAACCGCACATTTTCCTTGTTGGGTCACAAATAGAGAAATACGATTATCGTTAAACTCAATTGTTGCTCGTTCGCCAATCACTGGATGGCTTCTAAGCCATTGAAGTGCTTGCACTGAAACTACTTGAAGCTTTTTATGAATCAGTTTTCTACCTTCTTCTGTATACTTACACACACCGTTGTGCTTCATTAAAGCCGTTCTCGTCTTTATAAAACCAATCGGTATAATCGGTATATCGTTAATATACCTTGTCATTTTCGATTTTAGATACGGTCGAATACCTTTATCACGAGTTTTATATTTTGATGTCTTCTTTATTCCCAAGTATTTAAATCTGTGCTTCTCAACTTGGGTTAATTGATACTGGATCGGCATCAAATCGGCATTGACTTGTGTTGCGATTTGATAATAATTGTGAATCCCGATAACCATACTATTGTAAATGTTTAGGTGACGGGTAACATCATTGCCGTTTGGTGCTTTTTGTATCAATTTTATCTGATCTTTGAGCTGTTTCTTGATCCTCTTTTTGGCTTTATCACAAATATGGGATTGGCAAACATAATTCTTACGTCCCATTCTGTCGTATCCTTTACGTTCCATTTTCAATTCAAATCCAAGAAACTCACTACTTTTCTTTTTCAGATTTGTAATCTTTGATTTTTCTGGAGAGATAGGTAGTTTTAGCCGTTCTTCCAACCACATTTTGCTTGCTGTAAAAATCTTTTCAGCATTTGCTCTTGTAGTTGTAAAGATTTTAAAGTCATCTGCGTAACGGACTATATACATTTCTTTTAGTGTTGACGTTTTTCTCAACCGTTTATATCTATGTTGGTGATTCCATCTTTCAGCCTTTTCGTTGTAATAGTCATTAATGTTTTCACACTTGAAACTTTCCCATTGTTTCGCGATCCACCAATCAAATTCATTCAAATTGATGTTTGCCAACAACGGGGAAAGAATCCCGCCTTGTGGTGTCCCTTTCGTTGGATAGATCGTTTCTCCATTAGGCATTTGGATAGGTGCTTTTAACATTTTACGCAAAATCACGAGTAGTTGTTTGTCTTGTATTCCCAATGTCCATATCTGTCGCAATAATTTTGTATGATCGACTTCATCGAAGAATCCTTTGATGTCTACATCGACTACATATTGCATTTTTGCTCGATTAATTCGCCCCGCCGCTGTAGAAACAGCGTTTTCTGCTGAACGGTTTGGTCGAAAGCCAAAGCTGTGTTTATAAAACTTTGGTTCACAGATTGGTTCAAGGACTTGTAGGATACATTGTTGTGCGACTCTATCCCACATTGATGGGATTCCTAGTGGTCTGGTTTTCCCATTCGGCTTGGGAATCTCTACTCGTTTTACTTTTCGAGGATTGTAATGAGTGAAACGTTTCCTGACTTTGTTGACAAACTCCTCTGTATCCAGCTTCTCGATATCGTAGATAGTCACCTTATCTATTCCAGGTGTCGCACTACCATTATTACGTTTGATATTTCGATAGGCTAGAAGAATATTATCTGTTGAGGTGATGATCGTCATCAAGTTTTTAAATTTTTCGCCCTTATTACTTCGCTCATAGATTGAATCGAAGACTTCGGTCATACCATAATATTCCGCATGGCGTAACCGTGTGTTTTTCATTCTAGGGATCTTCTTAAAACTTTCTTTCAAGGTCTATCACGCTCCTTATAGGTACGTGACCTTTTGAGTCATACCAGAATCCTTTGCTATGACTGAGTTGAAGTATATCAAACTAACGGTTAGAGGCTGTTGCTCCATCTCCATTACAGAAATTTCTTCGCTCGTGCCTCCACTCTCACTGCCACAAATTTAAGTTTCCTCTTTATGATTCCCCTTAAAATCGCTTCATTGAGTATACTCTCTCCACGATGACAGCTTTCCACGTTCCCTTTGCTTTATCTTATGTCTTGACTTAGGTGCCAACTCTTACCCAATGTTCTCTCCACAGCCTGTAACTGTGCATGGAGCTTTCGGAACCACCATAGGTACTCGCCCACGGAACATAACTAACCTACTGTTAGCCTTACCCATTTCTAGGTATTCGCCACTTATGGATATTTCATTCGCTGGTTCGTCAGTGTTTCACCACATTCTCACCTTATCAAGTTTAACGACTCCCGACCTATCAGATACACCCTCTACCGCTAGAGAGATTTCGTTGCAGTTCACTATTTTAATCAACAGACGGTATCTTTCAGCCGACTTCACCGAGATTCACACCTCATTCCCAATATATGAAATGACGCATGTCGGAGTATCAGAGTAAGCGCTTCAGGACGTTACTCCTTCATTTCACCTATCAAGCAAAGAGTTCACGACTCTCTTATTTCTGAGAGGACGTGCGTAATCTTTTCAATTACGAACGTGTCTCACGATGATTATGAGCAAGTACAAGCCGTGCTGCTGAATAGCGGACTGCGTAATGGAACACTTCACGTGGATGTGCGATTGTCTGATCCAATGACCCGATGAACAAGGTTTTCTTTAGTAAGATTTGATTTTTGGTATCGAGATAGATGCAAACTAAATGTTCTTGTTTTTGATCTTTTAGTTCTAGGATCAATTCTTTTGCCAATTCATAACTCGCATGGACAGTCGTCGTTTGACGCAACTGATCGACTTGTATCCGTCGACCCAGCTCGATCAATGCTTTGATCTCTAAGGCTTTGACCCGACCAATCCCACGAACCGCTTCTAATTCTGCTAGTGTTGCTTGTCTCAAGAGCGCTAAACCACCAAATTTCTTCAATAACGTACCCGCAACTTCTAATACATTATACGGATGCTGACCAGTCCGAAGCAAAATGGCTAAAAGCTCTTGATCTGATAACGCATCCTCTCCATAAGTCTCCATCCTCTCCCTTGGTAGAGACGTAGCGGGTACTGTTTGAAGCAAATTTTTTTCCATAAAAAACCTCCTTTCCCGTGCGCTCAAAATAAGATACGAAAAAGGAGGATATTTATTTTATTTTTATTTGATCAATGCCGGAACTTCGTGAAGTGAAGAAACAATCGCTGTTGTCTTAGCGGCTAATTCATCAGAAGGCGCTAGTAAATCTGGCACCATGATTACTGGAATTCCTGCACCATACGCTGCTAATACCCCATTTTGTGAATCTTCTAATATCAATGTCTCCGCTTTTTCAGTACCTAAAAACGCCTGGGCATGTAAAAAGATTTCTGGATCTGGTTTTGCACGTTTGACATTTTCAGCTGAGACGATCGTATCAAAACGATGACGTAGATTATTTTTTTCTAGCAACAGTTCAATGACATGTCGCTGATTACTTGATGCGACTACTTTTGGGATATCTTTTTCTTCCAAAAAGTTTAAGAATTCTAAAACACCTGGTTTTAATTCAACTTGACCTGAAGCAAAACGATCAAGCGTTTCTTGATAGGAATCGTCGATAAATTTTTGGACAGTTTCTCGACCAAAGCTTGCAAAAATAGTATGGTAGTTCTCCCAAACTTCTTCATCAGAAACGCCTAAAAATCGCAAGTAAAGCTCTTTGTCATAGGGAAACCCCATCCGATCGGCTACTGTTTGGGATGCCTCATAATAAACGATCTCTGTATCAAATAATAAGCCATCCATATCAAAAATCACTGCATTAACTTTCATTTTTTCCTCCCAACTGTACAAGCAAACGTCGCACTTCCGAAATAAAATAGAGTGAACCTGTCACTACAAGAACATCCTCAGCCGTCATCTTCTCCAAGATCTCTGCAAGCCCAAATTGCCACATTGAAACAATCGTAACTTTCTCATCAGTCGTTGCTTGGATATCCGACAACTCGATTGCTTTAGGATAATCAAAAGTAGTGACGTAGATTGTTGCATCTGGTACTTCTTGTAATTGGTGTAACATTTTATCAACCTCTTTTGTTCGTAAAGCAGAGAACAAAAGATGGACATGATAGCCTTTGAATTCTTGTTTAAGATTTTGGACTAAGCGTGCCATCGCATGGGTATTATGCGCCCCATCTAAAATCACTAAGGGTTCTTCACTTAATCGTTCCATACGACCTGGCCATTGCGCCTTTTTCAAGCCATTGATCACGTCTTTTTCACGGAATGGAAGATTCATCATTCCACAATAGATTTGATACATTTCAATCGCCATACCCGCATTTTCAACTTGATGTCTCCCGATCATATGGATCGTCAACTTAGGGATTTTGCCAAACTCATTTTGGAATGAAAAAATTTCGCCCCACTCTTCTGCCGGATGTTTGTAACTGACTGTGTAAGCCTCTCCCCATGCGTGTTGTGTAGCATTTTTTAATTTTGCTTGTTTTTCGATCACTGCCAAGGCTTCAGGTACGATATTTCCAGTGACCAGTGGCACATTTTGTTTGATGATCCCTGCTTTTTGAGCAGCAATTTCTTCGATCGTGTCGCCCAAAATATCTGTATGATCCATACCAATCGTTGTGATACCCGTCAACAAAGGTTTCGCTACGTTTGTTGAGTCGAGTAAACCACCCAATCCCACTTCAATGATCGCGACGTCCACTTGTTCTTCCAAGAAATAATCAAATGCCATAGCAGTCAACGTTTCAAATTCGGTAATGCCAGCTACTGCTTCAAATTGATCCATCTGCTCAACTAGCGGTTGATATTTCTTTACTAGTCGAATCAATGATTCATCAGGAATGCCTTGTCCATTGATCGAAATGCGCTCATTGAAGGATTCGATATATGGGGAGGTAAATGTTCCGACTGTCAAGCCGGCTTCTTCTAATAAATATCTTAAATAAGTCACTGTTGAACCTTTGCCATTCGTCCCTGCAATATGGATCGTTTCGACTTTTTCTTCTGGGTGTCCGACTACCTCTAATAAGGCCTCTACTCTGTCTAATCCAGGACGTGAGCCAAATGGTAATCGGCTATGGATCCAATTGATTGCTTCTTCGATTTTCACGTTACTATCCCCCCATTCCTCTTCATTATAACAAAAAAGCTTACGTAGGAAACAATGAAATCCAGAAGAGCTCTTTTTACTTAAAAAAGAGAGGCAACTTCCGTCACCTCTCCCTTTCGTTTTATTTGATTGATTTTAATTGCGCAATACGTTCATTGACAGCTGCTTGTTTTTCTAAATAATCTTTTTCTTTTGCACGCTCTGCTTCAACTACATCATCCGGTGCATTCGATACAAAACGCTCATTACTTAGTTTTCCTTGTACACGTTTCACTTCGCCTGTCCATTTTGCTAGTTCTTTTTCTAAACGTTGGATTTCTTCTTCAATGTTGATCAACCCTGCTAAAGGTAAGAAGATTTCTGCGCCAGTCAAGACCGCTGACATCGCTAAATCCGGTGCAGTTACGTCACTTGAGATCATCAACTCTTCTGGATTACAGAAGCGCTCGATATAGCTTGTGTTTTCATTTAAGAATTGATCGATCTTCGGATCATTTGTTTTGATCAGTAACGTGATTGGTTTTGATAATGGTGTATTCACTTCAGAACGGATATTACGTACAGAACGAATCAATTCTTTCAGTACTTCCATCCCTTTTGAAGCTGCTTCATCATCGTATTCCGGTTGCACGACTGGATAATCAGCCACTACTAAAGATGTTCCTTTATGAGGGATGTGTTGCCAGATTTCTTCTGTAACAAATGGCATGATCGGATGCAATAAGCGTAAGATCTGATCCAACGTATGGACAAGAATACTACGGTTCGTTTGTTTCGCTACTTCGTCCTCACCGTAAAGTGTTTCTTTACTCATCTCGATGTACCAGTCACAGAAATCATCCCAGATAAAGTTATACAATTGGCGACCAGCCTCACCAAATTCAAATTGTTCAAATAAGTCAGTCACTTTAGCGATTGTTTCATTCAAACGTGTCAAAATCCAACGATCGGCTACAGTTTTCTCACCTGAAAGATCAATATCTTCTACGGTCATCCCTTCAACATTCATGATAACGAAACGAGAAGCGTTCCAGATTTTATTGATGAAGTTCCAAGAAGCATCCATTTTTTCGTAACTAAAACGTACGTCTTGTCCTGGTGCCGAACCATTCGATAAGAACCAGCGTAACGCATCAGCACCGTATTTTTCAATGACTTCCATTGGGTCGATCCCGTTTCCAAGAGATTTACTCATCTTGCGTCCTTGTTCATCACGAATCAATCCATGAATCAGTACATTCTCAAATGGACGACGTTCTGTAAATTCCAAGCTTTGGAAAATCATTCGGCTTACCCAGAAAAAGATGATATCATAGCCTGTTACTAATGTACTTGTTGGGAAGTAACGTTGGTAATCTTCATTGTCTTCGTCAGGCCAGCCCATTGTTGAAAAAGGCCATAGCGCTGAACTGAACCAAGTATCCAACACATCGGGATCTTGTAACCAGTTTTCACTGTCTGCAGGTGCTTCCATGCCCACGTACATTTCACCAGTTCCCTTATGATACCACGCAGGGATCTGATGTCCCCACCATAGTTGACGTGAGATTACCCAGTCATGAACATTTTCCATCCAGCGTAAGAAGGTTTGGTTGAAACGTGGTGGGAAAAACTCAACTGCATCATCAGTTTCTTGATTTTGGATCGCCTTTTCAGCTAAAGGTGCCATTTTTACAAACCATTGTGTTGATAAACGAGGTTCAACAACTACCCCTGTACGCTCTGAATGGCCTACATTGTGGATCATCGTTTCGATCTTGATCAGACGACCAAGTTCTTTTAGATCCGCAACAATCGCTTTACGTGCTGCAAAACGGTCCATTCCTTGATACTTACCTGCTAATTCATTCATCGTGCCATCTTCATTCATGACATTCACTCGTGGCAGGTCATGACGGTTACCGACTTCAAAGTCATTTGGGTCATGTGCGGGCGTGATTTTTACAACCCCTGTTCCAAATTCCATGTCGACATATTCATCTGCTATGATCGGTATTTCTTTATTCACTAGTGGTAAAATGACTTTCTTACCAATCAATGCTTGGTAACGCTCATCTTCTGGATGGACAGCGATTGCCGTATCACCAAGCATCGTTTCTGGACGAGTCGTTGCAATTTCCACCACACCTGAACCATCAGCCAATTCATAGCTCATATGATAAAAGGCACCTTCGATTTCTTTGTGGATCACTTCGATATCAGAAAGAGCTGTGCGTGCTTGTGGGTCCCAATTGATGATGTATTCGCCACGATAGATCAACTCTTTTTCGTATAGGCTAACGAATACTTTACGAACAGCTTCAGACAAGCCATCATCTAAGGTGAAGCGTTCACGGCTATAATCCAAAGATAAACCCATTTTTGCCCATTGTTCACGGATATGACCGGCATATTCTTCTTTCCATTCCCATACTTGATCAATAAATTTTTCGCGACCTAGATCATAACGAGAAACACCTTGCTCACGTAATTTTTCTTCTACTTTTGCTTGTGTTGCGATCCCTGCATGATCCATCCCTGGTAACCATAACGTATCATAGCCTTGCATTCTTTTTTGACGAATCAACATATCTTGCAATGTTGTATCCCAAGCATGACCTAAATGGAGTTTACCAGTCACATTGGGAGGTGGGATAACGATTGAATAAGGTTTTGCTTTTTTGTCGCCACTAGGTTTGAACAAATCTTCGTCTAACCAGTTTTGATAACGCCCCGCTTCAACTTCTTGCGGATTATACTTTGTCGATAGATTCTTTTCTTCCGTCATACTGTCTTCCTCCTTTGAAATAAAAAAAACGCCCTAAATACTTTCGTATTTAGGACGTATAAATTACGCGGTACCACCTAATTTGTAATAGTTGCCTATTACCTCTCAAAGTGAGTTAACGATCACTACTCGTTCATCTCTACTCGATTCAAGACAAAAACTCCCAAGCTACCTTCACTAGCTTTCGTTAAGAACGTTCCACCATTCGTTCTCTCTCTCTAAACGTCGGACTAGTTACTCCTCTTGATCAACATCTTGACTCATTTTACAATGGTTAGTAGCCAAAGTCAATAAAAGCTCTTAACGAATCGCTGTTCGATTCACATAAAGACTCCATTTTTGTGCGATCTTCCCACTTAGTTTTTACTTGGAAGGAAAGACTTGCGAATAATTTTCATCAAAATAGATCAACGTCTGTAGCTCAGTTGTCAGATCGATGTATTGCATATGGACATGTGGCGGAACATTGACACGATCTGGCGCAAAGTTCAAGATCGCAGTAATGCCTCCTTTGACGATTTCGTCGATGGCTGCTTGTGAATACTTACTTGGGACAGTTGATATCGCCACTTTGATTCCTTCTTTTTCAACGATTTCACTAAAGCGATCCATAGGATAAACCATCACACCTTCGATTTCTTTTCCGACGATGGCTGGATCATTGTCAAATACACAAACAATATTCAAATTTGCATTTCTTCTGAAATTATTGTGTTTCAATGCTTTTCCTAAATTCCCAAAACCAACTAAAGCGATTCTTTTTTCTTCTTCTGTGTTCAAAATTCGATCAAATACTTCAATCAAATAGGGAACATCGTACCCATAACCGCTTCGTCCTAATTCCCCTAAATGAGAAAAATCTCTACGGATCGTGGCAGAAGGTACTTGTGTGATCTCACTAAATTCATTTGATTTGATCCGCTGCACACCAGAATCATTCAACATGTTCAAGTAGCGTAAATATAAAGGCAACCGTTTCGCTGTTGCTTTAGGTAACGTTTCTGATTTTTCTCGCATATCGTTTCTCCTTGTTAATCATTTCACATAATTTTAGTTTAGCATGGAACAAGGAACCTCGCAATAGGAGGAAGCTTAACTCCTTTAAAAACAAGAAAAAATAAGGCACTATCCACAAAAATTTGACCTACAATTTCCGTGGATGGCGCCTTATTTCTCGAGGCTAAACAATTTTCTCGACTTCTTTCACCTGTCTACTTCTTGAGACTGGAACTTTTATTACGAATGATCGACTCGTACAAGAAGTACAAATTCATTCTTCTAAAGTAAATCAGAAAATTCTTCTACTTGTTCTTTTGCTGTTTCTGTGTGGATCGTTTCGATCTTTAAGCCTGCCAAAGCACGTTCGATCATCCCATCGATATCCAAACGTTCTTCGTATTGATGCACTTTTTCTAGTCGTGGACGAGTCTTAGGCTGTGGCGGTGCAAAAATCGTGCAGCAGTCTTCAAATGGTTGAATGGACAAATCAAACGTATCGATTTGTTCAGCCACTTCGATGATCTCTAATTTATCCATCGTCGCTACAGGACGAATGATCGGTGTATTCGTGACCTCATTGATTGCCACCATACTTTGGAGTGTTTGGGAAGCCACCTGTCCTAATGATTCACCATTTAAAATCACTAGTCCATGACGAATACGGCGGATCTCATCTGTCAAACGAAGCATCATCCGACGTGTGATCGTCATCCAGTAGCCTTGGGGCACCACTCGTTTGATCTCTTCTTGCACTTCTGTAAACGGTACTTCGATAAATTCAATTTTACCAACATAGGGTGTCAGCTTCACTGTTAAGTCTTTCGCTTTTTGCAAGGCTTGTTCACTCGTGTAAGGTGGACTAGCAAAGTGGACAGCTTCAATTTCTACCCCACGTTTCATGGCAAAATAACCGGCAACTGGAGAATCGATCCCTCCAGAAAGCATCAACATACCTTTTCCGCTTGTACCGACAGGCAGACCGCCAGCTCCTTTGATCGTTTCATAGGAAAGATAAGCCCCATCTCGGCGGATTTCCACACGCAACGCAATATCTGGCTTTCTCATTTGTACTTGGATATCCGGAAAAACATCGATGACTGCATTTCCTAATGCTTGGTTTAGTTCATTGCTGTCCAATTCAAAGCTATGATCACTACGTTTTGCAATGATCTTGAATGTTTCTTTTCCTGTATAGATTTCTTGCATGATTTCCTGAACCGCTTGTTTTAAACTTTGTACTTCTTTTTCTACTCGCACGCTAGGTGAAAAGTTTTGGATCCCAAATATCTTCGCTAACTTAGGGATAACTAAGTCTCCGTCTACACCATTCAACAGTAGATGCATCCGATCACGCTCTGCGTGGATCTTGATTTCAGGAAAATCGCTCAATGCCTGTCTGACATTTTGTGCCAACTGCATAATAAAACTTCGACGATTTTTTCCTTTTGTTGAAAGTTCACCATAGCGAACCATGATTTCACTGTACTTCACAAAAACACTCCTCTGTTTCTTAATTGATGACTGAAAATTTCTTGTACAACTGTTTAAAGATGATCATGAATTGTTCGACTTCTGCCATCGTATTGCTTTCATCTAAGCTGACGCGAATCGCTGAAGTAGCTAAATCATTGGGTACTTGCATCGCATGCAGCGTACTACTTGCCATGTGCTTTCTAGAAGAACAAGCGCTTGTCGTAGAGACAAATATTTGTTTTTCTTCTAATGCATGGACCAATACCTCACCACGAATACCTTTTAATGAAAAACACAAAATATGGGGTGCGTAATCTTCACCTTCAGAAAAAATCGTTACTTTATCATACGTATGTAAAGCTTCAATCAATGCTTGTTTAAGATAGGCAGTTTGGTTTGGTTTTTGTGCTTTGATATCTAGAGCTAAACGCAGCGCTTTTGCCATCGCGACGATCCCCGGCACATTCTCTGTTCCACTCCGTTGATTTTTCTCTTGTCCGCCTCCAGTGAACAGCGGTGCTAAACGTCGGCCTTTTTTCCAATAAACAAAACCAACACCACGAGGCCCGTGGAATTTATGGGCAGAAAAAGTGGCAAAATCCACACGTTCAGTCAACCATTCCTCTAAAGGAACTTTACCAATCGCTTGTACCGCATCCACATGGAAATGGATTTTAGGAAAATCATTTAAAAAACTACTGATTTCTTTGATTGGTTGAATCGCACCTACTTCATTATTCACTGCCATAACGGAAACCAAAATCGTTTCTTTACGCACTAATTTTTTTAACTCATCTACGCGGACGATCCCTCTTTTATCGACAGGAGCAATACTCACTTCGATACCGAGTTTTTTTAACTGCTCAGCTGTTTCACTGACAGCAGGATGTTCAACGCCTGATATGATCATGTGGTTACCGTAACCTAGTTTTTCAAGCATCGTTCCTTTAAGCACCCAGTTATTTCCTTCTGTTCCACCTGACGTGAAATACACTTCTTCAGGAGACACAGCAATCAGTTCAGCGATTTGTTTTCTCGCTTGTTGTAGCAGACGGTTCGCCTGATTGCCTAAATCGTGTAGACTTGATGGATTCCCGATGATCCGTTGACTTGTTTTGACATACGCATCCAAACTTTGCGGATAGATCGGTGTTGTCGCACTATTATCGAAATATATCATATTTAAACCTTCTTTTTTTGAAATTCTTACCTATTATAACGGTTGTCCCTTGTGCTTTCAAGTGGCGTTTTCTCCGAGTTGGACTCTATAAAAAAATCGATCGAATCAATGTATTCCCTGCCCAACAGTTACGCATCAATGACTTCCAAAAAAAGACAACACTCGGCACTTGCCTGTGTTGTCTTTTTTGATCGCAGGATTATACTAAATCAGGATGATTGAAGTAAAAATCTTCGATTCGTTTGAATGCACCTGGTTCTGTGCGCTCTAATGCTGTGCCGATCTCATCCAAAGCCTCTTGATAGTGATATTCTTTATTGAATAAGTAATAACTCTTTTCAATGGCTTCTTTCACTTCTTCATGTGTGTGACGGTAACGGTTCGCATATTGCAACATTTGCTCGGTTAATGCTGCTGCATCCACTAGATCGTGGGTTTTCTTATCGAGTAACTCTAGATCTTCTTCACATAATGCTACAAGACGTTCGACCTCATCCATGTTGACTCTGATTTTATTCAACACAGTACTCAATTCTTCGATACGTTCTGTTGCCACAAAGAAAAACTCTAGATAATCATTTGGCAAACCTGGTAATCGTTGTTTTTCAACAAACCGTTTAAGACTGCGCAATTTAAATTCGAATGTGTCGATTTTTTCTTGCGCTTCTTTTTCACCTTTTCTTAGTTCGTGTAAAGAATCGCTGATTTCAACCTGTTGGTTTTCAATATCTTCTAATACTTTGAAGACTTTCTTATAGAACGTTCTTACTTCTGAGTAAGGCACTTCATGTTGTTGTAACTGTGGTTTGATTTGTTCGTTTTGACGTTCGATTTCTTCCACTTCTGTTTGGAAACCACGTACACGCCCGATTTCGTTATGGTTCAATGTATAACTTTGAGCGGTATGATCTAATTCGATCAACAATTGACGATTGTTTTTCGTCGCATGTTTGATATATTGTTCGATCGTTGCTTGATTTTTAGTCACAAATACTTGTGCTTCCATCTCACGTTCTAAAATATCGTATAATGCATCGATCAGATTAGCCGTTTCACGATTTTCAAATTCAACAGTTTCAACTTCCGTTTTCTCAATATTGATCAACGAACGTTCGATTCGACGATTGATCGTTTCGATATCGCCAGACAGGTTTTCTTCTGGAAAAACATACTCCTCTTTGATTAAGCGGTCATAGGTCTCTTGGATCTCTTCCACTTGCGCCGGGAAAGTCGTATTCAAATCTTCAAATAATGGCGGGATTTTTTTCATTAACGCATCCACTTCATACGTGTGTTTTTCCGCTTTATCCAGCACTTCACGGGCTTCAACTGGATCACCTGAAGTATTTAACGTAACAAATTGTGTAAACTCATTTTCAATCGTTTTCACTTGCTTTTGTAACTCAGGTAAAGCTGGACCGTATTGCTGTTCTTCTTCTCGGATCGTTGCTTTTAGTTCCTCATAAACGTCTAAAGCTTGTTGAACAGCTAGGGAATTACGTTCTTCTGTTTCACGCAATTCTTTTAAGCCGTCACGAATCTCCGCAACTTCTTTTTCCATTTGGTTCATGGTTGCTTCGGCTTCTTCTACTGCTTTTTTCCCTTTTAGGAATCTAAAGCTCTCGTTGAGATTTTCAACTTCAAAGATCTGACTTTCTAACTCGGCAAATGATGAGGTAGAGATGTCATTCCATTTTTGACTCCATTCACGAAAGGTATTTTGGCTTTGCCCCACTAGATGCATTTTTTTGACATCGTCAACTTCTTCAATCACAGGCAAGTCGAATAATTCTTCCTTGCGTTTTTCTAAGACGTCCAATCGATCTTGGTTTTTTTTCTTCATTACGTAACTAACCAAAAAAGCCAGAATGGCGACTATAATGATTGCAATGACGATCCCGATGATAACATTATTTCCCATTTAAGGTTCCTCCGTTTTCAATATGCATCTACTGTCTCTATTTGTTTATGATCAGACGAATCTGATTTGCATAACATTGTAAATACGTCTTTCGTGCAAAAAGACATCTATTTTATATTATAACATACTATGTTCAGTCATACACTACCTACATAAAAAATCTTTTTTGCTATCTTTCTACCAACTAAAATGAGAAGTCCTTATCAAAGACTCGTTGAAGAATTTTCTTCGGCAAACTTTAGTCGCTCTGCCTTCTTCATTTGCTCCTTGATTTCCTTTGCGATCCTTTCTTCAGGTGCATAATCCTTTTGCCAATTGTCTGGCTTCAATACTTTGTTTGTAACAGGATCGTAGTGAGGTTTTCCATCTGGAAACAGTTTTCCCATATTCGCTTGATGGACAATATCAAAAATCCTCGTAGGATCAACGCCCAGCAAAGAAAAAGAGCCATACGTAAAATAAAGCAAATCAGTCAGCGCATCTACTTGCTCAACGAGACTTTCCTCTCCCCAATTTTGTTTTGTGAGAATCTTTTTTTCTGCTTGATCAAGTGCATCATGCAAATATTGGACGGAATCATGCAATTTTTTTGCATCACCGTCACTGGCTGCTGCCACAAATTCAACTAACTCTTCGATTTTAAAACCCGCTCGGTCATCGGCATGTTTTTTTGTAAATGCAGTGGGTCGCTCTGGTATTCTTGGATCGAACGTCCGATGGAATCGTTCTACTTTTTGATAAGGTGTTTCTGGCTCCATAATGATTCTAGTCCTCCTAACTGACACACATTCAATCAACTATCCCAAAATGCTTCAAACCTTTATAAATACCATCCGCTTCATTCGAAGCCGTGACAAAATCAGCTTGCTGCTTCACACCAGTTGGCGCATTGCCCATTGCAACACCAATTCCAACTCCTTTTAGCATTTCAACATCATTGTAATGATCCCCAAACGCCATGATTTCGGACAATGCAATTCCTTTATTTGTCGCAAATTGTTGGATTCCTAACAATTTGGACCCCCCTTTAGGAATAATATCGACCGTATAAGGATTGGAACGTTGGAACGAACACTCTGGGAATCGTTGGTCAAGCTTTTCTTGCTCAGATGTTTGGCTCAATAAAATACATTGATAAATCGGCTCGTTCAAGATCGCTAATGTTTCATATCGTTTTCGTTGCCGATGGGGACTGAACACTTGCAAGATTTTTTTCAATAGACGTACAGGGAATTTTTTGGGTAAGTGATTGACGATTTTTTTGATGATGATCGATTGTCCTAGCATCATTGTCGTTGAACCATCTAGTTGATCTCGCCCACCAAAAATGATTTGTCGGTGATGGGCATCCGAAAAGTGGACGATATCCGCTAATACTGTTTTATCAAAAGGATGGTCGACGATCGTTTGATCACGGTCAAAGACTAATTGACCATTATAGACGACGAACATGTCTAGTTCAAGTTCATCGATCACTTCTTTGATTCTTACAGGGCTGCGCCCAGTGGCAACACCGCATAATATGCCCTTTTTTTGTAGTTGATCAATCGCATCTTTAGTTGAAGCCAACGCTTTTGCTTGGTTGTTGACTAATGTGCCATCGATATCAAAAAAAACTGCTTTGATCATGTCGTTCCATCACCTCTTCCGATTATTATTTAGTAAAAATTTCTAGTTGAACAGTTTCATTTCTTATTAGTAAGGCGTGCTTGCTACTTTTTATATAGAGTGGTTACAACAGCCAGGTCTTCAAAACAAATCGATTTGTTTTGGGTTAAGCTCATCTGGTTCGATCCCTAAGATTTTTTGTAATGCCAAAGCATTTTCAGCCGCATCTCCACCAGAGTTATTATTGAAGATCACCCCAACATGTTTTGTTGCACCATCTACTTTTTTGATGGCTGCTGCTAATTCCTGTAATTCTTCTTCAGAATAGCGATACAACGTTCTTTTTTTACGCCAATCCTGATCATTTGCTTGCCAACCTTGCTCATTTCTTCCATGAAAACGGAAAAGGGTAAAATCCCTATTTGTTACATAAGGATCAAAAGGAATCGTCGTATTCAATAATTGTGGTTCATCAATGATTGCTAAGGAAAACATTGCTTTAGTCATAAATTGTCTTGTTCGAGATAGAAACTGTTCACTATACCAAGAATAATCACGTAACTCGATCGCTATCGGATAGCCGGTGAACCATTTTCTTAGTTTTCTTAAATACGCTACATTCTCTTTCGTACACTTGAACGAAGCGGGAAATTGAACGAGGAAACAAAAAAGTTTTCCTGCTTCATACATTGGCGCCATCACGTCTAAAAAATGCTCGATCATCTCTTCTTCTGATTGATAGTACTTCTGCCAGTCGCCTTGACCACTGATTCCTTGGTAAGCTTTCATCACGAAGCGAAAAGATGCTGGTACTTCATTCACCCACTTCTCCACAGATGACTTTCTTGGGATACCATAATAGGCGGTATCTAATTCGACTAATGAAAGGACACTCGCATAATCGTAAAGAGTATTATTCTTTTTTCCTGTTAATTTGTCATGTTCTTTAAATGAAGTCAAGCCAATTTTGATCACGACGAATCACTTCCATTCGTTTAAATTCATTTTATCTTTGTTCCCAAGTTTTTCTGTTTGATTCATTCATAGCAAAACTCTTTTATATAGTATACAATAAGCTAGAAACCCTATGCAAAATTATTCGTGAGGAAGTTCTGAAAATGAAAAAAATTCTTATCTTACACACAGGCGGCACAATCGCCATGAAAGAAAATTCTTTAACAGGTGGCGTGAGTCCAGA
This sequence comes from Enterococcus sp. AZ062, assembly GCF_051715065.1. NCBI lineage: Bacteria > Bacillati > Bacillota > Bacilli > Lactobacillales > Enterococcaceae > Enterococcus > Enterococcus sp. AZ062. Next base: position 805,563 of record NZ_JBIOTB010000001.1, on the reverse strand, counting down.
TGTGGCTAACCCACTATTAGATGCAGAAGTAACGATTCCAGAAAATGTTGATTTGATCATGGAAGATATCTTTAATCTTCCTTCTCCGCACATCATGCCTAAACATATGTTACAACTTAAAGAAAGAATCAATCAAGCCGTTCTTTCTGACATCCAAGGTGTCGTGATCACGCATGGGACAGATACGTTGGAAGAAACAGCATTTTTTCTAGACTCAACGATTGGTGATAAATTACCGATCGTCTTAACAGGAGCGATGCGTTCAAGTAATGAGTTAGGTAGCGATGGTCTATATAATTTTGAAAGTGCGATTCGGGTAGCAAGTTGTGATGAAGCAAAAGACAAAGGTGTTTTGGTCGTGATGAACGATGAGATCCACTCAGCACGCTATGTCACTAAAACCCACACGACTAATGTTGCTACTTTTCGCACTCCTACGTTAGGACCAATTGGTTTGATCACTAAAAATCGTATATTGTTTATGCAAGAATTACTTGAAGCGCAAAGACTAGATATCGCATCAGTCAAAGGAACGATCCCAATCGTCAAAGCCTATGCGGGTATGCAAGGTGATTTATTAGAAGCACTTGCCCATTCGAAAGTCGACGGTCTGGTCATTGAAGCTTTAGGCGCTGGGAACCTGCCTCCGCAGGCATTAACAGCATTAAAGAAACTCTTGATCCAAAAAATACCAGTAGTCTTGGTTTCTCGTTGTTTCAACGGAATCGCTGAACCCGTCTATGATTACGAAGGTGGCGGAAAAGAACTCGCAAGTATGGGCGTTATTTTTTGTAATAGTATCAATAGCCAAAAAGCTAGAATAAAACTTTTGATTGCCATTAACGGTGGCTTGTCAGAAGAACAGTTGATCAAATTTATGACACAATAGAAATCAAATTGAGTAATACAGGGCTTGCTCGTCTCTTCATATGGAAAACTCAATAGACGCTACAATCACATCATTGTTAAACGGAGTTCCAAATGAAACTCCTTTAGAAATAAGCGCGAAAAAGAAAGTGAGACAAAAATAAAATTCATTTTTGTTTCTATCCTTAAAAGCGAATAAACGGTGTTCCAGAAGTAACTCCTTCGGAAATAAGCCGAGAAACCCAAAAATTTGAAAAACAATTTTCGGGTTTCTCGGCTTATTTCTCGGAGCTGAACACTTCTGTCACAACCTCTTTTCGCGCTTATTTATCAAAGCAAAACATGTCACAATCTTGTCTCACTCGATTTATTTTGTTTCCTCATTTTTCTCCCATAAGATATTCGCTGCACAATAAAGTTGCTCTTGCATTCTGATCTCATGTCTCGTTTTTACCTCTGTTCCAGAAACTGTTTGTTCATAATGACTCTCGATCTCATTGCCATATTCAACCTCTTTATCAAAGCGGATCAACACATGTTTAGGTGTATGTGTTGTCAGAAAATCATAACCTAAAACATCAATGATCCAGTTGAAATACATCGCATTGTTCACATGTTGATTGCTGTCAATATCATAAAATCGAACACGATATGGCAACATCAAGCCAGATTCGATTGGCTCGATTTTTTCTTGTCGTTTGATTTTCTTGATTTTTTCGCTTTCAAAAGGTGCAATGATTTCTTCGTTCACGCTACTCATCTTACGGTTCACTAGATCCATCAAAACAAATACAGATTCGATTTCAACTAATTCATTTCCTTCTTCATCGTGGATCCAAAAATTACGATAGCAAAAGAATTTATTATACTGCATCGCTTGTGTAGTAATAGCGATTTTTTCACCAACATGAGGCAAGCGATTGATTTTCATCGAATAGTTCGTGATTACCCAAGTTAAGCCAAAGCTACTGACAAAGTCGGTTCCTAGGCCCAAATGATCACTTTGTTCTTCCGAAGTCTTGATGACCACACCTAGCATGGACGGAAAAGTCATTGTTTTATTGATATCACATTCATAATAAGATACTTCATGTTTTTTTGTATATTTTTGTGCCAAAAGAAAACCTCCAATTACTTCTTCATTAATATATGATCGACCTGTGTCCCATAACTCTCTCCAAACATATTGAGATGCGCCAACAAGTAATAGAGTTGATAAAGTGGTAAACGACTCTCCCAGCCCTCTTCCAATGGCCAGCTTTCTTGGTAAGCTTCCAGGAATTCAGGACGAAAGCCACCGAACAACTGACTCATCGCAATATCTTGTTCACGATTCCCATAAGAAACTGCTGGATCGATAAACACTGGTCTTCCTTGTTTATCATAGAAAACATTACCACTCCACAAATCTCCATGCAAGAGGCTAGGCGCAATCTTTCGATGATCGTCACGATTTAGTAGTTCTTTTTTTAACCGCTGATACTCTTTTTCACGTGTTTCATTCCATCGATTGTTTTTCTCCGCAATGTCGATTTGAGCCTCCAAGCGATTTTTGAAAAAGAAGGTCCACCAATCTTCTTCAAATGTATTGAGCTGTGGTAAACTGCCTAGATAATTGTCCTTGCGAAAACCAAACTGGGGAGCAGTCGAACGATGGATCTTTACTAGGTCTTTTGCCAGTTCTCGAGGATCACCTTTCCCTGGTTCGATCCATTCCATCAATAGATAGGCACCTTCATTTGTTTCGCCTAACATATAAGTTTCAGGTACACGTACATGTGGTGCAAGTTCTTTCAGACCATCCACTTCTGCTTCAAAAAAGCGTTTGGTCACATGAGGATGGATTTTTAGAAAATAGGATTTTTGCTGTTCTTCAATTCGATAGTTTTGATTCACATCTCCCCCAGTAATCGGTATCACCTTACCACTTAAACGAATCTCTGTTAACACTTCTTGGATATCCATTTTCACTCCTCCTTGCTATTTCACAAGATCGATCATTCATCGATCAAGTACACCCGCAACAACTCCTATATCATTTTAAAGTATAACACAGGTATTTATAAAATCCTGAAATCAAGAGATAAACAAAAAAAGACACAGAAAACTACAAAGTTTTCTGCATCTATTTTGATTTGTTCTTAAGCTAATGCCCCCATTGGGTCCCAAGGAGCTAATAAAATTGGTTCAGCATTAAATGCGGCCAGTTGTTCTTCCGTCAATAAATCTTTGCGGACAACAATTTGATACGTATATTCATCCATCCACTCATCACTCATCACAAAGAACCCTTTATCTCCTACTTTTTCTCCCCAGCTGTTTTCGACTTTCCATTTCGTTGATTTCCCATCAACTAAATCGACACCAGTCAGGACCATCGCGTGAGTCATCAAGCTTTCGCCATGATCTAAACGTTCTGCTTTCGTCATAGAAAAATCTAAATCGAATAATTCATCCATCTCATAAACATCTGTTGCCATGATGCCACTATCTCTTGTAGAAGATTGACCAACGTCACAACCAAACCACACAGATTCTCCTTGTTCCAGTTGAGCGATTGCTAAATTTTTAAAAGTAGTCATATCGACATTAAGGTATTTGACTTCTTTTCCTCCGACAACATTCCCTAACATTTCAACTGTATAAGAGCGATCATACGGTTTGTCTGCGGTCGGTGCATTGATGATACTTACATAATCATCTAAATTCACACCAATATATTTATCGTAAAACATTTGTGGAGTCAATTGTTGATCGATATGGTAATTTTTTTCTTCATCTCGGTATTCAAAATCAAATTCAGTTGGCGGAGTGCCTAAAGAGGTTGTTAGAAATTGATAGATCCCAGCTAACATCTTTTCTTTTTCTACTTGGATCTCTTCATTTGTTTTTCCTTCAGCCACTAATTGACGTAATTTGACAGCATCTTTACGCAATAATTTATTCAAGTAGTTATTCAAATCACGAGAATTTGAACTATTCGCGCTTTCTGGCATCACTGATTTTGGTACGACACCATATTTTTGGAATAATGATACGATCATATCCCATTGTCCACCATCTTGTTGGGGAACAGCCAGTAAAAAAGCGACTTTACGACTGTCTAATGCTTCATTGCCAGTTGCAAGAATATTTTCATAAAAATAGTTTGCTTTCTCGTATTTATCCCAAAAGAAAGTATAATTTTGTGATAATTCAAATTCCTTTAAGTGGAATTGATTCAACAATTTGTGACGGAATGTATTCAACGCCGCAAACATCCAGCAACGGCCAGATTGTTTTTGGTTTGAGACTTTTCCAGTCGCTAGATCTACAGAAAATACCGGTGTGTTTTTTGTATGTGAAGCAATATTTTCTGCTGAAGCTGTGATCCCATTCTTTACAACAGCATTTTGTAAGGCTTGTTGCTTTTTATTCGTTTGAAATTGATCGGCAAATTTTTTTGTCATATCTGGTGTAATTGCGTTCATTTAATCATCCTTCCCGATTGAAAATATATCTCCATTTTACTCTTTAACCCTTTGAATTACAACGTGCTATTCTGAAAATTCAGAACAATCATGCGATTCAATCTACCTATTCTCATTATAAAACAAAAAAATCCAGAAGAATTCTTCTGGATTTTGTGTAGTACTCCGGCAGTAGGACTCGAACCTACGACATCATGATTAACAGTCATGCGCTACTACCAACTGAGCTATGCCGGAATCAAATTACATAAATATAATATCAATTTTCATCATATAACGCAATACTTTTTTTCAATTTTTCAAATAATTACTAATTAACCATCGTTATTTTATATTTGTGAAAAACAACTCAATTTCTTTTAAATGTCGTCTGTTCATAGAGAAAAGTTATTGACAAATGACCATAAATTAGTTATCATATTTAGGTAGTAAAAATGCCGCTTTAGCTCAGCTGGTAGAGCGCTTCCATGGTAAGGAAGAGGTCGACGGTTCAAGCCCGTCAAGTGGCTTTTTGTAAGACAGCGTTACTTAGACGTTGTCTTTTTTATTTCTTCAGGATGTTTGAGCTTATTGCTTTCTTTTGCTCTATAATTTATGGGACTGATGAATCAGAATTGATTCTTCAGTCCCATTTGCATTTTATGTATTTAAATAAAACATATCGTTCTCTAGTATGATTCAATTACCACAAAATAAACAACTGAGAGGACGATATGCTCTATGAATGATCCTATCAAAAAATGCTGAGATTAATAGATAAAAATTTGACGATTACTGAGTTCTCTTATGAGATTTTTCATAAAGAAAAGACATTGATCATTAATGCTATTCTCTCACCTGATCCTCGTGCCTGTAAAAGTTGTGGTTCTACTGTGATAGATGGAAACGGGAAATCAATTGTGGTGAAAATGGGAAGAAGGAAATCATTGTCCATTTTGAACAATACAATCATATGCTAATGATTATACGCTTAAAAAGCAACGTTATACCTGTAAAAACTATTATTGATCGATTGCTTAGATTTTTCACTCCCCTAAAGGAGGCGTACCCCGTTTTCCATATTGACGAAGAGCCATTTTCTATGTAAAAACGACAAAAAAAACACAACAAATTTTGTTGTGTTTCAAGTACTCCGGCAGTAGGACTCGAACCTACGACATCATGATTAACAGTCATGCGCTACTACCAACTGAGCTATGCCGGAATAATAATACCAGCGTGGCGGC
>NZ_JBIOTB010000001.1:517500-797500 GCF_051715065.1 Enterococcus sp. AZ062 | reverse complement strand
TCTACAAAAGGCACGCCATCACCCATTAACGGGCTTTGACTTGTTGTAGGCACACGGTTTCAGGTTCTATTTCACTCCCCTTCCGGGGTGCTTTTCACCTTTCCCTCACGGTACTGGTTCACTATCGGTCACTAGGGAGTATTTAGCCTTGGGAGATGGTCCTCCCGGATTCCGACGGAATTCCTCGTGTTCCGCCGTACTCAGGATCCTCCTAGGTGCCTTCCAAATTTCATCTACGGGGCTTTCACCCTCTTTGACTGACTTTTCCAAGTCATTCGACTATCTGAAAGAACTACCATATCGGAGTCCTACAACCCCAATGAGCAAGCTCATTGGTTTGGGCTTTTCCCGTTTCGCTCGCCGCTACTCAGGGAATCGAATTTTCTTTCTCTTCCTGCAGGTACTTAGATGTTTCAGTTCTCTGCGTCTACCTCGTATACGCTATGTATTCACGTATACGTAACATCCTATAAAAGATGCTGGGTTCCCCCATTCGGAAATCTCTGGATCATAGCTTACGTACAGCTCCCCAAAGCATATCGGTGTTAGTCCCGTCCTTCATCGGCTCCTAGTGCCAAGGCATCCACCGTGCGCCCTTATTCACTTAACCTTATCAACCTTGCGGTTGGGTTTTGATCTTTCTTCTAGCGATAGAAGTCCAATCAAGAAAAATAAGCAATTGAACTTATTAAAAAACTCATTCAACGCGGTGTTCTCGGTTTGTATTACTTACATTTTTACTTCAATATCCAGTTTTCAATGAACAAAATTTTGAGAGTAGACCTCTCAAAACTGAACAAAGTATCGACAAACGTGTGTAGTCTCCGTAATATTCCTTAGAAAGGAGGTGATCCAGCCGCACCTTCCGATACGGCTACCTTGTTACGACTTCACCCCAATCATCTATCCCACCTTAGGCGGCTGGCTCCAAAAAGGTTACCTCACCGACTTCGGGTGTTACAAACTCTCGTGGTGTGACGGGCGGTGTGTACAAGGCCCGGGAACGTATTCACCGCGGCGTGCTGATCCGCGATTACTAGCGATTCCGGCTTCATGTAGGCGAGTTGCAGCCTACAATCCGAACTGAGAGAAGCTTTAAGAGATTAGCTTAGCCTCGCGACTTCGCGACTCGTTGTACTTCCCATTGTAGCACGTGTGTAGCCCAGGTCATAAGGGGCATGATGATTTGACGTCATCCCCACCTTCCTCCGGTTTGTCACCGGCAGTCTTGCTAGAGTGCCCAACTAAATGATGGCAACTAACAATAAGGGTTGCGCTCGTTGCGGGACTTAACCCAACATCTCACGACACGAGCTGACGACAACCATGCACCACCTGTCACTTTGCCCCCGAAGGGGAAGCTCTATCTCTAGAGTGGTCAAAGGATGTCAAGACCTGGTAAGGTTCTTCGCGTTGCTTCGAATTAAACCACATGCTCCACCGCTTGTGCGGGCCCCCGTCAATTCCTTTGAGTTTCAACCTTGCGGTCGTACTCCCCAGGCGGAGTGCTTAATGCGTTAGCTGCAGCACTGAAGGGCGGAAACCCTCCAACACTTAGCACTCATCGTTTACGGCGTGGACTACCAGGGTATCTAATCCTGTTTGCTCCCCACGCTTTCGAGCCTCAGCGTCAGTTACAGACCAGAGAGCCGCCTTCGCCACTGGTGTTCCTCCATATATCTACGCATTTCACCGCTACACATGGAATTCCACTCTCCTCTTCTGCACTCAAGTCTCCCAGTTTCCAATGACCCTCCCCGGTTGAGCCGGGGGCTTTCACATCAGACTTAAGAAACCGCCTGCGCTCGCTTTACGCCCAATAAATCCGGACAACGCTTGCCACCTACGTATTACCGCGGCTGCTGGCACGTAGTTAGCCGTGGCTTTCTGGTTAGATACCGTCAAGGGGTGAACAGTTACTCTCACCCTTGTTCTTCTCTAACAACAGAGTTTTACGATCCGAAAACCTTCTTCACTCACGCGGCGTTGCTCGGTCAGACTTTCGTCCATTGCCGAAGATTCCCTACTGCTGCCTCCCGTAGGAGTTTGGGCCGTGTCTCAGTCCCAATGTGGCCGATCACCCTCTCAGGTCGGCTATGCATCGTGGCCTTGGTGAGCCGTTACCTCACCAACTAGCTAATGCACCGCGGGTCCATCCATCAGCGGCACCGTAAAGCGCCTTTCAAAACGAAACCATGCGGTTTCGATTGTTATACGGTATTAGCACCTGTTTCCAAGTGTTATCCCCTTCTGATGGGCAGGTTACCCACGTGTTACTCACCCGTTCGCCACTCCTCTTTTCCCGGTGGAGCAAGCTCCGGTGGGAAAAGAAGCGTTCGACTTGCATGTATTAGGCACGCCGCCAGCGTTCGTCCTGAGCCAGGATCAAACTCTCATAATATGCTAGTTCCTCACAGCGAAAGCTGATGTGGAACTGTAGTTCGAAATTTACTTTCGAACATCATAATAGTTCATTTGTTAAGCTCAATTGTTTGCTAGCATATTGCTTGCTTGTTAAAAATGTTTGTTGTCTTGAATTGAATCAAGACGCCCTACACATTTGGTTTGTCTTACTTTGTTCAGTTTTCAAAGGTCTACGTGATAATTGAAACACAACCGTCTCAACTTATCGTTTGTGATTGCCGTAGCAACTTTTACATCTTAGCAAACTCTCGAATGATTGTCAACTATTTTTTAAAAGTTTTTTGAACTCGTTTTTCACGAGGTCGTTTTAGCAACTCACTTATCATAACTCGTCGCATGTTATTTGTCAACACTTTATTTCGCTTTAAATTCTTACATACAAGCGTCTCACAAAGCGCTGAAATAATTCAACTTCGTTATATTAACATGGTTTCATCCAGCGGTCAATAGTTTTTTCGATGTTTTTCTGAATATTTTCAAAAGAACTTTTTTTCGAATCAACGTTTTCTAATTTACCATGCTACACACCTAGCGTCAATACTTATTTTTAAGTAAAAAAAAGACAAGGTTTCCAATCATTTTATGATCATTCGGATTATACATGTATTTAAGTGCTTTTTTTATAAAACAGGTAAAAAATCAATTGAATCCTGAACATTCTCTTCTACTTTTCTTTTAAGATAGACAAAAAAAAGAAGTTTGAAAGATATTCAAACTTCTCTGAAAGTCCTGCTTGGTTCCAAAAAATGATCTCCTATTTTATTCGTTGATTCTCAAGTAGTCAACGATACACCTGCGAACGGTATTCATTTCTCTTTGGTAGAGGTACTTGAATCAATTTAAAAAATCGGTACACCATCTACTTCATAAATCCCTAGTACCGTACGCATTTGTCCTGGATCTTCCCAATGATAACCTTCGCCTAACTGTTCTTGTTGATTTTTTTGTTCCGTTTCAAAAACAAAAAGTGGAACATTTTCTTGATTGATATGGGTATTCGTCAACTCCATCAAGTTGATTTTACTCACATCAATATGAACGATTTCTTTTAAGAAACTAAGTATGTTTGCTAAACCAGTCTTATCATTTGAGTGGTCTGCGCATGCGAACTCTAATTTATTCTCTCTTGAATGAACTAAAAATTTTTTAGATCCATCCTCCAAATGCAACATAATTGTACCAGCGACTCTTTTGTTTGCCAAAATTTCCACCTCGATCAACTTGTTTATGGCTTACAAGAGAATTTTAGCATATTTTCAGAAAAAATACACTTTTATTTCCTTGATTCTTTTTTATCTAATTGGATCAACGCTTCCTTGATCCATATAGGTAACTGTTTTTCAATCGTTGCAAACCCGATTTTTTTATTTTTATTAGTGAAGTATCGTTTTCTTCGGTATGGGATCGATGGTACTTTCTTTTCTAAGGTACGTAACGACAGACTGATTTTATTCGAATACTCATCAATATCAATGATTTGTACAGTCACCGGTTGCCCCACCTTCAATAATGTATGAATACTTTTCGTATAACCAGATTGCACTTCTGATACGTGGATCAACCCTTGTGTCTCTTCATCTAATGAAACGAACGCTCCATATGGTTGTATTCCAGTAATTTTCCCTTTGATTATTTCGCCTATTCTATAAGTCATATACTTCCCTCTCTTCGCATTTATCATTATACTGTAAATATTAAAAAAAAAGAAGTTCTGTTCTTGCATCTAGATATGGAGGTCTTATAGATGGAACAATTTGATGAAATAGTTTCAAGACTAAACACAGATAGCGTAAAATGGGATGCCATCTCACAAACTTATCATAGGAATGATCTTTTACCTTTATGGGTAGCGGATATGGATTTTCTTGCCCCTCAAGGAGTAACAACCGCTTTTCAAAACTATCTGCAAAAAGGCATTTTTGGTTATTCGATCGTACCGGACGGTCTCTACCGATCAGTGATTGATTGGGAAGAAAGGCGCCATCATGTGACTCTAACTAAAGACCACATTCTTTTCACTAGTGGAGTCTTAGCTAGTCTCTCATTGGCGATTCAAGCATTTACAGCTCCAGGTGATGCAGTGTTGATTCATGATCCAGTTTATCCGCCATTTGGTGCAATTGTTGAAAATAATGAGCGTCAATTGATTCGCAGTCCTTTAAATAAAGCAGCCGATCATTTTGAAATGGACTTTCAAGATATGGAAGAAAAAATCGTCTCAAACAAGATAAAAGCAATGATTCTATGTAACCCGCATAATCCAGGTGGTCGCGTTTGGACTAAAGAAGAGCTCAAACAGTTAAGTGAACTCTGCTTAACATACGACGTCTTCTTATTTAGTGATGAGATCCATCAAGATATCGTCTTTTCCGGACATGGATTCACCTCGATGCAAACAATTGATCCTGCCCTTTCTCGATTATTGATCACATTCACTTCAGCAACTAAGACATTTAATCTAGCTGCAATAAAAAATTCAATGGTCTTCATCAAAGATCATGATTTAAAAAGTCGCTTTACGAAACAATTAGAAAAAAATCAACATCAAGGAATCAATACTTTCGGACTCTTAGGCACTCAAGCTGCTTACGAAACTGGTGAGGAATGGTTAAATGAGTTATTAGTTTATCTGGAAGAAAATGTCCAAGAAGTCATTACCTTCTTTACTAAGCATCTCCCTGATGTCAAAGTGATGAAGCCAGAAGGAACGTACCTTATATGGCTTGATTTTTCTGCCTATACGGACGATGACCGACTACTTGAAAAGAAGTTGATTGAAAAAGGCAGAGTCGTCTTGAATCCTGGGATCAGTTTTGGACCAAGTGGTCATTGCCATATGCGTTTGAATGTCGCTTGTCCAAGATCAGTATTAAAAGAAGGGCTTTTACGTATCCAACGTGCTTTAAGTTAGAAAACGAAAGAAGTCATTGGACAAAAAATGTTAGTCTTCCCTACTTTGTTACCACCCCAACCAAAAAAGCACCGAACAGCAAAAGTATTTTCTGCTTTTGCTGTTCGGTGTTTTTTTTTGAGCTTGGTATGTTTAAAATTTTACTTTATTCAGAAATCTCAATCGTTTCGATCACTACATCATGTACTGGACGATCTTGTGGTCCACGTTGCGCATTTGCGATATCATCGACTGTATCCATTCCTTCAAGTACATGGCCAAACACTGTATGACGGAAATCAAGCCATGGTGTTCCACCATTTTTATACGCTTCAATGATTTCTTTAGGGAATCCTGCTCCTTCTAATTGACTAAGCATGTTTTCTGGCACATTTGTGTTGTTGACGATAAAGAATTGGCTGCCATTTGTATTTGGACCAGAGTTAGCCATTGATAGTGCGCCACGTAGATTGAACAATTCGCGGCTGAACTCATCTTCAAAACTTTCGCCGTAAATGCTTTCGCCTCCCATACCTGTACCGGTTGGGTCGCCTCCTTGAATCATGAAATCAGGGATCACACGATGAAAAATCACGCCATCATAGTACCCTTTTTTTGCTAATTCAACAAAGTTTTGGACTGTTTTAGGTGCTAACTCAGGAAATAGTTTTACTGTAATATCTCCGCGGTTCGTTTTTATAAGAGCTTTAGGCCCCTTTTCATTCATAAGATCAAGTTGTGGAAATGCCATTTTTTCTTCCTCCTAAAAAATTCTGTCTTCCTGTGTAATCATAACATATTCTATTGATATACGGTAAAGATGAGCCACAAGAAAATCAAAAAAACGATGTTGTAGAATGCAAATACGAATAAATACTTTTTTCTCCATTCCGGATATTGCTTGATGACTAATTTGTAAGAGATCAAACTTGCCATTGAAGCAATCAATGTCCCTAATCCTCCCAAGTTCGTTCCAATGATCAAACCCTTGATATTTTCTGTATAACTTGATAACAGGAGCGCCGCAGGAACATTACTAATCAATTGACTGGCAAAAATGCTTGCACTGACTTCATGATGCGCCACACTTTTTTCAAAAAAGGCTCGGACAACATCTACTTGTTTGATATTCCCGATGAATATAAAAAGAAAAACAAACGTAAATAATAAGGAGTAATCGATTTGTTTAAAGAGTCGGCGATCATTGCCTAGGATACTGACACTCACTAAGACTAATACGACATAATGAGGGATGATGCCACTTACAGCTAGAAGACATATTAAAAATAGACAAAAATAAAAAATGAGTTGTTTTCGCTTTAACATTATCTGTTCTGTATTCGCCAAATCGATGGTATTATTCTTGATTCTCCCATAGATCAACACCACCAATAATATGGCAGCAGCCAGTGTATAGGGAAGCATCAACTGTAAAAATTCGAACAGTTGTAAGTGTGATTGTGCGAATAAATAAAGATTTTGTGGATTACCGATCGGAGTGAACATACTTCCTAGATTACCCGCAATCGTCATCAAAGTTATGACGAGAGGAATCAATGTTCGCATGCCGATCCTTTCTACTATCAATAGACCAAATGGTACAAAAATGATCAGTGCCACATCATTCGTAATCAGCATACTACTGATAAACGTGAGAAACACTAAAATCAAAATAATCCCTCTCGTATTTTTTGTCTGGGTGATCAAATAATTGCCTAGATAATCGAAAAACTGTTGTTGCCGTATCCCTTCTACAATCAACATCAAACAAAAAAGAAGAATCAATGTGTGAAAATCGATATAAGAAAAATAATTGAAGTTTGGTGGGATGATGAACATGGTACCTATTGCTAAAAGAAAAGACAGCGTCAATACTCCGTCTTCTTTTGCATTGCTTGTTATTCTTTTAATCATAAAATTCTACCTCTTAGATTCAAACACTTCGTACTAGTAAAATAACTCTTTTTAGCTAATATTGAAAGTAAATAAACTATCTGTTAGATCACTCCTTATATTTTAGTGACTGCTCGTTCCATAATTAAACTATTTGAGAAGAATTCTCAATTAAATTCTGTTATAGTGTCACCAAGGGAGGAATTTCAAATGGAAATTTACGATATTACAATTATTGGTGCAGGGCCGGTTGGCATGTTTGCAGCTTTTTATGCTGGTATGCGCCAAGCGAAAACCAATATTATTGATAGTTTGCCTCAACTTGGTGGACAGTTAACTACCTTATACCCTGAAAAATATATTTATGACATTCCTGGTTATCCAGCAATCAAAGCGGTTGATCTTGTGAATAATTTAAAGAAACAATTGACCACTTTTAATCATACATTTCATTTAAATGAAGAAGTTCTCTCACTTTCCAGAGAAGATGAGATCATCGAGATCACTACTACGAAAGGTATCCATTATTCAAAAGCTGTGATCCTGACGCTAGGAAGTGGTTCTTTCCAACCAAGAAAGCTGAATTTAGAACATGCTGACCGATACGAAAACCATGGGTTAGATTATTTCGTGAACGACTTGATGAAATATGCAGGAAAGAAAGTTGCCATTGCTGGTGGTGGGGATTCAGCAATCGACTGGGCACTGATGCTTGAACCTATTGCGAGTGAAGTTTATTTGATTCATCGTCGAGAGGCATTTAGGGCTCATGAACATAGCGTCAATCAGTTGAATCAATCCTCTGTAAATGTATTAACACCTTATTTGATTGAGCGTTTATCTGGTTCAAATGGAGAGTTATCAGACATTCGTCTAAAAAAAGCTAAGACGGATGAAACGATTGATCTCATGGTTGACTCATTGATCGTCAATTATGGGTTCACTTCTAATTTAGAGCATTTATCTTCTTGGGGACTTGAAAGTTCCAGAAATGCGATCACCGTCCACTCTGATATGTCAACTTCAATTCCTGGTGTGTATGCTGCTGGCGACATTTGTAGCTATGAAGGAAAAGTGAAATTGATTGCCACGGGATTTGGAGAGGCACCGACTGCTGTCAATAACGCGTTACATTTCATCAATCCAAAAGAACGTACGCAGCCTGGTCATAGTACAAGCCTTTACGATAAAACATTTGGACCAAAATAACTTAGCTGTTTTTTTATAAAAGAAATGATTCTTGCTTTTTGTACGTACTACGTTACCATTATAGATAGAAAGAAGAGACGGAGGAATCAAAAATGGTCATAAAAACAGAAACCTTAGAAGAAAAAGCGCGAGATCTCCTAAAAGAACGTGGCGTAACGATCGAGGATATCGCTGAATTAGTCATGTTTTTACAAAAAGACTATATCTCAGATTTAAGCTTGGAGGATTGTGCGGAAAGTATTAACGCAGTCTTGACAAAGCGTGAAGTCCATAACGCGATCATTACTGGCATCCAATTAGATATCTTGGCAGAACAAAAACAATTGATGAGCCCTCTTCAGCATATCATTGAAGATGATGAAGGATTATACGGGATAGATGAAATTTTAGCCTTGTCGATCGTCAATGTTTATGGAACGATTGGTTTTACCAATTATGGCTATATCGATAAAGTAAAACCTGGGATCTTGAAAAAGTTAAATAGTCACGATGGCAAAAATGTCCATACATTTTTAGATGATATCGTGGGAGCAATTGCTGCCTCTGCCGCAAGCCGCTTGGCCCACCAAGAACCGGAAAAACGGAGCCGTTTGACACAATAATCAAATAAAAATAAAAAATCATCCATAAAAATCGCAAAAGGATTTTTATGGATGATTTTTTGCTATATCCGAAAAAGCAATCAACGCGCTACACGAAAGTGATTGTTTAATTGTTCCCCTTTTTCAATTCTCTTTTGCCAACAAGAACCATCAAAGCGAAAAATAATTCGATAAGCACAAAAAACAGAATGAAACAATGCATGAAGTATTGCTCAGGTAACACATTGATGATTGGATCAGTCTGAGGATCAAACAACCAGTCATCATTATTGAAAAATGTTTCGTGAAAAAGAATAAAAAAACGATCAAAACCAATCAACATGAAAAAGCCAAAAACAAATGGTAGGATCATGCCGATTTGGAATGGGCGGATCAGCCGCCACAAACGCTGATTTTTTTTCAACTGGCGAAGGAACAAGCCACTTGGGATCAATGTAAGTAACAACACCGCATAATTGAGCATGAATAATAACTTGACTTCATAAAAATGATGTAAGCCACTCGCTGACATTGGAAAGTCGGGAAGTGCCAACACTTGCTCAAAAGGATTATTCAGATACCTCATCAGTTGATCATAATTTTGGAGTAATGTTGGCTGATCTACGGTAGTGTAATCCAAGATACCTAGATGCCCGATATCAAACACATATAGTGGGCGGAAATTGATCGTTATTGCAATTGCTAAAGTGAGCAACGTCAGGAACAAACTGACCATCCCCGCATACTCCACCCATTGCCATCGTTTATTTTTCATTGTTTTAGAAACTCCATTCATCTAACGATTGCAAAACGAAGGTTGCTGGTGTTGGCAGATCTGGGAGGTCTTCTTCTTTGGTAAAGCCTGATAACACAAGCAGTGTGTCGATTCCATTACGAATCCCTGCTTGGATGTCAGTTTCATAATTGTCCCCTACCATGATGACTTCTTCTTTGTTCAATCCTAAAAGTTCCACTGCTTTATCCATAATGATTGCTTCTGGCTTACCAATATAGACCGGTGTGGTTTGTGTCGCTGTCTCTACAAAAGAAACAACCGAGCCAGCTCCAGGTAATAATCCTCTTTCTGTAGGGATATTTTTGTCAGGATTTGTACCGATGAACGTTGCTCCTTTTTGGATCGCTAAGGTTGCGGTCACCACTTTTTCGTAAGTCAAGTGATTGTCTAAACCTACTACGACATAATCAGGATGTTCTTCTTCCCATACAAACCCTGCCTCCAAGATCAAATCTGTCAAGCCAGCTTCACCGATCACATACACTTTATTTCCTTTAGCGTCTGATTTCATGAAATCAATGGTCGCTAGAGATGCTGTATAGATCGTTTCTGGTGAGACATGGATATCAAACTCAGTGGCTAAACGTTGTGCCACTGTTCCCGGTGTTTTTGTCGTATTGTTGGTTACAAATAAAAAGGGCATCCCATTTTCCTGTAACTGTTCGACGAATCGTTTTCCTGCCGGTATCGGCTCCGTTCCACGATAGATCGTTCCGTCTAAATCGATCAAATAGCCTTTATAATTCATAGGATCATTCTTCCCTTTGTCTAATAGTAAAATTCTTTTTAGAAGTTGATTTTGTTGGGCGTTCTGATGTTTTTTCAGTTCCCTTTGGTGTTGCCTTAGTAGTTGCTGGTTTACGATTTTTGATCACAGGTTGTTTGCGTACCGATTCAACGGGCGCTTTTTTTTCATCGATATGCGCTTGATTGTTGCGATTCGGATTTTTTTTCTTTTTACGTCGTTGGGTATTTTTTTCTTTTTTTCCACCTATACGTTCAATGACAAAATATGCACAGCCAAAATTACAATATTCGTATAAATAGTCTTCTAATGCATCAATTCGCTGATCTGGGTGAGCACGTCGATTCGTGGCATCAAAAAAGCCTTTCAAACGTAGCTGTTCGTAACCCCAGTCACCTACGATGTAATCGTATCTGGAAAGCACTTCGCTATATCTCTCACCAAGCTTCTCAGCATTGAAACCTTCCCGGTAATCCGTTACGATACGATAAGGTCTATCACCAATCAAAAGATTCGTTTCATCTGTCAATGTGACGATTTCTCCTTTGACTTTCTCTGGCTTCGTTTCCTCGATTATTTCTTCTAAAACTGCCGTCACTTCTTCGGTCACTGTTTGTTCTTGTGAGCGATCGACCGTTTCTTGACTCTCTTTTTTGTCACTGTTGTGTTGTTTATTTTGTTTCGTCGACATGCTTTCACCACCTATTTCTCTATTATACCTTCTTTTTCATTGGTTGGGTAGTGAGCATTTAAGTAGTCTCCCACTACTGTACGAATAAATTCGGGAAATAAAAAATCGACCTGTCCGATAATTTCGATGGTTGGGAAAAAAGGAACAAACATCAGATGGTCGACCGTAGTAACGGTATAATTCTTTTCCTCTTCAATTGGTTGCTTTTGCCACAGAACTTCTCGATTGACCGCATCATACGTGATCCCACTATAGAAAATCTCACCGAATATCTGACCACGAAACCCCATTCCTTTGATAGGGAAATTCCGTAAGAAGAGTCGACTTTTTTCGATTTCCAACACTAAGCGAATCATATCTGACCCTTTCAGCGTGACGTTGATCAAATGCATCGGATGTGGCAGTGCACTATGGAGTTGATCTTGGTCAACCAGCCCCTTAGGTACGCTATTCAAAAAAAGACCACTATTCAGAAACGATGCTTCTGTGTTCCCTCTTTCTTTTACCGCTTCTAAAGCGATTTGGATAAAGGAATGTTCATCAAATAAATCAAGTGATAAGTCAAATGGTAGATCTGCCACTTTCTTTTGGGCTAAAAGACGATGTCCTTGTTCAAGATAACCGGCGATTTCTTTCTCATCCTCTACGAATGCAGTCATTGTATCTGTCGGAATCGCTTTGGCGTAGTGTCCGACGATTTTTTTATTTTCCAATGAAAGATGTACTTCCCCTACATATTGCCCAAATTTTCCGGCAGCGGCTAATTGTACCTCATTCACGACTTTCCCATCAATAAAAAGATGATGGGTATGTGATCCTAAAATCACATCGATTGCAGGGATTTCTTTTGCAATCTGTAAATCATCTTGAATGCCTAAATGACTCATTAAAACAAGGACGTCTACCTGTGGACGTAATTGCTCAACTAACTCTGGCAACAGATCATAAGGCTGACGGATATCCCAGCCATTTGGATTATACGTCAAAGGGAATGGTGCAGTAAAAGCAATTAACCCAACTTTTGTTCGTTGCTTTGTTTCGATGATTTTATATGGCTTTGTCCATACTGGTGGTTGCAAAGTATTTTTATCGAATAAGTTGCTCAGTAGCACATCAAAATTCGCGTGATCATATAAATGATTCAACTCATTTTTGGAATTACCTACACCTTCATTATTCCCTATAGTTGCTGCATCATAGCCGATTTGATTCATTAGTTCAACATTGGCATGGCCATTCGTTGCTTCTGACAAAGGATGCCAACGATCAACGAAATCTCCAAGATCGACCGTGAGAGTTGTCGTATTATTTTTTTTCTCATTTTCACGCTTTTTTTGCTCAAGGAATCTTCTGATCCGTGGCCAGTTTTCAAGATGAGAATGTAAGTCATTCGTGTGTAAAAGAACGATTTCTTCCACTGTTAGTTCCACCTCACTTTTTTTCATCATACCATAGGGTTCCCCTTTGTTCACATGGAAAGTTTTTGCACAAAAAAAGGTACTTAGACTTTTTTACAAAATCTAAGTACCTTAAACTTGCCTCTAATAAAAAAAGCCCTTTAGGCTTAATAAATCCAATCAATCAGACACATGGCGGCACCTGCTTAGTGCTGCTTCCTTCCGGATCTGACACGCTTCACAAGCCCACCATTGTCCTAGCCTTTCGGCAAGGAATAGTATACCGCATTTTATTATCCTTGGCTAGTCCTTTTTTAATTTCTTTTTCTTTGCTCGCAAATTTCTAAAAAACACAGATAAAAGTTCACCACATTCTTCTTCTAATATCCCGCCCTCCACCTCGGCCTGATGGTTAAAACGTTCATCCTCAAGTAAATTCATCAATGTCCCTGCGGTTCCTCCTTTTGGATCATAGGCACCAAAGTAAACTTCTTTTACGCGAGAAAGAATCATGGCACCGCTACACATTGGACACGGTTCTAACGTGACATATAATTGTGTTTCTTCTAAACGCCAACTTCCGATGGCCTTGCATGCTTCTTGGATCGCAATCATCTCAGCATGTGTTGTTGCATTTTGTGTTGTTTCCCTCAAATTGTGTCCACGCCCAATAATCTGTCCTTGGTGAACCACGATGGCGCCGATTGGTACTTCTGCTAACGCTTCTGCTTTTTTGGCTTCTTCAATAGCCACACGCATCCATTCTTCTTTTATTCGCTGTTGTTCTGTTTCTTCCACTTGTACTCCTACCTTTTTTAGATTTACTTATCTTCTCTATCAAACATAGTATAACTGGCTTTTTAATGAAGTACAAAGAGTTTTTCCTTATCGCCATGTCCTATGGTAAACTAGGGGATGAGGTGAATTAAATGAACACAGAAAAGTTACTTGGATTATACCCAAATGCACAAAAAAAGAATTCTCCTTCTTCTGATGATCGAATTCTTTCACTGGTTGTAGAAGATTACTTCTTGTGGATCGATAAAAGTTCCTTGTCCGTTCAAGAAGAAAAACTTTTGAAAGCGTTATTCCAGAAAACAAACACCTTAGACAGCCATCCTTGGTATCAATATTTATTTGAGGAAAAGGTATATGTATGTGAAGAAAGCTGCCGAATCATTCAGTTACATTTTGAAAAGAGATCAGATTTCTTACAAAAAGAATGGCGAGAAACAATTTCCGGATTATTTCCCGAAGCTCTTGATTTTTTTCTTTACACAGAGACAGATGCGTTGATCATCGAAAGAAAGCATGCCAATTATTTGAATACGGCAGATCTTAAAGGCATCTTTTTATCTCTTGATGTCGATTTTGATATGACGACACAAGCCTTTGTCGGTTCATTCCATTCAGCTGGACAAAATCTAACCGCTATGTTCAATGAAGAACGAAAAATTTTCCTGAATAAACGAACACACATACAAGTAGCCGACCAAACGACTTCCATACAAGAAATTGCCTTATATTATTATACAAAAGAATTAGTTACATCCAGTCAGCTAACAAATGAATATCAAGAAATAATCCGTAGTTTTAAAATGGAAGACATCATTATCGAACTGTGGAAAAATTTCGGGAATATCAGTTCAGCGGCTAAACAACTTTTCATGCATCGAAACACTCTCCAATATCGGATTGAAAAGTTTGACGAACAAACAGGCTTCAATTTAAAAAAAGCAGATGACTTACTCTTTTGTTATCTCCTTTTGTTACACATATAAAAAAGGAACAAGCAGCAATAAACATCGCCTTGCTTGTTCCTTTTTTTCGATCAATTCAAAGAGAATCTTTTTTAGATCATTTTCTCAACAAGTGACATCAGACGACCTTTTGCATCTTCTGTTGAGTCTTTGATAGAGTCACCGTAGACAGAAATTTTCTTTTTGCCAGATTTAATCTTTGCTAGCATGCCCATCAATGAATCTAAATCGCTATCTGATAAATGGTCAACGACATCTAATAACTTTTCATTCCCATCAAATTTGTCATACACGAATTTTTTTACTTTTGTGCGGTTACTTAGATGATGGATTTTTTCGATCACTTTGCCAGAAACAACTACAGCTGTTGCCACACTTGCTGCTGCTGCGACACTTAATCCAATCGTTACTTTTGTTGATGTTTTCATAATTATCAGCTCCTTTTTATCTACTACAATCATATCACAGTCAAATAGATAAGCGAACTAATTGCTATGAGCCCTGCCCGATGAATAGCAAAAAAATTTACAAAAAGCAACTACTGTCTTGTTTTATTATTTGCTTTTGTAAGACGCCTCATTTGGCATTTTCGGTTTCAAGCAACCTTAGTTTGATGCGGTGAACTACTCACCACTTAGCTAAACCTACCGGTTTTTAACGCTTGAAGTGGGAGCTTCTTGGGAATAGAGCATACTTGCAAGCGTATTTCTTTACTCACAGCGGTTTCTCTTATTTACCAAGCTATCCCCGTAGTTCCTACGGTTTTTGATGATTGGATCTAAGCTAATCCCATAGAATGTAGTCTTAGACCTTCGGTCAGAATATTGATACTAGCATTGATATCTCGGTCATGATGAACATGACAAACAGGACAAGTCCATTCTCGAATTTCTAGAGATTTCTTGCCGTCTTTGTGTCCACAATTCGAACAGATTTGACTAGATGGGAACCACTTATCCACTTCGATAATTTTTCGACCGTACCAGTCAGCTTTGTATTGTAACCTAGTCACAAAACTAGACCATGAAACATCCGAAATACTTTTTGCTAGTTTATGATTACGCAACATACCTTTTGTATTTAAGTCTTCTATACAGATCATATCGTGATTTTTGATAATCTCTGTGCTCAACTTGTTTAGAAAGTCATTGCGTTGATTCATTACTTTTTCATGTAGTCGTGCTATTTTACGTTTTTGTTTTTGATAATTTCTAGCTTCAAACAGATTGATACCTTTTTGTTTAGCTAATAATGCACGTCTTGACAACTTACGTTGTTCACGTTTTAGTTTTTTTGACATTTTTGACGTGAATTTATTGTTATCAATCTTTTGACCATTAGAAAGGATTGCAAAATCAGTTATACCAAGGTCAATTCCAATAGCGGAATTAGTTTTAGGAAGCTCAGCTATTTCTTCTTTACACAATAAAGAAATATAATATTTACCGCTAGAATGACGTGATATTGTAGCGGATTTGATCAGACCTTTAGGTTGTCTATGGAGCGTAATTTTAACTAACGACTTCAACTTAGGAAGTTTGACAAATTGATTATCAATCAAAGCGATTGTTCCATTTTGATTGTTAGTCGTATAGCTTTGAACTGGATTTTTCTTGCTTTTGAAACGAGGAAATCCGGCGGACTTATCGCGAAAGAAGTTCTTATACGCCTTATCTAGGTTGAGTTGTGCATTTGCTAAAGCAAGACTATCCACTTCTTTCAAGAACGGAAAATCTTGCTTATATTTTGCAGGCGTTGGAAAACTCATTTTTTTAGAGGAATTTTTCCTAGTTTCTTTATAAGCTTTCATTCGGTCATCAAGCATTAGATTGTAGACCTTACGGACACAGCCAAAAGACTTAGCAAAGAAGGTTTCTTGTTCTTCTGTTGGATAGATTCTAAATTTATATGCTTTTAGTCGCTCCATAAAGCTCGCCTGCTTTCTATTTATGATTGTTTCCTTGATTTTGAATATATTTCTTAATCACATCAATTGGTGCTCCACCAGTTGTCAAAAGACAAAAACTTTTTGACCAGAACATTTCTTTCCAAAGAAATTGTTTGATTCTTGGATAATTGCGCTTTATCAAACGTGAACTAGCACTTTTATAGGCATTGATAAATTTTGTCAATTCTGTTTTTGGTTGAGCTTTGAACATAATATGAACGTGGTCTTTATCATGATTCCACTCAACTAAAGTGATATGATACGATTCTGAGATTCTTTCAAAAGTCGCTTTAGCGTAGTTAGATATTTCATTATCAATTACTTGTCTACGATATTTCGTTACTAAAACAAGGTGATAATAAAGAAGAAATACTGAATGGTTATTTGTGTCTAATTCCATGTTGTATCAACTCATTTCTTGTATAGACTGATATTAACATGAGACAAAATAAAAAAGCAATACGCCTTAGTTGTCGGTCTTCGAGTTACCAACGGTAACCCTCATACCGAACGGCATTCATCACCCACCTATAGAGGATGGGCGACTTCTGCCTAATTCTGTTAAAAAAAGCACCTCCTTTTTGGAGATGCTTCATACGAACAACTAAAGTAAATCATCCATCCAAAGAAATGTAAGGTCAATTAACCGGAACGTATTGGATATTTGTTAGCATTTCAGGCAAATCATCTTCTAATTCTGCTAACTTATTCCAAATCAATGTCATTGTCTCAAAAAATTCCTTTGATGATTTATCTGAATTTAAACTTCCTAATGCGTTCAGCCAAAGAAGTTCTAATAAATACGCTTCTTTGATTCCCGTATGTTCTCTGACAAATTCTGAGAACGTTCGTTTGAACAACGAGGCCATGTCTAATTCGGATTTGATAACTACTCCTCTAATACTCTCATGAATCGAGAAAAACTCCTTCAATAAATGAACGACACTGAAAAAATCGTCAATAACGTATTCAGCTAAATATCGATCAAAACATATCGTGATCTCTTCGATAATTTTTTCTTTTAGTATACGGATTGATTTAAAATGTGCATAGATCGGGTAAGTAGAACAGCCACAAAAAGAAGCTAAACTTCTCGCTGTGATTGTCGATAACCCATTTTCTTCAGCATATACCATACTCTTAAATAGTAAATATTCTTTACTAAAATTCGTCACTCTTCCCACGAAACCATCCATCCTTTCCGATTATCTTATTCATATCCGGCAATGATTCTTTTTTTAATTTCCCATGACGATCCAGCGCATTCGCTAGTAGGAAAAACTTATGTAAACCATGAAGAAACAAGTTTTGATAAAAAAAAACGATAATAACATATTTCGGGGGTTAAAATATGTCTCTTTGTAATAGAAGCTTGATTTATCTAATGCTTCGCCAAAAATAAGATTTAAAAAATAACGATATCCTCAATTAAATAACATTGTATTCCCTTATCCAAGATTATTTAAATGATTCCAACTTGACAAAATAAGCAAAGAAATAAACAATAGAATAGATAACTGATTATCATTTCTTAAAATAACAAGTTATATAATCAAATTCTATTACTATGTGAGAATATCATACATTGAAAACACTTTCCACTCACATTTTATGTCACCACTAGTACACTAATTGTCAGAAAGGAGTCCATCATGTTAATCGATGCAAAAAAGAAAGAGTTATTAGTCCTCTATACGATCGCTCAAAAAAGTCAATGTACGTTAAAAGAACTTGCGGATGAACTGACTATACCTAAACGGACAATCAAAGAATTGATTCGAAAGTTGAATACTACGATTGAACAGCAATTGAGCATTTCTACTTTTATTTTCTCTACACACAAAGGAGAAATAACTATATCCGATGAATACCAAGAAATAAAAATGATGATTTATCACAAGCTCAAACTTTTTTATTTAAGAGAATCCAATCGTTTCAACTACTTATTGCTTATGGTCAATTATCCCAAAGCGTATGTTCCGAAAAAATATTTATTGGAGCAATTATACATATCCCACTCTTACTTAGAAAAATTAACACACCAATTGAATGAAACACTTCAAGATTTTGAAATCGAGATTGTTTCATCTCAGGGCTGTTATTTGTTCAAAGGAAACGAATTATTTATCCGACTCTATTTGTTTTTTATCCTATCTGATGCTTTTCAAGGGTTGGAATGGCCTTTTGACAAATTCAAATTGAGCCAACTAAAAAGAGAGCGGCGATTATCCAAAAAATTGCTCGTTTCAAAGCATTCATTGAAATATCAAGAAAACCTGTATTTG
The DNA here is from genome assembly GCF_051715065.1 of Enterococcus sp. AZ062. Lineage (NCBI taxonomy): Bacteria > Bacillati > Bacillota > Bacilli > Lactobacillales > Enterococcaceae > Enterococcus > Enterococcus sp. AZ062. The sequence goes on along the minus strand of NZ_JBIOTB010000001.1, from coordinate 778,881 downwards.
CTGATTGCTATCTTTACGCTTCGTACACAACAATCATCATTGATCACCTCTGAATCTAGTGAGGTCTATGCTATTTTAGAATTGCTACAACAGGTACAAGATGTTTCCGGTAGTTTTAAACATCATTTGTTTCATCTTTTACCACATGAAATCGCCATTGATGAACTATTGCATTTTAATTTTTTGATTTATTGCTTTTTTCCTAATCTCATTTCAAGCCAGCAGAAGAGTTTGATTGGTTATACTTTGACGAATAAACGTAATCATCTATGTATGAAAATCACTTCACTAACAAAAGAGCTAGCTCAAACCTTTCCAGTGATTGCATCATCTGAAAAAAGGTTTTTCTACAATTACTATCTTATGCTTTCTTTAATTTCTATTTTGATATTGGGAAATACAACTCCTTTTTTCTACTCGTTGCATTTTCCTAAACCAGCACTTGAGATTGATGAATCGAATGAACAAATCCAACAAATACAACAAATTATCTCTGAAGTTTTTCATGACCATCCAAAAAAAACATTGATTATTTATTATTTGAGTAGCTTGATCTATAACCTCTTGCAGTCGGAAACAAATGAAAAATTATTGATCTATGTACAAATGAATAAAACGCTGACAGGGAATTATCATATCCAAAATCGATTACGACAAGTATTTGACGACAAAATGATTCGCTTGACAGAAAATCCAGAACAAGCAGATTTGATCGTCACCGATTGGTTTGATAAATTTCATCAAACGAGTAAAATTTTTTACCTTGATCCTAGTAAAGAAAAAGATTTGTGGGTAGATTTAGTCACAAAGATCCAACAACTCTATGTCAATAAGATGATCTGATCAAAATGAAAAACAAGAGAAGCAAGCGTGTCTCTATCGTCTAAACTTTTAAATTGATACCCATTTTTCCAAAATAAAAAGTGAGTGGATCAGTCCAATCGACTGTCCCTCACTTCTATTGGTTTGTTCTAGTCTCGACGGTTGCCGCCAAAAAGCAAAATCAAACGTAGTAATTGTAAGAAAGTAGATAGCGCTGCAGCAACATAGGTCAAAGCCGCCGCAAATAGCACATGTTTCGCCATTGGTACCTCTTCTTCTGTCAGTAAGCCACCTTCACTTAAAATTTGGATCGCTCGTCTTGACGCGTTGAATTCTACTGGTAGCGTAACAAGTTGAAACAATAGTGCCAATGAAAAAGCGAAGATACCAATATTGATCAACGTCGTATTCCAACTAAATAATACACCTACCATGATCAACGGAAAAGAAATCATCGAGCCAAAATTTGCGACAGGCACTAATGAAGCTCTGATTTTCAACGGCGCATAACCAACAGCATCTTGCACTGCGTGTCCGCATTCATGGGCAGCTACCCCAATTGCAGCGACTGAGGTAGATTGTGCTGTAGCTTGCGATAAACTCAACATCTTGTTCCCTGAATTATAATTGTCCGTCAAATCACCAGCGATTTGTTGGACGCCAACGTTATTGATTTTCTGACTTTGTAAAATGAACTGGGCGGCTTGTGTACCAGTCACATTATTTTTGCTTCTGATTTTGTCGTATTTACGAAAAGTACTATTGACGTAAGCAGAAGCGATTCCGGAAATAGCTAATCCAGCAATAACTAAAAGAAACGTTGGATCAAAGCCATAAAAACCATATCCATACATAATCGTTTCACCCTTTCCTCATTGCTTTTATTTTACCATTGTTCGAGTAGAATAATTGTGAAAAGAGATTGAATATTTTAATTCTTTTTGACAAATTCTGATTTCAGCTTCATCGGACCAAACCCTTCGATTTTACAATCGATATTGTGGTCTCCTTCAACTAAACGGATATTCTTCACCTTCGTTCCTTGTTTGATAGGTGAGGAAGCTCCTTTTACTTTTAAATCCTTGATAACGGTCACACTGTCGCCATCTGTTAAACGATTGCCGTTTGCATCAAGTACTACTAGGCCTTCTGCTTCTGTTTCTTCTGATGGTGTCCATTCGTTTCCACATTCAGGACAAATCAATAATCCCCGATCTTCATAAGCATATTCTGAACCACATACTGGGCAATTTGGTACTGTCATGTTGTTTCTCCTTTTTGTTCGTTATTGAGCAATATTATAACGGAAAAATAACAGTTTGAAAAGAGCAACTTATTATCAGAGCTCCTAGACTACCTACGCTGATTCAATCTCACTGACCTTGATTGCACATATCCCTGATAAAAAAGACAAGCAACTTCGATGAGTAAAAGGTTAAGGCAGAAGTAACCTGATCTCCGAAGAGGTCACTTCTGCTTAGACCATTTATTCGTGCAAAGGGAATAGATAAAAGAGAAAGTTACGTTTGCTTAAAATTTTCGATTTACTACTTGGAGTACACTTTTAACGTGTATAATTGGTGCAAGCTTCTTGTATTTCCATGTAGATCTCTGCCACTTCTTGCAGGTCTTTTGCATTTGCGCCACTTGCCAAAGGATGGCCGCCACCATGATGTCGTTTGGCGATCTCGTTGATGACTGGTCCTTTTGAACGTAAACGTACACGATAATAGCCCTCTGGTTGCTCGACAAAAATCGCCCAAGCTAACACTTCGTCAATGACACCTGGTAAAGAGACGACAGCTGCTGTCTCTGAATCGACGATGCCATACTTGCCTAACAATGCTTGTGACAATATCACTTTTCCGGCACCTTTTTCGTCAACTTCGATCGTTTGATAGACACAACCGGATAGTTTCGCTACTTTCATGGTGATTTGTTCGATTTCACGATTCAATTTGCTTGCGTCGAAAGAATACTTTCTTAACTCTGCTGCTAGTTCTAATGTGCGTCCTGTTGTTGAAGGATATAAGAACCTTCCAGTATCACCAACGATTCCTGCATACAATAAACGAGCAGAGTCGCTGTTCATTTTCAGCTCATCAGGGAACAGCAAAGCAAACTCAGCGATCATTTCACTACAGCTGCTAGCTTTCGTATCTACCCAAAGTAAATCACCATATGGTTCATCATTCGGATGATGATCGATTTTGATCACTTGATCCCCTAAGGAATAGCGCTTATCATCAATACGTGGCGCATTCGCTGTGTCTGTCACGATGACTAATGCCCCTTGATAAAAGGCATCGTCGATTTCTTGCATTTCTGTTAAATAACGTAAGCCCTCAACGTCTTTTCCAACTTGACGAATTTCTTTTTCTGGAAAACTATTACGTAATAACTCAGCTAATCCCACTTGTGAACCTAAAGCATCTGGATCAGGTCTTTGATGTCGGTGGATCACGATTTTTTGATATTTTTTGATTTCATTCAAAATCTCTTCTTGTATGGTCATTTTCTTTCCTACTCTCTACGAACGTTCCATCACTTGGCAGACGACAATGGCTTTAGCCACGATCGTGTTTTCTATAAATACTTCTACATCAAGTTTAGCGGATCTTCTACCGATTTCTAAAACTCTTGGACGAATGTCTAACTCACTTTCGATCTGGATCAGACGAAGGTAATGTAGATTCATTTGCTCCAACAAGATATTCCTGCGTTGATTCATGATCATTGTTTTTTGAGCAACATCTGAAATGATTTCACTTAACACCCCAAAAGAAATCGTTCCAACACCTGTTACCATTTGTGGCGAAACCTCAAATTTGAACTTAGGCGTCGTCAATCGATTGCCTTCACGATCTGTATCGATCGTTTGGATCGCCCCTGAAATCTGATCAGAGATCGTATCAGCGATTTGCGGTTGACGTTGCACCAATTGCATCGCCTTCATGACATCTTGCCGTGTGATCAATCCTTCTAACGTCAAATCATCGGAAACGACTGGCATGACTTCTAAACCATCCCAAATCATTTGATGTCCGACAGAAGCGACGCTCATCGTTTTCTTGACACTGATGGGATCTTTGGTCATGACCCGATCAATGACTTGTGTCGGTGCTTTACCTACGACATCTTTTGCCGTAATGATCCCCATCAAACGCATGTGATGATTCACCACTGGGAAACGAGAATGTTGGGTTTCTTCTGAAATCCGTTGATAATCAGCCACCGTATCCGACTGTAACAAATAATGTGTTTTCTGGGCAGTCAAATAAATATCACCGACGAGCATGATATCTTTTTTGATCAGTTGGTCACTAAGCGCTCGGTTGATCATCGTCGCTACGGTAAAGGTATCATAGGTCGTACGTAAAATCGGCATAGCTAATTCATCCGCTAATTTGGCAATCTCAGGCGTCGTATCAAAACCACCCGTGATCAACACTGCTGCGCCATCCTCAAGTGCTAATTTTTGCACTTCTGTACGGTTACCAACGATCATCAATGAACCTGGAGTGATATAGCGTTCCATTGCGTGTTCGGTCATCGCACCTATGACAAATTTATTCAAGACTTTATCTAGACCGACTGCTCCGCCTAAAACATCGCCTTCAATGATCCGCACGACTTCGCCAAATGTCAATCGTTCGATATTTTTCTTCAACTTACGTTCGATCCGAATCGTTCCTACTCGTTGGATCGTTGACACTAATCCTACATTTTCAGCGTCTTTAATTGCTCGATAGGCCGTTCCTTCACTGACATTCAATTCTTTGGCAATACTACGGACAGATATTCGATTCCCCACTGGTAGGCTTTCGATATATTCTAAAATCAAATCATGTTTTGTCGCCATCTCTTTCCCCTACACTTCCAGCGTTTCCGAAACGCTCATTATTTTTCCTTCGGTATCTGCTAATAAATCGATGAATACTTGCGGATCTTGTTCAATGACAGGAAAGGTATTGTAATGGATCGGCACGACTTTCTTCGCTTTGATTCGCTTTGCCGCACGAGCCGCATCCTCAGGCCCCATTGTATAATTGTCGCCAATCGGTAAAAAGGCTACATCGATCATAAACTGTTCACCTAAGAGCGCTAAATCGCTAAAATCTGCAGTATCACCCGCATGATAAATCGTCTTCCCGTCTGCTTGGATCAGAATACCACTAGGCTCTCCCATATAACGCGAAACACCATCGATTTCAATACTTGAACTATGCTGTGCATGGACAAATTTGACTGTGCCAAAAGGAAACTCCCTTTTGCCACCGATATTCATCCCAAAAGAGTTCGCTCCTTGCTGTTGTGCATAATCAGCGATTTCGACAATACTGATGATGGTCGCCTTATTGTTCTTCGCAATCGGCAACATGTCTCCAATATGATCAGCATGTCCATGGGTGATCAATATCCAGTCCGTCTGGACTTCATCCACTTTTAAATCAGTCATAGGATTCCCAGTAATAAATGGATCTATCAGCACTTGTTGGCCATTTTTCATTTCCAGAGAAATACAAGAATGTCCATGATAAGTAATCTTCATCTTCTCACTCCTCAACATTTTGGTCACTGACTCTTTCGTTTTCATTTCGATCATTCACACAATTAGTAGTACAGTATATCCTATTCAATTGTAACAGATAATACAGGTTGTACCAAGTATCAAGTGAGCGTGTACTTACGACTGAATACCCAGATAAAAGAATGTTTCGTCTATGATTGACAGTTTCTGTTTATTGTTTGATCACTGTGAATAAAACCAGAATGACTACGAATCCGTAATGATGCTCAAAATAAAAAATACCAATAGTAGAAATTAAGGCTCTAGTTTCTACTATTGGTATTTTTATTTAAGTTGAAATGCCTTATACGGCTTATAAGATTGAACAAATCCACAACACTTTTTTAGATAGAGGAGTGATAAAAAATAAAAAAAACGAAGTTTGCTAACTATTTTGAAAATTTCTTCTTTTCCAGTTTAGTGATGGAGAAATTTTTTTACGATATTCTCAGCATTTAGCAGACCATAATCTTTCATGTCTATCACTTCAATAACCTTTGTAGGATACTCTTTTATGATAGTTTCTCTCATAGAAGACAGCTCTGGAGATAATAGAATAACATTGGCAGTCTTTGCATACTGATCCAACTTAGAAATGCTATGCATGTCAACATGCACAAGTAAATGTTGTTTTTTTGCGAAGTTGTTCATCTTTGTTACTAACAAATTGGTATAAAGGGTACTATCTGTACTCATTGAAGTTACGCCAAAAACGATGATCTGTTTCTCTTTCATTTGATTATTTTCCAAAACAAATTTCTTTTCCATTACAGACACTTCCACCTTTCTATAATATATCCAATGCTCTCACTCCTATAAAATAAAAGCTATACCAAACATATTCATTATCTGAACATCTTTTGATACAGCTTTTCATTTTTTATCTTTTGCCGCGACGTTGTGTCGCTTCCATGATGACTGGTAAAATCACTGGGCGGCGTTTGGTTTGTTCAAACAAATAGCGACCTAATTGATCACGTATTTCTTGTTTCAGCTTGCTCCACTCGAAATCATCGCTTTCTAAATGTTTGCCTACAATGGTTTCGATCATGTTGCTACTTTCATTGATCAAATCACGACTTGCTTTGACATAAACAAATCCTCGTGAAGTGATTTGCGGTTTTGAGACAATTTTCTTTTCGCGACGACTAATTGTCACTACTGCAACAAAAATACCGTCTTCAGATAAGATTTTACGATCGCGTAAGACGATATTTCCAATATCGCCAACACCTAGTCCGTCGATCATGACATTTTCAGCACTTATCGTACCTGCCACACTCATCCGCTTGTTTTTATATTCTAAAACATCCCCACGTCCTGTGATATAGATATTTTTGTAGGGGATACCAACTGCATGGGCTAAGTCTGCGTGGGCAGCTAATTCACGGTATTCTCCTTGAACTGGGATGAAATATTTAGGTTTCATGAAATTCAACATCAATTGTAAGTCATTAGGATTTGCATGACCGGAAACCCGCAGGTTGTCAGAGATTTGTTTGACTATTCCACCTGCTCGGTAAATGATATCTTCTGTCTTAGCAACCATCGTTTCCATCGCAATACTTGGTGTCGTTGTGATATAAACAAGATCGCCTTCTTTGATCTTGATATGACGGTGCGCACCATTCGCCATTTTTTGTAAAGACTTGATTGGTTCACCCATACGGCCTGTTTCTAAAATAATCAGTTCTTCAGGCTCATAGTTTTTCATATCTTTTAATGTGACCAATAGGTCCTCACTTGGTAATTGAAGTTTTTCTAAGCGCATAGCTGTTCGGATGATCCGTTCAAAGTCTTGACCAGTCAACACGACCTTACGTCCTGCTTTGGCAGCGGCGTCTAAGATTTGTTGGACACGTTGAAGATTACTTGCAACACAAGCAACGATGATCCGTCCTTCCCAATATTTGATGGTATCAAATACTTCATCAGCGATTTGGAACTCAGAAGCAACAGGGGTCGCGTTTTCTGCATTTGCTGACTCACTCAGTAAAGCTAACACGCCTTCTTTCCCAATCTCTGCTAAACGAGCGTAATCCGTTTGGTACATTGGGATCGCCATTTGGTCAAATTTGAAATCACCCGTATAAACGATATTTCCTTCTTGGGTTTTTAAATTGATCCCAACTGAATCTGGGATCGTATGGGTAGTGCGGAAGAAGCTAACGATCGTTTCACCGAAATCGATCTCTGTATGCTCATCTACTACATGAAAATCCTTGAATCCTTTTGCAGCATCATTGCGATTGACATTCAATTTTGCCAATTCGATCGTCAACTCTGTTCCGAACACAGGTACAGAAATCTTTGACAATAAATAAGGCAACGCCCCAATCGCATCTGCGTGACCATGTGTCAGAAAGACACCTGCTACACGATCGACATTATCTTCTAAATACGTAAAATCAGGAATCACAACGTCAATCCCTAATAATTCGTTTTCAGGATACTTCAGACCACAGTCTAAAATAAAAATAGCTTCCCCTACTTCTGCAATGTACAAATTTTTTCCGTTTTCGCGTACACCGCCTAAAGGGATAATCTTAATGGTACTCACAAATTTCACCTCTTCTTATGACATCTTCATTTAACGATGTCGATTCTCTATTTTATTTAAACGATCCATTTTCTGAGTGCCTGGTTTTCGGATGATTTCAATAAGTACTAAAATCCATCTTAATTTTACAGGCGTTTAGGATCTTTTTTTGACACAAAAAAATCGGGATTGCTTCAGTTGCTCGATCAACTGCTCCACATCATTATACAACAAATCAAACAAATCGCTAGCATGTACGATTGTTTCTGTCTCCATGTTTTTCCCAGACCATTTTTTCTTCTTTCATTTTAGAAGATACTTCGTCTATTTTACCATAAATTACTCAATAACTATAGAATGTTTTTCATTTCCTGCTCCATTTGACTTGTTTTTAGGCTTCAACTCTCTCTGGTCGTGGTCTCTTTTTAAGGTAGGCTTAAGCTACTCCCTTTATTCTATTTTTTGTACTCATTTCGAAAGGAGATCGAACCAATGAATTTTTTCAAACGAGCATTAAAAAGTACAAAAGTAAAATGGGGGCGTTCTTTACTATTATTAGCAGTTTTTACAGCAATCCTTGTCTTCGTTCTTGCTGGACTAACCATACGTAGTGCGGCTCAACAAGCCGCAGAGCAAGCTCAAAAAGATGTCGGCGCGACCGTCACTTTAAGTGCGAATCGTGAAGCGGCTTTTCAAAAACAAACGGAGGCAACTGATACTGAATCCGGTGGGCGACCAGATCCTGGAAGTTTCTCCCTCACACCTGTTTCAGTCAGCGATGCAGAAAAGATTGCAGCACTAGATAATGTAGCAAGTTTTTCCTTCGAAAGCTCTGCATCAGCTTTAGCCAATAGCGGTATCACTCCCATTTCAAGCTCTGATACCTCAGAAACATCAGAAGAAACTGAAACTGATACTACGACTGATGCTGCACCAAACGGTGAAAACATGGGTGGAGCTATGGGGGGTGGCAAACCGCAAATGATCCAAGCAGACTTTCAAATCAGCGGGGTATCCGATACAGCCCTAACCAGTAGCTTTACGGATGGCACAGCAAAAATCATCGAAGGAGAAGGAATCACTGATAGCGACAAAGATACGAACAATGTCGTGATCGACTCTACTTTAGCTAGCGCAAATGACTTATCCGTAGGGGATACTTTCGTTATTACTAGCACTGAAGATGAAGAAACAACTTATGAAATGACGATTAAAGGAATCTATGAGTCGAGTGAAACAAGTAGTAGCATGGGAATGAATTTCAATTTCATGAATCCAGCGAACACTTTGTATACTTATTATACGTTTGCTAATACATTGAATGGTTCTTCAGAAGATGACACAATCGACTCTGCGGTTTATACGCTGACCGATCCCAATAAAATGGCAGATTTTATCACTAAAGCAGAAAACCTGATCGATACATCAACGTTCAGTCTTCAATCAAACGATACGATGTTCCAAGCAATGCTTGAACCACTTAACAACGTGGCCAGTTTTTCACAAAATGTCGTTTTACTCGTTGCGGTGGCTGGAATCATTATTTTAACTTTGATCATCATGATCACGATCCGGGAACGCCGCCATGAATTAGGCGTATTGCTTTCATTAGGCGAATCCAGAAGCAAAATCGTCCTTCAATTGTTTACAGAAGTGGCCATATGTATGATCGTCGCGTTAGGTGTGGCTTCATTCAGTGGAAATGTCGTTGCAAATGCTGTCGGTCAACAGTTGCTTGATCAACAAACTGAAACGTCAACCGACTCACCTGCCGAGCAACAAGGAGAGCAGATGCCTGGTGGTGGCAATCGTGGACCTGGCGGACAACCCGGTGGAACTAGTAATCCATTTACCGTTTCGGAACAAGTAAGCGACCTTGAAATCACCGTTCAACCAGCTCAACTCGGCCTTCTAGCAGCGGTTGCATTCGGGATCAGCTTACTCTCCGTTTTTCTAGCCTCCATTGGCATACTACGATTAAATCCACGAAAAATTTTATTAAACTAAAGGAGGAATTGGATGTTACGTACAGAAAACTTGGGCTTCTGGTATCAGAATCCAACAGAAGCACTTTATAAAAACGTGAATTTATCCTTTGAAAAAGGGAAAATGTACGCCATATTAGGGGCAAGTGGTTCAGGAAAAACGACCTTCCTTTCGTTGATCTCAGGACTCGATACACCAAAAGAAGGGACTGTGTATTATGAAGAGCGCGCTTTAGCTAAAATAGGACTACGAAATTATCGTAAAAATGATGTATCCATTATTTTTCAAGCGTACAACTTATTGCCTTACCTTTCCGCTCTTGATAACGTCATTACCGCCATGGAAATTTCAAATACTCCTCAAAAAAATTATCGCCAAGTAGCACTTGATCGCTTGGCACGCGTTGGGATAAATGAAACTCTTGCAAAACAACAAGTCACTAAATTATCTGGGGGACAACAACAACGCGTAGCGATCGTCCGAGCGATTTGTTGCGAACATCAGTTGATCATCGCGGATGAACCAACAGGAAACCTCGATGAAACGACTTCACAAGAAATCGTTCAACTCTTCCAAGAAATCGCCCATGAGCAAGATCGCTGTATCATCATTGTGACACACGAATTAGAAGTGGCTAAAAAATGTGATGAAGTTTTTGAATTAAAAAACAAAACATTCGCGTCCATTGACATTGGATAACCGCTAAAAAAAGCGTCCACCTTATTGGTAGGACGCTTTTTTTTTAGAATTTACAAGTAGACTATTTATGGTCTTTTTTTGAAAATTTTTCTTTTACATCTTCAAAGCCTTCTTTGATTTCATCGCCGATATTACGAGCTTTACTCTTGATATCCGCACCTGCAGATTGGGCTTTACCTTTTGTTTCTTTACTTTTATCACCTGTTGCTTTTCCATAGGCTTCCTTGCCTTCACCTGCAACTTTGTCTTTCAAATCTTTAGAGCGTCCTTCTAAATCTGCCATAATATTTCCTCCTCTAAAATTTGTCTTTCTAACCACTTTTAGAGTAACACCAATTATAAAAACAAACAAACAGTATGCTTATCCTAACATTCAGCTCGTTGCAATCATTTGCTCAAATGTTCCCCAAACTTTCACTTGTTTTTCTTGGACCATGATCGTTCCATTAGCAATCACCGTATCGATTTCTAAGGTTTCTTTATCAAGTAAACAAAGATCCGCATCTTTCCCGACAGCGATTCTTCCCTTTTGGTCCAGTTTCAGGACTCTTGCAGGATTGGACGTCACAGCTCGTAAGGCAATCTCTAAGGGGATGTCTTCTTTTTGAACGGCTTCTTTGATGCCAACCAGTAAGGATTTCGCACTACCGACGCCCATACCGATAAAATGGTTCTCTTGGTCAAAATATGGGAGACTACCTTGTCCATCGGAGGTCAAGGTGAAGTTATCAAGAGAGACTTGTGCTTCCAATAACTGCTTCAATGCTTTACTGAAACGAACTTCACCATCGGTCTTTTCCCAAAAATCAGGATCTTCACTTGCAGTGAAATCGATCGTTCCACCTTTTTTTGCAAATTCGATACATGCAGCTAATAATTCAGTTGTCCGATTCGCATGCGTCGGATAAAACTGAGTAATAGGGATTTCTGTTTCTTCAACCACACGATTCAATAATTCCAATTTTCGACTTCCGCCACCTAAATGGACATTCACGATCCCTGCTTTACCTGATAACATGCCCCCAACACGAGCATCCGCCACTGCCCGAGCAAACTCGTCGAATGTTGGTTGAGAAGAGCGATGATCAGAGACAGCGATTTCTCCGATCCCAATGATCTTATCAATAGTAAGAAAATCTTTGATCAATGAATCAGTCACCGTTTTGACCGGCAACCGATAAGAACCAACATAAACATACGTAGTCAATCCTTCTGCCTCTAGCCCTCTTGCTTTACTGATCAAAGCAGTCATATCTCGACCTTCGCCATCTGTCCCGATACAACCTACGACTGTTGTCACTCCTGCTGTCGTTAGTTGACTAAGTGTGACTTCTGGTGTGCGATTATGATAGCCGCCTTCGCCGCCGCCACCTAAAATATGGAAATGGGCATCAATAAAACCTGGGGTCAAGAGTTTTCCTTCTCCTGAAATTTCTTCCACGATCAATTCTTCGTAACCGCCAGATAGTTGATCTTCCAAGGCAATGATTTTATTTCCTGCCACTAATACATCCTTCTTACCAAGATATTCTGGTGCATAGACATCGATTTGTCGAATGAGTTTCATCCGTGATCCTCCTCTTTATAAAATAGTCTGTATCTTTTCATACACACAAAGGGTTGTTTGAAAAGCAATCTAGCGATCCTACGTCGCTCTTTTAGAAATAAGCGAGAAAGTCCCAAAATATGAAGATACTTTCGGATTTTCTCGCTTATTATCTCAGCGTTACATATGGGTAGCACCGTTTCTTTGATTGCTATCAATCAGTTCTTATTTGTTTTATTGAAGGCCGATCGCGATCGCAATCATAATGAAGATTGTTCCTAAAACAAAGAAGAATCCTTGCATTTTGATTTGGAATCGTGCCCATTTTGCCCATTCGATCCGTGCCACACCTAAGACGCCGATCAAGCTAGCAGAAACTGGCGTGAACGCATCCATGAATCCTGAACCTAATTGATAAGCCAATACGGCAACTTGACGAGAGACACCAACTAAATCAGCTAACGGTGCCATGATTGGCATCGTCAATGCCGCTTGTCCAGAATTTGAAGTGACGACTAGATTGAACAAACTTTGGAACACATACATCGCCCATGCACCAATAACTGCCGGTACACCAGTCAGCGCTGTTCCTATACCATGCAAAATTGTATTAAGCGCAGAAGGTACAGAAGCATCTGATCCACCTAATACAAGCAAGATTCCTTTTGCCATCCCAACAACGATTGCTGTTCCAGCTAGATCTGCTGCCCCAGATTGGAAAGAAGAGGCAATATCATTGACCGTCATACCGTCTAATTTGAATAAAACAGCAATGATCCCTGCGACTAGTCCCATTACAAAAAATTGAGAGGCGATTTCTGGGATATAATAGCCTTTTTGAGTAACTCCCCAAACGATCCAAACTAAAACGATCAACATTTCCGCTAAAATCAATTTATGGCCTAATGTAAATGGTTTTTGTTCATCGGATGTTTTCTTCAAATGGTTACGGAAGTATTCGTCAGATTTATACGTTAATGAGCTTTCCGGATTCTTCCGAACTTTTTCTCCATAGATCATTAAGTAACCAGCCGATAACGCAGTCACGACGACCCACATGATCAATCGGAAGGTGGCGCCTGATAAGACTGGAATACCTGCGATCCCTTGAGCAACGGCGACACTGAACGGACTCATCCATGACGTGGCATTCCCGACTTGTGACGCCACATAGGTGACTGTAACGGCGACGATCGAATCATAGCCTAAGGCAATCACAAAAGGTACCATGACCATTGAGAATGGAATGACTTCTTCAGCCATACCGAACGTTGCGCCTCCAAATGAAAAAGCAAAGAATAAGAGCGGTAAAGCTAAACGTTCTAGGCCACGTGTCTTATTGATAAAAGCATAAATACCTGCATCAATGGCACCTGTTCGCATGATGATCCCAAATGCCCCACCCACGACTAAAATAAGTGCAGCAATCCCGACTGCTGAACCATATTTATCGCCTGATACTAGACCTTCAAAAACAAAGTTCAAAAAGCCAAACCCACCGAAATCATCGGTTCCCCATAGTTTTGCTGTTTTATGCAATTTCTTTGAGGTATCATAGATGTCTTCACCATATTCATCGTATAAAACATCATCTGTCAGTGAGATTTCATCTAGTTTCTCTTGGGTCAAGTTTTTTTCACCAGCTGCCAAGACTTCTTCTAATCCTTCTTCAGGAACAGCTAGCTTTTCTCTTTCCTTTGGATCATTTTGTAATTCTTCCAGTTGATCAAATACAAAAGACTTATCTAATTCATAAGCATAACGAAACGAATCTTGGCGTAATACTGTTCTGGTACTAGTTTCTCCATTTGCATCTTTGTATTCTATATCTTGCGTACTGAATCTCCCCGCTGGTACGATAAATGTTAATAACCAGGCAAGTACAACTACACCAAAAATAATGACATACGTATGCGGTGTCGTCATTTTGGTAAAGTCTCGTTTTTTCTTTACTGAAGAATTTTTTCTCTTCAAAACTCGTTCTTCCTTTCTTGCTACGTTTTTGTCAATAATGAATAAGCAAATAGATTATACAGTAAAATGTTCTATACCACATGAATAAACAATTAAAAAAATCTATTGATTTTAGTTATCTTCAAGACACATTTTAATAAAAAAGCTGTTCTCAAAGCCATAGCACCTATAAAAATGGATTAAAATTCTTTTTTTATTTTTACAATGTAGCTATTTCCGATCATTTATTTTCATTTCTATTTACGTATAAACAAAGATTTTTTAAGAGATTAACAAATATTTATACATTTCCATCCGTACTTCTTTCCTATTTGAACCGATGTTTTTAATTGAATTTCTGCCTCTCTCTTACTCTCTTTTTATTTTCATTAGGTATCTTCATTGCAATATTCATAACAAATGTACTATAATTGGAGTGTAAAGAGTTTTGGGGAAGACTCTTTCATCAACGTGTATAAAGAGACAAGAAAGAATCATCACGATTCTTTCTTGTCTCTTTTTCGGGCTCTTATCCTTCTCTCTTTAGTCATTCTCCAACAAATAATAAACTGAAAAATAAACGATTTGCTGTAATAAAATTAAGGTGGCTAACGAAGCTGTGCCACATATAGCTGGCTCAAACTTAGGAACCGTAAGGACGGCATCGTCTATCGTTGCATAGTTATCTAATACTAGATCTGCATATTCATATAAGCGCAAACCACTACTATGTCTTGATTTGATACTTCGGGATAAATCAAATCCTGTGATCACGATCAATAGGTGACCTTGTTCTTTGACCCATTCCGCCAGTTCAATGATTGCAGGATTTCTCCCTTCATTTGATAAGAGAAGAAAAATATCCTCGGGTTGCGCATTGATTTGTTCAATGATTGCTTGGCCCGTTCCTTCCAGTGACTCATAAATTCCCGCTGCAGGGTGTTCAATCAACTGAGTTGGCAAGATTTTGGGAGATTGTTGCCAAAATTCATAGGCAATACCTTGCAAAGTATGGCTAGCAAAAATATGTAAGCATCCTCCTCGATGAATCTGTGTAGCGATCCATCGTCCCGCTTGTTCCATCAAGGGTTCCTCGATCCTTAATTTTCTTTCAAGTTGTTGACAATAATCAAAATAGGGTAAGCTCATTCTTTTCTCCTCTTCTTCTGCTATTTCAGAATAGAGACAACTATCAAAAAGAAAAATACAAAAAGATGAGACGAAGCAATTGCTCAGTCTCATCTTTACCTTAACCACTTATTCATTACACTCCAGCGAAAGATCTGATGTAGCAGCATCTTGATGTTCTTCGGCTTCAGTGTAAAAGATAGGAACGATGTATCGCTAAAAGCAAGTCTTTCAAACGGATTAAACAAACTGCTTGCTTGAATATACATCTTTTTTGACATAGTAAATAAATCGCCTTGCTTCCTCCGCTTTTTCTATTCATAAGGTAGAAAATCTTCCTTAAATCAGGTACAATAAATGCGGTCGGTGCGCTGCATCGACTATGGCAAAATGATCGGTCAGGGTGTATACGTGTGACTGGTCATTCCTTGATAGTTAGTTGCCGCTAACTATCAAGGAGCCTTTTTTTTAGTTATTTCTATCTGCATCTATTGTAAGGAAAGTGCGAAACAAGTGCAAGTATCAAAATATCAGCGGTCAGACCTTGTCCGTCTTTCTGAGACATCCTTTGAGCGGTTCGGAGAAGCCGCATGTTTGCCTTTTTTGACGACATGAAATTTTTTGAGTAGATACGGGATATAGGCAAAAAGGTACAGCAAAAGAAAAGCTGCCGCAAAAAGAAATGCCTGTTGATCTCCCCACAAAAGAACGATAATCAAACTACCGATCGCCACTGTTGCTAAGTACCAAATAAAAATCAAAAAGGTTTCTTTTATTCTGACCATATAAAACATCGTAAACAAACTAATAAATAATACTGGCAGTAAAAACAGCCAATTATTTCCCTCCATCAACCATTTCAATCCATCAAGAAACGTTTGTGCAATGTTGATTAGAATCCCCATGTAAGCAATACACCTCATTTACTATTCTTTTCTCAAGATTTTATTTCTCTAATTGTTAAGTTTTTAGTCCAGAGAATGACTTAGATCAATGAGGTATTGTTTCAACTGCTCGCTGATTTCAGGATGACCTAAACCGTATTCGATACTTGTTTTTAGATAACCAAATTTATCACCGACATCATATCTAGAGCCTTTGAATTCTCTCGCATATACGGGTTGCTTTTTATTTAATTCATCAATGGCATCCGTCAATTGAACCTCATTTCCAGCTCCAGGTTTTTGTGTTTCTAATAATTCAAAAATTTCTGGTGTCAATAAGTAGCGTCCAATAATCGCTAAATCACTCGGAGCTTCTTCAGGTGTTGGTTTTTCGACGAATCGTTTCACTTCATACAAGCCTTCAGATTCTTTTGTTTCTGGATCGATGATCCCATATTTTGACGTGTCTTCATGAGGAACTTTCATGACTGCTACAGTTGAACCTTTTGTTTTCTCGTAATCTAAGATCAATTGTTTTGTCAGTGGAATCTCATCTTCCATCAAATCGTCCCCAAGCATAACGATGAATGGTTCATCTCCAACAAAAGTTTTCGCTTGTAATACCGCATGACCTAGTCCTAAAGGATGGGACTGACGGATAAAGTGGAGATTGACATTCGTTGTTTCTTCGACTAATTTTAGCAAGTCGATTTTATTTTTTTCTTGTAGATTCAATTCTAATTCGATATTCGAATCGAAATGGTCTTCAATCGGTCGTTTTTCTTTTCCGGTAACGATCAAAATATCTTCGATCCCCGAAGCTAAAGCTTCCTCTACGATAAATTGGATCGTTGGTTTATCAACGATCGGCAACATTTCTTTTGCCATTGCCTTTGTAGCAGGTAAAAAACGTGTACCTAGACCTGCTGCAGGAATGACTGCTTTTCTTACGATTTTATTCTCCATATGCGTATTTATATACTCCATTCTGTTGATTTACTGAAATTCGTTTTCCATCTTGCCATCACGCAACATGATTTCTTTTGCTGCTTGTTTGATATCCTTCCCTTGATAAAGGACCTGATAGATTGTTTGAGTGATGGGCATCTCTACACCTAGTTGCTCAGCCAGCTCAACCGCCGCTTTTGTTGTCGATACACCCTCCACGATCATCCCCATATTTTCCAGGATTTGATCTAATTTTTGTCCTTCACCCAGCATATGCCCCGCACGCCAATTTCGTGAATGGACACTGGTACAAGTGACGATCAGATCACCAACACCGCTCAATCCAATAAAGGTCAAAGGGTTCGCGCCCATCGCTACACCGAGACGACTGATTTCAGCTAATCCTCTTGTCATGATCGCCGCTTTCGCATTGTCACCAAAACCAAGACCGTGGATCGCGCCGGCACCGATTGCAATGATATTCTTCAATGCTGCACCTGTTTCCACACCGATCACATCATTATTTGTATAGATTCGGAAATAATCATTCATAAATAATTCTTGCACATAAGTAGCTGCTTTTTGATCAACACTTGCAGCAGTGATCGTTGTGATATCGTGGACCGCCACTTCTTCTGCGTGACTAGGGCCTGATAAAACAACGATAGATTGTCGTTTTTCTTCTGGGATTTCTTCGGCAATCACTTCTGATATCCGTTTATGCGTGTCTTGCTCTAATCCTTTACTGGCATGGATGATCACTGGTTTTGTCGTTAAATGTTGTAGCAATTCTTGTGCTACAGCACGGATTGCTTTCGTCGGTACGACAAATAATACTGCATCTACCTCTTTGACAGCTTCAGCCAATTCGGTAGACCCGATGATCGATTCTGGTAAATGTAATTCAGGTAAATAGTGTTTATTCGTATGATACGTATTGATTTCTGTGATTTGTTCTGGAACATTCCCCCAGATACGGACGTCATGTCCATTTTCTGCTAAGGTTTGAGCTAAAGCAGTTCCCCAAGAACCAGGGCCTAATACTGCAATTTTTTGTTTCATGGAAATTCCTCCAAAATTCATAGTTAATTTCTATTATAGTATACATTAACAAAATACAGGACTTATTTTCATTTTTTTAGCTTTTGTTTAAAAAGAGCTTGGGATAGAAGTGTTTAGCTGCGAGAAATAAGGCGCTATCCAACAAAATTGTTTTCAAATTTTTTTTGAATAGTGTCTTGTTTCCGAAGTCGTTACTTTTGTTCCCACCGTTTATTCAGTTTTAGGGGGTGCGAGAGGACAAATGTCCCAGAATCATTTAATTCAGCCATTTATTCCTTGATTTAACTTAAATAGAATTTATAATGTTGCAATACCATACAAGATGTTTTTTTGGTCTATTCCAATGATATAGTCTATTTATCAACAGTCGAACTAAAGGAGGTGCATCTTATGTGGTCAGTTACTCCACCAATGTAAGTGCAAGTTTCAAGAATAAACAAAATCCTCAAGAATAAAAAAACGAAAATCGTCGTTCAACAAGCGATTTTCGTTTTTTTATTTATTTTTCTAAAAAATCAGCTGCCTCAGCCCATCTCTTCTATTTATCGTAATTCTTTCTCGATGATTTTTTTATACATAGCGATATCATAACCAAATAATTCTTTCCTTATGTTAAACAATTCACAAAAATCAAAATTAAAGGATACCCTCATTTTGAAGCAATCAATTTGGGATAGTTTCTCATGGCTGATATTATATAAAATCACGTCACGTTTATTATAGTTGCTGGGAATGGTTTCCGGATTGAATTGTTGAATGTCCAGGGTGTTTCCAAATTCTTGTTCTAACATTTCCTGTGCCCATAAGAAGTCCGTACAGACACCTGTCAGTAAAAAGACTCTTTTTTCATTTTTACTCCGATAAGTCAAAAAATAAATTTTTGTTGCTAAATACCGAAAATGATCATCTGAAAATGCTAGGTTCAATCCTGAAAAATCATTCCAGTCCATAAAGATCTGCTTGATTTTCTCAAAGAAAGCTTGAGGAATCTCTGCCATATCTGTCCCTTCCACAACATGTTCTTCAGGAATCAGCTGTTGAAAATTAAAATGACATTTCCGCAAAAACATCAAAGTTAGTACTTCGATGGTTCGTTGATTATTAGAAAAGTTAGGAATATTACGTTCCATCTTGTCGATCAGATACTCATACTTGATCTCTGGGAACTCTTTAGTAAAAGCGATATAGCATTGATAATTCTTTTCATGTGCATTTATTTCATAAAAATTTTGGTTTAAAAAATTGAATACGATCGTACAATAGTTTAAGTTTCGTTCATCTGGGCTTAAAAACATTTGTTTCAAAAAGGCGACAAGACGATCTTCTATCTGATGATAAATAGGTGTGCATTTATACATCTCTAACTTTTTTATATCTAGATTGTCTTTCAACTTCATTTTTCGATCAAACATCAGTTGAAGTAAAATCTGTGCGTATTCTTTTGAGAAATCTGAAAATAAACATTTTTGTTCTTTTTCGATTTGTTGAAACAAATGATTTATTTTGTACTGACTTGTTTTTGACACCTTAACTACTTGAATACCGCTCTTCATTTGAAAAAGTGCAATTAAAAACCGTAAGCGATACTCATCTTCTACCTTCTTATCATTGAGGTCGATGCCATAAGAGGCGACATAGGACATCACCTCTTTTTTTAGTTGATATGCTTTGGAGGAAGAGATATATTCTTGCTTGGCAAAACCTAGGGGATTCGAAAAATCGGTTTTAAAGAAATACATACACGCTTTGATAAATGGTGAATATTGATAGACTTTCTTCATATACGTTCGTTTATTTCTTTTATACTTATGTCTGATCAAATACCCTGTTGGATTTGATTCAATCAACGGATCAGTCTCATCGAATTGTAGATTGATTGCTTTTATGTCTCCTTTTATCGTTGAAACAGAAACATTCAATTGTTGAGACAGCTCCAGCGAAGTCAAACTTGATTTTTCCCATAATAGATTAATAATAGTTACTTTTCGAAAAATTTCTTTCTCTAAATATTTTCTAAACACTATTACTCCCCCACCCACCTGTTAAATTAAATGGATAATATCATTAAAAAATCAAGTTGAAGTAAAAGTTTCATAAAATTTAAAAAAATTTATTTTTTTGTAAAAAAAGAGGAAGAACGTGGCATCACTTCTGTTCTCCCCCTTTTACTTATTATAAACTAGCTTAGCTCTTCTCTTGTTCAACTAACTTCCTTTTGATTTTACCTATATAAATACACAGACCTAGAATAATCACTAATAAGACACACCCAGTTATCATCATCCATTTGTACTTTGCAAAAAAACTAGGCTGACTTTTTATCAATATATCTGTTTGGTTTAATTTTTTGCTTATGTTGTTTTTTACTATGAATTTCCTTGTTAACTTCCAGTGATGTTCCCCCTCATCCGCTTCAAATGTCGCAACATACACTCCCGGTAATAATGCTTTACCGTCTAATGGTATCCTATAGTTCAATACCGTATTTGGAGCAATCGAGCCTTCCGGCTGGTTTGCTTGATACATAACTTCTTGATCATCTTCTTTCGTAATGATTGCTTTGATGTTGGTTAGCCGGATTAATTTGGGTTTAGGATTTTGGATTTTCTCTGTAAAAACATTCCGCGTATTCACTTGTTCTGCTTGCGCATCTAAAAGTTTTAATGTTGATGGAATTTGCTCCGGATCACTTGATTGCAAAACTAAACCGATTTCTCTCGCAAAATTATTTTGAATATTGCCTTCTTTGTTTGCTTCATTATTCTGAACTACCCGGATCGCTCCAATGGTAATCCCAGATAGATTCTTTTCAGGCATTTTGATTTTCACTTGTAATTCATGCGTTTGCTTTGGAGAAATTTTGATTTTATTTTCTGATATTTTTACTAGATCTTCTATATTGACTTGCGCGTTATTTGCTAAACCCTTGACCGATTTATCATACTCAATGACCCCGATACTGTTCGTATTTCCTTGATATAAAGTTGTGTCTAGCATGATCGTCTGATCCGAGATATTTTCGATTTTAAGATGCAACGTCTGTTCTTGTTTTGGTTCCATTTGTAAATCAAAATAGGAGACCTGTTTATTTATTTGATTGTCCGGCAATTGCGTGGACACCAAAAATGGAATATTCTGAGAAGCTGAGTTTTCATCACTAAACACAGGTACGTCACATAGATGAGACAAAACAAGTAAAAATAAAAACATGGCTATATATTTTTTGATTTTCACTGGGCAGTTCCTTTCTGTCAAGGGCAGTTCTTACAATGTATCAGAAAACGTCCAAGTCAATTGCGCATGATAGGTATCCGCTTCTTTTTTTGCTGCAGCAGGAATACTTAATTTGTATTGATTGATTGGCAATGTTGAAATTCCTAATCCCTCTCCTGGACTCGCTTTGAATACTTCCACATCCACATCTGGAGTAATCAGATAGTCTTGGGTGTTGATTACACCGCCTGTGGGTAGATCACCACCAATGTTTGTCACATTTCCTGTATTGATCGATAATTCTGCCCCTGCTAACTCAGCTTGATTGACTGAGGACGTAAATTGGGCAATTTGTTTTACTTTTAGTTTCCAACCTTTTGTTAGATCACCACGATTATCTGTGACTTGGATATCCGTAGTTGTTGGGTTAGATGCCTGATTACCATCTACTGTAGCGATTTGTTCGATGGATTGATCATATTTGATATTAGCAGTACCAAAATTCAGATTGGTTGGTAACTTGTTGGTTGCTAGGTTCAAATCTTCTCCATTTCCACCAGTTGGTGCTTGTAAAGTCACTGTGCCATCAGTTGTTGTATCGGCACTCACCGATGTTATACCTAAACTTGCTCCTACTAAGATACTCATACCTGCCATGACATATTTTTTTGTGATTACCATTATCTTATGCTCCTTTTCATTGTATAAAATATTTTATAGCTAGCCGACTTTGTTGCCACTTCAATTGTGATCAGTCTGCACGTCGTTCCTTTTCGCTTTCAGAAATGATCCATTGTGAGTTGTCTCTATCAACGATTGGCACAACGTTCTATGAATGAGCGCACAACTTAATCCTGATTCTTTTTTTGATCTCTCGTTTTCTGACTCCTAAGATTGAACACCCTCATGCTATCATTATCCATCGTCCGTTAGAGACTTATGGCTAGGGTGTTTCTGAAAGTGTCCAAGTGATTTTTGCCTGATAAGAATCAGCTATTTTCGGACTGTCACTTGGCAACTCCAACTTAAACTCGGTGAGTGGCAAAACGATCTGTCCCCGACTATTCCCTTTATCCACTCGAAATACTTCTTTTTCTTGCCCAACAGGAATATCAATTGTTTGATTACTTCCAGTACTTATCACTGCTCCCCCACTACTATTAGTTGCTGTCCCTGTTTCAAATTGGATGATTGACCCTGTTAATTGAAAGCCACTACTTATTCCAGTCAAGACATGGTCCTGAGTGACTTTTACTTTATAGCCGTCTCCATTGTTACTTCGTTTGTCAGTGATATCGATTTTCCCTGTGGCATTTGTAGCAATCAATTGATTGGTTGTATATTGGATTGGGACATGGCCAAAATCAAGTATGGACGGATAGATTGATTGATCATTGAAAAGGCTCTCCTCAACCGTCACATTCATACTTTTCGATTTATGCTTATACGTATAGGTGAGAACATACTGTCCTTCTTCTTCTGTCAATTTTTGTGGATCAATATCAATCATATTCGCTCCTTCGATTTTTTGTGCAGTGACACTGACGTTTGTCTCGAAAAACGAAAGAGATGAATTGCTGCTACTATCTGATTCGATGATACAATCTAATCCATCATATTCATTCCATGTATCTTTGGCATAGATCGTAGGCAAGGAATGAAGCTGAATATCAAATACATTGACTGTCGCCACAGACTCCGCATCATCACAAGTAAAAGTAATTTGATAGGTCCCTATTTTCTCTCCATCCGCTTCGCCTTGAATCGTGACATCATTGATTGTTTGTGGCTGTCCTAGCGCATTTGTTGCACTCACAAAGTTATATGGTGGTATCCAAACTTCACCCAATAATAGATCGATATCCTTGGTAATTACTTGTGCTTTACTCGTGAATGGACCACTAGCTATTTTTCTTACATTTTTAGACTGGAAATATTTTGGAAACATGGAATTATTAGACGTCACATTCAAGGTATTTTGAGCACTATCAATCGAAGTTAAATTAAAACTTGTCGTAATTGGTCCAGTATAGCCGATATCGGGAAGTGGGTCTGTGCCATTTAGCTTCCAAGTACCAATCCCACTATTTGAAGCGATCGTGAATGGTGCACTGCTATAATATGAACCTAAAGCACAGCCTTTGGAATTAGCAATCGAAAAGTTGCTGGTTGCTGCGATTGACAGAGATTGACCGATTGCAATAGTTGCTGTTGGATTATTTGATTGTGCGCTAAAAGTTGTATGATCTTCTATGTTCAAGACAGTGCTGCTATTATTACCTACTACTGGATAGCTGTTACTCGTATTATTGAATGCTACATTTGCTCCATTTCGTATATTTAATTCTTTTACTTCACACACTTCTTGCGTATCTGATGAGGCTGTAATATTCTCATACAGATTCGCTGTCCCATAAGGCAGATAAATGAATTGTTGTCCAGAAGATGTGACATTTGTATAGTTGATCGTGACTCCTGAGAATTCGGACCAGAAAAACGAATATGGATGTTGATTGATTAGTGTGACATCAGAAATAGAGCAAGTCGTATACGCTAATGCAACGCCAACCAGTTGAAGATTAATATCAATCGTATGGTTATTGCCATAAATATTTTTTGGCGAATTGATATTAAAAGATGCCGTTAACTTGATATCTCCAGTTAAATAAATGTCTGTAATAGTGGGGTCCAATAAAGCGGTACGAAAATCATTGAAGTTATCCACACTAGCTATGCCTGAAGCTGCTGTAGGGACAGCTAAAACGGATTGGAAATCACTTTGTACAGTACTATTGGATGGTTCACTTATTTCTTCTGAAGAACCCATTTCCTTTGTCGTAGTACTTTCACTCGGCGCATTTTCACTACTCTCAGTTGTCGAATCAGCAGACGCATGATACGGTAGACTGATGGCTACTTTATAAAAAAAGAAAACGATACTTACTATACACATAACTACCTTTATTTTTTTTGCCAGCTTCATCTTTATCATCCTAAAAAACATCCCTTTTTTGTACAACTAGATAATTTGATCCCACCGATAGTATTAGGGTGATCATTCTTCCTTTCATGGTTCCCTGCTCAGGTGGATCATGGCTTTTCCATCAAAAGCTCAGCTTGAAAACAACCATTTACCTTATATTTATTTCTCATATATCAACCTCCTTTACCAAGTAATCACCAATCTATGTCTATATTATGCTTGATAAACTATGGAAAAAAATCCATAGATTTACCCTTCTCAGTGTAAAAATTTAATAAACATTTTATCTGTACGTTATGATTTCAATTCATTCATGTTACTTGATAAAATAAAAAAAGCCCTCTTAAAAGAGGACTTGGAATTTTTATAATAGTTGTTATAATATATGTTTTTTCCATGTTCTGTTATACAAACATAAAAAATAATTGAATTTTTATCATGCGTTTGCCCAATTGCTAAGATTCTCGTTAGACATGCACGAAAATCTTAACAATACTGAGCAAATCACTTATTCGTTGATTGATTCAGCATCAACGATTGCTTCATTAATAAAGACGGGTATGGATTGTTTAGCCAATCAATTCCCAAGGTCCCCATTGTTCAGTTCCAGGCTCATTGCCTCGTGTCCACCATTTTGCACGATATGTGTTGCCTTTGTGTGTCACGATATCACCTAGATCATAAATTGTATCTGCATCCCATGCTTCTACTGCTGGTGCATCCGCCGTTGTCACAACTAATGCTTTGCTTTCTTCTGAAATGTTGCCCGCTTCGTCAAATGCTTTCACTGTATAAGAATACTCTGTGTTAGCTGTTAATCCTGCGTCACTGAATGTATTTGTTGCTGTTTCTCCTACTTGCTCACCGTCACGGTAAACATAGTAACCTACTACACCCACGTTGTCTGTTGATTGTGTCCATGATAAAGAGACACTCTTGTCACTAATTGATGAAACCGCAATGTTCAATGGTACTGATGGAGCTTCTAAGTCAGCTGGTGGCTCTTCTAATGTAGAAATCACTAATGCTTTACTTTCTTCTGAAACGTTACCAGCTGCATCGAATGCTTTCACTGTATAAGTGTATTCTGTGCTGGCAGTCAATTTTGTGTCTGTATAAGCATTGTTTGTTGCTCTACCAATTTGTTCGCCATCACGATAAATGTAATAACCTGCTACACCACGATCATCTGTTGAATTTGTCCAAGATAGTGCGACAGTTGAATGTGTTGCTGTTCCTGCTAGATTGGTTGGTTGTGATGGTTTTTCTGTATCAGGTGTTTTTTCTTGGAATAAATCCTGATAAGACTTCGCAAATGATTCATTGTACTCTACTCCAGCAGAGTTTCTTCCTTCATCCCAGTTGATGCTCCAAGTCATCAAACCTTTCAATGGTGTTTGATCTTTTTCCATTTGTTCAAATACGTCATAGACTTTCGATGGCTCTTTTACGAAACCATTTGCTGCTGCATCAATGTTTGCTGGAATACCTAAAGCTAAACGATTCGCTGGAATTTGGATAAAACCACCGCTTCCTTCATTGAAAGCTTTTGAAATCCCATATAAGAATTCAAATTTTTTGCTGTCATTGTTTTGAGCGATCCATTCAGTTCCAACACTGATACCGTCACCTGCTTGGTTGTATAACTGTGGTGCAATAAAATCATATTCTTGTTCTAAAGCAGTAATGTATGGCACATATTTACCTTGTGTTCTTAAGTACGGAAACTCTGGCGCCATGGAGATAATAAAATGTTTTTGCTCTTTCTCAAAATGTGCACGGACGATTTTCAACGCATCTGGGATCACTGTTTTATTGTCGCCTGCATCTACTGCGGTTTGTTCTAAATCAATATCTAAGCCATCAAATCCATAAACTTCAACCAAACGGATGATTTCATCTGCAAAGGCTTGTTCTTCTCCTTTATGTAATTCAATATGTGAGTCTGCACCCCCAAGTGAAATGAGTACCACACGATCTTCAGCATTCAAAGTTGCTACTTTTTGTCTAAATTCAGTATCAGACATATTGTAAGGTTTGAATGTTGGGATACCTTCCCCTTTCATGAATGACACAGCAATCACATTATAAAAAGGATTTACTTTTGCCAAATCAGTATCTGCCGGACGGCCCCCTTGGTAACCAGCACCTTGTTCAGGCACCCAATTATGATAATAACCTACTGAAACTTGGCGATTTGAGATATCTGGCATCGTATCTGCTGCGTCTGCTGCAAACACATCTGTTCCGCCTCCAATCAAACAACCTAAAAGACCAACTGAGAATAATAAACTTTTTTTATTCATTTTTTCCCTCCTAAATTTGTATTACAGACCAGATTAAAACATATCTTATTCTTCAAAATTTTTTTTGTCTGGTATTGCAACAAAATAATTTTCAAACAAAAAAAATCGCACTTTTTTAGCAAAATGGCGCATATATGAAAACATAACATCCACATAACTACATTATGCTATTATAGCCATGTACAAAAAACAGCTTCTGGAGGAAATGAACATGACAGAACATGCTGCTCTAATTCGAAAATTAAGAAAAGATCGTGGATTGACGCAAGAACAATTAACTGTAGGTATCTCCCAAAGAGGAACATTAGCAGCTTTCGAATCACGCGGAACAAAAATTGGTTTTGAACTATTAGTAAATTATCTTGATCGGATGAATATCACACTTGAAGAATATCAATTTTTATTGAATAGTAATTCATTGTCAAATAAACAAAAATTAACGAATTATTTGATTACTTCAAAAACCATTACATCTGCTCAAGAGCAAGAATTGCTTAATGAATTTGAAAAAACAGGAAACATTTATTATCGTTTGATCTATGCCCAAAGAAAATTGATTTCAAATTATCTGTATAGCACATCTTTTACCGCATCAATGAAAGAAGAAATCAGTGTCATTAAGAAGTATCTTGAAAAGATTGATACTTGGGGCCATTTTGAATTGACTATTTTTTCAAATTGTTTGTTTATTTTTGATGATGAATATATTGCCTATTCGTTCCAAAACAGTGTCACAAAGATGAAAGCTTACATAGATAATACCTATTATTCTGAGCTTCTTTCTAATTTTATTTTGAACGGTGTCCGTCTTTCTTTTAACCGTGAATCAATCACATTACGCAAATTATTTCTAGCTCAATTAAAAAAAATCGCTACGACACATAAGCAAACACTCGACCTTGCACATTACAAAGTATTTACTGCTCTAGATAAATTAGCTGATGGACAAAAAACAGCTTTAAAAGAAGTGGAAACGGGTATTGCATTTTTTGAATGGTTAGATCTTTCTACGAGTAAAGACTATATGATCAATCTAAAAGAAAAATTGTGCGCAGAGATATGTGATTTAACGCACAATGAGCACCACACAAAAGTTGTTGTTAAAAGTACGTGCGATCGCCTCTCTTCACAACGCCAAGCGAATACTGCCTAAAAAAACCGTGTATCTCCTCATCCCCAAATGAGAAGATGCATGGTTTTTAACTATCTCCCTGTAACGAAGAGTAATGTTGCCTCCTTCATTTATCTGATTCGTTCTCTACATTTACTCCACCACTTCCAATAAATTCTTTCGTTTCTTGTTCTATTCCCGTGCATAAGCGATTTCTTCAGTTGCAGTTGTTTTTACCAGCGACCATTTCCCTATAATCAAAAACACGACTAAATAGAACTATTCCTAAAAAAAAACATTTTCGTGCTGAACGAATTTTTTTTGTTGCAATAACATACATAATTTTCACCTTAATAATATGTCAGTTATGATACCGATTGTAAGTTACATAAAGAAAAATTATTGGAGGAATCATCATGAAAAAAAGTACATTAATTGGTTTAGGATTCATTTTAGCTGGTATTGGGGCAAGCACTCTTACTTCTGTCGATGTTGCTGCTCATGGTTACGTTTCTGAACCAGCAAGTCGTGGATACCAAGGGAGCCTTGACAAAAATACAAACTGGAATGCTGCATTCAAAAAATACGGAGCTGTTATCAATGAGCCACAATCCCTTGAAGCACCAAAAGGCTTTCCAGCTGCTGGACCTGAAGATGGACAAATCGCTTCTGCAAATGGTGCGGTAGGTGATTTCCTATTAGATCAACAAACAGCCTCATTGTGGACAAAACAACAACTGACAGCTGGTGCAAATGATTTTACTTGGACATTCACTGCCAATCATGCAACAACGAAATGGCATTACTACATGACAAAAGCCGGTTGGGATCAAAATGATGCGTTGACAAGAGACGACTTGGAATTCATTGGTGAAGTAGGCAATGATGGACAACTAGCTTCTACTAATCCAACACATTCGATCAACATTCCCAATGACCGTTTGGGCTATCATGTGATCTTAGCTGTTTGGGATGTCGCTGATACTAAAAATGGGTTCTATAATGTCATCGATGTCGATGTCAAAGGCGAAACAGTTTTAGCTGACTTACAAAAATAAAAAATATTAATGACCGCAAGTCGCGAGGCAGAAATGTTTAGCCTCGAAAAAAAAGCACCATCCACGAGAGTTGTTCATCAATTTTTTGTGGATGGTGCTTTTTTTGTAGTTATTTTTTTACGATTTATGCGATTTTAGGAGGTGCAAGAGCGGCAATGTACTACGCACTATTGTGTATTTTCTTAAGTTTTACTAAAATGTGCGGATTATGAAAAGGCTTGTTCTCTTTTCATTCTAAATTTCATAAGCTACAATATGAGAGTACCTAGTTATATCATCGTTAGATTTCTCGCTGCAAGATATTTTTGTTGCTTTAAGGATATCTATTTATCATAAATCGGTTTTTTGCCGATAGACGTGCGAACAATATTGGGTAACTTGTTTTTAGGAGGAAATTTTATGATTCAGTTATTGCGCTATGCGAAAGACTATCGAAAACAAATCATCCTAGGTCCTGTATTTAAATTTTTAGAAGCAGTCTTTGAATTGATTTTACCTTTACTGATGGCTTCGCTGATCGATAATGGGCTAAAAATGAACAATCGTGAAGTGATCATCAACATGGGTATCTGGATGATCGTCATGTCGGTGATTGGATTGATCTGTGCCATTATTTGTCAATATTATTCATCCATTGCCTCTCAAGGGTTTGGAACAGAACTTAGAAACCAACTCATCAAAAAAATCAACTCTTTCTCCCATAGTGAATTAAATCATTTTGGGACGGATACATTGATCACGCGCATGACCAATGATATCAATCAGCTACAACTTGCACTCGCAATGGTTATCCGTTTATTGATCCGAGCACCTTTTTTAAGTATTGGATCAGTAGTGATGGCTTTTGTGATCGACTGGCAAGTCGGGCTATTCTTCTTAGCTTTATTACCAATTTTTTCAATCATTTTATACTTTATCATCCGTAAGACGATCCCCCTCTATCAAAAAGTCCAAGAAAAGTTGGATGGTCTAAATGAGACTGTTAGCCAAAATTTAAGCGGGGTTCGTGTGATCCGAGCATTTTCACGTACTAATAAAGAAATCGAAACGTTTGATGAAAACACGGATGTCTTAGCAAAAAATTATTTACGAGTTTCCAATATCTCCGCTTTGCTCTCTCCGGCAACGACATTGATCATGAATGTCGGGATCATTTGTCTATTGACTGTCGGCGGGGTCAAGGTAAATATCGGTTCCTTACAACAAGGACAAGTTTTAGCATTGATCAATTACATGAACCAAATGTTATTAGCCTTGATCGTTGTTTCCAATCTTGTCGTGATCTTTACTCGTGCAGAAGCTTCTGCTCAGCGGGTCAAAGAAGTCTTAGATACCGAAAATACCATTACAGATGCTGAGACTCCTAGTGAACCAGTCATGGATTCTGAAACAATTCTACAATTTAAAGACGTAGATTTTCGTTATACGCCAGAATCTGGTCTGTCATTACAAGGAATCAATTTCACTTTGAAACGCCAAACTGTCTTAGGGATCATTGGTCCGACCGGAAGTGGGAAGACGACATTGACACAATTGATCCCACGTTTTTATGATGTTAGTGAAGGCTCTGTGTTATTTGATGAACAAGACGTTCGTGACTGGCCGTTAGATACATTACGAAGTCAGATTTCGCAAGTACCACAAACGGCTGTCTTATTCACCGGTACCATTCGGGAAAATCTTCAGTGGGGAAAACCTGACGCGACAGACGCAGAGTGTTGGGAAGCTTTGGCAATTGCCCAAGCGGAAGATTTTGTTCGCCAATTACCCAAAGGATTAGATACAAGAGTCATGGAGAACGGGAAAAACTTTTCCGGAGGTCAAAAACAACGATTGACGATTGCTCGTGCATTGATCGCCAAACCTGCCTTATTGATCTTAGATGACTCCTTGAGTGCCCTTGATTATCAAACGGATCTGAACTTGCGCCAAGCACTACAAACTTCCCTTAATACAACGGTCATCATTATTTCTCAACGCATCCGTTCGATTCAACAAGCAGAGCATATCCTCGTCATGGATCAAGGAAAAATCGTGGCCCAGGGTACACATGATACATTGCTTAGTCAATCTTCTGAGTATCGTGAAATCGTGGCATCACAGGAGGAGGAATAAAATGAAAACAAAAAAACTATCGTGGCAAACGCTCAAACGTTTTGTTCCTTATCTGACGGCCCATCCACGTGAAATTTGGTTAGCTGTCTTGTTGGGAATCGTCAATGGTGTTGCTACCGTCGTGATGACCTTACAGATCGGTCAAAGTATCGATCAAATGGTTGGTGTGGGGCAAGTCAACTTTACTCGATTAGTCCAACTTCTGGTGATGTTTGGCGGGATCGTTTTACTTAATGTCATCAGTCAATGGTTGATCCAAGTATTAAGTAACCGATTGGCTTACCTCTCTGTTGCTAACCTACGAAAAGATGCTTTTGCTCGTTTAAATCTTTTACCGTTAAGATACTATGATCAAAATTCACACGGGAATATCGTCAGCCGTTTCACAAATGATATGGACAATATCTCCATTGCGATATCAGCGGCGTTCAATCAATTATTTTCTGGAGTGGCGATCATTATCCTCTCACTGATCTTCATGCTCAGCTTGAGTCCATTATTGACACTTGTCGTCATTTGTTCGACACCAATCATTTTCTTAGTCAGCTGGTTAGTGGCACGCGCTTCTCAAAATGATTTTGATAACCAGCAAAAAATCATTGGGAATATTTCAGGTTTTGTTACAGAACGTATCGGTAATCAAAAAATCATCAAAGCGTTCCAACAAGAAGAAGTCAATCAACAGCAATTCAGTGCCTTGAATGCTGACTTATATGAGAAAGGGCAGCGCGCGCAATTCTCTTCTTCATTAACGAACCCATCTTCTCGTTTTGTCGATCACTTAGCCTATCTCTCCATTGGTTTGATTGGTGGTTTACTTGCCTTACGAAGTGATTCAACGATTACTGTCGGGATCATTTCAAGTTTTACGATCTATTCAAGTCAGTTTTCGAAACCTTTTATTGAATTATCAGGGATCACGACACAGATCCAAACCGCATTTTCTGGTTTAGAACGAGCATTTGAATTGATCGATCAACCGGAAGAAACGCCAGATGAACCTTTTGCGTATCAACTTGATCCTCAAACGATCAAAGGAGAGGTCGCTTTCAAACATGTTTCTTTCTCTTATGAACCACAACAACGGTTGATCGAGAATTTCAGCTTTGTTGCCAAACCAGGTCAAACAGTGGCAATCGTTGGTAAAACGGGAGCTGGTAAATCCACATTAGTGAATTTATTGATGCGTTTTTATGATGTCAATTCTGGGACGATCACGATCGACGATTATGATATTACCCAAATCGCCCGTGATTCCCTACGCAAAAGCTTTGGCATGGTTTTACAAGATACGTGGTTATTCGACAGTACGTTACGAGAAAATTTACGTTACGGAAAACCAGACGCCAGTGATGAAGAAATCAATGAGGCCCTAAAATCAGCCTATATGTATGAATTTGTCCAACGCTTGCCACAAAAACTAGATACACGCATTGGTGGACAGGGATTAAAAATCTCCGATGGGCAGCGTCAATTACTGACGATTGCTCGTACGATGATCAGTAATCCACCTATGTTGATACTTGATGAAGCAACAAGTTCAGTGGATACATTGACAGAAAAGAAAATCCAAAATGCCTTCCTAAAAATGATGGAAGGAAAAACTAGTTTTGTGATTGCCCATCGCTTGTCCACGATCAAAAATGCCGATCAGATCCTCGTTATGGATCAAGGGGCAATCGTTGAAATGGGGACACATGATGAATTATTGAAAATCGAAGATGGTAGCTATCGTCAACTTTATCAAGCGCAATTTACTGGATCGGTTGAAAAATAGTGAACATCGAATCAGATGATTTTTCTGATCTATGCAAAAAACAAGCAGTCTTCTGGGATGGGAAGACTGCTTGTTTTTTATTTTGTATGCGTCGTTAAACTCCGCAAAATTCTTTTATATGGCATGGCGCGCCCAATCACGTAGATCATCGTCGATTGGATCGGCAACCAGATAATGGCTTTTAATAAACGTGGTCCCCAGAATACCCAGTTCATCGGTACTTGATACATGATGACCAACCATAATGGTGTCAGGATCAAGCTAACGAACACTGTCACACTGAGCGTGGCTAAGATTGCATTTTTCCAAGTGATCTCTTTGCGATAGAAAAAGAACCCATAAATCGCTCCTTCAATAAAAGCATTCAACGTGAAGCCGATGAAAAAGACAGATTTAGGAAATAATGCCATACCCACAATATCAGCTAACACAGAACCGATCCCTGTCCAAAATGGGCCAAATAAAATACCCATGATTACTTGGGGAATGAACGTTACACTGATTTTGAGTAATGGTGTTTCAAATGAAACTAAGCGAGACAACGTGACCATCAATGCGATCAGCAGTCCCATGATCGTAATCATACGAGCATCTAAACGATTTTTCTTCATTTCTAGCATCTCCTTTAAGAGCTGCTACATGTTTCATGCAGCGAATGCGAAAATAAAACCGCGAACTTACGTCCTTCGTCCTAGAGGCAACATCCCATCCTCTAAGCACTTAACGCTTTATTTTCTACTCTGTTAATAGTGGGAACTTATCCCAGACAAACTATAGCATAGAAAAGGAAGAACTGTAAATAAAAAAGCTAATATTCTACGCGAAAACGATTGCTTAGTTCGTGATGTAACAGACATTCGCCTTGATCAACTGTCTCTATCTTCATAAAACCCGAATTTTAGATCTTATTAGGAAAAGGGATCTTACTTCCTTCTTCATGAATGACTTGTCGAAATTCCAAAAATCCGGCTTCAAGCCCACGTAACAAAACTTCTGCTGTCCCAATATTTGTTGCTAAAGGAATATCATACACATCAGCCAAGCGGATCAACGCAGTGACATCAGGTTCATGAGGTTGAGCTGCTAAAGGATCACGAAGGAAAATCACTAGATCCAATTCATCTTCTGAGATCATCGCGCCAAT
The DNA here is from genome assembly GCF_051715065.1 of Enterococcus sp. AZ062. Classification (NCBI taxonomy): domain Bacteria; kingdom Bacillati; phylum Bacillota; class Bacilli; order Lactobacillales; family Enterococcaceae; genus Enterococcus; species Enterococcus sp. AZ062. The sequence goes on along the minus strand of NZ_JBIOTB010000001.1, from coordinate 745,037 downwards.
TTGTTGGTCGCCGCCTAAAGGTCCTGAATTGAACCGATGGACCGATAATCCTGTGGCTTCTGCAATCCGCTGACCAGTTGTCCCTGTCGCGAATAGTTCATGTTGTTCAAGTATGATTTTATAAGCTGTTGTAAATTTGATCATCAACTCTTTTTTACGATCATGTGCAATCAATGCTATCTTCATCTGTCATCGCCCCTTTTTATCAGTGTAACAAATTTTTTTGTGATTTGATATTTTACAACTCCCTATACAAACATATCAAGGACTTCTAGTACATCCACCCATGTTAGAATATCACATTGTTCAATTTTTATTATGTTTCTAGCGGTGTAGTCAATTGAACACAACTGATGTGTAACAACTTGTCCAGAAATGATTTGTGGTTCTTTGATCTTAATATATGTATCAAATTTTCTTTCAGTTGATGTGATTGGGCAAATCAAACAAAAACCAGTGTATTGGTTGAAGTTATTCTTACTTACTACCAAACCTGGTCTTCGCTTCTTTATTTCCTTTCCTCTAGCTGGATCAAAATCCAGCCATACAATATCTTTTTGCTTTGGATAATCCATTTATAGTTCCTCCCCCTCAAGGTTCATCTCATCCCACTCTTTATCTTCTTGGGTGATTGAATCTCTAAAGCCTGCCCATGCCTCTGGAGTCTTGAAAATATCTTCTTTTTTGGGCTTTAATACATATGTTTCACCTATTTTAATAATCGTATATATTTTTCCAACTTCTGGAGAAATATCTTTGGGAAAAATCGCTCCTACAGAATTTCCAATCTTTCTAATAGTCGTTTCCATTATTATCATCTCCCAGCTTATGTTAAATTGAGTTTAACTTAATTTAACATGAAAATCAAATTTTGTTTTCTTGGTTGCCTCCTTTTTTATATCTCTTAATATCTACAAAGTATTATACGCTCTAAGATAGTGAATACACGGTAAATCTTTGATAACTCGAGCAGTAAAAACAAAAAAATAAATTGCCATATTGCTGGAGTTTGCTCTCATTATTGAAGGATCTGCTTCATGAACATCATTTATTCTATTTTGTAGGTGATGAGGTTGTTTCAGAAGTGTTCAGCTCCGAGAAATAAGCCGAGAAACCCGAAAATTGTTTTTCAAATTTTTGGGTTTCTCGGCTTATTTCCGAAGGAGTTACTTCTGGAACACCGTTTATTCGCTTTTAAGGATAGAAACAAAAATGAATTTTATTTTTGTCTCACTTTCCACGCACTTTCCAATTATTTTGTACACATTGACGAAAGATGCCACGAATTCTTGTTCATTGTGACATTGAATATAGATAGCGCTTTCAACTATACTAAACACATCAAATAAAAGAAAAAAGAAAGCGTGGTTTGTACGATGGTAGAAATGGCTCTGAAAAATGTATACAAGAAATATGACAATGCAGAAAACTATTCTGTTACTGACTTTAACTTGGCAATCAAAGATCGCGAATTTATCGTATTCGTTGGTCCTTCCGGTTGTGGGAAATCAACAACTCTACGAATGATCGCTGGTCTTGAAGATATTTCCGAAGGAGAATTGAATATCGGCGGTAAAGTAATGAACGATGTTGCTCCTAAAGACCGTGATATCGCGATGGTATTCCAAAACTATGCCTTATACCCTCACATGACGGTATTTGACAATATGGCGTTTGGTTTGAAATTGCGTAAATACGATAAAGCAGACATCCAACAACGTGTGGAAAATGCTGCGGAGATCCTTGGTTTGACTGAATACTTAAAACGTAAACCTGCTGCTCTTTCAGGAGGTCAACGTCAGCGTGTCGCTTTAGGTCGTGCCATCGTACGTGATGCGAAAGTCTTCTTAATGGATGAGCCATTGTCAAACTTGGATGCCAAACTACGTGTAGCCATGCGTGCCGAAATCGCGAAGTTGCATCAACGCTTAGAAACAACAACCATTTACGTTACCCATGACCAAACAGAAGCGATGACGATGGCAGACCGCATCGTCATCATGAAAGATGGATTTATCCAACAAATCGGTTCACCGAAAGAAGTTTATGACACACCAGTCAACATGTTCGTTGCTGGTTTCATTGGTTCACCTGCCATGAACTTTTTCAATGTAAAATTAAGCCAAGGCGTTATCTCAGATGGTCATGGACTAAAATTGAGAATCCCTGAAGGTAAAAATAAAGTGCTAGTTGAAAAAGGTTATGAAGGCAAAGAACTTGTCTTTGGTATCCGTCCAGAAGATATCCATAGTGAACAAGTTGTCTTGGATGCCTCACCAGAAACTGTTGTCAATTCAGAAGTCGTTGTATCTGAATTACTTGGTGCAGAAACCATGCTTTATACTCGCACTGGAACAACTGAGTTCATTTCAAAAGTTGACGCGCGTGACTTCCATAAACCAGGAGAAATGATCGACCTTGCCTTCAATATCAACAAAGGCCATTTCTTTGATAAAGATACAGAAGATGTCATCACGATCCCATAAACGAAACAGAACTTGATGATACGTAAAAGACCCATCGATCGTACGATCTTGGGTCTTTTTTGGGTTATTTTTCAGTCTTTATTTGTGGGATGGCTACACGACTTTTTTGATCGTTCCTTGTACGATCTCTTTCTTTTGCTGTTTCTTGGCAGCAGTGAAAACTGGCACATCAAAGAATTTACTCAATGTTCCGGCAATGAAGTAAGCGATATTGTAATCCACCAAACTATGGATCAAGCCACCGATCCCCATCAAGATGAATACGGTATAGAAGTAGCCTTCTGCATAGTATGTTTCCGGCATATTCCCTATGAAGAAGAATACACTCACCACTAGCATTTCGATGATCGAGTGGATCACGCCGATCAATAAGTTAAACCCTTGAAAACGCCAGTTCATTAATGTGAATTGCCCGTCTTTTAAGACGATCCCTGGTTTTTTTTGTAAATACCATGCACCGATTAGAGCAAATACCAAATGAGACAATGCACGAAGCGCAATAATCACAGGTGTCGTCAAGAAGAAACCAAATGTTGTACCTAGCGCCACTGCAACAGCTACACCGGGTGAAAAAAACATTGCGATAAATAATGGCACATGTGAAGCTAGTGTAAATGAAGCAGGCGGAATTACGATCTTAGGCATGATCATCGGAATAAGAACGCCCATCCCGATCAATAAAGCGGAAATTGTCAATTTTCTTACAGAATTTGTTTTCATTTTTTTACTCCCTTGATGTGTCTTGACACATTTATTTTGACCTATTGTACCGCTAACTTTCTAATGTGTCAAGACACATAAAGAGAAACAGAACATCTGAAATGCCACCCTCTCTAAAATCGAATAATTTGATCTTGGACCATATGTCCTAAAATAGTCAGGCACCACTTGAAGAATACCCAAAATGGTTTTCTCAAGTGATGCCTTCATGCTTAGAGCGAAAAGACTTTTTCAGCCTTCTATTTCTCATTTTATTTTTTTAGATATTCCATGGCATTGCTCAAAGCAGCAAATTCTCCTAAAGAAAGTGTTTCTCCTCGTCTTTTCGGATCGATTCCTGCCTCCGTTAGACTTGCGGTTAACCAACTTTTTGTTTCTTCGTCTTTCCCATAGGCATGTTGCAAATTATTCCATAAAGTTTTTCTACGCTGTTGAAACGCAGCCTTTGTCAGACGGAAAAAGGCTTTTTCATCCGTTACGGAAACTGCTGGTGTTGCGCGTCTTGTCAATTTCAAGATGGCTGAATCCACGTTTGGTTGTGGTACAAATACTGTTTTTGGCACAATAAACGCCAAACTTGCTTCCATATAATATTGCACAGCAATCGATAAAGAGCCATATGCTTTTGTTCCGGGTTTAGCTGAAATACGATCAGCTACTTCTTTTTGCATCATCACGATCATTTCGTCAACCACTACGTCTGATTCAAGAAAGTGCATCATGATTGGTGTCGTAATATAATAAGGCAAATTAGCCACCACTTTCAATGGTAACTGCTCGTTGAATTGAGTATTGACTGCCTCTGCCAAATCAGTTTTCAAAATATCTTGGTGGATGACTGTTACATTCGGATATGGTGAAAGGGTATCTGCCAAGACAGGAATCAATCGATCGTCGATTTCAAATGCGACTACTTGTTTGGCATGACGCGCGATTTGCTCTGTTAATGCACCAATTCCTGGTCCTACTTCAATGACATTAGTCTGCTGATCGATTTGACCAGTTTCAATGATTTTCCGAAGGATATTCGGCTCTGTCAAAAAGTTTTGTCCTAAGCTCTTTTTAAAGGAGAAGCCGTGCTTCAATAAAATTTCTTTTGTTCTAGTGGGTGTTGCAATATCCCGATATTCACTCATAATGATCCTCCACTTTTTTCATTGCCTGCTTAAACTCAGCTAACGTAATTCGGAACATGTTCAACCGTTTTTCCAATTGTTTTCCGTTTGTATAGCCAATGCGTAATTCATCGCCTAGCATCTCACGCTTTTCTTTTGCTTGTGGTCCGGCAATCAATCCATACGCAACAAGCATTTGTCTAGTGATCTCTGGTACTTGGGTCTCATCATCGACTGGCGTAACGACCTTTTTCAACGCTTCTAATATCGCTTCGTCACTCGCATGTTCGACTCCTAAGCTTCCCTTTTTTTTCGGTACAGCTTGGTTCCTTGGCAAAAATGCATGTTTTGCTTGTGGTACCACTTCCATGATTGTTTTACGAATCTTCTCACCTGAGAAATCTGGGTCCGTAAAAATAATGATTCCCCTAGTTTCCTGTGCATGTTCGATCTGCATCAAGATTTCTTCATTGATCGCTGAACCAATCGTTTCTATCGTGTCGGCTTCAACCACTTCTTGTAGCCTTCTCGTATCGTCTTTCCCTTCGACAACAATGATTTCTTGGATCTTTAACTTAGTCATGCTCTGATAATCCAAATAAACGATGGGCATTTTTCCATGTTTGTGCCGCTACTTCTTCCATTGGTAGTTGACGAAGTTCAGCGATCTTTTCGACTGTGTAACGAGTATACCCTGGTTCATTTCTTTTTCCTCGATAGGGCATTGGCGCTAAATATGGAGCATCCGTTTCCACTAATAGACGATCCAATGGAACGTTTGTCGCTGCTTCTTGCACATCTAACGCCTTTTTGAAAGTGACGACACCACTGAAAGAAATGTGCATCCCTAAATCAAGGAAACGTTGTGCCCATTCATAATCACCACTAAAGCTGTGCATGATCCCACCAATGTCGCGAATGTCCTCTTCTTTTAAAACCTTATAAGTATCTTCCAATGCTTCTCTCGTATGGATACTAATTGGTAAGTTCATCTCTTTTGCGATGGCGATCTGTCTTCTAAAAATTTTATCTTGGACTTCTTTTGGATCTTCCATCCAATAATAATCCAGTCCGATTTCCCCTAAAGCAACCACTTTTGGTAAAGTCAATTGTTCTTGAAGTTTATTTTCGATTTCTTTCGTATAGCTACCAGCTTCGGTAGGATGCCAACCAATGATGCTATAAATGTTTGGGTAATCTTGACTAAGCATCAAGGACTTTTCGATCGTCGGTGTATCAAAGCCTACGACGGCCATTTTAGTCACACCTAGTTCTTCTGCACGCTGGATCGTTTCAGGAATGTCATCATTGAATTGTTCCGCGTTCAAATGAGTATGAGAATCAAATATCATCTTTATCTCTCCTTTTCATTCATTACTTTAGCATATAAGCAGGCGTTAAAGAAGTCTCAAAGACTAAAAAACATGAGATATCGTACAAAGAAAGACAAGAAATGACTTGATTCACTTCTTGTCTTTTCATTATCAGTTAGTTACTTTCAGTTTGTCTTTTTTTGTAGTAGAACACAGGTACACCTAATAATGTGACTAAGATTCCGATCAATGCCAAATTCGTTTGTGTGATCAGTGTCATCCCTAAAATAAAGATGGCTCCTAAAATCGCAATGATCGGTATCACAGGATACAATGGTACTTTATATGGACGAGGCATCTCTGGTGCTTTCTTTCTTAAAATAAATACGCCAATAAAAATCAATAAACTAAATAGCCACATGACAAAAATCAACATATCTGTCAGAAAATCAAATGAACCCAAGCTCATCATTATACATGCAATCGCTAGTTGGAACAATGCAGGTACATAAGGAACGGTGAATTTTTTTGAGAGCTTTGTCAACTGGTTACTGAACGGCAACTCATTTTCTAATGCCATTGCATATGGGACACGAATCCCAGTCAACGTATAACCATTCAGTGCGCCGTAGACAGAGATCAAAATACCGATCGTAACGATTTTCCCTCCTAGTTCACCGAAGATGACCGCTGACGCATCCGATGAAGCATTCAAGTTCCCAGCAATTTGATCAATCGGTAATGTTTTTAAAAAGACGAAGTTGATCAATAGATAAACGAATGTCACAAAACTCAATCCTAAAATAATCGCTTTTGGTAGATCCTTTTCTGGACGTTTCATTTCTCCAGCCATGGCTCCGACACCTAACCAGCCATCGTAAGCGAAAAGTGTCGCCAACAAAGCACCACTAAGTCCTTCTGCCCATGAAACACCTTGTCCGGCTTCTACTGGAAATAATTGAACAGTACCCTGTCCTGGTGTCAGAAGCCCCCAAATAATGATCACTGCAATTGGGATCAACTTGACTACCAATGTAATCGATTGAACGTACGCACCAACTTTGGTCCCTAACAGATTCAATCCAGTGATAGAAAGTGCTGTAATAATAGCAATCACTAATAAATAATCAGGAGATAGCTGTAAGAGATTGATCAGCTGTGTTGCAAAGATGATCGATAATGCCGCAATGTTGGCTGGAAAGTAAATCAAACTTTGTGCCCAGCCTAACAAAAAACTTGGTAACTTACCGTAAGCTGCTTCAATATACTTGACCGCTCCACCTGTTTCAGGAATGGCAGTGGCTAATTCAGCGACTGTTAGCCCCGCACAGATCGTTAAGAATCCCCCTAACAACCACGCGAGTAACGTCAAACTTGTTGATTGTGTACTTGCCACTACCGCTGCTGTTTTAAAAAAGACGCCGGCGCCGATCACAGTTCCCATTACTGTGGATAATGCACCAAACAAATTGATCTCGCGTTTTAATTTCCCCTTCATCCTCTTCCTCATTTCGTATTTCTTTTTTATTTTTTTCAGTATAACCGAGAACTTTTCATTTTACCATTCTTTTCAGAAATTTGTAGTGAAAATATCCCTCTAAAGACGGATGTATTCTTGTCTTGCTTCTTATAGAATGAAGCTACTTGAAATGTAAGGAGGTACCCTATGGATTTTCAATCGATCGATCCAAAACTAGCATCTTATCTAAAAGATAAAGGTACTACTTTCTTTCCACAAAAAGAACAAAAACAATCCAAGCTACATTGGTTATTGTTGATTTTATTTGGCTGGTTGACGATTGCAACATTGACACAGCAATTGCTATTGATGGCTGGTTTTCTTCTCATTGCCGCCTTGATCAAAGGGCCTGGGATGTTGTTGTGGGGAATCGTCTATTCCTTTCTCGTCGGCTTGTTTCCGCCCATTGCTTTTTTACTATCGGTCATCTTTTTACTATTGAATGTTCAAACGATCGTCAAAAATTGGCGCGTCACGATGGTCGGGATTTTTTTCTACGGCTATCCTTTAGCTATGAACGCCTTGCGCCACTTGACTGATTGGGATACAAGATGGTTCTTTGCGATCAGCTTGCTCCTAGGGCTGGTGATCCTTCACTCGCTATTGACCAAGATTTATGCACGTTACGGCAATAGCCGCCTGATTGCTTGGTATATTCTATGTATTCCATTTTCAATCGTCGCAGCATTATTGCCAACGAAAGTCAAACAACGGCTAAAACTAAAAAAAGTCGGACGATGATTATCATCGCTCGACTTTTTTATTTATCTATAAAGCTATTTTATTGATGAACCGATCCTGTGAATTTCATTTTTTTTAAAAACTGTTCATACATATCTTGACTCATACCTAAAGTATTAAGTAAATAACCATTCTCGGTTCCCCAATTACTTAAACCTCTGTAGTAGAACTCACGATGGACATCTTTGATCACGAAAGGCATGATATTGTGCCTCAAGCATTCTTTGAACATGATCAAACGTCCCGTACGTCCGTTGCCATCTGCAAATGGGTGGATGCGTTCATATTTCACATGAAAATCTGCAATTTCAACTAAGCTTTGTTTTTTTGAGTTCTCATAGTGAGCAAGTAATTCCGTCATTTTTTCAGTTACTTCCTCGGGTGCTGTGGTTTCAACCTCATCATAACCAAAACCAATCATATTTTGAACAAGTTTAAATTCTCCGACAGGTGTTAGCGGATTGTTTTCATCAGTTGTTCCTCGTTTCAAAATTCGATGTAGTTCTTTGATAAAATCATTCGATAACGATTCTTCGATATGATCGATCACGTAATCGAAACCTTTGAAATGATTTTCTGTTTCTTTGATATCATCTAGTTTCGTTGCCTCGCCACTTTCAGCAGGAGGGAGAATATTATTTTCAAATATTAAGGCGGTTTGCTTCTCAGAAATTCTCGACCCTTCTATTCGATTGGAGTTATACGCCATTTCTACTTGCGTCAAATGGTAAATTCCGCCATGCAGATTTGCTTTTTTTTCCAGTACAAATCGGGTAACTAAATCTAACTCAGCCACATTCATCTTTCGTCTCCTTCCAATAGATAGCATAGTTATCCTATTTCTTATCAAGCGCTAGCTAAGCCAATGACCTGCTCATTCGGCTTGGATCGTTTACTTACTCACTTTTCTTTCTTATTGTAACATGAATGAATGGTTTAATACTGCAGTTCCAAAAAATTTGTCACTCAATCAAAGTTATAAAAAAGCCGAGGAGATTCGTCCTTTCGTACCCCCTAAAAACAAATAAACGGTGTTCGCACAACCTCGTTAGTTTTATTTTTATAGATCCACGAAAAGTAAGCCTATCAAAAAAGAACTATTCTAAGCTTATTTGCTTAGAATAGTTCTTAATAGTCATTGATTAGCCAACTTCAGAACCGTTTGGCATACCTTTTGGTGCTTCGATCACTTGTAATGAACCATCAGCTGCTTCTGCTGAAAGGATCATTCCTTGACTGATCAGCCCGCGCATTTTGCGTGGTTTCAAGTTAGCAACGATCACTAATTTTTTGCCGATCAATTCACTTGGATCAGGATAAAATTCGGCAATACCGGATAAGATTTGACGGTCTTGGTCATCTCCTGCATCTAGACGGAATTGCAATAATTTATCTGCCCCTTCGACTTTTTGGCAATTGATGACTTCTGCTACTTTTAATTCGACTTTTTCAAATACATCGAACTTGATTTGTTTTTCTTTGGTCGAAACAAGCTCTGTTTCTTCTGGGTCCCATTTGACAGAGTCCTCATTTGTTTGAGTACCTTCTGACATTTTTGCTTGGATATACGCAATTTCTTCTTCCAGCTCTAGGCGTGGGAAAATCGGTGTACCTTTTGCAACGACTTTTGTCCCAGATGGGAATTCACCGAAGTGTAATCCTTCAAGGTTCATCGTCTCGGCATCCAACCCTAATTGATTGAAGATTTTAGTTGGTGTTTCTGTCATGATCGGTTGCAAGAGGATCGCAGTGATACGTAGCGATTCAGCTAAGTGGATCATCACGCTCTCTAACTCTTTTTTCTTCTCTTCGTCTTTTGCTAAGACCCAAGGTTCTGTTTCATCGATATATTTGTTGGCACGAGAAATCAATACCCAGATTTCAGCTAATGCAGTGTTGAATTCCATTTTTTCCATTGCATCATGATAACGACCTACCACATTCGCAGCAGTTGTTGATAGCTCACTGTCAAACGGTGTCACTAATGACGCATAGTCAGGAACCATGCCATCACAATATTTATTGATCATTGCAATCGTTCGATTCAAGAGATTCCCTAAGTCGTTCGCCAAATCGTAGTTCACACGTGACACAAAGTCTTCTGGTGTAAATACGCCATCTGAACCAAATGGTACTGCACGCAATAAGTAATAACGCAAAGCATCTAAGCCATAGCGTTCAACAAGCATTTCTGGATAAACGACATTACCTTTCGATTTAGACATCTTGCCGTCTTTCATCAATAACCAGCCATGTCCAAAGACTTTCTTCGGCAATGGGATATCTAATGCCATCAACATGATCGGCCAATAGATCGTATGGAACCGAACGATTTCTTTTCCAACCATATGGACATCTGCAGGCCAATATTTCTGGAATAATTGATCGTCCTCTGAACCGTAACCTAGTGCGGTGATGTAGTTCGACAACGCATCGATCCAGACATACACTACATGTTTCGGATCATTTTTGACATTGATTCCCCAGCTGAACGTCGTCCGTGAAACTGCTAGATCTTCTAAACCAGGTTTGATGAAGTTATTGATCATCTCATTTTTACGTGATTCAGGTTGGATAAACTCTGGGTGTTCTTCGTAGTATTCCAACAAGCGATCTGCATACTTACTCATACGGAAGAAATAAGACTCTTCCTTGACTAGCTCGACTTCATGACCACTTGGCGCTTTCCCACCGATCACTTTGCCGTCTTCATCTTTGTATACTTCTGCAAGTTGAGTTTCTGTAAAGAATTCCTCATCTGAGACAGAATACCAACCTTCATATTCACCTAAGTAAATATCGCCTTGTTCAAGCAAACGATCAAAGATTTTTTGAACTGCTGCTTTATGATAATCATCAGTTGTGCGAATGAATTTATCGTAGCTGATATCTAATGTTTTCCACAGTTTTTTGACATCTGCAGCCATTTTGTCTACATATTCCTGTGGCTCTACGCCTAATTCTTCTGCTTTTTTCTCGATTTTCTGTCCGTGTTCATCTACCCCAGTTAGATAAAACACATCAAAGCCCATCAAACGTTTATAACGTGCAACAGCATCACATGCAATCGTTGTATAAGAATTGCCAATGTGCAGTTTGCCACTTGGATAATAGATGGGCGTAGTGATATAAAAAGTTTCCTTTTCTGCCATGGGGTACTTCCTCCTTTATCGCATGGTGCGAATTCGTTTCCTTGCTAGTATACCATAAAATGAATACGCTGTTAGCTTTTTTTGATAACTCCCGAAATGTAAAGATGTCCTTTCCCTTCAAGAAAACATTTATAAAGAACCTACGTTATCGTGATGATCCACTTCATTCTCTACCCACACTCTCACTCCTTTTTCTTCAGGATCATCTACTCTCTCATTTTTACTTTACAAACATGCTATAATAAGCAATATCATATAAGAAAAGGTTTTGAGACTAATGACAAAAAAACACAAACGAATGATTATCAGCATTGCTTTACTTTCTCTCATCCATTTATTATTTAGTTTTTACTATTTACATCTGTATGGTTATTTCAATTTGCATGGACAATTAAATACGTTTCTTTTGCTCACTTTGATCCTTCGAGTGATCCTAGCAGGGTATATCGTCCTCTGTGGCTTTTTCGCGATTCGAGAAGAAAAACAGAAGCTTCTCCCTTTTTATTTGCTTTTCTTCCTATTTAATCTACTCTTACCGTTTCTTTTTCAACTCTGAGTTCGATTTATTTGTCTAGAAATCTTTGGTTTTCAGGAAGATTCTGCTACAATAAAGTAAAAAGTACCTTAACATCACAGGAGGTGAGAAAGTGGAACATTTTCATTCAAAAGAAGAAGAAAAAACATATTATGAACAAGAGGCCTCTGAAACTGATTTCTTATCTTGGTACCAAGACCAAGAACGTCCTGAATATGAAAAACCTTCCTTGACAGTCGATATCGTTTTACTCTGCTACAACAAAGAAGAAGATCAATTAAAAGTTTTACTTATCCAACGTAAAAGCCATCCTTACCGAAATTCTTGGGCACTTCCCGGAGGATTCGTCCAAAAAAACGAATCCACAGGTGCCAGCGTCTTGCGAGAAACAAAAGAAGAAACAGGCGTCATCATATCCGAAGAAAACATTGAACAACTGCATACCTTCAGTACACCGAATCGTGATCCTCGTGGCTGGGTCGTGACAGTCAGCTATCTCGCCTTTATCGGTGAAGAACCTTTGATCGCTGGAGATGATGCCAAAGAAGTGCAGTGGTTTTCACTTGAACGCAATGCAAACAAACTGCATCTATCGAGTGGGGATGTAGCAATCACTCTGGACTTGACGACGAGCGAGTCTTCTGGCAAAGACACATTAGCCTTTGACCATAGCGAGATCATTGTCAAAGCCTTCAACCGTGTCGTCAATAAAATGGAACATGAACCGCAAGTGCTTCAAGTTCTAGGAAAAGACTTCACGATCACTGAAGCACGCAAAGTATTCGCTAAATTCTTAGGGATCGATTTTAAAATGATCGATCATTCCAATTTCAAAAAAGCCATGTTACAATACTTCGATGAAATCGGTGAACGCCCTGTCGGTATCGGACGTCCCTCAAAGATCTATCAATTAAAACCTGGACATACAGAATAAAAAGAGGTGAAGGGCATGAATGCTCTTCTCCTCTTTTTTGGTTTGTCATAATTAGTGAGCTTCTCTGAAAGAAATTCCTAGAAACAAAAACAATAGATGTTTTTTATTAGCAAGGCGAACCCTGGCGCCCCTACCAGTTTTTTTATTCAAAAAGGACTTGCTTCCCGATTTCAACTAATTCCAGACTCTTTTTGTTTGTGGAAGGATTTGTTTGTTCTTTCATATCGATCAATACTAACTTTTTGCTATACCATTGCGATTTATATTGGAGCTTTGCTAATAGCTTGTGCCAGTCTTGGATAGAAAAATCACCTTCCGGACAATCTGCTGAAATCGATTCGACAAACAAATAATCATAATGACGGATCACCGTTCCTGAAATTTGTTCCAAATAGTCTTCTCGTTGAAATTTTTGTTTTAAATAAAGGTCTTTGATTTTCCTTTTTTGCTTTTGATAATTTTTTACTCTTTCAACGTGTGTTCGTCGATGCTGTGCTGATCGGCCTTTGATCACAAGCTTTCTCTTTGCCCGCAGGAGCTGTTGATCCACTTGTTTGAATTTAGGGATCGTGATGTCAAGCGGTGTGGACATCTCCACTAGACGATCTGGATCATAGGCTATCCCGATCCATTTATTTGACGCTTTCATCGTCTTTTGGGGAACTTCACAGAGCAAGGAGACATAAAAGATCTCGTTGTATCGAGATGAGATCGTTGCTGAACGAATCGTTCCTTCAATCGGACGATGTGCATGGATGCGAATTTTCTCTTTTAGCTTTGGCAATTTGAGGTATGTTTCTTCTAAATAGATGGTTCCTTTTTGATTATTCGTCGTATACGACTGCCAAATACTTTTTTTATTTTTCAGTTTGGGGAAGCTTGCGCGTCCTTTAAAATAATTACGAAATGCACGATCCAAGTTTAATTGGGCATTCGCTAAGGCTAAACTATCGACTTCCTTTAAAAACGGATATTGCTTTTTTAAAGAAGCTGGTGTCAGCGTATAATCGATCTCTTGCGTTTCTAAATAATACGCCTGTCTGGCTTTTAATAAATGATTGTAAGTGAAACGCACACAACCAAATGTTTGGATCAACCACTGTTTTTGTGAAACAGTGGGATAGATTCGAAATTTAAAGGCTTTTAGCATCGGCTTCTCCCCCTAGTTTGCGACTAGCAAGGCTTCTTTCTGCCGTTTTAATTTTTTCGCATAATAAGCAACTTCTTGTTCTGTTGCATATACAAAATGTTCAGGAGAAATTTCGCGTAACGTACGGATTTGTCCATCGTCTGGTTCAGGTTGATACTTGATCCGGCGACGTTGGCGTTCATGATCAGGGTCAGGCAATGGGATCGCTGATAGTAAGCTTTCCGTATATGGATGCACTCCATGATTATAGATTTCTTCACTGGTTCCCATCTCAAGCAACAAGCCATTGTGCATCACACCAATACGGTCACTGATATGTTTCACCATGGATAGATCGTGCGCGATAAACAAGTAAGTCAATCCTTGCTCTTTTTGTAAATCTTGTAAAAGATTGACCACTTGGGCTTGGATCGATACGTCTAAAGCAGAGATTGGTTCATCACAAATGATAAACTTCGGATTGACTGCTAATGCTCGTGCAATCCCGATCCGTTGGCGTTGTCCCCCTGAAAATTCATGAGGATAGCGTGTGCCATGGCTGGGATTTAAGCCAACTGTTTTTAGTAACTCGTTGACTTTTTCTGCACGTTCTTCGGGTGATTTAGCTAGTCCATTGACATCGATTCCTTCTGCAATGATATCTCGTACTTTCATTCTTGGATTTAATGAAGCATATGGATCTTGGAAAATCATTTGGACTTCATGACGAAACTTTGTCATGGCTTGTTTGCCTTTTAATTTCGTCACATCTTGCCCATCAAATAAAATCTCGCCACCCGTTGGTTCATTCAAACGGATGATCGTTCGGCCTGTGGTTGACTTTCCACTACCAGATTCGCCAACTAAGCCGAATGTTTCTCCTTCATAGATGTGAAAACTGATATCATTCACCGCATGGACTTCATTTTTCTTTCCTACATTAAAATACTGTTTTAAGCCTTTAACCTCGAGCAGTTTTTTGTTCATTGTTCAATCCCCCTTGGCCATGTGCTTTTTGCTTTTCTTGAAAAATCGCCCAGCGCCGTTGAATCTCTTCTGGCGGTGTCACTTTTGGCGCTTGTGGGGCTAATAGCCAAGTAGCTGCTTGGTGTGTTGGTGATAGTTCGAAAAACGGTGGTGCTTGTTCCGCATCGATTTTCAATGCAAATTCATTTCGTGGATAGAAGGCATCTCCTTTTGGCGGATTCAATAAATCCGGTGGAGAACCTGGGATTGCATATAAGCGGTCATTGCCACTTTCCAATGTAGGCATAGAGCCAAGTAAGCCCCATGTATACGGATGCTGTGGATTGTAAAAAATCTCTTCAGATGTCCCCACTTCAATGATTTTTCCACCGTACATCACTGCTACTCGATCAGCAACATTCGCTACGACACCAAGATCATGGGTGATAAAAATGATCGACGTGTCGATTTTTGATTGGATTTTTTTCAACAACTCTAAAATCTGTGCTTGGATCGTCACATCTAAGGCTGTCGTTGGTTCATCTGCAATCAAGATTTCTGGGTAACATATCAACGCGATCGCGATCACGATCCGTTGCCGTTGTCCCCCTGAAAATTGATGAGGATAGCTATGGATGCGTTTCTCAGCCTCCGGGATCCCTACAAGATTCAATAATTCTAAAGCGGCTTTTTGCCCCTCTTTTTTCGATACTTTATTATGCTTACGTAAAGATTCTGCTACTTGTTTACCAATCGTCATCGTTGGATCTAATGAAGTCATCGGATCTTGGAAGATCATCGCGATTTCTTTCCCACGAATCTTTTGCATTTCTTTTTCTGTTTTATCAACAATGTTTTGTCCTTTGAATAAGATCTCACCAGAATCGATCGATGCGTTACTCGATAGTAAACGCATGATACTTCTAGTCGTTACAGATTTCCCACTACCGGATTCGCCAACGATTGCCAATGTTTCACCTTTGTTCAAATGAAAATCGACGCCTCGGATTGCTTGGACTTTTCCAGCATAGGTATCAAAGGAGATTTGTAAGTTCTTTACTTCAAGAATTTTCGTCATCGTACTCACTCTTTCATTTTAGGATCAAAGGCATCACGTAAGCCATCTGCTAATAAGTTGAAACCAATCATGATCACCGATAAAGTTGCTGCCGGAATCCATAATAGGTACGGCAAGTATAAGAATGTTTTGTATCCATCACTCAACATCGTTCCCAATGAAGCAGAAGGTGGTGTCAAGCCTAGGCCGATGAAACTTAAGAAAGCTTCGAAGAAAATCGCTGATGGGATACTGAACATCATTTGGATGATGATCACACTCGAAATGTTTGGCAAGATATGCTTGAAGGCGATCTTCCATTTGGATTCACCTAATGTCATTCCTGCTAACACATACTCTTGGTCTTTTAATTTCAATGTTTGCGCCCTGACGATCCGAGCCATCGGAATCCAGTTCGTGATCGCCATCGCTGCCACGATCGAGAAGATCCCTGGTTCAAAGACGACTAGCATCAAAATCATCACGACTAAGTTAGGAATACCAGATAAGACCTCTAAGAAACGTTGCATCGCATTGTCCACACGACCACCTAATAAACCAGAGATCAAACCATAGGCAACACCGATCGTTACATCTAGTAACGCAGCGATGAAGGCAATCAGTAGAGAGATACGTGTTCCCATGAACAAACGACTTAACACATCACGACCTAGACCATCTGTTCCTAAAAAGTAGTTCACATCTGCAGGAACATTGGCTTGCGCATATTTATCGACTAACTCACCAGCAACCATTGCTTTTCCGTTTAGTCCGTCGATATTGATACCAGGAATACGTGGTGGTAAGTTGATGTAATCGACATTTTGAGCGGTTGGATCATGGGGTGAAACGAAAATCGTGATGATCGAGATAAAGATGATCACAATCAGTAATCCCATGGAAATAACTGCCGCTTTGTTTTTCTTCAATCGACGCCAAGAATCCTGGATAAAATTCAGTGAAGGAGCTTCGATTTTTTCACGTTCTTCTTCTGTGTTTTTTTGTAACGGTAAAAATTCATCTGCAGGAATTTCTGCAATTGTTTCGTAGCGTTTTGGTATCAGTTCCATCTAGCTTCGACTCCCTTCAGAAACTCGGATTCTCGGATCAACTAGTCCGTACAATAGATCCACGACTAAAATAACTAAGATTAACATAAATGAATACAAGATCGTAACAGCCATGATCGTTGGATAGTCATTTGTTGTGATCGACTTAACGAATTGCTCACCGATCCCCGGAATAGCAAAGATATTTTCAACAACTAATGAACCGGTCATCAAAGCGACTGCTAATGGGCCTAACAAAGTCATCAACGGGATCAAACTATTACGTAGACCATGTTTAAAGGCAATTTCCCAACGACTCAAGCCTTTTGCTCGAGCCAATTCGACATAATCACTATGCAAGACTTCGACCATTTCTGTTCGGATGAATCTGGCAGAGTCGGCTAATGGCGACATGGCTAGTGCAATCGTTGGTAAGATCGTATACATGAACCCATCCCATTTTGCGATCGGCAATACACGAAATTGGATGGCAAAAATGTATTGTAACAATACAGCAAAAACAAAGTTAGGGATAGAACGTCCTAAGATCGCGACTAATGTAGAAGACGTATCGACCCATGTATTTTGTTTCATTGCTGAGATTGTTCCTAGGATCGTTCCAAAGAAAGTTCCGAAAATGATTGCTTGTAGACCAAGCTGTAATGAAGGTCCTACTCGTCCTGCTAATAAGTTAGCAACTGGTTGGTTTTTGAATTGGAAAGAGATACCAAAATCTCCTTGGATCAAATTAGAAAGATAGATCCCATATTGAACGATGACTGGTTTATCCAAACCAACTTGTTTGTTCAACATCTCAATTGTTTCAGGACTTAAACGTTCCTGGTTTGTGTAAGGTGTACCAGGCAATAATTGCATCAAAAAGAATGTGATGGTTGCAATCAACCATAGTGTGATCACCATAAAGAAGACGCGTTTTAATACATATTTTATATAACTATTCACGAATGTTTCCCCCTAGCTTTTGACTTCTGATCAATGTTTCGCTACATTATTTAATGAACCAATGATAAAGGAGCAAAAAAATGAAAAAAAAATATCGTCCTTATTTGTTTGCCGGTTTAGTGATCGTCCTCGTGTTACTTAAAAATGCTTTGACTGATCAGTTGACCCTTCTTCAATTATCCAATGATTTATTTTTATGTGCGTTGCCGTTTTTGATTATCGGCGGATTTTTATGGGTGTTCTCCTCAGGTTTCTTTGATCACTTTCAACGTTCGTTTCACTTAGCACGAACGAGAAACCGGAAGGAAAAACCAGAATTTACTTCCCTATCTTCGGTCAGCTACGGTATGTATACCTTTTGGCTGATCATCGCTGGAATTTTGCTTGTGTTTTCGATTGTCTTTGCGCTCATCTCACTTGTCTAAATGAACGGCCAAAAGAATAACTAGGATCAGAAAATTGAGAGGTCTGGGATTTGTCAAACATCCCAGACGCTCTTTTTTCTTTTTAGGACAGATTATTCTTCAATATATGTCCATTTGTAATCCCATGATGCGCCAGCAGCATGATGAACGATACCTTTGACTTTTGGATTAACTAAATGACCTTCAGCTTTTTGATAAACTGGTGCGACACCCATATCTTCAGCGATGATTTTATTCGCTTCTTGTAAGTCAGCCCAACGCGCTTGTTCGTCACCTGCATCTTTAGAAGCAGATGCTTCAACGGCTTTGTCATAGTCTGCATTTGACCATTGACCACGGTTGTATGAATTGCCTGTTACAAATAAGTCAGTAAAGCTACTTGGGTCAGCATAGTCTGCGCCCCAACCACCTAATACTGTATCAAAATCACCAGATGATGAACGATCCAAACGAACTGAGAATGGTACTGGTGTAGGTTTTACTTTCACACCGTCAAGGTTTTCTTGGATAGAGTTTTGGATATATTCGATCACTTTTTTCGTTGAGTCATCATCTGATGCCATCAATTCAAATTCTAATGAGTCGATTCCTAATTCACTCTTCGCTTTTTCCCAATATTCTTTTGCTTTGTCTTGATCATATGATACTAATTCGCCGGCTTCTGCTGCGAAATCTTCATTTGTTTCAGGGTTCTTAGTCATGTCTGCAGGAATCAAACCTGTTGAAACAACTGAACCATCACCCATAACTTGTTTCACTAATGCTTCACGATTGATTGAATAAGAAATGGCTTTTCTTAAGTTCACATTTTTGAATGGTGAATCATCTTCTCTTTGATTGAACTCGATATAACTTGTACGTGCTTCTTTGACTGACGTATAAGCTGGATCATTCGCATTTTGTTGTGCTAACTCGCCTGATAAGATGACATCATCTGCTTGTCCATCTTTGAATAGATTCAATGCAGTAGAAGATTCTTTTACGACACTGACTTTGATTTCTGATAATTTAACTGCATCTTTATCCCAGTACTCTTCGTTTTTCTTGTACGTCCATTCAGTATCAGTACCTGGTCCATCAAAATCAGCTAAAGTAAATGGTCCATTGTATACTGCGTTGTCACTTGATGATGCGTACGCATCTCCATGTTCTTCAACCACTGCTTGACTTTGTGGGAAGAATGAAGGGAAAGCAAGTAAGTATTGGAAGTATGGTGTTTGTTTGGCTAATTTGATTTCCAATTCATAATCACCAACTGCTTTGATGCCTAATTCTGATTTGTCTTTGTCGCCTGCTGTGATTGCTTCAGCATTTTCAACTGGTGCAAAAAGATACGCATATTCTGATGCCGTCGCTGGATCTACCGTACGTTGCCAACCGTAAACATAATCAGCTGCTGTGACAGGCTCCCCATTTGACCATTTTGCGTCTTCACGCAATTTGACTTTATAAGTCAATCCATCTTCACTAACTTCAGCCAATTCACTCGCACCGGCTGGTTGAGGTTTACTATCTTCATCTAAACGATAGATTCCTTCATACACATTATTTAGTGCAGTAAAACTGATTGTATCTGTTGCAACCGATAAGTCGGCCGACGGCATTTCTTGAGGTACTACTAAGTTGAAGACGCCTCCTCCATCTGCTGATCCACTGCTTGAAGAACCACTACCACTTGTATCTGCACTGCTGCCACCATAACAACCAGCAAGTACAAGCCCACATAAGGCCACAACACCAAAAGTTAAATTCTTTTTCATCTTCCGTACCCCTTTATCGAAATTTTCAGAATAATTAGTATTTTCTGAGTTGTTTATGAGTTTAATGAATAATTATTAAAATTGCAACAGTTTTTTTCGCTTTTTCTAAAAAATAATGACTTTTCCATGAACGTTTTATTATTTTTTTCTGAAAAAATGAGATAAATCAAGGATTTTTATCTAATCCTCTTTCGAATAAAATAATCATAAAAAAATGGTCGTTATAGGAACGTTCGATATGAATGTTCGGTTTTTGCCACAAAAAAGAGCCTCCACACTAGGGGAGGCTCGCATGTTTTATTCGATTTAAAAAAAATCATTTTGGTGCTTCATTCATTGGTTTATTTCTCCAAGTCGTTTTGCCAGGATGATATCTGGTTGATTGATCCCATTTGCATCAGGAATCGCTCCAACGACTTGATAGCCCATTTTTTCATAAAATGTATAAGGATGCTTGTTGAAGGTTTCGATTGATTTCAGTTTATCTAACGGATGATCAAAAAGATCCGTATGACTAAGACTTGTGTCTCCATCCGTATCATCTGTTCCTAAATAAACCATCACACCACCTTTAGAGGCGATTTCTTTCTCAACATAATCAACTAAGCGGCTACCGATATACTGCTTTCGATAAGAAGTTTCTACTACTAGAGGGTGAATTTCCCAACCAGTCATTCCATACTGCGGAATCGCACCGATAAAACCAACCAAACGATCTTGTTCAACCGCTGAGACGGCGATTCGATCCGTCGCTAGTAGTTGCTCGACTTCTTTCATTGGTTGTTCACCGTAATCCTTCGGCCAAGTCAAACGCAAAAGGTCAGCTAACTGATCCTTCAATCCGATATTTCTACGATCAAATTCACTGATGATCATCCTATTCCCCTCCATTCCAATTTCAGCCTATTCTATCAGCCAAACGAGAAAAAGAGAAGGAAAGAAAACTTAACTTTAAGAATATTTATTTTGCTACAGTTTTTTCTTTTTTCATTTGTTTGCTACGCAATTGCCCACAAGCTGCATCAATATCTGTCCCATGCTCTTTGCGAATCACACAATTGATGCCGTTCTTTTTCAACACATCATAAAATTTCAATACATCCGCTTTTGGGCTTCTTGAATATTGATCATGTTCACTTACTGGGTTGTAAGGAATCAAATTGACATAAGTTAATTTTTTCTTGTCTTTCAACAGATCAGCCAGTTGTTGCGCGTGTTCTGGACGATCATTTACTTGATTCAGCATGATGTATTCAAACGTGATCCGGCGATTGGTTTTCTCCAAGTACTCATCCACTGCTTCCATCAATTTTTCAATTGGGAAACGGCGATTGATACGCATCATAGACGTACGGACTTCATTATTTGGTGCATGTAATGATATCGCTAAGTTGACTTGTAATCCATTTTCAGCGAATTCTTTGATTTTGTTTGCCAACCCACTGGTTGACACCGTGATGTGACGAGCACCGATTGCTAAACCTTTGGCATCATTGATGATATGCAAGAAATCCATCACATTGTCGTAATTGTCGAACGGTTCACCGATCCCCATCACCACGACATGGGATACTCGTTCCCCCAGTTGACGTTCATCAAAGTAATGTTGGACCATCATGATCTGCGCTACGATCTCACCGGCTGTTAAGTCTCGGTTTTTCGTTAATAAACCACTGGCACAAAAAGTACAGCCAATGTTACATCCGACTTGTGTAGTTACACACACAGATAAGCCATATTCTTGTCTCATCAACACCGTTTCGATCATATTTTTATCTGGCAACTCAAACAAGTATTTGACTGTCCCATCACTTGCCTCTTGCACGATCACTTGTTTCAATGGATTGATCTCAAAGTTTTCTGATAGTTTTTCAATTAAACTTTTTGAAAGATTTGTCATTTCTTCAAAGCTTGTGACGCGCTTTTGATAGAGCCATTCCCATACTTGTGAGGCACGGAATTTCTTTTCACCATGTTCTAAAAACCAAGCAGTCAATTCTTTATTTGTTAAGCCATAAATGGATTGTTTTTCCACGATTATTCCCTCTTTTTTTCAAAGTATCGCTACATACTATAACTGATTCCCTATATTAATGCAATAGTTCACAAAAGAAACTAAATAATCGTTAAAAACTTGTACTAAATCTTATTTAGGTCATGCATGAGTATCATGCAACTCATCGTATTCTTCTACTGATTTTTCTGGATCTAAAATCATCCATTTAATAAAGATAAGCCCTAAAATCAACAAGGTTGCTGGAATGATCAAGAAAAAACTGAATAGCAGTGGAGAACCATAACCGATAGCAGAAATGATCAACCCGACTGTTTTTTTAGAATCTACTGCTTTTGAAAGCAATAAATATAAGGTTAAAGTGAAGCCGATCACGCAAATCATACTTAGGATCGACCAAAAAATAATTCCATAAAAATTCCCCCATAGACGTGTCACATAGACGAGAGGAACCAGACCTGACTGCTCTGCTACTCGGTTAAAGAAACCAAAAAGATAAATCACTGTTTGAACGATATTCAATATAAAAATAGTTTTGATCATTTTTTGATGCATATTGTTTTCTCCTTTCTAGTAGTAATAACCATCATAAATGTAAGGATCATAGTTATAAGAATCCCGGATAAAAGAATCACGAATATACCATAAGCTAGAAAGAATGAATACGACGAAAACAAGATATAAAAGGATGATCACAATTTGAATAATAAACATCGCTATGCCAGCTCGACTCCAAGTTTTTTGGACTTGTTTGAATGTTTCTACATCCGTATAGTTTCCATCTCTCCATGCCCACTCATTGCCTTTGAATCCGCAAATAAACACCCAAACAAGATTGAATAGTGGAATCAAACACAGTAATGGAAGATACGTTTTGTTCCCGATTCCCCAAATGATATTTAGAGAGAATGCTCCCCAGTTCCATTTTTTGATTTCTTGCGGTACTTCCTGATTGCCCCTTTGAAACTCAGAATTTGCCAAGCCGACTTGGGGTTCATCAAGCGTTGTTTTTTGTGTTTGGCTTGTTGATTGTATTGGTTCTTTGATCGGTTCTTTGATCGGTTCTTTGATCGGTTCTTCGTTCAGTTCGCTGATTGGTTCTTCGACTAGTTCTTTCACTGGTTCTTCGTTCAGTTCGCTGATTTGATCTTCGACTAGTTCTTTCACTGGTTCTTCGTTCGGTTCGCTGATTGGTTCTTCCTGTAGCGCATTGACAGGTTTTTCGGGCACTTCATTCATTGTTTCTGTCAATTGTTCGTTCGTCATTTTTTCGGAAGCTTCATTTGATACTTGTTCAACCTTTTTGGTTTTCTCATCGTTCATTCAGTGAATCTCCTTTCATCTAAAAAACTATTGTGACTTTAAGCTTATCATTTTTTTAACATGAATAATTTTATAAAAATCGTTTTGTTACTGCCTGTTTTTTTCCATGAAAGATATTTTTTTGGACTAAACGCAAAATAAAAGCAAAAAATCCATTCGATAAGAACAGATTTCTTGCTTTCATTTTATATTTCCTGATTTTCAGATAATGGTTGCTCCATTGACTCTTCCACTTGCTCAATAAAAACTTTTCGAGGCTTACTGCCTTCTGAAGGGCCTACGACGCCGTGGGCCTCTAATTCATCGACTAAACGAGCTGCCCGATTGTAGCCGATTCTAAAACGACGTTGCAACAGAGAAATACTAGCGGTTTGCATTTCGATAACTAATGCTTTTGCCTCTTCAAATAGTTCATCTTGAGGTTGTTCAGCTGAACCAGCTGATTCAACTTCATCCGTTGGCATCATTTTTTCTTCGTAATTGGCTTCTTGTTGATCGGTGACAAAGTTAACCACACGTTCCACTTCATGGTCTGAAATGAAGGCGCCTTGAACACGGATCGGTTTGTTCTCACCCATTGGTAAGAAGAGCATGTCCCCTCGTCCTAAGAGCTTTTCCGCCCCATTAGAATCAATGATCGTTCGTGAGTCTGTTCCGCTGGAAACAGCAAACGCCATTCGTGAAGGCACATTGGCTTTGATGATCCCGGTGATAACATCCACACTTGGGCGTTGTGTCGCTAAGATCATATGGATACCTGCGGCACGAGCCATTTGCGCTAAACGGATGATTGCATCTTCGACTTCGTTGCTTGCAACCATCATTAGATCCGCCAATTCATCAACAATGACGACGATAAATGGTAAGGTCGGATGTTTGGTTCCATTTTCCAGATTTTTTTGTTGGACAAATTCATTGTACCCAGAGATATTTCTCACACCAGTTGCAGCAAACTTCTCATAACGTTCTTCCATTTCCTGAACGACTTTTTGCAACGCTTGTGCTGCTTTTCTAGGATTGGTCACAACTGGCGTCAATAAATGCGGAATACCATTATACATATTCAACTCAACCATTTTCGGGTCGATCATCATTAGTTTGACTTCATGAGGTTTTGCTCGCATCAAAATACTTGTAATGATCCCATTTATGGCTACAGACTTCCCACTACCAGTCGAACCAGCAACCAGCAAGTGAGGCATTTTCGATAGATCAGCCGTTTGGACACGACCCGAAACATCTCGTCCTAGAGGGACTTCCAATAGCTTGTCTGGATGATCCGGTTGGGCTTCGATGATCTCTCTAAACGAAACCATACTGATCTTGCTGTTCGGCACTTCTATCCCGATCAATGATTTCCCAGGGATCGGTGCTTCCATACGAACATCTTTTGCGGCTAAAGCTAAGGCAATATCATCCGTTAAACTAACGATTTTACTTACTTTTACTCCAACAGCTGGTTGGATCTCAAACTTCGTCACAGATGGTCCTAAACTCGCTTTGACGACTTTCGCATCGACACCAAAACTTTGGAAAGTTTGTTCTAACACGCCAATGTTCTTTTCGATTTTCTTGTACTCATCACTTTGATCCACGGTTTGCGCAGAGTCTAATAAATCGATTGAAGGTAGTTCGTATGCTTGATTTTCTTCTTCTGCTTCGATCTCAAATTCTAATGCAGTGCCATCATCTTCAAATAACTCATCTTCGGACGACTCTTGTGCTTGGGTCATTTCATCCTGTTTAGGAGGTTCCATAACAGGAGGTTGGACATTTCCTTGGAAACTGTCAATCGGCACAAAACTCAATTGTTCAGGTTCACTTTCTTCATAAATAGGAGAAGTTTCCTTTTGGACTTGATTCTTTTGACGAGTGGCTCGCTTTTGTTCCATTTCCGCAGCTTCAGCTTCGGCTGCTTCTTTCGCAGCAAGACGTTTTGCTTCCTTCGCTTCTGCTCGTTGCTTTTGCCGCTCTTCTTTCGCAGCTTGTTTGCGTGCCTGTTTTTCTGGGTCGCCTTCTAACAGTTCTTGGAATCTATCTCCCATCACTTGTAAGGCATTCAATAATTGATGCCCCTCAACATTACTGAATAATACTGCTCCGCCAATAATCAATAAAACAGCCACGAAATAACTTCCCGGTTGAGCAATCAAAAAGAATGTCAGATTATAAATAAATGCACCTAACATACCGCCACCGACATTCGTGGTGATTTGGCTTTGACGAATATCTGCCGATAGTAGATCCCAAGTCGTTCCAATGATATTGGGTTCTCCGCTGTTCAATTTTCCAAAAAGATTGGCATGTAAAAAGAGTAAGATACCTAAATAAAACAGGCCGACTCCCAGCCAACGACGACTCTTACCCATCGTGAATTCTCTATTTTTGACCATAATCCAAAATCCTAAAACTGCTAATAATACACAGAGGATCTGATACGTATTGCCAGCGACTATGCGAAAGCCATTCGCCACTAAAATGCCTAAAAAGCCTAATTTCAAAAAGCCAAAGACGGCAAATAGTATAAAAGCAAAGCCAACACCGATCGCAATCATTTGCTCCTGCTGCTGTTTTTGTTTTTTAGTTTTTCTTTTCTTCTTAGCAGGACGTTTTTTCTTTGCCATGATATATCCCTCTTTTCATCAAGTTCCATTATACAAAAAAAAGCAAGCGAACAAAAGTTTTGTTTGCTCGATTGCTGATTTTCTTTCATGATAAAAAAGAAGAGCAGGACTAAAGTCCTCTCTTCTTCTTCCATTATTCATCTTTTTATTGAGGGAATGGACAAAAGATACCCTCTACTCACCTATATTTGCGCCATTCTCACGAATCACTTGTTGGTACCAGTAATAGCTATCTTTTTTGTAGCGATCAAGTGACCCTTCTTGTGTTTCATCCTGATCTACATAAACGAAGCCATAGCGCTTTTGGTAGCCATTTAACCAGCTCAGCAAATCTGTGTATGACCATGTGCAATAGCCCAAGACTTCTGCACCATCTGAAATAGCTTCTTTGATGGCTTTGACATGACTCTCCAAGTAGTTGATACGGTAGTCATCGTGGATCTTTTTATCCTCTGTCAATTTGTCATATTCACCTAAACCATTTTCCGTGATCAACACAGGGATACGATAGCGACTCGTGATTCGTCGCAAAGCAATACGTAAACCTTCTGGATCGATTTCCCAATCCCAATTTGTGCGTTCGACAAATGGGTTTTCTACTTTTTTGTACATGCCAGGCACGCCGGTTTCTTCTGATGAGCCTTTTTTACCTGTAGTATTCATCTTACCAGCGCCGACACCATCTAATGGATTAAAGGCGTTCGTTGCTGTTTGGTAGTAGTTGATGCCTAAAAAGTCAGGTTTCGCAGAGGCTAATAGCTCCTCATCACCTTCTTCGATCGTTGGCGCCCACCCTTGTTCTTCCAAGAATTTCATCGCAGCGATTGGATATTTGCCCCACATATAAACATCCATCCAATAATGTGCCATCAAATCTTCCGCATTTTCAGCAGCCAAAATGTTCTTTGGATCACTGTCAATCGGATAGTTTGGCGTATACGCAAAACTTGGTCCGATTTTCCCAGGCATATCCATTTCATGGAACGCATTGATCACTGCTGCATTAGCTAAGTTGGCAATATGGTTTACTTGATACATTCGTTTTGGATCAGTCACTCCTGGAGGATGTACCGCTAATAAATAACCGAGTGAAGTGAAAATATTTTGCTCGTTCAAACTCACCCAATAGTGGACTTTGCCACGAAATGCTTCGAATAAGGTTTTTGCATAGTTCGTAAAATCTTCGATGATCTGACGAGATTCCCACCCTTGGTATTCATCTTGCAACGCTTGTGGCAGATCCCAATGATACAATGTCAACATTGGTTCAATGTCGTGTTTGATCAATTCATCGATCAAATCCATATAGAAAGCTAAGCCTTCTTGATTGATCTCGCCGCGGCCATTTGGAAAAATACGTGTCCAAGCCACAGAGAAGCGATACGTTTTCAAACCTTGTTCTTTCATTAAGGCAATATCTTCTTTATAACGATGATAATGATCAACAGCTAGGTCGCCATTTGTTCCTTTAAATGTCTTACCTGGAATACGAACAAAGCGATCCCAAACGGACTCACCTTTTCCGCCTTCTTGCCATGCACCTTCTACTTGATAGGCAGCTGAAGCAGATCCCCAAAGAAAATCATCAGGAAATGCTGTTAATTTTTGGTGTTCCATGAACATCTTCCTTTCCTAGTTCAATCTTTACCTCTTTAGAATAACACGAAACCCTTTTCATTACCAAGTAGATTTTTGACATTTATAAACAAAAGTCTAGTCATTTTAAGAATAAGTCCAAAACAAACAAAAATAGTGGAGCAGCAGATGCTGTTCCACTATTTTGACTTCCCCTATGATTCGATCCTTCCTGTCATCCTGTCACCTATTCTGGTGTGACATCTTCACCAAACCACTTCTCTGAGATCTTTTTAAATTTTCCGTTTTCAACCAATTCGGCTATGCCATCATTGACTTTTTCCACAAGTATTTCGTCATTTTTTCGCGCACCGACAGCAAAATCTTCTCCATCAAAGTCCCCTTTGATCACATTGAAATTATCTAATTCGTCTCGTATGTTCAAAAAATACTCGGCATAGACTTTGTCGATCAACACACCATCTGTACGGCCACTTTTCAAATCGATCAATGCTTCATTAAAGCTGGCGTACAAAACTGCATCTTGATTTTTCACATAGTCTTTGAGTATTTCTGGATGTCTGACAAACATATCATAACCAGAAGAACCGTTTTGTGCGCCTAAGATTTTGTCTTGCATTTGTTCAAAGCTTGTAATGCCAGAAGTTTTTGGCGTGATCAACACTTGATCATTTTTCATATACGGTTTTGTAAACAAGACCTTTTCTTCACGTTCCGGTGTTTTTGAATACCCGTTCCAGATCAAATCGATCGTTCCATTGTTCAACTCAAATTCTTTCATCGACCAATCGATCGGTTGGAACTCAACGGTGATGCCATATTCATCAAAGACAGCTTTCGCTAACTCAATATCAAATCCTGTCAGTTTGCCATCTTTATCACGAAAACCCATTGGTACAAAGCTGTCGTCTAGCCCTACGATAATCTTTTTTTCTTGATTGATTCTTGACCAGCTTTCTGTCGCTGTCCGCTCATTCGTGCAGCCAGTTAAAAAGAAAAAACCAATCAAAGATAAAATCAAAAAGCTGAATTTTTTCATTTTCTCCCCACCGCTTTCCTACTTACTTGGCATAACTTTGATCAATTGATCCCCAACGTTTTCAGCAAAGACTAAATCGTGGGTCACGATGATTTGGGTCACGCCTTCTTCTTTTAATGAAAGAATCAACTTCTCTACTTGTTGGCGTAACTCTGGATCTAATGCACTCGTCGGTTCATCATAAGCTAACACTCGTGGGTTCATCGCTAACGCACGAGCAATGGCCACACGTTGTTTTTGTCCTCCAGATAATTGATAAGGATAATTTCCTAATAAATCACGAATCCCTAATGAGTCCGCTAATTCCTCCGCCTTTTTCGTGTATTCTTCTTTACTTTGTTTCAACACCATTTTAGGCGCTAAAGTAATATTGTCAAAAATACTCAAGTGTGGGAAAAGCTGGAAATCTTGAAACACGACGCCTACCACTTGTTCTTCTGTTTTCAATTCAAAAGGGTCAAATTTCGTGCCATCTAGGTAAAACTCACCACTGTCAGCTTTTTCTAAACCGGCTAAAATCCGTAACATCGTTGT
Organism: Enterococcus sp. AZ062; assembly: GCF_051715065.1. Lineage (NCBI taxonomy): Bacteria > Bacillati > Bacillota > Bacilli > Lactobacillales > Enterococcaceae > Enterococcus > Enterococcus sp. AZ062. The sequence goes on along the minus strand of NZ_JBIOTB010000001.1, from coordinate 716,043 downwards.
TTTACCGCCTCCTGACGGTCCGCCGATCGCTAATGTTTGTCCTTCCGGTATTACTAAATCAAAATCTTTGATCACTTGTTTGTCACCAAATGATTTACTAATCTTTTTTAATTCAATCATCGCTGTTCCCTCCTCGTTTCTTAGCGGTAATAATTTAATTTTTCTTCAATTTGCTTCAACACGATCGTCAGCACTCCTGTTAGTGCGAGATAGATCAGTGCCACGCCAAGCAATGGAAGTAAACTTGCATCTCTCTCCATCGCGATCTTACCCGCTCGCATCACATCACCTAAACCTAAGATGTAGATCAACGAAGAATCTTTCACTAGATTGATGACTTCATTGCCGACAGAAGGTAACACGATTTTTGTTACTTGCGGAATAATGATTCTTGTCACTGTTTGGAAAGGACTCAACTGTAAGACTTGAGCTGCTTCATACTGCCCTTTAGGGATCGACTGGATACCACCACGGAAAATCTCAGCAAAATAGGCAGCATAATTTAAAATGAATGCGATCAAAGCAGCTTCGAAGCGATCAAACACGATCCCGATCGTTGGCAAGCCGTAGAACACGAAAATCAATTGTAATAATAGCGGTGTTCCTCGCATGATCCAGACATACGTTTGTAGGAAATAACGGATCGGTTTAAAATGTAACGACAACCCTAAGGCTAAAATAATGCCTAATGGCAAAGAACCAATCAAGGTAAAGGCAAATAATTTCAAGGTTGTCAGCGCCCCTACTAACAACTGTGGCATCACTTCTAATAAATCATTCATTTTCTTTTCCTCCTCTTTTCTTTAAAGGGGTACATTGTTAGCTGTCCCTTCCAACCACATGAAAAACAAAAAAAGTCCTTTGATCCGAAGACCAAAGGACGCAAAATACGTGGTTCCACCTTTTTTTATTAGTTTCTCGCAAAACTAACCTTATCTGGTCGTCTAACAACGACCGCAGCTATAACGGGCTTCCCGGATTTTCTTACTGGCTGTTCAGAAAATCGACTCCAAGATGTGTTTCACAATCAGTTATTGCCTCTTCTCACCAACCAGAGACTCTCTTCAAACACTTAATTGCTACTCTTCTTTTCGATGTCTTTTATTTAACTTAATGAGTAATTTACCTGATTCATTTTTATTTGTCAATCTTTTTTATGCTAAAATAAATAAAAAATGAATGGAGGGTTGTTTTTTATGTGTCATGCTACGAAACAAGAGGCCTATGAATTGCTTGATCTATTGGCAATCAATTACCAAGAAGTGAATCATCCAGCCATTACTTCTGTCAAAAATCTATCTTTTACTTTACCAGGTCCACAAGTCAAAAATCTTTTGGTCAAATCAAAGAAAGGCAAACAAATTTATTTTGTCGTCTTACCTGATGAAAAACAAGCCGACTTGAAATTATTGGCAGAACAGTTGAATGAAAAACGATTATCGTTTGTGTCAGAAGAACAAGTCAAACAGTTGTTGCGTGTTCCGCCCGGCACCGTCAATCCATTTGCCTTAGTCAACGATTTAGAAAACGAGATCCAGGTAGTAATTGACTCCTCGATCGATCGCAATGATACCGTCGGCTTTCATCCAAATAGCAACACCAGCACCATCATATTTCCCTTTGCAGATTTTGAACGACTACTCGCTCATGTGGATCATCTGCCAAGGTATGAAGTCTTGTAACTCAATTATCCTTCATCGCAGCTTTTAAGGCTGCTGCTAATGGGCTTTCTTCCGGTTCTTCTGCTTGAGAATATTTCTTCATCAAGCGACGTTCTTCATGTTTTGTCATTTTTTTCTTCTGCTCTTTTTTCCCTAGCATCTTCTCTGTCGTCCCGTCAAATTTACAACGGAAGTAAGCGCCATTTTTGCCTTCAATGATCTCCATTTTGCGGTGACATTGTGGGCAACGATGGTTAGAGACTTTCGGATCTTTCCGACGACGATAGCTACAATCTTGATTCGTACACACATAGATTTTGCCATCTTTTGTGTTCTTCTCACGAAGATTCGAGCCACAATCCGGACATTTCTTTTGGGTAATCGAAAAGTCTTGGTATTCTTGCTTACTTGTTTTGATTTCTTGAACAAGTCGCTTCGTTTCTTTTTCGATGGATTGTAAAAAGACGTTGGCTTGTTTTTTTCCAAGCGCGATCGCTTCTAGATCTCTTTCCCAACTTTCAGTCAAATCTGGTGTCACAAGCGATGGATTGACCAGTTCTAACAACTGCTTGCCCTTCGGTGAGACTTGTAAGCCTTGCGGTGTGCGTTCCATTAATTCGGATTTGATCAACTTTTCAATGATCTCCGCACGAGTCGCAGGCGTTCCTAAACTGTGTTTTTCCATTAAGCCTAGCAGACTTGCTTCCGTCAAAGGTTTCGGCGGTGCCGACAATTCTTTTTTGATCGTAAAATCAGGTTGGATGCGCATGTCCTTTTTCCAGTCAAACGAATCCACATGACTTTCCGCAGACGTTTTCCAGCCAGCTTCCAACACCCGATTTTGGCGGAAAACAAATTGTTCGTTACCAAATACGACAGTGATTTTCGTTTGACTGATTTTATGTGGTTCTGCAAACAAGCCTAAGAAACGTGTCACGATCATTTGATAGATTTTTTGTTCTTCGTTGCTTAATTTTTCATAGCGTGGACGATTTTCCGTCGGCAACAAGGCATGGTGATCTGTTACTTTATTATCTTGGAAGACACTTGTTTGACGAACCACTGCACCATTTTTCAAATAAGTTTTCACTTCTGGTGCAAAATCGCTGATGGCTTGAAGTCTTTCTTTCATCGTACTTTTCATATCATTCGTCAAATATTTACTATCTGTTCGTGGATACGTGACGATCTTGTGCGTTTCATATAAACTTTGGACAAGACCCAACGTTTTCTTTGCAGAATAGCCATAACGTTGGTTGGCTTCTCGTTGGATCTCCGTTAGATCATAAGGCAGAGGAGCTTTTTCTGTCTTTGTTTTTTCTTCAATGTTGACTACTGTTCCCTTACTCTGACTAAGGGTTTTAACAAACGCTTGGGCTTCTTCATGGGATTTCAAAGCAAATTGGTTTTTTTGGACCATTTTTGCTTGTTCATTGCCGACTGTCAATGAAATCGTAAAATACGTTTGTGGTCGGAATGATTCGATTTTCTTTTCCTGATTACGCACTAAAGCTAAGGTTGGGGTTTGTACCCGACCCGCTGATAAATTGTCTTGATATTTTACTGTCAGCGCACGTGTCACATTCAATCCGACCAACCAATCTGCTTTTGCCCTAGCCAAAGCAGACTCATAAAGCGCATCATAGCTTTTAGCTGGTTTCAATTGGCTGAAACCTGTCTTGATCGCTTTGTCCGTTTGAGAGGAGATCCACAAACGTTTCACCGGCTTATTGAAGTGAACATATTCCAAGATCCAACGTGCAACGAGTTCTCCTTCACGTCCGGCATCTGTCGCGATCACTGCTTCTGAAACATCTTTACGACTAGCCAATTGCTTGATGGCTTTCAATTGATGACCAGTTTTTGGTAATGGTTTGATCCCTAGTTTTTTAGGGATCATCGGCAAGGTTTCCATCTGCCAGCTTTGCCATTCCTTATTCAGATCTTCTGGCATCTTTAGACCTAATAAATGACCAAGGGCCCAAGTCACGATCACCTTGGGTCCTTCGTAATAGTTTTTGTGTTTTTGATTAGCACCAAGCACCTTGCTTAGGTCTTTCGCAACGCTTGGCTTTTCCGCTAGAATTAGTTGTTTCATAAAAATCCTTTCTGCTTTCCAAAGTGATCGGTTGATAATCTTTCAGCAAAGCAAGTCCTTTGTATTGCTGCAAATCATCATCACATTCTTCACACCAGCGCTCATCGCCATCATTCCAAAAGGCGCTTAGAAAATTATTTTTGGCATGGATATACTCATAGTTGTTTTTAATGGCTAGCCATTTTTCTTCATAGTTTTGTTGTGCTTCTTCGAAAGAGGAGAAAGTTTCCTCCATTTGAATATCTTCTTGCCAATCTTCAAAGAACCACCAAGGCTCATTGTCACCGAACATTGTAATTACTTGATACATACATGCGCTCCTTTTCTCAGATCATCTTAAAAACATATTAGTCACTTTCCAAGAAAGTTGCAAGAAATTTTGCTTAAAAGGGGCATTTTATGAATGTTCAGAAAATTAATTTAAATGATGCCTTTTATTTTATTGGTAAAGTTGCAATAAAGTCGTCGATCATCCAGACATAACTTTCTTCTGGAGAAACATTCGGTTCATTGGTAAAGTACCCTAAAAAACGTAACGAAAGATAGCCATGGATCATACTTCGCAGTTCTCGACTTCGATGCACCTTTTCTTCTTTCGACAAAGAAAAAGCGTCAAATATTTGCAAAATGATTTGGTTCGTTTCGTGTATTCCCTCTAATAAAATTTCTTCATTCGTATGTGGTACACTGATCAGCAGTTCATAGACTGCCTGATTTTGAAACGCAAATGACTGATAAGTTTGCGCATACGCTTGGATCGCTTCTCCCTTACTTTTCCCAACTAACACTCGACGTAATTGATCATTTAACTCCGTTAAAAGTTTCGCAGTCAACGCCGTTTTCACTTCCCGAATATTCTTAAAGTGGTTATAAAGCGACGGTGATTTGATATTCAATGCCTTAGCTAAATGTTGAAAAGTGATTTGCTGTACAGCCATCTCTTCTGCCAATTCTCGAAAGCAGTCGATGATTTTCTCTTGTGACAGCGTTCGTTTTTTCATTTGATTTCCCCTCTTATGGACTAAACTCAATCCTTTTAAGTTTACCATGAAAGACGAAGAGAAAAAAGACTTGTTGTTGATAAACTACACATTGTAGTTTATAATAAATGATTGTAGATGAAAATTTTCAGAAAGAAGGCTTTAATTGTGGTATCAAGAGTAAAAGAGGCAGTATTCAGAAAAAGAGAACCTTGGGAGAAAAACCTAGTTGTTTTGTGGTTTGGTACATTTATGGCAGGGATTGGGTTTAGTCTAGTGATGCCTTTTATGTCGCTTTACATAGATACGTTAGGAAATTACAGTACAGCACAATTGAATTTCTGGAGCGGATTGACCTTCTCCTCCACTTTCCTTGTTACTACCTTGATTTCTCCATGGTGGGGACGCCTTGCCGATCAAAAAGGGCGAAAGTTGATGTTGTTGCGTGCCTCTTTAGGGATGGCTGTAGTGATTTCCTTGATGGGTTTAGTAACCAGCGTGTATCAATTAGTCGCATTACGTCTGTTGCAGGGAATTTTTTCCGGCTATATCAGTAACGCTACAGCTTTAGTCGCCACTGGTACCCCAAGAGAAAAAAGTGGCCAAGTACTTGGCACTTTGGCGACCGGCTCTGTGACCGGAACATTACTTGGTCCTTTACTCGGCGGACTTTCTGCTTCTGCTTTTGGGTATCGTCCTACCTTCTTTATCACTGGGACGATCTTGTTCTTCGTTTTCTTACTTAGCTTATTTTTTGTCCATGAACAATTTGTGCCAGTAGAAAAAGGCGAGTTGGTTTCTGCTAAACAAATTTTCCGTGACCTGAAATACCCACATGTCGTCATCGGTATGTTTATTACCACAATGATCATTCAAGCATCAAATAATTCGATCAGTCCGATCATTAGTTTATATATCCGGCAATTATTACATGGACATGGCAACGTCACGTTGATCAGCGGAATCATTGCTTCTATTCCTGGGATTGCCACCCTGATAGCCGCTCCTCGTTTCGGACGCTTAGGCGATAAGATCGGGAGTGAACGAATCTTAGCCATCGGATTAGGCTTCGCTTTGATCGTCTATATCCCAATGGCTTTCGTAACGAATGTATGGCAACTTGCAGGACTACGATTTTTGATCGGGATCTCAGACGCTTGCCTCCTTCCAGCGGTGCAAGCATTGATCACTAAATACTCACCTGCACAAGCTGCCGGAAGAATCTTTAGTTACAACCAATCCTTCCAAGCCACTGGAAATGTCGTTGGCCCCTTGATCGGTTCAAGCGTTTCAAGTATCTTCGGTTATCGTGGTGTCTTTTTATCCACCTCCTTACTTGTACTCGCAAACTTTGTGCTGGTTCGCCATAATACGAAGGAGATCCATAAGCAGGAAGAAACAAGCAATGGTCATGCTTTTGTCAATAAATAGCAAAAAAGCCACAGGATTCGTAAAAAAATCCTGTGGCTTTTTTAGATTATCTTAGACGTATTGCAAAACTTTCGCTTCTTGATACGCATGATCGATCAATCCGCCCCCTAGACATTCCATTCCGTCATAAAAAACAACGGCTTGTCCTGGTGTGATTGCGCGTACGGGTTCGTCGAAGATGACTTCTGCGCGATTATTTTCTAATAAGCGCACGGTTACCGGCACATCTTGTTGACGGTAACGGAATTTCGCTGTACATTTGAATTCTTTTGGCATTGGTTCATTCGTTGTAAAATGGATTTCGCTTGCATCTAAACTTGTTGCATACAATGCAGGATGATGGAACCCTTGTCCAACATATAACGTGTTCGTCGCAAGATCTTTTCCAACCACGAACCAAGGTTCTTGTGAATCGCCACCGCCGCCGATGCCTAAGCCTTGGCGTTGTCCGATCGTGTAGTACATCAAACCAGCATGTTCACCTTTGACTTCACCGTCAAGGGTCACCATATTGCCTTTTTTAGCTGGTAAATAGTTACTTAAAAATTGTTTGAAATTCTTTTCGCCGATAAAACAGATACCTGTTGAATCTTTTTTCTTCGCCGTTGCTAGCCCGGCACGTTCTGCGATCGCACGTACTTCTGATTTTTCCATACCGCCTAACGGAAACATCGTTTTTGCTAACTGTTCTTGTGACAATTGGCTAAGGAAATACGTTTGGTCTTTGTTATTATCGACCCCACGCAACATATGTGACACGCCATTTTCATCACGTGTGACTTGCGCATAATGGCCAGTAGCAACATATTCCGCTCCTAAGTCCATTGCATAATCTAAGAATGCTTTAAATTTGATTTCCTTATTGCACATTACATCTGGGTTCGGGGTACGTCCCGCACGATATTCTGCTAAGAAATATTCAAACACACGGTCCCAATATTCCTTTTCAAAATTAACCGAGTAATAAGGAATCCCGATTTGGGCAGCGACTTTCGCTACATCCTTGTAATCTTCCGTCGCCGTACAGACGCCATTTTCATCGGTATCATCCCAGTTTTTCATAAAGATCCCGATTACATCATAGCCTTGTTCCTTTAACAAAAGTGCTGTTACAGATGAGTCAACACCGCCACTCATCCCAACGACAACGCGTGTTTTGCTGTTGTCTGTCATGGTATCACCATCATTTCAATTAGATTCTGAAACATCTACGAGTTGAAGGTCGCAACTTTTCAGTATTTTACATTATACGTCATCTTTCTGAAAATTTCACCCCTAAATAATCAATTTAAAAAAGCGACGTTTTTTAGTTGGCCCATTCTGTACTTTTCAGATACCAAAACTTTGCTATAAGAGGCGTTTTATTCATGATTTAGTTTCTTACTACATTCACCAAAAACAAAAGTAACAGCACAACATTGAAATATGTAGAAAACAAATAATTGATAAACAATAAGTAAAATTTTCGCCGGCTAGTTTCAAGCTTTGTTGCGGCGTATAATCCAATCAAGCCAGAGATCACCATCAACATAAGCAAAGGAATCAAATAATAACTTTCGAATGAATGACTTTGAAAAATAATCAAATAATGAGCATAAATAAATGCGAGTGTAGAAATAGACATCGGGATGATCAATCCCATGATAAAGAATGCTTTCTTTTTCTCTAACTCATGAAGCGCGCCCACAATCAATACGTACGCAACAGGGAACAATAAATACTCCACCTTACCAAAGCTGACAAAACCTAATAAAGTTCCTAGTACAATACCATACATCAAAACAAGATGAATCCCAATGAGCACCCTTTTTAAGAATGCTGAGGGGATTCTAGTTGAGTAAAACAAACTGATTCCACTAATGATCCACCAAGAATATTGGACTGTTGCAAATAACCAAAAAAATTTGAAAACAAAAACTAAACTTCCTAATAGAAAACAAAGCGCCAATAGATAGAACGAAATATATTTATTCGGCATACTTTTTTTTACAAACATTCCACTCACTCCTTTTAAAACATACTTATCTAGTAGAAAACCACCAGCCAAAGATACAGAACCAGTTGACCAAAATGATCAATACTTTTACCCAACCGAATTTTATTCCTGTTGAAAAAAATAAACTAATCCCACTCAAGAACCAGCAAATAGTGGAAATCATCAATTTAATCTCGCCAGTATATGGTGAATAAGGTAAAAAATAAAAACTCGCAAAAAAACTGACAAGCACATAAATAGTAGGCAAAAAAACTTAAATCTTTTAGGTTCAATCGAAATCATTCATCTCACTCCTTTTTTCAACGATTAACGATCATAGCTTACTAGAAATAAACTCAATCACACGCATCAAACTCATAGCGGTCGCAAATCCATAATTTACGACTAAGAGAAATCCTTTCTGATAGTTACTCATCGTAAGACAGTTCGTAAGATAAATCCCCATAAGTCCAGGAATTACCATGTACAGGATAAATGCAAAACTTGAAAGTGGCTCTTCTCGATATAGAAAGCTCCCTATCATATATAAGATAGACAACAGCATCGACAGACCCAATCCTATTTTATGGAATTTCATGGTGATCTCCTATTCATCTTTTATTTATTGTGGCGTTATGGTGCTTTTTTCTATGTAAAGTTACTGTTCATTTCATCAGTAATAGACACTTAGCCAAAAGAAAACAACCAACCGTAGATACAACTAAAGTTAAAAAAAATGACTAAGTTTTTTAAGGCTTTACTTTCAATGAACCTTGAAAAAAATAAACTTATACTGCTAAGTAGCCAACAAATCGATGTCAATATTACTCGCCATTCAATACTATAGCGACCTCCTTGAACCATACTGAACGTAATTACACTGATCGATAAGAGTAAAATAATCAATGAACAATATCTTTTGTATGTACTTTTCATTTCAATCTCCCTTTCAAGTAATACTTAACTCTATTTTTTGTTCAAAGTTAAAACAATTAATTGAATGAATTGTCCAATAATAATAAATGTAGCAAAAAAATAATTCAGAGAAACAATCATCCATTTGTATCGTCCAAGATTCGCTTTCATCGAATAATAAAACCCAGCTAATCCAGGAAATGTCATAATGAAAAACAATAAGACACTCTGAGGACTATCTCCATAAACGATTCCTCCAACAAAACAACAAATCGAAAAAAACATCGCTATTAATAATCTGAATTGATTATTCGTCATCTTATTCTCCTTTTAATTTTATGAATATCTGTAGTTTCAAAAATCAAAATATAAACCACCAACCATAAATACAAAAAATATTCGCTCCTACAACAATACACTTAATAAATTTATTGTTGATTCCTGTAGAAAAAAACAAACTACATCCACTCAATAACCAACAACTGATAACGATGATTCCTTGATATACAAGAGGCAAAGTTCTATAAGATGAAAAATAACTGCTACTAAATAAACAAGAAGCGAACAAAAAGATGATCGATAAAATCCAGTACTTGTTATTCTGTTTTATAATCATATGTGACTCCTTCTTTCTTAAATCCACTCACAACTAGATAAAATTTCTATTAATTTTTGAATTGTTCAATTAATACATAAAATAAAATGTACTAACTTGTAAAAAACTCTATCCCGAAGACTTGTAACCAATAAATTACGATAATCAAGACAGTACTGTAAGTAGCGAAAAGGTAATTCAGCCCTAGCAGTAGCCATTTCAACTTCGTCTTTTTTATTTTTGTCGAACAATAAAAACCAATCAAACCCGGAAAACCCAAACCTAATGCAAAAAGAATCCCTTCAATTTCTCCACTTAAATAAATATGTATATAAAACAGACCACTTACACATGCAAGCATTGACAAACATAAAACGACTAGATTCAATGCACGTTTCATTCTTCTTTCTCCTCCTTATCAACATCAATATTTCTCACTAAAAACAGAAATAGCTTCAAAAATTCAAAGAAAAATGAAAAATCGTAGATAAAAAGACATAGCCAAACACAAAATTCAACGTAATCAACGTCCTTTTCAGGTATCTATCTGCGATTCCTAGCGCAAATACGATACTCCCTCCATTGATGACCCAACAAATCGAAATTATAACTATAAACAGATGCGGTTGATACTTAAATGAATCAAACAAGATGGGACTAGCAAAGATACACGTAATAAATACAAGAAAAATTGACAATAACAATAGAACTACTGATTTTTTTGTACAAGACTTATTTTTTAGAAAAGACATTTATACGCTCCTTTTACTATTTTTAATTTTCTATTTTACAAGCACACATAGACTAACCAAAATAAAATAACCAACCATAGATACAACAAAAATTCACTAATATGATTCCTCTTTTCAAATATGGATAAGTGATTTTCGTTGAAAAAAACAAACTTACAGTGCTACATAACCAACAAACCGCCATGATGAATATTCTGATTTCATAAAGAAATTTAGAATATGGATAGGCATGGAACAAAAATAAAAGAATAGAGATTGCCAATAAAACAATTGAAAAAATAAATTCTAAATAATTTTTCTTGGTTAACATTCCTATTCCTCCTCGTAAAATAGCCTTAACTCATTTGGATAAACTTTCTAATGAACCATTCAATGAATTGCCCAATAACAATATACGTAGCAAAAAAGTAATTCAAAGAAATAAGCAACCATTTATAATGTCGAAGTTCCACTTTAGTGGAAAAATAAAGTCCTAGCAGACTTGGAAAAGTCATCATGAAAAACAAAATAATTCGTAGAGCACTCTCTCCGGAAATGATTCCTCCAACAAAGCAACTCATCGAAAAAAACATTGCTATAGATAATCTGAATTGGTTATTCGTCATCTTATTCTCCTTTTAAATTCATGAAAATCTTTAGTTTCAAAAATCAAAATATAAACCACCAACCATAAATACAGAAAATATTGATGCCAATAACAATCGTTTTCAGAAATTTATTCTTGATCGCCCGACAAAAAAATAAACTAAATCCACTTAGTATCCAACATCCGTAGATGATAATTCTTTGATGTTCGATTGGATATTGGGTATAGGATAAAAAATAATGCCTAGCAAGTAGACATGAAAGTATCAATAATACAAACGACAAAATCCAGTATTTTTTATTTTGAATCATTTTTTTCTCCTGCTTTCAATATCTTTATTGATACGTCTGGTCCTTTTTATTTATAAAAAAATCGTAAGAAAACATGGACAACGTCCCATCCGATGAGCGTAGTTGCAAATAAATAATTCACGACTAAAAGAGACCATTTCAAGTACCTATTTATAGTGATCTTTGTTGTAAAATGGATTCCCGCAAGTCCTGGGATAATGATCACAAACACCAAGATGAAGCCGATATATCCTCCGTAATCTATGATTGCTCCCAATAAACATAAAATCGATAAAATCATAGAAACAATTAACCTGATTTTATAACCGTTCATAACTATCTCCTCTCATAATTTCATTTAAGTTATTGTTGTTCGGATGACCAGTTTACTTGATAGAACTTAACAATCAATAAAAAATCCACCAACCATAGATACAGAAAATGTTGATGCCAATGACAATCACTTTCAGAAGTTTATTCCTGATTCCTCGACAAAAAAATAAACTAAATCCGCTTAGTAGCCAACAGCCAATAATAATGATTCTTCGAAATATAAGAGGGTATTGCATATAAGGTAAAAAATAATGCATAGCAAGCAGACATGACAGACCTAAAAAGACAAATGATAAAATTAAATACTTTTTATTTTGAGTCATTCTGATTTCTCCTTTTTCTTATTTTTTGAGATATACAATACTTTATTTATATAAATCTAAAAAAGCATGAATAAAATACCAACCACTAAGCGTAGTCGCAAATAAATAATTCACGACTAACAGAGTCCACTCTACGTACTTTTTCATGGTAGTTTTTGTAGTAAAATAAATTCCCAAAAAGCCAGGAATTATGATTACAAATGACAAAATAAAACCAACATACCCTCTATAATCTATGATTATTCCCAATAAACATAAGATCGATAAAATCATAGAACCAACTAAACCGGTTTTATAACCGTCCATCCAATCTTCCTTTCTTTTCACACCTTTTAGGTGATACGATTCATTGATCCAACTGATTTTTATTCGTTAATCTCTTGTAACCTATAGAACCCTCGTTAAAAACTGGATTAAATATCTGATATGAAGATGCGTTGCGAATAAATAATTTACGATGAACAAAAAAGATTTCAGAAGCTTATCCATAGTGATTTTAGTTGTAAAATAGATCCCAAAAAATCCTGGAATAATTGTTAAAAAAACTAACAACAATCCAATTAGTCCACGTCCATCAATCAGCGAACCAATAATACACAGAATAGATAAGGACATTGACATACACAAGCCGATTTTGTACTCATTCATAAGCTACTCCTATCTTCGCTTCATTTTAAATAATCAAAAAAATTGATAATTAGTTATTTAATACAAAAGTTTAAATAACATATAACCAAACACTCAACATGGAAATAATTTATTATAAACACGAAATTTTATTATATTAATAATTTTAAATTATATATTCTCTTTTTTTTCAATTACGATAAAAAACAAAAAATATATTTTTTTGAAAAAATTATATGTTATTATTTTATCATAGAAAAAAGAGAGATTATTATGGATATTAAACTTTTTTTCACAATTTTTTTATTAATTGTTTCACTTCAATTCTCAAGTATACAGGTCTATGCTGAAGTGGAAGTCTATCAGTCATTCAAGGAAATGCCAATTATTTATTACAATCAGATACCTCATTTAGATGAAAATCAATTGAAAGAATACAAACGTTAAGACAATAATATGTATTTATACAAGCAAGCAGAACGGTTAGCAAAAATCCTACCACGAAGGTTCTTCACTATTGGAAACTCTGTAGATAATATTATTTTTGAAAAAATCCTGAATATGGAACTTATGGTCCATTGAACACAGTCCAACTATTATCCTGAAGAGGTCCTTATCGTCTACTCAACAAATATCACGAATGATCTTAAACGTTTGAATGATAGGACAGCCACTGTTGGTAAAGGATTGAATAATCAAGGAAAACTCGTCAATTGTATTCTTTAAACTTTCAATAGCTCATTGGATTTTATGTCTGATGAATCTATAAAGTTGTTAACAAGGATTGAACAAATGGACTTTACACTTTTTCACCTAGGATCTAGATGAATGGCGAAAATAAAACAGGTGTGAGACAAAAGAACATTTCCTTTTGTCTCACACCCTAAAACCGAATATACGTTGGGAACAGAAGTAATCTCATCAGAAAAGCGACAGCTACAAAAATTTGAAAACAATTTTTGTAGCTGTCGCCTTATTTCTTGAGGTAATCCATCCCCCACTTTCTTCTCACCTACTTTTCCTAATGGTTATTCTTCTGATCCAGCAACTTCTGTCTCTTCGATGAGGGAGAGTTCATCGACTTCACCGGATTCTTTATCAGTCAGTCGACTCATTCCTGTTACAGGATTAATCTCTTCTTTGATCTCTTCATCTTCATAGACTAGATAAAACCGATTTTCTGTACCATATTCTTCTTGCAATGTTTGAAGCAGTTTGTCATTTGTGACTGTTTCAAGTGCTTTGAACGCATCGTACTCTTCAATCGTCCCCTTTTCCTTATCTGTTATTCGAGCCATTCCAGTAATCGGATTGATTTCTTCTTTCGTTTGATCATCTTCATACTCTAAAAAGAATTTGTCCTCTGTCCCATATTCTTCTTGTAGTGATTTTAGAAATTCTTCTTTTGTAAATAATTCAAATTCCCCGAATGCTTCATATTCTTCCGTTTCCCCTGTTTTTTTATTAGTGGTTCTAGCCATTCCAGTTACTGGATTGATTTCTTCTTTGTATTCATCATCCTCAAATTCAAGATAAAATCTGTCTTCTGTGCCGTATTCTTCTTGCAACATTTTTAATAGTTCTTCTTTTGTTTCTACTTCTTCACCGATTTGTTCTGTTCCTTGCGATTTGTCAGCAAAGGTAGGAACAGCACCAAAAGCAAATGCACTGAATAGGCCAACAGAAGCTAAACTTACACTCAATTTTTTGATCATATGTCATCACCTCTCTATTTGATATGGATTTATAATAACTTAAAATTTAGAATAAAAATGGATTTAAATGTAAACAAAAACCGCTTATTATCTAAACTATTCTTTAATTAAGAATAATTTAAAAATAACTAACGGTTTAAAATTATCGAACGATGTTTAGCGTTGGATTTTTTGTAGCTCTTGAAACTTTGCTTCATAGATTTCTTCAATCTCTGCTTCCGAAAGTGGCGTACCAAACGGGCGTTTTGCTTTTAATAATTCTCGCTCTGGTGCGTCTACTCCTACATTGACGTCGTTGCCGATGGGTACGCTGTAGTGATGGATATGTCCATGAAGATTGCGTATTTTATCGTTGCCTCCGAGCAACAATGGATAATGGGTCAGATAGTATTGTTGGTGATTGAATTTTATGATGACACCTACATCATAAAAGTGAAATTTTTGCTTTCCTTCCTTTTTCCACGGATCATGTTGTTCCAAGTAGTTGAAAAAGGCCCGACTGTCATGATTCCCTTTGATAAAGTGGATCGTGCCATTCAGTTCTTTGACTAAGGAAAGAATTTCTGCGCTACCTTTTTCATACTTAGGGTGCATCGCGAGGTCTCCTAGATGATAAACATGGTCGGATTCCTTTACGACTGCATTCCAACTAGTGATTAATTGATGATGCATGCGGGCAATATTTTTAAATGGTCTCGGCGAAAAATCACTATTACCGAGCAACCGTTCATGGAAAAAATGCATATCGCTGATAAAATAATTCATCTAAGCTCACTCTCCTTTATAAATATCGTATGTGAAAACAAAAAAATAGGCAATCAATGCCTATCTTAAAAAAAGAAATCTATTGCTTTGTCTTAGCTATGTTTACTTTGTAATTCTAAATCGTAGTTTCTGGCTGAAGGAACCAGGTACAGTGCAATTGCGCAAAGTAATGTACCGACACCAGCAATCACAAATAGTTTCTCCACACCAATGGCATCTGCTAGTGGTCCAGCAAAGATCAAACCGATTGGACCAGGCAGAGACATCAGTGAATTGAACACACCCAACACTCTTCCTAAAATACTTGGCTCAAAACTTTGTTGGATCATCGCCATGACTAATGTATTGTAGTAAGGCGTAGCCAAACCGGCAATGGCATTCAACAGAACAAAGTAAATAAATCCTTGTGAGGTTGCTGGCAATAAACCACTCGCTGTGATGGATACCCCTAAGACGATATAGGAGATGATCACTAGCTGCATTCGATTCTTAAAATGACCAGAAAAACCAATGATTGCGCCTCCGACTAACATTCCAACGGCGTAAATGACTTCGATCAATCCCGCTTGCCCAACTGTGCCATTAAAATAACCCATCGTCATCAGTGGATATAAGCTTGCGGCAGGCATGAACAACAGCATGAAAACTGCCCCATTGAGCATAATATGCCATAACCCTCGCTTCTCATATAGTTTCTTTACTCCAAATTTAGTATCAGCTAACAAATGAACTGCTTCTCCTTGGATGTCCATCTTGGGAATTACCACAAGAATCAACAATCCTACACCAAGAATGGCACCTAATACATCCAAAAGAATCAAAGCATTCATCGGTACCGCAGCAAATAAAAAAGCACCTAATCCAGGAGCAACGATATAATTCGCTGATTGCACCATCCCCAATCGCCCATTGACCCTTGTTAATTCTTCTTCTGGAACCATTGTTGGTAAAATCGATTGGATCGTCGGCATTTGAAATGTCTGTGCGACCGAGCGAATAAATAAAGAGACAAACACTAACCAGAGCGGAAAGGTCGACATCACTGTTCCTACAATGGATAAAATAAGTGCAAAGATCGCAACAATGATATCCGTATAAATCAATAATTTTTTCTTATCCCAGCGATCGATCAGCGGCCCAACAAACGGACTTAATAGAACCATCGGCAGCATTCCTAATAATGTGGCAAAACTTAAAATAGTTGCAGAACCTGTTTCTTGCGTCAAATACCAAATAATAGCATATTGAACGACCATACTTGTGATTCCTGATAAAAATTGTCCCATCAAAAATAAATTAATATTCTTTTTCCAGTATTTCTGCATAACGCCTCCAAATTTTGTATTCTTTCTGTATTTTACCATTCATTTGTCTTATATTTTTTTATAATTATGATTATTTTATTATTGCTTGAAAAACATGGTACACTGTAGAAAAAAACGGGAGGATACACCTATGACCAAGGTTAGTTTTCACACCACGATCACTGCTTCTGAAACACAGATCCAATTAGAGGAAGAACAAATCCAACTCTCTATTTGTTCAAAGCCAGTAAAAGAAATAGAAAATTCCTTTTATCTTTATTACTTAGACAAAAAGTGTCTGGCAATTGGTACAAAGATCCGCCCAAAATCCTTTGACCAAGTCATCACTATCCATTTACCATGGGATCTTGAAGCAGATTATTTTATGTATCTAATGAATAATCAAGCCGCCGAAGCTGGTCTAACATTAGAAAAAGACAAAGATTTCAAAGAAAAAATCCCAGTTGAAGCAACCAAAAAATTAGCCCCGACGATCGAAAAAGTAACGACTGTGTTATCAACGTTTGGCTACGGATTTGCTCCGCTTACTGCAACGAAAAAGAAACCTGCCAAAGCGCGTCACCGGTGGACAAAACAAATCAGCGAGATTCCTTTTACTGTGGAATTTCGTGGTAGCAAGGCAACACTTTACTGGATCAGTCGCAATGAGATGTTGATCAAAGCTGGCGCTACGTTATTACTTGATGCCCCTTTGAATAAAGATGGTTCGGTTAGTTATGCCGCGAAATATGGAGATAAGATGCGGGCTGACTACCAAGAGCAGATCAAAGATGGGAAAGTTGTGGAGGATATCATCGTCAAAAGTGTGAATGAAGCTAGCCTATTACTGTATTATGGCGGAACAAATAGTTGGTTAGAACTAAAAGATGCCCAAGGAAAAACCTTAGATGAATGGTCAAAAGTTGAATGATCATTGACCGATAAATAAAAAAAGTACCCAAGCGCTAGGAAGGACAGTTACGCATGCTCGCCGTCACATGAAGACGATACATGCACTTGTTTTCCTAGTGTTCGGGTACTTTTTTGTTTTTCTTTGTTGTGTCACATGAGTACTTAGCCTTCTACTTTTTCAAATAGTCCACGACTGATCATGCTATCCATCAAGAAATAAAACTTATCTTGACTCATTTTTTGCTTTGGATCTTTAAAAATATCGACTGCACGCAAGCCATTGGCTGTCGTGATCGACATCTTCATTGTCTTGATGTCTTTTGCAACCGTGATTTTTAATTTAAAACCCTCTTTGCTTTGTGGTGTTGCATCAAGCGGACGAATCAATTGATAGTTCCCGCCATTTGTTTCTGTAAAGCCATTGTCGCGTAATGTGTATCTTTTTGCATCTGGATGTAAACGGTAGCTAACTGGAGAACCGAGTACGGACGCTGTTTGTTCAAATGCCATCTTTTTCACCTCAGTAAGTTTAGTTTCCTCTTTATTATAAAAGTTTCTAACTCGTTTTACTAGGTTTTTTAGCGCTTAGATTGCTTTGACTAAACCATCAGCAAATCGTTGGACTTCTTCTTCTGTATTCCCATAGCCAAAACTGATGCGGATGGATTCTTTCAAGAATGGTGTTCCTTTTCCATACATGGCTTCTAGTACATGAGAAGGTTCGATATTTCCAGCAGTACATGCCGAACCGATTGAGATCGCAAAGCCTTGTAGATCCAATTTCATCAATAATAGATCGTTGACGATCCCTGGAATACGTAAATTCAGTACATGAGGTAATTTATTCGTCAAATCACCATTGATCGCATATTCAATCTCATTCTCTGCCAATTTATCTAAAATCAGTTGTTGGAAGCCCAAGTATTTTTTGTTACGTGCTTCTCTTTCTTCCAGCGTTAATATTTCTACCGCTTTTGCTAATCCACAGATCCCCGCTAAGTTTTCTGTACCGGCACGGCGTTTTTCTTCTTGTTCTCCGCCTAAAAGCAAAGGTGGGATATTTACGCCATCTCTTTTATATAAAAAACCGATTCCTTTCGGTCCATTGATTTTATGACCAGATATGCTCAAAAGATCGATTCCTAACTCTTGAGGGTGAATCGTTTGATTACCATAAGCTTGAACAGCATCCGTATGGAAATAGGCTGGATGTTCTCGTAAAATTTCACCGATTTCTTTGATTGGTAATAAATTGCCGATTTCATTGTTCCCGTACATGATCGAGACTAAAATAGTGTCTTCTCTTAAAGCCGAGCGGAAATCAGCGATTGAGATATTCCCTTTTTGGTCAACTGGTAGATATGTAACCTCAAAACCCTTTTTTTCAAGATACTTCATCGTATTCAAAACTGCTGGATGTTCAATAACTGTAGTGATTAGATGTTTCCCTTCATTTTGACGTGAGAATGCTGTTTCAAGAATCGCAGTATTATCACCTTCCGTTCCGCCACTGTTAAAAATAATCTCATGCGAGCGGACGTGCAAACTATCTGCCACGATTTGTCTAGCATTTTCTAATTTTTCATGAGCCATCCGACCAAATCCATGAATGCTCGAAGGATTGCCAAATGTCCCTTCCATGATATCCATCATTTCTTTGATTACCAACGGATGCATCGGCGTCGTCGCTGCATGATCTAAATAAATATTGCCCAATGTATTCATCCCTTTCAAATAGAGCTAGGCACATTCTAGCATAGAAATAGCCAGTTACCAAAAATAAACTTAGGCAAAAAGAGGATTTTTTTAGTAGATATGTCCAAGTTCCGAGCAAAAAACACCATAAAATGACCTAAATTCAGTCATTTTATGGTGTTTCATTTTTTATCTAAAGCTCTTCTCTTCCAAACGGAACAATGGGCTCATTGGCGTGTTTTCATGGATACGTTTGACGGCTTCCCCCATCAAGTTTGAACAAGTGACGATCGTCAAGTTTTCAGGGTGACGGTCTTCTGGTGTATAGACAGAATCAGTGATACAGATATCTTTGATCGGTGCTTCGTCCAAGATCTCTTTTGCAGGCTCTGACAACAAGCCATGGGAAGCACAAACATAGATATCTTTAGCGCCATTTTCTTTCAAGACTTTGGCTGCTCGAGCGAATGTCAATCCAGTATTTAAAATATCATCAACCAGTATACACGTTTTTCCTTGAACATTTCCGATCACGTAACTTGCTGCTGTCCCTTCGACTTCTTCGTCCGCATGATCAACGATCGCTAACGTACTATTCAAATACTCTGATAAGCTACGCGCACGTTGGACACCACTGTTCTTTGGTGAAACAACGACAATGTCATCGCCGACCAGACCAAGTTCACGGTAATAATGCGCAAATAATGGCATTGTAAATAAGTTATCTACTGGAATATCAAAGAATCCTTGTACTTGCACCGTATGCAGATCTAAGGTCAATACACGAGTCGCTCCTGCTTCTTCAAGCATGTTCGCAATCAATTTTGCTGTAATTGGTTCGTGGGGTTTCGCTGTCCGGTCTTGTCTCGCATAACCATAATAAGGCAACACCACATTTATCGTTTTGGCACTTGCACGTTTCATCGCATCGATCATGATCAATAATTCCATGTAGTAATCATTGACTGGTGCATTCGTCGATTGAACGATGTAGACATGGTCGCCACGGATACTTTCTTCAATGTTGATTGAAATTTCTCCATCACTAAATTGTTTGACTACACTTTTCCCTAACTCTGTTCCAAATACTTTGGCGATTTTTTCTGCTAACGGTCGATTCCCATTCAAACTAAAGATTTTCAACGTGTCGTCCTGATACTTTTTACTCATGACATCCTCCCAAACTTCTCTATTCTTCGATAGTTTAACATATTTCGTTCCGTATTTCTGGTATTTTCTGAAAATAATCAAGGAAGTGAGACTGTTCCATTTCCCCAACTTGCAGGAATCACTTTATTTGTGTTTCCCCAATTATCATGGACTTTATAATAACGCTCACCAGAAGCTGATTCATAGTAAGCATAAGCAGTGACCCAATGATTGCCGTAGGTACTGCCTAGCAATCTTAAAATACCGATCATCACAGGTTTTCCTTCGCGAATCCGCTTTGTTGCTCGTTGCCAAGAACCGACTACTGTACTTCTGGCATAAATCGGTTGCTGTTGTGTTCTAAAAAAGGCTGAGATCCCTGTACTTACTTGGATAGGTACGGTAGGCAAGCCTAAAGGTTGGATCGTTTTACGCAGTTTTTGGATCAATTCTTTCGCATCGCGGGAATCTTTTCGGCGAATATCTGAAGGAATCAGATTGGGCATACAATAATCTTGATAATAGGCAAGTAACACTGCTGCCGCATAAGTGCCACAAAGATAACCAGACGTTGTTCGCCACTTTTTATAAGTCAAGAAACGTTGCTCTGGCAAGCCTACCCAACAACCAACTAAATGATTCGTTGGCGCTTGTTGCGCCCACTTTGCCAGAAGTTTATCAATCAGCTCATCGTCAATTCCTTCTGCATTTATACTGGCTTCTTGCCAAGTATTGGATGTTGCAATGCTTGTTGAATAGGCGTTTACCGCTGTAATAAATTCGACTGGTTTTCCTTGAGGATCAACAATCAAATAACTCTCATTTTCAAAAATCACTGCTAAATAGTGTCCATTTTCGTGTTTCCTTTTTAGCAGACGAAACTCACTGATTCGCTCGGTTTTTCCATTGAGCAAGACTTCTTGCCATTTCCCACTTGCTTTTTTCAGAATCAATCACCTCCTTCCTCATTATAATGGATAGTCCTAAAAAAATAAATCAGATCGACTAATGGTTGATTGCGCGTTTTGAACATTTTTCCTGATTCGTATGTAAAATGATTTTAGAGATTGCTTACAAAAGAAACCGATTACAAAATTTGTCGCTTTGAAATAGATTTTACATTCCATTTGTTTATTCTGCTTTTTTGTTAGATAATGGGCACACGGAACTAAAAAGGAGCGATGATTCAATGAACCAAGAACGTTTGAAACAAGATTTTTTTGAAGCAGTAAATGAAGAATGGTTAAAAACAGCAACAATTCCTGCCGATAAGCCAGCAACTGGTGGGTTTCAGGATTTAGTTGATGGCATTGATCAACTAATGATGCGAGATACAGATGAGATGTTAGCTGATCCAACAAAAGTTACATCTGATAAAATGCGTCACTTCCTTGCTTATTATCAACTAGCAAATGATTATGAATATAGAGATCAATTAGGTGCGACACCTTTACAACCAATCCTCGAAAGGATCGAGCAACTCACTTCCTTTGACGAATTAAATCAGCAATTTCCCGAATGGACATTGGACAGCTTACCGTTGCCTGTTGTCTTAGATGTGGATGCAGATATGAAAAATGCGCAGGTCAATGCTTTTTTTGCTTCACCACCCTCTTTATTTTTACCAGATAAAACTTATTATGAAGCAGAACATCCAAATGGTGCTCAATTATTGTCCGTCTTTTTTGATATGATGGTCCAACTTTTAGAAATGACCGGCAGAGAAAGAAGTCAGGCAGAAGCAATCGTCGAACAAGCGATCCAATTCGATAAATTGATTGCGCCCCATGTTAAAAGCGCGGAAGAAAATGCAGATTATAGCCAAATGTACAACCCACGTGCCTTTAATGAATTTACGGCATATACCGATGCTCTTGACTTAACTACCTTGACTACTGGCTTGATCGGCACACGTCCAGACCAAGTGATCGTTACTGACCCTGTCTACTTTGAACATTTAGCTGAACTTTTGACGACACCACATTTCCGACTACTTAAAAGCTGGATGATCGTAAAAACGGTGCGTTCATTAAGCAGTTATCTATCTGAAGATTTCCGTCAAGTCAGCGGGATCTTCTCTCGGACTTTATCAGGAACCGATGAAGCAATGCCCCAAAAGAAAGCAGCTTACTACCTTGCTTCTGGACAGTTTGATCATGTGTTGGGCGATTACTACGGAAACAAGTATTTTGGCGAAGCAGCGAAAAAAGATGTCGAACAAATGGTCAAGAAAATGATCAATGTTTACCAAAAACGACTCGAAACGAATGAATGGTTAAGTGATGCAACCCGCGAAAAAGCAATCGTCAAATTGAACAAATTAGGCATCCAAGTCGGTTACCCTGATAAAATCCCTGCCTTGTTCGATGCGTTCCAAACAGTTCCCGCAAATGAAGGTGGTACCTTGCTTTCAAATGCGTTGAACTTTAGTCATCTAACCCTAAAAGATCGTTTCAGTAAATGGAACAAGCCCGTCGACCGTGATGAATGGGAAATGAGTGCTGATACAGTCAATGCGTACTATCATCCATTCCGAAACGTGATCGTTTTCCCAGCTGCGATTTTACAAGCACCATTTTATAGTTTGGAACAATCTAGCTCGGCAAACTTCGGCGGAATCGGTGCAGTCATTGCCCATGAGATTTCCCATGCGTTTGATAACAACGGTGCGAAATTTGATGAATTCGGTAACTTGAATAACTGGTGGACAGAAGACGACTTCGCTCATTTCCAAGAAAAAGCGCAAGCCATGATCGAACAGTTTGACGGTGTACCTTTTGCTGATGGCACAGTCAATGGAAAACTAACCGTTTCTGAAAATATTGCAGATGCTGGCGGATTAAGTTGCGCACTAGAAGCTGCAATGACCGAAGACGATTATTCAGCAGCCGATTTCTTCATGAATTGGGCGACAATCTGGCGTACAAAAGCGAAAAAAGAATACCAACAATTGCTTTTACAAATCGATGTTCATGCACCTGCGAAACTTCGGGCGAATATCCAGCCACAAAACTTAGCAGAGTTTTATGAAACATTTGCGATCACTGAAGAAGATCCGATGTATCTAGCACCTGAAAAACGTGTGCATATTTGGTAAATAATTCCATAACAAACTATGCGTATGGGGCAAAAAAATAAATTCATTTGCAAATTCATTTTTGTTTCTGATTTAAATTCAAATAAACGGTGTTCCAAAAGCTAACCTTAGTTAAATAACAAGTCAAAAGAGTATAGAGCAGACACACCAAAATGTTTGCTTTATACTCTTATTTTTAAAGTTATATTTCATTGTATTAACATCTTATAGTTAATAATCAGCAAAACTAACGTCGCAAAAGCGATCATCAGTTGAATTGCTTCAAAACTTGACACTTGCCTACCCCCTTCTAGGGATAAAGCTATGAACCATAGGCATCACCCTTTTTTCAAGAGATTAGCCACCATCTTTTCATTTCTCCTATCAACCACAAACAGAAGTCTGAATCTGAAAATAATGGAAAATTACCGATTCTTCTTATTTATTATATTCTTCCATTCCTCATTAATAAATAAACACCAAAAAAGGGAGTGATACATTAGTTCACTTCCACCACCTAAAACCGAATAAACGGTGGGAACAGAAGTGTTTTTATCTAATCTTCTTTTAGTGTAGGGAGACCCCTTTTTTGTTTTTTATAATCAATCTAGCAAAAAAAATAATTAAAAGGACTCCTAAAATAATAAGATAAGGTATTAGTGTAAAGGTTATTTTTTCTAATCCTAAATAATCAAACAACTTTTTCAGTAAATAATCACTCAAAAAAATGGTAAAAAGAGATTTAAGCGTACCCCAGCCTTTATTAATTGGTATCAACCCAATCACAACACCAACAACAATCGCAACTCTAAAATAAATTTCATCGAGAGTAAATGAATGATTGCCTTTCCAAATAAATTCTAAGATTCCTCTTAAAACAAACAATAAGAGAAATACACCTACGATATATCGGGAATCCAGTTTTTTCATTATTTCACCTTACTTACATTGTTTTATTTTATGTACCTTACGTAATAAACAGTCTGTGAAACATTGCTTAGTTCACCAACCTATCATCCAATCCAACCCTTTCCACTTGTGTCCAATCCTCTAGCAATAGCATCTTCAGCACTAAAACCTTTTGCAGTTAATCCTAAAATACCTCAAAAAGAAACTACTTCCCTAAATGAGAGAGCAGTAAAGAATGCAAATAAATCTATTTCTACTACCAAACTTGCAAATACTACTAACAGGCTCAGTCACCACCTTCATTTCTCCCCACCTCTTAATAGTTGAAATAAAAACACTACTTGTCGAAGAGCCTTTTTCTGCTTACTGCATATTTTTTTGGTATTTTTAATTTGAATCTATGTATGATTTTATATTCCCTTTACCTATCAACTGACACTACTCCGTACTAGTCTCTGCTCAGATATGAATTTAAAACAATTAAAAGAGAAAAAAACATACTAAAAAATATAGTGACGAACGCTTGTAACTCTCCCAGCTTTAAAGTTAGAATATATGCTAATAACAGTGAAAAAATTATAATTTTTAGTAAGATACTTCTGGTTAAAACTCTTTCTTTCGTAAAAAAATCTTTCAAACCTTCCCCATTTTTTGTTATCCAAAAAAAGCCAAACAAAGAAAATAATGCAAAGAGCGAAAATAACCCTGAGAGATTTGGTAAATATCCTAAAAAACCGAAAATTCCCAGTAAACCTAAAAAACCTAAATCCGCTTTCCCTTTTTTCCTTTCACGTATAAATGACTTTATGTACACCCCATTGAGCAATTTGTATGTATCTATTTCCCTTTTTTCAGTTGATGACCAATAGAAATAGTGGATAAAGTACTCAAGAAAAGCCTTTATCCACTATACTCACTCTTTTTATCCCTTAATGATCTCTGCACCAAGGGCTGTTTGAAAATGTTTCAATGCCCAGTCATGTCCGATTGGATCAAAGCTGGCAACTGCATCTTCGTAAATAAACAATTGATAGCCTAGGTTATAGGCATCGACTGCTGTATGCAAGACACAGATATCTGTACAAACACCTGTCAAATAAATCTCTGTAATCCCACGTTCTCGTAAACGAATGTCAAGATCTGTTCCACTGAAGGCAGAATAATGACGTTTATCGATCCAATAGACATTGGCTTGTGTTTGATGTTCCGCATAAATCTCTTGCAATGAACCATACAGATCCCGGCCACTCGTTCCGACTACATTATGTGGTGGAAACAATTGGTTTTCCGGATGAAAAGCATCTTCGGGATCATGTGCATCGATCGCAAATACGACAAATTCTTTCTCATCAATAAACTTTTTTGTATACTTTGTTAAAGCTGGTTCAATTGCCTGACCGCTCTTTCCAGTCGTCAATTTCCCATCGTCTGCCACAAAATCATAGGTGTAATCAATCGAAATCAATGCTTTCATTCGGTTCACTCCTTATACAAGATGTTTGACAAATTCAATCACCATTTCAGCTGAACGTTTCCCTGCTTCTTCGATGAATTCGTCAAAGCTTTGTGTCGCTGAATGGTCCGCAGTATCACTCATTGCTCGCACGATCAAGAAAGGAATATTGAATTGTTGCGCCGTTTGACCGACTGCAGCCCCTTCCATCTCACAAGCAAGTGCTTCAGGGAAATTGGCTAGGATCTCTTGGACTTTGACTGGCGAATCAACAAATGTATCTCCTGTGACGATCAAGCCTTCTTTTGCATTCAAGTTGGTTGCTTCTGCGGCTCTTTTCATTTCTGAACGTAAATACGTGCTTGCTTCATAATAAAGAGGCATTCCTGGCAATTGGCCTGGTTTATAACCGAAACCTGTGACATCTGCATCAAAATAGGCAACTTTGTCAGAAATCACTACATCCCCTACACGTAGACCTTCACCGATGCCGCCAGCTGATCCTGTATTGATGACCATGTTGACACCATATTGTTGAATCAATAAGCTTGTTGTGATCGATGCTAAGACTTTACCGATACCTGAACGTACAATGATGACTTCATGATTGCCTAATGAGCCTGAGATAAACAGAGCACCTGCTCTTTCCCATGATAAGGGTTCTCCTAGTTGTTCTCTTAAAATTTTTACTTCTTCTTCCATTGCTCCGATGATTCCAATTTTCATTTAGTTGTTCCTTCTTTCTATATAAATGCAACTGCCAGAAAAACGATGGCTAACAATAAAATGACGATAACCAAGCCTTTCATCAAAACAGCATTCCATTTACGTGTTTTTTCTCGTTCGCCCGCTCTTGTTTTCGTGATTGGCTTATTTTTCTTTTGTTCTTTACGATAAAAACTCGCGATCTTTTTTTCTTCTTGTTTGTACGTAGCTTCCGCTTTTCTTTGTTTTTTTAATGATTCTTGTGCTTGTTCTTGCTGTCGTTTACGGATTTCGCTACGTGTGACTAGCGGTCCTTTGACCATCAATCGATCCCTCTACTTTCCTTTGTTCATTGATTCCCAGTATTGAATCGCATAAATCGTTTTTGCATCGCAAATGACTTGATCTGACATCGCTTGTTTTGCTTCTGCTAAAGTCAACGCATAAAGTTCCAATACTTCGTCCTCATCTTGTGCGAGAGGCTGTTCCACTTTTTTGATATTTACTGCATGATAGATATGCAGGATTTCATTCGCAAATCCTGGTGACAAATACATAGAAGTCAAATGCTCCAAACGCTCTGCGCGGTAACCAGTTTCTTCTTCTAATTCCCTAGCAGCAGTGATCTCAGGCGCTTGTTTTTCTCCTGGATCGATTTTACCAGCTGGTATTTCGAGGATCACTTTTTCTAAAGGTTTGCGGAATTGTTTGACTAATAGCAGACGATCCTTTTCATCAAAAGCAATGATTCCTACACCACCGGGGTGAAAGACTAATTCACGCTTTCCGATATTTCCATCTGGTAAGCGAACATCATCCACAGCGACATCAATGATCGCTCCATGATAAATTTCTTTTCGTTGGATCGTTTTTTCTTCAAACTGATCATATTCAAGCATCTTTTCCCCTGCTTTCTTTTGTCCTATAATAACTACTTTTTTTGATTTTTTCAATTTTCTTTTTGATTTCTTACTTAGTTTACCATATCCAAACCTTAGAAATTCTATAAACTCATAAAATCCACCTTTAGTCCGATACTAATTATTAAGAAGGTTGTGCTAAAATAAAGAGGTAGATGAGCAGAGTGGACAATGAATATACACGGAGGTTTTTAGGATGATTAAAAAGAATTGGAAATGGATCGTAGGTTTACTCTTAGTGATACTGTTCTTCAGTTATAATGATGTATCGATCATATCAATGATCTTGTTAATTGGCGCAGTTTTGCTGATTTGGGGGCTTTTTGGTTTTCGTAAAAAACCTAAGGACAAAACAGCTTTACCAAATCTATCTGACAAATTAGCGGCCCATTATAGCGAAAATGGCATGACACCGAGTGAAATCTCTTTTTTCAGAGAAACGATGAATCAAACAAAAAATGAAATCGAACAACTAGAAAAAAATATGTACGAAACGGCAAAGCTTAAAGCGATCGATCTTCGTCACGAACCTGTAAAAGCAGCAAAAGGTTTGTTCAAAGAACTCGTAAAAGAACCCACTCGATTGCACGACGCAAGTCAGTTCCTTTACACCCACTTGCCAAACTTAGTGGATTTGACAAACAAATATATTGAGATCAATGAACACGAGATCAAAAACAAACAGACCTATCAAAAACTGGAAGAAAGCACCCAGATCATTGATCAACTTGCTTCATTAGTCGCGAAAGACTATCAAGATTTCGTTTCGGAAGATTTGGAAGATATCGATGTAGAGATATCTGTTGCGAAACAAAGCTTAAAGCGTGATAATAAAGATGTACCAGAAGAATAAGCACGTTTATTTCTTGGACTCGGAACACTTAGACATCGTCTGATTGTTTCGGGTACTTTTTCTAGCTTAATCGATAAGGAGGAATTTTAATGGAAAATAATCCACATGAACCAAAACACGAAGTAACCCCTGTAAATGATACTTTAGAAGATTTATTGAATAATCCTTTTTCGACACCCGTCGATAAATTGACTCAAACACAACAAAATGAAATCAATGCACTTCAAGAACAGCAAACTGCTGCTCGGTTGATTGATAAATTACCTGCTGAAAGACAAGAACAAGCCAAACAATTGGCTGAAAAAATCGATGTCACTGACTCTCAGTCGGTCATCAGCTACGGTTCAGCTGCTCAAACAAAATTAGGTGAGTTCTCACAGTCGATGTTGAATCACGTACAAGCACAAGATATCGGCCCAGTCGGTGATTCATTGACTGAACTGATGTACCGCCTTCAAGAAGCAAATCCAGATGAATTACGTGCAGGAGAAGGAAATATTTTCCAACGTGTATTCGGTAAAGTCAAACAATCGATTTATGAAGTCACTGCCAAATACCAAAAAATCGGTGCGCAAATCGACAAGATCTCAGTCAAATTAGACAAAGAAAAAGATGGCCTATTAAAAGACAATCTGATGTTAGAACAACTTTATCAAAAAAATAAAGATTATTTTGATGCGTTGAACATTTATATCGCTGCTGGCGAATTAAAAATGGAAGAATTGCAGACAAAGATCATTCCAGAGGCCATGCGAAAGGCAGAAGAAACTGGGGATCAAATGGATGTACAGATCGCCAATGATTATACACAGTTTCTTGATCGCCTGGACAAGCGCACTCATGATCTACGCTTAGCCAGACAGATCACGATCCAACAAGCGCCACAGATCCGTTTGATCCAAAATACAAACCAAGCATTGGCAGAAAAGATCCAAGCATCGATTGCTACAGCCATCCCATTATGGAAAAACCAAGTGGTTATCGCATTGACCTTGCTTCGACAAAAAGATGCAGTTACAGCACAACGACAAGTTTCTGAAACAACCAATGATTTATTGAAGAAAAACTCAGAAATGTTGAAAATCTCTGCCATCGAAACTGCGAAAGAAAATGAACGTGGCATCGTGGATATCGAAACATTGCAAACCACACAAAATGATTTGATCGAAACGATCCAAGAAACACTTCGTATCCAACAAGAAGGAAAAGAAAAACGTCGTCATGCAGAAGTCGAACTTGGCCATATGGAAGAAGACTTGAAACAAAAATTACTCGATTTAACGCAATAACAAATAGAATGAAAAAACCTTGTATCAGCAACGCTGCTTGATACAAGGTTTTTTGTTCATTTGTTTATTTTTCGGTATTCATCTTACTGTGTTTGTAACCATAGCCAAAGTAAATCACTAGGCCGATCACCATCGTAATCCCAAAGACTAACCAAGTCACCGCTTGTAAACGTGACATCAAGACTAGACAAGATAAGATCGAAATGATTGGTAAAATCGGTACCAATGGCACTTTGAACTCGCCTGCTTTTGGTTTGCCAAACATTTTACGTAATTTCAGTAAGCCTAGACTAACTAACATTAGATAAGCCAATGCCATGATGTTCGTCAACTCTGCCAAGATATTCAATGGGAAGAATCCTGCGAAGAATAATGCGGCGATACCTGCTGCATACGTCGCTTTCTTCGGTGTGCGATGTTTCTTGTCGATTTCTGTCATGAACTGTGGTAACAAGCCATCTTTACTTACTGCAAATAATAACCTAGCTAATGAATACATCATAGAGATCGTCACAGTCAATAAGGTCAAGATCGCGCCAACGGCGATGATCGCTCCTACTGTACCATGTCCTACATAACGCATCGCGAATGCCACAGGATCATTCACACCTAATTCTGTATAAGGCACGATCCCTGTTAAAATCAATGTCACGATGATGTACAACACGGTTGCGATCAAGATCGAGCCAATGATTCCACGTGGTACATCTTTTTGAGGATTTTTTACTTCCTCCGCAGCCATCGCTACCGCATCGAATCCTAAGAATGCGAAGAAAACTAATGCTGCACCATCTAGGACACCTTCAAAGCCAAATGGTGTGAATGGTTGCCAATTCTCTGGTTTAACAAAAAAGATTCCTACAATAATAAATAATGCAATGATTCCAAATTTCACATAAACCATCATGTTGTTCAATCGTAACGCTTTCTTCGCTTCCAAAGAAACAATGTATGTGACGAAAATCACAACAAGCACCGCAATTAAGTCGATGTATGTACCATTGGCTGGATTATATCCACCTGTTAGCGCCGTTGGTAAGCCAAAACCAAGACTTTCAATAAACCCTTGTACATAACCGGACCAACCTGACGCAACGGATGAAACGGCCAATAAGAACTCACCGATCAATAACCATCCAGTCAACCAAGCGGCAAATTCACCGAATACGACGTATAGATACGCATATGGTCCGCCAATCACTGGTACCCGCGATGCAAATTCTGCAAAGCTTAGACCAGATAAAATCACAACGATCGCTGCTAAAACAAACGATAATGATAGTGCCGGACCTGCATTTTGGTTTGCTGCCACTCCTGTTACGACAAATATACCTGTACCGATGATCGCGCCAATGCCAAGCATGATCAAATCGGATGTTTTTAGTTCTTTCTTCATCTCACTCGTATGATTGAGACTGATTTCTTTCTTACGAAACAAATCCATTAAATTCCCTCCCCCTTATTTTTGAGTATATAAAAAAACAGCTTTACGCTGTTTTCATATACCCTAAAAGGATACCACCAAAAATAACTAAAAGGCAACCTACAATTACAAATATAAGCTCTTTTTTTGTCTTTTTCTCCCCTAAGATAAAAATACCACCTAGAGTGGAGATGATGATCCCCATTTGAGAAAGAGAGAAACCGACTGCTAGTCCTAATGACTTAACGGTCAATAGCATACATACGTTACCGATGCCCCATAGCAATCCACTCGCCATATTTTTCCAAACATATTGATCAACTTTTACTTTTCGGAAAGCAAAGAAACTTGCCCCCAAGATCATACCGATACTTTGCGGTAAAATAATCGACATCGCATCTAAATTCGCCCAGTTGACGATGATCGTATAGACACCATAACCTAAAGTAGAATAGATCAATGCTCTGAATCCTTTACCAAAATCAAGCATTTTATTATCTGTATCGACTTTGCCTTCATCATCTTGTCGAGCAGTCAAATACGCACCGCTTACAAGAAGAATCAGCGCTAAAATACCATAAACGTAATCTTTTGTTTGAGTCCATTCATGGAAAAAGACAGCGCCCGCAATCGTATTCAAAATTAATTGAAAACCAGTGGATAACGGCAGTCCTACAGATACTCCCATGAATTTCATCCCATGAAACTGCCCATTTTGTCCGACACTCCACGCTAGACCAGATAAAAATCCAATCAATGTGATCCATGGCGTGATCGTTGGATTAACGATGAAAAAAGCAACGAGTGAAAAAAGAAATGCACCGATCGTCATTCCTAATGTTTGTTGATTGGCATCGCCACCGATCTTTCCACTGACTAAACCAATACTTCCCCACGCGACCATTGGGACTAATGCGATTAATAATTCCATAAACATTCTCCTTCTTTTAAATGTCACATGTTATAGAACATATCAACGAAAACGTTAACAACACAAGAGTTATTTTTTATTTCTCACTTTTTTCTAACTTAACTTCCTTGACGATTCTATGAAGTTCAATCAGTCACTAATAAATCCATAAACAAAATCAACCGTTACCTCGAAAATTCTTCTACTTTCGGGGCAACAGCTGATGTATAACTATATTAAAACTTTTCCAATCATCATCTAAGGTCAACACACTTCTATCACAACCAAATTAGACCATGTTCAACCGGTAGTACCTTCAGAAATACGCGTGAACATGTCGCAATCCCATTTTTTTAGCGTTCTTCTTGGTAAAAACTCAAGATAGGGAAAAACAAAGACATAGTCGTCCCTTCTCCTTCGATCGAGTCAACAGTGAGAGAAATCCCTAATTTTTCCGCAAGATTTTTAGCGAGGTATAATCCTAGACCAGTAGAGTGGGTTTTGCTCAGACGGCCATTCGCCCCTGTAAAGCCTTTGTCAAAAATCCGTCCAACATCTTCTTTCGGTATACCGATGCCTGAATCTTTGACAGAAAATTTTACGCCTTTTGTCGTCTTCTCGATCAATAGTTTGATCTCGCCTTCATCCGGCGTATACTTAATGGCATTACTAAGAATCTGTTTGAAAATAAAAGCCACCCATTTGGAATCAGTCAAAATCGTTTGATCTTCACCTATCACTTCATAACGTATTTTCTTTTGGATAAAATAATTTGCTTGGCTACGAATGACGGGTTGGATGATACTCTTGATACTGTATTCTTGGATCAAGTAGTCTCTTGAAAAACTATCCAAGCGCGCATAATACAATACTTGTTCCACATACTCATCGATTTTAGACAACTCATTTTCTAACAATGTATATTTTTGATCATCGATATCAAACTCGATCGATCGTACTAATAATTCTGAAGCCGCTACGGGTACTTTGATTTCATGGACCCATGAGTCGATATAATCTTTTTGATCTTGTTGGTTC
Organism: Enterococcus sp. AZ062; assembly: GCF_051715065.1. Classification (NCBI taxonomy): domain Bacteria; kingdom Bacillati; phylum Bacillota; class Bacilli; order Lactobacillales; family Enterococcaceae; genus Enterococcus; species Enterococcus sp. AZ062. The sequence continues at coordinate 683,361 of NZ_JBIOTB010000001.1, read as the reverse complement.
GTGATGGCTTCTTGCATCACTTCCTGATGTTCACGTATCAGTTGATTGATATAATCTTCTATCAACTTCTCTTCCTCTGTATGTCCACCATCTAAATAATTTTGCAAGGGAGAATTTTTTTGTAGATTTGCCAATTTTGCCCACCATCGACGTTTACTCAAATAACAGACAAGTAAAAAAAAGATTAAGAAAACACCTTCGATCAATGTTAAGTAAGCAATCGTGGCCCAATCGACCGTTATATTAGGGGCTAACCACATCACAAAAATCGTCAATAAAATAAAAAATATCCAACCGACGATCAGCGACCATTGATCCTTCAAATACTTAAAAAAGTTCATAGTTGTAATTCATCCTTTCAGGGAACAATATACCCCTGGCCGACTTTTGTTTCGATATAATCGGTGATCCCTGCCTGTTCGATTTTACGACGTAAGCGATTGATGTTGACCGTCAGTGTATTGTCATCGACAAACCGTTCATCATCCCACAACGCACGCAACAATTTTTCACGAGTCAAAATTTTCCCATGTTGCTTCATTAAAATAAACAACAAGCGATACTCATTCTTACTCAAATCGATCATTTCACCATTAATCTCCATACTGCCATTATCGACATTCAACGTGATTCCATTATGGGTCATCATTTCACTCGACAACTCACCATAATTATATGAACGACGCAACAAAGCATTGATTTTAGCAATCAAGACATCGATTTGAAACGGCTTCGTCACAAAATCGTCTGCCCCCATGTTCATCGCCATGATCATGTCCATATTCGTATTACGACTTGAAATAAAAATGATTGGGACTTTGGAAATTTCTCGTATTTTCTGGCACCAATAATAACCATCAAACACTGGTAAATTGATATCTAAAAGAACAAGTTGCGGTTCTTCTTTCTCAAAATCAGCAAAAACCTGATTGAAATCTGACGTTCCATAGGTTTCAAATTGCCATTTCTCCAACTCTTCCATAATCAGCTGACGAATGATCTCTTCATCTTCCACTACCATAATTTTAGCCATGATATACCTCCGATGTTTTTCTTGTATTAACCATATCAAAGAAGCAAACATTCTACAAGTAACAATAGGTTGTGAGAAAGCCGTTCAGCTCCAAGTATTAAGACGGAAATTGAGAAAATAGCTTCTCATATTTTTTCAATTTTTGACTTAATATCGTAGGAGTTGGCTTTCGAACACCGTTTATCAAGGTCGTGACAAAAGCGTTTTGATCTAAGCAGTATGATGTACTTAAAAACAATCGTTCTTTGATGTGACCAGCTCTTCTTTCTCGTTACTTACTTTCTGTTAACAAAAATGAGAATATAATTGGAAATTATCAATAGTTATCATTTATAAACAAAAATATTTCATTGAGCTATTCCTAATATTTTCTTTTAACGAAGTCATTCTCACAGAATAAAACATTGATAAATCAACGTTTATAAAACAACTCTAATATCTAGAGCGTTTTCTTTGAATTTTTTTCCATTACATATAACAATAGTAATGTATTAAAAAATGATTAGGAGGAGATTTGATGTTTAGACACCAAAAAGAATTACAGTTTGAGGCAAAACCAGATCGTCCGAATCCATTAATCGCAAAATATTTACAAGAATTGATTGGCGGACAGTATGGTGAAATGAGTGTAGCGATGCAATATCTTTTCCAAGGTTGGAGCTGTCGTGGAGAAGAAAAATATAAAGATATGCTGATGGACATTGCAACAGAAGAACTTGGACACGTTGAAATGTTAGCGACAATGGTTGCTCGCTTACTTGAAGATGCACCTGTTGAAGATCAAGAAGAAGCAATGAAAAAAGACCCAACGATTGGTGCGATCATTTCCGGCATGAATCCTCAACACGCTATTGTAGCTGGCTTAGGACCTCGTCCTGCGGATAGCGTTGGTAATCCTTGGAGTGGTGGTTATATTGTTGCTAGTGGAAATTTACTTGCTGATTTTCGTGCAAACTTAAACGCAGAATCTCAAGGAAGACTACAAGTGGCACGTATTTACGAAATGATCGATGATCGTGGCGTAAAAGACCTACTATCAGTTTTATTGGCTAGAGACAGTTATCATCAAAACCTTTGGACAGCAGCTGTCAAAGAATTAGAAGAAACAGAAGGCGGTATTCTTGTTCCTACGACTTTCCCAAGAGAAGAAGAACGTAAAGATATTGCTTATGATTTCTATAACTTTTCAGAAGGTGACGAAAGTAGCGAAGGTTCTTGGGCAAAAGGTAAAGCTCTAGATGGTGAAGGGGAATATCAATGGTTGGAAGAACCTAAGATCGAAGGCAAAGCACCTAAATTAAAACCGGTAACACCTAAAATGTACGGTACCCCTCCCAAAAAAAATAAATGAAAATTGAAAACTGATGCCCAAAATTAATGGGCATCAGTTTTTTTATTACTCTATCAACAATATTCCGTCTTCGACGATCTTACCAAAAAATAGGAAAATACTACTGGTGAACAACAAGGTCATGTTCACACCAAAATAAATCGCAATTTTTTCTAGGTAATTTTTGATCTCTTTTATTTTAATATACATAAATGCCAAAAAATTGACGCCGTAAACTAAAATCGTCAGAAAAATGATCATGTTTGTCATCACTGGACTGCTCGCCCCTCTTTCACCTGTATACTTGTTCAAATTGATTGGAGCTTTAGAATGATCCAGATTGTAAAGACACCCTTCCAATCATTACGTACCATTCTTGCAAGTCCAGTATCCATGGAATTTAGTACGATTTACACAACGTCAATATGTTTAGCGCTTCCATTGATCATTATACTAAACGTGAGCTATTCTCTCATTTGCTCTAATTTTTCAGCGAAAGCCTGGGCTTCTTCTTCTGTGCGACAAATAATAATGAACGTATCAACGCCGGCAATCGTCGCAGCCACTTCTGGATAATCCACTTCATCTAACCAGTTTGTTACCACATCCGCACCATCTTTTTCGGTTAAGACAACGATCATGAATTGAATCCGTTGAATTCGTAATACTTCTCGTTTTACCGCACTTCGCAAGCGATCTTCCATCAAAGAATCTGCTTGTTGATTGAATAACGCATAGCGTATTTGTTTATTCTCATCTTGGATTTTCACAAGTTTCAACTCACGTATATCTCGTGAGATCGTTGCTTGCGTTGCATTGACCCCATTCATCTGCAAATGATTCAATAATTCCTCTTGCGTACCGATGGCATGCTCAGTAATCAATTGGCGAATCAATGATTGTCGTTGATTTTTTTTCATACAAAAAACACCTCTTCGTATCTATTATAGCAAAAAAACAGGGAATCTTTCTCTCTTTTAGTTGATGTCTGACACTTCGACTGATTTGTCTTGTTCAACGGTTACTCGCAAAATCGTCTTTAATTTTTCTGGTGCCGTCCTTCTCGGATCGCTCATATAGATTTCTTTATGCTCTTTTGAAGTTCGGCGATAGCCTTTTTCCTTGAGAAATAAAGCCAACTTTTCAAATGTTTCTGGTTCATCGTCGTAGGAACCAATGTGTAAGATCTGTGCCACAAGGCCTTCTTCAATCGTCTTAAAAACGAGCTGACTCGCTAGGTCTTCTGGAATTTTGGTTTTGGCTCGTACTAACGCTTCTGCAGCAACTTGAGGAGTCACAAAATCCGGTTGCTTGATCATCAACTGATAAGAAAAATGCTCTTTTAACATCACTGGCTCATTCAAAAATTTTTCTTGCAGTCCCCACTGACCTTCTAAAGGATACACAGTATAGGGGGAGTAATCAGGGATCAGCCAATCATTTTTAGGTGCCATTCGGATCGTATAGCTAACAGCATACAAACTACCTACACGACGCTTAAATTCTTCTCCATTTGGATCACCTATTCCGTTGATACAAAAAAAATTTTGAGCAGGGAGTGTGATCAATTGCGGTTTCTTTGACATACGATAACTAGGGTCGGTTTTTCTCCATTCGATTTTTTCCATAGGCCCTCCTTGTTTTCTTCTTCACTACTATCATAACTCTTTTACATTGGATTGGCTAATCTGGTTGACACTATTTTTAGACTTGTGCTAGAATAAGCCGAACGATAAATCGTACAGATAACACGCCTAGCGTGTCGAGAGAGAGGCGGTTTCTATTTTCGAATAGAAATCTCTCTCTTTTTTTACGAAATAATTTAGAGGTGAAAAACATGCAAAAACAAAAACAACTACAATTAATTCCTGCTGTACTTGCCACAGGGATCATGTCATTTGCAGGTGTTTTGATCGAAACCGCAATGAACGTGACCTTCCCAACGCTGATTCAGGAATTTCAAATCAGTACCTCCCAAGTACAATGGGTAACAACCATTTACTTATTAATGATTGCGATCATTGTGCCACTTTCAACTTATCTGACAAAAAACTTTAGCTTGCGAACTCTTTTCTTGAGTTCCAATTTACTATTTATTGCTGGTTTATTGGTCGATTACTTTTCCCCTACCTTCTTGTTACTGCTTTTAGGACGGGTACTCCAAGGTGCTGCGACAGGGATAGCCTTGCCATTGATGTTTCACATCATCTTGACTTTTGCTCCTATGGGAAAAAGAGGAACGATGATGGGTCTTGGTACTTTAACAACCGCCATTGCACCAGCGATTGGTCCTACGTATGGTGGGATCTTAACTGCTAATTTCTCATGGAGTCATATTTTTCTCTTTCTATTACCAGTGTTACTCCTTTCACTTGGGATTGGCTTATACGCGATTCCTAAATTTAAGGTGGAAAAATCTGGCCGCTTAGATTTACTCAGCGTCCTTGGTATTAGTCTGATGTTCAGTGGAAGCTTAACTTTTCTAAGCATGTTCAGAGACTGGATTGGCTGGGCATCCTTAGTCATCGCCATTTTAGGATTCATCCTTTTCTATCAACGAACAAAAAAAGCCGATCATCCTTTGATCCGACTTGAAATTTTTAAAAACCATACGTTCCGCTTATTCTTATTTAGCTTTTTAGTTTATCAATTTTTATTACTTGGTGTTTCTTTTGTCCTACCGAACTTTGTCCAAATCGTCCAAGGGAACAATGCCTTTGTCGCAGGTTTAGCTATGCTTCCAGGTGCAACGATTGGTGCCCTGTTATCTCCTTTTTCAGGAAAGCTACTCGACCAACATGGACCTAAAAAACCAATTTTCATCGGTCTCTTGTTTTCACTTGTTGGCTGGACTACCCTTGTCCTGATCTTAGGTCATGCATCATTAGGTTTTTTGATTGCCTGTCATTTCTTCTACATGATCGGTATTGGTTTGTCTTATAGCAATATGATGACTACTGGAATGAATGCTTTATCGATGGAATTACAAGGTGATGGCAACGCCGTATTCAATACGTTGCAACAATTTTCTGGAGCTGTCGCTACTACGTTGGTGGCTGTGATCATCAACTTTTTCCAAGATCATCGTTCAGATAGTTATGAAGCAGCAACAACGTTAGGATCAAAAGTTGCTTTAAGTGTCCTACTTGGCTTGTTGATCATTAGTTTAATCCTATTTATCCGCTATATGGTGCAAAAACCTAAGCAAATACAAAATTAATAGATAAGGAGGTGTGAGAGAATGAAGCTCACTCCTCCTTTTTTTGTCTCTAACTTTATCAATAATCAGTTTTCACCATACAATCGTTCGGATGAAATAGAAAAAAATCCTTGGATAAAATATTGTATCTCTAATGATTCTATGAGATGGTAGATAAGTAAAGGAGGTTTTTCTATGGAAAAAATTGCTATTATCGGTGGTGGCATCATCGGTATGACATTAGCCAACTATTTAGACACCTCTAAATTTGAGGTGACCTTATTTGATGCAAAAGAAGGACAAGCCACTCGCGCTAGTGCAGGCATCATCTCGCCTTGGCTTTCAAAAAGACGAAATAAACAGTGGTATCAGTTAGCAAAAGATGGTGCGGCTTTTTTCCCAAAACTAATCCAGGATCTATCACTTGATGATTCCATCTATAAACAATCCGGCACACTGATTTTTCGCCAAAAAGAAGCTTTGGAAGATCTTGCTGCACTTGCCGAACAACGAAAGAAAGACGCACCAGAGATCGGTGAGATTTCGCTGCTGAGCGCTGAAGAAACGACAAGGACTCTCCCATTGCTAAAACCATCACCTGCTTTATTTGTGACTGGAGGGGGGCGTTTAGACGGTCATGCCTATCTATCTCACCTTGCCACACGCTTGGAGAAACAAATGGTCAAAGTAATCTCTGAACGTGTCCAGTTACGCAAAGAAACCGCACACTGGGTCATCTCTGGTACTTTTGGACAACTTGACTTTGACCGAGTCATTCTAGCGCCTGGCCCTTCATTAAAGCCGTTACTGGAGCAGATTGGCTTTCATGCTGATATTCGTCCACAAAAAGGACAGCTGATCGTTTTTCAAACACCTTATGCGAACAGACAAGAATGGCCTGTTGCCATGTTAGAAGGGGAAGCCGATTTTATCCCATTCAACGATGGGACTATACTAGTTGGCGCCACCCATGAAAATGATGCGGGTTGGGATTTGGTTCCTACCGAATCTGCTTATCAGCAATTGATAAAAAGTACAGTGCCATTTTTAGCTGAACCCGATCAGCTTGCTACATGGAAACACACCATGCGAGTAGGCACACGGGCGTACACCTCCGATTTTGCGCCGTTCTTTGCACCTGTTCCAGATGAACCAAGCTTGATCGCCGCAAGTGGCTTAGGCTCCTCTGGTTTGACTACTGGCCCTTATATCGGCTATTTGATTGCAGAGTATCTCAACACAGGCATTTGGCAAGGCGACCATTATCAAAAACCGATTGATACGTACCTTTCAAGATTATAAAAGAAGTAAAAAAAAGAGGCCTACTTGCGTAGCCCTCTTTTTTGGATTTATGATTGATGGTTATCTTAGTACCAACCGTTTGCTAACCAGAATGCTTTTGCAGCATCCCATGAACCATAGCGTCCAGCAACGTATTCTTCTACAACACGTTCTTGGTTCGCTGGTGAGTAGTCACCGTTCAAATATGCTGAATCTAATTGGTAACGTCCGATGTAACGGCCGTTTGTTGCAGTGTAAGAACCACCTGATTCTTTTTGTGCAATCCATTCTTTCGCAGAGTTGCTGTTTGTTGTTACAGTAGTTGTAGCTGGTGCTACTTCAACTGTTTCAACAGGCGCAACGTATGTATATTCTTGCGCTGGTGTTTCTGTTACTACAGGAGTTTCTACTTTTTCAGTTGTTGGTGCTACTTCTGTTGTTTTTACTGATGAAGCGTCAGTTGGAATTGTTAATTCTTCACCAACGAAAATGCGGTTGATATCGTCAATCGAATTTTGCTCTGCAATAGCTTTGATCAGTGAATTGTCACCTGCAAATTTTTGTGAGATTTTAGATAATGAATCTCCAGCTTTTACTGTATAGACTTCATCTGCATGAGCAGTAGTCCCTACAAACATTGCAGTTGCTCCAGCGGCAACAGTTGTCCCCAAAACGATCTTTTTAATTGAATTCATAGTAAGCTCCTTTTTTTCTCTTTGATTTGTTTCAACGTCACTAACTTTATCATCTAGAAATATTTCATAGGTGAAAGAATTATGACATTTAATGACAAAATCGTCACATTTTTAATATTTGTAATATTTGATTTTCCGAAAAACTAGGACTAAAGTCGCAGAAGCTTTATAAATCAACGTTGGAATCGTTTTTCAATCCTTTCACAGAAACTTTAAAAAAACTTACATTCTGTAATATTTAGAATAAATTTTTTTCAATTTATTGTATTTTTCTGCGAAATTCTTCTCATTTTTCCAAAAATTGATGCAATAAACACAAAAAAACCAGTAATTGTTACAACAATTACTGGGAAAAATGACGTATTTGAGTAAAAAAGTCATTTTTTAGGACTTTTTTTCTTTTGTAACAATTGGATTGCTTGGTCCATTTCATGGATTGCTTCTTCGTCTGTTTCTTTTTCCAGTGCGCAACTTAATACTTCTTGCCATTTTTCAGGATCTTTGATTCCTAACTTACCGATTGCCCACGCTGCTGTCCCGCGAATCACTGGACGGACATCACTTAGACACTCTTCAATATGAGGTAAAGCGGCACGTTCTCCTAAATTGGCTAAAGCAATCAGCGCATTTCGTTGAAGAGGTTTCCTTCCACGCCATGAGCCAGCCAAATGACCGTATTGCTGTTTAAATTCTTTATTAGAGATCGTTAACATGGGCGTGAGTTTCGGATAGACTTCGTCTACTTTTGGTTCCATTTCTGGATGAAAGTGAAAATCTTTCCCTCTATTATAAGGACAAACCAACTGACAGATATCACAACCATAAATGACGTTGCTCATTTTCTTTCGATACTCCTCTGGCATCATGCCTTTTGTCTGCGTTTGATAAGACAAACAGCGTTTAGCATTCATTCGCCCATCACCTAAAAGTGCATCCGTTGGGCAAGCCGTCACACAACGCGTACATTCGCCACACCCAAAGACACCAGGAGTATCTGGTTCTAGGTCGATATTGGTCACGATCTCGCCTAAATAGACAAACGAGCCAAATTCCTCTGTGATCAATAATCCGTTTCGACCGATAAACCCTAATCCAGCACGTTGCGCCACAGCTACGTCGATCAACTCACCTGTATCTACTTGCGGCGCCAAGCGCCATTCTTCTTCCTTTTGCCAATGTGTCGCTCGTGACTCAATAAATGAAATCAATTGTTGCAGACGATCCCGTAAGACATCATGATAATCGATGCCCCAAGAAGCACGAGCAAACTGTCCACGCTTTTCATCTCTAGGCATCTTTTCATGGATTTTTGTCGGATACGCTAAAGCAATTGCAATAATTGATTTCGGTCGATCAAACGTCATTTCCGGATATAAACGTTCATCGATATTAGGGTGTTCAAATCCAGAAGTATGTCCAGCAGCTTTTTGTTCTACCAACGATTCTTTCAAATGATCAAATGGCTCTGCTGTAGTAAACCCGATTTTATCAATCCCGATTCGCTTACTTTCTTGAATGATTTCTTCCTTTAATGTTAGTGCCATCATTACCACCCTCGATCAGACACGACTATATAATCCGTAATATAATCGTTCTTTTTTCAATTGAACGAATTGGATCTGTTGATCTGGAATTTTTCTTTCTTCCATCCAACGATTTCTAGCAGCAAATACTTCCCAGAAATTCACAGATACCCATTTTCGACGTTGGTCTAATGCATTGAAAAAGTTCAACGAAACAGGTTTTGTGTGGAGTAGTTCATGTAAACGGAGTTGTTCTCTTGCTGAGAACTCAGATAGATCCCGTGAATAAACAACATCTTCGTATAGATTTTTTTGTTGCCCATAAGTGAACGTTTGTGGAATTTCTCCTGGACGAGCAATTTCTACTAAACGATTATAATACGTATTCATTAGTTTGCTATTTGCAATAAATGCACTCTTGAAAAATGCAGATTGGATTTTTGGAATCACACCCTCTGTCCCTATCAAAGAAAACAATGCGGGCCATGCTTGAACCTTTAGTTCGTTCTTTTGTTTGACTAATACGCCAGGAGTAAACCCGACGGATGAAAGAAAGACAAAGTAGCCAATACCTGTTTCTTCATCTAATGGCTGAAAATCATCAAATAACCATTTCCCAGGGTATTCCTCTGTTTCCAATTCTTCTGGGCTTGCTATGAACGCTTTCGCCATTTCTGCTTCAAGAAATAGGAGATCTTGATCTTTCTCCTTATTTTCTAGTTGGTTAATTTTTTTTGTTATTTCTTTTGCAATCAATTGTTTGTCTTTGCTAGTAAAATTCATAGCTTCACCTTCCTTTCCTCTCTTTTAACTATAACGGAATTTCACTAAAATTGGTATCTTTAAAACAATAAACGAACGAATTTTTATTTGTATAAATTGCGGAAGCATTAGCCCTCACGTCTCCAAAACTGAGCAAACGGAAGGAATAGAAGGACTCTCTTCAAAAACAAAGCGCCATCCACAAAAATTTAAAGAACAATTTCCGTGGATGACGCCTTTTTTATCGAGGCTACACACTTTTGCCTCTTTTTAAATTATTAGATCGATTAGTGATTATTTCTTTTCTTGAGATAGACCATCGTGGATCGTTTCGATGTTCCATTTCATCATTCCATAATAAGAATCACCAGTTTCTCCTTCTTTTGCAATGGAATCAGTGAATAGCTCATCATAGATTTCAAGGCCTGTTTCACTTGCGACACGTTCCATACTTCTCGGATCAACACTTGTTTCCACAAATAAGACTGGAACATCTGAAGCACGAACTTGGCTGATGATCGATTGCATTTGTTCAGGTGTACCTTGGCTTTCTGTGTTGATTTCCCAAATATACCCTGCTGGTAGATCGTATGCTTGTGAGAAGTATCTAAAAGCTCCTTCACTTGTTACTAATAGTTTTTTATTGTCTGGGATCGATCCAAAACTCTCTTTCGCTTGTTTATCTAATTCTTTCAATTTTTCGATATATGCATCTGCATTTTCTTCATATTGCGTAGCATGGTCTGGGTCTTTTTCAGCAAAGATGCGTGCGATTTCTTGTACATATTTGATTCCGTTTGAAAGATCCAACCACGCATGTGGATCTGCTTCTGTCTCTGATTCTCCACCGGTCAAATAAAGTGGTTCAACTTCTTTACTTACTGCAAAATAGTCTTCATCTTCTTTTTTATTTGCCGTATCCATCAAGTTTTCAAACCAAGCATCCCCTGTTTCCAAGTTTAACCCATTGTATAAGATAACATCAGCATCACTTGCTTTTTTGATATCTTCTGGTAATACCTCGTATTCATGTGGGTCAGTTCCAACAGGGACGATACTATGCACATCAACATGTTCTTTTCCAACTTCTTTTGCCATATCGGCGATGATCGAATTTGTTGCTACGACGGTCAGGTTTTCTTCTTTCTCTTCTGCTGCGGAACTGCCACAACCTGCAAAAATAAATAAGACAGCTCCCATTAACCATAAGATATTCAGTTTATTTTTCATGTACATACTCCATTTCTATTCGTTAGATTTTTTACGACTCGGCATTTTTTTTCGTTTTGTTTCTTGAAAAAACAATCCCTTTAGTCGGTGAAAATAAAAAGGCCAACGTAAAGAATACTGCACTGGTCAACACGATGGTCGCCCCAGAAGGCCAATTATAACTATAACTATAAAACACACCGATGATCGCACTTAACACGCCGACTGTTGCCGAAATAAAAATCATTTTTGCCAATCGATCGGTCAATAGGTATGCAGTTGCTGCTGGTGTGATCAACATCGAGATGACCAAAATCGTTCCTACTGTCTGTAAACTCACAACGGCAACCAGTGTTAAGAAGAACATCAACAAATAGTGAACAAGTGTCGTATTCAACCCATAAGCTTTTGCCATCATTGGATCAAAAGAAGTGATTTTCAGTTCTTTATAAAAAATAAATACAAACAATAAGACGATCCCACTCACTATGGCAGTCATCAACATATCACTTTCTCTAACTGCTAAAACATTTCCAAATAAGATATGGTACAGATTAGTTGCACTTTGCGCAAAAGAAATCAAGATGACACCTAATGCAAAGAACGAACTAAAAACGATCCCAATAGCTGTATCATTTTTCAAACGGCTACGCTGTGTGACAAATCCGATGATGCCAGCTGTCAACATCCCAAATGCAGTGGCTCCTAGAATGTAACTAAAACCAAACATATACGAAATCGCGACTCCAGGCAGTACCGCGTGAGAAATCGCATCCCCCATCAAAGACATCCCTCTCAAAATAATAAAAGAGCCAATCACCCCTGAAGCCAATCCAACTAACATAGATGTAATCAATGCATATTGCAGAAATTGATAATCCATTAACCCCTCAATAAACGATTGAATCATTTTTCCATTACCCCTTTAACTAATTGCCCAATGATCTCCCCATAAGCCAACTGTAGATTTTCTGAAGTAAATACTTCGTCAACTGATCCAGCTGCAATCAATTCTTTATTCAATAAAATTACTTCATCAAAATAGGCTTCGACTTTGTGCAGATCATGATGGACGATCACAATAGTTTTCCCTTCATTTTTCAGTTCATCCAAAATAGCAAAGATTTTTCTTTCACTGACCGCATCGATCCCAACAAAGGGTTCATCTAAAAAAATCCATTCTGCGCCTTGAGCCAAAGCTCTAGCAATAAATATCCGCTGTAATTGTCCTCCAGATAATTCACTGATTTGTCGATTTTCATATTCTGTCATATCCACTTTCGCTAAGGCTTGTTTTGCTCGTTCCTTTTCTTTTTTTCCAGGACGTTGCCCTAAGCGCAAGGATGGATAGGTTCCTAACAAAACTACCCCTAATACATCGATCGGAAAAGAAAGATCCAGCTCACTACGCTGTTCGACATAGGCAATTTTTTTGCGAATCGTTTTTATGGAGCGACCGTCGAAAGTGATTTCTCCGGAAATTTTAGGAACTAATTCTAATAAAGCTTTCATAAAAGTAGATTTCCCAGCGCCATTCGGTCCAATGATCCCTGTAAATTTTTGTGCTTGGATAACTGTTGATACATGATTTAATACTGTCTTTCCTTGATAAGCAACCGTCAAATCTTTAACGGATATTTCATTTTTAGACACCTCTTACCACTCCTTTTCGGTGTACCTAACTTTTTATTCAAACTTAGTTTAACTAATATCAAAATCTTTTACAAGTGTTATAGCTAATTTTTTTGATTTTTTAGATTTTTCTCGCAATTTTTGAAAATTTTCTGTAAAATCACAAACAAGAGCTATAAAGTAATGGTTGTTATTTTGTTTACTAGTTATAGAATAAACTTATTTTTTACTTTATCACTCAACTTAAAAAAGGAGTTTTTGTATGGAAGAAGAAAAATTAACTCGTAGTCTCAGTGCACGTCATATTCAAATGATTGCGCTAGGAGGAACGATCGGTGTCGGTCTGTTCATGGGTGCTTCATCCACCATCCGTTGGACAGGACCTTCTGTAATGGTTGCTTATGCTGTAGCAGGCTTCTTTTTGTACCTGATCATGCGTGCCTTGGGCGAGATGTTGTATCTAGATCCCTCCACCGGTTCTTTCGCTAATTATGCAAGTGAATACATCCATCCCGTCGCAGGTTATTTGACGGCTTGGAGCAATATTTTTCAGTTTATCGTGGTCGGTATCAGTGAAGTCATTGCTGTAGGGGAATATATGAACTATTGGTGGCCAGACTTGCCCCAGATCATTCCAGGAATCGTTGTGATCCTTTTCTTGATGTTCGCCAATCTTGTTTCTGTCAAAGCATTCGGTGAATTAGAATTTTGGTTTTCTACTATTAAAGTAGTGACAATTATTTTGATGATCATCGCCGGTTTAGGCATCATTTTATTTGGATTCGGTAACCAAGGAGAAGCAATCGGGATTTCAAACTTATGGAAAAATGGTGGTTTCTTTACTGGTGGCGTGAAAGGATTCTTTTTTGCTCTATCGATCGTCGTTGCCTCTTACCAAGGAATCGAGTTGATCGGGATGACTGCTGGTGAAGCGAAAGATCCCCAAAAAACGATTGTAGACGCTGTCCAATCAACGATCGGGCGGATCTTGATTTTTTATATTGGGGCGATCTTCATTATTGTCAGCATCTATCCTTGGAATCAATTGAGCGAACTAGGATCACCGTTTGTTCAAACTTTTTCTAAAATCGGGATCACGTTTGCTGCTGGTTTGATCAATTTTGTTGTCATCACAGCTGCGTTATCTGGTTGTAATTCCGGTATTTTCAGCGCCAGTCGCATGGTCTACACATTAGCCATCAACGGCAAAATGTCTAAAAAGTTTTTGAAACTTACACGTCATGGAGTACCATTTTACCCAGTAGTAGCCATCTCATTTGGTATTTTGATTGGGTTGATTTTGAATTATTTGTTGCCCTTCGTCTACTCCCAATCACAGGATTTATTTGTTTTTGTCTATAGTTCCAGTATCTTACCAGGGATGGTACCTTGGATCGTTATTTTGATCAGTCAAATCAAATTCAGAAAAAAACATCCGATAGAAATGCTTGAACATCCATTTAAAATGCCCTTATCCCCATATACCAATTACTTGTCATTGGCCTTTTTGGCAGTGGTATTAATCTTTATGTTCATCAATCCCGAAACAAGAATCTCATTGATGATTGGTTTGATTTTCTTGATCTATATGACGGGTTACTATTTTGTACGCGAAAGAAAAATCAAGGAATAGTAGAAGAAACTATACAAAAAGAAGTCAGGACTGCGCGAACGTAGTCCTGACTTCTTTTAATCTATCACAACCTGATTGCACAACTGCTACTTACCAGGGACTAAATTTTCTACAAGAGTTTCTAGTACGTTGTGAGTTTTTTGATCATTTTGTTCTTACTATTTAGTGGTATGGTATAGTGTGGTTTTGTACATTCCAGTTGAGTGTGTAAAAATAAAAAATCAAAGTCCCTGGCAAATAGCAGTTGTGCAATTTAGCTATTAGCTTCGCTACCATCACAAAAATATCCAATAAATCTTGTGGCGACAGACCGTTTATCCTTTAGCGATACCATCGATCAATTTAGGCTTCTTCCACTAAAAATGACAGAAAAGCACATTCTGGAATTAGCAATTGACTTGAATGAATACTCCCAGCCATATTTTTCAAAAAGTTGTTGTACGATAAACAATCCTAAACCAGAACCTCCAGTATCTCGACTTCTGCTAAAATCCGGTCGATAAAAAGGTTGGAAAATCTTACTTAATTCCTCCTCCGTAAGTATCTGATTCACTTCATTTTCAATCACTAATTGTTTACCATCAAAAAACAGACTGATTTCTCCCTCATGCTTCGTATATTTGAAGGCATTACTTAGTAGGTTATCTAAAATTTTATCAATATCATTTTTATTACCGATGATTTTCTCCCCTTTTAGATTGACGACTAGTTTTTTCTGTTCTGCTTCAGCAAGTATCCGGAAAGAAGTCAATTTATGTTCGATCATTTCTTTGATTGAGACTTCTTCATAGACCACATCATCTGAAGGCAAATTGTTTCTTGAGGCAAAGAGGATATTATTGATCATTTCTGTTTGTTCTTGCAAAATATTTTTACAAACTTCTAAATATCGCTCTCTGTCTTTAAATTTTCCGACATTATAGATCATGCCATCAATCAGCCCCATCAATGAAGCAACAGGTGTTTTCAATTCATGAGAAGCGATTTGCATAAACTCTGACTTTGCTTGTTCCAATTCTTTCGTTTTAGCTACTTCAAGCTCTAACACTTCAATTGTTTGGATCAAAGAAACATAGAGATGGTTGATATCTTGCGCTAAAAGTGAGATTTCATCCGTACCTTTGACATCACAACGAATATCCGCATCTAATTCGATCATTTTTTCTGTTACTTTGGATATCTCTTTGATTTTTTTTGTCGAATAAATACTATAGTAGTAAGCGCCGATCCCCCCAATGATTAGTGAGACGATGATGATAAATGGATATAAATGAAGTAACACTTGACTTGCTTCTGCGACTGGTTGCATCGAGTATATGCCAAATAAATAATAAGTGTTACCTTGTTTGTCAGTAATCTCTTGAAAAATTCTCTTTTCATCAGATAAAAGACTGATGCCTGAATAGTCAAGATTCCCGTCAAAGAAAGGACCAAGAACTAGGCCATTATTATCCAACAGCATGATATCAAGATTTTGTTCTCTTTCAAGCCAGTATTGATCAACAGCGTTTTGCATTGTAGCTAAATCTTTGTTCTCTATACTCTTTGCCACTTGATTGAATTCCTTGTTTATTTCGTTCAGCTTCATTCGTTCATAGTAGACTGGCATCGTAAAATATAAGACAATCAACGAAAGAATCGAAACTAGAAAAATGATGATCCCAGAAAACAGAAAATTTTTCAGCATGATACTCATGGGGTGTCCTCAAGCTGGTAGCCTCTATTTTTGATCGTTTTTATTGATAAAAGTGGCATTTTCTTTCGGATATTTTTTATATGATTATCTAATATTCGATTTTCCAAATGATATTCATACGACCAAACTTGATACACTAATTGTTCTCGCGTGATGATTTTCCCTTTGTTTCTTATTAGAATCACTAAAATATCATACTCTTTTCTTGTTAAATGGATTTCTTCCTCTTGGTATTTTACAAGACCACCATCGAGATCAATGGCGTACTCCCCGATAGTGATGTGGGGATTTCCTTGATTCATCCGAAACACATTTTCGATCCGTTTGATCAAAATAAGTGGGGAAAAAGGTTTGACGACATAGTCACTGATCAAATGGGAAAAACTGAGCAACTGCGTATATTCATCATCCAAGGCAGTCAGCATGATGATCGGCACATCCGACGTTTCCCGAATTTTCTTTAAAACATCCGTCCCCCTTATCCCAGGCAACATAATGTCTAATAGGATCAAGTCAAATGTTTCTTCAGCAAAAGCTTCCAATGCCTGTTCGCCACTTCTTACCGAATAAACTTCATACTTGCGTTCTTTTAAAAATTCCGTCACGATCTGATTGATCATATATTCATCTTCGACAACTAAAATTCTTTCCATATCACTCTCTCCTTATTCAAAGCGTAATGCCTCGATAGGGTTTAATTTCGATGCTTTCATCGCCGGTAATAGACCAAATATCACACCCATCAGGGAACAAAATACTAAGCTAACGACAATGGAAATCACGGATACGATATAAGGATAATCCAGTGATAGCGTAATGGCATAGCCACTTAACAAACCAACAAGCACACCTAGTACCCCACCAATCAAAGTCAGGACGACCGCTTCTACTAAAAATTGTTTTAAAATTACTTTTCTTCTTGCGCCGAGTGCTTTCTTTATTCCGATTTCTTTCGTTCTTTCCGTGACAGAGACCAACATGATATTCATCACACCGATTCCACCCACTAATAACGAGATACTTGCTATACCAGACAAAAGAATAAAACTTGACTGGTTCATTCGTTCCAATTCTCTGGCAAATTCTTTCTGATTCATCACTCCGTACTCATAATCAGATGGCGGGATCTGTTGATTGAGGATCTCTGCAGCTTTTTCTGCAGCGCCTTGTAATTGATCGGTATTATTTGTTTGGATCGTGACAAGAGGAACAATATCCAACTCATCAGATAGTTTATGCGCTTGCTGTAAAGGAACATAAGCTCTTTTCTCAAAGCTAAATAGATTACTACTATTGGGATCTAACTGAAATACACCTTGAACTTTGAATGGCACCCCATTCACTTCAACAAACTGTCCGATCCCTTCTTCATTTGGAAATAATTCGTCATACAAGGAATCTTCCAGAAAAATTGCTTGTTGTTGCTCTTTGAATGCTTGGGCAGTAAATCCTTCCCCTTTGATGAAGTTTAACTGCTCCAAATCCTGAACAGAAGAAGTGACAGCAGAAACTTTGGCGTCGGTCCCTTTGGCTTTCCTGTAGATTTTCCCATCCTTTTGATAAGACAAACCACTTGCTATGACCTCTGGTATCTCATTGACTTTTTTTAGGACATCCTCGTCTAAAAATGGAAAATATAACGGTTTTTTCTCTTCCTTTTCAGATAGGATTCCATCTGACATAGTGTTCTGTTGAAAAGCACTTTTTCTGTCATATTGGATATTCATCGTATTATTGTTACTACCAATCATTTCTCGTTTCATTTTTTCGGTGTTTCCTCCGATGATGCTGAAAATCGAAATAATGGCAGCAATCCCAATGATGACACCTAGCATAGTCAATACCGAACGCATTTTATGAGCAAAAATCGATTGTAAGGCAAATCTGATTTCTTCCATTCTCGATCACCTCACTTCATTTTGTTCGTCGCTGATTATTTGACCATCTCGTAAAGTGATCGTTCGCTGACATAACGCTGCGATTTCCGGCTCATGGGTAATTAGAATAATTGTTTTTCCTGCTTGGTGGAATTCCTTAAAAAGGTCCATGATTTGGCTACTGGTTTTTGTATCAAGTGCCCCTGTTGGCTCATCCCCTAAAACAAAACTAGGGTTAGTCACTAAAGCTCTCGCAATTGCGACACGTTGCTTTTGTCCTCCTGATAATTCCATCGGTTTGAAGTCACTTCGATCTTCTAACCCTACTAATTGCAACATATCCAAAGCACGCTTACGCCGCTCTTTTTTATTGACTTTTTTATACGTTAATGGCATTTCCACATTTTGCGAAACGGTTAATTTTGGCATGAGATTGAAATTCTGGAAAACAAAGCCGATTTTTGCATTACGAAAATCAGCCAATGAATTGTCCGCTAACGTTTTGACATCCGTTCCTTCAACGATATAATCCCCTGATGTAGCTGTATCCAGACAACCAATGATATTCATCAACGTCGACTTTCCTGACCCCGATGGCCCCATGATTGCGACCAGTTCTCCTTCATTGATTTGCAAAGAGATATCTTTAAGGACTTTTAGTTCTTTGCCGCCTTGCCAATATGACTTCTGAATGTTGTTAAGCGTCAACACTTGCACCAACCTCCATTCCCTCGACCATTCCTGTTTGAGGCAAAGCAAGCTGATCTTCAACAGTCAATCCTTCGACTATTTCTGCGAGTTCATTATCCATCGGATTTACCTTTACTTCATGCTCTTTGATCCGACCATTTTCTACTTTCCATACATAATATTTTCCATCTTTTTCCATGAGGTATCTTTGGTTGATGATCACTTTTCCTGACACAAAATCTTTCGGTAAAACATTGACATACACATTGGAACCAATCAGTGGCATTTCTTCTTTTGGATCGATCTTAACTTTATAAGGAAACTTAGACAAATTAGGGTTTTCTTCTTTTTGGTCCTCTTGTTTTGCATCATTCGTTAAGTTCGCTACTTGTACAATGTTTCCTTGCCAAGTGTTCGCTTGATCTTTACGATCCATGATTTCTACTCGCTGATCGACAGCGACTTTTTCACGATCAAACTCGGTGACTTGGCCATCAACGTATAAGTTCGAATCATCAAGGATCTCCATAAAGTTTTCTTCTTTTTGACGCTCTTTTGATTGATTGATTAAGTCACGATTCAATGATTTGATTCTTCCTGGGTGATCAGCTGTCACTGTGTCTTCATTCAGTCGTTCTTTTTCACTTTCGTGAAGTAATTGGGCTTTTCGCAATTCTGTTTCGGCATTCTTCACTTCATTGTCGCCAGCAATAGCTTCTGCATGTAGACCAGTGATTTCTCCTTCTAATGCTTTGATCGTACTTTGTAACTCTTCGGATTTTTCCTTCGCATAATCTTGTCTTGCTTTTCCAAGCTCTGCTACTTTTTGGTTATGTGCTGTCCATTTTTGATTTGCAGTCACTCGTGCTTGTTCTACTGCTCTCACTTTGATTTCTACGTCCATTTCAGCTTCCTCAACTTTTCTCTGTTGATCCGTTTGGTATGTAAACAAAGGTTGCCCTTTTTCTACGACATCTCCTTCATTTACCAGAATATCTTTCACTGTTCCTCGTTCTGGATCAATTTTGATTTTGTTGCTATTATTTGGCATGACTTTTCCTGCTAAAATCAAATTCGCCGCTTTCACCTCATCAATAAGGGATTTGACAGACCGGGCTTCAATATTTGTTTCTGAATTTTCTTCTTTTGTTTTCCCACTAGAAGCAACTATACTGATTGCACCAACCACTAGTAAAACGGTGACGACTGCTACTGGCAAATACCATTTTCGGTTGAATTTTTTTCTTTTTTTAGGCTTCATGTACCTACTCCTTCATTCAGATTAGTCATAAAAAAGCGCTTATGACATCCTGTCCACTACTTAATCCTCGTCTTTTTCCGACACTTGTTCATCAAACTCTTGAACAATCGTTCCATTATCCAAAACTTTTTCCGTCCCTTCCTTTCCATCAATGGTTACTTTTCGTTCACTTTTTACTTTTGGTATCTCTGACTCACTCGTATCTTTAGTCTCTGAACTGCATGCTGCTAAAAGACCGATAGAACATACTAATACCAGATAACCTTTATACTTTGTTCCTTTTTTCATCATAAAAAACCATCCTCTTCTATTTGTTTTAGTTATGTTTCTCTTGTTATATTTACTATCATACATAACAGACCTATTCTCTTTCTAAAGCTAATCTGTTTTTTGTGTAATTTTTTTGGTAATTTTTTTTGAACAAAAAGATAGCGCTTAAATTTCAAAAAAAAAAAAAACAATCCAAGTGATCGTTGGATTGCTTTTGGCTAAATTGAGATATTCTGCTATTATTTTGATTTTTTATTAACCATTTGTTAAATCATAACTCTCTTTCAGCAGATAAAAGAGTTGCTTTTCTGCGACTGCACCATTCAAAGCTACACTTATCCAATGGTTTTTATTCATATGATAAGCAGGATAATAGCCTTTACTCTTTTTCAGGATGGAGATGATTTCTGGATCTGCTTTGACATTGACGAGGGGGACTTGACCTTCGCCTTCTATACCTAATTTGTCTTTTTCAACAGATACGATCAAACCAAACCATTTACCTGTTGATTGATGGCGGAACACGATATAGTCTGGAAATTTTCCAAAAGGATGATCGATTTGGACAGCTTCCAAGGTAGCAGCAAAATCGACAAGTTTATCTGTCAAATCCATCGGTAAGTTCTCCTTTCTGCCAATAAACTAAACTGAGTGGTCATGAAACAATTTAACTATGCTCTAGGTTAATTCTAGGATGTATTCGATCAGATTGACTAATTTCTTAACATTGTTCGTTCTGTTTTATCTACTCAATCACCAACCCCAAACCCGCCGCAATAATGATCGCTTGTTCTTGATTGACGATCAGTCCTCGAAGTAGCTCCATAGATAGATTGATTTGAGAAAATGTATTCGTTGTAAAATCTAATCCTTTCAGTGGCGTATTGACCCAATTTGAGCCTGAAAGGTCATTGTTTTCTACTACTAGATCTTTCCAATTGCTATCGAAAAAATCAGTATTTTTCAATTGATTGTCCCTAAATCGAACGAACTTCATATTCGTGTAGCTAAAAGAAGACAGGTTTGCTACACACTCTTCGAAAACACAATCACGCAAGAAGCTGTCTGAGAAATTGGTTCCGGTCAATTTGCATTGCTTGAAATGCACACGATGAAAGCTTGCACCAAACCATTCTAAATTTGAGAAATCACACTTCTCAAAAATGACATCGCTACATTCAAACCGCTCCAACCGAGATTTTTGCATCGCTAATTTTTTGATATGGCTATTTTTCAATACGATATTGCGAGAACTAAGATAACTTTGATCTTCCCCTTCAGAAAAAATACCTGAAAAGGTTGTTTCATCTTCTAGGTAGAAGGGACTTTCAACTAGTTCTGGTAGCTCTGGAGAAGCAATTTTCTTTGCCATACATTCAGCTCCTTTTTATCTGTTTGTTTTACTATCCTTATCATAACAGAATAAATAAAAGATAACGTGATTTATTTCATAGATAAACTTGCTTTTACTCGTATCTCCTGATGAGCGATTTAGCTTTGATCCTTGTAGGAATTTGACAATGAAATAGCTTTCACCGTACACTATAGTTAACTAGTATTTTATTGTTTAAATAGGATATGTATCTTTCAGGAGGCTTTTATTTTGACTAATTATCATTCCAAACCATTCACATTCCTACGCTTGGCGTTATACACCCTTTGCAGTTTAAATCTATACTACCAATTCATTACAAATTCGATCTTTACTTGGGCGCTTTATTTGCTTGCAATGGGATTTGTAGCTTATGACATGTATGATATGATCAAGAACCGGAAATAATGGATCATCTAAAAGATTATTTTATAAATATAAAAGAATCAAGCTAAACTGGAATGTTTTAGCTTGATTCTTTTACTTTGTATTGGTGTACTAAAGTGCTTGATTGTTTATACTTTTCCCTTTTAGAAGTTACATCAAACGCTTATACAGTTCAATGATTTCTGGTACTGAGGTATCTCGTGGATTTCCTGGTGTACATACATCTCGAAACGCATCTTCTGCAATACTTGGTAGATCTTCGATTTTTACACCTAGTTCTGAAATCGTTGCAGGTATGCCAACATCTTTACTCAGTTGAGCGATTGCTTTGCAGGCTACATCACGTGCCTCTGACAAGCTCATTTCAGCTGCTGTTGGAATCACCAACGCTTTAGCGATTTCTCGATATTTTTCACCTGTAAATTTCTTATTGTACCGCATGATCGTTGGTAGTAATGTCGCACAGGCAACACCATGAGGTATATTGTACCAAGCGGACAATGGATGCGCCATACCGTGGACTAGGCCTAACCCAACATTAGAGAATCCCATTCCTGCAATGTATTGACCTAAAGCCATTTCTTCACGAGCTTCTATTTCACCGGCGACTGAATGACGCAACGAGCGCCCAATGATTTCGATTGCTTTGAGGTGAAGCATATCGCTCATCTCCCAAGCGCCTTTTGTAATCAATCCTTCAATGGCATGAGTCATCGCATCCATTCCTGTTGCTGCTGCCAATTCTTTAGGCATGCCCATCATCAAGTCACTATCCACAAAAGCAACCAGTGGAATATCATGAGGGTCGACACACACGAATTTGCGGTGATTTTCTTCATCTGTGATCACGTAATTGATCGTCACTTCTGCTGCTGTGCCAGAAGTGGTTGGAACAGCAAAAATAGGTAAAGAAGGATTTTTGGTGTTCGCAACACCTTCTAAACTGAGCACATCTGAAAATTCAGGATTCGTGATGATCATACCGATTGCTTTGGCTGTATCGATCGGTGATCCCCCACCGATTGCAATGATACAGTCAGCAGTTGTCTTTTTGACGAATGCTACCCCTTGCTTCACGTTTTCGATGGTTGGATTTGGAATGATCCCATCATAAATTTGATACTCGATTCCTTCGTTGTCCAATAGTTCAGTTACCTTTGTTGCAACCCCAAACTTGACAAGATTTTTATCAGTTACGATTACTGCTTTTGTGAACCCTCTATTCTTGAATTCTATAGGGATTTGAGCAATAGCACCTTTACCAAAATAAGAGGTTTCATTTAAGATCATACGATTCACTGTCATTTGTTTCATCCTTTCGTTCGTTCATGGGATTTTTTTCACTCTATTTATATAGCGGTCCGAAATACTCACAGGCACGATAATCAGCACTTTCAAGATCTTTTGTACCAAAACCACTAAAGACATGTGGTCTGAAAATTCGGTCTTCAGAAACATTATGCAAGGCAACTGGAATGTGTAACATACTTGCCAGTGTGATCAATTCATCGCCGATATGACCATGTACTGTTGCACAGTGATTCGATCCCCAATGGTTCATGACTTCATACACTGTTTCAAATCCTGGTAAACCTAAAATCGGTGCAAACCAAGTAGTCGGCCATGTTTTATCTGTTCGTTCATCTAAAATATGATGGATCTCTTCATCTAACACACAGGTATATCCTTCTGCGATTTGCAGTGCTGGGCCGACACCATCTACAATATTGAGTCGGATCATGGTAACTGGCATTTCTGCATTCGTTCTGAAGTGGGAGGAAAAACCGCCACCACGGAAATACTCATAATTTGCTCGACACCAATCTGTTGCTTTTAAACAACTATCGATATCTTCTTGTGTCATGTTCCAGAATTCTTTCATCGTTCCATTGCCTTTTTCATCTTTAGCTGCGGCTGTTCCATCTAAGGCAGATGCACCTGAATTGATCAAATGAAGAATACCATTCCTAGCATGACCAGTTAATGTTTTGCCAGTTGTCTTCTCCACAGATTCTGGACTCCAGTAGGTTCGAACATCTGAAAAAATAGGCGATTTGTTTGTCAATAGTGTCCCAAATAGCATAGAAGCTGCGTTCAATGTATCATTTTCAGTTGCAAAAGCTGTCACGGGTCGCGGACCGTTCCAGTCAAAAGTCGAAGCCATGATTGCTTCAGTGAAATCTCCATTCGGTAGCCAATCTGTCCACTGACGCTGACCTTGGAAGCCTCCTGCGATCGCATCACGTCCTCGGGCTTCTTCCTCCCATCCGAGTTCTGCTAAGTTTTCATTCCCAAACATGATATCGCGAATGATGATTGCTTGTTTAGCAATAAATTCCCAATCTTGATCCGCTGGTACGACTTTAGATTTTGTGATGATCTCTGGGAATTTTTTGCCTTCGTTGATATCGATTCCTTCTTGGCAATTCTCTTTGATCCAATCCAATGCTTTTTTGTATTCTTCTGGATCATAGATCTCAAGCGTTATCCGACGTAGGATTTCTGTCATATCTACAAATTCGATCGGCATGCCTAAATATTCTGTGAAAAATTTGCTATCCACTTGTGAACCGGCGATCCCCATACAAGATGAACCGATATTCACGTATGATTTGCCCTTCATTTGACCGACAGCAAATGCGCCACGTGCGAACGATAGGATTTTACGTTTCACGTCTAGCGGAATGGTGTTGTCATCTAATTCTTGGACATCATGACCATAGATCTTAAATGCTGGGTAGCCTTTTTGTGCATATCCTGACATCGCGGCAGCAAGATAGACTGCTCCTGGTCTTTCTGTCCCGTTAAAGCCCCAAATCGCTTTGATCGTATCTGATTCCAGATCCATCGTTTCCGTTCCATAACACCAACTTGGCGTCACAGATAATGTCGCTATGATGTTCTCTTTCGAAAATTGGTCACGTACTTTTCCTGCATCTCCGCGCCCACCAATTGTCCGATCTGCAATCACACATTGTACGGGGGTTCCGTCGGCATAATACAAACTACTCTCAATCAATCGCTTTGCTTCTTGCGCCATGGTCATTGTTTTTTCTTCTAAGGATTCTCTGACTCCTCCTTGGCGTCCATCAATCACTGGTCTAATACCGATTTTAGGATAATTCTTCATATGATCTATTCCTCCTATTTATTGATAAAGTAATTCTTGGATCTCTTGAGAATCAATATTGTCTTTGTTGTACCATTCCACACCGGTATCGACATCACTTGCTGGCTCTCCTTTGGCAGCTTTTACTGCTAAGGACACTGCCTCATAACCTATCTTTACAGGGTTTTGTGTGACTGATCCGTAAAACCGCTCATTTCGAATCGCATCTTGTTGCAATGCTCCCGAATCAAAGCCAATGGCAATCACTTTATCTTCTGTGATGCCAATGCGTCCACCTAGTCCATCATCCGCATTGATGATTGATTTTGCGCCATATTCATTCGAGCCGTAAACACAGATGATGTCCGATTTCTCAAGTAATGCTTGCGCCTCTGTTTTTCCGGCAGCATCGGTTACTTCAGCTGGCACGCGTAATTCGATCACTACTTTTGCATCCTTTTCTTGGATGTCATTTCTAAATTTATCATGCCCAGTCACAGCAACATTTCCTTGACCCACCTCACTATCCGCTTCTAGCAATTCGACCATCTTATCAATAAATCCACCCGTTCTTTGTGAGATCGAAAGTGAATTCACTTCTTGAGAAACAATGCCGATTCGAGAGACATCATTTGCCGCAATTCGATCTTTGATTGCTTCATACGCATGTTCTGCGGCAATCGCACCAGCCTTATAATTGTCAGTGGCCGCGGTCGCCTTCACTGCGCCATCTGGTGCATCAGGAACACCTGAGTCAAAACCAATGATTGGGATCCCTTTACTTTGTGCTTGTTGTATCGCATCCAATTGCGCATTGGTATCTAACGCTGCTAATGCAATGGCTCCTGGATTTTTATTGATCGAATTATTCAACATCTCAAGTTGTTCTGCAATAGCTGTTTCATCCTTTGGTCCAACAAAGTTCATCCGAACCCCATGTTCATCTGCTGCTTGTTGGGCACCAGACTGTACCGCTTTCCAAAAATCATGTTGAAAGCCTTTGGCAACAACTTCGATCACCGTACCATCGCCTGAATTTCCAGTGTCAGATGCGCTGTCCCCATTACTACAACCAATGATCCCAAATAAAACACTTACTCCTAGAACGAAACTCCACATACGTTTTTTCAATTTGATTCCCTCCAAACGTTTTTTGTTCTAAAAAATAGATATTCGATTATTTTGCTTTCTTGCGATTCCGATAGATATCGACATAAACGGCAAGTATCACAACAAATCCAGTGATAAAAATTTGGTAATGAGGCTGTAGATCAAGATAAGGTAAACCAATTTTTAACACAGTCATGATGAATACACCGATCATCGTTCCTAAAATCGAACCGACCCCACCACTTAATGAAGTCCCGCCAACTACTACTGCCGCAATCCCATCCATCTCAAATCCCGCGCCTGCTCCTGGCATGATCGTGGTGTATGTTGCGGCATAAGCAATGGCTGCAAGTCCTGCAAAGAAACCGGCAATCACATACGCGGTTGCTTCACTTCGGACAATGTTCACTCCTGATAAGCGAGTTGCTTCACTATTACTCCCTATTGCAAAGATATATCGACCGATTTTTGTCTTATTTAAAACGATTGCTGCAATAATGCCCATAACGAGTAATAAGATGACACCAGTCGGGAAATTATTTCCCGTCCGAAAAATCGACTTGTACCAACCATCCCCACTATCTCGTAATGGGAATGTCTCGGTTTGGACATTTGAAAGAATCGAACTTAATCCCCGCGTGATCATCATCGTTCCTAGAGTAGCGATAAAAGCTGGTAACTTTAGTTTCGCCACCAATAGACCATTCAACAGACCGAATGTCGTAGCCATTGCAATGATGGCTACTAAGGCGAGCCACAGCGGAGCGCTAAAACGGTTATAGATGACACCTCCTGTTATCGCTGCACACATCATATTCGTACCAATCGACAGATCGATTCCTCCAGTGATGATGACGAATGTTACCCCTAAAGCTAAAAATCCAACGTAATAAGAGGCGTCTAATATACTGGTCAATGTGTTGCTCGTACGAAAAGCTGGACTCATAAAAGCAAAGAATCCATAAATCAAAAATAAGACGATCAAAATGATCAATTGCTGCAATCCGATACGACCAATGATCGATTTTAGCCAACTATTTTTTTGAGATGGTACATTTTCTAGTTGATTTTCCATCTAAACAACTTCCTCTCTCAATGTTGCATAATATAGAATCTTTTCTTGTGTTGCTTCCGATATTGCCAATTCAGCTGTTTTCTTACCTTCACACATGACAATGACTCGATCGCTCATTCGCAAGATCTCTGTCAATTCAGAAGAGATCATGATGATCGATTTACCCATTTTCGTTAACTCTGTCATTAACTCATAAATATCACTCTTGGCGCCCACATCGATCCCTCGTGTTGGTTCATCAAAAATCAGAATGTCACTGTCTTGTTCCAACCATTTTGCAATGACGACTTTTTGTTGGTTTCCTCCAGATAGATTGCGAATCAGTTGTTTGCCTGAGTGTGTTTTGATCTGTAGAGATTTGATATATTTTTGACTTTCTTGTTCAATCGATCGATCATCGATCAATGCACCACGAACATACTTATCTAAATCGGTCATGACAATATTATCTGCCACAGACATACCAACGATCACTCCATATTGTTTTCTGTCTTCTGATAGATAACCGACGCCATGTGCCACTGCATCTTTTGGCTCTTGGATCTCAACTTTTTCTCCATGGATAAAAATTTCTCCATTGTCTCGTGTATCGGCTCCGAAGATCAGTCTGGCCATTTCCGTACGTCCGGCTCCCATCAGTCCAGAAAAACCAAGAATTTCTCCTTTTTTCAACTGGAAGTTCAAGTCTTTTACACGCTTTCCGATGCTCAAGTTTTTAACTTCAAGTACCGTTTCGGCATAATCCGGTATCTCAGAATGAGATTTGGGATCTTCATAAATGACGCGGCCGACCATCATATTGATGATCTCGTCCTTTGTAGAAGATTTGGTGTCGATCGTCCCGATGTATTCGCCATCTCGCATAACCGTTACTCGATCAGTGATTTGTTTAATCTCATCCATCCGATGAGAAATGTATACGATTCCAATTTGACGTTTTTTTAGATCATCGATGATTTTAAACAGTTCTTTTATTTCTGAATCAGTAAGGGCCGCTGTTGGCTCATCAAAAACAACGATTTTCGCATTCATTGAGATTGCTTTGGCAATTTCTACCATCTGCATTTTTCCTACGGTTAGATTTCCAACCTTCTCTTTTGGATCGATATCCATATTCAGCCGATCGAACAAAGCTTGCGTCTGTTTGTTTATTTCATCATCATTCGTAAAAAAACCTCTCATTGATTCTCTACCGATAAATACATTTTGCGCAACTGTCAGATGATTGATCATGTTCAACTCTTGATGAACGATGACCACTCCGGCATCCATTGATTCCTTTGGACTTTTGAATGCCACTTCTTTTCCATCGTAAACGATCGAGCCAGTATCTTTCCCATGAATTCCTGTTAAAATCTTCATGAGTGTCGATTTGCCAGCGCCATTTTCCCCCATCAATGCGTGAACTTCTCCTTTTTTCAAATGGAGTGCCGCATTTTTTAACGCTTGCACAGGACCAAAGTTCTTGGAAACATCTTTCATATCTAATATCGTCTCCATATTATCCCCGCTTCCTAAAATTATTTCACAACGCCTTTCTTCAAAAGAATATTTGCATAGATTGCTTCTTCCCCAGTTGCGACGATGGCATACGCTTGTTTTCCTCTCTCGTAAAAGGCCTGTCGTTCGATTGATTCAATCGATACGCCTTGATCAAGAAGCGCCTTATACTCCTCCCAAATCGCAGGTTTAGTCTCATCACCTTTAGCTACAGCCATCAATGCTACTGGCTGTTCGACGTATTGATCCAAAGGAAATAATTCTAAGATGCTTTTCAAGAGTTCTGGCATCGGTAGCCCATCACAGCGTATGAGTTTTTTTGCATTGGAAGCAGCTGGATAGTTTCCGTCAGCAAGAACAATCTCATCTCCATGACCCATCTCCATCAGAACTTTGACTAACTCTGGTGATAAATTTTTAGGAATATTTTTAAGCATTTGCTTTCTCCCCCGATTTTAAAAGTTGTTGATACTTAGAAAACTGTTTATCCCATTCCCTTTTTTTGGTACTCGGAAAATAGGATTTGACCGCTATCAATTCTTTTATCCACTCTCTCACTTCCTTCACATCTTTAAATACGCCTTCTGCCAATAATTGCACCGAAATATTTCCAATAGCAGTTGCTTCCACTGGACCTGCGCTTACTCGCATATTGGAAGCATCCGCCACCATTTGACAAAGGATTTCAGCCTGGGAACCACCACCGACGATATTGACCGTATCAAACTCTTTTCCAGCAGCATCGATGATTTCTAAAATACAATACTTGTATTTCATTGCTAAACTTTCATAGACGCACCTCACCAATTCGCCATCTGTTTGCGGAATCCCTTGCTTCGTCTTTGCAGCATAGTGTTGGATTCGCTGGATCATATTTCCAGGAGCAACAAATGTCAGATCATCCGTATCGATCAAACATTTAAATTCCGATGCATCATCCGCCAAATTGGCAAGTTCAGAATAGGAATACACCCGACCTAATTCTGCTAAATTTCGTTTCACTTCTTGAATGATCCAGAGTCCAGTACAATTTTTTAGAAAACGCGTCGTGTGGTTGATTCCAGCTTCATTTGTTAAATTATAGTTATATGCCTTTTCGTTGATGATCGGTCTAGCTAATTCTGTACCGACCAACGACCAGGTTCCGCAAGAGATAAACAGAAATTCTTGGTTACAAGGTACACTAACTACTGCACTAGCGGTATCATGACCACAGACATTCACCACTTTTATTGGTGGTAATCCTAGATCTTTTTTTATCATTCCTAAAGGCTTCCCGGAAGATACCAATGGTGGAAATATGCTCTCCGAAAAAGCAAATGATTCTAGCACTTTCTCATCCCAACGACCAGTCCTCGGGTTGACTAATTGGGAAGTTGAGGCAATACTTCGTTCTGCAACTATTTTCCCAGTGAGTAAATAGTTGAATAAATCAGGCATAAACAAAATAGTCGCCACTTGATCAAACTCCGGATTGTTTTGCCATTCTGCTAACAGCTGATAAAGCGAATTGATCTCCATCATTTGGTTCCCCGTTTGTTGATAAATATCTTTGAGTGGCATATACTTCTCGGCCTCCGCCAGAATTCCCTGCGTTCGAGGATCACGGTAGTTCACTGGTCGTTTGATCAATTGACCCGCGCGATCCAATAAGCCAAAATCGACGCCCCATGTATCGATTCCTAAACTATCGATCGAATATTCATCTGTTGCTCGTCGAATGCCTATTTTTATTTGTTCAAATAAATAATCAATATCCCAGTAAAGCGTGCCATTTTCTTCCAAAGGATAGTTTGGGAATCGATGGATTTCTTTTAATGTCAATCTACCGTCTTCGTAAATACCAATGATGGCACGCCCAGACGATGCGCCAAAATCAAAAGCGAGTACATTTTTCTTCAACGCTCTTCCCTTTCTTTCTCAGCTATATTTTTTATATCCAGGATGCTTGCCGGTCACACCATAATTCTTTCTCATTTCAAATAGCTTTTGTAGTTTATCTTGTGGAATCTCAGCTTCTGCTTTACCGCCCAAAAGCATTCTTGCATGAAAAGAAGTTTTAGCAACTAACTCCAAAGTTTCCATACGATAATATGCAGTGATCACATCTGAGCCCATCGCTAATGCCCCATGATTTTCGAGTAACAATACATCATGCTCAGGTAAATAGGGGGTAATCGCTTCTGGCACTTCCTCAGTCGAAGGAGTCCCAAATGGCGTGATTGGCACGGAACCAATAACAATCGCATTCTCAATCAAAGAATACGTATCTAATGGGATTTGAGCTAAGGCAAACGCTGTTGCTACAGGAGGATGGGCATGAACGACTGAGCCAACATCTTCTCTTTCTTGATATACGCGTAAGTGCATTTTGATTTCGCTTGAAGGCTTGTAGTCACCATTTGCTTCTAAAACTTCTCCCTTACGATTGATTTTGATCAACTTGTCCGGTGTAATAAAACTTTTACTAATGCCAGTTGGCGTACAGATAAAGATGTCATCAGCTAATTTTGCTGAAACATTCCCATCATTGGCTGCTACCCAACCCAGGTGCCACATCTTGTTACATACATCACAAATCTGTTGTTTTACTAATTCTTCATTCATCATTGACCTCCATGATTTTATTTGTTACCGTTTACAACACCATTATAGTTGCTATCATTTGTTTGTGATGATTTAAACCGAAGATTGATTTTTTATCATTATTTTCGTTCTTTTTTATTCAGATATGTTCAAAAGTGTTCAAGCACATGCTATACTCGACTAAACCAAAAGGAGGCGCTTACATGGAATCGGAATTAAGGTTGAATGATATCATGGAGTTTCTGAGCAAAAAAAAACAAGCTTCAAATAAAGATCTCTGCCAACATCTACACTGTAGTATTTCTACACTTAGGAGAGATTTATTGAAACTAGAAGAACGTGGTGCGATCAAGCGTACTCACGGCGGAGCCATTTTAACGAAAACAACGAATACCGAATTTTCCCACATCATACGAGAAGCCTCGAACATCAAAGAAAAACAGATCATCGCTGATTTAGCTCAAGATTTTATTGCCCCCGGTATGTGTATTTTTTTAGATTCGAGTAGTACCGTCCAACAGCTTGTGCCATTATTGAAAACAATCCCAAATTTAGTGGTGATTACAAATGGATTAAAAATCGCTTTGGATTTAAGTGAAGGGAAAAGTGAAGCATTGAAGGTTTTTATTATTGGTGGAGAAGTCAAAATAAATTCAAGTGCAGTCATCAGTAACTCGTATGAATCGCTCTTTGATTCTTTTCAATTTGACTTAGCATTTTTTTCATGCAGAGGATTAGATCGAGAAGGTGTTTATGAAGCAAGCTTCAGTCAAGCACAAGTAAAAAAAGAAATGATGAAACAATCGAAACAAACCATTCTTCTGATTGACTATACGAAATTTGGTTCCAGTCACTTCTTTAAAATTGGTGATTTCCTTGATTATAACGCTTTAGTTACAAATTGTGAGCCTAGCAAAAATTACTTAGCTACTTTTGATGATCATGGCTTGGATATCGTTTTTCCTTATCAAAATTAATGTTTGCTTCTAGCACACTTTTTTATACGATTTAAGAAATGAGAGTGGGTTGGTGGTACAGTCTTATCAGTTTGTGGTGGGAGAAAGTTCCTCCTTCTCCCACCCTTTTTTAAACTAATGCCACAGCTTCTGCTCTTTGACCTCTAACCGATTGCTTGTCAGTAAACTGTTCATTCGTGCGTTCATCAAGTGTTTGCGTCCAGAAAGATTTTTTGTATTGTCTATCTTGGCTAACGAATAAGACACTTACAAGCACCAACTCCTACGCAAAATAAGACGGCAGCCAAAAAATTGAACAAGCAATTTTCATGGACATCGTCTTATTTTAGTCAGATACTTCCGGAATGAGCACTTCGTTCCAGTATCCTTTCTATACGATCAATAAATTGATCCCTAGTGCGTTGATTTCATTTTGCTGTTCTTGCGTAATATGGGCATCCGTGACTAAATAATCACAGTCTTCAGGTTTCGCAAATTGCTTGAAACTGCGTTGATTGATCTTACTCGAGTCACTTAATACGATTTTTATGCGCCCAATATTGATCAAACTTTTCTTCATTTCTGCTGTTTCGTAATTAGGAGTTGAGTATCCATAATCTTTATCAAAAGAAGTGGTCCCCAAAATAACTTTATCTACGGAAAATCCAGCCAACCCAAGTGCTACGGAACTTCCTGACACATAAGGATAGCCATTTCGAATCGTCCCACCGATCACTTGTACTTGATAATTTGTTTTTTCACTTAATAACAAGGCAATCTCAAGATCATAAGTCAAGATCGTTAACTGTTTCAATGGACTAGTGATCAATTTTTCGACGAATGCACGGCAAGATGTTCCTGTATCAATCGCCAAGATGTCATTTTCTTCAATCAATTGAACCGCCTGTTCAGCAATTTTGTATTTTTCACTTGTCAACTCACGACTTTTCGGAATAATTTCAACACTTCGCTGAAATTCTCGTTTAATGACCCCACCGTGCGTACGTGTCACTAGACCTTCATTTTCAAGTTCTCGCAAGTCATTACGAATCGTTGACCCAGTCACATTGAAAAATTCTACAAGTTCTGAGACTTGCATTCGCTTTTTCTCATTGACCATATTTACGATTGATTGCTTTCTTTCTTCTGCATACAATTGATCGTCCATCTTTTATCACCTTTTTTTGTTTTGTTTCATTATAAAAGAAAATGAAAATGTAAGCAATAAAACGCCATTTACTCCTTGAAGATAATTACATTTTTTAGACCAACAGCATTCTTTGCATTTTCCAATGCTGAATCGAAGTCATCAATGGAATAGCGACTCGTAATCAACTCTTTTAGCGGGATACGACCATTCGCAACTAGCTGTGCAGAGGTTCGATAACTTATGAGACTAGCACGTGTACAACCAAAAACCCGTAACTGTTTATAGTGAAGGATATTCGTATTCAATTTCACTTCTTCTTTTTCCTTAGGTAATCCACCAAAAAACAGACACCGACCATTCATTGCCATATAGCTAAAACTTGCTTCTTGCGCTTGTGGAGCTGGTGCAGCAATAATACATAGATCGACTCCTTGATTGTTTGTTTCAGCAAATATTTTTTCTTTTAAGTTCTCAGACGTTAATGTCACAAGATCTGGGATGATCTTCTTCGCATCTGCTAAACGATCCTCTGATAGATCGTTCATCATGACTTTACTCGCACCTCTTGCTCGGACTAACTGCGCGTGCATGATCCCAATTGGTCCAGAGCCGATGATCAACACATTATCCCCTGGATTGTTCCCAGCAATCTCTTGTCCGTTGAATACACAACTGAATGGCTCAATCAGCGCTGCCTCTTCATAAGATAATCCATCAGGAATCAACGAGATATTTCCTTGACGTACTGCTTTTTCTGGAATCACTAAATATTCTGCAAAACCACCTGGAAGATTGATCCCAAATGCTTCATAAGTTTCACATAAATGTGTGTACCCGCGGACACATTGATCACAGATCCCACAGCCCATATTTGGTGCAATCGCTACGCGCATTCCTTTTTTGTAAAATTCCACAGATGCGCCTACCTCAATGATATCCCCCGAAATTTCGTGTCCCAAAGTCAATGGAGTTGTCTCGCTTGCTGTTGGATAGCCATTTTTATACATCCGAATATCGGTCCCACAGATCGAAGCTGCTCTGACCTTTACTAACACTTCTTTCTCCGTTATCTCTGGTCTGGGTATTTCATTTATTTGGATATTTTCTTTCCCTAATAATTGGACCGCTTTCATCTATTCTTTCACCTCTACAATTCTATTTTCTAACAGTGACGTCAACCCTGCGTTTACCAGTCGTACTGCCATCAATCCATCATAGCCTGTACATTGAGGTAGCGTGTCATTCAAAATACAATCAACAAAGGCTTGATCTTCTGCTACATAAGCTTCTCTGAAAAGATACATCCAACTGTGCATCGTCGGTCGTGTCAGCTGTTGATTATTAGTTGCCACTACGATAGTGTGCTTTCCTTGATCTCCGACTAATATGCTTCCTTTTGTGCCAAGGATCTCCGTCCGTGCATCATAACCATATTGAACATATTGTGCGCCATCGATCAATCCAAGTTTTCCATCTTTGAAGCGTAAATTCATTGCTACTGTGTCATAATAATCAGGAAATTCAGCTTTCACTTCTGGCGAACGATAGTTGCCGCCATTCGCATAGATACTGCTCACTTCACTACCAGTCAGCCAACGTAACGTGTCAAAATCGTGACTATTGACCTCCCCAATCGGTCCATTACTTTGGTGGATATCATACATCCATGGTTTTGGTTCACTTGGTCCATGAGTCAAAGATTTTACCAATACGATTTCTCCAATGGCCCCGGAATCGACTACTTTTTTTGCCTCTAGAAAGCTCGCATCGAAACGACGCATGAAGCCAACTTGCAATTTCACCCGATTTTCCTCTGCTGCTTGTATGATCGCCAAACATTCAGCTTCGTTCATTGCTAACGGTTTTTCACATAGAATGTGCTTTTTTGCAGCCGCAGCTGCCAAAGCAATCTCCTTGTGATAGCTAGTTGGTGTAACGATCACAACTGCGTCTATCTCGGGATTTTGCATCGCCTCCCGATAATCTTCATAAATATATGGGCAATCCACTTCTTTTTGAGCTGACGCTAAGCTTTCCTTTGAGGGATCACATAGAGCGATCAATTTTGCATTTTCCACTCGTCGTGCAAAATTTTTGCCATGGATCATCCCGGCTCTACCTGTGCCTATCAAACATACTCGAATCATTTCTTTCATCCTGATCATTACCCCTTAGTCGCTTGTTGTTTCTGCGAGAATACTTTTACAGCTGTTATCAAAAATCCACTGACGATCGTGCCAATTGCTAACGCTAATACATATAATAGAACATTCTCCACTGCTCCCGGAATCAAGAAGACGAAGAAACCGCCATGAGGAACCGCGATCCCACACTGAAAAATCATGGACAACGCTCCAGCAACCGCAGATCCGACTGTCACTGATACCAGTACACGTAGCGGGTCTGCTGCCGCAAAAGGAATGGCTCCTTCAGAGATAAAAGATAACCCCAAGACCCACGCTGATTTCCCAGCTTCACGTTCTTCCTTACTATATAAGTTTTTCCCTAAAATAGTTGAAGAGAGAGCCATCGCTAGTGGTGGTACCATGCCAGAAACCATGACTGCTGCCATGACTATGCTTGTTTCTCCAACACCTAAGTTTGTCAATGAAGCAACGCCAAAGAAATATGCAGCTTTTCCGATCGGACCTGCCAGATCAATTGCCATCATGCCGCCCAAGAGCAATCCAAGCAGCACTGAATTCATACCTGATAAACTATTCAACCAATTGGTAATTCCTTCATTAAGGGCTGTGATTGGGATACCTACGACAAACTTCATGATAAGCCCGACAAAAAGGACCGAGATAACTGGTAGGATCAACACTGGTAGTAATCCAGAAAGCGCAGGTGGTAATTTAAGAATTTTCTTCAACCAATAAACTGTATACCCTGCTAAAAATCCTCCCAATAATGCACCCAAAAATCCCGCATTCATTGTCGAAGCGATCATTCCTGCCGCCATTCCCGGAACAAGCCCTGGACGATCAGCGATCGAGAAAGCGATATACCCGCCCAAAACAGGCCACATCAAGCCCATGGTTATCCCGCCTAGCTCATTGATCGATGAAGCTAACTCACCTTCAGCATTGATACCGCCAAATGCAAAAGCTAATGCGATACATATCCCGCCGGCGACGACAAACGGGATCATATAAGAAACGCCGGTCATTAGGTGACTATAAACTCCGCTTTTTTCTGCCTTGGCTTCCGATTTTACCTCTGTCCCATTTGAATAGATAGCGGCGTTCAACGCACGATCAAGTAAATCATCTGGGTGATTGATTGCTTCTGTCACATCTACTTCCAATAAACGCTTGCCATTGAAACGATCTTTATTTACTGAAGTACTTGCTGCAATCACAACAGCATCTGCTTCAGCGATCTCTTGCTCGGTCAAAACATTTTCTGCTCCAATCGATCCTTGTGTTTCTACCTTCATTTCAATCTGTCGTTTTTTGGCAGCTATTTCTAAGTTCTCAGCTGCCATATACGTATGTGCAATGCCAGTCGAACAAGAAGTAATTCCCACGATTTTCATTTTCCCAGCCCCTTTCTATTCAAAAATCTGATAGATTTCTTCTACATCAGTGACAGCCATCAACTTTTGGCGCACGTCCTCATGCATTAGTTTACGAGATAATTTACTTAAAATTCTTAGATGCTCATCATTGGACGTTTCGGGTACAGCAATCAAGAACATCAGATGAACAGGTTTTCCATCCATTGAATCGTACGTGATCCCTGCTTGGCTTCGCCCAAATCCCAACGCAGGTTCAGTCACGGCAGCACTCTTTCCATGAGGAATCGCTATACCAAAGCCAATCCCTGTCGTACTTTCTTCTTCTCTTTTCATGACCGCATCAAAGTAAACGCTATCATTTCTTACTACACCTTTTTTGACAAAAGTGGTTGAAAGCTCATTGATTGCCGCTTCCTTTTCTGTTGCTTTCAACTCAAAATTTACAAAAGCCGATTTTAATAGATCTCGAATTTCCGTCATCAATCTGCTCCTTCTAACTGTTTATATTCTTCGATGATCTTGATACCAGCGCTTGTTCCTAAACGTTCAGCCCCTGCTTCTACCATCTGAAGTGCTGTATCTAAGTTACGTATCCCTCCTGCAGCTTTCACTTTCACTGTTTCACCGACCACTTTTTTCATTAACCGTATATCTTCTACTGTTGCACCTCCTGTACCAAACCCTGTTGATGTTTTGACAAAATCAGGCTTTACTTCCTTAGCAATTTCACAAACGGCTATTTTTTCCTGATCTGTTAAATAGCAATTTTCTAAAATGACTTTACTAATGATGCTACCTTCACGAGCAGTATTGACAATCGCTTTCATTTCTTCACGAATATAGTCGCTATCTCCTTCTTTTAACTTACCGATATTGATGACATAATCGATTTCGTCTGCACCATTTTTGATTGCGTCCTCTACTTCAAAAACTTTTGTCTCAATTGTTGTTTGCCCTAATGGAAAACCAATCGCAGCGCCCACATGCACATCGCTATCTCGTAAATAATTACGACACATCGCTACAGGATAAGAATTGATCGCAACCATTTTAAATCCGTAGTTATCCGCTTCTTTACAAAGCTGTTCAAATTCTTCTTTTTGAGCACCAGCCTTCAATAATGTGTGATCTACCATGTTCGCTAATGTTTTTAACTCGATCATTTGCTTGCTCCATTCTTTATTTATTTTCACTTACGCTTATATGCTATCATTTAATTTTAAATTGTCAATATATAAAAGCAAATAAAAATATTAGATTAATCAATTTCGTTTTTTTAATCTTTCAATTTAAAACAAAAAAATCCCTAGACGATAGACCCCTGAAAAAACTGTCAGTGGATTCTATCATCTAGGGAATGTTGTTATATGATCAATGAAAATGATGGTTATAGCTATCTATGGTTACAAAATGATTGGAATAATGAAGGATCTCTAGTCACAGAGGTCGAGGCAAGCTAAGGGAACAGAAGTAACCTCTACTTATTTCTCGAGATTAACCATTTCTGTCCCGCTCTTTGTTCTTTTACTTGCGATTGGCACACCTTTGTTAACCGTTTGTTTAGTTTTCTCTGTCATGACGTACATCTTTTTGTACCAAAATAATTCATTTAGCTTTTTATCAATGAATCTCAAGCTCCCTCAAGATTCACTAAGATAAATCAACTGCCAAGGTACTGAGTGATTCATGTCAAGACCTGTTAGTTCTCTGTAAAAACATTTTTTATCTTTGGCGATCATTGAAATGATTTCTGATTCTGTCATCCCTAATTCTTCACATAAACTTTTGTTTGTACTTTTGATCAATTCTAATAGGATCTGTAGCTGTGCATCAATATCTAATAATATTGCTAATTTCAGAAAAAGAGTGGCATCTGTTTGCTGATAAGTCATTAGGAATTTTGTTCGTAAATCAAGATAAAATTCAAACATTTCTGGATGTTTACTGATAAAAGAATGATTGATTACTCTCTGATCATAATAGGCCAAGTATTCTTCAGGCGTTTCAATTCTTTTCGTTTCCATTCACTCCCTCCTTAAAACATTAAAAACCACATTAATGTTTCTTTTAAGATTTATTTGTCAGATTCACCAAATTTAATTACGCTTACATTTTGATACTTCACTCAAGAAAATAATTACAAAAAAATATATCTTTCTTCACAGATTATTTTTATATTTACTCATTAATGAAAGTAACAGATTCTATATTTGATGTGTTCCATAATAACATTTAATGCAGAGAACATCTTACTAGATCCAAATCAGTTTTTCCCATTACTTAAAATTGTTTATGTGAGACTACCTTAAGAACAAGCCTCTTTCGTCGCAATAATTAATAAACAAATTGAACTAATAACACGCCTAATTTCTAACTTCTTCATGCAATTTTACAGTATTCAAATAATACTTCAATTGAATAATTTCATAGTTTTCTGAAATTTATCGATTGTTGTCATTAAGTTATTTTAATATAGTTATTAGGTAATATTAATTATCAATCTGAAAGCGATTTGTTTTTTAACCTTACGCTAGTGCAAAAGTGGATTGCTAAAAAAAAATAGAAAGGACGAATATCCGTAATGAATGGTATTAGTAGCTCGTTTATCTACTGAACACTTTGAACCACTATCAAAAACTGATCATAGAAGTAAAACCAACTCATTTGATACTGATTAAAATAACCATGTAAAATTGAACGCTCCAATAAGCAAATAAAAAACGTTAACCTTTCACTCAAAAGATAACATAAGCTACTTTTAATTTATATGAATGTCCACTACTCAATTTGAACATTACTCTCATATTCAACATGTAAGAAACTTAGATTTAATGAGTTCCTAACTAAATGAATACTATGATAAAAGCAATTCTCCTTTACTCTTTTATTAAAAATATACATCTGAAAATATTCTAACTTTTTTTGAATTTCTATCTCACTTGTTAACAAATAAGAAATTGGAAAATTCCAAAAATATATCTTTAACTTTCGCAATGGATGCAAGCCTATGCTCTATTTTCTATTCCCTAGAAAGATTTAGATAGGAGGTAAAAGTTCTATTGAAAAATTTTCAATTAAATTTTATAACAGATAAAGTAAAATTACGTTGGTTCCAAATCTTGAAAGAGTTAGAGTCTACTGGAATCTGTACGACAGCCCAACTGATTGGCATGACAAACAGTACAGCCAGGACATTAGTCAACGACATCAATTATTTGAGAGAATATTTCGAGAACGTCGCGGATATCCAATCCTCGAAACAAGGTTATTCTTTAAACATCCATTCTTCAGAAACCTACCTAGAAAAAAAAAGAGCGATTCTCGAAGATGAACCACTCTTTATTATTCTTGAACAAATTTTTTTCAACGAACTTCAGTCTATTTATGATTGGGCAGATTATTTTCATATCTCTGAGAGCACGATGATCACGTACGTTAAAAAAATTGCAGATCAAGTAAAAGAATTCAATATCACCCTTGAGCTAAATCCCGTCAATTTGATCGGATCAGAAGCCGATATTCGAAATTTTT
The DNA here is from genome assembly GCF_051715065.1 of Enterococcus sp. AZ062. Taxonomy (NCBI): domain Bacteria; kingdom Bacillati; phylum Bacillota; class Bacilli; order Lactobacillales; family Enterococcaceae; genus Enterococcus; species Enterococcus sp. AZ062. Next base: position 642,971 of record NZ_JBIOTB010000001.1, on the reverse strand, counting down.
ATTTTGCTTTCTATTACGAATCAGATATTACACCCCACACAGTTTTTCCATCAATTGCGACGCAAGAAGTAGTGATTAAAATTGTTAACCTATTGGAGCGTCCTAATCAAAAAGTTTCTTCATTTGGTTATTTTAGTTATTTATTATACCTCTCTATTGAACGGATATTATGTGGTTGTATGGTGGAACTCGACCCTGAATTAAAAGATATTGTCCTTAATGATCCAGAGTTTCACCGACTTTCACCTGCCTATTCGATTGTAAAAGATTATTTTAATATTGACCTAACACAAGAAGAAGCCATTTTTATTTTTATTTCTGTTTTATGCCGTAGAGGTATCGAAAATCCGAGACAGGAAAAATATTTTTGTGAAAGGTATAATCGATGGCCTCGAATAATAGCGCTTACAAGTGACTATTATCAAATGATCAAGAGAAATACGCACACACAAGCACACGAGTTAATCTTATTAGAATCTTTTTTCACGTCCATCAAGCTACGTAGTCTATTGTCTAAAAGCGGAAATAAAAATATCCAAGATACAAATGAGTATGCCAAAACCTTGTTTAGCAATGAATATAAAAAAAATCGAGCTTTTTTAGAAAAAAATTCCTCCTTCCATCATTTGTTCTCTGATGATCATTTGGATGATATCTGTGCTAGTTTAACGATATTCACTGAGTCAATCAAAGAAAAATATTGGAAAAACCCTACGAATATCGCATTTATTTTTGAAGGAAATGAGTATATCAGTCAACATCTCGAAGCCTTAGTTCGAAAATATTTAGGGGGCTTTCAAAATATCTACTTTCTTCGTCCAAATGAGCTATGCGCCTCTTATATTGAAAATCATGAGATTGATCTCTTAGTCACGAATTACAATGAATACTTGACATTTTCTTCGTTAGGTCTTGAATGTCTTTTATTAAAAACAGTACCTGATGCCTCAGATTGGAAAAAATTACTAAATAAAATTGATCCTCAATTATTACAAAAATTTAGAACGCAACATTAGTTAAACTTACAGTTATTCATTTTTTCTACTGCATAATGTAGTGATCCAAACAAGTAAATACAACTACACCGATTCGGAGTAGATGGTCTTCGGACGACTCTTTCAGTGCATTTATACTTATAATCATCACTTGCTACATCTTACATCTAAAAAAGGAATTCAATTGACCTTAATGTACCGATCAATTGAATTCCTTTTTATTTTTTTCATTTCCAGTCAATTTTAATCACCACTGACTGGTTCATTCTATTCGATTTTTAGGAGTGGCTTGAAACGAGTAATTGATGTGCGTCGTATAGTTTGTTGCTTTTGCATTTGCTGTATTCGGCACATTTAGAAAGATACTGCTCTCTTTATTCGAATCATCCCCAAAATTATAAAACCATGTCTGCTTCTCTATGAATAGATTGGCATCGATCAATTGAATACTATTATTATTAGGAATCAAGATCCCACTCGTGCGGATGATACCTAAATTATCTTCATTGCCGATTTCTCCAGTGCTTGAAATGGCTTGTCCATTTTTCCAACTAAGTTGGGCACCTTTCAATTCACCTGTTTTTTGATTAGAAAATTGTTCTTCTTGTTTGATGAACAAACTCCAGCCACTTATTTCTGATACCGGTCGCTCATCTGTCACCTGAACAAAATTCGGTCTTGAAGTTTCCTGCTCCGTACCGCCTATCTGACTCGGTAATGCATGGTACGTTTGTGTTTTAGTCGTAAGCGGTTGGGTCCCAAAGTCCCAATTACTTGCTTGATCGATCGTTAGCTCTCCATCGACCATACCACCGACAATCAATGTGGTAGCAGGAACAAACGTTGCATCCCGAAATGCTAATGGCGTTTTCGGATTGATGTTTCCTACGTGATTATTCGTCTCTGGTGGATTCATGACACCAGCTTCACTAGCAGAACCTTGGTGATCTCTTAAGAAGACTTGGATGACATCATCTACTGCTAAATTTAACTTCTCAACAGCAATCCTGATATCCCCTTTATCATCTATGGTAATGAGTGTAGGATCGATTGTTTCTCCATTATGAGTCGCCGTAACCTCTACCTCAGGATCGTCGGAATGACCTGAAATAACCCGCGCATTTGCCGGAACTAAATGATTGGAGAAAGTCGCAGGTGAAGGTGGTGTGATAGGAAATACGGTGACATCTTCCACTTCATACACATTTTCAAAATCGCCTTCCATTTCACCTGCTAAAACCTCAACATCTGTTATACGTACAAGATCGCCTGCTTGTAAATATTCGTCAAGTTCGATTTCAAAAACGCCGCCTTGTGGCTCTTCATCATAGATACTAATACCTGGTTTTTCCGCTGTGTGACCATGTGTCAAGGTTTCGTATGTCTGAATCACTGCCCCATCTCTTTTGATTTCCACAGTTACCTTCACTTCATCTTGCCACGCGGGGCGGCTGTCATGGAGACCAACTGGCATACGGATCAACCCGTGGATTTTTTTATCCGCATTTGTCGGTACTCTCAATTCATTCACGATTGCCCAACGTGCATTGTTTGAGCTGAGTCGAGAATAAGAAGTCAAGCCCGCTGAGCCAAATGCTTCAAAATCGAAACGTTCTGCTGGTTCCATTGAAGTGAGCGTAGAAAAGTTAGTGCCAGAGAAAGTATAATCCATATTGTTCGAGTGAAGATACGGATCGGCATCTAAGTCTGTACCATCTTTCCAAACAGCAAAATCACTTGCAGTAGCAGTTAAAGTGGAGCTCGCAATATTACTAAAAATATTCCCGCCACCTACACGATTATTCCGATAGTCCATAAATAGCGGATTATCGAAATTCACAGTAGTTGAACGACCACGAAAAATACCTGCATTTGCGCTTGCCGTACGACCGGAAGCTTCAAAATAACCTAAATTACTCACTCTGATCTCACCATTTCCACCGGCTGTATTTCCACCGGCTACTGTCGCATCACTCATATCCAATGCGGGACCATCATTCGCATAGATTCTTACTTCTGAACCCGGATCATTGACAGAAAACCCATTATTTGATCCAGCAGTATAATGGATTCCTTGGTTTCCACCACCTGTATTCCCATTATGAGCAATACCAGTCCCCTCATTGACTACTAACAATCGCCCCGCATTACTAACAGTCACTTGATTATTACTGCCCCACATCCGGATTGCTGGCGCCATTTGCGCCGCACCCCCTGCGTTACCTTTTCTCTTAGTCACGGTCATATCCCCACCATTGATATTAAATTGATAGCCACCGTGCGTCGTTCCTGTATTATTTGGACCGGAACGTAAGAATCTTAAAGTAGCATTCGCATTATTTGCTTCAAGTTGTCCAGAAGGACCTGAATCTAACTTTAATGTCGCCTTGCTATTTACATTGAACTGTCCATTGATGCCTTGCAAGACTAATGCAGAGGATGAGTTCGCCCAAAGTGTGATATTTGCTGAATCGGATGCTCCTACAATTGGCTCACGTCCAATTTTTTCTGTTTCTTCTTCGCCTAACTTCACAGTGGATACACCATTTACAGTTGTTGCGATATAGTTACTTTTCGCATTGATACTTGTCTCTTTATTCTCTGCGAGGAGTTTGACATAATCACCATTCAATTGTATCGCTGTTGCTGCTTGCGTTTCCGCAGTTAACTTTCCGCCTTGATTAAGTGATAAAACAGCATTCGCACCGTCTAAGCGAATCCCTCTCTTCGTACCCGAGCGGACCAATACATCCACGCTAGCTCCTCGAGTAATTTCCATAGTAGGAGCATTTCCTTTTAAATAGATACTATTATTCGTTATGACGGTGTCAGCAGAATTAGTACTTGGAACTGCGACAGATAGTTGTGATTGGTTGTCAACAACCATTTTTGCTTGATTTCCTTGAAGAGAGACATTAGCAATTGCTCCGCCTTCATTTTCTACACTCATATTACTTTGGTTATCTAGGGTAAATAAACTAGTTTCACCCGTCAGAAGAATAGCTCCACCGGTACTTGTTGATTTCGTTGTCAAGTCACTTCTATCTAAATGGACAGATGGCTCAGCCCCAGATAGTTCCACTGCTCTTCCTGTCACGGTCTGTATGTCAGCCTTAGAATCTGCAAATGTAATACCCGCTTTCTTTCCTTGTAAATATATGCCATTGCCTGTTCCACTGTTGACTGTCAGATTCAGTTGAGCATTTTCTGAAAGAGTCGCTTTTGACTCTTCCCCGTAAAGTCCAATCAAACTATTCGCACCTGCGGTAGATACTAACGCACCTTGCACGTCTAGCGTTGCACCATTTTGCATACGTAACGTAGAATTTTTACCTAATGTGGTGGTGCCGAGTTGATTGATATCCTCGGTTCGGTTCCCTGTATTTGTAATAGCAACAGCACTATTATCAACAGTTAACGTCGCTTCTTGATTCAACAATCGAATACCTGCCCCGGTTGTCGCAGTCATCTTCAAATCACTGTCATTGATCGTCATTGTCGGCGTTATACCAGTCATTGTCAGCCGATTGCCTGTACTAGAGTTGATCGTTACATTACTTGCGTCACTTACTTCAAAAGTTGCATCGTTTCCAGACATGACTAGACTATTTCCTGTAGTCGATTGGATTACTGCCGTTGATTTAGCTATGTTGAATGCGCCATTTGCACCTGTAAGGTTGATGGAATGCGCTGTATTCGATTGACTTTGCCATTGACTACCTGATGCCACATCGATTGTTGGGTTTTCCCCTGTCATGATAATTGCCTGTCCACCTGTAGTTGTCGCATTTAACCTTCCATTTTCCAGCTCAATGCTCGATTGATTCCCTGTCATCGAGAGCGCATTCCTACTTGTAGCGTCTGTCGAAGTAGATGCTGCACCATCCGCTTGTATTTGTAAGTTACCGTTGTTTTTCACAGAAACTGTCGCATTGCTCTCCGTAAAATAGACGGAATTTTGCAAAGCCGTTGTTCCACTATTCGTAATAAACAGTTCTGCTCCGTCTGCGACGGTCAGTTTTGCATTCGCACGCGTAAATGCCAACGCAGAATTTTGAGTATTCCCTAGCTTCACGACTGCCTGATTTTCTACGATAAATTCTTTTGTCGTAAACAACGCGCCTGGTAGATTGATCCTATTATCTATGGTTAACTCACCGCCAGTTATTCGTACCACTGCGCTTGAGATATCAGCTACTCTAAAATAATTGATCGATGAGCGGTCTCTTGAAACATCTTCCATTTGAAGGGTCCAATTTTCACCAGTCGATTGCCCGATAACAAAGGGATTGGTATCTGTTTTATTAAGAAAAGTATTTTCAATTCTTAAAGTTTTGCTCTCAGTAGTCGTCAATAAACGCATTTGTCCGGTGCCAATATTCAAAGTATTCATTTGTCCATTGATTTTCAGCGAGCGAGCAATGTCTAAGTTTTCTGGACTGATAACTGAACCTATATCGATCGAACGTTCTAAATTAATGGTAGAAACCTCTGGATTGGCGAGTGCACTTAAAAATTCTGCACGAGTCGAAACTGGTACCGTTTCTCCTTGAAAGATATTTTCTTCATCCTGTTTCTCTTCCGAGCGATTTCTTTCTTCCTTTTGTTCGTTGTTTTCTGACTTTTCTTCTTCTGAAGAATGATTCGGCTCAGCCTTCGTGATTTCTACTTTAACAGTCGCCGTTTCTCCTACAGTTACTGAATAGGTTCCTGCTTCTGCAAACATCACAGGTACGGTAAATTCCTTTTTCGGAGTTTCTGATGATAAGAGCCACTGGTCGAACGTTTCATCATAACTGCTACTCATCCCTGATGACAATTCATCTTCAATGATCTCAGCAGTTGACGGAAGTTTGATTGCTACGTTGTCCACTTCTTCTGTACTTATAAAAGAAAGGCTAGTTACTGTTTTTTCAGTTCCTTTTATTACCGCTTGCTCAAAAGAAAAAGCGGGTGCCAGTGACTGGGTATCCTTCACTTCAGCTAATTCTGTTGATTGACTATTACTGTTCGGCGTGTTTATAGGTTGACTCCCTTGATCGATTGTCTCCGCAACAGCGAGGAAAGGTATACCCAAAGTATATAGTGCAAAGATTGAAATACTTATTTTAGTCATCATTTTACATACTTTTTGACGCATTGGTCCTCCTCCTCTAGTCATCTGTTTTATTTTCTGAAAGTGTATCCATGTATTTTTCTTGCATTAGTTTTGCTTTTTTCTTATTTTTGTATGTCGTATAGGCGAGTACACTAATAATGATCACGATTAGAACGATTGCTGAAATCAACCACCAGTTGGTATCTTTAACGGAAACATCTGATTGGTTCAAGCGTCTTGCTTCGTCTGCTGTCACATCAAAAGTTTCTTCCCAAGTCCATTCATGTTCGCCAGAGCGAGCCGTCATATTCAGCACATATGTCCCGCTTCTAAAACGTTCGCCATTGAGTGAGATTGGAAAATTAAAATTGGAGTTAGGTGCCATTTGCATCATCTCCTCTGATGCTCGATATAAAATCGTATCAGATCCTTCTCTACGTATCGCGGCTTCCACACTTAGTTCATTCACAAAAGTAGGTAAGAAATTCTGAATCGTCGCACTAAAGGCGTTTCTATAATTTATTTGATCCGCAAATACATCTAAAAGCGCCAATTCTGGAACAATCGTTTGTGTACGATCATTACTCGCTACGACACCAATTACATAAGAAAAAGAATTGATGATCTGCATTCCTTTATCCTCAGAATCCTCTTCCTCTTCTTCTTGTGCCACTTCGCTTAGTTGTAAGCCACCGGCTAATAATCCTTCTACCTCATCCTGAGGCATAGTGAGGGTTGTAACGATCCGTTTTTCCTCTCCTGCTTCTAAACGAATGGGTTCATCTTCGACATCCAGTAAGTCCTTCATTTCCACTTTTAATGTAGGATCGGGTTGGTCAGTTTCTCCGCCATATTCAACCACACCATTGATATTTGTGTAGGCAGTATGAGCTGTGATCGAGAGATCGATCGGGATATTTCTAACATTTTTCACCACTAACGTGAGTTCTTCTGTTTCTCCTGGTTGCAATTCCACATCAAAGTAGCCTTTATCATCCCCAAATTGACTTTCAGGCGTCATTGTGCGAACACTAAAATTTAGTTCACCATTGGCAAATACCTCTTGAGAAAAACCAACAAACCCGATCATTACATAAAGCATAACCAGAAAAGATGCAGTAAACTTGTTCAATAAAGGCATAGTTATCTCCTTTCTAAAAAACAACGATGCTGACTGCATCGTTGTTTTTTATCAACCTTTCAAATCTCTAGCTAGTTAATTGATATTTGCCGGTGTTGCAGACAATGTCCATAATAAATTAGTCGTATATTTGGAATTAGCATCTGTACGTGTTGTGCCAGGTACACTTAATTGTACAGAAGGATTAGCCAATCCTCCATCTACTTCACTGTCTTGCACTAAGTTGGCTTTATCTCCCCACATGGCAGTACTTAGTCCATAGCCTATGTTGCTTCCGGCAGTCATGATCACGCGGCTATTTTCCGGAATCAACGTGAAACCTGAATTTATCGTTGGTAATTCGTCACTTGTATTTTGAGCTGTCCCATTCGCAAACTTGACTTGAGCACCATTTAAGCTTCTTTCCCCATTCGTAAATTGTGCTTCTTGTTTCAATGCCAGGTTCCAACCTGTTAGGTCTTCACGTAAGTCACGTACTTGAGCAAATTGTGCACGTGCAGCTTGTTTTGTCGCTTCATTGACCCATGGGCTATTCATATCAGGATTAGGAAAATCAGTTGATTCTTCATCGATGTCAAACCACCAAGCGGCAGCTGGATAAGATTGATCTAATGCTGAATTTTGACGTGAACCAAAATCATAATCGCCAACGTATGCAATTGCGAAAGCACCATCTTGAGTAGGAGGTACGATGACTTCTTCTGGTCCTGGGTTTGGATCAATTGTTTCACCGTTGTCCTCATCCGCTTCACGATATTGAATCTGTCCATTCGTTTTTAGTGTTCCATCCTGAGCTGTATCGTCTGCATGAACAACCATACTTCCTGTTGCTAGACTTGCTAATAACACTGACATTGATACTAGTTTTAATGCTTTCATTTATTCGTTCTCCCTATTTGTTTTATTTTTTTGTAAAACATCTACTTGATAGTGCGACTTGCTCGTTTATTTTCTTATCTCTTCGTTTTAACCAAGTTCGAATGACCCATAAAAGAATTAGTAGACCCAGCAACCCGTAACTTGGTATCACTTGATTTAATTTTGGTAATTGTCCATTCACCTGTACATATTCGTCTCTATCTGAGGGTTGCGCCTGCTCTTCAGAAGGTGGTTGTGGTTTAGGGTCCCCTTCATAATCGATTTCTCCGTAAAACCCTACATTCTTATTCGTTTCTACAGAGGAGCCTTCTGCCGCAAAGATTTGAACTGGTTGATAAAACATCCCAAGAAACAATAAAATAGTCCATAACAAATACCAAGGCTTCTTTTTCACATTTATTTCATTCCTCCTATTCTAGATAACTACATTTATTTTCTTCTAAATAACATTTTTATGACTCAAGTTTGTTTTTTAGAAGAGTACATTATATACTTTAAACAACGCACGTATTCTTTCGCAATTAGCGTTTTTCACCATACTCTGAAATTATTACTATTTACTAATTATACTTAACAGATATACTTTACTTAAAGTTAGCTACACCTAAAACAAAGAATCAACTACCCTAAACTAAACTGATCTATGAGAGGTGGGTACATTGAAAACATTCCAACTGAATTTCATTACCAATAAACCCCTGATACGATGGCTTCAAATCCTCAATGAATTTGAAAAGAATGCTTGTTGCAACGCGAATGACTTAGCAATACTTACTGAGAGCACTTCTAGAACAATCGGTAAAGATATCTGTCAGATCCGAGATTATTTTGAGGATTCGATCACGATTGAATCTACCCATCAGGGGTATATATTCAAACAATTGAAATTAGTCACTTACGAAGAGAAAAAAACTGCTTTACTTGAGAACGAGCCACTTTTTTTAATTCTTGAGAAAATTTTTTTTGCTGAATTATATACCCTTGACGATTGGTCCGATCAGTTACATCTCTCTAAAACGACACTCTTGAAATACCTCAAAAAGATCCAATCACAGTTAGTTCATTTTGATTTGGACATCACGTATGATCCCGTAAATATCATTGGTCAAGAAGCAGATATACGACATTTTTTTTGCACGTTTTTCTATGAATCTGAAATCACTCCTCACACCATCTTCCCATCCGTTTCCGCTCAGCAAGCGGTGAATGAAATCAGTTGTCTGTATAAGAATGACTTCTATCGAAATACCTCATTTTTCTTATACACTTACTTACTTTATATCTCGGTTGAACGATTCATGCAGGGAAATACAGTGAACGTAAATAACCACTTACGCTGTGTCTTGACTGATCGGATGCAACAAGTACATGCCGAAAAAATAAATGACGTAATTGAAAAATATTACGGCATCCGTTTACCTGAAGATGAACTGATTTTCTTATTCTGTAGCATTATTACACAGAGAAAAATGAGTGATATCATTGTTGAAAAACAGTTTTGTTCAACATACAATCAGTGGCCAGAAAGCAAGCGACTTGCAGAAGATTTTCTAGAAATATTAGACTGTAGCGATGAAAATAAGCTCGTCAATCTGACCTTTTTAGAATCTTTTTTTACAACGGCGAAACTGAAAGAATATTTGTGCATTTCTGCTAATCGAAATACGCAAGATATCAATCGATTTATTCAAAAAATCTTCCCGAATGAGTGTCGTAAGTACCAACATTTTCTAGAAAACAGCTCGGATTATCATTCGCTATACTCTCATGACTTTTTAGTAGATTTCACTTCTAACTTAGTGATCTACGTCGAAACCATTCGAGAACGCTACTGGAAAAACAAAAAAAATATTGCCTTTCTTTTTGAAGGCAACAATCATGTCATCCAGTTCATTGAAGCCATATCGAATAAATATTTTATGGAATATCAATATGTGTTCTATCCAAACGCTAGTGAAGTAAATAAGAACTATCTTCTTAAAAATAAAATTGATTTTTTGATCACTAATCATCCTGAACATGTAGAAGAATTCCAAGAAGTAACAGAATGTATTCTTTTTCGGTCTATTCCTTCTGCTTCCGATTGGAATCGCTTACTCAAAAAAATCAATCCGAAAATCATCAATCAATATTTTTTAGCTGATAAAACGAGCTTTCCCTCATCCATATACGAATGATAAATCCACCATACTCCAATGGCCTTTCGAATGGGTCTTTGCTAAGCAGATTTTAACTATGTCTACGATTACTCCTAACCCTGGCTTACGATTATTTTATCAGCACCTGTATCATGAAATGCTTGTTGTTTAGATTTGCAAATATGTATCGATTGTTAAGATAAAAAAACTCCCTCAGATTGAAAAAATCTTTGAGGGAGTAAAAACGTGATAACGTTAGTCGTTCATTGATTCAGTTGAGGGAAATGTATCTGGGTACAGCTGACTAGCACTTCCAGCAGTATACTCTCGATAACCATTGAACCCTAAGAAATTCTGTGTAAAGCTATTGATGTTCGAAGAAACCACTTGACTCCCATTTGCACCACTTAACTGTGTTTGTAGATGGGCTGTCCAAGCATGAGTCGGTGTTGGTCCAAAATTATTATTCGCCCAAAAAGCATTTCGAACGGCATTGATCTGGATATTTGTTCCTAACGTATGGATCAATGGACTAGAATAAGCGGCAGAACCTGTTTGTCTTAAATGGATTTGGTAAGGATTATCAATTGTTAAATGTCCAGATCCAAGGACTTTTACTACTGGCTCTCCACCAGTATGATCTGCTTTAAATGTTGAGAATTCCCCCACATACATCCGACCATTTGTTGAAATTTGTACAGGTGATAAAATATTCGAATTGACAGTCAAACTACCGTTGTTGATCACATTCAATTGATTCGCCACGATGGCTTCATTCATGATCACTTGGGAGCCAGAGTCGATTTGCACTAGACCATCTGTTCGGATAAATGGTTGTTGTCTCTGTCTTGTTTGTTCATTCCCAACAACCAACGTATTCCCAGAAAAACTTACTGTTGAACCAGAAACACCTTGTACAAATGGTTGTCTGACTTGGTTTCCGTTTGTAACAATTGGTCGATTCGAGCTAGAGTTAAAATGAACATGTCCACCAAACCCTACATGTAGGGAATGATTATTATTCATATTGATAGTCGAATTATTGAGGAAATTGATTGTCACCGCTCGATTGACTGTGTTTAGACTAGTTAAAGCGCTATTGAAACTTGAGGTGACATTGATCACTGATACATTTGAATCATTGATAGCACTTCTAAATCCAGACCATGTTCTTACGGATGCAGATTTGCGATTTTGACTATCTACAAAAAATTCCACATCCTCATCATTTGTAAATGTTTCCCCATACATTGATAACGTTTCTCCATCTTTCAGAAGAACACCACCAGCAGTTTCGCCTTCTGTCAATGATTGTGCTTCTGGTACGACTTCACTTGCAGCGACATTCGTTACTGAAATTGGGCCAGCAAGGAGCATACCACTTAATAATAAGGTACTCATCAGAGTCATTCGTTTCATTTTCTTTCCTCCATTCATTTGATAATTTAAGATTAACGAAGAACTCATATTGAATCAAAAGTGTTTTTTCGTGACTATACGAAATTTTTTAATTGATTCTTTCCAGGTTCTTCAAAAGCTGTTGTGATTTCTATTTCAATCATGTTACTCCGGGAATGTATCAGGAAATAATGGCATCTCCATTCCAGCAGTGTATTCTCGATAAGAACCAAATCCTAAAAAATGTTTTTCAAAACTAACTGAATTAGAACGAAGAACTTGTGAACCATGGGGGCCACCAAGTCGTGTCTGTAATTGACTATTCCAAACATGAGTAGGACGAAAACTCATATTATAATTTTCCCAAAAGGCATTTCTCACGGCATTGATTTGCATAAGCACGGCAGAAGAATCGATCAATGGTGCGATAAGCCCACCAAAACCCGTCTGTCGTAGATGGATACTGAGTGGATTATCAAAAAAAATCTCCCCGCCAGTCATTTTGATCACTGAGTGGCTCCCTCCATGCCTCACTTTTAACGAAGAAAATTCACCGACTCTAATCGTCCCATTGATTCCCATTTTTATAGGTGTGATTTCATGTGCGAGTAATTCTAAATGACCATAGTTGATCACAAATAAATCATTCGCTTCGATTGCTTCATGTATCCTTACATTGGAGCCAGATGGAACCTCGATTAATCCTTCTGTTCGAATAAAAGGTTGCTCTCTCAGTTCAGTTGAAGCATCTCCGATGACCACTTCTCCATTCAGACGAATCGTACTCCCATAAGAACTTTGGATAAATGGTTGCTTTAATTGATTTTGACTAACAAATATAGGCGACTTGGCGTTCGCTTTGATTTCTAAAGTAGAATGCTTTGCCAGCTTGAGTGCATGATTATTTTCCAAATCTATACGAGCAGCATTGATGAAATTGATCGTCAATGGGCGATCAATCGTATCCAACGAATGAAAGGTCGTATTGAAGCTAGCTGACACATTGATAACGCTGACATTTTGATCATTGATAGCATTTCGAAATTGGTACCACGTTCTTGCCTCCGCTGTTTTACGATTTTCCTTGTTTACGACATAGTACGCCCCATCTTCACTGACAAAATGATGAACGTTATCGGCTAATGATTCACCATCCTCCAGCAAAATCCCATTGACCGATTCTTCCACTCCGATTGCAAGATTTGTTTGGAAATCATGCATTGTCGCTTCACTTGTTGTTGAACATACAAAGAGTAAGACTATTATTCCTCCTAAAAAAAATACCAAATTGAGCTGCATAATTTTTTTCATATCTAACACGCCTTCCTTTTATAAAGCGATCATACCTGAAAGCAAAATGGAATATCAAAAATGTTTTTTCTGCAAAGCAAGAATTTTTCTGTTTTTACAACTAGAAGTTGTGCTCATTCGGCATATACATCCACCATGAAACGAACAAACCAATAAGCCCCTTTCAATGACGGAGACCTATTGGTTTGTTTCTTCTTTATTATTTTGTTTTTAGTAACTATTCTTTTTCGGACGTTTGTTACCTGAGCGATGATTCTTTCTAGTCGAAATAACAAGCCAGGCGGTAACGAGTAAATAGCCAAGCCACAAGAAACGCTGACCGCTCAAAGCGTTTGTTTTTGGTAGCTTCCCTTGTTTTAGTTCGGAAATATCAGCGACAAGGGTGTGCTTCTTGTCCTCGTTTCCATGTGATCCATTGATCGTTACACTTTTTTCTGTGCTAGTGTCTTCTCCAATTCGTCCAGTGACAGTGATTTGTCCCGTTGTCGTATCTGCACCAACTACCTCAGTAAGCAATCCATTAGCGATAATAAAGAATAGTCCCGTGATATAGAACAACTTCATTCTTCTTTGCATACGATTGATCCCTTCTTTTTGGGATTTGAGTGATTCTTTTTTACGCTACATTAGGAGAGAAACTCAAAACTAATTTAAACGTTGGGTTTAACTCTGCTGAGGCATTGACCGGCGTGACTTTACCAGTGAAAGTAAATTTTCCTTCATTCGTCCCTTGATTTCCTTGCAGTCTGAAAAGTTCAGCTACCGTTTCTGTTGGCTTGCCATCTTCAAACAAATCAATCGTATTCACTTTCAATGAGTCTACTTCAGCCATATTCGTTGGTGTATCTACGCCAGAAACGGAAGCAATCACGCCAACAGCAGAATTATTCGTAATCGTGTGTTCAGGTGACGTAATTGTGGTATGATTTGAGGCTTTTGTTGTGTAAAATAAGGCGGTTGTTGGAATCGTCACATTGATCCATTGATCCAATTCTTCAGGATTTGGACCAGGTGTCGTATTATCAAACTCACCGATGATTCCCCGTACAGTCACGTCTCCTGACGTCTCGCCTTCGCGTCCATCAACCACTTGCTCTGCGCCTGCGATTGTCCCAGTTACCATGATCCCTGCGATTGTTGCTGTACTTAGAAGTGCTGTTACTATTTTTTTCATCTAAATTCCCTCATTTTCTTTTTTTTAGTTTTTAACGATAATCATTACTTCCGCCTCAGTGACCCCTTGTTTTTCTTTCGTTTCAGGATCATAAATATTAACGGTGGCTTTAGCAGGATACTCTCCTTTAGTTAATTGTTTTTCCAATTTTACATTCTCTACGAATTGGTTTGGATGGATGGCACCCGAAGAATAAATCAACTCTCCAGTAGAGAGTAAAGAAATATCAACTGCGATCGGATAAACATTCGTCCCAGGATTGACAATCTCGATCGAGCCTTCACTCTGTCCGTTCTCAAAAACGGCTTCTGGATTGATTTGTAATGTAAAATAATTGGCATCGGCTACTTCTTGCGCTCGTTCCGCCAAGCGTTGATCAGAGGCATCACCAACTGCTGGTAAAAGATCCGCACTGATCAATGGCACCTGATCTTTTGATTGATTGAAATAATAGGCAAGACCACCGGCAATCAACGAAAATAACAAAAACCACAAGAGCCATTTACGCTTATTTTTATTTTGTGCTTGGTTCGTTTCCTCCAATGGCTTCACCTCCTTGTTAACTATTTTTTTCTTTAAATTCGTGGGACGAATCTTAACACGATTCGGTAATTAGGCACGAGCGTGTTCTCGTAATAGCCTCCTTGCTCAATCTCAGTATTATCAACCCACCGTGGATAATCCCCATAAAATTCTCCCGATAAGGAAAGCGGTGTACGGTCTCCTTCTGATAAACGAATCAGATGTTGCTCTGGCATCGTTGCGTATAACTGTTTTTTGACCTCTGGAGTTTGAATATTCAAGCGCAACAATGGCTTCGTAATATCCTCATAACTAGGATCCTCCACATCACTTTCTACATAGTCAAGTGGATCTTCCCCTTCTTTCAAAAGAACGATTCCAGCAGGATCATCAATAGCAACTTGGTTGATATACGTATCGACAGCTACCGAAGATTGGTTGTGGATCTCATAGGTTTGGCTCTCAAACTGGCGGTTCGATTCTTCTCCGTCATACAATGATTCAAAGATCATTTTGACAGGGATCGTTACCCGCAAATGTTCAACTTTTGAGGTCAGATCGATACCGATCGTCATCTGATATGCTTTATTGCCGACTTCAAGAATAGCGTAGTAACTTCCGTCTTCTTTACTATCTAACGAAAGATCTGTCTCAATGATGCGAAAATCATTGGTCATGTCTTCTTCAGATAAGATATTTCTTGCTTGCGCACGACTTTCTTGGAGAATGAGCGCATGTAATGCTTCAACAGTAGCTAACTCGTTGATCTTAGAACGATCTAAGGTAAAGTTATTGCTCCGATAATCAATACCTTTGATGACTGTTTGCTCTTCTGTCACATCCCCAGTTGTATCCCCAGAAGGCTTTGACAGTTGGATTTCGACCGTTGACTCCGTTTCAAGACGTTCCATTTCTGCTAAATTGATTTGGAAGGAACGAACTTTCTGTTGGTTATCTTGATAGTCTCCCCAGACAATACGAGGAGAATCTTTTTCAAGAACAATCGTATTTCCTTCTGTGTTTTTATAGGTAATCGTCAAATGATCCACCGATTCTGTGGCATGACCGTGAATCGCTACAGATTGGTCACTCACAGGGTCCAGTTTGGCAATGAGTTGTTCAGGCGGAACTGGCTCCCAGATGTAAGTACCTGGATAAGTGCCATCATAGTTATTCATAAACTCGGTTGAGTTTTCAAACGCGATAACCCCCGTTTCGCTCGTTAAACTTTCTTCTAAAACCCACCGTCCTGTATATTGATCAGTTATTTCAATCTGTGGCAAATTTGTCGAACCAACTGATGACGCGGTTAGGAAAACCGTTTTTTCTCCCAGAACGATTGTCTTTAAAGGTGTATTATTAAACATAGCTAAAACAAAAATGCTTCTTGCTATATCCCAATTACTGATATCTAATTTTGTTAAAGACGTTGCACCATTGAACATATACACAGTAGAAACTAAAGCGGAGGTATTCCAATTACCTAAATCTAGTTCTGTGATTGAGCTTGCCGATTGGAACATGCCACCCATATCTGTGACATTTGACGTATCCCAATTACGTAAATCTAATTCTCTTAGATTTGATGTACCGGAAAACATCATCTGCATGTTTTCGACATTTGAAACATCCATTCTATCAATATTCTCGATTATTTCCAGATTTCGCAAGTCTATAAACAGAGCCCGTGAATTTTTTGGTAATATTACTTGATCTTCCACGATGATTTGCTTAACTGAAGAATGGGTTTTCCAAGGTGCATCTGCTACTGCGCCTGCTTCCCCACCATATAATGTGATTGTTTCAGTTCCCTTCTCATATTCCCAAGGGACCGTTCCCCATAGATTCTGTTTAGGCTCGTAAGTATAGACAACCGTTTGTTCTTCAACCCTAAAAGTCCCAGAGGCATTTTCGTGAGTCTTGCTCAATTGCCAACCACTAATGCTTAACGCTTCGGTTGTGTAGGTTTGATCAACTAACCCAGTCAGCACTCTAGGATTGGCTAATTGATTCCCTGCCTCATCTTCATGCTTTACAGTAATATTCCCACCTGGAACCGATTCATAGACTGCACGAATCACAGAGTTTCCAGCTCCATTTTGGCTTACAGCAAGATCTGGGATATTTGGACTAAATATGAATATTGGACCTGAAACGACTTCCCATCGTAAAAATCGGTAACCGGGATTGGGGAACGCGTGCATATTACCCATGCTCTGTCCTACCTGGAGCCATACCACATTCGATCCTGACGAATCAGTTCGTCTAGGATTACCACCAGCTGGTGGACTTGCAACTAATTCTAAACGATACTCAGTCGTACGATTACTTCCCTCTTTACTATTTTCTAATTCTTCTGATTCTTCTGTCTTTTCTGGATGTTCCGAAATCGCTGTTACTTCATGATTATCAGAAGAACTTGACTGATCAGCCGCATAAGTGAGTTGAAACGGGAGATGGTGCAAAAGCAAAGCCATGATCAATAATAACTTTCCAACGATTTGGCTAATTGTATTTATGTTCATACCACTCCTCCTAGTATTTGACCTACTGCATTATTCTTATTAGAAACTTATAGCGAGCAACGTTTAGACATTCTTTTTATCAACTGTCATTTCTTGTGGGCTCGAAGATAACTCTTTTCCCAAAAATTCTGTAAGTCAATTTGCATGTTTATTACTTCACTAAGATTACATTGATTTTTTAATGAAATAAAATCATCTATTTCATTAACGTCTGAAATAAATGAAAAAAAACAGTCGCTATTTTTATTAGCAACTGTAAGAAAAACATTAATTATAGGTTTTACGATAAGGATTTATTTTTCTTTCTAGTCGTTGCCAATCATGATCATCTGGAACAGCTTTTAACAAGAGAAAATCGCTCTCAATGATGTAATCTAAAAGATAGCGATTGTAGTTTGTCACAATCAAATCAATATGTGCGGCGTTCAATACTTCTTCTGCTAGATAATAAAGCGGTAAAAAAACTAATGTATGTTTACTCCCAAATTGTTGGCGTACACGAGTTATAATTTGTTGACAAACAAAATGATCCCCTTCCAGAAGAAAGTAAATTGTTTTACTTGGTAAATAAAAATCGAAAATTAAATTACTATAAATCGTTAAACTCACACTTATATCTTCCATGTATTTTGAAGAAATAGAGTAGTTTTTCCTTTCTTTTTTTAAAAAACCTAAATTCCGCTGATAATTCTCATTATCTGAGCGTATAACTGCTTTTTTTATCTCTATCGCCTCTTTATTTAATACAGGTGATAACAAATCATTTATTTTTCTAGAGAGAAAAAACGAACGTAAGAATGTTGTGATTTTTTGATCAATATTTTGGGGGAAATCAAATTCCTTTAGATATCGATTCGTGAGTTGAGAAATTTCTGTGCCTTCATGAAAATCTTTATAAAACTTTTTCTCTGATTCTTCATGGTCTAGGGTACGTTTACAGATAGTGACTAAATAAATCCAAGCGAATTCTTCTTTTGATAATTCGACCTTATAAAGTTTCTTGATGTCCTCTTTCAAAGAATGAAGGAGAGAGAAATTCTTTGCTTTGTATGCTAATTTCGCCAATTTTCTTGGAATCTCTATAGAAAAACCAAGTCCTGCACGTTTGATTGCGATATAAAAAGTATAATAAAAGGCTGCTGGCGTAGTTCCAGATCCAACCTCATCTTGGCCCAATTTATTGCTTAATTTTTTTAAAACCAATTCATGTAATTCAATATCAGGAACGAGCGTATAGGGGGTTTCTACCCCTTCATAATAAAAATCCTTGAAGAATTTTCGTAAATTTGCTTCTCTTCCTTCAATCGACACTGGATTAGATACCCACTCTAGTCCATAACTCTCTAAAACTGCGGTTGATCGGTTCAATAATCGCCGAAAGGTACTCTCAGAAAAATGATAGAAATGTGCAAGTTCATCGATATTTGACAATTCCCCTAAAAAAATATTGCCGATAATTTCAAATAAACATTCATTTTCTAATAATTGTTGTTTTCTTTCTTGGTATATCGAAGTTTTTTTTTCTTCAAAAAGGATTCCACTATTGCCTGACTCTAAACTGATACAATCATCAAAATAGTCTTTGATATACTTGATATCATTGGCAATCGTTCGTTGTGTCACTTGGATTTTTTCGGCCACTTCTCCAATCGTAAACAATCGTCTTCGTTCAATCATACTCAATATTCGAAACAAACGGCTAGTCGTCCGATTACTGATAAATGCCAATTGTAAGTCTTTCAAGTTTTCCACCTCATTTTTTAAATGAACACTTTTCTTTATACTTACATATAAATAACACAACCAATCGGAATGATAAACTATATTGTTTCTCCTTGAGAGAAAAAACGAATATAAAAGTGGCAGATCTTAACGTTCTATTTTGCTTCTTAAACCTTATGGTAGTTATGATTTATTCAATAGTTACACAACGCTTTCTAAATGATCATTTGTACCCATTTTTATAATTTTTTCAGGATTCCAAATGGATCCTACTGTTATAAACAGCGTTACCAACAAAGTCATTATTTAAATAAAAAGGACTATTTTTGCCAATTGGTCAATCTTATTAGTTATTACCCATGTATGATCCAAAAAGCTGATACCCCTTACATAAAACCAGCTTATTTATAACAATTTATTTATGTATTTTTGCTTAATATCCATACACCCAAGTTCTTGATCTCCCTCAAAATCCATTTGCTATTATCGTTTTTTGTATTCCATGCTTTAGTACCTTACAAAAAAATCCAATAAATAAAAAAACATATCTTTCTCCTTCGTCAGATAATACGTAGGAGAAAGACATGTTGAATATTTTTTTCATATCCGATTAAATAATTTATTGGGATCAACGTGGAACTTTCCATTTCAATGAACTATTGCTCCCTTCTCGCCCAATGCCGCCAAGTCATCATTTCATGGAAGGCAACATGCACATCTAATTGCTTCTCCGACGCTCCACCATTTGCCTCATCTGCCCATTTCAGCGCATACTCTGGTACCTTTGCCAATTCAGCATGCATATAGTCTCTTCCAAATCCAATAAACTGAGCGTTAGCTGCTCTATCTGGTTCCTCTCCAGATAAAAAAACTGTGCCTGAAAGAATGATTGGTTTCCCAACATTTCGTGCATATGCTAAATGTTTTTTAGAAGCCTCTGCAATTGCATTTGCTGTCGTTCTAAAAGACATCACTACTGTCGTATTGGCTTCTTCGATCATTGCTCGGTAAAGTAGCGTTTCTTTGCCGCGATACGTTACTGGATATCGTTCACGATCCCACCACATTCCAGTCGACCAGTCAAAGATCGTGTAATCTCCATATGCATCCGTTGCATCAACTGCAAAATCAATCAACTGTTGCATCATTCTTGCTTGTACGTCATATCCTTTATCCCAATAACGATCTCCCGCTCCATCTCTTAATTGATTCGGTTCAACATTCAAATGTACACCAGCAAACTGTGCATCTTTTGCTACATTTTGATACGCTAAATACCCTTTCATCAATTGATGAAAACGATTAGGATTGTCTAGCCAAGTTCCATGATTACTAAGGAGCAAATAGACTTTAATCCCCCTGTCACTCGCCGCTTGAATAAAATTTTGTGTGGGGATAACTACATTAAGCGTTTCAGAAGGACCAAAAGTGTTACTCGGATTTACCTCGCTTAACCTGGTTTGATTCAAATAAATCTCTGTTATCCCATTGTTCTTTGCATAGTCTAAATAACTTTCACTATACGCTAAACTCAAATTACTCGTATCCCACCACCAGACACCTACGCGCTCAGTGTTTGGTTGGAAAAATGATTCATCTGCCTGTACGACGACACTAAAAAAAGTGCTGAATGTAATAGCAAATAAAATCGTTACAAAAATGTTGACGAAGCTTCTTTTTTTCATTTGATTCATTCCTCCTGTATACGTAAAAGTAGGCGATTCTTCTTTATCAATGAATAGTGACAAAAAATAAGCCCTCTCCTTAAAAATCATTCGTCAAACTTTTGAAGATGATGGCTTATCTTTTAGTCATTTATTTGAGTAAACGTTTTTTTCCTAGTTATCTATGATGATTATGGCGTCGGCACAACCGCTTGGAATTGTAACACCATATCAAACGTCGGAACGATCACATCTGACGTATTTGTATTAGGAATCGCTGTTCCTGTAAAACCAAACGTCCCAACAGGTGCTGTTCCACCTTCAGCTGTATTTTTTGTCAATGACATGAATGCTGCTGGATTACTTAGTGCCGTTCCATTTGTCACGATTGGAATCGTCGTATTCTGACCAACTACAGCTAATTCTAACGCTGATAAACTATCTAAGTTCGTTGGATTTGCTAAATCAGTGATATTGATATTCACGTCCCACGCTGAATTATTTGTTACAGTGTAGCTTGGTGATTCAACCGCGGTATGCCCGGATGCACCGGTTGTAAAAAAGATCGCCGATGTTGGCACAGTTACGTTGATCATTTCATCTGGATTTGTTGGTGGATTGACACCAGGATCGACAGTATTATCTAAACCAACACGACCTGTAACTGGAATATTTCCATCTGCCTGTCCATTAAATGTAGTGGCTGCGACAGAAGCAGCACCTGCACCTAATAACGTGCCCATCATTGCAACTGTTCCGAATAACTTCGTATACTTCTTCATCAAATTTGCTCCTCCATGTTCTATTGATTGATTGGCAAACAAGAAATCATCGTTCGCATCAGCTAGCAGCCACTTCCAATTCAGATGATCTTATCCAATACTTTCGACTTCTTCTATCCAGCTAAGGAAAAGTGATTTTATTTTGACCAACATTTACTGAGTTTTGGTATTTGTGGTGGATATAGGCTGGGCTGTTGATCAAAATAAATGGTCCAGCAAAAAAAACAAACCATTGCGGGTGGCTACTTCACTTCATTTATTCGCTATGATCCAGCAGGATCATACGATCTCGAATTTGATAGAAGCTGCTAGTTGATACAGACGATGATTCTTGTTCATTGTGTTCAAATTGCATCATTCTTATAAATATTCGAATGGTCTTTAAACGTGTTTCTCTTTTTTCAGAAAAAGGAATCGGCTACTTAGTAAAATCAAAAGAATTCCAGCTAACTGCACCCATAAATTTCCTTCACTGCCGGTTTTCGGTAAGTTTGCAAGTAAACTCGGCTTACTCTGTGTTCGATTCGGAAGTTTTGATGTGTCTACGACTAAAACATCTCTATTGTTTCCGCTTGTTCCATTACCTGCCCCTGGTCCGGTATTTGTTCCCGTACCTGGTTCTTGTGGTGTGTGCGTACTACCGATTTGCCCTTCCACACGCTTGAAAAATGCTTGGTTTTCTGAGGCATGAACAGCGTAGCTAGCACTCGCTAAAAAGAAAACTCCTACAAACAATAAAAGTTGTGTCACTTTACGCATGAATGTACCTCCTTTCTTTAGATGATCATTTAACGTTTTTAATTGTTGATCGTGATGACAATCTCTGCTTCTGTCACTCCTTGTCGTTCATTCGTTTCTGGATCATAGATATTGATGCGGGCAATGGCTTGATATTCCCCTTTTTCAAGTGGTTTCTCTAGTTTTGCACCAACAATTTGTTGATTCGGATGAATCGATCCAGAAGAATAAATCACTTCTTCTGTCTCCGCTAAAAAGAGATCGACCGCGATCGGATACACATTGGTCCCCGGATTGACGATCTCGATCGTCCCTTCTGATTCCCCATTCTCAAACACAGCAAAAGGGGCAATTTGCAAAGTGAAATAATTGGCATCTGCAATCTCTTGCGCTCGTTCCGCCATTTCAATGTCGCTTGCATCTCTCAAACCTGGTAACAACTCTGCACTGACGGTTGGTACAGGCTCGTTTTCTTGATTATTGAAATATAAAAAGACACCCCCAATGACCAAG
Source organism: Enterococcus sp. AZ062 (assembly GCF_051715065.1). NCBI lineage: Bacteria > Bacillati > Bacillota > Bacilli > Lactobacillales > Enterococcaceae > Enterococcus > Enterococcus sp. AZ062. The sequence goes on along the minus strand of NZ_JBIOTB010000001.1, from coordinate 620,371 downwards.
AGAAGCAACCCCAAAGCGATCCATTTCTTTTGATTTTTCTTTGCTATTCATCTTTCTCCATTTCTCTGATAAGATTATTGCTCCATTCGCTTAATATGAACTAATGTGACAGATTTGGCCCGAATCGTAGAACTAGGTTGAAAGTTGGTGTTGCATGGCTGCTCCCTTCAGGTAATTTTTCAGCTGCACCTGTAAATGTGAAAGTATTAGCTTCTTCAATCGCTAAATCGAATAATCGAAATGCCTCCGTTTGATAGCTACTACCATGATGGATCAGTAAATTTTCTTTCCCGTCCCCCACTATATTCAATGCTTCAACGATGTCCATGTTCTCAAGCTCTGTGGGTGCGACTACATCAACTGAAATAGCAAACGGAGATTCATTCCCGATCTCATAGTCCGGTGAAATGATTTGTCGATGGTTTGATGAAGAAGTAGTGTTGAAAACGGCAGATATTGGGATTCTTACAGATAGTAACTCCCCCAAGTCTTCAAAAACTGCTACCAATTTAGTGTGCTCTTCTCCCATCATAAAAGTAGTCGTGGATTCTTTCTCATCTGCAATCGTCCCTTCGCCGCTTTCGATACGCCAATGAGAAAATCGCCAGCCAGCATCAGCTGTTGCGTTGATATCGATTATTTGACCACTCTCAACACTTGCGACATCTTGGGAAACAGTTCCTTGACCTTCCATTCCAATAGTAAGGCTTGAGAAGATCCGCGGTTGCCATACCCATGTATCAGCCATAGTCGCTCCATCATACGTTGTTGCTAAATCTGCACTCGATAACACATGCGTGCCACGCGGGCGTTCAGATGTTCCTGCACCAACATTTCGCCAGAAAGGAAAATGTGTATCTGTCTCTCCAAGTTCAGCCAGCCCATGATTGGCAGGAAATTGGAAACCCGTTCCTAACGTCAATTTTTGTAAAGGTGCATCGCGAAACATCAAGGTAGACACTGCTGTGCTTCTCGAATCAAAATTTGCTAGATCAAGTTCTCTTAAATTGGCACAACCTGAAAACATCAATTGCATATGCGTTACCTTACTCGTATCAAAATTGGATAAATCGAGTTCTGTTAGTGCCGAAGCATTCATGAACATCCCCATCATATCGGTTACATTACTCGTATCAAAATGACTAAGATCTAGTATCGATAGATTATCTAACTCACTAAACATTTGCGTCATACTTGCCACATTACTCGTATCAAAACTAGAAATATTCAAGTTCTTCAGGGACAACATGAAAATAAACATATAGCTCATATCTGTGACATTACTTGTATTAAAACTGGATAGATCTAGTTCGGTAAGTGTGTCTGTATACTGAAACATACCCGCCATGTTTACTACGTTACTCGTATCAAAGTTAGAAAAATCCAGTTGATTGACCCTTCTCATTCCAGAAAATGTGCTCATCATTGATGTAACATTACTTGTATCAAGAGAGGTGATGTCTAGTTCAGTAACTAATGATAAATAATGAAACATGTAACTCATGTCTGTCAGATTACTTGTATCAAGATGATGCATCCCCTCAACACGTTGAACTTGTTGCATCCCTTCAAAAAAACCTCGCGTACGACCACGTCCTCCGAGTTCTCCCCAACCACCTTGATCACTATAATTATTCGTTCCACGTTGAGAGCCAACTAGTTGAATGTCTCCTGTTAAAACGATGCGATTAATAAACGCAGCTAAATGGGGTGCATTAAAGTAAGCATCTTGCTCATAATTTCCTACGGGATCGTTCACTTCATCAAAAATACCAGATCCTAATGTCAGTGTCCCCGTATTATCGATTACCCAAGGAATCGTACCAACTTGACCTGTATATACCGCATTGATCCCAGGCGGGAGTGCGATTTTTCCCATTTCGCTAGGTGCATCAGCCCCCTCTTCTTCCATTTCTGGCTGATCCACTACTGGTCTTGCTTCTTGAACTGGTAAGACATCTGCTTGATTCCCTTCGTCCTCCTCCTGATTTGCTTCCAAAGTTGTTTCCTGATGACTCTCGGATGCTACTGTTGATTCTTCTATATCAATTGATTCATTAGTAGTCACTAACTGATCATTCACTAATCCATCTGATTGAACATCTGGCGTGTGAGTATCGATTGCTAGTACTTGTCCAACTGGTAAAAATAGCATCATACTCGTTGTCAATGTAATCAATGAACGTTTTTTTTAAATAGACTTATTCGTCACGATTTTTACCCTCCTCCAACTGTTACCCCAATAGTATTTGATGATTGATTAAGATGATTTATTTTTCTGTAGAAATATGTTTGGTATATTTACCAATAACAAAAACCACAACAAAGCGCTTTGTTGATACACAAAGTGTAGCATCACATTATATTTTAATCTATTTATAATTTTAACTCGATCCAGAAAAAAATCTGTACTAATCATGTTAAAATTATCACCTTTATACTTTGTTTTACCGATTAAATGTTATTTAATTTCAGTTGCTTAATTTTTAACCTGATTTTTTTTTAGAATACTGAAAAAGAAGTTTTCGAATATTATTTTAGCAAGGATAAATGATTAAGAATAGAACGTGGAAATCCATCACAACAACCATAGAATTTTTTGATGGTTGTTTTATCTTTAGAATCATTACAAACAACATAAAATGATGTTCGTTTTTTTATTTATTTTTTTTTTGATTTTTTATCATTTATCCGAGGATTGAATCAAAAAAACCTTCCGACCAATGAATGATCTGAAGGCTTTTTCTATCGTAATATCAGCTATCTTCTAATTTAATCGAATGAATAATTTCCAAATAAAAACGTTCGAGTATATAAGATTTTAACAGAATTAGGCAGAAGTCGCCCATCCTCTATAGGTGGGTGATGAATGCCGTTCGGTATGAGGGTTACCGTTGGTAACTCGAAGACCGACAACTAAGGCGTATTGCTTTTTTATTTTGTCTCATGTTAAAATCAGTCTATACAAGAAATGAGTTGATATAACATGGAATTAGACACAAATAACCATTCAGTATTTCTTCTTTATTATCACCTTGTTTTAGTAACGAAATATCGTAGACAAGTAATTGATAATGAAATATCTAACTACGCTAAAGCGACTTTTGAAAGAATCTCAGAATCGTATCACATCACTTTAGTTGAGTGGAATCATGATAAAGACCACGTTCATATTATGTTCAAAGCTCAACCAAAAACAGAATTGACAAAATTTATCAATGCCTATAAAAGTGCTAGTTCACGTTTGATAAAGCGCAATTATCCAAGAATCAAACAATTTCTTTGGAAAGAAATGTTCTGGTCAAAAAGTTTTTGTCTTTTGACAACTGGTGGAGCACCAATTGATGTGATTAAGAAATATATTCAAAATCAAGGAAACAATCATAAATAGAAAGCAGGCGAGCTTTATGGAGCGACTAAAAGCATATAAATTTAGAATCTATCCAACAGAAGAACAAGAAACCTTCTTTGCTAAGTCTTTTGGCTGTGTCCGTAAGGTCTACAATCTAATGCTTGATGACCGAATGAAAGCTTATAAAGAAACTAGGAAAAATTCCTCTAAAAAAATGAGTTTTCCAACGCCTGCAAAATATAAGCAAGATTTTCCGTTCTTGAAAGAAGTGGATAGTCTTGCTTTAGCAAATGCACAACTCAACCTAGATAAGGCGTATAAGAACTTCTTTCGCGATAAGTCCGCCGGATTTCCTCGTTTCAAAAGCAAGAAAAATCCAGTTCAAAGCTATACGACTAACAATCAAAATGGAACAATCGCTTTGATTGATAATCAATTTGTCAAACTTCCTAAGTTGAAGTCGTTAGTTAAAATTACGCTCCATAGACAACCTAAAGGTCTGATCAAATCCGCTACAATATCACGTCATTCTAGCGGTAAATATTATATTTCTTTATTGTGTAAAGAAGAAATAGCTGAGCTTCCTAAAACTAATTCCGCTATTGGAATTGACCTTGGTATAACTGATTTTGCAATCCTTTCTAATGGTCAAAAGATTGATAACAATAAATTCACGTCAAAAATGTCAAAAAAACTAAAACGTGAACAACGTAAGTTGTCAAGACGTGCATTATTAGCTAAACAAAAAGGTATCAATCTGTTTGAAGCTAGAAATTATCAAAAACAAAAACGTAAAATAGCACGACTACATGAAAAAGTAATGAATCAACGCAATGACTTTCTAAACAAGTTGAGCACAGAGATTATCAAAAATCACGATATGATCTGTATAGAAGACTTAAATACAAAAGGTATGTTGCGTAATCATAAACTAGCAAAAAGTATTTCGGATGTTTCATGGTCTAGTTTTGTGACTAGGTTACAATACAAAGCTGACTGGTACGGTCGAAAAATTATCGAAGTGGATAAGTGGTTCCCATCTAGTCAAATCTGTTCGAATTGTGGACACAAAGACGGCAAGAAATCTCTAGAAATTCGAGAATGGACTTGTCCTGTTTGTCATGTTCATCATGACCGAGATATCAATGCTAGTATCAATATTCTGACCGAAGGTCTAAGACTACATTCTATGGGATTAGCTTAGATCCAATCATCAAAAACCGTAGGAACTACGGGGATAGCTTGGTAAATAAGAGAAACCGCTGTGAGTAAAGAAATACGCTTGCAAGTATGCTCTATTCCCAAGAAGCTCCCACTTCAAGCGTTAAAAACCGGTAGGTTTAGCTAAGTGGTGAGTAGTTCACTTCTGCATAATCATGTGCGATCTTTGATAAACCTAGATTCTCTAATGTCGTTAAGGTGCGATCCATCAGTTCAATTGCTTGCTCCTTGTCGTGTTTCAACTGTGCTAAGCACCCCTCATAAAATGGTAAAAGAACAGCCTGTTCAATATGTTCCTCTCTAATGACACGGCTTTTCCAAAGATCAAAAAGTTTCGTTGCATAGTCCGCTTCACCGAATAAACAAAAAACGGAAAAAATGGTGATAAACGTTTGGTACAAAATATCTTTGTTGCCTGGTACTTTTTCAAATCGTTCACTTTTATCATTTGCCATTTTTACATACTGCCATAAAAGTTCAGGTTCCATCGAAACGGCGATGCGAGAAAATAATTTTAATTCATACACTCCCCATGTAGTAGTATCAGCTAAATATTGTTTTGCTGAATCAAGAAGATGACTGTGTGTCGAACTGGCATCAAGCATCGAAACGCCATTGAAAAAAGATTTTTTTGTCTCATAATTGAAACGGATCAATTGTAAAAAATGATCCAGCTCCAATGAATAATTATGATGATAGTAGGTTAGTAATTCTTGGTAGTTCGTTTGTAGTTTTTCTAATTCCTTTAATGAAGTCACATTTGCTGCGCGCATATACTTACTAATTTCCACGTGCAATGGTGAATGTGGACTTTCAGAATGTAACACAATAAATTCTTCAAATTTCACTTCTAACTTTGATAATATAAGATGGAACCTTTCACAAGAAATAGATAGCCGACCATTTTCAAATTGAGATAGCAAAGAAATAGATAGTTGTTCATCCACTAATTCTTTTAGTAGCATTCCTTTCGCTTTGCGTATCGTTTTAACGGTCTCTCCATAATTTTTCATCTACACACCTCTTAAAATATTTTAATTCAAAACTCACCATAATCTCATCCCATTATATTATAAAGTTAATAGTAAGATACAGTTAATTTAGCTAAAAAACACAAATATATATGTTCTAAAGCAATGACTAGACAATAAAAAGCTATCATCTACAAAATTCAATTTTTGTAAATGACAGCTTCATTTTCATTTCTACGAGGCAAACTGGCTATTGTATAGTTCACTATACATACCGTCTTTTTGTAATAACGTTTCATGATTACCAACCTCAACAACATTTCCTTCTTTCATGACTAAAATCACATCGGCATTTTTAATTGTCGAAAGACGATGAGCAATAACGAAACTAGTCTTCCCTTTCATCAGATGATCCATCGCTTTTTGGATCTCTAATTCTGTTCTCGTATCAATACTCGATGTCGCTTCATCCAATAACAGGATTGGCGGATTGGTCAATATTGCTCGTGCAATACACAGCAGCTGTTTTTCCCCTTGAGATAAAGAGGCATTCTCATCATTCATGACTGTATCGTAGCCATTAGGTAACGTTCGAATAAAATGATCCGCTCGTGCCATTCTTGCGGCATCTACGATCTCAGATTTCGAGGCACGATGACGCCCATAAGCAATATTCTCACTGACTGTTCCTTCAAACATCCATGAATCTTGAAGAACCATTCCAAACAACGAACGTAGATAATGGCGACTCATTTTTTTTGTGTCCACGCCATCCACTTTGATCGATCCGGAAGTTGTCTCATAAAACCGCATCAACAAATTGATCAACGTTGTTTTCCCAGCACCAGTTGGGCCAACAATCGCCACCTTTTGCCCAGCTTTTACTTCAAAATCCACTCCATCCATCAATAGTTCTTTCCCATAGCCAAATTGAACATTCTCAAAAGAGATATTCCCTTTTGGTGCTTTGATCCTACTGTTTACTTGACTATCTTCTTCCATTTCCTCTTCATCGATGGTCTCAAACACTCGTTCCGCGGAAGCAATAGCAGATTGTAGGGAGTTGAATAAAAATGAAGCTTCAGTCAAAGGCTCTTGGGACATCTGGATATACTGGAAAAAAGATAAAATTTGACCAATAGAGATGCGACCACGGATAACAAAGATAGCTCCTAATCCAGCAATCATGACATAACCGATTTGGTTGAATAATCGGATGATCGGCATGATTGCAAACATGATGAATTGTGCTTTCTTATCATCTCGATACAACTGATCAATCGAATTTTTTGTTTGTCCGATGACTTCATGCTCTAAATTAAATGCCTTGATTTCTACCTGTCCTGAAAAATATTCTTCAATCTTGGTATTAAAAATCCCAACAGAACGTTGACGATCTGTAAAAATCTTATTACTTTTTATCCCCACAAGCATGGTGATGACTAACCCGATCACTATTGCTCCAACGCCAATCAACGTCAACGTTCGATCAATGCGAAGCATCAAAATGACCGCTCCAACAATGGTGATTGCTGAGGTGAATAAGCGCATGATCGCATCCCTTAAAATTTCATTCACACGCTCTAAATCATTGGTGACACGACTTAAAATCTGTCCTTTTTGATTGGTATCATAGAAGTTCAAAGGAACCTTTGTTAACTTTTCACTGACCTGTTCCCTCAAAGACAACACTAATTTTTGAGATACTGAAGCCATCGCATACTCTTGAAAATAGGAGAAGATCGAACTGAAAAGATAAACCCCTATCAACAGTAAAATAACTTCAGATAACCGTCCAAAATCGATCGAAATCGCTGTACCCTCGCTAAATGACAACGCCACACCTTCAAAGATGATATTGATCGCATCAGCAAATATATTGGGTGCCCATAGATTCAGCAGCACACCTAAAGTAGCAAACAGAAAAGCAATCAGCATTAGCCATTTTTGTGGTGCCAATGCTTTGATCATGCGCCATAACGTTTTTTTACTATTTTTCGCATGATCGACCGAGATTCCTCCTCCGCTATCCATCACGTCATACGTATTATTGTTCTCTGAGCTCATTTTCCAGCTCCTCCTCACTCAGTTGAGATTTTGCGATCTCAAAATAGGCACTGCAATTTTCTAATAACTCTCTGTGTGTTCCTTTTCCAACAACCTTACCTTCATCTAAAACGATGATTTGATCCGCTTCTTTTATTGAAGTGATTCGTTGTGCAATAACGACCATCACCGATTTCTTTGTGACTTCTTTCAACGAGCGTCTCAATGCAGCATCTGTTTGATAATCCAATGCAGAAAAACTATCATCGAAAACATAGATTGCTGGTTTTTTCATGATCATCCGTGCAATTGACAACCGCTGTCGCTGACCACCAGAGAAGTTTTTCCCACCTTGCACAACGTTTGATTCATATTTTTCTGGAAGCTCATTGATAAAACTTTCTGCTTGAGCAATCGTGGCTGCCTGTTCCATATCTTTTAATGAAGCTTGTGGATGACCATGCTTTAAATTATCAGCGATCGTTCCACTGAATAAGAAAGCTTTTTGTGGGACAAACCCAATTTTGCTACGCAACTCTTCTTGTGATAGGTCTTTGACATCCATACCATTTAAGATAATTTCGCCACCCGAAGCTTCTAACAACCGTGGAATCAATTTCGCCACCGTACTTTTCCCAGAGCCTGTTCCACCAATGATTGCCGTTGTCGTTCCTTTCTCACAAACAAAATCAATATTTTGCAATACTGGACTTTCCGCATCACGATAAGAAAAGCTGACATTTTTAAATTCTAAGCGTACATCATAATGACCATTCAAATGCGCCCCACCGTCAGTGATTTCAGGTCGATAATCTAAAACTTCAAGAATACGATTGGCACATACTTTTGCTCTTGGCAAATTGATTGCTGAAAAAACAGCCATCAATAGATACATCAAGATATTCATTGCATACTCAATGATCGCCATGATATCACCGATCGCCATGTTTCCTGAATCCACTCTCATCGCACCAAACCACATGATTGCCACTGTAGAAAGGGACATGACCAACATCACGATCGGCATCATCACTGCAAACAGTCGATTGATTTTGATATTTAAATTCGCAAAATCAACAAACGAAGCATCCATACGTTCCTTCTCAAGTTTTGTCCGATTGAAGGCTCTCACCACTCGAATACCTGACAAATATTGTCCGACGATCCCATTGATTTTATCCAATCCCACTTGTGTTTTCTCAAAAAGGGGAAAAATCTTCAAAGTGACCCAGCCGAAGACAATCGTGAACAGAATAGCTGTGATCAAAATGATCAACGCCATATAACCATCTCGTATGTAAGCCAATATCAATCCAACGATCATTACAAAAGGCGCAGGAATCATCGTTTCAAAAAACATGCTGATCGTCGACTGCAACTGCTCGATATCATTAGTTGCTCGTGTGATCAACGAAGAACCGCTAAAATGCTTGAAATCTTGATACGATAACTGTTGTGTATGCTTGAACAAACGATCGCGGATATTTTTAGAAAAAGTCGTCGCAATCTCAGCTGAGTAATACGTGGCTAAAATAGAAAAAATACCTGTCAGTATCGCAACCCCCAACATAATAACCCCCGTCGTTTGGACATAATCCATATCTTGCATGACCACACCTTCATTGATGATATTAGCCGTCAAGGTAGGTAAATATAATGTTCCCAACATTTGTAGTGTGATGAAAAGTAGTAATAAACCTACCTTCAATTTACTTAAATGTGCCGTTTTAAATAGTTTTAGCACGTTGATCTCTCCTTTACTTCTTTCATTTTCAAACCTTTTTTTCTTCTTGTGTAATAGTACAAAAATAAGTATACAGTCTCCCATAATAGGAGAGTCAACGGTTATTCAACATGTTTTTTTCACGTGGAGAGGAAAGGGCATAGATGGGAGGTTTTTAGAAGAAAATGTTGAAATAGAAATGAAGGAATGCACAACTAGAAAACTGTTTATAGGATAAAAAGAAAAAAATGTGACAAGCTCTTATAGATACTTATTACAGCTTTTCGCTTCTATAATATCTAGTGTTGATGACAAAATAAAAATAATCGTTTTCCCTACAAATTGGCTTACTGTAAAGAAAGAAGTAGGTATTATCTCCTACGTGATTCAATTATTATCGATCCATTTACGTAAACCGATCTTAAAACTAAAAAACTCGATACTAGTTAAAATAGTCAAAAACCTAGGATAAGAACCAGAGATCACTGTGGTATCTATCCTGGGTTTTTACTGTCTTCCTTGGTCATAATCATACATACTTTTTTTCTTACAAAACACACTCATTCGTGCCGTTAAAATGGACTCCATCTCTATTTATATCTTTGATTTTTATATTCATTTCTCATAAGCTACTTTTGATTCAGAAATCGAAGTGATACACGATACATTGACCTATAACTGGGGACAAAAAGTGTTTCGTTTTTACGACTACGATAAACATATCGTTGAAGTTTCAGAAAGCATTCAAGGTGTCTTCAATCGTCTATATGCGCAAGGGTTGAGCCTTCCGGAAATCGCTGAACGCTTTGGTGAGCCACTCGAAATTGTCAAAGAGCGTTACAGTATCTCCTAAACTCCAAGAATAACTAAACTATCTACCTCTAAGAAGTTTGTCTATTCTCAATAGATTTATAGGATATCTTAGAGAATAGGTTCATCGTTAGAAAAACTAGAATATTCGAGGCCAATGCAAGTAGAAATTGATCAAACCCAAAAATACCCCAATTTAGCAGTATGACTATACCATCTATGAAAAACAAGCCTGTAGAGAGTTTTATATTGAAATATTTTTTTAAAATTATCGGTGGAATGGACGTTCCTCCACTAGAAGAATTTTGTGAATAAACAATGGACATACCTACAGAAAAAATTAGACTCCCCAAAACGATCGATAAAATTTTATTTTCAGTAAACATTATTTTAGGTACATAGGTTAACAATAACGGTAGAACTAAACTACCATATAAAACTTTCATAAATACTTGTTTACCTAAATAAATGATTGCTAATAGCAACATAACTGAATTTAATGCAAGCACGACGAGTGAACGATCTACTTGAACAAGGTATTCAAGTAATATTCCTAAACCACTCGTTCCTCCAGCAGCAATATAATGTGGGCCAAAAAACATATTGATACTAATTGATAGTATCAATAGCCCCAAAGTAATCATTAAATATTTGAATAGATTTTTCATATGCGCCTCCTAATATTTTTTAATGTAAGAACACAAAAAGGGATTAGATAAGAATATTCTTATCTAATCCCTTTGGATCCTCCGAAACTTTAATTAAGTTAACACATCTATTTTAAAAAGTAAACCTGTTAATTTTATTTTTTAATTTTGACTCACAAAATTACACCGCTATAAACAGTTGAAACTAGTATCCGGCAGAACTCCTTTCACTAATTGGCTTTCGTGGCTCTGTGCACGATCTAGTCAAACTAAAGAGGTATCTCTCAAAAAAAATTTCAGGTTTCACTGCTTATTGCTTAAAGTTGCATCTTTCTGTCTTCTTCTGATTTTTCAGTTAGTTGCTCGTTTGTCTGACTCACATTCCATCTCTTACAATGGTTTTTTCACTGTTTCAGATAGGTTGCATGAAAAGCAATATGTTGTTCTACAAATGTAGCAATGGTGAAGTAGCTATGATCATAGCCTTCTTCTTTTTGGTAGAAAACTTCGTGTTTCGCTGATTCTGCTGCTGTTAAAAAAGCTTCTTCATTGAGCTGGACTTCATAGAATGGATCAGCCGTTCCTTGTGTGATCAGGATAGGCGGTTGACTGGTTGTTTCTTTTTTGATCAGCTCAGTGGCATCCCATTCACTCCATGTCGCTTGGTCAGCACCTAGATAAGCGGTGAATGCTTTTTGTCCCCATGGTACGTTTGAGGGGTTCGAAATCGGTGCAAAAGCAGAGATTGAAGCAAAGCGTGCTGGATTTTTCAGACCGATCACTAACGAACCATGCCCACCCATGGAATGACCCATGATACTTTCTTTTCCAGAAAGATTTGGGATCAAGGAGTAGATGATTTCAGTCAGCTCTTTCGTGAGATAGTCGTACATTTGGAAGTCTTTCTTCCAAGGTTCTTGTGTGGCATTCAAGTAAAAACCAGCCCCTTGACCGAGATCCCAATCTTCACTGTCAGCAACATCTCCCCGAGGCGATGTGTCCGGCATGACGAAGGCGATTTGCTGTTCTGCTGCATAGCGTTGGAATCCACCTTTGATACTGAAGTTATCATCTGTACTTGTTAAACCAGCTAACCACCAAATGAGTGGGATTTCTTGGTTTTCAACGGTCGTTTCTGGTAAATACACGCTGAATGTCATCTCACAATGTAGCGTTTCTGACAGGTGACGGTATTTGATTTGTTGCCCACCAAACGACCGATGTGTTTCAATTTTCTGTAGTTCCATCCGTGTCACCTCCATAAGTAAGCATGGTGCGAATCGATTCACCACGATGCAATAATTCAAGTGACTCATTGATTTGTGTAAAATCCAAACGATGGGTGATGAATGAATCTAAATCGATTCCACCCTTCAAGTAATCTTCCACCATACCTGGCAATTGGCTTCGCCCTTTGACACCGCCAAAGGCAGAACCACGCCAGACACGACCAGTCACTAGTTGAAACGGACGCGTGTGGATTTCTTTTCCAGCTCCGGCTACACCGATAATGATGCTTTCGCCCCAGCCTTTGTGACATGCTTCAAGCGCGGAACGCATCACTTCCACATTGCCAATACACTCAAAACTATAATCTACGCCACCTTGGGTCATTTCTACGATGACTTCTTGGATCGGACGATCGTGTGTTTTAGGATCAACAAAGTCCGTTGCGCCCATTTTTTTAGCTAACGGCCATTTTTCAGGGTTCATATCGATTGCAATGATTCGTTTAGCATTGGCTTTTTTCAAGCCTTGGATTACTGCTAAACCAATCGCTCCTAGTCCAAAGACAGCTGTGACAGCACCTTCTTCGACTTTTGCAGTGTTTTCCACGGCGCCTAATCCTGTTGTTACACCACAGCCTAATAGAGGAACGGTATCTAGAGGAGCATCCTCTGTGATTTTCACCAAATTGATTTCATTGACGACAGTATACTCACTAAACGTACTCGTACCCATATAGTGATAAATCGGTTCGCCTTTGTAAGAAAAACGGGTCGTACCATCTGGCATTAGACCTTTTCCTTGCGTTTCACGGACAGCAGAGCATAGATTGGTTTTTCCTGACAAGCAAAACTCACACTTCCCACATTCAGGTGTATACAATGGAATCACATGGTCCCCCACTTCAACAGAAGACACATCATCCCCAACTTTGACAACGATCCCGGCGCCTTCATGACCTAAGACCGCAGGAAAAACACCTTCTGGATCTTCCCCTGATAAGGTAAACGCATCTGTATGACAGACAGAAGTGTACAAAATTTTTACCATGACTTCCGTCGGTTTAGGATCAGCAACATCGATTTCAACGATTTCTAACGGTTTTCCTGGTTCAAATGCTACGGCAGCTCTACTTTTCATTTTTCTTCCTTCTTTCTTATTCCGCTCGTCTGGTTCTTAGTTATTGAGCGAATCCGCAATCTTTCCACTTCATCGTATCATAGGCTGTGTTGAGAAACAAAACTGACAAACTTGTCAGTATCCTCAATTTCTTTACTTCCATTGGTGAGCTTTGTATAATAGCAACTATTGCTGTCGAATAAATAAATCAAAGTGAGGTCCTTTATGTATCAATACCATGAAAAAGAGTTTACCAATACGAAAGATTTAGCCATGCACGTCCTTAGTGGAAAATACAAGATCGTCTTGATTTGGTGTTTTTTACAACAACCGATTTTACGATTAAGTGAGATTGAGAAAATGTTACCAGACATCAACCAACGCATGTTGATTCGCCAATTAAGAGAATTAGAAAGCGATCATTTACTCACACGTAAAGTCTATCCCGTAGTCCCGCCAAAAGTAGAGTATCAATTGACCGAGATCGGGCGCGAACTCTCAACGATCGTCCAACATATCTGCGATTGGGGCGATCATTATTATGAAGTCGTTGCTGATCTTTCACCTGACACAGTAGATTGATTTTCTTATTTAAATCATCAATGACTATTGATTGTTTTATCAAATCGATGAATTTTTCACTGAAAACAAAACTCCCCATAAAGCTGATATTTGGAACGAGGGAAATTCCTTATCGACTCTATGGGGAAGCTTAATAATCAAAAGTGTTGCGCCTACTTATCGTTTTATCCCAACGAGCAAAAGATAGTTAGGAAATCTCTATTCTACATGAAAAAATTTACAGAGTTATTGACAATGAATCCCTAGTTATTTATACATGTTTGTGTTTTCCCGACCTACATAAACGAAACAATATCTAGGTGATCATCGGATTCTAAACGAACATTTGCTCCTGACCCTGTATTGATATCTCCAACTGTCGCTCGATCACTCACGATTTGGATTTTTTCTTTTCTATCTGCAGATTCAATCACCATGATTTCTGCAAAAACAGTTGCTGTTGTTTCTGTTCCCATACCAACCATTGTGAACGAACCTGTGACCGTGCACTCTTCTTCTGCTTTATTAAAAATCTCTTTGACTGAATTACGAAGAACAGTGTCTTCGAGAGAAGCAGTAAATGATTTTTGATTCTGATAGTTATCATAACTATTTCCACTAGCTACCCCAAACAAGCCTAACAACCAACTAGTACGGCTTGTGTTTTGCCTTGAATGTTGTTCTAGTTCTTCATGGTGTTCCGATTTGTAGTTCCTTGTGACTTGATTAACAATTTCTTTAAAATTTTCCTGACTGATCGTATGAACTTTGATATCGACTGTTAGACTACCAGTTACACCACGTGAAATTCGTGCACCACCCTGTACCAACTTTCCTTTTCCTCGCTGAACATGGATTTCTCTTAACTCTTCCGTATGAATCGATGAATTAACTAATCGGTCTTTTACTTGAAAATTTTCTAATATTCCGTCATCCATGATATCCAACATGAGCATTTCGTTCGATTTATCCATTGTTATAGGCTCCTATTCTCAAATTTTCCATTGAAAGTATGGATTTCTTAGAAAGTACGTTTACTTAAAATTCAAATGTCACCGCTTCCAAAAATGTCACTTCATCTTGTAAATTTTTGTTGATTTTGTAAGTCACTAATTTTTCATTCTGAGTTGGGCCTAACATGTTGACTTTGCACAAGATCCAATAGTTTGTCCCAGTAACTACTTGTGTGCCTAATAGTGCAAAAGGTATTGCTTTACTACTGTCCATTAGCGTTTTACGAGCTTCTTCTACCAGCTTCTTGTGTTCATCAGTAATTGTTGGCGATTCTGGGATAGTGATCCCTCCGTCAATTCCAGTCATACATATCTCCTCCTAAGATTATTTAAAAAGCGCTTACCGCTTCTTAAAATAAGATTAATTTATTTTTAAAAAAACATCAAATAAAACAACCTGAGATAGTTTAACAAGCGTAAATAAGCCATTCCACTCATATCCAAACTTTTCTCCATTTAAAATATCACTTACCGCCAATAAAAAAATAGCAAAAAAACGTAAATAGACAAGAAATAAAGGACAAATATACGAATGATACAGACTACATTCAAATACTTATATAAATATGACCAACTTCAACTTTTTCTTTTTTTAACAAATCAATAACATTTAAAGTTATTTTAAATAACTTCGTTTCAGAAAAATATAAATTTTTCGCTTTTATTATTTTCAAAACTGTCCCTACCCATTCTTCTGAAAAATCAAAAACTAATTTTTTCGAGGATACACAAGTAAAATTATTTTTATTTTCTACATGTATGCTATTTGTTTCAGTATGTTGCTCATCGATTACCTGTACCAGATAAGTCGGATTATAATCTTCCATACGAAATACCCAGTCTGTTTCTGAATCTATTAGAAAGGTACCACATAGATGGATAGAAGTATTGGCAGTTTCTTTGTACGAAACTTCTTCTAATTGGATATTATTAGTGAACAATTTAATTCTATGTTCCATTTGTTCTCCTCTTTTCTCCTAGGAATTTTCTGCTACTCTCTCATCTCTATTGATTAAATCATTTCATCATCTGTCAAGCAAATAAAAATCATCCATCCAACTTTTGATTTCATTTAGAAATCAAAAAAACACACGCCCACCTTCAAAGGTGTAGCAACCCCCAAAAGTTAGACCAAAAAAATCTAACTTTTGAGGATCACTGCAACCTTTAAAGGCTACGTGTGTTTTTTGTTACTCGTTCATTTATCCATTCAACAAAGCGCGTTCCAAGAGCGCTCCAGCTTGGTGCTGCCCTTCTAAGTTTCGTTCACCTGAAAATTTCGACACACGATCCATGTTCGTGATCACAACGATGACCATGCTCTTTTTCCCTTGACTATGGATATACGGCAAATCCATTTGAGCAATTTTGGTGTCCACTGTCACCTGATCACCGACCTTTACAAGTACATCGAATCCTGCCCCATTCAAGTTGACAGTATCAATTCCCATATGGACTAAGACTTCTACGCCATTATTTGTTTTGATTCCTAACGCATGTTTGGAAGGGAAAATCGTAGTGACTTTTCCGCTGACCGGTGCAAAGATGGCGCCATCGATTGACTCGATTGCAAAACCATCCCCCATCATTTTCGTTGAAAAAACTTCATCTGGCACATCTTCTAAAGGAATATATTCCCCTTTAGCCACAGCGTGTAGATTCACTTCGTTCGTGTACTCAGTATCTTCTGCTTGTTCATTTGGTACTAAGAAATAAGTGATCGCAAAAGAGGAAACCAAGGCAATCACTATCCCAAGTACCGCAAACACAAAATACTGACCAATATAGGCGGGTAAGCTAAAAATACTTGATAAAATATAGCCGTAGATCCGAACACCGAAGAAACTGATAAACGCTGAAGCGATCGAGCTACCGATCGTTGCTGCCATAAACGCTTTCTTGTATTTTGATAAGATCCCGAAAAGTGCAGGTTCAGTGATTCCTAATAGACCAGAAACAGCAGAAGATAGAACCAATGATTTTTCTTCTTTTGATTTCACTTTCAAGTAAATAGCCGCTGTCGCCCCAGTGATCGCCATGTTTGCCATAAACATCATCGGCATCAACATGTCATAGCCTTGATTCGCAAAATTTTGTAAGGCAATTGGGGTCATCGCATGATGCAATCCAGTAAAGATTGCAATTGGACGGATCGCACCGACCACGATACCAGCTAACACTGGCGAGATTGAGAATAACCATGCCACACCAGCTGCTAAGAGGTTACCTAAATGAATACTGATTGGACCAATCACTGTTAGTGTCAATAATCCTGCAACAAACAGGGAAATGGTTGGTGTGAACACCGTCCGTAACACTTGTGGCAACAGCTTATCCACCCAACGATAAATGTAGCTGAGTGCTAATACCGCAAAAATGATCGGGATAACTGTTCCTGCATAATTAAAGACAGGAACTGGAATGATACCAAACAGTTGGAAAGCAGAGATCGAACCTTCAGCAACCGCTGTCGTCATGGTGGGAAATTGTAAAGTTGCAGCGATCGCAATCGCTAAATATGGATTCGTTTTGAAGATCCGAGCGGCAGAAGCAGCAACGAAAAATGGCAAGAAAGTAAATACGCCACTCGCAATCATATCAATGATCAAATACGTATCCGTCTGATTCGAAATGACATTCAATGCCACTAAACCGGCCATCAAACCCTTGATCATTCCTGCCCCAGCAATTGCTGGTACGATCGGACCAAATACACCGGAAACAGTATCCATAAATAAGGATACGACTCCTTTTTTCTCTCCTTCACTTCGTTCACTTGTTTCATCTAACCCTAATTCTTTCGCAATTGGTGCAAAATAGTCAGCGACTTCTGTACCGATCACAACTTGCAGTTGTTCGCTTTGATATTTTGTCCCCACCACTTTAGGTGTTTTTTCCAACGCAGCATAATCCACTTTTTTCTCATCTTTTAAATCAAACCGTAATCGTGTCATACAATGCCAAGCGTTGTTGATATTACTTGCTCCACCCACATGTTGTATGATTTGTTTTGCTATTTCTTCATGCTTCACTTGTTCTCCCCCTTATTCTCATCAAACAATAATTCCTGTTTCCGCTTTCACCCAAATAGTAGCATGTGGAACGCCACTTGTAAAACCAGTCCTTTTTAGTAAATAACCATAAAAAAAGCTTTAATATCAACGTTTTAAAAAATAGTGACGTAAAATTGGACTGATTTTTAGTTGGTTTAGATGTTTTTATTAGACCAAATTGACAGGATGTTCTTCCCCATGTTTCAATGAGGATGCACATGATTCATATTTATGTATATTGGAGTGAAAAAAATGACACCAACGATCATTACAAATATAAAAAGTTACGCAATCAAACCAGATCGTCACAACTTGTTAGTCGTAAAAGTTGAAACAGATAAAGGCGTGACCGGTTTCGGTTGCGGCACTTTCCAATTCCGTCCTTTGGCTGTCCAGACCGTAGTTGAAGAATACTTAAAACCTTTACTGATTGGACGCGATGCGAATCAAATCGAAGACCTTTGGCAAGTCATGAATGTCAATTCTTACTGGCGGAATGGGCCAATCACAAATAACGCCATTTCAGGTGTCGATATGGCGCTCTGGGATATCAAAGGGAAAATCGCTGATATGCCATTGTATCAGTTATTCGGCGGAAAAGCTCGAACAGCAATTCCTGCGTATACGCATGCTGTCGCAGATAATCTAGAGGACCTCGATCGTGAAATCGAAACATTTCTCGCACAAGGGTATCGCTATATTCGTTGTCAATTAGGTTTTTATGGGGGAAATCCAACGAATTTAGCAACACCTGAACAACCACTTGCTGGCTCTTATTTCGATCAAGAAGAATACATGTCTACTACGCTATCCATGTTTGAACATATCCAAAACAAATATGGCGATCGTTTCCAAATGTTACATGATGTTCACGAACGCTTGCATCCTAATCAAGCGATCCGTTTTGCAAAAAAAGCAGAAAAGTACAATCTTTTCTTTTTAGAAGATATTCTACCCCCAAACCAAAATGAATGGTTGGCTCAATTGCGAAGTCAATCAACGACTCCGATTGCTACTGGGGAATTGTTCAATAATCCAATGGAATGGAAAGAATTAGTTCGCAATCGCCAAATCGACTATATGCGTGCCCATGTCTCACAAATCGGCGGGATCACTCCTGCCTTGAAATTGGCACACTTTTGCGAAGCGATGGGGATACGAATCGCTTGGCATACGCCATCTGATATCACACCAATCGGCTTAGCAGTGAATACGCATTTGAACATCCACTTGCACAATGCGGCGATCCAAGAAAACATCGATATTCCTGAAAATACGAAACAACTTTTCGGAAATATCCCCACACCAAAAAAAGGCTTTTTCTACCCGATCGAACAAAGTGGGATCGGTGTCACATTCAATGAAGAACAGGCGGCAGAATTTCCAGTTGTCTATCGACCACACGAATGGACACAAAGCCGTACACCAGACGGCACGATCGTGACACCGTAATTCCCAAAAAAGCTATCCTTACACAAAACATGTAAGGATAGCTTTTTTTGGTTCCGCTGTATACCTATTATTACAATAATGAATACACGTGTAAACCTTAGTAGCTTTTTATGTAAAACATAATTCTCAAAAATCAATTTCTAAAGAATAATCTAAAATCTGTTTGACTTGAAGAAAATCGTCTTCTCTTATATGAATTTGTGTTGAGTTCACTCTTCCACGTATCTTGTAATCATTCAAAGAAACATACCCAGAAAAGTTGTTTCCCCCAGTCGTTACCGGACAGACAATAATATAGTTCGTTTTTTTATTGTAAGCATTTGAGGAAACAACTAAAGCTGGGTGCTTCCCTCTTATTTCCCTGCCAAAAGAAGGCGTAGAATTAAGTCAGATCAAATCACCTTGTTGAGGTTCATACATTTTTCCCAATCTCCTCTTTTGCTATTGTTTGCCATACCTCATCTTCATCCTTTTGAAATGGTTCATCCAATAAAAATGGATTTTCTATTTTTGGTGTGAATATTAATCCTCCATTCTTAGATTTATATACGACATATTCTGATCCAGCTTCAACCTGATACTGTCTAGGAATTGAAATATAGATAGAATTCCCTACTTTACGAGCTTTTACATTAAACATCATTTATCACTCCTCACAAAATAAATTTTACAACGTAAAAGATACTAATACAAAAATAAATCAATAGAGTGTCTCAGACCTTCTTAATCTTTTATTTAATGCCACATTCTCATTAAACACTTATTGAATATTGACTTAAAAAAGGCATATAATCAACTTAAATCACAATAATAATTTTAAGGAGAATGAACATCTATGTCGAATAAAACCCAAGCTGGGAGTAAACTTATTCAAGTTATTTGGTTGTTACAACTTTTAACTTTGTATACTTTTTTCCTAACAACTAACGATCAATCATATCAGCTATCGAATCTGATCATGAAGTTACTTATCATGCTCACGCTAGGTTTACAGAGTTTTTTTATACGTAGTAACAGAAACTATAAATTTGGTATTATCTTTACATACAATCAATCAACAATAGCTCAAATAGTTGAAAGACTTATTTGGTTCATACTTATTGTAAGTTATTTTTTTGTGTTTTATATTTTCTATTATAAATAATAGATATAACTTACTTCACTTATCAAGCATTTGTAAGAAAGCACTGATGATTTCGTTTTACGTTTCATCAGTGCTTTCTTCACAATTACTATCAACTAATTCGTTTTAATGTTTTCTCCCTTACCTTTCAAAAAAGCTATATTTTTACAGAAGTTTTTTCATTAAACTATTTTGATCCTACTCAACCCCTCAATCAATCCTCGACCGATGGATCTCACGGTCAAAGGGGCGGATGTAAGTCACTGAGTAGTCGATGGCAATGATACTGCTGTATTCATAGACTTGTCCATCTTCTAATATAGCTCGGTTCGTGATTTGCATGGCTGGTGTACCGCGTTTACATAGCAATATTTTTGATTGTTCTTTGGAAGTCGTGATTGGGTCATAACTCGTGATATAGTGAGAAATCCGATAGCCTTTTTGTTCCACATATTTTTGGATGGAATGCTCGATGATTTCTTGGGACAGGTCGGGAAACATTGCTACCGGCATTTTTGACATTTCTAACTGCTCGATTTTATAATCAACGATTCGAATACGTTCAAATGTCCAAACTTCGGCGCCTTCATCAAGTTGAAAGATTTTTTGCTCATCAGCTGTTGCTGGTGCTTTGTTTAAACTGATCATTTTTGAATGGATTCGATCATAAGGGGTACGTGTCAAAGAATTGAAGATCAAGGGATTTTTGACCCATTTCTCATGGATAAAGATGCCTGATCCTTGAACGACACGGACAATACCGATTTCTTCTAGGTTTTTGATCGCTTGTTGGATCGTAAAGCGAGAAACATGATAGATTTCCGCTAGTTTTCGTTGATTCGGTAATTTTCCATCTTTGAATTCTTCCTGATAGATTTTACTCAATAAATCTTGGACAATGAATTCTCGTTTTTTCATGATATTCTCCTTTACGGTTACATTCACTTCTTTATCTTAACAAAAAAACAACCAATCACAACCCACTCATGACGAGCCAGTGGAGAACGAAACGTATTTAGAACAAAAAAGCCACAAAAATTGGCAAAAAGAACCATTTTTGTGACTTCATCTAATCAATTGAAGTTGAATCTTTCTTCTTGATTATCCTAATTCAAACGTAATTCTTGACCAGGGTTAAAGAAGAAATCATCCATCGTCATGCCATTCAAGGACAAAATCGTCTCAACTGGTACACCCGTCCGTTGCGCAATTTGATTTGGACCTTCGCCTTCACGTACAACGGTTGTAGCTGCTTGATTGCTCGTATCTTCTGTGGACTGTGCCGTGTACTGATTGGCTTGTGACTCCGACGTTTCTGTTGTTTCTGGTGTCGCTTCTGCCGAAGGTGTCGTCTCTTCCGAAGAAGATTCGCTACTAGGTGTCGCTGCTTGAAGTTCCGCACTTGTTCGCAGATAAATATCGGAGATCCGAGCGACCTGTGCCGTGTAACTTGCAGATAGCTGATTGATCATGGTATCTAGGTCGATATCCTCTTTGTTGGAAGCATCTTGGTACATCCCTCTTAATTTACTGATTCCTTCATCCGATAAGGCTTGAAGTTCTCTAGCTTTTCGATTGGCAATGACCGAAAGACCATTGACACCGTCTTGATTGTTTTGGATCTCTGCCTGGTATTCTTCGATCAACACTGGGGTTTTATCTTCGATTTTTTTCGAATAATCTGCAACGACTGCTTGTAGTTGTTCAGAAATAGCTCCTGAAGGTTCTGTTGCTTCGCTACTTTCTTGTGTTGCTTCAGTTTCCGATGAAGCAGTAGTTGAAGCTGTGGACGATTGCGTCGTTTCACTCGTCTTTGCTACCGAGTTTTCACTGGCATTGTTTCTACTATGGAGATATAATCCAGTACCTGCACCAACCAGTAGTAAGACTACTGCAACAGCGGCACCGATTTTCATCATACGCATGCGTGATGCTTGTTTCTGTTGTTGTCTTCGAGCTGATCGAACATTGCCACGCTGTTCATTTTCTTCATTCATTTTATTCACCACCTGTTATTTCTGTAAAAAAAATAGCGTTACCAACTTTCTTGTAGTTCCATTGTAGCAAATAATAAGCGTTATGAACATTTTTTATTCTGTTATTACTGAAGAAAAATCACCATTTTTGATGATTCCAAGATTCTCCATCGATTTCTCCTTGCAACTGCTCGATCCGTTCATTGATTTCGACAAATAAGCGTGACATTTCATAAAGTAAGGCTTTGCCCTCATAATCCGCTTGCGTACTCAATTCGGCTAATTGTTCTGTCAACCATTGATCCATTATAAGGTCCTTCCTTTCATCTCTTGTAGTATAAATGTCAGATCTTCAATGTTTTCTTTGGCTTCTTCTAACATCGTTTCGATCATCTGCTGCTTCATCGGTGCTTTTTCCTTGATGCGTTCATTTTGCGCAAATCGTTCGATAAACCAATCGATCCGATTGATCAGTGAAGGTTTTTCGACTAATGTGAGATATTGCTGATAACTGATCAGGCGTTCAAACCGTTGTTCTTGAGTTAAGTACATGAACTGTGCTAAAACAAACGGAGGCAAAAAGGTCATCTGGAATTTATGGGCAATTCGTTGATACGGACGCAAATACTCCGAGATCGTATACTCTTCTTTCCCACCTGCTTGGTATTCTTTTTCACTCACGCCGGTTGTTAAGACGATCCCTAATTCTTTACCTGATAAGACTGCTGTTGCCGCTTCTAACACTTGGTCTTGCCACATTTTCAAATGGGCTGGCGCGCTATACCAATAGAAAGGAAATTGGAAGATGATCCGGTCATGCTCTTTCAATAAAGCAAGTTCTGCTTGAAGATCAATTTTCCCATCTGGATAACAAGCTTCTAGATGATGCCAAGTAGTCGATAGCTGGCTGGATGCTTCTTTAAAAAACTGTTGGTTCAACGATGTATCAATTGTCGGATGGCTGACAATAATCAATGTTTTCATAGCTTTTTCCTCCCGTTTTCTAGTCTAGCATATCCCAAGAAAAACCCAGTCAACAATGCCTTTATGTCTTAGGTTGCCCAAGAAATGATGGCTTGTTCTTCTAATTGCTTTTTTAATTGTTCTGCGGAAACTCCTTTGATCTTTTCGTTATTCATTCGTCTACGATAGTTTGTCGCCGTCTCACCAGTGAATTTCTTGAACATGCGGCTAAATACGACCAAACTATTGAAGCCGACTTGATAAGCGATTGCTTCAACGGATTCTTCCGTCAGAGATAAGAGAAACGCTGCCCGATTGATGCGAACACCGATCATATATTCTTTGATACTGATCCCCATGTGATTTTTGAACACACGAGAGAGATGACTTCGGTTAACGGATAATTTTTTTGCGATCTCCTCAACAGTCAAACGCTCGCTGTAATGTTCTTCGATATACTGTACCGCATCAACAGCGAGGGCTGAATAACTTTTTTGTTCTCCTAAATGAACATAGCCACCATCTTCTAATAAGAGCGCGAGCAATTGATACGTCAACGCATTTAATTGCAGCTCATCGACTAGATTTTTTGTCGAGTAATTCATACATGCCAAGATAATCTCCACATATCTAGCAATTTCTGAAGAAACCATCGTGTATTGATCATCTTTAAATAAAGAATGTTGAATGATTTTATCGGCTACTGACCCACCGAAGGAAATCCAACAGTAGACCCAAGGATCTTCACCATCCGCCAAATAAAAAGTAGAATCTCCCGGTCTAATCAAAAAAAGATCGCCTTTTTTCAATTGATATTGCTGATTTTTTACGCGATAGACCCCTTTTCCTTCCATCACGATATGCAAAATATAATCTTGACGAATGGCTGGTCCGAATGAATGAAAGGGCAATGTTTTAGAAAAACCGCAAAAATCAAAGTATAGTTCTTGTGAGATGGATTGATGTTCTTTTTTCAAAAAAATCGCTTTTTCCATTGACGTACCCTCTTTCGTATTTTCTTTATTCTACTATAGATGCAACAAAAAGTTAAATACTGCTCACAGAAATACATTCAAGTAAGTGCTCTTCTTTGATATGATTGAATGGTAAAAACAGTAACTACCTTATTGTAAACGCTTCATTTAATGGTATAGTTAATTTGATTAGGCGTAAACTGCGCCTACACCAACTACTAATCCAGCACCAAGAAAGGACTACTTAAATGGACATTACTAAAAAAACATTTGGACAATCTGCACAGTTGATTACTTTAACCAATCAACAGGGCACGACCCTCGCTGTTACTGATTTAGGCGCACGGATCGTCAGTTTGACATTCATGGATAGAGAGTTGATTCTAGGTTTTGATTCAGCAGAAGAATATCTCGAAAAAGATGCCTTTATCGGAGCAACGATCGGACGAACTGCTGGACGGATCGATGCAGGCAAATTCACCCTCGGCGGTCAGACGTATCAACTACCTGTCGATCCCGCAACTGGTCACTCCTTACATGGTAGTGCGCCAAGTTTTGAAGAAAAAATCTGGCAATACGAAATCATTGATGGCGAACAAGAAGCCACTGTGATCTTTACCACGACTAGTCCCGACAAAGAGCGTGGTTTTCCAGGGAATTTATCCGTAGAAGTTCGCTATACCCTTACAGAAGATAATATTTGGCGTGTCACAACGAAAGCAGTCAGTGATCAATTGACACTATTCAACCCAACCAATCATGTTTATTTCAACTTGAGTGGTGATGTGACGCAACCAATCGATGACCATACGCTGTGGGTCAACAGCCACGCCTTTGCTGAATTACGACCGGACAGCATTCCGACAGGTGAACAATTAGAAGTGACTGGAACACCTTTTGACTTTCAAACACCAACAAAACTCACGACTGTTTTCACCAGTGACTTTCCACAAAAAGAATTATTTGATGGAATCGATCATCCGTTCTTCCTAAAGGAAACAGGCTTAGATAAAACAGCCGCTTCTCTTTTAAGTCCAGATGAAGCAATCAAAGTCAGCGTCAGGACGGATGCATCGAGTATCGTCATTTTCACTGCCAACTTTGGGGAAGATACACCTGACATGCGCGGGCAACGTTTAGCGAACCATGGCGGGATCACTTTTGAAACACAAATCGCTCCAGGAGCAGAACGTTACCCTTCTTTCGGCGACATATCTTTGGTACCGGAAACACCATTTGAGACGATTACAGAATTCAAACTTGAAGCAAGAGAGGAACAAGACAGATGAATAAAACAGCACATTTAACAACGAAATTCAACGAATTATTTGGTGAAAAACCAACAACAAACTATTTTTCACCTGGACGAATCAACTTGATTGGTGAACACACGGACTACAACGGCGGACACGTTTTTCCTGCATCGATCACTTATGGCACTTACGGCGTTGCTGCACATCGAGAAGACAACAAAGTATTAGTTTACTCAACAAACTTTGAGGAAATCGGCGTGATCGAATTCACGCTTGATGACCTGACATTTGATAAAAAAGACAACTGGGCAAATTATGTCAAAGGCATGATCTTGAAACTAAAAGAAGCTGGCTATACCATCGAGAGCGGTTTTGAATTGGTGATTGAAGGAACGATCCCTAATGGTGCCGGACTTTCTAGCAGTGCTTCGTTAGAATTATTAGTGGGGGTTGTTCTGGAAGATTTGTTTGATTTAGCGATCGATCGTTTGACACTCGTTCAAACTGGAAAAAAAGTAGAAAATGAATTCATTGGTGTCAATTCAGGGATCATGGATCAATTTGCGATCGGTTTTGGTGAGATCGACCATGCCATCTTGCTAGATACGAATACATTACACTATGAAATGGTCCCAGTTAAATTAGATGGCTATGCCGTGGTTATCATGAACACGAATAAGCGACGTGAATTAGCAGAATCGAAGTATAATGAACGCCGCAGTGAATGTGAAGAAGCATTGAAACGTCTGCAAACGAAGCTGGACATCAAAGCTTTAGGTGAATTGGATGAAGCGACTTTCGAAGCGCATACGGACTTGATCGGTGATGATACCTTGATCCGTCGTGCACGTCACGCAGTCACTGAAAATCAACGAACATTAAAAGCAAAAGCTGAATTAGAGCAAGGAAACTTAGAAGCATTTGGTCAATTATTGAATGACTCTCATTACTCACTCCGTCATGATTACGAAGTCACAGGCATCGAATTAGATACACTTGTAGATGCTGCACAAGCACAACCTGGTGTTTTAGGCGCACGTATGACAGGAGCAGGATTTGGCGGCTGTGCCATCGCTCTAGTCAAAGAAGAGGAAATCCCCGCCTTTAAAGAAAATGTCCATGCACGTTATTTAGAGGTTGTAGGATATGAACCAGAGTTTTATGTAGCACATATCGGAAGCGGTACGACGAAAATTTAGTTAAAAACAGAAACATGCGTCTGGGCTTGGCAAACAACCAAACTCAGGCGCATATTTTATTGAATCATGATTTTGAATCTAGTTTAAATAATTTTGAAAAAATGTAAAAATCAGCTGTTGATTAGTTGAATCTTATTTTAATTATAAATTTCTTTTTCAGTTAAAAAGACAGAAAGAATGTATTTGCATTCTTTCTGTCCCAATCATTCTAAAATTCTTTATTCCTCATATCACTATTCTGACTTGCGACTCTACAAAGTGTTCAATCGTTTAACCTAAGATCTCAACAATCGCTTTGTTGAACTCAGGCAAATCATCTGGTGTACGGCTAGTAATTAATTGATTATCGATCACCACTGCTTCATCTTTGACATTGGCGCCAGCGTAAGCCACATCTGGACGAACAGTGTCATAGGCAGTCATTGTTCTACCTTCTGTTAGACCGGTTTGGATAAACAATTGTGGGCCATGACAGATAGCAAATAACGGTTGGTCATTTTTCAAGAAGTAAGTAACGAAATCAACAAAACGTTGGTCCTTACGTAATTGATCCGGTGAGAATCCTCCAGGGATCAAGAGCGCATCGAAATCTTCAGGAGAAACTTCATCAATGCTGCGATCGATCGTGAACTCGCCACCTTTTTTGCCTTTGATCGTTTGGTTTGCTTCAAAACCAATCGTTGTCACTTCATTCCCCGCATTTTCCAATGCTTCTTTTGGTGAAGTCAACTCAATATCTTCGACTAAATCAGTTACGATTGCTGCAATTTTTTTTGCCATTTTTCCTCTTCCTTTCTTATCGCTTGATTCTAGCCTAAAGGATTTCAGAAAAGTGTGCAAATCATCTGTTTATGATTTATAACTTATTTTATTTAAAAGAAAAATGATAGTTTCTCTTTTAAAGTTAAGCACCTAGTTTTTCACGAACTATGGCTTCGGTCAATGTCTTTGAAAAATTTAGATGCATTTCTTTACCTAACTTATCTGCCCATTTTGGAATCGTTAACGTCTTTTTTATAGGTTCCTCTGAGCCTAAATATTCTGTTAGATCTACAGAGACCATTGAAATAAATGATTTTTCAGCATCATATTCTAATATGAACTCGGAGTCACTTTTAAAAGGGTTATTTTCTATAAGTGACAATGCACTGATAAGAGATGGTTCAGGTAATGTTCGGTCTTCTTCTATCTCAGCCGCCAAAAGAATACCTAAGTAATCAGAGGCATTTTCGAGCGCTTCAGGAATGTCAGATCCGCTTGTACCAGCCATCTCCGGAAAATCTGGAAAGAAAACAGAAAATCCCGAGTCATAGCCTTCACTTGTTTCTAAATAGAATAATGCCGGATATGAAACAAGCATGATTCTCCTCCTCTCTCAAGAAACAGGAACAGAGCGATTTTAACCCTGCCTGCCTCAGTATCGCATGTTCTGTCCCTTTAGGTAGCTTGTAAGGAACAATGATTGGTCGATTTACTCCTGGTAGTTTCACTTTTATATGAGAACCTTTTCCACCCTTAACTTTTAACCCACCTATGGAAATCAAGAGTTTGACCATTTCCTGTTGTGTCATTGGCATTGTTACAATACCTCCCGACATATCTATACTAACACGTGTAACACGTGAAGAAAAGTAAAAACACGTGCTATACGTGTTAAGTTAATATATATCTATTTACCATCATAAAATAAACAAAGAAAAATTATCCAACAAAAAATAAACCAAAGCAGCTATCGAAGTTTGGCTGCTTTGGTTTATTTTCTTTGGAGCGACTGACTATTCTCACGGCTACGGTACACTGGATATTCTCCAATCAATTGGACTGGAAATGATCGTTGTTCCAGTAGCTTGATTGCTTCGTTCAATTTTGTATCTGCTTGTTCAATCTCTACTTCAATCACGAAAAAGTATTCACCTAACGAGGTTTTTTGCGGTCTAGACTCGATTTTGGTCAAATTAAGTTTTTTTTCTGCAAATACCGCAAGTACTTGATATAACGCACCTGGGCGATTTTCTGGCAAGTCTACAAATAGTGTTGCTTTGTAAGTACTGACTGGTAACTTAGATGACATCGGTGAGGAACCTAGTAGCCAAAAACGGGTTTCATTGTTGCGGATCGATTGAATATCTTGCTGAACGATGGTCAAACCAAACTGTTCCGCAGCTTCTTTAGGTCCGATTGCCGCGATTTTTTGTTCAGGATGCTCGGCAACTTGTTGGGCACCTTGGGCAGTCGAACCCATTTGCTCGATTTCCACGTCAGGGAACTGTTGCTTCAAAAATACTTGCGATTGTGCCAACGCTTGCGGATGACTACAGATTTTTGTTACCTCTTGCCACGTCTGTTGATGCTCAGGATGCACCATCAATTGTTGCTTGATGGGCAAAACGATTTCTCCTTGGATCGTTGGTAAGGTTTCATAGACATGGTCTAATGTGGGCAATACGGAACCTTCGATGGAATTTTCGATCGGTACCATCGCATAATCGATCGCATCGTTGATCTGGGCATCAATCAAATTTGTTAAAGCTTGATACGGAGACCAATCGCCTTCGTTGAAATAATTCTTTACTGCACTATATGTGAAGGAACCTTTTGGGCCTAGATAACCAATTTTCATCGATTCATCACCTGCTTTATGATTTCTGAGACAACTTCTGCTGGTGATTTACCAGTTGTTTCTATCGTAAGATCTGCTAATGTTTCATAGTGTTTTTTTCGCGAAAAAAATAATTCTTTTAACTCTGTATCATCTTTATCGAGTGCCAACGGACGGGCTTGTTTGTGATCTTGGCGGATACGTTTGATTAAAAGATCGGGATCAGCTTTTAAGTAAACCACCAGATGATCTGTCAGCAGTCGTTGATTTTCTTCTTGTAGGATAACCCCACCACCTGTCGCAATGATCGCTTCTTCTTGCAACGAGGTTTTCAACAGGTTCGTTTCTTCCTGTCGAAAGGCAGCTTCGCCATGTAATTCAAAATACTGACTGATCGAACAGCCAAACTCCTCGACTAGTTTTGTATCCATATCGATCAATGGTTTCTTTAACTGCATAGAAAGCTTGCGACTGATCGTTGTTTTACCGGCGCCCATAAAACCAATCAGCACAATCGCAGCCATTAGTTTTTCTCCTTGATCAGATCAGCTAGATCAGTGAAGAAGTCAGGATAAGAAATATTTACCGCTTCTGGATGGTTCAATTCAACTGGCTCATCGGTCAATAACGCGGCAATCTGTAACATCATGCCAATGCGATGATCCCCATGACTGTCAACAATTGCCCCATGTAAAGGTGTTGGACCATGAATGATCAGCCCGTCATCTGTTGTTTCGATGTTTGCGCCCATTTTTATCAATTCTTCCGCTGTCGCATCGATGCGATTTGTTTCTTTCACTTTTAATTCTTGTGCGTCCCGAATGATCGTCGTGCCTTGTGCTTGTGTCGCAGCTAATGCCAAAATTGGTAATTCATCGATCAAGCGAGGAATGATTTCTCCTTCGATCGTACACGCCTGCAAGTTGGCAGAACGTACCATTAAGTCAGCCGCTTGATTTTGTTGATCGATCTGCATTTCTTGGATCGAAGCACCCATTTCGATCAATACATCTAAAATCCCTGTTCGTGTTGGATTGATTCCTACTTGTTTCAATAAGACTTCACTATCTGGCAAAATACTTGCTGCGACTAGATAAAAGGCTGCTGACGAAATATCTCCAGGTACCGCCACGTTTTGTCCAACTAACCGTTGCCCGCCAGCAAGTGTGATCACTTTATTTTCTACTCTTATCTCTCCGCCAAATTGTTTGATCATTTCTTCTGTATGATTCCGTGATCGTTCTTTTTCGATGATCGTTGTCTCACCATCTGCTTGAAGTGCTGCGAATAAAATCGCTGATTTGACTTGCGCACTGGCAATCGGCATCTCATATTCGATTGGTTTCAAAGGCCCACCAGTCACTCGTAAAGGTGGTAGATCTGGATGTTCGATCCCTTTAAGATCCGCACCCATTTCACGTAAAGGATTCATCACTCTCCCCATCGGGCGACGATTCAACGAGTCATCTCCAGACACTTCTGCCGAAATCTTACTTCCAGCTAAAATCCCTAAAAGTAAACGGATCGTTGTACCAGAATTACCTGCATCTAAACGTTCTGTTGGTGTTTGTAATCCCTCTACGCCATGACCATAAACATGGATTCTCTCTTCTTCCTCTTCTATTCTCACACCTAATTGTCTAAATATGGATATCGTACTCAAGCAATCTTCTGCTTTTAAAAAGTTCGTTATCGTCGTTTTTCCATGACTGATTGCACCAAACATGATGCTGCGATGAGAAATCGACTTATCTGCTGGAACCGTTAGCTCACCTTTGATTCCATGTGTCGCGTTAAGTAATTTCATTGTCTCAACTCCTGATCCAACAGTGAAAATTTTCCGCTTGAATCAATGCTTGCCCTTTTTCTAAATCGGTTTGATTTTTGAAGGACAATTCAAGGACTCCGAAAATATCTTCTCTAGTTTCTTGTATTTTTAGATTGATGATTGAAATATCTGCTTGGCTCAAAGCCGTTGTTACCTTAGCAACTGCACCGGAAATATCCGGAATATCAACGTATAGATCATAGAATGCTGGAATCGTTCCTTGTCGTTTCTTCGGCAACTGATCTCTTGTCTGCTTCGCTTGTGCAAAAAATCGATAAATGGCATCTTCATCATTTTTCGCAAGTTGTGTTTTCAATGTTTCCATGGAGGATTGCCATTCTGCTAGTAAGGACAGCATGATTTCTTGATTTGTCAATAAAATATCTGTCCACATTTTGGGGTCGGATGAAGCAATTCGGGTAATATCCCGAAATCCTCCGGCGGCAAGTTGGGATGCTCTTGGATGTTTCTGATTGAGTTCCTCACTGGTTTGCACTAAACCAGCAGCCACGATATGAGGCAAATGGCTTAAAACACCCACAATCTCGTCATGATTTTTGGCTTCCATCAACACAAATTTTGCTCGAGTCGGTTCTAATAGTTCCATCAGTTCAGCTACACGATCACTCTCATGATCATTGGTCAATATATAATAAGCTTCCTCGAACAAATTGGGATTGCCGGCTTTGACTCCAGATTTATGCGAGCCTGCCATTGGGTGTCCACCAATAAAAGTAAAAGGTAATTCCTTAGCCGCTGTCATGATTGCTGCTTTCGTACTGCCAGTATCACTGACCAATACAGTTTCCTTTAGCGGAAGTGTCGCTAATTGTTGCAAATAGTCCAAACTAACTTGTACAGGAACCGCTAATAAAATAACATCCATTTGACTTGCTTCTTCGATCCCAGACACCAGATGATCCACTAATTGGACTTCTTCTGCAATTTTTCTTGTTTCTGCTGAATGATCCCATCCATAAAGAGTCACATTCGATCCTTTGATGGCTCGGCAAAGCGAAGCACCAATCAGACCTAAACCTAAGACAAATACCTTTTTCTTCATATCAGTCTCCTCACTAAAAGTCTTGGATCATCTGCCGATGACTGGCAACAGATTTTTTCAGCTCACTCATGTTATCCGCTGGGAAATGTTCAAGGATCTCCACGGCAAGTGCTGTTGCAATGACGTGCTCAGCCACCACAGAAGCTGCTGGCACAGCGGTACTGTCGGAACGTTCGACACTTGCTTTATAGGCTTCTTTCGTGTCGATATCCACACTCATCAATGGCTTATAAAGTGTAGGGATCGGTTTCATCACACCACGAACGATGATTTGTTCCCCATTTGTCATCCCACCTTCAAATCCACCTAAATGGTTCGTTGTCCGGCGGTAGCCTTGTTCTTGATCCCAGGTGATTTCATCCATGACTTTAGAACCCGGTAAAGTCGCTGCATCAAAACCGATCCCAAATTCTACCCCTTTGAAGGCATTGATACTCAGCATGGCTTGTGCTAATTTTCCATCTAATTTTTTATCCCATTGGACATAACTACCCAAACCAGCCGGTACATTTTCAACCCGGACTTCGACGACACCACCTAAGGTATCACCTGCTTTTTTCGTCTCATCGATCAATGTTTTGACTTGTTCTTCGATCTCAAGGTCTACCATATTGACTTCGGAGATCGTTGTTTTTTCCTTGATCACCGCCACAGGTAGCACTTCAGGAATCGTTGCTTTGACCCCTCCAAGAACTGCTACGTGACTGGCAATTTCAATATCTAGTGCTGCTAGGATCTGTTTTGCTAAAGAGCCGATTGCTACACGCATGGTCGTTTCTCTAGCTGAAGACCGTTCTAACACATTCCTAAGATCTTGATGTTGGTATTTCATTCCACCAACTAGATCCGCATGTCCTGGACGAGGTTTGGCTACTCGACGACGTGTGACATGTTTTTCTTCGATTGGCTCGACTGACATCACCGTCTGCCAATTCTTCCAGTCTTTATTCTCCACGATCATTGTGATTGGCGAACCAAGCGTTTTACCATGTCGAATACCTGAGGTGATTTGGACACGATCTTTCTCGATCTTCATTCTGCCACCACGACCGTAACCCCCTTGTCGCCTCGCAAGATCTTCATTGATTTTTTCAAGTGAAACTTCTAAACCTGCCGGGATACCTTCAATAATGGCAGTTAACTGTGGTCCATGAGATTCTCCTGCTGTTAAAAAACGCATTTAGTTCCCCTCCTTTAAATACTCTTTCACGGACTCAAGCGGAATTTCTTGGATTCTTGCTTGTCCGATTTTATCTAATAAAATAATTTTCAATGTCTTTCCACGTGCCTTTTTATCGTGGGTGATCGCATCATAAAGGGATTGCTCCTCCCAAGGTTGGTACTTGATCGGTAACTGATACTTTTCGATCATTTGGATCAATTGCGCAGTGATACCCACTGGTGATTGTCCCATCCTTTCGGCTTGTTTGGTGATTTGCACCATACCGATCGCTACGGCTTCGCCATGACTGATCTGACCATAACCAGCAGTATTTTCGATGGCATGTCCGATCGTATGGCCAAAGTTCAGTAACAAACGATTCCCGTTATCGAATTGATCTTCTTCAACAACTTGTTTCTTCACACGCAACGCCTTTTCAATGATTTTTTCACTATTAGCCAGTAAGTCAGCAACTCCTGTTAAGCTTGCCAAATCTTGCCATAGCGTTTCATCACTGATTGCGCCACACTTGATGATCTCAGCAATTCCCTCTTGGATTCTACGCTCTGATAACGTCATTAACGTCTCTGGATCGATCAATACCCCGTCTGGTTGTGCAAATGTCCCAATCATATTTTTCGCCATGGGTGCATTGATTGCTGTTTTTCCTCCAATGCTTGAATCGACCTGTGCCAGTAAGGAAGTCGGGATCTGGACAAATGAAATCCCTCGCATATAGGTGGAAGCAACGAAACTGGCTAAATCGCCGATCACTCCTCCTCCAAGCGCAATCACCGCATCACTACGCGTAAATTGTTCTTCTGCTAAAAACGCATAGAGGTTAGCTGCCATGTCGAATGATTTGCTACTCTCCCCAGCTGGAACAACATAATGGACGACTTCGTAGCTTGCCCGCAACTGTTGACAAATTTTTTCGCCGTATATCGGAAAAACATTCGTATCACTGATAATCGCGATTTTTTTATTTTTCCAGATTCCTTCGATCCACTCAGACACATGATCGAGTGCATTTCGTTCAATGATGATCTCATAGCTTTTTTCTGGTAAGACAACTTCTAACATGACGCTCCTCTTTTCTATAAGGCTTTGATTTTATTCATTGCTTCAACTAAAATCTCGACTTCTTCCATCATTCTTAGGTAGTTCTTTTCATTCAATGATTGCTGTCCATCTGACCATGCGTGGATTGGATCAGGGTGGATCTCTACGATCATCCCATCTGCGCCACTAGCAACACCAGCTCTTGCCATTGGTGATACGAGATCCCAAACCCCTGTACCATGACTTGGGTCAACGATGATTGGGAAATGACTTAATTTTTTGATGATCGGTACAGCACTTAGATCGAAGGTATTACGTGTCGCTGTTTCGTAAGTACGAATACCACGTTCGATAAAGATGATGTTTGGGTTGTTTTGTACCGCAATGTATTCCGCCGCATTCAACCATTCTTCGATCGTCCCTGAAATCCCGCGTTTCAAGCCAATTGGTTTTCCTGTTTTCCCAACTGCTTCTAATAGACGAAAGTTTTGCATATTTCTGGCACCGATCTGAATGATATCTGTGTATTCGCAAACGACATCGATATGGGCTTCATCCATGACTTCAGTAATGACTTTTAAGCCGTAATGATCCGCTGCTTTACGCATCATTTTCAGTCCTTCTTCTCCTAATCCTTGGAAAGCGTATGGTGACGTTCTAGGTTTGTAGGCTCCTCCACGTAGGACCGTTGCCCCACCAGCTTTCGCCATACGAGCAGTTTCCATGATTTGTTCTTCGCCTTCTACCGAACAAGGACCAGCCATCGTCACAAAACTACCATCACCGATTTTCAAACCATCCACATCAACGACTGTATCTTGCGGATGAAATTCTCGAGAAGTCAGTTTGTACGTATTAGAGATTTTTACTGCACGCTCCACCATGTCGTATCTTTCAAATGGTACACCTTGGATAATTTTTGGATCACCGATCAATCCTAAAACAAGACGATCTTTGCCATGGTTGATCTGGACGTCCAAGCCCTCTTCCTTGATACGTGAAAGTACTGGTTCTAGTTGGTTTACTTCAATTCCTGGTTTAATAATTAAAATCATAAGATAACATCCTTTTTTATTTTTATTTTTTTATCATTGTTTGAATACTTGATCGACAATAGAAAATCGTTCGTTGTTTACTTAAAATAACTCGTTGGAAAATGAACTACTGTGGTTCTCCTTTCGTTAGGTATAAAAAAAGCCCGCCGTAGACAAATCTACAGTGGGCCTTCACCAATTCTAACAAAAAAGCCACTATAGATTTTCATCTATGTGGCGGACAAGTCATCTCAAACATCCTTAGCCATCATAGATACAAACGTTGTGTTTGCACCCATGAATGTCATGAATACAAACCTATCTAAAATAGCTAAAGTAATACGTATTCAGTTGTGAATTCAATGTGATTTTCATAAGAAATCGCTCCAAACTGATTTAAGATTGGTTTAAGTATAGATTTCTTTCTGAAATAAGTCAACTACTTTTTCAAATCTTTTTCTCTTTATGCCAATGATCCTTTAGAAGACCGATGTTTTTTTAAAGTTCCTGTTGATTTTTTCGTTGACAAAAAATACGAACATGTGTTCTAATCATGTAGAAGAGGTGACTGTTATGTTTAAAAATCAAAATCCTGTATTTGACTATCATAAAGAACCTTCTAGAGATATTTTATGTATTGATTGTAAGTCGTTCTATGCTTCTGTTGAATGTGTCTCACTTGGATTAGACCCTTTAACAACCAAACTAGTTGTTATGTCGTATCCCGGAAATTCATGGGAAGAACGTGGTAGCGGGTTGATCCTTGCCTCTAGTCCAGCTGCAAAAAAAGCCTACGGGATCACGAATATCAGTCGTGCGCGTGATTTGCCCTTTCCTTATCCCAGTGATTTATATATTACCCCACCACGAATGGCTTATTATATGGAGAAGAACAAAGAAATCAATGCGATTTATAAAACCTATGCAGACGAAAGTAACCATCATGTCTATTCGGTCGACGAAAGTTTTTTGGATATCACAAATAGTTTGAATTTGTTCGATGCTCCTGATGCCCGGGCACTTGCAAAAAAGATTCGTCAAGACGTTTATGATCAAACAGGGATCTATACCACGATCGGTATCGGTGATAATCCACTATTGGCAAAATTAGCTCTGGATAATGAAGCCAAGGATACCCGAGACATGATCGCCGAATGGCGTTATGAAGACGTCCCTGAAAAACTTTGGCGGATTCCTCAGCTGACAGATTTTTGGGGGATCGGTCGAAAAACAGCGATTC
This sequence comes from Enterococcus sp. AZ062, assembly GCF_051715065.1. NCBI lineage: Bacteria > Bacillati > Bacillota > Bacilli > Lactobacillales > Enterococcaceae > Enterococcus > Enterococcus sp. AZ062. The sequence continues at coordinate 583,700 of NZ_JBIOTB010000001.1, read as the reverse complement.
GTTTAAATAAAATGAACATCCATAGCATCTATGAGCTTGCACATGCGGATTACTATCGTTTAAAAAGTGCAATGGGGGTAATTGGTACACAACTTTATGCTCATGCCTGGGGAATCGATCGAAGCTTTCTTGGTGAAGTCTACACCCCTAAATCAAAAAGCATCGGAAATAGTCAAATCCTCAATAAGGACTATACCCGCCGAGAAGAGATTGAAATCGTGATCAAGGAAATGGCGGATCAAGTAGGCACACGCTTACGTCGAGAAGAAGCAAAAGCACAAGTAGTTAGTCTATGGGTCGGTTTTTCTTTAGGCTACACAGATGTTTCAGGAAAAACCGGGTTTCACCAACAGATGAAAATCGAGCCGACCAACGCCAGTCATGTCTTAGCAGAAGCACTATTGATGATTTTTGATCGACATTATCAACGGCAAGATATTCGAAGTATCGGCGTCAATTGTTCTCGCTTAGTTTATGCGACTGGCTTGCAATTGAATCTATTCGATGATCCTAAAGAGCAAGTCAATGCGGCAAAGATTGACTTTGTCGTGGATAAGATTCGACAAAAATATGGGTTCAAAGCAATCGTCCATGCACATAGTTTACTGGAAGGTGGTCGAGCAATCGCCCGCAGTTCGCTTGTAGGCGGTCATGCTGGCGGAATGGCTGGTATTGAAGGTGAAGGACATGCGACGCACGAAAAAAGAATTTCTCGATTACAATGAATACCGCGATCGCCCCTTTGGCTTGAAATGGGGAACCGCTTTTGCCATGGATGAACTAGTGAAAGGGATCGAAGAAAATGCAGCAGCCGCCCTAAAAGACCTCCCTCCCCAATCGCAAATGACGAGAGAGGAAATCGACCAAGTACTATTACAGTCCTTTCTCTACCGACAAAAAGTGACCATCCAATTAAACACAAAAGATGAATTTGGTCGATATAGAGAAAATATCGAGGGCGTTTTCTTAGGCGAATGTGATGAAGAATATCTGACGATTGACCAGTACCATATTCTCTGGGAGAACATTCGTCACGTTGGGTTGAAACAAGAAATAAAATGGTTTGAGTTTAGTACCAACAAGACATATGACGAACAAATCTCCCAATCAATCGATTGGAACAAGCCAAAGCAACAAGCTGAACTGCAATTGATCAAAGATGAATTTTATCAATATTTTGAAGAGGAAAATGAATAAAAGGGAGGCGCTACCGATGACAATGGTAAAGAATCATTTCGAGACTGTCATAATCACTGCTTATATTGCCAAACAAGAAATTACGATCCAAACAAAAAAAGGAGAAAACTATCGAGGAACGATTCAAAAAAAGATGACAGAAGATGGCTTTTATGTAAACGAGGGCTTTATCGCTTGGGATGAACTTGATTCGATCGATTTAGAAGAGGAATATTTTCATTTTTGGCAAGAAATCGTCAAGCAAGCGATTGAGTAATTCAGATAAGCATTGGATTCTTCGGCCATTATTGAATGCTATTTCTCTCAACCTAAAAAGCGTCAACCGGTAAACATGTAAAAAAGATTCTACCGGTTGATGCTACTATTCTCGGCAAAGAACGATTCTATTCGTAAAGTTTGAAAGCTTTAGTTCAAATAGTTTGGGTCAGCCAATAAAGATTGGATTTTATTTGTATCAATAATGAATTCTTGTGTCCCCATAGCACCAGGTGCTACCTCGTATTTATCAAAGAAGATAACAAGCTGGTGTTCTTTATTGATATAAAAACTAGGATCTTTTTTTAATAAAAATGAGCCATTATCCTCTAGAGCAAAATAAGTTGATTCTGGATTTTTTTCCATACGATTTTTCATCTGTTCTTCAATTTCCTTTGAAAGAGCAATGAGATAATCATCATTTTTAAATAATAAAGGCAATGACACAATTACCTCATTTTGTTTATCTAACGTGTCAAATTGATTGTTCGTTTGCGTACTCGCAATTGTCTGTTCGATTGAACGATCAATCACTAAAAAACGCTCATCATTGACCAATATGCGATATCCACCTGTTGTATCAATCTGTTGCCCGTTTTTCTTGATTTCTTTCATTCCTTCCTCATAAGCTCGTTGTCCCTCTGCGAGATATTTTCGATTCAACTGGTCATGGATTTCTTCTTTCCCCATTATTTTTGGTACAGCAATCGAGACACCTGCTTTTTCTTCTTGGAATGAATAGGTTTTACCAGTAATGATCGAAACCAACTCTCCGAGAACAGGGATTTCTGTCGCCCATACGCGAAAGTCTCTATTTTGAACACTTGCGAACAAAATAAGTGCTGAACAGGCGATCCCCAAGCTGATACGACTAGCTTTTTTCACTTGTCGTTTCACTTTCACTTTTTTCTTTGCAATCACAAAACGCTTAAAAAGTTCTTCTTCTAGTTGTTCAGGGATTTCACCCGCTTGATACGCCTGATTCATCATACTTATTTTTTTCTTTGTTCCTCCCATTTCGCTATTCACTCTCCTTTATTTTAAAATTTCTTTGTAATTATCTAGCGAGCGATACATTTTTGTTTTCACGGTATTTTCATTTAAATTTAAAATATGCGCAATTTCTTTCAATGTAAATCCCTCAAAAAATTTCAAGATAATGATCTCGCGTTCTGGGCTAGGCGTTTGGCTCAATAATTCTCGTAATTCCATGTAAGAAACATCATTTTGAAAATCGATGAATTCAAGTCCTGGACCGTCTTCCAATTCAAAATTCAAAGGCATTCGTTTATTCTTACGCCAATGATCAATTGCTGTTCGGACTAAGATCTTATAAAACCAAGCTTGAAAATGATCAATCTTCTTTACCTTTGAGAAATCCATCAACGCCTTTTGAAAGCTATCTTGGATAACATCTAGTGCATCCTCCGAACTGTGTGTATAACTATAAGCGATCCGATACATTTTTTGATATTGTGTCTCAATCAACTGTTCTAACTGAGATTCATAATATTTGACTCGTTGCTTTTTTGCGATCCGATTAAAAATATTAGACACCTCCCTCTCTCAGAAAATGATTTGCATTGATTGTTTCACCTCAAATAATATATATGGCCCAGTATTTTCGTAAAATCCCTGTTTGCTTCCTTACTTAGTTGCGTATCTTCCCTTCTCTTTAATTCATTTATTTCTATTTCCTTTTGTTTTTCTTCTCTGATTGAAAATGTATCCATTGAATACATCAATAAAAAGAGGCTAGTAAACAGGAACAATAAGACTAGGAAAATTAGCTCTATCGTTAAAAATGAATCGTTTTTTTCATGTTTCATACGCTCACTCCGCTTTCTTTTTTTATACTTAATTAGACGATCGTTTTCTAAGAAAAGTTTCAAAAAAATCAACTTTATTTTGAGCATTCCTACATTTTGAATCACTAACTTTGCACAAAAGACAGTTTGTGAGATTCTGATAAAAGTGTTAAGCTCCGCTAAAAAGCACCAAAACCCCACAATTATTCATCAATGGATTTTGGTGCTTGTTTATGTAGTATTCACTTCTAGAAAACCATTTATTCGTTTTTAGAAAGAGATAGACCGAATGACCAGACCTTTTCAACTTAATATGGAATAAACACTGCGAATCGAAGAAACCATTATCGACATAAAGAGGGACCCACAAAAATTTGAAAAGCAATTTTGTAGGTTCCGCCTTATTTCTCAGAGCTAAACCGATTGCGCCCCAACTAAATGCTATTTTTTTACTTTTTTTAGGACTCGTTCCAATCGTGGCCGATTATAGCGTTGAATCATAATGAATGGGACATTGACAAGAAGCGCATAAAAAACCATGACCCATCCCGCCCATTTTGGATTCCACAAAAAGAAAAGGAACGCTGGCGCGATCAATAGCCAATGCGTCAGCTCTGCTCTTTGTGTTTCGATGATGAATTTCTTCAGTGCGGCGGAATCAGTCTTACCAAGCCTAGATTTATCGAATCCTCGCTTAGCAATCACAGTACCATCTGGCAGCTTGTCTTTCCATTTTTTTATCCGAAATTTTTTCTCCCAAATCACTCCTTGCTTTTCAAAAGAAAAGGAACGAAACCAACGACGCTTTCTTTCAAAAAATGAGTCAGCGATTTGGCGGACACCGTAAGAAATACCTAAATGGAAAATAAACCAGGCAAGAATGTCAAGCATCACTAATACTCCAGTGGTCAAATGGATCAGTGGCATAAAAACCTCCTAAAGTTTGATTTTTCTTCCTTTCCAAGACACTGATTTCAAAAGATACGTTTGGATCAACGACCACAAAAACAAGAAAAGAAAGAAGATAAAAAAGAACGGAAAAACGAACAAGAAAATCGGCTTGAAATTTCCTACACGTTTGGCAAATACAATACATTGGAGCACATACAGGCAATAGATGACCAGTACAAGCGGCCATTGTGCCATACCAAAAGCCAACATCGTACCAACTCCGCCACTTATCCAGAGGATGACTCCTAACAAAATAAAGGGATTGGTTGCTCTAGAAGCTGTGGCAAAATCCTTTGTCCATCCTTGGATCAATTGCTTGAAACCTTCAGGATACATGCGAAAAGCAATCAACTCTTTCCCACCATATAAATGGATGGGAAACCCTGCCTTTTGAAAACGTTTGGCTAAAGCCATGTCATCTAAGATCCCACTAGGTATATCTTTATGCCCATCGACTTGGAAGTAATCGGTTTTCGAGCATAAGATACACGGCCCGAACGCCCCCGCTGCTTTTAATTTTTCACCTAGCACAGAAAAAGTATTCAACCCTACCAGAATGACCACATTGAAAACAAACGAGAGCTGTTCATAAAAGCGAACAGTTTGATGAAACGGTTGAAGCGACAGCAAGCCACTATTCCCTCTTTTTTCGTATTCATTCAATAGTCTTTCCAAACTATTGTCTGTCTGAAAAAATGTATCTGCATCTAAAAATAAGAAATGCTCACTTTGGGCCTTTGTTGCACCTAACCAACAAGTAGCCGCCTTTCCATGCTGTTCACGATCATTTGAGAAAACTGTTGCATCTAAGTTTTTGGCGATTTCTGCTGTACCGTCAGTGGAAGCATCATCCACGACGATGATTTCTCGTGGTTGGATCGTTTGCCTTTGGATCGATTGTAGCAATTTGGGGAGCGTATTTGCTTCGTTACGTACAGGAATAATAATTGAAACATTTGTGTCAAAACGTTTTGCAGAGGTTAGGTTTGTGATGAATGGCAGTCGATAAAAGATACACCAACCTGAAAGCCAAGCGACAAAAAGGACGATCATTATTAGTAACAAAATAAGCCTTCCTTCCTATACATCCGCTTCTCTTCGGGCAATCTTGTCACTCACTTGTTGCCCACTCAAAGTGACCATTGGCATACCTGCACCTGGATTGACTGTCCCACCTACAAAGTATAAGTTGTCATAGCGCTCACTATGTTTTGCATGTTTGAACCCATGATTTTTCTTACGATCAGATACAGTCCCATAGATTGCTCCACGATGGGATAAATAATTTTTTTGGATATCTTCCGGGGTCCAACGATTTTCATAGACAATATGTTTTCTCAAATCCGTTAACCCCATCGTTTCTAATTTGATCAAGATACGCTCCCGAAAGGCATCGTATTCTGCCTCTGTAAATGGTTGATCTTGTAAATAAGGGATGTGCGGTAAAATCTTGATGTTCTCATGTCCTTCGATGGTTTGAGAAGGATCAGTCTTATTGACATTCACAAGATAGATCGTTGGGTCGTCTGGCAACTGATGCTGATGGAAGTTTTGATCAAAGTTTTCTTTAGAAGCATTCGAAAAGAAAAAATTATGATGGGCTAATTGTGGGTATTCTTTATTAACACCTAGATGCAAGACAAAACCTGAACTTGCGGGTTCAAATTTCTTTTCTAATTTCTCTGTAAACGCTGGTTTTTCATCTAATAATTGTTCATAAGCTGGGATCACTTCCATATTCGAAACAAAATAATCTGCTTTGATCACCGTCCCATCCGCTAGTCGTGCCGAACGGATCTGTTCATCCACTACATTTAGTTTTTCAACCTGACAGCCAGTATGGAACGCTACGCCGAGCTCTTTCCCAAGGTTGACGATTCCTTCAGCAATTTTATGCATTCCGCCCGGAACATACCAAATTCCTTGCTCATGCTGCATATAACTCATCATATTTAAAACCGCTGGCGCATCATAAGGAGAGGAACCGACATATTTGCTGAAATACCCTAAGATATCTTGCATTTTTGGATGACTCACACGTTTAGCGATTCCATCATGCATCGAAGAAAAATAATCAAACCCTTTCAACGCTTTGATCACACCATGTTCTTTTAAAATCTCCATTGTCGAATCAAGCCCTTTGTCAAAATAACCGACTTCGGTGGCCGCATAGATTTCCTTCGCATAGTCTAAAAAATCTTGATACTCCATCATGTCTTTTGCAGTCAGCAAAGGATTTTCTTGGGCCATTTTCGTTAAATCACTGTATAGATCAATCGTTGTGTGATCAGGAAAAAAAGAACGCCACTGCAAATCTAACCGTTCGATCGGAATGTAATCTGCCATCTGTTTGCCACTCGTGAGAAACAGTTTTTCAAAAATTTGGGGCATCGTCAAAATCGATGGACCTAGATCAAAGCCAAACCCATTTGCTTCTAAACGGTTCAATTTCCCCCCTAAATGATCGTTCTTTTCATATAGTGATACGTCGAATCCTTCTTGGGCTAAGGAAACTGCTGCAGACAAACCACCAAGTCCACCTCCCAGAACAATGACTGATTTCTGTTTGTTTTTCACAAAATCACCTCTTACTTTCTAAGTCTCAAAGCACATTTTCACAGATGCAAACTCGTATGATCCAACTGTAAAAAAACACTCTATATCTATCTCTATAGTAGCATATCTCTAAAAAAACTTATTTTATTGCGCATTGTATTGTTATAAAACAATAAGAAAGGATAAAAGAAAAAACAGAAGAAACAAACACGTAAGAAACGCTTTGTCTATTCTGTCTTAGGCTAATGGCAACTTCTTATGCGCTGATTTCGTTGCTTCTATCAAAGTATCGGCACAAACAAGCCACTGATCTTCTCTTTGATTTTCGTCCATGCACTTCGCCGTTGCCATTCGTCTTTTTTGACCTTTTCAGCGTGGGCTAAATCTTCTGTAAAATGGACGTTCAATTCATCGATCGTTTTTGATGGACCATAAATGAACATTGACAGTTCATGATTGAGATAAAAACTGCGAATATCAAAATTAGTTGATCCAATCGTTGCGACCACATCATCAACGATCATGTATTTACAATGGATAAATGCAGTCGTATCGTAGATCGACACTTCAACTCCTGCCGATAACAAATCATCAATAAACGAGTTCGTCCCATGAAATGAAATCCCGCGATCGCCTTTTCCTGGTATGATCAATTGCACGTTGATCCCACAGCGAGCTGCTCGTCTAAGCGCCCCAAGTGTTTCTTCATCTGGAATAAAATAAGGCATAGCAATCTTGATCGAATCAACTGCTTTACCAATCAAGTCATTGAAAGAGTCTTTGATGATCCTCTCCTGATCATACGGCCCTCCGTAAACGACCTGTACGATTTCCGAACCTTTTGGTTGTTCCGTTTGTAAGGGAAAATACAGCTCTTGCTGGTTGATGAAATAAGTGATCGTTTCCGTTCCTTCATCGAGAAATAACCAATCATAAACGAAACATTCCTGCAACTCGAGTACAGAAGGCCCTTCGATTCGAACATTCGTATCTCGCCAATAGGAAAACTTTTTCCCGCGTCCACTATACTCATTCCCGATATTCATACCACCAGTGTGTGCAATTTCCCCATCGATCACAACGATTTTCCGATGATTGCGCCAATTGGCTTTGTTACTCAGCCACGGTGAATTCAATAGATCATAGGTTCTTACCTCTACACCATTTTCTCGCATCGTATCTAATAATCGATTCGGGAAAGCAATTGATCCGACACTGTCATACATAAAACGTACTTTGATTCCCTGTCGAGCTTTTTCGATCAAAGCAGCAACTAGTTCTTCGCCAGTTTCATCCCCTTTTATAATATAGAAGAAAACATGGACATGATGTGTTGCCTGTTTGATATCTTGCAACAATGAAGCAAAAGCATCCGTCCCTTCTTTTAACAATGTCAATTGATTGTCTTTTGTGGGATACTTTGCGGAAAGATGGAAAATTTCTTTGGAAAGATCGTGCTTGGCATGAATGATTTCTGAATGTTCCTGAAGAATCTTGGACACCGTTTCTTGTATGTTTCGTTCGTTCTCTAGTTGCTGTTTCGATAACTTGCGTAATCGTGGCTCACGACCAATCAGATAGTACAGCATGATCCCAACGATCGGTAAAAATAATAACGCTAAGATCCAAGCGATTTTAGAGGTTGCTTCTCTTTGATCAAAAATCACTAAATAGCCACAAAGAAGAAAGGCAAACATTTCCACGATCAACCACGCATAAATGATTTGATTCAAAAAAATAATCAGCGAAACAGCTACAAGAATCAATAATATCAATAATATTTTGTATTGTTGCAATTTATTCTTTATCATATTTATCTCCATATTCGCTTGCTTCGTTTTTTTTACTTCTTTTTTTGTGCCGATCAACGTTAATGGTGACAGCACACCTTATATAGATTATATACGTTATAGTTACTCTAGTGTAAAGGGATCTCTCGTTTTCTTCGCACTTTTTACAGAAAGTTTTCTACTATATAATAGTACTTTTCCCCCTCATTTTTAAGAGAATGAAAGAAATGAGATAATATTCATCCTCTCACACTCTCTAAAACTTAGTAAATGTATTCAAAAAAGAATGTTAGCAAAAATAAGCCAGAAACCCTAAAAATCTTGGGGTTTTCTGGCTTATTTTTCGAAACTGTATATGGCTGTCACAACTCTTTTTCTTTATTGATTTTCTGGAACACTGCTTAATTCCCATGTTAACGACGTTGTATATTGCTCAGCTTCTGGATACGCTCCTTTCGGTACATAGAGACCAACACTCTTATCTGCCGATTCTTGATCACCAAACCGATAGATCCACGTGCCAGTTCCAGATTCCTTATCTGCCTGTAATAAGATTTGTTTCGTATTTGGTAAAATCCTCTGCATGGATTCTTCCTGTAGCTCAGGCGCAGTTCCGCCTTGTGCTGTCGCCAATTGTTGATTACTCAATTGGATTTCCGAACCAATCAATTCATGACCATTTTGATTACTGAATTGTCCATTCTGGGTAACCGATAATTGCCAACCACTTCGCTCATTGTCCGGTCGACGATCACTGATTTGAACATAATTTGGTCGCTCTTCGTTCTCTTTCACTGTCCCATCTTCATTCAACAATCGTTGAGGTTGGGCATAGTAGGTTTTATCCTTAACTGAGATATTCTGTTTCCCAAAATTGAAGCGAGAAATAAAATCAATACTTAATGCCCCTTGTTCTTCTGGAAGTTCTGGCTGATTTTCCGGAAGCACTTCTTTTTCAGGGTCTAAAGGATCAACTGGCGCAACTGGATCCCAATTCCCAACAGTTAAAATAGTCGCCGCAGCAAAAGTCACATCATGGAAATCTAATGGTTGTGCTGGATTGATGTTCCCTTGTTCATTATTTGTTAGCGGTGGATTTACAACCCCAGCCGCTTTTGCGGAACCATTCTTGTCTCTTAAAAAAACTTGGATCTCATCTTCTTTTGTTAACTGAAGTTCACTAAGATCAATCGTGAATTCCCCATACTCATCCACAACAACATTTTCTGTATCAATCTCTTGATCATTATGGATAGCAGTAACTGTTACTTCTTTGTTTTCCGTGAACCCTTTAATCATTGTACTATTACTTGAGACTACAGAAGAAGAAAACTCGGCGGGTTTTGGTGGAACGATTGGAAAGACTTCTACTGTATCTGTTAAAATAATATTTTCATATCCTTGTGTTAATTCTCCGGAAGTGAGGCGAACTTCTTTAATTTTGACCTTATCTCCTTTTTGCAGGTGCTCTTCTAAATCGACTTCAAATAATCCAGCACGTGGTTCTTCACCATAGATACTGATGCCTGGTTCTTCATTTGAGTGTCCCACAGTTTTAGTAGTATGTTCTGTTTTCGTTCCATTGGCATGTTCAACTTCTACAATGACTGTAGCTTCCCCATCCCAAGCAGAGCGGCTTTCTTCTAATCCAACTGGAATGCTGATATGTCCATGAATCTTTTTGTCGGCATTTGTTGGAACTCTGAGTTCATCTGCAATTGCCCACCGGGCATTATTTGAACTTAATCTAGAATATGTCGTCAATCCTGTTGTACCAAAATTATCAGTATTCAGTACATCTGGTTGATTCGTTTCTCCTAAAGTATTGAAATTTGTCCCTGAGAAAGAAAAATCTAAAGTTGGGAAGTTTAAATCAGGATCAGCATCTAAGTTTGAACCATTTTTCCAAACTGCTAAGTCACTATTTGATGCCTTTAAACTAGAACCGCTTGCGACATTAAATAGATTCCCTCCACTAGGACGATTATTTCTAAAATCCATAAATAAAGGATTGTCGAATTCTACATTTAAGACACCTGCTCTAAATACTCCACCAGCAGCAGTTGAAGTCCTTCCTATTGCTTCAAAATAACCACCATTGCTATTCTTAACTTTCCCCGCTCCAGATAGATCTATAGCTGGTCCATTTTCAGCTAAAATAGTAACTTGTGACCCCGGATCTGTTACGGAGAAGGATGTATTATCTCCAGAAGTTAAATGAATACCCTGATTGCCGCCAGCGGTATTTCCATTACTAACTTGTCCGTCACCAGGATTATTTACATACAATTTCCCACCATTAGAAACCATGATATGGTTATTATCACCCAACATGCGTATTCCAGGAGCATTTCCACTAGATTTCTCAATAAGTACATTGCTATTATTGATATTAAATTCACTAAATCCTGAATTTAAAAATCTCAATGTGGCCCTTGCATTACCGTATGAGCCATCAACAGTTGTACTACCTGTCGTTCTGTTTGATTTTAATAGCAATTCACTTGTATCTTCTACCGTATATTTATTTTCAGTTCCCTGTAATACTATAGCGCTCGACATATTAGCATCGGCTTGTAACAATGACTTTTCTGAGATAACAAAATTTATTTCACTTTTATCATTAGTTCCTATAAACAAGCTTGCATTTTGATTTGCTTCCGTAGTCCAATTACTCTTAAGATAAACTTTAGCTTCTTTATTAATAGATATAGTATGTTTAGTTCCTGCCAAATGAACGGAATTTGCCGCATTCGTAGAAACATTAATCTCAGATCCATCTATGACTTGAAAGAATCCATTACTTGCTTGAAAGAAAATCCCTCTCTTCGCCCCTGCTGTTACGTTAACATCTAAATTGGATTGATTTCGTACTGTTAGTTCTGATGATTCTCCTACAAATTGGATGGCATTATTAGCTGTATCAGTTGCATCACTTGTCGGTCCACTTGTGTTCAAAATTAATTTGGATTGATTTTCAAGAATCATCTTTGAGTGTGCTCCACTAAATAATATATTTCGGGCTGTTCCACTTCCACTAGTTAACTTCACTTCACTGTTGTTTGTTATATTTAATAATGAGTCTGTACCGCTTAATAGAATTCCATTATTAGAACTACTCATGTTTAAATTCAGTTGGCTCTCATCAATAACAATTTCTCCATCGGCGTTATCTGTGTGTAAAGGTATCCCTGTTGTAGAATTTGAAGATAAATGGGTTTTTGTCAATTCAATTTTTCCGGACACCCTCAACGCTTGGCCTGTTGTTGTCTCGATAGTATTTTTTGATTCTGAAGATATATAATTTGAATTACTACCGTTTAAACGTACTGCTAGTCCCGTTAATCCTTTAATATTTAGCTCAGAGTTATCTAGCACTTGGAATAACCCATTACTTGCTTGAAAGAAAATCCCTCTCTTCGCCCCTGCTGTTACGTTAACATCTAAATTGGATTTATTTCGTACTGTTAGTTCTGATGATTCTCCTACAAATTGGATGGCATTATTAGCTGTATCAGTTGCAGCACTTGTCGGTCCACTTGTGTTCAAGATTAATTCGGATTGATTTTCAATAATCATTTTTGAACGTGCTCCACTAAATAATATATTTCGGGCTGTTCCACTTCCACTAGTTAACTTCACTTCACTGTTGTTTGTTATATTTAATAATGAGTCTGTACCGCTTAATAGAATTCCATTATTAGAACTACTCATGTTTAAATTCAGTTGGCTCTCATCAATAACAATTTCTCCATCGGCGTTATCCGTAGATATAGGTAGGCCTGTTGTAGAGTTAGTGGAAAGGTTTGACCTTAATATATTAATTTTTCCGTTTACTCTCATCGCTCTCCCAGTTGTGGTAGTTAAATTCATATTAGAGTTTGCTATCGTTAAAATCCCGTTCTGGCCTTCTGACCGAATTGCTTCTGCGGTCGCAGAAGTTACAGAAAATTCCGAGTTATTTACCGTGAGTTGCGAATTGTTTCCAGCAAGATATATTCCTCTTTTTGATAATGTCGTTCGAAGAGAGAATGTACTTTCTTGATCCAAGCTAAACTTAGGAGATACGCCCGAAAGGACGATCGTATTGTTGGTTGTGTTTGTTGGTGTCGTTGCAGTAGCTGGTCCTATTGTACCTACTGACAGATGTCCATTTTGAACGGCTATTTCTGGATTTTCTCCTCTTAGATCAATCGTATTCGCCGCACCAGCAGTAGTTGTGATTGTAACTTTTGCTCCCCGTTCTATCGTAAGCTTTGGCTCCGCTACTGTGGCAGAAGAAAAGAAGACCGTCGCATTTCCACGACTAATTGTGACTTCTGCTTGGTTTGTTGCTACGACTTCTTTTGCTACGATGAAGGTTTGTGCAGAAGCTGTACGTGTAAAGTTTGATACGCCACCTGTAAAATGAATGTTTCCTTCAGGAAGAGAAGCTAATCGCATGGTATTCGCATTCACCTCGGTAATATTTTCTAATTCAACGGTCCAATTTTTACTGATTTCTACCGTTGCGTTGATCAATGGTGTTGTACCAACTTTTGTAAGTCTTGTATTTTCAATTCGAAAAGCACTTGGCTCCATTACTTCTGCTAGTTGAAAATAAAAGCCATTTATGCCAAATGTTAAAGTATACCCGTTTCCTTGGATAAGTAACGGACGATCCACAGTTAGTACGTTTGTTGTAGACTCCGTCAGATTCGCTTGAACGGAAATGATCCCAATATCAGGATTGGCAACGGCTGCTCTAAATTGCGCCATCGTAGTGACTTCTTCCGTCTTTCCATCAAAGACTGTCAGTTCACTCACCCCTAACTCCTCATCTGTTTGTTGCTCCTGCGGCACTTCTACCACAGGCTCACGAACTTCTTCTGCCGGTTGTTCATTAACTTGCTCTTCTTCTATTCCACTTTCTTCTTTTAATTCCTCTTGTCCTACTGTGTTGTCCTCGGACGATTCTGATTCTTCGATTGGGACTTCTTCACTAGGCTCTTCTTGCTCACTGATTTCTAGATGGGCCGTCGTTTCTTCCACCGACAGTTCATAGTTTCCCGCTTTTTCAAATACTAAAGGAAGAACAAATGTATTTCGCGCACGTTTTGACTGAACGATCCATTCATGAGGCTGCTCTCCTTGTTCGATTGAAATCCCTGCTGACAATTGATCTTGGATGAGCGTTGCTTCTTCTGGTAAGACCACTCGTGCCTCTGACACTTCTTGATCAGAAAAGAACGTCACTTGTAGCGGAACTTTTATCGTTCCTTGCAATTGAGATTGAGAAAAGAAAAAGTTAGGATTACTGGATAGTTCTTTTAAGGAGTTTTGGATAGCAGGGAGTTCCACTTGCTCATGTTCCACGCTGTCTATCATGGTTTCTGCGTAGACCATGCCTATCGGTATAGTTACTGTTTGTATCACTAAAATTGTCGTCCCTAAAAAAAGCATCGTTCTTCTTAATCTTGAGGGCATTGTATTCACTCCTTCTCATTACTCTTATTCGGTTGCTCTTTTTTTCTTTTATGGATTAGGTAAAGAATTATTCCAAGCAATAAAACAAGTAACATGATTGAACCAATCATCCACCAATTAATACTCGTATCGATCATAACATCTGCTCGATTCAATGCTCGTGCTTCATCCGCTTCGATCGCAAAGGTTCTTTCCCATTGCCATTCATCTTCCCCAGAACGTGCCGTCATTTTCAATACGTAGTCACCACTGCGAAAACGATCACCTTCCAAAGAAATCGGGAAATTAAAATTGGAATTGGGTGCCATTTGCATCTGTTCTTGACTGGCTTGGTATAAAATCTCTTCTTCGCCCACTTTTTGAACCGTAGCTTCGACTTCTAAGCGATTCACGAATGTCGGGGTGAAGTTTTGTAGATTCGCACTGATCACATTGCGATAGTTGAGTTGGTCAGCAAAAACATCTAACAACTCTAAGTCCGGTTGTACAGCATCTTGTTTGTTGCTCACAACCACACCGATGATATACGCAAAATCATTTTGGATGGCGACACCTTCTTCATTACTCGTTTCTTCTGTTGCTTCTTCTTTGACTTCTGACACTCGTAATCCGCCAGCTAACAATCCTTCAAATTCTTCTTTAGGTATGTTCAAATCAAGCGTAACGGTCTTTGTTTCATTTCCAGCAAGCTCAATGATTTCTGGTTGTTCAATCAACTCAGCCAACGAATGTTTGAGCGTTGGATCTGCTTCTTCCGCATCTTGTCCATATTCTACGACCCCCATCACGTTGGTATAAGCAGTATGTGGCGTGATTTTGATTTTCTTTGCCTCTGCGTTTGCGTTTTGTAGTTTCAACGTTAGCTTTTCTGTCGTGTCTGGTGCAAGATTCAATTGAAAATAACGATCATTTCCTGATTTTTGATTTGCTGAGAACTCAGGCGTTACATAAAAATTCAACGTTCCTTCTTCCGCTCCAACCAACATGGGAGCCATCAGGCTGACAATCATGACGAGTAATACGATCCCCACTTGTTGGATTTTATTTTTTCGATATGTACTTGTCTTTTTCATAAACTTACCCCTTTCTTTAAAGGAGGTAGCGCTACAAAATTGTAACGCTACCACATTCACTTCTATAAACAAAAATCGGTTGCTTTTTAATGATTATGATTCGTTATGTTACTCATATTTTTTTTCTTGTTAATTTACACCACTAACATCAGGTGTATTGGATAATTCCCAAGTTAGTGTTGATTTGTATTGAGTCGCATCTTTTGCTGTAGAACCCGGAACAAATAATTGGATCGCATTGTTGGTTACCACATCAACCTCATCGTTCGCCTCTTGTGCATCCAAGTCTGCTTGATTTCCCCAAACGACTGAAGATACACCTGCACCTTTATCTTTTTCTGCTTTCATCACTGACACAGCAGAAGCATTTGGCAACAATTTCAATTCGCTCGCATGAGCCGCTGGGGCATTCTCAGGCGTACTTCCTTCATACTGGATTCTTGGATCCAACAATGAAATTTCTGCACCGAGCAATGTATCATTTGTTGTATTCGTTGCTTTAAAGTCGGTCATGCGTACTTGCAGATTCCAACCAGCATTCGTTCCACGGACATCTTGTACTTGTGCAAAACTGACATAAGGGACTTTGTTTTCTTCACCAGTTGTTCCCTTTTTTTGTTGTTTTTCTGCAACCATATTGTATGTTCGATCTTGATTTGAAATGACTTGTGAACCGAAATCCATTGTGACAGCTTTCATGATCGATAAAGGTCCAGTTGTTCCTGGCACTTCAGGCTCAATCTCGACATCTGGTTCTTTTACTGGCGGAACAACGACTAGCTCTTCATCTTCATTTGGTGTAAATTCAATCGTTCCATTAGTTGTTACATTACGCACTTCTTTTGATGTGTCTGTGGAACCATCTTCTGCAAATACAGTCATACCTCCGGCAAAAACTGTTGATGATAAGGCTGCAATTGTTGCTAATCTCACTAATTTCATTTATACACGTCCTACTTTCTATGATTGTTTTTTCTTTTTGTATTTCCAAAACCAAAAACTAAGTGTCACTATCACAAGAAAAACCCCTAAAATTATCCAACTACTCATTTGTTGTGCATTCGTTTTTGGCAATCTTCTGTGACTGGCATCTCTCTCCTCTGACGGTTGTTGAGCGATTTCTTTTGGGAAATCTGGTTTGATTTCGACTTCTGGCGCTGGTACTGGATCTCCAGGCATTTCATACACGCCTGTAAAACCGACTGTCCCCTCTGTTTCAACCGATCGAACCTCTGTCCCGTATACAACCAACGGTGCATAACATTGAATAAGTAACATACTCAGGCTTAGTATGTATTTTTTTTTACGATTCATTTCCCTCCTCCTATAACCTTTCTCACATAATAGTAATTATCATTACTTTCTGCATAAATAAGATTAACGTAGCGCAAAAAGAAAAGAAATTCATATTTTTCACTAACTAGTGAAGTGGCTTGTTCCTACTTTCACTATGTGACTTTGATAGATTCGCTCTTTTAGTTGCACAACAAAAAATCGATGAAGAACCGCGGAGATCAGTTAATCTCTTTAGTTACTTCATCGATTAATGTCGTTTTTTACTTCTTACAGCATACTATTGAGTAAAGGATTCAACTGAGTAAAAATGTTGACCCAATCATTTCTATTAGGGACTCGATTAATCAACAAATAGTCCTTGTTCAACTGGTAATCCAATAAATAAGGACGATAATTCGTTACGATCAAATCAACATGCTCAACGTTCAAACGTTCTTCTGTCAATTCATGTAACGGAACAAACAGCACATGATGCTGCTTCGACAACAGTTGATTGGCTTGGACTTTGATCAACTGAACGAGTAAATGATTACCTTCCAAAAGAAACAACACTGTTTTCTTGGGTGAATAATAAGAGAACAAGATTTCTGTATACATCGTTAAACTTGCTATGATATCTTCTAAATATTTCTCTGAGAAAGACAGCAATGGTTGATTTTTTTGAATAAATTGTCGATTTTTCTCATAGGCTAAACCATAGAGATCTTTGATGATAATAATTTCTTCACTTAATAATTTATTCAGTATTGGTGCCATTTCATTATTGATTTTCCTCCCCAGAAAAAAGGCAGAAAGAAAGGTGGATAATATGGGATTAGTCTTCCGGTCGATGTTGAATAATTGGAAGTAAGATTCAATCACTAGATCTATTTCAGACCACTGATTATACTTCTCCAAAAAGACAGTCTCGTGCTCGATATTATCAATCGTTCGTTTGCTGATTATAATCAGAAAAAGCCAAATGATTTCATCTTGGTGGATCGAAATACCATACTCCTTTTTGATCAGTGGAATCAATTCAGACATCAATAAAAAATCTGTCTCATTGCTAAAATCAATCTCTTTTATCTTACGAGGTAAAGAGATGATATGCCCATTCTTATTTCTGATCATCGTGATATACAAACAGTAATAAAATCCTGTGACCATGATCCCTGTTCCTATCTCATACTTACCAAGACGCTCACCTAGCTTATCTAAAAACATCTGGTGGATACTTTCTGGAGGATAAACAGTATACGGTGTTGGTTCTCCTTCATAAAAAAAATCAAAAAAAAACTTGCGGATATTCTCTTCTTTTCCCACAAGATCCACTGGTTTTAAGCTAAGTGAAAGCTGATATTCTTTTAAAACCTCTTTGATTTGAGCGACTGATCGTAGCATCGTACTTTCTGAATAATTATAGCGATCAGCTAATTCTCCGACAGATACTAGCTCTCCATAAAAAATGTCACTGATAATTTCAAACCAAATCTCCGATTGTAACAATGCTTCTTTGTCTTCATGATACAGTCGTCGATTTTTTTCTTTAAAAAAATAGCCAGTGGTATTTGACTCAAAAATCGCACTCTCTTCAAAGTGATGTTTCAGTTCACTGACATCTTTTAGGATCGTCCGTTTAGAAACACCAAGCTGCTGGGACAATCCAACAATTGTAAACATATTCTGTTGTTCGATCACATTTAAAATCCGCATCCACCTTTCTGTAATCGTATTTGTAATAAATTTTAACTGTAACTCTCGCATTTTCACACCTCTTTTGCTTTTTATATCTATTCTTAAAAAAATAGATTGTAAACATGTATAACAAAAAAAATGGAAAAATACTAATAATAAATAAGTGAATAAATCAAAAAATAACACGACTATTATATCTTTCCATGACAGGTTGACAAGTTTAAACATATCATGTTATACTCACTTTAACAAATTGAAGGAGGTCACTATGCGAGAAACATTTTTAGCGTTATTACGCGATTCCACGCCCCTATTTACGACATTACAAGAAGAAAATCGTCAAGAAATCGTCAGTTTGCTAGTAGAAAAAGGTGGTTTAAGTGTGACAGAAATCACAGAAGAAATGTCTATTTCTCGCCCCGCTATTTCTCATCATTTAAAGTTGCTTTTACAAGCAGGGATTGTGTATGTCGAAAAACGTGGCAAAGAGCGGATCTATTATTTAGATGTTGCTTGTATCAAACGTAACTTGAAAGGATTTATGCAACTATTAGAAAAAATATAAAAAGGCTTCGGCCTTTCTTTTTAAATAAATAGGTTCATAAGTTCGAACATATAAATATATTAAAAGGAGAAAACGGATGATCAACCAACTTTTACAGGATCAACAACATTTTTTTGAAACAGGAAAAACAAAATCAATCGACTTTCGATTAGTCCAATTAATCAAACTGAAACAGGCGATGCAAGAAATAGAGATTGAATTGACACAAGCATTATTCAAAGATTTGCGAAAACCAGCACACGAAGCATATGTCACTGAAATTGGTGTTGTCTATCAAAGTATTTCTGAAATGATCAAAAAATTAAAGAAATACGCCAAGCGAAAAACCGTTCATACACCGATTTATATGTGGGGGAAAAGTTATCTTGAGTATGAACCTTATGGACAAGTGTTGATCATTGCTCCTTTTAATTACCCTTTTCATTTAGCTATTGAACCACTGATTGGGGCAATTGCCGCAGGGAATACGGTGATTTTGAAGCCAAGCGAATTAGCGCCAAATGTGGCTAAAGTTCTGACAAAGTTGATTCATTCAACTTTTGACAAAACATACATTGCCTCGGTCGAAGGTGGTGTGGACGTAACGACTGAATTACTCGCACAAAGATTCGATTATATCTTCTTTACTGGCAGTGTCCCAGTAGGAAAAATCGTAATGCAAGCTGCCGCAAAGAATTTGACACCCGTCACTTTAGAATTAGGTGGCAAGAGTCCCGCGATCGTCGATGATACTGCTAATTTAAAAGTGGCAGCAAAGCGCATCGTTTGGGGAAAATTGCAGAACAACGGACAAACTTGTATTGCGCCAGATTATGTTTTAGTGTCCCGTAAACGAAAAGACACATTGATCAAAGAAATGATTATTGCCACGAAAGAATTTTATGGTTCTGATATCCGAAATAACACAGACTATGGCAGGATCATCAATGATCGCCATTTTATCCGATTGCAACAGATGTTAGAAGCTGACCACTCCTTTGTCGTATTTGGTGGTGAAACAGATCGGGAAGATTTATATATTGAACCCACCATTTTGGATTTACCTAGTCATGATGCCGCAACGATGCAAGAAGAAATCTTTGGGCCGATCTTACCAATCTTGACTTTTGATACCATCGATGATGCGATTTCTCAAGTTAAACAGTATGAAAAACCTTTAGCACTATATCTATTTACAACATCGAATCGGAAAAAAGAACAGCTCATGACCGCTATTTCATCAGGAAATGTGACGGTCAATGATGTTCTGAAACATGTAGCCAATCCTCATTTACCTTTCGGTGGTGTAGGAGAATCTGGTATCGGTGGCTATCACGGAAAATATAGTTTTCTTACCTTTTCTCATCAAAAAGGAGTCTATGAAAATCGTTCAACCTTCAACATTCCTGGATTATTCCCACCTTATTCAAATCGGTCGTTGAAACTTTTAAAAAAAATACTGAAATAAAAGGAGAATTCAATGCTATTATCAGAAATCACTTTACCAAATCAAACAATCTTAAAAAATAGAATCGTCAAATCTGCAATGAGTGAAACACTTGCCGACAAAGAAAATAACCCAACTGAAAAACATATTCATCTTTATCACCGTTGGGCTCAAGGCGGTAGCGGACTTTTAATTTCAGGAAATGTCATGGTCGATCGTGATCATTTAGGTGAACCTGGAAATGTTGTTATAGATGAAAATACAGATAAATCAATTTTAAAAGCCTGGGCCAAAGCTGGAACAGAAAACCATACAAAATTTATTTTACAAATCAATCATCCCGGCAAACAGTCACCCAAAACAATGAACTCACAACCGGTTGCACCTACTGCTCAACCAATAGGTGAAGAACTTCAAGGATTTTTTAATCCTCCAAGAGAACTAACTACTAAAGAGATCAAAACACTGGTGGAACAATTTGTTACAGTTGGTAAAATAGCGGAAGAATCTGGTTTTTCTGGAGTACAGATCCATGGTGCACACGGCTATCTCATCAACCAATTTCTTTCTCCAGCAGATAATCAGCGAACCGACCAATACGGTGGTTCTTTGGAAAATCGGATGCGTTTCCTTCTTGAGATCTACCAAGGGCTAAGAGAAGCCACTACACCGGAATTTATTGTTGGTTTAAAACTTAATTCCACAGATTTTACTGCTCAAGGGTTTAGTGAAGAAGACTCGCGTCAAGTTATTTTAAAAATGGCGGAACTAGGGATCGATTTTGTTGAGATTTCTGGTGGCAATTACGAAAAAACAAAATTCATGGAGGTTGGGAAAGGGGCATTTTTCCTTGATTTTGCTAAAGATATCCAACAGCAAGTGACAACCCCAATCATTCTAACTGGTGGACTGACACAACCAGAAACAATGGAAGAAGTAATCACTAAAGAAAAAATTGCAATGGTTGGACTAGCACGAGCACTAGCAATGAATCCAGAGTTGCCAAATCAACTAGCAGAAGGACATGCTCAAGACATTCAGTTACCACGTCTAACGACACATCTGAAAAATCTCGACAAAAAAGCTGGGAGCATTATTAGTCTTTCTTATTATGAACAACAAATGAATCGCTTAGCGACTGGTAAAGAAGCTAAATTTACAGCCAACGCTTGGTCACCGCTTCTTGATGCAATGTTTAGACATGGTCTAAACAGTCTAAAACCAAGACGCAGATGATAGTTGCTAGTCAATTAACAAAAAGAAAATCCGTTCGACTTTCTGTTTCTTAGTCGAACGGATCTTTTTTTGATGCAACACAGAAAAACTTGTTAGTTACCTCATAAACAGACTATCTGATCAATAAGAAGATGATATTTTTCAGCTATTCTTTTTGACCAGATAACATGAAAGAGCAAACCGATGAGATTCGATAAAACAGACTGTTCATATTCGTTACATTTCTTGTATGAAAATGACTCACATCTATTTCTCTTAAATTGCGCATCTGGGTAAACATACGTTCATATTTGTTACTTGACTCGTATCTAAATACTCCATTCCTTCAATTGTTTGGACATTTCGTAAATTTTCCAAAAAATCCTTGGTTATGTTCCCCCTGCTCAGCATTCGATAAGACACTATTTCTTGTTCCAATCAAACTTCCCCGTAATTCGATCCTGCCCGTGATAACGATGCTGTTGATCATTTCTTGATTCGCGGACGTATGATTAAAATAATCCATCGCTCCATATCGACCACCAACATTATTTTCCTCATCGAAGATGCCAGAACCTAGAGTCAGTGTCCCAGAAGCATCGACTGTCCATGGAATCGTTCCTAGTTGACCAGATTCAACGGCTGCAGGATCAAACCCTTCAGTCTCATTAACAAACGCTTCTACATCGCTTTGTTCAATAGTCCACTCAGGCGCTTCTATAAGTTCAGTACTTATCTCCGCTCCCTCATAGAGCCTATCATTTTCAATTTCTTCAAATTGAGAAAACTCTTCTGTCCCGTTTTCTTGCGGAATATTATTAAAATGGAACACATCGTCTTTTAAAACCAATTCGTCATTGCTATGTGCTTCTGGTGATTCCTTCGATTCTACGTGAATCGCAATTACTTGCCCAACTGGCAAAAGCATCATCACAACATTGAAAATCAAAAGTTGTTTTTTTCACAAACCTTTCTTTCTCATGTAGCCACCCACCCTAACTCTATATAAGTGAAAGAATTTGTCATTAATAGCTTATAGCGTGCTCAATCAAACAATATATCTTACTCATGTATCTAGCTTCACAGCTATTAATAAAAAAGCTCTTTCTTCCTCAACAATATATCACCTCACCCATTTTTAATCTATTTATAATTTTTTTCTAATTCAGAAAGAATACTGTACTCACGCATATTCCCCTGATATAAAAGAATGATTAAGTAAAAATAAAATAACGTTTAAAAGGAAATATAAAACTATCTCAAACCCTTACTTATAATAAACTAAAAGCAAAAATCCCATTACACTAAAAAACAAAAAAAAAACACATCTTTATAATCATTAAAATAATGTGATTCACAACCTGATATCCACTTCAATTATCCTAAAAAAAGATATTTATTCCTCAAAACAAACCGAAAAAAATATTTTTATCATCACATACTCATAAACTAAATCCCTTTTCAACTGTTCTCTTGAGTATTGGAAGACAAAAAAACTGACCTAATTTCTTAGATCAGCAAGTCTATCGATACAGTTGATTATAATATGATTGGTTTCTTACATTTTTTTGAAAAATCAATGTTTTAACTTTCGGAGTAATGAAAAATAGCAACTCAACCTTTAAGAAATTGATTATTCATTGCCTGTAAACTTAATTGGTCGATAGCCAGGGCTTGTTTCAAATAGGTTTGGATCGACCCGTATTCCTGTTCTACCACTTGATAAAAACGGTCCAAGTAACTGCTGTCCACATTCAACGCAACATCTAAAGCAGCTAGATTCCCCTCATTCAAGTGGACTTTTTTTGCTTGCGCCAAAATCATCGCATTTTCTTTTTTACGTAGTTCATTCGTACGTAGATAATCGACATAGATTGCCTTGCGAGGAACGTCTAATGACTCTAATATTAGCAAGGCTGCGATTCCCGTTCGATCTTTCCCAGCAAAACAATGAAATAAAAGGCTTTCCTCTTGATCCATAGTAAGTACTTCTTGGAAGAAACGAGCATACCCTTTCTGCGAAGTCGGATTCAAGGCGATATCTTCATATATTTTTGTCATATAGTTCGTGGCTTTTTCAGGGGAGCCGATCTTCACAAAATCTTCCAGCCCAGCGCCTTCGTCTGCCACATCTTTCATGATGTCGATATGGATATATTTCGTCTGTGGAACCGTTTTATCTGGTCGAGCCTGAATTTCATCTTCACCGCGTAAATCAACGATTTTACTTAAACGATAGGTGGTTTCTAAATGTCTAGCATCTTCTTCTGTCAAACTAGATAGTTCACCTGAACGCAAGAAAACATTTGTTAAAACTTCTTTGCCATTTCTATTTTTGATGCCACCGATATCGCGAAAATTTGTGATTTTTACCATTTCTGCAATGACCTTCCTTTTCCCATATTTAGGATCGTTTCCACTTAGTTCCTCAGAAGCGGTTGCGTACTGCATCTGAAAGAACCACCAAAGATCCTTGTCAATTTATAGTCAATATACTCGACTGTGATCCCTCGTTTCTCTAATTCTTCACCAATAAAAGTAAATTCTGGATCTGTGATATACGTTGTCTCGTTGATCGGCAGTCCGTTCGTCGCCAATCGAGAGGCTTGTGCTAAAGACACCTCTACCCGATCCCAATGGCTTAACTGTTCTGGGATACCATTTAGGAACGCTTCTTCACACACGATCATCAATCCATCTTTGACAAGGCTTAATGCGCAGTCTAAATGCAAGATCGTCGGATGAAGTGGCACTTCGATCACTTTGTAGCCAAATCGTTTGACTAGATTTCTTAACCATTCAATACCATGAGTATTGGATGCTAACCCTGAGTTACCTGCAAAAATCGTTTTTCCTAATACTAAAACATCTCCACCTTCTAAGAAAGGCCCTTGTTCTGAATCGATACCTTGCGAAATATCTGGCTTAGGAATAGAAAAATACAAGCAGTCATTCTCATTCGATTCATTCATGAGTATCTCACGAATCGGTAGAATCTCATTTCTGCGGTGTGGGAGCTTTAATGAACCTTCAATCAATAGATCCCCAATCGTAAAAAAGGGGTCTCTGGTGAAAAAGTTACTGTAGCCATACTCTAGCCCTAGTTCTTTTTCAAAAGAGGTCAACTTTCTTGGTAAAAGGACTTCTACCCCATATTTTTCTAGTACTTTTTGTAAATTCTTCCGTTCGACTTCCCAAGCTTTTTGTTGTTCTGGGAAAACTTCACTAAAGTCTTTGCCTATCACTTCAGGCCCACTAAATAACTCATGGTTTTCTTCTGTCAAGAAATCGACACCGGTTAATTCTTTCGTAGGAAAGCCAAATTCAGACTGTGCTAAAACAACCCGCTTTAGTGGTGCAAACTCGCTTTTCACAAAAATATGATCCATCGTTTCTGCTCCTCCTCGATTTGTTCGAATTTTTATAGGGAATAACAGGCAAGACCAACCAAAAATACTAAAACAATCAAAGCAACCATTGGTTCGACCCATGTTTTTTTCGAAGAAAGAAAGACATTTTCCTTATTTTTCACAAATCCCCAACCATACTTTCTAGGGAGTTGCACTTCTAATATCGTCCCGCCTGATAAAGGTAAGAGTGCCACTTTATATCTGGATTTTGCAAATAAAAACAACGACATAAAATAAAGACCGAACTGGATGATTTTGATCAATCGAATGATTTGGATATTTTTGATTTTTCTCACTATTTCTCTCCTTCTATCCTAGCGGTTATCATCTAACAATAACACCCTTTCTCTTTTTCTTAGGATATTTTTTAATTATTTGGTTAAAAGAGCGTCCTATTCTGTTACCTCTGCTCCCCAACCTCCACTATCTGCCAGAAGCAACTTTTTTTACTATAACATGAGTTGACTTCGTCTAGATCAAACCGATCATAATCGTTGGTTTTGGACTCATAACCTACAAAATCTCTCACTAAATAGCCCACATCCAGTCGATTGGAGGTGGGCTATTTTCTACCGAATTATTTCATTTCTACGCTTTCACCATTTGTCGCAATCACTTTTTGATACCAGTAAAATGATTTTTTAGGCGAGCGGGTCAGCGTTCCGTTGCCCTCGTCATCTCGATCGACATAGATAAAGCCGTATCGTTTACTCATTTCACCAGTTCCTGCACTGATCAAATCAATACAGCCCCAAGAAGTATAACCAATCAAGTCCACGCCATCATCGATTGCTTTCCCCATTTCTTGGATATGTTGGGCGAGATAATCGATCCGGTAATCATCGTGGATCGAGCCATCTGGTTCAATTTTATCGACAGCCCCGAGTCCATTTTCTACGACCATCACTGGGATTTCATAGCGAGAATAGATTTGATTCAAGGTATATCGCAGCCCGACCGCATCAACTTGCCAGCCCCATTCGCTTGTTTCAAGATACTCATTCGCCACCCCGCCAAATAAATTGCCGCCACTTTTATCTGACCGAGTATTTAAATCATCTGCAATACACGTACTCATGTAATAACTGAACGTATAATAATCGACAACGCCTTCCTTCAAGAGTGCCAAATCCTCTTCTGTGATGTCCACTTCGATTTTTTCTTTTTCAAAGTAGCGTTTCATGTAATAAGGATAGGCTCCTTTGACTTGGACATCGCCACAGAAATAATTTAACCGGTCATTCATTTGTTGCGTCTTCAATACATCTAATGGATGACAGGTTTTAGGATACATCGTGATATACGCCAACATACAGCCGATCTGAAAATCAGGATTGATTTTATGTCCAGCAATCACCGCTCGAGCAGAAGCAAGGAAGACATTGTGTAAGGCTTGATATTTTTCTGTTTCCGTATAAGTTCGATTAAATAATCCATTGATTTGTTTGCCATGTTCTAAGACACCAAAATTGATTTCATTGAAGGTCAACCAGTATTTCACTTTGCTTTTGTAGCGTTCAAAAAGTGTCGTTGCGTAACGTTCGTAATACTCGATCGTTCGTTTGTCTAAAAATCCGTCATACGTTTTTCCCAAATGAAACGGTAACTCAAAATGTGAGATCGTCACGATCGGTTCGATCCCATATTTATGTAGCTCATCAAACACTGCATCATAAAATTTCAACCCTTCTTCATTTGGCTGCTCTTCGTCACCATTAGGAAAAATCCGTGTCCACGCAATCGATAAACGATAGGCTTTAAAGCCCATTTCCGCAAATAATGCGATATCTTCTTTGTAGCGATGATAAAAATCAATCGCTGTATGGCTCGGATAGTAATACTTGGTTTCATCGATCACCAAATCAAAGGTACGTCGTTTCCCCATCTCACGATTGCCTGCACGATTGTGATCGCTGATCGAATCTCCTTTACCATTGACAGCCCATGCTCCTTCACATTGATTTGCCGCTGTTGCGCCACCCCATAAAAAATTCTTTGGAAAACTCATCAGTCATTGCCCCTTTTCAGTTTGGTATGATAGTCTTACAGTTATTTTATTATTGAGTATAAAAAAAGACCCAATCAACCACCTAAAAAGGCCGTTGATCAGGTCTAGCTTAACTGAATAATCACTATCCTATCTAAAAAGATACTATTTTTTGTAAACGTTGTCAAACATTGATTTATTCGTCCTCTTCAGCCAATGCAGCAATTACTTGGTTCACATTCAGAATATTCTCTGCACCAGAACGAACATATTCCGGCGATGTTCCGACCATTTGACTATTGATAAACTCGATGACCATTGGCATATTCATGCCAGCATATAATTCGATCGCTTCGCCTTCCATGATCAATTGGACAATAGTATTTGCTGGCGTCCCGCCCATCAAGTCACAAAAAACAACATAGTCTTCCAACGAAGAAACCACCGCAAAAAATTTTTCTTTGAAATCCTCTGTTCCTTCTTCCGGCAATAAAGGCACTGTATGAATATGAGCTTGCGGTCCCATGATCATTTCGGTACTTGCCTTTAGTCCTTCACAAAGTTGTCCGTGGCTGACAAGAACTAACTGTTTGCTCATTTTCAACACTCTCCTATTTTGAGATCACACCTAAAGCGGATAAAACGACACAGATGATCAAGACGATAAAAATTGCTCTGGTGGAGGTCATATTCTTTTTGCCTAATAACCAATAGACACCGCCAACTATCGCGGCTGGTAATAATTTAGGTAGGATCATATCAATATTATTTTGCATGTTCATCGTCACATCACCAATGCTCGGCGCCCAGGAAACTTGCACATTCACCATTGTAGCAACTAATGCACCGACCATAAACACCCCTAACAAGGTTGCGGCATCTGTGAGCGCTGTTAATCGTGATTGCATCGTGGTCACTAAAGAAATCCCTTCTTTGTAAGCAAATTGCAATTGTTTCCAACGAAAAACCATGACTACGATTTGGGCAACGATCCAGATAAAAATACCTGCGGGGTTCCCATTGATCGCCATATTGGCGGCTAATGCCCCAAAAATGGTCGGAATCAATGCGGCGAAAATGGAATCGCCAATCGCGGCGAAAGGTCCCATCAATCCAGCTTTCATCCCAGAGACAGTTTCTTTTGAGGCAATACCTTCTTTTTCTTCAATCGCTAAATCGATCCCAGTAATGATCGTGTTGAAAAAGTTAGAGGTATTAAAAAATTGTGTATGAGTCTTCATTATTTCTTTTAATTCCGGCGTATCATCTCCGTAGATTTTTCGCAATTGTGGCAGGATCGTATAGAGATAGCCTGAACCTTGCATCCGCTCATAATTCCAGCCTAATTGGAAGGTCAACAAGCTTCGGCGGTTGATTTGTGTAAAGTCTTCTTTCGTTAACTTGTAATTAGATTTCGTCATCTTCGATTTCTCCTTCCTCAGAGGTTGTATGGGGACTTGCTACTTGCTGGTTTTCTGTTCGTTGATTGTTTTTATAGCTGATCGCTGCTAAAGAGAAACCGATCATTGCTACTGCCAGCATCGGTAATGAATTGAAGGTTGCCGGCAAATCTTTGACGACACTTGCGACACTCGTGCCAAGCAACTGGACATTTGAGAACAACGTTGCTAATAAGGCAGTGATCGTAAAACCTAAAATCAGATAAGGAAAATGTTTCTTGACTGGTAAATAGCGTAGTAAAATAGCAAAACCGACTGCTGGTAATACCGCTCCTGCGACAGATAAGCCATCTCCTAACCATTTTAAATCGCCATTTAGCACAGCGACGACGTTTTCGACTAGTCCGCCACCAAATGCTAAGGCTAAAAAGACAGGGATCAAACGTGACAAGGACCAAGGAAGAGCACCTAATAAATAATTGCGTTCAATTGCTTTATAATTCATTGTTTCAACATGTTGGTCGATACGATGAGCGAAGTACGTATTCGCAAATCGAGCTAAAATATCCAATTGGATCATTAAACTAGCGACAGGAACTGCAATAGCCGCAATTGCCTGTTCTGGATTCATCCCTAATGAGATGGAAAAAGCAGTTGCTAGTATCGTTCCGGAGTTTGCATCGATCCTTGAAGCACCGCCAAATGTCCCAACACCTAGAACGGTCAATTGCATACTACCACCTATAATTAAACCAGCTTGTAAATCCCCCATGACTAATCCGGTGAACAAACCGGCAAAAACGGGGGCACTCATTGAGGAATAAATTTGTAGTTCATCTAAAATCTGATAACCTGCATATAAAGATAATAATAAGATTTGCCACCATTGAATGGACATCTACTTAACCCCCTTATTTATTCAAAAGACTCATAAAATCTTCTGACTTATCACTTGGTACCATTTGTGCGGTCAAATGGACCCCACGCGCATTTAACTGTTTGAAATCCTCAATATCCTTTTCCACCACATTGATCGATTTGGTGATTGATCTGGTTTCATTTGTCTGAGACATATTCCCTACATTGACTTCCTTGATCGGCACGCCTCGTTCAACAAGTTTCAACAATCGATCAGGTTTTTTTGCGACGATCAGTAAGCGTTGGGAGTCATATTTCCCAGCGAGAATATTCTCTGCGGCTTTTTCAATCGGTAAGACACTTAACTTTACTCCTGCTGGTGTGGCTAATTTCAAGCCACTTTTTTCTACTGTATTCATTGCGACCTCATCATCTACAACTAATATCCGAGTAATCGACAACTTCGTTACCCAAAGATTCGCGACTTGTCCATGGATCAAACGTCCATCGATTCTTACACCAATAATTGCCATTGTTCATTCTCCTTTACAAATAAATTGTTCATTCTCAAACTAAAGGTAACGCTTACATTATTCGCCTGTTTTTTGATACCAAGGTGTCGCTGTCTGATTGATTACTTGATTCAAGTTCTCAATATTCTGTCTACCTTGTGTCCGTAACCATTTGACGGCTCCTTCTTTCCCAGCATCTACATAAGCTTTGACGCCATCTTTCCAAGTCGCTCTTCCGCACAAGACACCATTGAAAGTGGAACCTGACTCATGAGCAAAGACTAACGTTTGTTGGAATAGTTCAGAAGATACACCAGCACTCAAGAAAATAAATGGTAAATGCGTCGCCTCGCTTTGCGCCTTGAAAAAGTCAGCTGCTTCTTTTCGACTATAGACGATTTCCTTGTCACCAAAACCTTCGACAAAGTTCATATTGACTGGTACTTCGACTTTCAAAACATCTACTTGGTAACGAGGCTTTGAAAATTCTCTCATCATTTCAACCACTTTATGCGGTTTGACCTTTGCATACTCAGATGAAGCGCTATCATTTATTCCTGCATCATAAGAAAGCAGTTCTAAATAAAACGGTCGATCCTCTCCTGCACATTCACTTCCTAGACGTTCAATAAAGACGTGTTTCAAATGATTGATTTTTGGATCTTCATCAACGTCATAATAAAGTAAAAATTTCACTGCATCTGCTTGTTCTTCTTTTAATCTCAAGGAAGACCAGTCTCCTAATAGATCCGGTAACCGTCCAGGAGTCGATACGTCATATCCCGTTTTTTCATACGCCAAGAGCAAACCAGCGGATTGATCACGTACTTTGGCAGCGGGTAAACCATATTCAGGATCTAATAAAATAGCTGAAGCATAGGGCGTCAACTCACTAGAAACCAACGCTTTGAACTCAATCAATTGTTCATCTGTGGGTGTTTCTCCTAAAGCCGACAGCATTTTCTTCAATGCTCCCCGCTGATCGATTGCTAATGCACTGATGATGCCGTCTTTTGTTACTAATTGTTCCATCGCTTTTTTCTTATTTGGTGTCATCATTTTTATTGACCTCCTTGTTATTCATGTTGGTACTCATGGATCGTCACACCTTTGACTACTCGATTCACCGTTCCTGTCGGTGAAGGTGTGTCAGGCGTATTACCAACTTTGATCGACATCTGAAGAGCAATGATTTGTGCGGTCAAAATCATCACTACGGATAGATAGGCATCAGGTAATTCTAGCGCGACTGGTTCTAGGAAAAAGTTTGCTCCAGAAAAGTCTCTTTGCGTCGATTGAGCAATGGCTAACACCTTTGCAGCAATCGCATTGCCATTGATTTCTTCCAAAATATCTAAATCATAGTTGCGTGTGTACGCTTGGTTCGTCACAAACCCGATCACTAAAGTTTGCTCATTGACAAAGGATTTTGGTCCATGACGAAAGCCCATCGAAGAATCAAAGATCGTCGCGATTTTTCCAGCAGTCAACTCTAAGATTTTCAACTGTGCTTCCCTTGTGGCACCAGCCAAGCTACCTGAGCCAAGATATGCGACCCGATTGAATGGTACTGCTAACACTTGGATCAGTTCTTGCTCTCTTTTCAGAACATCTTTGCCGATATGACTCAAGGAAGTGACATACTTTTGTTTTGTTTCTTGGCTCGCTTGATCAAACAGCCAAAGGGCACTCAATAACATACAAGTAAAACTACCTGTCATGGCAAAACCAGCGTCATTTGCTTTTTTTGGCATCAACAACAAGAAATGTTGCGATTGTTCACGTGCGACTTGTGCTAATTGTCCTTCTTCTGCACACGTAATCGCTAAATGGAACAACGTATCCACGACTTGATCGGCGATTTTGACCGCTGCCAGACTTTCCGGACTATTGCCACTTCTAGCAAACGAAATCAATAACGTGGGTTGATCAGGAAACAAATACTCTCTTGGAGCAGCAACAATATCGGTCGTACCAAAACTATGAAAAGCAAATCGTTTGGTGTCTCCATGCTCATTCAAATAAGGAACAAGCGTATCGCCTACATATTGAGAAGAGCCTGCACCGGTAAAGATGACTTGGATTTGTTGCTTGTTTGCCTGTTTTTCAAGTGCATCAAAGAAAAGGGCTAATTCATTTTTCTTCTCTTCTAAGATTTCCACAACCTCTTCCCACAGATCTGGTTGTTGTTTGATTTCTTCTGTAGTGATCCTTGCACCTATTTTTTCTAATTCATCCTTCGACAGTTCAAACATATTATTTTCCTCCTAGATTACTCCGAACATGACGGATCTTATAATGGAATTGGTCTGCTCTTGCGACACTATCTGTGTATTCGATGATCTCGTTTTTGCTATTGAAGGTCGTCCGTTTCAAATGTAAAATTGGTGCCCCATCGCATATATGCAGTAATTCGGCATCATTTGCGTAAACAATACTGGCATAGAATTCCTCTTCTGCCACTTGGACATGTTGATCAAAATCTTCCAGAAAAACATCATACAAAGGCTTGCTTTCCAAAATCGGCAAATCAAGGCCAAGAAACAGTTTTGCTGGTAAATAAGACCGTTCAACCATCAAAGGAACATCATCCGCTAAACGTAGCCGCTTGATTTTGAAGATTGCTTCTCCTAGATTGAGATTCAAGCGTTCAGCCAACTGCTTTGTCGCTGCTTGTTTTTCAAAAGCTAAAATAATCGTTTTCGGTGTACGCCCCAATGCCAACATTTCTTCTGTGAAGCTGTAAGCACCAGCTAGACTTGCTGCTTGATGCGATAAGTCACTGACAAACGTTCCTTTTCCATGTTTTTTATAAATATAGCCAAGTGTTTCTAATTCCCGCAATGCCAATCGAACCGTCGTCCGACTCACACCATAGTACAGACATAACTCCCTCTCAGACAGCAATTTATCATGCGGGATCATTTCTGCCTCAATTCGTTTCTTTAGTACATCAACTAGTTGATAATATAACGGTTTCCCTTTACGAGAATTTTCCATTTCTTTACCCCTTCCAACTGGTTATAACCACAAGACAATCGTAAAGTAATAATAACTACCTGTCAACATAAAAATTGCTTAAAAACCGCTATATAACAACGTTTTAATCAACTATATATAAAAACATTTTAAATACCTCGAAAATACCACTTAAAATAAAAAAACAGCATAAACCTCATAAAAAGCAGCATAAGGCTTGTCCTTAAAAAGCTTGTTTATCCTAGAAAATTTATAAAATAATGAAGAAATCCAACGGTTCTTTTTCTTGCATTTCGCTAAATTCCAATGAAAAATAACAAAAAAAAGAAACACTTCATTTCCCACGTCTAGGTGCTCAAAGTGTTTCTCTTTTGCTATTTCAAGATGACTAACCAACTAGCGACTAATCTTATTTTTCCAAGGCGAAGCTGTCTTCATCAAGACTCCATTTAATTCCTCAATGTTGTTTCTCCCTTGTTCAGCAAGCCATTTTTTTGCCGCCTGTCTCCCTTGATCCGCAAAAGGTGCCACACCATCTGCCCATGTAGCTCGCCCACATAAAACACCATTGAACGAAGACCCAGCGTTTTTGGCAAAGTACAACGTTTCTTGGAATCCTTCGGCACTGACACCTGCACTAAGAAAAATGAACGGTAAGTCAGTCGCTTGGCTTTGCTCGATGAACAAAGCGGATGCTTCTTGCTTGGAATAAATGATTTCTTTTCCAAAACCTTCAACATAAGTCATATTGACAGGTACTTCTACCTTCAAGACATCTACGTTGAACCTCGGCTCTGAGAAAATCTTCATCATTTCAATGACTTTTTTCGGTTTGATCTTGGCATATTCCTTGGAGGTCGTATCTGGGATCGTTGCATCATAAGATAGCAATTCTAAAAAGAAAGGAAGATCTTCCGCCAGACATTCTGAACCAATTCTTTCTACATATGCCTGTTTCCGTTCATTGACTTCTTCGCTTTCGTCTACATCATAGTAAAGCAAGAATTTGCAGCCATCTGCTCCAGCTTCCTTTAGTCTTTTGGCTGACCAAAAAGCTAAGGTATCTGGCAAACGT
Source organism: Enterococcus sp. AZ062 (assembly GCF_051715065.1). NCBI lineage: Bacteria > Bacillati > Bacillota > Bacilli > Lactobacillales > Enterococcaceae > Enterococcus > Enterococcus sp. AZ062. The sequence goes on along the minus strand of NZ_JBIOTB010000001.1, from coordinate 550,204 downwards.
CCAGGTATCGTTGTATCATATCCTGTTTTCTCATAAGCCAACAATAGTCCAGCTGTCTTGGCGCGTTTTTCGGCAGCGGGCAACCCATATTCTGGATCTAAAAGAATCGAAGAAGCAAAAGGTGTCAATTCTTCGGACACAAGTTCTTTGAAATGGATCAAATCATCCACTTTGACCTCCTCTTTGTGTTTCGCCATCATTTTTTTCAATGCGCCTCTTTGATCTATCGCTAAAGCCCCGATGATCCCGTCTGGATTACTCATGTTTACCAATGCTTGGTATTTCCCCTCTGATACTTTCCTCATTTTTTCAACATCCCTTCTAACTTAAAATCAATCAACCCAACAATTTCTTCTTGAGTGGAAGCAGTGATAAATGCTTGTTTAAAGCCTTCATCCATCAACATTCGTGCCATTTGCGAAAGAAGCGCCAAATGACTGGTTCCTGCTTCTGCAGCTGGAATAAACAACGCAATCACATACTTGATCGGTTGACCGTCTAAACTATCCCAGGCGACTGCATTCGTTAATTTCAAAATAATGATCGTTGGTTCTTCTATACTTTCACTTTTCGCATGAGGGATCGCAAAGCCATCCATCATACCAGTCGTACCTTCTGCTTCGCGTTGTTTCAAACCAATTTCGACCGCCTGTTCATTGGTCGCTTTTCCTACCTCAACGATTTTTGTTGAAAGAAACGCAAACACCGCGTCACGAGTATTCGCCGCCACATTGGTATAAACAAATAAATTTTCCATCAAATGAATCCTCTCCCTTTCACACACTCAGTGACTTTCTTTTTTGAACCAAGCCTAGTAATACTCCCCCTGCAATAGAACCAGCAAGAATCGCAAGAACCCACAATAAGCCATGCGTCACTACTGGTAAAACGAGAAATCCGCCATGGGGTGCTGGTACTTGCACGCGAAAGAAATAGGTCAATACAGCGGCGATCGACGAACCAAGCATCATGATTGGCAAGACACGAAGCGGATCTTTTGCCGCAAAAGGAATCGCACCTTCCGTAATATGTGTTGAACCTAGAATGAAATTCACTAGACCAGCATTCTTTTCGTTTGGCTCGAAGTATTTCCCAAAAAGCAAGACCGCAAAGCCAGTAATCAACGGTGGAGCAATGCAGGCTGCAGAAACTCCCGCCATAAAGCTAGTATTTCCTTGTGCTAACAGGGCAGTTCCAGTAACGTAGGCTGCTTTATTGATCGGCCCCCCCATATCGAATGCGCACATACAACCGACGATCACCCCTAATACTAAAGGACTTGAGTTTTCAAACCCTGCTAGAAAATCCATCATTCCTTCATTGATACTAGCCATCGGTCCTGAAATGACTGTCATGATCAATCCAGTAATCAACACCCCTAGTACGGGATATAAGAAAATTGCCTTTAAACCATCTAGTGTTTTAGGCAAAGGTTTTAACGCTTTTATTAATCCCAATACCACATACCCTGCCAAGAAACCTGAGATAATCCCACCTAAAAAACCTGTACCACCATCTGAGGCAATCAATCCACCGACAAAACCAACAACCAGTCCAGGACGCTTTGCAATTCCTTCAGCAATAAAAGCGGAAAGGACCGGCACCATCATACTCATCGCAAAACCGCCGATTCGATTCAAATTCGCAGCAAATTCATTGTATTGCGCATTGGCAGGATCAGCAGAATAAATCCCCCATAAAAAAGAAATGGCGATCAAGACTCCTCCACTGACAACAAAAGGCAACATGTGGGAAACACCATTCATCAAGTTCTTATAGATGCTGTGACCAATACTCTGTTGTGCATGTTGTTTTTCCTTATCTCCTTCCGCCATTTCGACTTTTTCAGAAATCACTCCTTCACCGTTTAAAGCCGCAGCAATCAATTGATCGGCTTCTTTGATCCCTTTCGAAACAGAAACATCAATGATCCTTTTCCCGGCAAATCTTTCAGGCTGGACATCTTTATCCGCCGCAATAATCACTGCTTCCGCTTCAATGATTTCCTGATCTGTCAAACGATTTTCTACCCCTACTTGACCATGGGTCTCCACCTTGATCGAAATGCCTTTTTTCTTCGCTGCCTGTTCCAGTGCTTCTTGTGCCATATACGTGTGGGCAATACCTGTGGGACAACCAGTTGCTGCAATTAATCGATACTTAGCCATTATCTGAATTCCTCCTTATGAATAGTGATTTCTTTTTTCAACTCTGCGACATCTGTAAAATCAGTCAATCCTTTTTGAAACGCAGTCGAGCTACCCGCAGCTAAACTGTCCTTGAAACAATCCGCACTATTTTCTTCTTTGATCAAGCCTGCCAGAAAAGTGGCTAGGAGTGTATCCCCGGCACAAGCGGTATTGACGACTTTTCCTTGCGGGGCATTTCCTGTCAAACAATAATTTTCGTTCACATAGATCCCGCCCGCTCCACCTAATGACAGCAATACATTTTGAGCGCCTGCGGCTAATAGTTTCTTGCAATAGTTCACATATTCCGTTTCTGCTATTTCTTCATCAAACCATTCTGCCAATTCCTGCTCATTCGGTTTCAGTAAAAATGGTTGATACTTTAGACATCGTTTAACGATTTTAGCACTCGTATCTAAGATCAAGCGCACTTGATTCTCATGACAGATTTTACTGATCATTACTAAGATTTCTTCTGGTACCCCTCTTGGCAGGCTCCCAGAAACACAAAGATAATCTCCAGCTGACAAATGACTGATTGTCTCAAGCAATTCTTCCATCGCTAACTGGTCGATTTCTGGTCCACGATTGACCAACTTGTATTCACTTGATTCCTCATTCACTTGTGTAAATACGTTGATGCGAGTCATTCCAGGTATAGAAACAAAATGAGCGTTGATTCCTTCCTTCGTCAAACATTCCTCAATATAAGCCCCAGTAAATCCTCCGCTAAAGCCCAACGCAGTATTTGGTATCCCGAGTTTTTTTAAAATCAATGAAACATTGACACCTTTCCCATTTGCTTGGATGTCATCATCGATTGAGCGGTTCACGACATTCGGTTTGAGTCGTTCCACTTCAATAAACAGATCAATCGCCAGATTCATCGTACATGTATATACGTTAGCCACCTGTATCCCTCCTCACTTTATCTACAGTATGACCTGTTTTTGGATGTACATGTTTTCTAAATAAGCGCTATTTTAGGTAAATGTTTACAAAATAAAACTCATCTGAGTAAGGGTTTACATCAGTGGTAGAATAAAAAGAAAAGGGGGAGGAGTAAATGGAACCTAAATTGAGCGAGGCAGAACATTTTTTATGGGAGTATATGATGAATCACATCCAAGAAATCCCAAATCTATCAATTATCAAACTAAGCGAACGAGCCAACGTATCTACCACGACCATCGTTCGTACCATGAAGAAAAAAGGGTACGAAGGCTATACTTCTTTTAAGCATCATTTAAAGGAAAAGAAGAATACCACCATCAATTTTGCTACGGTCGATAAAGTAGATGAAGAAATAAAAACTTCCATTCTAAAAAACGAACAGGAAGTCGTGCGTACCATCAATCTATTGGATACAGGAGTAATCGAAGATGCGATTCAAAAAATCTGGAGTTCACAAAGAATCATTATCTTTGCCAGAGGATTTTCAGAAATGATTGGGGAAGAAATACAAACAAAATTCCAACTACTCGATAAGTATTGTGTCCTTCATACTGATCCAAATATCATCAAAACCGTTAGTCGCAAATTGCACAAAAAAGATGTCGTTCTTTTTATTTCCTTAAACGGTGAAACAGAAGAACTCGTAGCAGCAGCGGAGAATTGCTACCGCGAGGAAATCAGTTCGATCCTGATCACCGCCTCACGGGAAAGTCGCTTGAATCACTTAGCAGAATTATCCTTGATCGGCTTCAAATCCGAAATCTCTTTTTTCCCTGAATATGAAGTCCGCTCTCGCCTGCCACTTTCTGTGATTGCGCGGATCTTGCTGGATTCGTATGCGATACGGGTGAAGAAGGGGGATTGAAAAAAATGCGGAAGAAGCACCAATAACCGAAAACATAAAACAGATTTCGGCTATTGGTGCTTCTTTACGAAAGAGTTGATTCAGTTTTATTTACTTTTGGTTTATGACGTTCTTCTACATTCAAGTCTTGTCACCACGCCAAAACAAAACAAATAATCGAAACTACAACCGTCAAAACAAATTCAACCTTCACTTCCGTTCCATACGTTTGATTCGGTAGATAGATGGCTTTTCGTTTCGATTGATAAGGAATTTTAGGTCGGTTGGGTTGGGCATATGCGATAAGTATCGATAATAAAATCAGTGTGAAGTAAATAGTATTTTTCTGTGCTGCAAAATAGATACTTGAAGCTAATAAAATCAAACTAGTTCCTTTGAGTATTCTAGCGTAGGTCATTTTAATCTCTCCGTTCTATTCTTCTTTTATTTGAAGATTTTCTATCTTGATTATCTTGCTATTTTCTATTATTTTTATACCTCCACATGACAATCAATAGAATCGTCATCACTAGATAGGAGGTGAGAACAATTATTTGGCTCACTCTTTTCACCTTCTCTAAAATTCTCATACGATCGATACTTTTATGTATTCATTTTTATTACTAATAGATAAACGTGGTTCAAATTATTCCTATTACTAAAAATGATACAATTCTAATTCCAAAATTGAGCAAATCATAAGAACTAAAATCGTGGGAATCAGCGCAAACACCACTTCCGTTCTAGATGTTTGATTCGGTAGATAGATTGCCTTTTTTTCCGATTTGTAAGGAATTTTAGGTTGCTCGGATTGGGTATATTCAATAAATAGTGATAGCATAATCAGTATGGTATAGATCGTATTTTTCATTGCTGCAAAATAGATGCTTAGCGCCAATAAAACCAGTTGGATTATTTTGAATATTCGAACGTAGGTCATCTTTCATCTCTCCATTCTATGTATAAATAAGTAACCGGTACCTCTCTACAAATATATATACGTAAAGCACTAAAATATTACTTTAACAAATTAAAATAACCTCCACCTTAATCATATCAAAAAATATCATAAAAATTTATTACATTCCTAAAAAGCTGTTTTAACAGCATAATCGTCAATATTACCCTTCAGCCAAACAACTCTTACGAATAAATAAAAAAACGGAACAACAGGCTGAATGTTTCCATCCTCCTGTTATTCCGTATTTACTATTACTTAAATGTAGTTTTCACTCCACAAATGGCTCTTCACCTAGTGCTTGTTGTGCGGCTAAGTTTAGTAAGCTCCATTGACGGTCGTGTCCTGGTTGGAAGAAGAAATCTGCTTCTGCTAAGTCTTCGATCGTTAATTTTTGTTGGATCGCTAGCGCTAAGACATTGCCTTGTGCAGTGATGTCCTTCGTTGATAAAACAGCGCCACCTAGCAATTGATGCGTAAATGGATCATAGGCTAATTGTACAGCTGCTTTTCCGTTCCCAAATTCTTCTGGTACGAATTTTGGACGGATCGTATCTTCATAGAAGGATGTTTTGATGGCTACGCCTGCGCGATCAGCTGTGAAGCTGTTCAAGCCACTTGCAGCAAAATGATAGTCAAACACACGTAACGCAGATGAGCCGACTAAGCCGCCAAATGGTTTGCTTGGTGTTTGTTCGAATAAGTGTTGAACCACATAGCGTGCTTCTCGACGTGCAACTGTTGCCAATGCGATCGGCACTTTTTTGCCTGCTGGGATCGAATAAGCAAGTGTTGCATCTCCTACTGCATAAACATCAGGTAAGTTTGTTTGTAGGTATTCATCTGTGATGATCCAGCCACGTTCATCTAAATCAACGATGCCTTTCAACCATTCGGTATTCGGTTTGACACCGGCAGCTTGGATGATCAAGTCTGTTTCGATCGTGCCACTATCTGTTTCGATGGCTGCTACTTTACCGTCACCTGTGAAGGCTTTGATATTCACGCCAGTTTTGATATCCATACCTTTTTCTTTTAAGTGCGCTTCTAAGATATCTGTCATTTCCTTATCTAAGTAAGTACCTAAAGGACGATCGATCATATCTAATAACGTTACTTCTTTCCCTGCATTCAAGAAAACTTCTGCTGCTTCGATCCCGATGTAACCTGAACCGATCACTGAAACTTTTTTCACTGCTGGGTCTGCCATGCGTTCTTTGATTTTCGTTGCCCAATTATAGCCACGCATCAAATACACATTTTCTAAGTCTGTTCCTGGAATAGGTAATGAGTTTGGTTTCACACCTGAACTCAAGATCAATTTATCGTAAGCATACTCTTCTGTATGTCCATCTTCTTTACGTGTAACTGTTACTGTTTTTTTATCTGCATTGATTGTCTTAACTTCGTGGTTATTTAAAATCCCCACATTTGGTTGTGGAAAGTTTTCCGGTCTGAAATTACGGACATCATTCACACTAGTGACTTGATCCTCTAAATATAATTCCATGCCGCATGACATAAATGAAACATAGTCGCCTGCTTCAAACAAGGTGATATCCACATTTTCTCCGTATCTAGATAGTAATTCTAAAATGGATTGATGACCTCCATGTGATGCACCGACAATAATTACTTTCGTTTTTTCCATTGACAAAACCCTCCTCATAACAATTGTTTAGAATCATTCTAAACAATTTCACGATATCATTCTAAGAATGATAATGCAAATGAAAAGGTTTGCCTAAAAATTTTATTCGTTATTTTAATATTATTGTTTTAATTGTGCTAAAAATGTGCCGATACGTTTACACGCTTCTTGTAGGTCATCCATCCCACTTGCATAAGAGATTCGGATAAAGCCTTCGCCTTCCGGTCCAAAAGCTGAGCCAGGGATACAGGCAACCTTACCTTGTTCTGCGAGTGCTAAACAAAAGTCCCACGAATTCATCTGGATGGTTTCTGGTAAGCGACAGAACAAATAAAACGCACCATCAGGTTGAGAGATTTGAAATCCTAATGCTGTAAGCTGAGGCAATAGATAATCTCGGCGTTCGACGTAGCGGGCCTTCATTTTTTCCCCTTCGTCCATACTCTTTGTCAAGGCTTCGACCGCAGCTTTTTGAGAAATCGTTGTGGCAGAAGTAACTAAATATTGGTGGACCTTGATCAATTCATCGATCACTGGTTTTTGAGCAAAGAGAAACCCAATGCGCCAACCAGTCATGGCATGAGATTTAGAGAGTCCATTCACGACGATTGTTTGTTCAGGTAAGTACGTAGCCATCGAGACATGATTTCCCACGTAGTTCAACTCCGCGTAAACTTCGTCACTGATGACAAAGACTGGGTGCTGGCTTAAAACTTCTGCAAGTTTGCTCATTTGCTCCGCAGATAACAATGTTCCCGTTGGATTACTTGGGTAATTCAAAATCACTGCTTTGATTTCGTCTCCGTATTTGGCAAACGCCTCTTCTAGTTGTTCTGGCTGACAAATAAAGCCAGTGTCTGATGTATCGATCGTGATCAATTCGGCGCCTGCTAGATCAACGATTGGTTGATAGCCGGGATATGCAGGTGCTGGGATCAATACCTTATCTCCTTCTTCTAAGACCGCTAATAAAGCTGTCGCAATCGCTTCTGTGGCACCGATCGTTGTCAGTACTTCCGTTTGCGGATCATAAGAAAGACCGTAACGTTCTTTTTGGAAGAAACAAGCTGCCTCACATAATTCTGGTAAACCTCTCATCCCGGTATAATGAGAATAGTTTTCTTTGATGGCTGTGATCCCTGCCTCTTTGACTGCTTCAGGTGTCGAAAAATCTGGCTCACCTAGTGTCAATTTGATGATGCCTGGAATGCTTGAGATTTGCTGATCGAACATACGGATCTGCGAGACTTCAATTTTAGCCAGCCTTGGATTAAAACGATGGTGTAGATTCATAGACTTCTCCCCTTTTGGTTACTATCCTTATTTTTTCAGAAAAGTTCCTTGGTGTAAAGGATTGTTTGGTACCATTCCAATCCTTTTTCTAAAACAGCCATGTCAAAATCAAATGTTGCATCATGAAGGGCAGGCGTATCACCTACACCTAAGAAGAAAAAGACACAAGGATAGTGTTCTGTATAGACGCCGAAATCTTCCGCTTGTAAGACAGGCTCAGCCAACTCATGTAATAACTCTGAGTGGGCAAGTGCTGCATACAACTGTTCATCGTTACGAACAGCAGGATATCCATCGTTATAGCGAAAGGAGATCTTTGCTTGGGAAGTTTGTTGGAATTCTTCTGCTAGTCGTGCTAGTTGCATCTTTAAGTCCGTTTGGGTCTTACGACTGTATGAACGAATGCTGCCTGAGATCACGACTTCATTGGCTAAGACATTACGGATCGTCCCACCTGTGATCTGACCAAATTTCAAGAGATGTTCAAGGTTTTCTGGCAGAGATTCATCAAAGTCATAGACTTGTTTCATAAAACGCACAGCTGCTTCTAGACTGTCGATGCCTTGACTGCTTGAGGCGATATGCGCAGATCTGCCTTGGACGATGATATCTGTTTCACTACTTTGCGCCATCAACGCACCTGGTCGTGAAAATACTTTTCCTTCTGGCAAGCCTGGCCATAAATGAAACCCAAAGATTGCCTGTACCTTGTAATGTTCCAACCACCCAGAACGGATCACACTTTCTGCCCCGCCAGCAATTTCTTCTGAGGGTTGAAAAATCAAGACGATATTGTGCTGCATCTCTTGACGGTGCGTGGCAATATAATCGGTCAATCCTAAGAGCATTGCCATATGACCATCATGTCCGCAGGCGTGCATGAATCCTGGGTGTGTAGACGCAAAAGGTAACCCTGTGGCTTCAGTGATGGGCAATGCGTCGATATCTGTCCGAAAAGCAATCGTTGTGTCTTGTTGCTGATCAAAATAAACCAATAAGCCTGTCTCATCGATTTCATGGATCACGCCACCACAGTTTTTGATTTGTTCGTAAAGGTATTCTTTCGTTTTAAATTCATGAAAGCCAAGTTCAGGAATTTGATGTAACGCCATTCGATGTGTTGCCAACATGTCGCCTCACCATCCCTTCATAGATTCCTTTTACCACGGTTTCATATTGTGTATTGGGTACACCGATGATTAAATTCAACTCTTGCGCACCTTGCGATAAAATCGAGGTCCTGATTTCTAACTCATTCAAAATCGATAATACTTTTCCAGAAAGTCCAATTGGTTCCTTATGTGGGCCGCCTACAACAGAAATCAAAGCCAAGTCTTCGATGATCTCGATTTCCTCTACGCCTAATTCCTCACGTAATTCTTTCGTGATCAAAAACAATTTATCCATGATCAATTCCGCCGAAACGACGACACCGATATTATCGATGCCAGAGGGGATATGCTCGATCGAGATGCCATGTTTTGCAAAAATACTCATGGCTTTCCAAATAAAACCGATCTCGTCTGACATATGTCGTTTGAACAAGGTGATTGAAAGAAAATCTTTTCTTCCTGCAATCCCCGTCAACCCATTTTCTTTTTCGACTTCATGATTTGAGATTTTTGTTCCATGATCATTCGGTCGATTCGTATTTTTGATTTGGATCGGGATATCAGCTTCTTGTACAGGAAAAACCGCGGATTCGTGCAAGACATTGGCACCCATATAAGCCATTTCTCGTAATTCACGGAAAGAGATCTCTTCAATGACTTTCGGTGAGTCAATGATTCTTGGGTCTGCCATCATGATGCCTGAAACATCCGTCCAATTTTCATAAAGATCTGCCTGTAAGGCACTTGCTAAAACGGAGCCGGTAATATCACTGCCCCCACGACCAAGTAATTTTTCTTTTCCTGCTGGGTTGGCACCATAAAATCCTGGGACGATCAACTTTTGGTGTTTCTGGTACATCTCGCGTACTGCTTGCTCTGTACGCGGAAAGTCGATGCCTCCTTCATAATCAAAGTAGATCAGCTCACTTGCATCTGCAAAGGTATACCCTAAATATTCCGCCATCAATTGCGCAGTCAGATACTCCCCACGACTGACTAAATAATCGATCGTCACTTTTTCCTGTTTTAGATGTGTTTCGATCGTGGTTAATTCTTTTTCAATCGGAAAGTCGAGTGACAGAAGATCCCTTACTTGAATAAAACGTTCCGTGATCCGTTCCCACAATGGCGTCCAATCAACCTTGTGTTGAAGATACGCATGGATCAAATAGAGTAGATCGGTCACTTTGTCATCTTCGTCGGTTCTTTTTCCTAAAGCGGAAACGACAACGACTTCTCGACTAGGATCAGCTAGCACGATCTCACGGACTTTCCGGAACTGTTCTTCATGAGACATCGAGCTTCCACCAAATTTTGCGACTTTCATGAAAGGACCTCCTCTTGAAGAAGCGCCAAAGCAATTTGCACCGCGTTAGCCGCAGCGCCTTTGCGGATATTGTCAGCTACGGTATAAAAGAGCAAGCCATTTTCAACCGATAAGTCACGGCGAATACGCCCAACATATACTTGATCTGTGCCTCTTGCTAATGTGCTGGTGGGATATTGGTGTTCTGCTAAGTTATCGACGACTAAAATCCCTGGAAACTGACTGAAACAAGCACGGATCTGTTCCAATGAAAATTCCTTTTCTAATTCGACAGCAATCGAGACACCATGGCCATTTTCGATGGGAACACGCACACAAGTCGCAGAAACAGGCAAATCTGATTGATGCAAGATTTTTTTTGTTTCATTGATCATTTTTTGTTCTTCTTTGGTATACCCATTTTCCATTGGGCGATCGATTTCTGGAATGACCGTTTGACTGATGTCATGAGGATAAAAAGTTGCTGGTTCACCATTTTTTGTCCCCTGTAGATCAGCGATTCCTTGCTGTCCTGAACCTGAAACAGCTTGATACGTCGTGTAATTGACACGTGTCACACCAAACGTATTCTGTAGTGCTTTCAGTGGTAAGACGGATTGAATCGTCGAACAATTTGGATTGGCGATCAATGGATCTAACGTATGATCCTCTAGATTTACTTCAGGGACGATCAACGGGATCGTAGGATCTTCTCGCCACGCCGAAGAATTATCGATGACTACTAAGCCGGCTTGACGTGCAATCGGACCAAATGTTTGAGAAACGGATGCTCCAGCTGAAAAAAGCGCCAAATCATACCCAGAAAAAGAAGTCTCAGTCAGTTCTTCGACAACATACTCTTTCCCCTTAAACACAGACAGACTCCCCGCAGAGCGTTTGGATGCTAAAAGCTTGAGTTTTCCTACTGGAAAATCGTACTCCTCTAATACTCTTAACATAGTTTGACCGACTAATCCCGTCGCTCCGACAATACAGGTATCTATTTCGCGCATGTTTTTCATCCTTTCTTTGTCTACAATTCTCTTAGTGCCGCAATCAATGCGGTATTTTCTTTGGTTTGGTCATCTTTTATTTTTAATACACGTGCCGGTGTACCACCAACGACCGTCTCAGGGGCAACGTCTTCTAAAACGACTGCACCTGCTGCGACGACTGCATTCTTTCCAACACGAACGCCTTCAACGATCACTGCATTCGCACCAACTAATACACCATCTTCGATCACTACTGGTTGAGCGGAAGCTGGCTCGATAACTCCAGCTAACACAGCTCCAGCACCGATATGACAATTCTTACCGACAGTCGCACGTCCGCCTAGGATTGCGCCCATATCGATCATACTATGATCCCCGATCTCAGCACCGATATTGATCACAGCACCCATCATGATCACTGCTTGATCTCCGATGGTTACTTGGTCACGAATGACAGCGCCTGGTTCGATCCGAGCGTTGATGTCTTTGATATCCAGTAAAGGAACGGCACTGTTTCTAGCTGTCTGTTCTAGTTCGATCGCTAAGATTTTCTCCACTTCTTTTTCTAGTACCGGTGCAATGTCTTTATAATCCCCAAAAACAATTGGACTGTGCGCTTCGCCAAATACTTTTGCGTTTGGAAACTCAATGGGTTCAGAAACATTTAAGTAAACTTTGACTGGGGTCTTTTTTTCTGCTGTTTGAATAAAACGAATGATTTCTTGTGCGTTCAAATTAGGCTCCTCCTCTAGGTCCAAATAGATCTTCTAATTGATAAAAACCGGCTGACTGTTCGACCAACCAGATACTTGCTTGAACTGCCCCTTCTGCAAAAATTCGATTTGAAAAGGCTTCGTGCTTCACTGAAAGAACTTCATCTTTGGTTGCAAAAAGGACTTCATGTTCTCCTGGAAAAGAGCCTGCACGTAGGCTATGGACACCGATTTGTTGGTCTTCTCGTGATTTGTCCGCCCATTGATAGACAGGCGTCAGCTCTCGAACGGATTGTAGTGTTTCTACTAAACGCTTGGCTGTGCCAGAAGGTGCGTCTTTTTTTTGGCTGTGGTGTTTTTCGATCAATTCGATCTGCCAGCTGGCTAAGTCTTGAGCTGCTTGTTTGATCAAGCGATTCATCACCATGATCCCTAATGAAAAATTAGCACTGTAGAGTACAGGGATCGTTTGAGCTGCTTGGGCGATTTCAGCAAATTGCTCTTCGGTATAGCCAGTTGTGCCAATCACCAGTGGGACTTGGTGAGCTTGGCTGTATCGCAGGATTTTATCCAAACCAGCTGGATGAGAAAAATCGATGATGACCGTTGGCGTCTGAGCAAATGATAATTCATCTGTTAATTGCAGGGATTCAGTCAACATCAATGGTTGATGTTGATATTCTTCGGTAACTTCTGCAATTCGCTTGCCCATTTTTCCACTTCCGATAATCCCGATATTCATATGCTTGCCCCTCCGTTTTCTGCTAACAGTGCGATCAGTTGTTGCTTTTTCTCCTCGCCTAATTCAATCAGTGGTAGTCTTAATGGTCCAGCAGGTAAACCTAAATGATTCATTGCTGCTTTCACTGGAATTGGATTGGTTTCACTGAACAAGGCATTGATCAACGCTAAATGAGTCAATTGTTTTTCTTTTGCTGAATGGCTATTTCCATCCAAGTAATCATGGACTAATCCATGGACTACTTTTGGTTGGATATTCGCCCAAACACTGATCACACCGATGCCACCAATACTCAAGATGGGTAAAATCAAATCATCATTGCCACTGTAAAGCGCAAATGATTCATCAATCAGTTGTGCGACTTCCATTGTATAGGACATATCACCAGAAGCCTCTTTGATGCCGATGATTCGTGGATGCTTCGCTAGTTCCGTTAATACAGGTAACGAAATTGTCATGCCTGTTCGTGACGGTACGTTATATAAGATGATTGGTAGAGAGGAGGCGTCTGCGATCGCTTTAAAATGAGCCAGTAATCCTGCGTCACTCGTTTTATTATAGTAAGGCGTGATCACTAATAATTGGTCTGCCCCTAGCTCTGCAAAACGCTGGACTTTCTTGATCGTTTTTGCCGTCGCATTCGATCCTGCGCCAGCTATCACTGGGATACGCCCATTGGCTTTTTCAACGGTGAATCGTACGATTTCTTCTTCTTCCTCCTCAGATAGTGTTGGTGATTCCCCAGTTGTTCCTAGGACAAGTAATCCGTCTGTTTGTTCTTTCAGATGAAAAGCAATCAGCTGCTCCAATCCTAAATAATCCACTGCACCTGTTTCCGTCATCGGAGTCACTAATGCAACAATCGATCCTTTGATCATCCTTCTACCTCCAAATTTTTGTGCCATTCATAACTGGCTGGTCCTGCCATCGTAATCGTTTTATCACCAGAAATCAGTAAATCACCTTGCTCTAAATGGATCGTAGCTTGTAAGCCGGAGAGATATCCTTGATCTTTTGCGACGACATACGCTGCACAACAACCTGTGCCACAAGCTAATGTCCAACCGACCCCACGTTCATACGTACGGACGATCAATTCTTCTTCATTGACATATTGGACAAAATTGACGTTTGTTTTCTCTTTGAATAAGGGATGATGGCAGAGTTTTTCTCCAGTCTTTTTGGTTAATTCAGCCAAGGCATCTTCAACAAAAACAACTGTATGGATCGTCCCCATGAATAAACTAGTCAGCTCTACCTTTCGCTCATCAATCGTCAGCGCTTGTTTGATGATCGGTGTTGATTGCGCTACGCCTACTTTCTCTGGTCGGTAGTCCGGCGAACCCATGTCGACTGTGCAATAAAAAGGTTCTCGTGAATGGATCGTCACATGGATCATCCCAGCAAGCGTTTTGACCGCAAATTGTGGCTCTTCAAGTAATTGTTGATCGCTGACATAATTGGCAAAACAACGGATACCATTGCCACACATCGGCGCACGGCTACCGTCTTTATTGTAGTAGATCATTTCTAAAGGTTCGGTTTTAACAGCAATTAATCCATCCGTATCGTAAGCCGTGGGTGCACACAAGCTTTGAGCCAAATGACTATAGTCGATCGTTTCATCGTAATCTAAGAGAATAAAATCATTGCCACAACCATTATATTTATAAATCTGCATAGACTTCTCCTCTCAATAGATCCGCATAAGTTTGCCGACGCACGACTTCTCTCGACACGCCATCTTTGACAAAAACAACTGCTGGTCGCAGTGCGCGATTGTAATTGCTACTCATCGAATATCCGTAGGCTCCTGTGGCATACACTGCCAGAAGATCACCTGGCTCTGCAGGAGGCAACTGTGTTTCTTGGATCACCACGTCTCCTGATTCACACATTTTCCCCGCAACTGTCACTTTTTCTGTTTTTTCAATGTCTAGTTTATTTGCTAAATCACAGGTGTATTCAGCTTGATAAAGTGCCGGTCGAATATTATCTGTCATCCCACCATCCACAAAATAATATTTCTTGTGAGGTGTTTCTTTGATATAGCCGACTGTATAAAGTGTTGTTCCGGCTTCCCCCACGATACTTCTCCCAGGTTCGATCAATAAGCGATCGATCGTTAAGTTTCTGTCAGCTAGTGCCTGCTCTGTATGTGTAACCAGATGTTTGACTGATTCTGCAATCGGTAAAGGTGTGTCCGCTTCGGTATAACGGATACCAAAGCCCCCTCCTAGGTTTAAAGAAAGCGGTTGTTGAAAATCTTCAAGGTAGGTGACCAACTGGTCGATCTCAGCCAACCAAGCCGTCATATCAAAGATTTGTGAGCCGATGTGGGCATGAAAGCCTTCCAATCTAAGAAACTCACTTTGTTGGATACGTGCAATCGCTTGTTGGCAAACATCGCTATCGTAAAGCATACCGAATTTTGAATCGATATGTGCGGTGACGATGTATTCATGGGTATGCGCTTCGATCCCTACATTCAATCGCAACATGATCTGTAGCTTTTTCTGATATTCTTGGCTTAATTCTTCCAAGACTTCGACTTCCATCCCATTATCTGCAACGAAATGGCGTATATCGTTTTCGATCGCGTATCTTAATTCATCGACCGTTTTATTGTTGCCATGGAAATAAATATCTTCTACAGGAAATCCAGCTTGTAACGCGGTATAAATTTCTCCGCCACTTACGACATCTAAACCTAACCCTTGTTCAGCGATCAAACGGAGTAATTCTACTGTTTGAAAGGCTTTAGACGCATACAAGATCTTTGTTTGAAAATAATCAGAATCAAAGTTCAGCTTAAACGACTTTATCGTTTCTTCCATCTTTTTTTCATCATACACATATAGGGGTGTTTGATATTCATTTGCTAATTGACTCACTGGAATTTCGCCGATCGTTAATTCTGTCATTCTCTTTTCCCTCTTTTCAAAAAATTATTTTCTCATCAAATTGAAATATCCTTAGATTATAATTTGAATTTTATTTGAATAATATTAAACAAAATTGTTTGAATTGTCTAGTTTAAATCGCTATTTTCAGCAAAAATGTTTATTTTTTCAATTTTATTGCATACATAAAACAAAAAAATAAAAAACCACTATTTATTTTCACATAATCCTCTTAGAAACAGACAAAAAAACTGACCAATTTCTTGGTCAGTTCAGATTGTAGACAAAGTACTTATTTATAGTGCTTTGTCTTTTTTTATACGTTAAAATAAAACTATGAATTGGAGGTGTAACCCGATGCTCTCAAAACAAGATATGAGTAAGCGTGCACAGATGGGCTTTTTTGCTCTTGAAGACTTAGTTCCCCAAGACCATTTATTACGACAAATGGATCAGTTTATTGATTTTTCTTTTATTTACGATTTGGTAAAAGATAAATATGATGAAACCCAAGGACGGCCAAGCTTAGATCCCGTTCTTCTAATTAAATTACCGATGATTCAATATTTTTTTGGTATTAAAAGCATGAGACAAACCATCAAAGAAATTGAAGTGAACAACGCTTATCGATGGTTTTTGGGGTTAGGGTTAGAAGATGCAGTTCCTCATTTTTCTACATTTGGTAAAAACTATACGAGACGGTTCAAAGGAACCACTACATTTGAACAAATCTTTTATGAGATTTTAGCACAATGTATGATGGAAGGAATCGTTGATACCTCTGAAGTTTTTATTGATGGGACGCATATTAAAGCACATGCGAATCGAAACAAGAAAGAATCCGTCGAAGTGATGGATCAAGCCTTCTTTTATACGGAAAAATTGACAAAAGAAATTGAAAAAGATCGAGAAAAACGCCTAAAAAAGCCCTTAAAAGAAACAAACGCAGAAACTAAAATAGCTATGAAAAAAACAAGTACGACTGATCCCGAAAGTGGTTGGTTTCATAAAGGTGAGCATAAAGAAGTTTTTGCTTATAGCGCACAAGTAGCATGTGATAAAAACGGCTGGATACTAGGCTATACGACCCACCCAGGAAACTTACATGATAGTCGTACGTTTATTACTTTATTTAAAAAGCTCAAAGGAGCTTTTACTCTAGATAAATTGATTATGGATGCTGGGTATAAAACGCCAGCAATCGCTCAATTACTTCTCGAAGAGAAGCTGACGCCTGTTTTCCCTTATAAGCGACCCATGACAAAAGCGGGTTATTTCAAGAAGAACGACTATGCCTACGATGAATATTATGATTGTTATATCTGTCCTAATGATAAGATCCTCACTTATTCGACAACGAATCGAAAAGGATATTTAGAATACAAAAGTAATCCAGAAGAATGTAAAAATTGTCCTGTTCTATCTACTTGTACAAATTCAAAAAATCATACAAAAGTAATCACCAGACATATTTGGGCGAAAGCAATCGAACGATGTGAGGAAATACGTCACCAAAGAAATTTTAAAGACCTATACAGAAAAAGAAAAGAAACAATTGAACGAATTTTTGGTACAGCAAAAGAATTTCACGGATTACGTTATACGAATCAAATAGGAATTGAAAAAATGCACATGAAAATTGGGCTTACTTTTGCCTGCCTAAATATGAAAAAATTAGTAAAAATCAAAAAAGGCAGAGCAAGAAAGGAGTGTTTTTCTTTAGAAAAACAAAGCTATTTCAGATTGTAGACAAAGTACTTATTTATAGTGCTTTGTCTTTTTTTATACGTTAAAATAAAACTATGAATTGGAGGTGTAACCCGATGCTCTCAAAACAAGATATGAGTAAGCGTGCACAGATGGGCTTTTTTGCTCTTGAAGACTTAGTTCCCCAAGACCATTTATTACGACAAATGGATCAGTTTATTGATTTTTCTTTTATTTACGATTTGGTAAAAGATAAATATGATGAAACCCAAGGACGGCCAAGCTTAGATCCCGTTCTTCTAATTAAATTACCGATGATTCAATATTTTTTTGGTATTAAAAGCATGAGACAAACCATCAAAGAAATTGAAGTGAACAACGCTTATCGATGGTTTTTGGGGTTAGGGTTAGAAGATGCAGTTCCTCATTTTTCTACATTTGGTAAAAACTATACGAGACGGTTCAAAGGAACCACTACATTTGAACAAATCTTTTATGAGATTTTAGCACAATGTATGATGGAAGGAATCGTTGATACCTCTGAAGTTTTTATTGATGGGACGCATATTAAAGCACATGCGAATCGAAACAAGAAAGAATCCGTCGAAGTGATGGATCAAGCCTTCTTTTATACGGAAAAATTGACAAAAGAAATTGAAAAAGATCGAGAAAAACGCCTAAAAAAGCCCTTAAAAGAAACAAACGCAGAAACTAAAATAGCTATGAAAAAAACAAGTACGACTGATCCCGAAAGTGGTTGGTTTCATAAAGGTGAGCATAAAGAAGTTTTTGCTTATAGCGCACAAGTAGCATGTGATAAAAACGGCTGGATACTAGGCTATACGACCCACCCAGGAAACTTACATGATAGTCGTACGTTTATTACTTTATTTAAAAAGCTCAAAGGAGCTTTTACTCTAGATAAATTGATTATGGATGCTGGGTATAAAACGCCAGCAATCGCTCAATTACTTCTCGAAGAGAAGCTGACGCCTGTTTTCCCTTATAAGCGACCCATGACAAAAGCGGGTTATTTCAAGAAGAACGACTATGCCTACGATGAATATTATGATTGTTATATCTGTCCTAATGATAAGATCCTCACTTATTCGACAACGAATCGAAAAGGATATTTAGAATACAAAAGTAATCCAGAAGAATGTAAAAATTGTCCTGTTCTATCTACTTGTACAAATTCAAAAAATCATACAAAAGTAATCACCAGACATATTTGGGCGAAAGCAATCGAACGATGTGAGGAAATACGTCACCAAAGAAATTTTAAAGACCTATACAGAAAAAGAAAAGAAACAATTGAACGAATTTTTGGTACAGCAAAAGAATTTCACGGATTACGTTATACGAATCAAATAGGAATTGAAAAAATGCACATGAAAATTGGGCTTACTTTTGCCTGCCTAAATATGAAAAAATTAGTAAAAATCAAAAAAGGCAGAGCAAGAAAGGAGTGTTTTTCTTTAGAAAAACAAAGCTATTTCTCTTTAATTATTGAAAACATACATATAAAAAAGACAAACCTCATTTTTACATAAGGTTTGTCTACAATCTGAACTGACCAATTTCTTGGTCAGTTTTTTAAAGTGAAATTTTCTTAAATCAATTACTTACATAGATTGCTAAAAACATCAACGCGGCACCTAACATGACAAATAGATGCCAGATCACATGGGTGAATCGTCTGCTTTTCATGCTATAAAATAGTGATCCCACAGAATAAGCGATTCCTCCGCCAACTAGCAGTAGTAAGCCAGTCAAATCGATATTCTGATAGAGCTTAGGTAGCACAACGATGATTGCCCACCCCATCACATTGTAAATGATCGTTGAAACTTTTGATACTTTATTTGTCTTTGTTAAAGTCAGACATTTATATATGATACCGATCACTGCTGTCGCCCAAATAACACTTAGCAAAACTAGTCCTGTCGTTCCTTGTACGACTAGCAGACAAAATGGCGTGTAGGTTCCAGCAATCAAAAGGTAGATCGAACAATGATCAAATACCTGAAATACTTTTTTTGCTTTCGTAAAAATCAAACTATGAAATAACGTAGAAGAAAAGAATAGCAGAAAAAGAGAACTACCATAAATCGCAAAAGCGACATAATCTAAGGTCGTATGGGCGCGATCCATCAGTAAATTGAAGCAAAGCAGACTTAATAAAGCTGCAATCCCATGGGTCACCGCATTTAATACTTCATTGACGATTTGGTACTTTCGGCTAAATTCTATCTCCATCTTGATCCACTCCATTTCGTTTGTTCAATTTCATTATACATGAAGGATGTTCTGTTTACAAAAACTTTAACATCTAGTTTCCAAAACTATATCATTTTTTAATAACTTTTGTAAAATATTTTATCATCATGATAAGAAATAGCAACAAAAACACACTGATCAAGCCATTTACGAGTAAAAATGCAGTACGCTTCGCTTGTTTCACTTTTTCTAACGCTTCTTTTATTTCTTCTGGTTCAACAGCGACCCTGTGCCCGCGTACTAATAAACGGTGACTATTGACCATATACGGAGTACAAGTAACCAGTGTGACTAAATCTTGATTTTCTTGGATTTGCAGCGCTTCTGTTTCTGTCGGTGCTACGGTTTTGATCTGATCGACTTGATACGCAAGATACTGTCCATTGATTTCAATATAAAAGTGATCTTCTATTTTTAATTGAGGTAAATCTGTAAACAATTTTGCTTGCGGCAAGCCTCGGTGGCTGGAAAGTACCGCATGTGTCGATTTTCCTCCGATCGGGTATGAGGTGCCCTCGAGCAGACAAGCGCCTTTTTCCAATAGTTTCGTCGTTGTTTGATCAAAAATCGGTAAGCTGACATTGATTTTGGGGATCGTCAAAACACCAACGGTATGTGATTCGATATACGATTTCTGAGATTTTTGATCATTCTTTTTTTTCTTGGAAAATGGGTCTGCTTCTGGCATCGCTACGTTTGATGCCAGTTGTTCATTTTTTTTGATCATCCGCTTTTGTAATTCAGCAAGTTCTGTCGCATGTTCAGACTTTGCCTTTTTTTGATAATTTTTGATGATCTGCTGGTCGAGATAATCATTCAACGTATCACTGACAAAAGGATACGCCAAGCTGAGGACACCGATAAAAAATACCGAGAACATGATTAGATCTAACAGACGCCATTTTTTTTGTTTCATTTTATTCTCCTCAGCGAGTCACTTGTTCTTCATTTGATACTATTTAACTTTTGGTCGTTTTAGCCAGTACGCACCCACGATTGTCAGTAAAACCACACCTAAGAAAATGTACAATGAAATGCCTTTGCCACCAGTTGCTGGTAATGTCCCTTTGTGTTTGTTTGGTACTTTCTCTGGTGCAACCAATTCACCTGCAACAGCATAAGATTGCTGATCGACCTTGAACGCCATTCGTTCAGTTAGTTTCACATAATTGTTTGGTGCTTTTGTTTCTTCTAAATAATACGTGCCATAAGACAAGCCTGTGATATCCACTAATCCATCACTTGTTGTCGTGAAAATCGTTGCTTCTTCCTGTGAAGTCGTCCACGTTACTGCTTTTGTTACTGGATCGATGATCAAATATTTCGCTGTTGCTTCATCTTGATCACGTACCACAAACGAAGCGTCTGCTAATGGTTTGATATCAGCTACTGCTCCATCTACTTTAATGAATCGTTTCCCACCTGTCAGTACTTCCACAGTTGGTGGTGTTTGATCTGTCGTATGTCCAGTATCAACATTTGCTTCGTTGTTATAGCCTTGGGTTGGTTCTGCTAACTGATTCAAATGCATGTAATAAACAAAACGCAACGTACCACCTGGAGTCAATGAAGGAATATAAGTTGGTTCAATCGTTACTGTGAAGCCGTTTGTTTGTTCAGTTACGTGGTAATTTGTTGAATCAATGATCGTTTCACCATCGTAAAGTGCATAACCTGTTTCTCCAGTTGATTGGTTCATGAATGTTAAAGCTGGATCATGTGTATCAATCAATTTGAAGGTGGTATATTTATTGTTTGATCCTTCTTTATCCGCGATCCCAAGAGGAATATTGACGCTGATCTCATAATTGATCGGTTCTCCGATTGCTACGTCTTGCCCATCTAATTGCGGCGTTTCTTTTTCTACTTTCGTCGTATCATTTTTCACTGTAAGTTCAACTGGCGTTTGGTTGCCAGTAACAATTGTGAATGGTGTCTTCGTTTGCTCAGTGATCATCGCTGCATTTTCAGGTGCTTTTACTTCTTCTAACACATATTCGCCAACTTCTAATCCAGTAATGAGCATTTGACCTTTCTCTGCTTCATTTTCAGCAACGGCCTCTTCACCGATTTCATAGCTTTTGCCAGTCACAAAGTGTTTTGCTTTAGATTTATCAGTTGTCCATGTATACATTCCTTGTGCCACACTATGCAAATATTTGGCAACACCTGCATCTTCTTTCACAATGACAAATTCCGCACCGTTTAGTGCTTCGCCTTCTGCTGAACCTACTTTTTTGACCTTCAGCGTTCCTTCATTTTCCACGACATTTTTAGGATATAAATGAACTACGTCTAGTTCTTCTGTCCCATATTGATATGAACCGTCGGATTGTTTGATCAGTTCATATACTGGAAATGCCACAACCATATTTGCAGCAGCTGTTACTCCTGATTTTGCTTCTTCTTCAATCACATAAACTGCATCTTTTCCAGCTTGTTTTTTTGGCAATGCTAAAGAAAGATCCCCCTGAGCGTCTGTGGTACCAGAAAGAAGAGCTGTGCCAGAAGTCTGTGATTGGACGATCGCTTTTGCTTCTTCAATCGTCGCGCCATTTTTTCTTGCTTCAGCAAATGATTCGGTGACATCATACACATGGAACGTCACATCTGCCAACCCTTGATAGTTGTTGAATTCAGTCATTTCTTTCCCTGTATTTTGGATCTCTTGTTGTGGGAAATCTAACATTTTCTTTTTGTGGATCACCAATTGTGCATCCGTTCCTTCAGCAAACACCTGTGGATTAGGAAGTAATGCCACCAGTGTAAGTAGTGATGAAATAAGACATAGTAATACTTTTTTGAAATTTTTTCTATTCTTCATTCTTCTTTACTCCTGTTCTTTTGATAAATAATGAAACTACCTATGATCGATAGGCCACCAATCATACCAACACTTATTTTTTCGTCAGTTGTTTTTGGAAAAAGAAAACTCGTTTCTTGTTTCTGATTAGTGATTTTCAGAGGTTCACTAGGTTGTCCATTGATGGCATATGACATACTTTTTACGACAAACGAGACAGCATAAGGATTTCTTTTATACCCTTTTGGTGCTTTGATTTCTTCAAGTAAATATTCTCCGTCTGCTAAGCCATTGATGGAAAATAAGCCATTTCGATCAGAAGTCAGCGTTATTGCATCTCTTGCTCGTTTTTTCCAGCAATATTTTCCATCTTTCAAATGCAGGTATTCTTCCTGTTGGTTTTTGATCATAAACATTGCATCTTCTAGCACCTGTTGTTCCTTATCTGTTGTAACTTTTTGAAACCACTTCCCTCCTGTTCGAATACGTGTACTTCGTGACAATGATGCTGTTCCGATATCTAATGTCGCTTGATTGATGATCGATTGATCAGCGATTGCATCTTGTCGTAAACGCATCTGATAGTTGATCCTCACTGTTTTACCTGCCAGATCTTGCAAGTCTTGACCGTTAAACGCAATACTGAATCCTTGACTATGGCTATGAAACGTCAGATTTTCCAAGCGTTTTTCTTCACTGTGGACTTTGAGCGATTCAGTTAGCAACTCCAATTCTTTCGTCGCACTGTCAGTGACTACGCATGTTTCTTCACTGGCTATCCCATTTGGAAACTGGATATCCAATTGATAGTAGATCTTTTCACCAATCGAATAAGTGTTTTTTTCCTCTACAAGCTTTTTTTCAAAGACGATCGCAGATGGCTCTTGGTTCATTTTAGGATAGAGATGGATTGCCTTTTGTGGGTGATCATATGAATCATAAAGAGGCAAAACCACGACTACATTTTGTGATCCTACAAACGCATCTGCTATGGGAGTGGTTTCGTTCACTAAATAAACGTTACCTATTTGATTCGTTGACTCACGTAGATCAAAGATTGCTACATCTTCTCCATCATTGTTCGACTTCACCAGTTTTTCCATTAGAAAAGAACCTGCTGAAGTACCTTGTCGCGCAATGATTTGTTGTGTTTCTTCGACAGTAAATCCTTTTTTACGTAATTGATAAAATGATTTTGTCACATCGTAAACCGCAAAACTCGCTTTATGAGATTCCGTTTGTTTATCTGATGAGGGCTGCGTAGTATGGACAATCAGCTGGACCATCTCTTGTGTTTGGGCAATACACGTTTTGGCACCACCAACTAACAGAAAAGGCAACAACAGCAAGAACCAATAATACTTGGTCAACTTGAAATGCCTCCTCGTTTCATCCCCCTTGAATAAACGACAAATGAAACAATCGCAAGGATACTTAATAATAGGAAGCCAAGTCGGCCAGATCCTCCCGTTTCAGGCAGTGGGATCAATGCC
This sequence comes from Enterococcus sp. AZ062, assembly GCF_051715065.1. Taxonomy (NCBI): domain Bacteria; kingdom Bacillati; phylum Bacillota; class Bacilli; order Lactobacillales; family Enterococcaceae; genus Enterococcus; species Enterococcus sp. AZ062. The sequence goes on along the minus strand of NZ_JBIOTB010000001.1, from coordinate 526,261 downwards.
TGATTGGTGATGACCAAATGGATTTGGTTGTTCGTATGATCATTTTGTAACTGAACTTCTGTTGGTTCACCATCTACAGTTACTTTTCCATCCGTTTGGATAACAATCTGCACGGGTTGCTCTAATCCCAGATAACCTTCTGGTGTTTTGATTTCCTCCAACGTGTACTCACCCGGTTTTAGGTTCTCAAAAACAAATGTATCAGTTGCTTTATCGTCGTTTGGTAATTCAACCTGTCCATCTGGACCGGATAGTCGGAAGACTGCCCCTTTTAACGCCTGTCCTGTATCCGTTTGCTTTAGGACTGTTAAATCAAAAGGTTTGATTTGATTCATATGCGTCAATGTCCAAATGGTATCTTCCTCTACATTTTCTCCGTCATAGAGAATCGTACCGTAAGGGTCAACTTTAAATTCATAGTTTCCTGGAATCGTATCGTAGCCAAGCGGTCCTGCTGTTTCTACTAAGCGATATTCACCCGCTTTTTGTATCACGAATTCTGCCAATCCTGATGATGCGGTAACTTCCTCTTTCAGTATATGATAGGTTCCTGTTTCTCCTTTTATTTGTAAAGCAAAAGTTGCTCCTGCCAGATTGATTTTTTGTTTGTCCTTTTCGGTATATTTTCTTATAGCTATCGGAAGGTCTGCAAATGGATTCTCAATCGTCAATTGGATCACTTGATCAGTAACTGTAGCTTGTTGTTTGTCCACTGTTACTTCCCCATTTTCAGAAATAGCAATTTCCCACGCCTGCTTTTCCGATTTTTCATGTCCAGCAGGTGCACTGATTTCTGTCAATGTATAAGATTTTCCTTTTTCAAGGCGTGTGCCCTCTGGCAATGAATAGGTACCATCCTCATGGTCGATCAGCTGAATCTCCTGACCTTCAATCGTTAGTTGAAACACTGCTCCTTTTAAAAGATGGTCAGCTGACGAAGTTTTCTTGGTTATTTTTAAATCTAAAGGAACAAATTGTTTTTTATTTTTCCAAGTCGTTGCGTTGACTTTTTCTGATTGATATCCTGGTACATCCAACTCATTCACCGCTTCATAGTGAAATTCTTGCCCTTGATTGTTGTATTTTGGCAAGCTGAGGGTTTCACGAGACGCTTCACTGGACGCTAGAAGTTTGGTGATATTGGTTCGCTCCCAGACATTGGTGTTCTCATCTTCTGGTTTACTTAATTGGACATAGCCACTTTCCCAACTAGATGTTTCAGTGATTCCTGTTCGCTTGATTTCGTAAATCACTTTCTCTGGTCGAGTCGTCGTATCTTGATCAAATTCTTCCCATTCTTTGAAAAAATCAAGAGATACACCTGGTGCTTTGGCTGACGGCACACCGAATTTAGCAAGAACATCTGGGTTGCTCGTTGGTTGGAAGATTGTTTGCCCATTCATTTGATACCAAGTATCAGTCTCGAACATTTCGCTTTCTGTTTGGAGTCTCACTTGATAATGTAGTTGGATTTCCTGCCCTTTTTCTAAATAGATTTTATCGACGTTGATCGTTTGCCCATCAATAGAGAGAAGTGGGTCAATCGATAGAGGGGTCGTCCCGACACTTGTAACAGAAGCGCTGTCTGGTTGATAAACAAATGGATCAATGATTGGATCAGTGATTTTTCCATCAACGACTGTTCCGGAAAGCTGCACAGCTTTTTTGGCTAGATAATCAGCAATATCTGTAGACTCATTGGCAGATTCATAATATGCCGTACCGTCTTCGCCAGTGGAAACCATCTTACGCATTCGACGTTCTACTTCCTCTTTCGTGATGCCTTCAGTTTCATCTCCTTGCAACTGTATACCCAAGCCATGGATCTCGATACCTCGTTGTTTCAATGCCATTGCTTCACCGATTGTGGCTGTAAATGTCGAATTGATCCAGCGCCACTGTAAATCTTGATCTTTAACTGGTACGAGATAAGGTGGGGAAATTTTTGAAGTATAGTCAGGGTGATCAACACGATTGGTAAAAGTCGCGCCATAATAACTACCATCTTCTTCAGTCACCACACTGGCTACTTGATAGGAACTTGTTGGCACACCATCTGTTAGTAAAACGATCACTTTTTTATGATCATTTTGTTCCGATAACATTTCACCTGCTTGACGTAATCCATTTTGAGTGAACGTCCCACCACTTGTTGAATCAGGTGTCGCTGCTTGGATTTCTTCCTTTACAGAATCAAATCCCGCGATCGGAATCCTGCGATTGGCGTAGCCTTCACTAGAAAAACCAACATAACCTAAATTGATTTTTTCCGTTACACCACTTTCTGATAAGGTATCGACAAAGCGATCGATCCCCTTTTTCACCTCAACAATCCGATTTTCCTCATTCATACTGCCAGACCAGTCGACAACTAGAACGACATCTAAAGGAGTGATATTTTTCTGGGTATTTCCTCGAACATTCAGATACAAGTCAAACAATCCAGGAGTCGCTGTCTCTTTGGCAAATTTTCGGATGGCATAATCAGCGTCCTCTTTTTCCCCACCATATTCAATATAAGAATTGTTGCGATTAGTTGGATTGCCATCCCAACCTTTTTGCCCGTCCCATTGCTGTTGTCCTTGGCGATTGCCTTGATGATTACGCACATATTGACTGTTATCCGGTTGCCACATTGCCTTAGGGTATGTTCCTTGCTCATCTGTGATATATTCTGGTTCAATCGTAGCTAACCCTTTAGGTTTCAACTGTTCATTGAATAATTGTGGTTGTTCAAACGGACGATATTCGTTTTTAGCTACCGATGAATCATCCGACACCTCACTGTTTTCAGAAGAAGTCGTGGTTTCAGACATTGGTTCACTCGTTTGTGCAGTTTCCTGATTCTCGTTATCTATAGAAAATGAAAAGGAAGCTGGTTCAGATAAAAGTAACTGACCCGTTTTTTCTTCTATCTGAATATTGAGTTGAAATTCTTTGCTCGTACTCGGCAATTCAATGGTCAATTCTTTTTCTTCAATGGCTTGAGAAAAATCACCTGCTAGCCATTTTCGTTGTTGTTCATCTGTGTATTCTTGATATTCCTGAGAAACATAAGAGGAAAGCAGATTCGTTTCAGGTGCATCTTTTGGATGTAACTGGAATAAAAATCGGTTTTCTTGTGCTTGCTCATTTAATAGATACACGACCGTTAGCTGACGATCTATTTTCCTAATACTTACTTTCCCGTATTCATTGTTTAATACCTCTATCGTTCCTTCTTCATTGGCTGCCACAGTCTTTCCTTTTTGGAAATAGAAATAGGTGGCGAAAAATAGAGAAAATAGACAGAAAACGATCACATATTTTCGCTTCTTCATTCATGGATACCTCCTTAGAAAAACTTTAAAATTCAATTAGATAATATAAAAAAAAGAAAAAATTCACTAATCTTTCTAGTTCTCTTCTCTTTTGTCTCTAACTATTAAATTATAGTTATTTTAAGGAGCTTTAAATTGATATAGTAAAACGAATACATTGAACGTTTCGTTATTTAAAACTGATTTATTATTCTTTTCTCTCACAAAATATACTCATTGAGCGATAATTTTGAGACAAATTTTAAAAGAATATTTCTAAATCCGGTAGAGTTTTTTTAGAAAATTGAGACAAGTATTTACAAGGAAAAATAAATACGGTATTAATAATAAAAATATAAAAAGAAGGTGAAGAATTGATTGAAAAAATTTTATTAGATGACCATGCAAGAATGAAATTAAGTGTGTATGGAAAGGTAATGACCTTATGGCCGGGGGAATATAGTTTAGATCATGTACGAGAAAACTTAGATTTCTATTTCAGTGCGACTCGTTTCAAAAAAATCCTATGTGCTATACAAGATGATTTAGAACAATTTACTGATATTAAACTGTTACATACTAAAAACAAGTTATCCATTCCTGAACAACTTGTTCAATATACCCAATACCAACATTACCTATCAACAGAAAGTGTTCCTTATAAACTATTGATCAGTCTTCTGACTGAACAAGATGAAGATCTTGCAGCTTTTTGCAACCGCCATTTTATCAGCCGCTCAACATGTTTTCGACAAACAAAAAAATTGGCTGAATATTTGAAGGAGTACAATATCAATTTGAATTTATCGAATCTTACCCTATCTGGTTCTGAAACGCTGATTCGTATTATTTTTTTCAATTTCTTTTGGTTTGTTTCATTAGGAGAAAGTCTGGATAGTATTCCTTACAACCAAGAAGTTCGCGCATTGATTTATAAGCACGAAGGTCCACAGCTCAAAAATAAGTTTGACTTAGGAAAAAAACAAGCCAGTCTCCATTGTCTGATTTGTTTGCTGAGGATCGAAAATGATCATTTTACGGATATCTATCGATTATCGAGAGACTCCTTTATTCCCAGTAAAACAAACATTGATTTTTTTTATGACTTCTTCAAAATTGCGGATCTTCGTTTAGATATCTTAGAAGTAAACTCGTTGTTTTATTTGTTCTATTATTGGCCGTTCCTTACCTCTAATCAAGATATCCGTGTGCCGATCGTTCACCATTCCTATCAACAACCGAGCAATGAAATCAAAGCTATTTTAGAAGAATTTCAGGCACATTGTCAGACATTTATTGGTACATTCCATTTTGAAAAAGAGCCCGCTTTGCTTTTGAATCTTTATCTTTCAATTGGAAATTTTAGCATGTTCAAACAAAAAATTCCTTTGACCACATTATTTATCTCTTCTTATATTCAAGATAAATATCCACTTTTACGTATCTTGACAATCAAAATCGAAGGATTTTGGAAAAAGGCCGCACAACGAAAAAACTACACATGGCTGAAATCATGCGTAAGTGAATTAGCCTTTCTACAAGCCAGTTTACTTTATCCGTATTATTCAGAAATCGATGAAAACTATAAATTGAAAGTTGGGTTTGTCAACGTCTCTGAGCATCTGATTTCCGCAGAGATCATGAATTTAGGCAAGAAGATCCCCTTTGTAGATATCGAGCGACTCACACTTCCCATCACTGAAGAATATGATTTTTTCATCTTGGGTTCCCCCTTATTGATCCCTGCTGGTCTTGATTCTTCTAAATATACAGTTCTTGATCTTTGTCATTATAGAGACTTTGAAACAAAGCTGTATCAGCGGCTGTTAGAAGTCCACCATTTAAAGTTACAGACATTGTTTGCTAGTTGACTGAACAATATAAAAAAAAGCTTTTAAGCAAGATGCTTAAAAGCTTTTTTTGACTACACTCGATTATTTTGCACGTTTTACGTATGAACCTTCTGCCGTATTGATTTCTAATAATTCATCCGTTTCAATGAAATCAGGAACATTGACTACTAAACCTGTTTCCATAGTTGCAGGTTTACCAGAACCAGTCACTGTCGCACCTTTGATCGATGGTTGTGTTTCAACGACACGTAAGACAACTGTTGTTGGTAATTGGACACCAATCACTTCGCTACCGAAGAATTGGATTTTTACTTCCATGTTTTCTAAGATAAATTTCATTTCTTCAGCTACAGTTTCTACAGGGATCTCATATTGTTCGTATGTTTCTAGATCCATAAAGAATGCTGTATCATCCATTGTGTATAAGTATTGAACTGGTTTTGTATCGATGTGTGCTTTTTCAAATTTTTCGTCTGGTCTTAGTGTCGTATCATAAGTAGCACCAGTACGAACATCTTTTAGCTTCATACGCATCACAGTATTTCCTTTACCAGGTTTGTGATGGCTTGCATCAATTACTTTGATCAATTTTCCGTCTTGGACAAATGTCATTCCGGCTTTTAAATCGCTTGCTGAGATCATTATTTTTTGCTCCTTTTTTTCTTAATCATAATCACCCTTATTGTATCAGACAAACGTCTATAAAACTAGGAAATTATTGCTTTTCAAATGATAGTCTTTGACTTTCTTATTTTTTCATGCTATTTTTAATTAAATCATTATTGGAGGGATAAACATGGCAATCAATTACTTAAAACAATTGAAGTGTTGTTGTTGTATGGTGTATAAAAACAGCATACTGTTTGCCATGTCTATTAATTGCCCTTCATAGTTGAATGAAAGATCTCTTTCTGTAGTGAAAGTGTTTTCTTTCTTAGTCTTTTCAATTTATGATCTTACGAGGAGCTGATTAAATAGTCAGCTCCTTTTTATTTTACTTTTTTGGAGGTTTGGATTCGTGATCATTTCATCAATTACTGAAGCAATCGGGCATACACCCGTCTATAAATTTACTGCGAAAGATTTTCCTATGCCAAAAGATTCCGTGATCTATGCAAAACTGGAATACTTGAATCCAGGAGGTAGTATCAAAGACCGTTTAGGTTTATATTTATTGACTTCCGGTCTTGAGAGCGGAAAAATCGATCAAGAAACAACGATCATTGAGCCAACTGCTGGTAACACAGGGATTGGTTTAGGTCTGGCAGCTTTGAAATTCAATTTAAAAACAATTTTTGTCGTACCAGAAAAATTTAGTATAGAAAAACAAAAAATCATGCAGGCCCTAGGCGCAAAAATCGTACACACTCCTACAGAAGATGGAATCGTTGGTGCGATCGAAAAAAGTAAACAATTAGCTTCTGAGATCCCAAATAGTTATGTTCCCTTGCAGTTTGAAAACCCAGACAATCCAGCCACTTATTACCAAACATTGGGGCCTGAATTGTTTCAAGAATTGGAAGGGTCAATCAATAGTTTTGTTGCCGGTATTGGAAGTGGTGGTACGTTTGCTGGAACCGCAAAATTTCTAAAAGAACGTTTACCTGAACTTCGCTTGATTGGTGTTGAGCCAGAAGGATCGATTTTGAATGGTGGTCCTTCACATGGGCACGAAATTGAAGGCATCGGCGTTGAATTTGTCCCCCCTTTTCTTAGTGAGTTGACAATTGATCAATTTGAAACGATTTCTGACGCTGAAGGATTTGCTTATACACGTCAACTAGCAAAAGAACACGGATTATTAGTAGGCAGCTCTAGCGGAGCCGCTTTTGCCGCAGCTTTAAAAGAAGCGCAACGTTTACCGAACGGACAGTCTATCCTGACCATATTTCCAGATACGTCCGATCGTTACTTATCAAAAAATATTTATCTGTAAGCAACAGACGAAACGATAAACTCAATGAAGAAATTGGAGGAAATAATTATGCATATTCAAACAAAATTGATCCATGGTGGTATTAGTGAAGATCCGACAACAGGTGCAGTTAGCGTACCGATCTATCAAACATCGACTTACCGCCAAAATGCAGTTGGACAACCGAAAGAATACGAATATTCACGTTCAGGTAATCCAACACGTTTTGCTTTAGAAGAATTGATTGCAGACTTAGAAGGTGGCGTTCGTGGCTTTGCCTTTGCCTCAGGTCTCGCAGGAATCCATGCCGTCTTTTCCTTATTCCAATCTGGGGATCACATTCTCTTAGGCGATGATGTCTATGGAGGGACTTTCCGTTTATTTGATAATGTTCTTACAAAAAATGGCTTAGAGTATACGATCGTCGACACAAGTAATCTTGCACAGATTGAAGAAGCAATTCAAGACAATACAAAAGCTTTGTATCTAGAAACACCAAGTAACCCTCTACTTAAAATCACCGATTTGAAAGCAGGGGCAGCCATTGCAAAAAATCATAACTTGTTAACAATCGTGGATAACACATTTGCTACACCATACTTTCAAAAGCCTTTAGAATTAGGCGCTGATATTGTTTTACACAGTGGTACAAAATATCTAGGCGGTCATAGTGATGTCGTTGCTGGATTAGTTACGACAAACAACCAAGAGTTGGCGGATCAAATCGGTTACTATCAAAATGCCATCGGTAGCGTATTAGGTCCACAAGATAGTTGGTTGATGCAACGTGGGATCAAGACTCTTAGTGTGCGCATGGAAGAACATCAAAAAAATGCCTATGCTGTAGCTGAATTATTAGTGAACCATCCTGAAGTTGAAGCAGTCTATTATCCTGGTCTAACAACTCATAATAATCATGAAATTGCGAAACAACAGATGTCCGGCTATAGCGGAATGGTTTCCTTTACCTTGAAAAACGACGCAGATGCAATTCCTTTTGTAGAAGCTTTGCAACTATTTATCCTCGCTGAAAGCTTGGGTGGTGTCGAAAGTTTAGTGGAAATTCCTTCTGTGATGACTCATGCCTCTGTACCTAAAGAAAAACGCGAAAAAGCTGGAATCAAAGACGGATTGATTCGTTTATCAGTAGGAATCGAGTACGCCCAAGATCTTTTAGATGATTTGAATCAAGCCTTTACTCAATTGGAAAATCACTGATCCATTTTATCTATAAAGAATTGAAAAAAATCAGTCAGTTTTCTACACCTGACCTGCAATAAGTGTTAGAATTTAGATAAATCGACCCAATCTTTTTAGAGGATTTTCATTCCTCCTAAAAAGAATCATCAGATAGTTAGGAGTAATTCAATATGAAAATGAATGTCGAAAGTTTTAATTTAGACCACCGTAAAGTAAAAGCCCCTTATGTTCGTGTAGCTGATCGTAAAAAAGGAGAACATGGCGATTTGATCATCAAATATGATGTCCGTTTCAAACAGCCAAACAAAGAACACATGGATATGGCAGGTTTGCATTCTTTAGAACATTTAACTGCCGAAAACATCCGCAATCATGCAGATTATATTGTAGACTGGTCACCAATGGGATGCCAAACAGGCTTCTATCTTACTGTCATCAACCATGAGAATTATGATGATATTTTAGATGTTTTAGAAAAAACGATGGAAGATGTG
>NZ_JBIOTB010000001.1:0-512500 GCF_051715065.1 Enterococcus sp. AZ062 | reverse complement strand
AATAAGGGTTGCGCTCGTTGCGGGACTTAACCCAACATCTCACGACACGAGCTGACGACAACCATGCACCACCTGTCACTTTGCCCCCGAAGGGGAAGCTCTATCTCTAGAGTGGTCAAAGGATGTCAAGACCTGGTAAGGTTCTTCGCGTTGCTTCGAATTAAACCACATGCTCCACCGCTTGTGCGGGCCCCCGTCAATTCCTTTGAGTTTCAACCTTGCGGTCGTACTCCCCAGGCGGAGTGCTTAATGCGTTAGCTGCAGCACTGAAGGGCGGAAACCCTCCAACACTTAGCACTCATCGTTTACGGCGTGGACTACCAGGGTATCTAATCCTGTTTGCTCCCCACGCTTTCGAGCCTCAGCGTCAGTTACAGACCAGAGAGCCGCCTTCGCCACTGGTGTTCCTCCATATATCTACGCATTTCACCGCTACACATGGAATTCCACTCTCCTCTTCTGCACTCAAGTCTCCCAGTTTCCAATGACCCTCCCCGGTTGAGCCGGGGGCTTTCACATCAGACTTAAGAAACCGCCTGCGCTCGCTTTACGCCCAATAAATCCGGACAACGCTTGCCACCTACGTATTACCGCGGCTGCTGGCACGTAGTTAGCCGTGGCTTTCTGGTTAGATACCGTCAAGGGGTGAACAGTTACTCTCACCCTTGTTCTTCTCTAACAACAGAGTTTTACGATCCGAAAACCTTCTTCACTCACGCGGCGTTGCTCGGTCAGACTTTCGTCCATTGCCGAAGATTCCCTACTGCTGCCTCCCGTAGGAGTTTGGGCCGTGTCTCAGTCCCAATGTGGCCGATCACCCTCTCAGGTCGGCTATGCATCGTGGCCTTGGTGAGCCGTTACCTCACCAACTAGCTAATGCACCGCGGGTCCATCCATCAGCGGCACCGTAAAGCGCCTTTCAAAACGAAACCATGCGGTTTCGATTGTTATACGGTATTAGCACCTGTTTCCAAGTGTTATCCCCTTCTGATGGGCAGGTTACCCACGTGTTACTCACCCGTTCGCCACTCCTCTTTTCCCGGTGGAGCAAGCTCCGGTGGGAAAAGAAGCGTTCGACTTGCATGTATTAGGCACGCCGCCAGCGTTCGTCCTGAGCCAGGATCAAACTCTCATAATATGCTAGTTCCTCACAGCGAAAGCTGATGTGGAACTGTAGTTCGAAATTTACTTTCGAACATCATAATAGTTCATTTGTTAAGCTCAATTGTTTGCTAGCATATTGCTTGCTTGTTAAAAATGTTTGTTGTCTTGAATTGAATCAAGACGCCCTACACATTTGGTTTGTCTTACTTTGTTCAGTTTTCAAAGGTCTACGTGATAAATGAAACACAACTGTCTCAACTTATCGTTTGTGATTGCCGTAGCAACTTTTATATCTTAGCAAACTCTCAAATGATTGTCAACTATTTTTTAAAAGTTTTTCGAACTCGTTTTTCACGAGGTCGTTTTAGCAACTCACTTATAATAACTGATTGTTTGTTATTTGTCAACAACTTTTTTTGCCTCTTCTTTCGTAGAGTCAGCATTCCTTGATGAACTTCTCAAACAACACTAGTTATATTAACATGTGTTTTTCTATTCGTCAAGCATTATTTAAAGTTTTATTTACACTCTTAAAATCAGTAATAAACAAAAAACAACAAAAAAAAATATACCATTTATTCTATTTAGTTGTCAATCACTATTTCTTATAAATCTATCTGGTATACTTTCAATTCTGATCCTCTCTATAGTAGAAATACGAAAAAGTTGAAATGTTTTATTTTGGAATATACGATTTGCCTCTTACACTTTTTGCTAGTTTTCACTAGTTTCTTTACGAAAAATATGCATCGCGCCTTTGGTAATAAGCCAAAAAACCAGAGTACAGGTAAGTGAGATTTTGATTCTTTGGCTTGTTACTAAGGAAAAACCGATGATCCCAATTGCCTTTTTCAGTATGTAACACAATTGGATACAGTCTATTCATGTAAAATCAATTGCTCCATCAATCGTTGATCGTAGCCAACAAACAGCGCATCATCGATGATGATCAAAGGACGTCTTAAAAGATGACGTTGCGTTTTGCACAAAAATAGAAGTTGATCTTCCTGATTTTTTGGAAGCCCAGCTTTAATTTTTTTGAATTCAAATGACCATGTAGTAAATAATTGTTCAATATCTGCATTTTCAAAACTACATAACTCTTTGACTTCTTTATTACTTAAAGCTCTACTTTCTAGATCAACAAATTGATAAGACAAGTTCTTTTTCTCTAACCATTGGATTGCTTTAACCGTTATTGTGCAATTCGTTGAACTATAGATTTTGATATTCACAACGTCTCCTCCTATTCTTACGAATACAAGACACTATGTTTCATATAAATCAAGTTTCTTGCGACACCTCGTATTTCTCTAGGAATAAATGCTCGTATTTCATCTTCATTGAACCCAATCAATACTCTTTTTTCATCAAGTAGAATCGGACGTCTAAGTAAAGATGGGTATTCTTTGAACAAGCGGATCATTTCTTTTAATGATAAATCATTAAAATCGATTCCTAATTTCTCATAAACTTTTGAACGAGTAGAAATAATATCTTCGACTCCGCCTTCGGTTGCAGCCAATATTTGTCGTATCTCATTTTCTGATAGGGGTTCTGCAAAGATATTCTTTTCTTCAAAATCAAGGTGATTCGTTTGTAACCATGCTTTGGCCTTTCTGCAAGATGTACAGCTAGGCGAAGTGTATAGTTTTATCATTTTCTCACTCCTTTTTAATTGTAATCCCATTCTAAACGTAATATCAAAATAATGCCAGTCATACGCTATCCTTAAAATAAATAAATTTTGTTTTTGTTCATAATATTGTTATTTAAACAGTCAATTAAAGGTTATATTCTTTTTATAAACAAAGGTTATTTAAAAATGGCATAAATAATAAAAGTTATTTATTTATTTGAATAAAAAAGCAAATCGAGTGTATTTTTACTCGCTTTGCTTTTCGTCATTTATTTGATTTTTTTAACTTTACAACCTGTTTCTTTAATAAAACGTGAAGGTTTTAATTTTCTTTTCCCTTTAAACTCAGGTACACATAAATAAAGACGATTCCTTGCCCTAGTCATTGCGACATAAAAAAGACGTCTCTCTTCCTCAATCGTCGTTAATGGTTCGATTTTCAACTCACTTTTCAATCTTTTATCTTTTGCTACCGCCCCATTGTAAGGAATCATCCCTTCATTACAACCGATTAAAAAGACGTTACGATAACTTAACCCTTTACTTTTGTGAATACTCTGGATACATAATGCATCTAGTTTCCCCTTACGATAAGCAATCAACCTTGTTTTTAGTTCAGCTGCAATTCCTTGGACCTCAAGATACAATTTTTTCAATTGTGGGATCGTTGGATATTGTCTGACAGTCTCCAGCAACCATTCTTTGTCACCTTGCTCGATTTCTTTATTCGGTCTTGGCAACCGACAATAGGCCTCAATCAGTGAAACACATGACCGCTTCGTTGGTTGATCAAATGTTTCTAGCGCGCTTACAAATGTCTTTAGTTCTTTTTCTCTAGCTTCTAAATTAGGCCGCCATTTTAAAATATAAGCGACAATATCTTGGTCACTGTTTTTATTAGAGAAAAATTGGTCACATTCATTTGTTTTCAGATAACAATTAATCATCAACTGTCGTAACAACTGTTGGTGTGCTTGCACTTTTATCGGTGTTGCCGCATCATACCAACCGATAAATTTTTGATAAAATTGATAAAAAAGCTTAATTCCATAGATCCCCGCATATTGGGTATCTGCTTCTAGTACAAACGGAATATCTGTTTGGATCAAACGTTGCACCAATGCTTGTGTTTGTGATAATGAGCGATATAAAATAATAGATTCTTTGTATTTTCCTTTGTCTTCTATAAAAGCATATACTTGCTGAATCAACCAGTCACTTTCCTCTTGTACCGTTTTAAATGATAATGCCTGTAATACGCCTGGTTCCTTTTGTGCTGGTACCATCGCTTTAGGTATGCGATCCTCTTTATTGTACGTGATCAATCGATTAGCTCCTTGAACGATCGACGCTCGCGAACGATAATTGGTCAATAGAAAGAGTGTTTTTGTTGGATATTCTTTTTCAAACTGTTTGAGATAATCAGGTTCTGATCCTCTAAAGCCATAGATACTTTGATCATCATCCCCAACGATGATCAACTTGATTGGCGAGTCTTTCGCAATCAACTGAACGATTGCCCATTGCAAAGGATTCGTGTCTTGAAACTCGTCGATAAACAAGTAATCGTATTTTTGACCTACATATCTTCTGACATCTACATGAGAGAGGACATTTTTCAAATTTTGTAGAACATCATTGAATTCAAAAAGTCGTTGCTTTTGTTTTTCTTCATATAGTTCAGTCATTAATTGATCCATACGCTCAGAGATAGGTTGACGTGGGTCTTTTTCAATGGAATCAAATCTCTTTTTGATCAATTGGATGATCTCCTGTTGGGAGAGATTCATATTTTGCCAATAATCCAATCGGTTAGCAATCGTTTTCTCCCCATACTGATCGAAAGAATACAATTGATATTTTTTTATTAGTTTCTGCAGCAAAATATTTACTTTATATGGTGTGTCTTTAGAAAACTCACCTTGAATCCCTTCGGCAGAAAGATCCGGAAACTGCCGTTTGATATCACTGTACAGACGATAAAAAATACTATGAAAAGTTCCGATCGTCACATTCGTTTTTCTTTGACTAAAATTATCCACCCGTTTTTTCAATTCATTGGCAGCATTTCGAGTAAAGGTAATCATTAAGATCCTTTGCTCTTCTACTTGTTCTTCATTCATCAGATATACAGCTTTCGCACATATCGTTTGTGTTTTTCCACTTCCTGCACCTGCAATGATCCGTAAGTGTTTGCTCATATCATAAGTGATTGCTGCTTTTTGTTCATTATTGAATCGATTATAAGAACGCTTCTCAATATGTTCAAAAAATGATTCATTTGGCTGTTCTTCCTCATGTTGTTCTTCTACCAACCCTGGTGCTTCCCCATATGCAGCTTCATAACTAGCAATTATTTCTTCTTGCATTCGAAAAATTTGTTGGAGCTTTTTATATTTTCTTTCCCAATGGCTGATTTCTCTTTGCAATCGAAGAATTTCTTTCTCATTTTCTTGATTGATCATCTTCCCCATCTTTCTTTTATTTATTTTCTACTCCATTTATTTTCTTTATACTACCAGACCTTTACAAAAAATAAAATGGGGCTTCACCCTTTTACGATCGTGGTCTTAGGAAGAAACAAAAGAAACTCTACTATCAACTGATGTATTTGATGAGTTCCTAAAACTACATGAGAACCCCAAAAAAGCAAAATCCACTTTTCCTTTACCTTTCAAAGTAAAAATAGCCAGTCAAATCCAAAAATGATTTTCCATCATTCAAGATTTGACTGGCTATTTATCAAAATACTATTTTTCATTCATGAACAGTTACTATTAGTAGCTGTACTCTTTCACTGCACTTGACTTACGAACGACTAATTGCCAGTGTAAATTGTGTGCAGTTTCATTGTCTTCATCTGCGCAATTGAGAACACGAACCATCAAACTATTCTCATAGATTTTTTCAATTTCTGCTTCAATTGGAGAACAAAATAAATCTGATACAAATGCGTACGTTTTACCGACTTCAAATAGATTTTCATTTTCCATGCTATTTCCTCCATTATGTTGTACATACAGCACAACTTCTTTTGATAAAAATTTCGAATCTGTTACCTTTATTGACAAACCCACCTTCTTAAAGGCTTGCATGTTAACATAGAAACTACCTTGTTGTTGATATCAGAAGGCAACAACAAAAGGGGAAGGGAGTTGCTGCCTTCTATTAAGAAGTTGGTAAAACAAAAATATAAGAACGTGTCACTTACATTCATCTTCGCAACCTCTACTAATTTTTAACATAAATTTTTAAACATAACACAGAAATATCATAAAAAGTTCTTTTGGCATCAAAACTGTTAATTAATCTCACTCTTTTTTGGCATAATCGTATGTTTAGTTGAAAATTTAAAGATGATTTGATAGTTTTACAGGAATTTTTTAATTATTTAGAGATAAACATGTCTTTTATTTTTTACATAAGAAAAAGTTTTCACTCTTATATAACAAATATGTTACAAAATTCACTTAGTTAACGATTTTGATGTCAAAACGTCCTTTTATGAATCGAAAAACTTTTTTTGTGTCTTTTCGCTTATTATAGTATTCGGAGGTACGTATAGAGATGAAAAATAAAGTGGTAAATCGAATATTGGCAATATTATTCAACGGAAAACAAGATGAAGAAGATATGACTTACATCCAAGTCAAGTTTGCTTTGGAAGTTTTACTGAACAATCTTGGAAAACTTGCTGTCGTTTTTGTATTTTCTTTATTGACAGGCACGTGGGCGGAAACAGGAATGACTTTCCTTTCATATATCTGTATTCGCAGATATGCTTACGGTCTCCATTCCGATTCTGAATTTGTTTGCTTACTTTGGACTTTGCTTTATTTGTGGGGGGTTCCCTTAGTAATGAAACATTATCAATTGACTTTCTCTTTCCCTATGATGGTCCTTTTGTTAATTGTTTGTTTTTTCCTTTTGCTTCGCTATGGATCAAGAGGCACAGCCCTTAACCCGATTGCACCAGAGAAACGCCCACCCCTACTAAAAAAAGCAATTTTCATGTATCTTTTATTTGCAGTACTCACATTATTTTTCTCTGCTTCTTACTTTTCTACCTATTTACTACTTGGGATTATTTTAGAAATAGCTACGTTGCTTCCAGTTACAAATTACATGATGAATATTGGAGGAATTTTTTATGAAAAAAACAATCGTTAAACAATTAACTAACCTTTCTGATTTCTTTGTATCTGGCTGCTGCTTCGGTATGAGCTCAGAATTTAAAATACCTGAAAAATTAAAAAAATAATATTATAAATATGCTATAATTTGGGAAAACGCAATGGGAGCTGTGCTTTATGTTTTTGTGGTCCATAGCCTTGCAATATCTGATTTACACAAGTTCTATCTTAATCATCAATTCCCAAATTAAAAATAAATACCTATTTTCTACGTTTAGTCTCTTGGCAGCAGCCCTGTTGGGAATACTTTACCCGATTTTAGGTATTTTTTCTGCACTTGTCGCAATTGCCATGTTGAGTCTACTTTTCTTTTTCTTTTCATCCTCACGCCAACATATGATCTACGCATTACCATTGGGATTATTAGCTTCCATCTTAGGCGATCATTTGACGAGCGTCGCGGATTTTTTAGTATTGGAATCTGCTGTCATTGAACCTGGAGATGCATTACAATATTTCCATATAACTGTATCAGCGATTTTATCTTTATTATTTGCGTATGGATTCAAAAAGTTTTTAGATAATTGGTCCGCTAGCGTTGACCGTCGAATGATTGGTACAATTGGTTCCTTGGTTCTACTTACCTACTATATCATTATTTTTTATACACGCTTTTCTGGTGAAACGCCAAAAGTACTAGCATTAAATACGAGCTTTTTTATCCTTTATCTGTGTGTCGGCCTAATTATCTTGATTTACTATTGGAAAATATCAAATAAAAAGATGGAAGATCAATTATTGGAACAACGCATCCAATTACAGCAAGATTACATTAGAGATCTAGAAAAAAACTATCAAGAACTTAGAGAGTTTAAACACGATTATCAAAATCTGTTGTTTTCTTTGAATAGCTATATTTCTGAAGGCGATCTTGAAGGCTTACAAAAATATTACAACCAAACGATTTTACCTACACGTGAAATGATGAATCTCTTCCCAGCAAATCTTAGCTTACTAGACAAAATGAAGGTACCTGAAATAAGAAGTCTATTCTCTTTAAAATTAATGATGGCACAAGAAAAAGGTATCTCTGTCCAATTGACCGTTCCAGACGAAATCGTCATTGGTAAAAAATATACGATCAATTTGGTAAGAATGCTTGGTATTATTCTTGATAATGCAATCGAAGGTGCAACAGTAACCAAAAAGAAAAAAATCGAAGTACTGATCATCAAGAAAAAACAGTCGTTGATGATCCGTGTCATCAACACTACTACGAATACGTTTCCATTGAGTAAGTTAAAACAAAAAGGCTTCTCGACGAAAACAAATCCCAAAAATGAAGGATTAGGTTTATTTATTCTTGATGAGTTAACAAAAACGAATCCTTATCTTTTTCTTGAAACATCGATTGAGAATCAGCGATTTTCACAAACAATCCATATACAATTAAAGGAGTAATTTTATGATTCCCATTTACATTTGTGAAGACGATCCGAAACAACTGGAAGTCATCTCTACAGTAATCAAGAATCGGATCATGATTGAAAATTTGGATAGTTATGTCCATATTGCCACTTCTGATCCTATTGAACTCCTCAATGCAGCAAGGATACGTACGTCTTCTTTTGGTATTTATTTTTTGGATATCGAACTGAAAGACAGTGAATTAGATGGCATTGCCATTGGAAAACGAGTACGTGACTTGGATTCGCTTGGAAAAATCATTTATGTGACTTCACACACCGATCTTTCCATGACGATTTTGAAAAGCAACATTGAGCCGACTGATTATATCATCAAAGAAGATATTTTTGATCTTAAAGAAAATGTTGAACGTATCTTAAGTAAAATATTCGAAGATTTCCAAACTGCGCCATTACAAAAGGATATTTTTAGAATTGAATTCAATGATGAAATCAAATTTTTACCTATTCGAGATATCCAATACTTTTCTACTGCTCAAGGTACTCCTCATAAACTGGAGGTCCATTTGACACATGCCCAAATGCAGTTTTACGAGAAGATAAAAGATATCGAAAAGAAAAGTCAACACTTTATCCGCTGTCACAAATCTTATGTCATCAATACCCAAAACGTCCAAACAATCAATAAGAAAACACGAGAAGTGACTCTATCTAACGGGGAAGTGATCCCTGTTTCGATTCGTGGGCTAAAGAAGTTGATTTCTTGAAAGACAATAAAATAAATAAATTCTTTTTAATAAAGAAACGAAGAATGAATGAAAAAGTCGTAAAATCCTCTTTTCCATTCATTCTTCGTTTTTTAGTATCGTTTAATGCGCGATCATTTCTTGCGCGATTTCTTTTCCAGTCATTTCTTCAGGATAGAAAGTTGGCCAATTGTCCATTTCTTCTAGTAAAGCTTCTTGGCTTTCATTTCCTAAATAGATATGGAAATGGTCTGATTTGGTAGGCGCAATCGAGTGGTCACTGAATTGTACATACTTGAATGCACCAGAATCAGGATCTTCTGCTTCAAACAAGAAACGGACACCGCGATTACCTGCTGAATAGTTCAAGATTTCTTTACCAGCATAACGGTATTTCGATTCTTTAACTTCGCCATCCTTGAAAGTAAAGATCATCGTATCATCTTTGATCTCAATTTTTTCGACATCTGTTTTGTAGCCTATTTCATAGTATTCACGATACTCTTCAGCTGTCATATCGGGGTTTGTTTTGGCTTTATATTCAAATACTTGATCGAATGTTCCATCTGACATATACGTATCGACAGTTTGCCAAACACCGTTCCAATCTGATAACGGGCGGTCTTGGACCTCTGCATCTTCAAAATAACCATTGTAAACTGTTTTTTCTTTCTCAGGCTTCAATGTATCTTCTAATGGATTTTCAGTATCCGTAGTTTTCTGGAGCGCTTTTAAGTTTGCTTCCATGATTGAAATGTACGTTTCGCCGTTATCCATTTGTTCTTTTGTCAATCCTTCTAAAGGATTCAATACTGCTAGTGATACCCCAGCTTCAGTGGCTAACGTACGAGCAATACTATCTTTGGCATTTTCTTCAAAATAGATATATTCAATCCCATGGTCTTCCACAAATTCTTTTAACTCGGCAATTCTTGCAGCAGATGGTTCTTCGCTTGAAGAAAGACCGGCAATTGGTACTTGATTAAGACCGTATTCTAGAGCTAAATAATTGAACGCAGCGTGTTGGGTCACAAATGATTTTTGTTTTGCTTGACCTAATGTTTCTTTAAAAGTGTTGTGTAGCGCTTCTAATTCTTCTAAATAAGAGGCAGCATTTTCAGTGAATGCTTCTTCTTTTTCAGGATATGCCTCAATCAATTGGTCACGAATCGTTTCTACTTGCTTCATCGCTAGATTAGGAGCTAACCAAACGTGTGGATCTAATTCATGAGAATGACCGTGGTCTCCGTGATCGTGATCATGGTCGTGGTCATCCGCATGATCATCGTGATCATGGTCTTCATGATCGTGATCTTCATCGTCATGATCGTGGTGATGGCAATGACCATCCCCAGGCAATAACAACATTCCTTCGGTTGCTTTGATTGGAAGTACATCGCCCTCTTTTAAAGTATGTTCAATTGCTGGAACCCAAGTTTCCATATTTTCATCATTATAAACAAAAACATCAGCATTTTGGATTTTTGCCATATCTCTTGCTGAAGGTTCATAGTCATGTGAATCTGTTCCAGCTGGAATCAATAATTCAACATTTCCCTCTTCACCAACTACTTGCTTCGTAAATTCGTACATTGGATAAAATGTCGTCATTACATTCAAGCTTTCATCATTT
The DNA here is from genome assembly GCF_051715065.1 of Enterococcus sp. AZ062. Lineage (NCBI taxonomy): Bacteria > Bacillati > Bacillota > Bacilli > Lactobacillales > Enterococcaceae > Enterococcus > Enterococcus sp. AZ062. The sequence goes on along the minus strand of NZ_JBIOTB010000001.1, from coordinate 501,818 downwards.
TGTGCATTTGTATTTGTTGCAGTATCTCCTGTGCCACAACTTGCAAGGATTCCTGTCAACAGTAATCCTCCTACCACCTTGATCCAACGTTTCATTTTATTCGCTCCTTCTCATCTTCTTTCTCTATTTGATTACGATTAATGAATGCAAATCGTAATAGTTACGTTTTAGCAACAGGAATTAATTTAGCATAGAATCAAACCAACCGTCAAGCATTATTACTAAATTTATTTTATTATCGAAATTCGATTGATTTTTCAACTGTATCATTTTCTTTTTATACCCGTTTCAGATTATAATAACTTGGAGTAGGACAAGGCTGTGAAAGAAGCGGTCAGCACTGAGTAATAAGACAGGAAAATCAAAAATGGCTTTTTCATTTTGGATTTTCTTGGCTTATTATTGAAGTGTTGCTTCTTGAACACCGTTTATCATAGGTTGTGAAAGAAGCGCTCTGACCTGAGTAGTAAGATGGAAAATCAGAAAATAGCTTTCCATATTTTTTGATTTTTTAGCTTAATGTTGAAGGTCAGCTTCTTGAACACCGTTTATCAGGTTGTGAGAAAGATGTTCAGCTCCAAGTAGTAAGGCAGAACTTGAGAAAATAGCTCTTTATATTTTTCATGGTCTGGCTAGCTATTGAAAAAGTATTCATTCGGTTTCAGTAGCTGATCAATGAGAACGGCATAACCCAAAAATCCAACTACTTATTTCAAGAGAAAGGAGAACTATCGTGGAAAAAAAACCGAAAGAATCTTCCCGACTGATTCGTTTTTTAGGAGGGAAAACTTCGTATTACGTTCTAGGATTACTTGTGATGATCGCGTTGGTCATTTACTTTTTCCAAAAGATTGCTTTTATATTCAAACCACTGGTTGTCATTTTCATCACGACTTTACCACCAGTCCTTTTTGCTTTGGTCTTATATTATTTATTAGAACCTTTGATCAAACGTCTCAGCAAGAAACTCTCACGTAATCTGTCAGTCATTTTAGTATTTGTCATTATTTTATTGCTGATTGGCTTAGGAGGTGTCTGGCTATTTCCATTTTTAGAACAACAAGCAACCACTTTGATTCAACAACTGCCTGACCTATTCCAAGATTTTCAACAAACGTTGAAGGACTTTTTAGCACAGACACCATTTTCTGATTCGTTCAATCAATTCTTTGCATCGATTGATGATTTCACCGATAACTTTACTTCATTTATCGGTAACTATTGGGAGAGCGGTGCTGAAAGTCTAGGAAATCTATTCTCAGCGGTCACAACGACCTTTATCACTTTATTTACTGGTCCAATCATTGCCTTTTTCCTTTTAAAAGATCCGCACAATTTTTATCAATCGGTCTTAGGTATCGTTCCACCAAAATTTCGTACAGATTTTCGGACATTGACTAAAATTGCGAACCAACAATTAGGTGCTTTCTTAAAAGGACAAATTATCGCTTCTTTCATTCTAGGTGCCGTTTACTGGGTAACTTTCTTATTGATTGGCTTAGAATTTGCAAGTATTCTGGCTATCGCTGCTGGTTTATTATGTATTATTCCTTATATTGGTCCATTCATCGCTTTCTTTCCTGGACTGTTCATTGCTTTTCAAGATTCGACGTTCATGGCTGTAAAATTTGTGATCGTCTGGTTCGTTGTCCAGTTGCTTCACGGAGATCTTGTGGTCCCTCGTGTGATGGGTGATCGGTTACAGATCCACCCCATCACGATTTTGATTGTCTTATTAGTCATGGGAGATCTTCTAGGAATCATGGGTGTCATTTTTGGTATCCCGATCTATACGCTGATCAAACTACTCGTTGTTTTTCTCTTTAGAAAATTCAAACAGCGTTATAACAAGTTTTATGGGGATCAAGGGGTTTATCAAAAAGCTGATTTTTCAGAGAAGGATTACTTTAAGTAACTAAAAAAGGATAGGAGTAAGACATTCGTCCACTCCTATCCTTAAAAAAACTATACGGTATTCAAAGAGCAACATTTCAGAGAGATGCAACTCCTCCATAAATAAGCAGCAAAAGCTATTCATGCTTTTGCTGCTTATTTTTAAAACTATTCGTTTGTCACAGTCTCTACTTTTCTTGGACTAATAGTGCGACTGCTTGATAAGGCTGTAACTTCATTTCTTTTTCAACTGTCGTTGGGTAGTTACTGATCAATACTTCCGCGCCTACAAATTCTTCCGGTAATTCCACCGACGTTTCTTTCGCGTAAAAATTGGTCAGAACTAATAATTTTTGATCATCGGTTTGTCTAAGATAGCCATAGACTTGTGGATGCTCAGGTACAAAGGCTTTGTAATCACCATTAGCAATCACTGGATATGTTTTTCTTAGTTGGATCAGTCTTTGGTAATAGGCAAAAATCGACTGTTCTTGCTTTTGCTCATTTGCTACATTGATTGTTTCATGCTTCGATGCTAAAGGTAACCAAGGTGTCCCTGACGTGAAGCCAGCTTGTGGTTCATCTGTCCACTGCATCGGTGTGCGTGAGTTATCTCGTGACTTTGCTTTAATTCGTCGAAAGGCTTCTTCTGGCGTGAATCCTTGTTCTTGTAAAAGTTTATATGCATTTAAGCTTTCAATGTCCCGATAGTCAGAAATCGAATCGAAGTCAGGATCGATCATCCCGATTTCTTCTCCCATATAGATATACGGAGTGCCTCGATTTAAATGGATCATCGTGGCCAACATCTCTGCTCCTTGTTTGCGGTACTGTTCAACATCGACAAAGCGATTTAAGGCACGTGGCTGATCATGGTTATTCAGAAACAGCGCGTTCCACCCATTTCCTGCGCTCATTTCTTCTCCCCAAGTATGGAACAAACGCTTTAATTCTTCGAAATCAAATGGTGGTGTGGTCCATTTATTGCCATTCTCATAATCGACTTTCAAATGGTGGAAATTAAATACCATTGACAATTCATTTCGTTCAGGTGACGTATATAAAAGACAGTTTTCGATAGTCGTTGAACTCATTTCCCCTACCGTTATGATTTCAGGGTCTTGGCCAAACGTTTCTTTATTTAAGCGTTGTAAATACGTATGAGTAATTGGTTTATCTGTGTACTCGGCTTTCCCTTCATTTTCCGAGTTGTTTTTTAGTTCCTCGTCTTTTCCGATCACGTTGATTACATCAAAACGGAACCCTTTGACCCCTTTATCCATCCAAAAACGAACAACTTTGAATAATTCTTGTTGGACTGCTTCATTACGCCAATTCAAATCGGCTTGCGTTTTATCATACAAGTGTAAATAGTACTTCCCTGTTTCGCCGAATGGCGCCCAAGCGTTCCCACCGAATTTTGATACCCAATCTGTTGGTTCATCTCTTAAAATAAAGAAATCTTGATAATACTTGTCTCCAGCTAATGCTTTTTGGAACCATTCATGTTCAATAGAGACATGGTTCAATACCATATCTAGCATGATGTCGATCTGATATTTTTTTGCTTCAGCGACTAGCTCTTCAAAATCAGCCATCGTACCGAATAATGGATCGATTGCTTGATAATCAGAGATATCATACCCATTGTCTTTTTGCGGGCTTGGGTAAAAGGGGTTCAACCAAATCATATCAATGCCCAATTCATTTAAATAAGGCAATTTTTCTTTGACTCCTGGTAAATCACCAATCCCATCACCATTCGTGTCACGATATGACTTGGGATAAATCTGATAAATCACTTTTTCTGTAAACGCCATAAGCCTGTACCTCCAGCTGATTTTTTAACTTATATATACAAGTTGATAATCCAATTATATATGAAACGTAAGCGTTTGTAAATCAATGACGCTAGGAAATGTGTGCCATCATTTTCTCAGTAAATATTTTCTCTTAAATCGACCATTCACGCCGCCACTCAATTCATTGAACTATTTATTTTTTTACAAATTCCTTTTTCAAGAAAATAAATTCTTTTAGTTATGTTATATTTAAGTATAGGGTCGTGATATAAATCAGCTTGTAGCATCTAAAATCGATTGAACAGTCTTCAAGTAACATGCTTTTTTCATACATACCCTAAACGATAAAAAGCCAAAAAGCGGAGGATCTCTACTATGACTTTTTTAAAACGTTCCAAATTATTTGCAACACTTGTTTTACTTAGCTTGACAGGAATCACTATTTTTATTTTTTCTAAGATCACTTTTATTTTCAGGCCACTCGAAGCGATCATGGCAAGTATCTTCTTGCCAATCTTGATTTCAGTTTTCGTTTTTTATATTTTTCTTCCAATATACAATCAACTCCTCAAATATATAAAATCAAGAACGCTTGCGGTCACACTGATGATGCTACTGATTTTGTTAACTGTGTATTTGACCGTACAAGTGATTTTACCGATCATCATTTTGGAAATCAGTAAATTTATCGGTCAGGTTCCTCAAATTCTTTATGTTTTGGCAGAGAATCTAGATGGTTCCTTATTAGAAGAACGCTTGCTCCCATTTATTGATACACTGGAATTGAACCAATTGACACGTTTTGTTTTACAATTTGTTTCAGGTGCCACTTCAAGTTTAGTCAATGTATTCGAAATCGTTTCGCGCTCTGCGATCATTCTCTTTACGATTCCACTCTTACTGATTTATATGTTCAAAGATGGCGACAGGATTCCAGCTATATTGACACGCTACACGCCTAAGAAATTCCATCAGTTAGTCAGAGATTGGTGCCATGATTTCCATTTAGCAGCTTCGACCTATATTAGTGGCAAGCTTTTAGTCTGTACGTATGTAGGTGTAGGGAGTTATCTGGTTTTTAAAGTATTAGGCTTGCCAAATGCGTTATTACTTGCCTTGATTTGTGGATTGATGGATATCATTCCTTATTTTGGTCCGTTTATTGGTGCTGCGCCGGCTTTACTGTACGCATTGAGTCAAGACATTAAAACAGCCTTACTCTTAGTGGCTTTCATCACCTTGATTCAATTTGGGGAATCTTACTTGGTGTCTCCTCTAGTGATGAATAAGATGATTCATATTCATCCGATTGCGACTGTTTTTCTTTTACTTGTCGCTGGGAACTTGTTTGGCTTATTAGGAATGATCCTCGTGTTGCCGACGTATACGATCATCCGGGAGATGATCCGTAGCTTTATTCGCTTTAAGAACACTACTGATACATCTAAGTCAACTCATCCAACTGAATAGTCCTAGGAATAAACGGGGGATAAACGGGGAAATTTACCGTTTATCCTTTTTTGGCTTTACGCCGAGGCTTTTCTCCTTATCTATTTTCCCCTATCTTTCAACAAAAAAACCGTTTATTGCTATCTTCTTTTTCAAGAATAAGCAATAAACGGATCAGAACTATCGATTGATCTATTCTGTTGGTTCATCGATGAAACGTTGGACCTTCATCTTCAACTGATATTGTTTTCGTAATTCAGCAATCTCCATCATCATCTCTGATTTGTGGTGCCGATCGATTGCTTCTTGATCTGTCCAGCGATCCACCAATAAGATCGATTCAGCATCTTCTAAAGGAATAAAATACTCATAACGCTCATTTCCTTCTTGCGCACGAATGCGTTCGACGATTCCTCGCTCTGTCATTTCTTGGGCAAATGCCTTTGCATTGCCTTCTTTACCGCTATATAGGATATTCACAGTAATACTCATCTTAGTCCTCCCACTCGTTATTCATTTGATTTCAATGCATCGATCATATCAATATGCTTCAATTTGAAATGAGTGACGATCATCACGATCACCGTGAATAGAATCGTCAAAGCAGCGGATAGTGTATAAGCAACCCAGGTAATAACTAACGGGAAAATCACTGATTCCATTGAAGCTTGGCGTAAAATAAAGTCGGTCAGCACATAACCAATCCCAAATCCTCCAAAAATCCCTAATAAAGTAAAAATGATATTTTCTCGAACGATGTACATCGTGACTTCTTTATCAAAAAAGCCTAATACTTTGATCGTAGAAAGTTCTCGTACTCGTTCAGAGATATTGATATTCGTTAAATTGTATAAAACGATAAACGCCAATAAACCAGATAGAACGACGAAAATGATGACCACTGCATCTAAATTTGAAAGAGATTCTTCTTGGTTCTTGATCTGTGTCGAAATAAAAGAGGTATTAGTGACCGCCCCCGTTTTCAATAATTCTTCTGAGAGCGTATCCTCTTCTTCTTTCGACATCTTTTCTGTTTTGAGTAGATACGCATTGGTTGTCATTGGCTGTCCAGAAATCTCTTCATAATACGTTGGACTCATATAGACAAAATTACCCAAATAATTTTGCAAAATGACTGCCACCGTTCCATGTAATTTTTGTTGATCGTCATCATACATTTCTACCGTATCACCGACGGATAAATCGAATAATTCGGCCGCTTTGCGTGTAATCGCAAGCCCATTATCTGGTAGTTCTACCGATTGATCGTCCGTTGTTTTCAAATGGATAAATGTTTCTAATGCTTGTTCATTTTCTGGTACCATCAATGTCAAACTTTGTGATGCTTGACCTTTTTTACGTAGTTCAATCGTTTGCGAATCAACGGCTAAACGATCAGTGATCTTCGCTTGATCATCCATTGCGTCATTGATTTCTTTTTGACTCGTTTCATCAGTTTGATTGGTCGTTACGATCGCTTGATAATCAATGATTGGTCCAAACTGTTTGGCAGAAACCGAGCTAAGCGAATCCTTTAGTCCAACTCCTGCAACCATCAATCCTGCACAACCAGCAATCCCAATGATCGCCATGAACATCCGTGATTTATAACGGAAAAGATTACGATAACTGATTTTTTGGTTGAAGCTTAAACGTGACCAAAGAGGAGTAATGTATTCTAAAAGAATTCTTTTCCCTGGTTTCGGTGCTTTAGGCTGTAACAAAGCAGCTGGTCGTTCGCGTAGATCTTTGAATAGAACTAACATCGCTGCACCAAAAGCAGCAATGAAGAACGCAATAGCTGCTTGGATGATTGGTGGCCAATCATAGAAAATCACCGCACTGCCAATATCATAACGTTCGTTTGAAAGCTCGAAAATGATCCGAGGCAAAAGATTGGTTCCTAATATCGTTCCTAAAATGATTCCGATACCTGAAGCGAGACAAGCATAAATGGCATATTTTTTGGCAATCTCCAATTTACTGTATCCTAAAGCTTTCAATGTACCGATTTCTCGTCTGTTTTCTTCTACCATCCGTGTCATCGTTGTAAAAGTGATCAATGCTGCAATAAAGAAGAAAAAGACTGGAAAGACATTTGCGATGGCTGCGATGCGTTCAGCTAGATCGCCAAATTCCTGGAAGCCGACATTTTCCGATCGCTCTTGGAAAAGATAAGTTGGCTTGGCTAATTCATTGATTTTTTCTTCATTCTCCGCAATAGACGCTTCGGCCTCTGTTAGCTCCGCTTCTTTTGTTGTCAATTGTGCTTCTTGTTCTGATAATTGACTTTCTTGTTCCGCTAAAGCACTCAATGCCGGTGTTCGCTGCGGTTCAGGTAACTGCTCCAAGACTTGACGTTGTTGATCAATCTGTGTTCTCGCTGCCTCTAATTGACTTTTCGCATCAGCCACTTGTGATTTTCCGTCTGTGATTTCTTGTTTTGCAGGGGCTAAAGCATCCTTGCCCTCTTGCTTCAACTGTTCTAAACGTTGCTGCGGTCGCTCTTCAAACAACGCTTCCAGCTTTTCGATGTTTTTTTCCATCTCTTCTTGGTATTCTTCACTGTACGTATTTAAATCGTCGACATTTGCAAAGTCAAGATATAAAACGGATTGGATATCTGTTTTAAAATTATCTTGGGGAACATAGGCAAAGTAATCAATACTCCCATTCCCTACATTTGCAAACCCTCGTTCTAAATTATTGATGAATAACGGGGAACGAACAAATCCTGTAATCTTGTACGCCGTCTCTTTCAAGTCATCTGATTCAATCGTATAAGTGTCACCGATGCTGTAACCTTGATTTTTTGCCTTCTCATCTAGTACAAGTTCATCATCCGATTGCGGCAAGCGACCGTCGATCACCGTCAACTGATTTTGTTTCATATCAGGTGCATAGGAGAACACTTGGACAACTTCATTTTTATTGGCATTCGCGTAATATAGCTGTTTACCCGTTTCAACGGTTACATCTGAGAGTTTCTCTGCTTCTGCAACATCTTCTTTCGTCAATCCTGCTGTCGAAACGATCTGTAGATCAGAGAGTTTACCTGCCCTGACATATTCATCCATCGTTTTTTGCATCACAGGACCCGCTGTCTTGACGCCTACATATAGGAGCGTGCCGAGTAAAATGATCAAAATGATCGCGATAAAGCGTCCTTTTGATTGGCGTATTTCACGAAATCCTGCTTTGAGGTAAGTTCTATTTTTCATGGCAAACCTCCTTACCAAACAAGTTCATCGATAGATGAAGGCTGTTCATTTAATTCGACTGCACGGACTTTTGCATCGTTGATATGGATCACTCGATCAGCGATTGGCGCTAAAGCCGAGTTATGTGTAATGATCAAAACGGTGTTGCCATGTTCACGGCTAGCATTTTGCAACAATTTCAATACTTGTTTTCCTGTTTCAAAATCCAATGCGCCAGTTGGTTCATCACAAAGTAATAATTTTGGGTTTTTCGCAAGCGCTCGTGCAATCGACACACGTTGTTGTTCGCCCCCTGATAATTGTGATGGGAAATTATTCAACCGGTGCGCAAGACCAACTTGTGTCAAAACTTCTACAGGATCTAACGCATTTGGCGAAACTTCTGTTGCCAATTCAACATTTTCTTTTGCAGTTAAGTTAGGAACAAGATTATAAAATTGAAAAACAAAGCCAACATCTGTCCGGCGATAAGCCGTTAATTGTTTGTCATTGAATTGAGCAATATCTGTTTCATCAATAATGATCTGTCCCTCATCCGGTGTATCCATCCCACCTAAAATATTCAATACCGTTGATTTCCCTGCTCCACTAGGCCCAAGAATAATCACTAATTCTCCTTTTTCAATGGAGAATGAAATATCGTCATTCGCTGTAATCGTTGTTTCGCCCATCTGGTAACGCTTAAATTCATTTTTTACTTCTACATATTTCATAAAACTTCCACCTTCATTCTCCCGTTTATTTATCTATTTGGTAAATCTCTTATATTTTAACACTGAAATGAAAGGTTGTGAAAAAAACCTTTTCAAAAGAGGTCGTGAAAGGTACGTTCAGCACAGAGGCATAAGAAAGAAAAATAGAAAATGGTTCTTTCATTTTTTATTTTTTGTCTTATGTCCGAAGTGTTGTGCCTTGAACACCGTTTACAAGAGGTCGTGAAAGGCGCGTTCAGCACTGAGGCATAAGAAAGAAAAATAGAAAATGGTTCTTTCATTTTTTATTTTTTGTCTTATGTCCGAAATGTTGCGCCTTGAACACCGTTTACAAGAGAGGTTGTGAAAGGCGCGTTCAGCACTGAGGCATAAGAAAGAAAAATAGAAAATGGTTCTTTCATTTTTTATTTTTTGTCTTATGTCCGAAATGTTGCGCCTTGAACACCGTTTACAAGAGAGGTTGTGAAAGGCGCGTTCAGCACTGAGGCATAAGAAAGAAAAATAGAAAATGGTTCTTTCATTTTTTATTTTTTGTCTTATGTCCGAAATGTTGCGCCTTGAACACCGTTTACAAGGGGTCGTGAGAGAAGCGATTAGCACTGAGTAATAAGAGAGGAAAAGCTAAAATGGCTTTTTCATTTTTTGATTTTTTTGGCTTATTATTGAAGTTTTACTTCTGGAACACCGGTTATTCGCTTCTAGGGTGTGCAAGGTGAATAATATCACAGAATCATCATTTACTTCTTTACGTATTCATGGGAAAATGACACTAAGAAAGAGATAGGAGTATAGCAATGGCAAAGAAAAAAGTGACGATCAAAGACGTTGCGAAACATTCAGGCGTATCCATCGCAACTGTCTCATTGATCTTGAATGGCAATGAAGCAAAATTCCATCCAGATACGGTCAAAAAAGTAGTAAGAGCAAGAGACGAATTAGGTTACCAACCTGATTATATTGCACGTCAAATGATCACAAAGAAAACAAAAACAATCGGTGTTCTTGTCCCTGATATCACCAACCCTTTTTTCAATACATTGATGCAAGGGATAGAAGACTATCTTTACCAACAAAATTTTGTCACGATTCTATGCAATGCAGATTTTGATCATCAAAAAGAAACGGATTATTTACTTGAGTTGACGCAACGTGGTGTCGACGGGTTTATTATTGCCTCTTCGGCTGTCTCAACGAAAGCCCTCCAAGTTTCTTTGAAGAAACAAGGAAAGCCATTTATCGTATTAGATCAGAAAAAAGCAGAAGGTTCTAGTGATGCGGTCTTAACAGATGATTATCAAGGTGGGTACTTAGCCGGTGAGCATCTACTAGGTTTAGGGCATCAGGAAATTGCTTTAGTCTATCCACAACAGACACCGCAAAATGTCCAAAATCGGATAGATGGTTTCTTAGCAGCGTGTAAACATGTGGATCATTCTGAGAAACAGATTCATTGGTTCCCTACTCACTTTTCAAAAAAAGGGGGCTATGAAATCGTCCCTGATTTACTTTCTTCTGCTACTACAGCGATCTTCGCATTAAATGACGAACTAGCTTTTGGTGTATATCGCGGATTAGCGGAGCATGATAAAATCATTCCCGAAGATTATAGCATCATCGGCTATGATAATATTGATATGTGTGAATACATGAAGCCTAAATTAACGACCATTGCTCAACCTATTTTAGAGTTAGGTAAAGCGACTGCGCGTTTACTCTTAGAACGCATCCAACACCCTGATAAATCATGGGAAGAACTTTTATTGCCCGTAGAGTTGATCCAACGTACCTCGACTCAATCGATCGATCCCTCTGACCATCAATAAGACGAATATTTGTTGCGAACCAATGATGACTGAACCTGTTATCATTGGTTTTTAAAATAATACGTTATTTTATATTTTTATTTCTTACATGAAAAGCCATCAGTTAGGCCTTTTTTTTACGTTCGTTATTTAACGAAATGTTTTGAAGAATTTATAAATCTTTGGTAAACTTATAGTAAGTGTACTCATTTCCCCCAAAATTTGTGCCCCCACAAATGAAATAGGGTACATCAACCAATGAATGTTCAAACGAAATAAATGGCTACTTAATGCTTTTGTCCAATGTTTATTTGTTTTTTATTCGTGAATCTTGATTGAATGTATTCACGAAATCAAGCAACTGACAGAACAGATGTAACTTTATTAGTACAACTGTGGAAAAAGAAAAGGAGTATTTCGTTATGAAGAAAAAAACAGCAATACGCCTATTTGCAGCATCTTGGCTGATTGCTCCAACTTTGTTATCTACACAGCCTGCGTTTGCTACAATCAGGCAAACACAGACATCCGAAAGCACGATCGTTGCAGAGAGTCCGTCGTTTACGACCGATTCAAGTACAAATGATTCAACCTTATCAAGTTCTTCGCCTGATTCTTCAGACAACACGGAGGAATCCACAGAAGAATCTACTGAAACAGCCACTCGGACGCTATCGATTGCTCGGAATTTACGTGGAAAAATCAAATTGAAGATCGTTGATGAAGAGAAAGAAAAATCTGAGATCAAAACAAGAGAGTACACAGAAGAAGATTTCCTAGAGATTTCTAAGTCTGGCAAAATCAAAGATTTAAAAGAAGGAACCAAAGTTACATATATGATCACACCTGAAACGAATGAACAATTAGTTTCTGTCAAAATCGAAGGTGCGCAAGAAATCGACTATACTAAACAAATTTTTACAGTCGGCGTGACTGATTTAACGATCTCCGCAAAGTTTGAGTCGTCAACTTCCCCTTCTGAACCAACCTCTCCAGAAGAAGAAACGACGGATTCCTCAGAGCCAACGCCAGTTACTCCAGATATTCCGGATGGTGGCAATAATGGCAACACTGGCAATTCGGGAAATAATGGCAATAACAACGGAAATTCAACTACAGGCAATACGACAAATCCTTCACGACCGCCAAGTTCTTCAAATAATAATGGGAATACAAGTGGTTCTACAGGATCAACAAACAACAATGGCTCATCTTCAAACCAGACAACAAACACTAATCGGCCTCAGACGCCCGATCGAATTGAAAACCCAGCTTCAGAATCATCTGATTTTGTTGTAAAAACACCGATCGAAGCAATTTTACCAGCAAACACAACGAGCATCCAACAAGCACTTGTAAAAGAAGCGTATCGCCAGCTGGGAAAACCATATGTCTGGGGTGCCAAAGGTCCTACGACTTTCGATTGTTCTGGTTTGACTTATTACATCTATAAAAAAGTAACTGGCCATTCAATTGGAGGTTGGACAGGGGAACAACAATATGCTGGTACACAAATCCCTGTCGAGAATGCTCAACCGGGCGATTTAGTCTTTTGGGGCCCTGCTTCTGGTACTACCCATCATGTAGGTATTTATATTGGTAATGGGAATTACATCCATGCCCCTCAGCCGGGTGACCATGTGCGGATCACTTCTATCAAGGATTACAGACCCGACTTTGCCTTACGTGTCAATATAGCTGGTTTACCACGAGCGACAAATTCATTAGCCAGCTCACCGATTTTAGATGGAATCAACGATTCATTCCATTTCGCACAAAACCAAACAACAGATCAGTTTGTTGCAAAAATCGCTGAAGATGCTCGAGAAATCGGACAAGAAGAAAATATTTATGCTTCTGTTATGATGGCACAAGCTATCCTAGAAAGTGGTTCTGGTAACAGCTTGCTTTCTCGTTCACCTAACTATAATCTTTTTGGGATCAAGGGCGCTTATAAAGGGAGTAGTATTTCCTTCAATACCTTAGAACAAACAGCAGCTGGGCAAAACTATCAAATTCGTGCAGCATTTCGTAAATATCCTTCTTACAAAGAAAGCTTAGAAGACTACGCAGATTTGATCAAAAACGGCTTATCTCATAATGCTGATTTTTACAAACCAACGTGGAAATCTGAGACCAAAGATTACCGAGATGCAACGAAATATTTAGAAGGGCGCTATGCGACAGATCGACAATATTCTAGAAAATTGAATGCCATCATTGAAGCGTATGACTTGACGCAATATGATGAACCAAAAGAACAAGAAACACAGGATTCTAAAACAAATGAACGAATGGATTCCTTTGTCGTTCCTACTCGTTGGCGAAATTCTTCGTCTACCTCATCTAGAATGACCATTTCGTTGTTCAATCAAAGAAACCCTTCACTTCTGTATCTATCAGAATTAAGATTTGCTTCTTTCTGGGACCTATGGCATCATTTTTCAGTGAGAGAGATCCCACAGAAACTTTCTGTTACAGTCAGAGAAACCGATCAGCCACTTGCTAGTCGCTTGAACCTTGATCGTGTCTTTCGGATGAAACAATTTTTGAGATAACAAAAATGGACACCCTATCAAAGAACCAAAACTCAGAAGTGGATGGAATACTTCTGAGTTTTGGTTCTTTTTATGTATCTTACCCCACCTAAAAAGGCGCTGGATAGTTGCATTATTGGTTAGAAAAAAGATTTGGCAATTTCTGATAACCTTTCTTTTGTTTGAGGATCAATTTGATCAACCACTTGAAGATTACTGCGTTGAGATCAATCGATGCTTCGGCTATATTGACATAATATCGTTCCTTTGATTGTATTCATCGCTGTATCAGAAATTGTTTGAAATGCACTTGAGCGTTGATATTTTTCCTGTAAATATTTTGTTGCACTACTGATTGGCATGACTAAAACGGCATTGAAAATCTTGTTATAGTTGTCATTGCTAATGATGACACACGGTCATTTTTTTGCTAGTTCGTTCTCTTTTGGTGGAACCAAATCTATAAAAATAATATCCCCTTGTTTTACCATTCGATTTTCTCCTCGCCTACATCCTCTCCAAAATCAATGATTTCTGTATCATCACTCGCATGTTCTTCCATCACAACCAACTCATTTTTCCAAAAGTCTTCATAAGCTAGAATTGTTTTTTCACTAGTCACTTTAATTTCACCTTCAGATGTGAATTCAAAAATAACTTTCTGATGCTCTTTCAAGCCTAATGTTTAACGCACACTCTTAGGGACAGTAATTTGACTTTTGGACGTCATTTTAGCTGAGACTTGCACTTTTTTATCCATAAGTATTCCTCTCCTTTATTTGATTATACAAAAAAAGTAAGGAATCCCCTCACCTTTCTTGTACGCCTCTGTTCAGATTTCTCATTTATTTCTTTGATACATGTTGTAAAAGTAATAACAAATAAAAGCGAAGATCGGTAGCAGACTAAAAAAGTAAAGTGCATGGTTCACTGATAACTGTTGTGCCAAGACACCGCCTAGTAAGGGAGAAATGAAGGAAGAAAGCCCCATATAGACACTTATAGACAGAAGTTGTCCTGAAGAAAAGATATTTTTAGGGGTAATCTCACTGATGATCATTCGACTACCGATAGTAAAAGCTGGGACAGTGAAAAACTGCAAGAAACTGGCAGCAAGCAATACTAACGGCGTTCGCGAAGTTGCATAAATCAAAAATTGCAGGACCAAAAAGAAACCAGAAAGAAAAATCAATCGCTCATTTTTCCATTTTGTCACCGAATGATTCAATAGAAGATACGCCGGGATTTCACAGAAAGCTTGAATCGCCCACTTTAATCCTACGAACGTATTTCCACTATCCATTAAGAGTAACTTGTCAATCACGATCGTATTATTGGCGACGATCGTTAAATATAAAAGGAAAAATAGCAACATATAACATAAAAACTCCCCATTCTTGCACAGCTGATACATATCTGAAAGATTAAATTCCTCGTTTTTTTGTTCTTTATGTTCCTTTTTATCGTGAGGTGTTTGAGGCACTGTTTTTGCGATGTACAAATAACTGATTAGAAAAAAGAGAAAAGGAACGATCAGCCACTGATAATTATTATTAAAAATGAATACCGGAATACATACACTCATCACACTCCAACCTAAAGAACCTATTGCTTTGATCGACGCAAGGTTGTTTCGCATCTCTGACTCTGACAACACCCAATTATCTAGGACGGTTGCTCCTGTATTGGATAGCCCTCCTGCAATAGCCAGTACGATCAGATGAATCAGCCAGATATCTTTTCCTAGCAAATAAAAAGTGATCGCAAAGCATACGAATAGTACAGAAACTACCATGGAAACTTTTTTTATCTCCTTACTTCGGTCAGAATAATAGCCAATAAAGATTTGGAAGATCATCGTGGTCACACTGTAAGAAGCCAAAAACCAGCCTCTCTGGACTGCATCATAGCCTTGTTCGGTCAAAAACGGTACGATCTGCGTCATCAAAATAGCCATCAACGCATACTGAAACAAATAGACGAGTTGAAATTTGTTCTTTACTGCCATATCTACTTTCAAAATGATCGGCTGAAGGATCTCCTCCAGCCGACCCCTTTCATTTTTATAAGTGATACCTAGTGAAGCTCCGGCCAATAAGGAGCATTGACTTCGATCATTTCATCGAGGATCTCCTTCGCTACTTTTGCACTAGGTACCGTTTTGTTCATGATGAAGGCTTGCCATAATTTTTGATATGATTTTTGTTCCCAAGCATCGACTGCTAACTTCTCAGATGCAATTTGCTGTTCCATCAAACCTTTTTGAAAAGTAGGGATTTCACCAATCGATAGTACTTCATAACCGTCTTTCCCTACGATACAAGGCAATTCGACCATCGCATCGTGACTGAAATTAGAGATGGCACCATTATTCTCAACGATCAGGATCATGCGCTCTTTCGTATTGAATGTCAACGCACAAGCTAGATCTGTAATAAATGAGGCATGCTCATTAGAGACAAAAAGCGTGTCTTTGGCTGTTTGGTTATTAATAATCCGCTGGCATTCTTCAAAAACGATTTTCTCCCGTCCATCAATGATTTCATTCGCTCTTGTATACTGTTTATCGGCATGAGCAACCGTTTCATCAGCCATCAAATAATATTTTAAATACGTATTAGATAAAAAGGTCGGCTCGATTTCATGTAACTCTTTGGCTGCTAGCATGGTTTCCAACCAGCTTGTTTCTTTGTGTTGGCCTTGTTGTGTTTGTTCTGTATAGCCATATTTTTTTACATGGGCGCTTATTTTTGGTAGTAAGTCATTGCCGTCATGGTCTTTGATGCTTGTCCACCACCCAAAGTGATTCAAGCCAAAATAAGACGTTTCAAACTCTTTACGATCCCGTAGCCCAATCACTCGAGCCATGATATCTTCTAAACAAACGGGCATGTCACAAATATTGATGATTTTTGAATTGGGGCGAAACCTTCTTGTTGCTTCTGCGACCACTGCTGCTGGGTTAGAATAATTCAATAACCAAGCATCTGGTGAATACTTTTCCATATAGTCGACTAGTTCTAAGACTGGCCCGATCGAGCGCAACCCATAAGCAAGTCCCCCTGGTCCGCATGTTTCTTGACCTACAACATTGTGCTTAAATGGAATTTTTTCATCTTGTTCCCTCATGGCATATTTTCCGACTCTGAGTTGTGCCATAACGATATCAACATCTGTAAAAGCCTCTTTGGGATCTGTTGAATAATCAAATTCGATTTCTGGCGCTCGTTCTGCGAGGATGATCGCGCATGCTTTTGCTATAACTGCTTGCCTTTGTTCATCATTATCATAAAATTTGATTTTTCTGACTGGAAATCGTTCTCGGTCTTCTATTAACATCATCACTAATGAAGGTGTATATGTACTCCCTCCACCTGCGATCAAGATTGAACTTTTTTTCTTATTCATAATTATCCTCCTCTTATTTTGCGATCAATTCTTCAAATGATTCTCTCACCCTTGGTACAGTTAACCCAACAATGATTTGGATACCCCCATTTCCAGGATTGACAAGTCCTGAGGCACCAGCTTCCTGAAAATCAATAGGATTGGCTACTTTACTTGTATCTTTCACGGTAAGTCGTAACCGTGTGGCACAATTCGTCACATCCAGTACATTCTCTTTTCCACCTACTAACACTAGATAGGCTTGTGCTTGTCTAGCATGTTTAGGTAGGTTTTTCTCTTGTTCATCTTGTTGTGTCTTCTTTTTGTTTTCGTAATCAGCTTTTGAATAAAGTTGTATCTCTGATACATCCTCTTCACGTCCTGGAGTTTTTAAATTGAATTTTTTGATCATGAAGGTAAATACTAAGAACCAGATCGCAGTAAATGTAAGTCCGATCATGATTTGGGTGAGGTAGGTTGACCCATGAAAATTCCAAAGAGGCAACCAATTTAGTCCTAACCAATTGATCAATCCACCACCAAAATCCCCAACGACGCCAAAAGCGTAAGAAATCGTAGCAATGGACGCATCTAATAGCGCATGGACACCCCATAAAGCTGGAGCAACAAATAAGAACGTAAACTCAATAGGTTCGGTGATTCCCGTCAAAATCGCAGTTAATGCAGCTGGGGCGATCAATGCAATGACCTTCTTCTTTTTCTCTGGATGAGCGGCTTGAATAATGGCTAAGCTTAAGCCAGCAGTTCCAAATACTTTTGACATGCCCGATAAAGAAAAACCACCAAAAGGATAAAGTTCTTTAAGCGAAAGCGCACTTGTTTGGAATTCGCCAATATTGGATGCCCAATAAGCAGCCATCCCTCCTTCAACTACCGCACTATCATAAGCAAATGGCGCGTACACGAAATGATGTAAGCCAGTTGGAATAAGGATTTTCTGTAAAAATTGATAGATGAATACACCAAAATTCCCCGAATGGATAAAAAATCCTTGCATGCTTCTCATTCCTTCTTGGATGATTGGCCATATGACACACATCAAAAGTGCTAGAGGAATCATGACAAAAAAAGCGATCATCGTAACGAAAACAGAACCACTAAAAATCGTCAACATCTCTGGTAATTCTTTTTCATAAAAGCGATTATGCAAATAAACCACGATACCTGAAATCAACAATGCTCCGATCATGCCCGTATCTAAAGTAATGATTCCAGCAATCGATGTTAACCCAGAACCAACGGCTGTTCCTTGAGATAGATCCACGGCGAAAGAATTTGGCCATAACGTTAAAATTGCATTGACGAAATAATTGAAAGCAATATAGATCACTAATGCTTCCATCGTTGCTCGAGCCGTATATTTTTTAGCTAAACTGATTGGTAATCCGACCACAAATAAAAGCGGTAATTGAAAAAATGGGGTCCAGCCACCGGCTGCTACAACATTCCAGAACTTATACCAGAGTGTATCAGGCGCAGCAATATCTCCCATGATCGTTTGATTGGAAAGAAGTAAAGAAAAACCAATAACGATACCAAAAAAAGAAAATAGCATGACAGGTGCTAACATTGCTCCACCAAATCTTTGAATTTTTTTCATCATAGTTTTTTAGTCCTTCATATTTTTTAGTAAGCGCTTTACTGATTCTTAGTTTACTATTAAAATGGATTCCTGAAACACTTTAAGATGATTTAAAAACTCCTCACAGGAAAAAGGTTTTTGTCACAAAATTTGTGAATCGTCACATCCTATCTTCGCGAATAAAACAAGAGGTCTGGTAGTAGTTAATCAAATAAACGGTACATGAAGACGTATCTTATTAGTGAGGTGAGAACAATAAGGACACACGCAATTAGAAAATCCTCCAGGTAAACCAAAGGGTGATTGAAGACAGTCTGCCAACCAAAAATTGGCTAATAATGAATTGGTTATTGAGTTAGGTAACAAAGATTTAGCAGTTGTATCACCTTACAAGGTCTATGAAAATAGCACTAAAACAAACAAGATTGAGAAACGTCTACGTCGATTACAGCGTGAACTCTCTCAAAAATATCAAATGAAAAAGGGGGAAACTGATTTGTCAAAACCTGTAATATCTATAAATTAGAATCGAACATTCAATCGATCCATCAAAAAAATAACCACTATTCGTCAGATCCATATTTACAAATGACCAAACAAGCGTTGTAGAAACATGGTTCTGAAAACTTTTATGGTTAATTCTAACGATTTATAGATTTTTGGCAATGATGAAAAGAGATGTTACAAGACCGAATTACGACGTTTCAGTCAAGGTTGACTGAAAATGATTTTCTTATCTGGTCCTATATCACAAATCACAAAAAAAATTCTTTAACAATGTCTATTAACGAACTGGCGAAACAATGCAACGTTTCTCGCACAACAATCATGCGTTTTTGCCAAAAACTAGGATTTGATGGTTTCTCAGAATTCAAATATCATCTAAAAAATGAACTTACACAGGAAAATGTTCCTCTATCTGAACTTGAAGGAGAAATCTTGGAAAATCATATCCAAACAATTGAGAACCTCAAGAAAAAAGATTTCACCGATCTATGTACAATGATGGCAAATGCGAATCGGATTTTTATCTATGGATCAGGTGACATACAAACGCTAGTTTCGAGTTATATGAAATTGCTTTTCGTACACAACGGATTGATACTCTATGACTTCGGTGCCGTTTCCATCAACAAGCAGTTTTACCAAATCATTCAGCCAGAAGACTTAGTCCTGTTGATCACGCTAAATGGTGAGTCTCCTGAAGTCGTCAAATTAGCGAAGCAACTGAAGCAACGAAATATCCAGACAATTGGTATCACAAAACTTAGGAACTCAACTGTCTCAAAACTTTGTGATGAAACGATTTTCTTCTTGAATCCAGAAGTACAAGATCAAGAAGATATCCTTACACCTTTTGAAACAACTTCAACGCTTTTTTTCGTGATCGAATATTTTTTGTTGAAATATGATGCTTGGCAAAAACAAACAAATAAAAGTTCCTAAAAAACGCATCTCTTTCGTGCCACTTTGGCTTTTAAAGAGATGCGTTTTTTATTTATTTGATTCTGTCTCACTGCCTTTTGATCGAACCGTCTTTTTCTCGATCAAGGTAACGGTAATCGACGAGGTAGCGCCGTAATACGGCAGTATCAGGATAGATATTTTTTGGATCGTATTGCCCCCACTCTCTAAGTAATCTTTATCAAATTCAAACTTTGAATAACGATGATCAAAAAGCAAGCGTGTATTTTTTTATTTTCTAGGGATTTGTTGCAGTTATCCGTCTTTGAAAAAACTAGCAGTTCACTCATAACCGATATCCTTCCATCGTATCCAGTGGTCTTTTCTCTATTTGATCATGCTTCAAGCAAATTTTATCGAAGGCAACAGAAAAAGCGAGAAGGAGGTTTTTCTACGAACCATCTTCTCGCTCTTTATCAATCTAAACTTATTCTTTTTTGTTCAAAACGATGCCTGTATACAGCCAAGTAGTTACAACATAGTAGATAAAGTAGAGAACAAAGAATATTGTAAATGGTATCCATAAGTTGTGATATGGATCATCCATCAAAACAGTAAACATTTGAAGTCCAAATAATACATGGATGGCTCCTAGAATCCCTGGTGCTAAGAAGAGAATACCGATTTCTCGACGAATCGATTGTTTTAACAATGCTTGACGAGCACCGATCTTACCGAGCATCTCATAACGAACGACATCACTCTTGCTACCTGAAAGGATTTTGAACATCAAGCAACTTGCTAACATTGTCAAGAAGGCGATCCCTAAGAAGAAGCCCATGAATTCAAAGCCAGAGAACATGCCGTTGATCATTTGATACGCATCATATTTTTGCGTGAAACTAAACATTCCATCTTTTAATGATTCATTATTTTTATTGTTTTCTGCTACCAGATCACCAATTTGTTCAATACTTTCATGGAAATCTTTTGCTTGGATCAGTTGCATACTGGTTTGTGGAAGATTTAATTGAGCAAATTCTTCTGCTGGCAGTAATTTGATTTCTTTTTCTCGTTGTTCTGGCAATTCGTAATAGCGTAACTCATCTTGATAGTTTAAGTTTGTCGCTAATTCTTCTGCGGTTACTTTTTTCGTTTTGACGTTTCTTTCCCCAGTGTTAGGTGTTTGATTTTCCATGATCAAAAATGGATTTTGTTCAAACTCACTATAGTTATAGTACACTGTTTTTTCGTCTTCTTTTTGTTGATAGACCGCGTTGATCGTTGGTGAAAGTTTCGCCACTTTAGATTGATCGATCAATTCTGATTGATTCAATACTAGATCATAATTCGATACTTCATTCGTCAACTGAGTGATCTGGTTTTTAAAGCCTAGACCGACTGTTAATGCACCTAAAGCTAATGCGAGTAACATCGCAACCATTGAAAGCATTTGTGTGTATTCACGAATACGGAAGCTTAACTGTGATAACGTAAAGTTGTTCAGTTTTTTCATCGAAAGATTTTCTGTTTTCTTCAATAGTTTAAGGAAGAAAATGATGACCGAATGGAAAATAAAGTACGTTCCTAAAACGATTGTAACTAACGCGACAGCGATTCCCATCAACTGATAGGTTCCGATATTTGCCATCATATAATAACCGACACCGATAAAAATGATTCCTAAAACTACTTCAAGGAAAAACAAGAATTTGTGTTGTTTCATCTGCGCAGGTGTTTGATCCGCACGTAGTAAAGTCAAAATTGGTTTTTTGACAATCGAGAATGCATTGACAAACGCTGCTAATAAGAATAGTACGATGAAAAACAGCAAAGTAATCAATAATCCATTCATATTGAACGGTGAAAAATGAGTGATTTTAATATTTAACTGGGCAACTAATAGTCGATGGACGACGCTTGTTAAACCAATACCTAGCGCTGAACCAACCAAAGTAGCGACTGTTCCTACTATCAAGGTCTCAGAGAAAATCATTTGGGCAATTTTCCGGCCTTTTGCTCCTAGCATCATAAACATCGCATAATCTTTTTGTCGCATCGTCATCAAAAATGAGTTGGCATAAAGAATGTAAACAAACGTGATGATCCCCAATAATACCGACCCAAAGCGAAAGATAAAGACTGTCATCGCTAAAGTGGAATTATTGTTCAAAAAATCGGTGTTGCTTGCCATTGACTCGAACATATAAAAGATGGCTGAAGCCATGACTAAACCTGAAAATAGAACAATATAGTCTCTTAACCGACTCTTGATCCCAGTAAGTGATAATTTCCAAAGCATGTTCAGTTTCCCCCTTACTGTTCTAGATTACCTAGAATTGTTAATATTTGACGATAAAAGTCTGAACGGCTTTGTTCTCCGCGTTTAACTTCCTGATGGATCACGCCATCTTTAATAAATAAGATTCGTTGACAGTAACTTGCTGAAAAAGCATCATGTGTCACCAATAAAATGGAGACATTATCTTTCGTGTTTAGCTCCTCCATCGTATCTAAAAGATCTTTCGCACTTTTTGAATCCAGTGCGCCTGTCGGTTCATCACCTAGAAGAATCGTTGGTTGAGTCACCAATGCACGCGCAGCTGCTACCCGTTGTTTTTGTCCACCGGAGATTTTTGCGGGATAGCTGTCTAATATGTGACTGATTGATAAGCGTTCAGCCACCGCATTGACTTTTTTCTTGATATCTTTTGGTTTCACGCCTTGTAAAGAAAGCGGAACTGCAATGTTTTCTTGTGCAGTCAAGTTCTCTAAAAGATTGAAATCTTGGAAAATAAAGCCGATTTCTTTTGCTCGAAAATCGGCTAACTGATTCCCTTTCAACTTCGTGACATCTGCTTGGTTGATATGGATCGTGCCACTTGTTGGTTTATCTAATGTTGATAAGATATTCAATAAGGTTGATTTACCGGATCCAGAAGCCCCCATGATACCAATGAATTCGCCTTTTTCTACACTAAAACTGATACCATTCAATGCTTGCGTCTGTTTCTCATTACTTTTTCCGTAAACTTTTGTTACGTTCTTGATTTCTACGATTTTATCCATTATTGACCGTCCCTTTACTTAATTTTTCTTGTGCTGCTGATGGAATGTCTTTTGCCTGTACTTCTTCATAAGACGTCACGCCTTTATTTTTATTCCAAGTCACTTTCAAAAATGCATCTTTTCTTAATGGTCGCTCTTGAAAACCATTGAAGTCCATTGTTTTTTCTTTACCTTCTTTATTAAAACCAGGTAGTTCATAACGATAACTGATGATTTCTTGTCCACCGTCAGCGCGATCCACCTGTTTCTCACCATCCGTTGTGATTTGAACATAGTAGCTTTCACCACCCATGATCAAATGATCAGCTAAACGGTATCCACCAAAAACGATGATGATAAATGCACCCAACCCAATCAATAATTTTTTCATTGTGACTCCTTCTTTCCTGTTCTGATAAATTAAGTATAGTCAAGTATCCGTGAAAATTCCTTTCTTTTTACTATCAAAACTCTTTCATTATTGTCATATGTCCCATAAAAAAAAGAATCTGGAAGTGTGAGCCACTCCAAATTCTTTTTTTATTGATTCAAACCGATATTCATTGGAGAAAGCATTCCACTGACGGATGCTTTCCTCATTTAGCTATTTTTCTTTATTATTGCCAGTATTGATCACTGGTTGCGTGCCTTTATCAGTAATGATCGATACAAGTAGATTATTGATCAATTGGACCTTTCGATCATCGGTAAAAGCGATATCCTGTCCTGCTTCGATTTGTTCCAGAGCCATTTGCGTCATCGACACCGCGCCTTCAACGATGGTTTGACGGGCGGATAAAATGGCCTTGGCTTGTTGTCGTTGCAACATCGCACTGGCAATTTCTGTTGCATAAGCCAGGTGATTTAATCTTGTCTCTAAAACTTCGACCCCCGCCACCGATAAACGTTCTTGTAATTCTTTTGCCAATTCATCTGAAATCGCAGTGGTATTTCCACGTAAAGTAAGATCATCCTCGTTGAATGTGTCATATGGATATTGACTGGCGATGTGACGAATGGCGGTTTCACTTTGGATTTCAACAAATTGATGATAGTTTGCTACATCAAAAAGCGCCTTGGCTGTATCTACTACCTTAAAAACGACGACAGCGGAAATCTCGATTGGATTTCCATCTAAGTCATTGACCTTCAACAACGAACTATTGAAGTTTCGAACTTTTAAAGACAAGTTGATTTTTTGTGCAAAAGGAATCGTTAAGAAAAACCCGCTCTCACGAATCGTTCCAATGTATTGCCCAAAAAAGACGATTGCCTTTGCTTGGTTGGGGCTGACTACTGTCAGTCCACTGATTGCTAAGAAAACGAGCAACCACAAGAAAATCCCGACAATTGAAAAGCCAACTAAAAATCGAGCAACCCCTATGAAAAATAATAAGAGTCCTACGACAAACATTAGAAGAATAATAAACAGCCCTGTATAGCCATTGATAGTGAATGCCTTTTTTTCTTTCATTTACTCACTCCTAATTTTGCTTAGTTCTATTCTGTTTTTTTACGAATCCTTGCCATGGCTCCTTCTAATTCCAATTCTTTGTCTTCCGTGATATACCAACCGTTTTCGTGTACGCCACCTGATGCTTCTGGCAAATATTCTAATCGTGTACGGACCCACTGTTTTGTTTCAGTAAAATAGTCTTCCACTAAGATCTCTAAGTCCATACCAGCGGATAATTCAAGATTCTCACGAACCGATTTGAAGACAAATCGCTCACTTGCTTGATCGTATTTTAAAATACCCGTATCGATGATTGGCAGTGAATAATAATCTAATTCTTTTTTCACTTTCAATAGATGTTTGAACATTTCGTTGTACACTTGCTCAAGTTGTCGACCTTCGGAATTATTTGGATATTGGATCGTTACCCTTTCTTTGTCTGTATCATAATACTTGGTACTCAGTTCTGTTAAAAAATGATGCAATTTCCCTAATTCACTTTTCAATTCTTCTCGCTTGATTTCCTCTGTTTTCATTCAATATTCACCCTAGTTTCCCCATATATGTACGTTTTTCCCTTTCCTTATTCTACTATATTATTGAATGATAGGCGATAATATTTCATGTAAAATAAATAAAAAAGCGTATAATTCCTTATTCCATAAAGAATTATACGCTTTTTCAACTATTTATTCGTTATTTTGAAAAAGACAGTCTTGACTGTTCAACGATTAATCATACTCTCCGTAATCTTCATCATCCATCGGAGGCTCTTCATCATCTTCATTCGTCAAGTTCACTTGACTATTATGACCAGTCACTTTGAGGTCTTTGTTTCCTTGATGATACGTCTTCGTTGTCAAAGATTCATAATTTTTGTTGATATAAGAATCCCCTTCAAGTGTCACAGCTAATCCTTGCTCTTGATTATCGTAGAAATCAATCGTGCTATTTTGAAGTGTGATTTCGCCTTTGATTGGTTTTTCATTCTCGTTAATAATGATACTGCCATCACTTGTAGCTAATTTGACTTTATCTATCGAAACCTCATGAAAATCTAACGAACCCATTTGATTTTCTACAGTAAGAAGTTCTCCACTTACTTCATTGATCGATGTCCAAGTATTTGCTAAATTCAAGTTGATTTTCTTACTATTGAACT
Source organism: Enterococcus sp. AZ062 (assembly GCF_051715065.1). NCBI lineage: Bacteria > Bacillati > Bacillota > Bacilli > Lactobacillales > Enterococcaceae > Enterococcus > Enterococcus sp. AZ062. The sequence goes on along the minus strand of NZ_JBIOTB010000001.1, from coordinate 476,341 downwards.
CATCTAAAAATAATTCATTGTTTTTCCCTTCAACCACTAATTCTGTTAAGGACATGGTTTTAGGGATCGTGATTTTCAACATCGAACGTGTGTCTGTCACGTTGATCATCACTGCTGGCGTTTGACCGTCAGCTGAGATATCCAATGTGTGATCTTCCAGGTTGATTTTTGGTTTTTGCGTTTTATCATAAGACGTTTCAACCCCAAAGTTCACGCCTCGTTGGATCACGATATTTTGGTGATCTGCTCGGACAACGATTTTTTCGATTTTTTCAGACGAAAAATCTTTTGTTTCGCGAGCCATTTCTATGATCCTTGGTCCACCTTCCCACGTCAGACTCGTTTGGGCACCAGAGGCATAACTTAATCCTGCCATCAAGCCACCAGTGACCATCAGTCCCAATCCTATCCCCAAGATATATTTTAATTTCATTTTTTACACCCCACTATTCGTCGTATGGATCGCTCGTTTCGTAATAAACCGGCGTCCTACCCACTTGACAAAGTTCATCATCATTTGGAATAACCATTTAGTTCCTTTTAACAATAATGGTGCAAAGAAAACGGCACCTCCCGTGGCAAGTAACCCTAGTCCTACAAAGAACAGCCCACTAGCAATCGATTGTTGCAAGACAGCAACACCTGAAATGATCGAAAATAAACCTACTCCTAAAATACTGATACATACGACATAGATTCCAATGATCACGCCAACTAAGCCAATCAGAATACCAAAAATCGCTAGAATAAACGCTAATGCTAAAGGAATCAATAAAGGTGATGCACACAACCCAATAACGATCATCCAAATCAAACGGATTTTCCGTTTAGGACTTTGGCTGTATTCTGATTCATCGTCGTCTTGTTCCGAGTAATAATTGATTTTCAGCTTCAGGGCAAATTGCTTTGGTGAGCCATATTCATCCACGACTTCTTCTACTGTTTTGCCAGAATCCAAGAAGTATTCTTCATAATACTGAATAATATCAAAGCGATCATCTTCAGGTATTTCTTGAAGTTCGTCCAACACATCATTTAAATATTCATTCATTCGTATTCTCCTCCAGTAATCGGTTTAAGGAATCTCGAAACACGATCCATTTATCAATGATTTCTTCTAAATGTTGACGTCCTTTCGGAGTTAAGCGGTAATATCGGCGATTTCTACCTTCGAATGGTTCGTCGTATGTTTCTAAGTATTCTTCTTTTTTTAATCTGCGTAAAACAGGATACATCGTTGATTCACTGACAGATAAACTTTCTTGGACGATCTTCGTTAATGCGTAACCGTACATGTCTTCTCTGCTTAAAGCTGCTAAAACCGTACCATCAAGTAAAACTGTTGGGACTTGGATATGCATTACTTCACCTTCTTTATAGTTTGCAATATTTTATATTCACCAATATTATATCACGTATAGTATTGTTTGCAAGTAAAATTCCCAATCATTCCCCTGATTACTTCAATCTTCGCGAAAACAATGCTAATTATCATAAAAATTCTGCTTACAAAAAAGGAACAAAGACCGTAATGATTTCTGGTCTTTGTTCCTTTTGAATACTTTCTTATTATCCTCTTACCTACAACAAAGCAAATACGATAAAACTTAGTGCAAAACCTAGAAAAACGGCAAGAGAGAAACGGATCACTTCTTTTTTATTCCTATTCAACCACGTTTCATTCATCTTTCGCTACACTCCATTCTAAAATAGTCAGTTGCTAATTTGGATAAACAGAGGTGACATGATTGTATTGCTGTGCATGTTTATTAGCAGCAGAAACAGCTGTACTAGCAAATAGATGCCACTCACTATTATACCCGCAGGTATGGCATTTCCAATAATAACCGATACCACGATCTGCTTGTTTTTCGTCCTCTGCACTTGAACTTGCCACAAGTGTACTCAAGACCGAATCCTGTTTCAATAATACAGTGGGAGTACCATGAGAATGAGTTGCTTCATCTGCAATGACTATGGGATTGGCTCCGCTCAGTCCAACACTTAACGTCAAAAGTCCGAGCAATAAACCGACTTGTTTTTTCAATTCCTATCATTCCTCCAATAACGGTTATTAGAAAAATATACGAATGCTCACTTATGTACGACTTGTTTTCGTACACTTTTCCAAGTATATATTACTTGAAAAATACACCTTAGAACGATTAAATCAGAAGTGGCATTTTTTTCTTCGTTTTTGTTGGTTTATTGCTCCTATAGATCATTAACTGTTCACTTCTCTGGATCTTATTCCATCGGAGAATTTGGTTGCGTGTTTTCTTTGTCTAATTGAACGATGACGGTCGTACCTACTTTTGGGATACTGTTATAACTGATTTTTCCATGATGCAATTCAACGATTTTTTTGACTAGTGATAAGCCCAGCCCGTTCCCAGAAAATTGACGACTGGATTCCCCTTGATAAAATTTCTCAAAGAGTCGTGCTTGTGTTTCTTGATCCATTCCCACGCCAGAATCTGTCACTTCAACGATTACTTGAGTGGCATTTTGTGTTAGGCGAATCTTGATTTTCCCTTGTGGTTGATTGTACTTGATGGCATTGTCCATGAGATTCAGCCAGACTTGATATAGAAATTCTTCATTACCGACAAAGTTGACACTTTCCAGATCGATCTCCAGTTGAAGGTGTTCTTGCTCCCATTTAGGTTGTAAAAAAACAATCACTTCACGAATCTGTTCATCTAAACGAAACGGACGCTTTTCTAATTTGATTCGCTGATTTTCTAATTTATTCAATTTCAGTGTGTTCTCTGTCAATTGCGAAAGCTGAGTGATGCTCTCAATGATCCGTTGCAAGAAAACCTGCTTTTCTTCTTCTGAAATGTTAGGTGCCTGCAATAATTGGACGTATCCTTGGATCGTGGCAAGCGGCGTCTTGAATTCATGAGAAACATTGGAAACAAAGTCATTTCGTAACGTTTCGATACTACTCAATTCTTGGACCATCACGTTGAAATCTTTGTATAGTTGCTGCACTTCTTCGACTTTTTGTTGCTCATCCATCCGAATCGAAAAATCGCCAGTTGCTACTTTGCTCATATTCGTTCGTAAATCACTGATCGGCAGCAAGATCCGACGACCGACAAAGATCGAGATCCCTGTGCCCACCATCATACTAAATCCTGCAAAAACGACTAAAGGAAACCATGTCGCTTGTTGCTCTGAAGCAGGAACTGTTTTATGTGACAGTAAGAAAATAAAACCTAAGAAACACAACAAAGTAACTAAAATGGAAATAAACACAATGCAAGCAAAATAAATCCATAATTGCGAAAAGATTTTTTTACGCATCAAATCACCGCCTTATAGCCTAAGCCGCGAACTGTCATGATCTGGAAATCATCATTTTCAATAAAACGCGTGCGTAATCGTTTGATATGCACATCGATCGTCCGTTCTTCCGTATTGGTATCCAACCCCCATATATCATCCATTAATTGTTGCCGTGTAAAAATCTTATTTGGATAAGAAAGTAGTTTGTACAATAATTGAAATTCTTTTTGTGGAAGTAAGATGGCTTGATCCTGCTTGATCACTTCATACGTTTCTTGGTTCAAGCTAGTTTGTCCAATGTTCAATTGGTGGCTATGATTGATTTTCGCTCGCCGTAACAAGGCTTCTACCCGCAATACCATTTCATTGACATCTACTGGTTTAGTCATATAGTCATCCGTTCCCAGTTGAAATCCCTTCTTTTTATCTTCAAAATCTGCTTTCGCTGTGATGATCAACACAGGTGTTTCTACGCGACTGCTTCGTAAAGTTTCCAACAGTTCATACCCATCCATCACAGGCATCATAATATCTGTGATGATCACATCCACTTGAGTACTCTCTAATCGCTTAAAAGCTTCGGTCCCATTTGCAACGGCGAAAACCAAAAAACCAGCGCGTTCTAAAACGGATTGATAAAGTTGTTGCAAACGCTCATCATCTTCTACTAATAATATTCGATTCATCATTTCTCCTCATGTAATTATTTGAAAAATTTCAGTTTTTTTTCTGATTGTTCATATTCAGTTAACATTCATTCATTATACTACGTTCGTTGTTCTGTTATACTTATTAGTATAACGAATATTTCAAACGGAAAGAAGGGTGACAATGTTACAATTAAAAGAGATAAAGAAATATTATAAAGTTGGTGAAACAACGACAAAAGCATTAGACGGCGTATCCGTCGCTTTTAGAAAAAAAGAATTTGTAGCCATTTTAGGCCCAAGTGGTTCTGGTAAAACAACCATGTTGAACGTGATCGGCGGCTTGGATAATTACGATTCTGGCGATATGGTCATCAACGGAAAGTCCACCAAAGATTTTAAAGATAGCGATTGGGATGCTTATCGTAATAATTCCATCGGTTTTGTATTCCAAAGCTATAACTTGATCGGTCATCTAGGAATCATTGAAAATGTTGAGCTTGGGATGACATTAAGTGGTGTCTCTAAAGACGAGAAACGGAAAAAAGCGGAGGAATCATTGCGTCGTGTTGGTTTGACCGACCACATGCACAAAAAACCCAATCAATTATCTGGTGGACAAATGCAACGTGTCGCGATTGCACGTGCTTTAGCCAATGATCCTGATATCCTTTTATGTGATGAGCCAACCGGTGCTTTAGATACAGAAACAAGTGTACAAATCATGAAATTGATCGAAGAACTATCCAATGAGAAACTAGTGATCATGGTCACACATAACCCTGAGTTGGCACATGAATATGCCGATCGAATCATTGAGTTCTCAGATGGAAAAATCGTTTCTGATTCTAATCCACATATCGAACGTCCAAAAGATGATCAATTCAATCTACGTCGGACAAAGATGAGCTTTTGGACCGCATTAAAATTATCTTTCAATAATATTCGCACGAAAAAAGGCCGGACATTCTTGACTTCCTTTGCTTCAAGTATTGGGATTATCGGGATTGCGATCGTATTGGCCCTATCTACAGGATTCCAAAAACAAATTGATCAAACACAGTCAGAAACGATGGCTCGTTTTCCCATTACGATTTCCAGAGTCACCACTAGCCCACCTTCTGAATCGGATGGCTTGAGCTCTAATACAGCCGACTATCCAGATACGAAAACTGTTACAGCCAAGGTCAGCGACGAAGACCGGGCACAACATACGAATAACATCGACCAAGAATATGTTGATTATGTAACGAGTATCGATCCTGATTTAAGTAATAATATTGGTTTTACCCGCACGACTGGTATCAATTTGTTAAGAGATGTTGACGGCGAAGTACAGCCTGTTAGCTTTTCGAATCAAAACCCAGATTCTGAATCACTATCATTCTCAAGTGCGATGTCTTCCATGACTGGTGTGGGGGTTTCTAGTTTCCCAACACAACTAGATGACCAAAAAGACAATTTCTTAGAATCAAATTACTCATTACTTTCTGGTAGTTATCCTGCCTCTGCAAATGATGTCGTATTGATCGTGGATGGTAATAACAATACCAACATCAATGCGTTGAAAAATTTAGGCTTTGATGTGAAAGACGGCGAAACGCTTGATTTTGACAAAATCGTCGGAACGACTTTCAAATTAGTGAACAATGATACGTACTATACAAAATTACCGACAGGAAACTTCATTCCTAATACGGATTACCAAGCGATGTACGAAGATGCCTCCAGAGAAGTTAAGATTTCTGGTATTCTACGGGTCAAATCTTCTTCTACGATGAATCTGTTATCTCCGGGTATTGCTTACAGCGACCAATTGACAACAGAAATCGTCAATGAAAACAAAAATTCTGAAATCGTTCGAGCGCAAAAAGACAGCGATATGAACGTATTGACGACCGAAAAAGTAGATGACTCAGCAAAACAAACGCTGATCAGCTATTTAGGTGGAGACAGCTTACCTTCAAGTATCATGATCTATCCAAATAATTTTGGCGATAAAGAAGAGATTCTAAACTATTTAGATGAATTCAACAAAGGAAAATCAGATGAAGATAAAATCATCTATTCCGATTTAGCTGGAACGATGACCGAATTGACTGGTGGATTGATGGATGCGATCACGTATGTCTTGATTGCTTTTGCAGGTATTTCACTTGTAACAAGTATGATCATGATCAGCATCATCACTTATACTTCTGTGATCGAGCGGACGAAGGAAATCGGTGTCTTGAAAGCATTAGGTGCGCGTAAGAAAGATATCACACGGGTATTCGATGCAGAGACTTGTATCTTAGGGATTTCTTCTGGTTTACTAGGGGTCTTGATTGCTTGGCTAGCGACTTTCCCAATCAATAGTCTCTTGTACAATATGACTGATTTAGAAAATGTTGCTCAACTAAATCCTGTACACGCCTTGATTTTGATTGTTGTATCAACGATCTTAACGATGTTAGGCGGACACATCCCAGCTCGTATGGCAGCGAAGAAAGATGCAGCGATTGCTTTAAGAGCAGAATAGTAAAATATAATAGAAAAAAACACAGTTGGTTTTGACAAGTAATTTCAAAACCAACTGTGTTTTTGCTTTATTCTTTTGGAAGTAACCTCTTCGGAAATAAGACGGAATCCACCAAAATTTGAAAAGCAATTTTCGTGGATTCCGTCTTATTTCTCGAGGCTGAACACTTCTGTTCCGACCTCATCCATACTGTGGATTTTTTTCTTTCCGCAACTGTTAATTTGATCACACTATTTGTTTGAATTTGAGAGACAAGATATGACTAGCGGTAAAGTAATAATTCACCCGGATGTTTTGACAACGGTTACTTTCACTATATCGCCAATATCCTTACCAATCTTTTGGCGAATGTCTTTGCGTATCCCTAAGATATAACAAATCGTGCTGTCTTCATTTTTTATGCCCATATTCACAATGCTACCTTCATAGGGTTCACCATCAAAAGTGGCAGAAACCTTGATTCTTCCAACATTGTACAATGCCTTCACATCATAAGGAAAGATGACGTATGCGCCACCTTTACCAACTTCAGAGGCATAGATTTTAGATTCAAATTTATGTATTTCAGTCATTATTTCCCCTCCTTTTTTTCAGTATAACAAAGAAATGGAACCGATTGAATCAACAATAAGAAAAACTGTTCGTACTCGGCTGAAAAGACCTGAGTACGAACAGTTTTCCTTTTACTTCTTCACTTCTGCAACTAATTTTGCCAATGCTTGTTTTTGATAAGCTGTCGCTAAGTCTTTTGATACTTGTTGTTGTTCTTCTTGAGACATCGCTGGATTTTGGGCAATAGCCTTCATCAAGCCTTCTTTGACAAATTTTTGTGCTTCGGCTTCCATCGTGCTTTTTTGTTCTTCGACACGTTTTGCCAACTCAGAAGCTTGGTCAGTACTTAATTCGATCCAATCATTCGGAAGTTTGAACGTATTGACCCGGCGTTCATATTCATGGTTGTTGTCCGCCAAGTTGAACCAGAATTTATATTGGTCATTTTTATAGACCCAATAAGTTGTTTCACTGATTTTTTCTGCTTTGCCTTCCGTTTGTTCAACCTTATTTGTTTCATTTTTTGTGCCAGTTGCTTTTGGTTCTTTTTGCTTGTCATCTGTTCGATATAAGTAGACTTTTTCTGTCCCATCTCCTAGTGACTGATAAAGCAACATATTTACGTCTGACTGATCCGCACTGGAAACGAGCGGAGTCGTTTTTGTTTCTGTCACTTCTTCCATACCAAAATGATTAGTGATATTTCCTACGATCAGTCCTAATGAGAGAACAAACAGTAAGCCAAAGACGAGTGAAAGAAGTGTTTGCCATCTTTTTTTGGCAAAAACATTCGTCAAAGCAAAGGCAATGACACTGGCAATCAATACGAAAATAATCATGCGTTATCCCCCACTTCCACCACTACTGGTTCTTTTCTTTTTAAGAAGAAAGCAATCGCAAAACCAATCAAGCCGAAAATGATTGCGACAAAGAAGGCCGCATGGTAACCAGATAAAGTCGCGTTGATTGCTTGATCTTTGTAGGCTAAAGGTGTACTTTTCAACACAGCATCAGTTGGTAGATTATCTTTCGTAACATTCGTCAACACACTGATCAAAATCGCAGTTCCGATCGAACTTGCGATTTGGCGGAAGGTATTGTTCACCGCTGTTCCGTGGCTGATCAAGTTGTTAGGTAAAGCATTCATTCCTGATGTTGTCACCGGCATCATGACCATCGAGATCCCAAACATTCGGATCGCATAAAGAATGACGATATACAAAACAGGTGTCGTTTCAGTCAAGAAGGCAAAAGGTGCTGTAGCTGCTGTTAAGATGAACATCCCAACAATCGCAAGACGTTTTGCTCCATGTTTGTCAAAGATCGCACCAGTGATCGGCATCATTGCCCCCATGATCAATGCTCCAGGAAGCAACATCAAACCTGAGTGGAATGCCGATTCTCCACGAATATTTTGAATATATAAGGGAACGACCATTTCCGCTCCGACCATCGCCATATTCGTTACGCCTGCTAGGATCGCTGCAATTGTAAAGGTTGGTGATTTGAAGACACGCAACTCTAAGAATGGATGTTCTAAATGTAATTGACGCCAAGCAAATGCAGCGATGAAAATCACACCAACGATCAAGAAGCTGATTACTTTCGTACTTCCCCAACCGGCGTCTCCTACGCTTGAAAATCCGTATAGCAAACTACCAAATCCAATTGTTGAAAGAATGGCAGAGAAAATATCGATACTTGGATTGGATAAAGGAATCACACTCTTCATCAAAAAGAACGCAAGTACTAAAACAAGAACGACGATTGGAATAACCATTCCAAATAAATCGCGCCAATGATAGTTATCAATGATATAACCAGATAGTGTTGGGCCTAATGCTGGGGCTAATCCGATAACGATCCCAGACATTCCCATAGCAGAACCTCTTTTTTCTGGTGGGAAGATCGATAGCATGATATTTTGCAATAATGGCATAGATACCCCTACTCCACACGCTTGGATCAATCGTCCAATCAATAATGTACTAAAGTTAGGAGCAGTAAAACAGGTGATCGTCCCAATCAAAAAAATCGTCATAGCAGACAGATATAATTTTCTAGAACTGAACTTATTGATCAACCAAGCAGTAATCGGAATCATGATCCCGTTCACTAGTAAAAAGCCTGTTGTCAACCATTGCACATCAGAAGCTGAAATATCAAAAGCTTTCATCAATGCTGGAAAAGCAGTTGTCAATAAGGTCTGATTCAAGACCGTACAAAATGTCCCAATCAATAACACGACAACTAATAGTGTACGATTATATGGTTTTCCGTAAATATCTACGGGTTGATTCTTACTCATATTTCTCCTTCTTTCTGAATGTTTTCTGAAATCACTAAGATACTTTATTCCTATTTTTAACTTTTGTCAACCTACTTGACACGATAGTCAACAAAAGTATAATTAAGGGAACGACCAACAAAGGAGTGTGACGAATGGTGGGAGCTTCACTTAAACAATTATTGGAAAATGACCATTTATTAGTAGGCATTAGTGAATTGAGTGAGATCGTCGGAGTTTCACCACGACAATTGAGATACTGGGAACAAAAAGGCTTTATTCAATCCGTTACTGCTGACGCGAATTGTTCAAGAAAATACCGATTACCGACAGTGGTCAAAGTTGAGATCATCAAGAAATTTTTAGATGAAGGGTACACGTTGACCAAAGCCGCTGAAAAAGCACAAGAACGTTTAAACAAAATGAGCCATGTCCGAAAAGTATTCTCAAAATCCATTAAAGATATCCAGTTAATTGATGAACGTTACACACTCCTTTTGATCGGTGATTTTAACGATATGGAACAGTTATGTATTATTCATGACGAAGAAACGGATGAACTGTCCTATAAAATCTTCCCAGCAGATGAAACGATCGATCCTAAAAAAGTACTGGAAAAATAAGAAAGATCGCAGGTTGATTTTTTTACTCCATTAAAACTTGTAGCCGACATGCTACAGTTAAATAAAAAGCCACCACGAGGTCTAGACAGAAGTGTTCATCCTCGAGAAATAAGGCGCCATCCACGAAAATTGTTTTTCAAATTTTTGTGGATGGCGCCTTTTTAAGTTGTTTGTCATAAACTTTCCATTTATTTTCTTATTTCTTGTTCCAATACTTGTGTCAACCAGTTGATATATTCGGTTTCTCGATTGATTGCGTGAGACAAGATCAGATAATGGCCATAATTTTCATGTTGGTCTTTTTCTGTCGGGAAAATCACTTGTTGTCGGACGAATAAATGCTGTCTTTTTTCTTCATGAAGCTCCTTTTGCTGTTCAAGAATCTCGATACATGTTGGATCATTGATATCTTTCACAAAATACAGTTTCAAGACAAATTCGTCTCGATTGACTGGAAGTTCATTTGGCGAGGTATGGATCCATTCGTTTAACAAAACACGCCCTTCTTCAGTCAGCTGATAAATTTTCTTTTCTAGCTTGACTCCAGTGATCCCTACTTCATGTTTGATGATTCCTAGTTCTTCCATTTTGGCCAGTTCAGGATAGATCTGACTATGCTTTGCCTGCCAGAATTCACCGATTTCATTTTTGAATGCTTGATTCAATTCATACCCCGTTTGATTTTTTTTGCTCAGTAATCCCAGTAATATATAGCGTAATGTATTTTTTCTAGCCATCAAAATTTCCTCCTTGACATTCTCTCAAAATCATTCTATCATAATCACGTAATCAAAAACATGTAAATTATTACATGTTTTAATTTAAAGGGAGATGTTTTACATGAAACAATTCAAAAACTTAGAAGATTTTATTGGAACTCACTTTATCTATACGTATGATAATGGTTGGGAATATGAATGGTATGCAAAAAATGACCACACCGTTGACTATCGTATTCATGGCGGAATGGTCAAAGGTCGTTGGGTCAAAGATCAAGAAGCAGATATTGTAAAATTAACAGATGGTGTTTTTAAAATCACTTGGACTGAACCAACTGGTACAGACGTTGCTTTAGACTTTATGCCAAATGAGAAAAAACTCCATGGCACGATTTTCTTCCCTAAATGGGTCGAAGAACATCCAGAGATCACTGTCACTTTCCAAAACGAACATATTGCGGAAATGGAAGCTGCTCGTGAAAAATATGAAACATACCCAAAACTAGTTGTTCCAGAATTTGCGACAATTACTTATATGGGTGATGCGGGTGTTGATAATGAAGATGTAATTAGCGAAGAACCTTATGAAGGTATGCCAAAAGACATTCGTGAAGGTCGTTACTTCGACGAAAACTACCGTCGCATCAATAAATAATCACTCTACCTCACTCGTATAAAATCAAAAGCCACTCCTTCAATTGATGAAGACCAGTGGCTTTTTGATCATTATAAACGGAGGCTTTTGTTTCTACCCTTTATTTTATTGTAAATAAATGTGGTCATTTAACTTTTCCAATTGATTTCTTTATGATTTACATAAATAATTTCATGTTATTTTCAAATTTTTTCTAATTCCTTGCCTCTCTTTTCATTAACCTTTATGATAAGTTTAGTTATTATATGAAAAGGAGCCAAACAGTTGAAAAAATATAGACCATATTTTTTGATTTTTATTTTCGCAATTATTTTCGTATTGCCAAATATATTATCACACAAATTGATCATCGGGGCTGATGCGCCATTTCATTACAATCGTTTTTATGATGCAGCCCAACAAATTATTCACGGAGACTTACACTACTTCCCATCGATGTATGGCTTTCAACAAAGCGGTCGGATCGTCAATGCAATCTACGGTCCCTTATTCTCATACTTTCAAGGGTTGATCGTACTCGTTGCTAGAAGTTGGTATCATTACCAGATTTTATCGAATTTTATCCTCTTCCTTATCGCAGGTTGGTCCATGTTGACTTTGTTGCGTTATGTAAAAGTACGTGAATGGGTAAGTGTACCGGTTTCAGTCCTGTTCATGACGACCTATTCGATCCAATATTGGGCTGTCAATCAAGGTTTTACGAGCTGGGGAACAGTATTTTATCCTTTATGTATGATCCCGCTCGTTGATTTCATCGTGCATAAAAAATTCCCTGTCCTCAAAGTAACTGCGGCGATTGCATTGATGACACAGATCCATCTGCTATCTTCTGTGATGCTAGTATTGATGTATATTCCTTTTTATGGGTATTATTTCTTCACACAAACCAACAAGGGAAAAGCTCTTTTACAATTAGGGAAATCAATTTTGCTTTACTTTATCCTAACGGCAAACATCTGGGTAGGTATGGCGATGGTTTACAGTGGGAATGAGATTCTTCCACCTTTCGTCAATCGACGCATGACAGAGAAATCAATCAATCTTGAGGGAAGTTACTGGTTGAATTATCCGAAAATCCTACCTGTCGTTTTATTTGCTGGATTTTTATGTTTCTTATTGTTCCGAAAAAGAGAAGAACTGTTTCCAAAACTTTTGTTGCGCACAAGTGTTGTGTTCTTCTTACTTTCAACCAGCCTGATCCCTTGGAATACATTAGTTGAAAACGAAGTACCATTTATTAGCTTGATCCAGTTTCCGTTTCGTTTCTTTGTTCCATTTACCTTGCTTTTCTTACTTTACTTTGCGATTGTCGCCAATCGTTGGGAAAACAAAACCTGGTTACGGATAGCTGCGACCTTACTGATCCTGATCAGTTCTGTTCAAACCATCCAAAACTTATACCGTCACCTCGATAAATGGGAAGATGAAACCTTTGTCAGTCGTCATACGTATTTGTTCGATACACCTGATGAAGCAAGAAAAACCTTCTATAGTCGTGATATGTCGAAAAGTTTATTTGTTTTCCAAAAGACAACACCAGACTATTTACCGATCTATAAACAAACGACAGCGAATAAATACGATCGCTACAATGAAGAAATTTTAGAAAATGAAACAACGTTTATCAAATCCCATCCTGATGGTCGGTTGAGCATCAAATGGAAAAACACTGGTGAGCCAACTGTTCATGTACCAGTCATTGTTTATGATCGCACCGTTTTGATGCAAAATGGACAGAAATTGACGGATTTTGAATTGACCGATATCGGGACACCGATCGTTAAGCAGCATAATGGCATCAACGAAATCATTCTCTATTACGACCTTCCAGTCTATTTCTACTTCGTTGTTGCTGCGACTATTGCCGGTTGGCTATCCTTTTTAGGCATCTATCTTTCACAAAAGTTTAATTTTAGGAAAGAAAAAAATGTGAAAATCAGCTAGACCATCATTTTTTAGATTATGTGAAACATCTATCATCTAGGCATAAGAATAAGCGAGGGTGTGACAGATTGACTGTCACACCCTCGCTTAGTTTTAAAATTCGAGAGTAGATAATTAATTTATCCTTTCTCAGCAGACATTCTCTTAGTTAATCGTTATATAAAACGTAAGCAGGTGGGTATGAAAAATCCTAAGACTTGTCAGCTCTTATTCGTTCGCTTTATCTTAATCAATCCAATCGTTCACCTCATCAAACTTATTTGAGTGAGTCCACCTACGGCAAAAAGCACCTATCTTATAGCTCCATTTCCACAGCTACCCCAAAATGATCGCTCACGATCGGGCCATTCGTCCCATCAAAGACGCGCGTATACGTACTGACTTTACTATCAGTCGGAACGAAAATATAGTCGATTCGCAGTGCTTCTGTATTGTTTTCCCAGCCATCGATTTTTTTCTCGATCGTGGCTTCTTCAGATTTTTGTTCGGCTAAAACATATGAATCTTTGATCTTCAATTGGTTGTCTTCATTAACTAAGCGATACCCTTCCTCACCTGCTGGATTATTAAAATCACCCATCAACAAGCAAGGTATTTGATAAGTCAAGAGTTCTTTCTGTAAGAATTGCCACTCGTAGGCAAAGCCCGTTTCTATATCTGACCACCAAGAGAAATGACAGCTTGCGACAACGAGTGATTGATTGTCAATAACTGTTTCGGCAACAAGAATCATACGTGTACGGTAGTTTTCTTTTTCTTTTGTTTCAGACACTATGTATGCCCGACTATCCAAAGGAGCTTTTGATAAAATAGCGTTTCCTTCTTCGTACTTATCATAACCAATATGACTCATTTCCCAACTCCAAAAATAAGCTTCTCCTGCTTCAGCTAGTCGTTGGATCAAACAATAAGCGAAATTGTCTTTGTGGATGGGGGTCTGATTCGTTACTGGACAAAAACCGACTAGCTCTTGTTCATTTACGATTTCTGTTTCAATCAGTTGATTGACCTCTTGTAAAGCAATTACATCATAGCTCTCAACTAAAATCTTGTCTGCAAGCTCTTGTAGTTTAGTTATTGGTTCTTTTTCCAACCAACTATGTGTGTTCAATGTCATTATTTTCATTTTTTCGGAACCTCTCTTCTATTTTTACATAAAAATCAGAGACTGCTACGTCAGCGCTGATCATTGAAGAAATCTCTCCTCAATCGTCTCGCTTTTTCGTCACAATCTCTGATCACTTCTTTTATTTATTATAGCTTGATTTTTCCGATTTCTGTACCCATTTCAACAGAACCAAGTGTAGTGATCGCAATTTCTTTCACTTTATCATCTGTGAAAACAACCATGATCGTTGTATCTTTTCCTTGTTCTTTGACTTTTGCAAGATCCATGCGTGCAATCGGCATGCCTGGTGTGACTTCTTGTCCTTCTTTCACAGATACTTCAAATGCAGGTTGCGCCATTTGGACAGTATCGATTCCCATGTGGATCAGTACTTCTGCGCCTTCAGCTGTTTCCATCCCGATGGCGTGTTTCGTTGGGAATACGCTAACGATTTTACCCGCTACTGGAGCAGTGATCGTATCTGTTTCAGGAATGACAGCAAAACCGTCACCCATCATTTTTTGTGAGAATACTGGATCATTGACCGCTGCTAAAGCAATCACTTCTCCTTTGGCTACTGCGTACAATTCTTTTTCGATTCCTAATGCTGCTGTCGCTGTTTCTTTTTCCATCACGACTTCTTTGACTTGTGGTTCAGGAATATCTGCCCCTGATTGCAACAAATCTTCAATATCTGATTTTAACACATCTGCTTTTGGCCCATAAACTGCTTGGACACCATTGTCTTTGACGATCAAGCCCATTGCGCCAGCACGTTTCCACGCGTCTTCTGAACCAACTCTACCTCGATCTGCCACTGTTACACGTAAACGCGTCATACAAGCATCCACGTCTTTGATATTTTCTTTTCCACCTAATAAATGGATGATTTGGATAATTTGTTGATCCGCCGCTCCTGTTGTCGTGCCAGTGGTTGTTTCTTCACTGTCACTATCATAGTTCCCATTACGTCCTGGTGTCGCAAAGTTGAATTTCTTGATCAAGAAGTTTGCTAAGAAATAAGTGACTACGCCAAAGAGAATGACACAGATGACGAAGTTGATCAAATCGCCGCCAAGTCCTGCTTTGATCCCTAATGGTGTTCGCGTCAATAATTCGATATTCCCGAAAGAGTGGACACGTAATGGTAAGATATCCGCCATCGCAAAAGCTGCCCCTTGGATCACTGCATAGATTGCATACAGTGGAACTGCCGCAAACATAAACATAAATTCTAGTGGTTCTGTTACCCCTGTTAAAAAGACAGCTAAAGCAGCGGAGAAATACATGGATTTGTATTTTGCTTTTTTGTCTGGATCGACATTACGATACATCGCAAGTGCCATCCCCATCAAAATACCAGAAGAACCAATCATTTGACCGACTTTGAAACGTGCCGGTGTCCAATTGTTCAAGACGAATTCATACTGTGCCATGTCTCCTGCACCTCGCAGATTCACTAAGTCAGTTGCCCAAGCTAACCATAGTGGATCTTGACCAAATACCTGTGTACCGGCTTGTGCGCCAGATAGAATCTCATATGTTCCACCTAATTGCGTATAGTTGATTGGAATCGTCAACATGTGGTGTAAACCAAAAGGTAGTAATAACCGTTCTAATGTTCCATATAAAAATGGTGCTAAAATTGGTGCGCTATCTTGCGATTGTGCAATCCATAAACCAAAGTTGTTGATTCCTGCTTGAATGGCTGGCCAGACAGCTGCCAAAATAAGAGCTACGATCGTTGACCAAAGAATCACTACAAAAGGAACAAATCGTTTCCCATTAAAGAAAGAAAGTGCATCTGGTAATTTACGGTAGTTATAGTATTTGTTATAAGCCATCGCACCGACGAACCCAGCGATGATCCCTACGAATACCCCCATATTCAATGCAGGAGCTTCTAAGACACTCGTAAAGAATCCTTTCACCATGATTCGTGTACCGAACAACGTATGTGTGAAGGCATCTTCGTTTGCTAACATCTCTGTTGTGACACCGAAGATCGCTCCTGTGATCCGATTGATCAAAACAAACGAGATTCCGGCAGCGAATGCACCACCCGCTCGTTCTTTTGCCCAACTACCACCTATCGCTAATGCAAATAATAAATGCAAGTTCCCAATAATTGCCCAACCAATACTTTCAAGAACGCCACCCGTAGTGACAAGTGCTGCCATGTTCGGGTTGATCAATGGGATCGATTTCCCGATACTGATCATTAAACCAGCAGCTGGCATAACTGCTACAACGACCATTAAAGCCTTTCCAAATTTCTGCCAAAAATCAAAACTAAACATTTTCTTCAATTTCTATCTCTCCTTTACGCAATCGGTTTCGTTAATCCGTATTATAGAGGTAATTCCTTTTTTTGTAAATGCTTTATTTTTATTTTATTTATTTTTTTATCCAAAAGCATGATACATCTAATATATTAAGAATGATATAGATAAACTATGACAAGTATGCTTTCCATCCCCTTGCGAAGTGTTCGCCAATAAAAAAGATTGAGTATTTATCAGTTTACTATTGACTGACGCAACCGGTTGCGTTTATTATAAACCTAAGAAATGAAACATTTAGGAGGAGAATCATGAAACAAATCAAACGCTTATTCCAAATCGACCCTTGGAAAATCAGCACGACAACATTAGATAAAGAAAACTTGCGTTTACAAGAGTCATTGACAAGTATCGGAAACGGCTACATGGGAATGCGTGGAAACTTTGAAGAAACGTACTCTGGGGATCATCACCAAGGCACTTATTTAGCAGGTATCTGGTATCCCGACAAAACTCGTGTGGGTTGGTGGAAAAACGGCTATCCTGAATACTTCGGCAAAGTCATCAATGCAGTAAATTTTATCGCAATGGATATTTACATCAACGACCAATTGATTGACTTAGCTTCACTAGATCCAGAAGATTTCTCTTGGGAATTAGATATGAAAAACGGGGTCTTATCTCGTCAATTTACGATTACGACAGGTACAAATAAAGTTCGTTTCTCATTTGAACGTTTCTTGAGTATTGTTAAAAGCGAAGCGGCTTATATTCGTGTAAAGGTTGAATTGATCGCCGGCTCTGCCACTGTAAAATTTGTTTCGAAACTCGATGGAAATGTCCAAAATGAAGATAGTAACTACGATGAGCATTTCTGGAATCAGATCGACCGTGGCACAAAAGACTCAATCGGTTATTTGACAACGAAGACCATCCCTAACGCATTTGACATTAAACAATTCACTGTCACTGCTGGGATGCGCCATTTTATCAATGGCAAAGAAACGACACCTCTATTTGAAGAGCAAACATTAGCGTTACAGGGTGTATTCTCTTATGATCTAACACAAAACGAACCTGTGGTCATAGATAAAGAAGTCTTGATTTTGACAAGTCGTGATATCCCTGAAGCACAACAAGTGGCAACACTTATGGATGAATTTGATCAGTTAACTACTCATTATGATGAAGCCAAAAAAGAACAAACAACCGCTTGGGCAAAACGTTGGGAATTAGCTGACGTAGTGATCGAAGGCGACGATGAAGCGCAACAAGGAATCCGTTTCAATCTTTTCCAATTGTTCTCTACTTATTATGGAGAAGACGAACGCTTGAATATTGGACCAAAAGGCTTCACTGGTGAAAAATACGGCGGTGCGACGTACTGGGATACAGAAGCTTACGCTGTGCCATTATATCTGGCATTAGCTGACCCGGAAGTCACAAAAAATTTATTGAAATACCGTCATAATCAGTTACCACAAGCCATCCACAATGCCCAACAACAAGGATTGAAAGGGGCGCTTTATCCAATGGTGACCTTTACAGGTGTCGAGTGCCACAATGAGTGGGAAATCACCTTTGAAGAAATCCATCGTAACGGTGCGATTGCTTACGCGATCTACAATTATACAAATTATACAGGCGATACGTCTTATCTGAAAAATGAAGGACTTGAAGTATTGGCTGAGATTGCTCGTTTCTGGGCGGATCGTGTCCATTACTCCAAACGTCAAAACAAGTATATGATCCATGGTGTGACTGGTCCGAACGAATACGAAAACAATATCAATAACAATTGGTACACGAATACGATCGCTGCTTGGGTCCTTCGTTATACTCGTGAAAATTATTTAGCGTTCAAAGAAGAAACAACAATTGAAATCAGCGAAGAAGAATTAGCAAAATGGGCAGATATTGTCGAAAACATGTACTACCCGATCGACGAGGAACAAGGAATTTTTGTCCAACATGATACATTCCTAGACAAAGATTTGATGCCAGTTTCTGATCTACCACTTAGCGAATTGCCATTGAACCAAAAATGGTCTTGGGATAAGATCTTGCGTTCTTGCTTCATCAAACAAGCGGATGTGTTACAAGGCATCTATTTCTTCAATGAAGAATTTACAAAAGAGGAAAAACAACGGAACTTTGATTTCTATGAGCCGATGACGGTTCATGAGTCTTCTCTTTCTCCAAGTATCCACGCGATTTTAGCTGCTGAACTTGGTTTGGAAGAAAAAGCGGTCGAAATGTACCAACGTACTGCTCGCTTAGATTTGGATAACTATAACAACGATACAGAGGATGGATTGCATATCACGTCAATGACAGGTAGTTGGTTAGCGATCGTTCAAGGTTTTGCACAAATGAAAACCGCCCATGGTGAATTATCTTTTGCACCATTTTTACCAAACACATGGAATGCCTATTCTTTCCATATCAATTACCGCGGTCGCTTGATTTTCATCGCTGTTTCTGAGGAACAAGTCACATTTACATTACTGAATGGTGAGTCACTGGAATTGACTGTGTATGGACAAACACAAGAGCTAACAGATCAATTGACGATTCCATTAAGAAAGGACGATGCACATGTTTAAAGGTGTCCTATTTGATTTAGACGGTGTCATCACCGACACAGCAGAATTCCATTATCGCGCCTGGAAAAAACTTGGTGAAGAAATCGGGATTTCAATCGACCGAAACTTCAACGAACAATTAAAAGGGGTCAGCCGAGAAGATTCATTAACATTGCTTCTTGCTTATGGCAAGAAAGAAAATGACTTTTCAAACGAAGAATTCGCTACTTTAGCTAAACGTAAAAATGAGTATTATCTAGAAATGATCCAAGAAATCACGCCAGCAGACGTATTTCCGGGTATCGTTCCTTTATTAACAGAATTAAAGGACGCTGGCATCAAGATCGCCTTAGCTTCTGCTAGTAAAAACGGGCCATTGTTACTAGATAAAATGCAATTGACGGATTACTTTGATGCGATTGCTGATCCTAGCAAAGTAGCAAGTGGCAAACCCGCCCCTGATATCTTTTTATTAGCAGCCAAAGAAATCGGATTAGCGGCAACTGATTGTTTAGGTATTGAAGATGCAAAAGCAGGCATCCAAGCGATCATCGCAAGTGGTGCTTATCCTGTAGGAGTTGGACGCAAGGAAGATCTTGGGGAGGACATTCCGATCGTCGCTGATACGTCTTCGTTAACACTCGACTATCTACAACACGTTTGGCGCAAAGATGTCTGAACCAAGCATCTCTGTCCTCCCCATCAAACAAACAAATCTAAAAAAAATCACATTGAAGAACGACGAGCTAGAAGTCGTTCTTCTCAATTATGGCGCTCGCTTGCATCAAATATTCACAGCAGATAGATCTGGCCACATGGAAAACATCCTACTCTCTTATGACGATATTCAAGATGTTTTATCTGATCAAAGTTTTTTCGGTGCAACGGTTGGGCCAGTGGCAGGTAGGATCAGAAACGGTGAATGGGGTCCTCACCAACTAGAAAAAAATAATGGCAACCATCATATCCACGGCGGAACAAACGGCTGGTCCTTTCAGTTTTGGGAGGTAGAAGTATTCAAATCCCCTCAAGCAGTGGGTGTCGTCTTTTATTTAAAAGATACATTTTCAGGTTATCCTGGACCAATCACCGCGACTGTGACCTATCAATTAGAAGGAAATAGATTAGTGATGATCACTAAAGCCAACAGTGTAGTAGAAACGATTTGCAACCCGACAAACCATGCCTATTTCAATCTATCTGGAAATGGAAAACGTGATATTGATTCCCATCAACTCCAGATTCAATTAGATAGCTTGTTACTTTTGGATCATGACAAATTACCTACAGGGGAAACACTAGACAAAGCGGACTTACCAATCAATTTTCAAGAACCAAATACACTGATAGAGATTTTATCCACGTATCCTTCCGGTCTTGATGACGTTTTTTTATTAAATACGCCTAAACTCACCAAAAATAGTTTAACTTTATCAGAAGAAGCTTCCGGTCGCCAAATGAATATAGCAACTACGAACAAAAGTATGGTATTATTTTCTACAACTAGGTTTGATGCAGATTTACAGATCAACGGTCAAAACATGCATTCTCATTTTGGCTTAGCAATCGAACCACAAGAAATACCAGATATCGTTCATTTTCCGGAGTTTGGCTCGATTACGCTACGCCCTGGACAAGAACGTGTCAGCCAAACAACTTATGAATTTAGTACATTCACTTAACCAGTTTTATTTAGCTTGGTTTCAAAGACGATGGACGATGAAAAAGAAAGGTGATTTAACTTATGGCAATTACAGTGAAAGATGTTGCAAAAAAAGCAGGCGTAGCGACATCTACTGTTTCTCGCGTGATCAATGACCATCCAAGTATTTCCGAAACAACAAAAAAGAAAGTACGAAAAATCATGGATGAACTAGGATATGTCCCCAATATCACAGCGAGAAATCTTGGTAAACGTGTATCAAGCGCTGTAGGTGTCATTCTTCCACCACTCGATTCCAAAGAGCGTCTTGGCAACCCGTTTTATTTAGAAATCATGGAAGCAATCAACGAAGAAGCACGACATCACGGTGTGACAACAGCTATTGCTACCGCAAAAAGTTTCGACGTCTTATTAGAGAACGTTCAGCGGATGCATTTACAAAAACAAGTTGATGGTTTTATCCTAGTCTACTCCGATAGTGACGATCCAGTCATCGATTATCTTTATGAACAACAGATTCCGTTCACACTGATCGGACAACCGTACCATCATGAGAACGAAATCATCTACATTGATAACGACAATCAACTGTTAGGAAAGCAAGCCACCGAATTTTTGATCGATAATGGCCATAAAAATATTCTTTTCGTGACCAATACAACACATGAAAGTTTATACTTTGAACGCTATTTCGGTTATCAAAAAGCGATGATGTTAGCAGGACTAAACGCCCAACCAAGCGTGACCTTGGAACAGGCTGAAGATTACTTAGATTTTGACACGATCTTAAAAAAAGCTGAAGCGACAGCGCTAGTTGTTATCGATGATATTTTTGCTTTACGCACGATGCAACTCGCCCAAATGTATGGCTATATCATCCCGGAAACCCTTTCGATGATCAGCTTCAATAACTCGATTTTTTCTACATTGATGCATCCTTACTTAACAAGTATCGACATCGATATCTCTGAATTAGGTCGAGTCGCGATGCAAAAATTGCAAGAACTGATCCATGAAGAAGTGAGCAATGGTGTACGCTTAGTGATCCCCCATCGTTTGATCAAACGCGAAACGGTCGTTCCATTGAAAGAAAAATAGGGCATCCATTCCTAGGCAGATCAAACAAAAATAGCAAAGCATCTTGTCTTCGGACAAAAGATACTTTGCTATTTATTTTACTAGTAATCAACTGATCCACTAACGATAAGTTCACATTTGTATTTAACTAGAAAAGAAATCTCTTCCATTCTTTCTAAAAATCCCTAATAATGTGGGTAAAGAGGCATGCGTTAACATGCCCCCTGTAGTCCGTTCAAAGCGGATGGCATTGATAGAGCATTAGAGCACGTCTACTTCGCCAAAAGTTGGAACGGCTCTATTTTTTTGCTCTTGATTTTTTAAGAAAAACAACGAGCCCGGGATATTAGTCACCTTGCATCCCCTAGAACCGAATAAGCGGTGTTCCAGAAGTAACTCCTTCAGAAATAAGCGTGAAACCCCAAAAATTTGAAGAACAATTTTCGGGGTTTCACGCTTATTTCTCGGAGCTGAACACTTCTGTCACAACCTCGTTGTTTTATATCCTCTAATAGGGAGTTTCCCCCACTATTCTTTTAAGTCTGCTTCAACATCAGTCAACCAGGTTGTTTTCTTCACGCGATTGATGATCAGCGGAATAACGAACATCACGATCGCGATGACCGCAACAAGCAATGCATCCGCTAATGTTGAAGTTCCTAACGTTGAAACAACAACGGCGATAATTGCCAACATCAGCATACAGCTAACCAGCCACGCAAAGCCATTTCCTTTTTTACCGATCCGATAAGGGCGAGGCAATTCTGGATGGCTAGTTCTCATTTTCACTAAAGATATGGCAATCAAGAGATATACGATACAATAAATCACTGTTGTTGCATTCGTCAATGTAAGAAAGACCGCACTTACATCATCCATGACACCATAAAGTAACGCAAAGAGGGAAATAACTACTGATTGCGTCAATACCACATTTCTTGAAACACCATATTCATTTTCTTTATGGAAGCCAAATTTTGGTGGTAAGAATCCTTCACGTGCTACTTGGATGATCGTTTTAGAAGGTCCAGTTACCCAAGCAGACAATTGTAATAACACACCAATGAAGACCATAAAGCTGAAGATATTACCGATGATCGTTGGCAATCCTAAAATATCACAATAGATCAATACTGGTTGTGTGATGTTTGCCAATTCCATTGTTCCTTCTGGTACGACATTTGCAACAAACAAAGCGTTGATGACATTCAATAAAACTAGTCCGATCAATGCAATAAAGACCCCTTTAGTATAGTTCTTCGTCGCATCTTTCAAACGAGGCATATACACTGAGCTCATTTCGATCCCTACAAAGATAAATGTGATCCCTGCCAAATATTTCAATGAATCACTGTGTTGTAGATCAGGCAGTGCTTTCGACCATGAAAAATCCCCTAAATAGCCATTTGAAACAAGTCCCACTTTGAAAAACGCTAAGATCCCCAAAACAAACATGATCACCACAGGAATATAAACGCCCAACCAAACACCAATATTCCCGCCGACTTTCGCCATGTCAAACTTCAAGTTGAGCAAGGTGATGATCCAGTAGATGACCAAGATACACCCTAAAACGAAGTAGTGATTGTTGCCAAGAGCGGCGTTCCCAAACGTATTCCCTAACAATGGACCTAAGGTAGAAGCGACCATGACCATTCCTGGGAACATTTGCACCCAGAGCAACCATGCAACGACAAATCCCCATTTACTACCTAGAGCTGTTTTGACCCAAAGTTGCGGGCCGCCTTCTTGTGGCAGCATCGTTGATAATTCACCAGAAATCATTGAAATGGGTCCAGCAAAAAACAAGACGGCAAAAATCGTGTAAAAAATCAATGTCCAACCAACAGCTGACAATGTTGGGATACTACGAACAGTGGCACATAGCGCCATGGTCAAACCAATAAATGTTCCTAGCCCCATTTTACTTACTTGAGCTTTACTCAATTTTGACACTCTCCTTATTAATAAATAAATAGGCGTGTCTTTGAAACTTTTCATTAACAGCAAATAAAAGCAAACGTATGGCCAACTTGTGCTTTGAGTATTTTTTGCTTGGATCATCAAGCTTCAAAGGCACTCCAACATGAAAGATTCGATAAGAGAAAGGAGGCTCATTCTTTATTCGTTTCGAACGAGAAATGAGCGCTCATTCTACTTGCTTTCTCTTCGCTCATCATAATATTTACGTTTATTTTGTTTCGTTTGCCACTAACTGATCTGCATAGATTTTTTCCAATTTACTTTGAAGCGCTGCTTTGATTTTTTCCGCATATTCTTCAAAATGTTCTGCTTTATTCATATACGGCGTCATGACACTGGCACGTAAGACTGTGACTTTTCCAGCACGTTCCCATTCTTCTTCTGTAAATCCTAATTGTTTTACAAATTGAAGTGGGCTATTGCCGTAATCTGGAATTGCAAAGTCTGTATGAGATGTCAAGAATTCATTGCCATAGATGCTTCCTTTGACATAAGAAGAATAGTCATACACATCATGGTTCAACTGATTCATTGCTACCAGATCATCATTTCCTTTTTCTTTGAATACATAATCAACCATATTGAAATCTGGATAAGTCAATGGATGAACTTCGATTTCTTTATCTCCCACTTTGAAGGTTAAATTGTTCAAGAAGTGGAAGAAACGATGTGCGCCTTCAATCGATGCGCCCATCAATTTACCATAACCAGTCACATTAAGCGGTAGTACATGATGCGCTGCCCAAACACTTGCAGCAGTTGCTCCGGCTTTTGATCCTTCCAAAATATAGGCACCAAGCAACGCTGGGATATCTGCTCCTTTTTCAAATACATAGGTTGCAAAGTAAGAGATCACATCGCGCATACGGATGTCTTGGATCACGATACCTCCAGCAGAGTAAGGGACATAGCCCATTTTATGCGGATCGATCGTCACTGATTCTGCTTCTTCAATTGCTTGATATGCACGGTGTACTTCTTCTAAAAGATAATCTTTATTTTCTGTGAAGACATGATGTTTTGCGTGTACTTCTTTTAATTGATCAAATGGGATGAATTGATTGTTCTCATCAAGGAAGATCGCACGTCCGTAACCACCATAAGCTGCATCTACATGTAGGTAGAAATAAATGCCTTCTTTTTCTAGCTTGCGACGTAATTCAACGATTTTATCGATTTCATCGATTGCCCCTTCTTCAGTAGAACCAACGACACCAACGACACCTAAAACTGGTGTGTGTTCTGCTGCTAATTCACGGATGATTGTTTCAAGCTCATTGATATCCATGCGATAGTTGTGGTCGACTGGCACTGGAATGACTTGATCTAGTCCGACACCGATAATGTCTGCTGCTTTCAACCATGAATAGTGTTTTGTTTGTGGGACTAACCATTTACCTAATTGTTGTAGATGTTTTCCACTGCGTGCAGAATGTGCTTTGATCTCATCGATTTTTTCTGGCACTTGATCTAACAGATCAATGATTTCCCTAGTTGAAAGATTCATCAATTCCCAATCTGTCTTGCCTGAAACCAATTCAGGTGCCACTTCTTTCATCGCAAGTGGCAATGATTTGATGTTGCGCGCATACCAAAGACCTTCTAAGTTTGCTAATGAGCCATCTGCAACGATATGGCCCCAGCCATTTTTGTACCCCATCAATGTAGCAAATTCCATTCCAACTTCTTCTTCCATTTGACTTGTTGCTGGAGAAGATTCATATGCGACGTTATTTCCATTCCAGAGCATCGCAAAATTATAGGCTAATAATGATGGCATCAATGTTTCAGAGTTCATATGACCCCAATAACGACCTGCATTATGCCATGGGACAGAGTGTGTACGCATCCGCGTAGAGATTTCAGCTAACACGTCTTTTGTTTTATTGATCGTGTGCGCGAAGCTTTCACTGCTTTTTTCTTCCGGCGTAATGATCGGCATATCTTGTGGCATATAATTTTGACGCCATCCTAAGTGTTCGTCCACTAATTCATTCAACAAAGCTTTATAGATTTGGCCATTCTCTGCTTTGTCTCCAATGAATAGTGCATTCAAATTTAAATCATTTCCCTTTGATTCCATTTGAAACCCTCCTAAAAAAAATTAATTAAATTTTGTCGAGGCTTAGATTACACCTGTTTTTTATTTCTGTAAATATTACTTTTTCTATTTTCCTCATTTCATTTTAATGTTTTTAATTGTTTGAATTGTTGGCACAATTGATAAAAATTAAAAAAAGGAGGGAATTTACAAATGTAAATTCTCTCCTCGTGATTGTATTAACGACAACCGGCGTAACTATTAGGATAAGTTTCAAAAATTGGAATTTTGTAATGGAATAGACCTTTTACAAGGTAAAAAATTACTAAATTCTAATCAACTACTTTGGCCAAAAAGTAGCGTTTTTTCCCTTTTCTGATCACTACGAATTTACCATCAAATTCTGTAGCTGGATCAATGACAAAATTTAAATCGGTTACGCGATCACCGTTAATACTTATAGCTCCGTTCGACACATCTTCACGCGCTTGACGTTTTGATGGCTCGATTTTTGTGGAAACAAGTAGTTCCACGATATTTTCAGGGGTACTTGAAATCTCTACATTCGGCATGTTTCCAAAGCCTTGTTCGATTTCTGACGCATTTAGTTCTTTGATATTTCCAGAGAACAATGCAGCTGTGATTTTTTGTGCTTCTTGTAAGTCTTCTTCGCTGTGGACAAAACGTGTCACTTCTTCTGCCAAACGGCGTTGTGCTTCACGTTTTTCAGGTTCTGTCTCCACTTTTTTCGCTAATTCATTGATTTCTTCTTGCGATAAGAAAGTAAAGAATTTCAAGTATTTCACAACATCCCGATCATCTTGATTCAACCAGAATTGGTAGAATTCGTAAGGGGATGTTTTTTCAGGGTCTAGCCAGATTGCACCACCGGCAGTTTTTCCGAACTTTGTTCCATCTGCTTTCAACATCAATGGAATCGTCAACCCAAAGGCTTCCGCTTCTGGTCCTTCTAATTTACGGATCAGATCTAAACCAGCAGTGATATTTCCCCATTGGTCAGCTCCACCGATCTGTAATTGCACATCGTATGTTCTGTGTAAGTGCAAGAAGTCGATCGATTGCAAGATTTGGTAAGTAAATTCGGTAAATGAAATCCCGACTTCCAAACGGCTTGCCACGATATCTTTCGCTAACATCGTATTGATGTTGAAGTTTTTTCCGTAGTCTCTTAAAAATTCTAATAAAGAAATATTTGATAACCAGTCATAGTTGTTCACAAATGTGATATTGGCATCTTTCCCAAAAAGTTTGCGCATTTGGTTCGATAGTGCATCTACATTATGTTGGACTTGTTCCATCGTTTGTAAAACACGTTCGCTTGTCCGTCCACTTGGATCACCGATTGTTCCAGTTCCTCCACCAATCAGGATGTATGGATGATGCCCTGCTAATTGGAATCTTTTCATCATCATGAATGGGATCAAATGCCCAATATGCATCGAATCTCCTGTTGGATCGACACCACAGTAAAGCGAGATACTCTTTTCTTCAACAAGCTCGCGAAGTCTTTCTTCGTTGGTTTGTTGGTTAATGGCATCACGCCAAGTTAATTCATCAATAATATTCATAACATTTCCCTCCATATCTTTTTTTATGAAAGCAGGTCCCTGCCAGCATGTCATTTATTAACGGGCAGACAACAAAAAAATCCCTTGACAATCAAGTCAAGGGACGAAAATTCGCGGTACCACCCAAATTATATGTTTGTTTCCCAAACATATCTCTCTAACATTTAACGCTGTCGCGTGGCTTCATGCCATAGACTCCTAAAATGTAATTCGCGCTAAAGCATGTACTAGTTCACAGCAACCACTAGCTTTCTGAAACATTGGCTTTACCCACTACTTCGTTTTATTCATCGTCTAATTCCTTATTCATCTATCTCCTATCTTAGAACGCACTGTTTTTTTTGTCAACAAAAAAATTTTTCTTGATCAATCGAACAATAAAAAATAACGTCGCTTTTGAATCTTGAGATAGACGAAGATTGATTGAATTGGATAAGCCTTTATTGATTCTACTGCTAGAATATTGAATCATTTACTGCTCGATCTGTTGAAAAATATTATTCATATTGCACGCACCAATTTTTCTTTAATTACATAATTGTCGTTACGTTAATAACTCAAACGGCTGTTATATTGTTATAGATAATAAAATTATTTTAGAAAGAAGGAATAAAAAATGAAATCGATGATTTTGAAAATTGCTTTATCTGCTAGTGCGATTTTATGTGCAGTATCATACTTGAACGTCTCTCAACCAGTTGGCGCTGAGGAAATACATCCAACAGCTGGCGAAACTGATTTCATTGGTGCTTTTGCCATTAGCGGGACAGATGTTACATTGGAAGTTGGTGAAGCCTCTAACGAGAATATTTTAACAGCTTCTCATGCCCGCATCACAAATTCAATTGGCGTAGAAGTCCCTCCGATCATCAAGTCGGCCAATGTACAAAACGCGCCAGGTGTCTATCGTGCAACAATTGGTACAACGATCATGTCTTCAGTAGAAAAAGAAATCACAGTCACTGTCGTCGATAACCTTGAAGACTGTCCGACTTACGGTATTTATCAATTAACTGCTGACGCTGGAACGGTTCAGGTGGGGCAAGTAGATGAAACAGCAATCCTTCAAGCAACAAATGCGCAAGCGACGACTTCTAGCGGCTATCCAGTAGATGTCGTGATCAAGAAATCAAATATAGTGAGTGATACCCCTGGTACGTATCAAATCGTTTTAGGGATCAAAGAAGAACCAAAGATCCGCAAGACAGTCCAAGTCACAGTTACTAATGACGCAGGGAACGAGCAAGAAAGTCTTTACTTTGTCGACGCATCTGATGCTACTGTCTCGATCGACCAATTGGACGAACAAACGTTGATTGTCATGACTGATGCCAAGGTAACTGATATTTTAGGACATTCTTTGCCTGTAGAAATCAAACACTCCACAATCAAGTCTGAGCCAGGAAATTACACTGTTACATTCGGTCTCAAAGGAGACTCAAGTTTATTTACTAAAACTGTCAATCTTACCGTCACTTCAGATAACACTATTCCTTCTAGATTCTTTTTACAAGCATTCGATGCAACGGTCCAGTTAGGTCAAACGGATGACCTCTCGCTGATCCAAGCAACCGGCGCGAATGCAGTGACTCTCCTTGGTCAAAAGGCAAATGTTTACGTGAAGCATTCCTCGATTGAAGCAAACAAAACTGGCGAATTTGCCGTGACATTTGGCGTAACAGAAGATCCAAGAGTGGAAAAAACGGTTACAGTCTCAGTTGTTGATGAAATCAATCACCCAGAAGTGGGCGGGGGTATTGGGAATATCTAGCAAGTAACCACTTATCTTTCCTTAATTGGGATAAACGACAGAACAAAAAAAGGCGTCATCCACATAAGTTAACACTGTGGATGACGCTTTATTTGTCGAAGCTAAATACTTCTTTACAACCTTTTTATATTTCGTCGATTATTTCTAATAACGTAGTAAACAAGATGGCACTAGATGCCGCACCAGGATCAATATGTCCGACTGAACGTTCACCTAAATAAGAAGCACGTCCTTTTTTCGCGACTAATCCTGCTGTGTGTTCTTTTGCCTGTTCAATTACTTCCTTCGTAAGATTTCCTGCGGTTAATGCGTCAGCCACAGGGAACCAAACATCTAACATGGTTTTATCTTCTTGTTCCGCTTTTCCTCTTGCTTGGATGCCGTTCGCTCCTTCACGGATGATTTCACCTAATTGTTCCTGTGAGTCGATCTGCTCTACTCCTTTTGTTGCTTTCATCAAATTCATAAACGCAGAACCGTAAAGAGGACCCGAGGCGCCTCCTACTTTGGAAATCATTGCCATAGAAAACATCTTGAAGGTATCACTGATAGTGTCAGGTGCCCCCTGTTGAAAAGATGCTTCATAGGCTGTCACACCTCTTCCCATATTATTCCCATGATCCCCATCGCCAATGGGGGTATCTAAATCACTTAGGTACGCTTTTTTCTCTTTGATCTCTTCAGCAAAGCGAGTCAGCCATGCTTGGATCTCTTTTACCGTCAACTTCATCTTTTCATCATCCTTTACCATGCAATCGTTTCTACGTGACTTGTTAAAGCTTCTTTCCAAGTGGTTTCTGTTAAGTCAACCATTGTTAACGATAGTCCCTGCATATCCAATGAAGTCATCAAATCACCGACTTTATGGAAAGTAACATCCACTTGTTCTTCACTCAACAACGTCAACACATCATTCATAAATACAAATTGTTCCATCAACGGTGTGCCGCCCATCCCATTCACTAAGACACCGACTTCTTTTGGTTTTTCAGTATACTCACTCAAAATTTTCGTGACTAATTCTTTCGCTAATAATTTAGAGGGTTGAAGTTTTTCTCGACGATAACCTGGTTCGCCATGGATCCCTACGCCGTATTCGATTTCATCTTCATTTAGGTCAAAGCCAGGCTTCCCTACCTCTGGGACAGTCGCAGCCCGTAATGCGACACCAATTGTTTTGGTCGCAGCAACTACTTGCTCTCCTAATTCCTTCAGTTGAGTCAAGCTCGCGCCATTTTTGGCAGCATCTCCTAAAATCTTATGAACCAGAATGGTCCCCGCTACGCCACGTTTTCCTGCCGTATACGTGCTGTTTTCTACCGCGATATCATCATCGACCACTACTTCTTCGACGTCAATTTCATCCATAGCAGCTAACTCTTTTGCCATTTCAAAATTCAATATATCTCCAGTATAGTTTTTGATGATCAATAACACACCTTTTCCTTGATCTGCTTCTTTGATCGCTAGTTGGATTTGATCAGGTGTCGGTGAGGTAAAAACATCCCCCAAAACTGCTGCACTTAACATGCCATCTCCGACAAAACCTGCGTGAGCTGGTTCATGTCCACTACCACCTCCAGAAACTAACCCGACTTGTTCGTTCAACTGATTTTTAGCAATTACACGAGAATCTGCTACACGATGTACTAGCTCTGGATAACTCTTTACGATTCCTTCTAGCATTTCTTCTACGATATTCCCTGGTTCATTCATGATTTTTTTCAATTTACAGCCACCCTTTCTTCCCTGCTTGTTGCGCTTCTTCTATGATTTGTTCGATATTGTCGGTTGTTCCTGCTGTAATAGCAGCCGCAAAGGCTCCTTCTACTAAGGGGGCGTCCACCAAGTAGTAGTTTTTTTGTTGGGCTTCCTCCAATAAATCTTTTGCCAATTCTGAATTCATCACTGCGCTACCAAGATCAGCAAAGACAAAATAAGCAGATGAATCGGCTGATTGATTGACGGCATCAACGATCTTCATCGGATCAGAACCGAGTTCTCCGTCTTCGATTCCGCCAAGTGATAATACTTCTACGTCATCCGTCTGTTGCATTTGTTCAATCATCTCTTTGATGCCGTCTGTGACCTTCTTACTATGAGAAAGCAATAAGATACTTTTCTTCAACGAATTCCCCTCCTTCAGTTTAGCACCCTTTTTGTAAGGGTTTTCTTGATTCTGTATTAAGTATATATCAACTCCTATGGGTAATGGAAATAATGCGATATACCGAACGATAGTTTTTTTATTCACGTGAAGATAAAGATAGGACTAAAAAGAGATATTTGCTATACTTTCCTTAAAGAAAGGAGTGATCAAAATGATCATTACAACAACAAATAGCGTAGAACATCAAGTCATTGAGTCTTATGAGGGAATTGTTTTTGGTGAAGTCATTACGGGGATCAACGTCTTAAAAGATTTGGGTGCAGGGATTCGTAACGTTTTTGGTGGACGCTCAAAAAGTTATGAAGGGGAATTATTAACAGCAAGAGAAGAAGCATTAGCTGAAATGGCGCAACGCGCAGAAGCACTTGGCGCAAATGCGATCATCGGGATGAAGATGGATTATGAAGTCTTAGGTTCAGATAATGGGATGTTGATGGTCACTTGTAGCGGGACGGCTGTTCGATTGATTTAACAAAAACGAAACAAAAAAACGAGTGAAGACCTGCCATATTTCTAGGGTCTCCACTCGTTTTTTTCACATACGCTTCACAATGACTGGACTTGTCCAATCACCTCATTTGCCTCAACCATCGCTCTTTTTTCTATGGTTAGACTTTCAACTTTCTCACTATTTGTAAATACAACGATCATATCTGTTTGTTTGCCTGCTTTTTCTAGCATCGCTAAGTCAACAACTGCCAATAATTGACCTCGTTCCACTCGTTGTGCTTGTTTGACATAAAGAGTGAAGGGTTCTCCTTGTAAATCAACGGTGTTGATTCCCATATGCACCAACACTTCAAGCCCATTGTCTGTTTCGATCCCCAGTGCATGTTTCGTCGGAAAAATACTAGTGATCGTTCCACTGATTGGTGCAAATATTTCTTTTGCTTCCGGCAGGACTGCATAGCCATCACCCATCATTTTTTCTGCAAAAACAGGATCGCCGACTTCAGTGATCGGAATGATTTTACCGAGCGCCGGTGCATAGAGTTCAAATGTTTCCTTACTTGTCTTTGAAGCAGAAACCGGCACATCTGGGTGAGGAATTGATTGAGCGGTCTCTCGCTCTCCCTTACTACCTTGTTGGAGTTTCGTCATTTCGTCTGCCACAAATTGGACCTGTGTACCTACAATGACTTGGATATTTGTTTGATCAATTACTTTTACCCCTGGGACGCCAGTTTGTTTAATCGCTTCTTGATTTACTTTTGCTGTGTCTTTTACCTGTAGACGCAAACGTGTCGTACAATTATCGATTGCTTTTACATTTTCTTTTCCACCTAGTGCATCATAGATCACCGCAGCTAGTTGGCTAAATTCATTAGTTCCCGTAGCAATATCAGGTGTCTCTTCGCCAATTTCTGTTTCTCTTCCTGGCGTCATCAAATTGAACTTGTTGATGGCAAAGCGGAAGCCAAAATAATAGATAGCTGCAAAAAATACTCCTTGAACAAGCAACATCAATGGTTGATTGGCGACTGGATTCTGCAACGACAAAAAGTAATCCACAAAACCAGCGCTAAAAGCAAAACCAGCTGTCCAATGGAAAAAGGCACTGATTGCTAATGAAATTCCTGTAAAAATGGCATGGATAACATACAACGGCCACGCCACAAACATAAATGAAAATTCTAATGGTTCAGTCACACCTGTAAAGAACGCAGCAAAACCAGCTGCTAGCATCAAGGAAGCGACTTGTTTTTTCTTTTCTGGACGTGCACTTTGATAAATAGCAAAGGCCCCAGCAGGTAAACCGAACATCATGACTGGGAAAAAACCAGCTTGATACATACCGGTTTGTCCAATTATTGCTTTTCCACTATCTAACGCTTGTTGTCCAGCTAAAAAGTTCCCAATATCATTGATACCTGCCACATCGAACCAAAAAACAGAATTCAATGCATGATGTAAGCCTGTTGGAATCAATAAACGATTAAAGAAACCGTATAGCCCTGCACCGACAAACCCTAATTGAGAAATTCCCTTCCCAAAGGAAACCAGCACATCATAAACAGTTGGCCAAATAAATAATAATATCGCAGAAATAACCAACATGCTCAAGGCAGACATGATCGGAACTAAGCGTTTCCCACTAAAAAATGATAAGGCCATAGGTAATTTCACTTGGCTAAACCGATTATACATCGCAGCAGCGACTAATCCTGCCACGATTCCAACAAATACATTGTTATCCATTGTATTGAAAGCCGGATTGACTTCAGTGAGATCTCCCAGATGCAATAATCCTTGTACTGAATCCGCAGATAAAACGGTTTGAGGGATCAAGTAAGCGACCAATCCTGCCAAAGCAGCTGATCCATCTTTGTCTTTTGACATTCCCAATGCCAAACCCACCGCAAACAATAAGGCAAGATGGTTAAGAATCGCTAGCCCCGCATTCATTAAGAAGGTCGTTCCCGCATTACTGATGCCTACTCCTACGAACCAATTCGCAAGACCAACCAGTAAAGAAGCCGCTGGTAAGACTGCTACTGGCAACATCAATGAGCGACCCATTCGTTGCATATATGCTTTCATTCTTTCCACTCCTATTTTCTCTCCGCTCGTGAAAGAGCGTTTATCGTTATTTTTGTAAATTTTCTAGAAAATATCTAAAAACAATAAAACGAGTATACCATTTATCCAAAAAAATAGGAAGCATTGATTGAATACATTCAAAAAACCAGTAAAAACAACGAAAACGAACGAAAAAATCTATTATCCGACTATTTATTTTTCAAAATAAATATAGACCAATAATCAATCCGTTGTTTTCAAACAACAAAAAAGAGTTTGAGATGTCACTCTCAAACTCTTTTTTGATACACAGCACCGACAAAAACAACCAGCAAGCACAAGCTACCGATCACTGACAAATAAATTGACCGACGATCGGTCGTTTTTGGTAATGTCTTCGTGGGTTGTTCTGCCACTACTTTTGTTTCTGTTTCAGTAACTGTCCCCGCTTCTACCGACCGTTTTCCGGCGGAATGTAAGGTCGACTTGATTCTTTCGATACTGGCAGACAAATCTGCTTTTCTTGCTTCGAAATCGGCCATTGCCGCTTGAGCTTCTGCTGCTTTTTCATGGATTTCCGTACGAGCTGCTTGAATATCCGCTTGTGTCTGATCCACTGACGAAACAGTAGACGTTGCTAAATCTTGCAATTCCGTTTGTACTTCGGTTGCCCGTTGGGTCGCAGTTGCTATTTTTTGTTTTGCTAATTCGGCTTTTTCTCGCTCTTCAGCTATTTTCTCAGCTAACTCATCGCGATCACTCGCTGCTTGATTTGCTAAGTCGTTCACTGTTTGATCGATTTCCCTTTGTTTTTCGATAAGTTGTTGTTTCGCTTGTTCCAACGTATCTTCCACTTCTTTACGTTGTTGCTCCAACTTCTCCCAGCGAGTCGAATCTGATGGATCAGTTTCGTTAAGAGGTGTATGTGACGACTCTAGTGGCTCCTGACTCTCCTGGATCTGTGACTCACTGGTTTCTGATGCTGGTTGACTTGAATCTGCCCGGACTGTCTGACAAAGAAAGAAACTGCTGGCGATCAGTGCAGCAAAAAGTACTTTTTTCATTTTGTGCATCTCTGCCATCCCCTTTCATTTTCACTAGTTGTTCATTATAGAAAAAAACTGAGGAATCGCCTATAAACAATTGACGTATTCTGTCTAGTTGTATCGATGAAAGGTTGGAGTTTTGTCATTCGTCAGCTCCTATCCTTCAAAAAAATAGCCTAAAAAAGCGCCAAGTTCTAAAAATAGAAAAACGATCATCCAAGCTTACTACTTCCCTTACAAAGCTCGTCGGTCACACCCTCAAGTTCTACCCTTGAGGATAGCATAATTCATCTGGTCTGACGGCTTGGTACAGAGAAAAAGCGCCATCTAAATTTTTCACAGTGAATCCCGCTTGTTTCAAGATTCTTTCTGCTAAGTAGCTACGTAATCCACTATGACAACTGACGATATATTCTTGTTCTTTATCCAATTCGTCCAATCGTTGACGCAATTCAGATAAAGGGATATGGCTAGCTTTTGGGAAATAACCTTTTTGCAATTCTTCCTTATTCCGAACATCAAGCAATTGTTTCCCATGTGCTAATTCTTCTGGCAATTCATGCCACTGTATCATCTCACTCAATCCTTCGATGACATTCATCGCAATATAACCTAGCATATTTACTGGATCTTTCGCTGAACCAAAAGGCGGTGCATAAGTCAGTTCTAATTCTGGCAGGTCGAAGACTGTCAAATGCCCTTTAATGGCTGTCGCAAGAATATCGATTCGTTTATCTACTCCTTTTTGACCGATTCCTTGAGCTCCATAGATTTCCCCAGTTTCCGGATGGAAGATCAATTTCAACAACAAGTCCGTTGCACCAGGGTAATAGCCAGCATGATCTTTACCTGAAGCATGGAGGACTTGAAAAGATAAACCTGCTTTTTTTGCTTGTCGTTCTGTGATACCTGTGGAGGCAGCTGTCTGACCAAATGCTCGAACAATAGCCGTTCCAAGGCTGCCTTGATTCAGGCGTGGCCGCCCAGCCATGTTATCAGCAGCTTGTCGTCCTTGTCGATTCGCAGGTGAAGCTAAAGAAATCAATGCAGGTTCCTTCGTGATTTGATGTTTCACGACAATCGCATCTCCTACTGCAAAGATTGCCGGATCACTCGTTTGATAATGCTCATCCACAACGATACCGCCACGTAATCCCAACGTTAAACCTGCCATCTCAGCTAAGCGACTATCTGGTTGGACCCCCACCGAAAGAATCGTCAAATCTGACTCTAACATTTCGCCATTTTCTAGACGAAGCATGTTTCCTTGTTCTTCAAAACTAGTAACGGCACAATCGGTTAAAACTTGAACATCATTATTTTCTAATTCTTTTTGTATAAAAGAAGCCATCTCTTCATCCAACGTCGGTACGACTTGCGGAGTCCGTTCGACAATCGTTACATCCAGTCCACGTTTTTTTAGATTTTCTGCTACTTCGATCCCAATAAAACCGGCGCCAATAACTACCGCTTTACGAGGTTGTTCCTCTAATTTTCCCATGATAGCGTCAACATCTGGAACATTTCTCACAGTAAATACATTTTTTGCCTCAGACAAGCCTGTGATCTCAGGTATAAAGGGTTTAGCTCCTGGAGAAAGCAAAAGGGCATCATACGTTTCTTTGCGGGATTCCCCTCCATGAGAAACTTCCACTTCTTTTGTTTCTGGAAAAATCGCTGTGACTTCATGCTCCACTCGAACGTCCAAACGAAAGCGTGCAGCTAAACTTTCAGGTGTTTGGATCAAGAGCTTTTCTCTTTCATCGATCTCACCAGAAAGATAGTAAGGGAGGCCACAATTAGCAAAAGAAACATTGGGCCCTTTTTCAAAAACAATGATTTCTGCATCTTCTTGCAGTCGTCTTAAACGAGTGGCCGCAGACATCCCTCCAGCAACACCGCCAATTATCACAAATTTCATTTTTTATCTTCCTCCAATCTTTTCCCCAAACCATTGATTCATCCCGCCACGGATATTGATCGCCTGATAACCAAGATTTTTTAATTCTTTCGTTGCTTGCTTACTACGCATTCCTGACTGACAAATAACGTATACTGGTGCTTGTTTATCCCCATTATACGTACTAATACGGTGTAAAGGAATATTTTCCGCTTGCTTAATATGCCCGCCTCGGTATTCAGCTGGTGTTCTAACATCGATCAATTGGATGTTTTCTTTTAATTTATCTTGCAAATCCTTTACTGTTATTGATTGACTAAGTTGAAATAATCCCATGTTCATTCTCTCCTCTTTTTTTAGAAAAATATACCTACTGGGGTATATTCAACACGATAAATGTGATTATGTCAACCATTAAAACTTTTAATTTCAAAAAGTTGCAGTTTTCATTTGCAAATAATACCTATATAGGGTATTATTTGCAAAAAAAGAGTGGGAGGTTCTATGATGACTATTGACAACAAAACAATTCTAAATCGCTTGAGACGTACAGAAGGACAAATTCGTGGTATCCAAAAAATGATTGACGAAGAAAAAGAGTGCATGGATATCATTACGCAATTAAGCGCTGTTCGTTCGAGTATTGATCGTGTCATGGGGATGATCGTTGCCGAAAATTTAAAAAACTGCTTGGAGCATCCAGAAAACAGTGTGGAGGAACAAGCAAAAAAAATGGAACAAGCCATCAATATGATCATCAAAAAATAAACACAGATTTTAAAAAATCAGTACCACAAGTGTCTGGAACAATAACCCTCTTGCACCACCTAAAATCGAATCCACGGCTGGAACAAAAGGTAACCTCTAAAAAAAATAAGGCGTCATCCACAAAAATTTAAAAAACAATTTTCGTGGATGATGCCTTATTTCTTATAGCTCAATGTTTCGGTAATTTGCTACCACTAAGTTACGTATATTCCCCTTCTACAATTGCTTGGATCGTATCGAGTACAGCCTCTGTATTATTTGATCCTATAATCGTCGAAGCTGCTTCTTTGATCTTGGGCTGTCCATTTTCCATAGCAAAACTGTGCTTGATCTGTTGGATCATTTCAAAGTCATTCCCGCTATCGCCAAATGTAGCAATCTCATCATCACTGATCCCCCATTTTTTGCCTAACAATCGTAACCCGTTTAATTTGTGAACACCAGGGATGATCAAATCGATATCTCCATGACCACTAGAGACCGGTATCAATCCCTCTCCTAAAGAATTTTTTAAGGCTGTTAGTTTTTCTACCGCTTCTTGCTCATCGAAGGATAAAGCAAACTTGAAAATTGTTTCTTCTCCCTTAGCTAACGTATACAGGTCATCTACCTTCTCAAGCTTAGGGTAGTAAAAACTTGCACGTTCAAACAACTCCTTAGAAACCGTATTAGAGACATAGGCACTCTGTTTCCCACATAAGATCAAGTTCATTGGCGCTAACTCTTCCAATACATCTAATGTCTGAACGATTTTTTCAGGACGTAATTCTGCATTGTACACATGGTCTTCACCAATTAAAATATTTGCCCCATTTTCTGCTACGAATGCTATACTTTTATAAAGATCAGGGAAGAATGAACGCAACTGGAAATATTGATTTCCACTTGCTACAACAAACTTTATTCCTTTTTCCTGTAGTAAGTCAAAAAGTTTCTTAAAGCGTTCCTCATTGTATTTCTTTTGATCATTCAAAAATGTACCATCCATATCTACAGCGATCATTTTGATTGTCATTCCATTACCACCTTTCAAAAGAAAGTATACCTACTGGGACGCGTCCCAAGTCAAGAGAAAAGGAGGAAAATCCCATCGTTACGATTCGAGAGATCGCAAAAATGTCAGGAGTATCCAAATCTACCGTTTCCAGAGTGATAAATAACGATCGTTACGTGTCCGATGCTTTACGAAAAAAAGTCCAATCCGTTATTGAAGAGACAAACTATGTGGTGAACGGAAATGCTGTAAAATTGAGTAAAGGAGAAACCTATACTTTAGGTGTTACCTTGCCTAACAACAGTTCTTGTTATAATCAATTGGTGGACAGTATCTTGTATCAGGCAAAAAGTAAAGGGTATCAAGTATTATTACTCCCTACTTACTATGAAAAGGAGACGGAGAGTCACTATTACACACTACTAGAGCAAAAAATGATCGACGGTCTTATTCTAACGTCACGAACAAAAAATGACGAGCTACTTGAACCTCTTCGCTTCAAAGGAAAAATCGTTTCAACTGAAAAGATGGACAATGACGACCTTGCCATGATTTATCCAGATCGAAAAAAAGCGTATGATCAATTGTTCCTTACCCTGCATGCTCGTGGTATTTCCAGGGTCATCTTTACTACTAAACGCAGTGCCTCACAAAGCCAGACCACAAAAAACAAATTAACTGCTTATGAAACGTATTTTGGAAAGGCGATTGAAGGAAAAAACTATTTCACTGGTATCGAAACCTATGCAGATGGCTATGCGTTCGCAATAGAGATTACAACTCACGCCTCTATTCCAGAGGTAATCTATGTCAATGGCGATGATACAGCAGCCGGTGTAATTTCAGGAATGAAACAGGCAGGATTCATTCATAAAAAAGATTTCACTGTCATAGGTGAAGGAAATCTACCATATAGTGAGATATTAGCCTTTTCGACTATTGATTTCTCCCCTAAAAAAATCGGCGCCTCCGCAGTAGATTTTCTCTTATCCCAGAGTGACAGGATCGTGCAAGCAGAAGATCCAGTAATTATTTGGCGATAATGTGAAGTAGCTCCTTCAGAAATAAGCGTGAGACCTCAAAAATTCCAAGAGGAATTTTCTGGGTTTCACGCTTATTTCTCAGAGCTGAACACTTAGGTCACAGCTTTTCTGTATATTAAAATCTAATCCATACTAGAATACATGATAATTATCACAAGAATAGGAAAAAAGAGATATTCTACTAGACAAACAGTCGCCGATCATGTGTATTAAAAACTATGTCGAACCTTTTCCCTTGATAGAGAAATAGCTGTAAAATTGACTAACTATTTTTCACTCAGATAGATCAATCCGCGTGGAATAGGATCTTTCTTCGTTAAACCTATCCGTTCTCTATAAAAAGAGAAGCTATCTCTCTTGATCATTTCAATGATTTTCTCTTCATTCATTTCTAATTTCAACGATTCGATACATTCCCCCATTTCGTAAAGTATCTGTAACTGCGCATCGATCCCTAACAGCTCTTGTAATTGCTCAAACACTGGTCCGTCCTTTTGAGAGACGACCTCTAAAAAACGATGATGAAGTTCTTTGTAAAAAGAAGCTAAAAGTGGATAGTTGATGGAAAAACAGTCTTCCATAAATTCTCTATAATGTTTTAAGTATTCTTCGCTAGATTGAATATTCGATAGATTCATAAATTACCTCTCCTTCTGATTATTGATAGTAAAACCTAAAATATGTACTTGCGACTGATTGAATCGACCTTATTTTTTGTGAACTACCTGCTTCTCGAATAGATTATAATAAAATCATATAGTCTTCTCTGTGTAATTTCAACTTCACATATTGCCTAACTCCTTGAAATATTTACTCTTGAATCATTGCTACGTCTATGCTTTGGCCTATTACCAGCTATTTTTTTGCATTAAGTTCGCTTTTTCTATCTTAAACTAAAAAAAATCAATCTCAGCCAGTTTTGACTTCGATTGATTTTCGATAAATTCTTCACATAAATTGCAACGGTGCTCTTCTCATTCGCTGTGACAACAATAAGATACACCAATCTACCTAGCGCTTCAGTAGTTTACGATACTCCAAAGCATATAAAACAAAGGACTGAGCCAGACTGTAGGTAATGATTGCAAATATCACCATGACCCATCCTTCAGGAATCGCCGGGAAAAGTAACAGCAGGATCATCCCTACATAAATCACAGCTGTCGCCCATTTACCATACCACTTTGCTCCATCTAATTTGACCTGTTTACGCAAAGCAACGATCCCAGCAATCAGCATAAATGCTTCTTTCACAATAAATAAAGCTAAAACGAGCCAGATATACGGACGTTCCCATGCCATGGAGATGATCAAGACCAATTGGGTCAACTTATCACCGATTGGATCAAGAACTTTTCCAAGTTCGGTGATCTGATTGAATCTTCGGGCGATGTATCCATCTAAAAAGTCTGTGACTCCTGAAAAGAGGATGATCGATCCAGCCAGATAGAAAGCTTGCTTACTCATAAAATACAAATAAAAAGGCAATAAAAGAATTCTTATAATCGATAGTAGATTCGGAATCGTGCGAATTTCTTTTCGCCAATCAGATGCTCCATTCATTACTTAACAACTCCCAAAATGTCATTTCATCTATTTTACCGTACTTTCCACGTGGAACCAATTAATTGTCGGTTTTTATTGCGAGCTCTTCCAATCCTTCGTATGCCATTGTGAATCTGTTATTCTTTTTTTTCGGCGTTTCCATTTCGCGCAGCCTGACGCTGACGGGTTTCTTTTAATAATTTTTTGTGGGCTTTTTTTGAGCCTCGTTCGATATCTCGTTCCCATTTTCTCGTTTTAAAATCTGTAAATAGCTGATTGATCTCATAGCCTACAGGATAAAGTTCTTCTGCTCTCATTTTTAAAAGGACACGCTGTCGAAGGACGGTTTCTTTTTGGTTATCGACAAAAATCACGATCGTCTCTTCTCCAGTATCTTCAAAGACTAATGCTTCTTTTTTGTATTGGGTGGCATATACCCGGTCCCCTTTTGAAAATAAAACCTTTTCTTCATTCTTGACCTCTTGCTTCTTCACTTGTTGTTTGAATAAGCGTTTTTCACTTGAATAGTCTTTCGTAGAAAGATACTGCTGAGCTTGTTGGATCAAGTCCTCTGACATTTGCATTTTTTTAGCGATCCACAATGCTTGGCTTTCCCCTGTTTTTCCTACCTGTAATTGATACTTTGGTTGTAAGGCTTCTCGGTCAAAGGCCATCGCTGCTGGCACGAAATCTTCATGTCGTTCCGCAAACTCTTTGATTTCTCCGTAATGGGTCGTCGCCACCATCAACGCCCCTTTTTCGTACATCGCAGACATGATGGCAATTGCTAAAGCTGCCCCTTCTGTTGGTTCTGTCCCACTACCGATCTCATCAAGTAAAACTAGGGTATTTCTACCCACTTTATTCAAAATCTGTGCGATATTTTGCATATGCCCAGAAAAAGTACTCAATGCATTCGCTAAATCTTGTTGGTCACCGACATCGACGAAGACTTCGTCGAATACGGCAAGCTCTGTCCCATCTTTTGCTGGTACTTGCAGACCAAACATGACCATCAACGTCAGCAATCCGATTGTTTTCAAAACAACTGTTTTCCCACCCGCATTTGCACCTGTGATCACTAATCCACGATATTCTACACCCAAATCAAAATCTAAGGGAACA
Source organism: Enterococcus sp. AZ062 (assembly GCF_051715065.1). Lineage (NCBI taxonomy): Bacteria > Bacillati > Bacillota > Bacilli > Lactobacillales > Enterococcaceae > Enterococcus > Enterococcus sp. AZ062. Next base: position 433,889 of record NZ_JBIOTB010000001.1, on the reverse strand, counting down.
GCTTTTTCTGATAACAGTGGATGTCTCGCTTGTTTCAGATGGATGCGTTCTGATTTATTGACGATAGGTGTGATGCCATTGATCTCTCTACTGTATTTCCCACGTGCGAAAATAATATCAAAAACGGTGACCGTCTCGATGATTTGATCGATTGCCTGTTCATTTTCAGCTAATGCGCCAGTCAAGCTAGCTAAAATCTGATATTCTTCAGCAATTTCCTCTGCTTTTAATAATTGATGTTGTGCACTTGCTTTAGCAACTGCTGTTGGTTCGATAAATACCGTCGTGCCTTTATTCGACTGCTCAATGATCGTTCCGGCTACTTTATTTTTATAACTCGCTTTGATTGGGATCGTTGCATGTTCACCCTTTTGAACGATCATCGCTTCTTGGATCATCTCTTTATTCCCAGGATGTCGCAAGAATTTTAGCAAACGATCTTGAATCTCTTTTTCTACCGTTTGGATCTGTTTGCGTACTTTACGCAGATTTTTCGATGCGTCATCTGCGACTTGTTGGTTCTTGATTTGTTCGTAAACTAAGTCCTCCACCGCTTGCAGATCCGGTAGATTTTTACTGTACGCATACAGTAATGGCGTTTGATATTGGTTTTTTTCAAAGAAGCGAGTGATCATTCGACTGCTTCTTAAAAAATCGGCGTATTCCATCAATTCAGCGGGGGTTAAGATCAAGCCTTTTTTCACTTGGTCAGTTAATGCCACAATTCTTGTCAGCCCCATAAAGGGCACGTGCTGGCTACTTTCTAAAATCGTACGGGCTTCTTTCGTTTCTGTTTGTCTTGTTTTTACGGTCTGAAGATTTGTCGGGATCGACATTTCTGCCAGACGTTCTTTCGTATGATCTCCGATTGCTCGGGCAATCACTTCTTTTCTGATTTGTTCAAATTGTAATTGTTTGATTGTATGATTCATATTCTCTCCTTTTCTTGAAGAGATACCTGTCCCCAAAATAAATAAAGACCTAAAATAGAATAAAAGGGCAGGACACAGCTAAAATAAGACATGTCCTCCCCTTGATTTGATTACAAGAAATGTTTCAGACAGGTACCATCTATAAGCACACCAAATAAGCCTACTGCTTTATTGGTTATTCAACTTACTCGATTAGATACCTACTACACTCATCAAAATACCTCGTTCATCTAGGTTTTATTTATTTTTCCTTTTTACTATAGCAAGCGGTTGCCAGAATGTCAAACGAATACTAAACCACCTGAATTGTGCTCTTTTGCACAACATTTCAAAATTGTCACGTTTTTCGATTTTCAAACGATGAGTAAATCGGCGATAATCTTGATAATCAAGTAAATAGAAAAGGATGGATAAGATGAAAAAATTGGTTGGAGCTATTGCTCTTTTACTGTTATTGTTTGGTGGCTACAAAGGGTATGAATATTACGATCAGACCTACAAAAGTCAAGTAGCTTATGCAAAAGTACCAGAAGCAGTGCCACCATTGACTGATACACTGGATGGCAGCGGTGAAAAAGTTCGGGGGTTGAAGTCGTATGACTATGACTTGAACTTTGTGACTAAAGATGGCAAAACAATCCAGTTAGGTTACACGATCTCCTCAGAAAATCCAACGCCATTCGAACCAAATAGTTATGTCAAAGCAGAAGTAAGTCAAAAACGAGTGACCTCTGGACCCACGGCGATCGATGAAAACCAAGTTCCAGAAGATGTTTTAACTAAGTTGAAATAAGTAGCTTCTAGCAAATGAAAAAAGTCAAACGCAATCTAAGAGCGGGACCTTAATCCTCTCGTACCACCCAAAACCAAATAATCGGCGAGAACAGAAGGAATCTCTTCGGAAAATAAGGCGCCATCCACAAAAATTTGAAAAACAATTTTCGTGGATGGGCCTTATTTCTCGAGGAAAAATGATTCAGCCCCGGCCTCTTCGCAGTTGGCTTTGTATGTATAAATAACTATTTCAGCGTCGTTTGCGAACGGCGATCGGCGTATCCCCAAAGTATTCTCGATACTTTTTATAAAAATGGGTCTTATTGGAAAACCCTACACTGGTTGCAATCTCCTCGATCGAAAAGCGAGTAGATAAAATCAAATCATGTGCTTCATGTAATCGTTGGTTCGTAATCAATTGTTTGAAGGATTTACCTGTCTGCTGCTTGATTAAATTAGATAGATAATTCGGATTATACCCTAACTCATCTGCCAATGTTTTTAGGTTCAATGTTCGATAATCACTTTCGATCCGTTGCAGAATTTTGATCATCAAGTTGCTTTGTCCATCTTTTTTGTATATTTTTGCTAATTGTGAGTGATAGACTCTAGAAAGCTGTAAAAATAATACTTGTGAAAAAGCGTTCATGATTTCATTCCCTAGATGTTTTTTTGAAAAGTATTCGAGGATCATCTGATCCAACGTGACTTGGATCTCTGGTTCTTTTGCTAAGTGTAACAAAAGATGTGTTTCATTATAACCGGGTTCTAAAATGGCATTCATTAAAAAATTATAGGTCAATCCCCCACTGCGATTATCGATTTTTTTCAGAAGATTGATGTTGATATCATTTGTTTTGAATAAGAAATTCAACAAAATATCTTTTTCACCCAAAGGCATTAATTCATGGCGACTATTTGTATCTAAAAGTAATAATTGTCCTTCTTTCAAAGTGATTGGCAGACCGTTGACGATCTGTTCTGAAGTACCGCAATACATATAATTGAATTCTAAAAAATGGTGGGAATGTAGTGGATAATGAGCGAAGCGGCGATGTTGGCGAATCAAAATATTATTTTCTTGAAAAAGATGGTGATCGTCTAATTTGAATTGCTGGTCTTGTTCGTCTAAGTTTTCTCCTTCAAATTCCTTGATCCATTGCCCCGTCTTTCGCTGTTCTAACTCTTCGGGTGTATACGGCAGAAAGATCTTTTGTACAAACGGATTCATGGCTTTACTCCCCCTTGATATGTAAATTTGACACCAATATAGTAACATACTGACATTGTTGTGAAAAGGGTTACAAGATATGATGAGTGCAACAAATACATCTTCATCTGGAGGAACAAGCTATGAGAAAGACTTGGTTGATGAAACTGTCGCTGTTATCCATTTCTTTAGTTTTAACGTCAAATACTGCTATTGCATCCGCTTTACCGATGATGTTAGGCTACTTCAATGATCAATCCGCTTCATCCGTCGAGCTACTGATGACCATCCCTCAACTGACTGTCGTTATCTTCATTGCTTTGAGCAGTTTGATCGCAAAAACCATCGGACAGAAAAAAACTGTCTTACTTGGATTATTGCTGGCTGGAGTTGCTGGCGTGTTACCCGTCTTCACCGCCAATTTCTATTTGCTGATGATCTCCCGCGCCGCATTAGGCGCCGGCTTTGGTCTCTTCAATTCTTTGGCAGTTAGTATGATCAGCGAATTTTTTGAAGGTGAAGAAGCAGCCACATTGATTGGCTTTCAATCCGCCTTTCAAGGTTTAGGGGCTGCAGTCATGACCTTCACTGCCGGACGTCTCCTCACTTTTGGCTGGCAAAAAGCATTTTTAGTTTACTTGATCACCATTCCAATCATCTTCTTATTTATGGCTTTCGTCCCTGAACCACCCAAGAAAAAAGAGAATACCACTTCTAAAAAAGAAGTATCAACAAAAGGGACACTCCGTCCTACCACTGTCATGTATGGCATTTTGATTTTCTTTCTCTGCATTTTCTACATGATCGTTGTCGTCAAGCTTTCGACTTTCATCGTGACTGAAAATCTAGGAACAGAATCAGATGCCGGAACGCTTCTTTCTTTTATGCAGATTGCTAACATGGTTGCTGGTTTCTTATTCGGGTTGATTTACAAAGGATTGAAACGCTGGACGTTGCCTATTTCTTTTTTCATCATGGCAGCAAGCTTGTTCCTCATCTTGACAGCCAATCATTTATTTATGATCGGTATAGGGGCTGCACTGAACGGTATCGCCTTCGCTTTGTTCGTTCCTTACATCTTTAATGATGCCACTCGTTCAGTCCCACAGGCAGCAAAAGCAAGTACCACTTCTTTTATTCTCGTTCTAGCAAACATCGGTAATTTTGTTTCACCCTACGGACATCAACTTTTGGAAAGATTCGGTATCGGTTCTGATGCTTTACAAAATATTTTTATCAATGGCTGCATTTTGATGACCATTTTAGGTATTCTTTTTCTTCTCCTTACTTTTAAAAAGAAGCCACTCCCAAATGAAGTCTAGTTTTCATTGATACAAGCAAAAACAAATTGGAGGAATTTTGATGAATTATCTTGCTATCGACATTGGCGCTTCAAGTGGTCGTTTGATTCATGCCAATCTTAATGAATTAGGCCGTTTTGACTTACAGGAAGTCCATCGCTTCAAAAATGGGTTTGAAAAAATCGCTGGTGTCGCAAAGTGGCCGCTCACACATCTAGTCACTGAAATCTTAAAAGGTTTGGAAAAAGCAAAGCAACAAGGCATCACAGAATGTTATGTCGGCATCGATACGTGGGGTGTCGATTATGGCTTGCTTGATGCTGATGGTCATTTGATCGACGCCCCGACGAGCTATCGTGATGAACGCACGAAAGATGCCATCTCACAATTTGAACAAAGCATGCCACTAGATGAACTTTACCAAAAAACAGGTATCCAACTGCAACCTTTCAACACGGTGTTTCAATTACTTGCTGAAAAAAAAGAAACTTTAGCAAATGCCCATCGCTTATTATTGATGCCTGATCTACTCGGTTACCTCTTCACTGGAGAAGCAGTCACTGAAAAGACTAATGCATCTACTATGCAGCTTCTGAACTTAGAAACTCGGAAATGGGACCCTGATATTTTAGCTGTTCTAGGCATCGACGCGACCCTTTTTCCACGAATCACCGAACCCGGACAGATTCTAGGCGAATTACAAACTGCCCAATTCCCGACCTATGATCTGCCAAAAGCAACCTTCATCACGATTGCTTCTCACGACACTGCTTCAGCAGTCGTCGGCACACCCGCGACTGGCAAAGATTGGGCATATATCAGTTCTGGCACTTGGTCATTGATGGGCGTGGAGATTCCTGAAGGGATTTCTACGAAAGAAGCTTTTGATGCTAATTTTACAAATGAATGGGGCGTCCAAGGAACCATTCGCTTCTTAAAAAATATCATGGGGATGTGGTTGATCCAAGAAGTAGCTCGCCTACAAGATGGCACCTACAGCTTTGCTGAATTAGCAGAAATGGCCGCACAAGAAGCGCCTTTCCAACAATTGATCAATGTCAACGACCCACGTTTCTTGAATCCCCAAAATATGATTCAAGAATTACAAGATTATTGTAAAGAAACAAACCAATCTATCCCTCAAACCCCTGGTCAGCTGGCTCGCTGTATCTATGACAATTTAGCTCTATGCTACGCTGTCGAACTAGAGAACTTAGCACGGATCACCGGAAAAGAATTTCATCATTTACACATCGTCGGTGGGGGTTCAAACAATACCTTCCTTAATCAGCTGACAGCCGATATTTGCAATATCGAAGTCGAAGCAGGACCAGATGAAGCGACCGCTATTGGGAATCTAATGGTCCAAATGATTGCGACGAATGGCTACGGTACGTTGCAACTTGCACGTGAAGCGATCAGAGATTCCGTTTCATTAGCCACGTTCCACCCTCGACATACCGAGGAAATGACACAAGCACTTGCTAGATACAAAGAATTTTTAATATAAAAGGAGAGATTCAATATGATGAATGTCAAAGAGCGTTACGAAGAAGCCAAAGCAAAATATGCGAGTATCGGTGTCGATACTGAGGAGGTCTTGCAGAAACTCGCAGAAGTGAAGATTTCGATGCATTGTTGGCAAGGCGATGATGTCAAAGGATTTTTGACGCCAGATGGAGAACTGACTGGTGGCATCATGGCTACAGGAAACTACCCTGGAGCCGCCCATACGCCGGACCAATTACGCCAAGATTTAGAAAAAGCTTTCTCATTGATCCCTGGGAATCATAAATTGAATTTACATGCTATGTATCTAGATACAGATGAACCGGTCGATTTAAATGAGATCGAACCAAAACATTTCGAGAAATGGGTCGCATGGGCAAAAGAACAAGGTATCGGTCTTGATTTCAACCCGACCTTCTTCTCTCATCCAATGATGAAAGATGGCTTGACACTTGCTCATCCAGACAAAGAAGTACGGGATTACTGGATCGAACATGGGAAACGCGCTCGTAAAATCGCCGAGTATATGGGAAAAGAAATCGGACAAACATGTATCGATAATTTTTGGATGCCTGATGGAATGAAAGACAATCCAATCGACCGCCTATCTCCACGCCATCGGTTGATGGAATCTTTAGATGAGATTTTCTCAGAAGAACTCAATGAAGAATATACGCAAGATGCCGTGGAATCCAAACTATTCGGACTTGGTGCCGAAGCTTACACAGTAGGTTCACACGAATTTTATATGGGCTATGGATTGACACGTAACAAATTGATCTGTCTAGACGCAGGACACTTCCATCCAACTGAAGTCATCTCCAACAAACTTTCGTCTTTAGCCTTATTCTCAAAAGGGATCATGCTTCACGTCTCTCGTCCTGTGCGTTGGGATTCAGACCATGTGGTGATCATGGATGATGAATTACAAGAAATCGGCAAAGAATTAGTCCGCAATCAGTTACTTGAAAAAACAGCGATCGGTCTCGATTTCTTTGACGCAACCATCAACCGGATCGCCGCATGGGCAATCGGTACAAGAAATACGCAAAAAGCATTGTTGAAAGCCATGCTTGAACCAATCGAAGAATTAAAAGAAGCCGAACTAAACTTCGACTTCACCAAACGCTTAGCCTTCACTGAAGAATTAAAAGACTTCCCATACGCCGACGTTTGGAATTACTTCTGTGAAATCAACAACGTCCCAGTAGGTATGGACTGGTACCAAGAAGTCCTACAATACGAAAAAGACGTACAAAGTAAGAGGTCGTGAAAGAAGCGTTCAGCACTAAGGCATAAGACAGGGAAATCGAAAATGGCTGTTTCATTTTTGATTTTTCTGGCTTATGACCGAAGTGTTGCTTCTTGAACACCGTTTATCAGAGGTCGTGAAAGAAGCGTTCTGACCTAAGCAGTAAGGTAGAAAATCAAAAAATAGCTCCTCATATTTTATGATTTTTTAGCTTAATGTTGAAGGTCAGCTTCTTGAACACCGTTTATCAGAGGTTGTGAGAAAGCCGTTCAGCTCCGAATATTAAGACGGAAATCGAGAAAATAGTTCCTCATATTTTTTCGATTTTTGACTTAATATTGAAGGAGCTGGCTTTCGAACACCGTTTATTAGGTCGTGAAAGAAGCGTTCAGCACTAAGGCATAAGACAGGAAAAGCGAAAATGGCTGTTTCATTTTTGATTTTTCTGGCTTATGACCGAAGTGTTGCTTCTTGAACACCGTTTATCACAGGTCGTGAAAGAAGCGCTCTGACCTGAGCAGTAAGATAGAAAATCGAAAATGGCTGGTTCATTTTTGATTTTTCTGGCTTATGACCGAAGTGTTGCTTCATGAACACTATCTATCAAGTTGTAAAAAAGCCCCTCACCTAACAACAGAAGCTTTCGAGAATCCGTCTAACTGATTTTGAGGTTCTTTCTGTTGATTTACAAAATAACCACATACTACATGTTCTTTCTATTCATCAGAAAAAGAAAAGAGGTCTCACTCGTGAAAAAATTAGCGATGCTCACTGCTCCATTTGTACAAGAGATGATTCAAGCAACAACCAATATGTACCGCCTAGGATGGGATGAACGTAATGGTGGGAATATCACCTATTTATTAGAAGAAGCGCAAATCCTACCTTTTATCGACCCTACGAAAGTTTTACGAACACTGCCGTTGCCATTTGATGCCCAAGAATTAGCCGGAAGGTATTTCTTAGTGACAGGGTCTGGAAAATATTTTAAAAATGTACAGGCAGAGCCAGAAGAAAATCTTGGATTGATCCGTGTGACCGAAGATGGTCATGCGATCGACATTTTATGGGGATTAGCCCCTGATGCTGTTCCGACTTCTGAGTTACCAAGTCATTTCATGAGCCATATCGCTCGATTAAGTGTCGATCCAGATAACCGCATCGTCATGCATTGTCACGCAACACACTTGTTAGCCATGACTTTTAGCCATCCACTTTCTGAACGCGAATTGACTCGTACATTATGGCAAATGTGTACAGAGTGCTTAGTTGTCTTCCCAGAAGGCATCTCGGTCATTCCATGGTTAGTTCCTGGTTCGAATGAAATCGGCGAAGCAACTGCTGCAAAAATGAAAGAAACCCGTTTAGTCGTTTGGCCACAACATGGGATCTATGGTTCTGGAAAAGATATGGATGAAACATTTGGTTTGATTGAAACAGCTGAAAAAGCTGCCCAAATCTATACGATCGTCATGGCACAAGGTGGCATCAAACAAACGTTAGAAGATGACAATTTGAAATTACTGGCTGATGCGTTTGGGGTTGTCCCACGTGCTGGCTATTTGAACGATTAACAATCGTGAGGTGCAAAATGAAATCCAATGTCGAAAAAATAATTTCTGGTGAGGTCTATCGTCAAGATGAAGAATTATTGCAGCTTCGTTTGGTCACGAGAGATCTCCTTTATGAATTCAATCATATCCATCCTCGAAAATTATCTGAACGTCAGCTATTGATCAAAAAAATGTTCAAGAAAACAGGTGATGAACTTTTTGTTGAGCAACCCTTTCACTGTGACTATGGTATCAATATCACTGTCGGAGAAAACTTTTTAGCCAATAATAATTGCACGTTACTTGATGTCGCTCCGATCACGATTGGTAAGGATGTCTTACTTGCTCCAAATGTGGGGATCTACACAGCCGGCCATGCCTTAGATCCAGTTTTACGCCAAGAGTACCAAGCAGAATTTGGGGCGCCTGTTACGATCGGCGACAATGTCTGGATCGGCGCAAATACATCCGTACTTCCCGGGGTGACGATCGGTGATCATGTAGTGATTGGGGCAGGAAGTGTCGTCACGAAGGATATTCCAGCTAATTCTTTAGCAGTAGGAAATCCTTGTCGTGTGGTGCGGACATTCAATAAAAAAGATCGCACCTATTATTTCAAAAAACTGCGTTATCCACCAGAATATATAATTTCTGAAACCGACCTACCTAAAGGAGAGTAAACCAAATGGCAAATCGAATGATTTTAAATGAAACATCCTATCATGGAAAAGGGGCTATTGCAGCTATCCCAACAGAATTTCATGCCAGAAATTTCAAAAAAGCGGTTGTGATCACTGATAAAGAGTTGCATAAAATCGGTGTTGTAGCAAAAGTCACCACCTTATTAGATGAGGCAGAGATTGCTTATGAAATTTACGATGGTATCGTACCTAATCCAACGATTGAGAATGTAAAACAGGGTGTGGCTTTCGTTCAAGCAGCGAAAGCGGATGTGATTCTAGCAATTGGCGGAGGTTCGCCGATCGACACAGCCAAAGCCATTGGAATCATCGTAACAAATCCAGAGTTTTCTGATGTCCGTAGTCTAGAAGGCGTGGCAGATACAAAACATCCAAGCTTGCCGATCTTAGCTGTTCCGACTACTTCTGGTACGGCCGCTGAAGTCACGATCAACTATGTGATCACTGACAAAGAGCGTTCTCGTAAATTTGTATGTGTTGATCCTCATGATATTCCAATCGTTGCCTTTATTGACAGTGATTTGATGATGGGCATGCCGAAAGCCTTGTGTGCGGCAACTGGAATGGATGCGATGACTCATGCTATCGAGGGATTGATCACGAAAGGCGCATGGGAAATGAGTGACATGTTCCATCTCAAAGCCATTGAGATCATCGGTCGTAGTTTAGCCGATTCCGTGAATGGTGATCCAAAAGGCCGAGAAGATATGGCTTTAGGACAGTACCTGGCAGGAATGGGTTTTTCAAATGTCGGGTTAGGCCTTGTCCATGGGATGGCGCATCCATTATCCGCATGGTATGACATCCCCCACGGTGTCGCTTGCGCTGCCTTATTACCAACAGTCATGAAATACAATAAAGAGTTTACAGGCAATAAATATCGAGAAATCGCGAAGGCGTTGAACATCAAATACGCAGAATCTCGTTCCATCGAGGACATTCGTGATGCCGCTTGCGAAGCGATTGATGCTTTGTCGAAAAAAGTTGGTATTCCTGCGACGATCTCCGAACTAGGAGTCAAAGAAGCGGATATTGCAAAAATTGCTGAAGATGCGTTCAATGATGTCTGTACCCCAGGAAATCCAAGAGAAACGAACGTGGCAGAAATCATCGCTATCTATCAAAGCTTGATGTAACTTTGTTGTATCTCTTGTTATTACACTTTGACTTATAAAATAAAAAACGGTTCTCCTGGTTTGTGAACAACGACCAAGAGAACCATTTATTTTATTTTTATATAGAAAATCTATTTTATTAAACCATCAACGTGTACATACCTACTGCGACGATTGCCCCAACCATTGGTCCTGCAATCGGTACCCATGAATAACCCCAGTCAGAACCACCTTTATTAGCGATTGGTAAAATCGCATGAGCGATACGTGGACCTAAGTCACGAGCTGGATTGATCGCATATCCTGTGGAACCACCTAGTGATAACCCGATAGCTAAAATCAATCCTCCAACAGCAAATACATTTGTTCCACCAGCAAATTCTGTTTGGCCAAATGCCAATAGTCCTAAGACTAAAACGAACGTACCGATCAACTCTGTAATAAAGTTAGCAGGATAGTTGCGGATGGCTGGCCCAGTCGCAAAGGTTCCTAAGATTGCCCCTTGATCCTTTGTTGCTGACCAATGTGGCAAATAAGATAACCAAACAAGTACCGCACCGACGATTGCACCTAGTAATTGCGCGATGATGAATGGGAAAACCAAATTCCAACCGATTGCCCCTGTCATTGCCATCCCAAGTGTTACCGCAGGATTTAAATGAGCGGGTCCCATGAATCCTGAAATAAATACTGCCATCGTAACAGCCATTGCCCAACCAAATGCAATGACGATCCAACCGGAGGCTTGCGCTTTACTTTTGTTTAAATTAACTGCCGCACATACGCCGTCCCCTAAAAGGATCAAAATCATCGTTCCAATAAATTCTCCCATGATTTGGGTCATGTCTGCATTCATTTTATTTTTCTCCTTTCAGGTCACGTAAGTCTGACTCAGCGATCAGTTGCTCTAAATGTTGCGTTTCACGTTCTTTTTCTTCATCTGTCCATTCAAAGTATGCAGCAATCGCATCAATGATCGGTTGTTTGATGGCATCTAACTGATCTCTTTCAAAAAGTAGATGGTTGGTACGGCGAATCAAATAGTCACCTGGAACTAAGACCATTTCGTTTTCTAAACCGTAACGCAAACGTGCAGATTCTGCCAAAGTCAATCCTGGATAAGGACTCATTTCTTTCGCTAATTCAAAGATGTGTTTCGCATTTGTTCCGTAGAAATCTGCGATATATGCAGCATCTTTTTCATCAAGACCTGCTTCCACACCGATTTTTGTATATTCTTCGACCATTTCTTCTTGTTTCGTCGGATCAAAATCGCCACCTGAGATCGAATAAGTCTTGGAATCAATCTCTTTTACAGTTACACCATACTCTTCTTGTAACAGTTGACGGATCAATTTCATCGCGCCTTCTGCCATTTTGCGATAATCGGTGATTTTACCACCAGATAAAGTAACTAGTCCATCTGGTTCACGTTCTAATGAACTACCGCGAGAAACAGTTGATGGTGCTTTTTCATCACGACTACTTTCTAAATGATTCAACACATCTTCGACTTCTACTCGTGATACCTTGCTTTCTTTATAATCCGTCACCGTATCAACAACTTTACGGAAACTTTTATCTGAGATCGAACCGTTGTCACCACCGTTGTAGTCAGAACCGGCATTACCGATCAATAACGGACGTAATCCTGCCCAACTTGATTCGATATCAGCCAAAGTGATATTTGCTTCTGGATAACGATGATTGATCACATCTAGTAAGTAATCCACATCTTCCTGTGTTACTTGTGGGTCTGTAAAATCGCCTTGGTAATCGGTATCTGTTGTCCCAAAATACGTTTTGTTTTCACGAGGAATCGCAAAGACCATCCGACCATCTTGTTTTCCTGTATCGAAATAAGTAGGCTGTGGCACAGGCAGTTTCTTCGCGTCTACTACTAAATGGACGCCTTTTGTCGGACGCATTTTTGGTGAGATCGCACGCTTGAAGTTCAGGTTACGGATCTTGTCCACCCATGGTCCACTTGTGTTGATCACTACTTTTGCTCGGATCTCAATGACTTCATCACTTAACAAATCACGCGCTTTGACTCCGATGATCTGGTCACCTTCATAGATAAAACCGGTAGCTTTCATTTTGCTGACAAGATATGCTCCATCTTCTGCCGCTTTTTTGATATTATCGATCACTAAACGGGAATCATTATTCCGGAAATCCAAGTAAACACCGGCACCTGTTAAGCCATCTTTTTTAAGAAACGGCTCACGTTCAAGAACTTCTTCAGGTGTCAACGTATAGTTTTCATACTTCGTTCCAGTTACTTTTGCTAATTTATCATAAAGATCCATCGCTACTTTTACAGAAAACATATTGAATGTCGTTGCGCCTTCTCCTTCATAAATCGGCAATAACATCGGATCTGGTTTAGGGATATGCGGTGCCACTTGTTGTACCACTGCACGTTCGCCTACTGTATCTGCTACCACTTCAACGTCAAACGTTTTTAGATAACGAATCCCCCCATGAACTAACTTGGTTGAGCGTGAAGACGTTCCTTCTGCAAAATCCTGCATTTCGATCAAACCGGTTTTAATACCTGAAGCAGCTGCTTGGATTGCTACACCTGCACCAGTGATTCCGCCCCCGATAATCAAAAGATCTAATTCTTCTTGTTTCATGTGGTCAATGTTATCTTGTCTTGTTTTTTTTGAAAACATCTTGTGTTCCCTCCCTTTACTCAAATGCTTGAGTTGCTTTCACTGCTTTTTTCCAACCAGTGTAAAGTTTTTCTCTACGTTCTTCTGGCATTTCCGCCTCGAAGATTTTACCAGCTTCGTAAAATTCACGAATTTCATCCGTATCTTTCCAATAACCAACTGCTAATCCTGCAAGAAAGGCAGCACCTAATGCAGTGGTCTCCAAGTTACCGGCACGTTGGATCGGTACATTCAAGATATCGGTTTGGAACTGCATCAAGTATTCATTATTGGCTGCACCGCCATCAACTTTTAACACAGGAATCTGGATGCCTGTATCATCTTGCATCGTATCGATGATATCTCGAACTTGGTAGGCAATGGATTGTAGTGTCGCCTTGATGATATCCTCTTTTGTTGTTCCTCGAGTAAGACCAAACATAGAGCCACGTGCTGCTTGATCCCAGTAAGGAGCGCCAAGTCCAACAAAAGCAGGTACGACGTAAACTTCGTCATCACTAGTCGAACGCTTCGCTGCATCTTCTGAATCACTCGCTTTTTGTAGCATTTGCAGACCATCACGTAACCATTGGATCGAGGAACCGGCTACGAAGATACTACCTTCTAGCGCATAGTAAACCTTTCCATTTATTCCGTAACCAATCGTCGTCAACAGATTGTTTTTAGATAATTGTGGCTTTTCACCTGTGTTCATCACAATAAATGAACCTGTACCATACGTATTTTTGACCATCCCTGGCTCAAAAGCCATTTGACCGAATAAGGCTGCTTGTTGGTCTCCTGCCATACCAGAAATCGGTGCTTCACTACCATAGAAATGGTACCCTTGTGTATAACCGTAAACCTCCGAATTTGAGGTTACTTTCGGTAACATCACTCGTGGAATATTCAGTAGATCTAAAATTTCTTGATCCCAATCCAATTCATGGATATTGAACAACATTGTACGACTCGCATTCGAGTAATCGGTTACATGTGCTTGTCCATCTGTCAACTTCCAAACAAGCCATGAATCGATCGTTCCAAACATCAACTCGCCTTTTTCTGCTCGCTCTTGTGCACCTTCTACATGGTCTAAGATCCAGCGAATCTTAGTAGCAGAGAAATACGCATCAATGACTAAACCAGTTTTTTCATGGAAAAACTCTTGGTGTCCGTCTTCTTTTAATTTGTTAGCAATACTAGCGGATTGACGCGATTGCCACACTACAGCATGATAAATCGGGCGTCCTGTATCTTTTTCCCAAATCACTGTTGTTTCACGTTGGTTCGTGATACCGATACCGGCGATTTGTGTTGGCTTGATACCAGATTCAATAAACGCACCTGCGATAACTGATTGTACGGAGTTCCAGATTTCATTCGCATCATGTTCTACCCAGCTTTCCCGGGGAAAATATTGTGTGAATTCCTTTTGGGAACTACCGATGTGTCTTCCTTTTTTATCAAAGATAATCGCTCGTGAGCTTGTTGTCCCTTGGTCAATCGCCATGATATACGTTGATTCTGTCATTATGATCTCCTCCATTTTTGCAAACGCTTTCTTTAACTACTTTTATGGTACACCTATTTAAGGAGTAGAAACTGCCAAAAAAATAGCAATTCACTTTTTTTTTGACAGTTTTTTAATTTTTGGCTTTTTTTTCTTGCTCGATTTTTTGCTTTAACCTTAAAATATCATAACTTGAAGCAAACTCCGATAGATAATAGTACTCTTGACCTTTTTTATCCTGATTGAAGGTGATCACAAAATCATAACTTTTTTCTTGTTGGACTTCTTCGATCACGATCCCGCTGATCCCCTTTAACTCTCGAATCAAGAACTGTTGGAAAGCAACTCGATAGATCGGTAAGGAGTGTAGATCAATGCCAATAACCACAGATTTTTCAATATAGAAATCGATCATCATCAAAATATTCGCGTATTGACTCATCAGATTATCCAAAACTTGATTGGTCAATTTTTTCATAGGAAGCTGTTCGACTGTCGTTTTTTTCAATCGTTCAAGTAATTGAGTCAACGAATCACCCAACATGCGTTGTTGTTGGATGAGTAAGTGTGGCGGATCATAGATGGTTAAATAGCCAGAAAAAAAGTATAACTCATTATTGATTTGTGCCAAGTGATACCCAATTGTTTTCTCTTCCTTGATTTTTAGACGCCTTGGTCGATAATGCCACAGCATGGTTTCTCGAATATACGTATCCAACACCGCTGTAGGTAACTTTTTGCTACGAGTCAACTCGTATTGATAAAATGTCTCTTCCTCCAGTACCGAGAAAGTAACGAGAAAACTATAAAACATCATCGACTCATACGCCGTCACATCAGCTGCTGTTCGACTAAGATATAAGGAAATCATCGGATGGATGGTCTGGTACAGTTGATCCTCTTGGTATATTTCTTTTTTCTCTTTTGTACCAGAAAACTTCATCTTATCTGACAGTAACCTTTTCCGTGTAATACCGATCCATGTCGCAATTTTTGACGATGATTGTGGGGAAAAGGTTGTATTCAACACGTGCGCCAATCCTACTATCAACGGACGCTTATCTGGAGTATCTTGTAAATACTGTGGTCTTTGTGACTCTGGGAAAAATTGAAATAAGGAATAATAAAAATAACGGATCTGGAGCTCTTCTCCTTGGATTTGTCCATTCTTTATCTGTAGAGAGAACTCTTTCAATAGCTGATTCAATTCTTTGGTTTTTCTAAAGACAGAGGATTCACTGATTGTAAAAGCTGTTGCCAAACGAACACTTGAAGCTTGTTGGTGTTCAAGAAGATATGTCAAGATCTGATATTTCACGCTTTGTTGTACCAAAAAAAGCATGATTTTTTCTAAACTCGTATGCTCATCTAATTCAAGGACGACTTGGAATTCATTTTTTCGGACAGAAATCTTTGTTTTCATCATACGACCGATCAATTCAAGGTCTTCGATATATTGGTCGAAGGCAGATTTTGATAATTTCACAGAGGATCGCAACTCATTGATTGAAGCGGAACCACCTTCTAATACAAGCATTCGTAAAATCTCAATTTGGGTTTGCTCTTTTTTTTCTAAAAATTCTTCAATCTTCATCGAAAGAATCAACCACCTTTACAAGAGCTGTTGGCGCTCGATACTCTGGTTGAAAGAAGAATTCGCGCGCTTCCAGATCTGCGAGTGTCCATCCTTCCTCAACTGCTACAGTCAGTCGGTCTAAAAGATAGAAAATCACTGCTTGGCTATGACATTGCGCCCCCAGCAATTTTCCTTCTTCCGTCAATAGCACTTTTATTTTGATTGATTCTTGATTTGTCGCAGAAGCTCTGGTCGTTAATAATTGTGTGTTGATTTTTCCAGGATAAAAGATACTTTCGCTTTCTGTTAAACCGACACTGCCAAAATAATGCCCGAACCAATGATTACCGATTGGTCGATACGTACCTAAATCTTTCTTTTGTTGCCCACTGATATTTTTACTCGCGATCTTCGCCGTTCGAATCGCATTGTTAACTAAAGATACGTACATTTTTTCTTGCGTTGGTCGATAAGTTACTTGGATGGCATCACCGATCGCATAAATATTTTCCTGTGACGTTTGCAGGTAGTCATTTACCCAGATCGTCCCATCATCATTCAATTGCAAAGACGCTTCCCATAACTGATTATCTGGACGGGTGTAATTTGCCAACAAGACTAGATCATACGTCTCACTTCTTTTTTCCGTGAAGATCTCTGTTTGTTCTGTTTCAATGATTTCTTGCACTTGTTCGTTTAAGAAAAAACGAATACCTCGATTGTCCAGCTCACGATACAACGGCTTGATCATCTCTGGATCAAAATAGCGGAATAAAACCGTCGATTGGCTTTCATACAGATGGAGTTCTTTTCCTAAGTTCGCTAATCCTTCGATGAGTTCCAAGCCAACTTGCCCTGCACCGATCACTGCGATTTTTTTTGCATTTCCAATACGTTGTTGAAATTGTTGCGAAGTTTTAGGATCTTTGATTGTCCAAATCGTGTCGTTTTCTTGTGTACTAAAACGGAAGCGTTGTTGTGAGCCTGTCGCAATCACAAGAAAATCGAAAGACAATATTTCCCCATCATTTAATTGGATTTGGTTTTTATCGCTGTTTAGCGCAGTCACTTCTGTTTCTACCCGTACTGCTATCTGATGTTCTTGAGTCAATTGCTCTTTCGTCATCCAATAATGATGCGCTTCTTCATGAAATTCCCCTTTTAAGATCAAATTGACACTATTCGGAATAAAGCCTATCCGCGCTTGCTTCTCAATAATGATTATCTCACTTTCTGGACAGTCGTTGCGCAAAGAAATAGCTGTCTGAATGCCCGCAAATGAGCCACCGACGATTACGATCCTCATATGTTATTCTCCTCTTTTTCATCTGTTATCCTTAGAGTATCATTTCTTAGAAAACGTTTCAATCAGTAAAGGGCATCGTAGTGGACGCGCGCTGGAAATAAGCAGACAATCCCGTTCACTAAGCCACGCTATTGAGCTAGACGAACGAAAAAAATCAGTTGAAACATCGAAGATAAAAACACAAGGAGCACTCGAAATTTGTTGGTTTTCGAATGTCCCTTGTGTTTTTGTGCGTATAAACTGCCTGACTTATGCCACGCTTTCTGATCTTAGCTTTAGATTTTATAGCCAATGCCCCAAACCGTTTTAATATAGGAAGACTGCTTGTGCGTGTCATGCATTTTTTCTCTTAAATTTCGAATGTGGACCATGATAGTATTATTGGAGGAAGTATAATATTTTTCGCCCCAAATTTCTTGAAACATTTCTTCAGAGCTAATGACTTGTCCCTGTCGTTCCATCAATAATTTTAAGATGGAAAATTCGATTGGTGTCAGAAAAAGCTCTTCTTCCTGTAAAAAACATTTTCGTTTATCAACATCTAATACCAAATCTTTAACGATCAATTTGTGTTTATCAAATCCATTGTACTGAGTGGATCGCCGAATCTGGGCCTTCACTCGGGCAATTACTTCTAATGGGCGAAAGGGCTTCGTAATATAATCGTCTGCGCCAATCGTCAATCCTGTGATCTTATCGATTTCCTCGGTTTTTGCGGTCAATATGATGATCGGATAGTTATGATTTTTTCGGATTTCTTTACAAAGTTCGAACCCCGAGATGTCCGGTAGCATCACGTCAAGAATTGCCAGTGAAAATGTATTTTGTTCAATTTGTGTTTGAGCAGATTTCCCATCAGAGCAAGTCGTTACTAAAAAATTCTCGTTCTGCAAATAAAAGAGAATTAGGTCTGAAATTTCTTTTTCATCTTCAACTAAAAGTATTTTTTCCAATCGTATCGACCGTCCTTTTCAACTTAGTTGCTTTCTGAACCCTTCATTTTTGCATTACCCAAAGGCAAAGTAACAAACATCTGGATCTCATTATTTTTGCTGGCAGCTTGAATGGTTCCTTGATGAGCCAGAATGATTTCTTTGGCGATCGCTAGACCTAGTCCCGCACCGCCGGTTTTTGTTGAACGGGCTTGATCAAGGCGATAAAACTTTTCAAATAATGCTTCTAGCTGCTCTTGTTCGATGGGCTCACTTTGATTGGCAAGAATAAAGGTTGCTTGGTGCTCAGAAACCGATAGTTCCATTGTGATCATTGTATGTTCAGGTGCGTAGGCGATCGCGTTTTTCAACAGATTATTCAATACTCTGGCTAACTGTTCACTATCAGCTTCAATTTTCAAGCTTTCCGGTCCGATATACCGAACCTCTTGTCCTTTTTCTTTCAGCAACGGGTAAAATTCTTCCTGGATTTGTTTTAATAAGAACACAAAATCAAGTTCTCGTTTAAACAATTGGATATCTTGAAGATTGAATCGAGTAATATCGAAAAATTCATTCATCAGTGTTTCCAACCGTTCAGACTTTTCAAGAGCGATAGTCAGAGACTGAGTCATTTGTTCGTTCGTTAAGTTCTTTGTATCCAATAATAAGTTGAGGTAGCCGATCACGGAGGCTAAAGGTGTCTTCAAGTCGTGAGCCAAATAAGTGATCAAGTCCTTTGTTCGTTGAGTTTCTTCCTTTAGGAGGGTTTCATTTCGGTTCATCGTATTTTTTATTTTTAACAATTCATTATCGATTGGCATACTTCTAGTCGAAGCTTCCGTAGACCCAGAGAAAAAAGGCTGAATGCCTTCAGCGATTTGTGTAATCTTTTTTCTTGAGTAGTAGCGATAGATAAAATAGTTGATTAAGGAAACGATAAAAATAAGAAAGAGAGAGAATGCTAATAGGAGTTGCTTGATCATCGTCCAATCAACAAAATTGCCAATAATCGTCCCCCCTTCCCCGTCACTCGTTCCAACAACTTCTTGCATGACAAATTTTGAAAAAAAATCGTCGATGACCATGTGAATGATTCTTGTCTCCTTTATTAGCCAAACGATTCCTAATAATAAGCAGATGCCTAAAAAAGAAAAAACGAAGCGAGGATGTTTAATATGCATGAAAAGTTCCTTTCAAATAAATAGTCTTCATTCATTCTAGATTATAACAAAGCGAGGATACAACGAATAGAGAATATCTCTTAAGAAATCTTCAGAATATATTAAGAGAATCATTCAAAACGTTTGTAGGTGAAGTGCTTAAATAAAGGTAGTCATCCAATTAACCGATGAGGAAGGTGAGAGGTTTGAGAAAACATAAAAAAAATTTTAAAAAAGCCATCATGGTCACTGGTGCTCTACTGGTTATCGGGAGTATAGCTGGGGCAAGTACTTTAAGGCGTGATCGCCGAGAAGCCCCATCTATCACGCGTGTATCTTTACAAGATCTGCAACCTAGAAATGACTTTCACTTGGTGGGGGTCATTGAACCGGCGAGAACCATTGAAGTGAAGGTAGATAGCGGGCGAGGCTCAGTCGTCGAAAAAAAAGTTGCGGCGGGAGATCAAGTGAAAGCCGGACAAGCACTGTTTGTTTATTCTAATCCTGAAGGATCTTTAGCTATTAAGGAAGCAGAGCAAACCACTGCAAACCGTAGGAGTGCAGTAGAACAAGCCCAGCGACAAACAAACCAGAAATGGGAACAATACAACAAGGTAACTACTCAATTGGAAGAGACCAAACAAAAAATCACTACCGCAAAGGATGAAGATAAAGAAGCACTAGAAGACCGCAAAAATGAATTAGAAATGCAACAAAGTCAACTATTGATGGAAGCTCAAAATTCAGAGAATAGTATAGGCGATGCAACCTTAGAACTAGAACGAGCAGAATTGGAGTTGAACTCCGTCAAAGAACAACATGGTTCAGATGTCGTGGAGGCTGGTATTGACGGAATCGTCAAAGATATTGATGAACGACAAATGAATATGAGTGCGAGTGAAGCAGCCCCAGAGTCCCCTTTTATGACTATCGTTGACACAAGCCGTCTGTTTTTAAAAGGAACCGTAGATGAATTCCGTCGCAGTCAGCTGGAACCGGGACAAAAAGTTCAACTAAAGGATCGCAATGGCGGTAGTCAGCAATGGACTGGACAGATCACACGAGTTGGTGATATGAAAGAACCTTCAGTAGTTGTGGAAGAACAAGGTGCAAACCCAAATTTATCCCAATTCAGCTTTGAAGTCGCTTTGGATAAAAGTGAAACCCCACCAAGCATTGGTACTCATTGTTTCGTGGAACTGATCGAAGACAACCAAACGGAAATCAAACTGCCAAAATCATTCGTTTTCTATGAAGAAGACAAGCCTTTCATTTATGTTGTTGAAAATCATAAAATCAGCAAAAAACAAGTAGAGTTGTCCGAAGATGAAATGGATGAAGCAATGTATTTGCTAGAAAGTGAGCTAGACTTGGACAGCGAGCTTGTCTTTCCCACAAATGATGTCAAAGTAGGAATGGATGTGAGAACAAATGATCCAACTAATTGATGTCTGTAAAACGTTCCAACAAGGGCTTGGTGAAATCCATGTCTTGAATCAAATCAATCTAACAATTGACAATGGGGAGTTTGTTTCTATTATGGGACGATCAGGTTCCGGCAAATCAACCTTGATGAATATTATCGGCTGCTTAGATACACCGACAAAAGGAATCTATCTAATTGATGGCAAGATAACCAGTCAAATGGACGAAGACGATCTTTCTGAAATTCGCAATCAAAAAATTGGTTTTGTTTTTCAAAATTTTGAACTATTGCCAAAATTGTCCGTTTTACAAAATGTTGCTTTACCACTTTTGTATGCCGGTGTCATGCAAGAGGAACGAACATGTCGAGCTATTCATGCCTTAGAAAGTGTCGGTTTGGCTGACCGAATCGATTTTAGGATCAATCAATTATCTGGTGGTCAAAAACAGCGGGTAGCCATTGCTCGAGCACTGGTTGGAGAGGCAAATGTGATTTTAGCTGATGAACCGACCGGCTCCTTAGACACTGCCAATAGTCATGAAATCATGTCCCTATTCGCAAATCTAAATGATATGGGAAAGACAGTTGTGTTGATTACACATGAACAAGAGGTTGCTGACTATGCCAAACGTCAAATTCTTTTAAAAGATGGTGTGATTGTTGAGGAGGTCAAAGAATGAAAGAAAATATTCGGTTAGCGATTCAATCGATTTACCAGCATCGTTTACGCTCCCTGTTGACGATGTTAGGAATCATTGTTGGGATTGCTTCAATCATTTCTATTGTGAGTATTATCAATGGAAATACTGAAAATATGAAAAAGCAGATGATTGGCGGTTCTACTAATTCAATGCGTATCGAATATGACGCCAGAAGTGCCTTTCTTGCCGGAGAAAATGGTAGAAATGATCGGCTGCCTGACTATTCTCCTCAGATATCAGATGGTGAACTCCAAAAATTACTGACTATCGATCATGCCAAGAATGTCAGCTTATTCTATGAAGCTAATTTGCCGGTCTTTCAAAGAGAGCGACAGACCGATGCCGTAGTATTAGGAATGGATGGAAGTTTCTTTGAAATCACGCCTCATAAGGTTCTTAAAGGTAGAGCAATGACTGAAACCGAATTACAATCACAAAAACAAGTCGCTCTGATCACAGCTGACTTGGCAGAGATTTTTTTTCAGTATCGCAACCCTTTAAATCAACTGATTGAGATTAATGGAACACCTTTTCGAATCATCGGTATCGTAGAGTCTGAAACGGATCAACTTTCAGGGAAATATGCTTTCATTCCTAGAAATAGCCAACGTCTAGTTGAAGGGAAACTTGATCAAAAGCCAACGGTATTGTTTCAGGCTACGAATGCAGAAGTGTTAGAATCAGCTGTCGTTCAGGCTAGCCATGAACTGACAAAAAGCATCCCACCATCAGATTTTGTTTTTTCCATTCGAAATTATGATGAAGTAAAGAAGATGACTGATGATATCAATCGTTCAAATATGATTTTATTGGGCGGAATTGCCAGTATTTCCTTGTTAGTCGGTGGGATCGGAGTCATGAATACGATGCTGGTCAGCGTGACAGAGCGAACTAGAGAGATTGGCTTAAAGAAGGCATTAGGCGCCAAGCGAAAAGTGATTTTGCGACAATTCCTGACAGAAGCAATCGTCTTATCAGTAATTGGTGGATTGATTGGTATAATTTTAGGCACGATCATCAGTCTGGTCGCCCTGAATCTGCTCAATTACCCACTGACGATATCTCTGCTTTCTATTTTGATCAGTGTTACTTTTTCGATGCTGATTGGTACTATTTTTGGTTATTTACCCGCCTATAAAGCGTCAAAATTAAAACCAATCGAAGCATTACGATATGAATAAACAGGAAGGTGTTTTTATGAAAAAAAGAATGTTATCCATTCTCTTCTTAGCGATAGTATTGACTGGCTGTGGTGCTACCACCAACCAGTCACAGGTGAACAATGACAACGTCCCCACCAATGCACAAATCACTCCCCCACAAAAACAAACCGAAACGAGTCAAAGTGGCGATGATGAGCAAAACTACAACGAGCAAACAGATTTTGATCGTGCCAATGATTTACTTGATCAAGCAGATGAGTCTGGGATTCTTGTGTCTATGAATGGTGATCAATTTGAACTAGAGATCACAAAATTTTATCAAAAAAATGAAGATGAAGAATCCTATGACATGGCCGTTTCCTCTGACGAAAAATTAAGCTTTACTATTACCAGTGAGACTGAGATTACAGTTGTTATTTATGATGCACAAACTCAAAACTCTCGAATCGTTGAAGGCTCAAGAGCAGACTTACAGCTTGAAAGATCCGTCAATCTTTATGGTCAACAAGTTGGCGATACCTTTATTGCCACCAAAGTCATCGTCATGCAAGTCCATTAGATAGCTAGAAAAGCTGGTTGATTAGAAAAAAAAACTAAATGTACCACCCTTATACTTTAAAATCACACACCAATCTATCTAGATTGATACTTCGATCCTATCCAATTGTTTGGAGAATGATATGATCCTAGTTTTCTAAGTTTTTCAACAAAAAAAGTGCGGGTAGAAAACAAGACTGTTTTCTACCCGCACTAAGTATTAAAGAACTACTTTTTAGAAACACTACAAGCTTCTATGCTCTCTTTTTGAATGCATCAGCATATCATTTACTGTTTTGCTTGATCAATGGAGATATTATGCAGATTTTCAACTAAGGTTCGATGTTCACGAGGTCCGGTTGACTCTGGTGCTTGATCGAGCTGTTCAATCAAATTTAATTCTTCTTCTGTTAATCGGAAATCAAAAATGGCGATATTTTGCTTCATACGATCCACATGGACAGACTTAGGGATCGTGATGATCCCTAGTTGTGTTTGCCAACGTAGGATGATTTGTGGGACAGTTTTATGATATTTTTCAGCTAATTCTTTTAAAACTGGTTCATCAAAGATCCCATCTTTTCCTTGGTTAAAGGGACTCCATGCTTCAGTCACGACATCAAAATGCGTGGCTGTTTCTCTTTGTTGTTTTTGTTGACGGTATGGATGTTGTTCGATTTGGTTGATCACTGGCTTGATCCGATGATTCAAAATCAAATCAGTCAAACGACCTGTTGAAAAATTGGAGACTCCGATCGCCTTTACTTTGCCTGCATCATAGAGTTCTTCCATGGCACGCCATGCACCATAATAATCATTGTAAGGTTGATGGATCAAGAAAATATCAATATAGTCTACCCCTAATTTTTGTAAAGAACGTTCATACGCTTTGTATGCGCCCTCGTAAGAAGCATCAGTGACCCATAACTTGGTTGTAATAGTGATCTCTTCTCTTGGAATCCCACTTTTTTTGATTGCCCGACCAACGGCTTCTTCATTGTAATAAACAGCCGCAGTATCAATCAGGCGATAGCCAGCATTCAGCGCTTCTAAAACGACTTGCTCACATTCTTCTTGATCCCAGATTTGAAAGACACCAAATCCAAGTACAGGAATTGGCAATCCGTTGTTCAAGGTCCGTGTTTCCATCATTGATTTTCTCTCCAAACTCCACGTTATTTCGTCAATTCAGCAACGACTTTTTCTCCTAATAAATGTGCAGACTGTGGGTTTTGTCCTGTTAATAAACGCCCATCTGCATGAACAACTTCAGTAAAAGCTTTCCCTGCCTGATAATCGGCCCCTTTTTCCTTCAATGAATCTTCGGTCAGGAATGGTACGTTATTCGTTGTTCCGTTTAATTCCTCTTCTTCATTACTAAAGCCAGTCACTTTACGTCCAGCTAAAATGGACTGTCCGTTTTCATCAACGACAGGCAACAAGCCTACGACACCATGACAAACAGCTGATACGATCCCATTATTTTTGTAGATCGCAGAACCAATCTCTGCTAATTTTTCTGAGCCAGGGAAATCCCACATCGTTCCATGACCACCGGCATAATAAATCGCCGTATACTCTGTTGGGTCCACTTCATCCGGACGTAACGTTTGGCCTAACGCACGATTACGAAAGTCTTCATCTTGATAATAAGTCCAATCCACTTGGTCCATATCTAATATACTTTTTGGTTCCAATGGGACATATCCACCATTTGGGCTAACAAAATCAGCTTTGATTTTGTTTTTGACTAATACATCATAAAAATGAGTCAATTCACTTAACCATAAACCTGTTGGACGCTCGATATTGTCGTATTTTTCTACATTTGTCAAAACAATCAAAACTTTCATTTTTTCAGCTTCTTTCTTAGATATTGATGGTTGATCCATAGCGTTGATCAAGAAAATTATACAACGGACTTGGTAAATACAAGTCTTTGTATGCTTCAGAAAAAGGTTTCGTCACAAATTCAGCATCTCGACCTTCTAATAATTTGACCGCCCATTCTGGATCTACCAACATTTGTTGACCTACTGCTACGAGTTCCGCATGAGCTAACACAGACTCGACATCTTTGCGGTTACGGACATTACCGACACCTACTAACGGGATTTTCCCTTGAATCGTTTCGTGGACATATTCAAGAATTGATTTTTCGTTGTAGGTCTCAGAACGAGCCACACGATCATAGGTATTCAATGAAACATGCAGATAGTCTAATTTCGTTTCACGTAATTGTTCCATCAACCAAATCGTTTCTTCAAAACGGATACCTGGTGTTTCAA
This sequence comes from Enterococcus sp. AZ062, assembly GCF_051715065.1. Taxonomy (NCBI): domain Bacteria; kingdom Bacillati; phylum Bacillota; class Bacilli; order Lactobacillales; family Enterococcaceae; genus Enterococcus; species Enterococcus sp. AZ062. The sequence continues at coordinate 408,277 of NZ_JBIOTB010000001.1, read as the reverse complement.
ATTCTTCTGGTGAAAAACGATAGCCAACAATAAATGGTTTGGTTGCGTGTGTTTCAACTGCTTGGAAGACAGATTTCAATAATTCTTCAATAAAATGATAACGTTTCTCTAAAGAACCACCCCATTGATCTTCTCTACGGTTCGAATGAGGAGAAAAGAATTGTTGGATCAAGTAAGTATTCGCACCATGTAATTCTACTCCGTCAAATCCTGCTTCAATGGCTCTGCGTGTTGCTTCGCCAAATGCTTGGATCGTTTCACTAACTTCTTCATCACTTAATGCCCGAGGTGTTTCGGCATCTGGACGTTCTGCTGGAATCGCACTAGCAGATACTGTTTGTTCTCCTGATAATGTCGCACGGCTTGTCATACGACCGCCATGGAAGATCTGCACGATTGCCTTGGCGCCTTCGCCTTGAATGGCTTGTGCTAACTCGCTTAGACGAGGAAGCATTTCATCATGGGCGATACTCAATTCACCTGGCCAACCTTTACCGATGTCTTGCACATTTGCCGCACCAGTGATCACTGCTCCTAATCCTTTTGAGCGTTGTACATAGTATTCGATCTCGTCTTTTGTGATTACCCCATTAAAAAAGCTAAGTTCTGTAGTCATTGGTGATAGCATCAACCGATTTTTCAGCTCACTACCTGATGGAAATGTGATTGATTCATTGAATTTTGCCATTCTTCTTCCTCCAATATGACGAATGTCACTTATTTTTTCTCGTATTTATTTAACCATACGATTAGTTGTACATGCAACTGTTATGTTTAAAAAATTTTATTTTTTTTGTAATTTATTGGTCGCTTCATTCAGCTCTTGAGAAAGCCGCTCGCTCTCGGCAGCACCTAAAACAACTTTATATGCATGGTGCAACTCATCCCAACTACTGTCGATCTCTTTGACAAATTCACGACCTTCATCAGTTAAAAATACCAAAGATAACCGTCCTTCTGTAACCGTTTTGACATAGCCTTTATATTCTAATTTTTCTACGAAACGTGCAATCGTTGAAGGCGCTGAATACAACATCTGCGCGATATCTTTTTGAGGAATACCGTTTTTTTCTTTCAAAATCAGTAAGATAAATCCATAAGTAGGTGCAAGTCCCGTTTTCTTGAAGGCTTCATCAGCTAATTTATTCAATACTCGATCGAGCTTCTTCACACTAAAAAAAAGACATTCTTCTAACGAACGTTCAATTGATTTCCCCATTTTTACACCTCCTGTTAGCGTACATATCATAGTATGATTTAGTTGATTTGTCAAAGAGGAGGATAGCATTCATATGTACTTCAAATGATCACCTATAAAAATACAATGATATGTAGAAGCATCTATTCAGTTTTAGAATGTGTAAAATAACTAAGGGCAAATTTCCACTGTAGTGTCTAAACAGTCATATATCATGAAATGAGCAATTCAGTTTACGCACTTTAAAACAACCCACGCTCATAATGAGACCAGACGGAAAGAATTGTTACTATTTCCCTCTCAATGTCCACACTATAAACTAGTCTATGCTGAATGTTGATTCTTCTTGAGTAATACGGAATTCCTACTAGTTTTTCATACGGTGGCGGTGACTGAAAAGGATTCTTTCGAATGACCTTGAGTAATTCATCAAACTTTTTATGTAACCCTGCACTTTTAAGTTTAGTAAAATCTTTTTTTGCATTTTTTTTAATTTCTATAAGGTATCCCAATCAATCTCACCTAACTCTTCCGTTTCTTCCTCTTCGTAGTGCTTAATCTGATTAAGTACCCCTGTATTTTGTAAATACAGCGTTTCCTGAATTGCATTCCAATCTGCCTTACTAATAATTACTACACTTTCATCTTCACTTTTAGTATTGATAATTTCAACCGGTTGATTGTCCGCCACAACATGCTTAATCAAGCTATACAAATTATTTCGAGCCTTCGTTGGTGTAATTACTTCCATCTCTATTCACATCCTTCTTTATTATTATTAAGTATAACGTACATAAAAGCGTACGTCAACAAGCGTGAATTTATTGAATTTTGTCTTATACTTCTTGTTAATGTAGGCTTTATCCTTTGATTTAATTGACTGATCAAAAAGAAAGAAACATAGCTTTTTATACAATATTTTCCAGCCTATCTTAAAGAATGCAACAATAGGCTGGAAGATATTAGGAATCTTGCACACTTAAACCGAATGAACGATGTTCCAGAAATAACTACTAGTGAAATAAGCGTACATCTCAAAAATTCCAAGAACAATTTCTGGTATTTCACGCTTATTTCTCGGAGCTAAGCACTTCTATCACTCATTATCTAATTTTCACCACAAACGCTTCATAAGGACGTAATTCAACTTCTCCCATAGGTACTTCTCGATCATAGTTGGCAATGATCAGTTCCGTCGCTTCTTGCGGAATAATCAATTCATGCGTTTGCTCGGATAAGTTACAGACAATCAACCAGCGTTCTTCATTTAGTGTACGATAATAAGCAAAGACCTCAGCTGGCGTTTCTATCAACAATTCATAATCTCCCCAAACGATGATCTCATTGTGTTTGCGTAACTCGATCAAGCGTTTGTACGTATGGAAAATCGAAGAGGGATCTGCGACTGCTTGTTTCGCATTGATGGTTTTGTAGTTTGGATTGACGGATAGCCAAGGCGTTCCTGTCGTAAATCCACCATGTGCTGTTTCATCCCACTGCATTGGGGTACGCGCATTGTCACGCCCTTTGGCATTGATAGACTGCAAGATCTCTTCTTTACGATAGCCAGATGCGAAACGCTCATGATACATATTGATTGTTTCGATGTCTTGGGCTTCTGAAATGTCCTGGATTGGAGCATTCGTCATGCCTAGCTCTTCTCCTTGATAAATGTAAGGAGTACCTTTCATCATGTGTAGTAAAATAGCAAACATCTTTGCACTTTCCACGCGGTATTCTTGATCATTTCCCCAACGTGAAACGATTCTCGGTAAATCGTGGTTATTCCAAAATAAGCTATTCCAACCTTCATCACCTAATGCTGTCTGCCATTTGGACAAGACTTGTTTCAGTTCAGAGACATCTAAAGCTTTTAGATCCCATTTATCCTTGCCTGCTTGCTGATCCAAAGTCATATGTTCAAATTGGAAGATCATGGATAGCTCATTTCGTTTGGGGTCTGAGTAAAGCTTCGCGATTTCTGTCGTTGCCCCCCAAGTTTCTCCTACCGTCATCAAATCTTTATCACCGAAAGTTGCTTGATTCATTTCTTGTAAATATTCATGGAGTCGGGGACCATTATTGGTAATTTCTTGATCCGGTAATTTGCCGATCGTATCGATGACATCCATACGAAACCCACCAATTCCTTTGTCGATCCAAAAATTCATCATGTCATAAACTTCTTGTCTGACCAGCTCGTTCTCCCAATTCAAATCAGGTTGTTTCTTGCTGTATAGATGCAAATAATATTGACCTGTCGTTTCATCAAATTCCCAAGCCGGTCCACTAAAGATCGAACGTAGTGAATTAGTCACGTCACCATTTACTGGATCACGCCAAATATAATAATCTCGATATGGATTGTCTTTGCTTTTTCGTGATTCGATAAACCATGGATGTTCATCAGAAGTGTGATTGACGACTAAATCCAAAATGATTTTGATGCCTGATTTCTTCGCTTCCTCAATCAGTTCGTCCATTTCAGCCATCGTCCCAAACTCAGCCATGATTGCTTCATAATCGCTGATGTCATAGCCATTATCATCATTTGGGGATTCATAGACAGGAGAAAGCCAAATCGTATCGATCCCTAGATAGGTTAAATAATCTAATCTTGAAATAATCCCTCTTAAATCACCGATTCCATCCCCATTGGTATCTTGAAAACTACGTGGATACACTTGATATACAACTGATTGATGCCACCATTTTTTCTCCATATGATCCTCCATTTGTTTTGTCCTATTCTTAAAGAATTGTAACGCTTACAAAAACAAGAGTAAACAGGCAGAAGAATGTTACCGATAACATTAAAATCTGGGGTTTAGAAATAAAAAAGAGCGTGGAGAAAGTTTCAATCAATGGATTAGCGCCTTAAAACAGAAACTATTGATTGGAATAAGTACAGATTGCTATCACCATGTCTGTTTAGGGTGTACCCTAGATAGACACTAGTATATCATTTGTAATTTTTATGTTTAATTGGCACAGTTTTTTCTAATTATTTGTCATATTCATAGTCAATAATAGCCATAAAAGCCACGAATTTTGGAGATAGATTGAGATATTTAAAATATCTATCATGGAAAAATTAGTTAGTTTTGTCTCTTATCGCTGAAAATTTATTCTATTTATCTAGAAAAATGACACATAAGACCGGTGCAGGATTTGAAATGGAATCAATTATTATAACCACAAAACCCAACGAATCGGCTTCACCTGTCCATGATCGTATGCCGCTTATCATTTAGAAGCAACTCCATGAAACTAATAAACAATTAGCCCAGGAACAATCCAAAGAAAAGCAAAGTCAATTAGGGAAATATGGAATTTTATTTAGAGCATTGTAGATCAAATTCAGGTTTACAGAGTGAATATTTTTCTGATATAGATAAAAAGGATATTTATATCTTATAGTAAATAGATGAGAACATAGGCGTTCAAAGAAAGGAACTTTGAAATTTTTAATGGACAGTTATATCGGCCATTCGTCGAAGAGGTTGAAAAGAATCATTTACTCAATAAAGAATACCCAGAAAAATAGGGAAGAATCGTGTGACCATTCCTAATGGAATGTGACAACAAGAACGTTGATATATCAGCCTCAATAGGGTAGTTGAGACAGTTCCCTGTTACTTGTTAGCCCCCTGTTAGAATATGGGGCTATATGTCATCAAAAAAAGGAATTCGTTTCTGTTTGGCTTCGCCACCGAAACGGATTCCTTTTTGTATGTCTTAGTTTAATTTCTGAATTTAGTTTTTTACCAATTTTTGTTATTCAGCGGTTTTATTTTTTCTTATTACTTTCATCACATCGCTAGGGACTGAATCATCTGTTATAAACGTTATTTTGTATACATAGCTTCCTTTATAACGAACTTTAACATAATTATGATTTTCTGGAGCTTGCCCACCTTTAAATGTTAATTTTTCAATTTTCATAGTAGTTGAATTTATTACTTCAATATTCTCATAATCATCTGGTATTTGACGCTTTCCATCATCCGCATATTCTTTTCCACCATTGTATGTCACTTTTTCAGGTACAATTGCGTATCCAACTTGCATTTTTACTAGAGGATTAAATTTATTTAGCGAATCAAATCGTGATGTTACATATAAAAAGGAAGAAATAACACCAACTACCAAAAGAATCAAAATCGATAGTTTCTTAAGTGTTCTATTTTGTAATTTCATTTATAGCTCCTTCTTTTTTATACACCGAGTCCAATAGTATGATGACAACTCTCTGCTACTTTGTTATCATGTGTTACTATGATAATAGTTTTCCCACTTGCATTTAACTGGTTCAAGATTGCTAAAATTTCATCTCTATTTTTTGTATCCAGTGATCCAGTTGGTTCATCTGCGAGAATAACTTTACTTGGTTTTAAGAGGCAACGAGCAATAGCAACTCGCTGTTGTTCTCCACCTGAAATTTCAAATACTTTTAATTTTTGATAATTTTCTAATCCAACCATTCTTAGTGCATTATCTATTGACTCTTCTTTTTCTTTTTTTGTTTGTTTCACATACCTTAACGCCATCATTAAATTTTCTTTTATAGTAAAATTGTCGACTAATGCGAAATTTTGGAACAAATATGAAATGTTTTCTCTAATCATTTTATTGGCTTGCTTCGAATTTATTTTTGGTGCTGCTTTCTGAAAAATATGGTATTCACCTTGTTCCACTGGCTCAATCAAGCCAATAGTATTAAGCAAAGTTGTTTTTCCACACCCACTAGGACCGGTTATTGCAACCATATCGCCATCATTGATTTCTAAATTAAAATCTTTAAAAACGACTTTATCACCGAAACTTTTATTGAAGTTTTTGATATTAATAATACTCATCATACGTCCCCCTTCAAACCTGCACTAAGTGTTCCTTTTTCATATCGAGTAACCATTAAGAAAATAATAAAAATATCTATTGATACTAGTAACAAGTAAGCAAGAATTGACAGTAGTTGCCTATTCAAAATGACTATTTCTATCAGTCCAAAAATATAGATGGAAAAGAAATAGAAAATTTCATTGCGATACCTATCATAGAAAGTATAGCCTAAAAGTCTTGATACAATCATTTCTTTTCTCTTGGAAGCCAAAATAATCAATATAATGTAATAAGAAGCTAATACACTAACTGAAATCGTTAGACATAGGATAGTAATCCAAATCCCTACACTAGATTGTGAAATAAGCAATTCTTGTGCAAAGCCTGTGGAAAGAATATTTTCAAATTGTATAGAATTATTCTCAAGGCTGTTATTTATTATCGCCTCACTTATTGCAAGTTTATTTTCTTTAGTATTCTCAATTCTAAGTGGATTACTTAAAGGACTATTTTTCAAGAACATACTACTTGTGTTTATTGTATTGTTATTTATGCAAAAAATAATCGGATTTTTTATAAACGTCTTATTATTCCCTATCATTTCTATATTTTCAGAGAATATTTCGTTTTCATTGTTTGGATAAAAGATAAACCTAATTGGGATATCTTCAATATTTTCAAACGAGTTATCCGATAGAAGAGATGCGAGTTGAATTCTTATAAAAAATTCTGTTTTTTCAAAATCTTTTTTCAAATATTCAGGAACTAGGTAAGTCATTTCTGTTTCAGAAAATATTTTTGATGAAGGTGTTGGTAACTTGAATTGAATTCTTTTCAGATAGTTCTCATTAGCACTCATAATTAGGTAATCGTCCGAATCATCAAATTCTATATTTTTAAATTTGCTTGTATTTATTTTAGCTCCGTTAAATACGGTAGCATTTATATTACTTACTGAAACATATTGAATATCAGCTGAAGTATCTAACTCTTTATACAGATTAATTAATTTAGAATCTAATTTTCCTTTCCCTTGGAGAGACTCTTGGAATTCATCATCAACGTAGTTAAACTTTGATAGTGTAAGATAATGTTTCTGCTGTTCATACAAATCTTTTGCTTTTAAGTCCTTATGTAGAGTATTTAATTCTGTTACTAACAAAGGAATAACGGCAACAACGGCAACGAAAACGAAAAACTTCAATAGATAACTGAAATAAAGTGAAAATTTTAAATTAAAGAAATTTTTTAAAATATCCGAGAGATTATAGCGTCTAATAATGATTAACATTACTAAAGAAAATACCCAAGCTAATACAAAAACAACTAATTCAACTAACGTTAATTCCAAGAAATAAGATAGATTGCTATCTGGAATAATAAAGAATTGAATAGGCAGTGTACATATATAGAAAAGCGCAGGGATTAATAATATAATTTTATTAAGCTTTATCCAAATATCTATATCTTTAAAGCCAAGCAATTTCATCACACCGATTTCTTTTAACTTAGCAATTGGATAAAATGCACTCATCAGACAGAATATTGCCATGATAATGATTGATAACACTAACACTAACAAGTATATCGTTCCTTGGCCATATGCTTGCTCATAAGTAGCTTTTAACAGTTCATCTTTAGGTATTTTAAAAACTGTAGAAATCTGATTTAAAATATCAGCTGAATCTTTTGATTCTGATATAAGTGTATAGCTGCCATTTACACTCATTTTATTTTTAGTATAAAAATCCTGCAATGTTCCAAAAATCAACTTCTTATCAGAAAACATATTCGAAATACGGCCACTTTGATTGTTATCTTCAGTATTATAATTTGCAAGAAACTCATTATTAGAAGCAGGAATTTTTCCACTTGCTAGCTTGATACCCAATTGATCAAAATAATTAGTAGAATATATACCTGACTTATAAATATATGTTTTTCCATTTTCTGTTAAAATATCAGAACGAATAAATGTAGCGTTGTATTTTTTTGATAAAGAAGCAAACTCTGATAACTGATCATCAATTGATATATCCGAATCTTTTATGAAAAAATGAGTGGAATTACTAGTTAACTCAATATTATCATAATATTTATCTTCTTCTGATTTTTTATTTAGTGCAAATGCAACACTTATTAGAATGGTTATTATAGATAGGAATAAGATCATTGTTTTTTTCAAAGTAGTTCCCCCAAATTTTAAAGAAAAACGGAACGTAAAATACATACGCTCCGTTCCTATTATAGTTGAGAGAATATGTGTACTCTCTCAAAGCCATTCTACCAATAATTATAATAGAAATTACATCCTGAATATGCGCCAAGACGAGCCTTAGCCCACACTCCAGCCCCTTGAGCTTGATAAGATTCGTCTGAACCTTTTTTTACAGTAGCGCTGTGGCGTTTAGTACCATGGAAATAATCAGAATATGAACCTGTGATACCGACACCATAATTCCATGTACCACCATCAGGGTATTCCGTTGCTGCTGAGGCAGCGATACCACCAGTAGCCAAGACAATTAAAGATAATGTACAAACAACTATTATTTCATAAATATCCTCCTTCTGATTTTAAAATTAAACGATGGCGTTTTTTATGCCTTAGGTGGCTAAGTTCATTATAAAATTCGCCATAATTAAATAGTTGAAAAAATAATAAATATAATCAAAAGTATAATTCCAATAAGTGGTTCAATCCAAATTTTATCTGAATGTATAAATACATTCTTTTTATTTTTGAATATTCCCCCACCATACTCTTTTGGAAGGATTAGTTCCAAGAGAAAACCAAATAATAGTGGTATTAAAAATACATACTTAGGTCCTTTTATTAGTAAGTAGACAGACGAGAAACTAAGTAAGGACTGTATTATTTTTACTACTCTAATAGAACGAATCGTTTTTAATTTCAATATACTGTCACCTTTCGTTTATCCAAGGATCATAACTTTATCTTTCCTATAAAAATTATGCTCTAGTTAACACGCCAGTGTATTGATAATATGCACCAATTTGCGTACCATTTTTATACTTACCTGTCCAATTCACATAACCTTGGTATTTTTTCCGTCTTTATATTTAACCTGCCAAATTTTTGTCAAGGTTGGAAGCCAACGACTTGATCCATGTGGTTTATTTTGCATATAAACATACTCAGAAAAATTGAGGGTACCAACGCTCCTATGTATCACTAATCCTGACATATCCACCTGCATATTATTGCTAGATTCATCTATAACTTCTTCACTGCCAGAAATAGTTTCTTCACTGGCAAAAGCAACTTCATCTGGGATAATCATTGAACACGCCATTAACATAAACGTAGTTAAAATTAAGCCTTTTAGTATCACTTTTTTTCATTATTTCATCTCCTTAAATTAATTGAACATCATACTCCCTACTTCAATATATCATGCTATTTTTAAATGTTGCCAATTTTTCATAAATTATTGTTTTAACATCATAACTGTTCAATAACCTTTGATCGTTGGTTATAACATTATGCAAAAATTATCAAAACCATAAAAAATTCTCAACACGTTTTTAGGCATTGAGTCCTTTTCATTATGTACTTTCTAAATTTAACGATCTTGTCTCTTCATATATCTGACGAACTAGATAAATCTCGCATCTTTGTATCTATTAAATATCGTCACTTTATTTACTACCTCTTCTTGCATTTATTTAGCAACCAAGCTAGGACAAATTTTTTCTAACTAATTTTGGTCAGGTATATAGTCAAGAAAATTTCCAATCGTCGTTAGAACTACCTCATCGCTAGATAATTCCACTAATCGTATAAACTTGAACTGTGGGATTGCTGCTACGTAATTAACAAAGTTTTTATCCGTGTATTCAAAAGACCACATATATTTTAAACGATTATTATCGTAAAGATCGATTAATTTCATGTCGTCATATTCTAGTCCTTATTTTTCAGCGGTTCGATTTGTGGAATGTTCTCAAGAATAAGTAATTTTTAATAATATTTACATTAAGCGTACTTAAATTTTTATTTGAAGTTCAGTAACAAAATCCCCATCATAAGAAAAAAATCCAAGAACTCGTAAACGAAGGTTCTTGGATTTTTTTCAATCGTAACAGATGATTAACTGATAGTTAATCACCACCAGCAAAAATTTCTTCTTTATTATAAATCGGCGTATGATTTTTCAAATCTTCAAGGGTTCCTACCTGTCTACCTTTAGAATAAAAACCATCTAATAAACCTAAGGATTGGAATATCGTCTGCTTATATGCAATTTCGGCATTCCATTCCGTAGTATCTAGAATCTGTAAAGCTTTATGGATCGCTTCAATGCCCGATGCTCCTGGCGCACTGATCAACACTCCATGACTGTTGAGTAGCAACATATTTGGTAAGGCTACTTGTTCTTTTTTCATGTAATCAGAAACTAATTCTGCTAATTCTGGCGAGCAATTAGGTTCAAAGTCTAACACAGGAATATAGCCGATTTTTTGGGTCGCTTCCGTTAAATTAGGCATATCCAAGCCGGCGGTTGCCCAAAACATCGAGTGTGGCGAATGGGCATGTAAAACCGCTTTTATCGCTGGATTCGTATCATAAACCGCTTCGTGTAAGTTGATTTCTCGTGTAAGTTGACCTACCCCATCAATCACTTTTCTTGTATGAGGCTCAACGACTAAGATTTGTGCTGGTGAGACTTCCCCTAAATAAGCTTCTGACATCATAGTCGGTGTCATAATAATGTATTCTTTCCCTACTTCATCAGTTGTTTTAAAAGAGAAATTACCGCCTGCCACATTCGTATTCTTCCTTGTAAAGATCAATTTTACGATTCGTGCTAAATCTTCCCGCTCTCTTTCAAAAATCATCCGTCCATCTGACATATTCAAGACCACCTTTTTTATTTTTAAAGCGTTTTGTTACGTATGATTGTTTGTACAGCTGCTCTTATTTTAGATGCTTCTTCATCCTGTTTCTTTTTCCGTTCATCGTATTCTTTGAAAAGTACTGGATTGCCATATTTATATACACAGACTGCTAGACCAATAGCTACGACATTAAATAGGTACTGTTGTGTCACCAAAGCTAAGAGATAGCAGCCAATTGCTAGTAAAAGAAGCAGTTGCCATTTTATTTTTTCGCTCTTTCCCATTTTTGCCGCCCCTTTACTTTTTGAAAATTTTAGCCATTCGTAGCACGTACTTGCGTAGATTGTGTACCTTGTTCTTCGTATCTTTGACTTGGCACCTTTACCTTGCTCATATATTTATACAACCAAACAAACATTGCGATAAACAGAACTGACCCGATGATACCCAAGATATTTCCTTTAAACGCTTCTGCAAACAAGATTCGAAATTCCGGTCCTTCGATCGAAGACCAGGTAATTTGTTGGCCTTTTTGTATTCCTTCAACTGCACCGGTTCGATCTGCTAAGCCCGTTAAGATTGGAGTTAAATAAGTGGCTGCATACAGATAAATTGGCATCGAAATGACCCCCATGATCAGCATACGAACCAAATTTCCGCCTGTGAGTAATAAACCACCTACTGCGATCGAATAGTTGATAATTCCCGCTAAAGGTAAAACAGCATTTCCCGGTAGAACGATTGCATAACCAATAAAGACTGGTACTAATAAGATCGCGGCGACCCAAATCTCAGTGCGACCAGCTAAGATAGGCCAATCTAACCCAATATAAATTTCCCGGTCTTTAAACCGTTTTTTCATCATTTCCGACATTGCATCGGCAAGTGGTGAAAGAGACTGCATAAACATTTTTGAGATCATTGGGAATAAAGCCATTGCTGTAGCGATTTGAATAGCTAAATTTAATGAACCCGAAACCCCATAAGCTGCGGCCAACCCTAAACCCAAGCCGATGAGAAATCCCATCACCGAGTTTTCAGAGAAGATACCGATTTTCTTTTTTAATGCTTTTGTATCGGCGCGCCGGTTAAAGAAAGAAATTTTATCCATGATCACATTGATTGGTAATAAGAGTACTGCTGAAATATTCATTAAGTGTGTTACGGTTACTAAAGGGATACCTGTCAAATCCTCAATATGGCGTTGGAACATATCCCCCATCTTAAGTTCCAATATGACCTGGATGATGGCAGTAACAAACCCAGCCAGTAAACTACCACTGACAAAGTAGACAAGATAGGCCGTTAGTGCTTTGCCCCACACATTCCACATATCGACATTGAGCGTCTTTGTCCAGTTAAAAATCAACATAATAAAATTCACACCGAGAACAACTGCGAAGAAAATAAATGCATAGGACCATGACCAGGTGATACTCGCAGCTCCAGTCCATCCTAGATCTAGCGCCGGCAAATTCAATCCCGTATTTTTTGCCAATGCTTCAGATGCTGGACTAACTGCGTTTGACATAAAACCAATGACCATCGACATCCCTGTAAAAGCAATGCCTAACGTAATCGCGGACATAAATGCTTTTTTGAATTTCATACCCGCAATCAAACCTAGGAGCAAAATGATTAGTGGTACAAAAATGGCGGAACCCAAATCTAGAATATAATTGATAACATCTTGAAATAGTTGCATTTTTTTCACTTCTTTCTTTTGATAAGATTTTTTTGTGCTAGGCAATCAATTCCTTGATCTCATCATAAATAGCATCCATACCCATGCCCGTCAGAAACGGAATTCCGGCAAAAACATGTACTCCTAACTCTTCTGCTTTTTCCAATACTTCATCATCTGGCTGTGCAACGTAAACATAAATCCCTGTCAATGGCAATTCATTTTGGATAGACTTATAATCCACTGCTTCAACGGGGAAATCGATCCCATCGTCTTCAAGCATCCCAGCGATTTTACTTGCGATCGTTTGACTTGTTGCAACACCACTCCCACATGCTACGATTAATCTTTTTTTCATCTTAAAATCCTCCCCAAAATTCATTTTATATTCTGCGTTACCAATTGATAAATTACTTGTGCCTCTCGCGCTTCAATGAATGCCTTTACAAATTTTCCATCCATAAACAATGCCATTAATGATTGTAATAAGCCGACTTGTTCTTTTGGTTCTTTGATTCCTAAAAAAAAGAGATTCCTTACCAGCATTTCTTGACTATCTCCCATTTGCTTTATCTTCACCTCAGTACTTAGACGTACAATAGCAATAAAAGGCTTTTCGACATACGCTGGTTCTGAATGAGGTAAGCCAATGTTTAAATACTGCGTAATCAGCCCAGTTGGAAAAACTTGTTCTCTTGCTATTAATCCCTTTAAATAATTCTCATTAACAAAAGCTTCTTTCTGTAGTCGTTTCGCTACTTCTCCAAATAGATCTTCCAAATTGTCTCCTTCCAAATCGAGAAAAATCAGCCTTTCATCAAACATACTCGTGTAGTCCACCTATTCTTCCTCCTCGTTCAACTTACATGATAAAAAATGTTAATGTTTGTTAAGATGTGTTTCACAATGTAAATATACAATAGTATTTATTCGTTGTCAACGCTTTCTTTTTTGTCATTTTTTCTAAATGTCGGCTCTTTTCTGCAAATAAAATTAACAAACTTTAACACATCCAAACATTTATCCTTGCTTTTTCTGAGTGTAAATGCTATTAATTAATGTATAAAGAAAGTTGAAAAAATTAACTTGAAAGATCGTTAATCCAACCCGAGGTGAAACTATGTTAAAGAAAGAACGGCAAGAAAAAATTTTAGCGTTAGTGAATCAGCATGACTACTTATCCATTGCAGAAATAGCTAAAACATTAGACGTTTCCGGTATGACTATTCGTAGAGATATTACAGAGTTAGCGGATCAATCTTTATTGGTAAAAATTTATGGTGGCGCGCAAAAACTAGAAAAAATCGAGCATGAGCTTTCTACCCAAGAAAAAATCGATACAAATGTTCTTCAAAAAAAATTCATCGGAAAAGTCATGAACAGTATCATTTCAGATAACGACACTATTTATATTGGTGCCGGAACAACGACGCTCCATGCTTTACCTGAACTAAAAAAAGCAAACTTATTCGTGATCACAAATAGTTTGCTCGCCTTTAATTACTTAATTTACAATACAAATTATCGTGTACTGTTGACAGGTGGGGAATTTTCCCGCACAACGGAAGAATTTTATGGAGAAACCGCAGAAAAAAGTTTTGAAAATTTAAATATCGATTTCGCTTTTGCTGCTACAAATGGGATCTTCGAAAACAATATCACCACTGCGAATCTTGTTGAAGGTTCGATCCAACAAGTTGCTTTCGAACATTCCCGCAAAAAATGCATCGTTGCAGATAGCTCTAAATTTAATCGTTCCGACGTTTACACCTTTTACTCCCTATCTGATGTCGACTATTTAATTACTGATAATAAACTTTCTGAGACTACTTATGAGCATTATCGTTCCTTTACGGAAATCCTTAAGGAGGAAAAATAATGATTTTAACGATTACAATGAACCCTTCGATGGACTACACCTATCTTGTGCCCTCACTACAATTGGATCAAGTGAATCGGGTGGATAACCCGCATATATCAATTGGGGGAAAAGGCATCAACGCTGGCAGAGTCATCGCACAGTTAGGAGAAGAAGTTTTATTAACCGGTATTTTGGGAGGAAATGTTGGCAAATCGATTCTTGATTCTTTACTAGCTGAAGAACATTATTTATTAGATTTTCTCACTATCAATGGAAATTCTCGCAATGCGATTACGATCATGCACGACGGAAACACCCATACAGAGCTGGTAGAAAAAGGACTTTACTTATCTGATGAAGATGAGAAACTTTTTTATCATCATCTCTCCATGTTAATTGAGCAACATCCGATTACCGTCGTCTGTATTTCTGGCTCAGTAAACTCTGCGAATGGTCACTTTCACGCTCAATTGCTTCAATTTATCCGTAAAGCATTAGGTGAACAGATACCGATTCTAATGGATATATCTGGCGAACAACTAAAAAATTGTTTAGCCCAAACGAATGCTCGTCCGAATTTTGTTAAACCAAATCAGCATGAATTAGAAGAGCTGATTGGACGAAAATTATGTTCATCTCAAGAAATTTTTACTGTGCTAGAGAGCACTCTTTTCGAGGGGATCGACACCGTTATGGTTTCCCAAGGTGGCGATGGGGCAATCGTTAAGTACCAATCCACTTTTTTTAAGATTGAGATTCCTAAAATTGCTATTGTAAATACAACAGGTTGTGGCGATTCAACAGTTGGTGGAATGGCCGTAGCATTGAATAAACAGTATCCAATTGAACAAGCATTGTCCTATTCGATGGCTTGCGGCATGTCTAATGCGCTCTCGAAAACAAACGGTACGATCGATGTCGCGCAAGTCGCTGAATTCAGCAAAAAGATCCACCTTTTCAAGATCAAAGAATAAATCGCTACATATTCTCTGTTCCCTTGACTGTTCAAAAAATTCTTTGATACAAATAAAAAAAGCCCTGGATAAGTACAACTGATTTTTCCAGTTTTTCGGCTCTATAATTTATGGAACAGAATAATCAATTCTGATTCATAAATTATAGAGCCGAAAAAAGCCAGACAATTGTCTGACTATAACAAACCTACTTATTTTTTTGTTTAGCAATTGGAAGTCTTGATCAATGAATTGGTAACAATTTTCACAATGATATTTTTTCGTTTGAATATTGAACTGAATCAGTTCACCACAAGCATAATCGAACGATACAGCCGCTCTTCGTTCTAATACTTATAATGGACGTCCCCAAAAAGTATAGCCTAATTGTTGTTCTTTCATTTACTTCGTTCCTCCCTAAAAATATATTTATTCGTAGCTGGTATGATGACTCATTTAGCCAATGATACCTCTTAACGTGTGAATCTGACCTTAGAATGCTCGTATGAACACGTTTTTTATATAATAGTTCTCTCTTTTGCTAAATAAACATCACTATCAATTTTATAACATAAAACAAAATACTGAAGTAGTGTACAAGAGACGTACATAACTAAAATCCCTCTATATTTTCTCACGAGTTTAAAGAAGCCTTCTTTCAAAATAAAAATTGTCTACCGAAACTCTTACGGTAGACAAAATCAGTAAATTATTCTTCAACTCGCTTATATCCGTATCCCTCATACAGTTGGATAACAGATTCCACGGAATAAGTCGAATCCTTAGTATCTGTGATAGATACTAGGTCAGCAACGTTAACTTTATTTTCTTCATCAAGAAATAAGTCTGAGTAGCCAATTATAGCAGTAAATTCAGAATTCAACTTGTTCTCAGTTCCACCGTAATACCTCTTTACGCTGACAATCTTTATCAGATTTCCATTGTTTGTTGCAGAATGAAAACTAAACTGTGAGTCAGTGCTATTTCTAGCAAATTGTCGATAAGATAGGCCCTCCTCTTTTATCTCAAATCGAGATCCGTAAGATTTTTCCGGGCTCCAATCTTTATATGATCTATTCACTTCTTCATCGATCATACGTTAATATCGTCTAAATTAACATTATCAGTAGCTTTTTCGGCAACTTCATCTAATCCTTTAACTTCAAAACTAGGATCAAAAGTATCATCTAAAAGATAACTTCTATCTGCCAAACGATTCTCTAAATCTTCTGATATATCAATTTTTGCTAGATCCCATTCTTAAATTTCCCATCATCAACTAAAGTAAATTGAATATAACGTAAATCGTCCGGAAGAGTATTATCAATTGTTGCAGTGCCAAGTCCACTAACACCGTTAAAGTTAACAACTAAATATTTTTCAACCTCTCCTGTTATTAACTTCTTTGGTTCATCAAGACCTTTAATAACTATTTCTTTATCCCCACCGACTAAATTTTTAACTTTTGAAGAATCAACTTCAAGTGTTAATTTAGCACTATCTCCATTGGATAACTCTGAATTTTTATCTAAATTTATACCTAACATTTCTTCAAGTTGTTTATCATCATAATAGGCGTTGTTACTTTCAAAGGTTAACTCCTTATCATTCTCAACCAAATAATTACGAAGACGTTCATGATCAACAAAATAACTAGCAGTTCCTCTAGTATCTAACCCCTTAAAATTGACATCAACAAAGTCTATCATCTCGATATTCCCTTGCCCACAACCCGACAATAGAACCACACTAATAACACTACCTAAAAACAAAAAATTTTTTCATCACTAACTCCTCACAATTTTCGTAAAAATAACAATATTTGAAAATATTACTTATTTTATGAGATTTTACTATAATTATATCATAAGGATTTAACACTATAGGAAAGATATTAAAGCTGTTGCTGTTGCTTTTTAGGATCAATACTTGGAGGATCTAGAATATAGAAACAAAAATAAACGGTAAGGGTAAACAATAAACATTATAAACTTTTTAACTTTCAGTTTTGAGTAAACTCAATTATACTCACACAATATCTTCCTGCGATTTACACAAATTTACACCTTATTCATTCACTAATTCTTGATTGAATAACTAGATTTCAGACCATCTAAACTCTTTTCCAAATAGAAAAAGGCATTCTTATTGCTGAAAATATCGATCGAATTGATTATCTGGAATGTTTTCTTGATCCAGATATTACTTCTCTTTTAAGTGGAGGATACAAAGCAACGGGCAAAAAAATATATGAGAATTCTTTAATGGACTTGTAGAGACATAAAAAAATTTTGGTATATTTTTGATCTCTCAATAGAGTACAACAAATTTAAAGGTGACTTATTTCAACCTCTTGATATATTATTCTCGTACATTATGATTTTTTACCGAAGAATTTCTAACTGATCCTCTGGAGACGTTTGGCTCTATAAACATTGACATAGTTAAAGCTTTCTCTTTAATGTTATTAAAATTCCTACTTATTTTTTCTTTATCTTTTTCTACATTTTTTCTAATATCGTTAACGTTTAATCGTATCACCGATATTTCTTCCTTAGTCAAATGATTGACTCGAACTTTCTTTCCTTCTAATTTTATAAACTTTTTAAATCTACTAAAAAGACTCTTTTTTTTATTGTTATCATTGAGTGATACTTCAATCTTATAAGAAGCTACTCTTTTAAATTCTGGAATGCTATTAGTGAAATGTTTATTTAATATTTTACCATTTTCTATCTTCCTCATAACTTTAATGTCTTCTGGATAGTTTTTCCTATCATCTTTTAAATAACAATACATTTTATATTGATCTCTTAAATAGTTGCTGATATCAGTTCCATACCCCATTTTTTCTAACCGGAAACAAGCAACTTCTGTAAGAATACCGTTTAAAGAATCCGTTCTACCTTGTTTATCAGTCGCAAAGATCAGCTGCCCTGGAGAACTTTTTTCTGAGAGTACTCTTTTTAGTGAAGCTACTACCTCTTTCATTAAACAGTTCCCTTGTATATATTGGCTTGATGTAACATTGCGTCCATAATGCTCGCTCTTTGCTATTTTACTAAGAAAGTGTAACGGTTGATATTTTATATCAGAAGGTTTAAATCCTCTATCTGTAAACCCACTTGCAATAGCTTTAGCCATTGAATTAATTCCATCAGGAGTATTATCTATTTTATAGAAATAATTGCTTACAATATAATTTCTTCCATAATTATCGAGAATTTCATTTGCTTTTTCAAGACGTTCAGGAGGAGAAACACCCGCTTTGTCAAATATTTCCACTTGAATTTTTTCATCGTTTTTTTTTATGATGCATGACACTTCATGCGCTCCAGTTCCAGTTCTAAAACCAGTTGGCACTACTAAGAAACTATCATCATTATGATTGATAAGTTGTTCAGTATAATGAGATAAAAGAGTAGCATTTTGGGAAGCATAATAGCTTCGATCTAAAGAAGACTTTATTAAATCAATATTACGATGTTGAAGTTCTTCTGGGTAAGATTCAATAACCTGTTTTACGAGTGGAAATATTTCTTTTTGAACATCTAATTTATCTAACGTATTTCCTTTAAAATTAAAATTTTGAAGGAATAATTCACATATATCTTTACCATACCTTTTACTCTTCATGTACTCAGTTCTTTTTTTATCGATTTCTGCGATTAATTTTTTTTCTTCTTTCTTACTAATCATTATGTTTCCCCCTGGCGAATCTTCTTAAGCATGGAAGATTTTATACTAACACTTCACTAACTTATCTAAAATTAATACAACGATTTTAACCATAGATACACAGCAAATTATTTAATTTATAAAATGAGATAATACATTATTGATTTTGTTTCTAAATTGACCATATCTTCTACTTAAGTTTCATTATCAATATGTTTAAACTTTCTCTCTGTTTTCATTCAACTAAATTATTTGGTAGTTAACTTAGTCCTTTAATATAATAATCAGCTAATCTGTGATTTTTTTGTTTAATACCTTGGGTGCCAATTACTATATTCTCGTTCTTTCAATAAAGTATAGTATATCTAACACAGAAAAATGTAATCCTTCTTTTTCATAGACACATGAAAAAACTTTCATTGATGTAGATGATGAATTATTAGGGTGTATTTTAAATAGTTCGAGAAAGTAGGTGAAAAATTGAAAGTTGCATACATTCGTGTCTCTTCCCTTGATCAAAATGAACAACGCCAAATTGAAGAAATAAAACAATTTGGAGCAGAAAAAATTTTTATTGAGAAACAATCAGGAGCCACAATTTCAGAAAGACCAGCTTTTCAAAAAGCTTTAGATTTTGTACGTGAACAAGATACTTTTATTGAGAGGCTATTGATCGATTAGGAAGAGATTATAATGAAATTATTGCTTCAGTTAATTACCTAAAAAATAATAACATCCGACTGATCATTACTAGTCTACCTATCATGGCTGAATCAATTGGTAATCCTCTCCTAGATAAGTTCATTAAGGATTTAATCATTCAGATTCTTGCCATGATTGCCGAGCAGGAACGTACAGAATCTAAATGACGTCAGGCACAAGGAATTAAGATTGCTAAAGCGAATGGTGTTTATAAAGGACGCCCTAAGCTATACAGCGCAGACACAAAAGATCCTCAACGTCGCCTTGTTTATAAAAGCATCGTTGAGGATCTGAATAAGGGTGTTGCTATTTCAACAATTTCAAAAAACTACAATATTACTAGACAAACAGTTTATAGAATTAAACATGAAATCAACAATAAGAATGACTATATAAAAACAAATAATCATTAACCAATGAAAAAATTCTTACCAAAATAAGAGTCTACGCATTTAAGTTACTCCAATCAGGCCATCGATCTATTATACTACATTGAAAATCATGGAGTGATTCGGTTCCTTACTGCGATCGTACCCACATAATTCTTTGAAGTAGGTGAGATAGTCACTTTCAACGATTCTAAGTATTTCTTTCACATCTAGAAAATTATCAAAGTTGAGCAAATCTGCTAATAGCCTCATCTTGGCATCGATTCCTAAGATCTCCGGAAATATTTCCCAAAAATTTTCCTGACAGATCTGACTCACTAAGGTCTCCAATTGTTGGATCTGGGTGTTTAAATAGACCTTTAGGTCTTCACTTGCTCGCTTTTCAGCCTCTTCAAAGATACTTTTAAAGCCCTCCAGATACGCTTTTTTTGTAAAAAATGTCGTCATTTTTTTCATTCCTTCTTTTAAAATGTTTCCTGATCGATCAGTGGATTCAACTGATGCTTGACTCTTGCCCAATCTTGCGCCGTAGGAATACTTCCCATAAGAACATAATCTGTGTCAAGAGCGAAATCCAAAAGGTACGGTCGATAGTTCGTTACAATCAAATCAACGTGTGCATCATTTAAACGTTCCGGCGTCAATTCCTGAATTGGCATAAACAACAGCTTATGATATTCCCCTAATAGTACACGTGCCTGCATTCGGATTGATTGAACCACTAAGTAGTCGCCTTCTAATAAAAATAAAACTTTTTTGACCGGTTGGTAATAGTGGAACAATAAGTTCATATATGCCGTAAAACTCACCACGATATCTTCAAAATATTGGGCAGAAAAACTGAGTACTGGGGCGTGTTTTAAGAGAAACTGTTTATTGGCCTCATAAATCTGTTTGTCGCTTTTCTTCACCATCCAATGGATTTCTTCTAGCTCTTTGTTCAACACCGGACTCACTGCTTCATTCATCAAGTGCGAAATGAAAAAAGAGGTCAGAAACTGTCCTAAAGTATCCGTATCCCACTGTTCAAAAAAAGGGTCAGAAAGGTAATCTGACACAATAAACTGAAGGTCCTTCCAATGGCTGAATCGTTGGTTAAAAGTTTGTTCTTGGTCCACACGATGGATCGTCCGTTTGGAAATAATCGATAAATGGATCCAAGCGAATTCTTCTTTTGGTAGATAGATCTCGTATTCCTGTTTGATCCTTTCTTGTAAAGAATAAAGCAACTGAAAATCTTTTTCTTGATAAATGTTTACCTTTAGCCATTCAGGTAAGGATACAAAATGGTTCTGATGGACTCGGACCATTGCGATATAAAGCTGGTAATAAAAGGCTGAAATCGTGATTCCTGTGCCCAATTCATACTTCCCCAATTTGCCAGACAGTTCGTTCAAGACCAACGTATGTAAGCTTTCTGGCGGACGGATTGTATACGGAGTTTGTTCACTGCTATAATAAAAATCAAAAAAGAACTTTCGGATATTGACTTCTTCCCCTAAAAAATTGACTGGATTAAAAGCCAATGTTAACTCATACTCAGCTAATACCGGTCGGATTCTTAAAAAAAACCTTCGTAAAGTACTCTCTGCGTAACTGTATTGGTGAGCTAAGTCAGCTATTGTAAAATCTTTTCCACAAAAAACATTTCCCACGATTTCAAATAGCACTTCGTTTTCCAACAGTTGTTCTTTTTTCTCTTGGTAGTCACTACGATTTCGTTCTTCAAAATGATACCCACTGTAATTCGAACGTAATTCGATGCTTGTACCAAAATATTTTTTGAATGTTTGAATATCTTTTATTAAGGTACGTTGTGAAATAGCTAGTTGTTCACTCAGCTCTCCAATCGTAAAACGCCGTTCTTGTTCCATCACACTTAACACCTGCATCCATCGCTTGACCTCTGCGCTGGTAATAAAAGCCATCTGAAACTCACGCAACTTTTTTCCTCCTCACTTTTTCAAATATTTATCTTTCCTGACCGTTAAATCATCTTGACTCAGAAAATACAGAGAGCACTTCAGCGATTTTCTCCTTGCTAGGTACGTAGGGAAGTTCAATCGTTGCACGAGCGTTTCTAGCTTGTGGTTGATTCACGATTTGTACATAGCGTACTAGTCCGAGCGGATTCATTTGGGCAGCTTCAACCGCCTGTAAGCCAGATTTTTTTAAAATCGTTTCAACTTCCTGTTTGATCCATCGTGTCAAAGCACGTGGGCCTACTAGCTGATAGGAAACATAAATCGTCTGGCTATATTTTTTCTTCTCGGCTAAAAAACGTTTCATGAGTACGTCTAAAGGAGACGGTTTCTCACGGCTTGCATACGGCACTTGTGCTGGTGCTTCAAGTGTAGGCAACTGGAAAAAGGCCTCCATTAAAAAGAGGAGTGTTTCGAAAAAACCATAAGTCAGACCTTCGGTCTCACGCATTGGTAACTCATACTCACTCACAGGTGAAAATGTGTGGATAAATACTTGTTGTGTCATAGGGTTCAGAAACTGGCGTTCATCTAATGAGAGGAGGAACAACGCAGCTTTTTCTGATCCTGGAAGAGCCACACTGACCTGTTGATCCAAAGCCTGGGTTAGAGTCGTTTGAACTTGTTTATATGCCACTTGTTCATGTAAGCAATGTCCCTGGTCAACCCGTTGCTTGGCTAGTCTCAGCCATTGATTAAACAAAGTTTGGTCTAGGTGCCAAGGCCCGTCTTGAATCACCACCTTCTCCTGATGTATGTCCTGAATATGTTCTGAAAGAAACCTGGGATACAATGGTAAGGTGAAATAAAAATCATAAAGAAATTGGCGAATCTCCGCTTCTTCCCCCCATAGTTGATTGGTTTTAGATTCAATTTTTATCCCATAATAGTTCGTTAATAACGTTTGAAGCTGTCGTTTCATCCGTTGAAAGCTTGTACTCGAAACATCAAGATGTGCCACCCACTGTTGATTGTCTAAACACTTTCCCGCAGCCAACTGATCCACCAAGAGAAAAAGTTTCTCTTTATCCAGTAACGCTTGTTTCTCCTTATAATACCCTTTAGGGTTAAGAAAGGAAAAGTGATAGCCCTTCTCATCACCGATCAAATGGATCCTCTCACCAAAGTAGTCCTTGATCTCCTTTATGTCCTCAATAATCGTCCGTCGCCCAAAACCAGTTTGCTCAACTAAGGTGTGGGCGATAACGTGTTCCTCTTCTTCTAACGTTGCCAATAAGACCAACCAGCGTTTAGTCTTATCCGCCATGACTAAATGATCAAATAAAATGTGCATATTTTATCTCTCCTTTCTAAGAAGAAAAAGAAAAGAGCCGCAGCCCTTCTCTTTCTTGTGACTAATTGTCGGGAACTACACTTAGTTCCCAAGTGAGTGTTGTTTCATATGTGCTTGCTCTTGGATTCGCGGTTGGAGGGACTTCAAGTGCCACGCTTTCGCTTGCACTTTCACCGTCACCAAACCGATAGATCCAGGTACCTAACCCTTGGCCGTCAAGCGCGGTCAAAAGTTCAGTCTTTTCTCCTGGAATTAAGGTGACACCGCCTTGATTATACAACATCGGCTCTTCACTTCCGTGCATAGACTCCAATTGTTGGTTAGTTAAAAACAAACGTGCCCCTCTTAGTTCATTTTCCTGTAGATCCGTAAATTGACTGTTTTGCGTAACTGCTAATTGCCAGCCGTGACGTTCCTCTTCTGGCCGTCGATCACTGATCTGGATATAATTTGGTCGCTCTTCAGCCTCATTAACGGTTCCATCAGGATTTAACAAGCGTTGCGGTTGCGCATAATACCGCTTCGTTCTCGTAGAGATCGCTTGTTGACCAAATGTGAATTGAGAAGCAAAATCAATGCTTAATAAACCTTGTTCTTCTTCGAGCTCAGGTTTATTTTCTGGATCGACTTCAATTTCGGGATTCATCGGATCCTTAGGATTAGGTGGTCTTCTCGATTTTTCAACAATCGTACTTGCATTAGCAGATTTTCCATTTAGGTAGGCATAAGCCGTCACTTCGTTTCCTTCAGTGAATAGTGAATCTTTAGGTAACTCATATAAATAGTCTCCATTTTCATCAGTAGTCACATGATATTTATCGGTTTCCGAAAAATTTGGTGATGGAATTTCACCATCTGGTATTGCTGGATCACCAGAGAACCGTATTACACTGTGCGGAGAAGCCTTGCCGGTAATAGTATAAGAATTTACTTCCAATGCGTCTTCTGTTAGAGGGTCAATAGTTATCTCCACATCTGGTATTTTTTCAAAGAGTATTCTCTGAACGTTACGTGTAGTGAAAGCTTCATTGAAGCTAGTCATCGTCTCTTGAAAGATAGAAGAAACATTCGTGATTGTTGGATTTATCGTATTGTAACGAAGAATTAAATTAAAAATAGGGGTCCAAAAATAATCGGGTTCTTCTGTAAAATTATCTCTATCCCATTGCTTAACAGATTGGACATCGATATCTAGAAGACCTGTAGTTCCAGCGATACTAATCAGTCCATTAGAGGTAGATCCAGAAATAGGTGTCGTACGTTCTAAGTTCACTTTTTTGGCATCAGAGAATTCGAATGTTGAACCTGCTGAGGCAAAATTAAGTAAACTTTGACTGATTGACGTGCTATCACTTTTTATATCTAGAGACCCATCCTTGGCAATTTGGAAGTTTGCATTTCCAGCTACATGGACAATGTTTGATGTTGCACTGCCTCTTCCTGTGGCATTGATATTAAATTCCGCATTCTCGCCTACTAGTAAAGAACTCCCAGCAGCCATATAAACTAAATTTCTATCTATCGCATTTGAGTTATTGGTATGACCTGTTGACTCGATGTTTATTTTAGCACTATCTTCCAATTTTAACGTAGAGTTACTGCTACGCAAGGTTATCGCTGAATAACTTCTCTTATTGTCAATGTTAATAGTTGACCCTTCTTTCATGATCAGATCTCCATTGGCGATATCTATACTAGAACCTCTGCCATTCGCATTATCCCCAGTCCCCGTTCCATTAGATTCCATGTTGATTGTAGCATTTTGTTCTAATGTCAAATTAGCATTTAACCCGCCTAATCCTATAATAATATTCCCGCTATTGACAGTTGACAAATTAAGTTCTCCATCTTCCTTAATAGTTAAACTTCTAGTTTCTAAATTTACAGAATTTACCGTATTCACTCTCCAATCCGTACGGAATTTAGAGCTATAAGTTGCAGTAATATGATTGTTAACTGTTCCAGAAATATTAACATTCGTATAATAAGGAGCAATTAATTCGTTACCATACCCATTGATATTATTTAGAGTGATATTAGAAAGTGCATGTTGTGCTGAAGTGAGGTTTACTGTTTGAAAAAACCCCCACCAATTCCCTGAGTAGATATCCAAATCATTAAATGTAATATCCCATGGGGAATTGGCATTATGTGTTGCTGACCTTAAGCCCAATGAAACAGCCCCAAAATCGATTTGATGTCCATTGCCATTAATAGCTAATTTTCTAGAGATACTACTCCTCGTCAAATAAACGAACGTGGCTCCTCCAGTCACATTAGAATTGTTTCCAGTTACCATACCTGTTAAGCCAGTTAATGGCGTTGTAGGAACTTCAAAATCATCAGTAATTTCTATTGTAGATATAGATGGATTTGAAAAGGCTTCGATAAAATCAACCCATGAGCCTACGTTAATTAGATCATCACTATTCACTTCAACATCATTTGCTTCCTGATTTACCTCTTGGTTTGGTTCATTCAGTGTGGCGGCATCAGGTAGTTCTTCTTCTGAAGAAGAGGACTCTATTGTTTCCTCCTTTTTATCTTCACTCGATGAATCAGTTACTTTGTTTCCTTTATGTTCTTGGGATGATTCTTCACCAACTATCTCAAGCGTCATCGTTGCTTCTCCTAAAGTAATTGTATACATGCCTGTCTGCTCAAAAACCAAAGGAATACTAAATACTTTTTGTGGAACAGCCATTTTTATTTCTATTTGATTTTTTTCTAGGTCTTGTTTTACAGTGATTCCATGCGCTAACTCGTCATCTAGAACTGCTGTTTCTTCCGGTAAAGTTATTGCTGCTTCAGTAACTTTTTGATCTGCAATCATTACTAAAGTAAACACTTCTCCAATAGAGCAGGTTGCTTGAGTCTCTTGAAATGAGAAGATCGGTTTATCTTTAAGTTGTTCATGCTCATTAAAGGTCGTCGAAGAATCAATTGTAGTCGTATTTTCGATTGCCTGAACAGAGGTAGATAAACCAATTGTCAGTGGAAGTGTAACTAGCTGAGAACAAAGAAAAATGACACAAAATAAAGCGAGTTTATTTTTCCTTTTCATTGTCTTTCACCCTTTCACTCTTATTCTCTTTTCTTTTTTTTATTAACCACCAACCAGTAATAAGTAAAAGTACCGCAAACAAAACAAGTGTGGCTACTAGCCACCAATTGATACTTGAATCAATCATCACGTCTTCTCGATTTAACTTGCGGGCTTCATCGGCTTCAATCGTAAATTCACGCGTCCATGACCATTCATTCTCTCCCGATGTAGCTGTTAATTCTAGGACATAGTTCCCACTTCGAAAACGGTCACCTTCTAAAGAAATCGGGAAGTTGAAATTAGAATTTGGGGCCATCTGCATCATTTCTTTCTCAGCCTTATAGAGCACCTCGTTCTCCCCTGCTCGTTTCACGGTAGCTTCCACCGCCAATTGATTGACAAAAGTGGGCGTAAAGTTTTGTAGCGTGGCACTGATCACATTGCGATAGTTCAATTGATCCGCAAACACATCTAATAGTTCCAACTCCGGTTGTACCGAGTCTCGGGTATTACTGACGACCACACCTACCACATGGGCAAATTCATTCTTGATAGCTACGCCTTCTCCTTCTGGAACATCACTATTTTCCTCTTCTTTTACTTCGGCGATTCGTAAACCGCCAGCTAAATACCCTTCAAAGGGGTCTTTAGGCATCTGTAAAGGAATGTCTATGACCTTTGTTTCATTTTCCGCTACAGTAATGACCTCCGAAGGAGTCATCAACTCATCCAAAGAGTAGGGTAAGGTTGGATCCACTTCTTCGGCATCTTTGCCATACTCGACATTCCCCAAAGTATTCGTATAAGCTGTATGTGGTGTCACCTGAACGTTGATTGGTTCTGAACTGGAATTGCCGACTTCTACTCGCAAAGTCTCTTTTTGCCCGGGTGAGAGCAATAACTCATAGTATCCTTTGCTTTCATCCACTTGGCTCTCTGGAAAAAGAGGGGTAACGTACGTATTTAAACCAGCTTCTTCGGCCTGGACCGTCGGATGTGGCAAGAAAAAGAAGAGCACCACTATAAGCAACCATAGACTTTTTTGCATCGTTTGTTTGTGTATCATTTGTCATAATCCTTTCTAAAAAAGCAGCGTCACAGAAATCTGTAACGCTGCCAGTGACTAATAGAACATAGAAATAAGAATGGTTACTTCTTAAACCTCTTCAGGTGCCTCATTATCTGGTGTTAGTTCTAATTCCCATGTCAATGTAGAGGTATACGTTACTGCATCTTTGGCAGTCGAGCCAGGAACAAACAATTGGATCGCCTTATTTTCGACGACATCTACTCCATCTTCCACTTGTTTTGCGAGCGTATCATGATCTCCCCAAACAACGGAAGAAGTTCCACCACCCTTTCGGTTAGCAGCCGTCATGATCGGCACGGCATCTTCATTTGGAATCAACTCTAAACCACTTGCGTGAATCGTTGGTTCCTGATCTGCATCATTCACACTGTAACGAAGAGAAGGATCGAATAACGTGATTTGGGCGCCTTTTAACACACGATTTAGAGTATCAGTTTCTGCTTGAAATTCACTTAAACTCACGCTCAGTTCCCATCCTTCATTGGTACCGCGGGTGTCTTGAACTTGTGCCATACTAATATAAGGAATCATATTTTCTTCGCCTGTTGTTCCGACTTTCTGTTGCATTTCCGCAATCATGTTGTAATGTTCATCAGTAGTTGAGATAACTTTAGTCCCAAAGTTCATTGTTGGAACTGTTGCAATAGTTAGTGGTCCTGTACCAGGAATTGGTGGAATCGTCACCTCTGGACCTTCCGGATCAGGTTCTACTACTGTGTCTTCAATATTTGGAGTGAAGGTGACCTGACCGGTCGTTGTTGTTTTACGTACTTCTTTTGAATCTTGGTCTGTATCTTCAGCAAAGACTTGTACTCCTCCTGCGAAAATCGTTGTTGATAATGCGGCTACAGTTGCTAAACGAATAAATTTCATACTTAAATTCCTGCTTTCTTTAAATTAATTTTTGGATATTGCTTTTCTTTTTTTACTCCCTACGACTAATAAAACGCCTGCCACTAAGAAACTTCCGATCCACATTCCGAGTGAGCTATCGGTCATATTGGTTTTCGGCAAAGTGCCTCCTGGCTTTTGCGGGCTAGTGCTAGGGGGGGGATCTGGTGGTCCGATCGGTTCATAGGTACCTGTAAATCCAATAGATCCTTCTGACTCGACGGATCGGACCTGTGTACCATACACCTGCAGCGGAAATTGTATCGCTATTATTAGGGACATTAGACCAATCATAAGACCAATAGTTTTTCGCATCTTTCCTCCTCCTCTAAGATTTATCTCAAAAACGACTGTTTTTAATAATTTTTAGTGAAAAAAAAGTCTTATCTTCCAACCTTCTTTACAATCATTATCTTATAACAATTTATTTAATATTAAAAATCACAATTTTCACCTCATTATGCATATTTAGAAAATAAATCCTGAAAAGAAATAAGATCACGAATTCATCAGAATGAATGCGAGAGAATAATTAGCGTGCAAGAAAAATAACAGGTAAGGATCAACCACTTAAAGATTTTCGACCCTTACCTTTTATTTTTCTTGCTCAACTTCGATGTCATTTTCTAATTTAAGTGTTCAATAGCTAAATAGAAAGTCCAACAGGGCACACCCTGTTGGACTTTTTTGAACATCAAGAAACATACAATTTTTAATCTTTAGATACATTGAACATTTTATTTCCATATAAAGTAACCACAGCTAGTTTTTAATTGTCTGCATCATAAGTACAAAACAAACTTGATTGCCCGCATCTAAATATCCCCCCACGTTACATTCCAAATATATTTCTTGATTAACCAATCACTTTGTCAGTCATCTCAGATGTAAATGTTAATATAGTAGAATAAGTACCAGCTTTAAATGTATTTGGCGAACCAAGGATACCTAGTTCTAACCTTGCTAGTTCTTCTGTTTGTCCAGCTGTATAGTCATAAATTCTGAGAGTATTATTAACTGGTAGTGCATTTCCATCTAAAGTAACATAAGCATTTATAGTTGTTGTAGGATCAATGAATCTTTTAAGTTCAATTTCTCCTGCATCAATTAAACCATCAGTTAACGAAATTGAAACTAATTTCATTGGACTCAAATTGTGAGAAACAGAGTTGATTGTTAATGGCACAGATCCAAAATTATCTAAAACAACCTTAGAAGGTATTGAAATAACATACTCACTTCCAACCTCGTATTCCACTTCAGTTTGGTCATCTGCTTGTACGATGCCACTAAATAGACTTAAAGACGCTAGCACTGTAAATCCTGTAATAATTTTTTTAATCATAAATATTCTCCTTTTTTTCTGATTTGATTTTCGTTCTATTATAGTTTTTTACCTCTATTACAATTCTATAACCCCACTTTCCTTATCTGAATCCCTATAATTAATGCAATCAGATTACAAATAACAACCAAACAAAATGTATAAAGTATTTTTTTAGTTTCATTCATGTACTTACTCCTAATAAAAATCTATGGTGAAATTTAAAATCCCTTCGTAGGTTCCTGCTAATTCTTTTTCTTCAGCTTGCTGAATGTATAAAGTATTTTCTTCCTTTTTTATACCTGCTACTTCTAATACATTAGTTGATTCAGGATATTCTTTTTCTTTAGTAATCTCCTTCTCAAGTATCCGTGTACTATCGTGTATATTTCTTAATGACACTTTTTCATCTGTTGAAATGATCAAAGTCTTTGCTTCCACATAATTTTCCGCAACTACCTTTAATTGATTAGTTTCGTTTAGATTTATAATTGCTGGTATGCTCACGGTATAGGCTGGAGTATATTGTCCATACAATATGAGTGAGCTGGAGATAGGAGTTTTGAAATCATATGGATTTTCTCCATCTTTGTCTGTCGACCAATAGTCAAATATATATCCCTTCTTTTCTGGTATATCAGGAACAATCCAATTTTTACCGATAATACTTCTTTGACTATCAACTTCTGACCCTCCTATCGTATCAAATGTCAAGGTATGCAACTCTTCGATTCGATAGGTGTTGCTTACTCCATTTTTATTATGAAAAGCAACTAATTGATCACTATCTATTATTTCATCATTTGTGTCTGCCCATACGTATCCTCTACTAAGATCGGGCATATACATAAGGGTATTTAATGTTACTCTAGAACCAATCGTAATTTTGGTAGATAAGGTACCTTCAAAGAATTTATAAACTGAAACATTAGACGGTATAATCCAATTATCAATATTTAATTCTTTTAAATTCGTCATATTTCTAAATACATACTCTGCTTCTCGCAAATTGTTTGTCACAAAATGAGATAGATCTAATCTTTCAATGCTAGCTAATCCAGAAAAGCACGCAGAAATTTTTTCTACATTTGAAACATCAAATCCTTGTAAGTTCAAGTTTGTTAAACTAGTCATTGCTGAAAACATATACTCCATATTTTTAACGTTTTTCATTTGAAAGTTTGAAACATCTAATTCAGCAATATTAGACACATTTTGAAACATAAAACTCATATCAGTTGTTTTTTCAGTATTAAAGTTTGAAACATCCAGTTGAGTTCCTTTATAACCTATAAACATTGAACTAAAATTAGTAGTATTTTCAGTGTTGAATTTGCTTACATCTATTGAACTTATAGAATTACAGCCTTGAAACATTCCTGATAAATTTATTGCCTTACTCACATCGAAATTAGCTACGTCCAACTCTTTAACATTTCTACAAAATGCAAACATTTTACTAAAATTAATTGAATTAGTGGTTTTAAATTTAGAACAATCAATTTTTTCTAACTTCACACAATTTTCAAACATAGAAGCAAAACTTGTTGAACTACTAGTATCGAAACTAGATAAATCTATCGTTTCTAATCTTTCACAGTTATAAAACATCAAAGCAAAAGACTTTGCATTCCCTGTTTTTAATTTTTCCAATCCTTCGACTGCTATTAAATTGCTACAGTTATAAAACATCGTACTAAATCCGTCACTATTGTTGGGCGGATCTATTTCGTCAGTAATAATGACTTTAGTTATTTGACTTCGCCAAGAGTACCATGCAGAAAAAGATCCTGACCATGTTCCTCCCCCACAGACAAGTACCCCATCTTCGTACAGAGTCCAAGTAAATCCAGTTCCATTTTGACCTGAAGCAATTACCTCTGCTTCTTTATTTTGTGTCTTTATAACTTCTATTGAACTTTCTTTTACTTCTTCTTGATCTACTGATTCAGAGACTGTCGACTCATCAGACTCTTTTACTTCCTCCGAAGATTCCTCTAACCCTGATTCAGCATCTATCTCCACGGATGATTCAATATCCTCTAATTGATCATCTTGTATTTCATCAAGTACTTCACTATCAATTGTATCTTCAAATAAAACTTCATTTTCAACCGCATAACTTATATTGGCTGGAATACTTAATCCCACCAGAATCATTACTATTAAAGTTTTCCTTTTCATCGTTCGCCTCCGTTTCAAATAAACCAACGCCTCAGAACAATTAATAATTTAACAAAATTAGATTCCCTTGAGGTTTACAAAAACGAACCGAGTGTACATTTATTTCATATTATTAAATTTTTAAACAAAAAAAGAACTTATAAAGAATCATCCTTATAAGTTCTAGCATTCTATACAAATTAAAGAGGGGAAAATTTTAATTAAAAACTAACAGGGTATACTCTGTTGACCTCTATAAATGGGACTTTCTGACCTAATTATTTGGGTTACTGAAAGAGCTGTGGAATGGAGAATCAAAAAGAGAGTGGGACATTAGTTCTCTCCCACCAACTAAAACCGAATAAACGGCGAGAACAGAAGTAACCTCTTCGGAAATAAGGCTGAACACTTCTGTCCCGACCTCCTAAAAGGTAAATACACGAAATTACTTAATAGACTTTTTTCCTGAATATCTATTTATAACAGAATTGATATCGAAAAAAACTATGTGTTTATAATCCGCTTAATCATTAGTAAGAAACTAACATTACAAAAAAATAAGAACCAAAAACTACAGGTTTTCGGTCCCTATTTTTGGTAAAATTTCAAAGGGTATCATGTACGGTCTTTTTAAATTAATATTTCTTTTTTTAGATACCTGCCAGTTTTTGACTCATGGCAATCTACAATATCGGTAGGAATTCCACTGAAGAGAATGTTTCCGCCTTCGTTTCCTCCACCAGGCCCTAGGTCAATTATCCAGTCACACGCAGCTATCAACTCTAGTCTATGTTCGACAAGAATAACTGTATTATTTTGATTCACTAATTTTCTTAATAAGCTGAGCAGTTTTTGTATATCTTTATGATGTAAACCCGTGCTGGGTTCATCTAATACGTAAATGTTTCCTTTTTTATGAAGTTCACTAGCAAGTTTTACTCTTTGAACTTCTCCTCCAGATAATGTACTAGTAGGTTGACCTAACGTTAAATAGCCAAGTCCTACATTAAGTAAGCTATTGAGCAAATCGTTTATCTTTTCTGATTGAAAGAAAGATATTGCTTCTATAATTGTCAAATCCATCACTTCAACAATACTTTTACCATTAAATTTGTAATTCAACGCTTTGCTATTATAACGATTGCCCTTGCATTCTTCACACACTACAGTGACCGAATCAGCAAATGCCATATCGTAAGAAATCGTTCCTTTTCCCTTACATATTTGACAAGCCCCTTTAGAGTTGAAGCTGAACCAACTTGCTGAAACGTGATTTTTTTTTGCAAATAGATTTCTTATTTCGTCCATCACACCAGTATATGTTGCCGGAGTGGAACGAATAGAGGTTCCAATGGGTTTTTGATCAATCACTATTGCCTCAGGATAGCGTTTAACAAATTCTTGTCGTATCAAAGAAGACTTGCCCGAACCGGCGACACCTGTTATTGCAGTCATTATTTCTTTAGGAATAGTGA
Source organism: Enterococcus sp. AZ062 (assembly GCF_051715065.1). NCBI lineage: Bacteria > Bacillati > Bacillota > Bacilli > Lactobacillales > Enterococcaceae > Enterococcus > Enterococcus sp. AZ062. Next base: position 374,842 of record NZ_JBIOTB010000001.1, on the reverse strand, counting down.
CATCTATATTTTTCAGGTTATTTTGACTTGCATTTAAAATTTCATATCCTGTACTCCATGGTAACGGATTTTCATTCAGTTCTATTTTTTGTCGAAGAGCACTTCCTACGGAGGTATTCGATTTTTTTAAACTCAGCAGATCCCCTTCGAACACAACTTGCCCTCCGTTTATACCTGCCTCTGGTCCTAATTCAACAATATGATCAGCAAGAGCTAGCATCTGTTGACTATGTTCGACTACAAGGACATTATTTTTTTTATCTCTAAGATCAACAAGTAAATTCCCAATCTTTTCTGCGTCAAATGGGTGTAGTCCTGCTGTTGGCTCATCAAATATATACGTTATATTATTCAAGCTACTTCCAAAATTACGAACAATTTTTATTCGTTGTAATTCCCCCCCAGACAATGTATTAGTCCTTCTTGATAATGAAAGATAGCCTATCCCAACGTCAATCATTTGAGTCAACGTAGGAATAAGTTGTTGAACGATTGAAGTTCCTATAGGATTCTCAATTTTTTTCATTAAAGGCAATAATTCTGAAACCGTCACATTCATAAAATCAATTATATTATACCCATTAATTTTAGATACCAGCGCATTAGGATTTAATCCCGTCCCATTACAAACTGAGCATGTCTTTTCATAAACATGTTCAGCAATTTCTATCTGCAAGTTTTTCTTCAATTTTGAAATATCCCTATTTACATAAAGCCTTTGAAAGCGAGGGACTACACCCTCATAATCAACTTTGTCGATTCGTCCAGAATTATTAGATCTTATTTCAATTTTGATAGGATCATTTGATCCATAGTATAATATATCCAACTCTTCTTTTGAAAAAAATTTCACCAATTTGTCAGGATCTAATAGAGGATTATTTTGATATAAGTGGCTTTGCCATCCTGAAGAAAACTGACTGAATCGTATTGCCCCTTCATGCAAACTTTTTGTTTTGTCAAACAAACTTTCAACGTTTATATCCAATTCTTTACCTATACCAGAACATTTAGGACATGCCCCTGCAGGATGATTGGTGGAGTATGCCATAGACCCTCCTGCGCTTGGATTTCCTACACGCGAAAATAGTAGTCTTAATAATGGAGAAGCATCTACAGCTGTTCCTACGGTCGATCGACCATTATGTCCTAAAGATTTTTGATCTACAACTATTGAGGGAGTTAGATTATATATCCCTTCAACATTCGGTCTTTCATAATTTTTCATTTTATTACGAACATACAAAGGATAGGAAGCCTGCCATTGGCGACTGCTTTCTTTTGCTATCGTATCAAAAACTAAAGAACTTTTTCCAGAGCCTGAGACACCTGCAAAAACTACTAATTTATTTTTTGGTATAGTGATATCTACATGTTTCAAATTATTCTCAGAAGCATTTATTATCCTAATATCATCATTATCGTTGTTCTTCATAATCTTTCCTCCAATCGTTTTATTCCCTGTGACTGATCAATTTTCAACTATAAGCACTATAGATATTTATCTAGGATTTCTTTAGGAATTTTTTTGCTGCCATCATAGAATATATCATCCTCAGCATTTATCTTCCTTAACAATTTTGCGGGAGATCCAACAACAATGCTATCTGGTTCTACATCACGTGTTACAACACTTCCTGCTCCTACAATCGAGTTGTCCCCGATTGTTACACCAGGAAGAATAGTCGCTGCAGCACCGATCCAAACATTATTGCCAATATGAACTGGCTTGTTAAACTGGAGCTTGTGTTTTCTTAACTTCGGGGAAACAGGATGGACTGCAGTTGCTATAGAAACATTAGGACCAATCATACAATCATCACCAATAAAAATATCACCATCGTCTACAAAATTCGCATTAAAATTAATAACTACGTCTGTACCAACATGTACATTCCTCAATCCACAGTTTGCAAAAATTGGAGGAATAATGTATAACCCTTCATTATATGTTCCAAGCACTTCTCTCAATATCTTTTCTCTCTTTTTATGTCCTTCAGGTGTTTCTGAAGTATGATTAAACTCACTTATTTTTTCACAAGTTCTCCCTGATATTCAATTAATTCACTATCTACACTGTCATATATTTCTCCGCTATTTAGTAAATCATGATATTTTTCCTTATTATTCATTTTACCAATTTCTCCTTTTTCTAAATATTAAATCAACTAGTTCATATTCATTCAAAAAAATAAATTTTAGTATTTCACAAAAATGAATACTTTTTTATCCGACTAAGGCATTATACATCCACAATGCAATTAAAATAAGATAAAATCAGATGTTTATATGGTAAAATAGTACCAATTATTTCTTTTCAACAATAATTTAATTTAGGAGTAGGTTTTAAATGGAAGTGAAAATGCTAGAATTACAAAACGATTTAAGAGAAAGAATTTCCCATAGAAATCAATATATCCCTGTGACAACATGTGTAGATCATTTTGATGACTATTTTAATAGAACATGGGAATGTCATTGGCATGAAGAAGTGGAGTTTTCAGTTGTTTTAAAAGGAAGTGTTGAATATATTATTTTCTCTAGTGAAAAAAACACAACAACCGTCACTTTACATCATGGGGAAGGAATCTATGTTCCTTCTGGTAAATTACATAGTGTTAGAGCATTGCAAGAAGGAACTATACTCGCAGGTTTAGTATTTCCCATTAGTTTTTTTGAATTAACAATCTTCGATAATTTTTACTTTAATAATATAAGCAAAGTGTTCGATTCCCATTTTCCATTCATATATTTAAATACTGAAGAATCGATTGATATATCAATAACTGAAAGCATCATAGAAATTTGTGGATTAACTGGTACTGAAACAGGTTTTGAATTATATTGTATTGAATTAGTTTCTAGAATATGGCGTCTTTTGACATCAAAAATGAATCATCTCACAGAAAAAACTATGTTTTGCGAAGAATCGATTCAAACACAATATATGAAGGCAATGTTAACATTTATCCACTCAAATTACGGAAAATGTATCACGGTCGAAGAAATTGCCAAACATTCAGGAATTAGTAGAACTGAATGTTTTCGCTGCTTCAAAAAGTTTCTAAAAAAAACACCTATGGAGTATACGACCAGCTATCGTTTATCAATGGCAACAATGCTATTAACAAGTACGAGCCGAACAATAAAAGATATTTCAAGCTCGTGTGGTTTTTCCACACCAGAATATTTTGGGAAAGTATTCAAAAAATATTTGGGAACAACGCCTGGCCAATACCGCAAGTAAAGGAACCATGATAATAATTATGTTATTATTAAAAAATCATAGTCTTAATACTATCGCGCTTTTTTAATCAAAAACAAGAACCTTTGAAAAGATACATTAAAGAGATTGCACCCTGACTAAAATTAAATGGCCCTAAACTTATAAGTTTCTGAACCCATAAAATATCTCAACAAAAAACTATAAATTACATGTTCAACTAAATGTTTGTTTAGTATGCATTATCGATTCTGAAAAAGAATTCGTTTCTTAGATAATGATTATCCTGCTAATTTTTCTTCATATCGATTAAGATTGTCAGCGAGCGGATAATCATAAAACATTGAAAATCATGGAATGTTTCGGCTCCATGCTAAGATTAAACCCACACAATTCTTTGAAATAGGTACGATAATCTGTTTCAACCATTCGAACAATATACTCATTCGAAAAATCATCAAAGACAATCAATTCTGAGAAGATGCCTAGCTTCGCATCGATCCCTAAGATTTCGGGTAAGACTTTCCAGAAATTTTCTTGAGAAACTTGTGATACTAACTTCTCCAATTGGTTCATTTGGCTCTGTATATAGTCCTTCAGGACTTGGCTTTCTCGTTTCTCTACTTCTTCCAAAGTACTTTGAAACCCTTGAAGATAGGCTTCTTGGGTAGTAAATACCGCCATAGTTCTTTTTCCTTCTTTCTTTTAAAAAACGATCCGATCGATCAATGGATTCAACTGGTGTTTGACCCGTGTCCAGTCTTGCACCGTAGTAATACTATTCATTAAAATATACTCAGTTTCCAGCGCGTAATCCAAAAGGTACGGCCGATAGTTTGTGACAATTAAATCAATCTGTGCATCATTCAAGCGTTCTTGCGTCAATTCCTTTAGCGGAAGAAAGAGTAAATTGTAATGGTCACTCAAAAGTTCTTGGGCTTGCAGGCGAATCGATTGTACCACCAAATAATTCCCCTCCAGTAAAAACAAAACCTGTTTGTCTGGTTGATAATAATGAAATAACATATCCATGTATAACGTAAAACTGACGGCCACATCTTCAAAGGTCACTGCTGAAAAGCGAAGTGTCTGCGCATGCTTTTGTAAGAAGTAGGAATTGATCTCATGGAACTGTCCATAGGTTTTCTTGACCATGACACGGACTTCTTCTAACTCTTTACTCAATACCGGGCTCAACGCTTCATTGATCAGATGTGAGACAAAAAACGAGTCCAATTTTGACAAAAAAACATCAAAATCAGACTCGTTTTTTATTTTTGAGAAAGGGCGACTGGATTGTCCCACACTCTTTTAAAAGCGAATGAACACTCAAGTTCTACCTAAATCAATCAAACATTCAAGATCCACATGAATCCTATAAAGACAAAGAATAGCGCGTACATGATCGGTGAGACTTCTTTGCCACGTTTTGCTGCTAGCATGGTGATTGGATAAAAGATGAATCCTAGTGCAATCCCATCTGAGATACTATAAGTCAACGGCATACCGATCAAGATCAAGAAAGCAGGAATCGCAATCTCCATTTTTCCCCATTCGATCTGACGTAATGATTGGGCCATCAACACACCAACTAAAATCAGCGCAGGTGCAGTCACTTGAGAAGTCACGACTGATAATAATGGTGAGAAAAATAATCCGAACAAGAATAAAATCCCTGTTGTGATTGCAGTTAATCCAGATCGTCCACCAACGGCGATCCCTGCGGATGACTCAACAAAAGCCCCAACTGGCGATGTACCTAACAATGAACCAGCTAACATCGCAGTAGAATCCGAAGCTAATGCTTTCCCAACACGTGGCATTTTGTTATCTTGCATGAAACCGGCTTGGTTTGCTAGACCAACCAATGTTCCAGCTGTATCAAAGAATGTCACTAACAAGAACGTCAAAACGACTACCCACATTTGTAAGCTATTGATATCACCAACGTGTTTCAATGCAACTAAGAAAGTGGGTTTCAAGCTAGGTGCTGCCGCAACAAGCTGTGAAGGCATAGGGATCAGTCCAGTGACTAGTCCTAGAAGCGTGGTTGCTACCATCCCGATAAAAATCCCTCCTGGTACGCGACGAACTAACAATACCGCGGTAATGACTAAACCAAAAATCGTCAACCAAGTGGAACCGACACTCAATGAACCTAATCCAACAAGAGTTGATTCATTTGCTACGATCAAGCCACCTTCACTCAAGCCTAGAAAGGCAATAAACAAACCTATCCCGCCAGAAATCGCAAACTTCAAGTCTGTTGGAATGGCATCAATGATCATCTCACGTAATTTAAAAATGGTGATCAAAATAAAAATCAACGAAGCGACGAACACTCCTGCCAATGCTGTTTCCCATGGAATTCCCATACCTAAACAGACTGAGTAAGCAAAAAAGGCATTGATTCCTAGCGCAGGCGCTGTTCCAATTGGGTAGCGTGCAACGACCCCCATCAAAATACAGCCAATTGCACTGGCTAATGCTGTCGCAGTAAACACTGCCCCTTCATCCATCCCCGAAGCACCAAGCACTGTTGGATTGACAAATAAGATATATGCCATAGAGATAAATGTCGTAAACCCAGCCAGTATCTCACGTTTCACCGTCGTATTCAGTGCGTCAATCTCGAAGTAGGAAAGTATCTTTTCCTTCATCGTTCATCCCCCTAAAACCGAACATTTATAAAAAAGTTCTTACTATATTAGATTTATTAATAAAACAACGTGTTTAATATTATCCCAAATAAAGAAATAAGTAAACAAAAAATTCGGATTTAATCAAAAATCCGAACATTACTGTTTACCTATTCCGCTTTCATTTAGAGAAGAGTATGTCTATTACTAATAAATAAAACTAAGTACACAATAGTTGGAGAAGCTTCTATCTATGGGTTTCTTTACCGATTCGCTTTTGTTCTTCCGCACGAAATTGCTGATTATCGATTTGGCTGATCGGTAAATTACTCCCTTTCCCACGATAATCTAAAGAATTTAAACCACCGAAGCCTGTATCGACCATTTTATTCCATCCTTTGGCAGGATTTTTCCCAGATTTCAAATTCTTCATTCTCAATTTATCACTCTTTTTCATCCGTTGCTTTTTGAAATAATCTTCAAGTGTTTCAGTGATCGAGATTTTCATCTTCTGTCTCCCTTTCATCTACTTTTTCTATCGATTCTAATTTTGCTATCACAAAAAAATTTCCTTCAGGATCAGAAAAGTTAAACGTCAACAAGCCATTGTTCTCCAAAATTTCACCAGCTGTTTCGATTTGTTCGTAAAGTTCGTCAAACTTATCTGTAAAAAAAATCATAGACGGTGGTGGTCCTAACACTTCTGGTGAAAATCGTTCAACGAATGTCCGCGGAAAAATAGCCAACTCCAATTCTTGCGACATGCGCAAGACAATGCTTTGATATTCCTCTGGCAATTCCAACGTTTCAACTGTTTCTGCCTTCAATTGCTCAACGAAAAACCGACTGACTAATGCGACATCTTCGACATATAGCATGACACGAGATTTATGGATCATTTGACAACGCCTCCTCTAAATAAAAGCTTGTTTTCATTATAGCACGAAAGCGGAAACACACTTAGTGGAAGTCACTGCTATTAAGCACAAGATGATTGAGCGAACGTTGCTTATTTTCGTGTTAAGCTATCAAAAGACAAATCACCCGCAATCTTCAAGTTTGCTTAGTTTGAAGATTACGAGTGACTCCATCGTTTTGTTTTTTTCCTATGTGTCCGGTCACAAAGTGATTTCTGGTTGTTCTTTCGTCACTGTTTGTCTAGTACTCGTCACACCAAATGTTCGTTCAATGTCTTCTTGTAAAGCAGTCATTGCTTTTCCGGCAACTTCTGCTTGTTGTGCGTTGACTGCCTCGATCACCAACACAGCGTTCGTCGTTTTTTCTGTTAACATAGTCCGTTGCGCTTCACGCCAGTTAAAGCAGCGACAAACTGCGCCTTCTTTATCATAATAAACGATTTCTTCTGGTAATGCGGGCGCATCTGCTTCTGCGCCTAATGGCAAGAAATTTTCTCCACCTTGGGCTTTACCCAAATGAAGATCCCCAACGATCGTGTCAAGATCCTCGCCGCCACAAGGTACACCAAAGCGCAAAGAGATACTATTATAGATATCCACTAACGGACTGATCGGGAAAAATTCGCGACCTTGACTGGCTCTTTTTAGCAGTGCTTCGATTGATGAACGTGCGCCTTTTTTTGTCTTGAACTGGGTAAACGCTTGACGCCATTGCGCAATCACTTCGTTTTGACTAAAAGATTCTGCTGTCAAATAATTCCTTGCTTCTTTGGCTGCACGATTCAATTTGTCATAGTAATCCGCTTTGTTTTCTTCAACGACTTCGTTATTGATCCCTTCTACCGTTAGGATCTCAATTTTTGCTTCTGGGAACACTTCCCAAAATGATGGATCTGCTACAAATTTTTTCATTCGTTACACCTCATTGATTTTTTTGACTAAAATATGATCGATCTGTGCATCGTCTCCCATATAAAACACATGTTGTCCTTGGCGTATGAAACCATGCTTACGGTAAAAAGCTTGGGCTGGATCATTATGTTCCCACACACCTAACCACACAGCTGTTTTTCCCTGTGCTTTCGCTTGAGCCAACGCCCAGTTCATCAAGTGAGTGCCGATCCCTTTTTTCTTATAGGGTGGTCGAATATAGATCCGTTCGATTTCTAGATGATCCTCAGGCATTTCCTCGGATTGTGCTTTTCCTATGTTCAGTTTTAGATAACCCGCAATTTCGCCATGATCTAGCGCCCAGAAAAAAGCTGATTCTGGCTGGATCAGTTCTTTTGTCAATCGCTGCAAATCATACGCTTGCGAAAGATATGCATCCATATCTGCCTGCGTGTTATATTCGCCAAAAGTATCTGTGTATGTTTCAATGCTGATTGCTTGAAGGCGTTCCACTTCACTTCCCACAATCGGTCTGATTTCTACCTTTCCCACTCCAACATCCCTTTCAATACAGGCGTTTATTGCCCTTTTTTACAAAATTCCAGTCTTCGCTGATATTTTTCCTTACGTGTGTCAATAATCTTTCCAACTGTTGGATTTCTTCTTCAGACAAGCCAGCTAAAGCGACTTTCGTAGAATGATGGTGTTCTCGGATGATCATCGGATAAAGTGCTTCTCCTTGGGCTGTTGGATAACACCTTTTATTTTTCTTGTTCTGTTCGTCCGTTACACGTCGAATCAAGCCATTGCTTTCCAGCTTTTTCAGCGCACGGGCAGTTGTCGTTCGATCGACTTTAAGCATTTCGGCTATTTTTTCTTGAATGATGCCTGGATTTTCACAAATCCGAACGAGATACAGGTATTGCCCCCTCGTCAAAGCGACTTCCTTGAACTCAATATTACTGATCGAATCTAACGCTCGTGCTATCGCGCCGATTTCTCTTATGATCTCAGCCATCTCTTCTCTCCTTTAGTTGTACTTTTATTGTACTGATTTTTGTTGCAAATGCAACAAAAATATATTGATCAGTCAAAATAAGGCAAATGACCTGTCGCTAAGATCGCAAGCTGTTCCTCTGTCGTCCGTTTTTGGGAAAGAGTAGGTAAATCGTCCAATGCAAAAAAGGCGCTGTTTGAAGTTTCATTATTTGTGATAAAAGAACCTCCGATGATCGAACATCCAAAAATGACTTTATAGTATTGAAAGGCTTGTGGAATATCTTTTCGGGTATTGGTATCAAAAATCGCCAGTAGTTGATCCACCGTCACCGTTAGCCCGGTTTCTTCTTTCACCTCTTTTTCGATATTTTCCTTTGGTGAATAGCCGATTTCCGCAAAACCGCCCGGCAATGCCCATTCTTTTGTATGGCTGTCTTCCACTAACAGTACTTTATCCTCTTGTTTGATAAAGGCACGTACATCGACTTTGGGTGTTGGATACCCTTCATTTTGTTCTAAAATAAATTCAAGGCGTTCTTCGATTTCCTTGTCGCCATTACTTAATAATGATAAAGCGATCGCTTTCAATTCTTGGTAACGTTCTTCGTCAAATGGATCTTTGCCATAGAAGAGACCGGCTTCTGCGATCGCTAATAAACGTTTGTATTTTTCGTTTTTTGTTGTCATTGCAATTCATTCCTTTCAATAAATCCACGCTGTTATCTCTTACTCCAAAACTACAAGAAACCGCTTATGTAAGTCAAGGATTGTGTTATAATTTGTTTTAAAAGGAGGGATGTTGGATGTACTCGCTCATGCATCAAATCATCACTGAAAAAGATTTACAACGACAAGTCACGTTGATTGAACTACTTTTAAACCATCCCAAAATCACTGTCAATGAGCTTGCTGAAGAAACAAATACAACGGAACGTACGATTTTTTCCGACTTACAAGTCATCCGCTCACAATTACCTGATGGCTGGTTGATCGATAGTGATCAGTCAGGGATTCGTTTACTCAATCAACAAAATCTACTTGCCAATGATCTGTGGGAATTGTTTCTAAAGCAATCCGTTAGTGTACAATTGATCAAAGAACTATTGTTTACAAAGGAATGTTCCACAACCAATTTCTTAGCAGCCAATGGACTTTCTTACGAAACGTTGAAACGCCATACAAGAAAAGTCAATCGCCAACTCCTTCGTTATGGGTTACAGATCAAGCTGACAAAATATACAAGTACGATGAGTGGTTCTGAGAATGCGATCCGCTTGTTTTATCATCGTCTTTTGATGCCATTTACTCATAATAATTATTTTTTTGAAGATTATTCCATCCATGAGTCCCATTACTTTCGTTTTTTGAAACGCTTGAAGCAAACCCCTTTTTCTGTTGAAACAGAAGAGATTTTTGGCATTTGCTGGTTTTTCATCAACACGATACGTGTTAAGGCAAACTGCCGTATCGAGGACTCTTTCTTTGAACCTGAAGATACTCTTTACTCCACGTATGCGACTGAATTGACCACGCTTTATGAATTAGAAGGCGTTTATTTACAAAAAGATGAATTGATTTTTGCTTTCTTTTGCTTTTTAGAAAGTTGGAATTACAACAATCAATACCAAGAACCCGTAGCAGATATCTTGCAAAGTTATCCTTTTTCGGGCAAGATCAAACAATTCGTTCAGGATTTAGCTGATACCTTGCAATTAGAAAAACTAAACGAGACAAAACTTGCGGATAACTTGATCTTGTTATTGTTGAAATATCATGAATCACCTATCTTGATCGAGCAGTTGAATTTACAGTATCACTATTTCTTGGAAGAATATGAGCAACAATATCCACAGTTGTACCCATTCAAACAAGAATTACTTGAGCAACTGAAACAAGAGTTACCTGTCCAAGAAGACGAATACTTTCTACGCCTCTTATCATTTTTGATCCAGCAAGCGATCTTATCCGTTCGTCCAAATAAATTGAACCTGTATTTCTTCTTTCAAGGCGAACCCTCTTGGAAAGCCTTTTTGCAACAAGAATTAAATGATTACTTTGGGAAACGAGTTCAGTTGATTCCAGTAGAATTATCTCAACTTTCTGACATCACGTTCCATAAAAGCGACTTGTTCGTCTCAAACACCCCCCTCGACCAAGTCCCGATACCAATCATCTACATCTCTACCATACCAACCAAAAACGAGCTCGACCAATTGACCGAACTCACATTTAGAAGTTATTTGTAAGGTTGTGAAAGAAGCGATCAGCACTGAGTAATAAGAAAGAAAAATCGAAAATGGCTTTTTCATTTTTGATTTTTTTGGCTTATTATTGAAGTGTTGCTTCTTGAACACCGTTTATCTAGGTTGTGAAAAATCCGTTCAGCTCCAAGTATTAAGGCAGAAATTGAGAAAATAGCTTCTCATATTTTTTCGATTTTTGACTTAATATTGAAGGAGCTGGCTTTTGAACACCGTTTATCATAGGTTGTGAGAAAAGCGCTATGACCTGAACAGTAAGATAGAAAATCAGAAAATAGCTCCCCATATTTTTTGATTTTTTAGCTTAATGTTGAAGGTCAGCTTTTCGAACACCGTTTATCAGGTTGTGAAAGAAGCGTTCAGCACTGAGTAATAAGACAGAAAAAGCGACAGTCTTCCTCTAAAGTAACCTAGGGGAAGACTGCCGCTTTGCCTTTATCTCTTGAACGATCGACGATTCTCAGTTACCGGCAAAAGCTTCTCTTTCTTTTCTTTTGATCCATGTTTTACTGATTCGTTTCTCGACTTCTACGATTGTAAATAATAGAAGTACATTTGCAAGGATTGGTAAATGTTGAGCAAAGCTCAAACTTGTTGTTTCAATAACTTGTTGCGCAAAGGGTAGATAAATGACTCCAGTTTGGAGGACAAATAAAATACCTAATGAAATAAATAAGAATTTATTTTGGAAGAAGCCTTTGTTCAATGAAGCATCGACTTGCTCACGGCAATTGATCATATAGACGGCTTGGGCAGCAACAATGTTTTGTAAAAGAACAGTTTGTTGTAAGGCTTGACCTTCAAACTGCATTGCCAACCAATAAGCTGGGATAATGATCAAGAGGGACACATAGAAAATCCGGAAAACATTGTACTTAGTCAAAATCCCTTGGTTAGGATCTCTTGGTGGCCGACTCATCGTGTCTTTACTTGCTTGTTCAAAGCCTAACGCATAGGATAACGTGATTGTTGTCACCATATTGACCCATAAGATTTGGATCGGTGTCAAAGGCAATGGCTGATTCGCAAGTAATGCCCAGATGATCACCAAACCTTGTGCTAAAGATGTAGGTAAGAAGAAGCTGATCGTTTTTTGTAAATTATCTAAAATCCGACGTCCTTCTTTGACTGCTTTAGCGATCGTATGGAAGTTGTCATCGCCTAAGACCATATCTGCGGCTTGTTTACTGACTTCACTTCCTTTGATCCCCATAGCGATTCCCACATCTGCTCGCTTCAATGCGGGCGCGTCATTGACACCATCACCGGTCATCCCAACGATTTCACCATTCTTCTGCAAAGCTTCTACGATCCTTAATTTATGCTCCGGAGTCGTTCGAGCAAAGACATCGACTTTGCTCACTCTCTTCGCTAAATCTTGATCAGAGAGTCGATCGATATCGATTCCTTCAAGGACATTACTCGTATGCTTCAACCCGATTTGATCAGCAATTGCTTGGGCTGTGTCTTTATGGTCACCAGTAATCATTTTCACCGAGATCCCTGCTTGCTGACACTCTCTTACCGCTTGGATCGCACTCTCTTTTGGTGGATCAATGATTCCTGCAATCCCAACAAATGTCAGTTGTTGCAACTGTGCATGGTCTAACTCTTGCTCAATAGGCAATTGCTTGTAGGCGAACCCTAATACACGTTGGCCTTTTTTTGCTAGTTGTGATGCTTGGTTGATCCATTGTTGCTGTTCTGACTGTGACAAAGAAGATCTCGATAATAGAACTTCTGGCGCTCCTTTGACAAACACTACTGCATGGTCCTGTTCTTCATGCAGTGTTGCCATATATTTGTAACTTGAGCTAAATGGCAATTTAGCAAGCGCCGTTTTTAGGGGAAGATTCTGTTCAGCTGTGTATCGTAATAAAGCTAGCTCAGTTGGATTGCCACTCAACGTTTCCACTACTTGATCATCTTTCGTTTGCACTTCTTGACAATTTTTCATGATTTCAAGTAAGCGTGTCTCATCTTCTGTCCTTGTTTCCACAACAGTCATTTCATTTTTGGTCAACGTACCCGTTTTATCTGAACAGATCACCGTCATTGAACCAAGTGTTTCAACGGAAGGTAGTCCTTTGATAATCGCTTGTTCTTGTGCCATTTCATTGACCCCAAGTGAGAGGATCATCGTCAATACCGCTGGTAGCCCTTCTGGGATCATAGAAACGATCAACGCAATGATCGTTGAGAATAAAAAGTTCCACTCTAAGCCATACCTAAATGAGGTAAAGAAAATCAAGAATAAACTTAGAAAAACGATTCCTCTGAAGATTTGCTTGTTCAACTGATGGATCTTGCGAACCAAAGGGGTCGTTTGTTGTTGAACTGATTGTAATGCCTGATTGATTTTACCAATCTCTGTCGTATTCCCTGTTTCAACGACGACACCAAGCGCCGATCCAGCTTGGACAAGTGTACCTGAAAAAGCCATATTGAGTTGATCTCCTGCGCCTAATTCATCGACTAACGGCTCACTCATTTTCTCTACCGCATCGGATTCACCGGTCAACGCAGCTTCTTCGATCATCAAACCATATGTTTCGACTAAACGAATATCGGCAGGCACGACATCTCCAGCTGTTAAACTAACTATATCCCCTTGCACGATCTCAGTGGCAGGGATACTTTTCTTGACGCCTTCAGAAAGAACCACTGCGTCTTGACTCATTAAACTTTTTAGCCCATTGAGTGACTCTTCTGCTTTTCTTTCTTGCCAATAACCAACAAAACTATTGATGATCACTACAAGTAAAATAATACTACCTTCAATATAATCACCCGTTAAAAACTTCAAGACAGAAGCCACCATAAGGATGATCATCAACAAATCCGTAAAATGCTTCAAAAACTTCCGAAGCGGACTGACTTTCTTTTTCACTTCTATTTCATTTCGTCCTTGTATTTCTAAACGACTGGTACGTTCTTGATTTGAAAGACCATCTTTGGTCGTCTTTAATTTATTCATTGTTTGTTCAGCAGTTTCTTTGTACCATGTCATCGGCAATCCCTCCTGTATTTCATTTGATAATACTTATTATACGTAAGAAGGAGGGTTTCTTATGTCGATTATTTCAGGCAAACATGAAATAATTAGTGTGATTTAATATGAGCCAGGTTTCTAGGTTTGCTTTTCAAACGAAATTTTTCCCCTTTACTCCGATTGCTTCATTGATTTTTGTTCACTCAATTTGTTTTTTATTTCTTGTTCCCAAGAAGGTTTTCTAATTTTTTCGATACATAATGGGGCAACAAAAAGAATGCCGCTGATCAATACGACAGCCACAAAGTTGATCCACGTACCAGCTTTTAATGTAAGTCCGACAGAAAAAACGATTGCTGCAAATAAGACTAACACAACAAGCCAAGCACCGAGATTCCCATTTCCCTCTTTTTTACCAATTCGAAATGGACGAGGGATAGCCGGATTTGTTTTTCTAAAACGTAAGAATGCGACACCCATGATGAGATAGACGATACAATAAATCACTGTCGTTGCATTTACTAACATCAAAAATGCTTGATTGACTCCTGGAATCAATAAATAGAATAGGGCAAACACAGAAATGATAATAGATTGTGTCAAGATCACCGCTTTTGACACATCAAATTCATTGGTTTTCCAAAAATTGAAACGAGGAGGATACGCGCCTTTTCTTGCACTTTCTGTAACAGTTTTGGCTGGACCAGAAGCCCAAGCAGACAATTGTACAGCGACACCGACAAATACAAGTAAGCTGAATAGGTTCACAATCATATGTGGCAAGCCAAGAATTTGGCAATCGATCGAAATAGACTGGGCAATATTATTCAACTCCATTTGACCCTTTGGTACCACATTGGCAACGACCAACGCATTCAGCGTGTTTACCACAAATAAAAAGACTAACGCAGCGAAAATACCGCGTATATAAGTTTTAACTGGATGTGCCAATCGAGTGATATAAACAGAAGACATTTCGATTCCAGTAAAAATGAACATGATCGGTGCAAAATAAACGAATGATTTTGCAGTACTTGGATCGGGAACTAAAAGATCCCAAGAAAATTTTCCTAATGTTCCATTTGGCATGATACCGACCTTGATCCATGCTGCGACACCCAATAGGAGCATTAATGCCAACGGGATATACAACCCCAACCAGACACCGATTTTCCCGCCAATTTTTGCCATGTCGAATTTTAAGTTCAATAGTGTGATGATCCAATAAACGACTAAAATCACGAGTAATGTGAATTTACTATTCAAGCCCAATGGGACGTTATTGACCATGTTGCCAAACAATGGGGCAAGTGCTGAGGCAACCATGACCATCCCTGGAAACATTTGAACCCATAAAAGCCAAGAGACGACAAATCCCCATTTTCTACCGAGGGATTGAGAGACCCATAGTTCTGGTCCTCCCTTTTGAGGAAACATCCCTGCAAACTCTCCTGAGATCAGAGAGATCGGAAACGCATAAAAGAGTACAGCGACTAACATATAAAACAACATCGTCCAACCAGTGGCAGCGACATCAGGAATATTGCGGACGCTTGCGACTAAAGCGCAAGTCATCCCAATAAACGTTAACGTTGACAGTTGTTTGGTAGATTTTGAGTCTGTCATGATCGATCCTTCTTTCTATCACTAAAACTACGCAAGAACTTCTCTTAGTTTTTCTTCCATTGCGTGTTTGATGGCTTCGGTGTAATAATCAAAGATGTTGTCATCGGTTAAATACGGAGTCATGATAGCAGCTCGCAACAAAGTAACTTGTTGTTCTTTTTGCCATTCCTCTTTTGGAACACCCATGCTTTCAACAAATGCCACTGGAGAATCGCCATAATCCGCTTGCGTGAAGGTCGTATGAGAAGTGATAAAGCGTTCTGCGTACACATCACCTTCCATATAAGAGGAGACATCAAACATTTCTTCATTCAAACGGTTGATTTCTTTTAAATCTGTACAACCTTGGACTTTGAATGCCCAATCGACCATATTGAAATCTGGATGATTCAATGGATAGACTTCGATTGTTTTCCCATTGACAGTAAAGCTTAATTGATCAAGAAATTCTCTGAAACGTTGAGCGGCTTCGATCGATGCACCAATCAATTGACCATAGCCAGTGACATTCAAAGGCAGAACTCGGTGTGCCGTCCAAACTGCCGCAGCCGTTGCCCCAGCTTTTGAACCTTCTAAAATATAGGCACCTAACATATCTGGTGCTTTAACGGATTTTTCAAACACATAAGGTGCAAAATAAGAGATGATATTCCGCATACTTTTATGTTTGATCGTGATTCCTCCTGCCGCATAAGGTACATAGCCCATTTTATGGGGATCAACAGTCACTGATTCTGCTTCACTGATTGCCTTGAATCCTTCATAAACACTTCGTTCGATTTTCACTTCATGATGGAAAACATGATGTTCTTCATAAAATTCTGCTAATGATGCGTAAGGCACAAATTCATACGCTTCATTCATGAACAAGCAACGTGCATAGCCACCATAAGCTGCATCCACGTGAAGGTAGAAATAAATGCCTTCATCTTTCAATTTTTCTCTAAGTTCAACGATTTGATCGACACGATCGACTTGTCCTTCTTCCGTTGTACCTACAACAGCGACCACACCTAAGATGGGGATATGTTGGATAGCTAGTTCACGAATCGTTTTTTCCAATACTTGGACATCCATTCGGTAGCAGTCATCAACGGGGATCGCGATCATTTGATCCAACCCGACACCACAAATATCTAATGCTTTCATCCATGAATAGTGTTTGGTTTGAGGAACAAGCCATTTGCCCAATTCTTGGATGTGTTTCCCACTTCGTGAAGATGCAGCTTTGACATTGTCTAATTCTTCATCAGTAAATGTTTCGATCATTTCTAAGATTTCTTCTACAGATAGATTAAGTAATTCCCAATCCGATAGGTCTTTCACTTTTTCAGGATAAGTTTCTTTGACCGCTAAAGGAATCGATTTGATACAACGGGCATACCATAGACCTTCTAAATTCGCAATTGAACCATCCGCTGTCAGATGTCCCCAACCATTCGGCATACTGAACAGCTTCGCAAAGTCTTCTCCGATTTCTGCTTCCATTTGTGATGTGGCCATTGAGGATTCCAATGCCACGTTATTAGGATTCCAAAGCATCGCAAAGTGATAAGCCAACAAAGCTGGCATCAATGTTTCTGCATTCATTTGGCCCCAATAACGTCCGGCTGAATGCCAAGGAATTGAACCGGCACGCATTCGTTCACTGACTTCATCTAAGACCTCCATCATATGTTGTCGAGTCGTAAGATAAGACGTTGTTGATTTGTCTGCTTCACTGATTGCGGGAAGGTCAGCTGGTAAATAATTTTCACGCCAACCTAAATGTTCATCCAACATCTTATTCAATAACATTTTATACACTTGGCCATTTTCTGCTTTGTCGCCAATAAAGACGGCTTTGATGTCCATATCTTTCATGATTCATTTCTCCTCTCTTGTTACCTGATCACAGGAAATACTCAGCCGGCTGTTGTTGCTTGATCAGTTTACGTGTTTGACTATACGCTCAAATTTTAAAAAATTTTTTTTAATAACATATCTTTATATTTCTTACTTTGAAGACAAAAAAAATAAAGTCTGATTATTCTGTATTTTTAGCTCAAAAAAACGAACGTTGTGACTAAACTTCCTACTAAGAATGGTTCAATTTATTGATTATAACGTTTAAGTCACGAACAAAAAAAAGAAATCAAATGTACTTATTCGTTGAAAAATAGTCATATTTTTTTTTTCTATTTGGTTCTTTTTATCAATCAGTTCCCAATTTTTTTAATTAAAACAGATACAATAACAAAAATAAGTAAATTTAGCATTTTGTTTGCTAAGAAAGATTGGGTGATAGATGCGTATCTACAAAAAACATGGCATAATAGCTACGTGCTTGTGCATGACTATACAAATAGGGAGGATTCCCCATGATTGAACATTATCTTGAGAAAAATCTCTTACGCCAACTCTTTCTTTGTGGACAGTTTTATGTAAATAAGGAAGTCGATCTTCCAACGACAGCTACTTTGTTACATGTTTGTCAAACCACTCTGTTGAATGATATCAAATCATTAAGTAGAGAATTGAGCGACCAAATCATTTATCAATCAAAAGAAAAAGAAACCTATTCTTTATACTTCGCACCAACAACTTCTCGCTTCCAATTGATGCAACGACTCTCTCGGCCGTCTTTATTTTTAAAAACTTGCCTTCTTTACTTAGAGGATGAACCAGATTATATCCAATTGACCGAACTCGAATTTGTTTCAGTCAGCAAAGCTTACGCATTGAAGAAACAAGTGTTAGACTACTTTCAAGCATGCGATATCGCCATTGAACATCATTCCCCTCACTTTACTGACATCGAAAGACGCTTGGTTTTGCTAAATGTGAGCTATCGGACAGGCACATTGCCTGACCTCTCTCTTCCTTGCTCCTTTGATGTCCAAGCGCAAGAGTTTATTCAAGCAGTCACTAAAAAAAGTGGGCGAATCTATGATCGGGATACCCAAGAGATTTTGCAAACAGGCTTTCTGATCAGTCTGTTCTATCAAAAAGATGCCCCGCTATCAATCGATCCATCATTCATCGATAAAATCAAAAAGAGACCGATTTATCATTTCGTTCTTGCTGCTTGGGAAGAAAGTCCGTTTAAGCAATTTTTTCAACCAAATGAATTTTATTTTATTCTGATACTCTTCAATCTATGTGATTATGGATTTGATTCTTATGAAGCAATCGAAGAGGATTTTGCCCAATTGCATCAGGTCTTTATTGAAAATAATCCAGAGACAAAACAATTGATCCAACGATTTGAACAACATTTTGACCATCCTTTTCTTGGAAACAAAGCTTTTGAGCGTGCTTTGATACGTATTTTGCGTTCTGCTTGGAAAAACTATCAATTGTTCTTACCTGAAAAATTCCATTTATTGACCGATGAACAACGAGAGTTATTTGAAGAAGTAAAACGGATCGTTAGCGATTGGAGCCATGCACTTCCTTATCAATTAAAGATCAATCCAAATTGTCTGCGGTCATTCGTTATTGAATTGACTGGTATTTTACGCTTAGATAAACAAAAATTAACTGTGCGGATCGTGACCAACTCAGATATCAAATACTTGATTTATCGCGAAGCTTTAGAGGCCGTTACGACATGTGACATTTCCGTTGAGCCAATGATTTATAAACAATTAAGTAAAGAAGCTCTCGATTTTGTGGCAGCCTCTTCTAACCGGCTGTTGTGTGAACGTACACTCTACACCCCTGTTGCCTTGTCCATGGAACATGTTATTCCAATCTCAGTCGAAACAGTGGAACAAGCGATTATATTGCTTGTAAAAAATAGTTCATGAGGGAGGCATACTTTCGTAATAGTAACTCTTGCACACATTTATTCTGTCGTATAAAGCGTGTGAAAAACTAGACAGTTCCATAAAAAAAGCTAGAAAACCAAAAATTCATCCTACAAGATTTTGGTTTTTCTAGCTTTTTTTATAATTGTTACTTTCTGAAAAACTATCTATCCAATTTTAAGAGACGTGATCACTAATATCATTTGCCCATTCTGCCTATGATGATTATGCAAACTTAGACATCCGCTGGACCGATTTCTTTATTCAAGAAGTAAGAGATGATCGTACGAATCACGACTAATGCGGCCAACTGAAAAATATCTTGTAATGTCGGTTTGATGATCGACTCGATGATCCCAGCAGAGATCAATATCTCTAAACTCAATAAGATATACCCACCCAGCATTTTTTTGATGCCATTATTTTGATGAATCCGTTCATTTTGTTTGAATGACGGGTTCAAAGAATCTTTCAAAAAATCTTTGATCGAAAGAAAACCACCCCATAATAAGACCGCAATGGCAAAAATATCTAAAATCAAGACCAACCATTCAAGATATGGATAAAGAAGTGTCATCCAACTGAGTTCCATCAAACTTCCCTTCTTTCATGCGATACATGACTCGCGATTTCTAAATTTAAGAAATAAGAGATGATCGTGCGAATGATAATGATCAATGCTAATTTTAAAATGTCTGTCCAAGTTGGTTTAATGACAGATTCAATGAGATCTGCCACGATCAGTACTTCTAAACTCAACAAAATATAACTAGCTAGTAGTTTTCGAATATCCGCATTCCGCCGATTCCGCGTCGCATAATCTTTGATCAGTGGACGTTCCAACATCAAATTTTTTAAAACTAAAAAAATTCCAACCAATAAGACTAAAATCGAGAAAATATTCAAAATCGCAGTCACCCATTCCAACAAATGGACCAACGTTTCACTAAACATCCTAACACCCCACTTTTTCTTCTACTCCTATCCTACTAAGAGTACGGAGTTTCGTCCAGTTTGAGCAAAACTAACTATTAGCTATTGAACGCTGAGCTTCATCTGACGTTGCTGAAAAATATTGCCAATCAAAATAAGATGTTTCTTTTTATTTATTCGGTAAAATATGGCATATTTGTTTCCGATTAATATACGATATGTACGTTCATGAAAATGATACAACGCAGATATTTCTTCATGCATTTCGAGAAAATTTTTAGTAAGTTCGATTGATTGATAGATCATCCTTGTAAAATGTCGAATATTTTCTTTAGATAAAAATAATTCATTTCCCCATCCATTGATCAACTGCTCTAACCCCTGGCGAAAACTCTCCGAATACACGATCGTATACACCATCTACTCACCTCAACCATACTTACTAAAAGTATCTTTCATTTCAGATTCGGAAACTACTAAACCTTTTGAGAAATCAGTAAATGCTTTTTCTATTTCTTTACGGTCTTGTTCTCTCATCACTTCTTTTGTATCAATTATCAATGTTGTACCTTCTTTCGTATAGCTCAAAATATTCCCCTCATGTAACCTAAGTTCCTTAGGTAAAATGATACCGACACTATTCCCAATTTTTCTCACCTTTAAACTCTTCATCTTTTCCACACCTTTCTGATTCACATGAATTAAAACGCGTTATAACTCATTCCCAAATTTTTTTTACTTCTCTTTGTTAAGAATTTATTACAAAACACACGAAAAAACAGACACTTCCTCCAAACTGTCAAAAACCCAGGTTGCTTCCTTACCCTATCATTTGGCTTATTTTTCTAAACGCTCTATGCTTTGAAGTAGAAATAGTTCACAAACCAAAAGGAGGTTTTTTTATGAACAAGAAATGGTTGAAAGTAGGCATTGGCTTAGGACTAGTCGCTATAGGTGCTGTTTATCTTGGCAAAAAAACAGGCTTACTAGAAGATGATAGTCACCTTTATGACGAATTTGAATCAATCTAGAAAATTAGCCAGAATACAATGATTTAGGAGATATTGGAGGATTGGACAATGCAAAAAAAGAAAGCAATTATGATTGGTGCAGGAATCGCGAATATGGCAGCAGCTGTTTATTTGATCCAAGAAGGCAAATGGCGTGGAGATCAAATCACTTTCTACTCCTTAGATGACCATGGATCAAATGATGGCGCTCCTGTGGACACAGTTACTGATGAATATTGGAACAAAAATCACCCATTAGAAAATCAAAAAGGCTACGTTGCACGTGGTGGACGTATGCTGAATTACCGTACGTATGTCGATTTGATGGATCTACTCAGTCGCATCCCTTCTGCTACAGAACCGGGCATGACAGCCGAAGAAGATACACGAGATTTCGATGCCAAACATCCGACTTTTGATAAAGCTCGTTTGTTGGAAGGTGGCAAGGGAATCATTGATGGCGGTAAATTAGGCTTCAACAATAAAGATCGCGTATTATTAACGAAACTGATTGCCATGCCTGATTCAGAAGAAGAAAAATTAGATAATGTGACGATTGCTGAGTATTTCAAAGATGATCCTCATTTCTTTGAAACAAACTTCTGGTTTATGTGGGAAACGACTTTCGCTTTTCGAACACGTAGTTCTGCACAAGAATTACGTCGCTATATGCACCAAATGATTTATGAGTTTACTCAAATCGAGCATTTAGTTGGGGTCAATCGGACACGCTATAATCAATACGAAAGTATTATGTTGCCACTGATCAATTATTTGAAAGAACAAGGATGTAAAATCATTTTGAATCGTCGTGTCATTGACTGGGAATTCAAAGAAACAGCGATGCAAGATGAAATCACTGTGACTGGCTTGAAAATGATCAATACAAAAACACAAGAAGAAGAACATGTCGTCGTTGATGGAGATACTGGCGTATTATTTACGAATGGTTCGATCACTGATTCGGCAACACTTGGCGACTACGAAACACCCGCAGAGGAAAATATGGATTACGGTGCTGCTTCTAGTTTGTGGAAAAAAGCCAGTGAAAAATTCTACAATTTAGGTAATCCAGATAAATTTTTCGCAGATCGTGACGCAAGTGAATGGGTCAGCTTTACGTTGACAACGAAAAATCATGTGTTGCTAAACGAGATCACACGTATCACGACACAAGAACCAGGTAATGCGTTGAATTCATTTATTTCAACAACACCGATCACCCCACTTGGTCAAAAAGATGTCAATATGTCGATCGTCGTGCATCACCAACCGCATTTCACTTCACAAAAACCGAATGAAACAGTAATTTGGGGCTACTTCTTGTATCCAAGACGTCGTGGTGAATTTGTCGACAAAGAGTATATTAAAATGAACGGAAAAGAAATGTTGGAAGAATTGCTTGGTCAGCTTTCAAAAGTTGATCCTGGTCCAGTAAACATTCGCGAAAAAGAAACCGAAATCTACGATAGTGTCATCAATAATATTCCGGTTTACATGCCATATGCTTCTGCCTTATTCAACAATCGTGCGAAAAGTGATCGACCAAAAGTCATTCCTAAACATTCAACAAACCTTGCCTTTACTGGTGAGTTCGTTGAACAGCCTTATCAAATGATATTTACCGAACAAAGTGCTGTTCGTTCAGGAGAAATTGCTGCGTTCCATTTTGCAGGTATTCCAATGTCACGTTTGGTGAAAACACCACGTTATGACAAAGATATCCCTACGTTGATGCGTGCAGCGAAAAAAATGTTTGATTGAGGTTCACTAAAGGAGTTCACTTTCCTGTGCTACTTCAGTCCTAAAAGAAAAGTCCTCCACCTATGGAAATAGGTGGAGGACTTTTCTTGTTTCGCTACTTTTGATTTTGCCCGACAGTTCTTTTTTTGTTTTCTCTTTTCGCAAGGAGCCATGCAAAGCCGCCCACAACAATCTCACTTCCACCGATCAGTAAAACAATCAGAGTAAAGTTAGAAAGATACGTCCGCATCAAGTCTTGAAGTGACTCCATTTGCTCATCCGTCTGCAAAATCTGTGCATAGTATAAAGTTGCGGCCAATGCTAGACTTATCAGTCCAGCGCCCATCAGACTACACGCAAATTTTTTGGTACGTGAACGGATAGAGCCAGGATTGAAATAAATGAACCCCGCTAAGATCAATAGGCTCACACTCACAATGCCCCAAGCATAGTGAAGTACCTGGTGGCTCAGGTCATTGATTCCTCGAATAAAAAGATGCAGATAACTTGGTTGGACACTCCGTTCAAAGATCCCGCCGATCATATGTAAAGCGAGTTCTTCTCCCGCAATCCCTTCTTCAATATTGATCTCATGTTCTGTTTTATATGTATGGATCGTCTCTTTGATATGTTCTTCCAACTCCGTTGCTTGGATCAAGCTTGGTTGCTTGCCGCGATAAGTTTCTTTGACAAAATGCTCGATATTCTTTTTAACTAATTCCTCAGATACACTGTCGGCAAGTAATTCTGGAGTGACTCTTGCTTCTTGGTGGTAGCTCTGGACACGACCATTGATCTCTTTCGTTACTTTTTGTATGTAGTTTGCTTGTTTGATTTGCTCATTCATAAATCCTTCATTTGCTAAAGTCGTATAAAAAAGTCCGCCAATCGATAAAAAAAAGAGCAAGACTGTACACACGACTCCTATAATTATTTTGATTAATCGACTATTTCTCATTTCTCTCCTTTCCTATGTCAGCACAAAAAATTGTTCTTTTACGTTTTATTTTTTTGAAAACCAACTACTTTAATTATAACTTTCAGTCAATAAAACTACAACTTCCTTTTTTCGTCAAAAGTTATTTTACTGTTTTAAACTAAAACTAAAAGCGCGTTTCATTGTGAAAAAAAGTAACATTCCCTTAGAATGAGTTTATAAATAACTATCGTTAGTTTTATTAACGAAAACAGGAGAGGAGCACTACGATGAAAGCAGTCACTTGGCAAGGAAAGCAAAAAATGGAAATTAGAAATGTTGATGATCCAAAAATTTTAGCACCAACCGATGCAATCATCCGTATCACTGCAACAGCGATTTGTGGATCTGATCTCCATCTTTATCACCATGGGGAATCCGTTATGGAAAAAGGCTATGTTGTTGGACATGAACCTATGGGGATTGTCGAAGAAGTTGGTTCCGAAGTGAAGAAGTTGAAAAAAGGGCAACGTGTAGTTATTCCTTTTAATATTAGTTGTGGCCATTGCCATTTTTGTGCAAACCATATGGAAAGTCAGTGTGATAATTCCAATCAGGAAGAATTATACGGCGGATTATTCGGTTTTGGTAAATTGAACGGAAATCACTGGGGTGGTCAAGCAGAGTATCTTCGGGTACCTTTCGCCGATTCTACGTCATTTATCGTTCCAGATAATGATTTACCTGATGAAAAAGTTTTATTTTTATCTGATATTTTACCAACCGCTTATTGGAGCGTTGCAAATGCAGGGGTTAAAAAAGATGATACCGTCGTCGTCTTAGGTTCAGGTCCTGTTGGTTTATTTGCACAAAAATTTGCTGTGATGGCAGGAGCAAAACGTGTCATTGCGGTCGATCCTGTCAAACATCGTTTGGACAAAGCGGTCCGCTATAATCAAATCGAAACCTATCTATTAGACGACGTGAACCAAGCCGGAGATGATTTATATGAGTTAGCTCGTGGCGGTGCAGATGTCATCATTGATTGTGTCGGAATGGATGGTTTAGAGCCAACAAAAGAAAAAGCTAAAAATTTAGTTAGCTTACAAAGTGGAACGATCTCACCTATCCAAATGGCTGCTAAAGCGGTGAAAAAATTTGGTACAGTACAAATCACTGGTGTTTATATGACACCTGCTTCTTCCTATCCACTTCAAGAATTCTTTATGCGCAATATTGACGTCAAACATGGGCAAGCACCAGTTGTCCACTTGATGCCTAAAATTTATGACATGATTGCAGAAGGAATGTTTGATCCAACTCAGATCATCACTCATTCAATGCCGTTAGAAGAAGCGGCTCGAGCATACGAGATTTTTGACAAAAAAGAAGATAAAAATATCAAAGTTGTTTTGAAACCGTAGAAATAAAAACTAGTTAGGTGATTTTATATGCCAAAAATCAAACGAAATACCCATGATGTCGAGATTGGCAAAGAAGAAGATATTGAGATCCGTGGACGGCGCTTTCGTTTGTATTTTCAAAATCGTTACACGTTGATTTCATTAGCGGTCGATTTGCTGACAGGAATCTTTTATGTCCTGGGAAGTGTTGCTTTGATCACGAAAATTCCTGATTATTACAGCAATTACTTATATTTAGCAGGCGCCATCTTCTTGACCACTCGCCCCATCTTGCGTATCGTACGTAATATCTTTATCTATGATGAAAAAAAACAACGAAGAGAACAAGCCAAACAAGAGAAACGCGAGATTTGAACACACCTCTCGCGCTTCTCTTTTTAGTTTATTGTAGCGATTTGATACAACCGGGCAGTTGTTCCACTTTCTTCCTTGACCATCGTCAAAAATGACCAATCGTATCGTTCATAAAAGGAAGTGTGGTCTGTAATCAAATAAAGTTGTTTAAACCCTAATCGATGCATCTCTTTTCTGGTTTGTTCCAATATCCACTTCGCTAACCCCTGATTCCGATGCTCCGGTTCAACATATAAAGCACAAAGATTAGGTGCTAAATCTGGACGGTCGTGGAAGTCATTTTCGATCACGCCAACTCCACCAACGATTGCTTCATTTTTATCTAGAACGACGTACCATTGTGGAATACTTTCCTTCGCAATGATGCCAGTACGAATACTTTCCTTATACACTACAGCAGGAATTCCCCATTTTGAGGAAAACCAACTTGCGGTTTCTTCCATTAGCTCTGGGTGTTCATTTAACTTGATCCATTGATACATATTCAATTTTGCAACCTCCAGTCATTCTATACGCAGTGTCAAATTAGACCACGAAGTACTTTTATCTGTTGCTTGGATTTTTGCTTCTTTTTCTAACCTAAGCTAGAATAGAAATCAAAGGAGTGAGCGAGATGATTGCACACAAAAGAGACGAGCTCCATGTTGTTTAGTGGTATAAAATAATGACATGGAGGAAACAATTATGACAAACATTTACGACGATCAACAATTTTTTGATCAATACAAAGAAATGCCTCGTAGCAAAAAAGGCTTACAAGGTGCTGGAGAATGGCCAACGCTTGCAACTATCTTCCCCAATCTCCATGGACAAACAGTCCTTGATCTTGGATGTGGCTATGGTTGGCACTGTCGTTACGCTGCTTCGCAAGGGGCAAAAAAAATCATTGGTGTCGACTTGTCTGAGAAGATGCTAGAAGAAGCCCGAGCTCGAACAAATGACACCACGATCAGTTATATAAAAGATGATATTTCAACGATTCAGTTTGCAAAAGACTCGTTTGATGTCGTGTTCAGTTCTTTAGCTATCCATTATGTGGAAAATTGGGAGCAGCTCGTCAAGCATATCCATCACTTTCTAAAACCGAATGGCCAATTTCTTTTTTCAGTTGAACATCCTGTTTTTACAGCGGATGGTCGGCAAGATTGGATTTATACAGAAGACAGTCAGATCATGCACTTTCCAGTTGACCATTATTTTGACGAAGGGGAGCGTGACACAAACTTCCTAGGATCTTCTGTAAAAAAATATCATCGAACGATTACAACTTATCTTGAGACATTATTGTCTAATGGCTTTCAAATCAACCATGTGCTTGAACCAATACCACCGTCACATATGTTAGATATGCCTGGTATGAAAGACGAATTAAGACGACCGATGATGTTGATTATTTCTGTGACAAAAATGTAGAGGCGAATCATCGATCCAAACATTCTTAGTCCATCTGCACAAATTTTATTAAGCGTCTGGAAATAGGTTGCCCCTATTTCCAGACCTTTTTCATCGACTAGAAAATGATTGATGCCCCTTCAAGCTTTCAATCACTTTCTATCACTTTCTATCACTGAGTTTTTGATTTCTTCTTGTTTCTTTTTAGCGAATTTAGCTAGTACCAATTCATAAGAAATCAAAATCATTTTCTCGATTTCCTCGTCTGACAATTCATCTTTGCCTAACATGATCGAATTCCAATGTTTCTTATTGGCATAGTAACCAGGTATAATGATCTCAGGGTACATCGTTCGTAATTCCTCGTTTTTTTCTGGAAAATGTTTTAACGTGATCAATGCTTTTTCATTTGCTTCTGGACTCATCATCCCAAACTGTTTACCATCCAAATCAAAATAAAGCGTTTCCCAATCTTCACGAAAATATACCTTAGCTCCTGGAAGTGTGTTCCCATATGCTTGGAATCGTTCGATCCTTTTTTGAATATCTGTTGTATTCATACGCTATCCTCCTATTCAAATAAAATGCTTACAAAAACTATACGTTGCTTTCTGAAAAATAGCAATGATAACAGTAGTAACACAAAAAAACGGAAAGCAATCACTTGCTCTCCGTTTTTTATTTCTTACGCGTTCAATGCGTCTTTTTTCATTTCTTGGATCGTTGCTACTTTAACGAATGGTAGATAGATCAGAATTGAAATCAGTAAGTTGACAGCAGATAACACTGCGCCTGAAAGACTGTTTGTTGCTAAAAATCCGCCGATCACTGGTGGTGTTACCCATGGTGGCATTACTGTAGCTGCTGGTACAAGTCCTGTTGATGTCGCAAAGTACGCAACAGTTACTAAAACCATCGGTGTTAAAATAAATGGGATAAACATCACTGGATTCAAGACGATTGGTAGACCAAACATTGTTGGTTCGTTGATGTTGAAAACACCTGGTGCAATCGATAAGTTCGTTACGACCATATAAGGTTTGTTTCTACGTCCTACTAAATAGATCGCAATCAGTAAGCCTAGTGTTGCACCTGTACCACCTAAATTGACAAAGCTGTCAAAGAAAGGTTTGTTGACGATAAATGGTGCACTTTGACCGTTAGCAATCGCTTCGACGTTTGCTTGGATCGCTGGCGCATTGATGGTTTGCATCAATGGATCGACCATGTTTGCTCCATGTAATCCGAAGAACCAAAGGAACGGTGTAATAAATGCAAGCAATAATGCAGATGGATAAGAGTTAGCAAGACCCATAAATGGTTCTTGAACCACCGTGTAGAATGCTCCGACAATATCAGCAACACCGAATGCTGCAAAAATTGCAGCGATTAGTGCGAAAAATGAGATCGTGATCATCGCTGGTAATAATGACGCAAATGCTTTTGCTACTGCCGGTGGCACTCCGTCTGGCATTTTGATGATCAATTTTTCATTTCCACTTAAACGAACAAAAATCTCTGTTGAAATAATTCCGACAATAATTGCAATAAATAATCCGTTTGAACTCATACCTAAAGCGCCGCCTAGTGCGAAGAATGAACCTAATGAAATCACTCCGGCAGATACGCCATCTTTACGGTAACCGTTTGCTAAATGATAAGCTAATAAGAACGCAATCAAAACAGAAAGAATCGCAAACGTTCCGTTCCAAGCAGCCGCACCGAATCCTTTCCATGCTTCACCACCAAAAATCGAATTCATCAATTCTTGGAATCCAGGGATCGGCAAGTTATTGATCATTACAGCTAAAGCGCCTAAGATCATTAATGGCATACTGACCATAAAAGCGTCACGAATGGCCACTAAATGGCGTTGCGCACCGATTTTTGATGCGACTGGTATAAAGTGTTTCTCCATAAATGCTACAAAGCTATCCATATCTTTTCCTCTTTTCTCCTTTAAAAAACTTTTATTTAAGCATCTATACGACGGTATAGATCAATAATTTCTTTTGCTAAATCTGTAAACGCGATCGATGTCATCAAATGATCTTGACTATGAACGGTCAACAAAGTAACTTCCATGTGTTCCCCTTGTGCTTCTTGTGTTAATAACCCTGTTTGCGAATGATGTGCTTGAACCAATGATTCTTCTGCATCTTTGATTTTTGCATCTGCTAATTCAAAGTCACCTTTTTTCGCAGCCGCGATCGCTTCCATTGCATCGCTTTTTGCGTTGCCGCCGAACATGATCAAGCCCATGATCGCTTCTAAATTTTTTTGATCTTCCATTTTCTTCCCTCTTTTTCTTGTTTTTATTTATTGATCAATGATTCTGCTTGTTCCAATACTTTTGCCCCGTTCATCATGCCATAGTCTTGCATGTTGATAACATCTAACGGAATCCCTTTTGGTGCTAGTTTTTCAGCAAATTGACTTTGCATGAAACGTACTTGTGGCCCTAATAATAAAACGTCTACATTTTTTGATTCTAGTTGGCTATCAGCTTCTGATGCTGAAACTGCAAAGATATCCGCTTCTACGCCTTTTTCTTCTGCTGCTTTTTGCATTTTTGTCACTAATAAACTTGTACTCATTCCTGCAGAGCAGACAAGCATGATTGTTCTTTTTTCCATTGTGAACACTTCCTTTTCTTCTTCTTACACTTTTATATAATGCAAGTATCGTGCCAACTTTGAAATCGCTTTATCAAGTTGGTATAAAAGGGTTTTCATGTTAATTTTTATCAAGCACACTCTATTTTTTACATTGCACACTATTTTTAGTGTGCAAAAAGAGAGGATGGAGTATTAAAAACCACCAAGTAAGTATAGCTACTCCTTACTTGGTGGTTTTCAGTGATTGTTTGATAGAATAAATCAACAAGTAGTTACTTCGTTGACTTATTTTTTGATTCAATTGCATCGATTCTTTTCATAAATTTCAATTCTTGTAACACTTCGATAGAAGTAACACGTTTCTTAGCCAACACTTCTAATTTTTGTCGTTTGTAAACCCATGCGCTTTTATTGATTCCTGTCACCTCTTCAACCTCCAAACTTTTTCTTGCTGAACTAATCCAACGTTTCCCTCTTCTTATTCCTTAAACTTTCGCTGATGTTTTCATTTAGCTGAGTCATCGAACTGCACCATACTTCGATATTCCTTGTTCGAAAATCTTCAAATTCATATAACCTCTGTTTTAACTCGTTCTTCAAACAATGGATTCTTTCTTTTTCAATAGATAGCGCTTCTTTTGCTTGGGTGATTTGAATCGCATCCGTTAACTTTTCAGTCTGTTTGGTTGGGGAAGACCCTTCTAACACCTTTATCTTAGACATTTTTTCTTTTAATATAGAAGAAACAGTGGCATTTGCTTGGATCAAATTGATTAATTCAGTTGTTTTCTTTGCGTTCTCACGTATTAGCTCTTGAATCCTATGATTCTTTGCTTCCTGTTCAGCCTTGAGCTTTTCCAAAAAAGAATCAACTTCCGCTTTATTATATCCTCCGACTAAGTTCGTGGTGAAAGTAGGGGAAGTCGAAAGGTTGTCCGAACTATTCACTCCCATCACTAACCGTTTGTTTGACTGCATTTATCCAGTTTTGCCATTTCCCCTCAGACAAATTATTGATGGCACGTTGATATTCTGAAATGATTTGCAAGCGGACATTGTTTGCTTCACTTTCTAACTGGATGATTTCTTTCGTCCTTTTTTCTTTTTCACTTTCTAGCTTCGTCATCTGTTCTTCATAATAAGTGTTCGCTTCACTGACTTTTCCATTTGCTTCAGCTAATAAATGATAGGCTTCGGCTTTGATATTATTCCCTTCGACCTTTGCTTCTTTGAGAATATTTTCTTGTTCAATCCTTGCTTCCTCTACGATACGTCTGGCTTCTAATTCAGCATTTTCTTCAATCTTCAAGGCGGCATCTTGCGCAATAATCAAGGCATTTTCAAAGCTTCTTTTTTTCGCATGTACATCTCTGCCCTCTTTACTTGCTTCATCCAACTTAGCATTTAATTCATTGATTTCAGCTAAATAATCACTTTTTTCTTTTTCAAATACTTTTACTAAATTCTCTTTTTGATTTTCTGCAAGTGTCAATTTTTTCTCTAATTCTGTGGTTGTCTCTTTCATCACGTCATAATCATTTGCTGCGTGTGTCAAAAAATCATCCACATCTTGTTTTTTGTACCCCGCTAGAGAAACCGTGGGGAAAGTGATTTTCCTTAATTGCTCTGCATTAAAGTTCATAGGTTACTCCTTTTCATAGTTGTATGATTTCAAACGGATCGATTAAAAATCGTTGTTCCATACTGGCATCTGTTGATAGCTCAAAATGCAAATGTGGTCCAGTTGAATTCCCCGTCGAACCAACAAAACCAATCACTTCCCCTTTTTGAACGACTTGCCCTGGTTCAACAACATTGACACTTTGATGCGCATATAATGTAAATAATCCGTTCTCATGACGTATCGAAATGACATTTCCCCACGAAGCGTGATATTCGGATTTTATAACTGTTCCTGCTTCACTGGCAAAGATCGGCGCTCCGGCATTGGCTGCTAAATCGATCCCTCGATGGAACTCCGCTCCTCTCATACCGTAGTGACTCGTAATCGTAAAGTGTTCCAATGGGTTGATAAATCCATTTTCTCCAATCATTAGTTGATCGATTTCAATATCAAACTTTTCCAAGTCATAGACATCGATCAATGCATCTAATTTTTGATAATAGGACGTATCAGTGGCATATCTGCCCGTTAGAAACCTTGTAGCCTCTTGATATGAAGAAGTATTCGAACGCCAGACACCAGAATAGAAATCAGCATCTTGAGTTAATCCTTCTCTTAATAATTTGGCGTAATCTAAAAAGCTTTCTTCGTAGGATTCATAAGATTTGAAACGTGCGCTAAGTGTGTATAAGTTTCCTGTTCCATCATCCTCTTGTGTTAAAAATTCCACCGAATTTTCCTCGGTGTAAGCTTTTATTCCAAAGAGATTATAATGAGGAGATGCACTTAATTGACTACTTCCACTACCCGATTCTAAAATGGCTTGAGCAATCATCACAGATGCATATAGATCGTTGCTTAAAGCAACTTTTCTAGCCTCCGGCGCAATTTCTTGAATAAAAGCTTCCGTGGTCGTATTGGCAGAAAACCCTCTGAAAAAGGGACTACTCTGTTCGGTTCGGGCAATCGGTCCTTTGGTTATCGTTATGCTTTCTACGGTTTCAGTTGGCACCGTCTCAGCAGGGGCCGCTCCCAAAGATGTTTCAGGTGGAGACGTCCATACTTCTCCCTCTGATTCCGTTTGAACTGGGATTGACTCAACACCATTCGTGCCTGAATCCTCATTACCCTTTATTTCTGATCCTATCGGTGGAGGCGTTGTTGGCATCTCAGGTGCGATTGCTGGAGGTCTTGATATTGGTGGTTTAGGCGTTTCTGGCACAGATGGTTGAGGGAAAGTTGGTTCTGGTTCCGGATTGTCCGGCAAATCAGGGACAGGTGAAGGAGTAGTCACTTCATTATCTTCTTCTGTAGGTACTTCCTCCTCCTCTTTCGCTTCAAGTCGCTCACTATCTGAGTTTGTGGTACTTTCTGATAAGACCATCTCATCGATTGGCGAAATGGGTGTATCTTCCATTTCTATCGTATTCGTAATGATTTGATCAGCTGATACAATACTATGACTAAAACTACTTGCCACCGTACCAATGACTATAAACGCCCCAGCGATCTTTCGTTTATACACATTACTTTTTTTGATACTTGTACTTCTTATAGTTATTTTCTTACCATTTTTATATAATATTTTTTCTTTTTCCATAAAAAGTTACTCCTTTGACTATCCCATTGATTTTCAGCGATCCTATTTTATCTCCTACATACAAGTAGCTAACAGCTTAATATCCTTACACTAAACTTAAATGGATCTACAGTGTCAGAGAGTTTCATATATGACACTACTCTTCTACGATTTATTAGGTACGTTCTAAGAATTTTTTGTACAAATTTTCACAGAAATCAAAATAATACACCAATTCTTAAAATTTTCTTAACTTGAAAATAGGTTGACTCATTCATAAGCAAATAACTTTATCACTACATCAAAAAAAATTACACTTAAGATAATAAAATATTATTTTTAAATAACAAAACAAAAATAATTAATGTTATCTAAAAGTAAATATATAATAGATTAACCTTATTATTATAATGTTTATATCTAAAACAGTAAGATAAAATTTTATTTATCAATATAAAACATAACTTATTTAAAAAATAAAATAACTTATATTTTTTATTTTTCAAGATAAAAGAAAGGGTGAATCCGATGATCAACCATGTAAAAACTCCTCTTGCTTTGGGGGAATTATTGAATGATATTAGAAAAGAAAAAAAAATTTCAACAAAAACGATTTTTGCTACAGGAATCACAAGACCTACTTATTATCGCTTTGTTCGCGGAGAAGGTGAAATCAGTCTAAACAATTTTTTAAAAATCATTGACATTCTTGGGATCGAATTAACTGAATTTGAAGAAGTAATCCCTTTGATCAAACAAGGTTCTAAAATTTTAGAAAACCAGTTGGCTGAAGCCCTTGCTAAATTTGACTATCTTGAAATCGCAAAAATAAAAACTCAAGCGTTGGACCAATTTGTTAAAACAGATGGTTTAGGTTATCAATATGTATATTGGCGCGCTGGTCTAATCCACAGCAAGTTCATTGGCGATTATCAAGAATACGAAACATTGATCCAACAAGTAAAAACTTATTTAAATAGTATTGATCTATGGACAAACATCGAACTAAAACTTTTTTCTTCAATTACGGAAACGCTTAATTTTGAAGAATATGATTATTTTTTTAAACGATTTTTATACCGCAGAACGAATCATGAAGAAGTCTTAGACCCATTAGTCTTGGATCTATTGTATTTTGGGTATTACGAAACAGCCCTAGATTCTTGCCGTAAAAGCAATGTCACCGTTGCAACGACATTTATTTTGAAACGAACACCTCACCGTTTTAATTATCGCTTTCGGATTTGGCGATTATTTTTATATGCTGCAAAACTAACGCTTCATGGTGAATTGGAAAGAGGGCAAAAAAAATATAGTCGATTACAAAAAATCATCGCCTATGTCTTCCGAGACGAACAAAAAGGGGTTTTCGAAATCAAGACACTCAATACCTTATGGGAAAAAGTAGAGATCATTGCACAAATGTCCGAGTAATGACAATCACCTATTCCATCAGGTTACGCTTTTTATAGCCATTGGTCTGATTTTTATTATCTACTTAGAAGCTACATTTGCTAAAAGTTTTTTAGTAAATCCAATATTTCATTTACTTTATTCTTTTATGGATGTTCATCTAGTACAATCAACCAGCAAACGTAAATTAATCTTATTACCATCATAAACTCACCTTATCCTAATGATAAAAGTGTCATTTATGAAACTTTTGCTTTGGAGATCACTTTCATCCTCTACTCTTGACCTATGTATGTAAGCAGGCATACATGTTCAATCACTCAGCAAATCTAACGTACACATACATTTGAACATGCATTGCTTGATAGTTGAGGAGGGAGAAAATGAAGAAGAAATCCATAATAAAAACATTATCAAAATTAGTATTTGCTACAACACTTTTATCAATCGGTCTATCTTCTATTGACCATTCGTTGCGATTACCTCATGTACCAATCGCCTTAGCTGAAACAGTTGATAACGCAATTGCCAATGAAACATCTAGGCGAAGCTTAACGATCTGGAAGTACGCGATCACTGACTTTAGTGAGTTGGAACCTCGAGGAGACGGAACCCTCACCAATCCAGATAGAGAGTTGATTCCTGGAATCAACTTCAAAGTGGAACGGGTGAAAAAATTATCGAGTGGTAGCTCTTTAACTGATCCAAAACAACAACAATTGGGCACAGATTACGAAATCGACACCACTTTCAACGCCCAGACAATTACAACTGACACAAGTGGAAAAGCAACGCTTGACTTAGGCATTGGTCGAGCCAATGATGGCATCTATTTAATTACTGAATTACCAGATGAACGTACAGGCGAAAATTTAGCTGCAACCGATGGAAAAAAAATCGAAACAGCTGTTTATCCTTTTTTTGTGCATATTCCCCAAACCAGTCGTACCGATTTATCTTCATTGATCTATGATGTACAAGTTGAACCAAAGAATATTTTAGAAGATTTATTGCATCCTGACAAAACAATCAATGGTGAAAAAGGCGATTCTGTTCAAGCCGGACAATCCTTTCGCTGGGAATTGACTACTAACATCCCAGCAGGTCTCTGGCAAGTCGCCAGTCAAACAGGAACGATCGATATTTTAGATGCCGCTGGACAGACGGTGGATACTGTCGAGATGATCGCTGGTCAGCCCATTGTATATCGAGATACTAGTGGGTTATTACAGCCAAATTTTTCAATGGTAGACGAACTGAATAGTGACTTAACTTATGTTCCAGATAGCGCAAAAATGCAAGTTAGACAAGCTGGTGGTGAATGGACAGACTTGGCGCTTACCGATTATACGGTCTCGTTTGATGCTGAGACAAATAGACTGACAACCACTTTGACAGAAGCTGGTCTGATCAAAGCCGGATCAGTCGCAAATGGCTATACTGATATCCGTACGGTGCTTACCACGCATGTTCCAGAATATTGGAACAATATTGTTGAAAATACCTTTACTGTCAACCATCAACTTCCGGGCCAACGACCAAAAAGTACAACACCACCAGAAACAACGAATCCAAAATACTATACTGGTGGCTTTGATATCGAAAAAATTTCAGAAAATAGCGGGACTGGTCTAGCAGGTGCCGAATTCAAAATTGCCACCTCTGAGAGTAATGCGAACAATAAAACTTTTATTGCTAGTAATGGAAATAGCTATGCAGAGGATGCCAATTTACCATCAGGGATAACTTTCTTAACTTCTACTTCTGATGCAAATGGTCACGCGACTTTTGATGGGTTAGCCTTAGACTGGACGGATGCCAATGGTAATAATTACGTGGAAAATAACGAGGTTACACGCGACTACTGGGTTGTCGAGACTACTGCTCCTCAGGGCTACGAATTATTGAAGGCTCCCCAAAGAGTAACTGTCGATTTGACGACCGCAGATGATGCAATGATTGAGCTGACAGTCACTAATAAACCGCAAACAAGCTTGCCATTTACTGGCGGTATAGGCAGAAATCTGATCATCACAATTGCACTTGTAGCCATCGTTATTGGCACAACAGTGGTCATTATCCACAAAAAGCGAAAACAGACGTAAGTCCAGAATGAAAGGAGACTGCAATGAATACTAGTTTTTCTAGACTCAAAGTAAAACCTCCTATTCTAATAGTGATTGTTTTAGCGATTATCCTTGGTATAATCGCTAAAGTCGTTATTGTAGGTGGTCCCCTTCGAGCCAAAGAAGAAGCACATTTAGTTGAAGTAATCAATCAGGATCAAACCTTTATGACAAAAGAAACACAAATTTATGATGATCCTGCAACCATCACGATCAGAAGTACTGAAAATCGTTTACTCGCTCTCCCAGCTAGTACGGATTATGCAATCACCACCTTAAATGAGGAACAGGAGCAAACCATCCCTATCTATTCCACCGAAAATTTTGTTCAAGAAGAAGAGCTGGCTCGTCTAGGTATTGGTGTAAAAACGACGGAAACAACCGTCTCCTCAACTACTGCGTCCATGGTTGAGCCTGCCCTCCCTACAATTGAACAAGCAGTAGCAAGTGATGTAATTGGTGTAGCATCCGAGGAAAACTCGGAGCAACCGACTATTTATTTACGCTTAGTCAAAGATCAGCCAGTCACTCTCGTTTTTCGGGAACCAACGAAAGATATGAGTATCGTATTGACGGATGTTTATTCTCAGCAGTATCAATCCCTTTTTCAATGGTTAAGACCAGATGATGTGACTGCATTAGAAGAAACATCCGAATCCCACGTTGAAGAAACGTCATCTTCAGCCGAAGACTCAGACTACGAGGCCCAAACAGAACAAGCTGAAACCCATGATGAAAGAAACGATACAGCACTTCCTCCATTTGAGGAAACTATCGCCGATGAGAATATCTTAGTGGTCGAAACAAAGGAAACTGATTTAACAATGGAAGAACTTCTCGAAGAAGAGTTCCCTGCAGAAGACTCCATCATTACACCAAAATTAGTGGCTGAAGAAATAGATACCAGCGAAGAAACTAGCAGTAATCCTATCGTCATCAAAGATGCCAAATTAACGATGGCCACTGGTACAGACAGTTTTGATTCCCACGATGATCCTGGCTATGATAGTTCTCCAAATAACGATATCGTTCGTTCCAATGATCAAATCTTATACCGACTTGGCTTCTCAATACAAACACAGTTACCAAACGATTACACAAATATCCGCTATCGTGTCGTTAGCACCTTGCCTAACGCGACTACCCTGATTAATGATGCGCCTTTTATTAATGGAGAAATTGCCAATGGCACGTATATTGATACAGGCATCGGTGATGGCACCATGTATTCTGAAGGCATCATGGAATCGATCATCAGCACTTCGGGACAAGTTTTCGTGCCCATCGTTGTCAATGTGTCTGGTGCAAAGAACGGAACGATCATGCAACCCACGTTCAAATTGCAACTGATTGATGCCATAAATATAAATACTGGTGAGTTAGAAACATTTAATCACACTTATACAGTCGAACATTTAGCAAATCTAACTGCGCCGCCAACAATCGTTTCTTCCGCACCTTCTATTGCTGCAACACTCGTCCGTGGCGAGCAAACGACTTATCAAATCTATGATCCTAACGCTACAAATAATGATTCGGTATACAACCTAGGATTAGTCATTGAGCTAAAAAATCTAGATGGACGAAGTATCGGTGATATTCGCGGTTCCACCTACCCTGAAGGACCGATTACTTTTGATCTTATTCAAAATGTCACCGGAACTTTGGGAAATACTCAAATACCTGTAGATCCATCTGAATATGACTCCGCCCAAACACGTTTCTATTCTGTCACAGATGCCGATCGAACGACTGCTGATTGGCAAGCAACCACAGAAGGTAGTCCGTATGAAGCAACATTTGATCCGACAATATTAGCGCACCCATTGCCTGTACCCCACGGAAAAACAAATGAACTTTACTTTTCTGAACCTTATAGTGATCACAAAAAAATCGGGGTGTTCAACTCTGGTAATGTCATGATTGAATTAGGAAATTATCAAGAATCTTGGGAAATCTCAAACTATAAAGGAATCAAAAATATCTATACTTATGACACTTTAGGTCATACCTTTTCAAACAAAGCTTTTATCAGCATTGAATTTATTTTTGACTGGGATCATTCGAGGTTACAGGAATTAATGTTAACAAACAATTGGTCGTATTACACATTAAACTTAAGTATTCCTACTTTAAATTATGATGGAGTAACTACTACTAATGACGCTAAAGTACATTTTAGTAGTTATATGATTCCGACAGGAGATATTTCCTCCGGTCCAAACTTCGTCGTTTTAAATCCTCCAGATCCCATAACAGGCAAGATACACAGTTGGGGAAATCAGGATATTGGATTCAATACGTGGGAATTTAATGTTGGCAAACCGACTCTTATGAGAGGACAAAAATTACATTTAGGAGGCTGGTTTGTCACACAGAATGTTCCTGGAACAGCAACCTCTGACCAAATTTTCCAATGGAATTCCAATGGATTTGAGTATGATATTTCTAGACAACCGTATACACAACGTTATTATCCAAACGAAAGTGATTACTCTTATTTAACGTATGGTGTTAGAAATAATGGAAATGCTATGCCCGACTTAACCGTCCCACATATTGATACAATCGTTTCAAATTACACTTGGTACGACACTCCCCAAGAAGCACAGGAAGCTGGGGTGATCAGTGCCGTCCGATTCCAATACCATATCAATAACGAGCCTACCTTTTTACACTGGAATGGCGTTCCAATAAGAGTCATCGGTCAATCAGGCGCATTGGATGAGGAGGGCGATCCTTATGTCCACCTATCACGTGCTGCTCTCAGAAATGATTCAGGTGTTGTTTTTAAGCAAAGCCCTGCGGAAAATAATCTTACTTTCTTTCCAGCTACTTGGGCCGCGGATGGTTCTAATGTAACCATTCCCTACGATAGTAGTATACCAAGTGCTGTTACTACGCCTTTTCTTGGTACAAATGCCTTTATTAAGAATTTTGGAATTGAAACAGAAACACTTGTATCGAAACCTTTGTATCAATCCGACGAACAAATCGATGTCAAAGTTCGAGGAACATTCTCTGGATCGGAAGAAGTTGATTATGATAGTGCGCTGAATACCATTCTTCCAAAAGGAATCAATTACCTAGCTGGTTCTTCGAAAGATGAACATGATAATCCTTTACCTGATCCAATCATTATCCAACACGAAAACGGAGAAACGACATTGCGTTGGGTGTTTCCTGACTCCTCTATTACAGAGGGGATTGAAGTGAATTTCACGGCTATCAGTGATAGTTCGCAACTAGCATTCAATGACATGGGCTTAACTCATTCACTCGTCATACGTAGTGTTGGTGAAATGTGGATTTCCGATACTCCAGAAATTACAGATACCCGTGCCGAATCAGCTCGATCATCTCAAGACCAGTTCATTCAAGAGCTTGTCCAGCAACTAACAATAAGCAAGTCCGTCAACAAAACATCAATTGAAACAGGAAATCAAGAAATGAATCCTTTGACCGAAGCGGATGCTGATACTTCGTTCACTTATTCGATCACTTCAGCCAACAGTGCCTTACAACCCGCTCATGATTTTCGTCTGATGGATATCTTACCGTATAACGGTGATTCTCGTGGCTCTTCTTTCAATGGTACGCTAGAGGTTCTTTCAGTGGATATCGACACAGAAGGATATACGATGTATTACACCACCGAACCAGTAGAAGATGCGACGAACCCAAATGAGATCGACCTTGCTACATGGACGGAATACACACCCGGTTCAACACCTGATGAAGAAATCAAACATGCCACAGGTTTTATGATCACTAAACCAACTGTTCCGATTGGTGAATCGGTCACTCTCTCCATCACTGTCCAACCAGTTGACCAATTACCGGGTGACCAATATCGAAATACCGCCCATATGAATGCGCAAATCGACTTACCTGTCCATTCACAAGAAACGATTACCCGAGTATATGGCAGAGAGTTGAGCGGGTTCGTATGGTTAGACGAAGATCGCGATGGTCTATACGATGATGGCGAGGAAAGGCTAGCAAATATCCCTGTCAAACTCTATCGAACAAGCCTGACTCACCCAAGCGAAGTAGCCGATCAGTTGGTCGAGCATAACTTGAAAGGAACATCATTTGTTGACAGTAACGGAAATGCCACACTAAAAACAGAAGCAAACGGACATTACAGTTTTAATTATCTACCAGAAGGAACCTATATCGTAGAATTCCAAATCGGCGATCAAATCGAACGAAAAGAAGTTGCAGTAACGAGGCCAATGGTTGGTGAAGATCCTTCCATCAACTCAAAAGCAAATCAAACCACCTTCCGAACCAATGAGTATATCGCTGAACCTTTAGCCAATTTGCCGGGAATGATCACGACAGATGATTCTATCTATCATATTCCTTACTTGAACCTAGGATTTGTCAGTACACTTGGAGAGATTTATTTGTATAAGTTAGAAGCAGGTACCGCTGTAGATGATGATCAGGATGATCAACCAGATATCAATGACGAAAATCAGTTGATTGGAGGAAATAAACTGGCTGGCGCTGAGTTTTCCCTCCACGAAAAAGAATCAGGCGTGATCCTCCAAACGAAGACAACTGACGCGAATGGACGTATTCATTTTGAAGAGGTTCCCTTCGGTACCTATGAGTTGGTTGAAACAAAAGCACCCGATGGCTATGAACTATTGAAACAACCAAGCGAGGTCACATTGGATGAAAACAACACGATCGTTCATCTCTTTGCCGAAGATGAGCTGATCACTGAATTGCCTTTTGCCGGTAACAGTTCAATCATGCAACGTGTCCTTATCGCAGCTGCTAGTTTATCCCTGATTGGTTTAATCGGATTAGGTACAAAATACCAATTGGAGGAAATGAATCGAAAAAAAACAGGAGGAAAGAAAGATGAACCCAAAAAAAGATGATCATTCCATTTTATTTATTCGCCTCCTGTTGGTTCTACTATTCCTCTTCGGTGGTTCAATTGGAAAATGGACTACTCCTGTGGCATACGCAGAAGAAGCCTTCCAATTAACAATTGTAAAATATAAGCTTTCAGAGCAGGAAATGGATAATCACCTACTTCCTTCTGAGCCAACTGGCTCCTTAGAAACGGGATTAACGAACGAACAGGGACAGGCATTAACCCCCTTTCCTGGGATTCGTTATCAAATCAAGAAGGTCACACCGAGTAATGATGCCAGTGATCCTTTTACGGAAATCCCAAGTTTTGAACCAATCGAAATCATCACGGGGTCAAACGGGCAAGCGACTATTCCATTGACTGAAGGACTCTATGAAGTCACCGAACTTGCAAACGATGCATTGTCTTCCCCAGCTAAGCCAGTCGTTGTCCAATTACCTGCAATTACTGCCGATGGCACTCGTTTAGATCAATTGTTTATTTATCCAAAATCAAGCGTGGTCGTCTCTCCTGAAGAAGGAGCTACTCCTAGATCGACTATACCGAAACAAGGGCAAGCGACTACAAAAAGGATTCCACAAACAAGTGGGAATCTCGGTTCACTTTTTCCGGTTTATTTTACACTGGCATTGATCATCTTACTAGGGATCGTCACAATCGTTAATTTTAAACCAAAAGGGAAAAAAAAGCCTTAAACAGTCTAGAACCAATTGTTTCTAACCTAAGAAGTAAGAAGAAATTCACAAAAATCGAGTGTTGATTTTTGTGGATTTCCGCTTATTTCAGAATTTTTCACAACTCTCGTTTTTACATTTCCGAAAGCAGAAAAGAGAAATGACTTTGCTTTTTTCGCAAATCTAAAAACAAAAATAATGAAATGAAAATGAGGTGAACAACCTTGATTGAAAAAGAAAAGAAGTCTGTTCTTTTGTTATTTGCTTCACTATTGATTCTTTTAGGAACGCTCACTTTGATCTATCCGATTTTTGCGAACTATCTCGCAAATCGTGAACGTAGTACTGCTTCCATCAATTACCATCAAGCATTAGAACAGCTAACGAAAGATGAATTAGGGCATAAATTCGAGCAAGCAAAACGTTACAATGAATTGATTTATAAAGAACAACAAGGAGACTTGGTTGACTTCGATGAAATTGAGTACCAAACATTGATCAATACCGCTGGGGTAATGGGTACACTAGACATTCCCGCTTTGGCAATCGAAACCATGCCTTTTTATCACGGCACTGATTTTTTGACACTTAATCGTGGCTTAGGACATTACGAAGCGAGTTCGATTCCAGTGGGCGGTGAAAACACACGATCGATCATCACTGGACATAGCGGTATCCAGAACCAAGTTTTATTTACTGATATCATCCATCTTCAAATTGGCGATCTATTCTTTCTCACGATTTTAGGTGAACGCCTCGCTTATCAAATCGAATCCTTTGAAGAAGTCTTGCCTACTGAAGTCGATAAAGCCAAAATCATCCCTGGAAAGGATATGGTCACCTTATTGACTTGCACGCCACCAGGAATCAATACGTATCGATTATTAGTAAATGGTGTCCGGATTCCTTACAACGAAGCCGTTAATCGACAAGTTGAAAAACGAAATTTCTGGAGTTATCAAACCATTGTATTAGGCTCTTTCAGTGTTTGTCTCACTCTCGCTCTCCTACTTATTGTTCGTTTTCGTTATCTAGTCAAACGCTTTCGCTCTGAAGACCCCTTTGTCAAAGAAAAATCCAGAAAAAAATTGCTTCGCCTTTATTTCTTGACCAAAGGACTCTTTATTACTTTAGTTCTTTCAATGGTTGCTTTACTAAGTGTCGGAATCTATGGCTATACACAAATTCAGAAACAACAAGAAATGGAGAGCATTGATATAGGACAAAATACAGACCTTTCAACGTTCAACTTGCCAAAAATAGCGGCAGCTAACTACTCTGAAATCGACATTGCGAGTGTCAATCTCAGTAATTTTTCCAAAGCGAAGATCAATTACCAACAAAGCATCAATGACTGGGGCATCGGAAAAATAATGATCCCAGAAGTAGCGATCGACTTACCGATACTTGCCGGTATGAATAATGACAACTTGATGAATGGCGTAGCCACTTACACGCAAAATCAACAACTCGGCAAAGGAAATTATGTCCTCTTATCACATAATGTATTTGAACAAAATGTCTTGCTTCATCAAATCGCTCAACTTCGTCTCAATGCAAAGATCTATGCGACAGATTTCAACGAGCTATTTGTCTATGAAGTGAGCTACAACGATGTCGTTGTTGATACAGAAATCGAGTTACTCGAAATCAAAAAAGAAGCACCACAAGCTATGATCACTTTAGTGCGTTGTGAAGGTGACATCGGCACACGTTTTCGTCGAGTCGTTCAAGGAAATTTAAGTAGCGTAAAAAGTCTAAGCACCTTATCCGCTACTGAATTAGCCCAATTAGGCTTAGAAAAAAACCGTACAAACATAGATGGCACGATTCTCGCGGACTCTCCCGTCCATCCCATTAATTCGTGGTCAATGTCCG
This sequence comes from Enterococcus sp. AZ062, assembly GCF_051715065.1. Taxonomy (NCBI): domain Bacteria; kingdom Bacillati; phylum Bacillota; class Bacilli; order Lactobacillales; family Enterococcaceae; genus Enterococcus; species Enterococcus sp. AZ062. The sequence continues at coordinate 330,922 of NZ_JBIOTB010000001.1, read as the reverse complement.
TGGCGTCTAAGATCGTCGCCGAGCCATTACAGACCTTGATCCCGATCGTTTTTTTCTTATTGATACCGATACTGTTGTTCCATCTTGTTTAAGTGTTTTCCCCCATTGAGCAAAACATCTTCAAAAGAACTACTTATAAAGGAGGTCTCTTTCATGCTTATCAACAGTATCTTATCCCTTGTTGTGTTGGCTATTTTATTTTTCTTGGGAATCCAAATGATAAAACAAGGGAGATTGATTTTGCTAAAAAAGAAAGCCGGTGATCAACCGCTTCTATATAAAAAAATCAGTATTTATGAACTGAAATTATTGAAAAAACAATTTTTTTATCTTTTGATCATTAATAGCTTGCTAACTATTGCATTGGCCTTTTGTGTCTACATGCTGTTTGAACTACAAAATGCTCGAATAAATGACCATCAGACAATCCTTGAGTTAGTTGAACGGGTCCAAGAACTAAAAAATCGATTGGACTAATCAAAAAGAACAAGCAAGTAAAAAAAGGGGGCTGTTTTCTTGTTTATTTGGGTGAATGGTCAACTTCGAAAAAGGAAAAAGAAAGGACCCTATTTCTTAATATGTCTGCTTCTATGCGTTACGTTTACTTATTCGCTTCACCGCTATCACTTTCATCAAGTTACTGGAACATCGATGGAGGATACTTTAGTCAACGGCAACATAGTGATCGTGGACAAATTTTCTTCGCTTACACGTTATAGCATCATCGCTATTCAGCGATCCTCTACGGATGAAATCGTAAAAAGGATTATCGGAATCCCAGGAGATTCTATAAAAGTACATGGGAATGAACTGACCTTGCATTTAGGCAACAAGCCGCATTCTCCTACAGAGATTTTTCGACTGAGTCCAGAAGCAGTCGCGCAAATGAAACATTTGACCTATCTTCCTGAAAATACCTATTTTGTTTTAGGCGATAATCCGGATATTTCTGAAGATAGTCGGACATTTGGACTTGTTAGTCATTCTCGTATTTTAGGAAAAGTTATTTTTAAATAAAAGGAAGTGTTTGACAACTATGGGTAAAAAAAAGAATGATGGTTGGTTTTTCTCAAAAAGTTTATTAGATGAAATTTATCAACTACCACTAGAGGAAGAGATTGATTTGGAAACTGAGGAAGAACTACATGAACCATTCACAAGAAAAATAAGTGAGCTAACGCTAGAAACAGCGACAGTGTCAGAAAAAAAAACAGAAATCGATAGCCACTCGTCTCCCGTATCTTTAATAAAAACCGCAGAAGATGGGCGTATGTTGTATGTGAAGGCTCCTTCTGTTGCGTCTGAAACAAATTTGGAACAAATAGAACAGGAACAAAAAAAGCAAGACGATAAAACCTTCACTTTAGAAGAACAAGCAGGCAAGTTATTGTACCAAGTAAAAAAGAAGTGAAGAAAACAATCTGCGCCGTCTGTCCCTACATCACCTCTCAAACACAAAATACGATAGCAGAAACAAGAGGAGGTTGGAACAGAAGTGTTTAGCCTCGATAAATAAGGCGCCATCCACGAAAATTGTTTTTCAAATTTTTGTGGATGGCGCCTTATTTCCGAAGAAGTTACTCCTGTTTCCGCCTTTTATTCGGTTTTAAAATATGCTAGAGGACTAATGCCCCAGACACTCTTGCTTTTGTTGTATCCACTTCAACGTGATTTTCTCACACGTTAATTTTCTGCCAAAATCGTTTCGATCGTTGCTAGTTCTTCTGGTGCAAAGACGAGATTATCTTTCATTTTGACACTTTCCTGCAACTGACTCAAACGGCTAGCACCGACTAAGACACTTGTCACTGATGGTTGTCGCACATTCCACGCCAACGCCATCTGAGCCAATGTTTGTCCTCTCGCTTCCGCCACTTCCTGTAACTGTGTGATTTTACGTAGTGTCGCTGCAATCTGTTCTTCTGAAAGAAAAGGGATTTCTTTTCGATGGGCACGTGAATCTTCAGGAATACCATGTAAGTAGCGATTCGTTAACAAGCCTTGTGCTAAGGGACTAAACGTGATTGCACCTAGTCCATTTTCAGCAAGAACAGGTGCTAAGTCCGTCTCAAGTAATTCTCTTGAAAACAGATTGTAACGCATTTGATGGATCACGAAGGGAGCATCTTTTTTGCGTAAAATTTCCGCCATTCGCTGTGTGTCCGCCCCATTGTAGTTAGAGATACCGATATAAAGGGCCTTTCCTTGTCGAACTAATTGCATCAATGCCTCTGCGGTTTCTTCCAAAGGTGTTTCAGGATCTGGACGATGATGATAGAAAATATCCACATAGTCCAAACCCATACGTTGCAAACTCTGGTCACAACTGGCAATGATCGACTTACGAGACCCCCAATCGCCATAAGGGCCATCCCACATATGATAACCTGCTTTACTAGAGATAATCAGTTCATCTCGATAGGATTTGAAATCTTCTTTAAAAAGTCGCCCAAAGTTTGTTTCAGCTGCTCCAGCAGGTCCACCATAATTATTGGCTAGATCAAAATGGGTGATGCCTAAATCAAAAGCCCCCCTTAAAATTTCCCGCTGATTACTGATGGGATCATATTCCCCAAAATTTTGCCATAACCCTAAAGACAGTAAGGGCAGCTTTAAGCCAGATCGACCGCTTTTACGATACTCCATGTTTTCGTAACGCGTTTTATCAGCTACATACATTTCATTCACTCCTTATTTTTTATGATTATCACAGAAGTCTTCCACTCCGAAAAAATAAGGAGTTACTTCTGGAATGCCGTTTTTCATTTTCAAGGATAGCAGATGACTACTAACCCAGCTTTTTGATCCATCTCTATTTCAAGTACCCATGTATCCTTGTCTACTTTCAAGTGATACATCAGCTCTGGCAGAAAACGCTATCATAATTGTGTTAACTTATTTATTTCTTGGCTTTTTTTCCCCAATTGTGCGTCATTCTTTGCAAAAATGCTAATTGACGACGGGTTTGTTTTATTTTTTTGTAACGTTTTGGTTGCTTCTGGTAAAATTGTTGATGGTAATTTTCAGCCGGCCAAAAAGCTGTCGCTGGCAAAATAGCTGTAACTATCGGTTTTCTGTAGCGACCTGATGCGCTTAATGCTTGTTTCGACGCTTCAGCAGTTTTTTGTTGCTCTTCATTTTGAACAAAAATGATTGGGCGATATTGTTCTCCGCGGTCTTGGAATTGTCCAAATTCATCCGTCGGGTCCGTTACTTGCCAGTAAATCTCGACTAGCTCTTGATAACTGATCACTCGCTTATCAAATATGATCTCCACTGCTTCCACATGACCAGTATAGCCGCCACTGACTTGGTCATAATTAGGGGAATCAAACTGTCCACCTGTGTACCCGGACATCACAGAAACAATCCCTGCTTTTTGCTCAAAAGGCTCTACCATACACCAAAAACAACCGCCAGCAAATACTGCTCGTTCTTGAACAGTCGGATCTGTCATTTCGTGTTTAGAAAAATCATACCGCGCTTCCCCTAACGGATCGCCGATCATTTGCAAATAGAAATCCATGACGTCTGGCGTTAGATTTTGTCGTAAAGCTAATGGTCGTAAAGAAACTTCCAACTTTTCAAGTACCTCTTTTAGAGAAACAGAAGTTGCTAACTCTTCTTTTGCTGTAATTAGTTGTTGCCGTTCCCAGTCTCGCGTGTTTGGGTTTAAAATCAAATTATAGAGAGTGGTGATTTCTTCCTCTTTCTTCATCGGATCTCCTCCTCCCAAAGTGTCCCTTGTCGATCCAAGGAAACAGGAAAAAGCTGAGATTGCTTTTTCACTATTTTCTTTGAATCATTTAACATCTCTTAATAATACACTTCATCTAGAAAAAGCGCATGTGCGGGAACTGTCTCGCCTGCTTGCTGTCTGACTTTCGTTTCAAAAATCGTATCGATCAAAGATAAATCAGCTTTACCTGAACCAATATCTAAAATCGTTCCCATTAAGATCCGTACCATTTTATACAAAAAACCATCTCCTACAAATGTAAAATGAAGCATATTGCCTTCTTGTTGGACCGATAATTCTTCAATTGTACGTACTGTTGATTTTTTTGTTTTTTTCAATGCTGAAAATCCAATAAAGTCATGTTTTCCTTCTAGTTTCCGACAAGCTTCTTCCATTTTCTCCAAATCAAGTGCCTTCGGATAATCAAAACTATGGTTTCTTTCAAACACTGTTGGAATCGGTGCATTCCAAACGTAGTAACTATATTTTTTCCCTTTTGCATTATATCTAGCATGAAAACGTTCAGGTACTTCTTCCACTTTTTTCACCACAATATCTCTTGGCAAATAACGATTGAGGAAATCCAGCATCTCCATTCGACTCATTGTACTAGCTGTTTTGAAGTTAGCTACTTGACCTCTGGCGTGTGTCCCAGCGTCTGTTCGACCAGAACCGATAATCTCAATCGTTTCACCGGTCATTTGCGAAATGATCGCTTCGATCTTTCCTTGGATCGTTTTTTCATCATTACCAAGTCGTTGCCAACCAGAATATCTTTTTCCATCATATTCGATCGTTAATTTTATATTTCTCATGTATTCTCCTTCTATTGGATCAAATGATCCATTGTTTTCATTTAGTGTCAGTATAGCAGATAACACCAGCTTCTTCTCAAAAAAAAACGCAATCCAGAAATTTCTCTGTTTTGCGTTTTTTTCTTTTATAATTTTGATCAACCTAAGAATTTGAAGACTTCTTCCCGGTCGTAAAGTTTTAAGACTTTTTCAAATACCAATTGCGTAAATAAAGCAGCCGCGACTGGTACGACGAACCAACAAATCAACACCATCACGATATTTAGTCCAGCATCTAATGAAGCAAGAGGGCCAACTAAACCAACGATCCCAAAGCCCGCAGAAGCTGGTGTTCCTGATACAGAGAAAAGTGCAACAGGTATCGCTGTGATAACCGCACTTACTAAACATGGAACTAAGATGATCGGTTTACGGAATAAGTTCGGCATCATCATCTTCATCGCACCTAACGCAATCGCAATCGTGACACCTGATTTATTGACACGCCAAGAATTGACGATCAACACAAAGGTTGTTGCTGCAACACCCATAGCAGCAGCACCAGCAGAGACACCGTCTAACTGGATTGCTAAACCAATCGCCACTGTTGAAATCGGTGAGATGATCAAAAAGGCAAATGAACAACCGATCAAAATAGACATCAAAAGAGGTTGCAATGTCGTGAAGTTATTGATACCTTCACCGATTGCAGAGGTGATCGCTGTCACATAAGGGAATAAATAAAACCCAATAAGACCTGCGCCCACACCGACTACGATTGGTGTCAATACGATTGCGACTGACCCAAAACGATCGCCGATCAATAGGATCAGACCAACAGCAATCGCTGCAGTAATCATAGTATTGATGATATCTCCTGTACCTGACCCTACATATACACCTGCTTCACCAAGGTCTGGCATAAAGCGGACAACACCAGAACCGACAAATGAAGCACCAGCTACTACCATCATTTGCATCGGATTAAACCCAAATTGTAACCCGATCAAACCACCAATGATCAACGGAGTCGCTAATTGGAAGATCACAGCTAGTTGTGCGATCGTCACAGCAACAGGATATTCACTGAAATACTTTAAAATAGCTCCTAAAACAGCATTTGGAATCAGTCCTACGATGATCCCTGTTGCTGTTCCAGCTAATACTTTGTTCAAAAAAATTCTTGGCGTTAATTTATTCGTCGTATCCATTTATTTGTTCCTCCTATTTCGCCTGTAAAATCTGTTCTTTTGCATGCACGAGCGCTGTCAAAAAGTCACAGTAAGGCGTAGCGATCCCGTATTTCTTTCCTTTACGTGAAATCGCACCGTTGATATAGTCGATTTCTGTCAATCGGTTGTTTTTGATCAAATCTTGATGCATCGATGGGAAATGCATACCGATCGTCTCAGGATCAAAACAAGTTTCACAGTGTGCGACTGCTTCTTCCACATCCAAATCAATATTTTCGGCTTTTGCTACTTGACCAAATTCATTTACGATAGCAACAACCATATCATGAGCCGTAGAAGTACGACCAAGTCCTGCCATGTTCACGTCTAAAATCGTACATAAGCCGTTCATTGTGCCATTGACACAAGCTTTACGATAGATCGAGTAATGGATATTACTTGAATACTTCGCATTCAAACCCGATTCAGCTAAAGTTTCTGCCAATTCTTTCGCAGCTTCTTCTTGTCCGTCTCCTAAGTTTTGTAGTTCTACTGAACCACTACCAAATAATTTCACACGTCCAGGACCTTCTAGGCCTGCCGTCCACATTGTATTACCAATAAAAATATTTTTCATTGGTACAAATTTTTCAATAATATCTTCATGGCCGATTCCGTTCAATAAACAAAGGACTTTTGTCTCATCTTTGATCATTGGACGAATATCTTCCAACATTTTTTCTAGTTGCATTGCCTTCGTGAATAAGACGATCAAATCAACTTTTTCTACGTCATTGATTTCTGATTGAAGAACGACTGGGATATCGACAACGATGTCCTCACCGTTAAAGTTAGCTTTCAATCCGTTTTCTTTGATCGCTTCTACATGGTCTTTCCAACCATCGATCAATGTCACGTCATTTCCACCTTTTTGCAACATGAGTCCAAACCGACTCCCCATTGCACCTGCACCAGCAATTGCTATCTTCATTTCTTTGTTCTCCCCCTTTAATTTGGTTATACGACGAATAAGCAAATAATTCCCCTTACGATCATTCAATCATTCACAATGTCCGCTAGTTATGACTGATTATTCGCTTGAAAAACTATTTTACTTGACTCATTTTCCCATTTCCTTTAATTTATTTCAAATAGCCTGATTGATTGCTCACAAACGTAAGCGTTATCTAATCATTTTAAGCCCAATTGGATGGGTTGTCGCACGACACTAAGGAGTATTATACACTAAAAACAGCCCGTTTTTTTAATATAACCCTAATTTTTTTTGTTAATTTTCAAATCAATTATGTTATATAACTAATCAGATACGATTGTGAATCACCACACGATATTATCCGAAAAATAGGATATCTGGTACTTTATAGACATATATTTCGCTAAAAAGTCTATTCCTCCTATTTGTTACAAAAAAAAAGCAGCTATCAGAAAGGATCACTGGCTTGCTGCTTTTCATTACTTAATCTTGTCTATTTTTTCTTCAATCAGGGTGCCGCATCAATCGATTGATATGCACACCTAGATAGGTGACTTCCTCTTTCGTGATTTCCTGTTGGATCATTTTCTGGATATATTGCCTTACTTTGTCTGCATTTTCCATCGCCAATGGATACAAGGTACACATTTGCTGATATAGACCATCATCTTGTCCATCCAGCATCTTATTCGCAAACAACCGTTCAACGAAAAAACGAACATGAGTAATAAAACGACTATAATGGATCGAGTCTGGAGCAATGTCGATCCGAATCGAATATTTTACTAAGTTGACGATGCCACCAATCATTTTCGCTTGCTTCATACTATCGGTTCCCTGACTTTCTTGAGACAATGAATTAATGACATGAAAGGCGATATTTGCCGCTTCTTCAATGGGTAACTCGACATCGGATTTTTCATTGAAGATCGTTAGCGCTTGCTCGGCTGCTTGATATTCTTCCGGATAGTAATTCTTGATCTCCCAATATAACCGGTTAGTGATGATGATTCCTTTGGTCATACGTTCAACTGAAAAATGTAAATGATCAGGTAATGTTAAATAAATACTAGAGTTTAACCGTTTCCCTAGTCGTTTTTCCATACTAGAGACCATTGCTTTCGTTAATTCAAAATAGGTCAAAGGAACCTCTTTGATCAAATCTAATAATTGCATGGCTTTGCCTTCATCATAGGGCAGATAGATTTCATCAATCGAATCATCCGAGATGATCTCACCGGGCTTTTTGCCAAAACCAATCCCTTTTCCTAAAGCAATCATTTTTTGCTGATTGCTGTCGATCAATACCACACTGGAGTTAAGCACCTTTAGTATTTTCCTCATGATAGCCTCCTTCGGTCAAGGTTACTCCTTGAACGCATCGAACAGTTCCTTCACTCGATGGATCGACCGTTCGTTCTAATAACTTCTTTATACCAGTAAAATGAATCTTTACGCAAGCGATCATAACTTCCATTTCCTTCATCATCCGCATCTACATAAATGAATCCGTAACGTTTTGACATTTGAGAGGTTCCGGCACTGACTAAATCAATAGGTCCCCAACTTGTATACCCAATCAAATCAACCCCTTCATCGATGGCTGCTTTCATCGCTTTGAAATGTGCAGTAAAATAAGCGATTCGATAGGGATCATGGATTTCATCGTCAATCACTTCATCAAAAGCTCCCATGCCATTTTCAACGATCATCAAGGGTACTTGATAACGGTCATATAATTCTAGTAAAGAAATTTTCAAGCCTAAAGGATCAATTTGCCAACCCCAATCTGTCGCTTCTAAATAAGGATTTTTAACACCCAAAACGGTATTCCCCGGTGTCCGCTCTGCCTTTGGATCTGCGGATTCACACATAGACATATAATAACTAAACGATAAGAAATCTGCCGTATGTTCTTTCAATAATTCTTTGTCACCAGGTAGCATGTCGATTGTGATATGACGGTTGGCTAAGTCTTTCAACACGAGCGGCGGATACATACCTTTCACTTGAACATCCGCATAAAAATGATTGTTCATATTCTTTTTCAATGTTCGTTCCACATCTTCTGGTCGACTCGTCAACGGATAGGTCATCAATTTGGTCAACATACAACCAACTTGGCTACCAGGGATCTTTTCATGGCAATGTTTCGTTGCTAAAGCTCCTGCTACAAATTGATGATGTAACGCTTGATAGATAGATGCTTCAATTTTGTCTGGTTCGATCGTATCAGTCAAAATCCCGGCAGTCGTAAATGGGTGTCTAAAAATACTATCCACTTCATTGAACGTCAACCAGTAATGAACATACTCCCCAAATTCATCAAAACAAGTATCTGCAAATCGAACAAAGTCATCCACCACACTTCGTTGAATCCAACCGTTGCCTTTCATCGCTAATGCTAATGGCATCTCATAATGAGACAAGGTCACAATCGGTTCGATTCCTAAGCGCTTCATTTCTTTAAAAACTTCTTTGTAAAATGAGACACCTTCAGGATTAGCTGTCTTTTCATCCCCATTTGGAAAGAGTCGGGACCACGCAATCGACAAACGTAATGTAGTAAACCCCATTTCTGCAAATAACGCTAAATCCTCTTTGTAACGATGATAGAAATCGACCCCTCGTCGTTTAGGGAACCACTTGTCTGTAGGGTCGGCTATTGCTTCTTCTACTTTTTCGATCGTCACACCTACATGAGCTGCGTAATCTTTGTTGTCTACATTGGGTTTGTAGGTTGCAACATCGGCCACAGATAACCCTTTTCCACCAATATTCCATGCTCCTTCTACTTGGTTTGCTGCAATTGCACCTCCCCATAGAAATCCTTCGGGAAAACCTGTTTGTGTCATATCCATTTTTCTATTCCTCACTTTCATTTTTTCATTTTGCTAAAGCAGAAATCATCAATAACTCAGTATTGGGTGTCACTGATTGATTTTCTACTTGACGATCAATGTGATACTCCTTCTGATTGGTCACGACCACCACAACGACTGGATCAAATCCTGCTTGTTTGATTTTTTCAATATCAAACTCAAGTAAACGCTCGCCTGGTTGCACCATCTGCCCTTCTTGAACAAGGGCATGGAAACCTTCACCTTGTAACTTGACTGTATCGATTCCTACATGAATCAGTAATTCTACTCCGCTCACCGTTCGTAACCCGATTGCATGACCTGTCTCAAATAGCATGGTCACTTGTGCTTCTTCAGGAGAAAAAACAATACCTTCTTCTGGAATGACCCCGACACCTTCGCCAACCATCCCACTAGAAAAGACATCATCTGGGACTGTTTCAAGAGGAATCACTTGCCCTTTGACTGGGCTCACGATACCCCAAGTTCCTCCCCTACGACTCTCGTTCTCTTCTTGTGTGGTTGCTTCTTCTTGATCTTTAAAAAATACCAAGCCACCTACAAACGACACAACAAAAGAAAGAGCTGTACAGACGAATGCCCAGACAAGATTCATCGGTTGATCTGCACTGGCAAACATAGTGATACTCGCAATCCCTGGTCCAACCAATGCGAAGGCTTCTAAAGCCATGATTCCGGCAAATATCCCGCCGATGAAACTAGAAACCATCACGATACTCAATACCCTTTTGTGTAAGATCGTGACCCCATATAATGCGGGTTCAGTGATACCAAACAAAGCTGAGATTCCTGCAGAAATCGCTGTTTGTCGCAATTTCATATTTTTTGTCTTTAAACTTACGGCAAAACATGCACCAGATTCAGCGATATTGTGAGCCAAAGAAGCCGGTAAATAGAGCATCTCTTTTCCTAACTCTCCCATTGAAGAAACAGCATAAGGAATCATCGCTTTGTGCATACCAGTAACGACCATCAATGGTAAAACTGCAGCAAGTAAACCTGTTGCTAACCAGCCTAATCGTTGATATAACTCGACGATCAAATACGAGAATGCGCCACCAACGTTATATCCTAAAGGGCCTAAAATCAGCAGTGCAACTGGAACAGTCACTAATAAAGCAACCATCGGAACAAAGAAAATACGAATCGGCTTCGGAGAAATCTTCGTGACATATTTTTCGACGATACTGTAAAACAACACCGTTAAGATTGCTGGGAAGACTTGAGAAGCATACGCAATATTTTCAATTGAGAACCCTAGAAAGGAGGTTCCGTCTGCTAGAAGGGTTGCCATCTCTGGTAAAAGCAAAGCACTCACTGCTGAAACAGCTACGATTTCATTGACTTTTAGCTTTCTTGCTGTCGTCATCGCAACTAAAATCGGTAAGAAGTAAAGAGGCGCTCCTCCGATCAAATTCAATAGCAGGTAAGTAGATGAGTTTGCATCCATCACACCCAATAAAGATAAGAGCAGTAAAAGTGATTTTAAGACACCGCCACCTGCAATCGCGGGAATCAACGGTTGAAAGACTGAAATGATAAAATCAAGTAAAATTGTGCCAACAGGTTTCTTTTCTTTGTTTATGTTCTGATCTGCAGAGATTTCTCCGATCAATTTGGCTAATTCGTCATAAACTTCCACTACTTCATTCCCAATGATTACTTGGAATTGAGCATTGCTACGAACACCAATGACCCCATCTAAGCGTTCTAACTCTTCACGATTTGTTTGTTTGACATCTTTCAACGTAAAACGAAGTCTAGTTGAACAATGTTCCAAATGAATGATATTTTCTTTTCCGCCAACGAATTGTAAAATATGCTTTGCTAAAGTTTGATAATCCATTTTTTCCACTCCTTCTTTCGTTTTTCTTTTTCGCTGCGCAGACAAAAAAGAAAAAAGCAGGCAAGACCATAAGAAATAACAACAAAGGATTCTTTGTGTGTCTTTCTTTAGGTCCTGCCTGCTTTACCAGTCACATGCCTGTTTTATTTACATTTACTATAACAAGTATTTTTTAAAATTGCAACCCCTTTCTTTTTATTCATTTAGCCACGACTAAAAATCTCATAATCGATTTCATCGACTGATTTCGCCACTAGGATCGCTGAATACACATCAGAATTGACATTCAAAATCGTACGCAACATCCCTACTAACCATTCGACACCAGTCGAATCAATCAATTTGTCATTAATTTTTATTGGTCATTCGCCACTCGCCACTCTAACTCGTCTAACAGCGGCGTATAATCCACTTTGGTAAAATCAGTCACATCGAATGTATAAAGCGTTCCAAGTTCAAAATGTTCATACTTTCGATCATTTATAACAGCTCTAAATTCTTCTTTGGTGATATGATTGGTTCCTAACGATCGATCGTCCAACGTATCCCCATAATGATAATGGTCCATGATATAACTCAAATGACGTTCAGGATCACGATCTCTTTTATAACGTCGTTGCCATAGTACATCAAAGTCTGCGTGCAAGCGAATCGTGATCACTTCATAGCCATATTTTTTTGATAACGCTTCTAATGGTCCTTTTTGTTTGTCACTGAAAGGATACTCTGAAACAATCACTTTCTTCCCAGCTTCCATGTACAGTTCCAACGCCTGATAAAAGAATGGATACACCTTGTTTTTTTCTTGCTCTGCTCGTTCAGCTAAATTATCGAACCCAATTGATTCAGCGTAATACTCTTTGACTTCATCTAAGGTAAGACGATACATCGTTGGAAACCGTTCGAACAGTCGTTCCATCAAATAGGTTTTCCCTGTCCCAGGACTTCCTGCCAAAAGAAACAAATATTTTTTCATTTTAGCTCTTTCCTGCATAGATCTCACTTCCTGTATTCAAAAACAAGCCGATTTTATGTTTGATGATTGCCTTCACTGCTTCATTGGCTGGGATCACGTTGTGGCGTAATGATCGGCTGACTTCTGTTTCACCAAAGCTTTCTTTTGCGGTTTTCGTCCAGTTGACAAGTAGCTCTGTCCCAACATTGAATTTACGGATTCCGTGATTGATCAACTCTGGATAATCTTCCTCTTTCACTCCAGTACCACCGTGGATGACCAAGGGAACATCGACTACTGCGTCGATTTCTTTCAGGAGTGGTAGATTGACTTCTGTTTTTGATTTGAATTGCCCATGATTTGTTCCAATAGCAATTGCTAATGCGTCTACTTCAGTTGCTGCTACGAATTCTACCGCATCTTCTGGTTTGGTATACACTTTATCATCTTCTGCCACATGGATTCCTTCTTCCGTCCCACCAATCGTTCCTAGCTCCCCTTCCACTGAGACACCACGAGCATGGGCGTATTCAACGACTGCTTTTGTTTTCAAGATATTCTCTTTAAAAGGTAAATGGGAACCATCATACATCACCGAAGTATAACCGCTATCGATTGCTTGCTTGATATCAGAGAAATCACGCGCATGGTCCAGATGAAGGACAGCATCCACCATTTCTTCTTCAGCGATCGTTTTCACTACATTGACTAAGACATTCATCCCAATATATTTCGCCGTATCCACACTTGTTTGGATAATGATCGGCGCACCCATTTCTTTCGCTGCTCGTAACATTTCTGGCAACATCTCCAAGTTATGCGCATTGAATGCGCCCACGGTAAAATTCAAAGCTTCTGCTGTTTTTGTTACTTCTTTTAATGTCGTATACATTTTTTATAGCCACCTTTATTCTTATTTATTCCCTGTAATCGTGAGTTGTTTAGCAATTTGTCGCATCTCGTCCATTTTCCCCATATAATGATCAATTCCTTGATCGTTCCCAGCTCGTGCAGCTTCTGCTCTTTTTGCATTATATAAAGACATCAACTTCTTGTACCCATCATTGATACTTTTCTTCAGTGATAAACTTTTTTCAAGCTGTTCGATTGCCTGATCGTTATCCCCTAACTCAGCGAGTTTTAGTCCTACTTGTTCAAAAAGAACAGCTAGTTGGTCTGTTTCTTCTGTCTGGTCGATATCTTTCTTGAGTCGTTCGATTGCTGTTTGAAGTTCTTCTTTTTCTTCGCTGGAAAGCGTCTGTATTACTTCAGGTTGCTCTTTTTTCTTTTTCAAAAAACCAAACATCATGATCCCTACTTTCACATTAGAATGCTTTTAAAATCGGACTTAAGATCCAAGCGTAAAGTAGCGCTACCACTACTGTGTCGACATCTGTCGCTGTCGCACTAACAAATCCCATTGAATTGAAAATCGTTACTAGTAATGCTGGCAACAAGGTAATAAAGAAACCATGAGCGATCCCGCCAATGATTGCTCCTCGTCGTCCACCAACTGCATTACCAAAAATACCCGCTGTCCCCCCAGCAAAGAAATTCGTCAACATCCCTGGCAGAATCATCGCTAATCCAAACATCGGTAATGTAAACATCGCAATGACCGTACCGATCGTTGTGGTGATGAACCCTAAAATCACTGCATTCGGGCTATAAGGGAAGAATACCGGACAGTCTAACGCTGGGATCGCATCAGGAACTAGTTTCATCGCAATTCCACGAAACGCTGGAACAATTTCGCCTAGTAATAAGCGTACCCCTGAAAGTAAGACGTATACACCGACAACAAACTGGATAGCTTGTAAAAAGGCAAACATGATGTAGTTTTGGCCCCCTGATAGCTCAGCCGCAAACGTCTCTCCTGCAAACAACACAGTCACGATATAAAGAGGTACCATCACCACCATGACCGATAGATACGTATCTTGTAAAAATTCAAAGTGAGCAGGCAATTTGATATCTTCAATCGATTTCTTGTTCTCGCCTTTTTCACCAAAAATTTTTGCTACCCCAGCCTCAAATAAATAACCGATCGTACAAAAATGCCCTAAAGCAATATCGTTTGAACCGGTGACCTTACGTATGATTGGTTGCGCCATCGCTGGCATCGCAACAGCAAAAACTGCCCCAATGAAACCACCAACTAAAATCAAGACAAATCCACGTAACCCAGCAAAGTACCCAAATACAGTGGTCATCGTCGCCATCCATAAGATTGCTTGACCAGTCAAGAAGATATATTTCCATTTGGTAAACCGTGCCAGTAAAATATTGAAGACAAAAATAGCTAAAAATGTTAATGCGATGTCTCTACCTAGACCAAGTTCATTCATTGCTTGACCATTGATTGCTTCAATTGAAGGAATGATCCCTTCCATTTGGAACCCTTCGGTAAAAATTTGCCCAAAATACGTCAAACTACCGACGATGATACTCGAACCCGCACTTAAAACTTGAAAGCCTAGCAATGTTTTCAATGTACCCGAGATAATCTGACCCGTTGATTTCTTTTGCAGAATCAGCCCTAACATCGCAATCAAGGCAATCGTGATCGACGCTTGAGTCAAAATGTTTTCGATAATAAAATTGATAACGCCCATGTTTTCTCCCCCTATTTTTCTTGATTAGATAGCTCCCTTACTTTGTAAAACTGGTGTTAACTTCTCTTCGATCTCAACTTTTGAGACGATATTTTTCAAGTAAATCATGGCTGTTGTCGGATCAATGGTAAATTTCTCAAATTGTGAACGAAAATTCTCTGCGGTAATGATCACATCCGGCTTCATCGAAACGGCTGACGAAATATCACAATGATCCAGCTTAGCTGTCACTCCTAATTTATTCAATACATCTTCAGCTGACATTTGAGCGGCAAAACTACTTCCTAACCCTGCGCCACATACAAATAAAATATTCAATTTGTTCATTCCACTCTCTCCTTCTATCTACTTAAATAGTAGTTTTTTAAATGAATCTACATTAGGACTTTCGATCAAACGAGTCAATTTCGTTTCGTCATTGATCAACTCGATCAACTCTTTCATGATCGTTAAATGAGAATATGAATCCACCGCTGCTAAGCAGAAAATGATTTTAACCGGATCCATCTCTTCATTGCCAAAATCAACTGGCTGACGAATCGTCGCGACACTCACCCCTAACTTATTGACGCCATCTTCTGGTCTGGCATGGGCTAATGCCAGATGCTTGCCAATAACGATATAGGCGCCATACTCTTCTACTGCACGGACCATCGCATCAACATAACTTGACTCAACGATATTTTCTTTCAACAATGGTTTAGCCACTCGTTCAATCGCTTCTTGCCAATTGTCTACGTGTTCTTGGATCAATATATGATTATCTGTCAAAATGTCTTTTAGCATTGGTTGGATCTCCCTTTTATTGATTTCTAAATGATTTTGCTCAAATAATGTTTCTAATTTGGTGTAGATTGGCCGATCGATCTTGCCTCCACTTTCTTCCACGATCCGCAAGACATCGGTAAATAATTCTGTTTGCCCACTCTCTGTCGGAATCAGTCGTTGGACCTTTTGGTGAGCGTTTAAAAAATCTGCAATGATCGGACGATTCGCATCGGTTAAAATAGGCTCCAACACGAGCAACGGCTTGTTCTGATCTGCTAATTGGAACGTACTGAAAATCAAGTCGACATCTAACTTATCCACCAACTCCGCTTCTTTAGAACTCAATACCGCAACAACTTCAATTTGTGGGAACTTCTCTTTTAAATTTTCTGCTAATAGATTGCCTGTCGCCAGTCCATGGTGACAAACCACCACTGATTTATACATGTACGTGACATTCTGTTTGATCGTGCTAGCAACCGTCGAAAAATGGATCACTAGAAAAGCAAGTTCATCTTCGATTATCTCTCCCCCAATGACTTCCTCGATTGTTGGGACAAACAACTCAACGGCTTCATAGATGGGGCGGTAATTGGCCCGAATATTTTCTTTCAAAGGATTCGTGACTTGGATTCGATGTTTGATGCGAATGATCAAAGCTGTCATATGTTTATAAAGATTTTCACACAGGATTTCTTCTTTTAAGTGAAATGGGATACGGGTCTGTTCCTCGACGAATTGGATCAGTTGGATCGTCAACAGTTGTGCTTGGACCCATTCCAACGAATTACTGATATCTTTTGAACTGAATGTCTCGATCGTAAAACGAAGGTAGTTTCTTTCAACCGGCGGAACGTCTGTCAAACGAAACTCAGCGATCACCTTTTCAATAAAGTCAGTGAAACCGTCTTTTTTTTCGTTACTATTTTTCCAATTGATGGCTGCAATAAGTTCATGCTTTCTGACTCGCTGGACCCAAATCATCGTAAACAGCAACAGTTGATTTTTGTAGATATCATCTTCTTGTCTGATCATAGTATCTGTATAGATGGCTTCGAGCTTTACAATCTCCGAAGGTGGAAAATACTGTTGGAAACTTCTTTGAGCCGCAGTGATTTTCGTACCATTTCTTGCTGAAAAATCAATTCTTCCTAGATTCTTATTGATCAAGTCATAAATCATCGTGCGGATGGAGCGCTCCGCTCCTTTATAGACTAATCCCTGTCTACCAAAACTCACGATCTCGATACCGTATTTGATCAAATCCGCTCGCAAACGACGCATATCTTCGTCCATCGTACTTTTCGAGATCATGAATGCTTCTTCCTTACGATTCAAATAAACTGGCTGTTGCTCATAAGCAATTGATAACACTAAATCAAAGGTCCTCTCGTCACGATTCAACAACTCCTCTTGATAAGTCACCAATGCTTCTGCCAGTCTTTTTTCTTCCTCATCGCTTAAACGCAATAGAAACCCTTGCTTACGAACCGTTTGGATCTCTGCCAGCTGATTGGCTCGCAACCAACTATTGGCATCCAACACATCTTGACGAATCGTTCGTTGACTGACTTGGTACTCTAACGCTAATTGTTCCGCTTTGATTGGATAATGATATGCTCTAAATCTTTGAAGTAACTCAATCGTTCTCGTTTTCATATGATTGATTTTCCTTTCTGAACCAAGTATATGTTGGCGCTTCCAAAATAAAAAGTAGAGATTTCTGCCAATTAAGTTGGCAGAAAAGTAAGAACACCTTTATAAATTTTTTTAAGCAAGTTAGTAACAGAAGCACCTACTTTCGAGAAATAAGCCGCACAAGTCGAAAATAGTCTCTCCTATTTTTGGCTTGCGCGGCTCATTTTCTGAAAAAAAAAACTTCAGGAAGCTCGCTTATTCGATTGTTTAGAAATAACCCTTTCGCTCAACCAAACAGCTATTTTGTCACTCGTTTTAGTTGGTTGATACCTACTGATACGATCGTTAAATAATTGAAGAAGTAACTCAATCTTTGACAAAAACCTAGTTTATCCAATAGTGGAAGGTGATTCAGCACTGGGATCCTTGCCAGTCCGTAAATCATCGCACTCAGCAGACTCAAGCTTATTAAGACCATATACATTCGACTGATTGGTTGATTCGCTTCTTTTCGATAGAGCAATAAAGCAAAAACCGGAAATAAAAGAAAGCCACTATAACCTAAACTAGAACCAACATTATGTACCCACGTTGAGAAATCCCACGAAGTAGCTTGGGTGTTAAGACTAAACAATCCTGTAAAAAGGCAATCGCCTATTGCATAGAAACCTAGTGAAATAATCAACCATTTCGCTAAATGAGTAGATACTTTTTCAAACGAAGAATACAATGCAGGTAAGGATAAGATAAAAAAGATGCCTGAAAAAACAGAACAAACAAGAAAGAATGTTCTCACTGGACTTGTGACGTCACCGAATACACTGATTGGCAGCCTCAATTGATCTAAGCCTGGATAGAACAAGCCCAAAATATAAGGTGTCGAAAAATCACTCAACACTCCTAGAAATAAAAAATAAAGCCCATATCGTCGTAAAAAATCCATGTACTCCTCCAAAACACTTTTATTCTTATATACAGAATAACATTTTCAATTTAATTGCAAAACAAAAAATCCTATTGATTCTGTCACACTCAGTGAGTTAGGATCAAAGGATTTTTTGCTTTGACATAGCTTATTTACTATATTCTCAAAAAAGTTATCTTTTTAAAATCAATGGCTCACGACGCGCTAGTTTAAGTGAATGGATAATGAATGACCTCTTTGTACGTTTCAAATAATTCAGCATTCAATTGATCGCCACCATCTATATTGGCAGAATAGAAAATCGGTGGATGTTTCACTCCCTCAGAAATCAACTGTTCACAAACTTCTACAATGATCGTATTGAGAATGGACGCTCCAATCACCGTAGAAGAAGGCCCGACCTTTTGTGATAGACCTGTTAGTTCACAACACGCATCTCCGATATCGCCGTGGTTATCGATCACGATATCCGCAATTTCAAATAATCGTTTCCCTGATGAATGGCGACTAGTTACAGATTTCGAGTAGGATACATTTGTTAGTGCGATGATTTTTACTCCTTTTTCTTTTGCCACTTTAGCTAAGTCAATAATGATCGGGTTTCTGCCAGATACTGAATGAAGAATCAATACATCATTTTCTTTAAAAGGAATCGTTCCGGCTATGGCCATTCCATAGCCTTCTAATCGCTCCATTTGACTCGTAAAGGTTACTGGATTTCGATCCAACATCACTTCTCGTCCAAATATTGCATTGATCGTCATCATTCCTCCAGCGCGGTAATACATTTCCTCTGCTAAAATACCCGCGTGGCTGGCGCCAAAAATATAGATCGAATGTTTTTGTAAATTTGCTTGCGTCAATAATTTAATTGCTTCTCCAATTGATTGCCTTTCTTTTTCTTCGACAATTGTTAATAGTTCTCTGATTTTATCCATGTAACGAAACATTTAAAACCCTCCAAACAAACTGCTGATTCCTCGTCCAATCATTCCCCACAATGACAAATCGTTTCCGCCAAAAATCAAGATCCAACTTTGGATCGTTGTACTGAAAATCATGGCAGAAAAACCAACTAAAGCAACCATTGCGACAGATGCTGCAATCGTTCCGAGAACTGCCCCACGAAAACCGCCTTGGCCTTCACCAATGACTGCAGCTCCACCACATTCAAAGAAACTTGTAATGACCAATGGTACGATCAGTACACCAAATAACTGGAATGAATTTGCTAAGACAACTAAAATCGTTGAAGTGATCATCGCAACGATAAACCCAATAATGACCGCATTCGGACGATAATTGAATAGAATCGGGACATCAAAAGCAGGTTTCGCACCTGGTACCACTTTTTCAGCAATCCCTTGGAAAGCTGGAATAATTTGATTAATCAATAAACGAACACCATACAACATGATCAATAATCCAGCACCGAAATTCAACCCAGCTTCAATGGCAAACATAACAAGATTCCCACCTTCTGGAATCAAAACTGGTGCGATGATCCCAACTACCACATTCATAAGAAACATGACCAGTGCACCCGTTATCGAAATTTCACGGAAAAATGAAAGGTTCTCTGGAACATTGATATCTTCTGTCGATTTTTCTTTATTTCCCACACGCTTTGCCACAAATCCTGAAATCAATGATAAGATCCCTGTCGGATGACCGATCAAGAAAGAATCATCACCGGTAGCATCCCAAACATATTTGCGCATGATCCATGGCATGAATGACCAATAGCAAGCAGACAATAATGCACTGATCCCAATCAGTAAAGTGCCAGTTAGACCAGCCTCTACTCCGGCAGCTACAAATACAAATGGGAACCACCACAGCATGTGCCCAGTCAGAAAAATCGTTTTGACTGGTGTAAACCGAGCAATCAACAAATGGATGATCAATCCTAAAAACATGGCTAAACCGACTGTACCACCGTATTCTGCTGTAAAAGTCACATCAGATAACCCTTCAGTAACTTGCACACCTAATTGTGTCTGGACCGCTGTATTGATAGGAGCTATCGTCCCTACCAACATATTTACCCCAGCCGTTAACGCCACCATCCCAAAGGCTGCGGTCAAGGAACCTTTGATGATTTCTGAAAATGACTTTCGTTGGATGATCAAACCAATCATCGCGATCAGGGCTAAAAGAACAGGTGGATTTTTCAAAATATGATCGCTAATAAAATTCATCAGTCTAGCCCTCCTTGTTTGCTAAATATTGTTCTAATTGTGCTTTCACTTCATTTGTATCCATATATTTTTTGATTGGATAAACAGGCGCTTTGACCGAAGCTTTCAGTTCTGGAAGTAATTCATTACTAGTAAAATAAACATCTGCTTGAGTCGCTTTTGCTGAGGATAAATCAGTATTCTCTACTGTAGCTTTAAGACCTAACTCTTTGATCACCTTATCAATCGACATTTTTAAAACCATTGAACTTCCAACACCAAATCCACATACTGCTAAAATTTTCATTTTTTCTTCCTCCTTAGGTTAGTAATTGGATTATTTGTTCCTTATTTCCCGATAAAATAGTTTGATACTTTACTTCATCCATAAATATGGACATGATTTCTTGCAATTTCTCCAGATGGCTCTCACTATCTTTTGCAGCTAAGATCAAAAATATTTTCACCGCTTTTTCTTTCATATCTACTGCATTTTTTACGACTAAAAGACTCATGCTTTGTTCATTCACTCCTACGCCTGGTTTGGCGTGCATGAGGGCAAAATAGTCGGTTAAAACCATATATGGACCATGTTCTTCTACACTTTTGATCATATTATCCAAATAGGTATGCGCTATCATTTTACTTTTTAACAAAGGCTCACTTGCAATCTCAACGGCAGTCTCCCAATTTTCCACTGTATCGATTACTTGGATCTGCTCTTTTGCCAATAATGGATCAATTCTACTCATTCTTTTACCTCCAACATTTTTGAGATGAACCAGTTTTTATCACCAATCCCTTGCATGATCAGTTTCATCACTGCTTCAACTTCTTTCACATCTTCTTCTCGGATCATCAATAATACGATGATATCTGCTTTTTGCTTTCCCCAATCAACTGGTTTATCCGCTACTAATATCGCAATAGTAGTCTCTTCTACGAATAACGGATTACCATGAGGAATCACAAAACCGTTATCGAGATAGGTAGATTGGATTGCTTCTCGGTCAAAAATCGACTGGGTGTATTGTTCTTTTTTATAGTCATTTTTAAAGTTTTGCTGCTCAATCAGAAAATGGATTGCTTCTTCTTTTGACTCATAATGACCAAAATAAATATTGGCCGCAAGCAAGTGTTTTGTTTTTTCAGGTAATATCCGCCTTTCTTTCATATGCTCATGATCAATCACTAAATCGATATAATGATTCATGATTCGTTTCATATCACGACTAGTCACCATGGGCGAAATTCTGACGACAGGCTTTTCTTGCTTGGGTATATCTACTGTAGAAATAATAAAATCAATTTCTGATAGATCCATGTAAGTCAACTTGTCAATAGAGGCAGTTTCAATGCTGTCAATATCAGGTAAGATTCTTCGTATTTTGGCTGAAACAAATGAACTAGTTCCAATCCCATTCGGGCAGACAAATAATAATTTGTTCAATCGTTTGATTCTCTCGATAGCAGCTTGAAAATGGATGGTGACAAACCCAACTTCATCCTCAGACAGATTCACTTCACTTGGCCAACGAAAATCTTTTAATGCAAACCATACAACCCCATAAATGGACGGATAATTTTGTTTGATTTCATCAATCAAAGGATTGACGATCGTTGTTTGCGCTTCAATTCGTAAAAGTAATTGATACAGGTGTACTAGAAGATCTTCTTCTAAACGGTTATCTTGCGTTAAATCAATCTGGACACCTTCGCTAATCTTTTGAATCAATTGTCGAATTTTCCCACGAAAAGCAAAAGGAATATTTTCACTTTTCATAAAGAATTTCAAGCCACTTCCTACGATAATATAAGTTAAATATTGGACCTCTTCTTGCGTGAACTGATAAATTTTCTGGTCTTCTAATTTTTTTAATAGTTCATACACAAGCGGGTACTTGTTGAACTCCAAGAAATATTTTCCATACTGATTCTTACCAATCAAATCTATTTTTTTACCCTCTTTTGAGCGTTGGACAATCAATAAAATTGAAATCACAATGCTTTTGAAATAACTCTCTGGAATCTCCATTTGTTTTTCGTTGATTCCTTGCCGAAAAGCTTGCTCGATTCTTCTTAAAAGCTGCTGATCTACCAGCTCTGCTACCACTTCTAGTTCATTGAAATGATTAAGGATGGTCCGCTTCAACACACGTTGGATTTGAATTTCATTTCCTTCAAAAAATGTTCCCGAACGATCAAATGTCAAATTCAATCCTTCTTTGGTAAAAATATCCTTCACATAAGAAAGATCATTGGCAATACTACTTCGTGAGACAAAGTATTCATCAGAAAGCTGTTGGTAACTTAAGTGTTCAAAATTCAACAGTCGATTGAGAATGGTTATTCTGCGCATTTTATTTTCCTGATAGTGCATAACTTTCATTTTCCATCACCTTCTATATTTACTATAATTTTTCAAACAACCGATTAGAAGACCAAATAAATCATTAGAAAACAATGAGATAGTATGCACATTACTAATCGAAGTCTTTTTTTAGTATACTCAGAAACAACTAAATAATTCTACTCACAATAAAAGATATGAAAAAAGCCAACAGACGATTGCTGTTGACTTTAAAAAAAATGTAATTTGAAATGATGGTAGAAAGATTCCTCTATTGCAATTCATTCAAACGACTTTTGATTGAAACATTCTCCCCATTTCTCTTTCTAGCACCTAATTCACCAATTGCGGTAAATAGTAAGTCACTGGAAGAATTCAGAGCTGTTTCAACCGAATCTTGGATGACCCCAATAATAAATCCGATTCCTACCACTTGCATCGCAATGTCATTTGAGATGCCAAATAAGCTACAAGCTAAAGGAATCAACAGTAATGAACCACCAGCTACTCCAGATGCACCACAAGCAGCTAAAGCCGCCAAGATGCTTAAAATCAATTTCAAGCCAAAAGAAGCTTCGATCCCTAGTGCCTGGACAGTCGTTAATGTCATGACAGTGATCGTCACTGCCGCTCCCCCCATATTGATCGTTGCTCCTAATGGAATCGAAATGGCGTAAGATTCTTTTGTTAATTTCAGCTTTTCTGCCAACATCATATTGATCGGAATGTTCGCCGCAGAACTACGCGTAAAGAAAGCAGAGATTGCACTTTCTTTTAAACAAAAGAAAATCAATGGATAGGGATTTTCTTTGATAAACAAAAAAGTAAGTAATGGATAGATGACCAAAGCAACAAAGAGCATCGTTCCTACTAACACAAGAACTAATTGGAGATACTCGGTCAGTCCAGAAAGGCCTGTCGTTGCAATTGATTCATAGACTAACCCCAAAATACCGATTGGGGCGAAAGAAATAATCAATTGAACCACCTGTGACAATGCGACTGAAATCTGATCGATAACTTCTTTCGTTGCTTCCGTACGTGTCCGCAATGCCAAACCTAATAATACCGCCCAAAATAGCACACCTAAATAATTAGAATCAATAATTGCTTGAATTGGATTTTGAGTGACATTGGTCAGCATCGTTGATAAAACAGTCCCAATATTTTGAGGCGCTTGTTCCGAAGCAGTTTCTTGTAGTGTGATCGGCACCGTAAAAATCGAACTAGTGATCACCGCCACAAAAGCCGCTAAAAAAGTTCCACCTAGATACAATCCTAAAATTGGCTTTACAAACGTTTCATTCCCCATCTTATGTTTCGCAATCGAAGCAGCAGTCAAGAAAAACACTAACAGCGGCGCAATCGCTTTTAAACAACTAACAAACAACGTTCCTAATAAAGCAATAAATCCCCAGGTCGGTAAAAAAATACCAAGTATTATACCAATTAAAATACCACAACCAATACGTTGAACTAACGACAATTTCAAAAATTTCTCTAACAAATAATCACCCCTTTATAGTTTAACAACCATTCTAACATCTTCATGAGAGAAACAAAAGAATAATTTTCAGAAAATTCTTGTTATTTATCTTTTTAGTAATTACTTATTTTTATAATTAAGTTTTATCTAATCGTGCAATGTTACGCTTTATTATTTAGATTTATTAAAGGAACAAACTTTAAAAGCAGTTTATTAAATAACCAATGTATGTTATAATATTATGAAATGTTCTTAGTAATAGATGAAAAAAGGAGAAAAAGATGAAAAAGAATAAATATCAATTAATAGATATCATGTTTATGCTTTGCTTAAGTATGATATATGTACTACCTTTATTTTTGACACATGGAATCTTACATAACTCGTCTCAAGACACATATTTTCATTTGTCACGCCTTGTAGGTTTAGATAATGTATGGGATTCTCCAGTCAATTTTAATAATTTTGCCCATCATGGTACTATGATAAACGTTTTCTACCCTTGGTTAACTTTTTACCCGGCTAGTTTTTTCTTTAAAATTACAGGTAATCTTGTAATGAGTTATAATTTATACTATTTTTTCATAACATTTTTAACAATGTTAATAGCTTACTTCTCAATGAATAAATTAAAAAGAAACAGATACATCGCTCTGCTATTTTCTATCATATATACATTTGCAGGCTATCGCGCAATTGATATCTTTTTTAGAGCCTCACTAGGAGAAGCAGTTGCTTTAACCTTTTTACCTCTAATATTGGTTGGTTGTTATGAAATATATGTGGGCGATCATAGCAAGTGGTATTGGCTTACTATTGGTATGACTTTAGTAGTCTATACACATTTGCTATCGGTAGCAATGGTTACAGGCTTTATAGCTCTCACCATAATTTTATCTTTTTATTTTTGGAATAATAAAATGTCTAGATTATTAAGCTTGTTAAAAGCAACTATAGTGACCTTTTTATTAAGTGCGGCTTTTTTAATTCCATTTATTCAGCAATCTAGCGCACAAGAACTCAAAGTACCTCAAGGAAGAGAATTAATCGGGATGGCTCCTAGTGATATGCTCTCTCATATTTTAAATAATAATTATAAAAACTTTACGATCGGATTACTTATTTTTATTGGAATATTAGTAACTTGTACTTTTATAAAAAAATTGCAAATATTTGATAAATTTATTTATGCTATGGGTATAATCACACTTTTCTGTTCTACTAGTTTATTCCCTTGGCAGTTACTTAACAGTACTCCCATAAAGAATCTTCAATTTGTCTGGAGATTAAATGGCTTTACTTCATTGTTTTTAGCTTATACAATAAGTATCTTAATCTATTATAATTTATATAATAAAAAAAATATGATAAAAATCATCAGTGTTACTCTAATTGGGATTACCTTTCATTTTTCAGGGGTAATTAATCTAGTAGCGAATAATGACTCATTAACTCACATCAAACCTGAAAATGCTATTTCTGCTGCCGAGAACTACCAGCATACTGATTATGCAAATAAAGAATCAATAAAATATCCAGATGTTATTAACAATAATAAATACTTCCTTAATAATGAGGAAATAAAACCCGAGACTTCTTTTACTAATAGTAAATATACAATTAAAGTTGATAATAAAAATAATGAAAAATCAGTTTTCACAACATCTCTTTACCATTATGATGGACAAATCGCAACAGTTAATAACACTCCAGTTGAAACTTCTTTATCTTCAATAGGTACAACTGAGTTAGTCATCCCACCCGGTAAAAACACAATTGTGATTACTTATACCTATACAAATCTCGCTATTTTCGCAAGATATATCTCTCTAATTTCATTGATGATTTTCCTAATTTTTCTCTTATATAATTCCTATAAGACTAAGTTAGGATCCCATTATACTCATATCACGAATGACATTTTTTAGTTATTTAATCATGATAGAGAATCATCTATTTTAATAACTATAAAAAGAGGACTGAAGCATCTTTTTGATTCTTCAATCCTCTTTTTTGTCATCTTATTTTATATGGTTAATCATTTATCCTCTAAAGACACGCTATCAATCTAAAAATATCGGTTGAATAAAATCTGCTTGCCAAATTTTGTCTTTTTCAGAGTAGTTGAAATACCATACTTGCGAAAAATAAAGCCTTTCCCGCTTATCTCCTGAAATCAACTGCTGGTTCTTTCGATCGACTAAGTAATCGAAACAACTAAAATCGATTCGAATAGAGAAACTAGTATCATTGATTTGTCGGTAGTTAGCCAATTCTTGAATGGCTATTTTCGTTGTATGATTTCTTACACCTTCATCTTTATTTTTTTGTAATACTTGCTGATGCTCTTCAAATAATCTTGAAGTATAACAATTTCTTACTTTTTCAGGAGCCTCTTCTTCCCAAGATTTTTGTATTGCATAAAAGATTCTGTTAATCTCAGAAAGCAATTTTTTCTTTTCACGCTTTGTTCCAGGCATTCTTGATAACAAATCATTGATATCCATATTTTGCGTTTTCTTTTTTTTAAATAAAGAAAAAACAAATATACTTCCTAATGATAAGCCAACAAAGAGAAAATCTTCTGATGTACTGTTACTATTAGTCGTCCGACTCCTCCGATAATAGGAATTGGAACCTCCCCCTATCGAACCGCCACCAGAGCCCCCACCGGTTGAACTACCACCATGCCCACCTGCTACGGCAAAAGTTTGAACGGGCGTAAAAAACAAAAAAGCCATGATCAATAGACAAATCACTTGATAAGTTTTCTTCATCTGAACCCTCTTTCTCAATCCCCCACGATGATACCTTATCAAATAATTATTACAAGATTCCTATGGAACAATGAATGATTTCCTAATTTTTCTTTATTTGGTAGGATTTCATGATAGATACTCAAAGATACAGCACCTATGCTCCTAAATGCTTAAAGGTGGACTTAAAAATAAATACATATTCTATATAAACTTAAATTTTGGAAATTCTAGTAGTCATATTCTTTCTTTTCAAACATTCTTCTGTTTATTCCCGTAATAGATTAGAATAATGGTTTCAAATGTACAATCCTTTCAATTGATGATCTTTCATGTGATTTTTATCTTTTTTCAATTTGATATTTAGAAGATACATCTGGAACTTCTCTAAAATTTGATATGATTTTTCCAAATATTAATGAAATTGTAGGTGATACTAATGAAACAAAAATAACTTTCCAAAGATCACCTGATAAAATTGCCGATATAAATAGGTAACCTACAAACATACCATATACACATGATAAAAAATTACTCAGAACAACATAAATTTTTGACCTTTTATTTTCAACAAGTACTAACTGTACAATTGTCGTATCTTTAACGATTTCTTTCACTTTCTTATTGTTATGTAATAGTCGACAGGTCGATATTATTCCATATGTACTAAGAACACTACCAATCAATAGAGCTAAATATATTGATTCAAGATAGCCCAAAAATATAAGAAAAGGACTAATTACACAGGTTCCAAAAATTCCGTAAGATTCAGGAACATAAAATTGTATTTCAGAAATTTTTTTACCTTCAAAAATTTCTGCTGATCCAGTTACTTTATATGCAGTCCAACTTTTTTTCCGAGCGTTGTTGTAAAAGGTACTAAACGGAAAAAAGTTTCTCAGCCTCATTAACTTAAAATAATCAACAATGTACACTCCATCATGTAATTCCAGTAGATAATATCTGCCATTAATTCTTTTAATACCTTGGGCACAGTTGTTTCCTACCATCTAAAGCCTCCTTCAAGTTTCTCAGTTGATTCTGGAAAATTTATCACTATAAGCTATTACTTAATTAGTTTCAGAACAGTTCTATAGTATTTTATTTCTGTTATTCCATATTAATAACTAAATTTTTAAAACCCAAAAGTTTCTAGTTCCTCTTCAATCTCTCTTTCAATCACTAATTTAGGATAGGGCACATTTCTGGATATACTCCCTAGTAATTATTCCCATATAGTAAAAACTTTATTTCTTTTTTATTGTCTACTCCCCAAAAAATAATTTTATTGATAGGATCGAAAGCCGTTAGTCTCATTATCAATTTTCAGTGTGTTTATATTGCCATTTTTATTTATTCACTTTTCATACAAAACCAACAAAAACGATCTTCCTCCTCATCTTTAAATTGTATTTGATGGGCTTAATAATCCTTGCTAGCATTCTCATTAACTCAATATAAATTTAAAAACCAAATGTTCCTCCTTCCAATAAAGATTTTTTTCCTAAATCCCCGTATTCTTTTTTCTTAGAAGTATGTTTTAGATCAATAACTTTACCTTTAGGGATATCCAAATTATTTTGCTTCCATTCTTCTAAGGCTGTTAAAACTGTTTTTTCATTTTCACTTATATATCCTTGATATAAAATTTCTCGAATGTCCTCGTTATTAAAATACGCTATTTCTTCAATATTATTTAAACCAGTTAGTTGATTTACTGCAGCATAATCTAAGTAATAAATTTCCTCTTGCATCTTCAAAATCGGTTGTCGCGCAACAATTAGTAATGGCATAATTCCTTCTTTCATGTACACAACACTACCCAAAGGCAATAAGTTAGTTTGTTCCATATGTATTCTCCATTCTAGTTATTATAGCTGTTGCTATTAGTAGGCTCAATCTCTGTATTTCCGACTTCTATTCCATAAGAAATTTAATACAAAAAAAGGATATACATATTTACCGATCATCTTTATCAAATATTATTTTATATTTCACTTTTTTTGTTGAATATATTTTGCCATTATATATAGTACTCACAAGAATAAACACTGT
Organism: Enterococcus sp. AZ062; assembly: GCF_051715065.1. Classification (NCBI taxonomy): domain Bacteria; kingdom Bacillati; phylum Bacillota; class Bacilli; order Lactobacillales; family Enterococcaceae; genus Enterococcus; species Enterococcus sp. AZ062. Next base: position 301,767 of record NZ_JBIOTB010000001.1, on the reverse strand, counting down.
AAGAAAAAATAATAATCTTTCTTGTATCAAAAAAGGAAGCACTAGCGTAAATATGCCATAAAATATAAGCAATCCTATCCCTACTATTAATACCTTTACGCAATGAATCATCTTCATTCTTCTCACCACCACTTTAAATTTTTTTGTGTAATGATCAATGGAGTAATTGCATATCCCTTACCTATAAGCTTTAAAGAACTACCTCTTTTTTCTAATTCCATTTTTAATCTATTTTTTCTCCAATAAGAGACAACAGAAAGACAAACGACTAATGTTAACCAGAAGAATAATAAATTGATGATTCCTTCCAACATATCTATTGGCAAATTACTTTTGCCCCAAAGCCAATTCTGTGGAATAAAGTCCCTCACTAAGTTACTTAAAGGAAGTCCAATGGCTACTCCTAAATAACTTTTTTCTGATTTTTTCTTGATTTCCTTCTCCATTTCTAAACCAGAAATACTGGATTCACTCAAAGAAATACTGGCTTGATAGATCTTTCTATTAACTCTATATTGCTTTAAACCTACCATGAAATTGTTTTGTCTTATTAAATATTCTTCATTATTATCTGAAATCAATAGACACCAACCTGGAATTACTCTTTTTTTATCAAAGCATAAATTTCTAATCTCACCATCTTCTATTTCCATATCATTTACTCAAGATACACTTTCTAACATTATATATTTCACATCATTATTAACGAACCAAACTTTACCATTGAACAAAAAAATTTTAACTATATAAAAACTCAACAAACTTAGCAATCTTGCTTGTACTAAAAAAGGTATTATAAACAAAAAAATGATTGTAAAACAAATAATCAAAGCTAGACCAACTAGATTATTTATTGTCCATACTTTTTTTGTATATTTAGAATTATTAATCAGATTTATCTTTCCTAAAAAACTTACATCAAAATCATTATTCATCATTTTAAAAAGAAAATTTCTTTTTCTAAAGAAAGAACAAAAGTACAAGCAAACTATTATAGTTAGCCAAAAAAACAATAGATTTTTTATACCTATAGAAAAATTAAAAGATTGATCAGAATTATCCCATAACCATTCAACTGGAACTATTTTTCTTATTATTGGATATAATACTAAAGCAACCGCACTACCTATGTAATTGCTGTTCGATTTTTTCTTATAATCTTTCTCTATCTCTTTACAGTCTACAGAAAAACTCATTAAAGAAGTATTAGATTTATATATTTCTCTCTTCAGATGATAGTTGCCCAACCTTAACAAATTTGAATTCTGTCGAACAACAAATTCTTCATTGTTTTCTGTTACTAATAACAACCATCCGCGAATAATTTTATTTTTTTGAAATGCAATATTATATATTTTCCCACCAATAATTTTACGGTTATATTCCATCTAATAGGCCTCCAATAAAACCACTCACCCCTTCAGTGAAATCACCCCATCCAGATACTACTGCTTGTCCCACACTATCTTCAAAATCTCTAACAAATTTAAATTTTTCTCTTAAAATATCATTCGCAATACCTACACCTATACCTACAGCTATAGAACCTACTATACCAATACTTACAGGAGCAGAAATTAGTCCAACTGCAGCTAATGCTCCCGTACTAAGCTTTATACCACTTACTACTCCTGCACTCGCTAATCCTGTAATTATTCCTTTTCCCCAAGCCTCTTCAGCACTATCACCTGAAACTATATCTATCCCTACACCAATTAATAATCCTGCTCCTTCTGTTATTACCTTACCTCCATATTTAAATACCCCTTTTATTGCATTCTCAGCCGATTCTCTTGCAGCTAGTGTGGCTCCAGGAACTTCTCCCAAAATCTTTCCGTCTGGTAATTCTAATGAATATCGGTTTTTCCAGATATAGTCGGAAGCATTTTGACCATGCTGTATTCCTTTTTGTATAAATAGTTTCTCTGTTTTCTCACTAGCCAGAGCACCCCTGTTGTTTGAAGTACTGAAATAACTTCATCATAATTTTCTATATCTATTTGATCAGAAGTAAACCACTTTTTATTTATTCCCTCGGGTAACAAATATGAACCATCTGTCCTCACTCGCGTATTCTTTAACACTAATACACCTTGCATCGCCAGTTTTAGTTCATCCAAACTATGATTGAATAATCCACTAGTTTGAGTATTGAAATTATGTATTTTTTTTAGTTTATTTTGTAATTGATCAATATCTTGTTGAAAGCTTTCTGACATACGATCTAGATCTCGTTGGACATTTAGCAATGTTTCGAGAATGCCGACGAACGGATTACTTTGTGCTTGGGACTGGACAAAAGCAGAAGTCGTGTCTACTGATGCTTTCATAACTCGTGTCGTCGCCAGTTGCTGGTTCAGTTTGTTCTCATCCAAGTATCCTTCCATTGCTACAATCTGATCCGCGACTTTATACCTTTGTAGCTCCTGTTCAATTTTTTCAATCGCATTCGTTGTTCGTGTAATTGTCGGAATGATCAATTCACTAAATAATCCTTTTCCTGCTGTATATGCTGCACCAGACAATTCGTTTCCGTTAACAGCTGATACGATTTTTTGACTTCCAATCTTTAGTTGATTGATCGTTTCTTTACTACTTGCTAAGTTCTTCTTAAGCGCTGACATAAATTCTGATGATTCCCCACTTACATAAACTAACCCCACTCGAATGTTCTCCTTTCTGCAAACAACTCTTCTCTTTCTACTTCTAATCCTTGTAAAGTTTTCCTGTACGAAAAATCAAGTTCTTCATGTGCCTGATGAAATTGTTGTTGAAATGTTTGTTGCTTTGCTTCATACTCCTTCTGCATCCAAATTGCATTGGTCATACCTTGTTAGATATCTTCATGATTCAATTCAGATAATTGGCGAAAACCTCTTTGAAGTTCTTTTTCTAATTGAAGGAGCTGGTTTTCTAACCTACGTTTTCCATTTGCTAATTCGTCTTGTTGGTGTTCCACTTTCCAAATTTCTTTTTGATTCTCATAGATCATTTCATTGTCTATTGACATTCATTCACCTTCTTAGATATTTGATGGTTGATTTCTTGCAACATTCTTTTTCCTAAACGATAGCTTTGCTCTTTAGATACTGTCCTTCTTAAACTAAATACGAATTTTTTCTGAATTATTTTCATATTTAAAACGATTAAAACGATTTTTATTATTTCATAAAAAAATGAGCTCTTTGATCAAATAAAATAACTGATAAAATTAACTTTACACCTTCGATATATTTCCATTTTAATATAATAATCAATTGAAAAATAGAACATATCATAAAACGTCGTTTTGGTTTCATAATCGTTAAAATAACATTAAAAAAAGACCGTCATTTATTGACAGTCATTCGTGATATCGATCATTATTTCATTTATGATACGGAGCTGCCTATCATGAGTGAATGATATTAGGAAAACTTCATAAAATAAATCTTTTATACATTTCCACTTCTAGATGGTCATTCATGTTAGAAGAATCAAACTATTTTTTTACTGTCGTAATAATATTAAAACACTAGAACAAATCAATTAAATTCCATAAAATATAAATAATAGACCTAGCATCATCTGGTATAAAATGGATGCTAGGTCCGTTATATTTACTCAAAATTGATTCTACGAATAGATCTTCTTATCATTTCTATTTTAGTAGTCATGCGTTGTTGTTCTTCTAAAGGTGGTAATGGTATAAGTAGTTTAGATAAATTTGTACCATTTACATTTGGTTGCCCAGTTCCGTAAGAAATTTTTTCTAATAACTTCCAATATAATGGCGAGTCTAAGAAGCAGTCTACGTATTCTGATAATAATTTCTCAACTAACCTAATTCGAATCAAGTAAGAAGCAAAAACAGATTCCTCACTTATTTCCTTAACCAAGAAACTTTTTCCCATAGTTCCTCCTGTCCTTGCTATCAAAATGTCATTTTCTTCCAATCTTAAATCAACTAGTTTAGAATTACTAATATCACAGTAAGGCACACTGGACCAATTTACACGTCCCTCTTGTATATCTGTGATTCTTAAAAACTTAACATTGCCTTGTTTTTTCGCCGAATCTGTATAGCCATATTGAATCTTAGTAGAAATACTTCCTAAATAAACCCATAGTTGAACATCGCTAGATGATTTTTCTTGTCGTTCTTTATGAACAACAGTGATCATCTTGAGTTGTCCGACTATTTTTTAGTTGCAGCAATCTTTTTGGGACGCTTATTTGCATGAAGCAACGTTGCTAAGTCTAGTAATAAAACATTGGCTAACACAGGATTGGCTTTCTCGCGATACGCTGCGGCGCCACTTTCAAACAATACTGCTAGACGATCTTCTACAACAACGATTTGTTCCAAATACGGTGGAAATTTGATTCGTTTTAGGATCCGGCTAGGAGAGTCCCGCTCGGACACTAAGAGTTCCGAGGTATAAGGACCATAAGAACGACTGGCTAAGAGATAATGGCCATAAAAAGCCACACCTTGAATCTTATCAGATGTTTTTCTGCTCATTGTCACGGTTGGTTGGATTTTGTCTTTGCGGCGAATTGCTGTTTTCATTTCAGCTATCGTCGGCAATAGATAGAAAGTCAACTGTCCTTCACCTTTTAGTGTGAAGTTGCCAGATACCAGTTGATCATTGTTTTGAGTCAAATACGATGCTTGTGGAATCTCTGAGAGATCAGTTGTCAGCCAATAAGCGATTGGCTGTCCCGTCTCTTCAGATGTATCTGCTAAGATATCGATCAAACGTAAAGCGGCTACTCGTCCAGTAGCAGATCCTGTGATTGTCAACCATAAAAGTTCCCGTTTTGTATCATATACTAAGCCCCCTACATGTGGCCGTTTAGGTAAAATCAGCAGTTTGATCGGCTGTCCTGTTTCTCTATCCAGTACATGAATAATAGAATGATGCTGATGGTCATAGCAGTAGGCAGAAATAAACACAAAATCTTGAGAAAAAGCCAACCCTTGCGGCGTCATCCATTGACAAACCTCATTTTCGCCGGTTTCCGGCACCACCATTCTTGTTTCTGTTAATCCAGGAATGTTATATTGTTTTGCTTCAGCCTTTTCCCAAGCTGCTTGAACAATAGGATACCGTTTTAACTTTTTTTCAATATCCTGATGTATCCGTTGCTGCTTCCAATGCTTAAACTTTAGGACATAGTAAACAAGGAGGCCAATGACCAGCAACACTAAAATCATTATTGCTACCCGCTGTGTCATTTTTTTGCCTCCTTGTTCTATTCGATCAATCGTACATATACCGCAATTAATTACCGTAACTACATGTTTCTTTTACTAGCGTTTCTTTATAGGATCTTTCATAATCTCATTTATAGTAACATTAAGAATCCCTTATTCTACTATAGTCACTTCCACATCAATATTGCCTCTTGTTGCTTTAGAGTATGGGCAAAATGCGTGGGCTTCTTCTGCGATTTTCTCTGCTTGGTCCTTCTCAAGTCCTGGCAAAGAAACTTCTAAAACAACCCCGATTTGGTAGCCCCCATCTTCTAATTGAAATAAAGATACCCGTGCTTTGACTTCAGAATCAGACTCAAGATTATTTTCTTCCAGCATGTGTTGAACCGCGCCGTTGAAGCAAGATGCGTATCCAGCCGCAAAAAGTTGTTCCGGATTTGTCCCTTCACTATGGATTCCTGGGCGGTCGATCTTCATGTGCATACTTCCGTTTGGTGCCTCAACCTCGCCATCACGGCCTCCACGATTGATCATTGCTGTTTCGTACATTTTTTTCATTGAGATCATCCTTTCTTTCGTCGTTCTATATTAAGTGTAACGAGTATTTTTTAATCTGACAAAGGTAATGCTTGCATTCGGCGACATCAGTTAGACAACATCGATGATCAGTGATAGAAGCAGTTTATCTATACAAAAAAAGAAGCAGCGAAAAGCTGCTCCTTAAGATAATAGGTAAAATTGCTGATATATTGACGATTAACCTCTTGAACGTCCCAAGCAAAATGATACTACAGCAACAACGATGATCGCACCAATGATAGAAGGAATCAAAGCCATTCCTGCTAATTGAGGACCCCAGCTACCTAATAATGCTTGTCCAATTGCTGAACCAACTAAACCTGCAACGATGTTAGCTATCCATCCCATTGATCCACCTTTATTTGTAATTGCTCCGGCAATCAAACCGATAATAGCTCCTACGATTAATACCCATAACCAATGCATAATTTTTTCTTTCTTTCTGTGAAATATTTATTACACATATTATGTTACGCTTCTTCTTAATAGAGTGTAAAATATTTTGTGTAAATAGAAAAAAGGAAGTCCCTTCTGTAGAATAGAGTTACCACAACACATTCACAGAAAAGAGGACTTCCATAAGAACGATTTTACTACAGAAATTCTAAAGACTCTAGCGAACAAAGGCGATTTGAATGAATTATTCCGTGTCCATTTGGAAAAAGCTGTCAATACGCTTCTCAAAACGGAGTTAACGGCTTTCTTCGATTACGAAAAGTACGATCGCATTGGTTTTAACACGGGTAATTCTCGTAACGGCTCCTATGACCGTACGGTCAAGACCGAGTACGGGGAACTTCATCTCCAGATTCCGCGCGACCGCAACGGGCGAGTTCAAGCAACAGACTGTTCCTGCTTATAGACGGACGAATGATACCTTAGAGGAGACCGTCATTCACCTCTTCCGAAAAGGTATTACCATGTCGGAAATCGCAGACTTGATTGAGAAAATGTATGGGCATCACTACACGCCCCAAACCATGTCCAACATGACTAAAGTGCTGACTGAAGAAGTAAATGCATTTAAAGTTAGAACTCTAAATGATAAGTATGTCGCTATTTTCATGGATGCTACTTATATTCCTTTAAAACGGCAAACCGTCTCCAAAGAAGCAATCTATATTGCCATTGGTATACGAGAAGACGGCACTAAAGAAGTACTAAGTTATGCGATTGCTCCGACTGAATCGACCTACGTTTGGAATGAGTTGTTACAGGACATTTACTCCAGAGGGGTTCATGATGTCTTACTGTTTATTACCGATGGCTTAAAAGGCATGAAAGATACGATTCACCAGATTTATCCTAAAGCTAAATACCAACATTGCTGTGTTCACGTTTCCCGTAATATTGCTCACAAAGTATGTGTCAAAGATCGAAAAGAAATCTGTGATGATTTTAAGGCTGTTTATCAAGCTAGCTTAAAGGAAGAGGCAAATACCTTTTTAGGGAGTATGATTGAGAAGTGGCAGAAAACTTATCCTAAAGTGACGCAGTCACTGATAAAAAATCAAGATTTATTGACTTTTTATGAGTTTCCGCCGAAGCATTTACTCAACTAATTTAATCGAATCTTTCAATAAACAAATCAAGAAATACAGCCGCAGAAAAGAGCAGTTTCAAAATGAAGAATCACTAGAGCGTTTCCTAGTATCCATCTTTGATACATACAATCAAAAATTCTTAAATAGAAGCCATAAAGGCTTCCAACAAGTGACGGATACATTAGCTTCAATGTTTACTGAGTAACCCATTATTTTGCAGAAGGACGAGTTATTTACACAAAATTATTGACGCTCCCCGATAAAGCAGAACAAGTAACAATGGGAAAAGTAGAAAGCCTGCATAGCCTAGCCCAGAACCTATATTATGGATCCAAGTCGATAGATTCCAAGAGCTTTCATTCGTATTGATACTGAATAACCCAGTAAAAATACAATCACCTATCCCATATAAACCAACTGTTGCAACAGCAAGTATTGCAAGTGTTTTTGATGTTCCAACAAATAGGTGATACAACGCAGGCAACGAAAGAACAAAAAAAAGTCCAGATACAACTGACCAGACCAAGAAAGCACGTCTGACTGGACTATCTACGTCACCAAACACACTAATTACGGTAGTCATTTGATTCAGTTTGGGATAAAAAAGGCCAAGGATATACGGTGTCGATAAATCACTAATCACACCTAATAATAAAAAATAAAAACCATATTTTTGCAAAAAAATCATTTTCTTCCCCTACTTTTTAGTGATTATTCGATACATCCAACAATCAAATTTTTTCTCATTTTAACACATATTTTTATTCTAGTTGCCTTTTGAACAATCAATAACATAAAGGTGAGTTTCTTCTACATTTTAAAAAATCGAATGGCACTGAAGAGTTCAGTTGTCAGCATCAATCTCCTACTCAAAAAGGCAAAAAAACGTAAGTCAGATGTTGTTGACATCTCACTTACGCATCCATTGATTGAAAATTTCTTAGTAAAATCTACTAGCCTAAAAATTTGAAGACTTCTTCTCGATCATACAGTTTAAATACTTTCTCGCATAAAAATTGAGTAATTAGTGCCGCAAAAACAGGGATGACTAACCAACAAAGAACAACAAGAAAGCCATTTAGCCCTGCATCTAAAGAAGCCAACGGACCAACAAGTCCGACCACGCCGAAACCAGCAGAAGCAGGCGTACCTGAAATAGAAAATAGAGCGACAGGAATAGCTGTAATCACTGCACTAACTAAACAAGGAATAAGAATCACAGGTTTTCTAAATAGATTAGGCATCATCATCTTCATAGCGCCTAAAGCAATCGCAATTGTCACACCTGACTTATTAACCTTCCAAGAGTTCACTACTAAAACAAAAGTGGTTGCAGCTACGCCCATCGCAGCCGCACCAGCAGAAACACCATCTAGTTGGATTGCCATTCCGATTGCTACTGTTGAAATAGGAGAGATAATCAAAAAGGCAAAGGAACAACCAATCAAGATAGACATTAACAGCGGTTGTAAGGTAGTGAAGTTATTAATCAATGATCCAATTGCAGAAGTAATTGCTGTTACAAAAGGGAATAAATAAAAACCAAGTAAACCTGCACCTACACCTACAACAATCGGTGTTAACACAATCGACACTGACCCAAAACTATTTCCAATCAGTAAAATCAGCCCGACAGCAATCGATGCTGTCAGCATCGTATTAATAATATCGCCTGTACCAGCACCAACGTAAACACCCGTTTCACCCAAATCAGGTGTGAATTTGACTACACCAGAACCAACAAAAGAAGCTCCGGCTACAACCATCATTCTCATCGGATCAAATCCAAATTGTAAGGCAATCAAACCACCAATGATCAAAGGTGTTGCTAATTGAAAAATAACTGCTAACTGTGCGATCGTTACCGCAAAGGGATACGCACTAAAATATTTTAAAATGGCACCTAATACTGCATTAGGAATCAATCCAATAATGATTCCTGTTGCTGTACCAGCGAGGACTTTATTCAGAAAAATTTTCGGTGATATTTTTTGTGAAGTTTCCATTCAATCTCTCCTTTATTTTACGTTCAAACTATCTTCTTTTGCATGGACAAGCTCAGTCAAGAAATCACAATAAGGCGTCGCAACACCATATTTCTTCCCTTTTCTAGAAATTGCGCCATTGATATAATCGATTTCTGTTAATCGATGGTTCTTAATCAAGTCTTGATACATTGAAGGATAATGTAACCCAATTGTTTCCGGGTCAAAACAAGATTCACAATGTGCAATGACTTCTGGGACATCTAGTTCAATCTTCTCTACTGCTGCTACTTTGGCAAACTCATTGACAATCGTCGCCACCATTTTATGAGCAGTCGATGTTTTTCCTAGCTCAGCCATATTAACGTCTAAGATTGTGCATAATCCGTTCATTGTTCCGTTCACACATGCTTTGCGATAAATAGAATAGTGAATATTGTCAGAAAAATGAGCATTTAATCCTGATTCAGACAATTTGTCTGCTAATTTTTTTGCAGCTGCTTCTTTTCCATCACCTAAATTTTGTAATTCTACTGAACCACTTCCAAATAATTTGACCTGACCAGGACCTTCAAGACCTGCCGTCCACATGGTATTTCCAATATAGATATTTTCCATTGGTACAAATTTCTCAATAATATCTTCATGCCCGATACCATTTAATAGACATAAGACCTCTGTATCTTTTTTGATTAATGATTGGATATCCTGCAGCATTTTTTCCAGCTGCATCGCTTTGGTAAATAGAATAATCAGATCAACTTGATCTTCTTTTTCTACTTCGGATTGAAGAACGATTGGTAGTTTTGCTTCTACCTCTTTACCATTAAAATTTGCTTGTAATCCATGTTCTTTGATTTGTTGGACATGTTCTGCCCAGCCATCGATTAATAATACTTCGTTCCCACTTTGGTGAAGCATTAACCCAAAGCGACTTCCCATTGCGCCAGCGCCTGCAATTGCTATTTTCATTGATTCTTCCTCCTTTTTCTTTCTATTATACTCATTTGAGAATCATTTCACAAATTTGTTTTGTTATTCTTCTCTTATTTATCATGTTTATATCCACCATTCAAGTTATTTTATCAGCAAATCAATAAAAACTGGAATAGAATCCAAATTTCATCGTAAGAGAAACTAGACTAGCAATAAGAAAATAGAAACATTCATAGAAAAAACCTCACTCCTCTGATTATAAAAGAGGGGGCATTAACCTCGTGTATACTAAAACCTTCCATTCATTCGATGGATGATTTTCTTTTTGTGAAAAAATATTCATTGTAGTACGATGTTGCGCAACACAGACGGATGGTATTGCTTATTATTTATTAAAATCGAACAATACACTTATTTAAAAACTTCTTTCCCAGATTTTCTTCCATTTTTACAGTTATAACTAGTATTATCATGAAAAATAGCCTTTTATTGTCTATGGGAATAATAATTTAAAATTGGTACTTTTTTATTAATTAGTTCATCGCCCAATAATCTCTCCAGTTTCTTAGCATCTCCTGACTCAACCGGAATTATCCAAGCCCAGTCCAAATAATTTTTTAAAATCTCATCATATTTTGCAAATATTTCATTGCCATATTCCGTCCTTAAAATTATATTTTCAGTGCCAGACAAGTGATTTGTATTGAGTTGATAAAAAAGATCTCCATCTAAAAAAATATCATTAGAAGAAGATTTCCCCACAGTAATGACCATTCCATCAGCTCTATGTGTTACATACAAATAATTGTATGACCTCATTTCACCTAATGAATCAATTATTTCTTGCCCTTTAGCTCTAATATATTGATCTCTATTACCTATCTCACTCTTATTTAACAAAAGTTTTTTCATGTCAAATTTAATCGGCTGTTTTATTTTTGTAAATTCGCTTCTACTACTAATCCAATCCGAGATTAATTTTTCAACATGTCCCAGAGTAAACTCTGATTTATTCGCTAAATACTTTTTTTGTTGTATTAAAGACATCTTTCCCCGAAGCTCAAAATTGAGCCTACATCGATTCTCTATCTCTTCAAAAAGCATCTTATCTTCATCATTCATTAAACCAATCCAGCTCCTCGATTAAGATAATATTTTAATCTCATACAAAAACTAGCTCTCATCAAAACAACCATTGTTTTGATTTCTCATGAAATTTCTTTATACTTTTCTCCGATTATAAATTCCTAACCCCTTGAGAAAATTACGCATATATTTATCTCCGCAATGCTTAAAATTTCGTTGGCCTTCTTTTCTCAAAAATGCCCCGATTTCGCCTTTTGATGGATAGATTTCTGCCTCAGCAAAAACGTCTAAAATATCATCAGTGGTCATAGACAAGGCGATTTTTAATTTTTTTAGCAACACATTGTTGATATATTTGATTTCCTTGCTTTTTTGCGGCGTGTCTACTATCGGCTTATCTTTTTGCGGACCACGCGCCAAGAGAATCAGGCCATTTAGGAATGCGTCAAAAACTTGGTTGTTGATGGTTTTTTCATACACATTATTTTCTGCATTATCTTTGTTCTTATCCTGTACTTTGGTCAGTACCGCCTGAGCTTCTTCTTTAGTCAGTGGTACACCGCCTAGCTCAAAAGCTTTAATCAAATCCGTATCTTTCAAATCAATCGCAATAACCTATCATTGTTATTCATTTGTTCCTCCGAAGTATTTAGTCTTTACTTTCTTACGTACTTTTTGTCTTGCTAAGATTTTTAGGATCAATGATAAAAACCGCATCACTTATGATAAGGCGCCCCAGTATTGATCCGAAACGCGCGATAAATTTGTTCAACGAGGATTAGACGCATCAGTTGATGCGGGTAGGTCATTTTGCCGAAGGAGATTTGGGCATTGCTGCGTTGCATGACGTCATCGCTTAATCCTAATGAGCCACCGATGACAAAGACGAGCTGGCTTTTTCCTTGGATGCCTAATTGATCAATTTGCTTTGCAAAGGCTTCACTGGTAGGATTTTCGCCTTGGATCGCTAAAGCGTAGACAAATTCATGATCTTTGATTTTTGCGAGTATACGCTCGCCTTCTTTTTCTTTGACTTGGCGCATTTGGGCTTCACTAAGATTTTCTGGTGCTTTTTCGTCAGGTACTTCGATTAGTTCGATTTTTCCATATGCTTTAAGTCGTTTGACATACTCATTGATTCCTTGGATCAAATATTTCTCTTTTAATTTTCCAACTGAAATGATTTTTATATTCATAATAATTTCCTTCCCTCGGTCTTTCATATCGAATTCTTCTTTCTTATTATAATAGAGTATTCTTATTCGACAAAGAGATTTAAAAAAGTTTTCCCACATAGTTATACACATCTTCCACAGGTTTATCCACAGCTTATCGTTGTTTTATTGCTTATTTCATAAGTATTTCTTAAGCAAACATATGTTTCGCACAGATTTTTCCACTTTTTCCACAAGTTGTTGATAACTTTTATGGGCATTTATACGCATTTTTTACAAATACTTTTCCACAATTCCTGTGTATAAGTTTGTATTTTATTTTTTCATCTGAAAACAATTATTTTTCCTAATGTTTTTCATAAAAAGTTCACAGTCTGGAAGTAGACTAAATTTAGTAAATAAGTCTATACTTAACTTATCAAGAAAATAATAAATGGAGGCAGATCACATGGACAGAAGAGATGTGACACCAAAAATGAAAAAAAGAAAATCTAATGGCATTTGGCGAAAGCTAGGTCTTGGCGTAGTTGGTGGCGTGATTGGCGGATTACTGACTTTCGGTATTTTTTATGCAGCAACTGGAGGTGGTAACTCAGTAACGACTTCTTCTAGCAGTGGGACACAAAATGCATCAGGCGAAACAGTTGTCGAAAATGTAAAAGTCAATGTAGATTCAGATATCACTTCTGCAGTAGATAAAGTGCAAGGAGCAGTTGTTTCTGTTATCAACCTACAAAAACAAAGTTCATCATCTGACCCGTTTGGTTCATTATTTGGCCAACAACAAGAAAGTAGTGGCGAAGATGGCGAATTGCAAGCTTACAGTGAAGGTAGCGGTGTGATTTATAAAAAAGAGGGCGATTCCGCTTATATCGTGACGAATAATCACGTTGTCGATGGACAACAAGGACTAGAAGTTTTACTAAAAGATGGAACAAAAGTGAAAGCAGAATTAGTCGGTACAGATGCTTATACTGATTTAGCTGTTTTAAAAATCAGTGCTGACAAAGTCGATACTGTTGCTTCATTTGGCGACTCTGCTTCATTGAAAGTCGGCGAACCTGCGATTGCGATTGGTTCTCCTCTAGGTTCTCAATACGCAAACTCGGTGACATCAGGAATTGTTTCTTCCTTGAATCGTCAAGTGACAAGTACAAATGAATCTAATGAGACAGTGAATATCAATGCGATCCAAACAGATGCAGCGATCAACCCAGGGAACTCTGGTGGTCCACTAGTTAATATCGAAGGCCAAGTTATTGGTATCAATTCAAGTAAAATTGCATCGACTTCTGATTCTTCAAGTGTAAGTGTTGAAGGAATGGGCTTTGCGATTCCAAGTAATGATGTCGTAAATATCATCAATCAACTTGAAAAAGATGGAAAAGTAACACGCCCTGCACTGGGTATCACAATGACCGATCTTTCCGCCGTTTCTACACAACAACAGGAACAGATCTTGAAATTACCATCTTCTGTAACAAATGGCGTGATCATTCGTTCGGTTCAACCAGCAACGCCTGCGGAAAAAGCTGGCTTAGAACAATATGATGTCATCACAAAAATCGATGATACAGAAGTCTCATCTGGTGTTGAATTACAGTCTGTGCTTTATGGTAAAAAAGTTGGTGACACTGTGAAGATCACTTATTACCGTGGCGAAGAAGAAAAAACTGTAGATATCAAATTGACAATTGATAATACTGCATTAAATCAAGGAAATTCAAATAGTTCCAATGGCTCAAATAATTAATAAAAAAACGGCTACCTCAATGGAGGTAGTCGTTTTTTTATTCATGCTAGTTTTTGAATGCTTCGCCAACTATCGCATCTTCAGGTAAAACTAAGATGCCTTTTTTCTCTGGGGCGTTAGGTACGTGAAGTTCCTTTGCAGAGCAAATCATTCCGTCACTTTTGACCCCTCTTAATTCTCCAGGCCAAATCATCATACCGTCTGGCATCATTGCACCAGGTTTAGCAACGACTACTTTTTGACCTGCTTCAATATTCGGTGCGCCACAAACGATTTGTAAAACTTCACCACCATCTACTTCTGTTTCAGTTACAGATAAATGATCAGAATCTGGATGAGGTTCACAAGTTTTGACGTAACCAACAACGATTTTCGGTTGGTTGTCTTTTTCCAATGTTTCTTCAAAGCCAGCTTCTTTGATCAAACGGTTCAATTCAGCTAGTTGTTCTTCTGAGATTGTTACTTGGCCATTGCCTTCAATTGTTAGATGATCTGAGATATGGAAAAAGTTCCATGCAACGATTTGACCAGATTCATCTTTGATTTGCGCAACATTCCATTTACGACTAACAGTGTTTTCCGTGCCTTTATCGTCGGCTATGATCACCATTAATGTGTCGCCCACATGTGCGCGATTATAAGCAAAAATCATTTTGTTTCCTCCAATATCATTTGTTGAAGTTGTTTTTGATTTATGGCAACTGAGTAGATCGATCAGCACCAAACTCTCTTGTATTATCTTAACAAAAAAAGGAAGTTCTTGCATGATAAATTCTCTTAGAAAAACTTGCCGGAATAAAAAGAAAGCACGGATCACAAAAAAAGACGAGGAAACGAAATGCACCATCTTTCGTTTCCTCGTCTTTTTTGTTCAAGGATCTGCCTATTGAATCAAAAACTAGGCTTCTCTTGGTTCTGAAACGACTAGGACATCACACGGAGCTTGTCGAATCACGTAGCTTGCCACACTCCCAGTCATAAAGCGTTCAACGGCATTCAAACCTGATTGACCGATCATGATCAAGTCGATTTGATATTTCTTTGGTAGTTTTACTGCCATAGATTCTCTGACCGAACCATAAGCCACAATGCCTTCTATTTTTTGGTAGTCAACGGATTTTCCGTAATTTTTACATTCTTCAATCAATTGTTTTGCTGATTCAGTCTGTTGATCGATCAAGGATTGGTCAATAGGCGTATACCCCATAAATTGATAAAATTGTTGGTCGATCACATTCGTCACGTACACTGTGCCTTCATTTCTACGAGCCACCTCGACAGCTTTTTTGAATGCAGCAAACGCTTGCTCGCTTCCGTCAATTCCAACTAATATTTTCTTATATGCTTGTTCCATTTTTCCCACTCCTCTCGTTTCTCACTGCTGAATCGTTTTTGTTAAAAATTGTTCGATTTCTTCTTTTGTTTTACGATCTTTATTGACCAGACGACCTAATTCTTTCCCATCTTTGATGACAATGAAACTTGGAATACCGAAAATATTCCATTCTGCTGCTAAATCGATGTACGCATCTCGATCCATTTCGACAAATGTCCACTCTGAAAAATGACGTTCGATTTCTGGCATTTGTGGTTTGATGAAGCGACAATCGCCACACCAATCGGCAGTAAAGAAAAAGATATGATTGCCTTTTTCAACATAACCGGCTACTTCTTCAAGACTTTTAGGAGTAATCATAGGTTCACACTTCTTTCTTATTCTATGTTCTACTTAAATTATACACCTTTACAAAAAACTGACCAAACTATATCTAAAAAATAAAAAACGAGCAAAAGCGGATCGCCTTTACTCGTTGATTACTTATTTTCCGTAAACGATCGTATTCACCGTTGATTTATCTAAGCCCTTCAATGTTTGGATCAACATTTCTCTGGCTGCTTCAAAGTCACGGATACTAAACATCGTTTGATGCGTATGGATATAGCGTCCAACTACACCGATAACGGTACTTGGGATTCCTTCATTTTGTGTATGAGCAGCACCAGCGTCGGTACCGCCTTTTGATACAAAGTATTGATAAGGAATATTGTTTGTTTCAGCAATATCTAATAAATATTCACGTAATCGCGGCAACATGATCAATCCTGGATCTTGGATACGCATCAAGGTGCCTTCTCCTAGATGACCAAATGTGCCTTTTTTCGTTACTGTATCATCTGCTGCAGAGCAGTCTACCGCAAAGAATAGATCAGGTTTGAATTTGTTCACTGAAGCTTTTGATCCACGTAAACCAACTTCTTCTTGGACATTGGCGCCGGCGATCAGCGTATGACCTAATGTTTCTTTTTCTAGGGCTTCTAATGCTTCCAAGACCATCGTACAACCGTAACGGTTGTCCCATGATTTACTGATGATATTTTTGCCGTTTGCTGTTTTGATCGTTTCTGCAAAAGGTACGATCGTATCTCCTGGTAGGACACCAAAACTCATTGCTTCTTCTTTTGATTCAAAACCAGCATCAAATAAAATATCTGTTACTTCGACTGACTTTTGACCGCTTGTACCACGTAATAAATGTGGTGGAACAGAAGAAGAAATACATGGGTAATTTTTCCCTGTTGATGTCTTCAATGTAAAGCGTTGAGCCGATACTACATAAGGATTCCAACCGCCTAGCGGAACCACTTTGAACAATCCGTTATCTTGGATTTGTGTCAACATAAAACCAACTTCGTCCATGTGTGCTGCCACCATGACACGAGGGGCATCCGCTTCTTGGTGATGGCGCAATCCAAAGATCCCACCTAATCCATCTAATTGTAATTCATCAACTAGTGGCTCCATGTGTTGTTCCATGTACGCGCGGATGTCTTGTTCAAAACCGCTTGTTCCTTGTAATTCTGTTAATTCTTTAATACGTTGAAATGTTTTTTCATCCATAATAATGATCGTCTATAATTCAGACTTGTCTCCTTTCAATCTCAGCTTTGATTTGTCTTAAAAAATAGTATCTGGACAAATCTATCGTGATTATTATACCGTATTTTATTTCAAAACGGTTATTTATTTCAAAGAAAATCAGATAGTGTGGTAAAATAAAGCCAAAGAAACTTGTGAAAGTGTAAAGGAGGGCAAGCAGCATGTATGAAGAAAGTGAACAGGCCTATTTCAAAGGTGGTTTAGCTGTCGGACTTGGTTTAGGATTATTAAGTGGCGTGGCAACTGCACTATGGTACAATCGCAACAAAACGATGTCCGCTGATGAAGTCTTAGCTACCATCAAAGAAGCGTTTTTAGATGAAGGCTCGATTGAAGGCTCCTGGATCTCTTTTGAGAAAGAACCGACACGTAAATTTGCAATTCATTCAAAAGCTTATCGTGGTGGGATTTCTCGCATAGAAGATGGTGAAGTCGTCTATTATGAATTTTTAGCAGATGCCTATACTGGTACTGTTTTAGATATTTCTAGAAAAAAAGGAACAGATGCTTGATTTCATTTTTAAAAGATTCTCTTAGAAATAGGCTTTCCTATGGATAAGAGCTTCTTTTTTTGCATAAAAACTGGTATAAACGTACATGATAGGTTATGCTTAGTTTAAACTTTTTCAATTTATTTAGGAGAGTGAAAAATGAATCACACAGAAAAAATTGCTGTCCTGATTCCTTGTTATAATGAAGAAGCAACGATTCCTACAGTCATTGCCGACTTTAAACGAGAATTACCAGAAGCAGATATTTATGTATACGACAATAACTCAACGGACAACACCTACGACTTAGCAGTTGCAGCGGGTGCTATTGTAAAAAAAGAACCTCGTCAAGGTAAAGGAAATGTCATTCGTCAAATGTTTTTTGATATTGATGCGGACTACTACTTGATGGTAGACGGAGATGATACTTATCCAGCCGAAGCCGTACATGGACTTTTAGAAAAATTACGTTCTGGCGAAGCGGATATGGTCATTGGCGACCGTCTTTCTAATGGTACTTACTTTGAAGAAAATAAACGCGCCTTCCATGATTTTGGCAATAATTTAGTTAAAAATACGATCACTCGTTTATATAAAACAAAAATAAGAGACGTGATGACTGGCTATCGAGGATTTAATCGTATTTTTGTCAAAAGTTTTCCGATCATGAGTGCGGGATTCCAAATCGAAACGGAATTGACCATTCATGCCTTAGATAAAAAATTCAAATTAGTTGAGCTCCCTATTGATTACCGTGATCGCCCAGAAGGTAGCGAATCAAAATTGAATACCTTTTCTGATGGCTTCAAAGTCATTATGATGATCATTAAAATGTGTAAAGATTATAAACCTATCCTATTTTTCAATATCTGGACAGTCATTTTCTTTTTAGCTGGTCTGTTCACTGGGATTCCTGTCATTCGGGAGTTTATGTTGACGAGCTTTATTACTAAAGTCCCTTCAGCCATATTAAGTACAGGATTGATGATCCTAGCTTTACTTTCACTAGTTACTGGTATGATTTTAGATACGGTCGTTACAAATGCAAAGAAAGAGTACGAACTGAACCTCTATCATGTTTATCATGAGTATCACCAAAATAAAAAAGAAGAGAGATGATTTTATGCAATCATCCTCTTCTTTTTATCTTATCATTTATTTCTCTGATGCAATCGTCACAAACTTCACTTCGACATATTCCTCTACCCCAAAAGTTCCGTTCTCACGGCCAAACCCTGAATGTTTGACTCCCCCAAATGGTGTCGCAGAATTTGAGATCGTCGTATCATTGACACCGACCATGCCATATTGCAATTTATTGCTTACATTGTTGATCGTATGGATATTCGTCGCAAAGAAATATGATGCTAAACCAAAAATCGTATCATTGGCATCTTTGATTACTTGTTCTTCGTCTTCAAATGTAATGATTGGGATCACTGGTCCAAATGTTTCATTGTAGAAAATATCCATTTCCTTTTTCACGCCATCTAATACTGTCGGTTCAAAGAAAAAGCCATTTGCATATTCTCCGTCCGTTAGACGATGACCACCAGCCAAGATTTCTGCTCCTTTAGCTACTGCATCTTCTAGTTGTTCTTCAACTTTTTTTACGCCTTCTTCATTGATCAATGGCCCCGTAGTTGGATCGTCTAAGCCATTTCCAACAGTCACTTCTCTGATTTTTTCCACAATCAATTTTGTTGCTTGTTCTTTGATTTCTTTATGGATAAAAATTCGATTTGGTGACGTACATACTTGTCCATTGTTGATAAATTTCGTTTTGATCAATGTATCGACTGCTAATTCTACATCGGCATCTGGAAAAATAATAAATGGCGCATGTCCACCTAGCTCCATAGAAACTTTTTTCAAGGTAGGTGCTGCTTGTTCATTTAGAATTTGTCCAACTTCTGTTGAACCTGTGAATGTGATTTTTTGGATATCATCCGATTCAGACAAAATCTTTCCAATAGTTGAGGAGTCCCCCATGACGATATTTACGACGCCATCTGGAAAGCCAGCTTTGTGGAATAGTTCCATCAGCGCAAGTGCTGATAGAGGTGTTGATTTTGCTGGTTTTAAGATCACCGTACAGCCTGCGGCGATTGCCGGCGAGATTTTACGAATGATCATGTTGGATGGAAAGTTCCATGGTGTGATGGCGCCGACGACACCTACTGGTTGTTTACGTGCTTGCCATTGTTTCCCTTCAGGTGAAGGAATGATTTCTCCCATGATTCGTTGGCCTTGCGCTGCATTCCAGCGAAGGTTTTCGACATTTGTTTGGATTTCTGCCGTCGCTTGAGCAAGCGGTTTCCCTTGCTCCATCGTCATGATTTTTGCTAAACGTTCGCTGTCTTCTTCTACTAGATCAGCCATTTTATTCATTAATTTTGCTCGTTCGCTTGGTGCCGTTCTTGACCAACCTTCGAATGCCTTGTTGGCAGCTTCAATGGCTTCTTTTGTCTCTTTTTCGCCACCTTGTTGAACGCTTGCTAACGTTTCACCAGTTGCTGGATTGGCGACATCAACTGTTCCTTCAGAGCCTTCAAGCCATTTGCCATTAATATAAAGATGAGTTTCTACTTGCGGTAAATCATATTTCCCCATAGTTTGCCTCCTCTATTCTTAATTACATAACAACCGTAACATTAATAAAGTCAAACCTCAAACCATCTGTTTAACGTGACTTTGTCTCACTCAGCCTTACAAATTCAATTTTTTTATTCTTTTGAAGAATAAATTGCTCGTTCATTCAAAAGCTTTGTTACAATGAAGTAGATTACTAAAATGATTTTATCCTACGACTAAAGGAGTGTTTTTATGGGGCTATTTGATGGCTTGATGGGTAACGCTACCCAAAAAGATACAACCAATATCACAAGAGAAGTTCAAGAGATCCTGATTCCAATGGAACAGGTAGAGTTAGCGTTCAAATTAGTACGTGATTTGATTATTTTTACCGACCGTCGGATGATTATCGTCGATAAACAAGGAATGACCGGTAAAAAAAGCGAATATAAATCGATCCCTTACCGTTCGATTTCACGTTTTTCGATTGAAACAAGTGGGCATTTTGATTTAGATGCCGAATTGAAAATTTGGATTTCTAGCGCAGAGCTACCCGCAGAGTCTTTACAATTCAGAAAAGATAAGAATATCATCGCCGTACAACAGGCGCTAGCAACAGCTGTCTTATCTTAAACTTACGATCAACACAAAGAGCTTACACACCCAAAATACTTCAAATTTTGGGTGTGTAAGCTCTTTGTGTTGACGTCTTCTGTAAAACTCTTCCTAATAAAATAAAAATTTTATAGTACACGTCCTTCATTTTTTTGATGATTCGCTCTTTTTTCTTTAAAGTCCATTTTGTCTACTTTTAGTTTTTTCATATTATTCACTTTGATTTTACTGATTTCTGCAAAAGAGCGCTGTTTGATACCTTCGATTTCTTGTCTTCTTTTCTCTTTTAACTTATCTAGATCTTTTTCTTTCATCATGCTCTCCTTTCTTTTGAAAAAGCTTGGTTTTTAAAATTCACTGTAACCATACAAATCTAGAAAGTCGCATCAATCGAACAGGATGCTGAGACGTTCAAGTATCTTCTATTCATATTCTGGATTTTTGAAAATTTATCTCTCTTTATTTTTTTCGCTTTGCCCCACAGCCTGAGAATCATCTCTGTGTAATACTTCTTTACTATCTTTCGTTACTTCTTTATTTCTGTCGACTTCATTTAATGCTTGCTCTTTAACTGATGCTAATTTACGCTGTTTTCTTTCTCTAAGCCCTTCCAATGTTTCGTGTTCCATCATAATTCCCCCTTTAGTAATTATTTTACTGAATAAATCTCGACAGAATGAACGAATTTTTTTGAAAATAAAAAAAGTATTTCCTCCAAACGATAAAGAGAAACATTACTGTTGGTAGTCGCTTATAAACATTCAGTCAGCCAACTGTATGGTTGATTTATCACTTAACCCAAACGAATAAGAACGTACAAAAAGCTACATACATTCACTTGATCCAGCGAATACATGTAGCTTTTTTGCTATTATTTACTCATTCTATCAGCCTTGCTCTTTTTCAAGAAAATCTTTGAACCAATAGAAGCTTTTTTTAGGTACGCGTTTCATATCACGTAGATCATGATTTCCTCTATTAACGTAAACCATCCCGTATCTTTTTTCCATATCACCTTTTGAGCTAGGTAGATCAATCAATCCCCAGCCAAGATAACCTAGTACTTCACAGCCGTCCATGCTCATTGCATCTTGCATCGCTTTGATATGCTGTTCATGGTAATAAATGCGGTAGTCGTCTTGAATAGGTGTATTGCCATCCCACTTTTCCTGCGTGCCTATCCCATTTTCAACGGGGAAAATCGGTACATCGTACTTTTGATACATCTTGTTGATGATATCTCTAAATCCAAGAGGATCAATTCCCAGATTCCATTCATTCATCGAAACAAATGGATTTTCCACTTCACCATACGTCAAATAATAGTTTGGTGCGACATCTGTTGGAATGTTTTTATGACTGATACTTCCGGTACAATAGTAACTGAATGCTAAATAATCACTTGTTACTTTTCCGATCTCAGCAAGTTCTTCCTCTGTCATGTCTACGTTCAAATGCTGTTCTTCAAACGTCAAAACTTGTTTCGAATAACCACGTCCGCAAAAGGCATCTAAAAGATTCTGGTTGATAAATTCATCCCATTCTCTCGCAATTAATACATCTTTGGGGTGATTTGTCGCAGGGTACATATTGGAATAGGCTAACATCCCGCCAATTTGACCATCTGTCGTTTCATGGATATAGTTGGCGATTTTGGCATGTGCGACCATGATATTATGCGCGATTTGATGAATGTTATCCGCTGTATCTTCCGTATTCAATGTTCCCCCGTATAATAGTGCCAACGGTGTTGAATACAAGTTTTGTTCATTGAAAGTTACCCAATACTTGACTTTATTCTTGTAACGATCCACCATTTTTTTTCCATATTCCACAAAAGCATCTACGACGTGTTTACTCATAAACCCATCGTAATTTTGTGCAAGATGAAGTGGCATATCAAAATGATAGAGACATAGCATGGGTTCAATATTCCGTTTTAGCATCGCATCAATGTAACGATCATAAAACAAGAGTCCTTCTTCATTGAATGTCCCATCACCTGTAGGATTGACACGTGACCAAGAAGTTTGGAAGCGATAAAAATTCATGCCCATTTCTTGCATCAAATCAAGATCTTCTTCATATCTATGATAGCGATCAATCCCATGTTTCCAATCTGAAGTAGTTTCAGTCGCTTCACGAAGGTCATAAACAGACAATCCTTTTCCGCCTTCGTTCCAAGCACCTTCCGTTTGCATACTTGAGGAGGAATCTCCCCAGAAAAATTTTTCCTTTACCATCTTATCATTCCAATCATCGTTCTATTTATCATTTGTCTATTTCCTTTAGCAATCGTTTAAGAAAGACTCATCTCAGCATTTGTACGAGCAACCCGTTCACTGATTTTCAAGAATGGCAGATAGAAGAAAACTAACGCAACGATAATGACCGCTTGAACAACAATTGCTCGCCAATCACCTGCTGTTGCTAAAAAGCCACTTAAAAATGGTGGTGTCGTCCAAGGAATTGGCACCACACAGCGATTGACTAGCTGCATCGATGTTGCTAAATAGCCAATGGTCGTACCTATGATCGGTGACAATACAAAAGGAATGATCATCGGTAAGTTGAAGACGATCGGTAATCCAAAAATCACAGGTTCATTGATGTTGAAAATATTAGGGCCTAACGCCAACTTAGATAAATCTTTATATGCTTGATAGCGACTAAAAATCAATATTGCTATCACTAAAGCAATCGTCGAACCCGTTCCACCCATCAAAGCGCCATATACTTGGTGAAACGCTGAGTTAATGATGTGAGGAGCAGCTTCACCATTCGCAGTAGCTGCCATATTCTCATTCATATTTACCATCAACAATGGATCTAAGATCGGACCTGTGATGACAGATTGGTGAATACCGAAAGAAAATAGTAAGTTGCCAAAGCAAACTAAAAATAAGTAACCAATAAATGACGTACCTACACCACGTAACGGTTCTTGGATGAATTGCTCGATGATTCTCATAAAATCATTTCCTGTTAGTTGGATCAAAAATGAAGCAAAGGCAAACAATGAAACGACAATGATCAATGGAAACATCGTGTTAAACGATTTTCCTACCGCTGGCGGAACACTATCTCCTAAGTTGACTTGCAATTTTTTAGAACGTGTCAGACGAATGTATAGCTCTGTTGCCAATAATCCAGTAATGATGGCAGCAAAGACTCCTTTTGAACCAATATTCCCGTAACTGATGACCCCACTGATTTCCACAGCCGTTTCCCCATTGATCGGCGTTGTCTCGATCATTGTTGGAAGCAACGTCAAAAATGCTGGAACAACAGCGATCACGACGCCAATTGGATTATCATACTCTCTATTTTTTGACAAGAAATAGCCAATGGTGATCACAAGAATAATCCCAGTGATATTAAGGGTCGAGTTCGTAATGATCGATCCCCAGTTTTGCCAAGATGTCATTGTGTCCGCGCTGATCATATTTTGGAACCAACCTGACGGATCTAACACTACCGAATTAATTAAAATAGCAATACCTGCTAAAATGAATAAAGGCATGATAGTAGCAAATGAATCACGTAGTGTTCTTAAATAAACTTGATTGCCGATTTTTTGAGCTGTTAAAACAAATTTCCCCATCAAAGCTTCCCTTTTTTTCTCATCCATTTATTTATGCCTCCTGAATTGTCTATAGTTGTATATCAATTTCTAATACAGAATATCACCTGTAAGCGTTTTTGTAAACACAAAATTAAAATTAGTGTATACTTATTTTCAAAAGAAAGAAAAAAGACCACACTTGATCGTGACAAGCACAGTCTTTTAAGTATTATTATCTAATTGATATCTGCTACTATTTTCCCTGACGTATAGGGATATCTTGTCTTAGATAGATCAAACGGCGTACCATCATCAAAAAAGACGATCTGATTGGTTTCCAAAATCGGGTCGCCTACCTCGATCTCAAACTCTTCACTGTCTAAATGATTTGCTTTTGAAGCAATGATCACTCGACGGGCCGCACTGACCACATAACCTAACTCTTCTCTGATATAGTTATAGATAGACCCCTTTAAAATCTCTTCATCCAAATCTTTGATGTACTTAAGAGGCATGATAGATGTCTCTATACTTCTCGCCTCTTCATCGACATATCTCACTCGTTTAATATCATAGACCGGATCAGTCGCCTTTATTTTCAATTCTTCAGACTCATAAGAAGTGGGAAAACGCACATCAAAGCGGATGATTTTACTGGTCACCGCCGTCCCTTCTTGAGCAGAAGTCCCAAATACGCTATTGATCTGGGTCACACTCTCATTGTCCTTTTTTATATTGCTCCTAACATATGTCCCTGATCCCCGTCTCGTGTAAAGTAAAGATTCATCAATCAATAACTGTATCGCTTTTCTAACAGTTACTCGACTCGTATGATAGGTTTTTGCCAATGCTTCTTGGTTTGGTAATAGCTCGCCTTCTTTAAATTCACCCTCGATAATCTTATTTTTCAAAGAACGAGCGATTTCGATGTATTTAGGCATATTCATTTCACCTCCAAAATTTGTATACACTTATTATAATATTAGATTAACAAGCAAATGTAAACAACCTTTACAACTATAACTAATAAATAAATGACTAGTCAGTCAGATGTTTATTCATTTACTAACATATCCGCTTTTCGGAATCCAAAAAAAGCCTTCAGAGAAGCCCAATTCTCTGAAGGCCAGGTGTCACTCAAGTCTTTGTCATTTGTTACCTATTGATTTTATCATGTTATATCTAAGCTAGGCATACAACTATTTCTGACTTTTTCAATGAATGTTGAAGTACGAATAAAGATGATTTACTTCGCCAAACGATAGATAGCATCCGCATAAATCGCTGTCGCACGGAACAAGTCATCTAGACTCATAAATTCATTTGCTTGGTGCATCGTATCTGTGTAGCCTGGGAACATTGCGCCATACGCCACACCGCGTTTTAATAAGCGTCCATATGTGCCACCACCGATGATTTGCTCATAGCCTTTTTCGCCGGTATGATCTTCGTAGACTTGTAATAATGTTTCAACCAACGGATCATCCATTGGTACATAATGTGGTTCCATTACACGGGCACCACGAGTAACTGAGGCACCTTCGTCTGCTACTGTTTTGTTCAGTTTGCTTTCTAATTCATCTGTGGTTGTGCCTTTAGGAAAACGGAAGTTCATGTTGATATAGTTATCGTCTTCTGAACCATTTTCTTTAAACGCAAACAACCCAGCGTTCATTGTTAGTTTACCCATTTTTTCGTCTTCGTGGGCAACGCCTAATTTCTCACCATAAAAGTCTTCATGGACGTAAGTAGCTGCCACATGGATGAATTGTTTAGCTGCACCAATAAATTCATAATTATCAAGGAAGCTCGCTAAGAAAGAGCCGGCATTGATCCCAGATTGTGGGCTTGCGCCATGTGCCCCTTTTCCGACTACGTTGATCGTAACAAATGTATGTTCTGCTTCAATCGAACCATTGATTGGGTTTGCTTCAATAAATTCATAAAATGCCTTTTCTAATGCAACTGCTGCATCTGCGCTTGGTACTTCAATTTTTGCAGTCGCTGTTCCTGGCACCATGTTTTCACGTAAACCTGACGTAAATGATTTCAATACATAGTCGCCGGCATTATCGCCTTTAAAACGGAATGCGAAAGAAACATTGCCTTTTTCTCCGTTGATGATCGGGAATTCCGCATCTGGTGAGAAACCGAAATCAGGTTCTTCTTCATGTTCAAAGTAGTAAGCCATATCTGCCCAACCACTTTCTTCATCACTACCTACGACAAAGCGAACTTTTTTCGATAATTCTAAATCTAGGTCTTTGATGATTTTCATCGCATAATAGGCAGCCATACTTGGACCTTTGTCATCACTTGACCCACGAGCAAAGATTTTTCCGTCTTTGATCACTGGTTCGTAAGGATCAGTATCCCAACCATCGCCAGCAGGCACAACATCCATATGCCCAAAAATCCCTAAGGTTTCGTCTCCTTCACCTAAATCGATGTGTCCTGCGTAATTGTCCACGTTTTTTACAACGAAGCCATCACGTTCACCATAAGCAAGCATGTGTTTCAATGCGTCACGAGGCCCAGGTCCAAATGGTGCATCTGCAGTTGCTTTTGAATCATCACGTTCACTGCTTACGCGTAAAAGATTTTTTAAGTCTTCAAGCAAGTCTTCTTTACGTGCTTCGACTTCTTTTTGCCAATTGATTGTCATAAAGTTACTCCTCCACTCATTCAGTCTACGAGTTCATCATAACATAAATCAGACAAATTGTTTAAAAAATCAGACAACGGATAAACGAAACAGTTTTTTCCATAAATATTATAAGCTATAATGAAAAAAAGGAGGCTTTCCCATGGAATTAAATGAACGATTACTCCAACAAGTGATTACTCCTCGCCCCATCGAATCTCATAAAGGTACATTTGGTAAAGTCCTGTTGATTGGCGGAAACGAGCAATTCGGTGGTGCGATCATCATGAGCGCTTTAGCAGCTGTCCATAGTGGCGCTGGCTTGACAACTGTTGTAACAGATCCTAATAATCACGTGGCCGTCCATAGTCATTTACCAGAGGCAATGGTAGGGGATTGGACAAATAAAGAAACATGGCATTCGGCTTTTGAAGATGCCGATGTCTTACTGATTGGTCCGGGATTAGGAACCGACCAACAAAGCCTTGAACTTCTGCAATTTGTCCTAACAAAACAAACAGAAAAACAATGGTTAGTCATTGATGGTTCTGCCCTGACATTGTTGGCTAGGCATTCGCTGGAGCTTCCTTATCCAGAGCATACCGTTCTCACCCCCCATCAAGTGGAATGGCAACGCGTCAGTGGATTGCGTTTAGATGAGCAATCTGAAGAGAATAATCAGCAGAAGCAACAAGAATTAGGGGCATCCCTGGTTTTAAAAAGTCATCAAACAACGATCTATGGGCAAAATGGCATCTATTACAATACAGCAGGTTCACCAGCTATGGCAACAGGTGGTATGGGGGATACGTTAGCTGGCATGATTGCTGGTTTTTTAGCTCAGTTTCCAAAAAATGACCAAACGATCAGTGCTGCTGTCTATTTGCATAGCTTTATCGGCGATCAATTAGCAAAAGAGCAGTATGTCGTTTTACCGACTCAAATCAGTCAGTACATCCCAGAATGGATGCATTATTTTAGTCAAAGATAAGAAGGAGCATAACAATGGAAAAATATACCGGCTACCTTAGAGAGCCTTTTTATTATGAAACCGATCAAATGGGTATCATTCACCACAGCAACTATATCCGCTGGTTCGAAGAAGCACGTGTTGCCTTGTTAGAACACTTGGATTTTAGTTACAAGAAAATCGAAGAACAAGGCATCATCATCCCTGTACTAGGCGTAAGTTGCGAATACAAAGAGATGATCCGTTATGGGGACAAAATCTTGATCCAACCAATTATCGAAAGCTATACAGGTACACGCTTGAATTTCCGTTATGAGATCTACGACACAGAAGATCAGCGTTTACGGACGACCGGTACAAGCCAACACTGTTTCTTGCTTGCAGAAAATCAACGTTTAGTCAAACTAGGCCGTGTAAATCCTAGCTTGGATAGTCTGTTTAAAACTTATGCAAACATCGACACAGACCCTGATTCTGCAACAGAAATGAAATAAAAGAAAAAATAAGTGTTTATTCTTGCCTTTTAACCCCTGATTTGTATAATGGAAAGAAAAAAAGCAGGTGATTATAATGTATGTCGTGAAAGTCTTACACGGTTATATTGATAAAACTGGCTGTCGCACACGTGAAAAAAACCCGGAAACCTTGCTTGTCTTCAAAGACAAAAAAGAATCAGAAACCTTTGCCAATCAAATCGGTGGTCGTGTCAAACAACTGCAGGAAGTTCGCCCAGATTGACTGTTGCTTTCGTGAAAGGATGAGATGTTCGCACTATGGATATGTATTGAAAAGAGTCGACAAACCAATCGTTTGCGGCTCTATTTTTGTGTTTCTGTTCGCTGATCTGCTTACCTCCCCCTTATTCTGTTCTCAGTAAAGGATATGCTATACTGGATATAACTTTTTGAAAGGGGTGTTCTATGGGGAACAATTTGCAACAACAAGCATACGAAGCCATCAGACAACAAATCATCTATTCTGAATTAGCTCCCGGGAGTAAGATTTCCGACAGAATCTTAGAAGAACAACTAACGATTGGACGCACGCCGATTCGAGAAGCATTGATCCAACTTAGAAATCAGGAATTGATCAAAACAATTCCTCAATCCGGTACATATATCTCAAAAATCGACATACGTTCCGCAGACTTGGCACGTTACATGCGAGAAAAATTAGAGCAACCGATTTTACAAGAGTGCAGTGCTAAAATGAACGATACCGTTCATCAACGCTTGGAGATGATTTTAGAACAGACGGATCAAGCCATCTTGGCACAAGACAAAAAAACCTTCTTTCTTTTGGATAAAGCCTTTCACCAAATGTGTTACAAAGTCGCGGGGAAAGAAGAAATATGGACTTGGCTTGAAAGCTATAGCACTCACTTAGATCGTTTCCGTTGGTTGCGTTTGACGATTTCTGAATTAGATTGGGGCCGTGTATTAGATGAACATCAAATCTTATTGAGAGCCATGAAAGAACACGCACTTGATGAAGTGGGCTTTCTTTGTAACCTCCACCTCCATATGATCATTGAGGAACAAGAACAAGTGATCCTTCATTATCCGAGTTATTTTGAAATAATCTCTTCAGAAGTATAATGAAAAAAGGCGTAGCCTCCCGAACTTTCAGGAAGGGCTATGCCTTTTTTTCTTATTCAAAACGACTTAAATGACTGGACGAGATACTCACATAATCGGGAGTCATATGGCCAAGTCATAGCGACTTCTAACACATATGGTGAGAAGCCCACGTTATTCAACTTCTTCGAAAAGCTCATCGCTGCAATCTCACTCAATGCTCGGATCTTAGACTGATGACGATACCCAAAAAATCGCCATAGTTCTAGGGTTTTCTGTTGGGTATACAATGTAGGATCGCGTGTTTCAAGATGATGATATAATTCATGCGCTAAAATCAAAGAAGTAACTTGTTCCAGTGGGAGCTCAGTGATCTTTTCCTGTTCAAATTTCTGAATTGGTTCTGTCATTAAACAGATCCCCGTTGTTTCATCGTAAGTCGCGAGTGTCAAACGATCATTCCGCCATGCTGTTTCTCCATAGGAGATAGCGACATCGAATGTACGACAAAGCGCATGAATATTCCTTGTACGGTACTTTCGATAAATCACTTCTGCTAACCTTTCTCCACATTGTCTCGCCAGTTCTCCCCACGCTCGTTGCTCAGAAAGTGAGAATTTCCCTACTAAAAGATCTCGTTGAAATTGATAATCACACCACTGTTTATCAGAAATCTTCATTAATTTTGAAATCAACTCATCTAGTTTACTTTTGCTTGATATTTCCCGCAATCACGATCACTTCTTCCGTTGGATCCAACATCGCGATTTCTAACTCCATCAAGAGTTGTAGTTGTTCAAATTCTGTCGCCGAAAAATCTGCGACACGCGCGCCGATACATAGATAAAATTCCGGTCGAGCAATCAGTTCAGTCTGATAGACTGCAAGTTCTTCCCATAACTGTTGGACAGCGGCGAGATACTGTTCAGCTGTGGTTTTCAGACATTTCGCATACCCTCTTTGAACTTTGATGAATCCTTTTTGATCGATGATCCGTAACGCACCGATCACATGCTCTGGGTTATTTTCTCCAATCACATAGAAGTAGTCAGTATTCGCTAATAAACGAACATCTTTGAGGGACATCCGTAAATCTTCTGCAGCTAATGTCAACGCCTCTATTTCACTGATCTGCTTTGTTAAGTCAGTCGCTTTGACTTCCGTTGAACCTGTGGCAATTGCCGTGATTTTTGAGGTTTGAGGATCAATTTCAACATGGACTTCAATCGATTCTGGTGTAGCGCCAGATTCGATTGCTTTATTCATCGCTTCATTTTTCAATCCTCGAATATCTTCTTTGCTTGGTGAAGGAATGATCCGTTCCACTACATCTCTCACCATCGCTAATGCCACACCGATAGATGAGATCACTTCCGCATTTTCTGGTATTGAATACTTAACACCCATTTTCTGACTAAAATAAGTAATCAAGGACGCTGCTCCACCGCCTACCCCAACCAAGGAGATTTGCTCTTTTTCCAATTGATATTTTTCTGCCAGTTCCAAAATCACTGGTTCGATTTTTGCATAAGCTTTTGCCATGATCTGCTCAGCGATATCTTCCACAGAAGTCTGACAATAAGCTGCTAAAGCTTCCATGGCTTTTCTTGCGGCTTGTGGATCACCATAGGAAAAGTGTTCTTCTTGGACAAGCCCAAGAACATTCGCTGCACATGTGTTGGTAATAGTGACCTCTTTTCCGTCTGCCAAAATCACTTTGACATAATCAGCCGGATCTCCCTCAATGGGTGAGAAAAAAACGATTTTCGGTTGATCGATTTTTTCAATCGGTGTGAATACAGCATAATCCAATCCAGCGATATGGGCAGAACGTGGTCCCACGTCAAGGATCCCTGTGCGATCTGCCCGAACCATTGAACCACCGGCCACACCTAAGACACGAACATCTAACGATGAAATATAGGTCGCATGACCGCCGACCACTGAGTAATCGATGGCTGGACGCCCATTCCTGATAACACCAATATTGGTCGTTGTCCCTCCGACTTCAAAATACACACCATTCGAGGCACGTAAATACATCAAAGAACCCATGACAGAGGCAGCTGGACCTGAAAGCATCGTTAATACTGGTCGCTTCTTCATTTCAGCGATTTCCATTACCCCACCATCACCACGCATGATCATCAAAGAAACATTGACACCGGCAGTTCGAACGGAACGTTCAGTTGATGTCGCTGTTTCTAACATTTTAGGCAAAATCGAGGCATTGATCGCTGCCGTTCGTGTGCGTCTCGTCAAACCATAAAGCTTTGTGATTTCAGAAGCCATCGTTGTTGGTATCCCTTGTTCCGAAGCAAGTGAATAGATGACTTGTTCTGGTTCACTATTATCTACGCCAAAAGCCATGGAAGAAACTAAAACTTCCGCCTGTTCTTTTTTCAGTGTAGCAATCGTCTCTAACACTCGTTCATTTGTCAATTGTTTGATTGGCAAGAACACATTTGCAATGTCTATTTTTCGATTATTCCCTAAATCGATTGGGGCTAACCGAGTTTGTCTTTTCGCCAGAAACCCTTCGAAACCGCCCTTTGCCATTCCGATCACTCCTACTTTTGCCACATCTCCTTCAATCAAGGCATTCGTTGCTTGA
The DNA here is from genome assembly GCF_051715065.1 of Enterococcus sp. AZ062. Classification (NCBI taxonomy): domain Bacteria; kingdom Bacillati; phylum Bacillota; class Bacilli; order Lactobacillales; family Enterococcaceae; genus Enterococcus; species Enterococcus sp. AZ062. Next base: position 269,521 of record NZ_JBIOTB010000001.1, on the reverse strand, counting down.
GTTGTGGAATGAGCGACAAAAACAACATCCTCGGGGCTGATTTGATTTTCTTGCAAACAATTTTGGAACGATTGTACGACCCCGGCAGCTACACCCTCTGGATGGTGATGCGTTGTTTTAACAGATGATTTACCGATGATTTCATGTGTCGCATTGTCGATTGCGACTGCTTTTGTATGGGTACCGCCTACATCGATGCCCATTCTTACTGCACGCTTCATTTTGCATCCTCCAAATTTTTTACTTTCTATACCTATCAAAAATTACCATAAAGGATCAACGTCAAGATACAGACGATCACACCGATCGCCCACCCTGTCGGAATCGATTTTTTCATGAATTCACGAGAGGAAACTTTTGTATACCCTAATCCCCATGCGATCCAGGATTGAGTGATATCTAAATGCTGTGGCGCAATGGTCGTCGTCGCAAATAGTGGAAATAAGAAGGCCACGGGCATCGTCGGATTGACGGCTAAAACTACTGCTAAAATTGCTGATCCCGAACCGACTAGACTCAACGGACCACGGAAAAAACCCAGAGGCGTCAACAATCCAAAGGCAAGTGCTAACACAAAAGGTGTCTGAGGAATAAAGTCTCCCAAAATTGCAGAGAAATAAGAAGAAGCATATACCGCCGAATTATTGAACATCGCTAAAGTCATCAAAAAGCCAACCATCGGTGCTACATCTGTTGCTCCATCTGTAAATAATTTAGCGAATTGCCGACAAATCTCCTTGTATCCCCCACGTAATTTCCCTGTAAATAGCAACGCCCAGATCCCTGCCAACATAAAACCAAGAATGATCGGGATTTCTAACACCACTACTCCTAATACAGGTATAACGACTGCCAACCAAGAAATTATTGGTGCTTCCCCACCTTCTCGTGGAAGTTCAGCTGCCATTGCATAGCGTTTCTTCGGGTTCATTGATATATTAGCTACAAGTAGAACGATTACTAAACTTACGATCATGCCAATCATTCCGATTTGAAAGTAATCATTGTATGTATAATTTTCAGCCGCAGAATTAAAACCTGCATAGATTGTTTGATATTGCTTGAAATTGACAATATTTGCAAAGATCCCTGCCATGATCGAACCCATGAATGCAAATAGAGCAACAGGTGCAGTAATTCCTAACGACATCAAAATCGGTAAAACGATCACGGCAATTGAAATCACTGGACCAATCCCGGTCATCGACATAAAAATAATTGACGTTACAAGACACAAAAGGCTCATCGTGATCCGCGGTTTATCACCGCCAAGCTCTACGACTTTTCGAATCAATGTAGCCGCTATCCCACTATCTACCAACACTCGACCAAAAAACGCACCAAAGAATACATTCACTAAAATCGATTTCGCATATTCCGCTGGACCAGTAGCATATACATGGGTCAACACATCAATGACTGACTGTCCTTCCATTGCAGCATTCGGTGAGAAAAAATTACCAATCAGCGCCAATCCCATCCAAATCGTCGCCATGATTGCTAAACCAACCATCAAATTAAGTCCTTTGACACAATACCAAACCATAAAAAAGAACGACAAAATCAACAACATGCCAATAATCATTTCGCTCATAGACTCACTCCATTCTATTTCATCTCACTGATATATCAGTTGACTTATTCTACCCTACAGAGAAATCGCTTTCATTAAATATTGACGACAGAACAAGGACATATGATTAAAGAAGATTCATTATGGACTATTAAAATGTTTTTTCAAAAAACATTTCATTTAGCTAACTGTATAAATAGATTTACTATCTAAGATAAAAAATAAGCAATGATCACCTCTCTTTTCAAAAAAATATCATGTACTTTATTTATTGGGTTATTTCAATCTATTTGTAGATAACAGAAATTTTATTGAAGAATGATAGCTATAAAAAAACACATCCAGAAAATCTGGATGTGTCAGATTGTAGACAAAGTACTTATTTATAGTGCTTTGTCTTTTTTTATACGTTAAAATAAAACTATGAATTGGAGGTGTAACCCGATGCTCTCAAAACAAGATATGAGTAAGCGTGCACAGATGGGCTTTTTTGCTCTTGAAGACTTAGTTCCCCAAGACCATTTATTACGACAAATGGATCAGTTTATTGATTTTTCTTTTATTTACGATTTGGTAAAAGATAAATATGATGAAACCCAAGGACGGCCAAGCTTAGATCCCGTTCTTCTAATTAAATTACCGATGATTCAATATTTTTTTGGTATTAAAAGCATGAGACAAACCATCAAAGAAATTGAAGTGAACAACGCTTATCGATGGTTTTTGGGGTTAGGGTTAGAAGATGCAGTTCCTCATTTTTCTACATTTGGTAAAAACTATACGAGACGGTTCAAAGGAACCACTACATTTGAACAAATCTTTTATGAGATTTTAGCACAATGTATGATGGAAGGAATCGTTGATACCTCTGAAGTTTTTATTGATGGGACGCATATTAAAGCACATGCGAATCGAAACAAGAAAGAATCCGTCGAAGTGATGGATCAAGCCTTCTTTTATACGGAAAAATTGACAAAAGAAATTGAAAAAGATCGAGAAAAACGCCTAAAAAAGCCCTTAAAAGAAACAAACGCAGAAACTAAAATAGCTATGAAAAAAACAAGTACGACTGATCCCGAAAGTGGTTGGTTTCATAAAGGTGAGCATAAAGAAGTTTTTGCTTATAGCGCACAAGTAGCATGTGATAAAAACGGCTGGATACTAGGCTATACGACCCACCCAGGAAACTTACATGATAGTCGTACGTTTATTACTTTATTTAAAAAGCTCAAAGGAGCTTTTACTCTAGATAAATTGATTATGGATGCTGGGTATAAAACGCCAGCAATCGCTCAATTACTTCTCGAAGAGAAGCTGACGCCTGTTTTCCCTTATAAGCGACCCATGACGAAAGCGGGTTATTTCAAGAAGAACGACTATTCCTACGATGAATATTATGATTGTTATATCTGTCCTAATGATAAGATCCTCACTTATTCGACAACGAATCGAAAAGGATATTTAGAATACAAAAGTAATCCAGAAGAATGTAAAAATTGTCCTGTTCTATCTACTTGTACAAATTCAAAAAATCATACAAAAGTAATCACCAGACATATTTGGGCGAAAGCAATCGAACGATGTGAGGAAATACGTCACCAAAGAAATTTTAAAGACCTATACAGAAAAAGAAAAGAAACAATTGAACGAATTTTTGGTACAGCAAAAGAATTTCACGGATTACGTTATACGAATCAAATAGGAATTGAAAAAATGCACATGAAAATTGGGCTTACTTTTGCCTGCCTAAATATGAAAAAATTAGTAAAAATCAAAAAAGGCAGAGCAAGAAAGGAGTGTTTTTCTTTAGAAAAACAAAGCTATTTCTCTTTAATTATTGAAAACATACATATAAAAAAGACAAACCTCATTTTTACATAAGGTTTGTCTACAATCTGACACATCCAGAAAATCTGGATGTGTTTGGGTATTCTAGCGCTTATTTAGCTAAAGCATTTTTTGCTTGGTCAGCTAATGCAGTAAATGCTGCTGCATCATGGACAGCCAAGTCAGCTAACATTTTGCGGTTGATGTCGATTTCAGCTAATTTCAAACCGTGCATCAATTTTGAGTAGCTTAAGCCATTCATACGAGCCGCTGCGTTGATACGAGCGATCCACAATTTACGGAAGTCGCGTTTCTTTTGACGACGATCGCGATATGCGTAGTTGTATGAATTCATTACTTGTTCTTTTGCTGTTTTAAATAAAGTGTGTTTTGAACCGTAGTAACCTTTTGCTAATTTCAGCATTTTTTTGCGACGTTTACGAGTTACTGTTCCACCTTTTACACGTGCCATGTATAATTCCTCCTAATAAAAATAAATCTTTAAATTTCAGTTATTTTACGTTCTTATTTCATTTTTGCTAGTTGTTGACGAATACGTTTGAAATCGCCACTAGAAACCATGCGCGCTTTACGTAATTGACGGCGTTGTTTTTTAGTTTTACCGTGGAAACGGTGACTTGTAAACGCACGGAAGCGTTTCAATCCGCCTTTACCAGTACGTTTGAAACGTTTTGCTGATCCGCGGTGTGTTTTTTGTTTTGGCATGACTATATTTCCTCCTCAAAATCTTTCGTTATCCGACTATTGACTGTCCAACAATCAGTTAGTCATTCAAATTACTTACTGTCGTTTTTCGGTGCCAGCGTCAAGAACATGCTGCGTCCGTCCATTTTCGCTTTTTGTTCCACTGTTGCAATATCAGCAGTTTCTTCAGCTAAGCGATCCAAGACTTTTTGACCAATTTCTTTGTGGGTAATGGCACGGCCTTTGAAACGGATAGAAGCTTTCACTTTATCGCCTTTCTCTAAGAACTTACGTGCATTACGAAGTTTTGTATTGAAGTCATTCAAATCAATCGTTGGACTTAAACGAACTTCTTTTACATTGATCACTTTTTGTTTTTTACGCGCTTCGCGGTCTTTCTTTTGTTGCTCGAAACGGTATTTTCCGTAGTCCATGATTCGCGCTACTGGTGGTTTCGCACCTGGAGCAACTAACACAAGATCCAAGTTTGATTGTTCTGCAATTTGCAATGCTTCTGCTTTTGACTTAACTCCTAATTGCTCACCATCTGAACCGATCAATCGTAATTCACGTGCACGAATGCCGTCGTTAACCATCATATCCTTTGCTATGGTCATTCACCTCCAAATATTATGAGAGAAAGAAAAGCTTACCGAATGAACGGCAATAAAAAAACGAGTTCTTTTGATAGAACCCGCACGTACTCCACCTATACTACATATAGATGAAAACTATCTAGCCCAGTGACTGTATCAACTAAGGCGAGAAGCGGGTGCTTCTGCTTTTATTTCTCAACTTAATTATCATACCAAAACTATTTCTTTTTGTCAATCATTTCTTCACTTTTTTCTATTTAATCGTAGCAATTCTTCTTCACATACAGCTCAGTAATTAGACATTTTTGTTGCTTCGCTTATCACCAATCGAATCTGTCCCCCTACTGCTACTACCTCATTTACGTTTTATATAATTCCACTTCTTTTATTTTAAGATAACTAAAATATAATCTAGGGAAAATCATTTGATTCTTAATACCAAGAAATATTTTTTTATAAAAAAATGTTCTTATTTTCCAAACACGGTACCAAAACCCCTAAAAAATCAACGTTATAACAAATCATATTATTTATGTTTCTATTATTCTTTTTACCTACACATCGGTATAAACTGATTCGTAACTATTCGTTTTTTTTGATAATCTTAATTCCAGATAACACGATAAAGAGATAATTACGAAACTCGTCTTTTATTATGCGTTATCTAAATCTTATTTACATATGGAGGAAAAAATGAAAAAACAAATTTTGGGTACCGTTTTATGCTCGGGGATTTTATTTGGAGCAAGCTTAGCGATCGGGGAACAAGACGCTTCTGCTCACGGTTATGTTGAATCACCGATCAGTCGTGCGTATCAAGGGCACTTAGACCGCAACGTCAACTTAGCTGCTGCAATAGCTAAGTATGGTCCTGTGGTTTACGAACCGCAATCATTAGAAGCCGGTAAAGGATTCCCGGAAAGAGGTCCTATCGACGGTCGCATCGCTTCAGCCAACGGAGCTGTTCAACGAAGCTTTGTATTAGACAACCAAACAGAAACAATGTGGACAAGACAAAACTTAGAAACAGGAGCGAACACATTCAGATGGCGCTATACACAATCTCACCGTACAACTAAATGGCATTATTACATTACTAAAGTAGGTTGGAACCCGAATGCACCACTGAAACGTAGCGATTTAGAGTTGATTACAGAAATCCAACATGATGGAACTGCTTCTGCAAACAATCGTAACCACACAGTCAACATTCCAAACGACCGTATCGGTTATCATGTTGTTTTAGCTGTATGGGACATTCATGATACAGGCGGTGCCTTCTATCAAGTAGTCGATGTCAACTTGAAAGGTGATTCTGCGATTCCAGTAGCACCAACAGCACCACAAAACGTGCGTGCGACGAATGTAACTTTTTCAACTGTCCAATTAGCTTGGAATAGTCAAGCGAATACTGCATCTTATAATGTTTATCGTGATGGCGCATTGATTGGAAATACATCATCGCCAGATTTCAATGATACAAACTTAACTGCGGATACTTCTTATAACTATGAAATCGAAGCAGTTGGACAAACTGGCTTAGTCTCTGCTAAGACAGCTTTGACAGTAAAAACTGCAACAGAAAATGCACAAGAAAAACCAACTACACCGACTCACTTACACTCAATGGGTCAAACAAGTTCAAGTGTTTCATTGATGTGGAGCGCTTCTACTCATTCAAAAGGAATCAAACAATACAACATCTACCGTAACAATCAATTGATTGGTTCAACAAAAGAAACAGCATACGAAGTGTCTGGATTAGCTGCAAACACTGCCTACTCATTCGTGGTTCGCGCAGTCAGCAATACGGATGAACTATCTGATGCAAGCAATGCGTTATCTATTACGACAGATCACGATGACAATGGCGGCGACGGTGGTGGCGAAGTCACTCCAGGACGTCAATGGACAGTAGGAAGCTTATTCGCACCGGTTTCTTATACAGCAGGCGAAGAAGTTATTCACAACGGTGTAACATACATCACTTGGCAATCTCACTTGAACTACGGAGATACAAACTGGGCACCCGGAATTGCTCATGCCTTATTCTATCCTAAATAAAATAAACCTTATAAACATAATTAAAACGATAATATAGAAAACATTCCACGTAAACAAAACCCTATAAAACTGAGGCTAGAACAACTTTCTTTGCCTCAAAAATAAGCTAGCACCTGTAAAATTCGAGACGAATTATACAGGTGCTAGTTTTTCAAAGTGCTCATCCATTATCACAGATTGTAAAACACATTCTCTCCCTCTTCGTATCCAGTTCCTTCTATAAATAGATAAAATATATAGAATTGCTTGAGATGTAGTATTTAGTCATCTCGAAACTCTTGAATCCAAATAAACGATATTCTAAATTGACTTTTTTCGATAATAAGACCGAACACTCCTATCACAATCTCAAACCAAAAAATTGATGATCAAATCTACAAAAAAGGACTAAAACAGTCAATAAAAAGATATATTTTAAAAATAAGCAAACGTCAAAAAATAACTATAAACGTCATTTCAAGCTTTCTCAATTAGAATCAAATTTTATCTTTTTATTTTTTTATTGTTATTTATTATACAAAACAAATAACTAATAACAAATAAAAAAGACAATAAAAATGCCTTTAAATCAATATTTATTCATGTTTTGGATAAAAACACCCTCATTTGACGTCAAGACCCAATTTTACCTAATGTTCGGTATAAACAGATTATTCAATAGTGCAATTCTCTGATAATATTAAACACAGATAACAACGAGACACATCGAACGAGTCATACTCATCGACCTTATTAGTTATCTAAAAATATCATTTTATCTATGGAGGGAAACATGAAAAAGCAAATTTTAGCAACAGTTCTATGCTCTAGCGTTTTATTAGGAGTAGGTTTATCTATCGGAGGACAAGACGCTTCTGCTCACGGTTATGTGCAGTCACCGATCAGTCGTTCTTATCAAGGACACCGCGACCGTCTAATTAATCACGATTCTGCATTAGCAAAATACGGTCCAGTAATCTATGAACCACAATCATTAGAAGCATTGAAAGGCTACCCAGCAGCTGGTCCTGCTGACGGACAGATTGCTTCTGCAAGCGGTGCAGTTGGAAACAACTTCAACTTAGACCGTCAAACTTCGACTATGTGGACAAAACAAGACTTGAACACAGGTCCTAATACATTCACTTGGCGCTATACACAATCACACAGCACCACTAAATGGCATTACTACATCACAAAAGCTGATTGGAATCCAAATGATCAGTTAGATCGTAGCGATTTTGAATTGTTAACAACGATCAACCATGGTGGGGCTCAAGCTGCAACAAATCCATCACACTCAGTGAACATCCCTAATGACCGTCTTGGTTATCATGTTGTTCTAGCAGTTTGGGATGTAGATGATACAGCAATGGCATTCTACCAAGTAATCGATGTGAACTTGAAAGGTGATTCAGCAATTCCAGTAGCACCAACAGCACCACGTAACGTTCGTACTACTAACGTAACTTCTTCAACAACTCAATTGACTTGGGACGGACAAGCAAATGCTTCATCATTCAACATTTACCGTGATGGTCAATTATTAGGAAACACAGCTTCACCAGATTTCAGTGATCAAAACCTAACTGCAGAAACTACATATAAATATGAAATCGAAGCAGTTGGACAAACAGGTCTAGTTTCTGAAAGAACAGCTTTATCTGTTACAACTTTATCTGAAACTACAGAAGAAAAACCAACTGCACCTAGCCACTTACACTCAATGGGTCAGACAAGTTCTAGCGTTTCATTGATGTGGGGAGCTTCTACTCACTCAAAAGGAATCAAAGAATACGAAATCTTGCGTGATGGCCAAGTAATTGGTTCAACAACTGAAACTGTTTTTGAAGTAGAAGGCTTAAAAGCTGAAACACAATACTCATTTGTAGTACGCGCAATCAGCAATGAAGGCGATGTTTCAGATGAAAGTAACACATTAACAATCACAACTGATCGCGATGAAAATGGCGGAGGTGACGAAAACGGTGGCGATGGCGGAAACGGCGGCGGTGAAGTCGTTACTGGACGTCAATGGACAGTAGGAAGCTTCTTCTCACCTGTTTCTTATACAGCCGGTGAAGAAGTTGTCCACAACGGTGTGACTTACATTACTTGGCAGTCTCACTTGAACTACGGTGATACAAACTGGGCACCAGGAATTGCTCACTCATTATTCTACCCTAAATAAATCAACTCACCACCCTTTGTTCGACTAAACAACGATTGAAATAAGCAAGAGGCAATCACTCATTTGTGATTGCCTCTTTTTTGTGATTTTTTATTTGGACCATTCAAAGTTCCACTTCAGTCAGAACATTTTTTATACGCTGATTTCTTCACGGATCTCCGTTAGTTTTTCTTCGATCATTTGTAACACTTGCACTCTCGCTGCTTCATCTTCCACAAAGTTCAAGCAGTCACCGTCGATTTGAATCTTAGGACTTTCATCATAAGCTTCATACCATTCATCATAACGGCGATTCAATTCTTGATAGTACTCATAAAGACTAGGATCAAAAGAAAGTTGCTCATATGTCCGCCCTCTTTTTTCGATCCGTTCTAACATGGTTGAAAAAGATACGCGAATATGAACCAATAGATCGGGATGTTTTTTCGATGCCGCATAGGGCAATTCTTCCATCATGTTCGCCAATAATTCATCGTAGACTTGGACTTCTGTTGCTGTCGCTCGACCAAGATCTGCATTTAAATGAAATAATAATGAATCCTCATAGATCGAACGATCTAACACATTGTTATCCTCTTGCATCGCTTGCTTGATACTTGCAAATCGCTTATTCAAAAAATAAATTTGCAATAAAAACGCATATTGTTCAGGGTTTGCATAAAACAAAGGCAATACTTCGTTGTCATCGATTGATTCATAAAAGGCCTGACTCTTAAAATGGTCAGCAATCATTTTTGTTAAGCTTGATTTCCCTGCCCCTATCGTTCCTGCTAAAACAATCACACTCATTTCCCTCCAACTCACTTCTCCCACTAAATACAGTGTTTTTTTCTCATGTTTCTAAATATAACCCCAATATCTTGTGGTGTCAAACGAAATCGACAAGTTTCTTTCCTATGAAAAACCAAAATTTTATTAAGAAAATCACGTTTTTTGTCGAGAAATCGTATTCTTTATTTTACTTCTTGACTGGTTTTAGTAAAATAAAGAAGGACTGTTTTTTTGGACAAACATCGCGCACGTAGTAATAGGCGCTTTATTTTTTGTTTAAAAGCTACTCTCAGAGGAAAAGAAGGAGTTGTACTATGGCAATTCATGGCCAAGGGGAATCGAGTGGAAAACTGATTTTAATGGGTGAGCATGCTGTCGTTTACGGCGAGCCTGCCATTGCCTTTCCGTTTTATGCAACAAAAGTAACGGCTACACTTGAAGCACTCCCATCATTCAATAAAGATCAACTTATTTCTTCCTACTATATAGGAAATTTAAATGACGCACCACATGCGTTGAACAATATCAAACAGCTGATTGCTGGACTGAAAACTCACTACCATGTGCAAGACACATTGCGTTTAACGATTGAAAGCACCATCCCTGCAGAACGTGGGATGGGTTCCAGTGCAGCTGTAGCCACTGCGATCACACGAGCTTTTTATTCTGCCTATGAGTTGCCATTATCACGAGAACAATTATTGGCACATGTGCAAGTTTCTGAAAAAATCGCACATGGAAACCCCAGTGGAATCGATGCTGCCGCAACAAGTGGATACGAACCGATTTATTTTACAAAAGGCCATCCTTTTGATTATTTTGCGTTGAATATCGATGCTTTTTTGATCGTTGCTGATACGGGAATCAAAGGTCAAACACGTGCAGCGGTGAAAGATGTGGCTCACCTTTTTGAAAAAGATGCGCAGAAAACTGGACAAAAAATCCAACAACTAGGATACTTGACGAAACAAGCTAAAAAAGCAATTATCGACAACTCACCAGAAAAGCTAGCTGAAGCAATGAATGATGCCCAGCGCATTCTAAAAAGTTTGACGATCAGTAATGACTTTTTAGACACTCTGATCGCTACCGCACGTACTGCTGGCGCTTTAGGTGCAAAATTGACCGGTGGCGGACGTGGTGGATGTATGATTGCTTTAGCACAAACAAAAACAGAAGCTCAAGAAATCAGCCACGCACTAATACAAGCAGGCGCAGCTGAAACTTGGATTCAAGGATTAGGAGTACATACCTATGCTTAGTGGTAAAGCCCGTGCTTATACAAATATCGCCTTGATCAAATATTGGGGCAAGGAAAACGAAGAATTGATTCTTCCGATGAACAACAGTTTATCTCTCACTCTCGATGCCTTTTATACAGAAACCGAAGTGATTTTTTCAGATTCGTTCACAGACGATCTGTTCTATTTAGATCATGAATTACAAACAGAAGCAGCAACAAAAAAAATCAGTCGCTTCCTTGATCTTGTACGCATACAAGCGAATACAAACAAACGCGCAAAAGTGATCAGCCATAACTTTGTTCCAACAGCCGCAGGTTTAGCTTCTTCTGCAAGCGGTCTAGCTGCGTTAGCTGGCGCCTGTAATGAAGCCCTAGGACTAGAATTGGATAAACAAGCCCTGTCCAGACTCGCTCGTCGGGGTTCTGGTTCGGCTTGTCGTAGTATTTTTGGTGGCTTCGTGGAATGGGAAAAAGGGCATGATGACCAAACTTCATATGCGCAACAAATCCCTTCTAATGGATTTGAAGACGAACTCGCCATGGTATTTGTATTGATCAATGATCAACAAAAAGATGTATCTAGTCGTGATGGGATGCGTCGAACAGTGGAAACTTCGCATTTTTATCAAGGGTGGCTTGATTCAGTCGAAACAGATCTAATGGAGCTGAAACAAGCAATCGCTGAAAAGTCGTTCCAAACAGTGGGCGAAGTCATGGAGCGAAACGGGTTAAAAATGCACGGCACCACGTTAGCGGCTAATCCACCCTTCACCTACTGGTCTCCAGATAGTCTGAAGGCGATGCAAGCAGTTCGTGAACTACGTGCTTCAGGCATTCCTTGCTATTTCACGATGGATGCAGGTCCAAACGTCAAAGTATTAGTTGAAAAGAAAAATCAAACGGCTGTTCAAGCAAAATTCATTGAATTATTTAGCCGTCAACAAGTGATTCTTGCTCATGCTGGGCAAGGAATCACGATTATTGAATAAAGGGAGATTGTTATGGTTGAAGTATCTGCACCTGGAAAACTTTATATCGCTGGAGAATACGCAGTTGTCGAAACGGGGCATCCTGCAATCATCGTGGCAGTCGATCAATTCGTCACAGTAACAGTGGAAGCTGCTCGGAAAGTAGGAAGTATCCAATCTGCACAATATAGCGAGATGCCTGTGCGTTGGACAAGACGAAAAGGCGAACTTGTTCTAGATATCCGTGAAAACCCGTTCCATTATATCCTTGCTGCTATACGTTTAACTGAGAAATATGCACAGGAAAAAAACATTCTTCTTTCATTTTATGATTTGAAGGTAACCAGTGAATTAGATAGCTCAAACGGCAGAAAGTATGGACTAGGTTCTAGTGGCGCAGTAGCGGTAGCGACGGTTCGAGCATTGAACCAATTTTACGCACTGAATTTATCTCAGTTTGAGATTTTTAAAATTGCAGCCTTAGCTAATCTAGCTGTCCAAGACAATGGTTCTTGTGGCGATATTGCGGCTAGCTGTTATGGTGGTTGGATCGCCTTCTCCACTTTTGACCACCAATGGCTCAAAGAACAAGAATCAAGTAAAACGATCAGTGAATTATTAGCGCTTGATTGGCCTGGTTTATCTATTGAATCCTTACACACTCCGGAAGATCTCCGTTTATTGATTGGTTGGACCGGTAGTCCTGCCTCTACTTCCGACTTAGTGGACCAAGTACATCGCTCTCGTGAAGATAAAATGGCGGCGTATCAACAATTCCTTGAAGATAGTACGCTTTGCGTCAACACGATGATCCAAGGTTTTAAAGAAAACGATGTTGCTTTGATCCAAGAAATGATTCGTAAAAATCGTGAATTATTGCGTGATCTGTCTGCCATCACTGGTGTGTTGATCGAAACACCAGCATTAAATAAACTGTGTTGTTTAGCTGAACAATTTGAAGGTGCGGCGAAATCTTCTGGCGCTGGCGGTGGGGATTGTGGCATCGTGATCGTGGACCAAAAATCAGGTATCCTTCCATTGATGAGTGCTTGGGAAGAAGCTGAGATCACCCCGCTTCCATTACATGTCTACCATCAACAGAAAGAGGACAAGTTATGAATCGAAAAGATGAACATGTATCATTAGCTAAAGCATTTCACAACAAACAGATAAATGAATTTGACTTCGTTCGACTTGTCCATCGTCCACTTCCACAAAGCAAGGTTGATGACGTGTCTTTGAAAACAGAAGTTGCAGGTTTTACTCTTTCTAGTCCTTTCTATATCAATGCCATGACTGGCGGTAGTGAAAAAACAAAAAAGATCAATCATGACCTTGCACAGATTGCTAAAAGTGCTGGGTTGATGATTGCTACCGGTTCTGTCAGCGCCGCCTTGAAAAATCCTTCCTTGGCAGATTCTTATACGGTGATGCGAGATGTCTATCCTGAAGGGAAGATTTTAGCGAATGTTGGTGCTGGCACCTCGGTCTTACGTGCCCAAGAAGCCGTACAGCTCTTCCAAGCGGATGCGTTACAGATCCATTTAAATGCACCACAAGAATTAGTCATGCCTGAAGGGGATCGCGATTTTTCGCAATGGAAAGAACTGATTGCAGAAATCCAACAAACCCTTGATGTGCCAGTGATCGTAAAAGAAGTGGGCTTTGGGATGACGAGGGAGACCATCATTGAATTGTCTGAACTAGGTATCAAGACGATTGATGTCAGTGGACGTAGCGGAACAAGCTTCACACAAATCGAAAATGCTCGACGTAAAAAGCGTGAATTGGCTTATTTGACGGATTGGGGACAGTCTACTGTGTCCTCCTTACTTGAAGCAAACGAAGCGAATACACATGCCGAAATCATCGCTTCGGGTGGCATACGAAATGCTTATGATATCTTTAAAGCATTGTGTCTTGGTGCGAACGCTGTAGGGATTTCCGGAACGATCTTGACGCACTACATGACACACGGGATCGAGGAGACGATTGCTCTTATGGCACAGTGGCAAGAAGAACTACGAATGCTCTATGCCATGGTCGGTGCAACAAAAACAAGTGATTTAACAAAACAATCCTTGATTTTGTCTGGCCCGGTCAAAGAATGGTGTGAAGCCAGAGACATCCCATTATCAACATATGGTCGACGCAAATAAAAATGACGAGTGCATACGATGCACTCGTCATTCTTTGTTTGTTATGGTTGTTTTCCGATATAAGCTAAGATACCGCCATCTACATACAAGATATGTCCGTTAACAAAATCAGAGGCACGTGATGCTAGGAAGACAGATGGGCCAGCTAAGTCGATTGGGTCGCCCCAACGAGCAGCTGGTGTACGCCCAACGATAAATTGGTCAAATGGATGACGCTCCCCGTTTTCTTGTGTTTCTCTTAATGGCGCTGTTTGCGGCGTCGCAATATAGCCAGGTCCGATCCCATTACATTGAATGTTGTACTGACCATATTCTGAAGCAATGTTTTTCGTCAACATTTTTAATCCGCCTTTAGCAGCAGCATAAGCACTTACTGTCTCACGGCCAAGTTCACTCATCATTGAACAAATATTGATGATTTTCCCGCCACCTTTTTCAATCATATCTGGGATGACTGCTTTCGACATGATAAATGGTGCGTTCAAGTCTACGTCGATGACTTGACGGAAATCCGCCGCATCCATTTCGATCATTGGTGTACGTTTGATGATGCCTGCATTGTTGACCAAGATATCGATTGGACCAACTTCTGATTTGATTTGTTTGACCATTGCTTGTACTGCTGACTCATCCGTCACATCACAAACATAGCCTTTTGCTTCGATGCCAATTTCTTTGTAGTTGGCAATCCCTTCATCTACTGATTCCTGAGTTAAATTATTGAAGACGATCGTCGCTCCAGCTTCTGCTAATGAGCGAGCGATCTCAAAACCGATTCCGTATACCGCACCGGTGATTAAAGCGACTTTATTGTCTAAACGAAACATATCCATATTGAATGACATTTTTATCTTCCTTTCCTATTTCAATTGATCCATTGATACCATATCCATATCTGTATAGGTGATATTTTCCCCACACATTGCCCAGATAAACGAATAATTGCTTGTGCCAACACCTGAGTGGATCGACCAGCTTGGTGAAATCACGGCTTGTTCATTATCTACGACTAAATGTTTGGTTTCATCTGGTTTACCCATCATATGGAACACACGTGTATCTTCATTTGCATAATCAAAGTAAACATACGCTTCCATGCGACGTTCATGCGTATGGCAAGGCATCGTGTTCCATGAACTACCCGGTTCTAAAATGGTATAACCCATCTGTAATTGACAGCTTTCACAGACGTTTGGATGGATATATTGGTAGATTTTACGCTCATTCAATGTGACGCCTTCGCCTGTTTCCATGGGTTTCACTTGATCGATGCCGATTTTTACATTTGGATATTTGTGATGTGCTGGCACAGAACTGATGTAAAATTTTGCAGGATTCTCTGGATCTACAGAGGAGAAGACTACATGCTCCGTTTCTTTACCGATGTAATACCCATCTTGTTTCTTCATTTCTTCTTTTTCACCGTCGATTTCAATGAATCCAGGTCCGCCGATGTTGATCACACCAAGCTCGCGACGTTCTAAGAAATAAGTAACACCTAGTTCTTTATCTAGTTTGATTTCTAATGGACTAGTTGTTGGTGTTACACCGCCGAAGATCATACGATCATTGTGCGTATAAGTAAGACTGATTTTCCCTGGAACAAATACTTTCTCTACCAAAAATTCATTTCTCAATTGTTCTGTTGAATAATGACGGATATCCTCTGGGCTATGTGTATAACGTGTTTCCATTTCTTGCATGTTGTTAGACTCTCCTTTATCGAATGATTTTTCCAGAACCGCTAGCGATAAAACTAGCAACTTCTGCTTGATTGAATTGGTTGCAATCTCCATGGATCGTGTGTTTCAACGCAGAGGCTGCTGTCGCAAAATCAATAATTGCTTGTGGTTGCATCTCTTCTAAAATTCCATGAAGCAATCCCCCAGCAAACGCATCTCCTCCACCCACACGATCAACGATCGAAGTGACTTGATGAAGGGGCGATTCGAAATAGTTATCCTTCATCCACAAAGTACCTTGTAGATCATTTTCACTCGCTGAATGCACCGTACGTTTGGTTGAGTAAAACGTTTGGATGTTGGGAAATCTTTCTTGCATTTTTTCGTAATAATAAATAAGTGGATTTACTGTCGTTTCAGGTGCTTTTGCTATCCCTAACAAATAAAGCGCATCCATCTCACCGGCTGAACAAATATCCACGAGTGGTAATAATTGTTCTAACACTTCACCCGCTTCTTGTTGTGTCCACAACTTGCCCCGATAATTGATATCAAAACTGATTTGACAGCCTGCTTGTTTGGCTGCTTCCATGAGTTCTTTTGTCAACCCTCGCCACTTTTCTGATAATGCCGGTGTGATTCCTGAAACATGGAATAGATCAACTCCCTTGAAACAGTCCTCCAATGACCATTCCAAGCAATCCATCACCGCGAAACTGGAACCGGCACGATCATAAATGACTGAAGCCGCACGTTCACCGATCCCTGTTTCCATATAATATGTGCCGAGCCGAGGGCCGCCTTTCAGCAGTAGGCTAGTATCTACCCCATAGCTTCGTAAGTGTTTTTCGACTGCCAGACCCAGGGAATGTTCTGGGACTTTTGACATGAACGAAACCGTATGTCCATAATTTGCTAATGAGATCGCGACATTCGCTTCCCCACCGCCATAATGCGCGCAAAAATGATCACTGTCTTGTAACCGTTGTCCCTGTTCTGTCGACAAGCGTAGCATGATCTCTCCGAGTGTCACGACTCTTCCCATGAGCGATTACCTCGTAATTTCTTTCATTTTTGCCGCATATTGTTGTGCGACTTTTGTCACTTCCTCAAAATCTCCATGAGCTGCTGGAGCCAACAAGTTCCCACCAACACCAACAGTGATCACGCCTGCCTCAAACCATTCTTGCATGTTTTCTAAACTGACCCCACCAGTAGGCATGATATTGACATGGGGCATCGGCGCTTTGAATGCAGAGATGATACTTGGACCGAAAGCACTTCCAGGAAATAGTTTGACGATGTCTACGCCACTTTTTAGCGCTGTTTTGATTTCATCGATCGTCATACATCCTGGTAAATAAGGGATTTGGTATAAATTGCATAGTTCTGCGGTTTCCTGATCAAAACAGGGGCTGACGATATACTCAGCACCTGCTAAAATCGCTAAACGCGCAGTAATAGCATCCAACACTGTCCCTGCACCGATCACCACATCCTGTTGGTCTTTGTATGTTTCTACTAGTTCTTTAATTACCCGATCTGCTTGTGGCACGGTGAAGGTCAACTCAATGCCAGTTAGTCCGCCTTTGATAATCGCGTGACAAGCATTCAGCGCTTCTTCATTTGTTGCTCCTCGTACGACTGCAATAACTCCCGCTTGTTTCAAACGAGATAAGATATCCATTTTTTTCATTTTCCCACCCATTTCTTATTTGGAAATTATAGTTTACAATAAAGAAATTTACATCTTCATTATACGGCAGGAATAAAAAAATGCAAACGCTTTTTAGTTTTTTTCAAAAGTTTTTTCGATTTCTTCTTTCGTTTGCAGGATCGTTTGAATGATTTGAGCTTTGCTTTCTTCACTTAATCGGTATTTCGGCATACTGACACTAAACGCTCCAACCACTTGGTTCTCATGAATTAAAGAGGTACCGATGCAAAAAATATCTTTTTCGACTTCTTCATCATCGAAGGCGATTTTTGTTTGTTTGACTTGCTGGATCTCTTTTTTTAGTTTTAACGGATTGGTAATCGTATATTCAGTGAATGGGATCAGAGGACATTTTTCAATATACTGTTGATATTGCTCTTCCGTAAAATGCGCCAAGACGGCTTTCCCCATTGCTGAACTATATAAAGGTCTCGTGATACCGATTTTTGAAGACATACGGATCGTTTGATTTTTAGGGTCCAACTTATTGACATAGAGAATCTCGTTGTTGTCTAAAATACCTAGATGAATGGTTTCATCAATTGTTTGTTGTAGTTTTTCCAAAAAAGGCAAAGTGCGTTCAACTAGATCGATTTGATCGATATTTTTGTTTGCATATCGGACCAGTTTTCCGCCTAAACGATAATTTTTTTCTTGATTTTTATTTACATAACCAATCAAGGATAACGTATCTAAAATTTTTAATGTAGTAGACGACGTCATGTCGATACCTTTCGCAATTTCTTGTAATGAAGCATCTGGATGCTCTGCTAAATAATCTAAAATATGTGAAGCTTTGATTAGAACGGTTCCATAAGGTTTTTTGTTTTCCATATTCCACTCTCCTATTTCTATATAGGAAATTATATCGGAAAGAACGTCAATTTAAAAGGGATCTTTGTTTTCTTCTTCATAATGCGTATAATGAACAAACTCTCCTGCCAGATCTTTTTTCAAAAATTCTTTGGGAGTTACGCCAAATTCGGTTTTGAATGCGCGTAAATAATGAGGATAGGAGGCGAAACCACATTTACTATACACGGAACTTGAGCTGCCGTACTCTCTTAATAGTTGTTTTGAATAAAGTAGTTTTTTCTTCATCACGTATTGATGAAAGGTAAAACCAGTATGTTTTTTGAATTCGCGAGTCACGTGATATTTACTGATGAAAAATTCTTTTTCCATTTGTTTGAGGGAGAGCGGTTCACTCAAATTCTTTGCGACAAATTGAATCATTTTTTCTAACCGTTCATTCGGTACAGTGAAATTTTCTTCCGAAATATGTTCTTCGATCTGTACCATACGGTTGAGAAAAATCAAATATTCGACTAGCGCTTGTTCATAACGAATATCTGCACCATAATCTTTTCGATCCAACGTTTGGTCGATAAAAGAAAGTTTTTCTTTTAGTACTTGTGGTTCAATATGTAATATCCGGCTTCGGCGTTCACCGATCGGCCAAAAACAGGCGGATAGATTGGACCACTTGGTGGAACGACTCTCTAAGAATGCAGGGGTGATAAACATGTAGACACGCTCGAATACGTCAGTTGATTGACGAACGATCCGATGCAGATCTCTTGAATGGATCAACAAAACATTTCCTGGTTGTATCGTAAACTGACGACCATCTAAATAAAAAATGGCTTCTCCTTCTAAAGTAGCATGGATCTCATAGAAATCATGATGATGATAAACCGTTTTGTTTTGGCTAACGATATCTTTTACATGATAAATCTCATACTGATCCGAAATCATCGTATTCACTTGTTTTCCATTGATCGGTTTCTTTTCCATCTCTATCCCCCTTTCCCTTATTGCTCACTATTGAACAATGATACATTCTATTATTTTCTTATTCGGTGACTTGTTCCAACATGATTACACCTTGTTTTAGTGCATCATCTTTTGTTTCTTCTAAGACGATATAAAGATAAGGACGATGTTTCTGTGCGATGTTTACGATGGCTTCATAATCGATCATGCCTGTCCCTAGATTTACCGGGATGATTTCTTCTTCGTTAGAAACAATATAATCTTTCATATGCAATCCGCAAATTTTTTCTCCAAACCGTTCAAAGGCTTCTTCGACTAAATTTACTTGTTGATGATAGTTTTTTGCATTGATTAGATTGGTTGGGTCTAAAATGATCCCTAGATAGTCCGAATCGATCATGGCAACTAACTCTGCCACACGATCCAATGAATACAACGGATGATTCAAGCCTGGTTCGATGCCCACCATCATACGATGTTTTTCTCCAGCTCGCACTAATCGGTGAATGGCTTCAACGATCTGTAAGAAGGCTTCATCTGAAAAGTTCTCCTCTGTATAACCCGCTTCACTCACGCTCCCCGTCTCGGTTGCGACCATCGTCGCCCCGAAGCTTGCAGCATATTGGAGATATCGTTCAAATTGATGAAGCACCGTTTCACGAACAGATAGATCAGGATGGATCATGTTGATATAACAGCTTAATATACCGACACTTATGCCTTCTTTTGCGAGGATATTCTTCATATATTGCCCCATTCCAGCATTGATGGCTTGTCCATCTGCTGAAAGTGTAGGAAATGAACGACTTAATGCCAATTGTAGCGTAGAAATGTTTTGTTGACTCGCTTTTTTTGCTAAATCATCCACGGTTTGTACATGGCTCAAGTCATGCCCTCTGGCGGCTAGGTTTAATTTCATCATGGCTTCTCCTTTATCCTAATAGATCCGGTAACCACATCACGATTTGTGGAAAATACGTAATCAACAATAAAACTGCTAATATGACACCGTAAAATGGTAACAGTGGCTTTAACATCGCTTCTGCTTTAACTCCACCAACACTCGCTCCTACATATAGTCCTGTACCTACTGGCGGGGTAATGGAACCGACACAAAGATTCATGATCGAAAATAAGCCATAATGGACTGGATCCACACCAACACTTGTCGCGATAGGCAAGAAAATCGGAGTAAAAATCAAAATCGCTGGCGCGACATCCATAAACATCCCAACAAGTAACAAAATGATATTGATCAATAATAAAATAATGAAGCGATTATCAGTAACTCCAATGATCAGACTGCTGATTGCTTGAGGTATCCCAGTAAATGCCATAGCAAATGACATCATGGAAGACGTCGCTAATAAAAACATGATCGTTCCCGACATCGCCACGGCTTGTACCAACATCTTTGGTATATCTTGTAGTTTCACTGTCTTGTAGAAGAACATGGAGATCAATAAAGAATACAATACCGCAATCGCAGATGCTTCGATAGCTGTGAAGAACCCTGTTAAAATACCACCAATGATGATAACGATCAAAGCTAAACTTGGGATTGCTTCTTTTAACACTTTTCCGACTTGCTTTCCTTGTCCTTTTGGTACTGTCGGATATTTATTTTTCTTCGCCACTACAAATGCAACGAGCATGATTCCTAACGACCACAAAGCTCCCACTAAATAGCCACCCATAAATAGAGCTGAAATCGAAGCGCCTCCGGCAACTAAAGAATACATGATAAAGGCTGTACTTGGTGGGATCACCATCCCTGTAGGTGCCGAAGCAATATTGACTGCTGTCGCAAATTTACGATCGTACCCTTCTTCTACTTGTTGCGGGATCAGCACCCCACCAATCGCTGTCGAAGCAGCAATCGCCGAACTGGAGATTGAGCCGAACAATGCGTTTCCTAAAACATTCGTATGGGCCAAGGACCCAGGTATCCGACCAACAAACAACATAGCAAAATCAACTAATTTCTTGGCAATCCCACCATGGTTCATAATGATTCCTGAAAAAACGAAAAATGGAATGGCAATCAATGAGAAACTATTGATACTCCCGACCATTTTTTGCGCAGAACTAAACGCTGCGACATCAAAGGGGATCACTAATAACAACGTGAGCATCGATGAAAAAGCGATACTGATTGCAATGGGCATTCCAACAATCAATAAAAAGACAAAAACAAAAAATAAAATTGCACCTGCTTCTAAAGCCATCAAATTCCTCCTATCCCTTTTCCTGAACGACAGACTTCCCATTCATTGCTTCAATCAAATTGATCAAACTGTAGATAATGATCAAAACACCTGAGACCGGCACCGATAAATAGACATAGCCCATCGGAATCCCTAATGAAGGGGAAATTTGCCCCATCGTCAATGTCACAGCATTCCAACCACCATAAACCATGATCGTGATTGCAAAAGCCAGAAAAAGACACTGAACGACGATTTCCAATACATTCGCTTTTGTGCCAGTCAGTTTCTCACTTAACAGCGTAACTGCTAAGTGCCCTTTTTGACCCACTACATAAGCGGAAGATAGCATCGCAAACCAGACTAACCCAAAACGCACTAATTCTTCTGTTACAGTATTTGGATTACCCAAAATCGTTCGCGAGAATACTTGCCATAAGACAATGATGATCATACCGATCAACAGACATGCTCCTAGAAATTCTAACAGCCGACTGATTCCTTTTTTCATCGATTACACCCCTTCTTCTTGGATCATTCGGTAAAGCGTTTGAAAATCTGGATGATTTTTGAATTCGTCATGCAACGGTGCGACTGCTTCACGAAATGGCGTATTGTCCACTTCATTGAACTGGACGCCATATTCTTCCGTTGCTACTCTTTTTTCTTCTTCGATTGCTTGAGCGAATGCTTCGATTTCAAAAATCGTTGATTCTTTCGCCGCTTCTTCGATTGCTTGTTGTTGCTCAGCAGTCAAACGTTCTTTGATCGCATCGTTCATGATGATGATATCCGGTACTCGTGTATGCTCATCATAGGAATAATACTTGGCTACACCACCATGCCCGGCTGTATACAAAACAAATTCATTGTTCTCTGATCCGTTGATCAAGTTTGACTGTAGCGAAGTATATACTTCGTCACTGCCCATCGGCACAGGTGATCCACCTAGTAGTTCCACCATTCTAATGGCCGTTTCACTTTGCATCACGCGGATTTTTTTCCCTTTTAGATCATCCGGTGTGTGGATCGGGCCATCGACCATATAAAAACTACGTTGCCCTGAATCATAATAGGTGAGACCAGAAAAACCTAAATCTGTCGTTGATTGATAAATGGGTTGCATGATTTCTTCGTTCTCCATGACATTGAAGAAATGTTGCTCATCATTGAACAAGTAAGGAACTGAAAAAATCGAATAGACTTTAGAAAAACTTTCTAACGCAGAGGCACTGACTTTCGTAAAATCAATCGCACCTGATTGAGTCAATTCGATCAATTCACGTTCTCCCCCCAATTGACCATCAGGAAAATATTTTACTTTGACTGAGCCAGCTGTTTTTTCTTCTACTAACTCTCCGAATTTATTCATTGCATCAATGACCGGCTGACTATTACTGGCATAAGCAAAACGTAAAGTAATCGTTGCTTCTTCCTCTGCATTTGCGACAACACCGACACTTGACTGACTACCACAACCACTCAAACCGAGGATTCCCAGTAAACAAAAAGCAAAAGCAAGTGTTTTTTTCATTTTTTTCTCCTTTCTATCAACAATACGACACAAGTAATTCTGTCAGACATAATACAAGTAACGATTGGCCATAAGGCATCGCTGTCTTGCCGATCGTACGGTAAAACTCTAGATCATCGCCCATCCCTGTACCTACCGAAACATTTTGGACTTCGCCAGTTTCATCTACTTGCTCAAGCAATCCCTGAATGGCACGATAGGCGATCTCTAAATATTTCTTAGGCAAATAGCGCTCATGCACTGCTTTTAAAATACCGTAAGCAAAACCTGCTGTCGCAGATGATTCTAAGTATGAGGTTGGATCATCGATCAAGGTATGCCATAAGCCACTTTCTGATTGATATTTTGCTAAGGTTTGCACTTGTGCTTCTAGCGTTTCGATTAATAATTTACGGAAAGCATCTCCTTCTTTCAGTTCCAGAATCGCAATGATTTCAGGAATCGCAATCGTCAGCCAACAATTTCCCCTTCCCCAAAATGCTTCCGCATAATTATGATTACCTTCAAAGGTCCACCCGTGGTACCAAAGACCTGTACGTTTATCCATCAAATATTTGATGTGGATCATAAATTGGTATCTGGCTTCCTCTAGGTATTCTGGACGATCTAGGAGCTTACCGATTTTGGCTAATGGTAAAACCGTCATCATCAACGTATCATCCCACAATTGATTCTTATTTTCTGGTCCATATGTCGCGTGCTGTAATCCGTCTTCCTCTGTCCGTGGCATATCATTCATGACCCATTCTGCCCATTGCTGCAAGTAAGGCAAGTAGCGTGTATCACCCGTCTCCTCATATAAAAATGCCATCGTGAGGATTGGTGCCATCGTATTGACGTTCTTTGGCGGTGCGCCTTCTTGCATCCTTTCTGCAAACCATTCTTTCACCACTTCCGCCGCACGAGGATTTTTAGTCAACTGATAATTTTTGTAGATACCGTATAGCCCTACACCCTGTGGCCAATTCCAAACAGACCAACTTTTGTCATCCACCTTTAACCCATCAAAATCCAATAAAAATTCCCCTGAATCATCGTTGATCGTCGTCAAGTTCTCCACTAATCGATCGATTGTTTCTTCCACAACTTCTTTCTGTACAAATAGTTCCTCTTTAATAATCAATTTTCCCTCTCCTTTTTAAACGCTTTCATTCTATGTTGTTAATATATCAGTAAACGCTTTCTCAATAAATAGCATCATTTGAACAAAAACTATCTAAAATTGACATAACGAGATTATTAATGGGTTTCCTGTAAAAAAGAGCCCTATCAAAAGAAAAACCATGACGCCTACCGCTCGTCATGGCTTCAAAATCAACCGTTTATAAAAATGTATACACCATAAAAAATGGCAAACATGCAAGTAAAGGAAACCAAAAGTAGTTCTTACGAAAACCCAACTCGCTATTTTCCTGATTCGCTCGCATGCGATCCCCTGAAACTGCTGTTCCAGAAAGTGCAATTCCGATCAAAAGTAAGCCGATGCCAATGTTACGTAAGATTTCTCGTTCCAAAAGAAAGGATAGTCCAAGAGAAACGACACATGCAATCAACAAAGTAACAATATATTTCTTCAAGATCTCATCTCCTTTTTTATAGAAAATAGTAGCATAGCATATTCATCAAAATGCCTATTATTCGAGTTATCTAATACTTCTTTTTTTAGATATCAGAAAAAAAAGCTACGACATTTTTCTCTTCTAACAACATATTGAGCGATTCTACAACAATTATTTTCGTAAATTCTTCTGATGTATCGCTTGATAATCATTATCTTAAAAAGAAAAAACAACGAACCAAGTGAGAAGATTCTCTCATGCTTGATTCGTTGTTGGGACAACTTTTAGTTATGAATTACGCATTATATGCGTCGATAATGATTTGTTTCAATTCACTGATCAATGGTTCTTTTGGATTGGCTGTTGTACATTGATCTTCATACGCTAATTCAGCCATGCGATCAACTGTTGTGTCTAATGTTTCTTGCGTCACGCCTTGCGCTCTCAAGCTCATGTCGATACCAACAGATTTTCCTAAGTCGCTAACAGCTGTTGCTAATGCTTCTACAAGCTCTGCTGTTGTTTTCCCTTTCAAACCTAAGAACTTCGCGATATCCGCGTAGTCTGTATCCGCACGGAAGTAGTCATATTTAGGGAACATCGCATGTTTTTGTGGATCTTTCGCATTGTAGCGGATGATATGCGGTAATAGGATCGCATTTGTACGTCCATGAGGGATACCGTATTCTCCACCGATCTTATGCGCAACTGAGTGACAAATTCCTAAGAAAGCATTCGCAAAGGCCATACCAGCCATTGTTGACGCATTATGCATTTTTTCGCGTGATTCCATATCTGGTGTTTTCACTGATTTTTCCAAGTAGTCGAAGACTAATTTGATTGCTTGTAAACTTAAACCACGAGTGTAATCAGAAGCCATCACAGATACATAAGATTCGATGGCATGTGTCAAGACGTCCATACCTGTATCAGCTGTAACTGAAGCGGGAACTGACATAACAAATTGTGGGTCAACGATCGCCACGTCTGGTGTTAATGCGTAGTCAGCTAACGGATATTTCACGTGTGTTTCGCTATCTGTGATTACCGCAAATGGTGTCACTTCTGAACCAGTTCCTGATGTTGTTGGGATACATACAAACTGAGTTTTTTCAGGTTTGTCGATCTTGTACGTACGTTTACGGATATCTAAGAATTTTTGTTTTGCACCAAAGAATGAAGTATCTGGGTGCTCATAGAACATCCACATGCCTTTTGCCGCATCCATTGCTGATCCGCCCCCAAGAGCGATCACTGTATCTGGTTTGAAGTCCGCCATCATTTTTGTACCAGCGTAAACTGTGTTTGTTGAAGGGTTTGGTTCAACATCTGAGAAGATCTCGATTTTCACATCATTTTTACGACGTGCTAATACTTCTCTTACAGTGTCACAGTAGCCGAATTGGACCATACCTGGGTCACAAACGATCATGACACGTTCGACGTTTTCCATTTTTTCCAAGTAAAGCAAAGAGTTCTTTTCAAAGAAGATTTTTGGTGGTAATTTGAACCATTGCATGTTATTTCTCCGTTTCGCTACAGTTTTGACGTTGATTAAGTTGACTGCTGATACGTTTCTTGAAACAGAATTCTTTCCGTATGAACCACAACCTAGTGTCAATGATGGAATCATTTCGTTGTAGATATTTCCGATTCCGCCTTCTGCTGATGGTGTGTTGACTAAGATACGGCAGGCTTTCATGCGTAGTCCGAATTGGACATGCAACTCTTCGTTTTCTGAATGGATGACAGCTGTATGTCCTAATCCACCAAGGTTCAACATTCCTTCACATAATTCGAAAGCATGTTCTGTACTGTTTGATTTGACCATTGCTAAAACTGGTGAAAGTTTCTCACGTGAAAGTGGATAATCAGGCCCTACACCTTCTAATTCTGCCACTAATAATTTAGTTCCTTCTGGTACATTGATTCCTGCTAATTTTGCGATATCCATTGCTGAATGACCCACGATTGCAGGATTTACAGCGTATTTACCTTCATTCATGACAGCATCTTCTAATTTTGAAAGCTCTGCTGGTTTAACGAAGTAAACTTGGTGTGCTTGGAATTCTGCTTTTACGGCTGCATAGATTTCTTTATCTACGATGACTGCTTGTTCAGAAGCACAAATCATTCCGTTATCGAATG
Source organism: Enterococcus sp. AZ062 (assembly GCF_051715065.1). Lineage (NCBI taxonomy): Bacteria > Bacillati > Bacillota > Bacilli > Lactobacillales > Enterococcaceae > Enterococcus > Enterococcus sp. AZ062. Next base: position 242,822 of record NZ_JBIOTB010000001.1, on the reverse strand, counting down.
TTTTTGATACGATCAAGTCATTCACTGCACGTTTTACTTTTGCTGTTTTTTCGATATATGCAGGAACGTTACCCGGTCCAACACCTAAAGCTGGTTTACCAGTTGAATAAGCGGATTTTACCATGCCTGCGCCACCAGTTGCTAATACGATCGCAATTCCTGGATGGTTCATCAACATTGAAGTCGCATCGATCGATGGATGTTCGATCCATTGGATACAGTTTTCTGGCGCACCTGCTGCGATGGCTGCATCACGAACGACTCTTGCTGCCTCAGCGGAACATTTTTGAGCGCTTGGATGGAAAGCAAAAACGATTGGGTTTCTGGTTTTCAAAGCGATCATTGATTTAAAGATCGTTGTTGAAGTTGGGTTCGTTGTTGGTGTTACTCCACAAACGACGCCGACTGGTTCAGCAATCTCAATCAATCCTTTTTGAGTGTCTTCATTAATTACTCCGACAGTTTTGTCATATTTGATACTGTTCCAAATATATTCTGAAGCATACATATTTTTGATTGCTTTATCTTCATAGATTCCACGGCCAGTTTCTTCTACAGCCATTTTTGCTAGAGGCATGTGCTGATCTAATGCAGCCATTGCCATTTCATGCACAATGTGATCTACTTTTTCTTGATCGAAACTTTCCATTTCTTTCAACGCGACATTTGCTTTTGTCGCCAAGTCGTCGATCATCGCTTGTACATCAACAGTTTTCGTCTCTTCTTTTTCCATTATCTTAGCCATTATGTTCCTCCTACTGAGTCATGGTTATTTGTTAATTATTTCACATACACATCATACAACACTTTTTTTTCGATGTAAATACTTTTTTGTGATTTTTTTCACAGTTATGTTTTTCTTTAGAAAATAGTCCATTCAGTAGGATTGAACATCGAGTAACCCTTCAATAATGGAATAAGTGATTTATTTAGTAAAGTTACAAAAAAAAAGACTGATCGCCATCTTATCTCCATATGAGATAGGAATGACTATCAGTCTTTTTGATAAAGAATGCTCTAACTCCTGTACATTTAGCCAACGCGTGGCAAACAACCGATGTCTACAATTCTTTTTCTTCTTTTTTCTCTTCAGGTGTTTCTGGAACTTCAACAGTTTCAATTACTTCTGGTTCTGTCGGTTCTTCTACTGGTGCGATTGGTGTGCTTGTCATCGCGCCTGTACCTGGTTTTACCGTTTTGATGGCTGCTCGATCGTATTCTAAAAAGATCCCTTCGCAGTCTAAAACAACTGTACGATTTGTCTCGTCGATTTCTGAGACTACGCCATGAAGTCCACCGATCGTGACTACTTCATCGCCAGCTTTCATACTATCAAGCAAATTTTGACGTTCTTGTTGTTGTTTCTTTTGTGTACGTGACATAAAGAACCACATCCCTAATAGGGCAACGAACATCACTAACATTGGTAATGAACCCATTTTTTTCACCTCACTAACTAAATATCTACACTAAACACTTTAGCAGAAAAAGGCGCTAGAAACTAGTTTTTTAACTAAATTTCACAAATCCTGCTAGAAACTTTTTGCGTTTTCTTTATTGAACCCATACTCTTCGAAAAAGGCTGCACGAAACTCTAATAAGTTATCATCCATAATCGCTTGTCGAACTTGTTTCATCAAGTTTAATAAGAAGTATAAATTGTGATAAGACGTTAAACGGATCCCAAATGTTTCATCACATTTGATCAAGTGACGAATATACGCTCTCGTATAATTCTTACAAGTGTAGCAATCACATTTTTCATCGATTGGACGGAAGTCCCGGGCATATTGCGCATTTTTTACGACTAATCGTCCTTGCGATGTCATACATGTCCCGTTACGAGCGATTCTGGTCGGTAGAACACAGTCGAACATATCGACTCCACGAATCACACCATCGATCAATGAATCCGCAGCCCCTACTCCCATCAAATAACGTGGTTTATGATCTGGGATCAACGGTGTCGTAAATTCTAATACACGGTTCATCTCAGCTTTTGGTTCACCGACAGATAAGCCCCCAATGGAATACCCAGGAAAATCCATACTGATCAAGTCTTTCGCACTTTGTTTACGTAAATCTTCAAAACCAGCTCCTTGGATGATACCAAATAATCCTTGACGATCTGGATTCGCATGAGCTTTCAATCCACGTTCTGCCCAACGAGAAGTTCGTTCGACTGATTTTTTCACATAATCATAGCTCTCATCAAATGGAGGACATTCATCAAAACTCATCATGATATCAGAACCTAATTTATTTTGGATGTTGATGGCTTTTTCAGGAGACAAAAACATTTTTGAACCATTCAAGTGGTTTTTGAAATGCACGCCTTCTTCAACGATGTTCCGCATATCGCTTAATGAGAAGACTTGGAATCCACCAGAATCTGTTAAAATCGGCTGGTCCCAATTCATGAATTTATGCAAGCCACCTGCTTCTTCGACCAAATCCTCTCCAGGACGAAGCCATAAATGGTAGGTATTACTCAAAATCACGCCTGCACCCATTTCTTTTAGTTCTTCAGGCGACATAGTTTTAACGGTCGCTAATGTCCCCACAGGCATAAACATCGGCGTTGGAAATGTTCCATGAGGAGTAATCAATTCACCAAGGCGGGCGCCTGTATGTTTTTCTTTTTTTATTAAACGATAACGAATGGCAGGTTCTGTCATTCAATTCCCTACTTTCTTTTATAGAATCACGTTTGCAACTCCCACCATCATAATCTTTTCAACTACTTTTTGCAAGAGCTTCTCTTTTTTTATAGGTTTTTTTAACCTGCTTTTTTTGTGCACCTTTCAATAACGAAAGAGGATTCCTAGAGCAAAATCAGTCCTTCTTTGATATACTAAGACTATCAAAAAAAAGGAGTGGAAAATATGGTATCTTCTGGGGAATTAAAACAACAAGCAAAAGACAGCTTAAAGGGACGTTGGGGGCAAGCAATTCTATTAAATCTGATTCCAACATTGATCACAATTGCTATTATTCTTATTTTAGCTTTACCTACTGCTTTACTGATTGCAACGATGCAAGACAGTAGCGCAATGCAAGAAATGGTGAGTGGTTCAAGTAGCAGTAGTTCAGGCGGAGGGATCGTTTCTACGATCATCAGTGCATTGTTCATGAGTGGGATTTCTTGGACCTATTTAGACATTATCCGTGGGAAACGAACAACGATCGAACCATTCAAAGATGCTTTCCGCGGTTTTTCAGGCGTATTCTTCGGTGGCGTTCTATTGTTAGCACTAGTGACAACGATTTTCACTACGTTATGGGCATTGCTTTTAGTCATTCCTGGGATCATCAAAGGGTATGCCTATTCTCAAAGTTATTTCATTTACTATGATGTCGTAACAGAAACAGGCGAAAAACCAAAAATCCTTGATACGATCACTGCAAGCCGCAAATTGATGGATGGCTACAAAGGAAAATTATTCTGGTTAGACTTATCGTTTATCGGATGGCACATCTTAGCAATTGCTACAGTCGGTATCGGTTATCTATGGTTGAATCCATACATCACTGCAACTAAAGCTGCTTTTTACGAACAATTACCAAAACAAGTTTAATCAGCTTTTTCACCATAATAAAAAGGATTGGAAAATCTCCAATCCTTTTTTGGTGTTTATTTTTTTACATTTCAGATTCTGGTGCTTCTACTGTCTCTTCCTCATCTGGCAATTGGTGGAACTTGATCAATTCATTGACCCCAATCGGTATAATCGACAAGATTCCTACTAAGAACCAATGATTCAAACTAATATGAACTAACCCAAATAATTCTTGCGTGAATGGTAATAAAGCGACTGCTGACGTGATAAGAAGGGAAAGAATCGCCATTTCCACTAACGATTTATTCGTTGCTAAGTTCACTTTGAAAATCGATTGACTACTACGAACATTAAAGACATGGATGATCGAAGAGTAAGCCAATACTAGAAATGCGACGGTTTGGCCAACTTCTTGACTAGCATCGACCCAAGGGCTGATCGTATCAACGAAGCTTCCTAAATAGTAACCAAATAAAGTGACTACCGTAAATATTCCTGCATTGATGGCAATTTTCTTCATTAAACCACGAGCGAAAATCCCTTCATTTTTAGGAATTGGCGCTTCATTCATGATCCCTTCCTCTGCTGGTTCTCTTCCTAAAGCAAAACCAGGCAGTCCATCAGCGACAACGTTTACGAACAATAGTTGAACGGCTGTAAATGGTGCCCCCCAACCAACTAACATCGCAATCAATACGATAAAAATCTCAGAGATATTACAGCTTAATAAGAAATTGATCGCTTTTCGAATATTTTGATAAACGGAACGTCCTTGGCTAACGGCATCTACGATCGTAGCGAAGTTGTCATCGGTCAAAATCATGTCAGCGGCACTTTGCGCTACATCTGTACCGGTGATCCCCATCGCACATCCAACGTCACTCGCTTTCAATGCTGGCGCATCGTTCACACCATCACCTGTCATTGCGACCACGGCACCTGTTCGTTGCCATGATTTGACGATTCGGATTTTATCTTCTGGGGTTACGCGAGCATAAACCGATAAATCTTTTACTCGATCATCTAATTCTTCATCAGATAACGCACGGAGTTCCGCACCTGAAAGAGCTTCGTTACTATTGGTCAAAATTCCCAATTCTTTGGCAATCGCACTGGCAGTGACGACATGGTCCCCAGTGATCATCACTGTTTTGATACCAGCTTTTTTCGCACGCTTGATAGCACCTTTACTTTCAGGACGTGGCGGATCGATCATACCGATCAAGCCAATCAAACGTAGATCTTTTTCTAAAGCTTCTGAAGTGATTTCTTGTGGTTTTTCGTCATACGTTCGATAACCTACTGCAATTACACGTAAGGCACGTTTCCCAAAACGGTCGTTGACCACTTCTGCTTGTTCAACATCTCCAGACGTAAATTTTGGTGCTAAGACATCAAATGCGCCTTTTGTGATAGAGATATACTTATCACCCATTTTATGGACAGTCGTCATCATTTTTCGATCAGAGTCGAATGGGAGTTCGTCAACCCTTGGGTATTTTTCTTCTAATTCTTCTTTTGTATGATAGTTTTCCTCAACTGCACGTACGATTGCTGCTTCCGTTGGATTACCTTTGACGATCAATTCATCGTCCTCTTTTTCAACCGTCACATCGGTACATAATGCAGCCATTTTTAAGATTTCCATGGCGCTATTTGTCATTGAATCTTCGACGTCTGTCACTTCATCTTCTTTACTCCACACGCGACGGACGCGCATCCGGTTTTGTGTCAGTGTACCGGTTTTATCCGAACAGATGACATTCGCAGTACCGAGCGTTTCAACAGCTGGCAGCTGACGAATGATCGCATGTTTTTTCGCCATTTTCTGTACACCATAAGCAAGTGTCAACGTAACGATAACAGTTAATGTTTCTGGTACTGCGGCAACAGCTAAGGAAATCGAAGTCATGAACATTTCAAGTAACGGTTCACCTTGAAGTTCACCAATCAAAAAGACTAAGGCAGCAGCAGCTAATGCAATCACACTGATTCGCTTCCCTAATTGATTCAAACGGACTTGTAGTGGTGTTTTCTGCATTGTATGGTCATTTAATAATCCGGCGATTTTTCCCATTTCGGTCTGCATACCAATCGCTGTGACGATCGCTTTCCCACGACCAGCAGCAACGGTACAACCTTTAAAGACCATGTTCAATTGGTCACCGAGAGAGTCATCTTCTTGACTTATGTAACCTGCGTCTTTTTCGACAGCCTCACTTTCACCGGTTAGAGCTGATTCTTCTACACGTAATTGTGATGTTTCAACTAAGCGAGCATCCGCAGCAATTGCTGATCCTGCTTCTAATACCAGCACATCCCCGACAACTAGATTCTCAGCATCTACTTTTTCTACTTTACCATCTCTGAGGACCGTAGCGGTTTGTTTATTCATATCTTGTAGGGATTCTAATGCTTTTTCTGCATTTCCTTCTTGAACAATCGCTAGAACTGAATTGATGATAACAATCGCAATGATCAAGAGTCCTTCGAACAGGTCTCCATGTTCAGTTGCAAATGCGGTGTAAAATGAAATGACTGCGGCAACTAACAAAACAATCGTGGTGAAATCTGAAAGACTTCGTATAAATTTTTTGAAGAGTGATTCTTTGGGGGCTTCTTCGAATTGATTTTTGCCTTGTTTTTGACTTCTTTCTTTTGCTTCAGTCATCGACAAGCCTTGATCTATATCTACTTTTGTTTCTTCTGCTATTTCTTCTATTGTTTTTTTGTAACTATCCATCCTATACCTCCTTTAAAAATCATACGTTATGTATAACGTACTATTTTAGTATAACATCTTTTTTTTAATTAATTCAACTATATCGCATATATATATGAAGAGAAATATTTTAAAATAATCGATACATATTCATTGCAAACGCTACCAAAACGTGGTATGATTTAACCATAAGGAAGGAGGAAAAGACAAATAGATAGAAGAATTTCTCGATAGAGTAGTATAAGCAAACAAAGTTGTTAGAAGTACAAGTTTCACCTTAACGAGCATGTGAAGTAACCATTATAAATAGTGAATGCGTATGACTGTTTGAAACGAAAATCGTTCAAAAAAAGAAGTAGTGGGATACGTAACAATTAAATAACATGAACATCTGAAAATTGAATAGGAACAAGAGATGATTCAACTGTTGAAGATGTAAAGAAAACAAGATTTTTTGTTTATCAAGAAGAAATTCAACACCGTACTTTGCATGTTCTATGGAAAGTTACACTAATTCTATTTATTTGTTTCCTTCCGAAGCACAAAAGCCCCGACTAATCGAGAGTCGGGGTCTTTTTTATCTTAAAAAGTTACTTCACAAACATCGCATCGCCAAAACTGAAGAAACGGTAACGTTCATCAATGGCATGTTGATAAGCTGATAATGTCAATTCTCTACCAGCAAACGCACTGACTAGCATCACTAAAGTGGATTTTGGCAAGTGGAAATTCGTAGAAAAAGCTTCAACTACTTTGAACTCATACCCTGGCGTAATAAAGATATCGGTCCAACCACTATCTGCTTTGATCTCACCATCAAATTTCGTACCGATCGTTTCTAATGTGCGGATCGATGTCGTTCCTACTGCCACGATTTTCCCGCCATTTTGGCGAACTTGATTCAAACGAGTAGCAGCTTCTTCGGTCAAACGATAAAATTCACTGTGCATTTCATGCTCTTCGATTTTATCGACACTCACTGGACGGAAGGTGCCTAGACCGACATGAAGTGTCAAATAGACAAGCTCTACGCCTTTTGCTTTGATTTCATCTAATAATTCTGTCGTGAAATGCAAGCCAGCAGTTGGCGCAGCTGCTGAGCCATTCTCTTCTGCATAGACAGTTTGATAGCGATCTGGATCTTCTAGCCGTTCTTTGATATAAGGAGGCAACGGCATTTCACCAAGTGCTTCTAGATTCTCTAAGAAAATCCCCTCATAGGCAAATTCAATGATTCGTCCACCATGATCTAGCTCTTCTTTCACAACTGCTTTTAGACGGCCGTCACCAAAAACGATCTCCGTTCCTACTTTGGCACGTTTGGCTGGTTTGATCAGTGTTTCCCACGTGTCACCTTCCGTATTGGTCAAAAGCAATACTTCTAAATGGGCACCCGTCTCTACTTTTTCACCGTATAAGCGCGCAGGCAATACGCGTGTATTATTCATCACTAACGCATCACCAGGATTTAATTCCTCAATGATTTCATGAAAATGTTTATCCATCATCTCACCTGTCTTGCGGTCAACTACAAGTAATCGGGAATGATCCCGGTCTTTTAATGGTGTTTGGGCAATCAGTTCTTCGGGTAACTCAAAATCGAAATCTTCTGTTGTTAACATATCGTCACTCACTTTCTCTGTTTGGCCCTTTTATTTTACCATTTTATGCCGACAATGCCAAAAAGCAAAAATCTTATCATTCCATTCATTTTTGATTAGTTACGTTATCTTTTCAGCTATATTTTATTTATAAATTCAAAAAACGCCTACTAGTCTAGTTATTTGTATAGTAAATAAATCATCAAATTTGTATTCCTTAGTTATTTTAGGCATACTATTATAAGAACATTCTTTATGGAAAAGAAAAGAAGAGGTGCAAATATGATCGAATTTCAGAATGTATCAAAAATTTATAAAGGTGGAAAAGTCGCAGTCGAGAACGTCAACATTTCTTTTGAAAAGGGCGAATTTATTTGTTTTATCGGTACAAGTGGTAGCGGAAAAACCACTACGATGCGGATGCTTAACCGCATGACGGACCCGACAGAAGGTCAGATTTTGATTGATGGAAAGTCGATCCAAGAAATCAACCCTGTTGAACTCCGACGACAAATCGGCTATGTGATCCAAAGTATCGGTTTGATGCCTCACATGACGATCCGAGAAAATATCACTCTTGTGCAAAAATTATTGAAGGTCAGCCAAGAAGAACGGAACAAAACAGCAGAGAAAATGATCGACTTGGTGGAGCTTCCTCGTGAAATGCTTGATCGTTACCCACATGAGTTATCTGGTGGTCAACAGCAACGTATCGGTGTCGTTCGTGCATTAGCGGCGAACCAAGACATCATTTTGATGGATGAACCTTTTGGTGCACTAGACCCTATCACAAGAGATTCCTTACAAGATTTAGTCAAGGATCTGCAAGAACGTTTAGGAAAAACGATTGTCTTCGTGACACATGATATGGATGAAGCAATCAAATTATCCAGTCGCATCGCAATCATGAGCGAAGGCAGAGTCATTCAATTTGATACCCCACAAAACATTTTACGCCACCCTGCCAATGAATTTGTCGAAGAATTGATCGGTGAAGATCGCTTACTTCAAGCCAAACCAGATACAACAAAAGTAGGCGAAGTCATGCTGAACCAAGCCATCACGATCACACCAGAAAAATCATTGCAAGAAGCCATCAAATTGATGCGTGAAAAACGTGTCGATACGCTTTTAGTGACTGATAATTCAAATACCTTAAAAGGATTTATCGATGTTGAAACAATCGATAAAAAACGTGGCAAAGTCTCAAGTGTTGGCGATATCTTGAACAAGGATGTTTTTTATGTAAAACAATCCGCTTACTTACGTGATACCCTACAACGAATCTTAAAACGTGGCTTAAAATATGTGCCAGTAGTTGATGAACAAAATAAAGTCGTTGGTATTTTAACTCGAGCATCTCTTGTCGACATCGTCTATGACGTGATCTGGGGCGAAGAATCATCGCTTACTGATGCAATTGGTACGCCATCTGAAACAAAGGAGGTTTAACCAATGGCCGAATTTTTTCAACAACATGGCGCTGAGATCCTCTCAAAAAGTCTCGAACATCTCTATATTTCAGCAATTGCATTGGTCATCGGGATTGCCGTTGCTGTTCCTTTAGGTGTTCTTTTGACGCGTTTTCCTAAAGTCGCAACGATTGTTATTGGTCTGACCAGTGCGTTACAAACGGTCCCTTCTCTTGCCCTATTAGCACTTATGATTCCTTTATTCGGTGTCGGTAAATTGCCTGCAATCATTGCCCTATTTATCTATTCCCTTTTACCTATTTTAAGAAATACCTATATTGGGATGAAAAATGTGGATTGGAATTACCGCGATGTCGCAAAAGGCATGGGGATGACAAATATCCAATCGATTTTTTCTGTCGAATTGCCGATCGCTATGCCGACGATCATGGCAGGTATCCGGTTAGCAGCAGTCTATGTGATTGCATGGGCAACCCTCGCCTCTTACATCGGCGCAGGCGGGCTAGGCGATTTGATTTTTAGCGGTTTGAATAATTATCAACCCGATTTGATTTTCGCTGGAACGATCCCTGTAACGATCTTAGCATTGCTTGCAGATTTCTTATTAGGACTATTGGAGAATCGGTTAACTCCGATCGCATTGAGGGAGGAGAATGACGAATGAAACGAATCAGAAATAGTGTCGTTCTCGTATTGACCGTCTTATTACTTGCAAGTTGCTCCTTCCCAGGATTGGCAAGTAATACGGATGAAGATACGATTTCTATCACCGGTGGGATCACTTCTGAAGCTCAGATCATTGCCAGTATCGTTGCCGGGATGATCGAACATTATACAGAAAAAAATACGACGATCATCAATAATTTAGCGACGACAACAATCAATCATCAAGCGATGATCAACGGAGATGCTTCGATTTCTGCCGCTCGCTATACAGGGACAGATTTGACGACTACCCTTAATCTGCCACCTGAAAAAGATCCCGCAAAAGCGTTCGATATCGTAAAACGTGAATTTGAAAAAAGGTATGATCAAACCTGGTTCCCTTCTTATGGGTTCGAGAACACCTACGTTTTTCTTGTTCGCAAAGATACTGCGGAAAAATACAATTTAAAGAAAGTCAGTGACTTGAAAAATGTCGCCGATGAACTTGTCGCTGGAGTGGATACTTCCTGGATCAATCGTAAAGGAGATGGCTATGACGGCTTCAAAGAAACATATGGCTTTTCATTTGATTCTATCTTGCCTATGCAGATCGGTCTAGTCTATGACGCCGTAGAAGCTGGGCGAATGGATATCGTTTTAGGGTATTCCACAGACGGTCGTATCGCTAGTTATGATCTAGTCATGCTAGAAGATGACTTGAGTTTTTTCCCACCTTATGACGCTGCACCGGTTGTAGATAATCAACTATTAAAAGATACGCCGGGATTAGCAGAAGCATTAACAAAATTAAGTAATACGATCAGCACTGAAAAAATGCAACAATTGAACTATGAAGCAGATAATAATTTGGTTGAGCCTTCTGTCGTCGCAGAGCGCTTTTTAAAAGAAAACCAATACTTTGGAGGGGAGTGACGATAATGGAAAACATGAATTGGCTTGAACAATTTATTTATTATTTTCAAGAGAATGGTACGTATGTCTTTTCACAGTTCCTACGTCACTTTCTCATTTCGATCTATGGCGTACTTTTTGCAGCAATCGTCGGTATCCCCGTTGGTATTCTTATTTCACGAAAACGTAAGTTAGCCAATTGGGTGATCCGTTTTGCAAATATCATCCAAACGATTCCTTCGTTAGCCATGATCTCGATCTTGATGATCGGGTTAGGTTTAGGGGTCAATGTCGTGATCGTCACGGTGTTCTTGTATTCGCTATTGCCGATCATCAAGAACACGTACACTGGGATGATCCAAGTCGACAAAAATATCCTTGATGTCGGTAAAGGGATGGGGATGACAGCCAGCCAACGTCTCTTTATGGTAGAACTACCGTTGTCTGTGTCAGTCATTATGGCAGGCATTAGAAATGCTTTGGTCGTTGCCATCGGGATCACCGCCATCGGTGCCTTCGTCGGAGCTGGCGGATTAGGAGACATCATCATTCGTGGGACCAATGCCACAGATGGTACGTCGATCATCTTAGCCGGAGCCTTGCCAACAGCCTTCATGGCAATCATCACCGACTGGGTCTTAGGGATCATCGAACGCCGTTTAGACCCTGCGGCAAAGCATTCAAGATGATGAACATAGAGAATGCATAATTGAACCCAATAGATTTCTATCTTTAAACAATTGAAAACACCGCCAGTTCAAGAAATAAACGCTTGATTTGGTGGTGTTTTTTTACTGAAGTTCAGATTGATAATCATTGACTAAATCTTCTGGTATGTACAGTTCTATATAAACTATAAATAAATGAGTTGCTACTTACTCTGACAATAATGATGAAAAATCAAACACCATATCAATGATTTGTGCCACTTCACCTAACTCAGCTAGAGTGGCTTTCTCTACAAAGCGTACATTTCTCTGCTTTTCCATAAAATCAAATGTTTTGATTTGAAAAGGATTGATATATCCTTGTAGTTTATGACTCTTATCTAATGCAATATAGTTTTTATATTTCGTATCAGTAATTGGACAAACCGCACACATCCCTGTTACTGCATTATAATGGTTCGCACTGACAACAATTGCAGGTCTTCTTTTTTTAATCTCTCTACCTATGCTAGGATTGAAATTAATAATCACGAAATCTCCTTGTTTAGGCGTATAGCCATTAATAGTATATACCATTAAATAATTTCCTTTCCTACAAGTGAATCCTCAGGAAATCCAGCACTTGCATTAATTGTTTCATCATTTTCAAATGCTTCATCAAAAATATTTTTTTTCTTTTTTATAAACGTGATTGTATCGTCTTCTCCCTTAACAGCAATATACTCAACATTTTCTTCTATGCCAAATTTAGTAGGTACAGTTAAAACAATCGCATTACCTTGTTTCCTAGTCTTCATAATCTTCGCCCTCCATTCTATCTATTATCATCATAATATAAATACAACGTGAATACATTTTTCGTAAAATTGAATACCCAACCCAATTTCACATAACTATAAAAAAGGGAGTGGAACATCAATTCTCTACCCCCGCCTAAAATCGAATAAACGGCGGGAACAGAAGTAACCTCTTCGGAAATAAGGCGCCATCCACAAAAATTTGAAGAACAATTTTCGTGGATGGCGCCTTATTTCTCGAGGCTGAACACTTCTGTCCCGACCTCTAAAATTGATACTCACTATCATGTAATTATTTTTTCAAATGATAACTATACGTACTTACGACGATATTTTCACGCCAAGAAAGACGTAAACGCAATCTCAGACTCGTCTGATTATGCAAGATATTCTGCCATCTGCGATTTGGTACAAACTGTGGAATCAATACGGTCGTCGTATAATTTTGTTTTGCAGCATTCTTGCTGACTATATCCACATAACGCAAAATCGGATTTTGGATCGACCGATAAGAAGAATGGACGATTGAAAGACGCACATCTGGAAAATGCTTTTTAAATTCTGCTTGGATCTCTTTTTCCTTTTCGATATCCTCATCTAATGAAACGTGCATAGCAACAACATAATCACCGATCGAACGCGCATAATTCAACGCTCCGGTATTTACCCGCGTAACGTTCCCTACAAGTACCAAAACCGTATTTCCTTCATACTCGTGTAAGTTTACTTCGTCTTCTAATCGAAGTTGTTCTGCTACTTTTTTATAATGATCATGGATTTTATAGAAGACGAACATGACGATTGGCATGATGATGAAGAACGGCCAAATATCACCTAAGCGGTAAACAAATAAAATTGCGATGATGGCATAAGAGATAAATGCACCCGTAATATTCGCAATTGATTTCGTCCACCACTTTTTGCCTTCTTTTTTCCATTTGATGACCATTCCTGTTTGCGATAATGCAAAGGGGATAAATACACCAATGGAATACAGTGGAATCAATCGTTCAGTAGAGCCATTGAAAATAAACAATAGCACAATCGACCCTAATGCAAGCGTGATGATCCCATTTGAGTACCCTAAACGATCACCACGATCTTGGTACATATGAGGCATGAATTTATCTTTTGCTAAGTTATACGCTAATACTGGAAAGGCAGAAAACCCTGTATTTGCTGCCACTGCCAAAATCAAGGCTGTCGCAAATTGCAAGATATAATACAAGATCCCATGTCCAAAAACAGCTTGTCCGATTTGGGAAAGAACAGTTACTTCTTTTTCAGGAACAATTCCATACCAATAGTTGATAAACGTGATCCCTACAAAAAAGAACCCTAAGATCAATGCCATCATCGTCAAGGTCATCGCTGCGTTTTTCGCCCGTGGCTTTTTGAAGAACGGTACCGCATTACTGATTGCCTCTACACCAGTCAATGAAGAAGAACCAGAAGAAAAAGCCCGTAAGATCAATGCGACGGAAACCCCAGGGACAACTGCACCAGGCAGTGCTGTTGCTTGTAATGGTACTGCCCCAGTCACGATATTAAACAAACCAACGACAATCAATAAGGAGATGACGAGAATAAATGTATAGACTGGGAATAGTAAAAACGAAGCTGACTCTCTCAGTCCACGTAAGTTCAACATCATCAACAAGAGGACGATAGTCACTGAAATCGCTACTTGATGCCCATATAGAGCTGGTATAGCAGAAGTAATCGCCTCTGCACCGGCTGAGACGGAAACCGCAACAGTCAGCATATAATCGATCAATAAAGACCCGCCCGAAATCAGTCCAGCATTTTTACCGAGGTTCTCACTACTAACAACGTAAGCCCCACCCCCGTGTGGATAAGCGTGGATGATCTGCCGATAAGAAAGAGTTAATGAAATCAATAAAATAATAACAAATGCAGCAATTGGCAATGAATACCAGATCGCAGCAGCAGACAACGCCACTAATACCACAACAATTTGTTCTGTTCCGTACGCAATCGATGACAACGCATCGGAAGATAGTAGTGCTAACGCAGCAAACCTTGTTAATTTATGCTCGTCGTTTTCCGCCGACTTCAACGGCTTCCCTACTAACAACCTTTTTAAGTAATCCAATTTCTATGCTCCTTTACACACCTTTTCCCCTACGAATTACAGGTGTCATTTTTTATAGTAAACAAGATGTTATAGTACGCCCTTGACCTTTAAATGTCAACAAAATTCGGGAAAAATATCGATAGAAAATCCCCATATTTTTTTAATTCATTTTTAGAGTGATTTCCATGATTAAACCACTTGCTTTCTCTGGTACAGAAAAAAGACGAGCTTAGGAAAATAACGTTATCCTAAGCTCGTCTTCACTTAAAAACAGAGTCTTAAAATCTTTACGAGAAACGAATAGATGGTATCACGTTTCTAGTGGAAGATTCGACTTTCATGCGCAGCTTCTTTGAATTTCTTCATTTTTTCACTCACAAATGGATACGACACTGTACCAACGATCCCTACGACAATAAATATGCCGACTAATATCAAAATCGCATGTAGGGCATTTGGCCAATAGATACCACCAGCTGATTCACGTAAGAGGTTGACTGCATGAGTAAATGGCAAGAAAGGATTGATCATTTGGAAAAATTTCCCTGAAACTTGAATTGGATAGTTCCCACCACCACCAGATATGGACAAGACAAGAATAATGATGGCTATCCCTTTGCCGACATTGTCAAACAGCGCTGCTAAAACATAGACGATCATCATAAATGACAAAGCAATCAAAACAGCAAACAGTACACTGTAGACTGGATTCACTACATACACACCAAGCAAGAACATGTTCCCTAAAGTAACGATCAAGCTTTGAGCGATCGCCATCGTCAAGAAGGTCAACATGCGGGCGCCAAACTGTTCCCGTTTTGTATAGTTTTTACGCGCTTTTTTATCTAAATAGTAATCTGTTGTAGCGACACTTGAAAGTAAGACCGCACCTACCCACAAACATAGCGCAGTATAGAACGGTGTACTTGCTGATCCATTATTAGGGATTGGATACAACGAATTAGTTTGTAGTTCCACAGGCATCGTAAAGAATTCACTTTCCTTTGTCGCATCTAATTTCAAGAGTTTGATGACTTCCCCAAGATCAACCTCTTCTTCTCCTTTACGGATCGCATCTGCGGCTTTTTGGATACCAGCTTTGATGTTTGGCCAGTCATTCGTGATCAAGTCTGCCGCAGCATTCACCGCTGTTTCGACTTCTGGCATTTTATCGTTGACGGTGGTCATTGTGGTATTGATTTCATTTTTGATTGTTGGCCAATCATTTTGGATAAAATCAGCAGCTAAACCAAGTTTCTCTTCTAATACAGGTAAGTCGTTATTGTATAGGTCAGCTCCCTTATTGATTCCATTTACGATCGTTTCCATATTACCGTTTAGCATCGTATTTGCATCATGGACCTCTTGACCGATTGCAGGCATTTCTTTTTGATATTTCTCTAAGATCGCCACCGCATTTGTTACGGTTGCTTTGGTTGAATTTAATAGCGAATCAAAGTCGATTTGATCTGCTTTACTCAACGCACCTTGCGCCGTACTGATCGTATCGATCACTTGAGTCAAGATCGATTCAACGGTGGTGCTGACTTCATTTACATTGATACTACTGATCAATCCGTTGACAGAATTAGCAGCAGTTTGTACTTCTTCTAAAAGGCTAGTAACTTGAGAAATATCTCCTGCCTGAACAGCTTCATTTAATCGTGTTAATCGGTTTTGTAAATCAGTTAATACTGGTTTGACACTTTTCAATGTATCAATAATAGGTTGTAGTTTTGTATTACCAGCGTTGGCTTGTAAATCTTCCAAAAATGAAATCAACTTGTCAGTTGCTTGTTGTTGCTCATTAATACCGTTGATAAAATTAGTTAACAAGTTATTGATATTTTCTTTTTCCTCAGCTGTCAATTGCCCATCTTCGACAGCATTTTCGATTGTTTTCGCTAATGAACCTGTTGTGGTCGCTACTTGCCCAATCGAATCTAACGTCGTCTTCACGCTTGTCGTGATACCTGGTACGGCTTCTTTTAATTGTTCAGCGCCCGTTTTGGTATCCGCTGCGAGATTCTTCGCTTGTGATTCTAAATTTTTCACATCAGGTAAGATGTCTTGGACTTGTTGGATGATGGTCAATCCTTGTTTTGCTTCCTCGATTCCTTGATTCATCGTTTCTTCGATTGATGAAAAATCGTTGTCGATTTCAGCAATTTGTCGTCCAGCATCTTGGATCTCTGGGATTTTTTGTTGAAGGTCAAGAATGATTTTGGCTTGTTCCTTTAATTCTGGCATTTTATCGTTCAATTCAACGACCTTTTGTCCCATCTCATCTACTTCTGGGAGATAATCAACAAATTCATTTGCTTTCGCTAATTTGTCTTTGATATCTGGAAGTTGTTTTTGTAGATCAAGTACTTGTTGGGTATAGCCATCGATCGTATCCAAGTTTTCATCTGTTGATAGAATCATTGATTTTACTTTATTGATACTTACTAGGTTTGTATCAATATCGTACCCAATTTCATTAAAGACTTTTAGTAAAGTTTCGCTCGCCGTTCGAATAAATTCACTGGAGATTTGTGATTGGATCGTAGATGCACCTTTATCTGTAATTTTTGGTGCAATGGCATTGATTTTTTCATTGACTGTATATTCAATTTCCGGCTTTTTGATATCACCACTCGTAAAGCTTAATAAATCCTCCGAGAAATTCTCTGGCAAATAGATACCAGCATAATATTCCCCAGACCGTACACCGTCTTCTAATTCTTTTTTAGAGTCAACGAACTGCCAACCTAAATCTTTATTTTCATGTAATGATTTTAGTACTTCTTTTCCGATAGCGACTTCTTGTCCTTCAAACTCAGCCGGCTTGTCTGCACTATAAACAGCAATCGGTAATTCCCCTGTATTACCATAAGGGTCCCATAATGCTTTGATATTGAACCAAGCATATAATGAAGGAATGATCATAATTGCGATGATCAAAAGAGTCGCAACAGGATTTTTAAAAATTCGTTTCCAATCAAGTAAATATAAGTTTATTGTATTTTTTATTGATTTCATATTCATCACCTTTTTTTGTTTCAGCTGCATCACTTTATCATGAAAACCATACGATTTTCAATCCTATTTTCAATCAAGCAACTAATTTTTTGACAGTTAAATCAAACTGTCCGAATATTGTCATCTTTTGCTTAACAAATAATTAATCTTCTTTTATTCGCTAGTCCACTACCAAATGTAGCATCCCGAGAATTTTTTATGTGTAGTCAAATAAATCTGTTATAAAAAGCTTACCATAGTTTCTAAAAAAATGTCTAAATTGGTTACTCATAAAATTATAATCTTATTTTCAATATATATGCATCGTTATTTTATAAACTAAATCTTCTGATAGAACTGGAAAATCCGGTAAACCTGAACCACACAAACAAAAAAAGGCACGACAGCCAGAGGTCGGGATCGAAGTGTTTAGCTTCGAGAAATAAGGCACCATCCACGAAAATTGTTTTTCAAATTTTTGTGGATGGCGCCTTATTTTCGAAGAGGTTACTTCTATTCCCGCCGTTTATTCGGTTTTAGGTGGTGCGATGGGACGAATGTCCCAGACCGTTGAAGTTCCTCTTTTTTTGTTGTTGCCAAGCGCTGAATCGCGCAATGATTGACTAAACACACGGTGCTATTTTTTATGTATAAACGTGCTGTTTTTGTCTTTTATTTTGACACTGGGACAAGCGCTTCGATACCAACACTGATTTTCAATGCACGATCGACATCTAACATGATCGATCGTTCTAAATGACAGACTTTTTCTTTTAATCTGGACTTATCAATCGTTCTGATTTGTTCAAGTAAAATGACTGAGTCTCTTTCGATCCCTGTTCCGGTCGCTTTGATTCCTATATGTGTGGGCAATTTAGGTTTCGCCATTTTCGCAGTGATTGCTGCTACGATGACCGTTGGACTAAAATGATTACCTAAATTGTTCTGAATCACTAAGACCGGTCTTGTCCCACCTTGTTCTGATCCTACCACCGGAGAAAGATCAGCAAAATAAATATCTCCTCTTTTTACCATACGCCTCTCCTCACTCTTGATATTCTCTAGGTATACGGGGCCCTAGCACACATGCGACTTCGTAATGGATCGTACCCAATTGATCTGCTACATCTTGCATTGTGATTTTAGCCTGTTGATTTTTCCCGATCAACGTAACTTTAGTTCCTACTGGCATTTGATAGGGCAGACGGATCATCAATTGATCCATGCATACACGACCAATGATCTCACAATAATTTCCCTCCACTAATAATGAGAAACCTTGCATTTTCCGTAACCAACCATCTGCGTAACCGATTGGTACAGTTCCGATCCATTCTGAAGCTGAAGTCGTATAGGTTTTTCCATAACCTACACCTTCTCCTGCTGACAACTCTTTCACTTGGATCAATTCAGATACAAGTTCAAGCGCTGGTTGTAGGGGATACACTTCCGCTAACGCGTGACCGGATGGATTCAAGCCATACATTGCTACCCCATAGCGGATCATATTGCCTATAGCTTTTTCGTGCCATAATGCAGTGGCACTATTACTGCTGTGGATATATCTTGGTAAAGTAGGTAGACTTTCGATGATCTCACTGAATTTTTGGTTCTGCTGTTCCCAATAGGTGGTATCTGCTTGATCTGCTGTAGAAAAATGAGTATAGATCCCTTCCCATTCTAAATTGGGACTATCTTGGATGATTTCCACAGCCTCATTCACTTCTGCACTATTGAGAAAGCCAATTCTTCCCATTCCGGTATCGACTTTCAAATGCAATTTCAATAAATATTCTAGATGTCGTTCTGCTATATAAGTAGCCGCAGCTTCCAACCATTCTTTTGTTCCCGCAGTAATAGATAGATCGTGGATGACTGCAAGTGTCAACGCATCGATCGGAACCATATTCAATACAAGAATAGGTTGTGTGAAACCTGCCTCTCTCAGCTCGATTCCCTCATCTAAAGTAGCTACGCAAAAACCAGAAGCTCCACCTTTTTTTGCAGCTTCTGCTGTTTCGATTGCTCCATGACCATAACCATCTGCTTTGACAACAGCAAACAATTCTTTCCCATTCAATCGTGCTATTTCATTTGCTACATTTTCTGTAATTGCCTGTTTATGTACAATTGCTTTTGTCGGACGATGCCAAGCAATAACCATTGTTCTTCCTTCTTTCTAGTCTTCTAAAATAATCTGTGCAAAAGCTAACTCGTCTGTATGTGTGATGCTGACCCAGACTGCTCCTTCATGTGGAGATTTCGTTACAATTGGTTGTCCTGATCCATTTTTTAAAATTTCGATCTCTTGAAAGGTAACTTTACCGATCCCTGTTCCCCAAGCCTTTGAAAAAGCTTCTTTACATGCATAACGACCGCCTAAAAACTCAACCTGACGATGAAATGGCAGCAAACGAAACATTTCGATTTCACTTGGTGTCAGTACACGATCAATAAAGTTTTGCTTTTCTTTAATAATCTTAGCAATCCTCGACAGTTCAACTGCATCAATCCCAATCCCTTTTATCATACACGATTCTCTTTTCAAAAAATTTTAGAACACTCTAATTCTACCAAATTTTAGACAATTTACCACCAATAAGTCTAGAAATAACAAAAATGAAAGTTGTTTCCTAGTGAAAAACCACTTCTTCATTTTCTCCAATAAAAAACCATTGAGAATTGATTGCTAAAAATCTCTGACGCAAAGAAAACAGTTCAAGTCACTTCATTGCTTTTTTTACGAACGTTTTTCAAAAAAATAAGACGTACAATTCGAAAAACAGCTGATATATAAATCATTTTCCGCCTTGTTTGTTTATAAAATCATTTTATTGGTATTAATTCTAATTTACCATGGATCACGCATAAAAAAAGAAATTATTTTTACTTAATAAACAAAAAAAACAAAAATTTGTTGCTATATCCTTAAAAAGCTAAATATTTTATTTTTTTAAATAACATTTTTGTTAAAGTTATCTAAATTACCTGCTAAAAGGAGGAACTACGTTAAATTTATACTTAATACTCTTAGACTTCCCATTATTAGTAGATTTTTACCCTATGATCTCTACTTCTTTATGTAATGAAAGAGAGAGTATGTTTGTTTTTTTATTATCTATCAATTCCAAATAAACAATACAAAATAAGCCCGTCAAGGCCAAAAATAGGTAAGCTATTTTTGGATCTGACGGGCTTATTCGGATGGTCCTTCTGAGACCACCCCTTTACATGTGGATTAGTCGTTGTTCGTGCGGATCACGAAACCACGTTTTTTGTCGTTTGTGCGTTTTCCACCATTGTCTTTTTGTTTGTTATGGTTTTTGCTGTAGCTACCGCTACCTTTTGAATTTTTGTTGCCACGGTAGTTGCCATTATCACGACGATTACGGCTGTTTCCGCCGCCACTTCCGCCACCACGTTTACCATTTTTGTTGTAGCCTTTTTTCTGCATTGGCAATGGACGTTCTGGTGTGATTTTTACTGGTGTTGCATCTGATGGATCTTTGGCTGTTGTTTTCAACAATAAAGCGACTAAATCTTGAGCAGAGTATTCTTCCAATAATTTATCCGCAGTTTGCAGATATTTATCTAAGCCATTCTCTTCAAGTTTTTCTTCGATTTGTTCAATAGCAGCGCCTAGTTGTCCTTTGAATGCTTCTTTTTCAGTCGGTGGACGTAAAGTTGTCATACGTTTTTTCGTTAAGTTTTCAATAACATGTAAGTAACCCATTTCGTTTGGTGTAACGAAAGTTACTGACATACCACCTTTACCTGCACGACCAGTACGACCGATACGGTGAACATAGCTTTCTGGGTCTTGTGGGATATCATAGTTGTATACATGAGTAACTCCTGAGATATCTAAACCACGTGCAGCTACGTCTGTAGCAACTAAAATATCTAAATGACCACTCTTGAATGAACGTAATACGCTCATACGTTTTTGTTGGGAAAGGTCGCCATGGATACCTTCTGCACGATAGCCACGAGCTTCTAAGCCACGAGCTAATTCATCTACACGACGTTTTGTACGTCCGAAGACGATCGTTAATTCTGGTGATTGTACATCGAGCAAGCGAGTCATCACATCGAATTTTTCGTATTCTTTTGCGCGTACATAGTATTGATCGATCAAATCAGCAGTCATTTCTTTGGTTTTGATTTTCACGTGTGTTGGATCTTTCATGAATTTCACACCGATGTTTTTGATTGCTGGTGGCATTGTTGCTGAGAACAATAGTGTTTGACGTTGGTCTGGTACTTTAGAGATAATACTTTCGATATCTTCTAAGAAGCCCATGTTCAACATTTCGTCTGCTTCATCTAATACTAATGTTTCAACTGTTCCAAGTTTCAATGTGTGACGGTTGATATGGTCTAACATACGACCCGGTGTACCAACGACGATATGTGGACGGTCTTTCAATCCACGGATTTGGCGACCGATATCGGCGCCACCATAGACAGCTTGGACACGGACACGTTTGTCACGTCCTAAACGATAAAGTTCTTCTTGTGTTTGGATCGCTAATTCACGTGTTGGTGCAATAACCAATCCTTGTAGTTCTTGACGATTTGCATCGATTTTCTCTAACATCGGTAAGCCAAACGCAGCAGTTTTACCTGTTCCTGTTTGTGCTTGTCCAATCACATCTTTACCTTGTAAAGCAAGTGGGATCGTTTCTGATTGGATCGGTGTCGCTTCTTCAAATCCTGCACGTTCTACTGATTTTAATAATTCTGGTGATAATTCTAGTTCTTTAAATTTCAAATGAATCCTCCTATATGGTTGTTAACTGAGGATGTAGCTATAGTTTGCTACCCCGTCTTTTGTTCGGTCAAAGTGTCTGTTGCTTTTTTGACAGTGGCCACGCACGTTTCCCATCCATTCTTAGCCCCTGTGGCACCACCGAAAAATCACTTTGCGAAGTTTAGGCATTAGAAAAGCCAAACGGGTCGCGTTCAGCTTTATCATTGTTATGACATCTGGCTTTCGCATTTCATCATCAAGCCAGTCCAATTTCTCTTCATCTTTCGGCAATAGGTTATTCTAGCATAATTTATTGTTTTCTGCAAGTTTACAGTTTTTATTTCATTTCTTGTAGTCGTTCGACCACTTCAATCAAGCCCATACTATTACTACCTTTTAGTACAATCGTGTCATCTGGCTGGATCTCAGCAATCACCGCTGCAATCAATTGCTCTTTATTTTCTTCGGTATAATAAACCGGCAAATCAGGATATTTCTGAGCCAAAGCATCTTTTAACGCCTGCATTTCTTTTCCATACAAAAAGATCATCGAAAAGATGTCTGAAGAAATATGTTCACTCATGGAAGCATGCATGAGAGGCGAGTCTACCCCTAGCTCCAACATATCGGCTAACACGGCAAGTTTTCGTCCCGCTGCTGGGAGGCTTGCTACAGTATCTAAGACTAATCCCATAGCTGTAGGATTGGCATTATAAACATCGCTTAAGATCGCTGCCCCGTTTCTAGCAGTCAGCCATTCTGTTCGGTTTTGTGTCACTGTGACAGTTGCTAGACCTCGTCGGATTTCCGACAGAGACAACTCGAAAAACTGCCCGATCGCATAAGCAATCAGCGCGTTCGTCACATTATAGCTACCAGGTAAAGGGATCGTGAATGATTCGCCTTCAACGATAAATGTCGTTTGTTGCTTTTCTTCGATGATTCGTTGTGCAGAAATATCGCCTTGTTCGATTCCAAACGTCTTGATTTTTTGAGACAACGGAGCAATCAACGGTTCTAACAATGGTTCATTATTCGGTACGATCAATAATCCGTCTGGTAGCAACCCGTCAGCAATTTCCATTTTTGCTTTGGCGATACCTTCTCGTGACCCTAAATTCTCGATATGAGCCTCACCGATCATTGTGATTGCTGCAACTTTTGGTTGTGCCAGCAACGAGAGTTCCGTAATTTCATTGGCATGATCCATTCCCATTTCTAAAACGATTTTTTCAGTATCTTGAGGCATATGCAAGATCGTATAAGGCATGCCAATATTATTATTGTAATTTCCTTGTGTTTTATAAGTTTTATATCCTTGCGCTAAGACAGAAGCTGTTAGATCCTTTGTGGTCGTCTTCCCATTACTACCGGTAACAGCCACCACATCTGCCCCAACTTTTTTCAAATAGTATTGCGCCAACTCTTGCATTGCTTTTAAAGGATCAGAAACTGGTATGATCTCGATCCCCTCTGGTGCCTTTTCGGCTGCCCAACTCCAAAAAGAAGCAACTGCCCCATTTGCGATAGCTTGTTCAATAAATTCATGCCCATCTCTTGCGCCAGCTAAAGGAACGAACAAATCGCCTTCTTTGATTTTGCGGCTATCAAATTCTACTCCTGTGATTGATTGGGTTGACTCATGGTGACTTCCAACTGCTTGAGCAATTTCTTGTATTGTTATGTTCATCCATTCTCTGTCCTTTCGATTTAGACCAGTAGTCCTATAGGAATAGGAACAAAAAAGGTGGTGAAAATCGCCAATACTGATAGCGTCGAATAGTAAAAATCTTTCGCTTTCAATCAGTACCAGATGATCATCCACAACCTTTATTTTGCTATACATACTACTTCGACACATACATACTTGTGCTGATTACGTTTCAATTAGTCAAAGAAACTTTGTCTTTGATTATAACGGTTCAAGCCTAATTGGATCAACTCTTCAATCAAGTCACCGTATTTCAAGCCCATATTTTCCCAAAGCAATGGGTACATGCTGAATGCTGTAAATCCAGGCATTGAATTTAATTCATTCAGGAATAATTCATTTTTATTCGTCAAGAAGAAATCACAACGGCTCAAGCCACTTCCACCTAACATCGTATACGCTAATTTTGCATACTCTTGTGCTTTTTGATGGACTTCTTCTGGTACTTCGGCTGGAATCTGCATCTCGATGCGATTATTGATGTACTTCGCATCATAATCGTAAAATGCCACGTCTTTCACCACTTCACCAGGCAAGGTCGTGCGGACGTCTTCATTTCCTAAAACAGCGACTTCGATCTCCCGTGCTTCGATTCCTTGTTCCACGATGGCACGTGAATCGTATTGGTAAGCTGTTGCTAAGGCATTCTGTAATTCTTCTCGATTTTCAGCTTTAGTGATCCCCACGCTCGAACCCATATTTGCTGGCTTCACGAACATCGGATAAAGCAATGAGCCTTCACATTGGTCAAATACCTTTTTAGGATTTTCTTTCCATTGATTCTTCAAAACTGGAACATAAGGTACTTGCGGTACTCCGGCTGCTTGTAAAATATATTTTGTCATGATCTTATCCATGGCACAAGCACTCGTCAACACACCCGCACCGACATAAGGCATATTCAAGGTTTCCAAGAATCCTTGGATCGTGCCATCCTCGCCATTTGGACCGTGTAGAACTGGGAAGACGATGGTTCCTTCTTCTTTGATCTCTCCTGGATTGATGACAGTGCCGGTAAATCCTTCTGTCATTTTCCCACTTGGGTCCCACGTCAAGTGCAATTCTTCTTCACTTGTAGGTTTTTCAGTCAACAATGGGCCTTTGACCCATTGGCCGTCTTTACTAATAAATACGAGCTGTACTTGATAATAAGCATAATAAATAGCATTTAAAACGGAAAACGCTGAAAGAATCGAAACTTCGTGTTCCGCACTGCGTCCACCATATAATAAAGTAATCTTCAAAAGATTTTCCTCCTGTATTCGATATCATTCATTTTTACTTCATATTTTAGCACAAAAACAAAAGATGCAAACAGCTTATTTGAAAAAAGGTGAGGTACGTGTCATTTTATTCAAAAAACAGCGGAATAGTTGTCGCTTTTTTTCTTTATCGTTATGATAAGAGAAAGGAGGCATAGTTATGACCAAAACTACTTCTCGAAGCCGCTTAACAGAAATCATTCACGTATTCATCAAAGAAAATGTTCTGCCTAATCTGATCCAACAAAAAAATCCTGAACAAGTAAAAAAAGCCTTTGAAGAACTTGGCTCAACCTTTATAAAAATTGGGCAAATGCTTTCTGTACGTGATGACTTACTCTCTGCTGAGTTTACTAAGACATTCAAAACATTGCAAGACAATGTACCAAGTGATCCCTTTGTCACGACGAAAAAAACGATTGAACAGGAATTAGACGCATCCTTAGAAACGATTTTTACTAGCTTCAATAAAGCACCTTTCGCTTCTGCCTCTATGGGTCAAGCGCATCGTGCAACGTTAAAGAATGGCGATGCAGTCGTTGTAAAAGTCCAACATCCAAATATTGCGAAGGAAATCATGATGGACTTACAGTTATTCGAACGGGCGATTCCTTTGATCAAATATATTCCTGAAACAAGCGTCATCGATTTAAAAGGCGTGTTGCAAGAAGTCAAACGTTCATTGACAAACGAGTTGGACTTCTACAAAGAAAGTCAAAATGGCGCACGTTTCTATGACCTAAACAACCATTGGTATGAAATTAGATCCCCTAAAATCTATGAGGCACTTTGCACAAAAAAAGTCATTGTGATGGAAGAAATGTCTGGAAAGAACTTCAACCAATTGATGAATCTTGAAGAAACGGATGAACGTCTCATTGAGACACTTACGAATACTCAATTGAAACAACAAGTGGCTAAACGATTGATTGAACATTTTATGAAGCAAATCTTTGACGATGGTTTTTTTCATGCCGATCCACATCCTGGGAATTTATTGTTCCATCCTTTGAGCGTTGAAGAACTTTCAGAAAATGTAACGACAGACACAAAAGAACACCAAAAACAACTAGGCGCGATTTCTTTCAAAACGACTGCTACTGTCACTGAACCGTTGCAACCATATACAATCAGTTATATTGATTTCGGTATGATGGGTAGTCTCTCCGCTTCGCTAAGACAAAAGCTGATGGAAATCGTTTTAGCGATTTATACACGAGATATTTACCGTATTGAAAAAGCCGTCATCAACTTATGTCAACAAGAAGGGCCTTTTGATGAAAGTGAATTCCATCAACAACTCGCTAGCTTTTTGACACAATATTTAGACCTCCCCCTTGAAGAAATCGACTTGCAAGAAGTCTTTGCGCAGATCGTCTCGATTTGCCATCAGAACAACTTACAAATCGATCGTGATATCACGTTATTGCTTAAAGCGTTTAGCACATTAGAAGGAGTGATTCGTGTCCTTGATCCTGAAGTATCTTTGATGGAAGTCGCTACGCCCATTGCACAACGATATTTCTTAGCACATCTCTCTGTCGAAGATACATTGAAGCAAGCGGGCTTAGATATACTCGATGGTATCAAAACCGTACCGAAAATCCCACAGCAAGTCTACCATCTTCTAGAAACTTGGCGTTCTGGACAAGGAAAAATCAATTTGGAACTAAAGAAACAAGACCAACTGATGAACCGGATCGAAAGTATGGTGAACCGCTTAGTATTTGGTGTGATACTCGCCGCATTGATCGTCGGTTCTTCGCTGCTCGTCCAAGCTGCACCAGACGATCAAATCAATTTTATTACACTATTAGGTATATTCACGTATACGATCGCAGCTGTAGTCATTCTCTTTTTAGCCATCGATACATTGATCAACTATTATAAAAAACGACGGAAATAAACGAAAACATCCCAAAATATGAAACTATTTTCGGATGTTCTCGTTTATTTTTTAAGCTGTGTGCTTTTGACACAACCTCATTGCTTGATGATTAGAGTTAAGGATACACACTATTCCTGTTTTTTAGTCTGTAGCCTTTTGCTCGCTATCTATTTGATAATTTCAGCTTTTTTTGTTTGATTATTTCATTTTTCGTTCATCTGGTACGATTCTTTGTGACAACAACCACTTATGGAAGAACCATTCAGCGATCCCGATCAATAACGCAGGTATTAAAACCTTCATCCAAATATCCGTCATATCGTTCATAAAATAAAGATATAACCATAGAATGACTGCAGCTGAACCAGCATCTGCAATTGTAGCCGCGATATTTCCTACTTTTCGTAAAATCACCAAATCACCTAATACATAGATCATGACAACAATGATTACTCCGACAATCGTTGAATCCATGAAACTAACACCATACAGTCCCGTTAAAACGATCCACAAAATTGCCCAAATCATGATTGCTTTTACCACCAACGCCTTCACATGTTTCATTTTCTGCACTCCCTTCTTTTTTGGTTAAAAATATATGATTATATAATTAAATAATCTTCATAATTATATCTTTTGTTATAGAATCAATCAAAGATATCGTACTTATTTTAGCAATAAAAAAGATGAACACCGCTTCTGTTTAGTTAGAAACAATGTTCACCTGTTTTATATTCTATTCAACTTTCTTTAAGCGCTCGGATCAGCGCTTCTTTGAACCGTTGGTGATCTTCGTGAGTGAAAGGCTTCGGCCCTTTCGTCCGGATACCCGCTTTTCTCAACTTACTGCTTTGGTAACGTTGTTCCAATAATCCGTCAATGTTCGTGGTATCAAACTCTTTCCCCGATTGATGAAAGACTCTAACACCTTTAGGTAAGACCAGTGAAGCTAAGCCATAATCTTGAGTGATCAAAAAATCACCATTTTTGATCAGCCCGACGATTTTATAATCTGCACTGTCTGCCCCTTTATCGACATAAACAAACTGTACATAACTTGGATACTCTTTATTAGTATAGTGATCGACACTTGTCACGATCATTACCTCTAATTGAAAAGATGCCGCAATTTCAATCACATCATTTTTCACTGGAGAGCCGTCACCATCAATGAATATTTTTCGCATGTTCTTTCCTCCATAAAAGATAAACAGCAGTTACCCCAAGGAGCAATACACTGACATTTATCCATTTTACGTAAACTAACAATTGGATCATCGCGTTTGGCACGCTCAGACTACCAGTCAGTTGGAGCAATACACTCACAGGTTTGTCCAACCATTGTGCCATCAACAACATCAATGACATCAATAAGAATTGATGGGTCACACTTCCTTTGTTTTGCGTCGTAAACTTCTTGATCACGCGATTATCCATCGGTATTTCTGCGTCGATCTCATAATACGTACGATTCAACCAACTGCCTATTATCGCATGCCAAAAACTTAATAAGAATAAGCCAACCACAAAACCGATTTGTGGAAGTAACAGTACCATCAACGAACTAAATACTCCGGCTAGTTGAATGAGGACTGGTTCGATCGTCGGAATCTGGATCACTTGATTGCCAATGATTTTAGCTAACACCATCCCTGCAACATAAGGTAAATACATATACACGCCCAAATAGTCGAAACCATAGATACGACCGATATAAAGTGTCCCGAATAAAAAAAGAAAATTGCCTAACATGCCATTCAAAAAAGTAAAACTATTCAACCAAGTGGGTAATTTCCAATGCTTTCTCGCTCTCCCAAGATAAAAAGCCGCAAATAGAAACAACAGCATAAATCCATAGATTGCCACATCAAATAACGCAGGGTCAATCAACAAACGAGCATTTCTCAAAAGAAACAACAAAACGAAAAAGCCGATAAATAAAAGCAACTCTTTGGTAACTACCACATTCGACTTCATCTCTTTAAAATCTAATTCGTAGCGTGGATAATGACTGACCGTATGGTATGCCATAATATAGAACAATGTATATAAAGCTAACGTCATGACGACTTGTGTTGACCCAGGAAGCTCGATCACCCGAAACAAAAGAAGCAACAACAAAATCGCAAATGGAAATTTATTGGCTGACATGTTCGTGAATCCCTGTTGTTTTTCATGGTAATTCACTGTGATATTTGTGGGGATCAGCCATGCCGCACTTAGTCCTAAAAGTACACTTGATAGATAATACAACGGGAAATAAAGGACACCGAAAATCCCGATCAACGAACCTGCACCACCCATCAATAAAGAAATCATCAACAAGGTATAGCTATCCAGACCAAAGCGAATACTACTAACTAAAAACAGACCTGTCATGCGAAAGGTATAGAACAAAGTGAAGGGTAAAATCGATAACCATTGGTTCCCATCACTCAAACTTAAAAATAAAAGATACGGCACCAAGATAACCGTATTACTCAAAATAAAAGGTGTCGTCTGGGTAAAGTTCCGCCCAAATCGTTTGATTTTATCAATCATATAAAAACTCCTTACGTGTTAAACATGAGCGACTTGTCATGTCAACGCATCATCTCTATAGACATACCCACATGTCTGTAGGTACAAAACTGATTATACCATAGGAGCAAAGCAGCCAACACCCTATAGAGGTTGTGAAAGCAGCACACTGATCCGCAGTCAACCGATAGAAAAAAAAGCAGGAACTCCACAAAATTTGACTAGCAAATTTGGGAATCCCTGCTTATTTTTGAGTGTTGAACATTTCTGTTCGCCACTCACTGGTGCCTGAAAGATTCAGACAGACAAGCCCTTCTCCACAAAAGTCTTGTCCAGCACGCCTACATCCGGTAGGTGATCCGTGGATCATGTGCCGCCAAAATCAATTAGACCTCTAACGTTCAGAGATCTTCTCGACCCGTCGCATAACGTATACTTTAACACAAGCAAGCTTTTTATGCGAGTCTTTTTTTCATTTTATAATCAACCATTTGAAATCCTTCGCCGATATCGCTGATCAACTCTCCCTCAATGACAAATCCCTGATGTTGATAGACTGCGATTGCTTGTTGATTTCCTTGATTGACACGCAAGAAAATCTCCTGTGCTTCTGTTTCTTTTGCTAGTTGTTCGTACCAACGAAAAATTTCAGAGGTCAAACCTTTCCCTCGTACTTCTCGAAGAATATAGAGTTTACTTAAATAGATCGAAGAACCCATCTTTTCATAAGCAGTATAGCCAACCGTCCGCCCATCTAGCTTCAATAAGAAATAATTGACTCCTGTTGCACATTCTTTTTCAATCTGTTCTTTTGATTGATATGTCTCCAACATATAAGCGACTTGCTTTTGACCGATGATCGGCGTAAAGGCTTCTGGCCATACGTCATGGATAACTGCCACGAGTTCATCGAGTTCTTTCTCAGTTACTATTACTTTCTCCAACATTTACTCTCCCCCGTTCAATGAACTAAAAATGCCCTTGTGCCTGTTGGAATAAAAACAACATGATCATACTATATACAGCGACCGACCAAGGTTTTAAAAGAATAACGATTTGCATGTATTCTCTAAATGAAAGCTTCGTCAACCCAGCGACGAGACAAATCAAATCATCTGGCGCAAAAGGCAAAAGTAAAGTAACGATCAATACCTTTTTGATATTGTTTGTTTTTTCAATGACTAGCTGTTCAAATTTTTTGAATTTTTTTGGTGATAAGATAAAACGGACAAAACTCGTACCATAATAACGCACGAATAAAAAGCCGATTGCTTCACCAATAATCAAGCCAATACAACTATACAGCAACCCAAAGACATTTCCAAACATCAACATCCCTGCAACAGAAGAAATCCCTCCTGGCAGAATCGGAATGATCACTTGGATGATTTGGATAAGAATAAATAAAATGATCGCATAGCTCCCAAACTGTTGCATGAATTGTTGCAAAGAATCTGCCGATTGAAAGATGCCATGTCGATAACCATACATGATCAATATGAAAAAAATACTTAATCCAACGAGTGGTGCGACTTGGATGGTTCTATGTACCCATGTTTTCTTCTCAGCCATACGCTTCTCCTACACTTTTCATTTTCTATATTTCATAAAAGAACAGGTAACGAACAACTACAAGATCGTTGTATGCAACTTCGTGCAACAGAAGCTTGATCCTCTTGTGCCTCCTAAGCCCGAATAAACAACGTGAAGAAGCTCCTTCAGAAATAAGCGTGAAATCCCAAAAATTTGAAGAAAAATTTTCGGTTTTTCACGCTTATTTCTCGGATTTGAGCACTTCTTTATGACTGATTACCCGCAGAAGTTACTTATAAAACGCCGTTTATTTGGTTTTAGAAGATAGGCATAACGACTACTTCAGTTCTAACACCTGTTCTTATCTTTTTACTGGTGATTCAAAAAACTAGCAACTTTCGTTGTGATCAAGTCGATAGCTACGTGATTTTCGCCACCTTCTGGAACGATAATATCAGCGTAACGTTTTGTTGGTTCAATAAACTGATGATACATCGGCTTAACGACTGTTAAATATTGTTCGATCACAGAATCTAAGGTACGGCCGCGCTCTTCCATGTCACGTTTGATGCGGCGAATGATCCGAATGTCATCGTCTGTATCTACATAGATCTTGATATCCATCAAATCACGTAAACGCTCGTCTTCTAAAATCAAGATACCTTCCAAAATAATCACTTCTTTTGGTTCTTGGATGATTGTTGCTTGACTTCTCGTATGGGCAACATAATCATAGACTGGTTTTTCAATGGCTTCATAGTTCAGTAGTTTTTCAACGTGCTGGATCAGCAGTTCATTATCAAAGGCAAAAGGATGATCGTAGTTTGTATTCAACCGTTCTTCAAAGCTAAGATGACTTTGATCTTTATAGTAAGAATCTTGTTCAAGCATCATGATGGAGTGGTCTGGAAAGTGACTAAAAATCCCTCGGCTGACGCTTGTCTTTCCGCTTCCCGATCCGCCCGTCACACCAATGATAATTGGCTTGCTTTTTGTCATTGACTAAAACCTCTTTCATATCCGTTTTTTCATTCTAATCTATTATAGCGAAAAAAAAGGAAAATGCACTATTTTTCTGAAAATTAATGAGGTGAGATTTCCAAGAGCGGGTAAAGTTCTTCTAAAGAATCAATCCGATAGGTTGGTTGGATCTCTGGTATTTCAGGCAACTTATTTTTATTGAACCAGATCGTATCGATCCCTGCTTCATTTCCACCTTTGATATCCGAAGTCAGTGAATCACCGATAATCACCGTTCGTTCTTTGTCCAACTCAGGAATATTAGCAAACACGTGATCAAAAAAAGCCTTCAATGGCTTTTGTGCGCCAATTGCTTCTGAGACAAAAATTTCTCGAAAATAATGGATCATCCGAGCATCTGTTAATCGTCGATGTTGGGTTTGAGAAACCCCATTCGTCACTATATAAAGTTCAGCTTCACTTGACACTGCTTCCAGTAATTCATGGCTTCCAGGAATCCAATGATGGCCCTGATTCAAATAATGTCGATAACGTTGATCCATTGCTTGGCTATCTACTGTCTTGCCGAACTGTTGGAACAACAGACCAAAGCGGTTGCCTGTCACTTCATCTCTTGTCATCTGCCCTTTTTCAAATTCTCGCCATAAATGATGATTCAATGCTTTATAACTTGTTCTGATCTCTGGTGTCAGTTCAATGCCTTGTTCCGCAAAGAGTTGGTGCAAGGCTTCTGCTTCTGTTTGTTGAAAATCTAATAACGTATCATCTACGTCGAATAATAATGTATGATATTTCATCTAATTCTCCTATTTCTTCTATATTTAATGTTTCGTTTATTTGCATTTTCGTGGGTTGTTAGGTTGTTAGCAGTGATTACGATAGATGGATTTACTCTTAATGAATCTAAAATGCTTTCGACGTCAGTAGCTAAATTCTTATTGATATTCACTTGAACTTTCTTTTTTTCGTTAATTTTGTCTTTTCCTTCGATTCCAGACATAGAACATCACCTCTTACTCCTATTAGGAGTGTAATACAAATCCATCGAATGAAATACCCAATTCACTTTTATTATTTAAAATATTTTTTTATTTTTTTTAGTTCGTCTAACGTCAATGAACGATATGAACCTTCAGCTAAATGTGGATCTAACTGTAATGGACCCATGCTGATGCGTTGTAATGCTGTCACTTTTTTCCCACAAGCCAAAAACATTTTTTTCACTTGGTGGAATTTTCCTTCTTGGATCGTCAGGCGTACGATACTTTGACCTTGTTGGATATCCAAGACTTCTAGATGGGCTGGCAAACACTGATAGCCACTATCAAAGATGATCCCTTTTTCAAAAGCAACTTGATCAGCTTCTGTCACTTGTTCATTGACAACTGCTACGTATGTTTTCTTCACTTTCTTCTCAGGCAGTAACATTTCATAGCCTAATTGTCCATTTGAAGTGATTAGCGATAACCCTGTTGTATCACGATCTAATCGCCCCACTGGATACAAAGGCTGGGTGCGGTCGGCTGAAGCCAACAAATCGATAACGGTCGTTTTGTGAACGTCTGTCACCGCTGTTACAGCTTTTTTGGGTTTATTCAGCATAAAGTATACTTCATTTGTATGTAGATTTACGCCATCCACTTCGATACAGTGGAGCAAACTATCCACATTACGATTCTGTTTCTGTTCCACTTTACCATCGATACGTACGAGTTTCATCGCAAAAAGTCGTTTCATCTCTTTACGTGATGTTTCTAATTCTTTTTCTATTAATTTATCTAACCGCATAACTGCTTCCTTTCCTAGCTACATACGCATTATAACCTGAATCGTACATCATGCAAAATGGAAACGTTAAGTTGTTTCCTTGACTTACTTAGAAATTCGCGTTACGGTTAAAGAGTAAAGTGAATTGGATTTCTCATACACAGCGTAATGACCTGGTGGAGAAAAGTTGAATCCTGACTTTTTAAGGGCAGATGCGCGCATCTGTCTTTTTGCGTTTTTTCGCGCTACCTGATAATGTGCAAGAGACCATGTGACATTCACTTAAATAAAATCTGTCTGACACCAAAGCAGACAGTCACATTTTAAGGAGGAATTTTGGTTATGTCAGTATCATTAGAAGTAAGTAAAAGAGAAGTACGTCCCCGTTCATTGAGAAACAAATTGCGTCATGAAGGAAAAGTTCCTGCAATCGTTTATGGCTACAATGTAGAAAGCACGCCAATTTCATTTGATCGTGCGACATTTAGTAAAGTATTGCGTGAGAATGCCGCAAACACAGTTATCACAATGAATATTGAAGGAAAAAAAGTCAACACACTTGTTCATAAAGTCCAATCAAACACATTTACCAACCAATTAGAACACGTGGAGTTCCTATCTGTTAATATGACAGAAGAAACAGAAGTCGAAACAGAAATTGTCCTTGTTGGCGAATCTACTGGTGTGAAATCTGGTGGTGTATTGGCTCAAAACCTATATACTGTGATTGTTTCTGCTACGCCAGATCAATTACCAGAAAACATCGAAGTGGATATCACTGATTTAGCATTAGGTGATTCGATCACTGTAGCGGATCTACCAAAAAATGACGCATACACGATCATTACTGATGGAGAAGAACAAATCGCCGCAGTTGTTGCACCAACAGAAGAAGAAGAATCAACTGGTGAAGCAGCAGAACCAGAAGTGATTGGTTCAACTGAAGAATAAACGTCTTTTGATCAACGAAGCAGTGACTTGTGTCATTGCTTCGTTTTTTTTAATTCCCACTTAAAAATAAATTGTTTTAAGAATGGTATATTCCTATTTATCAACCCTTATTTGTTTTTTTGATAAGCGCAAAAACCCTTATATAGTAAGGTTTCTTGAAGTCCTCTTAAAAGTTTCTTATACTTTGAAAAAAAGTATGCAAATATTGTTGCATTTTGTATAAATGTTTATTAGAATGAACCAACGTTAAAAAAGTATAACTCGTTTATCCTGATAATAATATGTTGTTCTCGTCATTTCGGTTTTTTAGACAAAGGAGGCTAAGCCGATGTTTGAAAGTTTTGATAATAGCCGTAATCGATACGCATCACTAGGTGTGGTATCAAGTTTACCAGATGAACTGATCGATAGTATCTGGTTCGTTATTGATTTAGACCTTAAGGGTGTTATTCCATTAGATAATATTTTAGCTTTTGATTTAATCAACAATCATGGGAAAGTAACCTTGCATTTTTCTCAAGCAGGCAGTACCGTCGAGATGGGGATCGATTTACCATTCCCTTATTCTCCACAGTATCCGGCGCAAGTATTTGCCTATGATGATGGGACCAGAGAAACCATTCTTCTCCCAAGTGAAATTAAACAATACTAAAAAAAACCCTTTGTTTTGCACGATAGCCAAGTAAGTTGACTCTTTGATTTTCATCGCAGACTCACTTCTTGGCTACTTTTATGATGACCTTCTCTGAAAATTTTCAGAAAACATAAAGCATTTTAGCTATTTATTTATCATCAGATTCTAATTGGTATTCCAAGGGTAAACACTATATACTACTAACTAAATTTTAAAAGAAATAAGGAGTTTACAAGATGCGCGATTTAACAAAAGGAAGCCCAGCCAAACTGATTTTGCTATTTACTGTCCCTTTATTGATAGGCAATGTTTTTCAGCAGTTTTACAACATGGTCGATATGATCATCGTTGGGCAGACATTAGGGAAAAACTCACTAGCGGCTGTAGGAGCTACCGGTGGATTAACTTTCTTGATTATTGGCTTTGCTCAAGGTCTAACCGCTGGTTTAGCCATTATTACAGCACAACGATATGGTGCGAAAGACTTCCGTGGGTTGAAAAAAAGTTTTGCTACAAGTGTCATGATTAGTGTCATTGTTACTGTGATTTTAACTGTCCTTAGCTTAGTATTTATTCGTCCGATGCTCCAGTTGATGCAAACACCTGCAGATATCATTGATGAAGCACAAACATTCATCGTGATCATCCTATGGGGAATCTTTGCTGCCGTCAGCTTCAATTTATTGTCAAATGTTATTCGCGCACTTGGTGATAGTCGAACGCCTTTACTCTTTTTGATCGTTGCGGTAATTATCAACGTTGTCTTGGATTTGATCTTTATTATCAACTTCGGTATGGGAGTAGAAGGTGCTGCTATTGCAACAGTGATTGCGCAAATTGCTTCTAGTCTATTATGTATCGTCTATATCAAGAAAAAGATCCCAATGCTTCAATTACGTAAAAAAGATTTTTCGTTCGATAAACAAGAGATCCGTATGCATTTGAATGTTGCTTTACCAATGGCTTTCCAATCTTCGATCATTGCGATTGGTGCAATCGTCTTGCAA
This sequence comes from Enterococcus sp. AZ062, assembly GCF_051715065.1. Classification (NCBI taxonomy): domain Bacteria; kingdom Bacillati; phylum Bacillota; class Bacilli; order Lactobacillales; family Enterococcaceae; genus Enterococcus; species Enterococcus sp. AZ062. The sequence continues at coordinate 206,376 of NZ_JBIOTB010000001.1, read as the reverse complement.
TCTGCATTAAACAGCTTAGGTACAGATGTCGTAGCTGCCCAAGCCGCAGCTGGTCGAATCGATCAATTTGCTGTTCAACCTATGATGTCCTTTGGGATTGCGATGGCGACTTTTGCAGCACAAAACTATGGAGCGAAACAATATGGGCGTATCTTAAAAGGCGTTCGTCAAACATTAGTGATGAGTATCGGCTTTAGTTTCTTAGCCGGAGCAATTGTCATTTTCCTTGGTCGACCATTGGTGAGCTTGTTTGTCAGCCCAAATGAAACTGTCGTTTTTGATTTGGCACAAACGTATTTCAACATCAACGGCTCCCTTTACTGGATCTTAGCTATCCTATTTATCTTACGTTACACATTACAAGGACTTGGTCAAAGTAAAGTACCGACGATTGCAGGGATGATGGAACTGATCATGCGTTCTTTCGCTGCAATCATTCTGACTGGAATCTGGGGCTATCCAGGTGCTGCTCTTGCTTCACCACTCGCTTGGGCTGGTTCTGTCATTGTCTTGCTTTACTCTTATATCCGCGCTGTGAAACATTTGAAACAGCTAGACGCCGAACAACAGCAATTTTCAATTGAAGATGCTGAAATCAGTTATTAGATTAAAAAAAGTGTTCCTCCTATACTACGGGAAGAACACTTTTTTTCTATGGATTCGTTGGTAAAATCACCAAGTTGAAATAGTCGATATGTGCATGATCATATTCCAAAACTGTAAATTTGAATTGTCCAATCGTGATCACTGTACCTGGTTCGATCTCTTTTTGATAGCTTGACATAAAGCCAGCCAGAGTGATGAAATTCGTTTCTTCAAATTCTGGAACATCCTCATTGAAGTAGCGCTCAAAATCATCAAGTGTCAATTTACCTGAAACAATATAGCTGCCATCTGCTTGTTTCGCAATCAATGCTTGGTCCACATCTGTTTCATCTCGAATCTCACCGACGATCTCTTCTAAAATATCCTCGATCGTGACAAGTCCACTTGTCCCACCATATTCATCCTTTAAGATCGCTATATGTTTTCCTTTTCTTCGCATGATCGTCAATAGTTTCTTGATGGGGATAGTTTCTGCTGTCACGATTGGTTCTTCAATCAGAGACTCCACCGTTATCTGGTCATCTTCTAAAGATTGTTTGATCAACGCAGGTAATGTCACGTATCCTAACACATTATCTTTGGATTCCAGTATGACAGGATATCTCGTATGCCCACGTTCAATCGATTCCTTGATGGCTTGTTTGACTGTATCTGACGCATCAAATACTTGCATCGATGTCCGATCTACTTGAATGTCTTTTGCCAGTGTGTCATCAAATTCAAAGACATTTTCTAAGTACTGGTATTCATCCTTTGTCAACTCACCTTGCTGGTAAGAATTGAGGGCAACTAAAGTCAATTCTTCTTGCGAGAGTGTTTCTTCACCTTCTGATACTAGTTTCACGCCTAGCAATTTACCTAAGCTTGCTGCCGAATGATTCAATACCCAGATGAAAGGAAACATCGCCAGATAAAAATAATGCAAGGGTCTGACTACGAATAACACAACTTGTTCCGTATTGACGATACTATAACTTTTCGGCAAAAGTTCCCCCACCACAACGTCGACATACGTCACCAGAATGAACCCTAATGCGACAGAGATCGTTGCACTTATTCCCCGTCCGATCGGAAGCTGACCGATCCAAGGTTCCAACAATGCTGCCACAGAACCTTCGCCAACCCAACCAATGATCAAGCCTGTCAATGTGATACCCAACTGACTTGCAGATAAATAATCGTCTAAATGATGGGTCACATGCAGCGCTAGTTTAGCGTTCTTCACGTCGTCTTTTTCCAATTGCTCTAAACGGGAACGTCTGATTTTTACCAAAGCAAATTCACTCGCAACAAAAAAAGCAGTGATTGCTATCATAAAAAATAATATGACAAAATTTAATACCATTTGTTTCGCCTCACTTTTCATTTCAATTGTACAACTTTTCATAAAAAGAGTATAACTAGGAGGCTTTTGATTTCTGCTTCTCCCACGAGATCACTTTAAATAATGGGAGGATTTATTCACTTGTATCACTAGCATTCAACAGCTATTCAATAACAAGAAAATTTATAAATTAAGGTTTAAAATGTGCGCATGTGCTATGCTATTACGTGACAGTACAGTTTAATGACGGTGGCTATCCTTCGAAAGCGAGGTGGTGCGTATGCACATACTTTCTAAATCTTACGAAAGGAGACGCCTTTTGTCGGCACTCGATACAATCCAATTGATGCTCAGCTTTGGTATGTTCACCATCGCCCTGATCACGTTGGTTGTAGCATTGCTTAGAGACGACAAAAAGAAATAACCGTCCTCGGCTTAGGACGGTTATTTTTATAACAATTAACTAAACCTATGCCGCTGTTTTTTAAACAACGCTGTCAAAGGGGAGTTGTTGATGCAACTCCTCTTTTCGTATTTAGTATAGCATACTATCGACATGCTTACTAGATTAAGTTCTAGGGAAGATCCTCTGTCAGTTGGGCATTTAGTCTAAATTGATGCTCAGCTTTGGTATGTTTACTATCGCTCTGATTACGTTGGTTGTAGCATTGCTTAACAACGACAAAAAGAAATAACCGTCCTCGGCATAGGACGGTTATTTTGTAAAAAATAAGTTGAAATATGCCGCTGTTAATTAAGCGGTACTGTCAAAGGGGAGTTGTTATCGCAACTCCTCTTTCCAGTTTTAGTATAGCATAAACTAATTCTTTATCTACTTACTTTTTCGTTCTTTCAACCACGTTTTTCTTGTTCCACCAATCAGCAAAGGTACTGTTTCATGTTTGACTTCACTGTATTCTAAACCAAACCATGTTTCTGGCGTCGTAGCGATTTTCTTTATGGCAAGTTTAGCTTGCATGATTTGTCGTTCCCATTTTCCAAGAGTTGTTACATTGGAAACTACTTCGTCGATCAAGATGAATTGGAAATCGCCGACTTCTCTTCCTGGAGTCAATGAATACGTCTGTGGTTGTTTTGGTAGACGTCCTTGTTTCATTAAATCGTGGATGATTTGTCGAACGTAGACATTGATTTCTTGTTGTACGCGGAATCCTAAGAACAGGTTCACTTGAACAACGAAATCGGTTCCCATCATATCCACTTGATATTCTTTCGTATAGGGTTCATCGGTTACTTCTACGTGGACAAACCAATAGGCCTTCGCCCGCTTTGGTCGTTTATCTAAAATGGAATACACGAACTGACGACCAACCTTCCCATCTGCCATATCTGGCACTAAGAAAACTACATTCGTTTGATACATTGGTAAGGATTTGTCCTCTTTCAATGCTTGAAGTTGTGGAATATATTCTTTTAATGCCACTTCTTCTGCGACCGATTCACGAATGATATTTCCTTGTTCCCAAACAAACATGACTGCTAGAATGACTAAAGCAATCAACACAGCGACAAAACCGCCATGGAAGAACTTCACGATACTTGAAATAAAGAAGACGACTTCGATTGCCCCAAAGAAAAAGGTAATTGTATGAGCTAACCACTTCGGATAGCCAGTTTGGAGCAAATAGAAATAAAGTAAGGCAGTCGTCATCAACATCGTTACGGTAATGGACAGCCCGTACGCAGCTTCCATATGGTGTGAGGTTCTAAAGGTAACAACAACCAGTGAACAAGCAATCCATAGAATCAAATTTACTGCTGGAATATACATTTGCCCGATACTGCTTCCGGGATACATGATTTTCAACCGAGGCAATAATTTCAATTTGATTGCTTCTGAAACTAGAGTAAATGACCCAGTAATTAACGCTTGCGAAGCGATAACAGCCGCAATCGTTGCAAATATGACCCCAATGACGGTAAAACTAGCCGGCATCATTTTGAAAAATGGATTCAAGTTTTCGATCGCTTGGGTTTCTGGATTTTGATAGACATTCAACAGCCATGCTGCCTGCCCAAAATAATTCAATACCAAACATACTTTAACGTATGGCCAGCTTAAACGAATGTTTCGTTTTCCGACATGTCCTAAGTCAGAATAAAGCGCCTCTGCCCCAGTAGTAGCCAGAAAGATATTTCCTAGAATAAATAGACCTAGCTTATTATCAGGACTAAATAGCAACTGGATCGCATAATAAGGATTTAAGGCACGGATCACTGTCCAGTCTTGACTGAAATTAAACAAGCCCATCGCGCCTAAAAAGGTGAACCATAAAAACATAATCGGTCCAAATGCTTTCCCGACAACTTCTGTACCGAATCGTTGGACCATGAATAAAACAAAAATAATAACTAAAGTAATAATGACGATGATGTTCTGGTCATTGCCGAAACGGTCAAAGAATTGTGGAATCCCACGCAATCCTTCAATAGCGGTCGTAACCGTTACAGCGGGGGTCAGTACCCCATCTGCTAATAATGCTGCGCCACCGATCATTGCAGGTATGATCAGATATTTACCGCCTTTTCTAACCAAAGTATATAAAGAAAAGATCCCACCTTCCCCATGGTTATCTGCATTTAAAGCAATCACGACATATTTGATCGTCGTTAATAATGTCAAAGTCCAAAAAATCAAGGAGACTGCTCCGATAACAAAATCTGGGTTGATCCCCCGCAAGCCGCCATTGTCTTCTACGATTGCTTTCATTACATAAAGCGGACTGGTACCGATATCTCCATAAACAACCCCCATGGCGACTAATAACCCAGCCATCGAGATTTTTTTTGTGTTATGCTTTGTTGTCACTGTTCCCCCTCATTTCTCCAATCCTATGATTGACCTAAATTCCACCTAATTATCCAAGTATTCAACGTCGGTGTCAATAAATCAGCTAAAAATAACCGATTCATCGACGTCTTCTTAAATAATCGGCTGTAAAGGAGTAAAGAGCCAAACAAACGAGTGCCCCGATCAATGATGGGATAAGATAAAAGCCACTGATTGATGGACCTAGATCGCCTAACACAAATTCACCTAACCAACTTCCAAAGAAACCAATGATAATATTTCCAGTGACGCCCCCTGGAACATCTTCATTAAGAACAGCTCCAGCAACGAATCCTAATACGCCACCTACAATCAATGAGAATAAAAAATGGATCATTTCCATTCCTCCTTTTGCACTTTAAATAACTAAGTGTTTATTAAGAAAATATAAATTGACCCTTTATGCGTTTTACTTTAACGATTTTAAAAAAATAAGCGTACTACTTTTGAAAATATAAAATTATTTTCGTAGTAGTACGCTTATTAAAAAACTTTTATCTTAAAACGATGGAATTACTTCTTGTCCTCTTCGTTCAACATTGCTTTTCTTGAAAGATTCACACGACCTTGTTTGTCGATCTCTGTCACTTTCACCAACACTTCATCGCCTAGTTTCACAACGTCTTCTACATTGTTCACACGTTCATTCGCTAATTGAGAGATATGGACTAAGCCGTCTTTCCCTTTGATCAAGTTGACAAATGCACCGAATTTTTCGATACGAACAACTTTACCAAGGTAGACTTCGCCAACTTTGACTTCTTTTGTCAAGTCTTCGATGATCTTGATTGCTTTTTGGATCATTTCTTTATCAGAAGAAGCAATACTTACTTTACCGTCTTGATCGATATCGATCTTCACGCCTGTTTCATCAATGATTCCATTGATCGTATCGCCACCTTTACCGATGACATCCTTGATTTTCGTAGGATCGATTTGGATCATTTCGATTTTAGGTGCATATTGGCTAAGCTCTTCACGTGGTGTAGCGATCGTTGAAGTCAATTCTTCTAAGATTTCCATACGTGCTTGTTTTGCTTGTGCCAGTGCTTCTTTTAAGATTTGTTCCGTGATACCTTGGATCTTGATATCCATTTGTAGTGCTGTGATTCCATCTTTTGTTCCGGCAACTTTGAAGTCCATGTCGCCTAAATGGTCTTCTAGACCTTGGATGTCTGTTAAAATCGTGTAGTTTTCACCATCAGATACTAATCCCATAGCAATACCAGCAACAGGTGCTTTGATTGGCACACCTGCGTCCATCAATGCTAAGGTACCTGCACAGATACTTGCTTGAGAAGATGAACCATTCGATTCAAGCACTTCTGCCACTAGACGGATCGTGTAAGGAAACTCTTCTTCTGAAGGGATCACTTGTGCTAATGCACGTTCACCTAATGCACCATGACCGATTTCACGACGACCTGGTGAACCGGCACGACCAGTTGAACCCACAGAAAATTGTGGGAAATTGTAATGGTGGATGAATCGTTTGCTGACTTCTACACCTAAGCCATCAATGATTTGGTGTTCCCCTAAAGGTGCCAATGTACATGATGATAGTGCTTGAGTTTGTCCACGAGTAAATAATCCAGAACCATGAACACGTGGCAACAAGCCAACTTCTGATGCTAAAGGACGGATCTCATCTAATTTACGACCATCAGGACGGATTTTGTCAATCGTGATCAACTCACGAACGACGTCTTTTTCAAGATCTTCCGTAATTTGTTTCACTTCTTTTAGTAATTGCGCTTCCTCTTCATGACCCGCAAATTTCTCTGCATAAGCTTCGCGAATATCGATTTTCACTTGGTCGATATTATCTTCACGCGCTAATTTTTCTTCTGTCATGACCGCTTCTTTCATCGTGCCATATGATGCATCAAAAATTTCTTTTTTCAAGTCAGCATCGACTTGTAATAAAGAAACTTCCATTTTTTCTTTGCCGACAGCTTGAACGATTTCTTCTTGGAATGCGACTAATTCTTTGATTGCGTCAAATCCAAATAATAATGCACCCAGCATATCTTCTTCAGAAACTTCTTTTGCGCCACTTTCAACCATGTTGATTGCTTGTTTTGTCCCAGCTACGCTTAATTCGATATCGGTAGTCTCTGCTTGTTCAACTGTTGGGTTCAAGATGTACTCGCCATTGACACGGCCAACTTCAACACCTGCGATTGGTCCATCGAATGGGATATCTGAAATCGATAAAGCTAGTGAAGAACCTAACATTGCTGCCATTGCGGGAGAACAATCTGTTTCCACACTCATCACGATATTTGTAACTTGGACTTCATTACGGAAACCTTCCGCAAACATTGGACGGATCGGACGGTCGATCAAACGAGCAGTCAAGGTTGCTTCCGTACTTGGACGACCTTCACGTTTGATAAATCCTCCTGGGATCTTACCAGCTGCATACATTTTTTCTTCATAATTGATCGTCAATGGGAAGAAATCTGTATCTTTGGCTTCTTTTGAAGCAACTGCCGCACTTAATACGACCGTATCCCCATAACGAACTAATACTGCTCCATTGGCTTGTTTGGCTAATTGGCCAACTTCGATCTCTAAGGGACGTCCGCCCCATGTCGTTTTAAAAACTTGTTTTTCTGACATAAATACTCCTTTTCCTTCTCGTGAACGCTAGACGCTACTAAACAAATGAAAACCGCGAAAGCGATCTTTTGCACCTTTCATTTGGTTAGTAGGAGTCCATCGAGCTGATTCACAGAAATGTTTGATAGTTTAAAGTAAAAAAGTGAGATTCACGCGAACCCCACTTTCTGTTAAAAATTAACGGCGTAAGCCTAGACGTTGGATCAATTCACGGTAACGTTGAACGTCAGTTTTACGTAAGTAAGCTAACAAGTTACGACGATGACCAACTTTTTTCATCAAACCACGGTATGAATGATGATCTTTTTTGTGAACACGTGCATGTTCGTTCAAGTGGTTGATTTCTTCAGTTAATACAGCGATTTGTACTTCTGGAGAACCAGTATCTCCTTCATGACGTGCGTAATCTTTGATGATTTCGTTTTTGCGTTCTTTTGAAATTGCCATTTCTTTCACCTCGTTTAATTATTCCCCTGTGACTGAGTAAAACGTTGGTGATTCGTTTAACCAAGTAACAGGACATATGCTTTAAACATACAGCTATACTTTACCTGAATCTTCCTAATAAATCAAGTGTAGAATCCTTAAGAAAATCTAGTTGATTAAACAATCAGGCTACTACTTTTTCAAATTTATGGTAAACTATTAACCGAAAAGAGAGTGTTTGATAAGAAAGGGGTACATATTCCATGATCACAATGGATGACATTATTCGAGAAGGCAATCCAACATTACGTGAAGTAGCGCAAGAAGTCGCTCTTCCACTCAGTGAGGAAGATCTCTTATTAGGAGAAGAAATGTTGGAATTTCTTAAAAATAGCCAAGATCCAATCAAAGCAGAAGAATTAAATTTACGTGGTGGTGTCGGCCTAGCTGCGCCTCAGCTTGATATTTCAAAACGGATCATTGCGGTCCACGTACCAAATCCAGATCCAGAAATCACAGAACCGACGTTGAGTACGGTCATGTATAATCCAAAAATCCTGAGCCATTCCGTCCAGAATGCTTGCTTAGGCGAAGGTGAAGGCTGTTTATCCGTCGATCGTGAAGTCCCTGGGTATGTTGTGCGCCATGCAAAAATCACGCTTTCGTATTATGACAAAAACGGTGAGAAACAAAAAATCCGTTTAAAAAATTATGAATCCATCGTAGTACAACATGAAATCGACCATATCAATGGCGTAATGTTCTATGACCATATCAATGATCAAAATCCTTTTGCCTTAAAAGAAGGCGTCTTGGTGATCGAGTAAGAATAGATAATGACAAAAATGAACAGAGAGTGGCAGCTTCATCTGCTTTCCTCTGTTCATTTTTTCTACCGTAAAAACTCATCTCGATCTTGTTTTAACATTTTTATAGAAGTTGACAACAATAAATGATTGTTTCTTGTACGAAACACTCTTTACTCTTCTCTTAAAGATAACTCAACGTTCCGTCAATGTTTTTTGCTGGTGTTTTGTTGTCTGATGCATTCCGAGATTCTGTCCAAATTTTGTTGATCGAAAACCAGTTAACAATTTAGTCATCCTAACTTTTTCTGTATTGGTTGGTTTGGTAGTCACATTTTCTGCTGGAGTGTTTTTCCCTTTTTCAAATACATTATTGAACCGAGACACAACACTACTAAAGCAATGGGTCTTATTTCTAGCGTTCTCACTAGTATTCGTACTTCGATCATTCATTCCTGCAATTCTTGTGTAATACGAGTGACCTTTTCTTTGAATTAATTGATCGGTTGCTTGATCAACCAATCGTTTTATTGGTTTGTGTGGTGGATCTAGTTCCATTTCCACTCCTGTATTGGATGCTGTCCTTCTAAATAGAGCACTTACATTTTTACACAACTTAAGCTCATCCAAAGAGGCATTTATAACAGCTTCCTTGTTTTTTGAAGTTTCTTTACCAGATAAACATCTTTTGACACTAGCCAATTCATTTATCTTTTCATTTGCATTCATTGAGGCTACTATAACTTGGCCTTCTTTTACTACCGTGCTTAAGTGGGTAACGACACTCTTGAAATCTTTAAGGTTATCAGTGACTACTACCTTAGCTTTTTGTGGTTCGATCTTATCTAGCGAAGTAAATGTTCGTTCAAATCTCTTTGCCTGTTCATTTAACGGTGGAAGCACATCTATGGTTGCTTTTTGAGTTGCCGCTGTATGTGAATCCTCTATAGGAAAGGGTTCATTTTTGATAACTGATTTTGGTACACGATTTGCCCATAATTCTGGATCACGCTCCCATGGTGCCACTACTCTTTGCCCATTTTCCCAAAAAACAAATCTACCTTGTAGTTGATTTCTTTGAAGATACAAGACTCGCAGCGCATGATCGAACACATCATTTCTAAAACTGTCAATTGTTTGATCCATTTGATGGCGAAGCGAATCTAATGGTACCCATAGCTCAACATCTTCTCTTTTTTTAACAGCTTCAATCAGGATCAATTCAGAACGGTGGATCAAGGGGTTTTGGCTCCCCGCATCTGCAATCTCTTCAAAGTCTTGATTAGTATATTCTATTGTTTGTGTACACTCTTGCCTCTCTCCCAGTGATTGCATTGGATAAACAGCGTTTGTGTTCAAATCTATGCTATCTCTTATTACTTGAATGATTTCATTAAGTAGAGGATTGTTCTGTATTGCTCTTTCTAAATTCTTGGAATTAATTGAACGTTTTCTTAAGGCGTGAAAAATCAATTCTATGTAAACTTTCGAATCATGGGGTATCTTTTTTTGTCTAGGATCTAAATGATCCAATTTTTCCATTAAGCCTTTTCTATCCTGTTCGTCACCAAAAATCAATACATGTTTTAACTTCTCGACATTTTTTTCTATTGGAAAAATCGTCTCCGGTTGATAATGAATAGATGCAGGGTTGCTCAAGTTCTGCTCCAACCTTATTTCTTTCCTTTTTTCTTTTAATACTTTTCGTCGGTGTAATTCCTCCGTTACTTCCTGCTCTTTCTTTTCTAAGCTAGATAACATTCGCTGGATCATTTCCTTAGCTATTGGAACTTGTATAAATGGTAAACGACCATTTATTGTATCGGTTATGGACTTTTGCTGATAGAGATATTCTTTTAAATCACCAGAAGAAATTTCTGCAAGCTTACTTGTGGTATGAATACCTAGTGATTGAATGATATTGCTGGATTTTTCTTGGATCAAGTTTTCATCTATAGTTGGAAGTTGGCCAGGATGATTGAATATTGCTGAAATATATGGATCTTCCTTAAAAAGAAACTGGATTTGTAGATGCCATCGACGTTTTTTTGTATCAATATTTTTTAAAAACTCACTTTTAAGTTGGCCTTTTTTATATAAATAATAAATAAAGATATAATCGAGCTGCCGATTCCAATCTGGATTCTTTTCTTTCAAAGCACTAAGAAATCTATTGTGCATTTCCAAAGACGGTTCAGCATGTTTTGAATGCCATTTAGGTGTCACTTGATTATTCATCTCTAAAGAAAAGATATCTTTCCTACAATTGAATAAAATTGTTTTTAGCGAAGCATCAACTTCGCTAACTGAACAATTCCCACTCTTTTGTTCTTTCATCGTGATGGCTGGTATACCGATTGATTCGTTTTGGGTTGAAAGAGTTGCTAACCTTCTCAATACAAAATATGGTTTGCGAACTTCATGAAATCGCTCTTTAAGAAACAGTTCACTTAGTTCCAAAATTTTTGTTGGCGGAATCTCAAAATAAGAAACCGTGTGATCATCGAAATTTTTTTCTTTATCCACCTTCATAATTATAAAAGAATCATTTTTTTATAGACTGTTAATCCACATGTATGAGGTGATACTGCCCCATACTCTCCTGGATAAAATGAAGAGGGAATAAGCATGAAATCTGTTGGATCATCATTTCTCAGTTTTTCAAAGATCATTTGCACTTGTTCTTTTTTCTCAAAATCATAAAAATCTTTTGTTCGCTTTAGCGATTCCATGATATTTTCTTTTCGTTCCTTTTCAATAAAAAAATTGTCTTGATCCTCACGAATCATTTGAATATATGTTGAGAATAATAATTGATAGTCTTTATTTAAACCAAAATGATTGATATTTTCTTGTAGTGATAAAGATAAAGCTAATATATCTAATTTTTTTCTGAATTCGTTCATTGTTTGATCTATCATAGTTGACCTCCCAATCGTCTTATTTTTTATCTATTCGTCTCAATGGTGTGTCAGTATGTATTTTTATGATTCAGTCAGCGACAATGTTCCATCTGTCTGATTCTTTGTTTACTTTGCGATTGGCTATTCGTCTTTGCGTAGGTTTTCAACTGTTTAAATTCTTTTTTATCACTAAGCGTATACCCTTCTGGTTGTGCCAGGCTCTTTGACTTAGGCTGATAGGTTGCCCAAAATTCAGGATCAGATTCCCAAGGTGGAGAAACAAATTTTTTCTTTTCAATAAAAACGACTCGCTGCTTAAACCGTTCCCAGTTTCGATACATGTAGCGTAGTTCACTTCCAGTAATGCCGGGGACTTTTTTTACTACTCTTAGGTCACAAAGTTCGTCTAATAGAAAGACTATTGTGACATGTTGAGACAACAAAGTGAGTTCTATCCCTATTTTACAGCCTTTTTTTATGAAGTGTTGCTTGATCTCTGGACGATCAAATTGGGTATCGTCTTCTGAAATGACCTCTTTAAAGATGTTTTTCAATTGAAATTTTTCAATCGTTTGTGTGACATGATAATATGTTTCCCACAATGGTAAATAGCGTTCCTTTTCGGGGAGGTAATCAATCCAATGACTAAAAAATTCTTCTCTACTTTTTTCTGTAGGACAATGTTTTATATGTTCAAAAATACTTTCCATTAAAATATCATTATACTTATCGATATTAAAATCATTTATGTCCTTATATTGGAAATGTTTTAGCAAAACTTGATCTTCATAGTTAAAGTGGATACGTGCTACCCGTAATCCGTAGATTAGAAGATGGCTCTCTGACGAGGAAATAGCCGATGATTTTCTCAAATCATTTTCCACACAATTTCTCCATAATCTAGCATTTCTTTCCCAAGGAGCTGCGACGATTTGTCCATGCTCCCAAAAGACAATTGATGCTTTGAGCTTATCTTTTTCATGGTATAAACTGCGTAACGTAAAATCTTTATATCTATTTTGCTTCCCTTGGATCGTCGTTACAAAATCCCCATCATAAGAATCTAAAGGTATCCAGATGATAAGATCACTTCGTTTTTTTGCAACTTCAATCATTAATAATTCTGTTTTTTTTAACAATTGTATTCGTAGACTATAAGTTAAAGTATCTTTCATTAAGTGATTGGCAAATTGTCCTGTTTCCTTGTATTGTTGATACTCCTCAAGAAACGGCTCCGAGTAGATCCTGTGTAATTGAAACCTTGGGTCCTCCATCATGATGGCTTGAATATCTTCCCAGAGTGGATATTTGCTGCCTTCTTTTATTTGGTCAATCAACTCTTTGGGTTGAAGAGAGAAATTCTCAAAAGGTTGTTGAATGAGATAGTCGACTAACTCTTCCATATAAACCAATGGGTCATACGGATTTGTTTTTTTCCTGAGTTCTCTATCATTCAACTGTTGTTCCAAATTGCTTTCAGCTGCTCCAAAGCAAAGAATTGTTTTTTGATTTGTTCCTCGAAGCATTTTTCTCCCTCTTTCAATAAAAGTATTTGTAGCATTTCTGTTCAGTATAGTTAAAGTTTTGCCATAGCATAAATCAATTATTTTATAAATAAAGAAAAAATGAGATGGAGATAGAAGTAAAAACACTCCTATCTCCATCTCATAAAGTAAATTATTGGTTCCCTTCGAACAAGATGCCTGCTTCTGCCAAGCTTTGTTTGATTTGCTGCAATACTTCCTTATGTGAGTAACGGATCGTATGCAGATGGATCCCATCCGTTAATTCAGACAATAACGAAGCTTGACTTTTCCGATAACGTTTCATAAATGAGCGAACATCTTCTACTGTCTTGATATGAAGCATCCCTGTCAGTTCGCCATACAAGGGATGCTCAACGATGACGTCTAGTATCTCGCCACCATGAGCAACGATCAACTGTAGTTCTTCCTCTGTTTGTTCTCTCTGATGTTGTACAGCGATTTTACTGATGAACCCATTTTTATCTTGTTCATCTTCCAAAAGATATCCTCTGGCCGTCGCCACGATCGCTTCTCCTGCTGCTCGTAGCAACGCAATGTCTCCTACAATGATTTGGCGACTGACACCAAAACGAGTAGCAAACTTACTGGCACTGACAGGTTTCTCTGCATCAACTAGCGTTTCAATGATTTCTTTTCGGCGAGTTTCTCCTTCAATCATTTATCTACTCCATTCGTTTATTTTGATAGTTTCGTGAGTGCTTCATGATATCTGCATAAGTAGCTAAGATCGTCTCACTGTATTCTGGTGTTTTCAACCAACTAGCAACTTTATCCAACACTTGTTGTTCTCTTTTTTTATCATAAACTGCTTGGTTAGTTGTTCGTTTGACGTCACCGATCTTCGTGACCGTAGCCATTCTTTTTTCAAGTAGTTCTACTAATTGGTGATCGATTTGATCAATCGATTGTCTCAACTCCTCCAATGACTCTTCAGGCATTGGTTCATCGATTCGTTTGATGATCCGTGCCGGATTCCCTGCGATCACTACATTATCTGGGAATGATTTGGTTACGACTGCTCCCGCCCCGACAACGACATTGTCTCCTAAAGTCACTCCAGGGGTGATGATCACTCCACCACCGAGCCACACATTATTGCCGATCTCAATTGGTTTAGCGAATTCTAACCCGCTATTTCGTTTCACTGGATGTAGCGGATGTGTGGCAGTATAAAGCTGGACATTAGGGGCAAACATACAGTTATCGCCAATTTTGATCGTACTAACATCTAAGAATGTACAATTAAAGTTCGCATAAAAATTCTCACCTACGTAAATATTATAGCCGTAATCAAAATTGATCGTCGGTTCCATATAAATCTTTTCGCCGGTAGCGCCAAACGTTTCTTTAAGTAATTGACTGCGAAGTTCACTTGTTTCCGCTTGGTTGATGATCTGGCTTTGACTTCGAGCAAATTTTCTATCGGCTGATAATTCTGGATCACCCGCAAAATAAAGTTCGCCTGCAATCATTTTTTCTTTTTCTGTTTTAGCTGTCATTTTACACTCTCCTGTACTTTTTTGAACACCTTCGTTCCATCTGTTTGGACAAATCGATACGCCTCTGATAGATAGACAGGGGTCTGATTGATGACTAACAGCTTCGCTTGTGGTGAGCGAAACTGGATCAAATCACAAAAGGGATGGACTTGAAAACTTGTCCCTACGATCACAATCAAGTCGGCCTGACTTACAGCAAAAGCTGCTTGCTCTAATACTTCATCTTGGAACCCTTCTCCATATAACACAATATCTGGGCGAATCTGACCACCACATAGTTGATGCTTGTCACTGCTGAGATAATCTTGCCAGTCAACAGCTTGATGGCAGTTTCGACAATAACAATGATACAGATTCCCATGAAAATTAACTAGTTTTTTACTTCCAGCTTTCTCATGTAACCCATCGATATTTTGCGAAACGACCCATACCTCTTTTTCTTTAGCCAACTCTACGATTTCTCGATGGATGATATTCGGGCGTGCTTCGGGATGATAAAGATGTTTGAGAAACGAATAAAATTTTTGTGGTTCTTCCTCCATCGCTTGATGACTCAATAAATATTCTGGGCGATCCATCCCTTGGTAAACACCTGTTAGTGAACGGTAATCGGGTATTCCAGAAGGTGTGGACACACCTGCCCCTGTTAGAAAGGTCAGTTTTTGACTTTCAATCATCGCTGTCGCTGCTTCTTCAATTGTTTGTTCCAACATTTATCACTCACCTCTCTTCTATTATAATCGAAATAAAATGAAACATACCCTCAATCGAATGAAAATTCAGAGATTTTTTTTGAGAAAATACTCACAAACATCACTGACAAAACAATGAAAACGTGCTACAATACCAATGATCTGTATATTTTGAGTATGAAATGAGGTGAATCAATATGGTTGCATTCTTAATTTATTGGGGCGTTATTTTAGCATGTATCGCTTGGTTAGCATTAAGTATTTATTTCTCTATCTTCTATTTAGTACGTAAAGAAAATGGAAATCTATGGGCGTTTGCCTTTTTCAATGTATTGGCAGCAATTGTTCTAGCAATTACATTAGTTGTTTATCGCACATGGGGCTGGGGGATCACACAATACTCTAGTTTGATCTATCTCGTTTTAGCTATTTATGGAGTAACAGTTATTTTACAAGCCATTCTTGGTCGTGAACCTAAGAAAGCTACAGCTTAAAATACTTTTAGATAAAATTAGATAAAAAAGGAAACAGACTGCGTGATTTTGCAGTCTGTTTTTCGTTATTTTACTATCATTTAAGTTTTGCATAAAATGTATAATTATTCTTTTTTTGAAAACATTCTCTTTTCCTTTTTTCATGAAAGAAATTAAATAAACAGTATATTTCTTTATTTATCAACTTTTTTCTGCAAAAATGTAGTTTCTCATTGACAAAGTGGCTACTCTATCGTAGACTATTTTTTGTATAAATAACTGAATACGAGATGCCTCAATCAATGAGGTAGAGGTCGCGAGAATCATTAAACCTGTGGAGTGAAGCAAACATGTGGAAGCAGGGCTAGGGAGGATCGCCGAAATGTACTTTTTTTTGCTTAAAAAGTATGTTGGGACGTAAGTTAACAGCTTACGGACTGTCTTAGCAGTGATGCTAAGTTGCGCTATGTTTTGTGAGAGGTTTATCACTCTGTGAAATTTAGCGGCCCTTTTGTACCTACAAAGTGGTCGTTTTTTATTTCTCCTTGATAAGCAACTGCAATGCATGTATTCGACCACTCGTGTCAAGGCGCTTTGGTTATCAGCCAAAGAAGCTGAGCGAACGTTGGTCTTATCAGTATATGCCTGAAGGACCACGTACGTGAACAAACAAAAAGGAGAAGACAGATGAAAAAAAATTCAGTTACACTCACTCTAATTTTTACGTTTATTCTATCGATCTTTAGCTTGACCACTTTGGTTAATGCAGATGATAAAACCCCGAGCGATCAATTTCGTGTCGGAATGGAAGCTGGTTATGCGCCCTTTAACTGGTCTCAACAAACTGATGCAAACAATGCCTATCCAATTCAAGGCCAAAATAGCTTTGCTGGCGGATATGATGTACAAATTGCCAAAAAGGTAGCCGAAGGTTTAGGTAAAGAACTAGTCATTGTCCAAACGAAATGGGACGGTTTACCCCCTGCCCTTCAATCTGGAAAGATCGATGCAATCATTGCCGGCATGAGTCCGACGGCTGAACGCCAAAAAGAAATCGACTTTACTGATCCATACTATGAATCAGAACTTGTGATCGTCGTACAAAAAGATGGTAAGTTTGCGAATGCGACTAGCTTAGAAGATCTTTCTGGCGCAAAAATCACTGCACAATTGAATACATTCCACTATAACGTGATCGATCAGATCCCAGGAGTGGACAAGCAACAAGCAATGGATAACTTTTCAGCCATGCGAACAGCACTAGCTTCTGGCATGATCGACGGTTACGTCAGCGAACGTCCAGAAGGGGTAACAGCCACAAGCGTCAACCCAGCCTTGAAAATGCTCGAACTAGATGAAGCAAATGGCTTTCAAACAAATCCCGAAGATGTCCAAATCGCTGTAGGAATGCGCAAAGGTGATCCTGATCTCCAACAAGTCAACCAAATATTAAGCGGCATTTCTCATGATGATCGCATTGCCATCATGGACCAAGCCATTGAAGACCAACCTGCGTCAACGGATGGAGATGCAGAAGAAACTGGCTTGCTCCAAGATTTCAAGACGATTTGGGATCAATATGGCAACATGTTCTTACGCGGAGCTGGTTTGACACTGTTTATCGCATTGATCGGTACAGTTGTAGGAACGACATTAGGTTTATTGATTGGCGTCTTTCGCTCAATTCCAGAATCTGATAATAAAGTGACACGCTTCTTCCAAAAAGTTGCTAATTTCTTGTTATCTGTTTATATCGAAGTCTTCCGTGGTACACCAATGATGGTTCAAGCCATGGTCATCTTCTACGGATTGGCTCTAGCCTTTGGTATTTCTCTGGATCGCACGATTGCTGCGTTGTTCATCGTTTCGATCAACACTGGTGCGTATATGACTGAGATCGTACGTGGTGGGATTTTTGCAGTAGATGGCGGACAATTTGAGGCCGCCCAAGCGATCGGCATGACCCACAGTCAAACGATGCGTAAAGTAGTGATTCCGCAAGTATTGAGAAATATTTTGCCGGCTACTGGAAATGAGTTTGTCATCAATATCAAAGACACCGCCGTATTAAGTGTCATTGGTGTAGCAGATTTATTCTTCCAAGGAAACTCCGCATCTGGTGCAAACTTCCAATTCTTCCAAACATTCACGATCGTTGGGATCATCTACTTGATCATGACCTTCACGATCACAAGAATCCTACGTGTGATTGAGAAGAAAATCGACGGACCTACTGCGTATACAAAAATTGAAGAAGTCAACAACGCGAACCTACAGGAATAAGGAGGCAGTCCTATGAGTGAGAATATCATCGAAATCAATCATTTAAGTAAAAAATTCGGCGACAATGAAGTCCTGAAAGATATTAGCATGACCGTCAATAAAGGGGAAGTCGTGACCATCATCGGTTCCTCTGGTTCAGGTAAATCAACATTCTTACGTTGTATCAATTTACTAGAAAAACCATCGGGCGGCGAGATCATTTACAACAACGAAAACGTCTTAGCACCAAAATATAATTTACCAAAATATCGGACAAATGTCGGTATGGTTTTCCAATCCTTCAATCTTTTCAATAATATGAATGTTTTAGAAAATTGTATTTCTGGACAAACCACTGTCTTAAAACGAGAGAAAGAGCATGCCCGTAAAGTAGCAATCGAAAACTTAGAAAAAGTCGGTATGAGACAATACATCGAAGCTCGCCCTTCTCAACTATCTGGTGGTCAAAAACAACGGGTCGCTATCGCTCGTGCTCTATCAATGGACCCTGATGTGATGCTCTTCGATGAGCCAACTTCTGCCCTTGATCCTGAAATGGTCGGTGAAGTATTGAATACGATCAAAGATCTAGCCCATACTGGACTGACAATGATCATCGTAACCCATGAAATGGAATTTGCGAAAGAGGTATCTGACCGAGTGATCTTCATGGATAAAGGTGTGATCGCGGAAGAAGGAAGTCCTGAAGATATCTTCGTTCATCCAAAAGAAACACGTACGAAAGAGTTCTTGTCACGCATTTTGAATAACTAATAAAGTATCAAATCACCCTTAGTATTCAAACTACCGCAACTTGATTGAGCAAGGTCACCCTACTCAAAAAGTTGCGGTTCTTCTTTTTATTTATTGTTTTTGTTCCGATTGCTTTATCGGTTGAACTTTTGCACAACCTCACGTAACATGTGGTTGTGAGAAACCACTTCAATTAAGAAGATTTAGGTAATGGAGTGATCTTTTGACTAACATTTTTTCGAGGCAGAGAAAACACGCTACTTATTCCTCTCACAGGGTTAGCAGTCGTTTCGTCAATGTGTAGCATCATTCTAGAGAATTCGATAATTTTCAGAAAATTGTTGCAATTCATCACATAATTTGTTACTTTTAACAAAATACAAAAAAGTAAAGGAGTTTTCTATGTCAAAAAAATTATCATTCAAAGAAAATCTATTCATCGGTTCCATGCTATTTGGCCTATTTTTTGGAGCTGGTAATCTTATATTTCCTGTCCATATGGGGCAAGAAGCTGGTGCAGATATCTTCTGGGCAAATCTTGGCTTTTTAGTTACAGGGATCGGTTTACCATTCTTAGGTGTCATTGCGATCGGTGTTTCCAAAACCTCTGGTGTCTACGAATTAGCACAACGGATCAATAAAACTTATGCGCTTATTTTTACTGTCTTACTTTATTTAGTCATTGGTCCATTTTTTGCCTTACCACGTTTGGCAACTACTTCTTTTGAAATTGGCTTAGCACCTTTTATTCCAGCAGAAAATCAAACATTATTTTTAGCTATTTTTAGTTTCTTATTCTTTTTAGCTGCTTGGTGGTTATCCAAACGTCCAACTAAAATCTTGGATTATGTTGGTAAATTTTTGAATCCCGCATTTTTAGTATTACTAGGTATCTTACTATTACTTGCTTTTATCAACCCACTTGGCTCAGTGGCGGATGCGCCTGTACAACCTCACTACCAAAACCAAGCATTCTTCACTGGTTTTACACAAGGATACAACACGTTGGATGCGTTAGCTGCCTTAGCTTTTGGGATCATTATCGTCACGACGATTCGTGGCATGGGTGTCACAAAGCCTTCTGATATTGCAAGAGATACGATCAAATCAGGCGCGATCAGCATCGTGTTGATGGGGATCATCTATACCCTACTTTCTTATGCAGGAACAATGAGTCTAGGAACATTTCCTATGAGTGCGAATGGTGGTATCGCCTTGGCTCAAATCGCTGATCACTATTTAGGAACTTACGGGAGTATCCTATTAGCCTTTATCGTGATTCTTGCTTGTTTAAAAACAGGTATCGGACTGATTACTGCATTCGCAGAAACATTCACTGAATTGTTTCCTAAAAGAAGCTATCTATTCTTTGTGACAGGAACAAGTTTATTGGCATGTTTAGTTGCAAACGTGGGCTTGACGAATATTATTCAGATCTCTTTACCGGTCTTGATGTTTATTTATCCATTGGCAATGACCTTGATCTTACTTGTCTTGTTTGGCCCATTGTTTAAACAACGTACTTCTGTTTATCGAATGACCACTTATTTCACATTACTCGCTTCCATCGTAGATGGACTGAATGCTTGTCCTGATTCAATTAAGCAAACAAGTTTCGTCAAAGGCATTTTAACATTTGCAGATTCCTATCTCCCATTCTTCTCATTAGGAATGGGCTGGATCACACCAGCATTGATTGGCTTTATCATCGGATTACTCTGGAGTTTCTTCAAAAATGAAAAAAAACCTGACTTGATCGTTAGCTAACAAAAAAAAGAGATGTTTAACTTTTTGTATAAAAAAATTAACAACTTTGGTAAACTTTCGTCACAAAATATTCACAACTCACCTTTAATATATAAGTATACCAACAAACAACCCTAACAACACTTTTTCATTTTTAACTCCTTTCCTGCTAGCTCCCCGGCTAGCAGGTCCTTTTTTTATTTATACATATACCACACATCAAGTTCTTTGAGAATCTTTAGATCCTCTCTCTCTAGTAAGAAAAACATATAAAAAAGCTATGAAAAAGCAATCTACTTTTTCATAGCTTTTATTCTTATTTAGATAATCGCTCTTGGTCTCCCGTAGGTGAAAGACTAGTGATTTTTTCGATTTGTTCAATTGGGACGATTCGGATTTGTTGCTCTTGATTTTGCAAGCGAATCATCACTCGGTCATGTTCAACTGTTTTCGTTGCCACCCAACCGGAAAAGGTTTCGTACTTATTGCTTAGTGGATTCTCGCGCACTTGTAGAATCACTAAACTATTCTGAGCTGCAGCTTTTTGGAGTTCAAGAATGAACTCCCCTTGTAACCGTACATTCTCAGCTTTTTCTTCTGTGTCATTCACAAATGAATCAAAAAGTTGAAACGAAGTATTAGTCACTAACTTTGTCAGTTTCTTCATTGGTGATACTGTTTCTTCATCCATTGAATGTACCCCTCCCCTAGCCAAGAATATGTTACTTAATTACTCCTATTTTATCCAATTTTTCTTAAAAAAACAAGAATATAGTTTATTTTATACCAACTTTTACCTAAAACCACCAAACAATACATGCGTTATTTTAAGTCGTTTTTCATCCATAATTCAAGCCATTTTTCTAAGCCTTCATTGATCAATCGATAGGTTTCTTCAAAGTTATTCGTGTAATATGGATCAGGTACATTTTGTACTTTTTTGCCAATGACTGGACTCAAAAATAGTTGGATTTTCTCTTGCGCTTCAATCGGCGCAATTTGCTTTAAGTCAGCCACATTTGACTGATCCATACCGATGATCCAATCAAATTTTTGGAAGTCTTCTTGACGTATTTGGCGAGCAATCATTTCTCGCGTATCAACATGTTCTTTTGCCAAGATCGCTTGTGTCCCTGGATGAGGAGCACTACCTACCTCATAGGTACTTGTTGCAGCTGAATCAATGACGAAGGAATCCATCAAATCCTGTTCTGCTACTTTCTTTTTTAATAACCCTTCTGCCATAGGTGAACGACAAATGTTTCCTAAACAAACAAATAATACTTTCGTCATAGCATTCTCTCCTTTTGTATTCCTATTTTGGAATCAATGAAAAAAGATCATTCGTCTTTTATTTCCTGTTCTTCTTCCAATGCGTACAACCGATACGAATACAATTCAGTATCTTTGGCTAAACGAAAGAACTGCATTGCAACTTCTAAGGGTGTTTCTGTATAACCTTGTGTGATCCAATTGACTAAGACTCCACTACAGCCATAAGAGAAAAAACGAGCATAAAATAATTTATCTTTGGAAGTTAGTTGTTTTTCTTCATCCATTTGCTCAAAGATTTTAATAAATGAGGGTTGGATCAACGCAGAAAATTGCTTTTGCAGAATCTCCTGTTCTGAACTAACGGTACTTGAATAGAACTGTTTATTTTCGGCAATGGCTTTTAACATCAGCAAGGCTTGCTCTTCCCAATTGTCGAGAGAAAGTGATTCTGTTTTTAGGTAATGTAACGAATCTTCATAGTACACCCAACGCAATAAATCATACTTATCGGTGAAATGATAATAAAATGTTTGTCGGTTGATGCCTGCTTCTTGTGCGATCTGTTGCACACTGATTTTACGAAAAGGCTGTGTTTCGCAAAGCGACACCAAGACTTTTTTGATCATTTGTTTCGTATGTGACGCCTCTCCCACAATAATCCCTCCCATCTCTTCAATCAATATTCTACTATTTGCTCTTTCAATAGAAAAGAGTGTTCACACTTGGTAGTCATAGCCAAAGTGTTCATACGCATAGGCGGTAGCGATCCGACCACGAGGAGTCCGTTTCAAAAAGCCTTTTTGGATCAAAAAAGGTTCATACATATCTTCGACTGTTTCTCGCTCTTCTCCAATATTAACGGATAATGTGCTTAGACCTACTGGGCCCCCACCATACAGTTCGATCATCGTACGTAGCAATTTCTGATCGACATAATCCAATCCCGCTTGATCGACCTGTAAGAGTGTCAATGCGCGGTCAGCAATCAACTGATCGATCTTGCCATCTCCTTGTACTTGGGCAAAGTCACGCACTCGTTTCAATAGACGATTGGCGATCCGCGGAGTACCACGAGAACGTCGTGCGATTTCTAAAGCCCCATCGGTGATGATCTCCGTTTGAAAAATATCGGCAGATCGTAAAACGATTTCTCTTAAATCTTCTTCTTCATAGTATTCCATGTGCGCAATGATTCCAAAACGGTCACGTAAAGGTGCAGACAGCATCCCTGCTCGAGTCGTTGCACCGATCAACGTGAAAGGTGGTAACGGAAAATGAACGGGGTGAGCGGTCGGCCCTTGCCCTACCATGATATCTACATAGAAATCTTCCATCGCCGAATAAAGCATTTCTTCTGCCACGCGAGGTAAGCGATGGATCTCATCAATAAACAAGACATCCCCTGCTTCTAGTTCATTCAAAATTGCTACCAGATCTCCTGGTCGCTCGATGGCTGGTCCACTTGTCGTACGGATATTAACTTGCATCTCATTTGCAATGACCATAGCCATCGTTGTTTTCCCCAAACCTGGAGGACCGTATAACAAGACGTGATCTAGCGGTTCTTCACGATTACGTGCCGCTTCGATGTAGATACTCAATTCTTGTTTTACTTTATGTTGACCGATATATTGCGCAAGCAATTGAGGGCGTAAAGATTTTTCTAAACTCAATTCATTCTCACCGGGTTCTGGTGAGAGAAGATATTCATCTGTCATCAAGAATCCTCCTTACTTTTTCATCATCAATTTCAATGCTTGCCTTAGATACTCATCCGTTGTCTGATTGTCGATTTCTTTTAGTTGTTTCTCTACTCGTTTGATTTCACGCTCACTGTAGCCGAGAGCGGCTAAAGCTTCCATTGCCTCTGACAAGGCACTTGCATCTTGCACCGTTGCTTCATCAAATAAAGAAAATGGCGTATCGATACTCAACTCGCCAAACTTGCCTTTTAGATCCAAGATCATTTGTTGTGCTGTTTTTTTACCTACACCTGGGAACTTCGTCAAGTAAGTGACATCGCCAGTTTCCACCGCTTGGATCAAGCCGGAATGATCATCACTCGCCATGATCGCTAATGCACTTTTCGGTCCGATCCCTGAAACACTGACTAATCGTAAAAACAATTGTTTCTCTTCGAGTGAATCAAACCCATATAGTAAATGGGCATCTTCACGAATGACTTGATGAACATAGATTTTTACTTCTTTATCTAACTTACTACTATAGCGATAAGGGTTACCTAACGCAATTTGATAGCCCACCCCTTGCGTTTCTACAACGATATAATACGGACTGATAAAAGTCACCATGCCTCTTAGATATTCATACATTGAAATTTCCTCTTTCTTTCGCACACATACGTTCCCATATTTCTATCCATTGTAGCATACTTTGCGATTTAAAAAAAGTGTTCCCAAAAACAGAACTACGAGCTTAGGTCTTTGATAAAGACCCAAACTCGTAGCATATTTTCTCTGTGTATTAGCGATTGATAGAGGCTTGACCAATCATTTCTTCATGTTGTACTTGGCCTGATTTACTTAATGAGAAATCAGCCACTTTGTCCGTATTCGTTAGAACAACTAAGACATCTGTTTGTTTACCTGCTTGTTCAACGGCACTGAGATCCATCTCTGCGAGTTGCGTAGTTGGCGAGACCTGATCGCCCTCTTTCACAAGAACATTGAACGGTGCACCTTTTAATTCAACAGTATCAAGTCCCATATGAACAAGAACTTCCACACCGGCTTCACTCAGAATACCGATTGCATGTTTTGTTTCAAATACACTAGTTACTTTACCATTTACTGGCGAATAGATTTTTTGATTGTCAGGAATGATCGCATAGCCTTCACCCATCATTTTTTGTGAGAAAACTGGATCATTCACTTCTGTAATTGCTTTAATTTGTCCGTCTGCAACGGCGAATAACTCTTCATTGGCAGTGGCTACAGCAGTTGTTCCTGCGGCTTCAAAGTTTTGTGTAGGAATAGATACGCCTTCCGCAGTTTGTAAAACACTTACTTCTTCTGGATTGACTGGATCTAATTTGTTCAAGATCCCTTTACGTCTAAACACTACAGTTAAACCAAATGGTACGATGATTGCGATGATCATTGCAATCGTGAATGGTAACCACGTTTGTGCTTGGATCGCTAAGATTCCTGGCAAGCCACCTACACCAATCGCATTTGCTCGAACATCCATCAAGTTCGCAAACATCCCTGCCACACCAGAACCGATCATTGCAGCTACAAATGGATACACATATTTCAAGTTGATCCCAAACATAGCTGGTTCCGTTACTCCTAGATAACAAGAAATCATCGCTGGAATAGAAACTTGTTCTTCTTTTTTATTGCCGCGATGCAAGAAGATGATTGCAAGTACGGCAGATCCTTGCGCAATATTTGACAATGCGATCATTGGCCATAAATTGGTTGAACCAAAGTCAGCAATCAACTGCATATCGATTGCATTTGTCATATGATGTAATCCCGTAATAACCAGTGGGGCATACAAGAAACCAAATAACGCACTGAATAACCAACTGATTGATGAAGTCAATCCAGTATTCACGATTGATGAAATCCAGTTACCAATTGCCCAACCGACTGGACCTAACACTACATTAGCAGCGATAACTGTTGGTAATAGTGAGAACAGTGGGACAAAAATCATTGAGATCGATTGTGGGATATACTTACGGAAGAAAATCTCTAAATAAGCAAGTAAGAACCCGGCAAGCATCGCTGGAATGACTTGCGCTTGGTAACCAATCATTTGTACTTGTGCAAAGCCAAAGTCCCAAAATGGGATATCTGCAGCGGCAGTTGAGGCGACACTATAGGCATTTAATAATTGCGGTGAAACCAAAGTAATCCCTAAAACAATTCCTAAAATCTGTGTCGTTCCCATTTTCTTTGCAATACTCCAAGTGATCCCTACAGGTAGGAAATGGAAAATCGCTTCCCCAGGTAGCCATAAGAATGAATTAACTCCATTCCAGAATGTCGAACTTTCTGCAATCGTTCCACCTAAACTCTCGAACTGAATGCCTTCCAACACGTTACGGAACCCTAAAATCAATCCCCCAACAATGATTGCTGGAATCAATGGTGTGAAGATTTCAGCTAGAACTGCAATTGCTCGTTGCAATGGATTAAGATTCTGTTTCGCAGCAGCTTTACTTTGTTCTTTTGAAACGCCTTCAACTCCTGATACCGCAACAAAGTCGTTATAAAATGTTGAGACATCGTTCCCGATGATTACTTGGAATTGACCAGCATTGGTAAACATTCCTTTCACACTGTCAATCTCTTCGATCTCAGCTTCATTTGCTTTTGCAGGATCATTTAAAACAAAGCGCATTCGTGTCGCACAATGGCTAACCGCAGAGATATTTTCTTTCCCGCCGACTCCTTTTAACAGCTTCTCGGCATCTGCTTGATATTTCCCCATAACATAAACCCCTTTCATTTGACTTGTTTATACAAGTTACTTTGTACTCACACTATAATGTTTTTCTTAGCATATTGCAAGCGTTTTATGCCAAAAAGATAAATAATTTGTAATCGTTATTATCCTTGTCGTAGAAACATCTATCTTCTATCCAAGTCCAGTTTGAAATCTACATATAGCTGTAGTATAGTTTATAAGCGAAGAACGAACGATTGCCCAAAGGAGAGGAACGATGAACAAATTCAATGAAATTTTTTTAGACTTAGAAAAGAAAATCTTAGACAAAGAGTATCCTCCTCATACTTTACTACCTAGTGAAAATCAATTGATCAAAATCTATGGTGTTTCACGGGAAACAATTCGTAAAGCACTTAATCTATTGACAACAGAAGGATATATCCAAAAGAAACAAGGAAAAGGATCGATCGTTTTAGACCGTAACCGCTTTGATTTTCCTATTGCTGGATTGACAAGCTATAAAGAGCTTCAAGAAAACCAACATATCCCTAGTGAAACGATCGTGCAAACACTTCAAGAAACAGTAGTCGACAACGAATTACACAAAGTAACTGGCTGGCCAGTCAATACACCTGTCTGGCATTTAGTCCGCCAACGGAAAATCAATGGCGAAGTCGTCATTTTAGATCGAGACTATTTGTTAAAAGAAACCATTCCTACTTTGACCAAGGAACAAGCAGCGAATTCGATTTATGAATACTTTGAAAATGAGCTAGATCTCTCCATTGCCTATGCCCAAAAAGAAATCACCGTCGAACCGATCGATGATAGTATTTCAGAATCAATGGACCTCCACGACGATCCTTACGTCGTAATTGTTCGCGGACTCGTCTATTTAGAGAATACCGAATGCTTCGAATACACCGAATCAATCCACCGCCTCGACAAATTCCGGTTCGTGGAATTTGCACGAAGAAGAAGGTTGTGAGAAAGCCGTTCAGCTCCGAATAGTAAGACGAAAATTGAGAAAATAGCTCTTCATATTTTTTCGATTTTTGACTTATTATTGAAGGAGTTGGCTTTCGAACACCGTTTATCTAGGTTGTGAAAGAAGCGGTTAGCACTAAGGCAGAAGACAGAAAAATCAAAAATGGCTGTTTCATTTTTGATTTTTTTGGCTTGTGACCGAAGTGTTGCTTCTTGAACACCGTTTATCAAGGTTGTAAGAAACCCCAGTAGCTCGACGTAATTAGGTAGCAAGTAAAACCTGTTCGTTAAATTTCCGCTAAATCGCTAGGCTATCCTCCCTACTTAAAGCAGATTGTTTGCTTCTATTTCAGATGGCAGTATGATTAGGAGACAAAGGGGGCAGTATCAATGAGTAAACCAACCGACACAAACAAAGAGGACTTAAAAGAAACATTATCTCCGATTTCTTATGCAGTGACACAAGAAAATGCGACAGAACGTCCATTTACTGGAGAATACGACGACTTTTATGAAAAAGGGATCTATGTCGATATCGTTAGCGGCGAACCGCTTTTCAGTTCTGCAGAGAAATATGATGCAGGCTGTGGCTGGCCAGCTTTCAGCCAACCCATCAGCAGAAAAGACGTCAAAGAAAAAGCGGATTTTTCTCATGGGATGCACCGAGTCGAAGTAAGAAGTAATGAAGCCGACTCCCATCTTGGACATGTTTTTAATGATGGACCCGCAGATAAAGGTGGCTTACGCTATTGCATCAACTCTGCTGCATTGAAGTTTATCCCTTATGAAGAAATGGATGCTGCTGGTTACAGTGAATATAAATCAATTGTCGAATAAGTCGAATGTGATCAAATCACATCGCTCCGAAAAATAAGCCTGAACCTCCGGAAATTGTTCTAATTTCTGGAGGTTCAGGCTTATTTTTGAAGGTGCGACAGAACTTTTATATGATCAAGATTCTTAATACTCGTGCCCATGGAGATTGCCCACTTCTTCAAAACCAGCAGCCTTCCCCTTTTGATGAAAGATCTCTTGCTTGTTTTCTCGGACAATCAAGGTCATCTCTGTACTCGCTTTTTCACGGATGATCCGACTCATTTGACCTTGTTGTGGCGCCATCAACGCATGCCCTTCTTTTGCTAGCACTTGCATTTCTAGTTCAATATTTTTTTGCTGTATTCGAATGATCAGATGCTCCTCTTCACGGAAAATCTCCGAAATTTTGGCTCCATCATAGGTGGATAAGCGATATTCTTCTTCACCGACTTGTAAAACCGAAATGATTCCTAAAAAACGGAAACCTAAAAACGGGATCTCAGCTGCGGAAAAGAAAAAACGAGCATCTGAATCAGTAAACTGGTTGCATTGGACCCATAAATAGGTTGCGGGAAATGAACTTCCCCAATCCTTTTCTAAATACCCTACTCCATTCGTAAAATCAATGAGTTGGCCGTTCCAACTCA
The DNA here is from genome assembly GCF_051715065.1 of Enterococcus sp. AZ062. Classification (NCBI taxonomy): domain Bacteria; kingdom Bacillati; phylum Bacillota; class Bacilli; order Lactobacillales; family Enterococcaceae; genus Enterococcus; species Enterococcus sp. AZ062. Next base: position 177,716 of record NZ_JBIOTB010000001.1, on the reverse strand, counting down.
ACGTTCCTTCTAACGAATGCTTCATGCTTAAAATTCCGTGGTAGCATTCCATAAAAGATAAATAAGAGAAAGGTCCCATGATACTCGGGGCATAGCGACTCCTTTTTAACGGAGTAAACTCTCCGTAAGAAATCGTTCCTTCGATCGTCAACGAGGGGCTACGTAAAGCTAGTGTGATTCCTTCCTCGCTAAATGTATTTTCACCGATTTTCACAAACAAACGATCTTCGCTTGCCATGAAGACTTCACGATCAAAATGAAAGACTTCCGAGGACTCATGATTGATCACTTGGATAAACGGGCACTTTTCGCCTTGTTCTCCAATGGAGTACCCCGGAATAAATGCGTAGACTTCATCGCCGATTTGATGCTTAAAATACCAACCTTCAAAGAACGGCGCTTTTTTCGTTTCACCATGATAAAACTTATCCGTTGTAATCACCTCGTCCACTCCCTTCAGATAAATTAAGTTTACCATGTTTTTTTATAGCTTCTAGCCGATACGCTTGAATCCAGGTCATGAACTAATATAATTAGAAAAAACACATGATCCGTTTCTTGCTACTCGGATCATGTGTTTTTGATTTTATTCACCTAGATACAGATGTCCGCGATTTTAGGACAAAAGATCTGGCCATTTTTTCAACGCCTGATTGACTGCGCCGATCGGAAAGCCGACAATACTATAGTAATCGCCAGAAATCGACTCTACGAAAGCCCCTGCGTAACTTTGAATGCCGTACGCCCCAGCTTTATCACGGTGATCGCCAGTTGCTAGATAGCGCTCAATCTCTTCATCGGTCAATTCATAAAAAGTGACTGATGCATGGGAAAGGATGCACTCTTTTTGAGTCCCATCAGTTATTACGACGGCTGTGTAGACGTCGTGTGTCGTACCACTGAATTTGCGTAACATCCGTTTTGCCTCATCATCATCCTCTGGTTTGCCAAGGATTTCGTTTCCTAGAACTACGGTAGTATCACTAGCAATAACTAACGTTTCTTCGCTTTCTTTTTGCACAGCCTCCGCTTTTTCTACTGCCATGCGTTGGACGTATGCAAGCGGGTCCTCATTTGGCTTAGGCGTTTCATCGATATCTGCCGGTTGGATCGAAAATGCTGGCACTAATCTTCCGAGCAATTCTTTTCTTCTAGGCGACTGTGAAGCCAATACTATTTTCATCAAAAACTTCCTTTCCGAATCTCGCGGATCAATGCGGATCTTGGATTCGTTTAAACATTCGTTCCATGTCTGAATTCGTAAAGTGGATCAATACCGGACGACCATGAGGACAGTTGAACGGATTCTCACATTTTGCTAAGTCTTTTAATAAGACCCTCGCTTGTGCTTCGTTCAAGTAGTGATTCGCTTTGATCGAGCGTTTACAGCTCATCATGATTGCTGTGGCTTCTCTGAATTTCTTCACACTCACTTCACCAGTTGTCAATAACATGTCGATCATCCCTTGAATGATCGATTCTTCTTCCCCACTTGGATACCATGTCGGATGCGCTCTTACGATAAAACTATTCTGACCAAATTCTTCCAGATAAATGCCTGCCTCTTCTAATAGTTCTTTCTTTTCTTTTAGCTTGATTGCATCACTATTAGGATAGTCTAAAACAAAAGGAACGAGTAATTCTTGCAAATCATCTGAAACATCGCCGATTTTTTCACGGAAATATTCATATTTTATCCGCTCTTGCGCAGCATGTTGATCAATGATGTATAAGCCTTCATTGCTTTGGGCAAATAGATAGGTCCCATGCATTTGGCCAAAATATTCAAGATGTGGGAAACGTTGTGTTGGTACTTCCTGCTCGACTTTACTGATTGCTTTCTCCAAAATTCGGCTATCTTGACTCATGTCAAACTCGGGATGCAACTTGCTTTCTTCTTGCTCAAAGCTTGGTTCTTCCTCTATGCTTTTCTCTTCTACTGATGCTGTTCGTTCTTCTTGTACTGAGTAGTTATCAACAGTGGATAAATGATTTTGCTGAAAGTTATCCACTGGTTTTTCTACAAAGTTATCAACACTTTCACCAGAGTTATCCACCGTTTTTTCCTCTTTTTCTGGATAATTCAGTGTATCTTCTGAAAAAACAGAAGAGTTTTCAACATTTTCCACAGACTTATCAACAGGATAGGCTGATTTTTGTGGATTTTCTTCCACGTAAAATGTACCTGTCTGGCGATCAAAATTTAAACTTTGGGGTTTCTTTGGTGGTTCCTCAAACGCATAAGAAAGATCGATTTCGATTTGTTCCGTTTTAGGTTGATCGGCGATTTTTTTCTTGAAACGTAAATTGTCTGCTGCACTAGGAATCAGATTTTCTTGACTTAGTGCTTGTTGAATCGCTTGTGCAATCAATTCAGTCAATTCTTTTTCCTTCGATAGACGAACTTCTTGCTTCGTTGGATGGACATTCACATCGACAAGCAACGGGTCCATTTTGACCTCTAAAACAGCAATTGGAAAACGACCAACCATCAGTTTAGAACCATAACCTGCCACGATTGCTTTGTTCAAGGAAAAGTTCTTGATAAAACGACCGTTGATGATCGTTGAAAGATAATTACGACTCGCACGAGTGACTTCTGGTAAAGAAATGTAACCAGAAACTTCAAAATCTAGATCTTTTGCTTCAACCTTCAACATTTTTTTCGCTGTCGCCAAACCATAGATTCCGGCAATCGTTTGTTTCAAATCTCCGTTACCAGCTGTTGCTAACATCTTGTTGCCATCATGGACTAAGCGAAAGGCGATGTTGGGATGGCTCAACGCTAGTCGATTGACGATATCGCCTATATTCGCCAATTCCGTTTGTAATGTCTTGACGTATTTTAACCGTGCAGGCGTGTTGAAAAACAAATTGCTCACTGTGATTTTCGTTCCTTGTCTCAATGGAGCAGGACGATGTGTCAACACTTCCCCACCTTTTAATTCAAGATAGGTCCCTTGTGTTTCATCTTGATTGGCTGTCTCGATCGTCAATTCAGAGACAGAAGCAATACTAGGAAGAGCTTCCCCTCGGAACCCTAATGTCCGAATGCGGAACAAGTCATCACGGTTATGGATTTTGCTCGTTGCGTGACGTTTGAACGCATTTTCAACGTCTTCTGCTAAGATTCCTTCACCGTTATCGATGATTTGGATTTTTCGTAAACCGGCTTCTTCTACGAGAATATCGATTTGAGAGCTATGGGCATCAATGGCATTTTCAACAAGTTCTTTCACCACAGAAGCAGGTCGTTCAACGACTTCTCCTGCGGCGATTTGATTGGCCAAGCGTTCGGATAATTCTTGGATCTTCGCCATCGATCAGCACCTTCTTCCTATAATTGTTTTTGCAGTTCGTACAATTTATTCAACGCATCCATTGGCGTCATTTCTAGTAGGTTCAACTGTTTCAATGCAGCAATGATTTGCGTTTCAGCTTCCGTTACTTCACCAAATAAAGATAGTTGTTGACTCTCTTCATTGACCTGATGGCTTGGTTGGTTGGTTTGTGACTTAGGATAGTCGCTTTTTTTCGTGACAGATGCTTCAAGTGCAGAGACATGGTGTGTCGTTTCTCCTGATTCTAAAAAGGCTAAGATCGCAGAGGCACGTGACAATAATTCATCTGGTAGACCCGCGATTTTAGCTACATGTATCCCGTAGCTTTTATCTGCCGGACCGTCCATCATCTTGTGTAAAAATACCACATCGCCATCTTTTTCGACTGCGCCAACATGAACATTTTTCAATTGCGGCAATTCTGTATCAAGCACCGTCAACTCATGGTAGTGCGTAGAAAACAACGTCTTGGCTTTGACGTGTTGATGAATGTACTCGATGATGGCTTGTGCTAATGCCATTCCATCGTAAGTTGCTGTTCCTCGACCGAGTTCATCAAATAATATCAAACTATTTGGTGTCGCATGACGCAATGCTTGATTGGCTTCCATCATTTCCACCATAAAGGTACTTTGTCCCGCAATCAAATCGTCACTCGCACCGATCCGAGTGAAGATTCGATCAAAAATCGGCAACACTGCTTTTTGTGCAGGAACAAAACAGCCCATCTGAGCCATCAAGACCGTCAATGCCAACTGACGCATATACGTACTTTTACCAGACATATTTGGTCCAGTAATCAATAAGATCATCTCTTCTTCCGACATGATCACACTATTCGGAATATATTCTTGATGCCCCAACACTTTTTCTACCACCGGATGACGTCCTTCTTCGATGACTAGTGTCTTTTGGTTAGTCAATTCTGGACGAACGTACTGATAACGTTCACTGATCGTCGCAAAACTTTGTAAGACATCTACAGTACTCAATGATTTTGCTAAGGTTTGCAATGGCTGGATTGCTTTTTTCACTTCTTCTCTAACAGCTAAAAAGAGTTGGTATTCTAGATCTACTGATTTTTCTTCCGCTTCTAGAATCTGTGTTTCTAATTCTTTTAATTCAGGTGTGATAAATCGTTCTGCATTGGCTAACGTTTGTTTACGTTCATATTTTTCCAGTTCAGCATTCATCAAATTCGCTTTCGTGATTTCAATATAATAACCAAACACTCGATTAAACCCAACTTTCAAATTTTTGATCCCTGTACTTTGGCGTTCGCGCGCTTCTAATTCTGCTAACCACTGTTTGCCATTTCTCATCGCAGAACGATAGGTGTCTAGCTGTTCATTGAAGCCATCTTTGATGACGTTTCCTTCAGTGATTTGTAAAGGTGCATCCTCTTGGATCGCTTGTTCGATCAACTCAACTAATGAATCCATTGGCTGCATATCTGTTAATAACTCTGACCATTGTCCTTGATCGATGCCTTCAATCAACCCGCGAATCATCGGTACTTGCTGCAATGATGTTTTTAACTGGATCAAATCTCGGCCGTTGACATTACCAAAAGCGACGCGTCCAGCTAAACGTTCTAAATCATAGACTTTCGTCAACGCACTCTGTAAATCAAGACGTTCAAAATAACTATTGATCAGCGATGCCACCATTTCTTGCCGAGCATTGATTTGATGGGATTGGATCAGCGGACGATCAAGCCATTGTTTTAGCAGACGTCCCCCCATCGCAGTTTTGGTTTCATCTAATAACCACAGAAGCGTGCCGTGTTTTTTTCCAGTACGGATCGACTGGCTTAATTCTAAATTGAATTTAGAATAATAATCCATCTTCAAGAAATGATCTGGTTGGTATTCGACCGCTTTTTGGATATGTGCCAAACTTCTTTTTTGGGTGACTGCTAAATAAGTAAGTAACTTCCCAGTCGCTTCCTTTTCTAATTCATCCGTCAACTCACTCGTTAGAAAATTGAATTCTGCATTTTCTTCTACACTTTCTTGTTTTGAGAAGACTAAGCCAAGTCTTGTGCTTAGTTGTTCATATAACGTTTCACTGATCTCTGTTCCTAGAATCAATTCTTTTGTTTGTAACGCGGAAGTTTCGTTCAAGACAGCTTCTTCGTCAAGTAAGCGGGCTGTTTTTAATTCGCCTGTACTCAAATCGGCATAAGCAAACCCAAAAGCGGAACCTTGATTGACCACCGCCGTCAGAAAGTTGTTGTCTTTGGCTGATAATCCTTTACTATCCATCACTGTTCCAGGAGTCACTAATTGCACGACTTCTCGTTTGACCATGCCTTTGGTCGTCTTTGGATCTTCGACTTGTTCACAAATCGCTACTTTGTAGCCTTTTTCGATCAAACTGTCGATATATCCTTGTGCAGAATGATGCGGTACCCCACACATCGGAATTGGATCATCCGCATTACGATTTCGACTAGTTAATGTCAGTTCTAAGATTTGTGCTGCTTTGACAGCATCTTCATAAAATAATTCATAAAAATCTCCGAGACGATAGAACAAAAAAGCATCTTGGTATTGTGCCTTGATGCTTAGATATTGTTCCATCATTGGAGTGTTCTTAGTTTTTTGAGGCATTATGCTCCTCCTCTATATACTCATTGATTTCATTTTGGATCATTTGAGTCAAGTGTTGCAATAACTCATTTGCTTCCATCAATTGACGGCGGTAAGCGATCACTAAAGGATATTCGTCGATAGATTGCGTCAAGACTTCGATCCGTTTGATCGCTTCTTTTTCTGCTTCTTTTTGCCCATAATGCGCATATTGTACTGCATCTTTTTGCGCTTGCTTCAATGCTTCTGTTTGTTGATTCAAGTAACGACTATGTTTCACTTTATGTTCCAATTCTTGATAACGTGTGATCGTTTCATTCTTCTTTAAAAGAGTCGCCAATTGGTCGACTTCTAATTGGATCGTCGTTTTGTCCTGCACATTCCCTCTCGCTTTCTATTCTCTGTAAGGGCGGTCATCGTTGATTTGGATCAATTGGATATCTTTTGCCTGTCCCGTCTGGTCGTCGATGTCCAAGATACAACCACTTAAAAGCCCTCGACCTTGTTCCACCACTTCAAAACGCTTTGGTAAAGCCGTTAAAAATTTTTCAATGACTGGTTCACGGCGCATCCCTAAAATCCCATCATATGGACCCGTCATACCGACATCCGTCAAATACGCCGTTCCTTGTGGTAAGATTCGTGCATCGTTCGTTTGAACGTGCGTGTGTGTACCGACTACAGCAGATACTTTTCCATCTAAAAACCAGCCCATTGCTTGTTTTTCACTCGTCGTTTCTCCATGAAAATCAACAAAAATGATCGGTGTTCTTTTCCGAGCTTCTTCGACTAACTCGGTCATTTTACGAAATGGATCATCTAAATCAACCATAAATGAACGAGCTTGCATATTGATGACCGCCAGTTCCAATTGATTGACTTTGACAAAAACGATTCCTTGCCCAGGCGTTCCTTCTGGAAAATTTGCTGGACGAACCATTTTTTTCGCATCATCGATAAATTCAAAAATATCACGATTGTCCCACGTATGATTCCCCATCGTCACGACATCTACGCCATCTTGCAGAAACTTCTTATAAATTTTCTCTGTGATCCCACGACCTGAAGCCGCATTCTCACCATTCACGATCGTCATTTGTGGACGATATTTTTTCTTCAAGCGAGGGAGATATTCTGTGATCATTTCTCTACCCATCGCACCTACTACATCACCAATAAACAATACCCGCACACGATTTCCTCTTCTCTTCTAACGTATCTTATATTATAAGTGTTTTAGTAAAGAAAGGAAAGAGGTTGTAATAGAAGCTGTTTTCTAGAATATCAAGAAAGGGTATTTTGAACTAACTAGCAACAGCTTTTTATAACTTTATTCTCTAACTATGTAAATTGATCAAAATTTATTTTTTAATTTTTTTACTAAGTAAACAATAGACAGGGCTAAACCTGTGAAGAGCATGAACAAAAACAGCAATTTCAAAACCAAAACGACGTGTACGATGATGTCTCCCATGATATCACCTCCTATTTTAAAGAAGTCAGATAGTACCTATCTGATAATATGATAGCATATCGTTTATGTATCATAATGAGGTAAAAAAAGAGAGGACATTCAATCAGAAAAATCCTGTTGCGTGCCCTCTTTTTAACTAAAATTATTGTTGTATGAACTTTGCAATTTAAATCAAAGCTAATTCTTTCAAAGCCTTCCAAATACCATCTTGATCATTCGTATCTGTGACCATTTTTGCTTCCGCTTGAACTTCTGGTACGGCATTCCCCATTGCCACCCCAATACCAGACATGCGAAGCATTTCGCGATCATTTTGTCCGTCACCAAAACTGATGACGTCTTCTGGCGCAATCCCTACTCGATTGGCTAGGTTCATGATCGTTACCGCTTTGGAACCATCGTGTGGCACCACATCGACACTATTTTCGTGCCAACGCACAAACCGAATACGATCATAAGCGCTGAATTGTTGATCATAGGAATGGTCAAAGAAAGCTAATGCTTGATAGACATCCTGTTTTTCAACAAAGTATTCGTCCAATTCTGGTAAATGTGCACCAAATGAATGCATCGCATCTTCCATCATATCGATACGATTAGATGAAAAGCGTTTGATTGAATCTAAACTAACAAATGCTGTATCAATATCCTTTTCTTGCGCTTCTTGAATAAATTGGTGTAATTGTTCTTGATCCAGCAAATTTTTATAGACTTGTTCATGATCCAAAAATCCGGCTGCACCGTTACATAGAATATAATTGCTAAATGCTAGATCACGGATAACTTCTTGTGCGTGAAAGCGACTACGCCCTGTAGCAATCGTCACTAAATGTCCATCTTTACGCAGTTTTTCCAAGGCTTCCCTTGTACTGTCCAATGCCTGTTTGTTGGAATCTAACAACGTGCCGTCGATATCAAAAGCAATTAATTTGCGTGTCATTCTATCTCGCCTCTCTATAAATACTTACTTGCTTCTCTCGTTGCAAGCTTGCTTAATTCTTTTGTCAATTGTTCTTTTACCCAAAGTGGATTTGTTTTGCTATAGTCCCGCAACGCCCAACCAATAGCCTTTTGAATAAAAAATTCCTTTGTTGAACGATCTGCGTCAATCGCTCGTTCGAGTAGAGCGACATCTGTCTCTTCTTTGAACCCTAGTTGCAGGGTGATCGCAATTCGCCTTAACCAAAAGTCTTCTTGACCTTCAAATAATTTGAAAACCGCCTCAACTTCTTGGTGAAGTTTTCCCCACGTGCTGTAGACTTTTTGCCAAGAATCAATACTGTCCCACCATTCCTTCTGTGAGACAAGCTCAAGTAACCATACTAAGTTATCAAAAGAAAGACGCTTGACGTTCTTTTGGACTAAATCGATCGCTAAATACTGATACTCCCGTTCTTCCTGCATATAATAATCTTTTACTAATAAAAGTAAGTCTGAAATAGGTATCTTCTGGCTTTCTTTTAAAAGAGCCTTTTGTAGTAACGCTCTTTCTGGCTTAGGAACTCCTGCAAATCGGAAATGATGCTTCATGTAAGCTTCCATCTGCTGAGCTTTTTCTTTATTATTCGGAAAAACAATTGTCTCCAAGGGATGGCCTCCTTCGATTTTTAAAGGAACGAACTAGTCAACATAGGATGATTTTGATTGATTCAACCATGCATAACCTAAACCAATGACTAAACCACCACCAACGTAATTCCCAATCAACGCAAAGGAAAGATTGTGGATCACATTACCAACAGTCATGGCATCCATCTGCCCACCTGAAACAAAATAAGCTAATGTGAATGCCGGGAAGTTGGCAATAACGTGTTCATAGCCTAAAAAAGCAAAAATGAAAATAATGAAAACAATCGCTAAGACTTTCCCTGCATCATCTTTCATTCGCATACTAATCAATACCGCTGTATTTACTACAATGTTGGCAAACATTGCTTCCACCAAAATGGTTGTTGTCGGTTTCGTCAATTTGACTGCAATCGACTCTAACATATAATTATCCATCGGCAGATCTTGGAATGGTGTCGTCAAAGAAATTAAAAAGCCAAATAATACCCCACCAATCAAGTTAAATAAAATACAAGTAAACAGAATTTTTGCAGCTAGACCTAATTTTAACCGCTTACGTTGGACCCCGACCGACATATAAAGCATATTTGAGGTACCAAGTTCAGCATTCATGTATAAAATCATGACTAACGACCAACTAAACATAAACGCATAAAGTATCTTTCCAAATCCATGAGCAATATGCTCACCTTTGATTGCAATCGAAAAAGCAACAGCAGTTCCAAGTGTCAAGAACAAACTGGCTAATAAAGCACGCACGGCATAACGGGCGTAACTATTTCCGATCAAATCAACTTTCTTTTCGATTGATGCCTCAATCTTTTCAAACAACGGTGATACTGGGTTCATCTCTTTTCTCCTTTAAGATTTGTTCAATTATTTTCATGCTTTTGGCATATACCCTCTTATTCTATAGACAGAACTGGGGTTTGTAAAGCTTTTTTGCTACTTATTCTCTTGACATTGATAGGTCATATCGCTTATACTGTAGTTCGTGTAAAATAATGCAGCAGAAAAATAATAACTCGTCCCTAGTTTGTTGCCCCGCTTCGGGTTCAATTGCGTAACCGCGGCTGCAAAGGTGAAGATTGAAGAACAAACTATACGATTATGAATTTTTTAACGGATTATTTTACTCCAAAAAATATAGTTATCTATTGGAGGAAATTTTAATGTCTCGTTATACAGGACCATCATGGAAAATTTCTCGTCGCCTAGGTATTTCATTATCTGGCACAGGAAAAGAATTAGCACGTCGCCCTTACGCTCCAGGTCAACATGGACCAAACAGCCGTGGCAAACAATCAGAATACGGTATGCAATTAACTGAAAAACAAAAATTACGTCATATGTACGGTATGAACGAACGTCAATTCCGTAACTTGTTCGTTAAAGCAAGCAAAATCAAAGAAGGTAAACACGGGGTTAACTTCATGATCTTACTAGAACAACGTTTAGACAATGTTGTTTATCGTTTAGGTCTTGCAACTACTCGTCGTCAAGCACGTCAATTAGTTAACCATGGTCATATCATGGTTGATGGCAAACGTGTTGATATCCCTTCATACCACGTTGCAGTTGGTCAAGTGATTTCAGTTCGTGAAAAATCACAAAACATCTCAACTGTAAAAGAAGCAGTTGAAGCAACTGTTGGACGTCCAGCATTCGTAAGCTTTGACGCTGAAAAATTAGAAGGTTCATTGACTCGTTTACCAGAACGTGACGAATTGTACCCAGAAATTGACGAAGCACTTGTCGTTGAATACTACAACCAAAGCCTATAATTCAAAAAACTTTGGTACAAAAAAAACCGGCTATCCTTTGGATAGCTGGTTTTTTTAGGTTGTGAAAAAAGCGCTTAGCACTAAGGCATAAGCCAGAAAAATCGAAAATGGCTGTTTCATTTTTGATTTTTTTGGCTTATGTCCGAAGTGTTGCTTTTTGAACACCGTTTATCGAGGTTGTGAAAAAGCTGATTAGCTCCAAGTAATAAGGCAAGGCCTGGGAAAATAGTTCTCCATATTTTTCCAAGTCTTGCCTTATTATCGTAGGAGTTGGCTTTTGAACACCGTTTATCAAGGTTGTGAAAGAAGCGTTTTGACTTGAGCAGTAAGATAGAAAATCAGAAAATAACTGTTCATATTTTTTGATTTTTTAGCTTAATGTTGAAGGTCAGCTTTTTGAACACTGTTTATCGAGGTTGTGAAAAAGCTGATTAGCTCCAAGTAATAAGAAATAATGTCCCCGTGTCTTTTCTTCGCTCGGACACACATAAAAAGATAGACCTCAAAACAACGTACGTATTCCGTTGAGTCGAGTGCTATCTTTTTATGTTGGCTTTAGCAGGTTCAGTTGTATCCATGACTCGAACAATAGCAAGAGAAATCAATTTGTATTCGCTACTTGGGTGATAAAACAGCTAAGTTTTTGATGTTCTCAATCGTTCTCTGAAGATACAGCTTTTAACTGCCACTTCCCACTTGGTTTAGACGAGGAAAAGAACATGTCCTCTACAGTGTGATGCTTCAAATTTCATAAACTGTCTCGCATCATTGCTTTTCCAATGAAATGTGTCCTTTAAGCAAGCAACTGCTTAGTTTCTCCCTTTATCAATGGTGGATAGACATGTTAACTTGTCACTTTCACAGTTGCTGATTATTGGCACATTCATTCGTCAAACAGCTTTTAGTTACCCATGGCAAATCGATGAATGTTCACTGGCCGTTTCAACCAACAAACCAGTTCATTGACTAGGTTGGGCACCTATCTGTAGAAAGATCATGAATGATCATCCTCATTTTTCTATGTGCCAAAATATAGTTGATTATGTTATATAAAAATTATATCACGTATCAAAACACTTGCTATTCATACTTTTTCTCACATTTGGAAATATTTTTGTACTCTTACTTCTTATGTGCGTTTTCAAAATATATCATAAAGAGACTTTACATTTATTTTCTCTTCCTCTATAATTTCGTTAACCACAAAAATAAAAAATGTTAACGAAAGGAGAACGGATGACAAAATCATTAAAAGAACTTATACTCGTTGCCGAATTTACAGCAATTATTGCAGTCCTCTCACAATTTACTATCCCATTAGGTTTGGTTCCTCTTACTGGCCAGACTTTTGCGATTGGCTTGACCGCCACATTTCTTGGGAAACGTGCTGGTACTCTCGCTGTTTGTATGTATCTCTTATTAGGATTGATCGGACTACCCGTCTTTTCTGGCATGACTGGGGGAATGGGCATCTTATTCGGACCATCAGGCGGCTACCTTTTTGGTTTTATTCTTCAGTCTTTCGTCATTGGTTGGTGGATTGAGAAGACCAATTCTCGCTTTTTCCACGCTTGGTGTGCCAATCTATTCGGCTCTCTTCTTGCTTTAGTTGTAGGTACGCTTTGGTTATCATTTAGTAGTCATTTGCCAGTTCAAACTGCGCTATTGAGCGGATTCGTCCCATTCTTGTTGCCAGAGTTGCTCAAAAGTACAGGAGCAGCTTATGTTGGCACTACTTTAAGAAAAAGATTACGGTTCAACATTCAAAAATTAGTTTAAAAAATTAATAGGATAAAAAAGAAAAACTTTAAAAATAAGCGATATCCGCCAAATAGAGCAACTATTTTTTGGCGGATATCGCTTATTCTCATAGCCAGACACTTCTATAATCATCTAGTTATACCATTTCATTTTTCACTATCAACTTATTATTCGTCGTATAGATGAAGGACAGAAAGAAAACAAAGGCTTGCAGTGGGAAGATCACCATTCGCTCCGTCAACCCTAAAATATTCCATCCTTGTGCCATTCCAATTGGATTCAATGCGCCAAAGAAAGTGATCAATATTGCGGTAGCAATACATATTTTTCCTAACGTACGTAGTTTTTCTTGTTTAAGATAACCAAACCCAATAAGGAATAAAGAAGATATAGTAGTAAATACGACAAGGATCGTCACAACAATATGCATCGTATTTTGGAAATTCATATCCGCCTTATCGCCTGTCAATGGAAATAGTTTATAGCCTACCACTGTAGTGCTTGCCATCACAAGAAAAATCAGATAACCGATCCGAGTCATCCCATGATACTTTTCAAAGGCTTTCACGACCATTCCAATGACAAATAGTAAAAAGCCTATACCATAGATAAGCAGGATCATATTCAATAAATTCGCATTTGGCGCACCAATGGCGGTTAAAGAACTGATGTCTGTCGTGATTGGATCATATGATTCCCAAAGGTATTGCCCAAGAAACACATGTACAAAATAAGCAACTACACTAACCATTCCAAGAGGCATCAACCAAACGATCACTTTCATACGTTTCCCCCACTTATTCTTCTTTCAGCTATTTAAGCAACCATCCACCATCGATTGGAACGATTGCTCCATGGATATAACTCGCTTGAGGCGTCGCAAGAAATAACGTCAATTCTGCTACTTCTTCCGGCTGTGCCCAACGCTTAACAGGCGTTTCTTCTGCGACCCATTTGGCCATCTCTCCGTCACCTGCAAAATCAGCTGCATTCATCGGTGTTTGGATGGCGCCTGGTGCGATGGCTTTTACACGTATCCCTTGCGCAGCATAATCAAGGGCTAACTGTTTCATGAAGCCGATGATTGCATGTTTGGCGCTCGTATACGCGATTCCACCACCGCCAGCCACCATACCTGCAATGGAGGCCATATTGATGATCGTTCCCGTTTGCTTTTCGAGCATATCAGGCAACACTTGTTTTGTTAATCGAAAGAGGCTTTTCACATTGACCTCATAGATCCGATCCCAAAGTGTTTCGTCTGTTTCTAATAAAGGCTTGTAGCCATCAAGAATCCCCGCGGTATTCAATAAGATTGAAATATCGCCGACTTTTTCATGACACGTAGTGACCGCTTGTTCAATCACTTCTTTTTGTGAAATATCACCGAGAAATGAGATAAAATGCGTAGGGTATTTTTTTGCTAGTTCTTCCATCTTACCCACTTTCAGATCTACGCCAAATACTTTCGCTCCTTGATTTAAAAAAGCTTCTGCTTGTGCAGCACCGATTCCTTGAGCGGCGCCTGTCACAAAGACGACTTGATTCGCTAAGTCCGGATAATGATTCGTCATTCAACGATCATCCAATCTTCTGCTAGAATATCGCAAACGGTTGGCGCAAAGCTAGAAAATCCTTCGTCGCTCGTTTTGATCAGAAAATAAGGCGTTACTGGACAACCATCAAATTCATCATCGGATACCAGAACAACATATAATTCAAATCCACTCCAACCTTTTCTAATAACCTTTGCACCTGTTTTTAACTGTGGCAATACTTCTTCAAATGTCATGATTTTTTCTCTCTTTCTTTGTTTTGATTTCTTTGATTTTATCAAATAAACGGATATAATCCGAGAGTTCAAGTTCATCTGTGACGATGAAATAGTCTAGATCCGCCCAAGGTTTGCGATGGATCTTGCTTGTGGATAGTAATAGATCGACCTCTCTTCCTCGATAATCCGCTGGTAAAAAGTACAACTGATACTCCTCTCTGAAAAAGTGCCTTAGGTTTTCTTTTAGTAATTCTTCTTCAAAAAGAGGAAAGTCCGTCATCAGTAAAATAGTGACTTGTGGTAATTGTCGATCAAAAACACGCATCGTTTTTAACACGGTTAGATACCTTCGCATCAAGAATGTCGCATTCTCATAGACCCACTCGTCTGCACGTTGTGTTGCTCGATTGAAAAAATTCAGCAACCATTGTTTTAATGACTCATTTTCACTAATGAAGTGTCTAGAAAAATTGCTACCTTCCCCATCAACCATTTCCTTCGCATGAGGAAACAAGTACGCGAACAGGTGACTACTAAGCAAATAGTTCTCTGCTTCTTTGGTGAATGATTCCTCGGTCAACTGCTTTTCTTCACAGTATGCTGCTAACGCATTCTTCATTTCTAATAGAGCTATAAAAGGAGCGGTTTGTTGTTTTCGGTGAAAAGCAAAAATCTGCTGACGGATTCCTGACGATTGATAATATTCTTCTCTGGTCATCAGCACTAGAAATAGTGCACCTAATTCTTCTTTCCCTTGGAAATAGTTTGGAAAAAAAGGCGCCATCCACTGACTGAATGCTTCAAAGAGTGGATTTTTTTCAATCAACTGTCGTTTTTTATTATTTAAAACCACAAAATGTTTTTGGGATTTACGTAAGAAAAATGCACCTAACATGTACTCTAATCGCCGTTTCTTGATCTCATTCAACCGAACATCAAAAAACTGTAAAATCTGGTCAGCAATTTGTTTGACGTCCTGTTGTGGAATAGTTTCGAAGGGCCAAACTTTACCACGAAATAACTGCCAAAAAGTCATATGTAGGTATAATCGAATGATTTCTTCTTCTCCACACGCGATATAGCTTCCTCTTTTGAGTTGGATACCATACCTCGAAAATTGTTCTTTCCAATCATTGATTTTCCGATGAGCAGTTGACTCACTGATATAATGCTTTTGTGAGAATTGATAGAGCGTATGAAATTCTTCAAAAAAAATGTCGTGCAATAGCTGGTATTTAAGCGTACTTTGCACGAGGTAAATCAAAAAGCGTTCACGTTCAATAGGATCCAGAGAATCATAAAAATGATAACCCGATCGATGATTCTTCGTAAATAAAGATTGCTCTTTTCCACTGAATAATTGATAATTTTTGATCAATTCAACTAAATATCTGGTTACACTTCGTGCGTCTAGTTGAACCTTTTGTGCAAGTTGTGCCGCTGTGTGCCCTACCTGATCCTCAAAGCTTTCGAGTAAGAGCACTTTATAATATAAGTCTTTGTCAAAACGTTTTAAGTACTCAGAAGACAAATACAACGACTTCACCCCTTATCGACTATTTTCCTCATTGTAGCATATAATCCTTATTGAAACACCAAAACAGACAAGCTAAGGAGGCATTCAATTAAAGTAATTCCCTTCTTTTTGTAGACGATTCACTCATCGTGCATCGTGCGATTATTCGTTCCATTTCAGTTTCATTTTTTTCTGAAATTTTCAAAAAATGTTTGTTGATAGCAACAATATTTGATAAAATTCACTATTTATTTTTGATATATTTATAGTTAGGGTTGGTGTTTTGTGTCATAGGGTTTTATCAATGTGTCGACTGTTGCTCGGATTTCTTTCTATAAAGAAGTCGTTTTTTATTTTGCACTTATCACGACAACAGAAGTACACCTCTTACGAAACACTTCACCCGCTGTGTTGTTGTTTCTTTTTTATATTTTCAATAAATTAATGGAGGGTATTATGGATTATTCACTTATGACCCGTCTAGCGGCGGAACTACTTGGTACAGCATTATTGATCGTTTTAGGTAATGGTGCTGTCGCAAACGTAGATTTAAAAGGAACAAAAGGATATGGCAGTGACTGGATGCTGATTGCTGTTGGTTATGGTTTTGGTGTGATGATGCCAGCAATGATTTTTGGTGGCATTAGCGGAAATCATATCAATCCGGCATTTACGATTGCTTTAGCCTCTAATGGTTTATTCCCTTGGGCAGAAGTCGTACCTTATATCGTTGCACAATTACTTGGAGCAGCTCTTGGACAATTGATCGTGGTCGCTTGTTACAAACCTTATTACGATCAAACTGAAGATGTAAACCATGTCTTAGGAACTTTCTCAACTATCAACAGTGTTGGTTCTAAATTCAATGGTTTCGTCAACGAATTCTTCGGTTCATTCGTCTTATTCTTTGGCGCATTAGGTATCACAAAAGCACCTTTCTTCCAAGATAACTTAGGAACAGCTCACTTAGCTCTTGGTTTCTTAGTTTGGACATTGGTCGCTTCACTAGGAGGTCCTACAGGTCCTGGATTGAACCCAGCACGTGACTTTGCACCTCGTTTGGTTCATGCGTTGTTACCATTGAAACATAAAGGTTCTTCACAATGGGATTACGCTTGGGTTCCAGTTGTGGCACCGATTTGTGCCGGTATTGTAGCAGTATTTGTCTACAAAGCATTATTTATGGCATAAAATTAATGAGTACTATAAAAACGGAAATCTTTGGAAGCAATTCCTTAGATTTCCGTTTTTTATTGATTTCAAGTCTAAAATCATCCTCTGATTGGCTTATTATCCTTTGAATCATCTTTATGCCAGTTTCTTTGTTTATCGGATATCTTCAATACTTGTTTTTAATCAAGGACAGGTGGCACCTTAGCCAATCGGCATCACTCATACTTTACTTTTTGGCTTGGTACTCTTCGTGTTCGGCGTGATAAGTTTTATCTTTATCAAAAATAAGAATAAAATCTCGGTTAGATAACTCAATACAAAGGCATCTCATTCCTTTTTGAATAAAGTGCTTTTTGGTTTGACTTGGTGAAAAATATTTGAATACAAAAAACCGAAGTGTATAACTATTCACTTTGGAGTAGATTCTACTATAGATATATATTTTTTCTATGTCCTACTTCTAATGCTAAAACAATCAACTTTTCATCATCAATCTTTGTAATGACGCGATAATTTCCTATTCTGTATCGCCATTTACCTGCGTAGTTCCCCACAAGTGGCTTACCTGTATATCTAGGATTTTTTGTGCCTTCGATCTGTTTATGTAACCATCTTAATATAGTTGTTGCTTCGAATTTGTCTAGTTTTCTTATTTGCCTATCGAAGGTAGGAGTTGTTCTTACCGAGTAGCTCATTTTTTTTCACCTATATCATACTCCTCTAAAAGAACAGATAAATCATTTGATTTTTTATCTTTCAAATACTCTTCATAGGCTAAATCTCCTATCTTTGCATCATACGCATCTTCTAAAGCATCTAATGTTTTTGTTTTAAGTAATTCAGAGAGACTCTTTCCTTCAAACTTAGCCATTTCATCCAAAAATTTTTTCTCATCTTCTGTCACACGAACTGTAATTGTTGCCATAATATTCCCCTCCTCTGATTTAATTCATAGGCACTTTAATTATAACATACCCTCGAACGAAAGAACACAATTGTGTTCACTTATCGAGATGATTTTTCATCTACTCATCCATAGAGAAACAAAGAATATTCTTATCGTCTATCCCCCTAAATAAGTGTAGAATAGGGTCGTAGCTTGTACATCAAAGAGAGAATTCAACTCATTATGGACACAAATAAGACAAACGAACGATTAAGTGTCCATTTAGACAAGTGAATTGAAAAAAGAAGTTGGCAGCTTATTGTCTGATACATCGCTAGATTACACGATCGATGAAGTTGCCGGACAGGATTGGTGGAATAAAGTAGCGGAGATCAAGAATGAATGGGAATGATCGATGAAGTAAAACTAAAAAATACATAAAAAACCACCAAGTGTCATCTAAATCGATACTTGGTGGTCTTCAAATTTTCAGTAAGCAATCACTGTTACTGCTTGTTCAAACTCTTTTTTTAAATGTTGTAACTGGTATTCTTTAAATTCTGGACGATGCGTTCGTAATAATACGCGTAATTTCATTGGATTGTAACGATCAATCAATTGATATTCATCGATAAAATCTCGTGTCAATTGCCATTCGTAATAATAGCCAAACGGCCGACAACTATACGTCGTTCCTTGGAGTACTTTATCCTCAAACCGTCGATGCGTATGCCCAAAGACGACTTGTTGAAGATTATCGTATTGATCGAGTAGTTTTCCAAATGAAGCTGAACCTAAGAACGCATTGAGTTGGTTCCAACGTTCATAAGGCGCGTTTTGGTAAACAATGAATTCTTGTTTTGGGACAAAATGTGTTGATAAGATCACATTCATTTTCTTTTTGTGTAGCGTATCCAATAATGATCGTGTTGCTTCTACTACTCGATCATTCACTTCTAGATCCGTTCCATCTCGCTCAATCAAGCGGTCATACCAGTACAAACGCTTCATCCGCACGATTTTCTTCACGTCTTTTTCTTCTGAGAATTGGTAATCATACCAACCGTTGATGCCTAATAACACGGTTTTCTCATTTAATGGAATATAGCGCTCATTCAAAAAATGGACGTCTGGAAAATGACTGATCATTGCTTCGCCAGTAACATCGGCTAACTCATGATTGCCAAAATGGAAAGTCGTTGGTAGCCGCTCTGCAAAAAATTCAGCGACTGCGACACAACGATCGACTTTATTGGCGGTATCCCCAGCCAAATGAAGCCGAGTAATCTTTTTTTGTTGTAAGACTTCCCATAAGAGCATTAATTCAGCTTCGCCAAATTGATTGATGTCCACATGTAAGTCACTGATGATCGCTAAATTTCCCATTCTTTTTCCTTCTAAATCTTAGATAGTTGATGTGACGATTTGGAGGTTATTTTTGATGATTCCTCCTGGTCCTTTCAGTTGCAGACTCTTGTAAGTTGGTTCTACTGCTAACGTCGTCGGATTATCCAAATAAACGAGTGCGCTTTTCTTGATTTTGATTGGTCCCATTTGGGTATCGACTACTTCAGAATATAAGCTTAGATCTGCCGATGTTTCTTTTTCTACAATAATCAGACGAAAAGAAGTATCGATTTGGCAAGTGATCCGGCTATTCGCAAATGGTCCATCTCCGTCTTCTACATCTAGCAATAATTGTTCATTGTCATTCACTTTTCCACGAAGCAGTTCTTCCGCTTCTTTTGATACGATAAATTCCATCTTAATCACCTCAATTTTAGCTTAATGATTTTTGTACGAAGTTGCAACTAACTTGTTTTTGGGTGACCTTCCAACCAAGCTTTTTTGGTAATTCCTTTAAGAACGATTGAAATGATTTCTCCTTTTTCTCGTTTTGCATCAGGAATCACAGCTTCTTCTCTCATTCCTAACTTGTCCATCACTCGTCCCGATTTACTATTTTTCGTATTATGATAAGCAAAGATCCTTACGAGATCCATTTTTTCAAAGCCCAATTTCAGAAGCGCTTTTCCAGCTTCCGGCATGATTCCTTTTCCCCAATACTTTTTATTTAAAGCGTAACCTAATTCAGCCGTATCATCGCCTTCTTGTATCCGCAAATCGATCGTACCAATCATCTTGCGGTTTTCTTTCCATTCAATAGCATATTTTCCAAGCGGTGATGCCATAAAAAAATTCGCAACACTGATTTTTGTATCTTCGATCGACTGATGTCGAGGGAAAACAAAGCGGGTCGTTTCTACATCATGGGCATATTCAAATATATCTTCTACGTCTTCCAATGTGATTGGTCTTAAAATCAGACGTTCCGTTTCTATGACACGATTTTCTGCAAACACTAAGTTTCGATTGATCAATAATTCCATGTGCATCCCCTACCTTTTCCTTTAGTTTAAATTACTGTATCGAAATTCACGGAAAGAAGCAAGACAAAACTTAATATCTCCTTAAAATAACAGATTAAATATTGATAAACGAAAAAACTTAAACAATTGCTGAAAAAGAATAATTATTTGTTCACGATTTATTAACAAATTTTAGCTATTGTTATCTTAACAACTAAACAAGCGCTGGAGGTCTTACTTATGACAGAATATATAAAAAGCATTTACTTTATTGAAGAAACACAGAACATTGAAGGATCTTATATTGAAGTTAAAACACTATTTGTTGATGAAGACAAAGAAAAAGCATTATCGATCTATCACAAATTAGCAAAGAAAAAACCAAACTACTTCGGATTGATTTTAAGTGAGTACAAAATCAAAGCGGAGGATAGTTATTTTTATCAACTTTTGAAACGTTGGTCAAAACTGCCAGCTGACTTTTATCGTCAAGTCAAGATCGTCAATTATCAAGCATTAGCCGAAACACATGCTTGATTCTATGCTTTAAGCTTTCTCTAAGGTTCGCCTTGTATCCTTTAATCAAATCAAAGGAGGCGATCTTATGTTCCGACAATGGCTTGCTCACTTTTTCCATGATCCAACCCCACGAATCGATCCTTATGAAGTCGATAATGAATTTACCCTTACACTAGATTTTCCTAACGATCAAACAATCACCCATTGAATCAGAAATGAACGAGTACTTATCTAGTTGATAGGCACTCGTTCATTTCTTGTGTATTCATTGAAAAATTATTTTAGCGCTTGATTGACATCTTCAATCATCAAGTTCATTGATTCAAGTCCACCACCACTCAAATACCATACATCTGGTTGCAATGAAATTACTTGATCATTTTTACCGGCATCTGTTTGTGCCACTAATTCATTGGCAGCTACGTTATCGTTGCTTGTATCTCCACCAATTGCTTTGGTACGATCAATGACAAATAAAATCCCTGGGTTCTTCTCTAAAACATATTCATAAGAAACACTTTGACCATGTGTAGACGCCTCGATTTGATCATCGGCTTGTTTAAAGCCAAATAAATCATGAACGAGTCCGAAACGTGAACCTGAACCATATGCTGAAAGTTGCCCTTCATTCACTAAAGTAACTAAAGCTGTTTGATCAAGCGCACTGGCTTTCTCTTTTACTTCATCAATTTGTTTCGTTAAATCTGTTAATTTTTCTTCTGCCTCTTTTTCTTTATCAAAAATCTTTGCCAATGTTGTCACATTTTCTTGCATCGATTCCCATGGCTTTTCTGCATCCATTGCTAAATATAGTGTTGGGGCAATTTGGCTCAACTGTTCCTGATAATCACTTTGACGACCGGAAATAATAATCAAATCTGGTTGCATCTCATTGATTTTTTCCAAATCAGGTTCTTTGATTCCCCCAGCAGATTCAACTTCTTGATATTTTTCTAAGTAAGCAGGTAGATTTTTAGTTGCCGCTCCTATGACTTTGTCTCCAACACCTAATGCATCAAGCGTATCTAATGATCCATTGTCGAACACTACAACTTTCTCAGGGTTTTGTTGCACTTCTACAGACTCACCATTGCTATCTTTGACTGTCAACATTGTATCCGTTGCGACAGTACTTGATGCTGTTGTTTCACTCGTTTGTGCTTCGTTATTTCCACATGCTGCTAATCCTAATGATGCTATGACTAAAAATCCTAAAACTATTTTCTTCATTTTGACGCTCCTTCGTAGTTTTTAGAAATAAAGACAAAATCTGCGTCCTTCGATTTCACAGATTCGAATGTCCATTTCGTATAATTGATCTAGTACTTCTTTTTTAATAATATCGTTCGTTTTGCCTTGTCTAAATAACTTCCCTTGTTTCATTGCGACGATCTCATCTGCGTAACTCGCTGCAAAGTTGATATCGTGTAACACAATGATGATCGTTTTTCCTAATTCTTGTACAAGGCGCTTTAAAATTTGCATGATTTGTACCGCAAAATTCATATCGAGATTATTGAGTGGTTCATCCAGCAAAATGTAATCAGTATCTTGCGCAAGAACCATCGCAATATACGCTCGCTGCAACTGACCCCCAGAAAGCGTGTCGATCGTTTGGTCCTTCAGTTCTTCCAACCCTAGATGCTGGAGTGATTCTTCGATGATCTGATGGTCTTTCGTTGTCAGCTTTCCTTTCGAATAAGGAAAACGCCCGAACGATACAAGCTCCTCGACTGTGATTTTCATACTGATCTCATTGGATTGTTTCAAAATAGCTAGTTTTTTTGCCATCTCTTTGGACTTCCAAGCTTTTACTTCATTGTGATCCAAGTAGATCTCACCTGCATCTTTAGGAATCAAGCGACTGATCATAGAAAGAACGGTTGACTTTCCTGCGCCGTTTGGACCGATGAAGGCTGTCAATTGTTGATCCGAGATTTCCAATTGCAAGGCCTCGACGACCGTTTTTCCTTGGTAAGACTTCTCGACACTATTCAAATTAATCATCCCAGTTCCTTCCTTTCTCGAATCAATTTTGTAATAAAGTAAATACCCCCTGTGAACTCTACAACTACACTGACCGTCGTGTTCCACCCAAACACTTGCTCAACGATCAATTGTCCCCCAGTCAAAAACAAGAAAGCAATCAAAAAACTTCCTAATAGTAAAACACCATGACGATACGTTGCAAACAAACGATAGCTGACGTTTGCGACAATAAATCCAAGAAAGGTGATTGGTCCCACCAAAGCAGTGGCTGTTCCTGTCAACAAGCTGACACAACAAAGAATAGAAAATTGAAAACGCTCTGTCTCAATCCCAAGGTTCGTTGCTTGATCCTTCCCTAGATGAAAGACATCCAGAAAATGTCTTTTATAAAAAAGGAACACCCAACAACAGCCAATCAACAATGCAGCAGGTAGGAGGTAGGCAGTCTGGACATTACCGAAGCTAGCAAACAACTTCCCTTGCAACAAATCATATTCATTCGGGTCCATCACCACTTGTAAAAACGTACTGATACTATTGAAAAGTGTCCCTAAAATCATCCCAGTCATCAATAATAAGAATAAGTTAGGAGCTTCTTTTCGTAATAAAAAGAAAAATAATAACTGGCTTAAGCCAACCATCAATGCCACGTTGACTAAGAAAAAGCCTGTGCCTGTTTGCTGAAGCATCGTCACCCCACCAATCAAGAAAAAGAGGAGGGTTTGAACAAGTACATAGAGGGAATCGAGCCCTAACACAGAAGGTGTCAAAAATTGATTTTGGGTAATCGTTTGGAAACTAACGGTCGCACTGCTCGTCGCGAGTGCCACTAAAATGAACGCCATGATTTTTTTGCTTCGTAAGGCCCATGCAAATGCCCAATTACCATACGTATTGATGGTCAAATAACCAATCGTCACACCAATCACGAGTAGAGACAAAATAAAAAATAGACCAGTGATCTTTTTACCCATGTTTGCGCCCCCTTACTAACAAGTAAAGGAAAATCAAACCACCGATGATCCCTACGATGACGCTGACTGGGATTTCATAAGGAAAAATCACAAGACGAGCGATCATGTCACAGATAAGCAAAAAGATACTACCAAAAATGGCGGTAATTCCTAACGTTTTATGTACCTGATCCCCATAGAGCTTTGCTGTGATATTTGGAATGATCACTCCCAAGAAAGGAATCGTCCCAACCATGATCAAAGTGATCGCACTGGCTAAAGAAACAAGACCAATCCCTAGTAGTTGCATGTTGCGATAATTCATCCCTAAATTCACTGCGAACGATTCACCTAAGCCTACGATCGTAAATTGATAGGCAAAAAAAGATAAGATAAGTAATAAAGGAATCGTTACATACAATAATTCATAATTTCCCCGCATGACTGTTGCAAAATTTCCTTGTAGCCATGAAGACATGTTTTGTACTAACTGAAACTGATAGGCGAAAAATGTTGCAGCAGAGCCGATAATATTTCCTAGCATCACGCCGATCAATGGTAACATCAGCTGATTTTTTTGTGGAAAAAATCGTGCAAAAGATAAAAATAAGAGCGTACCTACAAACGCAAATAAAAATGCAGTTGCTGAACGAATCCACAAAGAAGCATTCGGTAAAAAGAGCATCACCACTAAGATACCCAATCTCGCACTATCCATCGTGCCAGCTGTCGTTGGTGAAACAAATTTATTTTGAGTCAGATGTTGCATGATCAACCCACAAATACTACTCGTTGCCCCTACCAGTACTAAACAAATCGTTCGCGGAAAACGTGTCGCCAACAACAATTGCATACTCTGTCCTTCAAATCGGATAATCTCCATGAATTCCACTCGAGACACGCCAATAAATAGCGAACATATACTTAAAATAACTAAAAAAACCATCAAGCGACCCACGCGCATTTCCCTTTACCTCGCTAACTGAGAATGATTCTCATTCTTATTCTAAGTGAAGCATTGAACAAAAGCAACCGTTTTTTAATGAAATAAGAGCAATCCCTATAAATTTTAGAATACGTGTACGATACAAAAATAAAATTCATTTTTGTTTCTGACCTTAAAAATGTGGGAAGCTATTTCTCAATTTCTGCCTTAATGCTTGGAGCTAAACGACTTTCTCACCACCTGGCTACACGGTGATCCAAAAGCTAACCTTCAACACTAAGCTAGAAAATGACAAAATATGAAAAACTATTTTTCAATTTTCTAGCTTACTGATCAGGTCAAAATGCTTCTGTCACAACCTCTATGTTATAATGACTTAAAACAACAAAGGAGGAAATTGGATGGCATCAGATGAATTGAAAAATCATTTGGACAAAGGAATGTATGGCACGCCCTTGGTCAACCCAGAAGAACAGCATAAATACCTAGGTACCTTTCGTGAACGTTGCTACCTCAGTATGACCGTTGCTGAAATGAATGAGCCGACAAATAAAGAAAAGTTCCTACAAGAACTAGAGAAACGACCAGAAGCATTTATTCTGATAAACGGGACCTTACCCCTGGATATCCAGAATCAATACATCCAATTGGCAACGAAAAACCAAACGAAATTCACTGTTGTAAATGATCATGTTTCCGAAGATCCGGAAAGTATTGGTCTACTGATCGCAAGCAAAGAAGCAGTGAATGAACCTGTGATCGATGTAGAAGAAAAATATCCAACGAAGCAAGAGGAAGAAGTACCCAAGAAAAAAAGCTTTTGGGACCGATTATTCAAGTGATTTCAAAAGGCAAACTAAATTTTTGAGTTTCTAATCAAAACTTGTCAGCGTTCGGATGCTCCTCTAGCAAAACAAAAATCATTCACAAACTAGATAAATCTAGTAATGTGGATGATTTTTTTGTTTATTACAATCGTTATTAAGTTATTAAGTTTTTAATTTTTTACGATTTGTAGTTTCATTGGTTCAATAGTTTCAATTTTTTGCTCCATTCCTAGGTAGTTTCCACATATTTTGATTTATCATGAACTATTTAAAATATGTGCCTTTGTCATACAATTATTGATTGCTAACACTCACTGAAAGCATCATCCCAAAACAAAGTTCTACAATTTCCTGATTTTCTTTAAAAATCTTTAGATACATGTCTTTCTTTTTTAGTTCTGTAATATTGTAAAAATCTCCATAAAAAACATCTGCTTCTTTATAAGTCAAAAATACACTGATTTGGTTTTCATAAGTCCTTATAAAGATTTTCAGCTTAAAATCACCTCGGGAAATTTTATACATGATATTACCATCACCTATATTATCAGTTATACTCTCACCTTCTGATAGGAAAAGCTCCATCAATTCTAACTCATCATATTTCATTTTCTTATCTCCCTTACTTAGGAATCACTGTAATTACTAATCCCAAATCATTAATTATTACTGTAACATCACTAGTTTCTAACTTCCATGTATTTATTTGATTTCCACGGGTTTTCACACCCTTGGATATAGCATTTTCGATTACTGATGGCGGAATATTCCTTGGCTGTACATATTTTTTTATGAAATCACTATACTCATTTGTTCCAGGAATATATCCCATATTTTTTGCGATTTTTTGTGCTCTAATATTCAATTGTGCTCTAACTTCTGGTATATCAGGTGCCATTCTTTCTAGAGCATGGCTAGAGTATTTACGGCCATTTATATTTGCACCTTCTCTATTTAAACTCCAAGATGACTTATCAATATCCCACCCACTCGCCTCCTCAATCTTACCATTCTCCACCTGCTTCACACCAGTAGTCGTCAATACTTTGTATGAGGCGTAAGTAAAGCCTAAGACCATTAAGGCTTGACCGAGTTCGGATTCGTTGATCCATGTGTAGCCGTCTTTAACGTATTGCGAGGTAGAGACGATACTGCCTAAGAGTGGGTCTAGTTTTTCGCCGGTTTCGTAATTGACACCTTGACGCCATGCTGCATTGACTTTCTCTTGGTAGGTATCGTACGTCATGAATTGGATCAGTTCAGGGTCTAAGTAGTGACCTACTTTCGTGACATATTGATACAGCTCGGGATTCACGATGCCGTAGCCTGATTGCTTGTCTTCGATTTTCCAAAAGACACGTGGGTTGCCCTCGTTATCGTGAATAATGAGAGCATAGACGTTGTACTTTTCTAGTTCTTTGTTTTTAGTTGGATCGATGCCTTTTTTCTCGTTGTCTGCTTGTTGCCATTTGTCTTGGATCGTAGTTGTCCAGGACAAATCTTTTGGCATAGAGAATGTTTTCGTTTGGCTATTCCAAGCAGTTTTCGTTTGAGCAAGTCCTTGATTGACTGCTTGTTCGAGACTTTTGATTTCTGTAAAAAATTGCGCGGAGCTTTGGTTGTAAGCTAAGAGTTTTTGGAGTTTTTCTTCCAGTTTGTGTTTCAAATCATGATACATCGTGAGTAACAACGTATTCTGACTGAGTTGAAAGCTTTGATGTTCTTCTGGCATATAAGGTGAAAGAAGCAATTGTCTTATTCCCTCGGCTTGAGTGATATACTGATTCATTTGGCGAATCTGTGCTTCTAATTCGGATTGTTTCAAGCTGATGGAATCAACTTGATTTATGTATTCCTGTGGAAATCGTTTTGCTGCTTTTTCGACCGCTTCGGAGAGTAAGATTCCTCCTTGCACGAGTGGGTAAAGTACTTGGGAAAAATAGGCTTTCGCAGCGTCGTAGGTTTTCCCTTGGAGATTGGGCGTTTGTAAAGTGAATTGAGTGATGGCTTGTTGGAGATTTTGGTAATCAGTGACTTGTTTTTGGCAGAAGTGGCTGGCACTCGTAGCTTGGGCTAAAGAATCGGACAGGTACATCTCAATACTCATATGTTGTTCTCCTTATATATATTGGTCTATTTACTACTTTCTCTAAAAATTCCTCCTTACATTTTTAAAACGCTTTCACAAAACATTATAACAAACCATTGCTATCTATAAGATGAAAGTTCGATTAGATAGGTGTTGTTACCTAATTTTATCAAGTTTGTCGTACTCCTTTGTCTTTTTTAATCGTAGAGATTGGACGACTCGTCATACCTTCACTCCTAGACTATAAGCAGTGCTCAGTAGTAATTATTTCAAAAAATAAGCAACTTGATCCAAACAGATAAGCTGTTTTTGGATCAAGTTGCTAAATGTGGCTGAATACTTTTGATACAGCCCTTATTCACGACTTATTTTAGTTCTTTTTTGGTGTGCTGATCACTTCAGGATACAACAGCTCTAAGACATTCATTGTCAGTCTTCTGCCTTGGCCAGCAAATGGATAGACGTGCATGTGCATTGCTGGATTGAAGTTCGCTTCGATGATGCCATAGGCTTGGTCATCTGTTTGAGGATCAATATCTTTATCAGGAATGATCAAATCGATCCCACTGATTTTTGCGCCTAAGGCTTCTACCGCTTGTTGGGCAATTTGTTTATATGCTTCGGAAAATTCATCTGTTACGTCGATTGAATCGCCACCTGTACTGATATTGGAATTTTCGCGTAAATACACGATTTGATCTTTTTCAGGTACAGAATGGATGGTTAGTCCTTGCTCTTTTAACATCAACTGCTCAAGTTCACCTAACTGAATCAATTCCAATGGTGCACGATGGTGACTGCCTCTTAATGGATCTAGGTTTTTTTCAGCGACAAGTTCTTCCACCGTCCGTTTTCCGTCACCCACAACATTGGCAGGAATACGAAGTAAGATCGCTTTTACTTGCCCATCGATCACAAAGAAGCGATATTCTGTTCCAGGCATGAATGCTTCAACTAGTACAGAAGTATCTTCACGAAAAGCGATTGCTAAACCCGCCTGGTAATCTTCTAAAGATGCTCCTTCTTTGAAGATCGTGATCCCTAACCCATAATTTGTCGATTTAGGTTTAATAACAAAGGCTTGTTCTGCAAATCGTGGATACGCGTTCAAAGCCTCTTCGATTGAAGTAAATTCGGCTCCTTCAGGTACACGGAATCCGGCCTCTTTTAGCACTTTTTTAGTGACTGTTTTATTTTCCATGATCAATGGCACAATGTAGCTGTCTTTACTTGTCATATTGGCATTTTTCACATATTCGATATGCTCTTGATGCTGTAGACGTAAAAATTGATCTGATTCATCTATGACCTTTACTTCGATGCCCTTTTGGATCGCATCAAACATCAGAATCTGTGTCGACAGTTCCATGTCACGAAATCCCGCTAATTGATACGAACGTTCATGACTTTCTTCTTCATACTGTTTTCCTAAAGTATAAGCAAAGTCATGTTGGCTTGTTTGTTGTGCTTGCTGATAAATCTTGCCTGCCAATGTTTCACGTGGTTCATCCAATTGTGCGATCATGTCATCGATCAATGGTAGGCGTTCGGATTGTCCTAAAGCTACAAGCATCTCTTTCATTCCTTGAAGAAGTAGCATTCCTTCATCATAAAAAGCAGTTTGATCCATAGGGTTTTCTAACGACACGTGTTCATTTCGCTGCTCGCCTTCTTCGACCCATGCATCGACTGCTACGTCATGTTCCATCCATAGCATATACATTAAGAACGATTGTAAAAACTGAACTTGTGCTTGACTGATCCCTACACGTGCGTAAGGATTTAAATCAATATTTCTCAGTTCAATATAGCGAATACCTGATTTTGCTAAATCAGCTACACGTTTTCCACCACGAAAACGGATTGGTGCATAGAATTCCTTTTCTTCGGATAACTTGCCTTCTTCCACCATTTTTTCAATATCGGTTAAATATTGTTGCATTGACGCATAGGATACTTTGACATTCGGATGGTTCGTATAACCATAGGAACTATTACGAATACTGCGTACCGGTTCTGCTGGTGCTGGCTTGCCGACAAAATAGTGGTCTTCACTTAGAGGTGACGCCCCAAACAAATAAGTGATCAACCAACGATAACGCAAGAAGTTCTGTGCTGTTTTAAAATATAATTCTGTTTTAAATGCTGCAAAGTCGGTAAACTCTGTTTGTTGTACAAACAAGGATTGTAAAAGATCATCACCAAACTCAAAGTTGAAATGGATGCCACTGACCATTTGCTTGCGTTTGCCATATTCCTTTGCTAAATAACGACGATACAAGACATCTTCAAAATTAGAAAGCTTCGCGATCATAATCTCTTCGTCTTTTTCAGGTAAAGCCGGAGGCATGCTCAAAGGCCAGATCATTTCATCATCTGCCATTGAGCGTGAAGCAACGTCGTAGATTGCTTCCAAGTATTTAAAAAGTTCGTTGATAGAATCCGTGACCGGAGTAATCAATTCGACTTGAGTTTCACTGAAATCTGTCTGGATGTATGGATGATACGTACGATCCCCAAAAATCTCAGGATGATCGGTTGTTGCCAACTTTCCAGAGAAGTTCACACGTTGCCCTTCACGTTCAACCCCAAAACGAGCTTGACTAATGAACGGTAGTGAACGAGGATGCAGTAATAATTCTTTATAGTTCATGGTTAAATGTCCTCCAATTCATATGTTTCATTATAGTAAAAACCGCCAAGAAAAAGAATGAAATTGTTTGAAAATGAGAAAAAAGGGGTGTTTTTTTAAAAAAACAGCTGATATTGTAGGAAAATGACTCCAAACTGAACAATAAGATAGCACATAGCCAGACAGGACAGTCAAAAAAATCGCTGGTTCATTTTTGATTTATACTCAAAATATTGTTCCTTAAATATCGCTAGTCCATTGGAAAGAGAAAAAAGAGCCTGAAACAAACGGAACCTCTTCAAAAATAAAGGGAAAACCACGGAAATTTAAAGAACGATTTCCGTGGCTTCTTTTTTATTTCTTGAAGTTGAACACCTTTGTTACAAGCTCTTTAGATGAACTTATGCTCATATACTGTTTATTCTTCTTTCAATAAGCCTTTAAATAGACCGATGACAAAGTCATTTGGATCAAAAGCTTCTAAATCATCGATTCCCTCACCCAAACCAACAAGTTTGACCGGCAGGTGCAATTCATTACGAATGGCTAAGACGATTCCACCTTTAGCTGTACCGTCTAATTTTGTTAAAACTAGCCCTGTTACATCAGAGGTTTCTTTGAACTGTTTCGCTTGGACCATGGCATTTTGCCCTGTCGTCGCATCTAACACAAGTAAGATCTCATGTGGTGCTTCTGGTAATTCTCGTTGGATCACACGTTTGATCTTCTCTAATTCGTTCATCAAATTGACTTTGTTTTGCAGACGTCCAGCTGTATCAACAAGTAAAATATCTGCTTGTTTTTCTTTGGCTTTTTCGATGGCATCGTAAACGACTGCCGCAGGATCACCACCAGCTTTGCCTCGAACCACTTCAACTTCTGCACGTTCTCCCCAAACAACTAACTGATCGATCGCACCCGCACGGAAGGTATCTGCTGCGGCTAACAATACCTTTTTGCCTTCCGTTTTGTATTGATGTGCTAATTTACCGATACTCGTCGTCTTTCCTACACCATTGACACCAACAAAGAGGATCACTGTCAATCCTTCTTCTTGGAGGTTCAATGTATTGACTTCATCGATGCCTTCTTGCTCATAAAGCTCAACTAATTTTTCGATAATCGCATTTTGGATCTCAGCTGGTTTCTTGGCGTTTCTTAGCTTCACTTCTTGGCGTAACGCTTCAGTGATCTTGATGGCTGTTTCAAAGCCGACATCTGCACCGATCAATGTTTCTTCCAATTCTTCGAAGAAATCTTCATCGACCGTACGGAAATTCGCAAACAGTTCATTCATTCGTTCACCGAACGTTTTACGGGTCTTTTCTAGACCCTTATCATATTTCTCTTGTACTTCTACTTCTTCTGGTGCTTCTTCACCAGTAAAGGCTCGTTTGATCTTATCAAAAAATCCCATAGTATACCTCCTTTACACTAAAACAAATTGTTGGATCGCTTTTGCTACCCCATGTTCGATGTTACTTGCCGTGACATGATCAGCGGCTTCTTTGACAAAAGGTACCGCATTTTCCATGGCTACACCAAGTCCTGCGTATTCGATCATCGGTAGATCATTTTCCTCATCTCCGATTGCCATGATCTCACTACGTTCAAGTCCTAAATCTTTTGCTAATAAAGAAATACCATATGCCTTAGTGACACCTTTTGGCATAAATTCTAATAAAACATTGCGCGTTTTGATAATCTCATACGACTCATAATAAGCGCTTGGAATCTCCTTGATTTTTGCATCTAGTTCTTCTTGCTCATAGGCAATGACTGCTTTGTTCAACACAAACTCATCTGTAATATCAGCTAGTACTGCTGGTTGGAATTGCAATAAGTTGTTTAATACATTGTACAACGATTGCTTTTGAGGCGCACTAGGTAATTGCAAGACGACATTATCTGATAAGACGTCTAACGGCAAGTCTAGTTCTTGTGCCAACGCATAAAGACGATGGATATCAGACACAGACATCGCTTTTTTCTCGATGATTTCACCTGTATCGTTCTTTTGGACTAAGCCACCGTTGAAGGTAATGCTATAATCGCCTTCTTCGACTAAACCTAATTCTTGTAAATAGTGAGCCATCGCTGCTAACGGACGCCCCGTGCATAAAACGATTTTTACCCCTTGTGCTTTTGCTTGAGCCAAAGCTTGTTTATTCTCAGATGAGATTTTCTTTTCTTCGTTCAATAGTGTTCCGTCTAAATCGATAGCGATTAATTTGATCATTTCGTCCCCTACACTTTCGTTTCACTCATTCTTCCTTCTTCATTGATGTCTTCCATACGGACAGAGACGATTTTTGAAACCCCAGACTCTTGCATGGTCACACCGTATAAGACATTCGCAGCAACCATCGTCCCTTTACGATGCGTCACTACAATAAACTGTATATCGTCTTGGAACTCGCTGAGATAGCGACCAAAGCGTTTGACATTAGCTTCATCTAGCGCAGCTTCGACCTCATCAAGGATACAAAACGGTACAGGGCAGACACGAATAATCGAAAAGAGCAACGCAATCGCAGTCAATGCACGTTCTCCTCCTGAAAGTAAACTTAAACTTTGTAGTTTTTTACCTGGAGGCTGAACTTCGATTTCAATCCCTGTCTGCAACAAATCAGTCGGATCAGTCAACACAAGCTCTGCGCGACCGCCACCAAACATGTTTGGGAAAACGATTTTGAATTCTTGGCGGATTGCTTCAAAAACTTCTTTGAAACGAGTCCGTACCTCATCGTCCATTTCATCCATTGTTTCAAATAATTGATCCTTAGCCGATAATAAGTCATCCCGTTGCGCAGCCAAAAAGGTATGACGTTCATTCACTTGCTCATACTGCTCAATGGCGTTCAGATTTACTGGGCCTAAACGATCGATTTGTTGTTTCAACGAAGCAACTTCTACCCGGCTGTTCGCTACATCCGTTGTTTCTTCATAAGATTCACAGGCTTTTTCATAATTCATCTGATACTCCGTTTGAAGATAATTCAAATGATTATCCAAAATCATTTCCGCACGATTCTTTTGGACCTCTAACTGTGACTGCTCTGTCAAAAGTTCTTTTTGTTTACGGTTTTCAGCTAATAGGTCGGCATCCAACGCATCGATGGTCGTTTGCATTTCTTCACGTGACTGTTTGGCGTCTTCTAGAGAAGCTTTTAAGCGATCTCTTTCTGTCGCTAAATCAGCGATTCGTTGATCTAAGCTTTCTTCTGTCAGTTCGTGATCAGAGAAGTCCGCAGTCAATGCATGCAGTTGTTGTTCTAGTCCTTCTTGTTTGGCTAATGCCTCATTTTTTTGTACGCGTGCGCCACGTAGTTGGATCTGTAAGTGATTGTATTGCTCTTTCAATACGGCTAATGAGGCTTGCTCCCGTGCTTGTTTTTCCTGGATCTGCGCGCGACGTTCTTCCATCTTGTCACTTTCTTGACTCAATGAACTGATTTCCGCATCGATCTCTTGGCGTTGTACTTCTAGTTCTTGCTGTTTTGCCAAAAGCTCTGCCTGTTGTTTTTGGTAATTCTCCATGAATTGTTGCAGTTCACGCGTTTCATAACTTGAGATTTGCTGTTCTTTTTCAAAACGAGTGAGTTCGTTGGCCACATTTTGTCGTTGATTTGCTACTTCTTGTTCTTCAAAGCGTAACTGTTCTCCTTGTGTCCGCAGAAGTTCTTGTTCTTCTGCCAAAACCGTGACTTCTTGTTGCAATGCTTGGACTTTCTTTTCTTGACTTTGCAATTCCTGATCGGCTTGTTGAAACTCACTAGTCAATTGTTTTAATTCTTGATTTTGTGCAAACAAACTTCCTTGATTGCCTCGCTTCGTCGCCCCACCAGTCATTGAACCACCGGCATTCATGACATCACCTTCTAGTGAGACCACACGATACTGGTAACGAATCTGCTGGGCAATGGCATTGGCACTTGCTAAGTCTTTTGCTAATAGAATCGTCCCTAATAGATTGTGAACGATTGTCTGGATCTGTTCGGGATAAGTCACTTGTTCGCTAGCGATTCCGATAAACCCGTCAACTGTTTGCGCTTGTGCAAAAATATGTGCAGGTAATTGGCGAGGTTTGATTGTCGTTAATGGTAGAAACGTTGCTCGTCCGCCTTTTTGTTGTTTCAGATAAGTGATCGCTTGACGTGCATCGCCTTCATTTTCAACAATGACATGTTGCGCTGAACCACCCAAAGCTGTTTCGATTGCCAATGTATAATCAGCTGGAACATCGATCAATTCAGCAACCGCTCCAACGATACCTGAAAGACGTTGTTTTTGTTGCAAGATCAAACGTACACCTTGATAGAAGCCAAAGTAATTTTCTTGGATTTCTTGTAAACTTTTCTGACGTGCCCGCAATTGTTGGACTTGGTTCATCAGTTGATACATTTTAGGCTGTTCTTTTGCCAAGCGCTCTTGTGCTTGTTTTCCTTTTGTTTGCACAAGTTCAAGTGACGCTTTGACCTCATTCAAAGCTTGTTGTAGCTTTTCATGTCGCTCTGTCAACTCGATTTGCTTAGCGGACATTTCCGCAACATTCGCTTCCACTTCCGATTGTTTGGCTAGTGTTTGCTGACTTTTAGATGTCTCTTGGACATATTGACGCTCCAAGTACTTCAATTCATTGCCGACAGTTGCTTGTTCTTGCATTAAATCGACATACTGATCGCGCAATTCTGCCAACAATTCTTTTGTTGATTTTTGGTATTTCTCCAATTCTTGTTGCGTACTCATCAGTGCTTTTTCAGCCTGTTGGATCTCTGCTTCTTTTTGACTAACTTCTTGTGTCAAAGTCGCTTGTAATTCTTCAAAATGAGCCACTTTTTCTTGCACTTCAGTTAAAGAAGCTTGGTATTCTTTTGAGCTCTTTTGGGTATGCTTCGTTCGCTCAAGTAATACTTCTTTTTGTCCTTCTGTTTGCTTTAATTTTTCTGACAACGCTAATAACCTTTGTTGATTTTTTTCGATCATACGGTCGGCCTGGTTATTTTGTTTACGTTTGTCGGCTAATAACTGTTCCTTTGTTTGGATCTGTGTCGTTAAGGATGTTAGTGATTGGTTGAACTGATCTAATTGTAGTTGTCGTTCATCCCACTCTTTTTTTGCCGCTTTGATTTCAGCAATCATCAAAGAAATATCAGTTTCGGTCAATGTTTCTTTTAATCGTAAAAACTCCTTCGCAGCCTCACTCTGGGCGGCCAAAGGAGTTAATTGCTCTTCAAGTTCATAGATGATATCTTGGACACGGCTTAGATTATCCTCTGTTTCAAAAAGCTTTTGCTCCGCCTTTTTCTTGCGCTGTTTGTATTTCAAGACTCCAGCTGCTTCTTCAAAAATCCCTCGACGGTCTTCAGGCTTACTGCTAAAAATCGCTTCGACTTTTCCTTGAGAGATGATCGAAAATGATTCTTTCCCTAAGCCAGAATCCATAAATAATTCTTGGATGTCTTTCAAACGACAAGGTTGTTTATTGATGAAAAAGTCGCTTTCACCTGTTCGACGGTAACGCCGTGTCACACTGATCTCACTATACTCTAGTGGCAAGTAATGATCAGAGTTGTCTAATACGACGGTTACTTCAGCGACATTCAATTGTTTACGGGAATCAGAACCGGCAAAAATAATATCCGGCATTTTCCCGCCACGAAGGCTTTTCGCAGACTGTTCGCCTAGTACCCAACGGATGGCCTCGGTAATATTGCTTTTCCCACTACCGTTTGGTCCAACGACCGCTGTGACACTATTTTCAAACTCAATGATTGTTTTATCTGCAAATGATTTAAAGCCGGCTATTTCAATGCGTTTTAAATACACGAAGTCTTTCCCTCACTTACTTAGTGCTGCTAAAGCATTCTCAGCAGCAGCTTGTTCTGCTAGTTTTTTCGATTTTCCTTGTCCAGTTCCAATCAACCGATCGTCAACGTATACTTCGATCCAAAAAATACGTTCGTGTGCTGGACCTTCTTCATTGATCAAACGATATTCGATCAACACGTCTCCTGCTTTTTGCAATACTTCTTGTAATCTTGTTTTATGATCCATCTCATGGGAAAAAGCACCGGCACGTACCTTCGGAAAAATCACCGTTTCAATAAACGCATGTGCTGCGTCAAATCCTTGATCAAGGTATAACGCTCCTAAAAAGGCTTCAAACAGATCACAAAGAAGCGCTGGACGGGTTCGTCCGCCTGAGTTCTCCTCACCTTTTCCTAACAGGATGTACTGGTCAAAACGACATTCCTTGGCAAATTTGGACAAACTATCTTCACGCACGATAGCTGCACGAGTTTTGGTCAATTTTCCTTCTGGGATATCTGGATACAAACGATACAGATATTCAGAAACCATTAACTCTAATACAGCATCTCCTAAAAACTCAAGACGTTCGTTGTCGGATAGTTGCAAATTGCGATGCTCATTCACATAGGATGAATGGGTAAAAGCTTGTTCAAGTAAGTTTAAATCGTGAAAAACGATGCTATACTTTTCTTTCAATTCTTTTGTTAGCTGATTGTCCATTTCCCACATTCCTTTATGGCTATTTTTTCAATACTTCCTTATTATACTGGTTTTTTATAAAATATGAAATGGTTGAGACAAAAGGTATGAAAAGCTTTATGAATGATATGAATAAACCTCCTATAAAAAAAATAAACTAAGACTAGCAGATACAAAATCCGTTGGATGCTCTCTTTGTTTTCTGATCGTAGTATATTTTTCCTATTGAGAAGTCTCTTCCTTTAGTTGTTCGCCAACACTTAATAATAAATAGGGGCGAAGTAGTCTATCCATAACTTCTATGATACACTTGCCGTGGGAGCTGGAGGTAATACACTATAAAATATCAGATTAGTTGCTTTTGCTGTTACATACGAGATCATAAGCATTGACGCATCGATGATTATGATTTATTAGTTAGAATAATCAACATCCACGATTTTTTGTCTAGTCACGAAAATACAGAAACCATTTGAGTGACGTTAACTGACAAAGGATATCGTCAAAATATAATGTAAGTTGGTGATTAAAATTTTTTCAGTAACTAGTTTTATTTTTGTTGTTGTTTTTGTCGGTATAATAAAAATCGTTGCACAGTTAAATGAAATAATTGGCTTGCTACGCTCAAAAGGTAAAATCGAGACTGAGTTGGTTGAAGCAATAAAAACAATAAAAGAAAAGAATCATTTTTAGCTACTATTTATCTTAGCTAAAGTAGCACAACCTTAGAGAACAGATAAAGTATGAAACAAAATGTTTAATATAGTACAATACTAAACCACTCCCTCTCAACAGATCAATCAACGCTTGAGCGACGATCTCATCTCTTTTCTATCAGAGTGAGATCGTCGTATTTTATTATGAATACTTGTAAAATTTATCCGGTAATCGATACTTAATTGGACTCTCTTCCCCAAATTTTTAATCCTATTTTTTTACAATTCAGCTTATGCCATTAAATCATTCGCTGGTTAATCTCTGAGAAGGAGTTTTCTAAGTTAACTTTGCAATGAGTGATGGAAATCGAGTAAAACTCAGAAAATCCTTCCTCACTAAAAAAAGTGTAAAAAAGACGTTCATTAATATTTCCCCTTGATTTGTATTGGATGTATCGCAATTCATTATATGCTTATACCTACACTAACTTACTTCTATTTATCAGTTCATTCATATCAACTTGCCCACCTAGTTGTTCTGCCAAATCTAAATCATGGGTGACTAAGACAATCGTCACTCCTTGCTCATTCAATTCTTTCAATGCTTCGATCACAAGTTGTCGATTCCCTTTATCCAAAGAGGCAGTGGGCTCATCTGCAAAAACAATTTTAGGGGTTTGCAAAAACAAGTGAGCTAAAGCTACTCGTTGTTGCTCACCACCGCTTAAACGAAATACTTTTTGGTGCAATGAGTCTTCCATTTGGAACTTGCGGAGCGCAGCAATCATTTTTTCCTCTTTTTTTACTACTAACTGTAAATTTTGCTTGACCGTTTCATTATCGATCAATGCAAAGTTCTGAAATAAAAATCCTGCATACTCACGAAAGAAACGTTTTTTACTTTTACGGTGAAGAATTTGATTGTCTATCCATATTTCACCAGAATCAATTGGCTCCAGTTGTCCTAAGCAGTTCAGTAACGTCGTTTTCCCTACACCACTACTTCCCGTGATCACAGTTATTGAACCAGTCTCTACATGTAAAGATACGTTCTCGAAAATCACTTTTCCTTTATACTTTTTAGTGATTTCTTTGGCTTCAATCATATTTGATCACCTCCAGACGTTTTCTTTTTTCTGATAAATACGTAGTGAATAAAAGGATACATAATTCAAATAATAGTAATAGAATCAAAATCTGCCACCAAGCATGGTTGATGAGTAGCAAGATCAACGCAACAAAGGTAGAAACGCCCAATATTATTTCATAATATCTGTGATGCCTCTGTAGCAGAGTCCAACCAGCAATATATTTGAGAAACAGTTTTTTCTTATTCATTTCCACATACAGTAAACTCAAATAGACTTGAATAAAAACAAAGCCAATAAGGATCAAGAACAAAATACTAAGGGTTGTATAATATTCACGTTTCACCTCCATAAGAGATTGATTGATGCTATCTTTTACAGCAATCAAGCCATAAAAATCATGTTCCATATGATTTTCTTTAATAAATTCTTGGACAAGTTGAGGGTCTCGAAACAAGTAAGTCCCATTTGAAATATCCTGTATCCATATTTCGATATTTGGTTGGATCAATGGCAATGACATGGAAACGATAATTGGATTGGAAGAAAAAGTTTTTTCATAGGGTTGGAAGTTATAGTTAAAAAGGACTTGGTTTGCTTGAGTATAAAGAATTTTTAACTCGCCTTCGTATGCTTTCGTCTCATACTCGAAAGAATTTTGATAAAAATCAAGTTCATCCTCTGCTTCTTGAATGATCATTTCTGTATACATTCGCTTATTTTCAGGAATAAGAAGATAGAAAAAAGAATCATCTAATGAGTGTATTGATTGACCTTTAGCATCCTTGATAGCCAATTCTTGTACGGCCTGATGATTACTTAACCAAAAAGCGTCATTTTCAATATAATTTAGTGTCGGACTACTATGACCAAGTTCATTGTCCCTTAGAAAAATCCCACCTGACTGTTCTGATATTTCCAACAAGGGAAGTAACCGTGCATTGATTCGCGCTTGTGCTTTCCTTCGCACGTCTTTACTTTTTGTCGGGTCTACAAGTAGACTTGTATCTCTACTAAATGCTAACTGATAATAGTCAGGGACTCTTGTCCATTGGGAGAGCTGTTGTTCAAGTTCACGCGTCTCCATTACTTTATTTGATAATGTACTGGCTTGCACCGTAACAAACGTGAAGATGATGATCTTTAATAAAAGGTTCAAACTAAATAATAATCGGTAAGGTTTCCTTCCTTTTATCTTATCTGAAATCGTACCGAACGAAAAAATAATCCCACTCGTAAATAATTGAAGAACCCAAATCATTAAATGACCCCAGAAAAAAATCGGTCGATAAAGAAACTGTAATTGTGGAAACCACCAAGAAAAAGCAACCATCAAGAGAGTAAAAATCACACTATCAATGAAACTATCCTTGACGGACACTATCAGCCAACGATGTCCTAACATCTCAATCACACCAATTTTCTTGCGAAGGGAAGCTTTATAAAACAGTAAAGCTAAAATCACAAAGAAAAATAGAATAAAGAAGAGTTGTCCAATACTCATTAATAAACCCGCCGTCAATAACTGAAACCATTTTATCTCTTCAATCTCCAATTTGATTCCTTGATCATGAAAATCAGCGATCATTCCAGATGGAGGGGCTTCTGTTACAATATAAGTCCCCAACACATCTTGATGCTGCATCTCTGTGTAATCATAAAAATAGGTGGCAACATCCGATTTTATAGGTGGAAAAGAGTATTCCGAACGTTCCAACTTGTCAAAGGTATAAATTTCCTTTGTCGTCTCACCAGAAGCGCCAATTCTAAAAACCAGTTTATGTATAGCAATTTGATGTTTTTTTGCATAAGCAGAAATTTTTTGATTGATTTCCTCAATCGTTCCACTCGCTTCTTCAATTACAATGCCCGAATGAGCATTTGGGATAGCACTCTTGATTCCTTCATTTCCGATAAAAGAAATGGCATAAAGGAAACTTAACACTGTAACTATAAATAACCCTCGATAGATTTTTTTCATAATGAAAGAAAAAAGCACCTAAAATATAAGGAATTTGAAAACACTTTGAACAATATTTGAGAAGTTATGAAATATTGTAACTACATTTATATCTTAGCTACTTATGATTTCTATATCCACCACCCTCCAGATCTATTTTTAGTACAAAGCGAGGAGCCTCCACATATATTCTCCTCTGAAGATTGATAGTGTCTTCTGAACTATATAAAGTAACAACAAAAATAAAATTTCCTAATTATTCACCTCCTTTCATATATATTATATACTTTCACATGTTCTAAAAACAGATAATTCCTTTTTTTCCTAATCAAAAAAACCGAGCCAGCCGAGAATAGGAGAATCCTATCTCGAACTGATTCGGTTTTATCATTTAATGATTATGAACGTGAATCTGAAGTTACAGATACAACAGCCCATGGATTGACAGCATCATATGCCCAATTCCAATCTTTAACGCGGTCGTTTACTGGTAATACTTCGTTACGGAACAATGTTGGAATAGCAAAAGCTTCTTCAAATGCGTATTCTTGCCATTTTTTGTAAGCTTCTTTTTGGTAATCTGCATCAAATGCTGCACTTGAATTGATATCATTGATCAATTTTGTGTTTTCTTCTGACTCATAACGAGTGTAGTTGAACGCTGCATTTGCCCCCCATAGTCCACTTGGGTTTGGATCTGTTCCTGTGTTCCAAGCTGCTTGGTAGATGTCGATTTCTGGATCATCATTTTCTAAACGATCATAGAATGAGTTGAATTCGATCAGACGGCCTGTTGTATATTGAACATCTAAACCGATTTCTTTCCATTGTTGTACGTAGTAATCTGCTAATGGTTGCGCTGTTTCGCCACCTGACATTGACGCAAAGTTGATTGTCAACTTGTTACCATCTTTGTCTTCACGGATACCATCGCCATCAACATCTTTATATCCTGCATCATCCAATAATTTGTTGGCTTTATCAATATCTTGTGTGAAGCCTTTTAGATCTGCATCGTGGAAACTTTCAAATACTGGTGGAATCAATGAAGTCGCATTGCTTCTTAAACCAGCATAGAAACGTTCACCTACTGCAGTGTTGTCTAAAGCGTAACCCATTGCTTGACGTAATGATTTGTCAGCCATTTTTGAGTTTGGATCATATTCAACACTTCCACTTTCAGCATCCCATTTACCTAGTTTGAAACCTAAGTAAGTGTATGAAGTTTGCTGACGTCCTAGATTCGTATAGCCAGCGATATCTTGGTATGTTTCGTAAGTATCTGTTGGCATTTGGAAAATCATATCATACAATTTTGAATTCAATGCTTCTGTTGCACTTGCTGTTGGTAATGATTTCATTGTGATTTTCTTCAATTGTGGTGTACCATTCCAGTAGTATTCATTTGGTAAGAACTCTACTGATTCACCAGCAACGATGTTACTCATATAGTAAGGACCAAATGTCACAGGGTTCTTACGGACTTGATCACTTGATTCCATGTCTTTGATAGCAATTCCTTCAAGTGTGTGTTTTGGCGCTGCATATGTCCAAATACCACCACCTGCTTGAAGCATGCTTGGGTTCATTTCTTTATATTCGATTTTAACAGTTTTGTCATCTACTTTTGTAATTCCAGAAATCGTATCTGCACTACCGCTGTTATATTCTTCCATACCAACGATATTACGGAATGTATCATCGTAACGGATACCAGTGTATTCAGAGTTACCGATGATTTCATAAGGGAAAATAACATCATCTGCTGTGACATCGACACCATCAGACCATTTTACGTTGTCTTTAAGAGTGATTGTCGCTGTTTTCGCATCTTCGTCTAATTCTAATGAGGCTGCACCATCGTTTGTGATCGTGAAGTTGTCATCATTTGTAAATAATGGTTCATGTGAAGGCGCCATAAACGCTGCATCAAAGGCATCTTGATAAAATTCCCATTGGAATAATCCTTTGAATTGACTGTCTGTTGCGACTGCAACATTTAACTCACCGTCTTCGATTGCTTCATCATTATTCGTTGTTGCTAATGGGAAAGTCAATTCACTGTTATCCCCATTATCTGCTGAATTATTACCTGACGAGCTAGTTCCGCCGCCATTTCCACACGCTGCTAATGCTCCCACAGATAGCAGTGTGACAAATCCAAAAATCGTTTTCTTCATATCCTATTTTCCCCCTTCACTTCTCTTATCCTAAACGTTGACGCGCATCTGCAGAACGCTTAAATGCTTGTCCAACGTAGTTTATACTCAACATCAACACTAAAATTAGAATTGACGCGGGTAACCAAATCCATTGTCGATTCACTAAAACTTCACCGTTACTTGCATAACCGATCAATGTTCCTAAACTAGGTACATTAGCTGGCAATCCAAAGCCTAAGAAAGTCAAAGTGGTCTCGATCCCAATATTTGCCGCAAAGTTCATTGTTAAGTTGGTGATGATCAATGAACTAAGGTTTGGCATGATTTCACGGAACATGATTTTGAAATCACTTGTTCCCATCGTTTTTGAAGCACTGACATAATCACGTCTAGCTTCTGATAACGTCTTACTTCTGAATAATCGGGCTTTAGCTACCCAATAAAATGCACTCATGATAAAAATAAATGACCAAACGTTATAACGCGAAATGATCGAAACAAACACGATAATGATCAACATGATCGGTAAAATCATAATAAAATCAACAATACGCATCAATACGTTGTCAATGATCCCACCATAAAAACCTGAAAGGATTCCAAGCCCTACTCCGATGATCGACGTAATGATCGTGATAGCAAAACCGATCATCACAGAGTTTCTTGCTCCGATGATCAATTGACCGAAGACATCACGTCCACCTTCATCTGCTCCTAAAAGGAATTTTGATCCTTGAGAAGAGATGGCGCCAGGTTCAGCATACTTATCAAAAATACTAACAAACATTACTTTATCTTGGTCAATAAAGATCGCCCCGATAAAAATAACTAATAGTAAAACAACTAACAAAGCCAGTGAAAAAATGGCTACTTTATCTTTTTTGAATTCTCGTGCAATCATTCGTATACCCATTGGTGGGATACTTTCTTGCGCAACTTCTTTGTTTTTATCACTCATGATCGATTCTCCCTTCTGTTTGATTTTTTTATTGGATTCGTATACGCGGATCAACAATGCTCATGATAATATCTGACAGCAGTGTTCCGACGAGCGTTGCGATTCCTAAAATCAAGACTAAGGCTGTGATTACGGTATAATCACGTTGACCGATTGAGTCAATAAACAATTTTCCGACACCAGGATACCCAAAGATTTTTTCGATAACGACAGAACCAGCAATCAATGAAGTAATTTCATACCCCATTTGAGATGCCATCGGCAATGCTGCATTACGGAAAATGTGACGACTGAATACTTTGTTTGTCGGCACCCCTTTGGAACGAGCTGTACGTACAAAGTCTAAGGATTTCGAATCAATGACTTCACTTCGTAAATACTGGATCGTTACTGCTGTGGCTAAAAAGGCCTGTGTGATCGATGGTAATAGAATGTATTGCAATCGATCCATCCATTGAGCGAAAAATCCTCCCTGGAAACCTAAAGTCTGAGAACCACTTGTTGGGAACCAACCTAAACGATAGCCAAAAACAAACAACATGATCAATCCGAAAATGAATAATGGAACAGCAAAACTGAAGAAGTTATAAATAACAACAGCTTTGTCCAAAATCGAATTTTGGTATCGACCAGCTAACATACCTAGTGGTACAGCAATCAAGTACGTAATAATAACAGTTAAAATAGATAAATATAAAGTATTGACGATTCGTTCTCCAATCAAAGAGGAAACCGAACGCTTATACAAGAAACTTTGTCCAAAATCACCTTGTAAGGCATTTCCGACCCAACGGAAATATTGTTCATACCAAGGATCATTCAAGCCCGCTGCTTGACGCATCTGCTCGATTACAGCTGGATCTTGGTTTGGGTTGATCAATCCTGTAAACGGATCTCCAGGCATGGCTTGCGCTAGCATAAAGATCAACACACTAAGAATG
Source organism: Enterococcus sp. AZ062 (assembly GCF_051715065.1). Taxonomy (NCBI): domain Bacteria; kingdom Bacillati; phylum Bacillota; class Bacilli; order Lactobacillales; family Enterococcaceae; genus Enterococcus; species Enterococcus sp. AZ062. Next base: position 133,242 of record NZ_JBIOTB010000001.1, on the reverse strand, counting down.
ATCACTTGTGGGATCATCAAAAGAACTCTTCGTAGAATCGTTTTCCACATTAGCTAGCACCTCCATCTTTCAACGCTACTTTGTGTGTAGTGGTTAGTGTACGTAAATCATACACTCGCCCTGCTGTATCGTAGTAATCTTTTTGATGTTCGATATACTCACGTTCAACATTTCGTCGGTTTTGTTTTTGTATTTCCCGATTGTCTACATCAATTCGTGGAATCGCAGATAGTAAGCGTTTTGTGTAGATGTGGCGCGGATCATTATAGATATCTTCTCGTGTACCGATTTCAACAAAGCGACCTTTGTACATGATCGCGATGTTGTCACACATGTGTTTTACGACACCCAAGTCATGAGAGATGAATAAATAGCTCAAGCCAAATTCTTGTTGGATGCGTTTCATAAAGTTCAATACTTGTGCCTGAACAGATAAGTCTAGGGCAGATACAGGTTCATCAGCAACAATCAATTTAGGATTCGTTGCTACTGCTCGGGCAACTCCTAAACGCTGTCTTTGTCCACCAGAAAATTCATGAGGATATTTGTATAACGCATCTTCTGGCATCCCAACGATGTCCAATAAGCCTTTGACTTTTTTCTTTTCTTCCTGATCACTTAAGCGTTCAAAGTTACGGATCGGCTCAGCGATAATGTCCAGTACTCGTTTTTTAGGATTTAAACTAGACATTGAATCTTGAAAGATCATTTGGACGTCTTTGTTGTAGCCGATTTTTTTGCGGTTACTTCTTTTCGTGACGTCTTTTCCTTCATACATGATTTGGCCAGAAGTCACTTTTTCTAGGCCGACAACCGCTTTTCCGGTTGTGGACTTCCCAGAACCTGATTCTCCAACTAGTCCGTATGTTTTTCCTTTTTCAATAATAAAATCGACACCGTCTACTGCATAGACATGGTCTGTTACTCGGTTGAAAAACCCACTGCGAATAGGATAGTGAACTTTCAAATCTTTGATTGTAATTAATTCTGACATCTACACCTCTCCTTTTTCGTCTCTAAAGTGGAAATGTTTATAACATGAGCAACGTACCATATGATTCGGTGCGATTTCATGCAAGACTGGATTTTCTTCGTGAGCGCTTGCTGGGATCCAAGGAATCCGTGGCGCAAATCGGCAACCTGTTCGTGGCATATTTTTTAAGGAAGGGACTACGCCTTCAATCACGTGTAACTCTGCCTCGTGATTTCCTTCTTGTGGAATCGAATTTAGCAATGATTGTGTATATGGGTGTTTTGGATTTTCAAATAACTCTTTGACTCCTGCAACTTCAACAAATTGTCCACCATACATCACAGCAACACGATCCGCCATTTCAGCTACGACACCTAAATCATGTGTGATCAAGATGATCCCAGTTTTAGTTTCTTCTTGTAAATCTTTCAGTAAGTCAAGAATCTGTGCTTGAATCGTTACGTCCAAGGCAGTCGTTGGTTCATCCGCGATAATGATCGGTGGCTTACATGCAATCGCAATCGCGATGATCACCCGCTGTCTCATCCCACCTGACAACTCATGAGGATACTGACGTCCAACTCGTGCAGGATTCGGAATCCCTACTTGTTCTAGTAATTCTAGTGCACGTGCTTGTCTTTGGTCAGCCGTCATTTTTGTATGGTAAGACAAACCTTCTTTGATTTGGTCTTCAATTCTCATCAAAGGGTTTAGTGCAGATAATGGATCTTGAAAAATCATCCCAATATCATTTCCGCGGATCTTGTTATACAATGTTTCATTTAATTCAATCAAATTTAAATCATTGTACATGATCTCCCCTGTGATCTTTGTATTGTTAGGATCTAATAATCCCATAATCGTTGTAGCTAACGTACTTTTCCCGCAACCAGACTCACCAACGATGGCTAAGATCTCGTTTTTATCTAAAGTAAAAGAAACGTCGTCTACTGCATCGTAGTATTCATCTTTTAGACGGAAGCCTGTGTGTAGGTTCTGAACATCTAATAATTGGTTATCTGACAATCGAATACCCCTCTCTGCTCCCTCGATGGAAGTTTTTAATAAAAAAAATAATCCTACACTGAATAACAACTTAGCAAAAAAAAAATTAAATAAGTAGCATTCTAAGGAGTGTGTAATTAATTATTAATAATTATATAGAAAACCGTTTTATATTGCAAGATTATTTCACACTGTTGCCAGAATTGTCTGAAAAATCTTACGTAGCTATGTCAGCTCTTAAAGAAGATTAAAAAAAAATGAGGTATGTGGCTAGCCTTCTCTTTATCCTACTATTTTTATAAACTAAGAATCATTATAAAAATCTGCAAAAATCACTCTTTATATAAAAAACAGTTTTAACCGAATAGATATTCCATTTTACAAAAGCATAATTATACAGTATATACGAAATGTAAATGTTATAAAACCACCTATTTCAATCGTATTTATGACATAATTCTCCTCTTTAAAAAAACCCTTTTATTTAAAAATAATGCCTGAAAAAGCCAAGAAATCCTGAAATAGCTAAACTATTTCTGACTTCTTGGCTTTGAGTTGAAATTGGCTTTCGCCAATTCATTCATCAGTTGATGTGTATTTATTCAATTTATTTCAAGTGGTTGCTGATATAATCCACGGCACCGCCGACTGTTTCGATTTGTTCAGCATCTTCATCAGAGATCTCTGTACCGAATTCATCTTCTAGTTCAAGAACAAATTCCATGATACTAATTGAATCAGCTTTCAGATCATCTTTAATGTTCAATTCATCTGTCACTTTGTCTGTATCCATTTCAAAGTGATTTGAAATGATTTTAGCTACCTTATTAAATACTTCTTCGCGCGTCAATTTTTTCACCCCCACAATTCTTAGAACTACTACGTTTTCTTCACCATAGCTAATTTTACTGACAATTTTTTGGAATGTCCACCCTTTTTTCTCCATCAGCTTGTCAATTCGCAGAAAATTTAGTCCTCTTTTTGCTCAAATTGCTCCACCAGTTGTCCTACAACATTGGTTTCAAGCATCGTATGGATTTGACGGATCGTGTAGCGAACTGCATCCGGTCCAGTTGCACCATGCGTTTTGATAACTGGTGCTTTCAATCCAAATAAAACAGCTCCTCCGTGTTTTGAATAGTCCATTTCAGATTTCAAAGAGCGTAAACCGTCTTTTAGTAGTAATGCACCCATTTTACCTTTGATGCCTTCATTCAAGATGGCAGATTTCAATAAGGTCATCATATTCATCGCTGTGCCTTCAATGGATTTCAACACTGCATTTCCAGTAAAGCCGTCGGTTACTACGACGTCTGCCACACCATTTAGTAAGTCACGCGCTTCTACATTGCCAATGAAGTTCAAGCTTGTTTCATTTTGCAAGAGTTCAAATGCTTGTTTTGTCAATTCGCTTCCCTTAGTTTCTTCCGTCCCATTGTTGAGCAATGCGACACGAGGTCTGCCGATCCCACGAACTTTTCTCGCATAAAATGACCCCAAAATACCATATTGTAAAAGATGCTCTGGTTTGTTTTCTGCATTTGCACCTAAATCTAGCATATCAAACCCTTCACCTTCTTTGCCAATAACTGGCAATGTGGACATTAGTCCAGGGCGTTCGATGTTTTTGATGCGTCCAACAATAAACAAGCCAGCTGCTAGTAAGGCTCCTGTATTTCCTGCTGAAAAAATAGCATCTGCTTCCCCATTTTTAACTGCTTGGGCAGCTAAAACCATTGAAGCAGTTTTCTTGCGACGGATCGCCTTAACTGGCTCGTCATCACTATTGATTTTTTCGTCAGTATGGACGATTGTGATATTTGTTTCGTCTGTCAAATATTTCTTGATTTCTGATTCTTTACCGTAAAGAACAAATTCCAACTCAGGGAAATCTTTTTGTGCTAGAGCGATTCCTTCCACAATGGCTTGTGGTGCGTGATCTCCGCCCATTGCATCTACTGCAATTCTCATTATTATTTCCACTCCTTGTCATCATTTTGAAAGTATTGATAATCTGTTAATCAAAATAACGATTATCTTGTTCGCCTAATTGCAACTTGGCTGTTAATGGTTGATATTCAGGTAATAACTGCCAGTCTTTGATTTGCCAGATTGCCGCAGCTTCTTCACGGGCAACCTCTAAGACATTCCCATCTGTTACTAGATCTGCGATCGCAAATTCTGGCAAGCCGGATTGACGGAAGCCAAATACTTCTCCTGGCCCTCGTAATTCTAAATCCTTTTCACTCAAGATAAAGCCATTTGTGGTTTCTGTCATGATTTTCATTCGTTCGACACCCAGTTCATTTTTCGGATTTGCCACGAGGATACAATAAGAAGCCTCACTTCCTCGACCGACACGCCCACGCAACTGATGCAGCTGGGCTAATCCAAAACGATCCGCATCCATGATCAGCATGACCGTTGCATTCGGCACATTGACACCGACCTCGATCACTGTGGTTGACACTAAGATCTGGAGTTGGTTTTCTTTGAATGTTTCCATGATCTGATCTTTTTCTTGATTCTTCATTTTACCATGCAACAAGCCAACTTCATATTCTGGTGCAAATAACTCACGAAGTTTTTCGTAAATTTCCACTGCATTTTTCACATCTAAAGCTTCGGACTCCTCGATCAATGGACAAATCACGTACATTTGATGTCCTCTACGCAATTCTTTATAGGTCCATTCTAGCACGCTATCTAATTGAGGTGTTCGGACCCATCTTGTTTCGATCGGAATCCGTCCAGCGGGAAGCTCGTCGATCACAGATACATCCATTTCGCCGTATGCTGTAATTGCTAAGGTTCGAGGGATCGGGGTGGCAGTCATAAATAACACATCCGGACGCCAACCCTTCTCACGCAATACTTTTCGTTGATTCACGCCAAAACGATGTTGCTCATCGGTGATCACTAATCCTAGATTTTGGAATGCTACACCTTCTTGAATCAGTGCATGTGTTCCCACGACGATATCGATTTCCCCATTTTCTAACCGTTCTAATAGCTCGCGACGTTCTTTTGCTTTCGTTGATCCGGTCAATAACGCAACGGTCACTTCATTTGGATCAAATAATTGGGATAAACTTTCCATATGTTGTTGCGCCAATATTTCTGTTGGGACCATCAACGCTCCTTGAAAGCCAGCAGTCACTGTCGCATATAAAGCAATCGCAGCAACAACGGTCTTCCCACTTCCCACATCACCTTGCAACAAACGCTGCATATGGTGTGGATTACGGAGATCACGGCAAATTTCATTAGTGACACGTTTTTGTGCCATCGTTAATTCAAACGGCAATTTTTTCGTAAATTGTTTTAATCGCTCCACATCATAAAGGATCTCTAAGCCATTCTTTTCAGACTTTTCGGCTTTTTTCAGTCCTTGTAACTGCATCTGGAAAAAAAAGAATTCTTCAAAAACAATCCGTCGTTTAGCTTGATGATTTTCCTCATGATTTTGCGGAAAATGCATACTTCTTACAGCAGTCGGACGATCAAGCAAACGGTATTTTTCAATTAAAGATAGTGGTAAGTTTTCTTCAATCAAATCACTATACTCACTAAACCCTCGACGGATCAGATCGACCAGTGTCGTTTGGCGAATGGATTTGTTGACATGATAGATCGGAGAGAAATCATCTGGACTTTGCGAACCAAGGATCTTCATCCCATTTAGTGCTTTACGTTTCGCATCCCATTTCCCATAAACTGCGATTTCTTCAGATAAAATGACTTTATCTTTCAAATAGGGCTGATTGAAGAAAGAAACATTGAATACTTCATGTTCTTGCATCATTCGAAACTGCAGACGGCTTTTTTTGTAGCCAAAACGACTCATTACTGGCGGAGAGACAACCAACCCTTTTAATGTAACTTTTTCTTGATCTTGGATTTCATTTAGATTTCTTTCTTGGATATCTTCATAGCGAAAAGGATAGTAAGTTAACAAGTCTTCAATTGTATGGATGCCTAGACTAGCCAAGCTATCCGCTCTTTTTTGACCAACACCTGCCAGCACTGTGACTGGATCAGCTAACGAACGCATAAGATTTCCCTCCTTTAACAAAAAAAGGAACTTGGTCAACGATTCGCGAATCGTTGACCGAAGATCCTTTCAAATGATTTTCTGCTTTATCTATCGGCTTCAGGCTGTATTATTCAGCAGAAAATAAATAAGGATAGACAGGTTGATCTCCTTGATGGATCTCGATTTCTAACTCAGGATATTTGTCGCTCAGTTGATCCGCAAATGCTTGTGCTTGTTCTGCAGACCCGTCTTCTCCGGTTAATATCGTGACGATCTCAGTATCCTCGTTGATCATTTGCTCTAATGTAGCAAGTGATGTCGCTAAGATATCTGGATTAGAGATCACGATTTTCCCATCGATCATCCCTAAGAAATCGCCTTCTGTGATTTTCACTCCATCGATCATCGTGTCGCGGATCGCATGTGTCACTTGACCACTGACAACACTTGAAAGCACATCTGTCATCGTTTCTTTATTTTCTTCTAACGTTGCTTGTTCATTGAAGGACAACATCGCTGTCAATCCTTGAGAAACTGTTTTTGATGGAACAACAGCAACTGGAAGTTCAGCCACTTCAGCAGCTTGATCAGCTGCCATAAAGATATTTTTGTTATTCGGTAAGATGATGACTTTATCTGCATTCACTTCATTGATCGCTTTCACGATATCTTCCGTACTTGGATTCATCGTCTGTCCACCACTGATCACGTAGTTTGCTCCTAGACTTTCAAATAACTCTTGCACACCTTTTCCGGCTGCGATGGCAACGATCCCGTAAGGTACACGAGGCTTCGTTTGTGCAATCGGCGCTGAAGGGGCTTGGTCATGTTCTAAGATCGTTTCGTGTTGCAAACGCATGTTGTCCACTTTGACTTTCACTAGGGAACCAAATTTCTGTCCGTAATTCATGACTTCCCCAGGGTTTTCTGTATGAACGTGTACTTTGATGATTTCATCGTCATTAACCACTAACAGGGAATCCCCAAGGCCATCTAGATAGTTACGAAACTCTTCATAATCAAATGTACTATCTACAGTTGGACCTTCACCGATCTTCACCATGATTTCTGTACAGTAACCATAGTGGATATCCTCAGTCGCTAACTGACCTTGCACACTACGATGATGCTCTGCATTCACCATATCGTCCATTTGAGCAGGAGATGGTTCATAGACCTCGTCTGCTTGGTATTCACCATTCAACGCAGTTAAAAAACCTTCATATACGAATAATAGTCCTTGACCGCCACTATCAACAACGCCTACTTCTTTTAATACAGGCAACAAATCAGGTGTTTTTGCTAACGCACGTTTCCCACCTTTAACGACCGCAGTCATGACTTCGATCACATCATCTGTTGATTTTGCTTTCTTCTCACCAGCTTTGGCAGCTTCTCTTGCAACTGTCAGGATCGTTCCTTCGACAGGTTTCATTACTGCTTTATAAGCTGTTTCGACCCCATGAGTAAAAGCTGCAGCTAAATCTGTTGCTGTCAAAACAGTCACATCAGGGATTTGTTTTGAAAAACCACGGAACAACTGAGATAAAATAACCCCAGAGTTTCCTCTTGCCCCCATCAATAAACCTTTAGATAACAGCGCTGCTAATTCTCCTACCTTTTCAGAGGTAGAATCAACAACGGCTTTTGCACCACTTGTCATTGATAAATTCATATTGGTACCGGTATCTCCATCGGGAACCGGGAATACATTTAGGGAATTGACGTATTCTGCATTTTTTTGTAGCCGATTCGCACCGGACTGAACCATTTCCTGGAATTGGCTTGCACTAATTTCTGTTACACTCACCTAGATAATCCTCCTTCAGATCGACTGCTGAACAGTCAGCAAGTCTCCTGCCTAGTCTGGCAGTACACGAACACCTTGCACGAAGACATTTACTGAATTGGCTGTAACACCTAGTAAAGTCTCCAAGTTATATTTCACTTTTTCTTGGACATTACGAGAAACTTCCGAAATTTTTGTGCCATAACTAATGATTGTATAAACATCTACTGCGATCCCATTAGCTTCTTGGCGGACAACTACTCCTCTTGAGTAATTTTCTTTACGCAAAATTTCAGTGATATTATCTTTGATTTGATTCTTGCTAGCCATTCCTACAACACCAAATACATCTGTTGCGGCACCACCAACAACTGTTGCGATGACATCATTGGTAATTTCAATGGTTCCAGCTGACGTTTGAATTTTTACAGCCATGAATGAGCCTCCTTAACGGGTAAAATATTCCCATTTTTCTACTATCACATTTTATCATAGCGTCAACCGAAATAAAAGGTTGTTCCCTTAAAGTACTCAAAAACCATTGAAAAAAATTAGGAAAAGACTTTGTTCACGTTACAATTAATCACTGAAAATGTCAATCAATTCTATGAAAATATGCTTGCAAATTCCTACGCCATATGATATGTTATTCTGGTATGAGCTGAATTTACTATTGCTCCAAATCAAGGCAAAGGAGGAAATTTACATGGCAAAAGTTTGTTACTTTACAGGTCGCAAGACAAAAAGTGGAAACAACCGTTCACATGCGATGAACTCAACAAAACGTACAGTTAAACCTAACTTACAAAAAGTTCGCGTATTGATTGACGGCAAACCTAAAAAAGTTTGGGTGTCAACTCGTGCGTTGAAATCAGGAAAAGTTGAACGCGTATAATTGAATGAAATGATTTGAACCGTTCAACAAAATGAACGGTTTTTATTTTTTGCGAATCATTATCAAATGAGAGACATTTCCTCAACCACATGAAATTTAAGAAGAAAAAATAAAAAAGGCTTAAAACAATCAATCACCCAGATAATTGTTTTAAGTCTTCTTTTATGTGCCACTACCCCTCAGATAGTGATAGGTATATGTTTTTTTATAATTGTTACAAATAAAACATAACGCATTTGCAAAGGCCTGTCAACACTTTATTTTAAAGTAGAAAGTGTTTTCTTATTTTACGTTATTTTCTTAATGTAAATGTAATTTAAACTCACAAATGTTATTTAATTTCAAATGTAATTTTTTTATGAATTTGGTTGTATTTTCAGCAAGTAAAATCATGAATGTGATAAACTAAATATAACTTCAAATAGAAATTTGGTGACTGAATTGTAATGAAAACAACATTGAAAAAATTCTTAAAAGAAAACGGCCGCTATGCAGCTGCTAGCTTCTTTATCCCTTTGCTGATTCTTTTATTGGTTTATTTAAGTATCGGTATTTATCCAGGAAGTGATCGGAGCATCTTGGCTAGTGATGCTTTCTCACAATTTTCAAACTTTCATGCAAGCTTCCGTAATATGTTGTTAGGGAAACAAAGCATTTTTTACACGTGGAATGCCTCACTTGGTTTAAATTATCTATCATTGATTTCTTATTATTTAGGTGGACTTTTCACACCACTCGTTTTATTGTTCCCGAATCAATTGATGCCAGATGCCTTGTATCTCATCACCTTACTAAAGGTTGGTTCAGCAGGTTTATCCTTCTGGTTTCTAGCACGTACCTATCGCATTCCACATTGGGGGCAAGTCGCATTAAGTGTCAGCTATGCGTCGATTTCATTTATCACTGCCCATTCAGAGATCATCATGTGGTTAGACACCTTTGTCTATCTTCCTCTGATCATTTTAGGTATCCATCGTGTGATGGACCAAAAGAAACCTATTTTATTGTTTGTTAGTTACTTGCTGTTGTTCTTATCCAGTTTTTATATGGGCTTCATGGTCGGAGTCTTCTCCTTTTTATACTTTATTACACGACTACTGACGAATTGGCGGAGGTACAAAGGAACGATTTTACCCTATGGGATCACCTCTTTATTAGCAGGAGGCGCTTCTATGGTGATCATCCTGCCTGCCATTCTCGATCTACGTGCCAATGGCGAAGCATTGACGCAGATCACTTCATTGAAGACAGAAGCAACTTCTTATTTAGATTTATTGATGAAAAACATGGTGGGTGTTTATGACACGACGAAATACGGATCGATTCCTTTTATCTATGCTGGATTATTTCCTTTAGCATTATGTCTCTTGTATTTTGTCAGTCGCAAATTCCCCTTGAAAAACAAGTTGTTGTTCGGTGGGCTATTCGCGATCTTGATTGCTAGCTTCTATTTAGTCCCTTTGAATCTATTCTGGCATGGGATGCACGCACCAAATATGTTCTTGTTTCGTTATGCCTATCTCTTTTCGTTTCTCGTACTCTTGTTAGCGGCTCATAGTTGGGAACAGCTACAGGAGAAGGATCAGAAGCGTTTGCTAGGTGTCATCATTGTACTAGCGGCTGCTTTTGCTACAGCTTGGGGTATCAAACCAGATGGCAGTTACACGTATGTCACGCTCACATCCTTTGTTTTGACGTTAGTCTTTTTAGCGCTCTACGCATTGACGATTGGTTTATTCCAACAACACCCATTTGATCTGAAACGTTTGAGTATTCTTCTGTTACTATTGATGACTGCCGAAGCCGCAGTCAATACCAACAGTATGATCCATGGCATTCTCGATGATTGGAATTATGCCTCAAGAAGTTTGTATACCGAACCTTATCCTGAGATCAAAACGTTAGTTGATGCCTCGAAAAAGGATTCCGATACGTTTTATCGATTAGAAAACCTTGATCCTGTTTCACCGAATGATTCGATCAATTATGGTTATAGTGGGATCAGCATGTTCTCTTCGATCAGAAATCGAAACTCTTCCTCTTACTTGGATACTTTAGGCTTCCGTTCTAGAGGAACAAATTTGAACATTCGCTACAATAACAATACCTTGTTGATGGATGGATTTACGGGAATCAAATACAATATTGCTAAAAACGATAGTAGTTTTAATAAATACGGCTTCCAATCCGTCGAACAAACGGACAACTATACTTTGTACGAAAATAGTAATGCTGTACCATTAGCTTTCAAAGCACCTTTGACGATCAATAAGATCGAACAACCGATAGGTGATAATCTAACCAGTCAAACAAATTTGATGAATGGTCTTTCTGGATTGAATCAATCATTCTTTACGTTTTATACACCAACCCTAAAAAGTCAACAGAACACGAAGATCACAACAACGACAAATGGGGTCACTTATAGTGAAACAGCGAATAATCAACCGAAAGAATTGACTTGGGAAGTCCAAGTACCTGCGAATACCCAAGCGTATCTCAGCCTGTTTCCAACAAATTTCGCACAGTTAGAAAGCTCTACAGCAACTATTACCGTCAATGGTGTATCTAGAAAATCTCAAATTAACATTACTGGTCAATATTATGATTTAGGTTATTACCCACAAGATACAACGGTTACCTTCACTGCAAGCTTCTATGGGACCAAAGAAGTCAGCTTTATGGAACCACAGGTGGTCGGACTTGATGTCGTGGCGTATCAAGCCGCAATCAACCAAATCAGAAATAACGGCGTAGAGATGACTACTACCGGTCGAACAGCTACAGGAACAGTTCATGCGACTGAAAAAACGATGGTAGCCACGACTATCCCTTATGATGGTGGTTGGACTGCTAAAATCGATGGCGAAAAAGTACCTGTGAAGAAATTCCAAGATGCCTTTTTGATGGTGGAAGTTCCTGAAGGTGAACATACGATTACTTTTAGTTACATGCCAAAAGGATTCATTCCTGGCTTACTTCTCTTTATTGGATGTATTGCCTTGTTTATCTTGTATCTATGGTACCTTCGTAAACGTCAGCCGTTTCACGGCGTCATTGATCCTATAAACGAAAACGATGATCACCGTCCAAGACGTGAACGTCGTCGCGCAAGATAAAAAAAGCGTTTCGGTGATTGCCGAAACGCTTTTTTCTTGTATGCTATTCATATTTTACTTCATATAGATATAACCCTTCCGGATGAGCAGTCGGACCCGCAGCATTGCGGTCTTTTTTTGCAATGATTTCTGGAAGACAATCTTCTGGTAAACGATCGTTGCCTATTTTTAACAACGTACCAACTAAAATGCGGATCATTTTATAAAGGAAGCCATCACCACGAAACGTAAACGTCAACTCATCGCCTGCTTCATTGACCTGTAAGCTGGCTTCATAGATAGTCCGTACTTTATCTTCAATGGAACTTCCAGAAGCACAAAATGAAGTGAAATCATGCGTACCAAGTAAATCAGGCAATGCACGTTCAATCTTTGCTACATCTATTGGATAAGGAAAATAGCTTGCATAATGTCTACGGAAGGGACTACGTGGTTTTCCGATATCTACTTTAAATTGATAGGTTTTTTCTTTCACTAGATAGCGTGCGTGAAAAGTTTCTGGCACAATCTCCACACTTTTTACAGCAATATCTTCTGGCGACTGCGTATCTAACCCAAAACGCATACGTTCCAAAGGTCGCTCTTCTGGATAATCAAAGTGGATGACTTGCCCGATTGCATGAACCCCCGCATCTGTCCGTCCAGATCCAAAAATCGTGATTTCTTTTCCATTTGCCATCTTCTTTAAGGTTTTTTCCAGTTCTTCTTGGACCGTTCGTCCATTGGGTTGTTTCTGAAAACCATTGAACTGGGTACCATCATAGGCAATGATTGCTTTATAGCGTACCATTCATCTTCCCCTGTTCTCATTCATCTTTGATAAGTTTAGCTACGGATAAACACTAGTACGATGGTCATCAGCCCAAAAGCAACCATAACAACAGTGTCTTGTAAGTGCCAGTGAAGGATACGGTATTTTGTCCGGCCTTCCCCACCTTGGTAGCCTCTTGCTTCCATGGCTGTAGCTAGATCTTCCGCACGATTGAAACTGCTGACAAATAGCGGAATCAGTAAAGGAATCACCGCTTTCATTTTTTGTACTAGACTTCCTTCACCAAAGTCAACACCACGTGCGCGCTGTGCATTCATGATTTTTTCGGTTTCGTCCATCAATGTCGGCACAAAACGTAAAGCGATCGAAAGCATCAACGATACTTCATGCACTGGAAAGCGAACAACTTTCAATGGTCGTAACAAATATTCGATCGCATCGGATAATTCTAAAGGCGGCGTTGTCAATGTCAATAAGGTGGACATAAAGATAATCAAAACAAACCGACAAAAAATAAATAGTCCGTTCATGACACCAAATTGAGTGATATTGAAAATCCCCCAACTCCAATACGTTTCTCCACCACTCGTAAACAGTACTTGTAAGCCTACAGTGAATAAGATCAACCAGATCAACGGACGGATGCCTCGAATAAAAAATTTGATATCTACTTTTGACAAGAAAACAGCAAATAAAGTAAACGCCGCTAATAAGGCATATGTCTGCCAGTTATTGGCTAAGAAGATAATGCCAATAAAATAGAAACTTGCCAATAGCTTTGCACGTGGATCTAACCGATGGATAAAGGAGTCTCCAGGCATATAACGACCAAAAATCAATTTATTCATCATGAGCTGTACCTCCCACCAATTTGACCAATTGGTCCGCTAATGCGTCTGCGGTGATCGGCAATTCATCAAACTGGATGCCTTTTACTCGTAGTTCCTCTGCAAACTCAGTGGCTGTTGGTACGCCTAACTGCCGTTCTTTTAACCATTCAAGGTGTTGGAAGACTTCTTTTGGTTCTCCGCATTTGACGATACGGCCTTTTTCCAGGACGTAAACAAAATCCGCATAGTTTGCCACATCATCCATCAAATGGGTGACTAATACAATCGTGATTTGCTGTTCTTTATGCAAACGCCAGAACATATCCATCATTTCTTTTCTTCCTTGTGGATCTAACCCAGCTGTCGGCTCATCTAAGACGAGAACTTCGGGTTTCATAGCTAGAACACCGGCGATCGCTACACGTCGCATTTGACCTCCTGACAGCTCGAAAGGTGAGCGTTCTAAATACGTCTCATCTAATCCGACTTGTTCTAAGGTCTCCTTTGCTAGTAGAGTCGCCTCTTCCTCACTTACACCAAAGTTTTTTGGGCCAAACGCAATATCTCTTGCGACCGTTTCTTCAAACAACTGTGCCTCTGGAAATTGAAAAACAATACCGACTTTTTTTCGAATCGGTTTCAAATTTTTATTATCTGTATCTGGTTTGATCTGACGATCGCCGATTTGGACGGTTCCTTCCGTCGGTTTGATCAACGCATTCAAATGCTGAAGCAAGGTGGATTTCCCGCTTCCAGTATGACCAACTAATGCAGTGTAGCTGTTTTCTTTGATCAACAAGTCAATATCAAATAAAGCTCGTTGCTCGAATGGTGTGTTCGGTTGGTACGTAAAGTTTACTTTTTCAAAACGGATGTCCATAACCAATCCACCATCCTTTCTTCTGTCATGTATTCTTTAGGCACTTCAATGCCACGTTCTTTCAAGGCACTTTTTAGTTTTTCAGGAAAAGGCAAATCTAACCCTAGATTGATTAGTTCAGGTCCGGCAGAGAAAATCTCCTTCGGTGTTCCTTCATTCACTAGTTCGCCTTCTTTCATCACGAAAATACGATTTGCATTAGCTGCTTCATCAATATCATGCGTGATTGAAATAACGGTCAGTTGACTTTCCTCTTTGATTTCTTTGATCGTTGTGATGACTTCTTCACGACCTTCAGGATCTAACATACTTGTTGCTTCATCCAAGATGATGATTTCTGGTCGGAGGGCTACAACACCGGCAATCGCCACACGTTGTTTCTGTCCACCGGAAAGACGAACTGGTTCTCTTGTCGTAAAATCAGACATTCGCACTTTTTCAAGAGCATCTTTCACTCGAACGATCATTTCTTCTCGAGGAATGCCTTGATTCTCTAAACCAAAGGCCACATCATCCTCTACTGTTGATCCAACAAATTGATTGTCCGGATTTTGAAAGACCATGCCGACTTTTTGGCGGATCGTCCATATATTCTCTTCATTTAGTAGTTGATTCCCAACTTTGACCGTCCCAGACTCAGGAAGGAGTAAGCCATTGATCGTTTTTGCAAGCGTTGATTTACCAGAACCATTGTGCCCGATAATCGCGATCCATTCTCCTTTATTGATCGTGAAAGAAACATCTTTCAATGCTGGTCGTAAATCTTCTGGTTGGTATTTGTAATTAATCTTTCCTAATTCAATAATCGGCTCCATAAGTACTCCCTCTTCATCCTAAAGTTCCTATTAACCCTATCAAAAAACTGCTTAGTTTTCAATCATTTCTGATTTTTAAAATGTTTTTTTATACCTTCAAGGCTGTCTTGACAGTTAATTGAAGGTACAAAAAAACACTTTATGATGAGTGCATACTCCCCAAACGAATCGCTTGGGGAGCAGCGCTGAGCTAGACTCGGAATAAGTAACTTCCAACATCATAACACTCTAAAAGAATCATCCATAAAGTGATGTTATTAGTGTGATTTTAGACAAGTTCTAAGACAACCATTGGTGCTCCGTCTCCGCGTCTTGGTTCTGTCTTCAAGATACGAGTGTAGCCACCTTGACGTTCAGCATAACGAGGTGCAATATCGTTGAATAACTTTTGTAAAGCTGATTCGATAACGATTTCCTCATTTTCTTCACGCACGCTAGCAACTTCATTACGTACGAAAGCCGCAGCTTGACGACGTGCATGTAAGTCTCCGCGTTTGCCTAAAGTGATCATTTTTTCAGCAGTTGAGCGAACTTCTTTCGCACGAGCTTCTGTAGTCACAATACGTTCATTAATTAATAAGTCAGTTGTTAAATCACGCAACATCGCTTTACGTTGGCTAGATGTGCGTCCTAGTTTACGATAACTCACGTTGGTTTCCCTCCTTCGTAAAAGGTTTAATCTTCTTTACGTAAACCTAAACCTAAGTCATGCAATTTTGCTTTAACTTCTTCCAATGATTTACGTCCTAAGTTACGGACTTTGATCATTTCTGGCTCAGATTTATTCGTAAGTTCTTGTACAGTATTGATTCCTGCACGTTTTAAGCAATTATAAGAGCGAACAGATAAGTCTAATTCTTCAATCGTCATTTCTAACATTTTTTCTTTTTGTGTTTCTTCTTTTTCGACCATGATTTCAGCGTTTTTCGCTTCATCAGTTAGGTTGACAAAGATGTCTAAATGTTCAGTCATGATTTTTGCAGATAAACTCATTGCTTCCAATGGTTCGATTGAACCATCTGTCCAGATCTCCATTGTCAATTTATCAAAATCTTCACGATGTCCAACACGTGTGTTTTCTACTTGGTAGTTGACACGACGTACAGGCGTGTAGATTGAATCGACTGGAAGAACACCAATTGGCATATCTTCTTTTTTGTTTTCATCTGCTTGAACATAACCACGTCCTGGTTTCACCGTTAGGCGAGCATGGAACGTAGCACCTTCAGATACACTGCAGATGTACATATCTTTGTTAAGAATTTCTACCTCACTATCAACGATAATATCGCCAGCAGTTACTGTAGCAGGTCCGGTAATATCGATCTCAAGGGTTTTTTCTTCTTGACCATACATTTTCAGTGCTAAACCTTTAATGTTCAAGATGATTTGAGTGACGTCTTCTCTAACACCTTTGATGGTAGAGAATTCATGCAGTACACCATCGATTTGAATATTAGTGATGGCAGCACCTGGCAAAGAAGATAATAAAATACGACGTAGGGAATTCCCTAAAGTAGTCCCATACCCTCTTTCAAGAGGTTCAACGATGAACTTGCCATAATCTTTTTCTTCATCAATTTTTGCGATTCTTGGTTTTTCGAACTCAATCATTCTTATCTTTACCCCTTTCAAAACGAAAAGTGTCTTGTTCAATGACGTTACTAATAGAACTCAAAATGAGAGGCACTCATTAAACACGACGGCGTTTTGGAGGGCGGGCACCATTATGAGGAACTGGAGTCACGTCACGAATTGCAGTCACTTCTAAACCTGTTGCTTGTAATGAACGAATTGCTGCTTCACGTCCAGAACCAGGTCCCTTAACTGTTACTTCAACAGTTTTTAATCCGTGTTCCATTGCTGCTTTTGTAGCTGTTTCTGCTGCCATTTGAGCGGCAAAAGGAGTTGATTTTTTGCTTCCTTTGAAACCTAATGAACCAGCTGATGACCACGCTAAAGCATTTCCGTGAGTATCAGTGATCATGATGATTGTGTTGTTGAATGTAGAGTGGATATGTGCAATCCCAGCTTCTATATTCTTTTTCACACGGCGTTTACGATTCACTTTTTTTGCTACCATGAAGATTTAACCTCCTTCACTTAAGAATTATTTTTTCTTGCCAGCGATAGCGCGAGCTGGGCCTTTACGAGTACGTGCATTGTTTTTCGTGTTTTGTCCACGAACAGGCAATCCACGACGGTGACGGATTCCACGGTAAGAACCGATTTCCATCAAGCGTTTGATGTTTAAGTTCACTTCACGACGAAGATCCCCTTCAACTTTTAATTTATCTACTTCTGCACGGATAGCATCTGTTTGTTCATTCGTTAATTCACGAACGCGAA
This sequence comes from Enterococcus sp. AZ062, assembly GCF_051715065.1. NCBI lineage: Bacteria > Bacillati > Bacillota > Bacilli > Lactobacillales > Enterococcaceae > Enterococcus > Enterococcus sp. AZ062. The sequence goes on along the minus strand of NZ_JBIOTB010000001.1, from coordinate 115,779 downwards.
CATCTTCAGATACGCCAGCATTAGCTAAGATTTGTTTCGCAGTAGTGTTACCAATACCATAGATATAAGTAAGTGAAACTACTACACGTTTATCACGAGGAATATCTACTCCTGCAATACGAGCCATATTTAGTGCACCTCCATTTATCCTTGACGTTGTTTATGTTTTGGATTTGCTGGGCAAATCACCATAACGCGTCCTTTACGACGAATTACTTTACAATGTTCACACATTGGTTTTACTGATGGTCTTACTTTCATGATAATACCTCCTGTAGTTTTACGGAGTACAATTATTTAAAGCGATAAGTAATACGGCCACGGTTTAAATCATATGGAGACAATTCAACCGTCACTTTGTCACCAGGTAGAATACGAATGTAGTGCATACGAATTTTACCTGAAACAGTAGCAAGAACTTGGTGTCCGTTTTCTAGTTCAACTTTAAACATTGCATTCGGCAAAGTTTCGACGACTGTACCTTCGACTTCAATCATATCTTCTTTTGCCACGCACAGTACCTCCTTGTACTTGTTTCGCATTTTCACACGATAAAATGGCGGAAACTGCAGTTCCCACCTCAAAATTCTCAAAATGGATCATCTAGAGGATTCTCTAGAAGTCGGACTGACATATTCTATCATAATTTATTGAACTTGACAAGAGTAACTGCTTAATGCAAGTCGGCTACGGGCAATCGTGCTATTTTTCAATGATTTTTTGGACATCAGTAAATACAGCATCGATTTCACGATCACCATCGATAGTGTGTAGCAAACCTTGTTCTTTATAATAAGCCAAGATTGGTTCACTATTTTTGATGTTGATAGCCAGACGATTTTTAACCGTCTCAGGTTTATCATCTTCTCTTTGATAGAATTCATGCCCACCACAACGATCACATGTGTCTTCAACTTTTGTAGGGTTGAAAATTTTATGGTAAGTTGCTCCACAGTTACGGCAAATGAAGCGGCCTGCTAAACGCTCAACCAAGACTTCTTCACCCACGTGGATATCGATGACAGCATCAATTTGTTTATTTAAATCTTTTAGCATTGCATCTAGAGCTTCTGCTTGCTCGATTGTACGAGGAAAGCCATCTAATAAGAAGCCTTTCTCTGTATCGGGTTCTGCTAAACGCTCTTTTACGATTCCATTTGTTACTTCATCAGGAACTAATGCACCTTTATCCATATAAGACTTTGCTTCCAAGCCAAGAGCTGTTTCATTTTTGATAGCTGCACGAAACATATCTCCTGTTGAGATGTGAGGAATCCCATAAGCGTCAATGATTTTTTCAGCTTGTGTTCCTTTACCTGCACCTGGCAGCCCCATTAAAATGAGGTTCATTGCTTTCCCTCCTAATAAATGTGAGAACGTGTGTTGAGGAAAAACCTCAACACGCTTTCTTACTCAATAAAGCCAACATATTTACGTTTCAGCATTAAGCCTTCTAACTGTTTCGCAGTTTCCAAAGCCACACCGATCACGATCAACAGACTTGTACCACCTAATCCGATTGATTGTGGCAGATCCCAAATCATTTGTGCAATGATTGGTAATAATGCCACTAAACCAAGGAATAGTGCTCCAACTGTACTTAATCGCATCAATAAGCTTGACACATACTCTTCAGTCCCCTTACCAGGGCGTACACTTGGTATATAGCTTCCTTGCTTTTGTAAGTTCTCCGCTAATTTCTCAGGGTTTACTTGAACAAAGGCATAGAAGAATGTAAATGCGACGATCAATACCGTATAAATCGTTGCGCCAGGCACCGTATTATAGTTAAAGATCTCCATCATTATTTTATACCAGTTTTCAGATCCGAATCGCCCACTTAACGCTTGTAACACAGCATTTGGTGTCGCAATAAATGAACTTGCAAAGATAACCGGAATTACCCCAGCAGCATTTACTTTCAACGGTAGATAACTACTTGTTGGCGCACCTGCTATACGTTTGGTGTACTGAATCGGGATCTTACGTTCAGCTTGTTGGAAAAATGTTACGAATGTCACGATTGCTAGAACCGCAACTAGTAAGATGGCAACGAAAATCGCAGATCTCCAGATATCGGAAGAATTGATATTTACGAAGTAATCTTCATAAATTTCACGTACACTTTCCGGTAATCTTGAAATGATCCCTGCAAAGATGATCATTGACACACCATTACCGATACCTTTTTCAGTGATTTGTTCACCCAACCAAGTAACAAACATCGTTCCTGCAGTTAAGATCAAACCGATCGTTACATAAGTAGAGACATTTGGATTGTTGACAAAACCTAATTGAGCGTATTGGTTAAACCCTGCTGTGATACCGACAGATTGGATAAATGCCAATACTAACGTCAAATATCTTGTTGCCTGATTCAACTTTTTACGACCAACTTCTCCTTGTTTCGACCATTCCACAAAACGTGGCACGATATCCATTTGTAATAATTGGATCACGATCGAAGCAGTAATGTAAGGCGAAACCCCCATCGAAAAGATCGAGAAGTTTTGCATTGCACTACCACTTACCAAGTTCAACATGTTGAAAAACGGTAAGCTAGATAGGTCTTGTAATGAGCTTGCATTTACGCCGGGAACAGTGATATGTGCCCCTAAACGAAAAACAAAGAGAACAAATACGGTAAAAAGGATTTTCGATCTAATATCTTTGACCTTAAAAGCGTCTTTTAATAGTTTAAGCATTAGATCACCTCAACAGAGCCACCAGCCGCTTCGATTGCTTCTTGTGCTGCTTTTGAGAATTTAGCTGCTTTCACAGTTAACTTTTTGTTCAATTCTCCGTTAGCTAAAACTTTGATTCCAGCTTTTTCGTTTTTCACGATTCCAGCTTCTACTAAAGCAACAGGAGTTACTTCAGCTCCGTCTTCAAAGCGATTCAAGACATCTAAATTAACGACTGCGTAGTCCTTACGGTTAACATTTGTAAATCCACGTTTTGGTAAACGACGGAACAATGGTGTTTGTCCCCCTTCGAATCCTAGACGTACACCACCGCCTGAACGAGCTTTTTGTCCTTTTTGACCACGTCCGGCAGTTTTTCCGTTACCTGAAGAAGTACCACGACCAACACGGTTACGTACTTGGCGTGAACCTTCAGCGGGTTTTAATTCATGAAGTTTCATAGGTTTGGCACCTCCTTAATTGTCCTAGTTCTTATTTCATTTGTTTAATTAAACTTCTTCAACGTCCACTAAGTGAGAAACAGTGTTGATCATGCCTTTGATTGCTTCATTAGCAGGCTTAACCACAGAACTGTTAATCTTTGTAAGACCTAACGCTTTAACAGTATCGCGTTGGTTTTGAGGACGTCCGATAATACTGCGTTTTAAAGTTACTTTTAATTCAGCCATTATGTTTGTCCTCCTTATCCGATTAATTCTTCTACTGATTTGCCGCGTAGAGCTGCAACTTCTTCAGCACGTTTTAATTGTTTCAAACCTTCAACAGTTGCGCGAACAACGTTGATTGGTGTGTTTGAGCCTAAAGATTTAGAAGTGATATCTGCTACCCCTGCTAATTCTAATACGGCACGAACTGGTCCACCAGCAGCAACCCCAGAACCTTCAACAGCAGGTTTCATTAGGATTCTACCACCACTAAAAGCACCGATTACTTCGTGTGGGATTGTTGAACCAACCATAGGTACTTCAACTAAGTTTTTCTTCGCATCTTCAATTGCTTTACGGATCGCTTCAGGTACTTCTTGTGCTTTACCAGTACCAAATCCTACGTGTCCGTTTTTGTCACCGACAACAACTAAAGCAGCAAAACGTAGACGACGTCCACCTTTAACAACTTTTGTTACACGGTTAATTGCAACAACGCGGTCTTCTAATTCCAAATGTTTTGGATCGATATAAACCATGAATGGTATTCCTCCTTCTTCTAAAATTCTAGTCCATTTTCGCGAGCAGCTTCAGCTAAAGCTTGCACACGGCCATGGTAAAGGTATCCACCACGGTCAAAGACTACGACTTTAATGCCTTTTTCAGTTGCGCGTTCAGCAACTAATTTACCGACAGCTTGTGCTGCTTCTGTTTTTGTTCCACCTGAAATTTCTTTATCCAAGGTAGAGGCACTTGCTAGCGTTACACCCGCTACGTCATCAATAAGTTGCGCGTAGATGTTTTTGTTAGAACGAAAAACGTTCAAGCGTGGGCGCTCAGCAGTACCAGAGATAGTATTACGTACACGACGGTGTCTCTTTTGACGTGTTTTGTTCTTATCTGGTTTTGTAATCACAATTGTCACCTCTTTATTTTTATTTTTTCTACTGTCAGACAGTAGAAATGATCAGTTTTGAAAAAATAGAAGCTGCGGCACAAGTAAACTCTCTCTTAATGAAGGCATACTTCAGCAAAATCCTTTTTTCCTGCTGCTGGCTTCTATGAAATTTTTCGAAACGATTATTTACCAGTTTTACCTTCTTTACGGCGTACGAATTCGCCAACATAACGAATACCTTTACCTTTATAAGGTTCTGGAGGACGAGTACCACGGATGTTCGCAGCTAATTCGCCAACTTCTTCTTTGTTCGCACCCTTCACAATTACTTGTGTGTTAGATGGTACTTCAACAGTCACGCCAGCTGGTGGTGTGATTTCTACTGGATGTGAGTAACCAACGTTCAATACAAGTTTTGTTCCTTGCATTTGCGCACGGTACCCAACCCCGATTAATTCTAATCCTTTTTGGAAACCTTCACTAACACCTACAACCATGTTGTTGAAGTTAGCACGAGTTGTTCCATGGATAGTTTTCATTTCTTTACTGTCATTTGGACGAGTGAATGTCACTTCATTTCCTTCGATATTCATTTTGATATCAGCAGAAAATGTACGAGTCAATTCCCCTTTTGGTCCTTTAACTGTAACGTTGTTTCCATCTTGAGTGATAGTTACTCCTTCAGGGATCACAACGATCTTATTTCCAATACGGCTCACTTAAAGACACCTCCTTGTAGATTCTACTTGATTACCATACGTAAGCGATAACTTCGCCGCCGATGTTTTTCTCACGAGCTTCTTTATCAGTGACAACACCTTCAGAAGTCGAAATAATAGCGATACCTAAGCCATTTAAAACTTTTGGCACTTCGCCAGCTTTAACATAAACACGTAAGCCTGGTTTAGAAATACGTTTTAAGTTTGTAATAACACGTTCGCCGCTTTTACCGAATTTTAGGAAAACACGGATCACGCCTTGCTTGTCATCTTCGATATATTCAACATCACGGACGAAACCTTCACGTTTCAAGATTTCAGCGATGTCACGTTTAATTTTTGATGCAGGAACTTCTAAAGCCTCATGTTTAACCATGTTTGCATTACGGATACGAGTTAGAAAATCTGCAATTGGATCTGTCATGACCATTGAACTTTTACCTCCTTCTTATGCGAATTTACTTTTTTACCAGCTAGCTTTCTTCACGCCGGGAATTTGACCTTTATAGGCAAGTTCGCGGAAGCAAATACGGCAAAGATGGAACTTACGATAAACTGAATGTGGACGTCCGCAACGTTCGCAACGAGTGTAAGCTTGTGTTGAATGTTTTGCAGGACGTTTGTTTTTAGCAATCATTGATTTTTTAGCCACGTAGTTCGCCTCCTTTAATTATTTTTGGAATGGCATGCCTAATTGTGTCAACAACTCACGAGATTCTTCATCTGTGTTTGCTGTCGTTACAATGACGATGTCCATACCACGTACTTTATCTACTAAATCATAATCTACTTCTGGGAAGATCAATTGTTCTTTAATACCTAAAGTGTAGTTTCCACGACCATCAAAGGCTTTTTTACTTACACCATGGAAGTCACGTACACGTGGTAGAGAAACTGATACTAATTTATCTAAAAATTCGTACATTCTTTCTCCGCGTAAGGTAACTTTTGCTCCAATTGGCATTCCTTCACGTAAACGGAATCCAGCGATTGATTTTTTAGCTTTTGTGATCATTGGTTTTTGTCCAGTGATCAAAGTTAGTTCTTCAACTGCTTTGTCTAAGTTTTTAGCGTTTGATACCGCATCACCAACACCCATGTTGATGACGATCTTTTCAACTTTAGGTGTTTGCATAACAGAGCTATAGTCAAATTTTTCCATCAATGATGGAGTTACTTCTTTAAGATATTTTTCTTTTAGGCGGTTCATTCAGTAAGACCCTCCTTCCTTAAACTTTTTATTTATCTAAAACTTCACCGGTTTTTTTAGAAACACGGACTTTTTTTCCGTCTACTTCTTTGTAGCCAACTCGGCCAGCTACACCAGTAGAGTCGATGACCATCACGTTAGAAACGTGAAGTGGCGCTTCCATCTCAACAATTCCACCTTGAGGAGCAGCTTGAGAAGGTTTTTGGTGTTTTTTGATCATGTTCACACCTTCGACAACCACTTTATCCTGTTTAGGAAACGCTGCTAATACAACGCCTTCTTTGTTTTTGTCTTTACCGGTGATCACTTTAACTTTATCGCCTTTTTTAACAAACATAACTGTTTCGCACCTCCTTTGTTAAGTGTCTCAAGATTATAAAACTTCTGGTGCTAGAGAAACGATCTTCATGAAGTTGTTTTCACGTAGTTCACGTGCAACTGGCCCAAAGATACGTGTTCCACGAGGGCTTTTATCATCACGAATAATCACTGCAGCATTTTCATCAAACTTGATATATGAACCGTCTGCACGACGAGCTCCTGATTTTGTACGAACGATAACGGCTTTAACGACGTCACCTTTTTTGACAACCCCACCTGGCGTTGCTTGTTTAACCGTAGCAACGATCACATCACCGATATTCGCAGTTTTGCGACCAGATCCGCCAAGGACTTTGATCGTCAAAATTTCACGTGCGCCTGAATTATCAGCGATTCTTAAACGACTTTCTGCTTGGATCACGTTGTGTATCCTCCTTTCAGATTTTGCATTCAATCTATATAGGAAAATCTCGTGTTATTAGATAATAACTGCTTCTTCGACTATTTCCAACAAACGGAAACGTTTTGTAGCTGATAATGGACGAGTTTCCATAATTCTCACGATGTCGCCAACTTTTGCTGTGTTGTTTTCATCATGTACTTTGTACTTCTTAGAATAGTTCATACGTTTACCGTAGATAGGGTGGTTTTTCTTTGTTTCGACAGCAACGGTAATTGTTTTATCCATTTTGTCTGATACCACGCGACCTTGATAAACTTTGCGTTGATTTCTTTCTTCAGTCATACGCTTAATGGCCTCCTTCCATAATTACTTAGCTTGTTCACGCAAAACTGTTTTGATGCGTGCAATCGATTTACGTACTTCTTTAATACGTGCAGTGTTTTCTAATTGACCTGTTGCTAATTGGAATCTAAGATTAAACAATTCTTCTTTTAATTGTTTTTCTTGATCAAGCATTTCGGCAGTGGTTAATTCTCTGATTTCTTTAACCTTCATTCGATTCACCACCCATTTCCTCACGTTTTACGATCTTAGTTTTCATTGGTAATTTGTGAGAAGCTAAACGTAATGCTTCACGAGCTACTTCTTCAGAAACGCCTGCAATTTCAAACATGATTTTACCACGTTTTACTGGTGCAACCCATCCTTCAGGAGCCCCTTTACCTTTACCCATACGAACGCCGATCGCTTTAGATGTATATGATTTATGAGGGAAAATTTTGATCCATACTTTCCCGCCACGTTTCATGTAACGAGTCATAGCAATACGAGAAGCTTCGATCTGACGGTTTGTGATCCAGTGTGATTCAACAGCTTGTAAGCCGTATTCACCGAATGCTACTTCTTTTCCGCCTTTTGCTTCACCACGCATTTTTCCGCGGAATTCACGACGGTGTTTTACACGTTTAGGTACTAACATGTTTATTTCCCTCCTTTCTCAGTGTTTTTTTTAGTTGGAAGAATTTCTCCACGATAGATCCACACTTTAACTCCTAGTTTTCCGTATGTTGTATCTGCTTCTTCCCATGCGTAATCAATATCCGCACGCAAAGTGTGAAGAGGAACTGTTCCTTCTGAGTATCCTTCTGAACGAGCGATATCCGCACCGTTTAGGCGTCCAGATACTTGAGTTTTGATCCCTTTAGCGCCAGAACGCATTGAACGTTGGATCGCTTGTTTTTGAGCGCGACGGAATGCAACACGGTTTTCTAATTGACGTGCAATTCCTTCACCTACTAATTTAGCATCTAAATCTGGTTTTTTGATTTCCACGATGTTGATATGGATTCTTTTACCAGTTAATTTGTTTAATTCTTTTCTTAGGTTTTCGACTTCAGATCCGCCTTTACCAATAACCATACCTGGTTTAGCTGTGTGGATTGAAATGTTTACGCGGCCAGTTGCGCGTTCGATTTCAATTGTTGATACAGCAGCATCAGCAAGTCTAGTTGAAATAAATTTACGGATTCTTAAATCTTCGTGTAAGAACTCTGCATACTCTTTTTCAGCAAACCATTTTGCATCCCAGTCGCGGATGATGCCTACACGCATTCCAATTGGATGTACTTTTTGACCCACAGATTATCCCTCCTTATTTTTCTGATACGACTACCGTGATATGACTTGTACGTTTGTTGATTGGTGAAGCTGAACCTTTTGCACGTGGACGGAAACGTTTCATTGTTGGTCCTTCGTTAACAAATGCTTCAGATACTACCAAGTTCTCAACATCTAAGTCAAAGTTGTTTTCTGCATTTGCAATTGCTGACATCAATACTTTCTCGATGATCCCAGCAGATTTGTTTGGTGTGAATTTCAAAATTGAAATTGCATCCGCAACACTTTTACCTCTGATAAGGTCAATTACTAGACGCGCTTTACGAGGTGAAGTGCGAACTGTTTTTGCAGTTGCTTTAGCTGATGTGATTTGTTCTGCCATTTGCTTTTATCCTCCCCTCGAATTAGCGTCTCGTTTTCTTGTCGTCAGCGACATGCCCACGATAAGTTCTAGTTGGTGCGAATTCACCTAATTTGTGTCCTACCATATCTTCTTGGATGTAAACTGGTACGTGTTTACGTCCATCATATACTGCGATGGTATATCCAACAAAACTTGGGAAAATTGTCGAACGACGAGACCAAGTTTTGATTACTTTTTTCTTTTCGGCCCCTGCTTGAGCTTCAACTTTACTCATTAAATGCTCATCAACGAAAGGCCCTTTCTTTAAACTACGACCCATGGTGAACCTCCTCTCAAAATGTGCGACACATGGTCAAAGTAATTATTTATTTTTACGACGAACGATAAGTTTGTCTGATTTAGCTTTCTTGTTACGAGTTTTGTAACCAAGAGCTGGTTGACCCCAAGGAGAAACTGGAGCTTTACGTCCGATTGGAGCTTTACCTTCACCACCACCGTGTGGGTGATCGTTAGGGTTCATTACGCTACCACGTACAGTTGGGCGTTTACGCATCCAACGAGAGCGGCCAGCTTTACCAATATTGATAAGTTCGTGTTGTTCGTTACCTACAGAACCGATTGTTGCACGGCATGCAGCTAAGATCATGCGAACTTCACCAGAGTTCAAGCGGATCAATACGTATTTGCCTTCTTTACCAAGTACTTGAGCACTTGTACCAGCAGAACGGATCAATTGTCCACCTTTACCAGGTTTCATTTCAATATTGTGGATCACAGTACCAACTGGAATGTTTTCTAAAGGAAGAGCATTTCCGACTTTGATATCTGCTTCAGGACCTGAAACAAGTTTCATTCCAACTTGTAGTCCTTTTGGTGCTAAGATGTAAGCTTTCACTCCATCTTCATAATGTACTAACGCGATGTTAGCTGAACGGTTTGGATCATATTCGATCGTTTGAACAGTAGCAACAACGTTGTCTTTGTTACGTTTGAAATCGATCACGCGGTATTGGCGTTTGTGTCCGCCACCTTGATGACGTACAGTGATGCGGCCGTTGTTATTACGTCCAGCATGGTTTTTCAATGGCTGTAACAATGTTTTTTCAGGTGTTGATGTTGTGATTTCAGCAAAATCAGAACCTGTCATGTTACGACGGCCATTTGTGGTAGGTTTGTACTTTTTAATCGCCACGTTTTCCCCTCCTAATTTAATCAGTTATCGAGTGTTGCTTATTCAGCAGCTTCGAATAATTGGATTTCTTTTGAATCTTCAGTCAATGTAACGATCGCTTTGCGACGTTTTTTTGTATATCCTGCATATTTGCCCATACGTTTGAATTTCGCACGTACGTTCACGATGTTCACGTTTTTGACTTTCACGTCAAAAGCAGCTTCAACCGCTTGTTTTACTAAAGTTTTGTTTGCGCGAGTGTCTACTTCGAAAGTATATTTCTTGTCATCCATGGCAAGCATTGATTTCTCAGTGATCACTGGGCGTTTGATTACGTCTAGTAAGTTCATTATGCAAGCACCTCCTCAATTTGAGTAAGAGCAGTTTGTGTTGCTAAAACTTTTGTATTTGATACAACATCTAGAACGCTAACGTTGTCAGAAGTTACTACAGAAACGTTTGATAAGTTACGTGCAGATAAAGCTGCAAAGTCGTTACCAGGTTCTAGTACAACCAATACTTTAGAGTCAATAGATAATTTAGCAAGAACTTCTTTGAATTCTTTTGTTTTTGGTGCATCAAAGCTTAATCCTTCGATTGCTACCAAGTTGTTTTCAGCAACTTTTTCTGACAATACAGATTTCATTGCTAAACGACGAACTTTTTTAGGAAGTTTGTAGCTGTAAGAACGTGGTGTTGGTCCGAAGACTACGCCACCTCCACGCCATTGCGGTGAACGGATTGATCCTTGACGAGCACGACCAGTTCCTTTTTGACGCCATGGTTTACGGCCACCGCCTCGAACAGCGCTACGGTTTTTAACCGCATGTGTTCCTTGTCTTAATGATGCGCGTTGCATAACGATTGCGTCGTAAACAACACTTTCATTTGGTTCAATTCCGAAGATTTCTTCGTTAAGAGTGATTTCACCGTTTTGGCTTCCATCTTGTTTGAATAATGCTACATTCGGCATTCCTTAGTTCCTCCTTTCTTCCTACTATTATTTAGCTTTCACAGCTGATTTGATAGTGATTAATGATTTTTTCGCTCCAGGAACGTTACCTTTGATCAAGATTACGTTTCTTTCAGCATCTACACGTACAACTTCCAAGTTTTGGATAGTTACGCGGTTGCCACCCATACGGCCAGCAAGACGTTTGTTTTTGAATACACGGTTAGGTGCAACTGGACCCATTGACCCAGGACGACGATGGTAGCGAGAACCGTGAGCCATTGGTCCGCGGCTTTGGCCGTGACGTTTGATAACCCCTTGGAATCCTTTACCTTTCGTAGTACCTGTTACATCAATAATGTCTCCTGCTTGGAAAACATCAACTGTAATTTCTTTTCCTACTTCATATTCTCCTAGCTCAACATTTTTGAATTCACGAATGAAGCGCTTAGGAGCCGTGTTTGCTTTTGCAACATGACCTTTCGCAGGTTTGTTTGATAAAACTTCACGTTTGTCTTGGTAACCAACTTGAATAGCTTCGTAGCCATCAGTTTCCATTGTTTTTACTTGTAGTACTACGTTTGGCGTAGCTTCTACAACAGTAACTGGAATTAATTCGCCAGATTCAGTGAAGATTTGTGTCATTCCCACTTTTTTCCCTAAGATTCCTTTGGTCATGAGTACACCTCCATTATTATTAGTTTAGTTTTTATAGTTTGATTTCGATGTTAACACCTGATGGTAAGTCAAGCTTCATTAAAGCATCAACTGTTTTTGGTGTTGGGTTCACAATGTCGATAAGACGTTTGTGTGTACGCATTTCGAATTGTTCGCGTGAATCTTTGTATTTGTGAGTCGCACGAATAACTGTGTAAAGACTGCGTTCAGTTGGTAATGGAATTGGACCAGAAACGCCAGCTCCAGTTCTTTTTGCAGTTTCCACGATTTTATCCGCTGATTGATCTAAAATACGGTGTTCATACGCTTTTAAACGGATACGAATTTTTTGTTTTGCCATCTTGTTCCCTCCTTCGCCTATTTTGAAAAGTAGACATAGCTCCACGAAAATTTCCGTCACGCTCGTTCGTGGCAAAGCGTCCGGGCGTGTCGCAACCTCTCGTTTCTTAGCCGACAAAATCATTTTGATTTCGTCTGTGCCATTCACCTAAGGTAAACGCACCTTTGTCATTATAATATATCTAAATTCACAACGCAAGGTTTTTTTGCTGTAAAAAACAATTTATTTTCATAAGTTTTCATTTAGCTAAAAAACGAGAAATTCTTCTCTATTTATAGGAGGATTTGTTGTTTTCCTTCCGATTTTCATTCACCTATTTAGATAAAAAAGAAAATTCACTACATATTAAGAATATTTTTGGATATCCCCCAATTTCATAGCCTCTCTCCTAACGAATCGTTTGCTCAAATAAAAAAAGTTCGAGGCAAAGGATCAAGATCCTTACCTCGAACTTCAACGTCCGAATAAATGTTACTTTGTTAGGCTTAAAATGAATTAAGCTTTGATTTCTGTAACGACACCAGCACCAACTGTACGTCCGCCTTCACGGATTGAGAATTTAGTACCGTTTTCGATAGCGATTGGGTGGATTAATTCAACTTCCATTGTTACGTTGTCGCCAGGCATAACCATTTCAGTTCCTTCTGGTAATTCAACAACACCAGTTACGTCAGTCGTACGGAAGTAGAATTGTGGACGGTAGTTAGTGAAGAATGGAGTATGACGTCCACCTTCTTCTTTAGTCAACACGTATACTTCTGCAGAGAATTTTGTATGAGGTGTGATTGTACCTGGTTTAGCTAAAACTTGACCACGTTGGATGTCTTCACGTGAAACACCACGTAATAACGCACCAATGTTATCGCCTGCTTCAGCGTAGTCTAATAATTTACGGAACATTTCAACACCAGTTACAGTTGTTTGAGCTGTTTCTTCTGCGATACCAACGATATCGATAACGTCACCAACACGAACTTGTCCACGTTCAACACGTCCTGTAGCAACAGTACCACGACCAGTGATTGAGAATACGTCCTCAACTGGCATCATGAATGGTTTGTCGTTATCACGTTCTGGAGTTGGGATATATTCGTCAACTGCAGCCATCAATTCAAGAATTTTTTCTTCGTATGAAGCGTCGCCTTCTAAAGCTCTTAAAGCTGAACCAGCGATTACAGGAACATCGTCACCAGGGAATTCGTATTCTGTTAATAGGTCACGAACTTCCATTTCAACTAATTCAAGTAATTCTTCGTCATCAACCATATCTACTTTGTTCAAGAATACAACGATGTATGGTACACCAACTTGACGAGATAATAGGATGTGTTCACGAGTTTGAGGCATAGGGCCGTCAGCAGCAGAAACAACTAAGATTGCTCCGTCCATTTGAGCAGCACCAGTGATCATGTTTTTAACGTAGTCCGCGTGTCCTGGGCAGTCAACGTGAGCATAGTGACGTGCGTCAGTTTCGTACTCAACGTGAGCTGTTGAGATAGTGATTCCGCGTTCGCGTTCTTCAGGAGCACCATCGATTTGATCGTAAGCCATTGCTTGGCCGCCGTTTTTCTTAGATAGTACAGTTGTGATTGCAGCTGTTAAAGTTGTTTTACCATGGTCAACGTGTCCGATAGTACCAATGTTAACGTGTGGTTTCGAACGGTCAAATTTTTCTTTTGCCATTTTAAAATATCCTCCCTAAAATTACAGTTTAATTTTTATTTGTCTGATAGGTATGTGATAGACAAAATTGCCGATCACATGCCCGTATCATCAAAAGTTATTTTACACGAAACTGCATAAAAAATACAGTCTCTAGATAAATCTCTTCACGAGACTACCTTGCTTTAAGAAATTATTCAGCTTTTCCGCCGTTTTTCTTAATGATTTCTTCTTGAACAGATTTCGGTACGTCTTCGTAGTGGTCAAATACCATCATGAATGTACCACGACCTTGAGTTGCTGAACGCAATGTAGTCGCGTATCCGAACATTTCTGCCAATGGAACGATTGCATTAACGATTTGTGAATTACCGTGTGCTTCCATTCCTTCAACACGTCCGCGTCGGCTTGTTACGTGTCCCATGATATCACCTAAGTAATCTTCTGGTACAGTAATCGTAACTTTCATCATTGGTTCAAGGATCACAGGACGTGCGTGTTTTGCAGCAGCTCTTAGAGCCATTGATGCAGCAACACGGAACGCTGTTTCATTTGAATCGACGTCATGGTATGAACCATCGTAAAGTTTTGCTTTGATATCCACTAATGGGTATCCAGCAAGAACACCGTTATTCATTGATTCTTCTAATCCTTTTTCAACTGCTGGGATGTATTCACGTGGAACCACACCACCAACGATTGCGTTTTCGAATTCGAAGCCTTTTCCTTCTTCGTTTGGTGTAAATTCAACCCATACGTGACCGTATTGACCTTTACCACCAGACTGACGTACGAATTTACCTTCCGCTTTTGTTGCTTCACGGAATGTTTCGCGGTAAGAAACTTGAGGCGCACCAACGTTTGCTTCAACTTTAAATTCGCGTTTCATACGGTCTACTAATACGTCCAAGTGCAACTCACCCATACCTGAGATAACTGTTTCACCTGTTTCAACGTTTGTTTCAACACGGAATGAAGGATCTTCTTCTGCAAGTTTTTGCAACGCAACACCCATTTTATCTTGGTCAGCTTTTGATTTAGGCTCAACAGCGACTTGGATAACTGGTTCTGGGAATTCGATTGATTCAAGGATAACTGGTGCATCTAACGCACACAATGTGTCCCCTGTTGTAGTATCTTTCAATCCAACAGCAGCGGCGATATCACCTGAATACACTTTGTCGATTTCTTGACGTGTGTTTGCGTGCATTTGTAGAATACGACCGATACGCTCTTTTTTGCCTTTTGATGCGTTCAATACGTATGAACCACTTTCAAGGACACCAGAGTAGACACGGAAGAAAGTTAGACGACCTACGAATGGGTCAGTCATTACTTTAAATGCTAATGAAGCAAAAGGAGCTTCGTCATCTGCAGGACGAGTTGTTTCTTCGTCTGTTTTTGAGTCAATACCTTTGATTGCTTCGATATCTAGTGGTGATGGCAAGTAATCAAGAACAGCATCCAACATCAATTGGACCCCTTTATTCTTGAATGCTGAACCAGCTAACACAGGGAAGAACTCAACGTTGATTGTTGCACGGCGGATACCGGCAATCAATTCTTCTTGAGTGATTTCTTCACCTTCAAGATATTTCATCATTAGTTCTTCGTCTGTTTCAGCAACAGCTTCGACTAATTTTTCACGCCATTCTTGTGCTTGTTCTGCATATTCTTCAGGGATTTCAGTTTCTTGGATGTCTGTGCCTAGATCGTTTGTGTAGATCTCTGCTTTCATCGTTACCAAGTCAATGATACCTGTGAAGTTATCTTCAGAACCGATTGGCAATTGGATTGGATGCGCGTTCGCTTGTAAGCGATCGTGCAATGATTTTACTGAGTATAAGAAGTCTGCACCGATTTTATCCATTTTGTTACAGAATACGATACGAGGTACTCGGTACTCAGTTGCTTGACGCCAAACAGTTTCAGTTTGAGGTTCAACACCTGATTGTGCATCAAGTACAGTTACAGCACCATCCAATACACGTAGAGAACGTTGAACTTCGATTGTGAAGTCTACGTGTCCTGGTGTATCGATGATATTTACGCGGTAACCTTTCCACTGCGCAGTAGTGGCAGCAGATGTAATCGTGATACCACGTTCTTGTTCTTGTTCCATCCAGTCCATCTGTGAAGCTCCTTCGTGAGTTTCACCGATTTTATGGATTTTACCAGTATAGTACAAGATACGCTCTGTTGTTGTAGTTTTACCTGCATCAACGTGAGCCATGATACCAATATTACGAGTTTTTTCTAGCGAAAATTCTCTTGCCATTTTCTTACTCCTCTCTTTGTTTAAATCGATTGTAAATTGACTTTCTGCTGTGGGGTTAGCCGACAGACAGAGAGGATCTTACCAACGATAATGAGCAAATGCGCGGTTCGCGTCTGCCATTTTGTGTGTGTCTTCGCGTTTTTTAACAGAAGCTCCAGTATTGTTTGCAGCGTCCATGATTTCTTTCGCTAAGCGTTCTTCCATTGTGTGTTCACCGCGCAAGCGAGCGTAGTTAACTACCCAACGTAGCGCTAAAGTCGTACGACGTTCAGGGCGAACTTCAACTGGTACTTGATAGTTTGAACCCCCAACACGACGTGCTTTAACTTCAAGAACAGGCATAACATTGTTCATTGCTTGTTCAAACACTTCTAATGGATCGTTACCTGTAGATTCTTTGATCAAATCAAAGGCATTATAGATAATATTAGCAGCAACACCGCGTTTTCCATCAACCATTACACGGTTGATCAAGCGAGTTACTAATTTTGAGTTATAAATAGGATCTGGTAAAACATCACGTTTTGCAACAGGACCTTTACGTGGCATCCGTAACTCCTCCTTCCGAAATATTCTTCATAGTTGATCGAACGACTATTATATAGTAGGTTCGATTTTCATTTGTAGTAAATAATTAAAATTAAGCTTTAGGTCTTTTCGTACCGTATTTAGAACGGCTTTGTTTACGGTCGTTCACACCAGCAGTATCTAGTGCACCACGAACGATATGATAACGTACCCCTGGTAAGTCTTTTACACGTCCACCGCGTAATAGTACCACGCTATGCTCTTGTAAATTGTGACCAATCCCTGGGATATAAGCAGTAACTTCAATTAAGTTTGACAAACGAACACGAGCATATTTACGTAAAGCTGAGTTCGGTTTTTTAGGTGTCATTGTTCCCACACGTGTAGCTACCCCACGTTTTTGAGGAGAGTTCACGTTTGTTTGAGTTTTCTTAAAGCTGTTATATCCTTTGTTCAAAGCAGGTGAATTAGATTTTTCCACCTTTGATTTACGAGGTTTACGTACTAATTGGTTAATTGTAGGCATTCCTAGTTCCTCCTTCCCACGATTCACATCTAGTTCCACACATCCAGGTGGTTCTTTTTTTGCGATAAAAAATAAATGCAGTTATGCATCTTTATCAAATATGCTTTGATAAACAGTCAGCACGTCTCTTAACAGAGACCTGTAGATAAAGCACCTTGGTTAGAATATCACGGATAAAAAAGAATGTCAACCAAACATATACATTTTTTTCGATCCTATAAAAATTGTGTTATGCTCCCTATCTTTTTCGATTAAATCAAGATAAAATAGCAGTTAAAGAGCTATAAAAATGCTGGAGGGATAGAAATGAACTTAAAGCAATTAGTAGGCATTAAAGCGGCAGAATTTGTTGAAGATGGCATGATCGTTGGACTTGGAACTGGTTCTACTGCCTATTATATGGTAGAAGAAATTGGCCGACGCATGCGCGAAGAAGGATTGAAAATCACTGGTGTCACTACTTCTAGCGGTACAAAAGCACAAGCAGAAAGCTTAGGTATCCCTTTGAAAAGTATTGATGAAGTCCCAGTCGTCGATTTGACGATCGATGGTGCCGATGAAATCAGTGCCGATTTTCAGGGAATCAAAGGTGGCGGTGCTGCTCTTTTATTTGAAAAGATCGTTGCATCTTATTCAAAACAAACGATCTGGATCGTCGATGGATCAAAAATGGTGGATCAACTAGGGCGCTTTCCACTCCCTGTCGAAGTCATCCCTTATGGTTCTCAACAACTGATGCGTCTTTTTGAAGAAAAAAACTATCAGCCTGTATTACGTCACACAGAAACTGGGGAGACCGTCGTAACAGATAGTGGGCATTATATTATTGACCTTCATTTAGAACGAATCGAGGATCCCGAAAAATTAGCGACTTATTTGGATCAATTAGTCGGTGTCGTCGAACACGGCTTGTTTTTAAATATGGTTTCAAAGGTTGTCGTTGCCTCTGAAAATGGCGTGTCTGTACTCGATACTCCCTTTCAAAAATAATGCGAAAGAGATTCGTTGAAAATGCCTAAAAAAACTATCTTTTTCAGTTACTTTATGCTACATTTTTACTTGTCTCAAACACTTAGAAAACTTTGCTAGAAAGGAATCACCATGAAGATTATCGGTTATGCACGTACAACTATCAATGATGTCGATTTGACGGCTCAAATGCAAAAACTCTCTGATTTTGGTTGTCACGAAATTTTTCACGAAACGTATGGTCAAAAAGACAGTTTATCTGACGCCATTTGTTTAGAAAAAGTCATCGAAAAAATGGAGCAAGGCGATACATTAGTGATTTGCCAGCTTCATCATCTAGGAAAATCGACAAGACAACTAACAGAATTCACGAAATTATTTAAAGACCGTGGGTTACATCTAGTCAGCATCACAGAAAAAATCGATACTCGCGAACCTATGGGGACGGTCTACTTCCAATTAATGGAAGGATTAGCTGAGATGGAGTGTGCATTGATCAAAGAACGCACGCTGATCGGATTAGATGAAGCACGTAAAAAAGGAAAAATCGGCGGACGACCAAAAATCGATGCCAAAACAATCAAAAAAATTCGTCGTCTCTACTATGAAAAGAAAGAAACGATCCAATTTATTTCTTCAAAATGTGGAGTTTCAGTCGGTACTTGCTACAAATATATCAACCTACCTGAAAAAGAGCTTCAGCAATTATTCAATTAATTAGCAAGTATAAACCCGTTGATTTCAATAATTGATCGAAAGAACCCACACTTAACAAACAGAAATTATTTTACTTAATAGATAAAAAGGTTGTCAAACAAGTTTTTTGAGTGAAAGCTCTGTAATAACGCTTGTTTACAGCCTTTTTTTTAGTTCGTCTGTGGTCTTTTAAACAAACAGCTTTCATTTTACAATGGAAATCTTATGAAAAACATTGTACAATAAGGCAGAACTGAAATTTTCAGAAATAACACTTATTTTAAAGGAGAGTTAAACATGCCAAAATTAGTTTTTTCTCGTCACGGTCTTAGCGAATGGAATGCATTGAACCAATTTACTGGTTGGGCAGATGTAAACCTAGCACCAGAAGGAATCGAAGAAGCAAAAGAAGGCGGACGTAAAATCAAAGAAGCTGGAATCGAATTTGATGTTGCTTATACTTCTGTATTAACTCGTGCCATCAAAACTTGTAACTTGATTTTAGAATACTCAGATCAACTTTGGGTACCACAAATCAAATCATGGCGCTTGAACGAACGTCATTATGGTAAATTACAAGGATTAAATAAAAAAGAAACAGCAGAAAAATACGGTGACGAACAAGTTCACATCTGGCGTCGTTCATATGACACTCTTCCTCCATTAATGGAAGCAACTGATGAAGGTTCAGCAGCAAACGATCGTCGTTATGCAATGTTAGACAAACGCGACGTACCTGGTGGAGAAAACTTGAAAGTTACTTTAGAACGCGCATTGCCATTCTGGCAAGACGAAATTGCACCAGCTTTGTTAGACAACAAAACTGTCTTAGTTGCTGCACATGGTAACTCTTTACGTGCATTAGCAAAACACATCGAAGGAATCTCTGATGAAGACATCATGGATCTTGAAATTCCAACAGGTCAACCACTTGTTTATGAACTAAACGACGACTTGACTGTCATCAAAAAATACTACTTATAATAGACACTCTATTATAAACAAGACAGCCCCATCCTTTCCTACTTATTGTAAGAGATGAAGGGGCTGTTTTTTTAGATATTGGATAGACGGCAGTCTTAGCTATCTAATGCGAGTGACATCAATTTACATAATAACTAATGATCATAATAGTAAGTACTGTTTGAATAAATTAAGAGGGAAGGCGTAGCATGGAGAGAAAAAAGAACGTTTGGTTTATTCCCTGTCACACCAATTGCGCATGAACAATGGACAAATTCTGAGCAACTCCTTTTTCAAAAGCTATGATCTTAGGAACGATTTTAATAGTGGTAGTTTATCTCTTCGCACCATACAGCTATTACTATTACAAGATAAAGCGAGGCAAGGAGACAAAATATAGTAGACTCCAATTAGTTCTGTATACCTTATTCGTTATGTAAGACATTTTACTAACAGTCCAGCCTAGCTATTCTTTCTAGGTTGGGCTTTTTATTGGGCAATAGATAGCGAGAGGAGAAATAGATTATATGAGCTATGTAACATAATAGCAGGTAATATATTGTTGGTTTTCACGTATAGATAGGTTGTAGCTAAAGTCAAAAATAGAACTTGAGTCATTGCGTATAGATTTCCACCATATGTAAAGCTATGCCCATAGAAAAAGAATCCTGTTGAAACCAGCCCATACACTAATTTTAACCAATTAGAATCAGTTATACTCAAAAATAGGTAACGGTACACTAATTCTTCTCTTATTGGGGCAATCACTATGACAGAAAATAGAACAACACTATCGTAATTTTGTGAGACTACTTCAAAACTGCCAAATACAAGTACCATATATATAAAATTCGTCACTAACAAAAGTAGCAAAGTGAATCCTACTTGTTTCATCATTGACAGATTCATACCTTGTAATGCTCGATTTAATTCGGGCATGCAAAGTAAGTAAATAAATAAAATCATTATCAGATTTAGACCCAATTGGTTATTTTCTAATAGTATGAGAATGGTCTTACTTCTTATTATTCCAAAGTTTGTTATACAAAAAATGGTTATCCAGACAGTTAGGATGATACTTTTTATTAGAGTTAGCCGCATATGATCTATCTTCACCTTGACCACCAATTAATAGAACTATGAATCATCTTGTCCCCCTTCTCACCGACTCCTGAAAAAGCAAGCAGTATTCGCTTAGATAGTTAAAACACTGTAATTCTCTTTCTTATCGCATTCCCAACATACAATGCTTATGTTTATTAAATAAACAATATCTTTTGGTATCTCCCTTCCAATTTATCAATTTGCTATGTAAAAGTACTCTTTATTATTTTCATCACCACTTTCTCAATTATCTCAAAACATGACCTATTACTTTTCATTATACCTCTTCCTTTTTTTGCATAGCAAGATGTCAGACAATCATTCAGTTGTGGAGCGAACATTTTTTGTAGAAACTTATTTGAATTTCATTCTTTTATCCTGTTTCTAAGAGGAAGTTTTCATTTGTATGAGCTATCACCACAACTCTCCATCTTTTCTTATGTTACTAATAAATGAAATTTAGATAAAAATCAACCTTATAACTCTTTTTATTTTATCATTTTTTTCTAATAATCAACGTTATCGAGAAAAAAGCGTTTACACAGTCGCTATTTTCTCGGTTATGATTAATTTGTAAGATACAAAGAGATGATCGCATTTGAATCTTACATAGAAAATACAAAATAAAAAAATATATATAGTGAGGAGATACAAGATGATTACAAACAATTTAAAGAAAATGATGGCAGCAGGAATGGTAGTTTTAAGTCTAGGAGGGCCAGTTTCGACATTCGCAACAAGTCTATCAACAACTGACATCGTTAGTACAAGCAAACAGGCCATTGAGCAACAATTGTATATCCATAATGGTGACTTTAATGACGGGTTTGATCGTTGGATCGTTAGTGACCCAGATTCAAATAATCCCACACTTCAAACCGTTAATGGAAATAACTTTGCTTTAGCAACAAATGGTGAAAACGTTCATCAGTATGTCACTCTAAAACCAAATACAACGTATACATTCAGTTATGATGTTGCAGCAAGCGAATCAGCACCAGGACGTGTTGAATTAGGGATCATGACTCATGGTGTCGGTTTTGATGTATTAGAGCGCGTTGAACATAATAATGAGGACTGGGAACGTGGCAAACTTACCTTTACGACTCCAGACGCTGAAAATACATACCTTGTGCGCTTTGCCTCTACATGGACTGGTTGGGCGAAATATGACAATATCCAAGTGGAAACAGGCGTAACAGCAACAAACTTGTTATCTGTAGGGAGAGAAGGTAATCGAGCATTTGCCTACTTAACTTTAGATCAGGATCGTTTCAATAGCCGAGAAAGACTAGTCGTGACTGTTGATGGAAGATACCTTTTTGAAACACACAACGGGATGCATTACTATTCCT
Organism: Enterococcus sp. AZ062; assembly: GCF_051715065.1. Taxonomy (NCBI): domain Bacteria; kingdom Bacillati; phylum Bacillota; class Bacilli; order Lactobacillales; family Enterococcaceae; genus Enterococcus; species Enterococcus sp. AZ062. The sequence continues at coordinate 93,676 of NZ_JBIOTB010000001.1, read as the reverse complement.
ATAGAAGATTCATTGATGGCAATATCCAAATCCTACAAGCCATTGCAGGTACTGCAGGTCAAGTTATCGAAGTTTTTAGAGCACCTGGACACCCAGGACAACATTTACCAGGACGAGTATTGTTAGAATCATATACTATTGAAGCAGATTTGTTTTAATCATAAATGATCATAAATCATACCATATTACGTGAGCAAATAAATGATTAAGGTATTCATCTAGACGAAGCCACCAACAGGATATGACTCATTTGTCACATCCTGTTGGTGGCCTAGTTCGGAACAGAAAGAGCGTAACTCGCTTCTTTCTGTTCTATTTTATTTGGTTAAGATTGTGCCATTCGTCTGCAATTGAAGGAATGTCGATTCACATTTTAGACATTCAAATGGTTGACTTTAGAAGGACTCTCGAAGTAACTGAAGCAACGGTTGTCATTGATTTCAGGTTATGTGAGACAGTTTCTGCAAAAAAATGTGACTGCCAATTTTCTATTAATAGAAGTTTAGGCAGTCACACTTTCTTGCTGTTTAATTATTACTTTATCCTTGAATCGCCGTTTCCAATCCTACTTCAATCATGTCATTGAATGTTGTCTGACGTTCGCTGGCAGTTGTTTCTTCACCCGTGATCAGATGGTCACTGACCGTCATGATCGCTAGTGTTTGCACGTGGTATTTTGCACCTAGATAATACAACGCAGCAGCTTCCATTTCCACGCCCATCACACCAAGTTCTGCTAACTTGAATGTTTCTGTCAAATCGTCTTTGTAGAAAGAATCTTCTGATAGTACATTGCCGACGTGTGTAGTAAAACCCTTTTCTTTCGCTACTTCGTATGCTTTTAACAACAAGTCAAAATCACAGATTGGTGGAAAGTGGAAGGCGTTGAAATCCTTCTCAATCATGGAAGAACTAGTCGCAGCTCCTTGTGCTAACACCAAGTCGCGAACGTGTACGTCTTTTGACAAGGCACCGCACGTGCCAACACGAATCAATTTTTTTACGTCATAGGAATTGACCAACTCATGCGCATAGATCATCGCTGAAGGCATCCCCATTCCTGTTCCTTGAACAGAGACTCTTTCGCCTTTATACGTTCCAGTATAACCAAGCATACCGCGTACTTGGTTATAGCAAACGGGATTCTCTAAAAAAGTTTCTGCAATATACTTCGCTCTTAGTGGATCGCCAGGAAGTAAAATCTTGTCTGCGATCTCTCCTGGTTTTGCTTCAATATGAACACTCATTTCCAGACCTCTCAATCAATTTTTTATAGTAAAGAAAGTGTTTCTTTGATCAATGATTTAAATGTTTGTTTGACTCTCTCAGTTGTTTCAACGACTTCTTCGTGATTCAAGTTTGCTTGCATACCAGCAGCCAAGTTGGTGATACAAGAAATTCCTAAGACCTTCAACCCGCTATGAGCTGCAACAATGACTTCTGGTACAGTCGACATGCCCACTGCATCTGCTCCCATCACGCGAGACATACGAATCTCAGCGGGTGTTTCATAAGTTGGACCAGAATAGCCCATATACACGCCTTCTTTTAATTCTACGTCTAATGATGTCGCTGCTGCTTTTGCCATTTCACGATACGCTTTTGTGTAAGCTTCACTCATATCAGGGAAGCGAGGACCCATTTCTTCATCATTAGGTCCAATCAATGGATTTTGACCTGTAAAGTTGATATGATCCGTGATCAGCATCAAATCACCTGGTGCAAATGATTCATTCACGCCCCCACACGCATTGGTCACAACAACTGAATGCGCGCCTAGCGCAGCCATCACTCGCACAGGATAAGTGACTGTTTGCATCGAATGACCTTCATAAAAATGGAAACGTCCTTGCATCGCCAATACTTTTTTGCCTGAAAGCGTTCCGTAAACAAGTTGACCTGCATGTCCAACGACTGTCGAAGTTGGAAAGAACGGAATCTTATCATAAGGAATCACGATTGCTTCTTCAATCTCCTCTGCTAATTCACCTAAACCTGAACCTAAGATCATGCCAAAATCGATCGTTCCGACACCTTTGCTTTTGATAAACGCAGTCGTCTCTTGTAACATCTCATTTAATTTCATTGTTTTTCTCCTATATATAAAATTTTGATTATTCTATCTTACATAATAAAGCCAATGATGATTCATTGATGGATGATGCACGTCGTTATTTCAATAGTTTTAAAAAGCTTTCGCCATTTTCAGTTGCTGCTACGTCAAAGTTTTCGGCAATCGTTGCAGAGATATCCGCATAATAACCTTGTGGTAAACTACCTTGCCCACTCATTTGTTTACTATAAGCAAGTAGTGGCACATATTCGCGAGTATGGTCGGTACCAGTGAAAGTTGGATCATTCCCATGGTCAGCGGTGATCAATAATAGATCATCATCAGCCATTGCATCTAATAATTCTGGAATACGCAAATCAAAATCTTCAATGGCGCGCGCATAACCAACCACATCGCGACGATGACCGTATAACGCATCAAAATCGACTAAGTTTGTAAAACTCAACCCAGTGAAGTCTTGTTTCATCACATTCAATAATTGATCCACACCGTCCATATTGCTTTTCGTACGAACAGAATCGGTGATGCCTTGACCATTGAAAATATCATTGATCTTACCGACTGCAATAACATCTTTGCCGGCTTCTTTCAATGAGTCTAAAACCGTATGTCCAAATGGATCTAATGCGTAATCGTGACGGTTGCTTGTTCGCGTAAAGTTACCTGGCTCACCAAGATATGGACGGGCAATGATCCGACCGATCATATAAGGATCATCTTTTGTGATTTCACGAACATATTCGCAAATCCGATAAAGTTCTTCTAAAGGAATAATTTCCTCATGTGCAGCAATTTGTAACACTGGATCAGCTGACGTATAAACGATCAAGTCGCCGGTTTTCATTTGATGTTCACCAAAGTCGTCAATGACTGCTGTTCCGCTATAAGGTTCGTTACAAACAATTTTACGTCCAGAGAAGTCTTCGATTTTCTTCAATAATTCATCAGGGAAGCCGTTTGGAAAAACACGAAATGGTGTTTTGATATTCAAGCCCATGATTTCCCAATGTCCTGTCATTGTATCTTTGCCGACAGAAACTTCTTCCAATTTTGTCGCATACCCTTGATGATCTTGCACTGCTTCGACCCCTTCTAAAGGACGAATCGTTCCTAATCCAAGTTGCTCCAAATTCGGTATCGTCAACCCAGCTTCTTTAGCAATATGACCTAATGTATCCGAACCTTTATCTCCGAATTTTTCAGCATCAGGTGCTTCTCCGATTCCGACTGAATCCATGACGATCAAATGTACGCGTTTAAACATGAGTATTCCTTCTTTCTATTTATTTTCTTTATAAAGTAAAAAGGGCGAGCCGAAAAAAACTTCCCGTAACCCGCCCTTTTTAATCACTAAACGATTATTTGGATTTTATATAATTCTTACCGTTGGCTTTTGGTCCAGATGCTTTACCTAAGAACGCCACTAAAACGATAATTGTTAATAGATAAGGCGCAATCTGTAGTAAAACTGGTGGAATTGAAGAAATAACTGGTAATTGCGCGCCGATGATACTCAAACTTTGTGCAAAACCAAAGAATAAGGATGCACCCATCGCACCTAGTGGATTCCACTTACCAAAAATCATTGCAGCCATTGAGATGAACCCTTGACCGACAATCGTTCCTGCTGAAAAGTTCCCAGAGATCGATTGAGCAAAAACAGCTCCACCCATTCCTCCAAGAAGACCAGAAATCAAGACACCTGAATAGCGCATCGCATATACATTGATCCCTAGTGTATCTGCAGCTTGAGGATTTTCCCCAACAGAACGTAAACGTAAACCAAATTTAGTTTTGAAGATGACGAACCATGCGATAACAGCAATTAAAATCGCACAATACGCTGGTAAAAATGTATTTCTAAAGAAAATTTGACCAATCACTGGAATCTCAGATAATCCAGGAAATGAAAAGTAACCTAAGTTTTGTGAGATATTGTCTGTTTGTCCTTTACCATACCATGCTTTGATCAAAAATACACCTAAAGCAGGTGCCATCAAATTGATGACCGTTCCGCTGATGATATGGTCTGCGCGCAAGCTGATCGTTGCGACTGCATGGATCAAGGAAAAGAGAACACCAACCACGCCACCGACTAAAATAGCAATCCAAGGAGTCATTGAGCCTAATGTGTCACTCATCGTCAAGTTGAAGACGACCGCACTAAACGCCCCCATCACCATGATGCCTTCTAACCCAACGTTGACGATCCCGCTTCGTTCAGAAAACGTTCCGCCTAAGGAGGTTAAAATCAACGGTGTTGAATAAACAAGTGTTGATGTAAGGATCAAGGAAATCAGTTCTACTGTTGACATTACAGCTCTCCTCCTTCTTGATTTTGATGATTTGGTTTCGTTTCAATCGTTGCGACGATTTCCTCTTGTTTTTTCCCTTGGAAGAATTTCGCCATAAGGAAACGAATCAAGAAGTTGATCCCCACGAAGAAGATGATCAAGGCAATCGATACATTGACGATTTCAAACGGTACCCCAGCACCGGTCTGCATCCCTAATCCACCGATTTTTAGGACACTGAATAATAGCGCAGATAACAAAATCCCAATGGCAGAACCAGAACCTAATAATGACACGGCCATACCGTCAAACCCGATGGATAATGAAGTTGTTTGAACGAAGAAGTTTTGGTATGTTCCTAGTCCTTCGACCACACCACCTAGTCCAGCTAATCCACCAGAAATAACCATGGATAAGACAATTGTTCGTTTACTACTCATTCCCGCATATTCAGAGGCGTATGGATTCAATCCAACAGAACGGATCTCAAAGCCTAAGGTTGTTTTCTTCATAACGATCCATACAACCACTAACGCAATCAGTGCCAAGAAGAGTCCGCCATTCACACGAGAGCCTCCAAACATCTGCGTTAGCCAAGGAATACGTAAGGAAGCATTCTCACTGATCATATTTGAAGAGTCTAAACTTGAACGATAAGATTCAGGCATTATTTCATGAAGTGTATACGTACTTAAATAGAGCAAAATATAATTCATCATGATTGTTACGATAACTTCACTTGTTCCAAAGAACGCACGTAACAATCCTGGAATAGCTGCGGCCATTGCCCCAGCAAGTGCACCTAAAATCACGCACATTGGCAAGAGAATGATTTTTGGTAGATCTGGAAAAGCTAATGCGGTCCAAATGCTTATGATCCAACCACAAAGTGCTTGTCCAGAAAGCCCGATATTAAAGAATCCGGCTGAATTTGCAACAGAAAAACCTAAGGCTGTAAAAATCAAAGGTGTTGCTTGTCTTAATGTTTCACCGATACTTCGTTGTGAACCTAACGAAGCATTCAACATGGAAGAATATCCTTGGATTGGATGGTAACCAAAGGCAACCATCAAAATAGCACCTAGAATCAACCCTAAAATAACCGAAAATATAGGCACTAGCAGATTACGGAACCTTTCGCTACGATCATTCATGTGTGTCACCAACCTTTTCTAACTCTCTACGTGCTTCTTCTAAAGTATAACCCGCCATCAATAGACCTAGCTCGTTTTCAGATGTTTCTTTTGGATCAACGATCCCGACGATTTTTCCTTGATGGATTACCGCAATACGATCGGACACATTTAAAATTTCTTCTAATTCAAAACTAACCAATAAAACTGCTTTGAACTTATCACGTTGCTCAATCAAACGTTTATGGATAAACTCGATCGCACCAACATCTAATCCACGTGTTGGATTCGCAACGATCAGTAGATCAGGGTCACGATCGATCTCACGTGCAATGATGGCTTTTTGTTGGTTCCCACCAGATAAAGCTTTCGCTGGAACTAATTCGTTCGTTGTCCGCACATCATACTCATCGATTAAATCTCTCGCATGTTCATTCATCACACCATAATTCAACAGACCATTTTTACTATACGGTTTTTGATAGTAGGTTTGCATGGCAATATTTTCAGATAAAGTCATATCAAGGACCAAGCCATATTTATGTCGATCTTCTGGCACATGTCCTAGCCCAGATTCAGTGATTTTACGTGGTTTTTTATTCGTGATCTCTTCGTCTTTCAAACGAATCGTTCCACTTTCTACTCTACGTAAACCAGTTAACGCTTGGATCAACTCCGATTGTCCATTTCCATCGATTCCAGCAATACCTAAGACTTCACCTGCTCGGACTTCCAGACTCAAATCTTTCACTGCTTCTAATCCCCGGTTTTCTTTAACTACAAGATTTTCAACAGAAAGCACCACTTCTTGTGGACGTGCTTCTTTTTTCATTGTTTTGAATGAGACGGTTCTTCCGACCATCATATCGGCTAACTGTTGCGAAGAAACATCTTTCACATTGACCGTTCCGATTCCTTGACCACGACGAATGACCGTACAACGATCGGCAACTGCTTTGATCTCATCTAATTTATGTGTGATCAAAATGATCGACTTTCCTTCTTTGACTAACTCTTTCATGATCACGATCAATTCATCGATTTCTTGCGGCGTCAGTACGGCTGTTGGCTCATCAAAGATCAAGACATCTGCCCCACGATAGAGTGTTTTTAAAATCTCCACACGTTGTTCCATACCGACAGAAATATCACGAACGTACGCATCCGGATTCACTGCTAAGCCGTATTGTTCAGATAATCGTTTGATTTCTTCACGGGCTTTCTTGCGGTTCAAGATACCGCCTGTACTTGGCTCACTACCTAGTACGATATTTTCTGTTACTGTGAATGCATCGACTAACATAAAGTGTTGATGCACCATTCCGATCCCTAATTGATTGGCTTTCGTCGGGCTCGTGATGTTTACTTCTTTGCCGTGCATCAAAATCTCACCTGATGTTGGCTCTAAAAGACCGGATAAAACATTCATTAACGTTGATTTACCTGCACCATTTTCACCAAGCAAGGCATGGATTTCTCCTGCTTTCACTTGAAGGTTGATGTTGTCATTTGCTTTGAAAGTACCGAATTGTTTCGTGATATTTCGCATTTCGATGACAATATTTTCTTGATCCACATTTTTCACATCCTAACAATTTATATCCAGACGACATTGTTTAAAAAATAAAAGGGACGATGACGATCGTTCACAAAACGTCGCTCATCGAGTAACCAAAATCCAAGGAGCTAAGCTACTTGTTACAAGTTGTTCCCTTATCCAAATCGGGGTACCTAGCAACTTGCATAAAAAAACAACATTAAGTAGATAACTAAACGATAGCCCTGTTAAACAATTGTCCAACAAGGCTATAGAAATGGTATTTATTAGCTTTCAGGAGTTTCAGGAACTTCGATATCACCTGAAATGATTTTTTCTTTTGCTTCATCTACTGCTTTTTTCGCTTCATCAGAAAGTTGGCCTTCAGTGATACCGACACCATCTTCTTTCAAACCATAAACAGTGTGTTCGCCACCAGGGAAGTTACCGTCTGCTGATTGTTGAGCTAAATCTTTTACAACTGTTCCTACACCTTTAAGTGTTGATGTCAATGTGAAGTTTTTGTCTTCACCATTCAATGTGTAGTTTCCTTCGTCAGATTGGTCACGGTCAACACCGATTACCCAAACTGTTTTGTCGCCTGATTCATTTAATGATTTTGCTTCTTGGAAGACACCGTTACCTGTACCACCTGAAGCATGGAAAATGATGTCAGCATTTTGTGCGTACATACCTTGTGCGATTGAACGTCCTTTATCTGGAGCTGAGAAATCACCTGCATATTGGTTCAATACTTCGATTTCTTTGTTCAACGCTTCAGCACCTGCTTTAACTCCGGCATTAAAACCAGCTTCAAAACGGTCGATTACTTCACCTTTAACACCACCGATAAATCCAACCACATTTGTTTCAGTTGTGTAAGCTGCTGCAACTCCAGCAAGATAAGAAGCTTCGTTATCTTTGAATGTTGCTGAAACGACGTTGTCTTTTCCTTCGATCACATCATCAATGATTGCAAAGTTTGTTTCAGGGTTACTTGTTGCTTGTTCTTCGATTGCAGGTTTCAATTTAAACCCAATCCCAAAAATTGTTTTGAAGCCAGCGTTTAACGCTTGATCGATATTTGGGATATAGTCTGATTCATTGGCAGATTGGAAATATTGGAAGCCATCGTTTCCACGTGACAAGCCTTGCTCTTTACCCCAATCTTCTAACCCTTCCCAAGCTGACTGGTTGAATGAACGGTCGTCGACGCCACCTGTATCTGTAATCAATGCTGCAGTTGCTGTTCCTGATGCACTGTTTCCACCGGTTGAATCAGTAGAATCTGAACCGCCGTTACCGCATGCGCTTAAAAGTAAGCCTGCTGATAGTGCGATAGCACCTAAACCAAATAATTTTGCTTTTTTCATTTCTGTAAAGCCCCCTAAAAGTAGTTGTTTTTTCAACAGTCAGCTGACTGAATTGAACATAATTTATAAATCTTTTTCTGAAAATGCGTAAGGTAATAACTCTCTTACCGTCATCGTTTTCGCCACACCATTGTCGCCAACCAACGTGACTGGCATCTCTGGGTCACAAAATTCTGCCATTACTTGGCGACAAGCACCACATGGAGAAATCGGCTCAGGTGTATGACCTGCAACGACTAGATGTGTAAAGTCCATTTCTTTTTCAGATACTGCTTTAAAAAACGCAGTACGTTCTGCGCAATTCGTTAAGCCAAATGACGCATTTTCGATATTCAATCCTTGATAGGTTTTCCCAGATGCTGTCACTAAACAAGCACCTACTGGAAATTTGGAATAAGGCACATACGCTTTATCCAAAGCGTCGATAGCGATATCGATCCATTCTTGTTTGATTTCTGACATCTTTTTCTCCTTAGAATATTAATAGCCTTCGCCAGTTGAACCGGACATGATTGACACACCAGCACTTGTACCGATTCGTGTTGCACCGGCTTCGATCATCGCAATGGCTTCTGCTTCATTGTGGATACCTCCTGAAGCTTTGACGCCCATTTCTGGACCAACCGTTTCACGCATCAAGCGGATATCTTCCACTTTCGCGCCACCTGTTGAGAACCCAGTAGATGTTTTCACAAAATCAGCTCCTGCAGCTTTCGCTAATTCGCAAGCTTTGATGATTTCCGCCTGTTCTAACAAGGCTGTTTCAATAATTACTTTAACTAACGCACGATCTTTTGCAGCTTCGACTACGGCTTCGATATCTTTTTTCACGACATCGTCTTGTTCAGATTTCAAGGCACCGATATTGATGACCATATCCACTTCATCTGCGCCATTTTCGATCGCATTCGTTGTTTCAAATGCCTTTGTTGCGGCTGTATTTGCTCCTAATGGGAAACCAATAACGGTACAAACAGCGACTGGCTCACCTTGTAATTCCTCTTTCGCCAAGGCAACCCATGTTGGATTGATACATACTGAATAGAAATGATGTTTTTTTGCTTCCTCAATAATGCGCATCACATCTGCTTTTGTTGCATCTGCTTTTAGAATTGTGTGGTCGATCATTCGATTTAATTCCATGTCTCTTCTCCTTTTACTCTGTAATGATGTCATGAATCAAGATAGGCTGTTCAGCCGTATCACCGATTTCAATATTTTTATATAACAAGTCGATCACTGGCGAAATGTCTTCTTCATTACTATAGATCGTCAATAGCGATTCGCCAGTTTCTACTTTATCACCGATTTTCTTATTCAATCGCAAACCAACAGCATGATCGATCGAATCTTCTTTCGTTTTACGTCCTGCACCAAGCATCATTGCTGCGATCCCTAATTCGTTCGCAACGATTTTTGTCACGACACCTGTTGTCTTCGCTGGCAGTTCATAAATATAACGAGCAGTTAACAACCGCGCAGGTTCATCGACAACTGTTGGGTCGCCCCCTTGGTTCTGGATCATTTCTTTGAATTTAGCTAAAGCTTTTCCTGATTCAAGGGCTTCTTTCAGCATTTCGCGCGCTTCTTCGATCGATGCCGCTTTTTCGGCTAAAACGACCATTTGACTACCTAAAGCATAGCACATTTCAACTAAATCTTCCGGTCCGTTCCCTTGAAGTGTTTCAATGGCTTCAACGACTTCTAAGCTGTTGCCGATTGCTTCACCCAACGGTTCAGACATATCAGAAATCACTGCTACTGTTTGGCGACCGGCTAATTTGCCGATCCGTGTCATGGTCTTCGCTAGTCGTCTTGCATCTTCGATATTTTTCATGAAGGCACCGTCACCCGTCGTCACATCTAGCACGATCGCATCCGCTCCTGCGGCGATTTTCTTACTCATGATCGAACTCGCAATCAATGGGATCGAGTTGACCGTTGCCGTCACATCACGCAAGGCATACAATTTTTTATCTGCTGGAGCGAGATTGCCCGATTGGCCGATCACCGCTACTTTACTTTCGTTCACGGTGCGGATGAATTCTTCATCTGATAGTTCGATCCGAAATCCAGGAATAGCCTCTAACTTATCTAATGTACCACCTGTGTAACCAAGACCACGCCCTGACATTTTTGCCACAGTTGCGCCTACACTTGCTACTAAAGGTGCTAAAATCAAGGTGGTTGTATCCCCTACCCCTCCGGTAGAATGCTTGTCGACTTTGATCCCATCTAAGGAACTCAAATCGATCACATCGCCAGAATGAGCGATTGCCAACGTTAGATCAGTGATTTCTTCATCGGTCATATCTTGATAGAAGATAGCCATCAATAATGCGCTGATTTGGTAATCAGGAATGTTATCATTTGTGTAGTTCGTGACAATGTACGAAATCTCTTCCTTTGATAACTGGTGTCCATCTCTCTTTTTTTCGATCAAATCGACCATCCGCATGCCGTAATCCTCCTCGTTCTTCATTCGGTATTATACAGGAATTTTGAAAAAGGTAAACCACTTTAGTAAACCGGTTTACTATTTTCCCGCAATGTATCTTACCAGCTTTGTAAACACTTACATAAGCAATATAACGCCCTACTAGACCTTTGTCAATGTTTTTACGCTCTCACGAATAATTAATTTTGTTTCAAAGACTTTGTTCGGAACTTTTCTTTGTGGAAATTCAATCGTATCAATCAAAAAGCGAGCTGCATAAAAACCAATATCGAAACTCGGTTGTTTGACCGTTGTCAACTTAGGGATCATATACTCAGACAATTTTAATCCATCAAAGCCGATGACCGAAATATCCTCTGGAATACGCTTGCCCATTTCATCGATTGCTTGGTAACAACCAATCGCCATGGCATCATTGCCACAAAACACCGCCGTCACATCTTTGTGCCGTAACAAGCGTTTACTTGCTTCGTACCCTCCTTGGACAGTCAGATCTCCTTCTTCTACAAACTTACCGTTGAACGCTAATCCATGATCTTTTAATGCATGACGATAACCATTGAATCGCTCTTCTAACTGATAATAGCCAGTTGTCTCTTTTAGCATACCAATTTTAGTATGACCATTTTTGATCAATAACGAGACAGCTTGATAAGCGCCTTCATATTCCTTCACGATCAAGCGACCGTTATCCCGACGATTCAACCCACGATCGATCAGGATGATCGGCATGTTGTTATAAAAACCACTATCAAGGGCATACTCTTGAGGCAATACATTCGGCGTTGCTAACAATAAACCATCCACGGATCGATGAGAAAGTTCCCTTAAATACTTCAGTTCATTGTCTTGACTATGTCTGGAGTTACAAAGAATGATGACATATCCTAAGGGATTTAAATAACTTTCAACCCCTTCGATCACTTTTGAAAAGAAGAAATCCGTCACATCTGGCACGATCATACCAATCGTTTTTGAGTGACGATTGATCACATTAGAAGCAAAATAATCTGGCTTGTAATGATGTTCATTTACGATCGACAACACTTTTTTTCGTGTCTTTTCACTAAAACGGCTGCCTTTATTATTTAAAATCTGTGACACAGTCGTCACTGAAACACCCGCCATCTCAGCAATATCTCGAATTGTCAGTTTCACTTTTGTTCCCCCTTTATATATGTAAATTCCCTAACAGTGTACCAAATGGTTTTCAAAATGGATAGAGGAAATGAGGCTTGGTCAAAAGTAAATGAGTCTCATATAGAGATTCACTAGATAAATTTTATAACAATGTCTTATGTTTCGTGGTTCACTCTCACTTCCCCTTATCCTACTTTATTTACCTATCACCGATGACTATCCGTTTATTTGGTGTAGTAACATCTATACTCTACAACTCGACCGACCCACGCTAGTATATTTAAATTGCTCTGATTTTAAAGACTTTTAAAAAAACTCGATGTGCTTTTTTACTGTTATTTTAGATATGTAAAAGCATTAAATAATATGTTATTTTTCTATCTTGCATTACTTATTTATTACTTTATTGGCACTATCATTTTCCTTTCACATCCATTGATCAACTTCTTGTACAAACAAAAACAGTTAAAGAAATCCTTACTCATTTCTTCAACTGTTTCGTTGCTTATATTCAGTTGTTTTTAGTCTTCCTTCACACTTCGGATAATATAATAGCCTTTATCTTTGATCACGATTTCTGCGTTTCCAAATGTTTCTTGCATTTTCTTTTGTGCGCTAGGTGCCCCTTGTTTTTTCTGAATGACAATCGTTAAAGTACCGCCCGTACGTAAACGAGGATACGCACCTGTCAAGATTTCATGTACGACTTTTTTGCCTGCTCGGATCGGCGGATTGCTGACGATTGCAGCGTAATCTGTTTCTGTCACCTCTTCATAAATGTTTGACTGATGAATCGCTACATTTTTGATTTGATTTCGCTTCGCATTTCCTTGCGCTAAATCAACCGCTCTGGCATTGATGTCTACCATTTCCACGAAACGTTCACTCGCATAGGCAAGCGAAAGCCCGATTGGACCATAGCCACAGCCAACATCCAAAATTTTGCCTTCTGGTAACTGTGTCCATTCAAAGGCATCGATCAATACACGTGAGCCATAATCAACTGTTTCACGTGAAAACACGCCGGAGTCCGTCACGAACTGAAAGGTTTTCCCTCTTAGCTCAAATGACCATTCGTCAAACTCATGAGCTGTCTCTGGGTGTTCGGAATAATAATGATTCGTCATAGTTTCCATCCTTCTTATCTGTTAGTTGTTCATAGTCTAACGTGTTCCATGAGAAGGTGCAAGTGAAACTGTATGTCTTCGGTTTTCTTTTACAGAATCAAGCGATTTAATGCAATACAGAAAGAAAAATCGCATTCCTTAGTATTTCTCTATTTACCCTTTTTCGGTATTTGCGTAATCTGTTTCGTGAAAGTAGGAACAGGGTACATCGGACGAGCATGACCCTTGATATAACCGTCTTTATGATGATAAATAGCGAGATGATCACCCGATTAAAAGAAGGAGTATTATTGACTCTTACTTCCGCTGACCTTTATGATGTGATTGAAAAAATAATCATATTAGGTGAGGTTACTCTGAAGAACATAGGTTATCGCTCGGAAATGTCGAGAGACAGTAACGAGTAAAGCAGGGATTGTCGAATTAAGGCTTTTCTAAGATAACTAGAACTTGTTTCTTACGTCTCAGAAAGCCAAAGCTCAATTAACGTGATTACAATTGCGCACCACAATTGCAAATTACACTTTCCAATGTTTATTTGAGTACGCCGCCCTTTATGTATTAAGGAGGCTTTTTTATGTTGTCAGCAAAAATTGCACCACCAAGAAACCGGTGAACATTGCTTTAGGTAAACATGGCTGTCTTGGTACCCTATTGCTATTTCAACTATTTCGATTTCCTTACTTGGTTGAGATTCGCTTCATCCACTACAACAAAGCAATGACTGTCTTTCCAGAAAAAAATTTATTAATGACCAACTCACATCCAATTCCATCAGCAAACAATAAATTGTACGGATTCATTTACTATTCAATTATATAGTGATTTATTTCACAATTTATTAAGGATTGTTTAATCTCTACGTGCGCCTCAACATAACTATTGTTTTTTTAAGAGGAGAATAGAATGATAAAGGAGGCATAGCTGTATGTCGATCGAAAAATTAGAATATTTCTATATGATTGCCCGTTTCAATAGTCTCTCACAAGCTTCAAAAGAGCTCCATGTTAGTATTTCTTCGTTAAGTAGTTCGTTAAAAAGTTTAGAACAAGAAATCGGGACAGATCTGTTTGAGCGTCACGGGAAAAAGATCATATTGAGTACCCATGGAAAAGCAATCCTTCCTTCCGTAGAATTGATTTTGGCGGAAGCGAAGAAATTGAATATCTCATTAAATGAATCAGTAGACTATCCTTCTTTGCGTGTCGGCACAAGCGATGCTTCGTTTATCTTTGAAGCAAACAAATATCAAAGCCGGCATCAAAACTTTACGATCGACTACCGTTATATTCCTTCATTGGATCTGCTAAATAAACTAAGTCAGAAAGAAATCGACTTTGCCATTACTTCTGCTACCTTAGATCACCCCAAATTCATTCAAACAAGGTTAGCCACTTTGGAACTTAAAGTTGCAATCAGTAGCTATTTTGTAAAACCAGATGGGATATTATCCGCGGAAGTACTAGAAGAGTTACCTTTTATCTTTTTACTCGACCATGTCGAACATCAAGTGATTACAAAAAAAGTAGTCAAACAGCTGACCAATGAACCAAAATATATCGTCTGTCCAGATAGTTTAGGAGCAACGAAAATGATTACAGAAGGAAAAGGAATGCTATTAGCCAATACCTTTGCGCAAGAACTTTTAGCTATTGAACCTGTTTGTTTTGTCTCGCTGCCAACATTTCCAACCATTCATTTTTATCTTTATAAAAACAGTGAATCAGAAAACTTTTACTTCTATCCAGAGGTTGAAAAAGAAATCCAAGCGATTTTCAATCAAACATGTCACACTACACAAATGATGGGCTCTGCTGATACTGGCACCTATTACTTGCCAAAACGATAAATACTGAAATCAAAATAAAACAAGTATTTCAATGTCGTAAATGAACACCGATAAGAGATCCCAGAGAGATTTATCTTCGAAAAGTAAGGCGGCTTCCACTGAATTTGTTCTTCAATTTTTGGTGGGTGTCGTTTTATTTCCCAGAATGTTACTTCTATTCCTACTATTTCAGCTAACTTTGAGTTAAACTGTTACTTTTTTCTTATACAATCCTCTATTCTCTTCGCCTCTTTTCAGTTATCAAAAAAGAAAGAACGCCTATTCTTCCATCCTTTGATATGAGAAAAAACCATTTAGTTTCTCGCCTAAGTGGTAGGGTTTGACACGCATTTATGTTAAAATAGGTCCATTGATGGGAGAATCCAGGAGGCTATGTATGAATGATCCAATGAATTATTACCGTGTGGCAAGAGAAGAGTGGCGCGAATTTTACCGAAATGGTCAAGCTCCATTGACACAAGATGAACTAGATAGTATAAAAAGTTTGAATGACCGTATTTCCATGCAAGATGTTCGCGACATTTATGTACCACTTGCGCACTTGATTTTTCTGCATATGAAAGAGTTTGAATCCCTCTCTCTGAGCAAAGGGTTATTCCTTCATAAATACACTCAAGTCCCACCGTTTATTATCGGGATTGCCGGAAGTGTCGCAGTCGGTAAAAGCACCACCGCGCGCTTATTGCAAATGATTTTGTCTCGGACATTCAAACGAAGAAATGTCCAGCTAATCACCACAGATGGTTTTTTATATCCGAATAAAGTCTTAAAAGAACGTGGTATCATGGACCGGAAAGGATTTCCGGAAAGTTATGACATGGAAAGGTTGATCGATTTTCTTAATCAAGTGAAATCCGGTCAAGAAACAACCAAAGTTCCAGTCTACTCTCACGATGTCTATGATATTATTCCCGATGAATATGAACTGATCCAACAACCGGACATTTTGATCGTCGAAGGAATCAACACGCTTCAACTACCAGCTAATCAACAAATTTACGTCAGTGACTTTTTTGATTTCTCTGTGTACGTTGATGCAGATTCTGAATTGATCGAAAAATGGTATTTGGATCGCTTTGGCGCGTTACTTGATACAGCTTTTCAACATCCACAAAACTATTACTACCAATTTGCCATTGGTAATCGTGAAGATGCGTTTAAAATGGCAAGAGATGTATGGAAAAATGTGAATTTGAAGAATTTAAACGAATATATCTTGCCTACTCGTGGAAGAGCCGATATAATTCTCCATAAAACTGAAAATCATATTATCGATTCGATTTTCATGCGAAAATATTAGCATTTTAAAATAGTTCAACTATTTTGAGATAAATTTTAAAGGGATAGGGGTAATAAATGTGACGAACGTTGCCGATATGACAAACGTTGAAAAAATCATCGTACTAGATTACGGTAGTCAATATAATCAATTGATTACACGACGCATCCGTGATTTAGGTGTTTTTTCTGAATTATTGAGCCACCGTATTACAGCTGAAGAAGTGAAAGCCATGAATCCGAAAGGGATCATCCTTTCTGGAGGACCAAACAGTGTCTATGATGAGAATGCTTTTGGCATTGATCCTGAAATCTTCAATTTAGGAATTCCAGTGTTGGGTATTTGTTATGGTATGCAATTGATCACGTACAAACTTGGCGGTTCTGTTGAGCCTGCGAAAAACCGTGAATACGGCAAAGCATTGCTTGAAGTAACAGCCGATGATGCGGCACTATTCAGCCAAACACCAAAACAACAAACCGTTTGGATGAGCCATGGGGATCTAGTAACCAAAGTACCAGAAGGTTTTGAAACTGTTGCTACAAGTAGCGATTGCCCAATTGCATCGATCCAAGACAAAGAACGTAACTTCTACGGTATCCAATTCCACGCAGAAGTCCGTCATTCAGAATACGGAATCGAATTATTACGTCATTTTGCTTTTGACATCTGTCACTGTGAAGGCAATTGGACAATGAACAATTTCATCGACATGCAGATCGAAAAAATCCGTGAACAAGTTGGCGATAAAAAAGTCTTACTTGGTTTATCTGGCGGAGTGGATTCAAGCGTCGTTGGTGTCCTTTTACAAAAAGCGATCGGTGATCAATTAACATCGATTTTCGTTGACCATGGTCTATTGCGTAAAGGCGAAGCGGATCAAGTCATGGAAAGCTTAGGCGGAAAATTCGGCTTGAACATCATCAAAGTAGATGCAAGAGAACGTTTCTTAAATAAACTTGCAGGTGTCTCTGATCCTGAACAAAAACGTAAAATCATCGGTAACGAGTTCGTCTACTTGTTTGACGACGAAGCAACAAAGCTTGCCGGCGAAGAAGGTGTGTCTTTCTTAGCACAAGGAACACTTTACACCGACGTAATCGAAAGTGGAACAGAAACTGCCCAAACGATCAAATCACACCACAACGTAGGTGGCTTGCCTGAGGACATGCAATTTGAATTGATCGAACCATTGAACACATTATTCAAAGACGAAGTCCGCGAACTAGGGACACAGCTTGGTATGCCTGACTCAATCGTTTGGCGCCAACCATTCCCTGGACCAGGTCTTGGTATCCGTGTCTTAGGTGAAATCACTGAAGAAAAATTGGAGATCGTCCGTGAATCAGATATGATCTTACGCGAAGAAATCGCCGCTGCCGGTCTTGACCGTGACATCTGGCAATACTTCACGGTTTTACCTGGTATCCGTTCTGTTGGTGTCATGGGCGACGGTCGTACGTATGACTACACAGTCGGCATCCGTGCAGTCACATCGATTGATGGCATGACAGCTGACTTTGCACGTATCCCATGGGATGTGCTACAAAAAATCTCTGTACGCATCGTCAATGAAGTCGCACACGTGAACCGTATCGTGTACGATATTACCTCTAAACCACCAGCAACTGTGGAGTGGGAATAGAATAATCAAAATAACCGTGAATCCTTTGTTAATGAAGGGATTCACGGTTTTTTTGTTTTGTATCTATAGGAATACAAAAAGAAGTCCATTGAATAACTTTGTTTCTTTGATGTACTATTTATAGTTGTGTCATAGCTAAATTTCTGAACAAGAAGTTTATACCATAAAGATATGTCTTTATAGCTTTTGTCTTGCTTTATTTTATGGGAAAGGTTCTACTCAACACACAAATTGAAATCCATTGAAAAATGAGACCAATAATCTAACTTTTTAAAACACTATTTTTTTAATACAATGACATCTTTACCATCAATTTGGACATTTAATACACCTTGCTCATCGTATCCAATAAAATCAAAATACCAAAGTACTTTACCTTCACTAGATAAACGACTTTCCAATAAGTTAGATTCTTTCAGTTTACCTTCACTTTCATAGGTGAGTTTTATGTCGGTACTATTTTTTGCAACATTCAACTGATCAGCTTCTACAACAAACATTGTAGGATAAGCTTTACCAAAGGCTTTATTACCAGTTTCTATTACATTACCTGTAAAACCAATTGGTTGAAAATTTTTCATTTCTTGTACATTTACAGGTAAAGGCCAATTACCTTCCGTAGTTAATATTTCAACCTTAGAAAATCCTTTCCCAGCTCCTTTTTCACCTTGATTTACTCCACTTATTTTGTTAATTTCAACTGACAGTTCCTCCATAGTATCAAAATCATTTTCGAAACTATTTATTAGATAAGAAATTTCTAAAGTATTTGTGGAATCATCGAAATATTGATTAAATGTATACGAGTCAACTTGAGAATCTTCTGTAGAGTTATTTGTAAATAGTACTTCGCCGTCTTCTTTTATCGAAAATCCTAGGTTATAGTAATCTATTTTTGAGGACACAAGCTTGGATTTTTCAGGAAGATTGATAATGAAATATAGTCCTAATTGTTTCTGGTCTATGTAAGCTTTTTCTAATTTGATTTCAATTTCGTTGTCTTTAACAACACTATTTAGTTGATGAACAAATTCTCCTTCCACTAACTTTTTGGATGTAAATTGTCCAAATTTCAAATAATTTCCAACAGCTTGTGTTATTGGAGAGATGCAAACAACTATCAAAACCAACGCAGCTATACTAGCTATTAGTATTATTCTATAATTTATTCTCCTATTTTTACTTGTTTTGATTTTTTGGTATGCGACATCTATTTTTTCTTTTACTTCCCTAGGTATTTTTTCTTCATTATATTTTAGATTAGTTAATTCTTTTTCAAAATCTTCATTCATATTTTTAATCACCTTTCGTGTATTCTTTTTTCAACCAGGCTTTACCTCTAAAAATTCTTGATTTAACAGTCCCTAATGGTTCTCCAAGAATAATACTAATCTCTTTGTATGAAAAACCGCTGTAATAATAAAGTAAAATCGGTACTCTATACACCGGATCTAGCTTTGAAATAAGGTTTTCAAGTTCCAATCCTTCTTCACAATCTTCTACTAATAATTTTTGATGATTGTCAGAATAGTTATAGGAAAATTTATTGTTTTTCTTAATCAGGTTATAACTCTGATTAATTAATATTTTTGTTATCCACGTATGAAAATATTGAGGCTGTTTCAAATTCCCAATTTCTTCAAAAGCAATTAAAATAGTATCTTGTAAAACATCGGCTGCATCTTCTATACCTAAATATCTTTTGGCTATCCCATAAAGAACATTTTCATACTGCTCTATTAACTTTACAAAGGCTTCCCCATCCCCTTTTTGAGCTCTTTTAACTAGCCATTTTTCACTTAACAATAGAAATTCACCACCTTTATCTACTCTATTAGAGCAAAAAAACATGCAAAAAGTTCCCTTTCAAAAAATTTTTCTTAAACAATGGATACCTTGTCAAATCAGCTGAATAAAAGTTGGATCGAATAACGAAAAGACTGAGAGGTATCTAAGCTCTCAGTCTTCAATCATATTTAAATTTTCTCACTAAGCATCTCAATCACTTCAACTACCTAATTTTTACATAAAAGGTGAATCTATACATATCAGAACCACCTAATATCAGCTCAACAAATTTTGATTTTTTCAAACAAAATTCGTTCTCATGCTGGTATTGTTTGATCAAAAAATAAGAAATCAACTTTAGTCTATTAGCAAATGATTGAACATTCTATCTACTTGAATCATCTTATTGGATTTTCTTTCTTCTTGTTAAATAGATTAATGAAACAAGAAATGTTACTAGTCCAACTAGTTGCCATATATGGTTTGTTTGCTCTCCAGTGTGGGGTAGATTTTTATTGCTGATTTTATTATTCGTTCTATTACTAGTTTTGTTGCTTGTTTTATTGCTTGTTTTATTGCTTGTTTTATTGTTTGTATTTTGAGAATGTGTACCTTTATTATCATTGCTTGTAGTTCCATTTTTGTCTTTAGCTCTAACAGTGATCGCGGCGGTGCTCGTTACACCTTTATAGCTATAGGTTACTTCATAGGTACCAGCTTTCGTGGTATCTACACTACCTTCCACCGTTACAGCTTCGAAACTTACTGGATTGCCATCTTCATCAACTGCACTGTCAAAGTTGTCTTCTGCTTTCCATGTTGCGCCAACATAAAGCGTGGAGTCATGGACATTTATGGTCGGCGCTCCGATTTCTTTCACCGTGATCGTGGCGACATTTGTCACGCCGGCATAACTGTACTTCACTTCATACGTGCTAGCTTTCGTTGTATCCACCGCACCTTCCACCGTTATAGCTTTGAAATCTACTGGATTGCCATCTTCATCAACCGCACTGTCAAAGTTATCTTCTGCTTTCCATGTTGAACCAATATAAACAGTGGAGTCATGGACATTTACAGCTGTTTGGATTGCTTTCACTGTGATTGTAGCGATACTTGTCACGCCGTCATAGCTGTACTTTACTTCATATGTGCCAGCTTTCGTGGTATCTACCGTGCCTTCGACTGTCACAGCTTCCATGCCTATTGGATTGCCCTCTCCGTCAACCGCACTGTCAAAGTTATCTTCTGCTTTCCAATTCGTACCGATATAGAGCGTGGAGTCATGGACATTCACTACTGTTTGGTTCGCCTTCACCGTAATTGTAGCGATACTTGTCACGCCGTCATAGCTGTATTTTACTTCATAGGTGCCGACTTTCGTTGTATCTACTGTGCCTTCAACTGCCACTGCCTCGATACCTACTGGATTGCCATCTTTATCAACTGCACTGTCGAAATTATCTTCTTCTTTCCATGTTGAACCGATATAAACAGTGGAGTCATGGACATTTACAGCCGTTTGGATTGCTTTCACTGTGATTGTAGCAATGCTTGTTGCTCCGTCATAGCTGTATTTCACTTCATACGTACCAGCCTTCGTAGTATCCACTGTGCCTTCAACTGTCAGATCTTCAAAAGCCACTGGATTCCCGTCTTTATCTTTCGCAGAAACAAAATTATCTTTTGCTTCCCATTTATCCCCTTCATAGATAGAAGAATCAATCACTTCAATACTTTCTTGTGAAGTAGCCCAATACCAATCTCCCTTCATGGTTGCACCCATATAATTAGTTGCTAACTCTAAAGAAGTATAAAGAGGACCTGACTGGTCTTTCTGCCATTTTCCAATGTAGGTATTATCAATTGGTGGTGAACCTAATAGAGAATCTTTAAATACAAAATTTTCTCCTAGCTTGATATGTTCAATCGGCGTTTGCCAAAAAGTATCTGGACCCATTTTTGCTTGCAAGGTATTAAAATTTGATATATCCAGTGATTTTATACCCGCATAAGAAAATATACCCATCATATTCGTAAGATTAGGTGTTTCAAAATTGGATAAATCAAGTAAAGTTAAATTTGTCATTGCATAAAACATTTCTCCCATATACGTGACAGAACTCGTATCAAAATTTGATATATCAAGAGAGGTCAAACTGCTTGCTCCAGCAAACATCTTTCTCATATCCGTCACTTTACTTGTGTCAAATCCTGATACATCAATTGAAGTTAATCCAGACATACCCGAAAACATATCATGCATATTAGTGGTTTGGCTCGTATCAAGATAGCTTAGCTTTTCTATGTTTCTAACTTTGTTCAAATCACAAAATAGCATTTCTAAAGATTCACCTGCTATTACCTTTCCTTCAAAAATTATTGAAGTAATTTGATCAGCATATGAAAAAAATGGTGAACGCCCATTCGTCATAACCGTTGGCGATAATTGACCTGCCCCTATATGCAAAGTGCCATCAGCCTCAATTACCCAATCAACTGTACCCAAGTGACCAGATGCAACTTCATTGACTATTATACTGACTTCTCCATTTGTAGTTTCTTCTTGCGACACTAAATCCTCTCCAACTGTGTTAGCTAAAGAACTATCTTCCACTTCTACAATGGGCATTGAATCTTCACTGAAAGATGCTTTCTCATTTTCTCCCTCAGTGTTATTGGATTGATTGGTAGAATCTTCTACAATGCTCTCAATCGATTCACTAGTTGTGCTATTTTCAAGCATGCTTTCAGTGCTACCAGTCATATCTCCTTTGTCGACCTCTTGCGCCTCTAGTTCCTGTGACTGCTCTGTTTCAATAGTCTCCGCCACTACTTGTCCTGTTCCTACTAAGGAAGGGCTTACTAATAGCATGACACTAAAAATAGCTACAAATTTCTTTTTCATTGCTTCTCTCCATTTCATTTTCAACCTATTTTCCCATTCAGATGTGTAAACTTGATAAATGTATTTTCCAACCATCTAAAAAATAACATTGAAAAAATGAAAAACATTTAAATACAGGATTTAAAATTTTAAAAAATAACATTTTATCGTTTTACATATCTATACCAACAGTGATATAATAACATGACGAAAAAACGACTACTATCCACAATTTCTGTAGAATAAACGACAAAAATTGTATTCAAGAAATGGAGTAAATGAGGATGATACCAGACTATTTAAGAAAAGAATTAGCAGTTCTATTTTTTATTGTAAATAAAGATCAAACAACGACTGCTGATATTTCACGAGATTTGAAGTTATCTAAAAGAACCGTTAGAGAAGCCATTTCAACTATAAAAAAACATTTAGAAGAACATCAAGATCTCAAAGACTTTATAGTGATAAAAAAATCTGGTATTATTCAAATCCATCCCACATTTAAATCAAAAGCAATCGATGTGGCATACAATCTAAAGCTTCAATTACTTAAAAGAAATACGATGTTTAATTATACTGTTTTATTACTCACTAGAACTTCACTTGATAAAAATACAATCATAAATGAGCTTTTTATCTCAACTAGTTATCTGAATAAGATTACCCAGAATCTAAATGAATTATTCTCAGCTTTCGACTTCACAATTACTATTACAAAAGGAATTTATTCTTTAAAAGGAAATGAAATGAATATACGGTTGTTTTCTTATGTATTCTTGCAGGATTCATTTCAAGATATAGAATGGCCTTTTTGTGATATATCCCTTGAAAGCATTCTAAAGAATATTCCAGAAGAAATATTGACCAACTCACACAAACGATCAAATATAAAAAATAGATCCCTTTGTATTCTCTATGCTATTTTGCAAATCAGAGTCAAAAATCAGAATTATGTGACTCCACCAAAAGACCGATTGATCCAAACGCTCTTCACGATTGTTCATGAAATTCTTGGTATAGCTTCGATTTTTCAACAGAATATATTTGGTCCTCTCGAAAGAAACGTGGAAAAAACGGAAATTCAATATTTTAATTTCCTTGCACGTATTTTTATTTCAGATATCATTCAAACACAGGATAAAATCGATTTAGGAAAAACTTTTGTTAAAGAAAACCATCCTTACTGTACATTGTCTAGAGATATTCTTAGCTTGAATGCTATTTTGATAGACGATAGTACTTCAGAAGAAGAACGATATTTATTTAACTACTATTTAACATTGTTCAATACTTTTTATTTTTTAGTTGGTGATGTATTAGATTGCTTTACTGATTTATTTATTCCTTCTTGGTCTTTTCAGTCACATGTAAAAAATGAATATATGTCGATCATTGAAATGAATCTGTCATCCCTTACTCTTAATGAAAAGCATAAAAATTACTTATCAAATCAACTTTATACTCTTCTCACTTCTGAAATGAAGTCAGAAGTGAACATCTATTTATATCTGTCCAAAGATTTTACTGCAAGTTTTTTTATTGAGAATCAGCTTAGACATCTATTCAATGAAAAGCAAATTATGATCACAGATAATTATTCTTTATCAGATATCGTCATCACAGATACATTAGAACGGTCCACAGCAAATAAGAAGATTTTTTATTTAGAGTCATTAGATAATGAAACAAGATGGAAAGAATTACTCTTCTTGATCCAAGAAACCTATTTAGACAAACAAACGAAGCAAAAAAATCAAGTCCGTAAATTTTAAGCGCTTACTCAATTATTGATGATTGGATAAAGAGGAGCCTGGAACGATAATCGTTTTATGCCATCAAAACCGAATATATACTATTCCAGAAACAGCTCCTTTTTATAACATCTTTGACTAGTTCGCTCTAAAATCAGTTGAAATTTTTGCTCTGCTTTACAAAGTAATTCCTCAGATAATAGAAACACATTCCTAAAGAAGCTACTGCTATTATCCATAAGTACTTATTAAGGGGAAGAACGATTTTATAATTACTCCTGTATTCCACTGTTGATTCAAATGTATACAGCAAAAGAAAAGTGAGCAAAAATGCTTTCAGTTTACCAATTTTTAGATAGATCTTTTCTTCATTTAGTATCGCTAATCCTAAAATCAATAAAATATCAGGTAGGCTGAATATAACAAATTCTTGTTTTAAAAATATTTTTATTAGCCCAATTACTATCGTACTTAAATATGAAGCAAGTAACACGTTTCTTAATATATTACTTAGTATGATTTTCATGTTTACGTCAACTCCAAAATAGATGTTTTTGCATAGACTAGCTATTTAACTTACTCACAAGTGGATCTACATCACTTATACCATTTTCTGTCGATGGTTGTTCATATTAGTCAAAAAATACCCTTTTGAGGTCATAATCGTAAAGTATTTTTTTCAAAAAATAAGCTATCAAAGCCAAAAATTTTTTTTAGCTTTGATGGCTTATTTTGAATGCTCACTTCTATTCTAAATAGGTCATCTAGACTATTTTTTATGCTATTTTAAGTACCAATTTTATTAAATATCTCTTTGATTCCAACTGTTACATTGATTCTTCCCAAACATTGATACTGATAACTGTATCTTTTGGCAACTCTCCGCTGATTTCTTTATCAATAATAAAAAAAACATTACTTCTATACGGATAGTCACTCTCTAAAATAATAGCTATATGCTCTTTATATTTTTTCTAGCTCCGCTCGCACAGCTGTATATATGAAATCAGAACGCTCAGAGTAAAATCCACTTTAATAAATACATCGATTTGTTCAGATTCTCTTGATAAAAATTAACACTGATTTGCTCACTTTGCCTATTCTCTTTTTCATTCTAAAGCCTTCGTTTTTCATGCACTTGGATTCTATTGGCATTTATTTAAGCCAAACACTAACAACTAAAAATCAGTATTGAAACAACAACTTCTCTTTTACTCACTCGTCCTCTTTAAACATTCTGCTAAACATTAAACTTTGATTAATTCCTTTTTATCATTACCTTGTCCCACTCATAAACTGTCCGTTGAAATCGAAAAAACATTGTTATACCAAGGACTACCACATTAATGTGGTAATTAATTATCATTTACTACATAACAAAATTTCATTAAGATAGAATTAAGGAAGCGCTTCCGGAGGTGGGTTCGATGAGTTTAAGCAAAAGGGAAAAGTTGTTGCTACGTCTACTTTTAGACCAAGAAAAGTATCAACCAGCAGCATTTTTCCAAAAACAGTTGTATGTCTCTCCTAAGACAGTTTACAACGACTTAACAAGTTTGGAAGAAAAAATAAAAGAAACTGGTACCGTGATCACTAAGCTACCTCGCAAGGGTATTCGCTTAGAAGGTACTGAATCAGCGAAACAAAATGCACGTTCTTTGTTGGTATATGAGCAACTCATTCTTGATGAATACTCCCCAGAATACCGACGCTTATTCATATTTGGGAACTATTTTTTTTCAGAAAAAGCCATGCGTTATCATGAGTTTGCTGAATACTTTTTTGTGAGCCAGCAATCAATCAAAAATGATGTAGATGACATCGTAAGATTTTGCCAATCCAAACAGATCACAGGAAAAGTAACGTCACATGGATTGCAATTGATCGCAGATGAGTCTGTTCAACAAAATGTTTTCAAATCATTCTTAGAACCATATATGGAAACTGAAGGAAGTCAACATACTTCTATTCCTTCGCTGTTTGATGAGCGAATTATTGACCTGACAGAACAGTTTATTTATGGGATGATCCAGCAAATTGGACGGCAAATTAATAACTATTTTGTAGAATCATTATCTTTATCCTTACAGATTTTTTTATCTAGGCTTCTTTTAGATCATCACATCGAAAAGCAAGAACAGCTAGTCTTTGATGAATTGAAACGAATGAAACTGTATATGATTGCCCGTTCATTTGCCGAAATGGTCAATGAATCCTTGTCTATTTCATTACAGGAGTCAGATATCCAATATATCTGTTCGCTCTTACTTGCTCACGGGATCGAACCTTATGTCCAAAGTACGGATAAGCCTGATTCAGTCATCACTGTTTCCACAAAACAAATCATTGATAAAATGTCGACTTTATTGAAAATTGATCTGACACAAGATGAACTGTTGTTACAAGCCTTGCTCTCACACATCGTACCCATGATCCATCGTCTGAAAACTGGTATGTTGATCAAGAACCCTTTGCTTAAAAGTATCAAAACACAATATTCGACGATGTTCACATTGACCAAGTATGCGATTAGCGAGTTAGAGAAAGAATTCCGCTGTTCTTTAACAGAGGATGAAGTCTCTTTTCTCACGATTCATTTCCAACTGGCTTTTGAAAAGCGAAAGATGACAAATCATATCCTCATCGTTTGTCGCTCTGGCCTTGCCACTTCAGAATTGATTTTCAATCGGATCAAGCAGACCATTTCGGCGAATACTGTTTTAGAAATCATTCAATCAAACAAACTCTCTCATACTTCTTTGGAAATGGTTGATCTAATCATTTCAACAATCCCTTTAGAAGAAGTAGAACCGCCTGTTATGTACGTGTCTGCTTTACCAACTACCGAGGAAATCACAAACATTTCAGCAAGAATTTCTAATTTGAATGAAAATGAAAAAAAATTCCATTCAAAAAAATATCAATCGCCCACTTTACTAAAAAAATATCTTGATCCAGATTTCATTTATATACAAAAGCCCTTTTCAACAAAAGAAGCGATCTTGTCTTTTTTAGCCGATGATTACTTGGAAAAAGACTTAGTTAGCCACGGTTTTAAACGCTCTTTATTTGATCGAGAAGAATTAGGTAGTACAGGACTAAAAACCGGGGTGGCCATCCCTCATGCTGATCCACATACAGTGAAAGAAACAAAATTGGCATTTGTCACACTTGCTTCACCGATTGCTTGGGGAGATACGAAGATCCAATTGATCGTCTTATTAGCGATCGCCGAAAAGAATATGACCGAAGCAAAAGAATTGATCGCTTCAATTTATGACTTGTTCAATTCCTCAGAAGAAATCCAGTGGATTGTAGCGAGTCAAACACCAGATGAACTTTATCACAGACTTTTAAGAGGAGGGAATGAGCTTGTTTTTTGATCATCAACTTGCACTATTGAATCAATCATTCACAACGAAAGAAGAAGCACTACAAAAGCTATCAGAAGAACTACGAAAGAAACAATGTGTCACAGATGATTTCTATCAAAATATTATTCGACGTGAGGAAATATTTCCGACAGGTTTGGCCATCAACGGTATGGGCGTTGCGATCCCACATACAGATAGCCAGTATGTCAATGAATCTCAAGTAGCGTTCATGTCATTGAAAAAACCTTTACCGTTTATTGAAATGGGGACAAATGACAAAGAAATAGAAGTCTCATTGTTGTTTATGCTTGCGTTGAAAGAACCTCATGAACAATTGGAGATGTTGCAAAAATTGATCGAGATGTTCCAGAAACCTGGCGTTTTAGAGGAACTCTTGACACTCACTACAGAAACAGAATATCTAGCGATTATCAAAAAATATGGCTTACATTAAGGAGGAACATTTATGTTAGACGCATTACAGTGGTTTGTTGATTTAGGTTCGATTGTTGTCCTTCCTATCCTTATCTTTATTTTCGGGATCATTTTAGGAACAAAACCAGGAAAAGCATTTACTTCGGCGTTGACAGTTGGTGTTGGTTTTGTCGGATTGAATCTAGTAATTGACTTACTAGGAAACAGCTTGGGACCAGCGGCACAGCACATGGTTGAGCGTTTAGGGTTAAACTTGACCACGATCGATGTCGGTTGGCCAGCAGCCGCAGCGATTTCTTATGGAACGATTTTGGGGAGTCTCGCTATTCCCATCGGTGTGGTACTGAATATCGTACTGATTTTACTCGGCTTGACGAAAGTATTGAATGTCGATATCTGGAATATCTGGCATGCTGCATTTATTTCTTCACTTATTTTTGCTTTGACCGGTGATTTCGCTATGGGGATCGCTGCAACGGTGATTTATTTGATGATGATCCTTTTGATGGGCGATATTTTAGGTCCGATTATCAACAAATTTTATGGATTCCCGAATATTACGTTCCCTCATGGAACAGCAGCTCCAGGATTTGTCTTTGCATTACCAATGAACTGGATTTTTGACCGTATCCCAGGATTGAAAGATTGGAAAGCTGACCCAGAAACGATTCAAAAGAAATTCGGTGTTTTTGGTGATTCAACTGTAATGGGCTTTCTGATTGGTTTGGTGATGGGGATTTTAGCTGGCTATGATGTTGCAGGTACTGGTCAATTGGCGGTTCAAACAGGAGCAGTTATGGTGATCATGCCTAAAATGGTTGCTTTATTAATGGAAGGGCTTACTCCAATATCAGAAGCTGCCAATGAATTTGTCAAAAAACGTTTCCCAGGAAGAGAACTTTATATCGGAATGGATGCTGCGTTATCTGTAGGTCATCCAGCTGTTCTTTCTTCTTCCTTATTACTCGTGCCGATTACGATCTTATTAGCGGTTATCCTACCCGGCAATACAACTTTGCCTTTTGGTGACTTAGCAACGATTCCATTCTTGATCTGTTTGATGGCTGCAGTCTTTGCAGGAAACATTATTCGAACAGTAATCGCTGGAACACTCTATATGGTAAGTATTCTTTACATCACATCTTGGGTTGCCCCACTAGTCACAACAGCTGCTCGTTCGGCAAACTTTGATTTACAAGGAAACTCAACGATTACTGCGATGGCAGAAGGCGGTCTTTGGACCACTTGGATGTATGTCGGACTAACAAAAGTTTTAAGCTGGGGTGGTTTAGCGATCATCGGTGCAGTTGTTCTTTTCGGATTGATCTACGTCAACAAAATTTTACCAAAAAAACAAGCAGCTAAAACAGCTGAATAGGAGGAAACTAGAATGAAAAAATTATTGATTATGTGTGGTACAGGTGTTGCAACTTCTACCGTTGTAACGAACAAAGTAAAAGAATGGTTAAAAGAAAAAGGGCTAACGGAGCAAGTAAAGTTGTATCAATCAAAAGTAGCCGACGAAATGAATAAAATCGATGAATATGACATTGTTGTCAGTACGACAGTCGTGCCAGATTCAATCAAAGATCGTGTCATTATGGGTCTGCCTTTGTTGACAGGTATCGGTACCGAAGCGATGTATGCTGAAATCGAGAAGAAAATCAACGAATAAAGGAGAATCCACATGCTGGTTACCACAAAAGAATTATTTGAACAGGCAGATAAAAACAATTACGCGATCCCTGCTGCCAATTTTTTCGATTTAAATAGCGCAAGAACGTACGTAAAAACAGCTGAACGATTAAAGAAACCATTGATCTTGGCGTTTGCCCAGTCTCATATGAATATGATGTCGTTAGAAGAAGCCGCTTTGATTGGTAAATTCTTAGCAGAAAAAAGTACTTCACCTGTCGCCTTACATTTAGATCATGGTCAAGACGAAGCAATCATCAAGCAAGCAATCGATCTAGGATTTACTTCGGTCATGATCGACGCATCAGAAGATTCATTCGAAGAGAACGTTCGCCGATCAAAAGCAATCGCTGATTATGCTCATCCTTTCGGTGTGGTTGTTGAGGCAGAAATCGGTCACGTCGGCGCTGGAGATAGCTTGGAATCAGAGGAAAGTGACTCCATCTATACAGAATTTAGTGAAGCTGTGAAATTTGCAGAAGCAACTGGCATAGACTCATTGGCAGTATCTATCGGTACCGCCCATGGTCACTATACAGGTACACCTAAAATCAATTTCGATGTTCTACAACAGCTGTATGAGGCATTAGCTATTCCTTTAGTGTTACACGGTGGTTCTTCTTCTGGGGATGAAAATCTTGAGAAATGTGCGCTCAACGGGATTCGTAAAATCAATATCTTTACCGACTTTATCACAGCATCAATGGATAAGATCCGTGAAAAGCAACCAGAAAATTACTTTGACTTGATCCATGATGCAAACGAAGCAATCGCTAAAACTCTAGAGCATTATTTTAATGTCTTCCACACAGCTTCTCATGAATAAAGGAGTGTAATTATGCAAAAAAGAACCTTACGTGCCCCATTCTTTGTTGTTAATCCGAAAGCTTATTTATATGGCGACCAGGCACTTGCCTTAGCCAAGGTAGCAGATGAACTATCTGCTACACACGATATTGACATTTTATTCACTGTCCAGCATGTCGATGCTGCCCGAATCAAAAACGAAACTTCTAATTTATTTATTACTGTCCAACATTTGGATGGTCTCCAAGTCGGTCGTGGCATGGGCTATATCCTTCCTGAAGCAGTTGCTGAAGCTGGGGTTACTGCTACGTTTTTAAATCATGCGGAACATCCAATGACTGTCAATGAACTTACAAAAGCAGTAAAACGTGCAGATGAATTAGGCATCCTTACGATCGTTTGTGCAGATTCCATTGAAGAAGCACAAGCAGTGGCCACCCTTCATCCTGATGTGATGGTCTGTGAACCGACGGAGTTGATTGGCACTGGTCAATCCAGTGATATTTCTTACATGAAAGCAACCAACGAGGCCGTTCGTAAGATCAATCCAAACATCCAGCTCTTACAAGCAGCGGGGATTTCTACTGTTGAAGATGTAGAAAAAGCGTTATTATCCGGTGCAGATGGTACTGGGGGAACAAGCGGTATAGTGGCGGCTGACGACCCTGCTCAAACATTGACGAATATGATCCAGAAAGCAGCAGAACTAAAAAAGGAGCTTAAATAGATGAAATTCGCAAAAGATCAATTAACTTTGACTTCAAATGGTAATCGTGTGTCTTATCATAATATTACTGAACAGGTCAAAGCAATCGTTGAGAAAAGTCAAATCACGAATGGTATTTGTCTCGTTCAATCTCCTCATACGACTTGCTCAGTGATTTTTGAAGAGTATATGCACGATACCGATTTTAATGGCGATGAATTTCTACAAGTAGACCTAAATCGTATTTTAGATAAAATCATTCCGAGAGAGCTATCTGAGAACACGAATTATCGTTATCCAGGACCGAAGCATTTAGAATTCCTGATGGGTCTGGATGATCCTAACTATCCAACCGATCCTGCAACGATTTTAAATGGCGATGCTCACATCCGCTCTTCCTTTTTCGGTGCAAGCGAAAGTTTTATTTTGAGCAAAGGAAAATTAGAGATTGGCTCTGTTGGCTATATTTACTTCGTAGACTTTGACCAAAATCGTGTACGAAACCGAACCTGTCACGTCATGGTGATGGGAGAGTAACTTCTCGCTTTCGATTTCCCATTCATTCGGAACCACCATTGGTAGCTAGACAAAACAGACGAAACAGCACGCACACTCTACCTACTCCCATTGGTTGATGTGAAAGTGTCGTTTCGTCTTTTTAGTTGTCTCAAATCAAACGACTCTTCTAGTGTTCAACCAGGATGGAACAGCCTAGTGGATGTTCCGTCCATCCTTGTACTTTCCGATTTCTAAGCACGACTTGAACATGTGATAACCCTTCTATCTTGACCTGATAGCTATCATCTTCGGGTATGACAGTGATCGTACCAACTGGAAGCCCCTGTTGATCTACCACTTGTTGCCTCACTGTTTCAGTCAGCTCAAAGACATGCACGGTCAAGTCTTTCGTATAATCGTATGCAGCGGTCGTATCCACGGAACCTTCGATGATCAATGAATTAGGACGGACCATGAGGGGTAAGTGGAAGTAATCATAGGTCTGTGTGTACCATTGTTGTCCTTCATATACATGATTATCTAAATAATTCGTCCAACGTCCCTCTGGTAAATAAAAAGTGACCTTTCCCTGCCCATTGAAAATCGGTGCAATCAACAGCCGTTCACCGAACATATACTGTTTATCGATCGTATGCGTCGTATAGTCTTCTGGAAATTCCAGCATCACTGGACGCATCATAGGGATACCTGTTTGCGCTGTTTCTACCGCTTGCTCATAGATATAAGGCATCAAGCGATTTTTTAATTTTGAAAATCGTTGGCTGACCAATACCGCTTCTTCCCCAAAGTTCCACGGTACTCGGTATTCAATATTACCATGGTAGCGACTATGAGTAGATAATAATCCGAATTGTGTCCAACGTTTATAAATATCCGCTGTCGCATTCTCTTCAAATCCACCAATGTCATGGCTCCAGAAGCCAAAGCCGGATAACACAAATGAGAGTCCACCCCGCAGTGATTCCGCCATGGACGGGTATTCCGATAAGTTGTCCCCACCCCAATGAACTGGGAATTTTTGTGAACCAACCGAAGCAGAACGAGCAAATACGACCGCTTCATCTGGGCGTAATTCTGCTAATAATTCAAAGACGACTTCGTTATAAAGATACGCATAATAGTTGTGCATTTTTTGCGGATCAGAACCATCGTGGTAATTCACATCCGTAGGTATACGTTCACCAAAATCCGTCTTGAAGGAATCGACACCAATTTCTATGAGTTCTTTCAGCCTTTCTTTGTACCAATGACGCGCTTCTGGATTTGTAAAGTCAATGATTCCTTGACCCGCTTGCCAAAGATCCCATTGCCAAACTTCGCCATGTTTATCTTTGATGAAATAGCCTTTCTCTTTACACTCTTGAAAGGCTGCCGCTTTTTGTCCGATATACGGGTTGATCCATACGCAGATCTTCAAGCCCTTCTGATGGATTTTTTCAATCAGTTGTCGCGGATCTGGAAACAGCTCGCGATTCCATTCAAAACCGCACCACTCGAATTCTTTCATCCAAAAACAATCAAAATGAAAGACATCAAACGGAATCTCTCGTGTCTGCATTTCTTCAATAAATCCCATGACTGTTTCTTCACGATAATCCGTCGTAAAGGAAGTTGATAACCACAAACCAAACGACCATGCAGGTGGCAATGCGGGTTTGCCCGTTAAATCAGTGTATTTTCTTAAGATCGTTTTCATATCGGGTCCATAGATGACATAGTATTCCAATCGTTCACCTACTACACTGAATTGTGTGCGTGAAACATTCTCCGAACCAACTTCAAATGAGACATTTTCAGGATGATTGACAAAGACACCATACCCTTGGTTCGTTAAATAAAATGGGATATTTTTATACGCTTGTTCACTACCAGTACCACCATCTTGATTCCAACAGTCAATGATTTGCCCATTTTTGATGAATGGGGTGAATCGTTCACCTAAGCCATAGACATATTCATACGGATCTAATGATAACTGTTCTCGCATGTAATACAGGCCGTCACTACTTTTGACCAACGCCTGTGCTTTTGGCAAAGAAGAAGTCAAACATTTCCCTTCCGCGAGAAAATCAATTTGGAATGCGGCGTTTTTCGGCACTCGTGCGACTAATTGTCCTGATTGGAACGTATAAAATTTTTCATTTTCTGTATCGATCATGACCGAAGATGATTGCTTGTTGAGTTGAAAATGAGGACCGGTTTGTGCTTTGTCATGATGCACCAGTTGTACTTTGATAATATCTTCTCTTGGTGATTCAAAAGACAAGGTCGTCATCCCTAGATTCAAGGTATCCCCTCTTGTCTGGATCGATTTATAAGGCAAGAAAAGAGTTAACTTATCCTCCTTCACTTGAGCTTCATAGACATGGTTCGGGTGTTCAAGATGAAACCCTTCTTTTGCCAACCAATAGCCGTTTGTAAACTTCATTTATTTTCCTCCTACTTCACTGCGCCATCTGAAATGCCTTTTACGACATGTTTTTGCAAGACAACAAATAAAATAATAATCGGTAAGACGACGATCACTAGCGCAGCCAGTGCCAAGTGCCACTGCTTATTGAATTCGCCGAAGAAATAAAACATCTGTAAAGGAATTGTATACATCCCTGCTTTGTTGATGCTTAATGAAGGCAACAGATAATCATTCCAAAACCATAAGGCGTTCAACACGATCACTGTCACTGTCGTAGGCTTCAGCAAAGGAAAAATGACTTGCCAATAGATTTGGAAGGTATTTGCCCCATCGATCAATGCCGCTTCATCTAATGATTTCGGAATCCCTCGTAAAGCACCGTAATATAAAAAGGTCGACATACTTGTTGCTAATCCTAGATACATCACCATCAAGCCTGGTTGATTCAGCATACTGACTTGCCCAAAAAGTGAAATCAAGGGAATCATGATTCCCTGAAAAGGAATCAATAAGCCAATTGCGACAATAAAATAAAGAAATGAACTTAAGCGACTCGTATTTCTCGATAACGCATAGGCCGCCATGGAAGAAACAAACACAATCAATACTAAAGATCCGATCGTTATCAGTAACGAATTAGCTGCACTTTTGAAAAAATCCAATCGCTCGAACGACTCGATATAGTTATCAAGTGTTAGCCCAGTTGGTAAAGTGAGTGTGTTCTGGAATATCTCTGCTTTGGTTTTGAATGAATTGATCACCACTAAGAAAAACGGATAAAACCACAGACTTGCAAGCACCAATCCACTAAAAATCAGTAGAGACTTCTTAACCTGTCGTGGATGTTTCACTTTTGATTGCTTCATGCGCTGACCTCCTTTTTCCGTGTCAGTGAGATTTGAACCACTGAGATGATCACAATAATGACAAGAAAAATCACCGCTTTCGCCTGTGCATACCCCATCTTTCGCATCCCAAATGCTTCATTGTAGATATTCATCGCCACCATTTGCGTGGAATTGAACGGACCACCTTGTGTCAGTGCTAAGTTTTGATCATAGATTTTAAATGCGTTGGACAACGTCAAGAACAAAGTGACGGTGAAAGCTGGCATCAACATGGGTAATTTGATACGGAAAAAGACTTGCAAAGGATTCGCCCCATCCATATCTGCCGCTTCCAAAATCTCTTCTGGAATATTGTTGAGAAATGAGATATAGATCAGCATCATATAGCCACTCATTTGCCAAACAAATAAAATAATGAGCCCCCAAAACCCCGTTTCCGGCGTGTTCAGCCAACCGGCAAAAAAATCAATGCCCGTCATAGTCGCCAGACTTTCAAATGCTTTATTGAAAATAAACTGCCAAATAAATCCTAGGATGATCCCTCCAATCAAATTTGGCATGAAAAAGATCGTACGGAAAAAAGTCGTCCATCTACCTAATTTTTGTGTCACGAACATCGCTAGACCTAAAGCCACGATGTTGATCAAAATCACACTGAAAAATGAGAATTTTGCGGTAAACAGTAAACTGTCGATAAATCCTTGATCATTAAATGCCCGAAGATAGTTTTCAAATCCAACGAATTCACCTACTGTATTGCCATTCCAGTTTGTCAGTGAATAATAACTACCTGTCAGTAATGGAATGAACAAAACGATCGCTAACGCCAATAACGCTGGTGCAAGTAATAACCAAAAAGCTTTTGTGCGATTTGTTAACATGAGAACCCTCCTTGTATCTCACTAGATAAAAACCAACCGTTCACCGCTTACTTCCTTTCTTGTGCCCAATTGGTTTGCAAGGTATCAATAAATTCCTCCCAAGAGATTCGATCGGCTGCATACGCTTGGATCTGGACACCAAATATATTTTGTCCAAACCCATCTGGATAGGAATTATGGACCCATGGAACGGTTTTACCTTCGCTTAAATACGTATAGATTTCCTTAGATAACGGATCATTGATCGCTTCGCTCGAAAAGTTGGTATACGCCGGAATGAATTGAAACTCATCGATGATTGCTGTCATCGCCTGCTCATCCGTATACATCCACGTTAAAAATTCGATCGACGCATCAATGACTTCTTGGTCTTTGTCTTTATTGACCCCCCAATACCAAGCTGGCCCCGCCACGATGTTGCTTTCTCCCGATGCTTCGATCTGCATAGGAAGAATCCCTAGTTTTTCTTTCGTGAACGTCTCATCTAAGCTATCCAATGTCGGTACGATCCAATTTCCTTGATGGATGATAGCCACCTTTTCACTGGCAAATAATTCTTCAACAGATGTACTGTAATCCATTGCCTCCATTGGTTGTGCATTGTACTTAATGACCAAGTCGGTGTAGTTTTTCATTTGCTCGGCATAATCTACGCTTAATTCCAGTGCCTCATAGGTCATTTCTAAGCTGTTATCAAACTCCGGAGCAAGAAAATTTGAACTATATTGACTGGATACCCACGTTTCTGCCCCGCTAAAACCAAATACGCCTTGTAGCCCAAGTTCATCTTTTTTACTATCCAATAATTGAACGGCTTCTTCAAATGCCTCAAATGAGTTGATCGATCCACTATCGATGCCAGCTTGTTTAAAAATCTTCTGGTTGATCAACCAGCCATATCCCTCGATATTCATCGGCACCCCATAGACCGTATCGTCGAGTGTAGCCCCCTCTAATGTTCCCTCAATTGCTTGTTTAGCTAACGTCGTTTCCCCAAGATCATAGAGTTTATGTTGCCAAATCTGCGTATCTGCTAATCCACTCAACATAAAGATATCTGGTTCATCCCCTGAGGAAAACTTTGATTGCAACGCTGCTGTCGCATCGGTTCCCCCGCCAACCGTCGTCAAGTTGATCTTGATCTGCGGATGGTCTTTTTCAAAATCCTCTACCAAAGCATCCATTTGCTCGGCTGTTTCTGTCTTGATATTGAAAATCTCTAATGTTACACTACCATCATCTGAAGACCCGCTTTGTGCCGTACCGCAGCCAGTAATTCCTAACACCATGATAAAAGCAAGTATTAAAAATCCTCGTTGTTTCTTCATGATTATTCCTCCTCCTCTTATTAACAAATTGATTATATTGATATTTACAACGGTATGTAATCGCCATCTTAATCAAAATACCTTGTAATATTGATCAAAATGGAGGAAATGTGATGTTTAGTCCAAACGATATTTTTACCCCCAATCCTAGTCAACAAGATATTGATACCACGCTAAAGGAAATGACCGAACATGGGGATAGTTTGTTTCCAATTGCCGTTCACTATACGAATCATCCAGCCCATCAGGAAAATATGATCCACCCCCATTGGCATCGAGAACTAGAGATTCTTTATGTCTATCAAGGACTCATGGAAGTCAAAATAGAAGGAGTACCTTACGTTGTTCACGAAGGAGAGGTTATGTTTATTCCTGCGAATCAATTACATGAAGCACTCAATCATCAAATGAATGCCTGTGCATTTTTTGCCATCGTGTTTGATGCTTCATTCATTGAAAGTCGCGTTTCCGATCATATCCAGCAAACTTATCTTGATCCATTGCTCCATTCACCAGAACAAGTAGCGATCCATTTTACAAATGATTACTCAAGTATTTCGGAGATCCAACAACTGGTAATCACAATCATTGATACATTTGCCTTGAAAGAATCTCGCTTTGAACTGACGATCAAAGCACAATTGTTCTTACTGATCAAACATTTTTCGCGCTACAGTACTCAAGTGAATCCTGCAAAGTTAGTTGCTAGTAAAAACAAACTCAACACGTATCGCTGTAAAAAAATCATTCTATACCTTGAAGAAAATTACCAAAACACGATCACTCTTGAAGCAATCAGTCGTCATATCGGATATAGCAAAGAGCATTTCTGTCGTTTTTTTAAAAAACATTTTCGTATGACTTTTTTCACGTATTTAAATCAAATGCGCATCAAAAAAGCCGAGTACCTGTTACTGCATACAGATTTGAAAATCATCGATATTGCCTTGGAAGCTGGTTTTGAAGACCCTAATTACTTCACTAGCCTGTTTAAACGTGAAACGCAAATGACTCCGACAGGTTATCGGAAAAAAAACGCAAAAAATCACTGATTTTTGCGCTTCATTCTTTAGTTGAACAATAGTTATGAGAGCCGCTCTATTCTAATACA
Organism: Enterococcus sp. AZ062; assembly: GCF_051715065.1. Lineage (NCBI taxonomy): Bacteria > Bacillati > Bacillota > Bacilli > Lactobacillales > Enterococcaceae > Enterococcus > Enterococcus sp. AZ062. Next base: position 55,224 of record NZ_JBIOTB010000001.1, on the reverse strand, counting down.
GCAATATCTTGTATAGGCGATATCTTTGGTTTATTCCTCAACTCTTCTTACTTTCGCTATCAATAGAAACTAAACCTCGTTTCGGTAATTTGAAGTATTTTATTATAGAATTAGCTACTCCACACACACATAACAGACGATTTTTTATTTCACTTACTTTGAGAACTGAGCTGAGAACAATAGTGTAAAGAAAAACTCATTTTTCTATACAATTAAACTAAAAAAATAGATAAAATTGATTTTAATCGCTTTAACGTATATACTGTATATACGTTAAAGGAGAGGGGAGACACATATGCCTATTAAAGAAAGAAAATTTAGAGAAGTAGGGAATTCAGTCGTGTTGACTATTTCAAAAGAATTCCTTAAAGAAAATGGATTGAATCCTGGGGATACAGTTTTTTTAGATGAAGAAAAACTGAAAGCTGCAATTACAAAGAAACAACCTGTATCTGATGAAATCGATGTAGCAATAGCCCAAGCACTAATAGATTATGACTCAACTTTCAAAGAGTTAGTTGATAAATGACGACAAATTATCTTGAAGCCAGAGATATCATAAAAATGAATGTGATCCAGATAAAGAAATACTCTCCTAATGAACCAATTGGTGTAAAGGATGCAAATGCTTTAGAAATGTGTGTAGGGCAACTTCGAGCCTCAGCTTTTGGTGAAGAGGTGTATCCTTCGATTTATGAAAAAGCAGCTATCCTACTTATACAATTGATAAAGAAACATCCTTTTCACAATGCAAATAAACGTACTGCTTTCTTAGCTACTTTTGTTTTTTTGAAAATCAATGGACAACTTTTAGCTATTGATCAAAAAAATGCTGTAAATTTAGTGGTATATATTGCTACATATGATAAGGGTTTTGACCAACTAAAATATCAAGTGATTAATACTATAAAGACACATACGAAACCCATTTAAGGAGTTGCTGTATATGTCTTTATAGTGTAATAGCTGCTGCTATAGCGAAAGAATTGTAGTAAATTACAAATAGCTATAAGTCAAATCCAACTGTATAGAAAACGATAATTTTCTATACAATTGAAAAGGTCAAATTAATTACTAAAAAAATACATTATAAGCTTTATGCTATAATTTTAGAAAACACATTAGGAGATGTATTTTATTTTTTTGTAACCTATAGCTTTACAATATTTCATATATATCATTTGTATATTGCTCATCGATCATCAAATAGTACATAAATGTTTTTTTCTAATTGTTACTTGTTTAAATGCTAACAGATTCATCTAAAAACAGGAACTTATCCTAGTAGGTACTTAATTCTGCAATCGATTGCCCAACTATATCTTTGCGGTCTATTGAGTAATCAATCATATCCTTTATTTTATTTGAAGAAGAAGGCACGGTAAAAAAAGAAAGATTGAATAAGTAACTGCTGACTTTATCAATTTCTGTTAGTTCAATATGAAATAACTTAAAAAAATTAACGAGAATTTCTGTAAATTCATTATAAAAAATATTGTTTTTTAAGTAATGCAGTAAACATGCACTGAGTTCCCCAACCTCACGATTTTTTTGCCTATTCTTCAACAAACTAGAAAACCATAAAGAAAGTTTTGCTTTTTGTATCGGCTCTAAATCTGCACCATAATAGGATTCTAAGCGCTTAAATAAATGTTCAAATTGAATACAATCTTGAGAATTGTAAAATAAATATTCCTCTGGAAAAATATTTTGATAAAAAATATGTTCAAAATATCGTAATTGTAATTCATTCCCTTTTAATTGATTATCTTTGATCTCTATATCAAATTGCTTCAGTACTAGATTAATTTTTTTCATTCTTCGATACAAATCAGCTCTACTGATCTGTAGAGTCCTAGTCAAATATTCTGCACTAACTGAGCGCTGTTCCAAATACTCTCGAATAAGCAAATAATTAATCGACGTCGCTGTGTAGATACCAATAATCTCCCCTAATTTCGAATGACCTTGGTCAGACAATGCAAACATATTCGATTTTTTTTTATAGTGTATCCACTCAGTTCCAAAGTGATTCGATAAACGGAAATTTACAGAGTCTACAATGTTAAATAATACATTTTGGGATACAGATAATTTATTTTTCAAAGTTTCCTTATCTACTTTCCCCGCATTTATATATAGCTCATCCAACAAACGTAATTCCCTAAGTTCATAACTATCAAGTAGTTGATCTTTTAACACTTCATGAACACTCCTTTTAACATACGTTATTAATTAGTGTAACACTTAACTAAAAATCACACGTAGGAAGTGTTTAAACTATATTTCACAAGACAATTTCTCAGGTAAATAAACACTTAGAAGGAATAAAAAATCATTTAAATAACAAAGTAAATTTAGAATGTATAAAAAATTAGCGACAAGAAATTAATTCTAATTTGTATTTACTTCTGTAAATATCCTACTCCAGCTGTGACTAAATACCATTGTCAGCCCTTTAATAAGCTTTCTGCTGGATAGCTTATCTTTCCATTCTGGCTTATCTAGCATTCAGGATAGGTGATAAATGCCTGTACTAAGTTAAAATACAGATGTTATAATAATATGTATTCAAACTATATTTATCACTTAGGGGTTCACGAGTATATGAAAAATAAGGTTTTTTTAGCAATGATTAGTTTATTTTTTTTGTTTACATTGACAAGCTGCAAATCAACAAGTACCACAAGTACAAACTCTTCGGTAATCGCTAGTACAGTAACTACAGCCAATGAATCATCAGAAATGACCTCTGATCACTCAGATTCTGAGAGCGAATCGACAAACGATACGACAACACTTCACGGATTAAACGATCCGGCCACAATCTTCTTAAATGGAGAACCTGCAGTTACTATCGAAATTATCAAAGCCAGTGCCCAACCAGATGACGTTATTCGGGAACAAGCCTACTTAGTTCCAAAATTAGATACTATCATTAGACTTGACATTCGCATGACAAACCATTCAATTAATGGTTTTAACGATGGTTCGCAATTTTATAGAAACTTTGATTTAGTTACAGAAGACGGAATTAATGTTTATCCTACGTTGCAACACCAACCCAGCGGTCAGCCAGAAACAGCCCCTTTAAAATTGGGAAGCACAGGTGTGGTCCAAGCTTACTTCTTATTAGACGGTGATATGAAAAATACTAACGTTGATGAAATTAACATTGAATATTATTACGTGCGTGATTTAGTCAACCAAAATAGCCAAGATTTTCGTTCAATAAAATTTAAAGTTCCAGTTACACATTGACATTATGAATAAAATCTCACTTAAGCTAACAAACAATAAATAAGTACCTTGTTCCTTAACATGGTACTTATTTATTGTTTATATATCAGTAAAGCTAATATAGGCTATTTTTTGCTTAGTTGAATATGTTCATCGCACTAATCAAGATCTGGATATCTTCTGTATTTCCCGTAGGTATATTTATTCTCTGCGCATTATCGAGTATTTTCTGTTCTTCCTGCTTCATAGTAACTGGATCATCTGACTGTTGAAAGTGACTTGGTACAGGATAATACATTATTGAACCATCATGGTTACTAGAATAAACAACTAAACCTTGATACCCATATTTTCCGGTTAAGGTTACTGTCTCTTGAGGATAAACTATGCTATTTTCGTCATAAGGATTGATTTTTGTACCCGCTGGAGAATGGTTAACATTTAATGTAAACCCTGCATTACCTAAATCATTTTTATACGCCGTACCATTTATAGTTAACCAGACGCGTGCATATTCAATTTGATCGTCTGAGTAAACACTTAACGGATCATTTATGGATTCCGAGGGTACTGTTGAGGATGTTGCTGAATCCTCTGGAAAAGTTGTTGAAGGTTCGCTTTCGGTTATTTCACTCTCTGAAACAGTAGACTCTATTGTCTTGCTTTCTGAAAGAGTAGAAGTTGTTTCTTCTGTTTTTTGAACAGTTGATTGCTGTGAATGATTCTCACTTGTATTAGATGAAGATTCTTTTTTATTACTACTTTCAATTATTTGACCATGGGAGGATTGAACGGTTTCATTATTTTTTGAGCCACATCCTGTGAGAAGAATTATTAATAAGATACTGATTGGTACTATTTTTTTCATATTGAACACCTCTATTTAATTTATCAGTATTATTATAACGCATATTATTAATAACTTTTTAGTTTAATTAATCGAAGAAATTTATATATATACTTAACTATGTTGTAACGAAATGATAAGGACCGATGTGAAATTTTGTTCACTTCGGAAAATTTTATACTATCCATAACTTATTCCAGGGTTTCACCTCTTTTCCCCCTCAAATGCATTCTCGTTATATTTATGCACCCAACTTTCTATAATCCCAATGGAAAGAGAATATTTCTTAGTGATACTGTTCACGTTGCAACGACCATCTATCACCTCTGAAATGACCTGATATGTTTCTTCTGGAGAATAAAGGCTTTTCTTAGGCATACAAAAAACTCCCTATAAAGTAGATTTGTAATTTTTTTCCTTACCTACTTTATAGGGAGCATATCAATCTATCAACATTGGTCTCTTAATTGTATTTCGAGAAAGATTATTGTTCTACTCTCGTTGTGCTTTTTTAATTTACATCATTTGGTACAATCGACATAAATCAGAAAAGATATAAAGAACTAAATTATCCCCTCTAATTATCTAGCGGATGTAAGAATAAAAGTTTGATAGCTAGCATCATTAAATTCTTGGGTAACTAAATAGTTATTATCACCCAATAAAGTACCTCTATGGCTCAACACTCGCTGTTCATGATTATTAATCAATCGATATACATTCCCTTTTCCCGAAACCATCCCTAGATGACGAATTTTCCATTGTTGTGCTTCCACTGGTTTCGATGACGGAATTGCTCCTACGATTCTATCACTATTCACATCAAAACCAGACGATGAATGTAAATATCCGTATTGCATACCAGTACTAGTGAAGTATTGTGAATAAGTTTGAAGTTTGTAGGTATTTGTAGCTTTATCATACTTCATAACCCATTTTTGAGAGTCATCGTTAGTAGTCTTTTGCATGCTAACTTCATCCATATTTGCTACTTTACTCCAAGTAAGAGCATATGACTTATCCTCATAACTTTTAACATAAACTGGTATATTATCAAAAACGCCTCCATGGTCAGTTCCATCATCAATAGAACCTGCAGCTACAGAATTACCTCCTGCGAATAAACTTACTCCAACCACCGCACCTAATAATAATTTAGACATTACTTTCATTTTTTTCCCCATTCCTATGTATTTAAATAAATATTTAATTTATTTAAATACAGTATGCATCAGTCCATTTTTATTATTACAATTTGTATACTATTGCAATATTATATATATTACTTAAAATTGAAATAATAAAATCTCTGAAAAATGTAACAATAGGGTGTACTCTGTTGGACTCCTTTTATGAAGAACAGATATTTGACATGAAGATAGTAATGACATATTTAACAAATAATAATATTCGTACCTCAATAGGGAACAAAGAAAAAAGGGTACTTATTTATAGGTACCCTCTCTCACGTATAGCTTTTATCTTAGAAAGTAAAAAATCTTGTGATCACTTATAGTTCCAATACACTTTCTATCTCTTTGTATAATTTTTCAACATTAAGCATCCCGTAATCTTGTTTTGAAATGACCCTGACTGGTGTTGTAGGAAATTTTTTTTCGATATCATTTTTGGCATATCCAAAAGTAGGTGTCAACAAAATAAGATCAGCTTCACCGCCATGTTGATCTACCTTATTCGAATTATATGTCTCAATTAAAACTTGCTGCCCTTTTTTCTGCATTAACAACTCCAGCTTCCTATTTAAAGCTTGGGTTTGTAAAATCCCTCGATCCGTAATAAAACTGAAAACGATATCAAAAATAATTACTTTTTTCCGTTTCTTTTCTTCTACTGAATCATTTGTTTTAATTAAATCTCCTGTTTTTTCCATTTGCTGGTATCCTTTCTTTTTAGAAAAAAGAGTCTCAAAAAAAGTGGGTCGTTTCTTCCCCAAAATCTCGTCAACAGAAACATTGAAGTAGTTACTCAAAGCTATAAGAGTCTGAATATCTGGATTACTCTCATTTCTTTCCCACTTTGATACAGCTTGTGGAGTAACATTCAAAATTTTTGCTAAGCTTTTTTGGGTCATCTTTTTAGATTGTCTTAATTCTTTGATTTTTTTTCCTATATCTAACATTAATATACCTCCCATTAGGGTAACTTTTCAATGAACTGATTGTTGAATAGAGGTAATGATACCTAAACTATTAGTTGAATTCTATTTTATCATATTTTAAAACGATTTTATCTCCTTATTAAATGAACATTATTTCTTTAAAAAAATTCATATAGCTCATTATGCATATTCAATAAATTTGTTGATCCAAGTAATTGGAAAATATTTAATGCACTTTCTATATCTTTCTTTCCAACTTCATTTCCATCATGAAATTCAAAAAAACCATCCCAAAAAAGGATAATCGTTTTTTCAAAGAGAGCCTCTTCTTCTAAAAATATTTCTTTTGCTCTAAAAAATATTTCTTTTGCTTTGTTATAATTATTATTTTGAATATTGCAACAAGTTACGTTAATTAGTAATTTAAATAGTTCTTTATTGTTTTTTTTGTAAGAATTTTGAAAAGAGTTTTTTGTTAGAGTATTTTGGATTACCAAATTTACAGCATCAATATCAAAAGAAAAAATACTATTATTAAATAACATCAATTCATATCTAGTCCATTCCTCAATAGATAAAAGATATTGGGCCAGTTTATTTTCATTGTTTAGAGTTACTCTATTTTCTAATCGCTTAATTAATAAATCACATATCCACTTTAAATGCAGGATCTTAGAATTTTTCTCTATATTAACCATTGCTTTTTTTATGTTTTGTAATTCAGAAACATCTTTTTTTAAATATGCAATTTTTATATCATGCATTAGTGTTTCATGTGTTTGAGCAGTTTTTTCATTGCATAAAAAAAAGAATTCATCATATGACACATTTAGTTTTTCAATTATGTGATCAAAATTTATTATTGATGTTTCTACCATATCATTGACTATTCTGAAATATGTTGACTCTGAAAAATAATCTGTGCAGATATTTTTTATTTTAATATTTTTCTTTTTTTGAATGATAGAGATTGTTTTTCCGATTGATTTTCTTGAGTACATATTATTTATCTCTCCTTATCTTATGAAAATAATTTATTTTATAACAATATAAGTTTAACTTTTTTTAAACCAATATTGACCTCCCAAATATGCGAGTTTTTTATAACACATTAAAATATATAATATAATCACATTAAAGAATTAAAAAATATGTATAGGAGTAATCATATGTGGTACTTACTACTAATACTTTATTAATTTATATTTATTATTTCCATTGGGATCCAGGGTTTAAGTTCCCTTAAAAAACTGAAAAAATAAGAAAGAGGTATAATACTATGAGTTCATTTTTAAAAAAGATCAGTGTCACAGAAGTTAATAATGAAACTAAAAACGGTGGAGCTAGCGGATGGTGCGCAATTTATGCTGCGCAATTACCTATTGCGGCAGCGCTTTGTGCTGCAGGAAACAAATGTGGTTGCAGAGATTATCAAACTATGTCTTCTTACTTATCAAAATATTGTCGTTAATTTAGTTCAAAAAGCGAGTTGATTCTAACTCGCTTTTTGAATACACACAAATATATAGCAATTTTTTTGTGAAGGAGGAAAAAAATGAATAGCCCTTCAATTTCTATAGGGATAATGTGCAAGAACGAAGAAAGAAGTATTGAAAGATGTATAAACGCTATACAATTGCAAATAGAAAACACCGATGAAATTATTATTGTCGACACAGGATCTACAGACCAAACCATAAATATAATAAAAGAAAAATTTTCAGAAGTTAGGCTTTATTTTAAAGACTGGAGGAATGATTTTTCAGAAATTCGTAATTTCATTATTACTCTATCTAAAAAAGAGTGGATTTTCTTTATTGATGCAGATGAGGTAATTCAATCTGAGGGATTAAATAATGCAAAAAAATATATTAAAGAAATAGAGAAATTATCAGATGAAGCTGTCGTTTTTTGTCCAAAAGTTCTCAATACAAATGATAGCATCGTTTATAATACTGGCAGAATAATTAAAAACAATGGATTATATAAATTTTGCGGGTGTGTCCATGAATTCCCAGTATGTGAAGATAATATAAATACAGATAACATTAAGACAATTATTCTTGAAGAAGTAGTAATGGTTCATGATGGTTACGAAGAAAATATTATGGAAGAAAAAAGAAAATCAAAAAGAAATACTTTTTTGAATGAAAAAATGCTTAAAAAGTATCCTGATAATGATAGGTACTATTATTTTTATTGTAGAGATGCTAAACCATTGTTGAGTATAACCGACTATGAACTTTCACTAATAAATTTTTTTGATCTGTTTCCTACTAGCAGATTTAAAAACGAAGTCTATTTAGATTTAATTAGTTGCTTAATTGAGCAAGGTAAGACTGATTTGGCAGAAACATATATAAAAGAATATTGGGAAGATTTAAAGAACAGCGAGACATTTTCAAACACGGGTTTAGTCTACTTAACAGTACTTAATGAAATCCAAAAAATAATGGCAACTCAGCAAGAATTGCTAAGAATTATGATTAACACAAAAAATAATATAGAAAACGATTCTTATAGGACCGTTGAAAATGGGTATAATTTTGACGATATCATCGGATTTTTATATTGGTCGTTAGGTGATATTTCAAGAGCAATAAAAATTGAACAAAAATTAGAAGAAGTTAACTATAAAGGTATGCTAAACGAATTATTCCAGTTGTTACCTTGGAATAAGGGGGATGAAAATGAACTTTAAAATTACCCCTCAGAGTGGAGAAGCGGATTGTGGAGCAGCTTGCGTAAGTATGCTATTGACCAATTATTTTAATAAAGTAGTATCATTATGTGAAATTAGACCTATAATAAAAAATACTCATACTGGAACCTCTTTTGGTGATTTAAAAGAAGGGTTAACGAAAATTGGAATTAAAGCAACAATTTTCAAAGCAGAAAAAGACAAAGCGGCATTTAATGAAATGAAAGCACCTCTATTAACACAAATAAAAAAAACGGATAATTCGTATCATTATTTGCTACTAATCAAAATTACAAACAAACATGTTTATTACGCAGATCCTGAGTTATCTAAGATACAAAAAAAAACTATTGATGTTTTTATAAAATCTTGGATACCCTATATCATACAAATTGACCTAAAAAACTCCGCCCTTGATTTAGATATAATTGAAAATCTCCAAAAATTAAATTATAGAGGTTTGCTCAGAAACGTTAAAGGTAAGGTCACACTTATAATTATTTTATCGCTTCTCAGCTACATGTTAGGACTCTTTATAGCATCTATGTATACTACATATTTTGATATAATTGTTCCTAATTCCTTAATTGGTTTGATATTTTCCATTATGATAGTCTATTTGATTGCAGCACTATTCAAGTTCATATTAAATTTTTTAACTACTATTGTAACAAATTCACTTAACAAAACAATAGATGCTGTTTTAAGTACAGAATTTTTCCAGACGCTATTTAGAAAGTCAACAGCCTCTCTAGAGTATTTTGGTATGGGTGATATCATTGCGACTCTATCAAACATAATTATGATTAGACAGCGGTTCTTTACTTTAATTATTGCCGTACCACTAAATGTTATCTTAGTACTAAGTAGTTTTTATATTTTAACTAGAATAAATCTATATTTAGCATTTCTTTTGCTATCTCTTATTATTATATTTTTGCTTATTATCATCTACTCAAATGAAAAATATCTGTCATTTAGCAAAAAATTAATTCAGTCAAATAAAGAATTTAATGACAATATAATTGATACCTTTTCAAATATAAATACAATTAAACAGTATCAACAAGAAACCTATTTTGTAGATAGAGGTAAAAATAAATTAGTAGAGAATATTTCAATAAGAAATTCGCTACTTAATTTTGATGCTAAACTTGAAGGTATTAAAGCAATGGTTTTAGATATGTTTAATGTGATTTTGTTCTCACTAGGTTCTTATTTAATAATTAAAGGGACTTTTGTAACAGGCACATTGTTAATGTATAATTCGATAATTGGTTTTACTATCAATCCTATTTTAATGCTTATAAATTCTCAGTCTTTAATAACACAAGGTAAAGTGGCTGAAGAATTGCTATTTAATTTACTTAGTAGTGAACTTAATCATTTTGGCTCAAGTTCTTTTCCTAACCTGGAAACTAAAAACGCAATTATAGTAAAAAATTTAGGGTTTGCATTTGACGGTAGAAAACCTCTTCTAAAAAATATTAACTTAAAAATCGAAGATAAAACGTCCATAGCTTTTACCGGAAGTAATGGTTCAGGTAAAACAACACTTGGAAAGTTACTAGCTAGATTGTATTTACCAGACAAAGGAGAAATATTACTAAACAGAACTAATATAAATTGTATAAGTGAATCTGAATTAGTAAAAAATTTGATTTATATTGACAGTGAAGAAAAGATAATGTCAGCAACAATTCTAGAAAACATTTGTTTAGGTCGAATTATAGATAGCGAAAAATTAAAACAAATATCTGAATCTACTGGTTTACACGATCTCATACAAAATCTTCCAATGGGTTATGATACACCTATAGGTATTGATGGGATAAATCTAAGCTTAGGACAAAAACAACTTATCAAAATTGCTAGGGCTACAGTTGAAGAAAAAAGAATATATATATTTGACGAAATAACTAACGGACTAGATAAAGCTAATAAATCAAAATTAATCAATTATTTGATAGGATTACCAGGAATTAAAATCTTTATTACTCATGATACAGAACTTGTGCAAAGTTGTCACAAAGAAATAAATGTAGATAAGTTAACAAGTTAGTGAGGTGTAATATGAAAAAAATGGTTACATTATTTCTAATTTTTATTGGAATTGCAGGCTTTTACGTTGCATTTAATAAAATTACTGAAGAAACAATAAAAAACTATGAACCAATTTCATACGACGAAATTATTTCGAAAACCAAGGATCAAAGAGATTTCATTCTTTTCATAAAAAAAGATGGTTGTATACATTGTGAAAATGTTGAACCAATTATAAATGAAGCTGCTAAGATGACAAATATCGATATTCTAGCAATAACTGCAAATAAAGAAAAAGAACAGAATTCATTAGTTAATAAGTTTGAAATTTCTCTCTATCCAACTATTATTTTTTTTAAAAAAGGTATTGAAAGAGCAAGAATAGTTGGTGAGTTTGATAATCAAGAATTACAAAAAATGATTGGAGAACTTAAATATGAGCCTAAATAAGTTTGATAAAACAAAAATTGTACTTTGCTTAATAGGTATATTCATAATTTTGTTGTTAGTAACAATTTTCAAAATACAACAAGACAAGCTAAATCAAATTGATAAATCATTGCAAATAGAAAAAAACAATGTACAAATATATCAAGATATTATTTCATACCCTATTAATACATTTGAGAATAAAGTCTCAAATGGAGATTTGATGTTCGTTTACATGGGGAATTTAGAATGTTCTGATTGCTCCGCATTTTACCCTATTTTCAAAGAAAAATTCAAAGAATTCAATTTAGAAAACAAGTTATCTTATATCGAATGTAGCTATTTAAGAACTAATAAAAGTGAATGGCTAAAATTCAAAGAGAAGTATGGATTCTCACAAACACCAGCATTCATCATTTATAAAAATTCAAAAATTTTATCAAATATAGAGTGGGATAATAATAACGGACTCAATGAAGTATCATTTAGTACCTGGCTATCTGAAAACAAAAAGATTATTGATTCTATCTCATTATGATACTTTAAAGCATTAATTCAACTAATATTTTTGATAAAAACATACTAAGTTTAGTGGGTAAGATATTCCGTCGAATACCTTACCCACTGATCTCAGTATGTTCGTACTATCAAATCCACGTGTTCTTACTTGACAAAATTTTTCAATAACAATCAAAAAAACTAACCCGTAAAATATTTATTTTTTAGCCATGCACAACAGAGTATATATTATATACCTCATTGAACAGCTTTATCTTTATTATTAAGATAAAATCTTTTAACTTAACGATTTACTCTTCTCCAATTTTTCCTGATCTTGACTCTATTTACTATCTCGAGTCAGTTCTCTATCCAAATCTATAGATGATTTGCAGTAGAATTTTCGATATTGATAAGTCTCATCACAAAACCAACTGAAAATTTTAAATAAGTGAACTCCATAGATTACAAAAAATTAAAACTCAAAAAAGAAACAATGACTATTACTACCAGAATATACATCCCACTACAATTAAGACTCTTCATATATCTGATGAACTAGATAAATCTTGTATCTTTGTATCTATTAAATATAGTCACCTCATTTACTACATCTTCTTGCATCGTTTAGCAATCAATTTAGGACGAATTTTTTCTAACCAATCTTGATCAGGTACATAGTCAAGGAAATTACCAATCGTATAACCTTAAAATGCTGGATTGCTGCTGCGTAATTTACCTTGTCTAATTCATCTACAATCTTTTTTATTTAACTTAAAAATACATCGGTAAATTGATTTGTCCAATTCCAAAAACTCGTATAAGCATCTTTATACTACACGCCTTGACATTGAATTTCAAATCCATAATGACGATTTCCTTTTGAGCTTTTATAAATGAGTTTGCATCGTATAAATAGCCCTCGCTACTTGTAAAACTTACATAAGCAACATTAATTCTCGCATCAATTTCATATTGCGTTTGACCTTCTGGATCTTTTAAATCTTCTACTCCATCTGCGACTAAATACCATTTTCAGCCCTTTAGTAAGCTTTCTGCTGGATGAGTGATAGATGCCTGTACTAAGTTAAAATACTGATGTTATAATAATATGTATTCAAACTATATCTATCACTTAGGAGTTCACGAGTATATGAAAAACAAGGTTTTTTTTTAACAATGAGTAGCTTATTTTTTTTGGTTACATTAACAAGCTGCAAATCTACAAGTACCACAAACACAGACTCTTCGGTAATCGCTAGTACAGTAACTACAGATAATGAATCATCCGCAACACCCTCTGATCACTCAGATTCAGAGAGCGAATCATCAAATGATACGACAACACTTCATGGATTAAACGATCCGGCCACAATCTACTTAAATGGAGAACCTGCAGTTACTATCGAAATTATTAAATCCAGTGCCCACCCTAATGATATCATTCAAGAACAAGAGTACTTGGCTTATCCTATAGATACTATCATTAGACTTGACATTCGCATGAAAAATCATTCAATAAAAGATTTTAACAATGGATCGAAGTTCTACAGAAACTTTGAGATTACTACAGAAGATAACATCCATGTCGATCCTACAGTGCAATCCCAACCAGACAATCAACCGGAAACTGATCCTTTAGAAATTGGTGCAACAGGAGTAGTCGAGTCATACTTTGTATTAGATGAAGATATGAAAAACACTAACGTTCAAACAATTAATATTGAATACTATTATCTACGTGATTTACTTAACCCAAATAGCCAAGATTTTCGTTCAATAAAATTTAAACTTCCAATTACGCATTAGTCTTCGATTTATTCCTTAATTTTTTAGTTTGATTTGTGTCATTGATTGATTTTCCGACAAAATAATGACAGTAAATCCATTGGACACTTTTTATAAGCTATCTATATCATTACAATTGTTCACATTTCCCGAGAAATAAGGCGGCAACTACGAAAGCTTTGTAGTTGCCGCCTGATGTTTGGAGGATACCTCCTATTGTTTCAGCTTCTGATCGATTTATTCTACTTCATACGTTGCTAATACTTGCAACACATTCGATGAACCACCAGGTGTTCCACTGCTTAATTCAACTGAGATCACATCGCCAGCTTTATAATCAATTGTTTTACTAACTTTTACGCTGTCCTCTGCTCTTTCACGAACTGATCCATAATAAACTTTACCTTTATAGATTTCTGCGACATAGGCACCATTTTTACGAATGAACATTCGGTTGTTCCCTTCGAAACTTGCACGATCAAAATCAACGTCTAATCTGTTTCCTGTTAATTGAATATTCTTCACCGCATGTTCTAATAAAGAAGTGTCCACTGCTAAATCTTCTTCTAATGTGATCGATTCTAACAAGCGCTTGCCTGTTGAGCTGTGACCAGGTGAATTTGGTGCGGTATAGACTTCGATTACTTGTCCTTTGACACCGGAAATGCTACGACGTACTTGAGTACCTTCATCGGTTTTGCTTGTAAATGAATAGTAAGCTTTACCTTTATAGGTTTCAAAATGATAACGACCATCAACATAGACCATCAATCGTTCTGAACTGTTGAAACGTTCTGCATCTAGATTTAAATACGCATAAGCTTCACGATCTTGTGTTCCTACAGTCAATAAACTCGTTTCTGTTTTTTCTGGTTCTACTTGAATATTGTCAAATTTCGCCCAGCCATTTCCTGTTGAAGAGAAACGAATAATGTATGTATTGTCTGTTTCAGGTGTAGTAAATGTAAATTCTCTACGTGTCCAGTTTTCATTGTTGTGTGATGTTTCTTCTAACGAAATAAAACCTTCATCATGATTCATCGTGCCAAATTCAACTTTTGCTGGAAAATCAGCACTACCTGCTACATCATAGCCGAATGTATAGGTCGTGTTTGGTTTCAGTGCCAAATATTGATGAATGTTTTCCCCATAAGTAGCAACTGCATATTTATTTCCGCTTAACTCTTCGATTGTTGGATTCTGTGTACCTGGACTAGAAACGATCCAATGGTTCAAACCCTCATTGAAATCACCGTTTTTGATCGTCAACTGTTCTTCTACCTGATTACTGACATTCGCCGAATCACCTGTTGATTGACTTGCCGCAGATGTCACGACTGGTCCTCCTAATGTAAGAAGTAACATGCTTGTTGCTGCAATTTTTTTCAAGTTGTTTTTTTTCATCTCAAGCTCCTTATTGATTTTTTTAGCGGATAGTTCGTTATACAGTAAACCATAAAACATAATCTATCTCGCTCTTTAAAAAGAATAACTGATAAATATCTCAACAAGAAAACACTTTTTTCTGAAAAAATATTTTTATGGAAACATAACACTGGACAAAAATAAGTAATGGACAATAACCGTAAAAAATCAACAGTTCACTAAGTTCATCGAATGATTTCAATTATTCCTTTTCTTGGATAAAATAAAAAAATACAGCACAAGGCTGTATTTTTTGAATTTTATTTTAGAAATCATCCAAGAAAATCAATCTATCAGAACATAACACCTAAAGGTATCACTCACAACATTTTTCGTTATGGTGAGCACGTTGTTTAAAATGCTGGGATATTTGAGCCTTTTGAATTATTTTTGATGTAGTCAGCGACTTCTGGTGTAGTCATCGCTTCTTTCAACACCTTGATTTTCTCGCTATCTTTTTCTTCCTTTCGAGTAACCAATTGCAACGCATAATGTTTGCTTGCTGCTTCATCTTCAAGTAACAAGGCATCTTCTGTCGTCAAGTTTGCTGGTTCCAAATATGCTGGGTAACAAAAGACCATCGCAATATCACTTTCATCGTAAGCTTTTACTAGATTCAAAAGATCAATACTTTCAAAGGTAAGATTTTTAGGATTCTCTACAATATCTGCGACTGTACCATCAAAACCAACTCCATCTTTCAATTGAATGATCCCATTCTCATTCAAAATCGCTAACGCACGACCTTCATTTGTTGGATCGCTAGGGATACCGACTTTTGCGTTTTCTGGCAAATCATTGACATCATCATATTCTTTTGAATAAAATCCGCCAGCAAAATAATAGATTGGTTGGACAGCTACTAAATCAGCGTCTTTTTCTTGATTGAATCGTTCCATAAAGGGTTCGTGTTGCGCAAAGTTTGCATCTGCTTCCTTATGTTGGACGGCATCATTATAAGCAACATTATCACTGACTTCCATGATATTGATTGTGTAGCCTGATTTTTCTACTTCTTTTTTGGCAATTTCTAGAATATCTTTTGAGGATTCCAATTGAACCGCTACAGTGATTTCTTTTTTGCTTTCTGCGCTTTCATTGCTTCCACCACAGGCTGCTAAAACTAGAACTCCAACTAAAGCAAACGCAAATAAATAAAACTTTTTCATAACTTTTCTCCTACTTTCGTTTATCTAATGATTGTGCAACAAAATTTCCAAACATTTGTAAAATGAAGACCAAAGCGATCATGATCACAATAGCAACATACATGACACCATACTCATACCGTTGATAGCCGACACGGACAGCAAAATCACCGATCCCGCCCCCACCTACGACACCCATGACGGTAGAATAAGAGATCATACTAACTGTTGTCGTAGTATAAGCCAACACTAAGCCGCTTCGCGCTTCAACAAATAAGAAGTGCCAGATGTATTGAAATCTGGAAGCACCTAATGAATTCGATAAGGCATAGATTTCTTCAGGGACATCTAACAACACTTGCTCCACTAAACGAGCAAAAATCGCGACTGCTACAATACTAAGTGGTATAGATGAAGGAACAGGTCCAAAGGCCTTTCCTAAAATTGATCGCGTCACTGGGATCAACGCAATCACTAATAAAAGATAAGGAAACGAGCGAACGACTGTCACAATGAAGTTGAGCAACCAGTATAACCAAGGGTGTGTCCCTCTGACCTTGGGATTCGTCAAATATAGACCTAATCCTACTGGCAAACCTCCCAACACACAAACGAACATGGAAATCGCCATCATGATGCCCGTTTCTTTCAAACTATTGATTAGAGACGGCCAATATTCAATCAATGCTGTGGGCAAGTTCATCAGTCAAACTCCTTTTTATTTTTTCAAAATAAGTTAGTTCCTCTTCCTCGTACTGTTTTGGGTCATTCGTCAATTCACCGATCAGATGCCCATTTTCCATGACTAAGATCCGTTTACATAAGCGTTTGACCGTTTCCAGTTCATGACTAACAAAAAAAATAGTCGGTTGAAACTCGGCATGTGTTTTATGTAATAAACGAACCACACTTTCTGTATTTTCTTCGTCTAAAGAACTCGTTGCTTCATCACAAAGTAACAAATGCGGATCTCTACTTAACGCTCTTGCAATAGAAACCCGTTGTCTTTCTCCGCCAGAAAGTTTGACTGGATAGCTTTCTGCTTTATGACTCATGCCAACAAAATCGAGTAGATCATTGATTTTTTTAGGCTCTTTTTTCCTTTGTAACTTCAATGGTAATGCGACATTTTCATAAACACGTAAATTTTCAAGTAGGTTATGATGTTGAAAAATCATGCCTATTTTTTGTTGTTGCTGCCGGCGCTCTTTTTTTGATAATGACTGAACATCTACACCATTTAGTTTGATTGTGCCTTCAGTAGGCGTTTCCATCAAATTCAATAAACGTAACAAGGTCGATTTCCCAGAACCACTTTTCCCAACGATCCCGATCACTTCCCCTTGTTTTACAGTAAAACTAATCTTATGCAACGACTTGGTCTTTTCATACTGCTTCGACACATTTACTAGCTCGATCACATTTTTCCTCCAGTCTATACATGCAATTAAAAGAATAATACAAAGAAAAAAACTGTATTAATTTTATTGCTAATAAAAGATTTATCTGAATTTTTAAAAGAGTAAATAAAGTACAAAAACATCTATTTTTATAATCCATTAAAAGAAAGGAAAAAGCAACTTTTTTACTCACAGATAAATATACACTGTTTTTATTTCTGTACTAGTAGTTTTAGAAAAGATAGCTTGGTTATTCATTTTCGACCAGTCTATCTTGAGATTGAAATATATTTTTTTATGAGTGAACTCAATAATTTATCAAATCTAAAAACAAATTGATTTAGTATACTATTTTTTTTAATTTGAGAAAAAATAATAAATAGAGCGGAAGGAAAAAGATGTTATACTTTGGATAATGGATAGCTCAGTAATACAATATAGATTGGTTCGTTATCTTATATTGTATCAAAAATTAGATTATTGATAAACGAACGAAGGACTGCTATCCTGAATACAATTATTGTGGATGAAACAATCGGGACTAAAAATTGTTTGGGGAAGTAGTTTTTAGTACTTTTCGTCCATACGTGTCAATGGCGTGCTACTTTCAGCATCACTAAAAACGAGAGTAGAACAAATCGGTCTCCTCTCGAAAAAATAAGCAGCAACCCATCAAATTTGATCGGTTGCTGCTTATTTTGCTAGATTCAACGATCTTCAAGATCCAATCATAATTCCATTAATTTTAAGTACGGTCAAAAATTCCTCTACATAACTATCTTTTTCATCATCTGTAAATTCTTGATCTAAACGATACTTGTCTCGCACAAAGGCTTTTATGTTTTCTTTCGTCGATTCAGCCTTTAACAAATTAAATATATCAATTGCTACGTCATTGTCTAAAACAAAACGTTCATCCTCGACCATGATGTATAAGTCATTTCCCATTTTTTCATATGTGATGTGCTCATTGAGTTTCATGTCTTCCACTCTTTTCGTTATTCATTTGTACAGCTACGAACCATTTGATGCTTTAGGATTTCCTTGATCAAATTACACTCTGCTTCGTCTACACCTTGGGTATCATTGGTTGCATAATAATGATGTGCACGACATCCTCCACCGCATAAGTAACGGAATGAACAATCGTTACATTTTGTTAAATGATTGATGCTTTGAGAGCGAATAAAGGTAATATTCTCTTCGCCAAAAACCTCGCTAAGTTGCTTTTCTCTAATATTTCCCAGTTTGTAGTCAGCAGTTTCTAACAGTTTACAGGCAAATATATCACCAACAGGATTGATTGCAAATTCTCCAACGCCAAGTCCACAGAATTCTTTGATGGTGAAAGGTTTTAAAAATGGTGAACGATTTTTGTTCTTTTGTTTTAACTCGATTTCCGTTCTCTCACTCTCAGTTAAAGAAATTTCTGCCATTTTTGCACGTCCTAGTTCACTGAATCCGCCTAATTTATAATTGATGTTATTCTTCTTTAAAAATTCCACCGTTTCGTCAATATTATTAAAATTATTATTGGTAATGATTGTATTGACTGCAATATTTGGATAATTCAAGTCTAATAGATTTTGAATCCCTCTCATTGCTATGCGATAACAGCCTTTTCCTCTATTTTTATCATTTGCGACTTGGTCGATCGAATCTAAGCTGATGGTGATCGAAGCACATCTTTCAGCTAGAAACGCTGCATCTTTTGCATTCCGCACTAAAGTCCCATTCGTTATCAAACCAATAGTTAGACCAATTTTTTTGGCATAATCGATATATTTTAGCGCATCCTTACTTAACCCAACCTCACCGCCAGTAAAGATAATTTTCTTTACACCGCAATCCTTCAATTGATTGAGAACGTCGATCCATTCGACAAAGTTTAAACTATCCTCATATTCCTTTTCAGGACTGGCTTCTGCATAGCAGTAAACACACTTCAAATTGCATTGATGGGTCATAACCAAATAAGCTGTCTCTGGTATTCCATGCTCCGTTTTTTCTACTTCAATCGGGTCTTCTAAAAGGATTTGAAACAGATCCATCTTTTTCTGGGTTGCCATTGGTAGATGTTTGTAATCTTGCTTTTTTATTTTGTTTAATTCTTCTTGATCAACTAATATCCATGTACTACGTAGGACATTATGTACAATAAATTGTTCATTGAATCGATAGGCATGAAGATTCTCTTTGATTCGGATAAAATCACCTCATTTTTTAAACCACAAGTTCATTTTCGCAGGGTAAACCGAAGGGAGCGCCCACTTTCTGCACCAAAAATAAGTAGCAAAAATTTAAAACCCCTTTCAAAAATAAGCTGAAAGTCACAAAAATCGCATGAACAATTTCCGTAATCTTCAGCTTATTTCTTGAGGTAAGACATGTTGTCATCGTCTCATCTCTATTTACGATCCTTGACCAGCAATAATCCCACAGTCGCATGGAACTGCGTATGTACCTGTAATTCTTTTCAATTCAGGTTTTTTGAACATTACTATTCCTCCTTTACGTTTTCAAACCATATCAAAAAATCAGCATGAGCATACGAAACAACATAAATTCTGTTAAGTAACCACCTAATTTTTCTGTCTTTACACACTCATATATTTATGAAAAAAAGAGAAAAATAACCTTTCCATTTTTTCCTAACAAAAGTATAATATTCTTTATAATGATTTGTCAACCACGTACTTAAGGAGTGTAATGAAAAATGAATTTTCTCACAAAGAAAGGCTACATATATCTATTTATATCTATGTTATTAGTTTTAGTAACCGTACTAACCACCTTGATTGCTCCCTTTATTCTTAATAGTATCAATAGTTATCAGTCAACCACTATTTTTCCTATTATCTTCCTAATAATTGGTGCCATGTCACTCTCTTATCTTTTTCAGGTTTGTTTGATCATTTACCGAGAAAATTTTGCAAAAAAATTCAATTTGAACTCAATTTCCGATTTGTTAGCCAAAATATATACTTTGAAATTTGAAAAATATATCAATTTAGAATCTGGTAATCTAGTCACTCGAATTTTCAGAATTGTGGATACTTCCTATATGTTTATGACGACCAGCTTCTTTTTAGTACTGAAATCAGCCATCTCAATTCTTATCGTGTTAGGTATATTTTTAACGCTCGATTCAACTATTTTCCTGATTACGCTTCTTTTGATCCCTATAAACATCTTCTCTTATCTTTTTATCAATAAAACACTCAATCAAAGAATCAAAACGATGCAAGACGAAAATGCCAATGCTCAAAAAGATTTGATTTTACTCTTGGGTAATCCAGAACAATTTAAAATGTTAACTAGCTTTGATACTGTCAAACAACTAACTTCAAAAACACTCAAAAAAATGTACACAAGTTTGGCAGCAACAAATAAATTTGCTCAAATCACTAGTTATACTGTCTCATTCATCAACCAACTTTCTCAAAATATTATTTTTATAACGATCAGCTACTTGGTGTATAACCAACAGCTCCAGTTGAATAATATGATGGTAGTTAGTATATTAATGCCCGTTTTCTTCACTTCCCTTTCTGATTTATCCAAAATCAATGTCGATTATCGAACAGTCGTAGCAAACCAACAATTTGTTCAAGAAAACTTAGAACTTCATCAAGAAGATTTATCCGGCACACCAATTGATCCAATCACTAGCATCAAATTTACCGATCCGCAAATCACGATGGCATTAAATGCGAAAAGAATCCATTTGTCATTGACTGAAACACTGAATTTAGGAGATATTTGTTATATCGAAGGCCCTTCAGGTTCTGGAAAATCGACGCTGATAAAAGCCATCTTGAGCTTTTATGCAAGTAATGGTATCTATATCAACGACTTCCCTCTTGATCAGATGAATGGAAAGCAAGTCAGAGAACAAATCACTTATCTTTCTCAAACAACTTTGCTCTTTTCAAATACACTTGAATACAATATCACTCTTGGTCAACCGATTTCAGAAGAAAAAAAAGAAGCGCTGAGAAATTCAACACTTCTTGCTCCGATTTTTAAAAACAAAGACTGGGATTCTTTAATCATTGATAATGGCGCAAACCTGTCGGGGGGCGAAAAACAACGCGTGTTCATTGCCCGTATGATACTACAAGATAGTAGGATATGGATTCTAGATGAAAGTACGAGTAGTATCGACAAAGACTCTGCGGATGCCATCTTTGACACACTCATGAACGTAAGACAAAATAAAATCATTTTATTCACCTCTCATGACAAGGAAAATAAAAACTTTGCCAATAAGTTCATTCAAATCTCTTCTCGTGTAGAAACGATTGTATAAATCTAACCTCCATCCTCTTAAAAAAACAAGTAAGAATCCACAAAAATCCGATGAACGACTTTTGTGGATTCCTACTTTTATCTATGTTAAATATTTCTCTTTCGGACTAATAGTAAAATTTTTATTCTTTCTTTTCTAACACTACAGCCATTGTCGGCGAGTTCTCATCATAAGGACTTCCTTTTACATCCCCGTAAAACCCACTAACAACAAAACCAGCAGCTTCCATTTCTTTTTGCAGAGTTTCTTTTGTAAAATACGTCATCCATAGATAATAATTTTTGTTTTCATGATCGGTAAGGATCGTCGTTTGTTCTAAAGTTACATGTTCGTTGTATTTTGTATTATATTGTAATGCTACATGAGGTTCCTCTGTCCAAAATCCTCCGTCTGGACAAGTATCCCAAACTCGCTTTTCTTCAAATGATTGATAACTTGCCATCGAAAAAACATCCAATAAAACTTTCCCCGTCGGTTTTAGATGCTGATAAATCTTTCCTAATAATCTTTTTCTATCACTCGCTGATAACGCTCCAAAGTCACAATAGATCATTGTGATGCTATCGTATTGTTTATCTAAATCCATTGTCAGATAATCTGCATAATGGTACGTAATCGGTAACTGTTGGTCTTCCGCGGATTTTTTGGCATACGCTATCGAACGCTTAGAAAAATCAAGCCCCGTTACTTCATACCCTAATCGACTAAATTTTTCTGCATAGATTCCCGGACCACAGCCAATATCTAATAACGTTGGATAGGTTTTCGGCGGAATTACTGTATTGATCCAACGAACAGATTCATCAATAAACCTAGCTTTTCGACTTGCGCCTTCAAATTCAGGGTCAAGATGTGCTTGTAACATTTGTTTTGAGATGTGACGATCATCCCAAAATGCGCCTTTCGTTTGTTGATAAAGTGTTGGTTTGTTAAAAAGTGTTTCAATCATTGTTTTCCATCTCCTCATTTTTTTTATAAATTTGAACAAAAGAAAAAAGCCGTAGATTTTACTCTACGGCTTCCCTGCATAAGGCGAAGATGCGAGTAAAATAAAATCAAATACATAGGTACGCTAAATAAAGCTGTGTCTCAGCTAAATTTTTTACCTATTGAATTGATTTTATTTACTCGCTTCCAGTCATACCCATGTTACTGATTATATAACATCTGATATGCCGGATTCATCACCTTTTTCTGTTAAATTTATAGTTTCATTCTATAGGACATACCAGTAATTGTCAATTTTTTCTCTGGTAAATATAAAACGATTGTAAAAGAAGCATATCTATAAAATAATGGTACACCAAAGTAATTTTTTCTAAACGGGAGAAATATTCCTGGATGGCGCAGTCAACTATTTTAGTCGTTTTGAAAGGAGAGCGTTCATGTAATTGCTTTTATTTATACTCCCTGATTTTAGGCGGGATATACTGATCTACAAAAGGTTGAATTTCTGTCAGCGCATCCGCAAACAAAATTTTATCGAAGTCTTCTCTTGTTAAAAATCCTTGATCGACCATCGATTGATACTGTTGCTTCAATGGATCGAAAAAACCTTGGTGATTCATTAACACACATGGATTGACATGCTGGCCGATCCTTCCCCAAGAAATCACTTCAGTAATTTCTTCGATGGTTCCAGGACCGCCGGGCAGTGCAATATACACATCTGATAATTCAATCATTTTTTGTTTCCGTTCGTGCATCGACGACACGATCATCAAAGAGGTGACATCTTTTTTTGCTAGTTCTCGTTTTGCCAAAAAGTCAGGCATGATACCTGTCACTTTTCCTCCAGATCCTAGTACTGAATCAGCAATAATCCCCATCAAACCAGCATTTCCACCACCATAAACCAATTGATACTCATTCTTCCCGATCCACTCACCTAAGCTTCTCGTTACTCGTTAAAATTCTGGAGAATTCCCTTTACTTGCTCCGCAATAGACTGCAATGTTCATTCCCGAAACCCCTTCCAATTTTTTTTCAGCTTATGCTATTATATAATTGAAAGGTGGTTAACCTCAACATGAACATAAAAGAATACAATGACTGGGTGGTTGATTTTTATAAAAAAAGAAAGTGGTACGACTACGATCCATTTATCCGTATCGGCTTTTTAACTGAAGAAGTTGGCGAAGTTTCAAGAGCGGTTCGAAGTCTCGAAATCGGTCGGGATCGTCCGGATGAATCTATACAAACAATTGATTTTTACAAGGAAAATCTGATGGAGGAATTGGGTGATGTCTTAGATAATGTTCTGATTCTTGCTGATAAATATGACCTATCCTTCGAAGAAATCATTCATCACCACAAACAAAAACTAGAGAACCGGTTCAATATGTAGTCTTCTCACGATGCCATTTCCAATTTTTTTAGAAAAACCCTTTCCATCGTGCTATACTCTAAAGAAAAAGAATCTTGAGGTAAACACATGGCTATCTTTGAAAGTCTTAACTTAAATAAATTGTCTGCCGTTGAACAAGAGATTTATCGCTTTATCGTTAATAACCTTGAGAAAATACCTTATATGCGGGTACGAGATATTGCGACGGATGCGCATGTTTCTTCAACCTCTGTCTTTCGTTTTATCCAAAAAGTCGGCTTTGAGTCATTTCCGGAATTTCGTTTTTATATTAAAAACCATTTGGAAAAAGCCCATTATGAAACAGATGACAAGCAATTAATGTTAGAAGAACGAATCAATCAGTTGAACATGACGATTTTTCATCCCGATATTGAATATCAAATCAAAAAAATGGCAAAAACATTGCGTCAAGCTGATTTTATTCTATTTATGGGCATGGGAGCTTCGGGAGCATTAGCGCAATATGTGGCAAGAAAATTAGCGAATATCGGTTACTTTTGTATTAGCTTAGATGAACTGACTTACCCCATTCGTAGTTTTTTGCGTCCAGATCAAAAAAATGCGTTAGTCTTTTTGAGTGTTTCAGGTGAAACAAAAGAACTGATCGAAGTAATTTCAGGTTTAGCTCATGCGGATAGCGTGCATAAGTATTGTATTACCGCTCATAAAGAAAGTTCTTTGGCCCAATTGTGTGATTACTCAATTGACTATGCCATTAAAGAAGAACGGAAAGACATCTTTCTTGATTTGACTAGTCAGCTACCTTCCATGGCGATCCTTGAAACACTGATCGGTTATTTAGAGGATGAATGATTCACCACTCAATTTGGAACACTATGTTCCTACCACGAAATAATTTTCATTGTTCCAAATTTTTATCCTAAATAAGAATGCGCTTACTTTTCTTTCACACCTTTCGCTATAATGAATCCATCATATAGCGAAAGGTGTTATTCTTATGCAAAAATTCAATGATTTATTAGATCGAAGTCTTGTTCCTATTGCAACACGGTTAAACAACCAACGACATATTGCAGCCGTTCGAGATGCATTCATGCTTATTTTTCCATTGACGATTTCTTCTTCATTAGTCATCCTAGTCAATAATATTTTATTTTCAAAAGACAGTTTTATCGTGCAATTATTTCAACTTTCACGTATCTTTCCAAATTTAGAAAGTGCGCAACAAGTCCTTGCTTCTGTAGCAAACGGCACAATCAATATCATGAGTTTGTTTATTGCATTTTTAGTCGCTCAGCTTTTAGCAAAGCATTTCGAAGCTGATGCAACCTTAGTTGGGCTAACTAGTGTCGCTTGCTTTATGATCTTTTACCCTACTTCGTTTGCAGTCGATGAAATGAATGTCATCTCGACGCAATATTTGGGTGCTCAAGGTTTGTTCGTTGCGATGATTGTCGCTTGCTTGGTTGGCGAATTCTTACCGAAATTATTCAAAGTCAAGAAATTACAAATCAAGATGCCTGAACTCGTTCCACCAGCTGTTTCTCGCTCTTTTTCTGGGATGATCCCAATCATTATCGTTGTTTCTATGTCAGCTTTGATCAACTTCTTCGTCTTGATGATCGCGCCTGAAGGAATCAACGAGTTGATTTATGCCGGTATCCAAGCACCTTTACGTGACTTAGGTGGGAATGTGTTTGGTGTCCTACTCTTAGCTTTTATTCAGACACTGCTATTTTCTATTGGTATTCATGGTCCAAACACATTGAATGCTGTTCGTTCAGCGATTTTTACCGAGCAAGACTTAGCCAATCTCCAATTCATCAATGATGGTGGTTCGCTATGGGATGTCCCTTACAAGGAAACTTGGGGCATCTTGAATGATATGTTTGCAAACATGGGTGGAACGGGTATGACCTTAGGCTTGATCATTGCGATTTTTATTGCTTCACGACGACCTGAATATCGCGAAATTGCCAAACTATCTTTTGTACCAGGTATTTTCCAAATCAATGAACCGATGATTTTTGGACTACCGATCGTCTTAAATCCAATTATGATCATTCCTTTTGTTTTAACACCGATGGTCAATATTCTGGTCGGTTACTTCGTCACAGTCGTCTGGCCAATCATGCCATCACCAGCAATTGGTTTACCTTGGACCACCCCAGGGATCATCAATTTGTTTTTAGGAACTGGTGGGAATATCATGGGAATTGTAATAGGCGTACTTTGTTTAGCGATTTCCGTTTTGATTTACCTACCTTTTGTCATGGCTTCCAACCGCGCACAACGCACAGAGATATAACTTAAGAATCAATGAAACTTAGGAGGAATTTGTATGAATAGAGAGTTACCCAAAGATTTTTTATGGGGAGGCGCAATTGCTGCTCATCAAGCAGAAGGTGCTTGGAATATTGATGGACGAGGTCCAAGTATCGCTGACGTTATGACTGCTGGCGGAAATGGGATTCCGCGGAAGATCACTAAAGGAGTCGTCGAAGGGGAATATTACCCAAACCACGAAGCCATTGATTTTTACCATCGTTACAAAGAAGACATCCAATTATTTAAAGAACTAGGCTTAAAATGTCTACGCACATCCATTTCATGGAGTCGGATCTTTCCTACTGGTCAAGAAGAAACACCGAATGAACAGGGATTAAAATTTTACGATGATCTTTTTGACGAATGCTTAAAAAACGGGATCGAACCGGTAGTCACGTTGTCTCATTTTGAGATTCCTTATGCCATTTATGAAGATTTTGGTGGCTTTGCCAATAAAGCGGTCATTCCTTTATTTGTTAAATTTGCTCAGTGCGTATTTGACCGTTACAAAGACAAAGTAACTTACTGGATGACCTTCAATGAAATCAATAATCAGGCGGACGGACAAGAGCCCGTTCATGTTTGGACCAATTCAGCCATGATCATTGAAGATGACCAAGATAAAGAGGCCTTAGTATTCCAAGCAGGGGTCAACGAACTGATTGCCAGTGCTTGGGCTGTCAATGAAGGGAAAAAGATCAATCCCGATTTTCAGATTGGTTGTATGATGGCTTACGTTCCAATCTATCCCTACTCCTGTGCGCCAGAAGATATGATCGCTTCAGTCAAAGCAAATGAACGTCGTTTCTTCTACAGTGACGTCCATGTACGCGGAGAAATCCCTACCTACACAGAAAAGTATTGGGAACAAAAAGGGCTCACAATCGAGATCAGCGAGAAAGAACGACAAATTTTACGTCAAGGAACTGTTGACTATATCGGTTTTAGCTATTATATGTCGGGAACGATCACAACCCTTCCCGATGTTGAGGGCAGACAAACAGAAGATATTCCTTCAGCCAAACTAGTTAAAAATCCTTATATTACTGCTTCTGACTGGGGCTGGCCGATTGATCCTGTTGGGTTGCGTTATGTATTGAATACGGTGTACCAGCGTTATGATCTCCCACTGTTTATCGTTGAAAATGGTTTTGGTGCCTACGATCAGTTAACTGATTCAAATGAGATCCATGATGACTACCGGATCAATTATTTAAGAGAACACATCGAACAAATGAAAAAAGCAGTAGTTGAAGATGGCGTACCATTAATTGGTTATACACCTTGGGGAATCATCGATATCGTCAGCTTTGGCAGTGGTGAAATGGAAAAACGCTATGGCATGATCTATGTCGATAAAGATAATACCGGTAACGGAACCTTACAACGTTTGAAAAAAGATTCCTTTGCTTGGTACCAACAAGTGATTGAAACAAATGGTGAACAGCTTTAGTAACGAACAAAGAAAGAAAGGCGATCCGACTTCATTGTCGTGACCGCCTTTCTTTGTTATGTTTCATATTTTTCTTTCACAACTGCTAAGTAATGTTGCAGACCGATATTCATTACCCAGGCTACGCCTAGACCAATGAAACTACCGATGACGATACCAATAAAACGATACTCGATCAATGAGATCAAGTACGTGTTCCTGACCAGTGTCGAAAGCATCAATGCCATGGGGTTCAAGAAAATATTCGCCACTGCATAATTTCGAGCCACTAAAAACTGAGAAATACCATAAAGAAACGTAATTAAAAAAATCGTTTCAAGTTGGGAAAAAGGAATCAGTGATAAGACAGCCGATAAACACAACCCTAACATCGAACCAATCAAATATTGCACTTGCCGATGTTTCATCGCATCTAAATTCTCAGCCAATAAAATCGAGGCACAAGACAGTGTCAGCCAATAAGGATTTTTCATGTTCAAGCCATGGCTCACATAAACGGAAAGGAATAATGCAGCGCTGTAAAAAATAGAATCAATGATCACTAAAGGTTCTTGGTGAAAACGCTCCTTCAAGGATACCTTTATCACTTCCTGTTCCGGGCGTGAATCCATTTTTTTCGTTAGAAATGCAGCAATCAAAGCAAACACAACACCCATAAAGAAAAAAGAAGCTACTGTCGGCAAATGGGAAAATGGAACGGACATACTCGTTCCCATAGCCGCTAGCATCGCAAAGAATAAGCCCCCTGGTTTAGAAATATGGAACAAACGCAAAATAAATCGACTGAAAAAAGCAACTGCTCCAACAGCAAATGGTTCAAGCCAGATGACATACGTCGACAATAGCCCTAATGTAAAAGCCAGTAATAGACCGCAACCAATCAAAAATAGGCGCTTTAATAATTGCTTCATCGGAATGTTCTGGTAGTAAAAGAAGGTAAAGATACCTAGAGAAGAGAAACTTGAAATCAAAAAATTATGATTGATGTAACCGATCCATAAAACGAGAAAGATCATCACCATCAGATTCATGATACGAAATGGATTTTCTTGAATTTTGTTAAATGTAAAATAAGATTTAACCATAAAAAACCTCCTTATTTTGAAATGTATATAAAAATCGTTTTCGCCTTAAGGATGTCTTGTCTATTTATAAGAAGTATCAAAGAAATCAACTATTAGAAGTAAAAGGAGAGTTTTCCAGAGAAAAATTTAAACGAATTTACTTTATCTAGTATAACACCAATTTTCATCGCTTAAACAGCCAGAAATTCCCACCAATCATTAAATAACTAATTAAATATTATAATTAATTAATAATAACCACCATTATTTGTAATAATATAGATAGTTTTAGCTATCTAAAATTAAAAGCTTTTCATCTAGTCAAAGAATTTGTGAAATCTGCTTTATTTTTTTGTATTTTAAATTAATACTATGAAAGAAATCATTTTTAATAACAAAAAAAAATTAAAATTTATTGTTACATAAAGTTTTTTTGATTTTAACATCAGACATATACGTTGGAGAACACAGAAAGGACAAAAAGTAAGGAAAATGAAGAAAATTATTTTAATTATCAGTAGCTTGTTTGCATGTGTCGGTTTATTTTCTTTTATTCATTTTTTGAATTCTCCTGTTCGAGATGTTACCTCCAAAGCTGAAATGATCCAAACAGACGAAATTAAAATGGAATATGTTCCTACAAAAAATCAATTATTGAAAAGCATTGGTGACTCGGTCGATTTTTTAGGCATCTACGAAGTAACAGAAATCAATTTTAATGATACACCCCATATCGTACTAACAAAAGAAGATGAAAATGAACTATCGTTTGAAATCAGAGTGACTGATCCAAAAGAGCAATCGTTCTCGATTCCAGCAATAAAATTCTCTCCACAAAACATTCATGTTTCTGATACATTTGGCATTGCGAAAAAAAATGATCGCTACTTTGCCTACAAAAACAATGTATCCATTGAAGGAGAACCTTACAACACACGCTGATATACCCTGCAGGGGTAAATATAAATTTACATTTAGACTATAAAAAAGCAAACTGAAACGAAGAAATTCCTCTTCCTTTCAGTTTGCTTTTTTTTTGAGTTCCAACGAATATCTGTCCATCCTTTAGTATCGTTTGATCTATGTTATTTAAAATAACAATAACAAATAAAAGTAATTGTTATCTAAAGTTTTGATTTAATAACGAGTTATCCACAGTGGATAACTCGTTAGCTCTTTCTATTTGTCCACAAAATCCGTCATCTTTAACTTGGTGACCGATCGAGCTCAGGTTTGTTTACTTCTTTGTATCGCCTATCCTTTAAGGGTAACGATGGCAGTAAGTAAAACTGACAACAGGAGAACGAGCAAATTACACCTCGATTGCTCTACATAAATAAGTACGGTAATAAAACTTGTAATGATTGCTGGATAAAATTTTTTTCGTTTTCTCATATGCATCCCTCTTTAACTATCATTGTGCCTAAAAAATTCGATTGTTTTTTTATTTTTTACTTATGTTTCTGTTAAATTTTTTTATAATCGTTAAACGAGTCAAGAGCATACAAAAAAACATAGAACAGGAAAGGAGTATTCCCTAACTATTCTGTGTCTTTTGATTGACTATGTTATTCAAGTATCTAGCGATAGTACGCTTCAATTTTACGACTTGGGATCAACCAAGTAACCAAAATCAAGACATTGACTATTAACACGGCGATGGGCGCAATCAAATATCCCAAAATCAATCCCACGACATTCAAACCAATAGATACGTAGGATTTACGATAATTGCCAAACAACTCTTTGATAGATGCATTCTCGTCTTCTTCTGAGGCAACTAATGTCCTTGCTAACAAATAATACGTGAGATTCGCTCCTAATATCACTATACCATAGGTCATTTCAGGGACAAGACTGTTACTGTATTCGCTGATCCATGAAGTAACGAAAGGAAACAGCGACAGGAAAAAAATAAAAAAGCTATTCACCCAGAGCACTCGCCCATTCACTTTGTGGACGGCTTGAAACAAATGATGGTGGTTATTCCAATAAATGCCTAGGGTAAAGAAACTAATGATATAAATAAGAAAACGTGGCGCAAGTGCAACTAGCGCTTCCAAGGTATCTGAGTGTGGTTCATGTAGCTCCAACACTAAAATCGTCATAATAATAGCGATCACAGCGTCTGTAAAGGCTTCTAGTCGATTTTTCGGCATGACTTTCCTCTCCTTTCGCTTCATTTTATTCGTAATAAGGGCAAAAAAGCAACCTTTTCACACCAAAGTAGCAAGTAGAAATCGGGCTCTGGGTGGAGGTTAAGTCAATCAATCCTTGCTATACTTACTATATAGAAAACAGCAAGCGTAACTTCTATTGAGAAGTTTATCAAACGAGAAAAGAGGCGATCATCATGCAAAAAAGAAATACGTTTCAAACAATCATCCTATTAGTGGTAGGTTTCGTCGTAGCTAGCTTTGTCCTCAATCTATTCGTTGGCGTGATCAGTGGTTTATTATGGTTAGGTATTAAATTGTTGATTCCAGCAGCCATTGCAATTTGGTTAGTCCGTTGGATCACTCGCACCACGCAACAAAGAAAATACTACTAATACTATTTTCCTAAATGAAAAACAAAAAGAGACAGAAAATTTCTGCCTCTTTTTTTACTTCTTTTAAATGATATATCATTTAACCTAATGCTACATCTAAGATCATCATGATAATAAAACCAGTCATAACACCAAAAACTGCATAGTGTCGTTTACTTGAAAGTGTTTGTTGCGCTTCAGGAATCAGTTCCTCCACGACGACGTAAATCATTGCACCCGCAGCAAAAGCTAAGGCATAAGGTAGTAAGACTGCAACTTTTGTCACTAAGATTGCCCCGATGACTCCAGCAATCGGTTCAACCACTCCTGAAGCTTGCCCATAGACAAAAGCTTTTGTTCGACTTAATCCTTCTTGTCGGAGAGGAATCGAAACAGCCGCACCTTCTGGAAAGTTTTGAATACCAATACCTAGCGCAACAGAGATCGCTGCTAGCACCGCAGTCGTTGGATTATCTGCAGTTGCCGCTGCACCAAATGCAACACCTACTGCTAATCCTTCTGGAATATTATGCAAGGTAATGGAAAAGACAAGCAAAATCGTGCGTTTTAAATGTGTTGGTAAGCCTTCTTTTTCGTGTGCTGGACCAAAATGCATGTGTGGTAAGGTTTTGTCGGCAATGTATAAAAATAATCCCCCTAGCCCAAAACCAATACTCACCACAAGCCAAGCAATATCACCATTTTCTTCTGCTTTTGTGATTGCCGGATCTAATAAAGACCAAAAACTGGCGGCGATCATCACACCCGAAGCGAAACCTAACATCAAATTGAGTACATCTTTTTTGATTTCTTTAAAGAAAAATACTAAGCCAGCCCCAAGCGCAGTCATAAAATAAGTAAATGCCGTACCCATCAACGCTTGCTGCCAAGGTTCTAGCTTCAGTAACCAATCAACCATACAATTCCCCTTTCACCTTTTTATTCTTACTCTAGCATATTGCCAAAAATGTGACTACTATTCTACTATTAATCTGATGATCGCTTATTCTAAGCGATTATCCCCTCACGCTTTTCCAATCATTCCCAAACCACTTATGGTAAAGATCATCAACGACTTGAACATTTATAATCGTCATGTTTGGATCGACCACCGTATCTTGCTTCTTACCTGAAGAAAGCAAATCGGCGACATGACGGATCTCAAAGACAAATTCACTATCCATTGGAAAATCTTTTGTTAACACTTCTCCGTTATTCATCTGGATCGTATAATGGTCTGTTTTCCAATAGTTAGGGATGATGATCGTGCCCTTTTCTCCAATGATGGTATACGTACTAGTAAAATCCATTTTTGTCGTAAGGAATAAACTGATTAAAAGGTCTTTCTTCTTCAGGTTGACCATACACTCTTCGTCCGTCAGACCTTCTCCATGTTCTACACATAAGCCGTTATATTCATCAAATCCTGTACCAAATAAATATTGACTGACACTTAATGGGTAAGAGGCGTTGGAAATCAATACGCCACCTCCTTGTTCCATCTTCCAGAACCAAGGGATTTTTTCAGAACCCGGTCGAGCATCACGAATATCGACTAATTTTACTTGACCGATTTTTCCTGATCCAATGGTTTTTTTTACGTCTTCGATTGCAGGTAGAAATAGGGCTTTTTGTGCTTCCATGAGAAAAACCTTGTGTTCCTTAGCCAAGGCATAGAGTTCTTGTGCTTGCTCCGAATGTAGCGTAAAAGGCTTCTCCAAAAGCACATGTTTCTTTGCTTGGATCGCGTCTTTCGCAGCTGAAAAATGCAAGTGATTGATCAATGGAATATAAATCAGTTCTATCTCGTTATCAGAAAGTAACGCTGCGTAACTGCCATACGCTTTTGGAATACCTAACTCTGTGGCTAACTGTTGCGCCTTTTCTAAGCGACGTGTCGCAATCGCTACAGCTTGTGCCACGCCACTTTCTTTGATTCCCTCCACAAAACGAGGTACGATCGAGGCACCGCTCATAATCCCGATTTTCAGCATACTCTTCCTCCTAACATTTTGAATCCACTATAACATAGTTTCACACATTACTGGCAATTCACTCTACTTGGTTGAAAGTCGCTTTAGTTGGGCTTTTGATAAGGAAGATTTATACTTTAGACAATAAATATAATTTGTTTTTTTAAGGAGTGGATCAAAATGTCAACGATAAATGCCGGTATTGCCATGGTAAAAGTGCTTGAAAGCTGGGGAGTTGATCATATTTATGGGATTCCGGGTGGTTCGTTCAATTCCATTATGGATGCGTTGTACCATGAAAAAGACCAAATCGATTATATCCAAGTACGTCATGAAGAAGTGGGCGCGTTAGCTGCCGCAGCGGATGCCAAATTAACAGGAAAAGTCGGAGCTGTCTTTGGCTCAGCTGGTCCTGGAGCCACCCATTTGATCAACGGACTTTATGATGCCCAAATGGATCACGTCCCAGTTGTCGCCCTTTTAGGACAAGTGGCTTCGACTTCTATGAATTATACTGCCTTTCAAGAATTAAATGAAAATCCAATTTTCGCTGATGTTAGTGTTTATAATCGGACAGTCATGACACCAGAAAGTTTACCTTATGTCGTTGACGAAGCGATCAAGGCAGCTTATGCACATCAAGGAGTCGCTGTTGTGACGATCCCAGTTGATTTTGGTTTTGAAGAAATCGAGTGGCAGGATGTTTCTAATGCTTCTACGTACAAAACAGGGGTGATCCTCCCTGAGATGGAAGACGTGAAAGCAGCCCTTCCTTATCTCGAACAAGCTCAAAAGCCTGTCTTGTTCATCGGTCAAGGTGTTCGTCATGGCTATGATCAGATCAAGAAATTTACCGAATATTTCAAAATGCCAGTGGTTGCCTCTGTTTTAGCAAAAGGGATCGTGCCAGATGAAGACAAAAATTTTCTTGGATTTGCAGGTCGGGTAGCGACAAAACCTGCGAATGAAGCGTTGGCAGAAGCCGATTTGATTTTATTTGTAGGAAGTGACTTCCCTTTTGGGCGGGCGTTCTTCAATCCAGAAGCTGCCTTTATCCAAGTCGATATTGATGCCGCCAAATTCGGCCGCCGCCACCACACCGATTTAGCTATCTTAGGTGATGGTAAAACAACGTTAGAAAACCTAGTTGAATTGGGGAAAGAGCGCTCAGAAGATGCTTGGTATCTAGCCAATCAAGAAAATCTTCGCAATTGGCGGCGTTGGTTAACATCGTTTGAAGAACCCACAGAGCAATCGATTCGACCAGAAGCAATCTATAAAGAAATCAACCGGATTGCTGAGCGTGATGCTATTTTTGTGACAGATGTTGGAAATACGACCATTCATTCGATCCGTTTGCTGAACATGACTGGTGAGCAGTTACACACTACTTCTGGTTGGTTTGCAACGATGGGCAACGGTGTACCAGGAGGCATTGCTGCTAAATTAAGTTTTCCGGAGAGACAAGTCTTTACTTTAAGCGGAGACGGCGGTTTTGCCATGGTGATGCAAGATATCTTGACCCAAGTCAGCTATCAGTTGCCAATCATCAATGTCGTTTTCTCAAATGATTCATTCGGATTTATCGAAGCAGAACAAGAAGATACTGAACAACAAAAATTTGGTGTTTCCCTTGAACAAGCTGATTTTGGGAAAGCCTGCGAAGCCTTAGGTGCCGATGGCTTCACGATCACACACTACGAACAATTACGCCCTGCCTTCGATGCTGCGGCGAAATCTGATCGACCAGTCGTGATCGACGTCAAGATCCCCAACAAACGGCCCTTACCTGTCGAAGACTTACACTTAGACCCAAGAAAGTATAGCGAAGAAGAAATTGAGCGCTTCAAAGAAAAATACGAAGTACATGATATGCCGGTGCTTCATGAAATATATACGCATCATCTTTCTAAACAGTTGTAAAAATCCAGTAAACCACAAGTTAGTGAGAAAAGATCCACCTCAAATTGATAGGATTTGAGGTGGATCTTTTTCAAATTTCATACACTTATTTTATTACTAATCATCTAAACGCATAAACAATCTGATTGATCCCAACGACCATAAAATAAAATCCAACTAAAAAACTTAGCGTCAACGCAGAGGATAAAGGATTGAATAATAAAATAATACCTAGTAAGATACCCAATACATTGATGACCACTGTAAACCAATAATGTCCTTCGCTTATTCCTCTGAATAAATCAGCAGTAAATAAAGCCAAAACAGAATCAATAATAAACCAAACAGCGAAGACAAATGGTAGTGCAACTACCCCAGCACCAATATTGAAAATGAAAAAGATCCCAATCAATAAATCAATGATCCCAATCACTATCGGCATCTTCCCTTTATATCCTGTCAGTTCTTTTACTCGACTACGTAGAAATAACTCAAATAATCCTTTTAGGATCGCAAAAATAGCAAATACAATAACGATAGCAACTAAGTTACCTACTGGATCGCGAAAAGAAATCAAGGAAACTAAAACAAATAATATCCCTAAAACGAGTGAACCCCAATCAATTTTTCTACTTTCTTTCATTTTAATCCCTACTTTCTTTTAATCTATTTCTATCTTACGCCCCCATTTAAATAACTTCAAAAATTTAGCATTTATGAAAATGCTTTAGTTGTAAAAAAACGGTTTATCTCTTTTCTTCTTTTGATTGTTTCACGTGAAACGTAAAGAATTACTGATTTCCTTGAAACTTTCAACATTCCCCTATATAATTCTAGAAGACTTGGCAAATATTATAAACATAAAGTGAGGAAAAAAATTGATTACTGTAAATGATGTAAGTTTGCACTTTTCAGATCGCAAACTATTTGATGATGTTAATATAAAATTCACTCCCGGCAATTGTTATGGCTTAATTGGAGCAAATGGCGCAGGTAAATCAACATTCCTTAAAGTGTTATCAGGTGACTTGCAACCTTCAACAGGCTCTGTCACATTAGGTCCAGATGAACGTATGGCTGTTTTGAAACAAAACCACTATGACTATGAAGAATATACTGTGATGGAAACAGTAATCATGGGCCATAAACGTTTATATGAAGTAATGAAAGAAAAAGATGCCATCTATATGAAAGAAGATTTCACAGATGAAGATGGGATTCGTGCGGCAGAATTAGAAGGCGAATTTGCAGAATTAAACGGTTGGGAAGCAGAGCCAGAAGCAGCGGTTTTACTTCAAGGATTGAATATCCCTGAAGAGTTGCATCATCAATTGATGAGCGAACTGACTGGTGGCCAAAAAGTGAAAGTGTTGCTTGCACAAACGCTATTCGGTAAACCAGATGTTTTACTTTTAGATGAGCCGACAAACGGACTAGATATCCAATCGATCAACTGGTTAGAAGAATTTTTGATCGAATTTGAGAATACAGTGATCGTTGTTTCCCATGACCGTCACTTCTTGAATAAAGTATGTACCCATATGGCAGATTTAGACTTTGGAAAAATCAAGCTTTATGTAGGAAACTACGATTTCTGGTTAGAATCAAGCCAATTAGCAACTAAGTTACAAGCAAACGCCAATGCGAAAAAAGAAGAACAAATCAAAGAATTACAAGACTTTATCGCACGCTTCAGTGCAAATGCGTCAAAATCAAAACAAGCAACATCCCGTAAAAAAATGTTAGAAAAAATCACATTGGATGATATCCAACCTTCTTCACGTCGCTATCCTTTCGTTGGATTCAAACCAGAGCGTGAAATTGGAAATGACTTACTACAAGTAGAAAACGTTAGTGTGACAATAGATGGTAAAAAGATTTTAGATGATATATCATTTACATTAAACAAAGAAGACAAGGTAGCATTCGTTGCCGAAAACGATATAACAACTACAACGCTATTTAAAGTCATCATGGGTGATCTAACACCTGATACCGGTACTGTCCGTTGGGGTGTAACAACAAGCAATGCTTATCTACCAAAGGATACAACGAAGGAATTCGATACGGACTTAACGATTCTTGATTGGTTACGTCAATATGCAAGTAAAGAAGAAGACGACAATACGTTCTTACGTAGCTTCTTAGGTCGTATGTTGTTTTCTGGTGAGGAAGTACTAAAACCCGTGAATGTTCTTTCTGGGGGCGAAAAAGTGCGTTGCATGCTTTCTAAATTGATGCTTTCAAAAGCAAACGTACTTGTCTTAGACGACCCAACGAATCATTTAGATTTAGAATCAATTACTGCGTTGAATGATGGTTTGATGGCATTTTCAGGTTCGATCCTATTTGCTTCTCATGACCACCAATTCATCCAAACGTTAGCAAATCGTATCATTGCTGTTTCTGATAAAGGCGTTATCGATCGTGCAGATACGACATATGATGAATTCTTAGAGAACAAAGACATCCAAAAACAATTAGAACAATTGTGGAACTAAATATTCCAAAAATAACTATAAAAACAGCTGTACAACGTTGAGTAGTCTTACGTTGTACAGCTGTTTTTCTTTTTTATCGACTCACACCCATTGAAAAGATGGCGATACACCCATAGCCTGTATGACTGGCGATCGTTGGTCCTAAGGGATAGAGTTTGATTTCTTTTGTTTTGATATTTTCTTCTAATAATTTTTTGGCTTTCTCAGCACTTTCTAGGTCTCCGGCATAAGCGATATACACCGTTTGTTCCAATGGAGCGACGATCGTTTTGACCGTTTCCTCCACGATTTTCTGAATGGATTTGTTTCTACCACGCACTTTATCGACATTCTTCAAATGACCACTTGGTTCAACGGTAATGATCGGCTTCACGCTTAACAGACTACCAATAGCAGCACTTGCTTTAGAGATGCGTCCTCCACGTTCTAAATGTTTTAAATCATCAACGGTTACCCAAGAATGAACTTTGAGGTAATTATTTTTTAACCAAGCCAATGTTTCTTCCAAAGAATAACCCGATTCTTTCAAACGAACAGCTTCTAATACAAGTAGTCCTTCCCCGATACTTGCGGCTTTCGTATCAAACACATGAACTTGCGGGTCCTCATAGGTTTCTTTCAATAATTCGACTGCTTGTAAGGCACTGCTGTAAGAACCACTCATGCCACTCGAAAAAGCAACGTACAAGACTGGGATGCCTTTCTCCACATAGCTACGGAAGAATTCCAAATAGCGACCCACATTGATTTGTGAGGTCGTAGGCATTGCTCCTTCACGTAACTGTTGGATGTACCCTTCATAATCAAATGTTTTTCCCAGATCATCGATTCGTATTTCCTCACCAATCTGGATCTCCATGGATAAAAAATCAACATTTGCATTTGCCAACACTTGATAGGGCAGATCGCAACATGAATCTGTGACTATTTGATACATTCGTTCCAACTCCTTTTTTTCTCCACTTTTCATCGCAGTCTATTATAGCAAACTCCTTTAATTTTAAATAACTTCAGCTCTTATATTCGTTGTACTTGGTACAAGCCAATCAAGCGAACGCTTAAATGAACACGATCAGTCTAAAACAAAAGTCACATTCATTTTTGTGTGTCGCCCTAAAACCGATAAATAATGGCAACAGGAGTAATCTCTTGGAAAATAAAGCGACAACCACAAAAATTAGAAAAACAATTTTCGTGGTTGTCGCCGTATTTCTCGAGGCTAAACACTTCTGTCCCGATTTCATTTATTTCACGTGATTTCAGTGGTCCACTCATTCTTAAAAGAATGTTCCTGTTAGCGAATCATCACTGAAAGGCTTAGATTTGCGCCCACACGCTTTCTAAGATATTTGTTTGGTTTCGGTCAGGACCTACTGAAAATGTTGAAATACGCACGCCTACAAGCTCTGAGATACGTCTTACATAGTTACGTGCATTTTCTGGTAATTCAGCTAGTGTGCGACAAGCAGTAATGTCTTCTGACCAACCTGGCAATTCTTCGTAGATTGGTTTGCAACGGTTCAATTCTTTCAAACTCGCTGGATAATGATAGATTCGTTCGCCGTCTAATTCGTACGCTGTACAGATTTTCACTGTTTCTAAACCGCTCAAGACATCGATCGAATTCAATGATAGATTCGTGATACCTGACACACGTTTTGAGTGACGCATCACGACTGTATCAAACCAGCCGACACGACGTGGACGTCCAGTCGTTGTACCATATTCGCGACCGACTTCACGAATTTGTTGACCTGTTTCATCAAACAATTCAGTAGGGAATGGGCCATCTCCCACACGTGATGTGTAAGCTTTACATACACCGACCACTTTATTGATTTTAGAAGGTCCGACCCCACTACCGATCGTTACACCACCAGCCACTGGATTCGATGAGGTAACAAATGGATACGTTCCTTGATCGATATCTAACATCACACCTTGTGCGCCTTCAAATAAAACACGTTTTCCTGCATCTAACGCATCATTTAAGATAACTGATGTATCCGTCACGTACTGTTTGATTTGTTGGCCATATTCGTAGTATTCTTCAAAGATTTCTTCAAAGTCGATTGGCTCTGAATCAAACATTTTCACAAATTGACGGTTTTTATCGTCTAAATTCACTCGTAAACGCTCTTCAAAAATTTCTTTATCCAATAAATCGGCTACACGGATACCGACACGAGCGGCTTTGTCCATATAAGCAGGTCCGATCCCTTTGATGGTCGTACCGATTTTATT
The DNA here is from genome assembly GCF_051715065.1 of Enterococcus sp. AZ062. Lineage (NCBI taxonomy): Bacteria > Bacillati > Bacillota > Bacilli > Lactobacillales > Enterococcaceae > Enterococcus > Enterococcus sp. AZ062. The sequence continues at coordinate 14,950 of NZ_JBIOTB010000001.1, read as the reverse complement.
TTCTCCTTTTGCATCTTCTTGCAATTGGTCTAATTTGATATGATACGGTAAAATCACATGCGCACGATCAGAAATACGTAAATTATCTGTCGTCACATCTTTTTCATGTAAATAAGCCAATTCTTTGACTAAAGATTTCGGATTGACTACTACACCATTCCCGATCACGCTGATTTTATCTTTATAAAAAATCCCCGAAGGAATCAAGTGCAGTTTATACGTAACACCATCGAATTTAATTGTGTGTCCCGCATTGTCGCCACCTTGGTACCGTGCGATCACTTCAGCATTTTCACTAAGAAAGTCAGTAATTTTTCCTTTCCCTTCGTCGCCCCATTGTGTACCCACTACTACTACAGATGACATTTGAACACCTCATTTAATATTATTTAATCCTGAATTATTGTAACAATACTTCAAACTTTATTCAACTAAAATCGAATGATATTTAATATATTTTAGAGAAAACGTTTAAAAAGCGAACATTATAATTTGCTACGTTCCATTGGTTACTAACAAGTAGGCGCCTGACCTGACTGAGTTTGAAAAAAACATGTCCGGACATTCGTCCTCTCGCACCACCTAAAATCGAATAAACGGCGGGAACTGAAGTAACCACTTCAAAAAATAAGGCGCCAGCCACAAAAATTTGAAGAACAATTTTCGTGGCTGGCACCTTATTTCTCGAGGCTAAACACTTCTGTCCCGACCTCGATGTTTGATTTATTCAGATTTATTCGTCCTAATATTCTTCTCGCGGAGAAAGCGAGGAAAATTTATTGTATTCTTTGATAAAGAGCAATTCGACCGTTCCCCTTGCTCCACTCCGGTTTTTTTCAATGATGACTTCGATCACATTATCATTTTGTGGTTCTGGCGCATCGCCATCTTCGCCACCTTCGCGTTCATAGTAATCATCACGATATAAGAATGCTACGATATCTGCATCCTGCTCGATCGAACCAGACTCACGGATATCACTTAAAACAGGTCGTTTATCTTGGCGTTGTTCCACTCCACGAGAAAGCTGGGAAAGAGCAATGACGGGAACTTTTAATTCTTTCGCTAGCTTTTTCAATTGACGTGAGATATCGGATACTTCTTGTTGGCGGTTTTCTTTCCCATTTCCTTCGATCAACTGCAAGTAATCGATGAGTATCAAACCTAGATTCCCTTTTTCTTGTGCAAGTTTCCGACATTTTGCTCGTATCTCAGAGATTTTGATCCCTGGTGTATCATCAATGAAGATATTTGCTTTGGATAAACTACCCATCGCAACGATCAAATTGGACCATTCTTCTTCTGAAAGCTGTCCCGTACGTAAGTGACTCGCTTCAATCGAACCTTCCGCACAAAGCATCCGGTTGACTAATGATTCTGCCCCCATCTCTAGACTGAAGATCGCTACGGAACGATCTGTCTTTGTACCGACATTTTGGGCAATATTCAAGGCAAAGGCGGTTTTCCCTACCGCCGGACGTGCAGCCAAAATAATCAGCTCTTCTGCTTGGAAGCCAGCAGTCATTTTATCTAATCCTTGGTAACCAGTTGGCAAACCTGTGATCTCTTCATTGTTTTGCGCGAGTTGGTCAATATTTTCAATCGTAGAATTCAAGACTTCCGCAATGGATAAGAACCCGCTACGATTACGTTTTTCTGATACTTCAAGAATACTACGTTCCGCATCATCTAAGATGGATTGGACTTCTTCTCCTTGTTCAAAACCTCTAGTCACGATCCCTGTTGCTGTTTGGATCAAATTACGGAGTAATGATTTTTCTTCCACGATTTTTGCGTAGTAGACAATGTTTGCTGCCGTTGGTACAGCTAAAGCTAAATCAGATAAGTAACTGACTCCACCAGCATCTTCCAAGAGATTTCGTTGCTCCAAACGATCTTTGACGGTCACGACATCAATCGCTTCACTACGGTCATTCAATTCGATCATGATTTCAAAAATGATTTGATGTCCCCGACGATAAAAATCTTTCGGTTCTATGTACTCCATGGCATCGATGATCGTTTCAGCGTCTAGAAAAACAGAACCTAGAACCGCTTGCTCAGCTTCAATATTTTGCGGTGGAATTCGATCCTGCCACACTTCACTCATATTCTATCGCTCCTTGCTTTCAATTGCTTCATTTTACAAGAAAATGGCAGAAAAGTCATCCCTAAAATGAACATCTGTTCCAAAAGCTCTTCCTTCGAAAATAGACCGCAAAAGTCAAAAATAATCGAAAGCGATTTTTGTCCTCTGCGGCTGATTTATCGAAGTGATTTCGTCACATGTTCTTTTCGTTTATTCAGAGACAACGTGTACCTTGATCGTTGCAGTTACTTCATGGTGTAGTTTCACAGGTACGTTGGTATAGCCTAACGTACGAATTGGGTTATTCAACTCGATTTTACGTTTGTCTAATTTTACTTTGTATTGCTTATTCAAACCTTCAGCGATTTGTTTCGATGGGATCGAGCCAAATAAACGGCTATCTTCTCCTGCTTTGGCTTTTAATTCCACGACTGTTTCTTCTTTTTCAAGAAACTCTTTTAATTTTTTGGCTTCTTCAAGAATTTCTGCTTCTTGCTTTTCTTGGGCTTTTTTCTGTCCTTCTAACTGACTGATACTGCTTTTATTTGCTTCTTTTGCCAGATTGTTTTTGATCAAATAATTTTGCGCATAGCCTGTAGGAACTTCCTTGACATCGCCTTTTTTGCCTTTGCCTTTAACATCTTGTAAGAAAATGACTTTCATCTCATCTACTCCTTTTTATATAATTGATTCATATTTTCTTGGATAGCAGCGAGCAGTTGTTGTTTTGCTTCTTCTACAGTCACATTTTCCAGTTGTGTTGCCGCATTGGTGAAATGTCCGCCACCACCTAGGGATTCCATGATCAATTGGACATTGATCGTTCCTGTGCTGCGGGCACTGATACCAACTAAGCCATCCGTCCGTTTCGTAATGACGAAAGCGCCGTTGATATTGACCATTGAGAGCAACGTATCTGCTGTTTTTGCTGCAATAACACTATTATACTCTTTTTCATCTGTCCCTGCTGCCACCACAATATCCTCTGTCACTTGTTCATTGTGCGCGATCAAGTGGCTGATTTCTAAATAAGTGGCTAAATCAGAGCTCAATAAATATTGTACTAAGGATGCGTCCGCACTACAAGTCTTTAAATAGCTTGCAACATCAAACGTACGTGCTGTCGTTCGCACATTGAAGTTATTCGTATCAACGGTCATGCCAGCTAACAACAATGTCGCCTCTAAACGGCTGATCCGATTGGTTCGGCTACTTTGGTATTGGATCAATTCTGTGACTAATTCAGAGGCAGAAGACGCAGAAGATTCAATATACGTTAAGAGCGGTTTGCTTGGAAACTCTTCGCCTCGACGATGATGGTCAATGATCACGATCTTATCAAATTGCTCGTAAAGGCTCTGAGAGATCGATAGCGATGGTTTATGGTAATCGACCATTACGAGTAGATCCTTGGCTTTCTTAAGCTCCATTGCACGTTCTGGCGTAATCAATTGCATCTCCAACTCTGGTTCTTTATGGATTTCTGTTAAACAGCGTTCCACATCTGGAATGATTTCTTTTTCATCGATGACGATATAGGCTTTTTTCTGATTGAAGCGTGCCAGACAACTGACTCCAACGGCTGAACCGATAGCGTCCATATCAGGGAAGCGATGCCCCATAATAAATACATCGCCGGTTTCATCAAAAATTTTGCGTAAAGCTGTACTCATCGCCCGTGAACGAACGCGCGTACGTTTGATGGTCGTTGCTGATTTCCCACCATAGTAAGTAGGTTTCGCTCCTTCACGAACTTCTTTCACCACGACCTGATCCCCACCACGAACCAAAGCGATATCTAAGTTATTTTGAGCTTCGCTACCGATTTCTTCTAGTGTTTGTTGTCCATAGGCAATGCCCATACTAAGGGTCAACGGATGGTTTTGTCTTTCAGCTTCTGCTCGTAAGCGATCTAAAAGATCAAATTTCTTATCCATCATTTTCTTTAAGTCACTCATCTGTCCAAAAAAGAAAAAGCGCTCTGAATTGATTCGTTTAAAAAACACATGATATTCATTCATCCAGTCAGAAATCAGTGTCGTAATGAAGGAGTTCAAATAAGAAACTTCTTTTTCATCCAATTTATCGACCGTATCTGCATAGTTATCGATTGAAAGAATACCAATGATTGGCTGGCTATTCACTTGATGGATCTTCAGTAATTGGTTCTGGGTCACGTCAATAAAGTAAACGACCCCTTTCACCGTATCCAATTCAAATTGAAACGTTTTGTCAGCTAAATAGACTTGATTTTTCTTTTTTTCTTTTGCTGAAAAAAAAGTTTCTAACAAGTCTGCTTCCAATAAAGAGCTTTGGTCTTTCACATTCAATGCGAAAGGATTCAGCCAATCAATGGTTTGTGTCGCTGGTTGGTAAGAGATGATTCCGACTGGCATGATCTCAGAAACATAATTCAAATTGGATTCCGCAACTGTGGAAGCTTGTTGGATCTTGTCACGATTCCTTAGAGTCAACCACCGTTTCATCTTTAAACCATAACGAATACAAAATAGATTCACGATCAGGATGAACAACGCACTGATCAATCGAAATGGCATCAATAATACAACCAAAACTTCTGCAAGGATCAATAAAAGAATGAGCAGAGGGCTCGGGCTTACTTTTATTTTTTCTTTATCCATGTCTTTCCTCCCGTAACTGATTAGCCTAATTTTACCATAACTCATGTCATGTAAGCGACTAAACACCTAAATGGAACAAAAAGAGGAAGTCACGACAGTAGTCATAACTTCCTCTGTAATGGTTTGAAACGATTGGGTATTCCTACAGAATCATTCCTAAAGCGAATTATTCTTCGCCAACGAATGGTAGTAATCCCATGATACGTGCGCGTTTGATTGCAATCGTAATTTTACGTTGGTTTTTAGCGCCTGTACCTGTTACACGACGTGGCAAAATTTTGCCGCGTTCTGAGATAAATCTTTTTAGTAATTCGATATCTTTATAATCGATATATTCAATATGGTTAGCAGCGATGTAGTCTACTTTACGACGTTTACGTCCGCCTCTTCTTTGTTGTGCCATTCTATTTCCCTCCTATCAAATTCGTTTAGAATGGTAAATCATCATCTGAAATGTCGATCGTTGAGCTTGATCCGAATGGATCAGAAGAATCACGATCAAAATCAGGCATACCGTTGGATGATTGAGATGTTTGATTATAGTTATTGTTTCCGCCGTTTCCGCCAAAATTATTTGTCGATTGACCAGTGTCTTGGTAGCCACCGCTTTGTTGACGGTTTTCAGATGCTGCACGACTTTCCAATAATTGGAAGTTTTCAGCAACTACTTCTGTTACGTACACACGTTGTCCTTGTTGATTATCATAAGAACGCGTTTGAATACGACCAGTTACACCTAAAAGAGTTCCTTTATGTGCATAGTTTGCTAGTGTTTCTGCTGATTTTCGCCAAATCACACAATTAATAAAATCCGCCTCACGGTTGCCGTTTTGGCTCGTGAAGTTACGATTGACAGCTAAAGTGAACGTTGCTACAGCAGTGCCACTTGATGTATATCGTAAATCTGGATCTTTTGTCAGACGTCCAACTAGTACAACGTTATTAATCAAAATGGTCATCTCCTCTCATCGTTTGATTGTTCCATGTGAAACAATAATTAAGCTTCTTCTTTTACGATCATGTGACGAACGATATCGTCATTGATTTTAGCAAGACGATCAAACTCGTTGATTGCATCTGCTGATGATGGAGAAGATACTTTAACGATGTGATAGATACCTTCACGGTAACCGTTCATTTCGTATGCTAAACGGCGTTTTTCCCAATCTTTTGATTCGATAACTTCAGCTCCGTTATCTTTCAAGATTGAATCGAAACGTTCGATTAAAGCAGTTTTTGCTTCTTCATCAATGTTTGGACGAATAATATACATGATTTCATATTTCGTGTTTTCCATTGATTTTTCACCTCCCTATGGACTTTCGGCTCTCAGCTTTCCCAAGAGCAAGGAGAGTTTTCTAATAAATTAGACTACTCACAATCCTCAATTATACACGCAACGCACTAAAAAAGCAAGCTGCTGTTCTTTGTTTTCCAAATTTTTCTTTTGAAACGACCAAAAACTCCCAAAGATAGTTTTACCTATTCTTGGGAGTTTTGATTTTAGGACGTTCACTTTTGTTTTACGCCTATTTTCTATTCTTCTGTAGTATCAGTTTCCACATCAACTGTCTCTGCTTCGACAGTCGTTTCTTCCGCAGGTTCTGGTTCTACTGCTGCCATGGTCACCACTTTCGTTTCTGCTTCCATCTTGATCAAGCGCACGCCTAGCGTTGCCCGACCTGTTTGAGAAACCGTTGAAACGTTGAAGCGGATGATGACGCCTTTGTCTGTGATCAACATGATGTCCTCTTCGCCTGTCACCGTCGTCAATCCAGCTAATGGACCATTTTTCTCAGTGATATTCGCAGTTTTGATCCCTTTACCCCCACGTCCTTTGACAGGGTACTCAGAAACCTTGGTACGTTTTCCATAACCTTTTTCTGTGATGATCAAGACTTCATGATCCTCATTCATCAAGGCTGCTCCAACGACGTAATCGTCTTCTCTCAAACGAACCCCACGAACCCCAGAGGCTGTACGTCCCATATCACGAACGGCATCTTCTGCAAAAGTCACAGAATATCCATCGTGTGTACCAATAATGATGTTTGATTTGCCATCAGTCAATAAGACGTTGACCAATTCATCATTTTCTTTCAAACCAATCGCAATCAACCCATTGCTACGGATATTGGCAAAAGCAGTGACAGTCGTACGTTTGACTGTTCCTTGTCGCGTAGTAAAGAACAAGTAATGTCCTTCCTCTGCTTCACCAGTTACTGCGATGATTGCTTGGATCTTCTCACTTGAATCAATGCCAAGTAAGTTGATGATCGGAATCCCTTTTGCTGTACGTCCGTACTCTGGGATCTCGTATCCTTTCGCACGATACACTTTTCCGTTATTGGTAAAGAACAGCAATGTATCATGTGTGGAGCAAGAAACAAGATTTTTCACGAAATCATCGTTATGAACACCCATTCCTTGGATGCCTCGACCCCCACGACGTTGTGCGCGGAATTCGTTGTTGGCTAAACGTTTGATATAGCCATTATTCGTCAATGTGATCACGATTTCTTCTTCTTCGATTAAATCTTCGTCTTCTAAACTCAAGACTTCACCGACCAGTAATTCTGTACGACGTTTGTCGCCAAATCGTTGACTCAATTCAGCAAGTTCGGTTTGGATGATTTCTGTTACCCGTTCAGGGCGAGCAAGAATATCAGCTAAATCTTCAATGAGTTTCAATAATTCTTGGTATTCATTTTCGATTTTTTCTCTTTCCAAACCAGTCAAACGGCGCAAACGCATATCTAAGATTGCTTGCGATTGACGGTCAGAAAGATCAAAGCGTTCGATCATCGCGTTTTTCGCTTCTTCATCTGATTTGGACCCACGAATGATCGCAATGATTTCATCAATATGATCTAAGGCGATTCGTAGTCCTTCTAAGATATGTGCTCTTGCTTCTGCTTTATCCTTTTCAAAGACCGTACGACGTGTAATAACTTCGCGTTGGTGTTCGATATAATTTTCAAGGATCTGCTTCAAGCTTAGAACTTTCGGTACGCCTTTTTCGATCGCTAACATATTGAAACCAAATGAGTTTTGTAAGGATGTCAATTTGTAGAGATTGTTCAAAATAACAGAGGCACTCGCGTCACGACGCACATCGATCACGATACGCATTCCTTCACGAGAAGATTCATCTCTTAGATCCGTGATACCTTCAATTCGTTTGTCACGGTGCAATTCTGAAATTCGCTCAATCAATTTCGCTTTATTGACCATGTATGGCAATTCAGTGACTAAGATCCGCTCTTTTCCATTTGGCATTTCCGTGATTTCTACTTTTGCTCGAACAGTGATTGAACCTTTTCCTGTTTCATACGCTCGACGAATGCCGGATTTCCCCATGACTAATCCGCCTGTAGGAAAATCAGGCCCAGGTAAGACTTCCATCAATTCATTGGTTGTCACATCTGGATTTTCCATCAATAGATCAATCGCTGCTACAACTTCTGTCAGATTATGTGGCGGGATATTCGTCGCCATTCCGACTGCGATCCCTGTCGTACCATTGACTAGCAAGTTAGGAAAACGTGCCGGTAAGACAACTGGTTCTTTTTCCGTATCATCGTAGTTGCTTTGGAAATCCACCGTATTTTTATTGATATCACGTAACATTTCTGTCGCGATTTTACTCATTCTGGCTTCAGTATAACGCATCGCAGCTGCGCCATCTCCATCAACTGACCCAAAGTTTCCATGACCATCTACTAACATGTAGCGATAGCTAAAAGGTTGCGCCATCCGAACCATTGACTCATAGATCGCACTATCACCATGGGGATGGTATTTACCCATAACGTCCCCCACGATTCTGGCTGATTTCTTGTGTGCTTTGTCTGGTGTGACACCTAGCTCATTCATCCCGTATAAAATACGGCGGTGAACTGGTTTTAATCCATCTCTAACATCTGGTAAAGCCCGAGCGACAATGACACTCATGGCGTAATCTATGAAGGAGTCTTTCATTTCGCTGGTTAGATTGACATCATGGATGTTTTCTCTGATTTCTTCACTCATTTTTCTTCCTCCTTCATGATTAAATATCTAGATTTTTAACATAGTGAGCATTTTCTTCAATGAATGCACGACGAGGTTCTACTCGATCACCCATCAACATTTCAAACACTTCATCGGCAGCAATCGCATCATCTACACTGACACGAGCCATCATACGTTTGCTTGGGTCCATCGTCGTTTCCCATAGTTGATGATCATCCATTTCACCAAGCCCTTTGTATCGTTGAACACTTGGTTTTGGTGTTGCTGGTAATGATTCGATGACTTTTCTCAACTCTTCTTCGGCATTTTTTCCTGGTTGGACATACGTGATTTTCTTTCCTTGTTTAACGCCATATAGCGGTGGTTGCGCGATATAAACATAGCCAGCTTCCACGATTGGGCGCATATAACGATAAAAGAGCGTCAATAGCAACGTACGAATGTGGGCACCATCGACATCGGCATCGGTCATGATGACTAATTTATGGTAACGTGCTTTGGACACGTCGAAATCTTCACCAAACCCTGTACCCATCGCTGTAAACAGTGAGCGAATTTCTTCGTTGGCTAAAATTTTATCCATACTTGCTTTTTCAACGTTCAAGATTTTCCCACGGATCGGTAAAATCGCTTGAAATTCACGGCTTCGTCCTTGTTTTGCTGAACCACCAGCTGAATCTCCTTCGACGATGAACAATTCACTTTTTTCAGGATCATTGCTGGAACAATCGGCTAATTTACCAGGTAGATTACTGATTTCCAATGCCCCTTTTCTCCGCGTCACTTCACGCGCGCGTTTAGCCGCTAAGCGGGCTCTAGAGGCAAGTAGTCCTTTTTCGATAATCTGACGGCCCACACTTGGGTTTTCCAATAAGAATTTCATGAAATGCTCACTGAACAAACGATCAGTGACCGTACGTACTTCTGAGTTTCCTAATTTTGTTTTCGTTTGTCCTTCAAACTGAGGATCTGGATGCTTGATCGAAATGACTGCTGTCAAGCCTTCACGCACATCTTCACCTGTCAAATTATCATCATTTTCTTTCATCAATTTTTGCTTGCGTGCATAATCATTGATGACCCGTGTCAAAGCTGTCTTAAATCCTGATTCATGTGTTCCGCCTTCATACGTATGGATATTGTTGGCAAAACTCATGATATTAGAATGATAACCGTCTGTATATTGCATCGAAACTTCGACAGTGATTTCTTGTTGTTCCCCTTCTAAATAAACAGGTTCTGGGAAAATCACTGTTTTGCTCGCATTTAAATATTCGACGTAGCTTTTGATTCCACCGTCATAATGGTATTCTTTCACGACAGGCTTTTCTTCGCGACGATCTTCAATTGAGATTTTCATCCCACGATTCAAGAAAGCCAGCTCACGAATACGAGTCGCTAATTTATTAAAGTCGAAAGTTGTCGTTTCTGTAAAAATTTCTGGGTCTGGGATGAAGTGAACGGTCGTTCCACTTAAATCAGTGTCACCGATGACTTTCAAATCATCGACTACCGCCCCACGACGATATTCTTGGTAATAGATCTTACCATCTTTGTACACTTTGACATCTAATAGTGTCGATAGTGCATTCACAACGGACGAACCAACCCCATGAAGACCACCGGATACTTTGTAGCCGCCTCCGCCAAATTTACCACCCGCATGCAAGACAGTAAAAACTGTTTCTACAGCTGGACGACCGGTCTTCGCTTGGATATCGACCGGAATCCCACGACCATCATCGATGACAGTGATACTGTTGTCTTCCTCAATGATGACTTGGATCTTTGTCGCAAATCCTGCCAAGACTTCATCGATCGAATTATCGACGATTTCCCATACTAAGTGGTGAAGTCCTTCTGAACTTGTTGAACCAATGTACATCCCCGGACGTTTCCGAACGGCTTCAAGACCTTCAAGCACTTGAATCTGACTGGCATCATATTCTTTTGCGCGCTCGACTAAACTTCTTTCTTCTGTCATGTATGTTTATTCTCCTTTTATTTCTCCCTGCTGAACATAAAAAATCTCAGGTTCAACAGTCATTTTATTTTTAACGTGATCTAGGGAGGTAGTAGTTAAGAATGTCTGTACTTTCCCTTCAATCGTTTCAAGTAAATGGAGTTGACGTTGGTCGTCTAACTCACTCATTACATCATCCAGTAATAGGATCGGATACTCGCCTGTTTCTTCTTTGATCAAATCGATCTCTGCTAATTTGACACTTAATGCCGTTGTTCGCTGTTGACCTTGAGAACCAAAATTTTGCACGTTTTTTTCATTGACAAAAAAAGAAAGGTCATCTCGATGGGGACCTACAGTCGTTGTCCCTCGAAAGAGATCTTTCTTTTTGTTTTGTTCGAGCAACGTTAAAAATTGTGACTGGATCTCTTGAACTGTCATAGTGTCTAAAGAAGAGAGGGCGGTCACATATTCGATTGCCAACTGTTCTCTTTGATGCGTGATTTGTTGATGTAAAGAATTTGCCCAATATTCTAAACGCTTGATAAACTGCGCTCTTGCCTTTAGTACTTTGCTACCAAATTCTGCTAGTTGTTCAGATAAAATATCAAGATAAAGTAAATCCGTTTGTTTTTTCTCATTCAATTGCTTCAAATATTGATTTCTCTGCTTTAGGACTGCTTGATATTGGACAAGATCGTAAAGATAGATTGGATTGATCTGACCTAATTCCATATCTAAAAATTTGCGTCGGATCTGTGGGCTTCCTTTCACTAAAGAAAGATCTTCAGGAGCAAATAAAATGACATTCAATTGTCCAACATAACTACTCAACTTCTTTTGTTCGATATGATTGATCTTTGTTTTTCGTCCTTTTTTAGACAGTTGGATCTCTAACGGAATCTTAGAGGTTCCTCTGGTGATCTCCCCTTGGATCATCGACTGCTCATCGTTCCATCCAATCAACTCTTGTTCACTATTTGTACGATGACTTCTTGTCATTGCAAGCACATAAATACTTTCCAAAAGATTCGTTTTTCCTTGGGCATTTTCTCCTAAAAAAATCACGAGGTTTTTGGAAAAATCAATTTGCAATTCTTGATAGTTTCGATAATTTTTGAGGTGCAGCTTATTCAGCCTCATTATCGTTATTCCCTTTTTTTACCATAAAAAAAGTTCCTGCTTCTGGAACTTCGATCATCATACCGGGATAAAGCTTTCGTCCACGACGATTTTCTGGCTCGCCATCAACCAAAACCGTGTTTTCTGCTAAATACCATTTTGCTTGTCCACCACTGCCGATGACTGTGACTTCTTTCAGCATTTGACCCAACGTCATAAACTCAGTTTTTAGAATGACTTGTTGTTTCACTCTTCATCCCTCATTTTCATTATTAAAAGTATACTTTATTATACCCTTTTTTTCGCAAGAAAACAAATTTATCCATATATTTTTCCATATGAGCGGATTTAAATGAAAAAAGGTGATTTGAACAAAAAGAAACAGAAAGCCTTAAAATTGATTTTAGGGCCTTCTGTTTAAAATGGTTTATTTTTCAGTTTATTTTCAATTAGTATTTTAGTTTGTGCGTACTGGAGTGATCAATTGGATGAATTGTACCCCATCTTCCGTTGGTTCTAACGTAAATGGACGAATGGCAGAAATGAATTTTACTTTGATACTCATATCGCCAAATGCACGCAAAGCAGCTTTCATATAGTCCGGATTAAAGGAAATGTCCAGCGGATCACCGGTGCTAGTCGTATAGTTCAAGCTCTCTTCTACTTTTCCGATTTCAGGAGAATTACCGTATAGAACAACAGAATCAGGCTGGATCGACAAACGAACGATATTGTTGCGTCCTTCATGTGAGAGCAAAGAGGCACGCTCGATCGCTGCTAAAAAGCTTGGAACAGAAAATTCAACTTCGGTATTGAAACTTGAAGGAATCAAACGATTCGTATCGGGATAATTCCCTTCTAACAAGCGTGAATAAAAATACATATTTTCAGTTTTGAACAATACTTGGTTTTCCATAATACTGATTTCTACGATTTCTTCTTCATTTGTCAATGAACGTGATAATTCAGTCAAACTTTTTCCAGGAATCACGATATCGAATTGATCAGCTGATTGTTCGATCGGGATCACTCGTTGACTCAAACGATGTGAGTCAGTTGCTACTGCTAATAACGAGTTGTCTTTCAAAATGAAATGAACACCTGTAAGGATTGGGCGACTTTCATGTTGAGAAACAGCAAACACTGTTTCATTGATCAATTTGGTCAATACATGTACAGGTAATTTCATCTGGTTGTGACTCTCTACAACAGGAAGATGAGGGTAATTATCCGCATCTAACCCATTCACTAAGAAATTCGCTTTCCCTGAAGTAATGGCCACTTGTTTGTTTTCTAACACTTCTAGCGTAAAGGTTTCTTCGGGCAATCGACGAATGATTTCACTGAAGAAGCGAGCTTGTAGAACAATGGCTCCTGTTGCTTCAATTTGCATTTGCGCTTTTTCATTTTCAACAGATAGAAACGTCTCAATTGAAATATCTGCATTACTACCTGTTAAAGTCAGTCCTTCTTGATTGAGGGTGATTTTAACCCCTGTCAAAATAGGAATTGTCGTTTTACTTGAAATCGCACGCTGAACAGTTTGCAATTCTTGCATAAATGTTGCGCGGTTTAAGGTTACTTTCATTGTAGATCTCCTTTGCCATATATTTATTTTATTATTAGTAAATAAAGTAATAAAAGTATTAGGTACTGTTGATACTGTGGAAAACTATAAAAATGCTAGAAGAGAAAAGAAAAAACAGCTGTGGAAAATATGTGCATAACTTTTGAATGATTTCTAATTTTATCCACAAGGTGTTTTTCTTTCTATCAAGCATCTTTTTAGTTTAATAGAAAATTTTTGATTTCTGATACTTCATTTTGCATGCTGACACTTGAATCGATCAGCTGCTGGATTTTTTCGTGCGCATGGATGACAGTTGTGTGATCTTTTCCACCAAATTCAGCGCCGATTTTAGGAAGAGAGCTATCGGTTAATTCCCGAGCCAAGTACATAGCGATTTGACGAGGAACAACGATCGATTTGACGCGTTTCTTTCCTTTTAGATCCTTTAATTGAATATGGTAATACTTTGCAACTTCTTCTTGGATCTGCAAAATCGAGAGTTGCGGGTGTCCTTTGCCAGATTTCAATGTCTTTAAAGCATCAGCAGCTAAACTAGTTGATATATCTTCACTGTTCATCGTAGCAAATGCTTGAACACGTACAAGAGCGCCTTCTAGTTCACGAATGTTGGAATCGATTTGTCCCGCAATATAACTTAAGGTATCATCAGGAATTTCTAAGCGTTCTGCTGCGGCTTTTTTTCTCAAAATAGCTGTTCTTGTTTCAAGGTCAGGTGGCGTGATATCTACTGAAAGTCCCCAAGCAAAGCGAGAAACGAGACGTTCCTGCAATTTAGGGATTTCGTTTGGTAAACGATCACTCGTTAGGACGATTTGTTTGCCTTCATTGTAGAGCGCATTGAAGGTATGGAAAAATTCTTCTTGAGTTGCTTCTTTTTCAGCAAAAAATTGAATATCATCGACTAATAGTAAGTCGACATTTCGATATTCTTGGCGAAATTCTTCGGCCGTTTTATTTTGGATCGAATTGATAAAATCATTGGCAAACGTCTCACTGCTTACATATTTGACCTTCGCATTTGGCTGACTTAACAACATTTGATGACCAATCGCGTGCATCAAGTGAGTCTTACCAAGTCCGACACCACCATAGAAGAACAATGGATTATAAATCGAACCAGGATCTTCAGCAACGACCAAGGCAGCGGCATGAGCCATCTGATTACCTTTTCCGATCACAAATGTATCGAAGGTATACTTAGGATTCAACATCGCTTTTTTGATTGGTGTGATTGGGGGAACTTTCATTGTTTTGATTTCTTCTACTTCTTCTTGTTCCGCTTCTTCACCGGTCACAAAACGTGGAATGATCTCTTTTCCCGTTAACATGTAGCCGACCTCAACAATCTTTGTTGCGAGATTTTTTTCCCAATATTCCTTATGGATCTTACTTGGAACAGTCACCACTAATTGGCTTTGTTCTAAGGATTTAGGTTGTGCTGTCTCAATCCAAGTATTGTAACTTGCTGGAGACAGTTCTTTTTGATAAGTCGTTTTTAATTCAGTCCATAAAGCATCGAGGGATACCAT